>CAVPJX010000001.1:0-1677817 GCA_963705545.1 uncultured Actinomycetes bacterium
CGCCTGACGACGCTTCGCTTGGCAGCCTCGTGACGAACGTCACCCATGCTCCGTATCGGGCGACATCGGAGCGAAGGTCCGTCACGGCTACCGTGTGATCCATCGACGAGCGGAGGTGCCTGAGATGCTGAGCGGCGACATCGCGAAGTACCAGATCCAAGACCGGGTCCGGGCCGCCGAGATGGACCGTGTGGCGCGTTCGGCGAAGCTGCGGCGCGCAGGCGGAACACGGGCCGCGGTCCGCAAGGTCGGCAGCGGCCTCCTGGCAGTCGTCGCGGGTGTGCGGATCCACGCGACTCCATCGGACCTCCCGGCTTCGAGTCGTCTGAAGACGGCCTGAGGTCGGGACCAACCCGAGGGAGGGGCCCCCCGCGGGCAGGGGCCCCTTCCCCGTGCGTGTCTGCCTCGAAGCACGCTAGCCTCGGTCGATGCGGATCGACGTGTTCACGATCTTCTCGGGCATCTTCGAGAGCCCGCTCCGCGAGAGCCTGTTGGGGAAGGCGATCGCCGCCGGTGTCGTCGACGTCCGGGTCCACGACATCCGCGATCACGCGCTCGACCGCCATCGGCAGGTGGACGATGAGCCCTTCGGCGGCGGGCCTGGGATGGTGATGAAGCCCGATCCCATCGTCGATGCCGTCGAGGCGCTGGGCACAGAGAGGGGTCGGACGATCCTCCTCTCGCCCGCCGGACGACGCCTGGATCAACCGCTCGTCCGCGAGCTGTCGGGCGAGCCACGTCTCGTGTTGATCTGTGGTCGATACGAGGGGGTTGACGAGCGGGTCATCGACCTGCTGGGCGCCGAGGAGGTCTCGATCGGCGACTACGTCCTGTCCGGCGGAGAGCTACCGGCTCTCGTTCTGGTCGAAGCGGTCACGCGACTGGTGCCGGGCGTGATCGGTCGTGATGAATCGCACGAGCGAGACTCCTTCAGCGAGGAGAGCCTGCTCGATCATCCCCACTACACGCGTCCCAGGCAGTTCCGTGGGCTCGCCGTGCCCGAGGTGCTGCTCTCTGGCGATCACGCCGCGGTCGAACGCTGGCGTCACGAAGCAGCCATAGAGAAGACAAACCGCAACCGACCGGACCTATCGAGGTGAGCTCACCTCTCATCCCGTAGCAGGGTCGGGATCGTGATCCCGATTCCGGGCGAGCGGATCGCACCCCGCCGATACGGGCGGCATAGGATACCCGCGGGATGGAGGGGGCCCAGGTCGCGCAGGTCTTGAAGCTGGCGCCCCTGTTCGCGGACCTCGACGACCAGGCACTTGAGGTGGTCGCCGCGCAGGCGAGCGTCCGGACGTTCCGCAAGGGCGCCCTGATCTTCTATCAAGGGGACCCCGGGGACTCCCTATACGTCCTCGCCGAAGGCTCCGTGAAGGTCTTCGTGACCTCCACACAGGGGGACGAGATGGTCCTCGCCACGCTTCGCCCGCCCGACGCCCTGGGAGAGGTGGCGCTGCTCGACCTGGGCGAACGCTCCGCCTCCGCCGAAGCGCTCGAGCCCGTCGTGGCGATCGCGTTCGCGAGATCCACACTGATCGAGCTGATGCGCGACATCCCGGCGATCGGGGACGCCGTGCTCCGCAAAGCCGGCGCCCTGCTGCGTCGCCTCACCGGGCAGGCGGCCGACCTGGTGTTCCTGGACCTCGAGGGCCGGGTCGCGAAGCTCGTCGTCCAGATGGCGGAGCGGCAGGGCACGGAGAGCGACGGCGCGATCGTGCTGGACGTCGGCGTCACGCAGTCCGACCTGGCCCGGATGGTCGGGGGCTCCCGCCAGAGCGTCAACGCGATCCTGCACCACCTGGAGGAACGGGGCTTCCTCGTGGTCCACGGGCGCGACGTGCGGATCGTCGAGCTGGATGCCCTGAAACGACGCGCGGCCCTGTCCTGATCAGGCCTCAGCGTTCTTGGCCAGGGCCGCGAGGATGGTCTTCACCTGGAAGGGCGCGAGGCCGGGATGCTTCGCGAGGATCAGCGCGATGATCCCGGCGATGTGCGGCGCGGCGAAGCTGTTGCCGGTCGCGCGGATCGTTCCTCCACCGGACCAGGCGACCTCCAGATCGATCCCCGGCGCACCCCACTCCACCGGCCCGTTCGGGTTGTAGGCGAACGCGAACGGGTCGGTCGCGTCGGTCGCGGCCACCGAGAAGACCCCGGCGAACTCCGAAGGGAAGCTCGGTCCGGCTACGTTGTTGATCGCCGAGACCAGCATGGCGCGGCCGAAGTACGCCTCGTCCACCGCCTCGTGGAAGCGTCCGAAGTGAGCACGCGCACCCGTGGAGAGCGACAGGTTCAACACCTGCATGCCGCGCTCGACGGCCCAACGCAATCCCGCGGCGAACACCTGCCCCTTGCCGGTCAGCTTCTCGCCCAGGACCCGGACGCTGTAGAGCTCGCAGTCCGGGGCGATGCCGCGGATGATCGCGGCGCATGCGGTGCCGTGACCGTAGAGGTCCCCGTGTGAGCCCTCCTGGTAGCGGATCGAGCCGGGGGCGCTCGCGTCCCACTCCAGCGCCACCGCCCCCCGGACGTCGCCGACCATCGGATGCCCCGCTTCGATCCCGCTGTCGACGATGGCGACCTTCACGCCGGCGCCCGTGGAACCGCCCCACGCCCAGTCCCGCGTGATCACCCCTCGCAGGTCGAGCTCGGGGGGGCGACCCAGGACCTCCGGCTCGAACTGCCAGGCCCAGGCCGGCTTCATCGCTCAGGCGCCCCTGGCCGCCGACGCGTAGCGCAAGAGGGTCGCGAGCAGGGAGATCGCCGCACTGCGCTCGTCGGGCCCCAAGCGACGGAGCTCGACGAACATCGAAGCGAGCTCGGCCAGCTCCCGCCGGTCGCCCCGTGCCTTCGCCGCGACCTCCTCGAGGATCTCCACCAGGTCGCCGTCCGCTGCGGCCCGCGTCTTCGCGGCCGCCCGGAAGAGCACACGCCCCAGGTCCTGGAAGATCTGCCCGCTCTCGATCACCAGCGCGGCCAGGCCCGCGAAGTGCCCGAGCAGCTCCATCCCGCGGGCGCCGCCGGACGATCCGGGGTCGGCGTCGAGGACCTCGAGCACCCCGAGGATCCCCCGGCCGGTCTCGAGCGGAAGGGCGGCGATCGCAGTCGGGACGTAGCCGGTCTGCCCAGCGAACGAGCCCGCGAAGCGGGCGTCGGCGCTGACGTCATCGATCATCAGGGGCTGGCCGGAGCGCACGACGAACCCCGCGATGCCTTGCGACGCTGGGATCGTGAGGTCGAGCACGGTGTCGGCCCCGCGGCCGACCGCCACCCGGAAGACCAACCGCTCCTCCTCCCCGTCCTCCTCCAGCAGGGCGATCGAACAGGCGGCGGCGCCGAAGAGGGATCGTGCCGTCTCGGCGATCGACTCGAGCAACTCGTCGTGCCCGGGAGGAACCAGCGCCGGCCCGAGGTCCGCGGCGACGCGCGCCAGGCGCTCTAGGACATCCTCGTCGTGGGTCATGGGAGCGGATCGTAGGACGATCGCCGCCCGACGGGAAGGCGGGGGTCGACCGGGGACCGCGCCCCGTCTCTCCGATACGCGCCCACCGTCACGTGGCGCTCATCAACCGCGACGGATGCGTGCGCGCGAGCCGGCCCGTCAGGGCGGCGCGCACCACCCCGGAGACCCCGGGACCCTCGTTCGCGGCTCGCAGGAAGTCCTCCCCGGAGATCCGGAGGAGCGTCGAGTCCTCGACGGCGGTCACCGTCGCCGTGCGCGGGATCCGCTCCAACAGACCGATCTCGCCGAAGTAGTCGCCCGCCGCCAGCTCGCCCAGGCGCTCGGCCCGTCCCCCGCCCTCGCCGACCGAGGTCACCTCGAGCCGACCGCTGACCACCACGTAGAGGTCGTCCGGCTCGTCGCCCTCGCGGATCACCACCGCACCCCCGGCCATGGGCTCCTCGCGAGCCGCACCGACGAGGGCCTCGAGCGTCTGACGGTTCGCGGCCTCGAACAGCCCCGCCGACTCCAGCAGCTCCACCCACGGCTCGACCTGGGCGAACCGTTCGGCCGTCCGCCGGTCGATCTCGCGGGCGCGCGGGAGGAGCGCCACTCCGGCGGCGATCATCGTGCCGGCGCCGACGATCAGCCCGACGTCGAGCCCACCGACCTCGATCACCGCGGGGGCCAGCACGGAGCCGAGCAGGATCCCCGACACCAGGAGCGAGTCCATGATCCCGAAGACGCGCCCCAAGACGTGCGCCGGGAGCAGCCGCTGGAGCATCGTCGTCGAGACGATGTCGCCGACGATGAACCCCGCGCCTTCGAGCAGGAGCAGCGCGTAGGCGAGCGCCGGGGAGCTCACGACGGTCAGCGCGAGCATCGGGAGCGCCGTCAGGATCGTGGCTCCGGCCAGGATGACCCCCTGGCGTGATCGATCTGCCAGCCTAGACGTCAGACCGGCCGCGAGGACCCCGCCGATCCCGGTGGCGGCGAACATGTATCCGATCCCCTCCGAACCGAGGCCGAGTCGTTCCGTGGCCGCGAGGGCGTACAGGACGATCTCCTGCCCGTAGAACACCATGAACGCGACGGCCACGAGGACGATCAGCACGATGTCGCGCGAGCCGACGATGGCGGCGAAGCCCTCCTTCAATCGGTCCAGGAACGACGGTGAGCCTCCCTCAGCTCCCTCCTCCGCCTCGACGACCGTCTTCAGCTTGGTCCGCAGCCCCATCGTGAGGATCGCCGAGACGAAGAACGTGGCCCCGTTGATGAGGAACGACGCGGATGGCGTTGCCACGGCGAGGATCAGTCCGCCGATCGCGGGGCCGAGCGCGAGCGTCACGTTCGCGACGACGGAGTTGACCGCGTTCGCCGCGGTCAGGTCCTCTTCGCCGACCAGCGCCGGGGTGGATGCATAGACGCTCGGTTCGTAGGGCACGGCGAGCGCGACCGCCAATGCGGCCAGCAGGATCGCCACGATCGCCGGAGCCTGGGTCGCCGCGGCGATCCCCAGCAGCACCATCGTCGCCCCGCGAGCCAGGTCGGCCGCGATCATCACGCGCTTGCGGTCGTAGCGGTCGGCGATCACGCCGCCCAGGGGTCCGAGCAGGACGTAGGGGAGGAACCGGATGATGCTGGTGGCGGCCACCCAGGCCCCCGATCCCGTCCGGTCCAGGACGTACACGATCAGCGAGACCGAGTAGAGCCAGTCGCCCGTCTGCGAGATCGTCTGCGCGACCAGCAGGAGGCGGAAGTCGCGATGACCGAGGGCCGACCGGATCGCCCCCCGTCCTCGTCCCTCCGCCACGGCCCCCCCTCGTGCGTCCGGCGCATCCTAGCCACGGGCGAGACCGGCCGGAAGAACCCGACGAGATCCCGACCTCGGGAGCTTGCGTTGACCAGGCTCCAGGGGTCAGAGTTGCTCATCCAGCGCCCCGGGGCATCGGGAGACCCCGATGTCGGCAAGACGACTCCCGGACGTCGGGTGCAGGACAACCTTCAGGGTCATCCGGCGCGACGCTCTCGACACAGGGATGACCCGGGCGGGTCGACCAGAAGGAGGTGCGGGATGGCCGACGAGGAGCGGATGGCGGATCGGTCCGAGGACGACGTCGAGGGCCAGAAGCTGAAGAAGCACCCGGCCATCGACGGGACCGCAGGCGCGGACGACGTCGAGGGTGCGAAGCGACGCCTCGCCACCGAGGAGGAGGCGGAGCCCCAGGACGACGTCGAGGGGCACAAGAGGCGGTAGCAGCGCGTTCGGGTGACGACAGGGTTCGACAGGGACCCGAAGAGCCGAAGGAGGAAGGGCATGCCGATCAAGAAGGGACAAGCTTCACTTGGCAACGAGGAGACCGATATCCTCGATGCCGAGGGCCACAAGAGGAAGCTCGAGGCTGAGGAGACCGAGGACGACACCCAAGGCCAAAAGTTCGGAGGCAAGCGCCTCGCCGAGACCGAGGATGACGTCGAGGGGCACAAGAGGAAGTAGCGACACCGCCCGGTTCCACCGGAAGGCCGCCCGGAGGGCGGCCTTCCTCCATGTTCGCTACAGCCCGGCGATCCGGGAGAGCCCGGCGACATCCACCATGACGAAACGCCGACCGTCCTTCGCCAAGAGACCTCGCCGCTGGAACTCGGAGAGGATCCGCGTGACGTTCTCTCGGCTGCCCCCGGACAGGCTGGCGAGGTCGGCGTGCGTCGGGGCCGGGATCGACGCGCCGTCCTGGGGCGGTTCCCCCGGCGAGGCCTCCGCCAGCTGCAGGAGCCGCTTCGCGACCCTTCCCTTCAGGTCCAGGAACATCAGATCCTCGATCATCGCCTCGTGGCCGGCGACCTGACGCGTCAACGACCTCAGCAGCCCGCGGGAAGCCGTCGGATGGTCCGCCAGGAACGACAGGTACTCCTCGGCCCCGATCACCCAGGCGACGACCTCGTCGAGCGCGAGCACGCTCGCCGTCCGGTCCAGCTCGCCCAGCACGCCGAGCTCGCCGATGAACCGCGGGCTGTCCATCGACCCGTGCAGGAGCCTTCCGCCCCCCGCGGCATGCGAGGCGACCTCCACCCGACCCTCGAGCAGGAACGACACCTCGGTCGCCGGATCCCCTTCGTGGCAGAGGTAGCTGCCCTTGCGATACCTGCGGGTCCGCCCTCGCTCGGCCAACACCTCGACATCTCCGGGCTCCACGCCCGCGAGGGCCGCAACCGCGATCATCGCCTCCGCGATCCGATCCGGGCGCCAGCTGGTTGAGGGCATCGCGCGTAGCGTAGCGAGGGGGGTCCGGCAGGTCACTGGTATCCTCTACCGCTGTTGCCATGAACAAGACCGACCTCGTCGAGCAGCCCTACCTGCGCTCCGACATCCCGCAGTTCCGCCCCGGCGACACCGTCAAGGTGCACGTCCGGGTCGTGGAGGGGAATCGGGAGCGGGTCCAGGTGTTCCAGGGCGTCGTGATCCGCCGTCAGAACGGCGGCCTGCGTGAGACCTTCACGGTCCGTAAGATCTCGTTCGGCGTCGGCGTCGAGCGGACCTTCCCGGTGCACTCGCCGTCGATCGCGAAGCTCGAGGTCGTCTCGCGAGGGGCCGTCCGCCGGGCGAAGCTCTACTACCTGCGCGAGCTCCGGGGGAAGAAGGCGCGGATCAAGGAGCGCCGGATCGACGACGCGAAGCTCGCCGCGATGGAGACCGCCGAGGCCGAGGCGATCGAGCTCGGGGCGGCCGAAGACGAGGCCGAAGACGTCGAGGCGACCGATCCGACGATCGAGGCGGGCTCGGCGGAAGGCGTCGACGAGCTGGCAGACGCGACGGACCTCGAGTCGGAGGCCGAGGCGTCGGAGGAGACCCCGGACGAGGCCGAGGAGCCGGCGGACGGCTGACCCCGTGAGCGACGGTCCCGACCTCGCTCCACCCGCGGTTCCCCCCGGAGATCCCGCATCGAACGCCGACGTCCCAGGCGCGGACGAGGTGACCCCTCCCTCACGTTCGTCGGCGCATCGGACCACGTCGGGTCTGCGCGAGTTCGCGATCCTGACCCTCGCGGCGCTCGTGATCGCGATCGTCCTGAAGACGTTCGTCGTCCAGGCGTTCTACATCCCGTCGATCTCGATGGTGCCCACGCTGGAGGTGGGGGACCGGATCCTGGTGAACCGCCTCGCGTACCGGATCGGAGACATCGAGCGGGGCGACGTCGTGGTGTTCGCCGACCCGAACCCGGACGGGACGCACGATCGTGGGATCGTCGGCGGGCTGGTGCACTTCCTGGCCCAGGGGATCGGCGTCGTCCGGCCCGACGACGACGACTTCATCAAGCGGGTGATCGGACTGCCCGGCGACGTGGTCGAGATGCGTCAGGGCACGGTCTACGTGGACGGGGTCCCGTTGGACGAGCCGTACGTGAACCAACAAGAACTGAGCACCGCCGACCTCCCGCCCACGTCGGTGCCCGATGGCATGCTCTTCGTGATGGGCGACAATCGGAACCACTCGGGAGATTCCCGCTACCAGCCCCCGGCCGGCCTGGGGTTCGTTCCGATCGACCGGGTGATCGGCAAGGCCGTGGTGATCATCTGGCCGCCGTCCCACGTCGGCGGGGTGGGCTGAGGACGTGGCGCGCGCGGACCTCGACCGGTACGAGCGGGTGCTCCGGGAGCAGGGCTTCCATCGGATCGCCGGGGCGGACGAAGCGGGCAGGGGTGCCCTCGCGGGACCGCTCGTCGCGGCCGCCGTGATCCTGCCGGCGGACTTCGACCTCACAGGGATCGACGACTCGAAGCTCCTCACCGCCAACCAGCGCGAGGCGGCGTTCGAGCGGATCGTCACCGGGGCGACGGCGTACGCGATCCGGCGGATCGAACCGGCCGTGATCGACCAGCGCGGGCTCCACCGCTCGAACCTCGCCCTGCTCCGCCGATGCGTGAAGGCGCTTCCGATGATCCCCGACTACGTCTTGACGGACGGGTTCCCGGTCCCGCGGATGCCGTGCACGGCGCTCGGCGTCAAGAAGGGGGACGCCGTCAGCGCCAACGTGGCGGCCGCGTCGATCGTGGCGAAGGTCTCGCGCGACCGCGAGATGCGCAGGATCCACAGGCGCTACCCGGCGTTCGGTTTCGACCACAACAAGGGGTACGGGACCCCGGAGCACCTCGCCGTGCTGGACCGGCTGGGTCCCACGCCGGTGCACCGGCTCTCCTTCGCGTGCGTGGGCCAGGTGTCGCTGCCGGGCTTCGGGGCGTCGAGCGCCGCGGACGTCGAGCGGCTCGCCGAGGAGCTCGACGGGCGAGACGACCTGCCGGGTGCGCTCGAGGCCGGCGAGCTGAGCGCGGGGTGAGAGGATGGACGGGATGAACGAGGACGACATCGAGCGGTTCGAGGAAGAGCGTGAGCTCGAGCTCTACAAGGAGTACCGCGACGTCCTCCCGATGTTCACCTACGTGATCGAGACCGAGCGCCGCTTCTACCTGGCGAACGACGTCAAGCTCACGCCGCAGGAGGGCGGGTGGGTCCAGGTCGACCTGACCGACGCGTGGGTGTGGGACATGTTCCGCCCGGCGCGGTTCGTATCGAGCGTTCGCGTGATGACTCGGCGGGACGTCAACGTCGAAGAGCTCGCCCGGCGCGACGAGCCGACGACGTTGCCGGACTGATCATCACAAACCCGCCGGGCACGTGGGTTCATACGGTAGACCCGGCTGGAACCTGTCCCATTCCGCCGGCGTGAGGCTCCGGGCGAGCCTCGCGCAGAGGTCCGCGACGATCGCTGGCATGTCCGACGTCCACGCCGATGACTCCAAGAACCGGAGCGACCCGTCCAGGCTCGCCGTGGCGAGTGAGCCTCCGTCGGGAGAGAAGTCGACATCGAAAACCCAGCTCTGGTGGAGCGATAGCGGCTGGCCGATGACGCTTCGGGACTCGATGTCCCACAGCACCACTGAGCCGTCGGCCCAGCCCGAGGCAAGCGTGCGACCGTCGGGGCTGAACGCGATGTCGTACACAGACCCAGGCAGGGAAAGCGCCTCACCGTCTTGCACGTGTGTCCGAGCACGCCAGAAGAGGATCGACCCATCCAACCCAGCTGAGGCGAGGGTCTCGCCGTCAGGCGCGAACGCAACCGAGTAGACCCAGTCAGTGTGTCCAGCGAGCTGCGCGATCTGTGTCTCCGATTCGACATCCCAGATGATCACCGAGCGGTCCTGACCCCCTGACCCGAGTAGGTGGCCGTCCGGACTGAAGGCGAGGCTGTAGACAGCTTGCGAGTGACCATGGAGTTCCCCCACGACTCTCCCCGCCACGAGATCCCACAGTCGGATCGCGCCGCTTCGATTGCCGATAGCGAGGAGTCGACCGTTCGGGTGGATCGCCAGAGCGTTCGTTACACGTGCGCCTGGATCGGGGGATGGGCGGAGCTGTTCGCCGGTGAACGGATCCCACTCGATGATCCTTCCGTCGAAACTACCGGCTGCAACGGTCCGACCGTCGGCCCCGAACGCGATCGATCGGAGCGGTTGGGTGTGGCCTTCGAGGATCGGGCCAGACGGCCGTCCCGAAGAGACGTCCCACAGTCGAGCGGTTCGATCGAGGCCAGCTGTAGCGATCGACGCGCCATCAGGGCTGAACGCAGCGCAGCAGAATCCTTCCGAGCTGTCGCTCCGGATCAGGCCGGTCAGCCGCCACACGACGATCGGGCCCAGCGGCCCGATCGTCGCGATGCGCCGGCCGTCCGGATCGAAAGCGATTCCTTCGATAGCGCCCGATGATCCTTCGAGCGTGTCAGCCACCGGCTTCGAAGAGCGGATATTCCAAGTGACCACGGTCCCGTCCTCGGTGCCAGCAGCGAGCAGGGCGCCATCTGGGCTGAACGCGACCTCGCTAATTGCGCTGTCCCCGACGGAGAGTCGCTTCGCCCGCCAGGTGCGCGTGTCCCAGAGGACGACGTCCCCCACGCTTGAGCCAGCCGCCAACCACTTCCCGTCCGCACTGAAGGCTAGCTGCATGACACCTTCCAAGGACTCCAGGGGTCCCGAGACCGGTCGCATGGTGCTCGGATCCAGGAGCAAGATCGTGCTCTCGGGGACCTGCTCGACGGTCGGACGACTACCAGCCACCGCCAGGGTCTTGCCGTTCGGATCGACCGCGAGACTGTCACCCAAGATGCCACTGCTCTTGAGGCCGATTCGACCAAGGCGCTTTCCATCGATGGCCTCCCAAACAGCGACTGCATCGTCGGAAACGGCGACGAACGACGCGCTATCGGGAAGGAACGCCACATCCAGCCAGCGCTGCCCCGACCCAGTCTCAAGGCGTGCAGCGCCCAGCGTCTTCGCGTTCCAGAGTTCGATCTCTCTGCCGGAGGAGAGCGCGAGGAATCGGCCGTCAGGACTGATGGCCAGTGATCGGCTCACGCCGCTGCCCGGGAGGGGTTTCCCGAGGAGGGAGCCGCGCGCAAGGTCCCACATCTGCACTCCCTGCTTCGAGGCGCTCGCGAGGATCGCACTATCCGGGGCGAATGAAACGGCCGCGCCTCCACTGGGGCCTGGGAGGATGCGTTCGATCCGTTGAGATCGCTGCTCTACGACGTGCATAGCGTCCATCGCTTCAGGAGTCGGTGCCGCGCGGAATGACTCAAGCGCCAGAGCCGCTGCGAGGTCCAGTTGGGAAGTCGCGCTGGCGAGTGCCAAGACCGCCAGTCTCCTCGAGTCGGCAACCTGGGCTCGAGCAGCCGCCTCCGCCCGCTGCTCCACCGCTTCCCGTTCGTTCGCGATCGCCGCGCTCCGCTGGGTCCAGGCGAACACACCCAGAGTGGCGGCCACCAACGCCACGCAGACAGCGATCGCGACGACGGAGCGCTGTCGCCGGGTCGCCGCCTGACGGGAGGCCACCACGAACCGGGTCTGATCGGCCGTCGCTCTCGGATCGGCATCGACCCCGATCACCGACTCGGCCTCCGCGAGCTCGGATCCACGGAGCAGGAGCGACCGGTCGCCATTCACCGACCACTCCCGGGTCCGCACGAGCAGCTTCGAGTGCGCCCGCACCCGATCCAGGTCGGTCTCGAGCGTGGTGACGAGCGTGTTCACGCCGCCCTCGAAGTCATCCATCTCGCGCAGGAACAGCCAGTTGCGCTTCGCGAGCTCGGGCGGAACCTCGGAGGCATCCACGTTCCTGACCACCACGGGGACGATCCGCTTGTTCGCGGCCACCGCGGCCTCGAGCTCCTCCGTACACACGGGCGAGGCGACCGAGTCGGGGGAGAGCACGACCACGATCGTGGCCGCGGCGTCGATCGCCCCCTTGATCTCGGCCATCCACTCCGCGGTGGGCGGGATGTCGGCGAAGTCCACCCAGGCCGAGCGTCCCCGAGCTTCCAGGGCAGCCGTCAGGCGCTCCACCACCGCACGGTCACGGCGGGAGTAGGAGATGAACACGTCCGATCCGGGGCGGGCGGGCTCCGCCGCGCGGACCGGGGCCTGCTGCTGCTCGACCACGGTCCCCCGATCTCGTCGGGCGGAGCCTAGTGCCCCGGCGGCGCGGGGAGAACCCAACGAACGGCTACGGATCGGGCGGGACGGCGGGAGGGGCCGCGGAACCGTCGCCGGCCCGGCGTGAGGCGCGCTCCTGCGCGATCGCGTGGGCCTCGCGGCCCGAGTCCGGGTGGCCGCTGAGGGCCAAGAGGAAGTCCTCGCGGTCGATCGTCAGCAGCCGGGTCTCGGTGACCGCGCGGACGCTCGCCGTTCGGGGGACGTCGTGCAAGAGCGCGATCTCGCCGAACGACTCCGCTTCCCTTAGGCGGGCGACGAGCTCGCCGTCCTGGCTCACCTCGACCTCGCCGGCCGCCACCGTGTAGAAGCGGTCGCCAACCTCCCCTTCCCGGACGATCATCGAGCCGGCCGGCACGACGTGGGGGACGGCGTTGCGTGAGAGGTGATCGAGCGTCGGTGCCGGAAGCGGCGCGAAGATCGGGTTGCGCCGCAGCAGCGCGACCTCGTCGGTCGTGTCGCGCATCCCTACGTCGGTCGACGCGATCCGTCGCCGGCCGATCAGCGCCGCGACGGGCAGGAGGACGCCGACGCCCACCATCGTGGGCGTCAGGCCAACGCTGGCGATCAGGATCGCCCCCACGAACCCGCCGATCCCCTCGGGAGCCGTGAACGCCGCTTCGAGCACGCCGAACACGCGCGACAGCTTCCGGTCAGGGACGATCCGCTGCAGCAGCATCGTGCCCGTGGTGTCCGTCAGCTGCCCTCCGGAGCCGGCGACGGCGAGGAGGGGGGCGGCGAGGAACGGGACCAGCCCGGCGATCATCACCGGGATCCCCTCGAGCACGACCCCCTTCTGGAACGCGGGGGAGATCCGCGGGCGGGTCGCCACGGCGAGGGCAGCCGCTGCTCCCACCATCGTGCCGACCCCGACGGCGGCGTTCAGGAAGCCGACCCCGGCATCCCCGGTGCCCAGGACATCGAAGGCCAGGACCACCATCGCCGTGTCGAGCATGCCGAACAGGAACCATCCCAGCCCGATCAGGCCGACCGTGGTCCGGAGCCGGGGATCCCTCCATGTGGCGACGAACCCCTCGCTGATCTCCTGGGCGAGGCCCGCCTCCTGCGGACGACCGGCTCCGGGCGACCGGTCGGCGGCTCGCTCCACGGGGACCTGGCGCACGTTGATCGCGACGAGCAGCGTCCCGATCCCCAGGAGCGCGGTCAGCAGCCCATCCACCAGGGCGGGTCCGGACACGCCTAACCGCCCGCCGAGCGCGAGCAGTAGCCCGGCCACGAGGGGTCCGACGAAGATGCTGGTGCTCTCGATCAAGCTCGCGGCCGCGTACGCGATGCTCAGCTCGCGGGGGTCACGTGCCACCCACGGCAACACCGACCCGTGGATCGGCCGGAGGAGGCTGAGGAGCCACGATCCGGAGCCGGCGATCAGGAACACGACCGGCAACGGGAGGTCGGCGGCGATCGCCAGGGCGGTGAGTCCAGTCGCGACGGCGAGGGCTGCATACGCGGCCACGAGGACGAGGTCGCGCCGGTAGCGGTCACCCAGCACGGAGCCGAGGGGACCGAGCACCGCCGCCGGGATCAACAGGATCAAGGCGAGGATCCCGAGCGATCCGATCCCACCTCGCTTGAACGCGTACACCATGATCGCGATCCCGGCGGCCCACTCGGTCAGGTTGAAGGCGACGTAGGCGATCTGGATCCGAGCGAGCCCGGGCGCGCGCATCGAGGCCACGAGGGCGCCGATCGAACGCCGCAGGTCCTCCCACGCGAGCCGCAGCCCCGTTCCCCCGCGCACGGCCGAAGCCTAGGCGGACGGGGTGCGACCTGCGCGGCACGCTGGGCTCATCGAGCCGATGGTCCCTTGCGCGTCCCCGCGATGACCTCATACCGTTCGGCGTGCCATCACAGGAGGGGGGAACGGGTGGCCGATGATCTGCGCGAGGTCGCGGCGAGCGGCTCGGAGGAGCACCGGGGCCACGACGTCTTCGTCTCGTACTCGCGCGCCGACCGCGCCTCCGTGGTCGAGCTCACCGAGCGCTTGACCACGGTCGGCAAACGCGCCTGGGTCGACCTGGAGGACATCCCGCCCTCGGCGGAGTGGATGGCCGAGATCCGCGGCGCGATCGCCGCCGCGGACGCGTACCTGGTCGTCGTCTCGCCGGACCTGGCCCGATCGAGCGTGTGCGCCGAGGAGCTGGACGGCGCCGTGGCCGGCGGCAAGCGGATCGTGCCGGTCCTGATCCGGTCGACCGATCCGGCGACGGTCCCCGACGCCCTCGCGCGGCTCAACTGGATCGACGCGACGGACGGCGACCTTGACCGAACCACCGAGCAGATCGTGCGAGCCCTCGACACCGATCTGGAGCACGTCAAGGCACACACCAGACTGTTGGTCCGCGCCACCGAGTGGGAGGCGGCCGGCGAGCGTCGATCGGCACTTCTGCGAGGGCGGGAGCTCGCGGATGCGGAACACCTGACGGCCGATGCCGAGCGAGAGCCACGGCCGACCCAGCTCCAGACCCGCTTCGTGCTCGCCTCGCGCAAGGCGACGGGGAGGCGGCAGCGGGCGGTCGTGGCTGCCACGAGCGTCGCGCTCGTGGTGGCGATCGCATTGGGGTCGGTCGCGCTGATCCAGGGCGGGGAGGCGAGACGCCAGCGCACGCAGGCCCTGGAGCAACGCGACCTCGCACGGTCGAGCGGGCTCGCCTCCGCAACCCTGGCGACGATCGATCAGGACCCCGAGCTCAGCCTCCTGCTGGCGCTCGAGGCCGCCCGGATCCACCCGAGCGAACAGGTCGAGGGCGCGCTTCGAGAGGCGATCAACGCCTCGAACATCGAGGTCGTCTTCCGCGGTCACGATGGCGAGGTGGGGGACGTCGCGTTCGCTCCGGACGGACACACGATGGTGAGCGTCGGGCAGGACAGCCGGATCCTGATCTGGGATGCGCCAACGGGAACGGTGAGCCACGACATCCCTCCAGCACAAGGGGTCCTGCCGATCGTGTTCGATCCGGACGGCGAGTGGATCGCCGCGGGGCTGTCCGACGGGGAGGTGGCGATCCGCGATGCGGCGACCGGCGATATCGAGCGGATGCTCCACACGCGGGACCTGGTCAGTCAGGTTGAGGTGACGCCCGACGGCGACCTCCTGATCGCCAGCGCCGACGATGGCGCACGGGTTTGGCGGACCGACACCTGGGAGCAGGTCGTCTCGATCCCGTCCGCCCCGAGCGGCACCTACATGGCGAACCTGAGCCCGAGTGGGGATCTGATCGCGACCGCGAACGGTGACGGGAGCATCGGGATCTTCGACGGGAACACGGGACACCTCATCCGTACGCTGGAGGGTCACCGCGACCTCGCCTACGCGGTTCAGTTCGACGGCACGGGCGAACGGCTCCTGTCGGTCGGCTTCGACCGTATGGTCCGCGTGTGGGACGTCCGCACGGGTGAGGAACTCAGCGAGCTGCTCCATGACCTTCTGATCAGCAGCGCGGAGTTCGTCGGTCGCGACTACATCGTCACGTTCGACAACAGCAGCGTCGGTCGGATCTGGGACCTCGTATCGGGCGGGATCGCGAGCGAGCTGCGAGGGCACACGGCGTTCGGCGCGTCCGTGGCGGTGGGTCCGACGGCGGACAGGGTCGCCTCGACGAGCGACGACGGCACCGTTCGGATCTGGCGGCTCGGCCCGGGCGTGAGTCATCTTCAGGTCCATCGCGATGGTTTCGTCTCGGCCGCCGAGTTCGCTCCGGATGGGACGGTGGTGACGGCCGGCGACACGGGGCAGGTCGAGACCTGGGACGCCGGGTCCAGCGAGCTACGACGGATCGTGTTCGACGAGCCGGACGCTACGACCACCGTCCTCGACGTCTCGATCCGCGGCGATCAGACGGTCGTGGCCTACCGGCGAGAGCGTCATGGCTCCGTCGTCGCCGGGGGTGTGGCGTTCGTCGATCCCACCCAAGGCACACGGACGTCCGACTACGTGTTGCAGGACTCCGGCTACCCGCTGACCGTCGCGGAAGACGCATCCGGAGACCAGGCGATCAGCGTGTGGAGCGACGGTGCCGTTCGAATCACCAACGCCGAGGGACGACTCGTTGCCGAGTACCCGATCACGCCTCCGCCCACCGACCGCCTCGGGGTCTCGGGTGGATCGACGGTCCGGTCGCTCCACACGGCCAACGGGTGCACCGGCGCATCGGGCGAATGGCGCAGGTGCGTGAGAGACAGCGTGCAGGACTCGCTCGCCGAGTTCTTCCCCGATGGAGCGCGAGCCGCCGTCGTGAACGGCGGCAGCATCGACGTCGTCGACCTGGCGACGGGCTCGGTCGAACGAAGCCTGGACACCGGTGGCGTCCCGGTCCTGACGCTCGCCGTGTCGCCCGACGGCACGAGGGTGGCCGGAGGGATGAACGACAGCTCGGTGCGCATCTGGGACGCCGACTCGGGCGAGCAGACCGCCGACCTCCGCGGACACAGGAGCTATCTCGCGAGCGTCGCGTTCAGCCCCGACGGCGACTTCGTGGTGAGCGCGGCGCTCGACGGAACCGCGCGCGTCTGGACCCTGGACGGTCGAGAGATCCAGCGCGTCCAGGCGGCCGAGTTCGTCGTCACGTCCGCTCGGTTCTCCGCCGACGGTACGCAGATCCTGGTCGGCGGGCTCACGGGCTCGCGGCCGGTGCCGGTCGAGACCGGCTACGACCCGCCGCACGGCGGCGTCGTCCGGATCTACGACTGCGACGTGTGTCGTTCGTTCGACGACCTCGTGGCGCTCGCCCGGTCACGGGTCACGCGCCAGCTCACGGAGGCCGAGCTCCGGACGTACCTCGGCCGCTCCTGACGATCGTGAAGACGTGTGTCGCGTGCGGCGAGCGGAACCCCGACCGCGCGCGCTTCTGCATGTCGTGTGCCACCCAGCTCGGCTCGATCCTCGCCGCCGACCGCCGCAAGGTCGTCACCGTGCTGTTCGCGGACATGAAGGGGTCCACGCAGCTCGGGGAACGGCTCGAGCCCGAGGCGCTCCGCTCGATCATGACCCGGTTCTACGCGTCGGCGCGCGGGATCCTGGAGCGCCACGGCGGCACCGTGGAGAAGTTCATCGGCGACGCCGTGATGTGCGTGTTCGGCGTCCCTCGCGTGCACGAGGACGACCCGCTCCGGGCGTGCCGCGCCGCGATCGGACTCCGCGATGCGGTGGAGGCGATGAACGCGGAGCTGATCCGGGACCTAGGCGCCGGCGTCCAGATCCGGACCGGGGTGAATACGGGGGAGGTGGTCGCCGGCGATCCCGCGCTGGGGAGCTCGTTCGTGTCGGGCGACGCCGTGAACGTCGCCGCTCGGTTCGAGCAGTCGGCCGAGCCGGGTGAGATCCTGATCGGAGGGGCGACGCGCGGGTCCATCGTCGACGTGATCGATGCGGAGGCCGTCGAGCCGCTGACCCTCAAGGGGAAGTCGGAGCCGGTGCCGGCGTTCCGACTGCTGGCCGTCCGAGACGGCGAGGCCCGCCGCCGACTGGTGGCACCCCTCACCGGGCGCGACCAGGAGCGGGGCGAGCTCCTCGATCTCGTCCGGTCGAGCGCTGAGCGCCGCGGGCCGGTCGTCGCCATCGTCGCCGGGCCGCCGGGGATCGGCAAGACCCGCCTGCTGGAGGACCTGCGGTTCGCGGCCGAGTTGAGGGCCACCGTGCTGTCCTCCCGGTATGGTCAGGAGCCGGATCAGGCGCCGATGCCCGCGTTGATCCGTCAGGCCTTGGCGATCGAGGACGCCGGGGCCGCGTCGACCGCGGTCGAGTCGCTGCTGGAGGGTCGGGAGCAGGCCGCCGTCGTGGCCGAGACGATCGAGCGGCTGCTCGAGGGGCGGGCGGAACGCGAGCCGGCCGCGTGGGCGGCGCAGCAGGTGTTCTCGGAGCTGGCCGCGGCGCGGCCGACGCTGGTCCTGGTCGATGACGGACAGGTCGCTGAGCCGGCGGAGATCGGTCTCTTGCGAGACGCCGTGACCGGATCCTCCGGCCCGGTCACGCTCGTGGTCGGCGCGCGCCCCGAGTTCTTCGAGGACCATGCTGGCTGGCTCGACGACGCGGATCCGCCAGCGCTCATCCTGGAGCTCGGACCGCTCGCCGCCGCCGCCGCCGAGCGCATCGTGGAGCACCTGCTCGGCGGTGCGGTCGATCCCGCGCTGCGGGCGAGCCTCGTGGAGACCGCGGGCGGCAATCCCCTGTTCCTGGGGGAGACGTTGCGCATGTTGCTGGAGGAGGGCGCCATCCGACGCTCCGGGGGTGGCGCCTGGGAGCCGGTACGCCCGCTCGAAGCCTTGGCCATCCCGACCACGGTGCGTGCGGTGCTGGCCGCCCGGATCGATCTGCTGCCCGACGTCGAGCGGGCGGTGGTGGACGCCGCCGCCGTCCTGGGATCGCCGTTCGAGCACGACGCCGTCGTAGCGCTCCTTCCGGACGCGGCGACTGAGGTCCCACGGGCGTTGACCGACCTCGTCCGTCGCGAGCTCCTGGCCGAGCTGCCCGACGTGCCTGGGGGGTTCCGGTTCCGTCAGACCCTGCTCGGGGACGTCGCGTCCGGGCTGCTCACGCGGGAGACGGCCGCCGTGCTGCACGAGCGCGCCGCCGAGCACCTCGAAGGGACGGCCGGCGCCGTGAGCACGGTCGCCGAACACCTGGACCGTGCGCTCACCCTCCGCTCGGAGCTCGGGACGGGGATCGATCCGAACCTCCTCGAGCGGACCGCGGCGGCCGCGGTGAGCGCCGGCGAGGAGCTGCTGGCCCGCGGCGACGGTGACGGCGCGCTCGGCGCCGCAGTACGGGCTGTCGAGCTCCGAGGGGTGGGTGACGGGTGGCAGGACGACGCCGTCCGCCGCCGGGCCGCGGATCTCGCGTACCGCGTGGGCGCCTGGGACGAGGTCATCGCCTTGCTCGAGGGTGGGGACGTCGAGGATCCGGAGTTCGCCGAGCATCTCGGCGTCGCGCTGACGAAGCGGTTCCGCGACGATGCGGTCCGGTTGGCGGAGGGACGCGCCCTCCTGGAGCTGGCCGTCGAGCGCGGAGCCGACCCCGAGGCGGCCGCGTCGCTCGCGGGCACGTGGAAGGGCGTGGACGAGGACCGAGCGCGCTCCCTGTACCTGCGCGCCCACGAGCTCGACCCATCTCACCCCTACGCGCTGGGGAACCTGCTCGAGTACGAGATCGACGCGTCCGGTGACCTGACCCCGGTGAGCGACCGTCGGGTCGCGATCGACGCCGCGGCGGATCGGTGCGCCCGTCAAGCCGAGACCGGCGAGAACGTCCCATGGGCCTGGTACGACCTGGCGAAGTTCCGACTGCTGCTGGGGGACGCCAACGGCGCCCTCACCGCATACGCGACGGCGATCGGACGGAGCGTGGCGGCGTTCCAGGTCGCCACGTCGTCGTCGTCGCTCGATCGCCTCGCCGCCCGGGCCTCGGGCCTCCCCGGCCTCGAGGAGGCGCGTCGCCTGCTCCGACTGGGGGGGGCTGCCCGGTTCGGGTCGAGCGGCGACGACCCGGAGGTGAGGGCGCTCGCTACGCCCGGCGCCTGGCCCCTCGCGCCGCCCGTCGCGATCCTGGCCGGTGGCTCCAGCGACGCGGTCGAGGAGCTCGTCCGCGGGTACGCCGACGTGTTCCGGGACGCGTTCGATGACCGCTCGGGGACGATCATCTCCGGAGGGACCCGGCAGGGCATCAGCGAACTCGCCGGGGATCTGGGGGCCGCGGGAGCTCGAGTGATCGGGTACCTGCCGGACTCGGTCCCGATGGGGGTGACGGTCGACGACGACCCGCGACGCTATGCGGAGCTCCGACGATCCGACGGTGAGGATTTCGGCGTCCGCGAGCCGATCCGTTATTGGGCCGACGTGCTGACGAGCGGGATCGACCCGCGCACGGTCCGGGTCGTCGCGTTGGCCGGCGGAGCGATCTCCGCGTTCGAATACCGGCTCGCGCTCGCGCTGGGCGCGAGGGTGGGAGCCGTCCGGGGGAGCGGCGACGCCGCCAGGGAGCTCCTCACGAGCTCGACGTGGTCCGCGTCGGGCCGGGTCGAGGAGCTGGAGCCCGAGCCCGACGCGATCCGAGCGTTCCTCGGCTCGTGACGAGGTCCGGTGTCGGGCCCCTCAGGCTCCCTGAGATCCCTTCGACGGACTCTAGGTTACGGTCACATCGAGCGTGAGCGTGGCCAGGGTTGTCCCCTTGAACTTGCTCGAGAACGTGAGGGTGTGGTCGCCCGACGACAACGGCTCGATCACGTAGAACCATCCGCAGACCGCGACCCTCGTCGTGGCCTTGACGCTGTCGTCGATCTCGTCGAGGAAGCTTCCGGGTGCGACGTCCATGTCGAACGCATCGATGCAGGTCGCCGGGCCCTTCGGGACGACCACCCCGTCAACCGTGGCCTCCACGGACTTCGGGACCACCCCTTGGAAGTACCCCAGCGCTGCGCTGAAGAGCTTGATGTCGGTCTTCCCATCGGTCGGTGTGTTGCCGAAGCCCCCGATCGGGGACGTGACGAGCTCGACGCCGGCGGGGATCTCGCAGGTTCGCTCGACCTTGGGAGCCGTGACGCCAGGCGCTACGAAGAACTGGTCGCCGACCCGCGCGCCGCAGTAGTCGTCCGGCGAGTGGAGCGGGTTCGCCTCGGCGTCACCCAAGAACCAGGCGGTCCATGCAGCCTGCGTGTCCACGGCTTCGGTCTGGCGAAGTTGAGCGCCAGCGACCAACGCGCCTCCGGCCAGGAGCGCGACGGAGATCGCCGCGACCGCGAGTCGTCTGATGCTTCTGCGGGACGAGCGACGGCCTCCTCCGCTGCGGGTCGGATCAGGCCGTTCGGTGTATCCGGTCGCCATCCTGCCCCTCCTTACCTCGGCCTGCCAGCTCAGAGAGGCCTTCGTACACCGAGACCATCCCCCCACACAAGCCGGTTGAGAACGACGGCGTCGTCACGCCGACCGAAGATGAAGACCGCATCCTGCCGGCATCGTGAGTCGAGCCGACCTTGAGGGAGATCGACAGATGACCGTCGACCGCCTGCGCGCACTCGTGGACCTAGGCGAGCGTGTAGTCGAGGGCCGCGTCGAGGTCCATCGCACGCCCTGCCCGCAAGTAACCGTCCCACCGATCGCCGGCCCGCTCCATGGCCGCGGTCAGGTGCGGAACATGAGCCCCGGCGTCGGGTGGGGTGGGGAGCGGACCCACGCGATCCTCGATCGCTCCCGCGGCGCCGGCGAGCCGGCCGGCTCGCTCATCATCCCCCTGAGCTGCGGCGATCGCGGCGAGTCCCGAGAGCGCCGACATGATGAGCGGCAGACCGCCGAGCTCGCGGAGGACGGCGAGGCTCTCGCGGAACCAACGCCGCGCCTCGTCGAGCAGTCCCTCGCCGAGCGAGATCCACCCGAGGTCCAGCAACGCGACCGACAGGTGCCGTCGGTCTCCGTGTCGCTCGGCCACGTCGCGGGCTTCGGTGATGATGGATCGCGCGCGGGCCGGGTCCCCGGCGATGCTCGCCATCTCGGCCAGGTTGTTCAGGCAGAGCGCCTCGTGGAAGTGATCGCCGATGTCACGGCTGGTCTCTAGGCTCTCCTCGTAGAGCTCCGTGGCGCGCGCATGGTCACCCTCCTCCCTGAAGGCCTCCGCGTAGTTGTTGAGCGCGATCGCCAGGACCCAGCGATCCTCGATGGCGCGCGCCAGGGCCACCGCCTCCTTCCCGAGGACGCGACCACGCTCAGCGGGGAGATAGGCCATCAGCTGCGTCATGACGAACGCGCGCGTCGCCGGCGATGCGCCTCGCGCGCAATCGAGTGCCTCCTCGAGCAGCGGCGCGGCCGGGTCGCCCTGCTCGCCGGCGAGCCATCCGGCGCCCGTCAGGGCCAAGGCGCGGGCGTCGGATGGGCGCGTCGACGTTCGTTCGAGCACCTGGGCGAGCCACGATCGTCCCTCCGTGAAGTCGCCGTGCAGGTACCAGAACTCCCAGAACGCGGCCGCGAGCGAGAGTGCCGTCTCCGGGTCGCCCTCCTCCAGGGACCAGCGGAGTGCCGTTCGGACGTTGTCGTGCTCGGCCTCCAGACGGGCGAGCCATGCGTCCTGTTCGTTGCCCTTGAGCCCGGGTAGCCCCTCCGTCGCGAGCGCCAGGCACCAGGCCGCGTGTCGGCGTCGGAGGTCGGGCGACTCCGGCATCTCGTCGAGCTTCTCCCTCGCGAACTCACGGATCGTCTCCAGGGTCAGGTACCGGGTCACGCGGGGCGGCCGCTCCTCGGTCCGCAGCAGGCTCTTGTCCACGAGCGAGCCCAGCGTGTCGAGGTCGGCTCCGCCCACTTCCTCGGCCGCCGCTAGTGAGCAGCCTCCCCGGAAGACGGCGAGCGATGCGAACAGCCGCCGTTCCTCGTCGTCGAGGAGGTCGTAGCTCCACGCGATTGCACCCCGCATCGTCCGCTGGCGTTCCGGGGCGTCCCTCGCGCCACCGGCCAGCAGCGGCAAGCGGTCGTCGAGGCGCCGGAGGATCTCGGTCGGCGACAGGACCTTCACGCGGGCGGCGGCGAGCTCGATCGCCAGCGGGAGCCCCTCCAGCCGTTCGCAGATCGCCTCGACGACCGGTCGGGTTCCCGCGTCGAGCTCGAAGGCGGGGTCGATCGCCTCGGCGCGCTCCGCGAAGAGCTCCTCGGCGTCACCCACGGCGAGTTCCCCGACCGGGTAGACGTGCTCCGCCCGCACGCCGAGCGGTTCGCGACTCGACACGATGAGTCCGATGCCCGGCGCGGCCTCGATCAGGTCGGCGAGAGGCCCTGCGGCGGCGGGCAGCAGCTGCTCGAGGTTGTCGACCACGAGGAGCATGAGCCGGTCGTGCAGGTGCCGGACGAGAGCTTCTTCGATGCTCGAGCCCGCTCCCTCACGGACACCGAGGGTCGCCGCGATCGTCGGGACGACGAGCCCAGGATCGCGGAGCGTCGCGAGCGGAACGAACCAGATCCCGTCCGGATAGCGCGCGCCGAGCGCCGAGGCGGCTTCGACCGACAGGCGCGTCTTGCCGGCGCCACCGGGTCCGGTCAGCGTGAGCAGGCGCACGTCATCACGGAGCAGGAGGTCGCGAACGGTCGCGAGCTCGGACGTTCGCCCGACGAACGGCGTCGGCTGGGTCGGCAGGTGGACCTCGCCCGAGGTCTCGGCACGGCCGCCTCGTCCCTCGAGGGCCGCGAACAGCGCCTCGAGGTCGGGGAGGAAGCGTCGGTCGAGGAGCTCGATCGCGTTCAGATGCGCCAGGGTGGAGATGGCCGTCGGGAGGTCCGAGGACCCCGGCATCGTGGCCCCACCTACGAGCACCGGGATCGATCCGGATCCCCTGGCGCGACGCGGCCTCGATCTCGAGCCGCACGAAGTCCTCGGGATCATCCAGCCGTCTGCCGCCGCCGGACGCAGTCGCGCCGAGCCAGCCCGGGCCGATCACGACCAGGACAGCGTCGGTCTCCGAGATGGCGGCCTCGATCGCTTCGACGAAATCCGCGCCCGCCTCGATCGCCTCGACGTCCATGAACACCGCGTCGAGGCCGTAGCGGGCGGCGAGTTGATCGGCGATCCGACCCGCGTACCCGGCCGCGTCTCTGCGCCGGTAGCTGATGAAGACGCGCATCCTCAGTCCGATCCCGTCGATCGTCCGAGCGCAGACTCGGCCCGACGGATACCGACGAGGTTGCCCTTCCGCTCGTACAGCAAGTGCGCTTGATCGAGCGCTTCGTCAGCTTCCGGCGACCGGGCCATCCGGAGGACCTCGGCGAGATCCGTCAGTCGATCGGCGTGGGTGTTGATGAAGTCCGTCGACGCCATCAGCCGGACCGCTTCTCGCGCCAGCGCAAGGGCCGGGTCGACATCGCCTCTTCGGGCGAGCACCTTCGCCAGCGCGCTCCGCCACAGCCCCTGGGAGATCCAGTCGTCGTCGGCCGCCGCGTCCTTGGAGACGCCGGCATACCGCTCGGCCTCCTCGAGATCGCCCAGCGCGTAGTAGACGTGCGCGAGGTAACCGGCGATCGTCGAGAGGAACCCCCGCTCTCCGAACCGCAGGAGCACGTCGTAGGCAGCCACGAGGTCCGCCGCGGCCGCTCCGGGGTCGTCGGCGAGCATCTCGACGAAGAACGCTTCCTGCGCTGTGTTCGCCCCGAACACCTTCAGGTCGAGATCGAGGAAGATCGACCTGCCCTCTTCCAGCAGGCGGCGGGCCAGGTCGAACGCGCCGCGCATCGCTTCGAGGGCCGCCCGCTCGACGAATGCGAACGCCTGCACGGTCCGGTCCGCATCCGACCGGTCGAGGGCATCCCGGCAACGGGCGATCCCTCGATCGACCGGGGTCGGGCCGTAGAGGGCGCCGATCAAGAGCCACCCGATCGCCTCGGCTTCCTCGGCCGGGAAGTCGCCTGCCGAGACGTCGACGGCCTCGTTCAGCGGTGCCTCCGCCGCGCCCTGATGACCGAGCGCGCCCTCGAGCATGCCGATCAGGGTCAGCGCTTGGACCCGCGCGAAGCGGTCGTCCTCGCCGGTGCACTCGGCCGCGAGCGCCCGCGTCTCCGGGAGGAGGGTGAGGAAGTCGAGACCGGCCATCGAGCCCAGGTAGCACCTGCCGAGTCGCGTTCCGAGCGGGACGTCCGAGTTCCTGGCCAGCGCGTGGTCGATCGCGCGCAGTCCCTCGGCGACGTAGCCCCGCGCCGCCCAGAAGCGCCAGAGGGCGGTGACGAGCCGGACCTCCTCGACAGGGTCTGGAGCCTGCTGCACGCGGGCGAGGGCGGAGCGGAGGTTGTCGTGGTCGGCCTCCAGCCGATCGAACCATGCTTCCCGCTCGCCTCGGCGCGATCCGAGCTCCGCTTCCTCGGCCATCGCCACGAAGGACTCCAGGTGGCGTCGAACGATCGCCTCGCCTTCGGGCGACCCTTCGAGCCGCTCCGCTGCGTACTCCCTGATGGTCTCGAGCATGCCGAAGCGACCCGCCGTCCTCCGGATGAGGCTCTTCTCGTGCAGCGATCGCAACGCGTCGAGGTCGACGTCGCAGATCGTCTCCGCCGCGTCGAGCGTCCACCCCCCACGGAAGACGCCGAGCTTCGCGAACGACCGCTGCTCGTGCTCGCCCAGCAGGTCGTGGCTCCACGCGATCGCCGCGCGCATCGTCCGCTGGCGTTCGGGCGCGTCGAGTGCTCCACCCGTGAGCACGGGTAGCGACTCGTCGAGGCGCTCGAGGAGCTCGCCCACCGAGAGCATGTCGACGCGGGCCGCCGCGAGCTCGATCGCGAGGGGCAGGCCTTCGAGCTTCGCGCAGATCGCCCCGACCGCCGCGGCTTCGGCTCCATCGAGCTCCCACCCCGGAACGGTGGCCCGTGTCCGTTCCGTGAAGAGCGCGACGGCATCCTCGGCCCCGAGCTCGGGGACGGGATAGACGCGTTCCGCGCGGACGCCTACAGGCTCACGGCTCGAGACCAAGAGCTTGACCTTCCTCGCGGATCCGACCAGGTCGCTCAGGATGGCGGCCGCTCCGGGCAGGAGTTGCTCGACGTTGTCGATCACGAGCAGGATCCGACGATCGCGCAGGAACCGCTGCACCGTCTCCTCGAGGCTCGAGCCGAAGCCCTCGTGGAGCCCGAGGGTGGTCGCGATCGTGGGAGCGAGCAGGTCCGCGTCTCGGAGCGCGCTCAGCCCGACGAACCACACGCCGTCCGGGAAGCGATCCGCGAGGTGCGCGGCTATCTCGATCGTGATCCGGGTCTTCCCCACGCCACCCGGACCGATGACTGTCAGGAGCCGCACCTCCTCGCGTTCCAACAACTCCTGGATGCTCGCGATCTCGGCCTCGCGGCCGATGAACGGCGTCGGCTGCGGAGGGAGATGGACGGAGGAGTCGTCATCGAGGGCGACGCCGGCCTCGAGCGTGGCCAACAACGCCTCGAGGTCCTCGTCGAGGCGTGCCTCGTCGAGCGGGACTGCGTTGCGACGGGCCAGCGGGGAGAGCGTCGGCGGGAGGTCATCGGCTCTCGGCATCGAAGCCTCTCCCACCAGCAGCGGGACGGTCCGCACGCCACGACGGAGGGCCGCCTCCACCTCGAGCCTGACGAAGTCCTTCGGATCCTCGAGCCTGCGACGGCCCTCGGCGTCCGTCGCTCTGAGCCACGCCCGCCCGATCACCACCAGGACGAGGTCCGCGTCCCAGATCGCACGCTCGATCGCCTCGACGAAGTCCTCGCCGGCCTCGATCGTCTCGACGTCGCGGAACACCGCGTCCGGGCCATAGCGGCCGACGAGGTGATCGGCGATCCGACCGGCATGGTCGCCCGCGTCGTCGCGCCGGTAGCTGATGAAGACGCGCACCGCCGGCATCGTAGGCTCGTGTCGGACCCGCCCGCTAGCGTCCGAGCCATGGCATCCGATCTCCGACTCGACACGGGATCCCTCGGCGAGGACGCGACGCTGCGCGCCTACCGCGCTCGCGGCTTCCGCCTGATCGCGCGCAACTGGCGGTGCCGCGCCGGCGAGCTCGACCTGGTGCTCGTCCGCGGCGAGACGCTCGTCTTCTGCGAGGTGAAGACCCGCCGGGGGGCCGCCTTCGGCGGGGGGTACGAAGCCGTCACGTGGTCGAAGCGCCGGAAGCTCCGGCAGCTGGCGGAGCTCTTCCTCCGCTCCAGCGGTCTGCGTCCCCGCGACCTCCGGTTCGACGTGGCGAGCGTCCTCCTCGATCCCGGCGGGTTGCCCGACGTCGAGGTGTTCGAGGACGCGTTCTGAGACCGACGGCAGACCTCATGGTTCGAACCGGACGATGAAGACGTCGCTCGCGCCAGCGAACGCTCGCTGAACGACTCCCGGCGTCGTTGGGAAATCCTTCGAGGTCGTGTAGCCGGGGATCGTCACGACGCCGGACGCGTCCAACGCGAGCCCCGCCCCGCTGCTGCCGTCGCTCCGCCTGCCGCCCAGGTAGGTCGAGTACTCGATCGTCGACGTCGCCAGGTCGAGCCACATCGCGAACGCGTCGTCGGGCCCGCCGCCGAACGTGCCTTGGAGGGCATCGGGGGTCACCGGGAAGTCGGCGGAGTTCGTGACGCCGGATATGACGGCGACGCCGGCACCCGAGATCCGGACCGCGCCTGCCACATCGTCCCCTTCACCGCCGATGTACGTGCCGTAGGACAGGTCGGTCCCATCCGGGCTCAGCCGCACGAGGTAGCCGTCGTGCTTGCCTCCGCCCGAGTCGGACTGGAGCGCCTCGGCCGTGGTCGGGAAGTCCTTGGACGTCGTGGTGCCGGGGACGTAGCTGTTGCCGGCGGCGTCCACCGTGAGATCGGTCACCTCCTCGTAGCGCTTGCCGCCGACGTAGGTGCTCGACACCAGGTCGGTGCCCGTCTGGTTCAGGACCAGGACGAAGGCGTCCGTACGCCCGCCGCCGTACCGGGCTTGGAAGGCTCCGGGGGTGACGGGGAAGTCGCGCGAGTCCGTGCCGCCCGTGAGGTGGATCCGCCCATCCGCGTCGAGCTCGGCATCCCACCCTCCGTCGTCTCCGCTCCCACCCAGATACGTCGAGTAGAGCATCGTGGAGCCGGTCGCGTCGAGCCGTGTGGAGAACGCGTCGTACGGACCCCCGCCGTACGCGTCTTGGAAGGCCCCATCGCTGATGGGGAAGTCTTCCGACCCGGTCCATCCCTCCACGTACAGGGATCCCTCTTCGTCCACCGGGGCGATGAACGCGACATCATCCCCGCTGCCCCCGAGGAAGGAGGAGTATGCGATGCCAGACCCGTCGGGATCGAGTTTCGTGACGAAGGCGTCGCCCGGGCCTCCTCCGAACCGCCGCTGTGCCGCACCCGGGGTGGTCGGGAACCTGTGAGAGGCCGTATAGCCCACGACGTAGGCGGCGCCATCGGCGTCGACGTCGATCCCGATCGCGACGTCGACCTTCGGGCCCCCGAGGTACGTCGAGTAGACGACCTCTGTCCCCGACGCATTCAGCTTCGTCACGAACACGTCGGCCTGTCCGGCGAGGTCCTCGCTCAGCGTCCCGTCGCTCACGGGGAAGTCGATGGAATCGGTGACCCCCGCGAGGTAGAAGCTCCCGTCGGAACCCGGGGCCGTGTAGATCACGTCCTCGGACCCGCTCCCGCCCAGGTACGTGGCGTACTCCAGGACAGGGTCGATCACGAGCGCGACCCGATGATCGAACGGGCCCAGGTCGAAGCCGGCGGTCCCGTCGTCGAGCACGAAGGCCGCCTCGACCGCGTGCCGGACGCCGTCGATCACCTGATACGCCACGGGCCTCGAGAGGCGCACGTCCGGACGGGACGCCAGCCGGAGTCCCCCGTCGATGCCGCGGAGCAGGGTGTCGTCCGCGGCCGCGACGCGGAAGCGCTCCGGGTCGGCGTTCGGTTCCACGATCACGTCGAACTCGAGCTGCCCGGTCGGCGCCCCGTAGAACGTCAGGTCGATCCCCGGGTAGAGCGTGCCGTACGTGACCGCCGCGTAGCGGGGGACGTTCACGAGCCACCCGTCGGGGTCGTCCCCGAGCAGGTAGTTGGTCACGCCCGGGAGGCGGGTCGTCGCGACGGGGGACGCGCCGCTTTGGGAGCCGGGGAAGACCAGGCGCGGAGCCGGGCCGTCCGGCGTTCCCGACCCAAGCCGAACGGACCCCGGAGCGAACCCGAACCACGACCCGGAAGTCTGGGCGATGAAGCTGATCCCCTCCGGGGACTGGCCTACGTTGGGCTCGAAGGACAGGCCGATCGTCGGTCGGGGCCCCTCGGCGGACAGGGATCGACCCGAGCCCGATCCGTCGGATCCGCCGAGCATCCGGCCGTCGACTACCTCGACCCCGATGAAGGTGAGCGCCAACCCAGCGCCGATCGCCGCCACGCGCACGCGCTTGCCCATGATTACCCCGTTCCGCTCGAGCGGGCACCCGACGCCTGCGGGACCCGATGGATACCGCAGGTCGGCGCGCCGACGCAAGCCGGTTTCCCTCCGCCCGCGGAACCGGCTCAGGCGTGCATGGAGCGAGCCCTTACGAGCTCGGCCACGACGAGGTCCGCGTCGGCAGGCGTGGAAAGATGGTTCACGATGCCGGCGCGCAGCCACGTTCGTCCGCGCAGGGTCGTCGTCGAGACCCAGCCCACGCTGCTGACCTCGAGCCCGCGCTGCAGCGCGCGCTGATGCGCGTCGAGCGCCGCAGGATCGCCGGCCAGGTCGTCGGGCACGTCCCGGAAGCACACGACGGACAGCTCCGGATCGATGACCTCGAACCCGGCCTCGCGCAGCCGAGACGCGAGGTGCGTGGCGAGGTCGACGTTCGCCTCGATCAGCGCGGCGAACCCGTCGGTGCCGAGATGCTTCCAGCTCATCCACAGCTTCAGGGCGCGGAACCGGCGGGTGCCCTCCAGCGCGTACTGGTACCAATGCAAGGGCTCGGCCGAGGGGTCACCGACGCGGTAGTACTCGGGCTCGTCGTGGAACGTCGCCGACAGGTCCTCTCGATGCTTCACGAGGAGGGCTCCGATGTCGTACGGCTGGAAGAACCACTTGTGCGGGTCGATCGTGAGGGAGTCCGCCCGCTCGAGGTCGGGAACCCGGGGGGCGTCGCGCACCGACAGGCGCGCGGCGCCGCCGTAGGCCGCGTCGACGTGCAGCCAGAGCCCCTCCCGGTGGGCGAGCTCCGCGAGCTCGCCCACCGGGTCGACCGACCCGGTGTTCGTCGAGCCCGCGACCGGCGTGAGGCAGAAGGGGAGGATCCCCGCGGCCCGGTCGTCCGCGACCGCGTCGGCGACATCGGCCGGCCGGAGGCGGAAGCGGTCGTCGGAGGGGAGGACGCGCAGCGTGCCGTCGGGGAAGCCCAGCAGGGCGAGTCCCCGGTCGATCGAGAAGTGGGCCTGGTCGCTGGCGTAGACGCGTACCCCCTCGAGCGCGGCGCCGCGCGGCGGGTCGTCGAGCCCGCGCAGCCGGCGGAGATGGACGTCGCGGGCGACCGCCAGGCCCATCACGTTCGCCATCACGCCGCCCGAGGCGAGGACGCCCCAGCTCCCGCGGCCGAACCCGACGAGGTCGCGCAGCCAGCTCACGACCTCCTCCTCGACGAAGGGCCCGGCCATGCCGGAGAGCCAGACGTCGATGCCCTGGTTCGTCCAGGCGGCGAGGGTGTCGCCGGCCACGGCGATCGGCAGCGGGGGCGGCGTGAAGTAGCTGTAGGCACCCGGGTGCTGCGCCGCGAACAGGTGGGGAGCGAGCCGGTCCCGGAACTCGTCGAGCACCTCGTCGGCGGATCGGCCCTCGGCCGGCGCCGGGCCGGGCCGGCCACGCGGGCCGAAGAAGCTCGTGCGCAGGTCGCCGTAGGCGTCGGGGGCGGTCGGGTGCTCGGCGGCAGGCCCGTAGAGCCAATCGAGCGCCTCGGACCAGACGCGCCGGCCGAGCGCTTCGAGCGCGTCGCGCGATCGCGCCGGGTCGCGCGTGTCCACGAGCTGAGGCTCGGCGATCCGTCCGTCGTCGGGGTTCGGCATCCGCGGGATGCTAACGCGGACGCCGGAGCGGATGGCTTCCGATCCGCCCCAGGCACTAGTCCGTGATGGACCAGTGGGGTCGTCGGTCGTGTCAGTACGACCGGGTACGGTCCGCCGATGTACGGGCGCGTGACCGGCGTGACGGTGCTCGGCGTCGGCGGATCCGTCGTCACGGTCGAGGCATTCGTCGGTCGCGGGCTTCCCTCGCTCACGCTGACCGGGCTCCCCGGCGCCGCGGTGAACGACGCGCGCGACCGGATCCGGCCCGCCGTCGAGAACTCCGGGCTCGAGTGGCCACTCCGGAGGGTCGTGGTCAACCTGGCGCCCGGCAACCTCCGGAAGGAGGGGCCGGGCCTCGACCTACCGGTCGCGACGAGCGTCCTCGCGGCCACGGCCCAGGTGCCCGCTGCCCGCCTGACGGCCTTCGCCCTCGCCGGGGAGCTCTCGCTGCGGGGCGAGCTCGTCGCGACGCCCGGGATCCTCTGCGTCGCCATCGCTGCGGCTCGTTCAGGGCTCGAGGGCCTGATCGTTCCCGCGGCCAACGCCGTGGAGGCGGCCCAGATCGGCGGGCTTCGGGTCGTCGGCGCCCGCGACCTCCGCGAGGTCGCCGGGTTCATCCGGGGGACGTGGGAAGCGCCGCGGATCGACGCCTCGTCCGTCGCGACGCCGGTCCGGCGCGACGTGGATCTGCGCGAGATCCGCGGTCAGGCCCAGGCCCGCCGGGCGCTCGAGGTCGCCGCGGCGGGTGGCCACAACCTGTTGATGGTGGGCGCGCCCGGCGCGGGCAAGACGATGCTCGCCCGTCGCCTGGCGACGATCCTCCCGCCGCTCACCCGCGACGAGGCGCTCGAGACGACCCAGCTCCATTCGGTGGCGGGTCTGCTCGCGGGCCAGGGGCTGCTGGCCGCGCGACCCTTCCGTGCGCCGCACCACTCGATCTCGCTCGCCGGGCTGCTGGGCGGCGGGCAGACGTTCCTGCGTCCCGGCGAGGCCTCCCTCGCGAGCCACGGGGTCCTGTTCCTCGACGAGCTCACGGAGTTCAGACGCGATGCGCTCGAAGGGCTCCGGCAGCCGCTCGAGGACGGACGCGTCGTCGTCGCCCGCGCGGTCGGCTCGGTCGAGTTCCCCGCGCGGTTCACGCTGGTCGCGGCCGCGAACCCGTGTCCGTGCGGCTTCGACGGCGATCCCGTTCGGCGGTGCCGGTGCCCCGAGGGTCGGATCGAGCAGTACCGGAGCAAGCTCTCCGGCCCGCTGCTCGACCGCATCGACCTCCGGTTGCGCGTACCGCGGCTCACGGATGAGGAGCTCCTGGGCTCGGAGGCGGGCGAGCCCTCCGCGGTCGTGCGCGACCGCGTCTGCGAGGCGCGCGACCGTCAGCTCGCCCGGTACGGGGGGATCGGGGTCGCGTGCAACGCGCACCTCCCCGGCCCACTGGCCCGGCGCGAGGCTCGGCTCACGCCCGGCGCCGAGGCGCTCCTCGCCCGAGCCGTCGCATCGCTCGCGCTCACGGGACGCGGGTTCGATCGGGCACTCAAGGTCGCGCGGACCGTCGCGGACCTCTCCGGGTCGGCCAAGGTGGACTCGACCCACCTGGCCGAGGCGCTGTCCTACCGGGAGGGGTTCGCCGACGCGACGGGGCTGGCGCGTGCCGGCTGAGGTCCGCGGGGTTCCGGCCGACCCGGCGTTGCTCCCGGCCGGCTGGCCGGCCGGGTTCGGCGACGACCCGGAGGAGCGAGACGCCCTGCTGGTGCTCGCGTGCCTGCGAGGGATCTCGCCGCGCACCCTGCGTGAGCTGGCGTGGAAGGAGGGAGGCCCGCGCGCCTGCCTCGCGGCGATCCGGCGAGGCTCCGCGGGGAGCGAGAACGACCGCGAGCATGCGGGTCACGCAGACCCCGCCGAGATCGCTCGGGCGGTGAGCCGCTGCGGCGCTCGCCTCATCGCGTACCGCGAGCCGGGGTATCCGGCCGCCCTCGAGGATCTCCAGCGAGACGCACCGGGGTGGCTGTTCGTGCGGGGCGGATCCCTCGACGGCACCGAACAGCGGGTCGCCGTCGTGGGGTCGCGACGCTGCTCCGCGCTCGGACGCGACGTGGCGCGAGACCTCGGGCGGCGATTGGCGTCCGCCGGGGTCGCGGTGGTCAGCGGCGCCGCCTACGGGATCGACGCGGCGGCGCACGAGGGAGCCCTCGCGGCGGGCGGGCCCACGATCGCCGTGCTCGGATCGGGGATCGACGTGGCCTACCCGAAGACGAGCGCCCGGCTCATCGAGCGCATCGCCGCCGAGCACGTCCTCGTGAGCGAGTACGCGCCCGGCACCCCGGCGGAGCCGCATCGGTTCCCTGCCCGCAACCGGATCATCGCCGGTCTCGCGCGGGCGCTCGTCGTCGTCGAGGGCGCGGCCGACAGCGGCTCCAGGATCTCGGTCGATCACGCCCTCGACCTGGGGCGGGAGGTGTTCGCGATCCCTGGGCCGGTGACGAGCCCCCTCGCCGAGGTCCCGCTCGCGATGATCCGCGACGGCGCCACGATGATCCGCGGCGCCGACGATCTGCTGGAGGACCTCGGGATCCAGGCGGTCGCCGCGGCTCGTCCTCGCGGCGCGATCCCTCCGGGCCTGAGCGACGACGAGCGGCAGGCTTGGGATGCGCTCGAGGGGACGGCGCTCCCCGACCTGGTCGCTCGAGAGATCGGCCGTTCGATCCCCGACGCCGTCGCGATCCTGATCGGGCTCGAGCTCCGAGGGTTCGTGCGAAGCGTCGGAGGACGCTACGAGCGCGCCTACGTCGCGTAGGTGCGGGTCGGTCGGGTCGGCCGGCACGCTTGAATCACGGCATCCGCGCTGGTAGGAAGGTCCTCCCGCCCGGATCGAGCGAGAGGACCGAGTGACCGTCGCCGACCTTCCCCCTGCCGACGCGCGCCTGATCGACGCGTTCGCGGCCCACCTCTCGCACGAGCGACGCCTGTCGGAGCACACCGTGGTCGCCTACCGGCGCGACGTGACGCAGCTCGCGGTGTTCCTCCATCGCGGCGGCTCGGCGCTCCCGGAAGCGACCTATCCGGTCCTGCGTCGGTTCCTGGCCCAGCAGCACGCGCTCGGGTACGCGCGCGCGTCGATCGCGCGGCGGGTGGGGGCGATCCGGACCTTCTACCGCTGGGGGGTGGCCTCGGGCCGGCTCGACGCCGACCCCGCGGCCCTCCTCGGATCGCCGAAGGTCGTGAGCCGGCTTCCCACGGTCCTCCGACCCGGGGAGGCCGCCGACCTCGCCGACGCGCCGATGACGGCGCTCGCGGGGCGTTCGGACCGGCCGGCGGACGATGACCCCCTCGAGCGGGCGGTCGGCCTTCGGGACCATGCCGTCTTGGAGCTGCTCTACGGGTCCGGGCTTCGGGTCAGCGAGGTCGCGGGGCTCACGCTCGACCGGGTGGATCTCGACCGGGGCCGCGTGAACGTGCTGGGGAAGGGCGACAAGGAGCGTGACCTGCCGCTTTCCGACTTCGCCGTCGATGCGATCGATGCGTACGTGTCGGCCGGGCGGCCGATGATGGCGGGGGAGGACCATCGAACGTTCTTCTTCAATCGCAAGGGGAAGCCCTTATCAGGGCGCGACATCAGGGCGATGGTGGAACAATACGCGGAGCGTTTGCTGCCGGGCCGTCGGGTCACACCGCACACCTTGCGGCACTCGTTCGCGACCCATCTCCTAGAGGGAGGCGCCGACATCCGAGCCGTGCAGGAACTCCTGGGCCACGCCAGCGTGGCGACCACCCAGCGGTACACCCACGTGTCCCGGGCTCGGTTGTTCGCGGTCTACGATCAGAGCCACCCGAGGGCCTGAGCATGCCGAGAGCCACGAAGGCCCCCGCTCGCAAGCCGGCCCCGAAGGCCAAGGCGGCAGCCGCCACCGCCACCGTCACGATCCCGCCCGCGGTCGACGACGAGCTCGGGCGCCTCTGGGACGACTTCAAGGGCAGCGGCTCCGACGCGGCGCGCGAACGGCTGATCCTGCATTACGCCCCGCTCGTGAAGTACGTGGCGTCGCGCGTCGCGACCGGACTCCCCGCCTCGGTCGAACAGGCGGACCTGGTGAGCTACGGGATGTTCGGGCTGATCGACGCGCTGCAGAAGTTCGAGCCCGGTCGCGGGAACAAGTTCGAGACCTACGCGATCCCGCGGATCAAAGGCGCGATCATCGACGAGCTGCGCGCGATGGACTGGGTCCCGCGGTCGGTGCGATTCAAGGCGCGCGAGATCGAGAAGGCGCACGCGGACCTCGAGGCGATGCTGAAGCGAGCCCCCACCGAGGCGGAGCTGGCCGAGCGCCTCGGGATCTCGCGGCAGGAGCTGCACGAGGTCGTCAGCCAGATCTCGTTCGTGTCGGTCCTCGCCCTCGACGAGCTGGTCTCGGTGGGGAGCGACCGGGGCGAGCAGGTCTCCTTGATCGACACCCTCGCGGACAAGGCGCTCGATCCCACGCACGGCGTCGAGAGCCAGGAGACCCGGGGGTTGCTGGCCGCCGCGATCAACTCGTTGTCCGAGCGCGAGAAGATCGTCGTGACGCTGTACTACTTCGAGGGCCTCACCCTCGCCGAGATCGGCGACATCCTGGGGGTTACGGAGTCGCGGGTCTGCCAGATCCACACGAAGGCCGTCGCCGGGCTGCGCGGGCAACTCAGCGAGGTCGACTGACCGGCGGTCGCCCGGGCGTTCCTGCCTCCGGGCCGCCCGCCCGCCGCGCTCGTTCGAACCGCACGCCGATCCCGTCCCGAACGTGAGCCGCATCACGGCGAGCTGGTCGTCGCCGCTCTAGCGTCGGGTCCATGCGACGGACCCAGGCGGTCGTACTTCCGACGGTGCTCGCGACGGTGCTCGTCGCCGTGATGGGATCCTCCGCCGGGGCCGCCGGAACGTGGACCTGGCCGGCGCGAGGCCCGATCGCGCGCGGCTTCGACCCGCCGGCGTCACCGTACGGCGCAGGGCACCGTGGGATCGACATCGCTGTCGCGGCTGGGACCCCGGTGCTCGCGCCCGCGGCCGGCGTCGTCTCGTTCGCCGGCCGCGTCGCGGGTCAGCTGTTCGTCTCGATCGATCACGGCTCGGGGCTCGTCTCCACCAGCTCGTACCTGTCGGAGGCCCTGGTCGCGGAAGACGACACGGTCGTGCCTGGTCAGCCGGTGGCGCGCTCAGGCCCCGGCCACCCCGGGAGCGCGTTCGAGCACGTCCACTTCGGCGTGCGGCTGGGTGGCGTGTACGTCGATCCGCTCGATTACCTCGGACCCCTCAGCCTGGTGGGGATCCTGTGGCTCGCCCCGATCGAAGGCGACGTTTCCGGGCTCGCCGTCGTGCCTCGGGGATCGGGGCCGCCGTGGGCGACGGAGACCGTCGTCCCTCGGCGACCGCCCGCGGGTCTCCGGCACGACCCGCCGCCATCGGCGAGCGGGGAGCCGGGGGTCACGTCCCCATCGGCCGTTCGCGGGAGGCCGGTGCCGCCCTGACCGGGGCCGCTAGGATGACGCGCCTTGGCCTCCTCCGATCACCCGGGACGTCGCGTCCGGTGCGCGAAGCGCGCCGGACGCGCCTTGTGGATCCCGACCCTCGGCGCGGCGGCGATCCTCGCCGCCGCGCCCCTCGCGCTCGCCCAGACCGCGACCGAGGATCCGTGGATGCAGACGCAGGGTGGCGCCGCGCACCTCGGTTCGGTGGCGACGGGTGCGGCGCCGCCCTTCCTTGAGGCCTGGAGGGCCGAGCAGCCGGTGTCGGGTCCGGGCCACCAGTACGGCTTGTCGGCCCCGATCGTCGTGGGCGATCTCGTCGTCGCCGTGGGCCCTCGCGCCGTGGTGGCGGTGTCCGCGGCGGACGGGTCGGTGGCCTGGTCCGTCGATCGGCGATTCGGACCGACGGTGGCACCAGCGGCCGCGGTCGTCGGCGGCCGGACGTTGATCCTGTACACGGAAGGCTTCGGGACCGGGCCGCCGTCGGCGACCCCCACGCCGAGCCCGTCGCCCTCGCCCGCGTCCGATGGGGACGAGGCACCGCCCTCGTTCCTGGTGGCGCTCGACGCCAGGACCCAGGAGCCCGCGTGGGAGGCGCCGCTCGGGCTGGAGGCCGTCAGCCGGACCGGCGTCACGATCGAGGGTGACACCGCGTTCGTCGCCGACCGCCTGGGGACGGTCTATGCCGTGGACGTGGCGAGCGGCGATCTCTCGTGGAGCGAGGACGCGGGCGGGCCGGTGATCGCGCCGCTCGCGGTCGCCGACGGGACCGTGGTCGCGACGGTGCAGGGCGACCGGACGACGCGGCGCGCCCGGCTGGCAGCGTTCGATGCCGCCACCGGCGATCTGGACTGGCGCCACGAGGTGGCGGGGGCGGCGGTGTTCGGATCCGCCGTGTCGGTCGACGGAGGGGCGATCTTCGCCGGGTTCTCGGACCAGACGGTCCGGAGCTTCGATCTCGGCGACGGCGCCGAACGATGGGCGACGCGGGTGAACGGTCTGGCGTTCGTCGGGATCCCCGTCGTCACGGACGAGGCGCTCCTCGTCGTGGACGCGGCCGGGCAGGTGTACCGGATGGACCCCGGGACCGGCGAGCGCGTCTGGGACTTCGCGCTGAACGAGCTGGTCGTGCGGAGCTCCGCGGTCGCGGTCGGGGATCACGTCCTGGTGGCGACCGTGAACGGCGACCTGGCCGCGATCCGGATCGACGACGGGCGCCTGGTCTGGCGCCGGGGCGAGCGCGGGGCCGTGCTCCGGAACCTCACCCCGGCGGGCGACCATCTGGTAGGGGTGGCCGGGGGGCCGCGCGCCGGGCTGATCGCGTTCGCGAACGACCCCGACGGCCGCCTCGTCTCGGTGGTCAGCCCGACCGAGCTCGACCCCGCGAGCTTGGTCGCGAACTACCTGATCGCGGCCGTGCCGCTCGCGCTGCTGTTGATCCTGGGGGGCGGGTGGCTGCGGGGCCGGATGGGCCCGGCGTTCCTGGAGGACGACCCGGCCGAGGAGGTCGGGGTCGACGCGGCCCTCGAGGGCGGTGAGGGCCCATGACGAACCGCAAGAAGAAGCGGCCGCCGAGCGGCGGATACCGCGACCCACGTCCGGCACCCGCGAAGGAAGCCCAGGCCGCTCCGCGCCGCGGGTTCCTCGATCAGTTCCTCACGCCGCGGGCGACCACGGACAGCGCGATGCCGAAGCTGCGCACCTCGGTCGCACGGGGGTGCGTCACCATCGCCGGGATCCCGGCGTTCGTGGTCGGCACGTTCGTCCTGCTCTTCGTCGTGTGGCTGGTCCTGGTCGCGCTCGGCTTCCAGGGGCCCTTCGCGACGTTCGTCAGCGCCCTCGCCCTTCCCCCGCTCGGGACGAGCTTCGATGCGACGCTCGCCACCAGCATCTTCGGGCTCCAGGGCGGCATCGTCGGCATCACGGCGTTCGTGCTGTTCCGCGGGATCGTGATCGCCTTCATGACCGCCGCGGTCGTCGAGGCGCTCGATACCGGCAGGGTCACGCAGGCATCGGTCGGGAGCGGCACCCGCGCGCTCCCCGTGTCGCTCGCGACCAGCGTGATCGGCGTCGCGTTCCTCACGCTCTCGAGCTTCTTCGCTCCGCTGCTCGGCCCGGGGTTCGGGATCTTGATCCAGGTCGGCGGTCTGGTCCTGGGCGTCTACCTGTTCGTCTTCGCTCCCGTCATCGCCGTGGCGGAGCGGCGGACCCTCCCGGACTGCCTGACGCGCTCGATGCGGGCGGCGCGGCTGCCCGGGGTCGGCAACCTCGGGATGGCCGCCCTCTACGTGGTCCCCGCGATCGCGATCATCGTCGCGCCCGGCAAGCCCGGCAACGTGATCGGGGTCAACCCCACGGCCGGCGCCTGGGCCTTCGTGCTGATCGTGAACCTGCTGCACCTGGCGATGCTGGCGGCGTTCGCGTTCCGCTACCTCTCCGTGGCCGACGAGGTCCCCGAGGCGTCGCCACGGGTCCGCGCCGCCGACCGGCGGCGTTGAGCCTCGGCCGCGGCTCGCCGGTCGCGACCGCCGGGATGCCGACACGCCGGGACGCCGGCCACGCCTCCGGGGCGCTCGAGGCCCGCTGGTAGACTCGCCGGGCCGGCGCCCAGGCGCCGAGCACACACGCGAGGGGGACCGCATCGCCGGGGTCCCGGAGACGGGCCGGCGACGGGAAGATCCCCGCGGAGGAGACAACCGAGCGAAGGAGAAGCACCTGTGCCTGTCGTGACCAGGCGGGAGCTCCTCGAGGCGGGCGTTCACTTCGGCCACCAGACCCGTCGGTGGAACCCGAAGATGGCCCGGTACCTCTTCGGGGAGCGTTCCGGGATCTACATCATCGACCTCGAGAAGTCCCTCGAGGGTCTCGAGGAGGCCTACGCGTTCGCCCGCGACCTCGCCCGCCGTGGCGGCATCGTCGAGTTCGTCGGGACGAAGAAGCAGGCGCAGGAGGTCGTGGCCGAGCACGCCGGCCGCGTGGGGATGCCGTTCGTCAACAACCGCTGGCTCGGCGGCATGCTCACGAACTTCACGACGATCGCCAAGCGCCTCGGACGCCTGCGGGAGCTCCGCGAGATGGAGCGGAGCGGCGCGATGGACTACCTGCCGAAGAAGGAGGCGATCCGCCTGCGACACGAGCGGGAGAAGCTCGAGCGCAACCTGGGCGGGATCCAGGACCTCCAGCGTGTACCCGACGCCGTGTTCGTGGTCGACACGAAGAAGGAGCACATCGCCGTCACCGAGGCCCGCAAGCTCGGCATCCCGGTGATCGCGATCGTGGACACGAACTGCGACCCCGATGAGGTCGATTACCCCATCCCGGGCAACGACGACGCGATCCGGGCCGTCACCCTCGTGACCAGGGTGATCGCCGACGCGCTCGCCGAAGGGCGGGGGATGGCGAAGGACGACTTGATCGAGCGCGCCAACAAGCCGGCCGAGCCCGTGGTCGGAGCCGTCGCCTCCGAGGTGACCGAGGACGTGGAGACCCACGAGGTGGCCGCCGAGATCGCGGCCAGCACCGTCTTCGAGCCGGATGCCCCCGCCGCCGAGGTCGAGCCCGACTTCGAGCTGGAGACCCCGACACCCGAACCTGAGGTAGCCCCGACGCCCGAACCTGATGTAGCCGCGACGCCCGAACCGGAGGCCCTGGGGTCCGCGGACGCCTCGGAGGCTCCGCCGGCCGAGGAGGCGTGACGATGGCCGACGTCACCGCCGAGCAGGTCAAGCGCCTCCGGGAGGCCACCGGCGCCGGGATGATGGACTGCAAGCAGGCCCTCGTGGACGCCGACGGCGACTTCGACCGAGCCGTGGAGCTGCTGCGGGAGAAGGGGCTCGCCCAGGTCGCGAAGCGCGCCGGCCGGTCCGCCGACCAGGGCCGGATCGACGCCTACATCCACTTCAACAACACGGTGGGTGTCCTCGTCGAGGTCAACAGCGAGACGGACTTCGTCGCGAACACCGAGGAGTTCAAGCAGCTCGTGAAGGACGTCGCCCTGCACATCGCGAGCCCTGCGGCTCCGCGCTACCGCTCGCGGGACGAGATCCCGACCGAGGTGATCGACGCCGAGCGCCGCGTCTACGAGGCGCAGATGCGGGAGCAGGGCAAGCCCGAGGACAAGATCCCGATGATCGTGGAGAACAAGCTCGGATCCTTCTACCAAGAGGTCGCGCTGCTCGACCAGCCGTACGTGAAGGACGACTCGAAGTCGATCCAACAGCTGCTCGACGAGGTCTCGGCCAAGGTCGGAGAGAAAGTTGCCGTGCGTCGGTTCGTCCGGTACAAGCTGGGCGAGGCTGAGGACTGAACGCGGGCCGAGACCGGATCCGGCCACGCATCCGGTGATCGAGGACGCGAACCGACGGGGGAGGGGTCAGGCGGGATGATGGAAGCTGCGGCACGACCCACGTACGGTCGGGTCCTGCTGAAGCTCTCCGGCGATGCCTTCTCGGCCGTCGATCGCGACTACGGGATCGACACCCAGGCCTCGGCCCTGCTGGCGCGCCAGCTCGGCGACCTCGTGGACCTCGGCGTCCAGACCGCCGTCGTGGTCGGCGGGGGCAACATCTGGCGCGGGCGCCAAGCCCCCGGCATCGACCGCAACCGTGCGGACTACATGGGCATGCTGGCGACGGTCATGAACGCCCTCGCCCTGCAGGACGCCCTCGAGAAGATCCACGTCCCGACGCGGGTGCAGACCGCGATCCAGATGACCCAGATCGCCGAGCCGTTCATCCCGTTGCGGGCGCGGCGCCACCTCGAGAAGGGACGCGTCGTGATCTTCGCCGCCGGGCTCGGCGTGCCGTTCTTCTCGACGGACACGTGCGCCGCCCAGCGAGCCCTCGAGATCGGCGCCGAGGCCCTGCTGAAGGGCACGAAGGTCGATGGGGTCTACACGGCCGATCCGCACGTGGACCCGTCGGCGAGCCGGTTCGACCAGATCGCCTACGTCGACGTCCTGAAGGAGGGCTACGCGGTGATGGACGCCACCGCGATCTCGCTCTGCATGGAGAACGCGCTGCCGATCGTGGTCTTCGACTACCGTGAGGACGGCAACATCCGGCGAGTGGTGACCGGCGAGCCGATCGGCACGCTCGTCCATGGGGGCGTCACGTGACGATCGAGTCGAGCCTGAAGGACGCGACCGAGAAGATGGCGAAGGCCGTCGGGCACCTCAAGGAGGACCTCGCCTCGATCCGGACCGGCCGCGCGGCGCCCGCGTTGCTGAACCGCGTGACCGTGGACTACTACGGCACGACCGTTCCGCTGAACCAGCTGACGTCGATCACGGTCCCCGAACCGCGCCTGCTGATGATCACACCGTTCGACAGGAACGCGATCGGCTCGATCGAGAAGGCGATCCAGACGAGTGACCTGGGGATCACGCCCTCGAACGACGGGAACGTGATCCGGCTCGCGTTCCCCCCGCTCACGGAGGAGCGCCGCAAGGACCTCGTGAAGTCGGTCCACCACCGGGCCGAGGAGGCGCGCGTCGCGGTGCGGAACGTGCGGCGGCACTCCAAAGAAGAGATGGAGAAGCTTGAGCGGGAGCACGTCATCTCGGAAGATGACCTGAAGCGCGCCGAGAAGGAGCTCCAGAAGCTGACCGACCAGCATGTGGCGGACGTGGATGAGATCCAACGCCACAAGGAGCAGGAGCTCATGGAGGTCTAGTGGCCGACGACAAGCAGAGCGGCGACGATCTGTTCGAGGACCTCGACAAGTTCTTCGCCCCGATCCGCGACGTCGATTGGGACGCCGAAGAGCCCGACCCGCCGGCGTCCGAGCCACCGCACGAGGAACACGTCTCGGTCCACGCCGGGGAGCCGACGGCCACGACACCTCCCGAGCCGGCCGACCTCGGCGGGCCCGAGCCGCCCGCGGCGGCGAACGAGCCGGAGGCAGACCTGGACGAGTCCTGGTACGACACCGGCGTCCTCGAACCGATCGAGGAGGTGCTCGGCGAGCCGGAGGAGCAGACCGGGATCGTCGTCGGTGAGGTCGTCGTGAGCGAGGCCGACGCGGGCGAGGGCGGACCTCCCGCCGCTGAGGAGCCGTCGGATCAGGCAGACCTCTTCGAGGAGCTCGCCGGGCCCGTCTCGATGCCCGACGGTGCCGAGGACGAAGGCCCGGTGCTCGAGGCGGAAGGCCACGGCGACGAGGTCGTGATCTACGGGGACGCCCCCTCCGAGGAGGACCTGGAGGCCGCGGCCGCGCACTTCGCCGAGTCCGTGCCGGCCGGCGAGGGGGTCGAGGACCGGGGGGACGAGGGCGTGGCCGTCGGGTGGGCGGAGGAGGGGGCTGCCGCCGCCGCAACGGTCGAGGACGACATCCTGTCGGACCTCGACGAAGAGGAGGCAGGTCGCACCGTGATGGTCGGCGCCGAGGGTCTCGGCGGTCCCAGCTGGCAGGAGCCGACCTCGGTGGAGGTCGGGGCGGACCTCGACCGACGCGGACCGTCCGGCGAGCGCGACGTGCCGGCGGCGTTCCTCACGGGGATCGTCCTGGCCGGCCTCGCCCTGGGCAGCCTCCTGATCGGCAAGGGCGCCTTCGCGATCGTCGCCGGGGTCATCGTCCTGATCGCCCAGGGGGAGTTGTTCGGGGCCATGGTGAAGGCGCATCACCAGCCCGCCACCGCGATCGGACTCGTGACGGGCGCCTTGATCATCGCGGGCGCGTACGAACACGGCGAGGCCGGGGCCCTGGCGATGTTCGCCCTCGGGGTGATCGCCACCTTCCTGTGGTTCATGGCGACACCGGCGAGCCACCGCAGAGGCACGCTGCAGAACATCGGCCTCACCGTGATGAACGTGGCCTACATCCCGCTGCTGGCGTCCTACCTCATCGTGACGCTCGCGATCGGCGGAACCGACGGGAAGGCGCTCGTCGTCGCGGTGATCGGGCTCACGTTCATCTACGACACGGCGGCCTTCCTCGTGGGCTCGGTCTGGGGCGGCTCGTTCTTCCAGCGACCGCTCGCGCCGAACACGAGCCCGAAGAAGTCGATCGAGGGACTGATCGGCGCGACGTTCGTGACGATCATCGTGTCGGTGGCCCTCGTGCCGTCGTTCATCGACCCCTTCGAGGGACTCAAGATCGAGGCGTTCTTCTTCGCGATCGTCGTGGCCGCGGCCGCCACGTTCGGCGACCTCGCCGAGTCCCTGATCAAGCGCGATCTCGGCATCAAGGACATGGGGAGCGTGCTCCCGGGACACGGAGGAGCGCTCGACCGGATCGATTCGCTGCTGTTCGTCGCCCCGGCCGCGTTCCTGTTCTTCCGGTTGATCTTCGCGTAACCGGTGGTTCGCCGGGTTCCCGACGCCCCGGGGTACGCTTGACGGATGAGGTCGCTCGCGCTCCTGGGCTCCACCGGCTCGATCGGCACGCAGGCACTGGACGTCGTGCGGCGCAACCCCGATCGGTTCCGTGTCGTCGGGCTGACCGCCGGCGGAGCGAACCAGGAGCTCCTGGCGGGCCAGATCCGCGAGTTCCTCCCTCCGCTGGTGGCGATCGCGGATGAGGCGGCGGCCGCCGAGGTCGAGGAGCGGCTCGGACAGGTCCGCGGCGTCGAGCTGATCGTGGGTCCCGATGCCACCGAGCGCGTGGCCCGTGACTCCGACGCCGATCTCGTGCTGAACGCGCTCGTCGGCTCGGCCGGGCTCGGACCGACGCTCGCGACGCTGCAGAGCGGCAAGACGCTCGCGCTCGCGAACAAGGAGAGCCTCGTGGTCGGTGGCGAGCTCGTCCTGGACCTGATCAAGGGTGAGCCCGAACGGCTGCTGCCGGTGGACTCCGAGCACGCGGCGCTCGCGATGGCGCTGCGCGGGGAGCGACGGGAGGACCTCAAGCGCGTCGTGATCACCGGGTCGGGCGGGCCGTTCCGAGGGTGGACCCGCTCGGAGCTCGCGAAGGCCTCGGTGAAGGAGGCGCTGCAGCACCCCGTCTGGGCGATGGGACCGAAGATCACGATCGACTCGGCGACCCTGATGAACAAGGGTCTCGAGGTGATCGAGGCGCATTACCTGTTCGACCTGGACTACTCGCAGATCCACGTGCTGATCCATCCCGAGGGGCTGGTCCATGCGATCGCGGAGTTCAGGGATGGCAGCATGCGTGCCGAGATGGCAGTTGCGGACATGCGTCTCCCTATCCAGCTCGCGCTCGCCTGGCCCGAGCGACTGCCGACCGGCGTCGCTCAGGCTCCACTCACCGAACGCCCGCTCACGTTCGAGCCCGTCGACCGTGAGGCCTTCCCGGCGCTCGATCTCGCGTACCGCGTGGGCGGGCTCGGGCTGACGTTCCCCGCCGTGATGAACGCGGCGAACGAGGTGGCCGTGATGGCCTTCCTCGAGGGCAAGATCGCGCTGACCCGGATCGTCGAGATCGTCCAAGCGGCCGTGGACGAACACGAGCCGATCGGGGTCCTGTCGATCGTGCAGATCGAGCGGGCGGACGCATGGGCCCGCCAGCGCGCGGCCGAGCTCGCCGAGGCGGGCTAGCGACCCGTGTCCGGCACGCTCGCGATCGTCGCCTTCTTCTCCGGACTGCTGTTCATCATCCTGATCCACGAGGCCGGCCACTACCTGGCGGCCCGCAAGCTCGGGTTCCAGGTGCTCGAGTACTTCGTGGGCTTCGGGCCGCGCGTGTGGTCGTTCCGGCGCGGCGAGATCGAGTACGGCGTGAAGGCGCTCCCGCTCGGCGGCTACGTGAAGATCGCGGGCATGAACCCCTACGAGCCCGTGGCGCCGGAGGACCTACCGCGGAGCTACGGCTCCAAACCGATCTGGCAGCGCGCACTCGTGATCCTCGCCGGTCCCGGCTCGCACTTCGTCGTCGCGGCGATCCTGTTCGCCACCTGGTTGTTCTTCTTCGGCGACCCGAGGAGCCCGGTCCCCGTCGTCGGCATCGTGGATACGACCCTCGAGAACGGCCAGTCCTCCCCGGCCGCGTCGGCCGGCCTCCGGCCGGGCGATCGCATCGTGGGTGTCGACGATCTCGCCGCTCCGACCCCCGAACAGCTGCTGGCGTACTCGAGCGACCACGTCGGTCAGCCCGTCGTCTTCACGATCGAACGCGACGGGGAGGAGCTGCGGATCACGATGACCCCGCAGGAGGACGTCGTCGGTGGTGAGACGATCGGCCGGATCGGGATCCGGCTGGGCTACGACAAACCGGGGCTCATCGGGTCGGTGATCGGTGGCGTGAAGGAGGTCGGCCGCGCGATCGAGACGTCGGTCCACCAGATCACGCGGATCTTCGGACCGGAGGGCATCGGGCGTGTGTTCTCGCTCCTGTTCACCGACGAACCGCGATCGGCGAACGATCCGACGAGCGTCGTCGGGATCGGCCAGGCGGTGGGGCAGACGGGGTCGGCGGGCGACTGGGGGGCGGTCCTGTACTTCCTCGCGTTCGTCACCGTGTTCATCGGCCTGATCAACCTGCTCCCGTTGCCGCCCTTCGACGGCGGCCACCTGGCGGTGCTGGCGATCGAGAAGGTCCGGGGCAAGACGATCGACATGCGCAAGCTGATCCCGGTCTCGGCCGCCGTGATGGCGTTCTTCGTCGTCTTCGTGCTGGCGACGATCATCCTCGACATCACGAAACCGATCTCGATCGCACCGTAGTCGCGCGAGCGCGACCGGTGTCCGCGCCACGACCGCCTCCCACACCCGCAACGATTTCTCCACATGGCCTGGTCATCGGCCCGACACCCCCCGGATACGATGGCGCGGTGCCCGACCAGACCGTGCTCGTCGTGGACGACGAGGAGGCGATCGCCGAGGCCGTCCGCGCGCGGCTGGAAGCGGAGGGATACCGCGTCCTCGTTGCCGGGGACGGCCCCCAGGCGATCGAGCTGCACGTCGAACACCATCCCGACCTCGTCGTCCTGGACCTCATGCTGCCCGGGATGGATGGCCTGGAGGTCTGCAAGGCGATCCAACGCAACGCCTGGACGCCGGTGCTGATGCTCACGGCGCGGACCGAGGAGGCCGACAAGGTGGCGGGGTTCGCGGTCGGCGCGGACGACTACCTGACGAAGCCCTTCAGCCTGCGCGAGCTGGTGGTCCGCGTGAAGGCGATCCTGCGCCGGATCGACCGGATCCGGGCGGTCAGGGATGAGGGCCCGATCGTCCGACCCGGCATCGAGATCGACGCCGCCCGGCGGCGCGTGGCCGTCGACGGGGACGAGGTGCAGCTGACGCCGCTCGAGTTCGAGATCCTCATCGCGCTGGCGCGCGACCCCGGGATCGTGCTCTCGCGCGACCAGTTGATGGATCGCGTGTGGGGCTACCGCGACTACGCGGGCGGTCGTGTCGTGGACTCCCACGTCGCCCGGATCCGTCGCAAGCTCGGGGAGGACGGGAACGACCCGCGGTTCATCCGCACGGTCCACGGGGTGGGGTACGCGTTCCAGGAACCACCGTGAGCACCCGGCCCTTCGAGAAGCTCCCAACGATCCGGGCGAAGCTCGGATCGACGATCGTGTTCGCGGTCGGGATGACCGTCGTCCTCGTCTACTTCATCCTCGCGTTCGCGCTGCGCAACTCCTTCCGCGATGCGGACCTCGTCGAACTGCTGCAGCTGGCGCAAGCGCGCAGCGCGAGCCAGGCCCCCGTCGACGACGGACGGACGTCGTACCTGGCGATCGTCGGGGGGTCGAAGACCTGGCTCGGCGAGGAGCTCCCGGAGCCGCCGACGTTCGTCGGCGGTGTCCACGTCGGGGTCGCGAACGGCGTGGAGTACGCCGCGGTCCCGTCGCGCGGCGAGGACTCTGGGATGTTCTACGCCGTCCGTCGCGAGCCCGGATTCGTGTTCGCATCTACCCGGTTCCTGTTCGAGTTCTGGGTGCAGCTCCTGATCGCGGGGGCGCTGGCCTCGGGGATCGCGCTGGTCGTTGCTCGGTGGCTCGCTCGCGGGATGACGCAGCCGCTCCGCGACATGGCGGCCGCGGCCCAGCGGATGGAGGTCGGCGACTACAGTCAGCGTGTCCATACGCACAGCCGCGACGAGGTCGGCCAGCTCGCAACGGCCTTCAACCGCATGAGCGGCGAGCTCGAGAACCTCGAGCGGAGCCGGCGAGACCTGGTCGCGAACGTCTCGCACGAGCTGAAGACGCCGATCGCCGCGATCCGGGCCCATCTCGAGAACGTGCTCGATGGTGTGGAGCCCCCGGATCCGGCGACCTTGCAGGTGATGCTCACGCAGACCGAGCGGCTGTCCCGGCTGATCGACCAACTCCTCGAGCTCTCGCGACTCGAGTCGGGCGAGCTGCCGCTGCGTCGTGAGGAGATCGAGCTGGGGCCGCTCGTCTCGCAGGTGCTGTCCGAGATCGAGGTCGCCCGCTCCGATCGCGGGGTCGAGGTGGCGAGCGATGTTCCGGACGACCTGCCCCTCATCGAGGCCGACCGTGAGCGTGTGCATCAGGTGCTCTTCAACCTGTTGGACAACGCCGTCCGGTTCACCCCGAACGGCGGGTCGGTGACGGTCTCGGCCGAGCGACACAACGGCTCCGTCGAGGTGCGCGTCGCCGACACGGGGGTCGGGATCTCGGCCGAGCACCTGCCACGGTTGTTCGAGCGCTTCTACCGCGCCGACCCGGCGCGGTCACGCGGCGACGGAGGCACGGGCATCGGCCTCGCGATCGCGCGGTCCGTCGTGGAGGCGCACGGCGGGCACATCACCGCCCGGAGCGAGCCGGGTTCGGGGAGCGTCTTCGCGTTCGACCTCCCCGTCGCATCCGCATCGAAGAGCCGGAGGGGGGAACCGTGAAGTCGACGACGACGAGCGTGGAGGTTGCGGCGCCCGAGCGCTACAGCTACCTCGATCTGACCGAGGACCTGCAACGCGCGATCAAGGACGCCGGGGTCACCGAAGGCGCGGCGATCGCGTTCTGCGAGCATACGACCTGCGCCCTGCTGATCAACGAATGGGAGGACGGTGCGCTCGCCGACTTCCGCCGCGCGATGACCGACCTCGCCCCCGAGGAGGGCGTCTACTACGCCCACGACGACTTCGAGGTCCGCACGCAGAACCTCCACGAGGACGAGCGCCGCAACGGCCACGCGCACGTCAAGGCGATGCTGCTGTCCGCCACGTCCCACGCGATCCCGGTGGTGGCCGGCGAGCCGGGCTTCGGCCGGTGGCAGCGCCTGATGCTGTTCGAGATGGACGAGCCGAAGCCGCGACGCGTGACGTTCCACGTCTTCGGGAGTTGAGCGCCGTCCCTCGTCGACAGACCCCCTCCGTAGACTGGCGGGAGCGATGCTGAGCGCACGACGCCCCACGAGGCAGATCCGGATCGGCGGCGTGCCGATCGGCGGCGACGCACCCATCTCCGTGCAGTCGATGACGACGACCAAGACGTCGGACATCAACGCCACGCTGCAGCAGATCGCCTCGCTCGTGGCCGCCGGGGTCGACATCGTCCGCGTCGCGGTCCCGCACTGGGAGGACGCCGAGGCCTTGGTCGCGATCGCGGCGAAGTCCACCGTGCCGGTCGTCGCCGATATCCATTTCCAGTGGAAGTACGCGATGGCCGCGCTCGAGGCCGGGATCCAGGGCCTGCGGATCAACCCGGGGAACATCAAGTACCAGGACAAGGTGCGCCTGATCGCCCGCGAGGCGAAGGCGCGCGGCGTCCCGATCCGGATCGGCGTGAACGCCGGCTCGCTCGAGAAGGAGCTGCTCGAGAAGCACGGCGCGCCGACGCCGGACGCGCTCGTCGAATCGGCGCTGAACGAGGCGCGGATCCTCGAGGAGGAAGACTTCACCGACATCAAGATCTCGGTCAAGCACTCGAACCCCCGCGTGATGATCGAGGCCTACCGTCGGCTTGCCGGCGCCTGCGACTACCCGCTGCACCTCGGCGTCACCGAAGCCGGCCCGATGCCGATGGGCGGCGTGAAGAGCGCCGTGGGGATCGGCACGCTGCTCGCGGAGGGGATCGGCGACACGATCCGCGTGTCGCTCACGGACGATCCCGTCGAGGAGGTCAAGGTGGGGACGAAGATCCTCGAGTCCCTCGGGCTGCGTCGGCGCGGCTTGGACCTGGTGGCCTGCCCGTCCTGCGGTCGCGCGGAGGTCGACGTGCTCGGTCTGACGAAGGAGGTCAACGAGGCCCTCGAGCGGGAGGGGATCACGCAGCCGGTCCGCGTGGCGGTCATGGGGTGCGTGGTCAACGGCCCGGGTGAAGCGCGGGAGGCCGACCTAGGCATCGCCGCGGGCAAGGGCCAGGGCTTCCTGATCGTGAAGGGTGAGGTCGTCGACAAGATCCCCGAGTCCGAGTTCGTGGTGCGGCTCGTCGCCGAGGCGAAGCGGATGGCGGCGGAGAAGCGGGCGGCTGGCCCGGACGCCGAGGAAGCCCTCGTCTGACCGGAGCCAGGCGGCCGAGGCGGGCCTCCCGTAACTAGTCTGAGTCAGAGTAGGTGGCGGAGCGGCTCAACCCCCGAGCGGCCTGATGCCGATGATGCTCGGCATGAGGCTTCGCTCGATCCTGGCGGTGTCCGCCGCGCTCGGCCTGGTCGTCGCGGGGTCGGCGACCGGGGCGAACGGATCGCGTCGGCCGGCTGGGGAGGCGCGGACCTCGAGGGTCCCGGCCCGCGGCCCGGTCCCGGGCACCGGGTGCACGGTGTTCCCCGACGACAACGTCTGGAACATGGACGTCTCGCGGCTGCCCGTGCACCGGAAGAGCAAGACGTGGAAGCGGGCGATGCACGCGGGATCGACACGGCTGCACCCCGACTTCGGCCCGCCGGCCTACGGGATGCCGTTCGACGTGGTCGGCACGAACCACGACACGGTCCGGATCGACTTCTGGTACGCGGACGAGAGCGATCCGGGCCCGTACCCCTTCGGTCCCGACATCCACGTCGAGGGCGGGTCGGACGCGCACGCGATGATGATCGATCGGGACGCCTGCGTCCTGTACGAGCTGTACGCGGCCGACTGGAACGGCGGGGACCCGACCGCGGGCAGCGGCGCGATCTTCGCCCTGACCGGACCGACCGCGAACGACCTCCGGCCCGCGACCTGGACCTCGGCCGACGCCGCCGGTCTCCCGATCTTCCCGGGCCTCGTGCGGTGGGACGAGGTGCGGGACGGCGTGATCGCTCATGCGATCCGGTTCACGGCGTCCTGCACCACCCGGAGGTACGTCTGGCCCGCTCGCCACGAGGCCGGCGAGGCGGACCCGAGCTGCCCGCCGATGGGCGCCCGGTTCCGCCTCAAGAGCGGGTTCGACGTCAGCGACTTCGGTCGCGACGCCCAGGTCATCCTCGAGGCGATGAAGCGCTACGGGATGATCGTCGCCGACAACGGCAGCGACTGGTACTTCCAGGGCGAGGTCAACGACCACTGGACGAACGACCTGCTGGACGAGCTGAAGTCGATCCCAGCCGGAGCCTTCGTCGCGGTGAACGCCGCCGCCTGCCGCGTCGCTCCGGACTCGGCCTCGTTCGCTTACGGCCCGGGCTGCCCGGCTCCGTAAGCGCCGCGTTGACCATGACGAGGCGCGCGGTCGATGATGCCGCGGGTCATGGCGAACGAGCCGAAGGATGCGGCGGCTGGATACGTGTTCGATCGCTCCCGCGCGGATGAGGAGGTGCGGCTCGAGGCTCAATCGCGGGTCATCGATCCCTTCACGGAGCGACTCTTCCGCGATGCTGGGCTCGCTTCGGGGATGCGGTCCTAGAGCTCGGCTCCGGTGCGGGGGACGTAGCGATGCTCGCCGGCCGGGTCGTCGGTACCAACGGTGAGGTCGTCGGGGTCGAGGGCTCTTCCCGAGCGATCGCCGTTGCTCGGCGCCGCGCCGATGCGGCCCGCCTGGCTCACGTCACGTTCCGCGAGGGCGACCTCGAGGCGCTCGCGACGGTGATCGATCCATCCGCGCCGCCGTTCGATGCGCTCGTCGGCCGTTTCGTGCTGCAGTTCATGGCCAACCCGTCGAAGGTGCTCGCCGAGGCGGCCGCGCTCGTACGTCCGGGCGGCCTCGTCTGCTTCCAGGAGTGCGACGATCACTACCTTCCCGCGTTTCCGCGCACCCCGTTATGGGATCAGGTGCAAGCGTGGCTGCTCGCTGCCCTCGATCATGCCGGGGTCGAGTCGCGCATGGGGATGCGGCTGTATCGGACGTTCCTCGAGGCGGGGTTGCACCCACCCGAGCTCCGACTTGAGGCCGCGATCGCCGGGGGTGACGCTGCGCCGGCATTCCTCTGGGCCGACGTCCTCCGGTCGGTGATCCCGACGCTCGAGCGGAGCGGGATGGTCACCGAAGCAGAGATCGACCCCGACACGCTCGAGGCGCGGCTGCTGGCGGAGACGAGCGCGACCGACGGCGTCGTCATCTCCATCGTCCTCGTGGGAGCGTGGACACACACGGACCCACGCCTCAGCGCGTGAGGGCCAGGAAGTTCTCGACGATCCTCGGGCCCTCGGGGGTGAGGATCGACTCGGGGTGGAACTGGACGCCGAACCGCGGGAGCGTCCGGTGCTGGGTCGCCATCACGAGACCGTCCTCGGTCCACGCCGTGAGCTCCAGCTCGTCGGGGAAGCGGTCGCGCTCGACCACGAGCGAGTGGTAGCGCCCGGCCTCGAACGGATCGCTGACGCCCTCGAGGATCCCCCTGCCTTCGTGGTACACGAGGGAGGCCTTGCCGTGGACCGGCGTCTCGCGGTCGACGGTGCCCCCGCACACGACGCCGAGCGCCTGATGGCCGAGGCAGACACCGAGCATCGGGGTCTGCTCGGGCAGGATCCGCAGGAGCTCGGTGAAGCACCCGGCGTCCTCGGGGCGTCCGGGGCCCGGGGAGAGCAGGACGGCTTCGGGGCGTCGAGCGGCGAGCGCCTCGGCGGGCTCCGCGTCGCTCCGCACGACCTCGGTCGCTCGCCCGAGGCTCTCGATGAGCTGCACCAGGTTGTAGACGAACGAGTCGTAGTGGTCGACGACGAGGATCACGGGCTCACCTCCGGGCCGGCGGCGAGGGTATCGTCCGCCGACCGGACCGGCGCCACCGCCGGGAGCAGCGCCGCGGCCTTGCTCTTCGTCTCGTCCAGCTCCGCCTGCGGATCCGAGTCCGCGACCACGCCGGCACCCGTCTGGACGCTCACCCGCCCGTCGACGACCACGGCCGTGCGGATCGTGATGCAGAAGTCCAGGTCGCCCGCGAACGTCAGATAGCCGACGGCCCCGGCGTACGGACCCCGGGCGGTGGGCTCGTGGTCGGCGATCAGCTGCATCGCCCGGCGCTTCGGGGCCCCCGTGACGGTCCCCGCGGGGAACGTGACGGCGAGCGCGTCGAGCGGATGGAACTCCTCGCGGAGCTCGCCCTCCACGGTCGAGACGATGTGCATCACCTTCGAGAACCGCTCGACCTCCATCAGCTCGGTGGGGCGCACCGAGCCCGGGACGCAGACGCGGCCGAGGTCGTTGCGGGCCAGGTCCACCAGCATGGCGTGCTCCGATTGCTCCTTCGGGTCGGCAAGCAGCTCGTGCTCCAGGAGCCGGTCCCGCACCTCGGTCTGCCCCCGGGGCCGCGTGCCCGCGATCGGCCGAGTGGAGACGCGTCGCCCTTCGACCCTGACCAGGGGCTCGGGGGAGGAGCCGGCGAGCTCCATGCCGAGCATCCGCACGAAGAACATGTACGGAGCCGGATTCGTCACCCGCAGGCGCCGGTAGATCGGGAACCCGCCCTCGGGCGCGGCGAACGTCACGCGACGCGAGGGAACGCCCTGGAAGATGTCGCCCGCGCGGATGTGCTCCTTGAAGGCCCCGACGGTCCACCGGTACCCCTCGTCCGGCATGTTCGCATCGGCGTCGTCGTCGAGCGGCGCCCCCTCGATCCCCGGAAGGAGCGGCGGGACCTCGGCCGCGGCGATCCTCGCCGCCAGCGCGTGCAGGGCCGCGACCGCGTCGTCGTACCCGCCGGCCGGAGCGTGCGCGACCAGGATCAGCCGCTGCCGCCAGTGGTCGAACACAACGGCCCGGTCGATCAGGAGCAGGCCGATCGGGGGGCACGGCGCGGAGCCGGCCTCGGGCGCGGGGTGGCCGTCCAGCAACCCCGCCGCCTCGTAGGCGAGGTACCCCATCAGTCCGCCCGTGAGCGGCGGGAGGTCGGTCGGCCGTGGCCCGTTCAGCGAGCGCGCGATGCGGGTGAGCGCGGCCCGGGGCTCCGTCCCCGGCGCGGGATCCTCGACGGGGAGCGGACGAACGAGATCGGTGATCCGGGCGCCGTCCTCGTCGACGACCACGACGCCGGCCGGGTCGCCGGCGACGAACGAGAACCGTCCCCAACGCTCCGAACGCTCGACCGACTCGAGGAGGATCCCGGGCCCGTCCCCGGCAAGCGTCGGGAAGAGCCCGACCGGCGTCGAGACGTCGGCGATCAGCTCAGCCCACACCGGGACCAGGGGCCATCCATGCGCCAAGGCGTCGAACGACGCTCGATCCGGCCGGACCTGCAGCTGCGGTTCCACGGTCTCCCTTCCTGCCTTGACACACGAACGCCCCGGGGGAACCCGGGGCGAGGTGGGTGCGCTGGTGCGGTTGGCGTCAGGCGCGCGGCGACCCCGGGCTCCGAGAGCCCTCGAGCCAGACCCAGCCCGCTCCGCTCATCCGCATCAGGCAGGGATGGTCCCGCGCACGCGCCGCCGTGTCAACGCCCGGACGACGCGATCCCCCGCTCGGCCGAGGACGTGGGCCGTTCGGCGCGGGTCGCGCGGCTATCCTGTGGGACCTCATGCGCCTGTCTCGGTATCTCGCGCCGACGCTCCGGGAGGACCCGGCCGACGCCGACATCGCGAGCCATCGGCTCCTGCTCCGCGCCGGATTCATCCGGCCGGTCATGGCGGGCGTGTACACGTCGATGCCGCTCGGGCTGCGGTCGATGCGGAAGATCGAGGCCGTCGTCCGCGAGGAGATGGATGCGGCCGGCGCGGTCGAGCTCCGGATGCCGATCGTGTTGCCGGCCGAGCCCTGGAAGGCCACCGGTCGGTACGACCTCTACGGCGACGTGATGTTCACGCTCACGGATCGCCATGAGCGCGAACTCGTCCTGGGGCCGACCGAAGAGGAGGTGGTCGCCGGCCTGGCCGCCGGGGACCTGCCCTCCTACCGGGACCTCCCGAAGAACGTGTACCAGGTGGAGTGGAAGTACCGGGACGAGTTCCGGCCGCGGTTCGGACTCCTGCGGGCTCGGGAGTTCCTGATGAAGGACGCGTACTCGATCGACCGCGACGAGGCGGGCATGCGCGAGTCCTACCGGATCATGTACGAGGCCTACGTGCGCGTGTTCGAGCGCCTGGGGCTCGACATCGTCATCGTGGAGGCGGATCCGGGCCAGATCGGCGGCGGCGTGAATCACGAGTTCATGGCTCGGGCGACCGTGGGGGAGGACCTGTTCGTCGAGTGCGACAACGGCGACTACCTCGCGGACACGGAGGCCGCGAGGCCGAGGGCCCCCGAGCCGGCGGGGGAGGGGACCGAACCGCTCGTGGAGGTCGACACGCCCGGCACACCGACGATCGAGGCGCTGGCGACGTTCCTGCAGGTCGAGCCGTCGAGGACGCTGAAATGCGTGATGTTCGACGTTGCCGGCCGGACCACCGCCGTCCTCGTTCCGGGCGACCGCGAGGTGAGCGTGAACAAGCTCGAGAAGCTCGTCTTCCCGGCGAAGGTGCGTCCGTTCGAGGACGCGGAGTTCGCCTCGCGCGGGTTCGCGAAGGGCTACGTCGGCCCCCAGGGGTTCGGAGACGACACCATGATCGTCGCGGACCACCTCGTCCGGGGGGGTCGCGACTGGGTGACCGGGTCGAACACGACCGACCGGCACGTGACGGGCGCGAACGTCGGGCGGGACTTCCGGGTCGATCGATGGGAGGACGTCGTGGAGTTCCGTGAGGGCGACCAATGCCCCATCGACGGGGGGTCCCTGCGGATCGGGCGCTCGATCGTCGTCGGACACATCTATCAGCTGCACACGCACTACTCGGCGCCGCTCGGCGCTCGGTTCGTCGACGAAGACGGGACCGAGAAGCCGTTCCAGATGGGTTCGTACGGGATCGGGATCACGCGGATCCTGGCCGCCGCCGTCGAGCAGTCCCACGACGAGTCGGGGATCGTGTGGCGGAAGGCGCTCGCGCCGTTCGAGGTCGCCGTGATCGTCGCGACGCGGGACGACGAGGCGTCCGTGGCCGAGGCGGAGCGCGTGTACGCCGAGCTCCTTGAGCGCGGGGTGGACGCGGTACTCGACGATCGGGACGAGACCGCGGGCGTCAAGTTCGCCGACGCCGACCTGATCGGCTATCCGGTGCAGGTCGTGGTCGGCAAGCGCGGCGTCACCGCCGGTACCGTGGACCTGAAGGTGCGGGCCACCGGGGAACGCACGCAGGCGGGATCGTTCGAGGCCGCGCAGGCGGCCGAGGAGGCCCTCGCCGCCGCTCCGTGAGCTGGCTCGCCGCGGCTCGTCGCGCCGCGTACGCTGCGGTCATGTCCCGGGTCCGGATCGCCTCGTCGCTTCGAGACTTCGTCAAGCTGCGGCCCCAGGTGGAAGGGGTCCTGCAGCACGTCGGCCGGGAGACCTGGGACCTGTTGCTGATCGACGCGACGGGCGACTGGGTCCGCGATGTCTTCCCGTCCCCCGACGCCGCGCGCGAGGTGGCCGAGCGACTCGGGATCCGGGTGCACGAGGGCTGGGACGATGCGCGGATCGCCCGCCGGATGCACGGCCGCGACCACTGGTCGACGTCCGACGGCCAGCGCCGCGCCCTCTGACCCAGGGTCACCGCCCGCCGGTTCCCGGTGGGACCGGCTATACTGACCCCTGTCAAGGCAGCCGAGGATGGCCGGAGGTGGGCTCGCGCCCACCTTTTCGTTCGGAAGGGGTGACCGGGCCGTGGAGGCGGAGACGCTGGTACGCCCGGTCGTCGAAGGCGCCGGGCTGGAGCTCGTGGACGTGAGCTTCGGCCGGACCGCCGGTCGGCGGACCCTCCGGGTCGTCGTGGACCGCGACGGCGGGGTCGACCTGGAGACGATCGCGGAGCTCTCGGAGCGGATCTCCCGGCGCCTCGATCTGGAGGGTTTCGAGCCCGGGCCGTACTCGCTGGAGGTCTCGTCGCCGGGCATCGAGCGCCCGCTGAAGCGCCCGAAGGACTTCGGACGCGCGGTGGGCCAGCTGGTCCGGCTGCGGGTCCGCGGGAACGTCGGGTCGACCATCCACGAGGGCGAGCTGGTCTCGGCCGATGACGAGGCGATCGTGATCGCCACGTCCGGCGGCGAGCAGCGCGTCCGCTACGACGAGGTCGCGTCCGCACGCACCGTCGTCGACTGGGATGCGGAACTGAAGGGGAGCAGCAGATGAACGCCGAGATGATCGCGGCGCTCCGCGAATTGGAGCGCGAGAAGGGGATCGCCTTCGAGACGATCCTGGCCGGTCTGGAGGAGGCGATGGCCTCCGCCTACAAGACCTGGTGGAAGCAGGAGCACCCGACCGCCGACGACGAGTTCGTGGGCTTCCGGGCCGTGATCGACCCCGAGACGGGCGACCTGCGCATGTGGATGCAGCAGCTCGAGGAGGTCGAGGTCGAGGCCCCGGCCCCCGCCGAGGGCGAGGAGGCCGCACCGCCCGCGCTCGAGATGAAGGTGATCGGCGAGGAAGAGGTCGAGGTCACCGACGAGTTCAAGGGACGGATCGGCGCCCAGACGGCGAAGCAGGTGATCTTCCAGAAGCTCCGCGACGCGGAGCGGGAGATGACCTACGAGGAGTTCGCCGGTCGCGAGGGCGACGTCGTCACGGGCATCGTCCAGCAGCAGGAGCGGCGGTACACGCTGCTCGACCTCGGCAAGGTCGAGGCGCTGCTCCCGCAGGCCGAGCAGGTCCCGTCCGAGCCCTACCGGCACGGCGAGCGCCTGAAGGCCTACATCACCGAGGTACGCCGCGGGACCAAGGGCCCCCAGATCGTCGTCTCCCGCTCACACCCAGGACTGCTGAAGGCGCTGTTCGCGATGGAGGTGCCCGAGATCGAGGAGGGCATCGTCGAGATCAAGGCCGTGGCGCGCGAGCCCGGACACCGCTCGAAGATCGCGGTGGTGTCGAACGAGCCGGGGGTGGACCCGGTCGGCGCGTGCGTGGGGCCGAAGGGCTCGCGCGTCCGGATGGTCGTGAACGAGCTCCGGGGCGAGAAGATCGACGTCGTGCCGTGGAGCGCGGACACGCCGGCCTTCGTCGCGAACGCCCTCCAGCCGGCCAAGGTCAAGGAGGTCCGGATCGACCCAGACACCTCGACCGCGCTCGTGATCGTTCCGGACTATCAGCTCTCGCTCGCGATCGGGAAGGAAGGCCAGAACGCCCGGCTCGCCGCGCGCCTCACCGGGTGGCGGATCGACATCAAGAGCGAGTCGCAGTTCGGGGACGAGCAGCGCGCGCCGGCGGAGGCTCCGACGGAGCTGCCTGCGGGTGCCGCGATCGGGACGCCCGCTGCGAGCGACGGCGAACCGGCGGAGGCTCCGGCCGAGCCGGTCGCCGCCGAGACCATCCCCGAGGTCGTCGAGGCGCCGACGGAGTAGGTGCGTGTCGCCGCGCGGGGTGCCCGAGCGCACCTGCGTGGGGTGCCGCGGGCGTGCCCCGAAGGGCGCGCTGCTCCGCTTCGTCGAGCGCGGCGGATGCCCGACGCCGGATCCGTCCGGCTCGGCCCCCGGTCGGGGCGCCTACGTGCACCGCGATGCGGCCTGCGTCGAGCTGGCGCTGCGACGCGGTGCGCTCGGTCGGGCGCTGCGAACGGCTGGTGGGAACGACGAACTGGGTAGGCTAAGGGTCGCCATCGAGGGGGTGCTGGAACGGGGATGAGGGTTCACGAGCTGGCGAAAGAGCTCGGCGTCACTAGCAAGGAGCTGCTGGCCGCGCTCGAGCAGATGGGGTCGACCGGGAGGTCGGCCTCATCCAGCGTGCCCGAGGACCTGATCCCTCGCCTCCGAGCCTCCGGGGGCAAGGCGACCGGCGCGGCCCCCAAACGCCGCGAGGTCCTCGAGCCGCCTCCGGTGCCTCGCAAGCCGAAGCCGAAACCGAAGCCCGCCGAGAAGAAGGCGGTCGCGGCCCAGGCGCCCGCCGAGCCCGCGGTCGCGACGACGGAGGTCGCCGCGCCGGCGGTCGCGACGACGGCGGTCGCGGCCCAGGAGGTCGCGGCCCAGCCGGTCGCGGCCACCGCGGCGCCGGTCGCGGCGGTACCCGCCCCGGCGCAAGCGGTCCCGCTGAAACCGTCGCTGCCCGTGATGCAGTTCGTTCGCGGCTCGACGCCGCAGTCGATCGCCGACAAGCTCGACCGGTCGCCGGCCGACATCGTGAAGATCCTGTTCCTCGCCGGCGAGATGGCGACCGCGACCACGTCCCTCTCCGACGAGGGGATCGTGCTGATCGCGGACGACCTGGGCTACGCGGCGGAGATCGTCGGTGTGGAGGACGAGGAGGAGCCGGAGGAGCTCGAGGCGGAGGACGCCGCGTCGCTCGTGACCCGCCCGCCGGTCGTCACGGTCATGGGTCACGTCGACCACGGCAAGACGAAGCTCCTCGACGCGATCCGGGAGACCGACGTGGTGGCCGGTGAGTTCGGCGGCATCACCCAGCACATCGGCGCGTATCAGGTCCACGCCGGCGACCGCGAGATCACGTTCATCGACACGCCGGGCCACGAGGCGTTCACCGCGATGCGCGCGCGGGGCGCCAAGATCACCGATGTCGTGGTCCTGGTGGTGGCGGCCGACGACGGCGTGATGCCGCAGACGATCGAGGCGCTCGATCACGCGAAAGCGGCTGGCGTCCCGATCGTGGTGGCCGTGAACAAGATCGACAAGGACGACGCCGACCCCGCGCGGGTCCGCCAGCAGATGGTGGAGCAGGGGATCGTTCCGGCGGAGTGGGGCGGCACGTACGAGTTCGTCGACGTCTCCGCCCGCGAGAAGTCGAACCTCGACACGCTCCTCGAGACGATCCTGCTGGTCGCGGACCTGGAGGAGCTGAAGGGCGTCCCGACCGGGCGCGCCCGCGGCGCCGTGATCGAGGCGCACCTGGACAAGGGTCGCGGTCCGGTGGCCACGGTCCTCGTCCAGCGGGGGACGCTGGAGGTCGGCGAAGCCCTCGTGGCAGGGACCGTCTACGCGAAGGTCCGGGCGATGATCGACGAGAACGGGGATCCGGTCGCGAAGGCCGGCCTCTCGAAGCCGGTGGTCGTCCTCGGGTGGAGCGCGGTGCCGGCGTCGGGCGACGACTTCCGCCAGGTCGCAGACGAGCGGGAGGCGCGTCACGTGGCGTCCGAGCGCGAGGCGCGGACCCGCGCCGCCGAGCAGGTGGCCACGCGGCCGCCGACGCTGTCGGACCTGTTGCGCGCGGCCGAGCGCGCCGAGATCCCCGAGCTGAACCTGGTCGTGAAGACCGACGTGCAGGGGTCGCTCGGCGCCCTCACCGACGCGTTGCTCAAGCTGCCGCAGGACGAGGTCCGGGTCAACATCGTGCGGGCGGCGGCCGGGGGGATCACCGGAGACGACGTCTCGCTGGCCCTCACGTCGAACGCGATCGTGATCGGGTTCAACGTTCGTCCGGACGTGAAGGCCCGCGAGCTCTCCGAACGCGAGGGCGTGGACATCCGCCTGTACCGGGTGATCTACGACGCGATCGACGACATCAAGGCGGCGCTATCCGGCATGCTGAAGCCGGAGGAGCAGGAGATCGAGCTGGGTCAGGCGGAGGTGCGCGCGACGTTCCGGGTTCCGAAGCTCGGCGTGGTCGCCGGCTGCTACGTGACGCAGGGGAACATCCCGCGCGACGCGCAGGCCCGCATCGTTCGCGACGGCATCGTGGTCTACGAGGGACGGATCGGATCCCTGCGCCGGTTCAAGGACGACGTTCGCGAGGTCGCCCAGGGCTATGAGTGCGGGATCAGCGTCGAGAACTTCCAGGATGTGAAGGAGGGCGACGTGATCGAAGCCTTCGAGGTCCGCGAGGTGGCACGCTCGATCTAGGCGATGCTGGTCGCGCTCGAGCGGTTCGACCTGCGGATCCCCGGGTGCCGCTCGCTCAAGGAGAAGCGCCACGTCGTCAAGGCGCTCACGAACGGCCTGCGATCCACCTTCAACGTCTCGGTCGCCGAGGTGGATCATCACGACCTGTGGCAACGTTGCGGGCTCGCGGTCGCGACCGTCGCGGGCGAACCGTTCCACGTCCGACGCGTGATCCAGGAGGTCGAGCGGTTCGTCGAGCGCTTCCGCGAGGTCGACGTGATCGATCGCCAGGTCTCGTTCCACGGACCGGACGACTGAGCCCGGGCGGACGGGCCGAGGCACGGTCGATAGGCTGGCCGTATGCCGCAAGGACCCCGCACCGACCGGGTCGGCGAGGAGTTCCGTGAGGTCCTCGCCGAGGAGATCCCGCGCCTCAAGGACCCGAGGATCGGGTTCGTGACCGTCACCGGAGTGCGGGTGACCGCCGACCTGCGTCACGCCTGGGTCTACTACACGGCGTTCGGCGACGACCAGGCGCGGAGCGCCACGCGCGCCGGGCTGCGGTCCGCGACGCCACACCTGCGGACGGCGATCGGCAAGCAGGTCCGCCTCAAGTTCCTGCCCGAGCTCGAGTTCGAGGAGGACCGGACGATCGAGTCGGCCGATCGGATCGACCGCTTGATCGAGGAGCTCCATCGGGAGGCGCCCGATGTCGATCGATGAGGCCCTGCGCCGCGCGGCGGCGGTCCTCGGCGACGCGCCCGAGGTGGACCTCGCCTGTCACGTGAACCCCGACGCGGACGCGCTGGGCTCGATGCTCGGCCTGGCCGCGTTCCTGCGCGCGCGCGGGACCGCGACGACCTGCTCGTACCCCAACGAGCCGCTGGAGCCGCCGCGGTGGGCCGCGCTCCTCCCCGGCTCGGAGGACCTCGTGGACCTGCATCGGTTCCCGGCCGCTCCGCGGGTGATGGTCACCTGCGACTGCGCTTCGTTCGACCGCCTCGGCGGGCTCGGCGGACCGGCGGCGAAGGCGGAGGAGCTGATCTGGATCGACCACCATCGCTCGAACGACGGCGTGGGGACGATCCCGTTGATCGACCCGACCGCCTCGTCCACGTGCGAGGTGGTCTTCCGACTCGTCGGCGAGATCGGGGGGCCGATGCCGGACGCGACCGCGATCTGCCTGTACGCCGGGCTGGTCACCGACACGGGCCGGTTCCAGTACGAGGCCACCACGCCCGAGACGCTCCGCGTCGCGGCCGCGCTCCGCGAGCACCCGTTCGATCACTCTGCCCTCGTGCAAGCCCTCTACGAGGACAACCCCCGCGAGTACCTGGGCCTCGTGGCGACCGCGATGGGCCGGCTCGCCGTCGACCTGGACGGGGATCTGGTCTGGACGTACCTCACGCAGGCGGATCTCGCCGAGGCGGGCGTCCATCCGAGCGAGACCGACGACCTGATCGACGTGCTGCGGACCGCCCGCGACGTCGACGTCGCCGCGGTGGTGAAGCAGCAGAAGGACGGCCGCTTCAAGGTCAGCGTCCGGTCGCGCGGGGCCCACGACCTGGCTGCGGTGGCGGCCCGCTTCGGCGGCGGTGGCCACCGGCTCGCGGCGGGATACACGTCCGAGCACGGCCCGGCCGAGACGATCACGCGGCTGGTCGGCGCGCTCCGGGGCGAACGCGCCGAGCCGTGAGCGATCCCGGGTCCGATGGGCTCCTGCTGATCGACAAGCCGGGCGGGATCACGTCCCACGACGCGATCGACCGGATCCGGAGCGCCCTCGGGATCCGCCGGGTCGGCCACGCCGGGACGCTCGATCCGATGGCGACCGGCTTACTGCTGGTGGGGGTGGGCCGGGCGACGAGGCTCCTGCGGTTCCTGGCCGGCCTCCCCAAGACGTACGAGGGGACGATGCGCCTCGGGATCCGGACCACGACGCTCGACGCCGACGGGGACGCGGTGGGAGCTCCGGTCGAGGTTGCCGCTTCCGCCGACGACGTCCGTGGCGCCATGGCCGCGCTCGAGGGCGAGTCCCTCCAGCGTCCGCCCGCGTTCTCCGCCGTCAAGGTCGGGGGGACGAAGCTGTACGAGGCCGCCCGCCGCGGCGTCGAGCTGGAGGCCGAGCCGCGGCCGATCCGCGTGGACCGGTTCGCGCTCGAGGCGTTCGACGGTGGCGATGCGGCGTTCGTGGTGACCTGCACGAGCGGGACGTACGTGCGCGTCCTCGCGGCGGACGTCGGGGACCGCCTCGGCTGCGGTGCGCACCTGGTCCGGCTGCGGCGGACCGCGATCGGGCCGTTCTCGGTGGACGACTCGACCGCTCCGGACGCTCCGGGGACGCCCTGGCCGCTCGCGCGGGCCGTCGCGCACCTCCCGCGGCTCGGCCTCGACGAGCACGAGGCGACGGCGGCACGGCACGGGCGCATCCTCGGCCCCGCGGGGATCGAGGGGCCGTACGCCGTGTTCGATCCGGACGGCGGGCTGATCGGCGTCTACGCCGACGAGGGGACGAAGGGCCGCCCCCAGGTCATCCTGGCTCCGACCTGATCCGGTGTTCGGCGAACAGGTCGCGGATCTCGGTCGTGAGGGCGGCCGCGCCGATCGCGAGGCCCGACCCCAGCAACACGCCGGCGACGACGTCGGAGAACCAGTGCGCGTACAGGTAGACGCGCGAGAAGGCCATCACGAAGGCGAACCCGGCGGCGATCCACTCCCACACGCGACGCTCGTGGCCGGCCGGCATGAAGGCGAGCACGAGCGCGACCGCGGTGGCGGCGCCGGCGACGGCGTGCCCCGACGGGAACGAGAAGCCGACGGTCTCGACGAGGCCGCCGGGTGGCCGACCCCGGTGGAACCAGTCCTTCAGCCAGCCGAGGATCAGCTCGGAGGCCGCCCACGTGAGCAGGAAGGCGGCGAGGGCGCGCCAGCGCCGCTGGAACGCCAGCACGAGCGACGCGAGCACCCGGATCGGGATCGTCACGAGGCCCCCGCCGACGACGTTCAGGAACCGGAACACCCACGTCAGCGGGGCGATGCGGATGTCGTCCATCCATCGGTACATGGACAGGTCGAACTCGCCGACGAACCGGATCGTCGTCAGCGGCGCCGCGTCGGGCGGATGCCGGCCGACGGCGAACAGGACGAACGCCAGCGACGCCAGCAGGGCGAAGGCGTACCAGAGCGCGCGGCGATGATCGCGGAGGGCGGGGAGCTCCGGCGTCCGCGAGGTGCCCGCTCCCGCGCTCACCCGTCGCCTCCCGCGCACTCCGGGGTGCCCACCCCGCAGAGCGGGAGGCCGAACTCGTCCTCCACCTCCGCGGCCACGGCCGAGCGTGCGATCAAGTCGATCGCCGCGTCGGCCTCGATCGCGAGGGACGCGGGGGCATCGGCGACGAAGCGGTACTCGGTGCGCAGGCACCCGCCGGGGAACACGACGAACCTCGTGGCCACGTAGAGCGGCGGAAGGCTGACCGGGAGCTGGAAGACCTTGGTCCCGCCCTCGCCCGGGCCCGGCGGGACCTCCACGGCGCCCGCCGTTTCGCATCGCTGCACCAGGTCGATCTGCACGGCGTGGAGTCCGCCGAGGTCCGAATCGAGCCACATCCGCGCGAGGTCCGCCTCCACGAGCGCACCCCCGAACGTCCAACCGGCCGGGATCGCCGTGATACACGGGAGCTTCGTCGCGCTCGGGACCGCCTGTGCGATCAGGATCAGCGTGCGGTCGTCCGGCCGGTTGCAGGGTGGGAGCATCGACTGGCTGCTGGAGCACGCGGGGGCCAGCAGCGACAAGCAGGTCGCCAGCAGGATGACGGCGCGGCGGCTCACGCGAAGGCCTCCCAGTTCGAGACCACGAACGCGAAAGCGATCAGCCCGAGCAGGAGGACGAGCATCGCGAGACCGACGCGGCGCAGGCTCCATCGCTGGATCTTGATCGGATCCCGCGGCGGTGCGAGGGCGCGGAACTCCTCGAGGAGGTTCCGACCGTCCTGCTTGAGCATCGTCCGCAGCTGCGTGGGGCTCGCGACCCCTCGCGCCGCGGCGAACGCCTCGGCGATCTCGTCGGGGCTGAACCAGTGCTGGGCGTGTTCGTATACCCGGCGGGCGTCGGTCCGCAGGCCGAGCACGAGCATCATGTTCGCGAGGTCCACGGCCTGTCGCCACGGCGAGGGCCGCACCTGGACGAAGAACACGTCGATCAGGCGCAGCTCGCCGTCCTGCACCATCAGGTTCGCGGGCTTGACGTCGCGATGGGCGAGGCCGACGTCCCACATCCGGCGGATCAGTGCGAGGCCCTCGTCGATCACCTGATCGGAGACGTCCGCGTCGCCGAGCTCCACCGCGCCCTCGAAGAACTCCATCACGATCATGTACTCGCGCTCCGGCGTGATCTCGACGATCCCGTACGGGCGCGGGACGGGCAGGCCGTCGTCCGCCATCAGCCGCAGCGTGTAGTCCTCGTACTCGACGAACCGGCGAACCGACTGGAACGGCGTCTCGTCCTCGAGCTGCCCGTACAGGATCGTGCGGCCGAGCTTGTACCAGCGGTCCGCCCGGACGTGGTTCTTCGCGTAGAGCTTCGCGAACAGGTAGCGCTCCGGGTCCTCCGAGGTCGCCTCGACGCGCAGGCGGAGCGGCGTGGATCCGCCCGAGCCGGCGAGCCCCACCGGCTTCACCTCGGTGACCACGAACCCGAGCTGATCCTCGATCGCGCGGAGGATCGCCTCTCCGCGGCGCCCGCCCACGTCGAGGTGCGCCGCCTTCCCGCGCCGGTACGTGACGGGGTAGACGTCGTTCGGCGCGAACCAGCGGAAGGCCACGAGGCCAACGGCGAACCCGAAGATCGCGCCGAACGCGGCGCTCGTCGGCTGGTCGACCGCCAGGTAGACGCCCGCGAGCGAGAGCACCGCGAGCACGACGGCGATCACCCACTTCGCTCGGTATCGCCAGCGCCCCGACGGGATGAACGAGTAGCTGATGCCGACCAGCGTGACGGCCAGGCCGGCGAGCGGCCTCGACGGCATCGAGAAGCCGCTCCACGGTCCGAGGATCTCGATCCCGAGCGGTCGTGGACGAGCGATGAAGAGCGCGGTCTGGTACGCGATGATCTCGACGGCGACGATCGCGCCCACGAAGACGAGCAGGTGGCGCCACCGTCGGAAGACCACGAGCCCGAGGAACGCGCTCCACCGCAGGATGCGGATCGTCCACCGGGACGCGAGCAGCCCGATCGCGAGCATCCACTCCGTCAGCGCATCGGTCCGGATCGAGGCGAGCCACCGCATCCGCTCGGTGTCCCAGCGCTCGAAGAGCCGTTCGAACGGCTGGAAGAACAGGACGCCAAGCAGCACGCTCGCGAAGTAGGCGACCATCAGGATCAGGAACTTCCCCGAACCCCCGAGCTCCCGGGGGAGCGGGGGCGGCTCCCCGCTCGGCCGTCGCCGGCTCCCGCTGCGCAGGACGCTCTGCCGGGCAGGTGCGATCGGCTGGGTGGATCCCTCGGGCCGGTCCTCGATGGCGTCCATGCTCTTCGCGCGACTCTATCCCGCGCGCAATCCGTGGGCGTCGAGCCAGTTGCGGGCGACCTCGGACATCGACGCGCCGGCGTCGACGGCGGCATTCAAGCCGCGGAGGGTCTGCGTGTCGAGGACGGCGGCGATCGCGTCGAGCGGCCCGCTCAGCTCGGGCCCGAAGCGACCGAGGACGTCGGTGCGGACGACCGGCGTGACGTTCTCGGCGGGCTGGAGGTCTCGGTCGTCGTCGAGCAGGACGAACCCTCGCCGTTCGATCGTGCCGTCGGTCGTGAACATCAGGCCGACGTCGATCGCGCCCGAGAGCAGCGCCTCCAGGGTCAGCGGGCCCCCGGCGTCGAGGGCGAGGAACCCGCCGAACCGCAGGCCGTAGGTGTCCTCGAGCCCACGCAGACAGAGCTGGCGCGTCGGACACTCCGCCGGCCCGCCCATCGTCAGCTCGTCCGCTCGAGGGGCGAGGTCCGACAGGGCATGCAGCCCGAGCCGCGAGGCCGTCTCGGCGGTGACCACGAACCCGTTCTGATCCTGGGCGAGCGCCGGTGCCAAGGCGGACAACCCCCGTCCGGCGAGCGCGCCGCGCAGGCTCAGCACCGTGGGCATCGTCGCGGCGGACGGCGTGCCGCCCAGGTAGGAGAGCGCGCTGCCCGCGTACTCCGGGACCAGCTCGATCAGGCCACGCTGGAGGGCCGGGAGGACGAGCTCCCGCGGGCCGAGTTCGAATCGGCGCTCGACCCGGATCCCGTGGCCCTCGAGGGCCTGGGCGTACAGCTCCGCGAGCAGCGCGCTCTCCGGGAAGTCGAAGGAACCGATCGTGACCGCGTCGTCGTCGAGCGCCGAGACGGGCGGCGCCGAGCCGGACCGCGCGCAGCCCCCGGTGAGCGCGATCGTGCAGAGGATCGCCACGGTGCTCGTCCACGTCGTGCGCCGGGTCATGGGGGCCAACCGTACCCCGGCGGGGGCGCGAACCGGGTCCGGGCGATACGCTCCGTGGGGCGGTCGGTCCGGAGCGGTCCGGTACGCTGCGCCGGATGCGGATCGTGCAGGCAGACGGGCCGTTGGCGCTCGACGACGCGGCGGCGGTGGTCACCGTCGGGTTCTTCGACGGGGTGCATCTCGGGCACCGTGCGGTGCTCGGGCGCACGGTCGAGGCAGCACGCGAACGCGGTGCGCGACCCGTCGCGATCACCTTCGATCGCCATCCTCGCGAGGTGCTGACGCCCGGGAAGGAGCCGCGCTTGCTGACCACGGTGGAGCGCAAGGCCGCGTTGGTCGCCGAGACCGGGGTCGAGGTCCTCGTCGTGATCCCCTTCACGGCCGCGTTCTCGCAGATCCCGGCCGAGGCGTTCGTGCGAGACGTCCTGGTCCGCGGCGTGCACGCCGAGCACGCGGTGATGGGCGCGAACTTCACGTTCGGGCACCGGGCCCTCGGCACCGTCGAGGTCCTCCCGTCGATGGGCGAGCCGTACGGGCTCACGGCCGAGGGCGTGGGGCTGCTGGAGCTCGACGGGCGGACCGTCTCGTCCTCGTCGGTGCGCGACGCGCTCGCCGCCGGCGACCTCGACTGGCCGGCCGCCGCGCTCGGCCGCCGCTTCACGCTCGACGGCGAGGTCGTCTCCGGCCACGGGCGGGGGGCCGGCCTCGGCTTCCCCACGGCGAACCTGCGGACGTGGCCGCGCCTGCTCCTGCCCGGGCAGGGGATCTACGCCGGCGTGGCCGAGCTCGACGGGGCACGGCACCGAGCCGCGATCGACGTCGGGACGAACCCCACGTTCGGCGTCGAGCCGCTGCACGTGGAGGCGTTCCTGCTGGACTTCGAGGCCCGGGACCTGCGGGGGCGAGCGATCGCGATCGAGTTCTGGGCCCGTCTGCGCGACGAGGAGAAGTACGATGCGGTGGACGACCTGATCGCCGCGATCGCCGACGACGTGCGCCGGACCCGGGTGATCGTTCCCGACGCCGAGACCAGCTGAGGACCTTCCCATGACCGGTCGCCACGCCCGCAAGGCCCCGTTCCCGTTCTGGGTGCTGCTGGTGCTGATCGCGCTCGTCGGGGTCGGGATGATGGCGGCCTCGGCGATGGCGGGGCGGGACTCCACCGCGGCCCGCGGGACCGGAGGGGCGGGCTCGGTCGGCGGAACCGGGCCCACGGGCCCTGGCCCGGAGCCGACCGTGACCCCGACACCGACGCCCTCACCCTCGCCCGAGCCGAAGGGGACGATCGTGATCCACGGCACGGGGGACGTCAGCCTGGACCCGAGCTACCTGCCGGTCTTCGCCTCGCGGGGATACGGGTGGGCGTGGTCCGGGCTGGGCGGCCTGTTCCGTCGCGACGACCTCACCGTGATCAACCACGAGTGCCCGTCGACCGACATCGTCGATCCGATCCCGAAGGAGTTCAACTTCCGGTGCGATCCGGACGCGCTCCCTGCGGCGCTCGCCGCCGGCGTCGACGTCGGCAATCTCGCGAACAACCACGGCTACGACCAGGGTCCGCGCGGACTGCTCGACTCGATCAAGAACCTCCGCGAGGCGGGGATCTCGCCGGTCGGCGCCGGGCGGAACGAGCTGGCGGCCGAGCGACCGGCCCTCTTCGAGCTGCACGGGTGGATCGTCGCGGTCGTCGGGTTCGGGGAGGTGCTCGACCCGTTGAACCAGACGGCGGGACCGCACAAGCCCGGCACGGCAACGGGCCACAGCCTGAAGCTGAAGCTGCGCGCGATCCGGGCCGCCGACGAGGTCGCCGACATCGTGGTCGTGGCGATCCACTGGGGGGTCGAGCTCGACACGGCGCCCCGCGACTACCAGGTCCGCGAGGGGCACGCGATGATCGACGCCGGGGCCGACGTGATCTTCGGGCATCACTCCCACCGGCTGCAGCCGATGAGCAGGTACCACGGGCGGCCGATCTTCTGGGGCCTCGGGAACTTCGTGTGGCCGGCCCTCTCGGTCGAGGGGGCGACGACGGCGGTGGCCGAGGTCACGGTCGGGCCGAACGGGCGGTTCCAGGGACGGCTCCTGCCGACGCGGATCGTTTCGGACGGCCACCCCGTGCTCGCCGGCTAGCGCGCCACCACCGGAGGACGGCCGCGCATCGTCGCTGGTAGCCTGGGTAGCTGACCATGACGCTCACCAACGAAGCCAAGACCCAACTGATCGAGGAACACGCCCGTTCCGCGGGCGACACCGGCTCCGCCGAGGTCCAGATCGCGGTGCTGACGCAGCGCATCGCCGAGCTGACCGAGCACCTGAAGACCCACAAGCTGGACCACGCCTCCCGGCGTGGCCTGCTGAAGATGGTGGGTCGGCGTCGGCGCCTCCTCGAGTACCTGAAGCGCCAGGACATCGAGCGGTACCGCGACCTGATCGCGAAGCTCGGGCTCCGGCGATAAGCAGCGCGCGCGGCCCGGCCGCCGAAGGAGGGATGCGAACGACCTGACCCGTCCCGGGAGGCGACGACGACGAGGTCGGTTATCAGTAGCGAGCCCCCGAACCACGCGCTCGGAGGCCCACCACTGACAACTGGCCGAAACCCCGGCGTCTCCACCGCGATCGAGCGCACCCGCGCTCGACGAACGCCCAAGGAGGCAACCGGCCGATGGCCACCACCACCAGCAAGACCTGGTCCTTCGGGAACCAGACCCTGTCCTTCGAGTCGGGCAAGCTCGCCCCGCTCGCCGACGGCGCCGCCGTCGTCACCTACGGCGAGACCCAGGTGCTCGCCACCTGCGTCAGTTCGAACCCCCGCGAAGGGATCGACTTCTTCCCGCTCACGATCGACGTCGAGGAGCGGATGTACGCGGCGGGGAAGATCCCCGGCAGCTTCTTCCGTCGCGAGGGCCGTCCGTCCGAGACCGCGATCCTCACGGCCCGCCTGATCGATCGGCCGCTCCGCCCGACGTTCCGCGACGGATACCGCGACGAGGTCCAGGTCGTCATCACGATCCTCGGTGTCGACGGCGAGAACCCCTACGACATCCCGGCGATGAACGGGGCGTCGCTCGCGACCTGCCTCGCCGGCCTGCCGTTCGACGGGCCCGTCGGCGCGGTGCGGGTCGCGTTGATCGACGGCGACTGGGTCGTGAACCCGACGTTCCAGCAGACCGAGGAGGCGACGTTCGACGTGGTCGTCGCCGGCCGTCGCAACGACGGCGGCGGGGTCGACATCCTCATGATCGAGGGCGAGGCGCCCGACGACGCCTGGGCCCTCATCGCCGCCGGCGCCGCGGCGCCGACCGAGGAGATCGTCGCCGAGGGCCTCGAGGCCGCGAAGCGCGCGATCGACGAGGTGATCGAGCGCCAGGTCGAGTTCCTCGCCGAGGCCGGCGTGAAGGAGCAGCCGTTCGAACCGAAGCCGCTGTACGGGCAGGACCTGTTCGACGCGCTGTCCGCGTTCGCGAAGGAGCGTCTGTCGGGCGCGATCGTGCCAAGCAAGGCCGAGCGCGAGGCCGCCCTCGACGCCCTCAAGGAGGAGTCGAAGCTCCACCTCGCGGAGTTCTACGGCACCGAGGCCTACCTCGCCCGTCAGGCCGAGTTCGGCCCGGCGTGGAAAGACCTGCAGAAGAAGGTCATGCGCAAGCGCGTGATCGACGAGGGCATCCGCCTGGACGGCCGCACGGCCACCGACATCCGGCCGCTCTCGGCCGAGGTCGGCGTCCTGAAGCGGGCGCATGGGTCGGCGCTGTTCCAGCGCGGCGACACGCAGGTCTTGAACGTCACCACGCTCGGGATGCTGCGCATGACCCAGATGATCGACACGCTCGACCTGGAGGACACGAAGCGCTACATGCACCACTACAACTTCCCGCCGTACTCCACCGGTGAGACGGGCCGCGTGGGATCGCCGCGCCGGCGCGAGATCGGGCACGGGGCGCTCGCCGAGCGGGCCCTGATCCCGGTCGTGCCGAAGGAGGACGAGTTCCCCTACGCGCTGCGCCTGGTCTCCGACGTCCTGTCGTCGAACGGCTCCACGTCGATGGCGAGCGTCTGCGGCTCGACCCTGTCGCTGATGGACGCCGGGGTCCCGATCAAGGCTCCGGTCGCGGGCATCGCGATGGGCATGATCGCCGAGGGCGGTACCTTCGTGACCCTGACCGACATCCTCGGAGCCGAGGATGCCCTGGGGGACATGGACTTCAAGGTGGCCGGCACGCGCGAGTTCGTGACGGCGATCCAGCTCGACATGAAGGTCACGGGCCTGCCGGGCGAGGTGCTCGCCGGCGCGCTGAAGCAGGCGCGCGACGCGCGGCACATCATCCTCGACGTGATCGATGAGGCCATCCCCGCACCGCGCGACCAGGTGAACCCGAAGGCGCCGCGGATCATCACGATCCAGATCCCGGTGGACAAGATCGGCGAGGTGATCGGGCCGAAGGGCAAGCGGATCAACGAGATCATCGCGGTGACGGGCGCCGACATCGACATCCAGGACGACGGCACCGTGTTCATCGGATCGACGATCGGCGCCGAGGGTGCCGACGAGGCCGCGCGGATGATCGACGAGATCGCGAACCCGCGCCCGGTGCTGGTCGGCGAGACCTACGAGGGCGTCGTCGTGAAGACGACGACCTTCGGGGCGTTCGTCAACCTGGTGCCGGGGCGCGACGGCCTCGTCCACATCTCGAAGCTCGGGCGCGGCAAGCGCCTGTCGAGCGTCGAGGAGGCGGTCAAGGAGGGCGACAAGCTGACGGTCCTGGTCGAGGACATCGACCCACAGGGCAAGATCAGCCTGAAGCCCATCGGGCCCGAGTGGGAGGTGCCGGAGGGCGCGAAGGACGAGAGCGCCAAGAACGCGGGAAGCGGAGACCGCCGTCCGCGTGAGGATCGCGGCGACCGCGACCGGAACCGGGGCAACGGCGGCGGCGGGAGCCGCGGCGACCGTCCGCGCGGGAAGCGCTTCCGCGACCAGCGCACCGGCGACCAGGCTCCCAGCGAGTAACGACCAGATGCCGATCCGCCGGACCGAGTTCGCCTCGGGTCTGCGCGTCGTCACCGAGCGGATGCCGAGCGTCCGCTCGGTGTCGATCGGCGTGTGGGTCCTGGCAGGCTCCCGGGACGAGGCGCCCGCGATCAGCGGGTCGAGCCACTTCCTCGAGCACCTGCTCTTCAAGGGGACGGAGACCCGCTCGGCGCAGGACATCGCCGAGGCGTTCGACGCGGTGGGCGGCGACGTGAACGCCTTCACCGCGAAGGAGTACACGTGCTACTACGCGCGGGTCCTCGACCGCGACCTCGGGATGGCGGTCGACCACCTGACGGACATGCTGCAGCACTCGATGCTGCGGGCGGCGGACCTCGACGCCGAGCGCCGGGTGATCCTCGAGGAGATCCACATGCACGAGGACTCGCCGGAGGACGTCGTCCACGACGTGTTCACCGAGACGCTCTGGCCCGATCACCGGCTCGGGCGCCCGATCCTCGGGACGGTGGCGACGATCGAGGCCGCGACGCGAGCCTCGGTCCGGCGCTTCTACCGTCGGCACTACGTACCCGGGAACTTCGTCGTCGCGGCCGCCGGCAACCTGGATCACGATGAGCTGATCCGGCTGCTCCGGCGCCGGATGGAGGCCGGCCGCGTGGTCCGCGAGGGCCAGCCCCCGGTGTGGAACCTGCGCGCCGGCGGGCACGCGCCGCTCCCGTCGGGTCGGCGCCTCGTGCGCCGCCGCAAGACCGAGCAGGCCCACATCTGCTACGGGACGAACGGCCTGGCCCGCAGTGACCCCGACCGGTTCGCCTTCTTGGTGGTCAACGCGGCGCTCGGCGGGGGGATGTCGTCGCGGCTGTTCCAGGAGATCCGGGAGCGCCGCGGCCTCGCGTACTCCGTGTACAGCTATCACACCCAGTACACCGAGGCGGGCATCTTCACGTGCTACGCCGGGACGGCGCCGTCGCGGGCGGATCACGTGATCGAGCTGTTGCGCCGCGAGCTCGAGGACGTCGCCACGTCGGGCCTCTCCGCCGAGGAGTTCGAGCGCGCGAAGGGCCACGTGAAGGGCTCGCTCGTGCTCTCGCTCGAAGACCCGGGCGGGAGGATGTCCCGCCTGGGCAAGTCCGAGATCGCGCACGGCGAGATCCTCTCGGTCGATCAGACGCTCAAACGCATCGAGCGCGTGAGCCTCGCGGATGCGAACGCCGTCGCCGAGCGCGTGCTGTCGCAGCCGATGACGCTGACGGTCCTCGGCCCGTTCCCGGCCTCGGCCTTCAAGGAGGCCGTCGCGTGATCCGTGTCGGCGTCGTCGGCGCCACCGGCCGGATGGGCCGCGAGGTGTGCCGAGCGGTCGACGCCGATCCCGAGCTCGAGCTCGTCGCCGCGGTCTCGCGCCCCCACGCGGGGGAGCGCGTCGCCGACGTGATCGGGTTCCCCTCGGACGTCGTGTTCACCGACAGGCTCGACCCGCTGGTCGACGCCGGCGTCGAGGTGTCGGTGGACTTCACCTCGGGCGCGTACGCCCCCGAGCACGTCGCGTGGGCGATCGAGCACGGCGTACACGTCGTCGTGGGCACGACCGGCTTCGACGCCGATCCCGCTTGGGGTCGGCAGGACCGGGTCGGCGTGCTGATCGCGCCGAACTTCGCGATCGGCGCGCTCCTGATGCAGCGCTGCGCCGAGGAGGCCGTTCGGTACCTCCCCGACGCGGAGATCGTCGAGCTGCACCACGGGGACAAGCCCGACGCGCCCTCGGGCACGGCGATCGCCACCGCCCGCAGGATGGCCGCGGCGCGCGGCGACCGGCAGGGCGAGCCCGGCGAGGAACGGGTGCCGGGCGCGCGCGGCGCCGACGTCGATGGCATCCGGGTGCACTCGGTCCGGTTGCCCGGCCTCGTCGCCCACCAGATGGTGATCCTCGGCGGACGGAGCGAGACGCTCACGATCCGGCACGACTCGGTCGATCGGACCTCGTTCATGCCGGGCGTGATCATGGCCGTGAAGGCGGTCGGATCGCGCCCCGGGCTCACGATCGGCCTCGAGCCGATCCTCTGGCCTCGGTGAGCGGGCACCTCGCGGCCGTCGTCGCCCATCCAGACGACGACACCTGGAGCGTCGCCGGCTCCGTCGCCCTGCACGCCGACGATCCAGGGTTCCGCTTCACGCTGATCCACGTGACGAGCGGGGAGGCCGGGATGATCTCGGACCCGGCGCTCGCGACGCGGGAGACCCTCGGCGCGGTCCGCGAGGAGGAGGATCGGCGGTCGTGGATCGCGCTCGGCCGGGCCCCCGACCGGCACGAGTGGCTGCGCTACCCGGACCATCGCGTCGAGGAGGAGTCGTTCGACGAGCTGGTCGAGCGGATCGCCGCGATCCTGCTCGCCGAACGCCCAGACGTCGTGGTGACGTTCGGTCCCGACGGCATCACCGGCCATCCCGACCACATCACGGTCGGCCGCGCCGCGACCGAAGCCTTCCACCGCGGCCGCGCGGACGGCAGCGGCTTCCGCCGATTGATCCACAACGCGATCCCCGCGTCGATCATCGCCGCGTGGAACGAGGAGCTCGTGGCATCGGGCAAGGAGCCGTTCGACCCGACCGAGCTGTACCAGCCGCGAGGGGTGCCGGACGACATGATCGGCGTGCGCGTCGACACCAGCGCCGTGGCGCCCCGTGTGCTCGCGGCGATCCGCGAGCACCGTACGCAGGCGAACGACTGGAACGAGCTCACCGACGACGAGCAGCTGCGGGCACTCAGCCGCGAGCACGGCGTGATCGCGTGGCCGCCCCGGCAGCTCGGCTCGCCCGTGCTGGGGAGCCTGTTCGAGGACCTCTAGCCGGCACGGAACTCTACTCCGCCCGAGGCCCGGAGTAGCCTCCACGCATGGAGGTCGAGATCCGCACGATCCGCGAGGAGGAGCACGAGAACGCGGCTCACTCCCTGGAGATGGCGTTCAGCGGTCGGATCTCCGACGAGGACCTCGCTCAAGACCGACCGGTCACGGAGTTCGACCGCTGGCACGCGGCCTTCGACGACGGCCGGATCGTGGGCTGCGCGGCGGCCGCCTCGTACCGGATGACGGTCCCCGGCGGAGCTGCGGTCCCGACGGCGGGCATCACGTCGGTGGGCGTGCTCCCGACCCATCGACGCCGGGGGATCAACACCGCGCTGATGCGCGCACAGCTCGACGACGTCCACGCCCGCCGCGAGCCGCTCGCCGCTCTCTACGCGTCCGAGGGCGGGATCTACGGCCGGTTCGGGTATGGCGTCGCGGCGTTCCTCGGCGAGATCAACCTCGAGGTCGTTCGGTCCGACTTCATCCGCGGGTATCGGCCCGCGGGCTCGGTCCGGCTGCTCGAACGGGACGAGGCGCTACCGGTCATGCGGCCGGTCTACGACGCCGAGCGGGTGCGACGGCCGGGGATGATCGATCTCGACGACCGATGGTGGAACTGGATCTTCGCCGAGTCGGCGAAGAAGCAGGAGGACGAGCCGACCCGCTACGCCGTCCACGAGGTGGACGGGGTTCCCGATGCGTTCGCGTCGTACTCGGTCAAGCACGAGTGGCCCGACTCGATCGCCGGGCTCCAGCTGACCGTCCGACGACTCGTCGCGTCGACCCCGCAGGGGTCGGCGGACATCTGGCGCTACCTCTTCGACATCGACCTCGTCCACACGGTCAACGCGTGGAACCGGCCGGTGGACGAGCCGCTCCTGGACCTGATGCAGGAGCCGCGCCGGCTCCGCTTCGGCCTCATGGACGGGCTGTACGTACGGCTCGTCGACGTGCCGGCCGCGCTGGTGGCGCGCACGTACGCCACGGACGAGCGCCTCGTACTGGAGGTCAGCGATCCCTTCTGCCCCTGGAACGAAGGCCGGTGGCTCCTGCGGACCGCGTCGGACGGGCCGATCTGCGAACCGACCGCCGCGGAGGCCGATCTCGCCTGCACGGCGACCGACCTGGGCGCCGTGTACCTGGGTGGGTTCGGGTTCCGGCGGCTGCATCGGGCCGGTCGTGTCCGAGAGCTCACGACGGGAGCGCTCTCCCGCGCCGACGCGGCCTTCGGATGGGACCCGGCGCCCTGGTGCGCGTTCATGTTCTAGGGGACGGCCCTCTAGTCTGAGACGGACTAGTTTCCCCAGAGTCCCTGCCAGACGAAGGCGACGCCGATCACGGCGAGCCCGACGGAGAGCGCGCCGCGGATCCAGCGGAGCCCCCGGTCGCCGAACAGCCGCCGTCCGCCGCTGCCGACCAGGGTGAACAGGAGGTCCGAGCACGAGACCCCGATCGCCGTCGCGATCGCCGCGACGATCGCGGCGTCGCGCCCACCGTCGGCCGTGGCGTCCGCCACCACGGCCGAGGCCGTGGTGGCGAAGAAGATCCACGCCCCGGGGTTCAGGAGCACCGAGACGATGCCGCGGAGCGTCGGGCCCATCGATCGGGTTTCCGGCGAGACCTCGCGGTTCGGTTCCCGAACTTCGTGCCGGAGGGACCGGAGCTCTTCGACCGCCAGGTAGATCAGGAACCCGCCGCCCACGACCCGGAGCGCGCGCAGGAGCCCCTCGCCTGGCGCGAGCGACGAGAACCCGAACGCGAGCACGATCATGATCGCGAGCAAGGTTCCGTTCGCCCCGAGCATCACGCGCAGGCCGCCCGAGAACCCCCGTCGGGCCGTCTCGGACAGGATCAGCAGCTGGACGGGACCCGGGGCGGCACCGAGCGCGAACCCCAGCGCGAAGGCGGCCCAGGCGTGCTCGTAGACGTCGTTCATCGGCTGAAGCCCTCCACGGTTCGCGTATCATGCCCCATCCGTGAACCCCCGGACCCGTTCCCTCGCCGTGCTCCTCGCCGCCGTGTGCGCACTCGCCACGGCGTGCACCGGTGACGACGGAGGTGGCGACGGCGCGACCGGTCCGACCCCGACCGGGTCGGCCCCGCCCACGATCGACCAGGGTCCGGTCGAGTTCGTCCCCGGCGCGTTCCGCTACGAGTTCGGCGGCGTGACGGCGGAGCTCACCCTGGACGCCGACGCAGCCGGGACCCTCGACGTGAAGAACGCGTCCGGAGCCGAGCTCGCGGCGCCCGCGATCTACCTCTTGACGGGCGACGACGCGCGTATCGACGCGACGATCGCGGACGCGGCACCGATCGCGGACGGCGACGAGGCGACGTTCCAGGTGTCGTTCGCGGATCCGATCGACATCACGACGCTCGGCCTCGTGATCCTCGAGTTCGGCGAGAGCAACTACGGCGGCATGGCCCCCGTGATCGCCGAGGGTTCGTAGCTCGTCGCGGTCAGCCGTCCGTGCGGCTCGGGGGTTCGCTCTCGCCGGCCTGCCAGCGCGCCAGGACGAACAGCAGATCCGAGAGGCGGTTCAGGTAACGGCGCACCTCCGGGTTCACCTCGCGGCCGGCCTGCTCCAGCTCGACCACGCGGCGTTCGGCCCGCCGGACCACGGCGCGTCCCACGTCGATCGCGGCGCTCCCGGGGTTCGCGCCGGGCACGATGAACGTCTCGGGAAGCGGACGCTCCCCGACGAGGTCGTCGATCTGCTGCTCCAGCCGCTGGGTCATCGCCGCATCTACGAGGGAGACCCCGGCTTGGAGCTTGCCGCGCTCCTCGGGGTTCGCGGCCAGGTCCGCACCGACCACGAACAGCTCCCGTTGCAGGACGAGCAGGGTGCCGGCCATCACCTCGTCGCCGCAGAGCGAGCGGGCGAGGCCGAGGACCGCCACCGCCTCGTCCGTCGTGCCGTAGGCGTCCGCGACCAGGTCGGACTTCGGGATCCGGCCGCCGTAGAGCAGACCCGTCGTGCCGTCGTCACCGGTCTTCGTGTAGATGCGTGGCATCGACCGCTAGCATAGGCGGGTCACGCCCACCGCTCCGGTGGCGAAGGAGGACGGATGACCGGCAGGTTCGGATCCCTCGTGACCGCGATGGTGACGCCCTTCCGGGACGACCACGGGGTCGACCTCGACGGGGCGCAGGCGCTCGCCACCCATCTGTTGGATTCCGGGTCGGATGCCGTGGTGGTCGCGGGCTCGACCGGCGAGTCGCCGACCCTCACCCACAAGGAGAAGGCCGAGCTCTTCCGCGCGGTGGCCGACGCCGTCCACGGGCGTGGCAAGGTGATCTGCGGGACCGGCACGTACTCGACCGCCGAGACCCTGGAGCTGACCCAGGCCGCGGAGGACGCCGGCGCCGACGGGCTGCTCGTCGTCACGCCGTACTACAACAAGCCGCCGCAGCGCGGTCTGATCGCGCACTTCGAGCGCGTGGCCCAAGCCACCGAGCTGCCGATCATCGCGTACAACATCCCCGGACGGACCGCGACGCGGATCGAGCACGACACGCTCGTCCGCCTGGCGCGGTCGCCGAACATCGTCGCGGTGAAGGACTCGACCGGCGACTTCCAAGGGATCTCGCGGCTGATCGCCGAGGTGCCCGACTTCGAGGTCTACTCGGGCGACGATTGGGCGACGTTCGGCTACGTGTGCCTCGGCGCGGTCGGCGTGATCTCGGTCGCCGCGCACCTGGTCGGCCCGCAGATCCGCCAGATGATCGAGCTGATCGACACCGGCGACATCGCGGCCGCGCGCAAGATCCACGAGTCGCTCTCGCCGCTCTACAACGCGCTGTTCGTCACCAGCAACCCGATCCCGGTGAAGGCCGCCCTGCAGATGGTCGGCCGCTCCGCCGGGGAGCCGCGCCTGCCGCTCGTTCCCGCCACCGCCGAGGAGCGGGAGCGGGTCCGCCGAGCACTGGAGGACGCCGGTCTCCTCTGACGGAGCGGTCCGCGTCGTCTTCCTCGGGGGGGTCGGCGAGGTCGGCCGCAACATGGCGTGCGTCGAGCTCGACGACCGGATCCTGCTGGTCGACGTCGGGCTCTCGTTCCCGTCGGCCGACATGCCCGGGATCGACCTGGTCCTGCCGAACTTCGACTACGTGCGACGGAACCTCGACCGCGTGGAGGGCGTCGTCCTCACCCACGGGCACGAGGACCACATCGGTGCGCTGCCGTACCTGCTGCGCGAGCTCTCCGGCGTCCCGGTCCTCGGGAGCCCGTTCACGCTCGAGCTCCTGAAGGGCAAGCTCGAGGAGCATCAGGTCGCCGACCGGTGCGAGCTCCGCGTCGTCGAGCCCGGCGGCAGCGCGATGCTCGGCCCGTTCTCGATGCGGTTCCTGCGCGTGACGCACTCGATCCCCGACGGGATGGCGGTCGCGATCGACACGCCGTTCGGGACGATCCTGCATACGGGCGACTTCAAGATCGACCAGACCCCGCTCGACGGCCGCCCGACCGACCTGCACGGGCTGGCCGAGGAGGCGAGCGGGCGCGGCGTGCACCTGTTGCTCTCGGACTCCACGAACGCCGAGGAGGCCGGCTACACGACCAGCGAGCGGAGCGTCGGCCCGGTCCTACGCGCGATCGTCGAGCGCGCCCCGCAGATCGTGGTCGTCGCGTGTTTCTCGAGCCACATCCACCGGATCCAGCAGGTGGTGGACGCCGCGCGCGCGAACGAGCGGGTCGTCGCGTTCCTCGGCCGTTCGATGCTGAACTCGGTGGCGGCGGCACGGCGCCTCGGCATCCTGAACGTGCCCGACGCGGACGTCGTCCCGATCGAGGAGGTCGACAAGATCGATCCCGGCCGGGTCGTCGTCGCGTGCACGGGAAGCCAGGGCGAGCCGTACTCGGCGCTCTCGCTGATGGCGGCGCGCGAGCACAAGTGGGTCAAGCTCGGCGAGGACGACACCGTCGTGCTCTCGTCGTCGCTGATCCCCGGGAACGAGCCGGCGATCCATCGCGTCGTCGACGCCCTGTATCGCACGGGCGCCGATGTCTATCACGTGCCCGCGGACGCCGTGCACGCGAGCGGCCACGCGGCGCAGGAGGAGCTCCGGCTGATGCTCTCGCTGGTCCGCCCGCGCTGGTTCATCCCGATCCACGGCGAGCGCCGTCACCTCCAGCACCACGCCCGCTTGGCGGTCGAGGTCGGGATCCCCGAGGAGCGCGTGCTGATCTGCGAGGACGGCGACGTCGTCGAGGTGGGGGAGACCGTCGCCAAGGTCGACCAGGTCGAGGCCGGGATGACGTTCGTCGACGGTCTCGGGATCGGCGACGTCGGCGGCCAGGTGCTGCGCGACCGGAGGAAGCTCGCCGGGGACGGGGTGGTGGTCGTCGTGTTGACGGTCGACGCGCAGACCGGTGCGGTCGTCTCCGGCCCCGACATCGTGAACCGCGGCTTCGTCCACGACGAGACGTCCGGCGAGATCCTCGAGGAGGGACGCGTCCGCGTGATGGCGGCCCTCGAGGAGACGGCCGGCGCGCACGTGACCGACCCGTCGGCCGTCCAGCAGTCCGTCCGGCGGGTGCTCGGCCGGTACTTCTACGAGGTCACCCAGCGCAAGCCGGTGATCCTGCCGGTGATCATGGAGGTCTGACCGCGATACGCCAACGGCCATCCACGCCCATCCTGATCGGTGTCGTCGTCGTGACGATGATGGTCGCAGCAGGGTGTCGGAGCGATGACGAGCGACCCGGATTGGTCCTCGTGGATGGAACGAGGGTGAGCTGCGAGGGAACCATCTACCACGACGCCTCAGGCTGGTCCTGCGTGGGCGACGTGGGCACCACCGGCCCCGGGCGCGACACGCGGTTCGTCTATGTGGATGCCGAGGTCGATCACGTCGAGGGCCAGTGGACCGGCGAGACCTCGTGAGGTGCGGCTCGGAAGTCCCCGGCCGTCCGTAGGCGGCGTCCGCAGCAGACAGGTTGCTTGCCTCGCGCCATCCAGCCGTCATGCTTAGAGGTCCATGGCGACGAAGACTTCCCCGTCGCGGCGCCGCGCTGCGTCGCGCAAGAGCCCTGCCAAGCGTCGGCCCGCGCCCAAGAAGCCGCCGAAGACCCCCGTCCGGACCGTCCTGTCCCCGTGGGCGCGCGATGCCCTCGGGATCGGCCTGGTGGTGTTCGGGCTCCTCTCGGTCCTGTCCATGTGGTTCGAGGCCGCGGGGCCGGCGGGCGACGGGATCGCCTGGCTCCTGAAGTCCGCGTTCGGGATCGGGGCGTACGCGGCCCCGATCGTCGGCGTGTACTGGGGCGTGGTCCTGCTCCGGGACCTCGCGCGCGAGGAACGGGTCCGGATGTTCATCGGGTTCGTGGTCCTGGGCCTCGGGCTGCTCGGCCTCGCCTCCCTCGGCAACGGGAACCCGAGCCCGCTGGCCGGGGTCGAGACGCTCCAGGAGGCGGCCGGCTACGTCGGGGCGATCGTCGTCTACCCGCTGTCGAAGCTGATCTCCCAGATCGGGGCCGCGATCGTGTGCATCGGGCTCTCGGTCCTGGGGTTCCTGATCTTCACCGGCACCCCGGTCTCGACGATCACCGGCTGGGTGCACGAGTTCCGCGCGTCCCGCGCCGACCGCGACCCGGTCGCCGCGGCGGTCGAGGAAGAGCCGCCGGTGAGGATGGCTTCCCGGCGATCGGACTGGCGCGCCCGCCGTGCCACGTTCCTGGAGAGCATGGGGCTCACCGAGCCCGACGCGCTCGTCGTCGTGCCGGACGCGGACGAGCCGGTGCTGGATCTCGAGGACCCGGAGCCGCCGCTGGAGGCCACCACGAAGGGCCGGGGCGGCCGTGGCGCGCGCACCGTGTCGACCTCGAGCGGCCCCTACCAGCTGCCGCCGCTCGACCTGCTCCGTGAGGCGCCGCCCTCCACGGCCGACGGCCGTCACGAGGAGCACGTGATGGAGGCGCTCGAGCGCACCCTGCAGACGTTCGGCGTCGACGCGCGCGTCACCGGCTCGCACCGCGGCCCCACGGTCACGATGTACGAGGTCGACATCGCCGCCGGGACGAAGGTGAACAAGGTACTCTCGCTCTCGAGCGACATCGCCTACGCGCTGGCGACGCCCGACGTCCGGATCATCGCGCCGATCCCCGGCAAGTCGGCGATCGGCATCGAGGTCCCGAACCAGCACCGCGACTTCGTGATGCTCGGCGACATCCTGCGCTCGCGCGCAGCGAAGGAGGCGCGCCACCCGCTCGAGGTCGCACTGGGCAAGGACGTCCACGGCCGGATCCAGATGGTGAACCTGGCGACGATGCCGCACGTGCTGATCGCCGGCGCGACCGGCGCAGGCAAGTCGAGCCTGATCAACTGCTTCATCACGTCGCTGCTCATGCGGACCACGCCCGACGACGTGCGCCTCGTCCTCGTCGACCCGAAGCGCGTCGAGCTCAGCCACTTCGCCGAGGTCCCGCACCTGCTCTCTCCGGTGATCGTGCACCCGAAGCGCGCGGCCGAGGCCCTGCAATGGATCGTCCGCGAGATGGAGCTCCGTTACGAGCTCCTGGCCACCGTCGGCGTCCGCGACATCGACGGGTACGAGGACGGCCTGCGGACGGGCACGCTCCGGATCCCGCCGGGGCAGGAGGACAAGTACGAGCACCTGCCGTTCATCGTCGTCGTGATCGACGAGCTGGCGGACCTGATGATGGTCGCGCCCCGCGACGTCGAGGACGCGATCTGCCGGATCGCGCAGATGGCGCGCGCCGTCGGGATCCACTTGGTCGTCGCGACGCAGCGCCCGTCGGTCGACGTCGTCACCGGCCTCATCAAGGCGAACATCCCGTCACGGATCGCGCTGATGACGTCGTCGCAGGCGGACTCGCGCGTGATCCTGGACATGAACGGCGCCGAGAAGCTGGTGGGGCACGGCGACATGCTCTACGCGCCGGCCAGCGCGTCGAAGCCGGCCCGGCTGCAGGGCGCGTGGGTCACGGAGCAGGAGATCCACGACGTCTCGGCGTTCATCCGGGGCCAGCGCGAGGTGATCTACGAGAACAACGTCGAGGGGCTCGGGCTTCCGCCCGCCGAGCACGAGCTGAGCGGCGCCCCGGGCCCGGCCGACGACGACGAGACGCTCCTCGAGCAGGCCGCCGAGCTCGTGATCCGCTCACAGCTCGGCTCGACGTCGATGCTCCAGCGCAAGCTGAAGGTCGGGTTCGCGCGCGCCGGCCGGCTGATGGACCTCCTCGAGGAGCAGGGCATCGTCGGGCCGTCCCAAGGGTCGAAGGCGCGCGACGTGCTGATCAGCTGGGACGAGTGGGAGGAGCGGCGCACCGCGTGAGGGCCCCGGTGGACCGCTAGACGGCGCCGACCCTCCGCGCGACCTGGAACAGGTTGTCCGCGTGCTGCTGCGGGTCGACCATGTAGGCCCCGGCCACCCCGGTCAAGGTCTGCCAGTAGCCGTAGATCTCCTCTTCGTTCCACCCGCGGGCCACCGCGCCCCGGAAGCTGCGGACCATCTCGCTGCCGTTCCACAGGGCTTCCGGCGACAGGATGAACCCGCCGCGGCCGCTGTCGATCGAGAGCCAGAAGGCGCCGATCAGGCCCCAGCTGCCGTCGTCGCGGTCCCCGGAGAGGAGCAGGAACCGCACCGGGCCCTCCGAGAGCAGATCGGGCACGTGGACCGGCGTCGGAGCCGTCGAGAACGGCGACAGGTCGTGCCACCTCGTCTTGAGCTGATCCCGTGTTTCGTCTCGCTCCATCTGACCCCTCGCTCGTCCCCCTCGCGGGGCGAATCTACGTCACCCCATCCGGCCGACACAGCGGCCGAAAGGCTGAAAGCCGCGACAACCTTCGCTCTAAGGCAACCCCAACGCGCGGGCCGGGGCGAAGGCGTGCGGACTCACCCGCGACGCGGGCCCGAGACGTCCTCCGCGAGGATCGCCCAGCGCTCGTGGTCCCGCCACCGACCGCCGATCTTCAGGTAGCGCGGGGAGAACCCTTCCTTCCGGAAGCCGGCGCCCCGGACCAGGGCGATCGAGACCGTGTTGCCGGGCTGGATGTTGGCCTCGATCCGGTGCAGCCCGAGCGGACCGAAGGCGTGCCGCAGGACGAGCCGCAGGCCCTCGCGCATGTACCCGCGGCCGGCGAACGGCCGGAACGCGTAGTACCCGAGATAGGCGCTGCGGAAACCGCCGTAGAAGATCTGGGACAGGTTGTAGACACCGACGATCGCGCCATCCTCGCTGCGGCACACCAGGAGACGCTCCGACGCGTCGTCCCGGTTCGAGCGCAGGTACGCCGCGAACGCCTCGTCGTCCTCCGGCGCGAAGACCCACGGCCGGTGGAGCGCCCGCGAGGCGCGGACCCGCTCGAGGAACTCGGCGCGGTCCCCCGATGCCGGATGTCGCAGGAAGACCTGGCGACCCTCGACGAGGCGGTCGGTCACGGCTGCGTCGCCCGCGCCCGCGCCTCCGCGATCACGCGCAGGGCGCTCGCCCGGTCCTCGTAGCCGTCGGTCGCGACCTTGTGGCCCTCGAGGTCTTTGTAGACCTGGAAGAAGTGCTCGATCTCGTTCAGCAGGTTCGTCGGCAGGCCCTCGAGGTCCTCCACGTGCGACCAGAGGGGGTCGCGGAGCGGGACGCAGAGGATCTTCTCGTCCTCGCCCTTCTCGTCCGTCATCCGGAACAGCCCGACCGGGCGGACGCTGATATGGCAACCCGGGAACGTCGGCTCGCCGACGAGGACGAGCGCGTCGAGCGGGTCACCGTCCAGGCCGAGCGTGCCGTCGATGAATCCGTAGTCGGCCGGGTACTGCATCGAGGTGAAGAGCATCCGGTCGAGGACGATCGCGTGGGACTCGTGGTCGTACTCGTACTTGTTTCGGGAGCCCTTGGGGATCTCGACGACGACCGTGAGGACCGCATCGTCGGGGGGCATGGGCGGAGTCTACCGACGGAGGGAGCGCTATCATCCCCGGCGTTCCCATGGCCGGAGGTTCATCGAACGACACGCTGATCGGGCTCGGCCCCGCGCTGCGCAAGGCGCGGGAGCGCCGTGGCCTCACCCTCGACGCCGCCAGCCGCGACACGAAGCTCCGCGTGGACCAGCTCCGGGCCCTCGAGGGCGAGGAGTTCGACAGCCTCCTGGGTGACGTCTACGTCCGGGGATCGCTCCGCACCTACGCCGCGTACCTGGGTCTGGATCCCGAGAAGGTCGTCGGGGCCTACGCGAGGAACGTGGATGATCCGGGCCCCCCTCCGCCGCCCGCGAAGCTCGGCCGGGTCGAGCGGGCGATCGCGGCGACGCGGATCCGCGACAACCAGCGACTCATGGTGCTCCTCGCCGCGATCGTCCTGCTCGTGGCCGTCGTGTTCGGCTTGGTCTCGCGCCGGCACTCGACGCCGGAGGCGGCGCCGCTCCCGAGCGTGACGGTCGTGCCCGAGCCGACCGATCGCAGCATCGACGCCGTCGTCGAGGCGATCCGCGACGTCGTCATCGTCGCCGACGCGGACGGCGTGCGGACCCGCTACGAGCTCACGACCGGCGAGACCCGGACCTTCACGGCCGAGAGCACGCTCGGGATCGAGGCGGACGACGGCGGCGCCTTCCGCCTCAGCGTGAACGGGGTCGAGCGAGGGATCCCGGGCACGCCCGGCGTCCCCTGGTCCGACGAGTGGAGCTTCGGCTCCGAGAGCCCGGCCCCGACGGGGACCTGACCCTTCGTGCGGGCCGAGATCGTCGCCGTCGGCACCGAGCTCCTACTCGGGCAGATCGCGAACACGAACGCGCGCTGGATGTCCGAGCACCTGGCCGCGATCGGCGTCGACGTCACGCATCACCAGGTGGTCGGCGACAACCTGGAGCGGATCGTCGATTCGCTGCGTCTGGCGACGGAGCGGGCCGACGTGGTGCTCGTGACCGGCGGTCTCGGCCCCACCCAGGACGACATCACCCGCGATGCGATCGCCGAGCTGCTCGAGCTGCCGCTGGTCCGCGACCCGGCGTTCGAGGCCTGGCTCCGCACGCGGTTCGAGGGGTTCGGGCGCGGCGCGATGCCGGAGAACAACCTCCGGCAGGCCGACGTCCCCGAGGGCTTCCGGATGCTCTGGCCCGAGCGTGGGAGCGCGCCCGGCCTCGCCGGCGAGCTGCCGGGCGGCGGACGGATCTACGCGGTGGCCGGGGTGCCGGCGGAGATGGTCGAGATGATGGAGCGGACGATCCTGCCCGAGCTCGCGGAACGCTCCGGGGCCGTCCTCGTGTCGCGGGTCGTCCGATGCACGGCGGTCGGGGAGTCGCGCGTCGCCGAGCTGCTCGACGACCTGTTCGTGGCGACCGAGAACCCGAGCGTGGCGTTCCTCGCGGACGCGGGCGAGGTGAAGATCCGGCTGACCGCGAAGGCCTCGGCCCGCGAGGAGGCGGCGGGCCTGCTCGAGCCCCTGGTCGCCGAGGTGGTGGAGCGGCTCGGCGACCTGGTGTTCTCGACCGACGACGAGCGCCTGGAGGAGGCCGTGTGCCGGCTCCTGCGGGAAGGCGGCGTGAGCCTCGCGTGCGCGGAGTCGCTGACCGGTGGGAGCGTGGCGGCGCGGCTGACGTCGGTCCCGGGAGCCTCGAACTCCTTCGTCGGATCCGCGGTCGTGTACACGGCGAACGCGAAGCGCGACCTCCTCGGCGTGTCGCCGCAGACGATCGCCGGCCCGGGCGTCGTGAGCGAGGCGTGCGCGCGGGAGATGGCCGCGGGCGCCCGGCGGGTGTTCGGCTCCGACCTTGCCGTCGCGCTGACCGGCGCCGCGGGGCCGGACGCGCACGGGGGAGCCCCGCCGGGCACCGTCTGGCTCGCGCTCGCGGGCGACGGGGTGGATCACGCCCGTGGCTACGTCGCCGCGGGGGACCGCGAACGGGTCCGCCGCTGGGCGGAGCAGGGGGCGCTCGACCTCGTGCGGCGCCACCTGGAGGGCCGGCCGCTCCCCCGGTCCGACCGTGTGATCTGACGGGACGAGGGCGATGGCCCGCGATCGCGCCGCCCGTCCCGAGGCGAAGCCCGTGCGGCTGTTCGTGGCGGCCGAGGTGCCGGAGGCGGCCAAGCGCGTGGTTGAGCTGGCGATGGCCCCGATCCGCGAGGAGTTCCCGCGGGCCCGATGGGCGCCGGTCGAGAACTGGCACGTGACCCTGAAGTTCCTGGGCGCCACCGAGCCGCGACTCGTGCCGTGGGTGCACGAGACCGTCGCGACGGTGGCGGCGGCGCACGAGGCGGTTCCCACCCGCCTCGCAGGCCTCGGATCGTTCCCATCACCCGGCCGGACCCGCGTGCTGTGGGCCGGGCTCGCCGACCCCCAGGAACGGCTCGGGGCGATCGCGTCGTCGCTCGAGGAAGCGCTCGCCGCGGAGTTCCGACCCGAGGTGCGCGCGTTCACCCCGCATCTGACGGTGGCCCGGTCGGATCCGCCCCTGCGGCTCGACCCGGCCGCATTGGCGACGCCGGTCGACCCAGCGGCGTTCACGATCGAACGCCTGGTGCTGTTCCGGAGCCATCTGAGGCGCCCGGCGCCTCGGTACGAGGCGCTCGAGGCGTTCCCGCTCGGGGGAGGGCCTGCCGGGCCCTCCGAACGCTGAGGGCTCGCGCTCCTTGCACTCGAACACGCGTTCGAGTAGCGTTCTCCAGCGTCAGCCCGCCGAATGACAGGGGTGTAAGTTATGTCAGCGCCGAACGGTAAGGTCGCCGAGCTTACGGATGAGCGCCGTCGGATCCTCCTCTCCGACGGGCCGGGAGGCCACAAGGAGGCTTCGGGGATGGATCGCGACAAGATGCTCGACGTCACGCTGCAGCAGATCGAGAAGCAGTTCGGCAAGGGCGCCGTGATGAAGCTCGGCGAGCACCCGGCGGGCGCCGGGATCACGGTGATCCCCACGGGGTCCCTCGCGCTCGACATCGCGCTCGGTGTCGGCGGCATCCCCCGCGGCCGCATCATCGAGGTCTTCGGGCCAGAGGGCTCGGGCAAGACGACGGTCTGCCTGCACATGATCGCCGAGGCGCAGGCGAAGGGCGGGATCGCCGCGTTCGTCGACGCCGAGCACGCGCTCGACCCCACGTACGCGCAGACGCTCGGCGTGAACATCGACGAGCTGCTGGTCTCCCAGCCCGACTCCGGCGAACAGGCGCTCGAGATCGCCGACATGCTCGTACGCTCGGGGGCGCTCGACCTCGTCGTGATCGACTCGGTCGCGGCGCTCGTGCCGCGGGCCGAGATCGAGGGCGAGATGGGCGACACCCACGTCGGGCTGCAGGCGCGGCTGATGTCGCAGGCGATGCGCAAGCTCGCCGGGACCCTCTCGCGGTTCGATACGTCCGCGATCTTCATCAACCAGCTCCGCGAGAAGATCGGCGTGATGTTCGGCAACCCCGAGACCACACCGGGGGGCCGCGCGCTCAAGTTCTACTCGTCGGTGCGTCTAGACGTCCGCAAGGTCGAGAACCTGAAGGACGGCACCGACGTGGTCGGCTCTCGGACGCGCGTGAAGGTCGTGAAGAACAAGGTCGCTCCGCCGTTCCGCCAGTGCGAGTTCGACATCATGTACGGCAAGGGCATCTCGAAGGAAGGCTCGCTCCTCGACGTCGGCGTCGACCTCGAGATCGTCAAGAAGTCCGGGGCCTGGTTCACCTACGAGGGCGAACAGCTCGGACAGGGTCGCGAGAACGCCCGGCAGTTCCTGGCCGAGCACACGGACGTCCGCGAGGAGATCGAGCGGAAGGTGCGCGAGGCGGTCGGCCTGACGAGCTTCGGGACCGAAGGCGAGGAGACGCCGATCGAGATCGTGCCCGACCTCGTGGTCGAGGACGATGCCAAGCCGGTCAAGGACAAGGCTCGCGCCGGCGCCGAGGCCTGACCCGGCCGTGCCCGCGTCACGGGCCGCACATCCGAAGGACTGCCACGAGCGGGCCCTGGGCCTGCTTGCGGTGCGGGCACGGAGCCGACGCGAGCTCGAGCGGCGGCTGCTCCAGGCCGGATTCTCCGGCGACGAGGTGGCCGATGAGCTCTCCCGACTCGAGGCGGTGGGGTTGATCGACGACGAGGACTTCGCCAGGCAGCTGGCACGCCACGCCTTCGGCACGCGGGGGTCGGGTTCACGGGCCGTGACCGACGCCCTCGCCGCGAAGGGGGTCCGGCCCGACCTGATCGCGACCGTGGTCGCGGAGTTCGACCGGGATCCGGAGGCCCGGGCGGAGCAGCTCGCCCGGTCGCGGGCGCGGAGCCTCGTCGACCTGGACCCGGCCAGGGCGTTCACCCGGCTGAGCGCGCTCCTGATGCGCCGGGGGTACGACCCGTCCATGGCCCGCACCGTGGCGCGCCGGGTGTTGGCCCTCGGGTCGTCCGGCGACGATTGAGGAGACCCTCGTCGAGCCTTCTGGACCCTTGTGTCGTCACCCGTGCGGCCGTAGCATCGGTGGACACGAGAGGAACTTCCACGGACACCCGACGTTCACCGACGAGACGCAAGGACCGACCACAGGATGACGAGCCAGGGAGCCAGATCTCGAGCGCGGAGGGCCATCGGCTGACCGCGCTCACCCGTGCGCGCCATCGCTTCGAGCAGTGAACATCGGATGAACCCCGGGAACCCTCTCCCGACGACGACGTGTTGGGAGGAACGATGGTTCCGGTGCTGGTCGGTATCGCGGCCCTGCTGGTGGGGATCGCCGCCGGGTTCTGGATCCGCAAGACGATCGGGATCTCGAACGCCCAGAGCGTAGAGGCCAAAGCCCAGAAGGTGCTCCTGGAGGCGGAGCGCGAGGCCGATGTCACGGTCAATCGCTCGCTGCAGGACGTCAAGGACGAGATCGCCGCGATGCGCCGCGACGCGGAAGAGGACGTGCGCCTGCGTCGCGAGGAGGTCGCCCGCGCGGAGTCGCGGCTCACGCAGGCCGAGGACGAGCTCCGCCGGCGCGTGAAGACGGTCGAGGATCGGGCGACCGAGCTCGAGGAGCGCGATCAGAAGCTGCAGTTCGTTCGGGAGCAGCTCGAGCGCGCCACCGAGGTCCACCGAGCCGAGCTCGAGAAGATCGCCGGGATGACGTCGCACGAGGCGCGGGACCAACTGATCGCCCAGGTCCTGGAGGAGGCGAAGCGAGGGGCGATGGCCCAGGTCCGCGAGATCGAGCAGCGCGCCCGCGAGGAGGGCGAGGAACGCGCCCGCAAGATCGTGACGATCGCGATCCAGCGGGTGGCGTCCGAGCAGACGGCGGAGTCCACGGTCTCGGTGTTCGCGCTGCCCTCCGAGGACATGAAGGGCCGGATCATCGGCCGCGAGGGCCGCAACATCCGCGCCTTCGAGGCGACGACCGGGGTCAACCTCATCATCGACGACACCCCCGAGGCGGTCGTCCTGTCGAGCTTCGACCCGGTACGCCGCGAGGCCGCACGGATGACGCTGGAGAAGCTCGTCTCGGACGGCCGGATCCACCCCGCCCGGATCGAGGAGGTCCACGAACGCTCGCTCCGCGACCTGGAGGAGCAGATCCGCCGGGCGGGTGAGGACGCGGTGGCCGAGGTCGGCATCACCGACATCCACCCGGAGATGATCAAGCTCCTGGGGCGCCTGCAGTACCGGACGTCCTACGGCCAGAACGTGCTGAAGCACCTCGTGGAGTCCGCGCACATCGCGAGCGCGCTGGCGGCCGAGATCGGCCTCGATGGGACGATCGCGAAGCGGGGCGCGTTCCTGCACGACATCGGGAAAGCCGTGACGCACGAGATCGAGGGCTCCCACGCGATCATCGGCGCCGAGATCGCGCGCCGGATGAAGGAGGACCCCGAGGTCGTCCACTGCATCGAGTCACACCACGGCGAGGTCGAGCAGCACTCGGTCCACGCGGTGCTGGCGCAGATCGCCGACTCGATCTCGGGGGGCCGGCCCGGGGCGCGGCGGGAGAGCCTGGAGACCTACGTCAAGCGCCTCGAGCGTCTCGAGGAGATCTGCACGGCCCAGCCGGGCGTGGTCAAGACGTTCGCGATGCAGGCAGGCCGCGAGGTCCGGGTGATGGTGCAGCCGGAGGATGTGGACGACCTGCAGGCGCAGACGATCGCCCGCGACATCGCGAAGCAGGTGGAGGAGGAACTCCAGTACCCCGGCCAGATCAAGATCACGGTCGTGCGCGAGACCCGCGCCGTGGAGTACGCGAAGTAGGAGGACGGCCCCGCACGGGGTAGCCTCGGAGCCACGATGCCGGACCGGTTCATGATCCGCACCTTCGGGTGCCAGATGAACGAGCACGACTCGGAGCGCATCGCCGGCCTGCTGGTCGCCGACGGCATGACTCCGACCGAGGACGTGGGTGACGCGCGCGTGCTCGTGTTCAACACGTGCGCGATCCGCGAGAACGCGGACAACCGCCTGTACGGCAACCTGGGGCACCTGAAGCCGATGAAGGATCGCGACCCGAGCCTGCGGATCGTGGTCGCCGGCTGCCTGGCGCAGAAGGACCGGGGCGGGATCCAGCAGCGGGCCCCGTGGGTCGACGTGGTGATCGGGACCCACGCGCTGCCGCACCTCGTCGAGCTGCTGCGGGCGTCGGAGGCGGACGGACCCCAGATGGACGTCCGTGAGTACACGGAGGTCTTCCCGAGCGCGCTCCCCGCCGCCCGTGGCGACGCCTTCCGCGCGTGGGTATCGATCGCGCCGGGCTGCGACAACGCCTGCACGTTCTGCATCGTCCCGCTGGTGCGCGGACCGCAACGCTCGCGACCGCTCGGCGACATCCTGGCCGAGGTGCAGGGCCTCGTCGCCAGCGGGGTCGTCGAGGTCACGCTCCTCGGCCAGAACGTCAATACGTACGGCCGTGACGTCACGGTGCCGGAGAGCTCCCGGCGGCCGCTGTTCGCCGACCTCCTCCGCCTCGTCGGCCGCGTGGAGGGTCTCCGCAGGCTGCGGTTCACGTCGCCGCACCCCCACGACTTCACGCCGGACGTGATCGAGGCGATGGCGGCGACCCCGGCCGTCTGCGAGCACATCCACTTCCCGCTGCAGTCCGGATCCGACCGCGTGCTGCGGGCGATGCGACGCTCGTACCGCCGCGATCGCTACCTGGCCTGGCTCGACCGGATCCGGGAGGCGATCCCCGAGATCGCCGTGTCGACGGACATCATCGTGGGGTTCCCCGGGGAGACGGAGGCCGACTTCCGAGACACGCTCGACCTGGTCGAGCGCGCGCGGTTCGATTCGGCGTTCACCTTCCAGTACTCGCCGCGCCCGGGGACGCGGGCGTCGTCGTTCGAAGATCAGGTGCCGAAGGCGGTGGTGCAGGAGCGCTTCGACCGGCTCGTGGCGCTGCAGGAGCGGATCTCGCTCGAGCGCGCCCGAGGGACGATCGGCGACACGGTCGAGGTGCTCGTGGAGGGCGCGGGCAAGCGGGGCCCGGGCTCGCAGGGGCGGACCCGCACGAACCGCATCGTGCATCTCGGGACGTCCGTCGCGCCGGGGACGTTCGCGAGCGCGCGGATCGTCGCGGCCGCGGCGCACCACCTGAGCGGCGAGCTGCTGCCGTCCGCGGAGTCCGTGGCCGTCTGAGGCGGCCGCCGTGACCGACCCACGACCGCTCGCGCTGGTGGGGCCGACGGCCGTGGGCAAGAGCGCGCTCGCGCTCCGGCTCGCGGGGCTGCTCGGCGCGGAGATCGTCTCGGTGGACTCGATGCTGATCTATCGCGGGATGGACGTCGGGACGGCGAAGCCGACGGGCGCCGAACGCGCCGCGGTGCGCCACCACCTGATCGACGTCGCCGACCCGTCCGAGCCGTACTCGGTCGCGCGGTATCAGGCGGAGGCTCGCGCGGCGGTCGCGGAGGTCGCGGGCAGGAAGCACCGCTCGTTGCTGGTGGGCGGGTCCGGTCTGTACCTGCGGGCGGTGGTCGATGAGCTGCGCTTCCCGGGGACCGACCCGGCGGTCCGCGTCGACCTGGAGGCGGAGGGCGCCGTCGTCGGCGCGCCGGCGCTGTACCGGCGCCTCGCCGACCTCGACCCCGCCGCCGCCGAGAAGATCGAGCCGGGGAACCTGCGGCGGACGGTTCGGGCCCTCGAGGTCGCGGCGATCACCGGCCGGCCGTTCTCGACCTACGCGTTCGCGTGGGAGCGCTACCCCTACGACGCGATGCGGGCCGCGGGCGTGACGATGGCGCCCGACGTGCTCCGGAGCCGGATCCGATCCAGGGTGGACGCGATGATCGATGCGGGGTGGCTCATCGAGGTGCGGACGCTCGTGGACCGGGGGTTCGGTGGGTGGCTCACCGCGACCCAGGCCATCGGATACGCTGAGCTCGCCGCGCATCTGGAGGGGCGGATGTCCCTCGAAGAGGCCGTCGACGCGACGGTCCGTCGGACCCGGCACCTGGCGCGGCGCCAGCTCGCGTGGTTCCGGCGTGATCCCCGGATCCGGTGGTTCCAGGCCGGACCGGAGGGCGCGCTCGGCGTGATCGACGAGGTCCGCGGCTACCTGGAAGGTGGATGAGTGACGCTCCGGTTCGCGAAGTACCAGGGATCCGGGAACGACTTCGTGATGGTGCTTGACCCCGAGGGGGCGCGGCCGCTCGCCACCACGGAGATCTCAGCTCTGTGCGACCGGCGGTTCGGGATCGGCGCGGACGGGCTGATCCGGGTGACGGGCGACGGCTCCGGGTCGGCGCCGTACTTCATGGACTATGCGAACGCCGACGGCAGCCTCGCGGAGATGTGCGGCAACGGGCTCCGATGCGCCGCGGCGCTCCTGCACGACGAGGGGAGGTCGCCCGGCTCCTCGTTCGTGATCGACACGCGTGCGGGCGCGAAGCGCGTGGAGCTCGACGTCCGCGAGGGCCGGGTGGCGAGCGTCGCGGTCGAGATGGGCGTGCCGGCGTTCACGCTCGCGGCGATCCCCATGCGAGGGCCGGCTTGGGAGACGTTCCTGGGCGAACCGATCGAGCTGGGGGAGGGGTGGGTCGCGAAGGCCTCGGCGGTCTCGATGGGGAACCCGCACCTCGTCGTCTTCCTCGAGGACGAGCCGGGCCGGGTACACGTGTCCCACGTGGGCCCCGCGCTCGAGCACGACCCGCGGTTCCCCGAGGGGACGAACGTCGAGTTCGTCCAGGTGCACGCGGATCACATCGAAGCCCGCGTCTGGGAGCGCGGCTCGGGGGAGACGATGGCCTGCGGCAGCGGCGCCTGCGCGGTGGCCGTCGCGGCGAACGAGGCGGGGCTCGCGCCGCGCTCGACCGTCGTGCGATTCCCGGGCGGCGATCTGGGCGTGGAGCGTCGGGAGGACGGATCGGTCCTGCTCTCGGGGCCGGCGGAGCGGGTCTTCGACGGCGACGTGGACCTCGATCGCCTGCTCGTCGGCCGATGATCGGGGCCGCCGACTCCGGGCGTCTAGCCGAACGCCTCGCGGAGCGCACGCTCGAGCTCGTGAACGTGCCATCGGAGAGCCGGCACGAGGAGGCGATCCTCGACCGCCTGGCCGGGTCCGTCCCGGCGGATCGGTTCCGGCTCGTGGACGGGTCGGACGCCGTGCGGTTCTTCCTGCCCGCCGAACGGCGCGAGGGGGTACCGCTCGTCGTGCTCGCCGGTCACGCCGACACCGTGCCCGCCGAACGGGAACCTCCCCGGCCGGCGGGACGGCACCTCCGTGGCTGGGCGCGGAGCCGTGGACATGAAGGGGGCGCTCGCGGTCATCGTGGAGCTCGCCGGCGCCGCCGCCGCGCGGCCGCCCGGGGATCTCGACGTGGGGCTGCTGTTCTTCGGCCGGGAGGAGCTGCCGATCGGCGAGAGCGCGCTGTTGCCGCTCTTCGACCGATGCCCGGTGTCGCGCGGGATCGACCTGGCGATCGTGATGGAGCCGACGGACAACCGGCTGGAGGTGGGATGCCTCGGGAACCTGAACGCGCGGGTGACGATCCGGGGGCGTGCCGCGCACTCGGCGCGCCCCTGGCTCGGTGAGAACGCGATCCACGCCGCCCTCGGGGTGCTGGCCCCGATCGCGGCCCGGCCACCGAGGGACGTCCGGATCGAGGACCTCACGTACCGCGAGGTGGTGAGCGTCACCCGGATCGACGGCGGGATCGCGGCGAACGTCGTGCCCGATGTCGTCACCGCCTCGGTGAACCTGCGGTACGCGCCGAACCGCACGCCCGCCGACGCGGAGGCCGAGCTCCTCGCGCTGGTCGGCCCGGGCGCGGACGTGGAGATCGTCGGCAACGCGCCGCCCGGTCCGGTGACGATCCGCAACGCGCTCGTCGCCCGCCTGCGGGACGCCGGGGACCTGGAGGTGGCGCCCAAGCAGGCGTGGACGCCGGTGGCGGAGTTCGCGACGGCGGGCGTGGACGCCGTGAACTTCGGGCCCGGCGACCCGGGGTACGCTCATCGGGACGACGAGCGGATCGAGGCGGGCGCGCTAGCCCGATCCGCGGAGGTGCTGCGCGCGTTCCTCGCGGGCGGGAAGGACGGGTGATGGAGCTCTCGCGGGCCTACCGGGACGCAGAGCCGTACGCGTTCGAGGCGCTCGACCGTCGCAAGGCCGAAGCGCGGGCCTCGGGCCGCGTCCTGATCGACTTCGGGGTCGGCGACCCGCGCGACGAAACCCCGGCGTTCATCCGCGAGGCGCTCGTCGCGGCGGTGGGGCCGACGTCTTCGTACCCGCGGGCCGCGGGGCTCCCCGAGCTCCGCATGGCGATCGCGGGGTGGATCGGCGCGCGGTTCGGCGTGGACATCGACCCCGACGCGGCGATCCTCCCCACGCTCGGCTCGAAGGAGGTCGTGTTCTCCCTGGTGCAGGCGGTCCTGCGGCCCGAGGACGGGCGCGACCTGGTCGTCGTGACCGCGCCGGGATACCCGATCCCCGAGCGCGGGGCTCGCTTCGCGGGCGCCGACGTGCGGCGGCTCCCGCTCACACCCGAGCGGGACTTCCTGCCCGACCTGGACGGCATCGCACGCGAGGACCTCGACCGTATCGCGCTGCTGTGGCTGAACTACCCGAACAACCCGACGGGCGCGGTGGCGCCGCTGCGGTTCCTCGAGCGAGCGGCGGCGCTGGCCCGTGAGCACGGGTTCCTCTTGGCCTCGGACGAGGCGTACAGCGAGTTGTGGTTCGGGGACAAGGCGCCGGTCTCGGTCCTGCAGGTCGGTGACCACCCGAACGTCGTGGCGATCAACACGCTCAGCAAGCGGTCCTCGATGACCGGATACCGGTCGGGCTTCGTCGCCGGCGACCCGGCGGTGATCGGCGCGATGAAGCGGTTGCGGCCGGCGGTCGGGGTCACGCCACAGGAGTTCGTCCAGCGGGCGTCGGTGGCCGCCTGGGGTGACGAGGAGCACGTGGAGCGCAACCGCGTGGCCTACGCGCGCAAGCGCGCCCTGTTCCTGGAGCTCTTCGCGCGCAAGGGGGTCGCCGTCGCGGCGAGCGAGGCGACGTTCTACCTCTGGGTGCAGGTGCCGGGCGGCGGATCCTCGGCGGCGTGGGCCGAGGAGCTGCTGGCGCACGACGTGGTCGTCGCGCCGGGCGCCTTCTTCGGGCCCGAGGGCGAGGGATTCGTCCGGATCGCGATGGTCCCCACGTTCGACGAGTGCGTGCGCGCGGTCGGCGTGCTGGACGCGGCGCTGCCCGATCCGGCGGTGGCCGTGTGACCGTCTCGCACGACGAGCTGGCGGCCCGGATCGGCGAGAGCTTCGGCCGTCCGGATGTCGCACCCGATGCCGAGGCCGTCGAGGAGGCGATCCGGCTCCTGGACGAGGGGCGGGTCCGGGTCGCCGAGCCGAGCGCGGACGGGTGGACCGTGAACGCGTGGGTCAAGCAGGCCGTGCTGCTCTACTTCCGCGTGCGCGGGCTCGAGACGACCGAGGCGGGGCCGTTCGAGTACCACGACAAGCTCCCGCTGAAGCATGGGTACGCCGAGGCCGGCGTGCGCGTCGTGCCGCCCGCCACGGCCCGCTACGGCGCGTACCTCTCGCCGGGCGCGATCCTGATGCCGAGCTACGTCAACATCGGTGCCTGGGTGGGCCCCGGCACGCTGGTCGACACGTGGGCGACGGTCGGTTCCTGCGCGCAGATCGGCGCGAACGTCCACCTCTCCGGGGGCGTCGGGATCGGCGGGGTCCTGGAGCCGGTCCAGGCAGAGCCCGTGATCGTCGAGGACGGCGCGTTCGTCGGCTCCCGATGCGTGATCGTCGAAGGCGTACACGTGGGGGCGCGGGCGGTGCTCGGTGCCGGCGTCGTGCTCACGGGCAACACGCCGGTGATCGACGTGACGGGCGCCGAGCCGGTCGAGCATCGGGGGTCGGTGCCGGCCGAGGCGATCGTGATCCCCGGGATCCGCACGAAGGAGTTCCCCGCCGGCACCTACGGGCTGCCGAGCGGGCTGATCGTCGGGTATCGCGGCGCGTCCACCGACGCGAAGATCGTCCTGAACGACGTACTGCGCGAGTTCGGGCTCCCGACGGACGAGACGTGACGGTGTCGAAACCTCCGGCGTCGGGCGCGAACGTGCAGGAGTCCCCACTCTCGGCGACCTGGCGACCCCGGGTCTTCGAGCGGGCCGTGCTCGTCGGCGTCGGCCTCGGGATCTCCGAGGAGGACCTCGACGAGCTCGCCGCACTGGCCGATTCAGCCGGGGCCGAGCCCGTCGCGCGCATCGTGCAGAGCCGGTCGGAGCCCGATCCCGGGACCTTCGTCGGCAAGGGGAAGATCGACGAGATCCATCGGACCCTGCACCGCGAGGGTGCCGAGCTCGTCATCTTCGACCACGAGCTGAACCCGGGGCATCTGCGCTCGCTCGAGGAGCGGCTCAAGGTGAAGGTGATCGACCGGACGGCCCTGATCCTCGACATCTTCGCGCTCCACGCGCGCTCCCGGGAGGGCAAGGCTCAGGTGGAGCTCGCGCAGCTGAACTACCTCCTCCCACGCCTGCGTGGCTGGGGCGAGGCGATGAGCCGGATGGGCGGCGGCGTGGGGACCCGCCGCGGTCCCGGTGAGACGAAGCTCGAGCTCGACCGCCAGCACATCCGCCGCCGGATCACGAAGCTCCGGCGCGACATCCGCGATCTCCGGAGGACCCGCGACACGAAGCGCTCGGCTCGCCAGCGGTCCAACGTCCCGCAGATCGCGATCGCCGGCTACACGAACGCCGGCAAGTCCACGCTGATGAACCGGCTCACGGGGTCCGATGTGGTCGTGGCCAACCAGCTGTTCGCGACCCTCGATCCGACCACGCGCCGGATCGTCCTGCCGAACGGACGCCGCGCGACCATGACCGACACGGTGGGGTTCGTCTCGAAGCTGCCGCACGACCTGGTCGAGGCCTTCCGGTCCACCCTCGAGGAGGTCACGCTGTCCGATCTCGTGGTCCAGGTCGCCGACGCCTCCTCTTCGCAGCTCGACGAGCAGGTGGAGGCGGTGCGCCGGGTCCTGGACGAGATCGGGGCGGGCGGTCTTCCGGAGGTGCTCGCGCTCAACAAGATCGACCGCGTCCCGGGCGCCGAGCGGGTACGGCTCGCCCGGCGGTTCCCCGGGGCCGTGTCGGTCTCCGCCCTGACGGGCGAGGGCGTGGAGGGGTTGCTCGCGACGATCGCCGAGGCCACGCCGAACCCGCCGATCGAGCTAGAGGCGCTCGTGCCGTGGGACCGCGGCGATCTGGTCGCGCTCCTGTACCGGGAGGCCGAGGTGATCAAGGCCGAGGCCGAGCCGGAGGGGACCCGCGTCTGGGCCCGCGTGGGCTTGCGAGAGCTGGCGGCGCTCCGGCCCTTCGCCGTCAGGCGGGACGGCCGAGACGTCCGGGCCGATGTTCCGCAACCCGGCGGCGACGCGTCGACCGAGGATGTCGCCGGCACGGCCTGAGCGAGCGGGCTAGGCCGGGCCGGGCGCCCCGATCCGCCACAGATCCGGGTCGGCCCACGATCCGGTGATGACCGTGTCGGGGTCCTGGCCGCGCTCCATCGCGAACCGGTGCGCCAGGATCTGCAGTCGAACCGTGAGTGGGATCTGGGCGAGCAGCGGGGACAGGTCCGACGGCTCGTGGACCGAACTGACGGGGATCCCGGCGTCCGCGGCCGCGCGACCGAGCGCCGGCATGAAGCCCTCGTGGTCAGGCGGGGTCAGGATCACGACGCCATCGTTCGCGGTGAGCGGCACCGCCGACCCGTGGAGTAGGTACTCGGCGTCGTAGCCCTCCGCGAGGACGCGTGCCCCCTCGCGGATCTTCAGCGCTCCCTCGCGTGCCGTGATCGAGGCCGGCCCCGCGCCGGCGATCACCAAGGCCCGCCCGGGCAGCGCGATCCGGTCCGTCCCGCTGTCGGCGATCGCGTCGGCGACGGCCTCGGGGATCCGCACGAGCACCTCGTCCTCGAAGCCCTCGGCTCCGAGCTCTCGCGCGATGACCGCGAGGGCGAGGAGGGCGGTCGTATAGCTCGCGGTGTACGTCTCGGCGGTCTCCTTCGGGACGGTCTCGATCACATCGGGGAACCCGGCGCCCTCTCGCGTGATCATCACGAGCTGCAGGCCCGCCAGGAAGGCTTGCGCCCGCGTGGAGAGCGCGTATGCGGTCTCGGCGGTGTGGGTGATCACGACGATCGCGTCCTGCGGCCCGATCACCGGCGCCCATCCGACGAACTGCATCGACGGGATCGCGACGGCCGAGCGGCCCGTCTGTTGGATCATCGCCGCGCCGAGCTCGGCGGCGTGCAGGCTGGTCCCGGTCCCGACGAGCCAGATCCGCCGGGCTCGGTGCAAGCCCTCGGCGGCGGAGTGGATCTGCTCGCGCATCTTCGCCGAACGGACGAGCCGCTCGAGCTCGGCCGGCTGGGAGCGGATCTGGGTCTCGAGGTTGGAGCCGGGGCCGGTTGCCATCAACGTCTCCTTCGGGAGCAGGTGAGAAGGGAACCCCGAGCTTAGCTCCCCGCCCGGACGGCCTCCTCGCGCGGGGCGGACCCTCAGAGCTTGCGCAGGACGGCGACGACCTTGCCGGCGATCCGTCCGTCGGCCATCTCGAAGGGCTTCATCGCCGGGTGCTCCGGGATCAGCATCACGCGGCCACCGTCGTGCCCGAGCCGTTTCACGGTGGCCTCGTCCTCGGCGGAGCCGGGCAGGATCGCGGCGACGATGTCGCCGTCGTCCGCCCCGTCCTGGGAGCGCACCACCACGACGTCCCCGTCGAGGATCCCCGCATCCACCATCGAATCCCCGGCGACCCGCAGGGCGAAATGGGGAGCCTCGGACGCGTACCCGTCGGGCACCGTGAGGTACCCCTCGATGTCCTCCTCGGCGAGCGTCGGGGCGCCGGCGGCGATCCGCCCGACGAGCGGTACGACGACGCCGTCGGCCTTCGGGGCGGCGAGCGCCATCGCCCGGGGCTTCGTCGGGGCCTTGTGGAGCAGGCCCATCCGCTCGAGGTTGGCCAACTGGGCATGGACGCTGCTGGACGAGGTGAGGCCGACCGCCTCTCCGATCTCTCGGACGGTGGGGGGGTAGCCCCGGTCGCGGACCGTCTCGGAGATGAAGCTGAGGATGCGCTGCTGGCGGGCGGTGATGTCAGACATCGTCTCTAGCCTCCCTCGGGTCGGGCCGGACCGTAGCACGCGGGTGGAAGGAGGGCAAACATATGTTCGAACGACCCTTGACCTCGAACAGCCGTTCGGGCAGGATGACCCGCGTGGCTCGAACACGTGTTCGTCGGCGTCGGACCGTCACGGTCCTGGCCGTGCTCGCATGCCTGCTGGTGACGGGGCCGGTCTCGAGGGCGTTCTCGCCCCGTCCCGAACCCCGCCCGGCCCGACAGGTCTACGTGGTGCAGGCGGGCGACACCGTGTGGTCGATCGCGACGCGGTTCGCCTCGGGAGCCGACCCCCGGCCGCTGGTGGACGCGATCGGCCGCCGCAACCGGGTGAACGCTGGTGCGATCGTGCCGGGGCAGACGCTCGTCATCCCGCCGGTCGCTTGACGCGTCAGGATGCTGGGCGTAGCGTGCGCCGAGCCACAACATCTTGTGGTCTCACGGTATGCGGTGTCCCTGGTGCGCAGCGGACGACGATCGCGTCGTCGATTCACGTCCCGCCGACGGCGGGGCCGCGACGCGTCGACGGCGCGAGTGCAACGCCTGCGGACGGCGCTACACGACCTTCGAACGCATCGATGGCGTCGGTCTGATCGTGATCAAGCGGGACGGGGAGATGCAGCCGTTCGACCGGGAGAAGGTGGCGGCCGGGATCGCGAAGGCGATCAAGAACCGGCCGGTGACCGACGCCCAGGTCGACGAGGTCGTCGCCCGGGTCGAGCAGCGGCTCCGTCGCAAGGGGCCCGAGGTGACCTCCCAACAGGTCGGGCTCGAGGTCCTGGCCAACCTCGCGAAGCTCGATCAGGTCGCATACATGCGCTTCGCCAGCGTCTACAAGGACTTCCAGGAGATCACCGACTTCGAGCGTGAGCTCGGTGACCTGCAGGAACGTGAGCCGGCCCGGAAACCTCCGAGCTGATCTCGGGCCCACCCCCATATCTTGTGGCTCCGGATGGGCATCTTCCCCCATATCTTGGAGAATGACGCTTGACACGCCTTCGCGTGGGGGCAAGAATCACACCCCTGTGATTCGATGGTTCCGACGCTTCCCCACGGCGAGAGGAGGGCACACCGGTGGCGACCAAGCACGATGACGTCGAGGTGATCCGCGAGGGCCTCACCTTCAAGCGCGCCTTCACGACGGAGGGGCGACACCCCTACGACGACGTGGAGTGGGAGATCCGCGACGCGGTCATCCCGAACTACAAGGAGGGCGGCAACGCCTTCGAGCAGCGCGACGTCGAGTTCCCGAAGGACTGGTCGCAGAACGCCACGAACATCGTCGCCCAGAAGTACTTCCGCGGCACCCTGGATACCCCGCAGCGGGAATCGTCGGTCCGGCAGCTCGCCGGCCGGGTCGTCGACACGATCCGCGGCTGGGGGACGAAGAACGGCTACTTCGCGACCGAGCACGACGCGCAGGTGTTCGCCGACGAGCTCACGCACCTGATCGTCACGCAGAAGGCCGCGTTCAACTCGCCGGTCTGGTTCAACGTCGGCGTGCCCGACACGCCGCAGCAGTGCTCCGCGTGCTTCATCCTCGCCGTGGACGACACGATGTCGTCGATCCTCAACTGGTACGTGGAGGAGGGCACGATCTTCAAGGGCGGCTCGGGCTCCGGGATCAACCTCTCCCGGATCCGTTCGTCCAAGGAGCCGCTCGCCGGCGGCGGCACCGCGTCCGGCCCGGTGAGCTTCATGCGCGGCGCGGACGCCAGCGCCGGCACGATCAAGTCCGGCGGCAAGACCCGCCGCGCGGCGAAGATGGTGATCCTGAACGTCGACCACGCCGACGTCCGCGACTTCATCTGGTGCAAGGCGAACGAGGAGCGGAAGGCGCGCGTGATGCGCGACGCCGGGTTCGACATGGACCTGGACGGCAGGGACTCGTTCTCGATCCAGTACCAGAACGCGAACAACTCGGTCCGGGTGACCGACGAGTTCATGAAGGCCTTCGAGCAGGATCAGGACTGGAAGCTGAAAGCCGTCCTGGGCGGCGAGACGGTGGACACGGTTCGGGCGCGCGAGCTGATGCGCGAGATCGCGCAAGCCGCGTGGGAGTGCGCGGACCCCGGGATGCAGTACGACACGACGATCAACGAATGGCACACGTGCCCCGCGTCGGGGCGGATCAACGCCTCGAACCCGTGCTCCGAGTACATGCACCTGGACAACTCCGCGTGCAACCTCGCGTCGCTGAACCTCCTGAGGTTCGCGGACGAGGCCGGGAACTTCGACGTCGCGTCGTTCCGTCACGCGGTCGAGGTGGTCTTCACGGCCCAGGAGATCGTCGTCGGCGAGTCCGACTACCCGACCGAGAAGATCGGGCAGAACGCGCGCGCCTTCCGGCAGCTCGGCCTGGGGTACGCGAACCTCGGGGCGCTGCTGATGGCGCGGGGGCTCCCGTACGACTCCGACGGCGGGCGGGCGTGGGCCGGGGCCATCACGGCGCTCATGACCGGCGAGGCCTACCGCACCAGCGCGCGGATCGCCGAGGTCATGGCGCCGTTCGAAGGCTTCGAGCCGAACCGGGATGCGATGCTCCGCGTGATGCGCAAGCACCGCGCGGCGGCCGAGGACATCGATGCGGAGCTGGTCCCCGAGGGCCTGCTGTCGGCGGCGAAGCAGTCGTGGGACCAGGCGATCGCCCTCGGTGAGACGCACGGCTACCGCAACGCGCAGGCGACCGTGCTCGCGCCGACCGGCACGATCGGCCTGATGATGGACTGCGACACCACGGGCATCGAGCCCGAGCTCGCGCTCGTGAAGACGAAGAAGCTCGTCGGCGGCGGCACGATGAAGTTCGTGAACCAGACCGTCCCGCGCGCGCTCGCGCGGCTCGGCTACGACGAAGCGCAGGCGCAGGACATCGTCGCGTACATCGCCGAGCACAACTCCGTGTTCGAGGCACCCCACCTGAAGCCGGAGCACTACGCGGTGTTCGACACGGCGATGGGGGAGCAGCCCATCCAGTACATGGGCCACGTGCGGATGATGGCGGCGGCGCAGCCCTTCATCTCGGGCGCGATCTCGAAGACCGTGAACATGCCGGAGGAGGTGACGGTCGAGGAGGTCGAGCAGCTGTTCGTCGAGTCGTGGAAGCTCGGCCTCAAGGCGGTCGCGATCTACCGGGACAACTGCAAGGTGGCGCAGCCGCTGTCGGCCGACAAGAAGAAGACGGCGGCCGCACCGGAGCCGGCCGTGCTCGCGCAGCCGGTCCGCAAGCGCCTGCCCATGTCGCGCCCGTCCACGACGACCTCGTTCCAGGTCGGCGACGCCGAGGGCTACATCACGGCCGGCTCGTACCCGGACGACGGCCTCGGCGAGATCTTCCTCAAGACCTCGAAGCAGGGCTCGACGCTGTCGGGCGTGATGGACGCGTTCGCGATCGCGGTCTCGATCGGCCTGCAGTACGGGGTGCCGCTCGAGACGTTCGCCTCGAAGTTCATCAACGTGAAGTTCGAGCCGTCGGGCATGACGAACGATCCCGACATCCGGTTCGCCTCGTCGATCGTGGACTACGTCTTCCGGCGTCTCTCGCTCGACTACCTGCCGACCGACGTCCGCGAGGGCCTCGGGATCCGCTCGATCCAGGAGCGGAAGGAGGCCGCGCAGGCCGAGGTGGCCGAGCAGACGGACGACGTGTTGGACGAGCCCTCCCCGCCGGCGCCCCAGCGGATCGAGATGGGCGAGCGCCGGACCGCGAAGGAGCTGGACGCGCCGCTCTGCTACCAGTGCGGCTCGAAGATGCAGCCGGCCGGCTCGTGCTACGTGTGCGGGACGTGCGGCAGCACCAGCGGCTGCTCGTAGATGACGGAGGGCGCGGGCAGGGCGACCGGGCTGCATCACATCCAGCTCGCCATGCCGCCGGGCGAGGAGGAGGCGGCCGTGAAGTTCTACGGCTACCTCCTGGGGATGCAGCAGATCGACAAGCCGCCGGAGCTCGCGCCGCGCGGGGGCGTCTGGTTCCGCGACGGGGTCTTCGAGGTGCACCTCGGCGTCGAGGAGCGGTTCCGCCCCGCCCACAAGGCGCATCCGGCGTTCCTGGTCGACGGCCTGGAGAAGCTCCGCGTCCGGCTGGAGGCGGCCGGGATCCGCGTGGACGACGATCCGGTCCAGCTCGAGGGGTTCCATCGATGCTACGTCCGTGACCCCTTCGGCAACCGTATCGAGCTGATCGAGCCGATCTGATGGACCTACCGTTCCAGCGCCTGCACCCGGATGCCGAGCTGCCGGCCCCCGCGCACCCCGGGGACGCCGGCCTCGACCTGCGGTCCGTGATCGACGTGGTGGTGGGGCCGGGCGAGCGCGCGCTCGTGCCGACGGGGCTCGCGGTCGCGATCCCGGAGGGCCGGGCGGGCCTCGTGCTCCCGCGGTCGGGGCTCGCGTCGCGACACGGGTTGACCCTCGCGAACGCGCCCGGGCTGATCGACTCGGGCTACCGCGGCGAGGTGACGGTCGCGGTCGTGAACCTCGATCGCACCGAGCCCGTCTCGATCGCGAAAGGCGATCGGGTCGCGCAGCTCGTGATCGTCGAGGTGCCCGAGGTCCGCCCGACGTGGGCCGAGCAGCTCGCCCCGTCGACCCGCGGGACCGGCGGATTCGGCTCCACCGGCACGTCGTGACCGTCACGATCCGCGAGGAGGAGCTGCGGGACCGGGGCCCCTCGCTCGAGGTCGAGCGCCTCGCGTTCGGCTCGGAGGAAGAGCCGGTGATCGTCGAGGCGATCCGCGACGTGCCCGGATCGTTCGCGTTGGTCGCGGAGGACGACGGCACGGTCGTGGGACACGTGCAGCTCTCGCGCGCTCGGATCGGATCGGCCGACGTCCTCGCGCTCGGGCCGATCGGGGTGCGACCCGACCGCCAGGGCGAGGGGATCGGGTCCGCGCTCGTCCTGGCGGCGCTCGAGGCCGCGCGCGAGCACCGAGCCACCGCGGTGATCCTCCTCGGGGATCCCGCCTGGTACCCGCGGTTCGGCTTCCGTGCCGGATCCGAGCTCGGTCTTCGCAACCCGTACACCGGCACGGAGGAGAGCGGGTTCGAGATCCGCGAGGACGACTTCATGGTCGCCGTCTTGGACGCCGGGGTCTCATTCGCGGGTCCCGTGCGCTGGCACCCGGCGTTCGGCGGGCCACGCGCCTGAGGGCCGGTTGAAGCGCGGGAGCGGCCGCGCTAGCCTGGGTTCGGCACGCGGACGTGGCTCAGTTGGTAGAGCACCACCTTGCCAAGGTGGGGGTCGCGGGTTCGAATCCCGTCGTCCGCTCCAGAACGGCTCATGACACACGATCCAGGCACGGCGACTCCCGGCGAGCGCTTCGCGCGCGCCGTTGCGGCGAAGGACCTCGATGCACTGCAGGAGGTCCTCGACCCGGCGATCGACTTCCGGGGCCTGACGCCCAGCCGGGCGTGGGAGGCCGGGAGTCCGGCCGAGGTCGCGGAGATCGTCTTCGGGTCGTGGTTCGAGCCGGAGGATCACGTCCGCGAGACGCTCTCGGCGGAGGACGTCGCCGTCGGGGATCGGCATCGTCTGCGCTACCGGTTCCGGGTCGAGACCGACGGCGTCCCGTACCTGGTGGAACAGCAGGGCTACTACGACACCGAGGGCGAGCGCATCACGCGGATCAGCCTCGTGTGCTCCGGCTACCGCGACTGGCCGAGCTGAGGCCGAGAGCCACGTCACGAGGGTCGCGTAGACTGGGCCTCCTGTCCGGCCGAGCCGGGCGCCGCGGCGGGGTGGCCGAGTGGTTAGGCAGGGGCCTGCAAAGCCCCGCACACCGGTTCGATTCCGGTCCCCGCCTCGAACCTTCGTTGTACAGTCCCTGCACGGGCGCTTAGCTCAGGGGGAGAGCGCTTCCCTGACACGGAAGAGGTCAGAGGTTCAAATCCTCTAGCGCCCACCAACCTCCTGGTAAACGGGTGCACCAACTCCCCAGTGATTCCCGGATGTCTGGGATCTCGAGGGGCAATGTCAGAGCACGTGCCGACGAAGGTCTTCCCGTCTTGCCCAACGGGCTCTAGATGACTTCTCGGAGGATCAGGTGTTAGTCAGCCACCCGGTACAGGTGCCAGCGGTCAGGGACGCCCTTCAGTACGTGCTCGCCTGCGTCGGAGAGCGACAATCCCGACCCTGCCGTGAGGTCCTTCACGGTCTGGGAGACGAGGACCTCCGACGGGCCGGCTACTGCCATCACGCGCGCCCCGATCGAGACCGACAGGCCGGTGCACTTCCCCTCGATGACGTCACACTCGCCAGCGTGCAGTCCCGCGCGGACCTCGATCCCCAAAGGGCGGACGGCGTCCACGATCGCCCTTGCGCACTGGATCGCGCGCCCGGGCCCGTCGAACCTCAGGTAGAAGCCGTCGCCGGCGGTGTCCTGCTCGATGCCACGGAACCGCTGTAGCTGTTCGCGGACGACCGCATGATGCCGTTCGAGCAGGGATTTCCAACCTCGGTCCCCGAGCGCGGCCTGGCGCTCCGTCGACCCGACGATGTCGGTGAACAACACGGTCGCCAGCACGCGGTCCACTAGCGGGCCCTTTCGCGCACCGGTGACGAACTCCTCGACCTCGTCGAGGATCGCCTCGGCGTCCCCGACGAACGGGATGTGATCGACACCGGGCAGCTCGACCAGGCGCGCCCCGTCGATCTGGTCGGCGACGTAGCGCGCCTGAGGCCCCGCCACGATCCGGTCGCCCTGGCGCTGGATCACGAGGGTAGGGACGTGGATGGCTGGCAGGGCCTGGCGGACGTCGACGTCGGTGAAGATCCGAGCGAGCTCCTCGTAGGCGCTCGGGCTGGCGACGAGTCGCTCGAACCGAGCCCACCAGGCGACGAAGCGCTCGTCGTCCGCGACAGAGGGGGCCTGGATGGCGAGGTTGCGACCCGTGCCCATCTCCCGCACGAACCGTTCGAGGAAGTCCTGCTGCTCCTGGGGTGTCCTCCCGTATGGGAAGTCCCGCGTCGCCACCGTCTTCGCTACGGGGGCGTACAGGATCAGCGCCTTCGTCCGCTGCGGATGAGTGGCGGCGAAGAGCATCGCCATCGCGGTCGCGCGGGCACCGCCGAACACGATCCCGACCTCGATGCCCGCCGCGTCCATCACCGCCGCGATGTCGTCGCGCTGCAACTCGATCGTGGGCCGCTCGGGACCGCGATCGGACAGGCCGACACCCCGCATGTCGAACACGACCAGCCGGCAGAAGGAGCGGAGCCGCTCGAGGTAGTTGGCCCAAGAGGGCTCGTCCCACATCAGGTCGACGTTGGACCAGATCCCGCTGGAGTACACGAGGTCGATCGGGCCCTCCCCGGCGACCTGATAGGCGATCGAGGTGCCGTCCGGCGCCTTGGCATACCGGGTGGCGGGCCTCTCGATCATGCGGGCACCACCTGATAGAGCCGCCAGGCGTCGGGTACGCCGTTCAACGCGTGCTCCCCGAACTCGAACCCCGGCACGACACGAGGTCGCGGGCTCCTTCAGCCTGAGCCTGGTAAGCGACGAGGACGCCGTCGGTGGTTTCCGCGTGGCGAACCTCAGGTATCTGCATGAGCCATCCTGACTATCCACGGCCATGGGCCGCAACCACCTAGGCGATGGCAAGGCCAACGGCTCTCTGACACGGTCAGGTCGGAGGCGGTCAGGACGGTGATGGAGCGTTCACCTATCTCCCATCCTGGTCAACACCTGGTCAAGGAGCCGACCGTACTCAACGGTACTCACCGGTACTCCTTTGACATCCCGCATCGCGCCTCAGCTGCGAAGGCGCAGTTCAGACGCCTGCCACCCAACTCCCTGACACGGAAGAGGTCAGAGGTTCAAATCCTCTAGCGCCCACCACGAAAAGCCAGGTCACAGGCCATATCGCCGAACGGCTCCCTTGGCTCACGCTTGATGCATCGCTTGCGAGGTCGTGCTTGAGACCGCTGCGGTCGAGCCGCTGATGTCCTCACCCGCCCCGACGCCAACCGCGCCGCGCTGATCGGACGGCTGTACCAGGGGGAGGACGCGGCGTGGCTCGCGGAGCTCCTGATCGACCTCGAGGGGGACGAGTCGGCGCGGCTACGGCTGGTGGCGGCGCCGCGAAGCCGGTGGGGAGATAGATGTCCCTCCCGCAAGCGTGACTGGGGTGCATAACGTCCTGCCGCCTTGGTGCCCAGTGGCCCCCCGAAGCCTCCGTCCGAAGTCGAACACTTGCGATGCCGGATCGGGACGGGAGGCGTTCGATGAAGACCCGAACGACACAAGACAAGAGACGCTTGAGCATCCGAGACTTGAAGGTCGGCGCGGTCGTGCTGGCACTGACGCTGGGGGCTGGCGTTGCCGTCCCGGCTGCGGCGCGACCCGCTCCCTTCGGAGGTGACCTCGCCGCGGCATCGACGCTGTTCTCCGATGACTTCGCGAGCGGGACCTTCGCGAGTTGGTCCGGATCGACGAACCTGACGATCGATCCGACACGTGGAAGGACCGCCTCTCCGAGCGCCCGTGCCCAGGTGACCTCCTCGCCCGCCTGGGCGTACAGGACGCTCGGCACGACGCTCAGCACTGGCTGTATGAGCGTGGGCGTCAACGTCACCTCTCTGGGCAGTCCCTTCGTCACGCTGCTGCGGCTGCGAACGGCCGCCAACGGGAAAGTGGCGCGAGTATTCGTGAACAGCACGGGCGTGCTGTGGGTCAAGTCCGACGTCTCGGGGCTACAGGTCAGCTCCTCGACACCGATCGGGACCGGCTGGCACCAGATCGAGCTGTGCGGGACGGTCGGCGCCATGGGTACGTGGAACCTCTACAGAGACGGGATCCGGATCGTGACCAACTGGTCCGCCAACACCGGGACCGCGCCCATCGGTCGCGTGGAGATCGGGGACGACAGCGCGAAGACGTTCACCGCGAACTTCGACGACGTGGCGGTGACAGACGGCAGCGCGAATAGCGAACCTGATCCACCCACCGTTCCGGGTCAGCCGACCGGTTCGAGCTCATCGCCGGGCGCTGTCACGATCCAGTGGACGGCGTCGCAGGATGCCTCCCCACCCATCACGTACCGGGTCTACCGCGATCACGTGGGCGCTCCGATCGCGACGACGCCGACGACGAGCTTCACGGAGACCGGACTCGTCCCCGGCTCCTCCCACGTCTACGCGGTCGACGCCGTCGACTCGCTGAACAACCCACCGAGCACGCAGAGCCCGTGGTCGAGCCCGATCGTCGTGATGGCCTCCACGTCGACGCTCTTGGTGCTGCACTACACGTTCGACCACGATGCGAACGGCGTCGTCACCGATTCCTCGCCCCGAGCCCTGCACGGCAGGCTGGTGAATGCAGACCCCGCGACTGCGTATTACGTCGGCATGCCGGGGCGCGGGCAGGCGCTCACGTTGGTGGGCGCCGACCACGAGTGGGTCGACGTGCCTTCGAGCGACGCGCTGGACGCCAACAGGTTCACCATCGCGGCCCTGGTTCGCTACACCGGCGTCCAGAACGACAAGACCCTCGGTCGCTGGGAGGTCCTGGAGAAGGCCGGAGCCTACTGGCTCAACATCCGCACGGATGGGCGGGTGCGCGTCGGTGGGTTCTTCGGCAGCTGCAACGGCGGCACCGCCTGGAAGTACCTCGACAGCGCGAACCCGATCCCGAGGAACACCTGGATCCACGTCGCCGGGACGTACACCGGGTCCCGCTTGAACGTGTGGGTCAACGGAGTGCTGTCCAGCAGCAGGCTGATCTCGGGCACGACCTGCGCTAACAACGAACCGCTGGCGGTCGGGGCGAAGAACGCTCCTGCGGAGGGGTTGCTGGAAGCCTTCTGGGACGGACAGCTCGACGACGTCCGCGTGTACACCCGCGCACTCGTCGCCAGCGAGATCGCCGGCCTCGTTCCGTCGTAGATCTCCCACCGTTCCTGCAGGAGTATGACGAGACGACATCCGTGACGGTGAACGTCGTCGTCCTCGCGGGCACCGGTTGCGGCCGACGGCATAGAAGCTCCTCGTGGGTTCTTGAGGATATGGGCTCACCGAGCTCCGGCTCGCCTTCGCGGAGGCGGCCGACGGGAAGGTGGCGAAAGCGATCCCAACGCCTGACCGCGCTCGCTCGAGGAAGAGATCCTGGTCAACGCGTGGTCAAGGAGCCGACCGAACCCGTCGGTTCTCCCCGGTACTCCTGTGACACCCAGCTTCCGCACCTACCAGCGAAGTCGCAGGTCAGACGCCTGCCGCTCATCTCCCTGACACGGAAGAGGTCAGAGGTTCAGATCCTCTAGCGCCCACGACACATCAGGGCCAGTGGTGTGTGCGTCATCAAGGCGTCCAGGCGTCGTCGGGCACGCGTGCCCACACGCGGGTGAACCGGACCTCCGTCATCGCCTCGTCCGTCTGGACGCTCAGACCGGCGTAGGTGTAGACGTCGTAGCCGACGCGGTCTTCGGCCGAGACGACCTTGAGACCATTCGCGAAGCCGATGAGCAGGACGTTCCCCCGTGGGTCCGGCACGCACATGATGCTCACCCGATCGACCGACCGGATCGCCGGAGCCGTCCCGTCGGTGAGGGTCTCGGGAACCCCTCCCGGATCCTGACGCTCGAGCGTGAAGTCGCCACTGGGTCCCACGTAGAAGCCGTACCCGACGAGTCCCCCCGCCCCGTCCGTGGGGCCGAGACACATCGCGCCGACGTTGGTTCCCGGTTCGGTGATCTCCACGAGCTCGACCCTGACCCCGACCGCGTACGCGGTCCGGATGAACTCGCCGACGCTGGTGTTCGAGTGGTAGTCGGTGTTCGTGACCGTGATCCGATACGTGCCCTCGATCTGGTCGTACGTGGCGCCTGAGGTCTGGCCGAGGTTGAAGGGCTCGACCCCTGAACGGAAGTCCACGTCGATCAGCTCGTGGGGCAGGGTGACGAGCGTGATCACGACGAAGGCCACGTACGCGACGGTGATCCAGGCGAACGTCCACGCGAAGATCGGCCTGCGGACCTTCCCCGCGCGCCACCGGCGATAGGAGCGGATCGCGAAGATCCCGGGGACGATCAGGAACAGGAACCCACCGACGATCCCCAGGATCGCCCAGGCCCGGCGCACCCATCCCTGCTTGGGCGGCTCGAAGTCCGGCGGCGGCGGCAACCCATCAGGCGCCGATCCCGGGGGCGGTGCGCCCCCGTCTACCGAGCGAGACCGGAGATCCTCCATCCTCTCGTCCCCTCCGGATCCAGCTTCCGCCGACGTCGGAGGGTCATCCAGGGTCGTTCGCCCCCGCCTCTCGCCGATCCGGTCCTGGGTTCGGTTCGCTAGGGAAGGTTGCTCGGTCCGATGTCCAGCCCGCCGTTCACCACGACGAAGAGGATGAGGAGGGCGAGGGCAAGGACGACGGCGAGCACGCTCCACGACAGCAACGCGCCTGCGAGGGCCATCCCCCGACCCGGCCAGGGCTCGCTGGCGTTCCGCGGATGCGAACCACGAGCGACCCTCGCGAGAACGAGCCCGCCGATCGCGATCGGGACGGTGATGGGGAGCAGGCGCAGGAAGATCGGGGGTCCGCTGAACAGGACGACTCCGATCGCGATCGCGACGAGACCGAGGGCGAAGGACAGCGACGCTGCCCAGCCTGGTGCTCTCGGCCCCGCAGGTCCCTCCTGAGGGGTTCGCTCGGGGCGATCGCTCGCCACCCAGGTTCCCCCTTCCCGGATGGTGCTCGCACGCGTATCGACACCCGGACGAGGTGCGGATCCGCGAGACATCGACATCACCCCTCACGGTCAGCGTGCATCGAGGTAGGGCGGCGTCAGAGGGTCGTTCGCCTCTGAAGCTTTCGGCGCCGGTCCCGGCTATGTCGAGGAGTTCTGGATCCCACGAGAGCGTGAGCAGGATGATCCGACGAGGTCTAAGCTTGGAGTCGACGAGCCCTGAGTGCTTCTCGCACGGGGTGACGTTCCAGATGAGGCCGGGCGTCCACCCGGCCTCATCTGTGCCTGAAGCCCGCCCGCGTAACCTTTCGAACCGGTGCCTGAGGACAGACGCGCCCGCATCGTCGCGGCTGTCGGGGAAGCAGAGCCGCCGAGCTCCTCGAGTGCTGACGCGGCCCAACGCCGAGCCGAATCTCAGGGAACGGTGCTCAGACCCTGACCTGCGGTTTCGCTGTTCCTGCAGGTAGACGAAGTGGTCTGGACTTCGGCGCCCTCCCCAGCTTTCCTTCGGCGTTGCCTCAGCAGAACATGGCCCTCGCGCGTCCATGTGAGGTGCGAGCGGAGGAAGGCGTCGTGGGTGTTCCCGCCGAACGTGTCGAGACATGGGCCCGTTTCGAAACGTTCTTCGAGGACGAGCGCCAACGCCTGTTCAAGGCCCTCTACTTCATCACCGGGAACCGTGAGGACGCGGAGGAGCTGACGCAGGACGCCTTCCTGCGCCTGTGGGAACGGTGGGGCGACATCGATCGGATCGATGACCCCACCGGCTACCTCTTCCGCGTGGCGTTGAACGGGTTCCGGACGCGGCGTCGCCGGGCGGCGACCGCGATCCGGAAGCTCGTCCCGGTGACGGAGTCCTCGGACGCGTTCCTCGAGGCGGAGATGCGAGCGGATGTTCGCGAGCTCTTGCTCCAGGTCACGCCGAGGCAACGGGCCGCGCTCCTGCTCGTCGACCTGCGCGGGTATTCGCCCGAGCAGGCGGCACGCATCATGCGTGTCCGGCCGTCGACGGTTCGGGCCCTAGCGTCACAGGGCCGACGGACCCTGAGAACGGAAGGAGCGCGGGATGCCTGACGTGCAGGAGGTGTTCCGCATGTCGACACAGAAGGTGGACCAGGAACCCGGCGCTATGGAGCGACAGGTCACGCGGCAGCACAAGGCCGCTCGGAACCGGAAGCTCGGAGCGTTCGTGGTCGTCGGGTGCATCGCCGCGAGCCTGATCGTGGCGGCCGTGGTGGCGAGCGATCGGAGCGGTGGGTCGGCGCCGCCGGTCGCCGCGGAGCCGAGCGGAACGGGGCAGACGCTGTCGGTCGTCGATGTGGGCTCCGGGACCGGAACGGCGTTCATCGTTCCCATCGGCGCGTCGGACTTCGAGTACACGCTCGACGGGTCGATGATCGCCTATTCGAGCGGCGATGAGAACGGGGACGCGCAGGTGTTCGTGATGGATGCCGACGGCTCGAACGCGAGGCAGCTCACCCACGGGAAGGGCGGCGTCGGCGACTACGGCGGCGCGAGTTGGTCGCCCGACGGTTCGATGATCGCCTACCAACGGGAGACAGCGGGCGGCGAGAGCCAGATCTTCGTCGTTCGCGTCTCCGACGGCGTATCCACACCGGTCACGCGGGAACCGCAAGGCGGGGTCGATCCGGGTGGGTGGACACCCGACGGAGGATCGATCGTCTTCTCGACCCTCGATCCCTCGATCCCTCACTGGTCCGCCCTATCCCTCGATCTCGCCACGGGACAGACCCGGCTCATCGTGGCCGACGGGAGCACACCCGAGCTGTCGCCCGACGGAGCATGGATCGCGTTCAACTCTTGGTTGAAGTCGGGCGTGCGGTTGATCCTCGCCAACAGCGACGGATCGGGACGGCGCGTCATCGCTCGATCCCTCAGCGACGATGGGTACCAGAGGTGGTCGCCCGACAGCACGCAGATCGCCTACGTCGACACCTCGGCCGACGGAGGCCCCCGGACGTACGTCTACGATCTCACCACCGGTGAGGAGAGGTTCGTGACGACCGGAACGGTCGAGTGCTGGGTCGACGACGCTCACATCCTCGTCAGCGGAAGCTGACCGCCCCAGATCCCACGGCAACCGAGCCGTTCGGCGCCGGGAGCCGGGGCGGACTACGGACCGGTCGTTCGCACCCCGTACGGCAGCGTGCCCATCGTGAGCCAGCGGGCGGCGGTCGGTCGGCTGAGCATGAACGTCGTGGCGAACGGCTCGGTCGACCGGTCGGTCTCCTCGCCGCCCTCGTACGTGACGACCTCGACCGTCCCGCGTCCCTCGAACCCCAGGCTCAGGCCGCTCTGATCGCCGGGGGCGACGATGGGCACGAGGTGCAGCGAGGCGAACGTGTAGTAGCTGACGGTCGTCGTGCCGGAGGCGACCGCCGCGTCGAGCTGCGTCCGCATCTCCACGAGCCGGTCGCCGTAGTCGACCGCGGCCAGGAGTCGAGGGTCGACGTCGAGGAGCGCCTGGGCTTCCGTAGCTAGGTTCTCCGCGAGCGTGGCCCCGAGCTCCTGCGCGCCGGGACCGGCGAGCTCGTCGCTGAGCTCCTCGACCTGCGGATCGACGGTCACCTTCGGCATCGTCGAGGGGTCGATCTCGACGGTGACCTCGGGCGCTGCCTCGGCGAGCGTCTCTTCGGCCGCCTCCCGCGCGTGCGTCCCCGCCAGGACGATCCCGGCCCCCAGGACGACCACGAGGATCCCGCCCATCGCGCCCAACGCGAAGGCGCGTCCCGGCCGCACCTGCCCGGACGGCGACGCGACCAGCAGAGCCGGCAGGCCTCGGAGGCGATCCTCGTCCGAGTCCACGCCCGGCAGGAACCGGATCACGAGCTGACGGATCACGCACAGGACCACCAGGCCGGAGAGCAAGGCGACCTTCGCGGAGAACTCGGTCGTCTGGGGCGCGATCAGCAGGACCGACGTCAAGCCCACGGCCGCCCCGAAGGCGATCCGCGCGGCGCGCCCCCTTGGCGTCGTCTTCGGGTCGGTGATCATGAAGAACAGGAAGATCAAGATCTCGGGCGACAGCGCGACGATCCACCAGAAGCGCGCGCCGCAGACCGGGGTGAAGGACCAGCGCGCGGTGATGCAGTGCCCGGAGGCGGCGAGGATGCCGAGCCCGGCCGCGAACGCGACCCAGAACGCGGCCGACATGCCGAGCAGCTTCAGCCTCGACGTGATCAGCAGGCCGCCCGTCAGGATGATCGCGTACGAGAGGACCAACCAGCCGTCGAGCGGTCCCCACCAGAAGTCGAGCGGCTCCACACGGGTGCTGCCCAGGATCAGGAAGGCGGCCACGAGCCCGACGTTCGACGGGTTGAACACGTGTGAGCCGCGGTACTTGATCACGTACTTCGTCAGGAGCGACAGGCCGGCGACCGCGGCGAACACGTACCAGCCGTGCCAGCTCCAGAAGTCGCCGTGCTCGGTGCCGACGACCCGCAGGATCAGGGCGACCCCGCTGCCGGTGAGCATCGCGCTCGCCGGCCACACGACGGTCCGGGAGCGCCAGAACGTCCACGCGACCTCGATCAGCGCGCACGTGAGGATGGCGACCAGGATCTGCGGGATCGACACGCGGAAGTCCAGGCCGATCTGCCCCAGGATGTGGATCGAGATGATCACCGAGGCGAGGTGCAGCCTGGGGTCGCGGATGCTCGGCAGCACCAGCGGGTAGCGGCGGGAGCCCAGCCGGACCGAGCGAGCGCCGGGGCTCGCGACCGCCGGTTGGGTGGGGGCGTCGAGGGTCTTCATCCGCGGGTTCCGGGTTCGGATGATGCCACGGCGCGCGGCGGCTGCGCGCCCCATCGGCGCGTCGAGGCTTCCTCTATCCTTCGGACGTCATGAAGAGGCCGTTCCTCGAGGACGCGTTCACGCATCACGTCTGGGCGACGCTGCAGCTGCTCGATGCCTGCACGGCGCTGACCGACGAGCAGCTCTCGGAGCAGGTGCCGGGGACCTACGGACCGATCCTGGACACCGTGCGTCACATCGTGGGGTCCGACGCCTGGTACCTGTTCGTGATCACCGGGGGCCGGGTTCCACGGATCGACGAGGACGGGATGAGCCTCGGCGAACTCCGGGCCGAGATGGAGGAGCATGGGGCGGCTTGGTCGATCGTCCTGCCAGGAGCGAACCGATCCTGACGAGGTCGTGATCGCCCATCGCGACGACGGGACCGAGGGCCACGCGCCGATCGGGATCCGGCTCGCACAGGTCTTGCACCACGGGTCGGACCATCGCAGCCAGGTCTGCACGGGCCTGACGGCGCTCGGCATCACCCCGCCCGAGATCGACGTCTGGGACCTGGGCGTCTCGGACGGCCGGGTCTTCGACGCGTAGGCCCACACGCTGGGCGTTCGGCCCGGAACTCGACCTTGCAGGTGTCGTGTCATCGTGGGACACTCCGGGCGCGCCGCGCTCTTCTGGGCCGGCGTGCGACGGCGGCACGACGCGGGCACGTGCCGCCGTCTTTCTATCCCGGCATCGCCCGCCATCTCGGGTGGTGACGTCCGACTTGCTAGGCTGACGGGCCGACCCGGGCGCGTAGCTCAGCGGGAGAGCGCTCGCCTCACACGCGAGAGGTCGCAGGTTCAAAACCTGCCGCGCCCACCGGACGAGCTGCGGGAACCTTCTTAGCCGCGCCCTTGTCGCGAAAGGAGCTGCACCACGGCCAAGGTGGTCGCACTCATGTCGATGTCTCTCGACGGGTACGTCGCCGACGCGAGCGACGGGGTCGCCGAAGTGTTCGACTGGTACTTCTCGGGCGACGTCGAGGTCCCCACAACGAGCCCGGACTTCACGTTCCACGTCTCGGCGCCGAGCGCCGACCACCTGAGGGGCTTGATGGCCGAGGTCGGCGCGATGCTCACCGGCCGGCGCACGTTCGATCGCGCCGAGGGCTGGGACGGCCAGCACCCGTTCGATGTGCCCGCGTTCGTCGTCACCCACCACGTGCCCGAAGGGTGGCCACGGCCCGGCTCGACGGTCCAGTTCGTCACCGACGGCATCGAAAGCGCCGTTGCTCGAGCGAGATCGGCTGCCGGCCCGAAGTCCGTGGGAGTGCACGGCGCCCGAACGATCCAGCAGTGCCTGGACGCCGGGCTGCTCGACGAGATCCACATCGATCTGGCTGCCGTGTTGCTAGGCGCAGGAGTGCGGCTGTTCGACCACCTCGCGAACACACCGGTCGTCCTCGGGGATCCGACGGTCGTCACCGGTGTGGGTGTCACGCATCTGCGCTATCCCGTGCACACGTCGTAGACCAGCACCGGCTCCCCACCTCTCGTCAGGTGACATTCCCGAACGCTGGGCCAACCTCGTGAGACGTCGCCGCGCCCACCGGCCAGGATGCTCGTGTCTCCTCGGTGGCCTACGATCGGCCCGTGCGTGGCGACCGGGTCGAGATCACGGTGGACGTCGGCAACGGGGTCCAGACGTTCGAGATCGTCGCGACGCGCGCCGGTCGCCGGGTCGAGGTGACGACCGGCCGCACGATGATCGAGGTGACCGAGGTGACGAGGGGCGGCACCGGGGTGCGCAGCGCGCGCTTCCTCGCCTCACGGGTGGTCGCCCTGGTCGAGCACCCGGCCTCGCGACCAGCGCCTCGATGACGCGCGAGCACGTCGGGGCTCTGACCGCGGAGCACGCGGTGCCCGTCGGCGAACGGAAACCCCTGCCGATCCTGTTCGTCCACGGTCTGTGGGCATCGGGGTCGCTCTTCGAGCGCTGGCTGCCGTTCGCGGCGGAGCGCGGGTGGGACGCCTGGGCGATCAACCTGCGCGGCCGCGACGACAGCCGGCCCGGGACCGAGATCGGGACGGCCTCGATGCGAGACTTCGCCGACGACGCCCGCGCGATGCTCGACCGTCTCGGGGACGTGGTCCTCGTCGGTCACTCGATGGGGAGCCTGATCGCGCAGATGGTCGGCGACGACCCGCGCGTCCGCGCGCTGGTGTTGATGTGTCCGATCCCTCCGCGCGGGATCGTCTCGCTCTCGGGGCCGGTGCTCCGCTCGTCGGGTCCGTACCTGGCGCGGATGCTCCGGGGCCGCGCCTTCCGGCCCGGACGCGAGGCCCAGGAGCGCATCATCATGAACCGGCTCGCCCCCGAGGACGGGGATGCCTGGTACGCGGCGTCGATCGTGGACTCGGGGGTCGCGGCCAGGCAGATGGCGCTCGGCGCCGTCAAGGTCGACGCGGCCGCGATCCGCGCGCCGGTCCTCGTGGTCTCGGCGGCCGACGATCGGATCTCGCCCCCCGGGCTCCAGCCCAAGATCGTCCGGCGCTATCGGGCCGAGCATCGGACCTTCGCGGGGCACGCCCACCTGATCACGCTCGAACCGGACTGGGAGACGCCGGCGACCGCCGTCCTGGGATGGGCGGAAGGCGTCATCAGCTCGTAGGTTGAGGGGCTCCGAACGATCGCGGACGACACGACGACACGGTGGGGGGCGGGATGGAGGCTACACGCTCGACGGACGGCGCCGCCGCGCGGGCGGTGGACCTGCGGAAGGTCTACGGCGAGGGCGACGCCGAGGTGGTGGCGCTCGCGGGGCTCACGCTGGACCTCGCCGTCGGCGAGTTCACCGCGATCATGGGGCCTTCGGGGTCGGGGAAGTCGACGCTGTTGCACTGCCTGGCCGGCCTCGACACGCCGACCTCCGGCAAGGTGTTCATCGGCGATGTCGAGCTGACCGAGCTCTCCGAGAAGCGGATGACCGAGCTCCGCCGGGACAAGGTCGGGTTCGTCTTCCAGACCTTCAATCTGGTCCCGACGCTGAACGCGCGCGAGAACATCACGTTGCCGCTCGACATCGCCGGGCGCGACGTCGATCGCGCCTGGTTCGACCAGGTCGTCTCTACCGTGGGCCTGGCCGACCGCCTCACCCACCGGCCGAGCGAGCTCTCGGGCGGGCAGCAGCAGCGGGTGGCCGGCGCGCGCGCCCTCGTCTCGAGACCCGAGATCGTCTTCGCCGACGAGCCGACCGGGAACCTCGACTCCCGTTCGGGACAGGAGCTGCTGACCTTCCTCCGGTCGGCCGTGAGCGACCACGGGCAGACGATCGTGATCGTCACCCACGACGCCAACGCGGCGAGCTTCGCGGACCGGGTCGTGTTCCTGGCCGATGGGGCCGTCGTCGACGAGATGCGGGAACCCTCGACGGACAAGGTCCTGGATCGCCTGAAGTCCCTGGAGTCGTGAGCCGGTGCTTCGGGCCACCCTGAAGGACCTGCTGGCGCGCAAGGGCCGGCTGATCCGGACCGCGATCTCGATCGTGCTCGGCGTGGGGTTCGTCGCCGGGACGTTCGTCCTGACCGACACGATGAACAAGGCGTTCGACGACCTGTTCGCGCAGACGGCGTCGGGGAGCGACGTGATCGTCCGATCCGAGACGGCCTTCGACCCGAGCGAGGCCGGGCCTGGCGGCGGGGGGGAGGAGCGGGCGCCGCTCCCCGAGGATCTGGTGGGAACGGTCCAGGCGGTCGCGGGCGTGGAGACGGCCGAGGGCGGGGTCTCCGGCTACGCCCAGATGATCGATCCGGCGACGGGCGACACGATCGGGGGCGTCGGGCCACCTACGCTGGGCGCGAACTGGAACGTGGTGGCGAACGGAGCGCTCGAGCTCCGCTCGGGCACGGAGCCGACCAACGCCGACGACGTGGCCGTCGACGCGGCGACGGCCGAGAAGTACGACCTCCGGGTCGGTCAACCGATCCGGATCCTGTTCCAGGGTCCTCCAGGGGAGTTCACGATCTCCGGCGTCGTGGGGTTCGGCGATGCCGACAACCTGGGAGGGGCCACCCTGGCCCTGTTCGAGACGTCGACGGCGCAGCGCGTCTTGGACCGCGAGGGTGAGTTCGACGAGGTCGATGTCGTGGCCGATCCGGGCGTGACGCCGGACCAGTTGCGGGTCCGGATCCAAGAGGTACTGCCCGAAGGTGTCGAGGCGGTCACCAGCGCGCATGTGGCCGACGAGCAGTCGCAGCAACTGAAGGAGGCGCTCGGGTTCTTCCGCACCACGCTGCTCGTGTTCGCGTTCATCGCGCTGTTCGTCGGCGCCTTCGTCATCTTCAACACGTTCTCGATCATCGTGGCCCAGCGGACGCGGGAGCTCGCCCTGCTGCGGGCGTTGGGGGCTAGCTCACGCCAGGTGATGACGTCGGTGATCGCCGAAGCGTTCATCGTCGGCCTGGTCGGCTCGATCCTCGGGATCGTCGCCGGCCTCGGGATCGCGATCCTGCTCCAGGGGCTGCTCGCGGCGTTCGGGATCGACCTCCCCAGCACGTCCACGCAGCTCGAGCCGAGGACCATCGTGGTCGCGCTGCTCGTCGGGACGATCGTGACGGTCGCCTCGTCGATCCTGCCCGCCCGCCGAGCCTCCCGGGTGGCCCCGCTCCAGGCGATGCGGGGAGTGGGGGACGGCGCCGCCGACGGCTCGCTCCGTCGCCGACTGATCGCCGGCGGTGTGGTGCTGGGGATCGGGATCGCCTCCCTGCTGTACGGGCTGTTCGGGAACCAGTCGAACGCGGGCGCGCTGATCGGGCTCGGGGCGGCCGCGACGTTCATCGGCGTCTCCATGCTCGCGCCGTTGGTGGCGAGGCGGCTCGCGGGCGCGATCGGCGCCCCGATCCGAGGGCTGGGCGTCCAGGCGCGCCTGGGACGCGAGAACGCGATGCGCAACCCTCGCCGGACCTCGTCGACCGCGTCCGCGCTGATGATCGGCCTCGGACTCGTCGCCATGGTCGCGATCCTCTCCGCCTCGCTGAAGGCGTCGTTCGATGCCGCGCTGGAGGAGACCTTGAAGGCCGACTTCATCCTGTCGACGAGCTCGTTCACCCCGTTCAGCCCCGACGTCGCGGAGCAGGTCGCGGGCGTCGACGGCGTCCAGACGGTGGCGCAGTTCCGCCAGGGCGGGTTCCGCGTGAACGACCAGACCTCGTTCCTGACGGGCACGGATCCCGCGACCCTCGGGGCGGTCACGTCGATCGACCTGACGTCGGGATCCGTGGACTCGCTCGCCGACGACCGCACCGTCCTGGTCCACGATCTGGTCGCGGAGGACAACGGATGGACGGTCGGCAGCGAGGTGCCGGCGTCGTTCGCCACGATCGGCGACACCCCGCTCGTCGTCGGGGGCATCTTCACCGAGAACGGCGTCGTCGGCGACTACGTCGTATCGCTCGAGGCCTACGAGGGGCTCTTCACCCAGCAGCTCGACTCGTTCGCGATGGTCGCGGTCTCCGACGGCGCCGACCCGGCGGCGGTTCAACAGGGCATCGAGGCCGTGACCGAGCCCTTCGGCAACATCGAGGTGCAGGACCAGGCCGCCTTCCGCGAGAAGCAAGCGGGCTTCGTGAATCAGCTGCTCGGCCTGGTCACCGCGCTGCTGTTCATGGCGATCCTGATCGCGCTGTTCGGGATCATGAACACGCTCTCGCTCTCGATCTTGGAGCGGACCCACGAGCTGGGCCTGCTGCGCGCCGTCGGCATGAGCCGGACGCAGGTGAAGCGGATGATCCGGTGGGAGTCCGTGATCATCGCGATCCTGGGCGCCGTGCTGGGACTCGCGATCGGGGTCTTCTTCGGCTGGTCGCTCCAGCAAGCGATCGCGAACGAGGGCGTCACCGAGCTGCGGATCCCCGTGGGTCAGCTGGCGATCTACCTGGTGATCGCCGGCCTCGCCGGCGTCGTGGCGGCGATCCCGCCCGCGAGGCGCGCCGCCCGGTTGAACGTGCTCGAGGCCATCTCGTACGAGTAGGCGGACCGCCGAGGGGCGGGCCGTATGATTCCCGGCATGCCGCGCGTCCGAGTCGCATCCGGATCCGACACCGAGCTGCCCGAGGGCGAGCCGATCGGGTCGGTGCTGCCGCCGGAGGCGATCGCGGCGCGCATCGACGATGCGCTGGTCGACCTGTCGTTCGTCCCGGAGGTCGACGTGAGCGCGGAACCGATCCGGGCCGACGAGCCGGACGGGCTGCGGGTGCTGCGGCACTCCGCCGCGCACGTGATGGCTCAGGCCGTGTGCGACCTGTTCCCGGGGGCCCGCTACGCGATCGGCCCGGCCGTCGAGCACGGCTTCCACTACGACTTCGAGCTCCCCGGCTCGCTCTCGACGGACGACCTGCCCCGGATCGAGGAACGGATGCGCGAGATCGTCGCGGCCGACCAGCCGTTCATCCGCGAGGAGCTCTCGCGCGACGCGGCCCGTGCACGCCTCGCCGATCAGCCGTACAAGATCGAGATCCTCGATGGGCTGGACGAAGCGGGCGAGGTCGGCGCCGACGAGCGGGTCTCGCTCTACCGCAACGACGCGTGGGCCGACCTCTGCCTGGGGCCGCACGTGCCGTCCACCGGCCGGATCGGCGCGTTCCGCCTGACGTCGGTCGCCGGCGCCTACTGGCGAGGCGACGAATCCCGGCCGATGCTCACGCGGATCTCGGGGACGGCATGGGCGACCGAGGAGGAGCTCGAGGCACACCTGGTGCGGATGGAGGAGGCCGAGCGGCGGGATCACCGCAAGCTCGGCCGGCAGCTCGACCTCTTCTCGTTCCCCGAGGAGCTCGGTCCGGGGCTCGCGATCTGGCACCCGCGCGGGGGGATCTTCCGCAAGGAGCTCGAGGACTACGTCCGGGATCTGCACCTGCAGCGGGGCTACGACCTGGTGCAGTCGCCGCACGTCGCCCGCCGGGTGCTGTGGGACACGAGCGGCCACACCGCGAAGTACGCCGAGAACATGTACCCGGAGATGCGGCACGAGGGTGACCCCGGGTACTTCGTCAAGCCGATGAACTGCCCGTTCCACGTGCTGGTCTACAAGTCGTCGGTGCGTTCCTACCGCGACTTGCCGCTCCGGTACGCGGAGCTCGGGACGGTCTATCGGTACGAGCGGCTCGGGGTCCTGCACGGACTCCTACGCGCTCGCGGGTTGACGCAGGATGACTCCCACATCATCTGCCGCGAGGATCAGCTGATCGATGAGATCCTCGGCGTGTTCGACCTGACGCTCGAGATCCTCGGGACGTTCGGCTTCACCGACCCGGTCGTGAACCTGTCGACGCTGCCAGGTCAGACGATCGTCGACGAGGCGATGGCTACGCGGGCCACCGAGGCGCTCACGAACGCGCTCGAGAAGTCCGGCCTCGACTACACGCCCGCGGAGGGCGAGGGCGCCTTCTACGGGCCGAAGGTCGACTTCCACTTCCACGACGCGATCGGGCGTCTGTGGCAGCTGACGACGGTGCAATGCGACTTCGCACTGCCGGAGCGCTTCGACATGGAGTACGTCGGGGAGGACAACCAGCGCCACCGGCCGGTGATGGTCCACCGCGCGATCCTGGGGTCGCTCGAGCGGTTCAGCGGGGTCCTGATCGAGCACTACGCCGGGGCGTTCCCGCTCTGGCTCGCCCCCGAGCAGATCCGCTTCGTCCCGGTCGCCGACCGTCACGTTCCGCACTGCGACACCCTGGCCGAGCGCGCCCGCGAGGCCGGCTTGCGGCCGTTCGTGGACGACGCGAAGGAGTCCGTCGGCAAGAAGATCCGCAACGCCCAGCTCATGAAGGCGCCCTACACGGTCGTGGTCGGCGACCGGGATATCGACGCCGGCACGTACACGGTGCGCGACCGGACCGGGACCGAGACGGGCGGCGTCGATATCGACGCGCTGCTCGACGGGCTGACGCGCGAGGTGCGCTCGCGCTCGGTCGAGCCGACCGCCCTCGGTGGCTAGCGGCTCGTGGACCAGCTCTGGAGCCCTTGGCGGATGGAGTACATCCGCGAGCCGAAGGACGGGCCCGATGGGGCGTGCGTCTTCTGCACGCTGCTGACGGACGGGTTGGAGGGGCAGCCGGGCCCGCTCTTCGTCGGCGAGACCGGCTGGATCACACTCGCGAAGTACCCCTACAACCCCGGCCACCTGCTGGTGCTCCCGGTTCGCCACGAGGGGGACCTGGAGGCGCTCACGGATGCCGAGACCGCCGAGATCGCGTCGCTGATCCGCCGCTCCGTCGGCGTGCTCCGGGAGGCGTCGGCCCCGCATGGGTTCAACGTCGGCCTCAACCTCGGACGCGCCGCCGGGGCGGGGATCCCGGACCATCTGCACTGGCACGTGATCCCGCGATGGGGCGGGGACTCGAACTTCATGCCGGTGGTCGGGCACACGCGGGTGCTCCCGGAGCTGCTCGCGGAGACCTACGGCCGGCTCAGGGAAGCGTTCGACGCGTGAACGAGGGGCAGGGGGGTTCCCGCTACGTCGAGGTGCCGGATGGGCGGCTCTGGTTCGAGGCGTCGGGCTCTGGACCGGACGTCCTCTTGATCCATCCGGGCCTATGGGACTCGCGCACGTGGGACCTGCAGATGCCGGTCCTGGTGGGCGCCGGCTATCGCGTCACGCGCTATGACCTGCGCGGGTACGGCCGGTCGAGCCGACCGACCGGCGAACGCTACTCGCACGTCTCCGACCTGTTCGCGGTGCTCGACGCGGCGGGCGCCGAGCGAGCGGCCTTCGTCGGATGCTCCATGGGTGGCGGGATCGCGATCGACGCCGCGCTGACGCAGCCGGATCGGACGTGGGCGCTGGTGCCGGTGGCCGCGGGGCTCGGGGGGTTCGAGTCCACCGCCGAGGAGGACGACTGGTGGGCGGAACGCGACGCGCCGATCGAGGCGGCGATCGCCGCAGGCGACCTCGAGCGCGCACGCGAGCTCCAGCTGGAGATCTGGGCGCCCCGCGGGACGGACGATCCCGCGGGCCGAAGGATCCGCCAGATCGCGCTCGACAACCTGCACGAGCTCACCATGGACGAGAGCGGCGCGGAGGAGCTCGATCCACCGGCCGCGCGGCGGCTCCGCGAGATCGACGTCCCGACGCTCGTGATCGAGGCCGAGCTCGACCCACCGGATATGCGCAGGATCGGCCAGCTGATCGCCGCCGAAGTGCTGGACGCGCGCCGGGTCACGATCGCGCGCGCCGACCACGTGGTGAACCTCCGAGAACCGGCGGCGTTCGACGCCGCCCTGCTGCCGTTCCTCGACGAGGTGCGGCCCGACCGCTAGCGCTACTTCTTCTGCGCTTCCTCGCGGGCCTTGTCGTGGTCGTCGATCACCTTCTGCGCCAAGTGCTGTGGGAGCTCCTCGTAGTGCGAGACCCGCATCCCGAACGCTCCGCGGCCGCCGGTCATCGATCGGAGGTCGATCACGTATCGCGCGACCTCCGCCTGCGGGACCAGCGCCCGGATCCTCTGCTTCCCGCCGCCGATCTGCTCCATCCCCTGGATCTTGCCGCGCTTCGCGTTGAGGTCGCCCATCACGTCGCCCGTGAAGGGATCCGGGACGACGACGTCGAGCTCGACGATCGGCTCCAGGATCACGACCCCCGCCGCCTCGACGGCCTCTTTCAGCGCCAGCGACCCCGCGATCTGGAACGCCATGTCGGAGGAGTCCACCGAGTGGAACTTCCCGTCCACCAGCGTCACCTTCACGTCGACCATCGGGTTCCCCGACACGACGCCATCGGTCATCGTCTTGACGATCCCCTTCTCGATCGACGGGATGAACTGCTGGGGGATCGCACCGCCGAAGATCTTGCTCTCGTACACGAACCCCTCGCCCCGCGGGAGCGGTTCGATCTCGATGTTGCACACGGCGTACTGCCCGTGACCGCCGGTCTGCTTGACGTGCCGGCCCAGGCCCTTGGCCCGGCTGCGGATCGTTTCCCGGTAGGCGATCTTCGCGGGACGTGTCGACACCTCCACCCCGAACTTCCGCTTCAGCCGCTCGATCTGAACCTCGAGGTGCGCCTCGCCCATCCCGTACATGACGGTCTCGTGCGTCTCGTCGGACCGCGAAACGCGGAGCGTGGGGTCCTCTTCGCGGAGACGGGAGAGGCCGGTCGAGAGCTTGTCCTCATCGCCCTTCGTCTTCGGCTCGATCGCGTACGCGAGCAGCGGCTCCGGCAGCTCGATCGACGGCAGCTGCACGGGCTCGTCCTTCGTGGAGAACGTGTCGCCGGTGTGCGTGTGCTGGAGCTTGGCCACGGCGCCGATGTCGCCGGCGGACACCTCGGGAACGCCTTCGTGGTCCTTGCCGCGCAGCGCGAACAGCTGGCCGACGCGCTCGTCGGAACCCTGCGTGGCGTCGTGGACGGTGGAGTCCGGACGGACGCGTCCCGAGAACACCCGGAACATCGTGATGTGGCCGACGAACGGATCCGACACCGTCTTGAACACGAACGCGGTCAGGGGACCGCTCGGATCGCAGCCGCGCTCCTTCGACTCGCCGCCCTTGCCGTGCACCTCGATCGGGCCGCGATCGACCGGGGACGGGAACTCCTCGGTGATGAAGGCCAGCAGGCGGTCGACGCCGATCGCCTTCGTCGCCGAGCCGCAGATCACCGGGGCGATCCGCCCGCGGGTGAACCCGTCCTTGACGCCGGTCACGATCTCGGCCTCGTCGAGCGTCCCCTCCTCGAGGTACTTCTCGATCAGGTCGTCGTCTGCCTCCGCGACCGCCTCCATCAGCTTCTCGCGCGCCGGGTCGGCCATCGCGTGCAGGTCCTCGGGCCACTCACCCTCCTGGGCGATCGGGCCAGACGGGTACAGATCGGCCTTCTCGTGCAGCAGATCGGCCACGCCGCGGAACTCGTGCTCCTGCCCGATCGGGAGCTCGAGCGGGGCGACCTGGTTCCCGAAGGACGAGACCAGCTGCGCCAGCGTGTCCTCGAACGAGGCCCGCTCGCGGTCGAGTTTGTTCACGAAGATCGCGCGGGGTAGGCCCGCCTCGACGGCCAGCTCCCACGCGGCCTCGGTCTGGACCTCTACCCCGTCCACGGCGCTCACGACCACGATCACCGCGTCGGCCGCACGGATCGCCGAGCGCAGGTCGCCGACGAAGTCGGCGTAGCCGGGCGCGTCGAGGACGTTGATCTTCACGCCGCTCCATTCGACCGGGGCCATCGAGAGCGACACCGAGATGCCCTTGCGCTGCTCGTCCGGGTCGTGATCCGAGACGGTGCTGCCGTCCTCCACGGTCCCCATCCGGGTGATCGCGCCGGACGTGAAGAGCATCGCCTCGAGCAGCGACGTCTTGCCCGAACCGCCGTGGCCGACCAGCAGGACGTTGCGGATGTCCTTCGCCTCGTAGCTGTTCACGGGTTCTCCTTCGGGGCCTGACTGCGGGGCCCTATCCTACGGGTATGGCGACCGCCCCCCCGCTCCCGTTCGGCACGTGGCTCACGCGCGTCGTGCTGGTGGCGGGCGTCGTGGCGACGGGCCTATCGGCCGCGCTGATCGTCGGCCGCCGGGCCGACGCCGCCGCCGCATCGGCCGCGGCGGCGTCCATCCTGCTGCTGCTGGGGGGGCACCGCGCGAACCACGGGGACGGTACCGCGTTCGATCGGATGCTCGACGCGCTCGCCGACCGCGCCTGGGACGGCGCGATCCTCGGCGCGATCGCGTGGGCCGCGCACGGCGTCGACAACGGGATCGCCGCGGCCGCGCTCGTCGCGCTCTGCTTCAGCTTCGTGTCCTCCTACATCCGGGCACGCGGTGCGTCGCTCGGGTACACGGTCGAGGAGAGCCACGTAACCCGTGGGGTGCGGTACGCGCTCGTGGTCTACGGCCTGTGGTTCGGCGCCCTGTCGTGGACGCTCTGGACGGCCGCGGCGATCTCGATCCTCGCCGTGATCGTGCGGACGACCCAGGTGGCGAAGGAGGAGCAGGTGGCTCGGCGGGAGCGCGCGTGAGCGGGGCCCTCGCGGCCGATGGAGCCGAGGCTCGGGAGACGCCCCGAGAACGAGGCGTGGTCGTCGCCTATGAGGTCGTCCGGGCGGCCGGCCGGGCCCTCCCCGAACGGACGGGCCGCGCCCTGTTCCGCGCGTGCGGTTCCCTCGCGTACCGGCTCCTCCCGTCCGTCCGGGCGACCGTGAGCGCGAACCAGGCCCAGGTGCTGGGACGCGCGGTCGACGACGCCCTCGTCGAGGCCTCTACGCGCGAGGCGTTCCGCTCGTACGGACGCTACTGGTTCGACACCTTCCACGTGACCCGGATGACGGACGAGCAGGTGATCGCGCGGGTGCGCTGCGACACCGAGGCACGCTTGGACCGGGTCGTCGACGCCGGGACCGGGGCGATCCTGGCGCTCCCGCACATGGGGAACTGGGATGCCGCCGGCCGCTGGATGGCGGCCCGCGGAACGCCCGTGGTCTCGGTCGCCGAGGAGCTGCGGCCGCGGCGGCTCTTCGAGCTGTTCCTGCGCCACCGGGCCGAGCTCGGGCTGGACATCATCGGGCTCACGGCCGGCGGCGGCGTCGGCAAGCAGCTCACGGACGCGCTTGCGGCCGGCCGATTCGTGGCCCTGGTCGCGGACCGCGACCTCACGGGTCGCGGGATCGAGGTCGAGATGTTCGGAGGTACCCGGCGGATCCCGACGGGTCCGGCGTTGCTTTCGATCACCACCGGGGCGCCGTTGATGGTCTGTCCCGTGTTCTCGACCCCGACTGGTTGGACGATCCGGATCGGCGAGCCGATCGAGGTTCCGATCACCGGAGACCGTCGGACCCACGTGCAGGACCTCGCTCGCCGCATGGCGGCGGAGTTCGAACGGGCGATCTCGGAGGCCCCCTCGGACTGGCACCTGTTCCAGCCGGGCTGGTCGTGAGGATCGCGCTGACCTGCCCCTACGCCTGGGACGACGCCGGCGGGGTGCAGACCCACGTGCGGGAGTTGGGACGACGGTTGATCGCGCGCGGTCACGACGTGATCGCGATCGCGCCGGCCCGCGGTGCGGTCGAGGACCCGTGGTTGCGGGTGGTCGGCGGTCCCGTGAACCTGCGGTACAACCGGTCGAGCGCGCCGATCGACCCGCGACCGTGGTCGTATCCGCGGGTGCGCGACGCCCTCGCCCGGTTCCGCCCCGACGTGGTGCATGCCCACGAGCCCCTCGCGCCGAGCACCTCGATGTGGGCGACGCTCGCCGGGGTCGCGCCGGTGGTGGCGACGTTCCACTCGGGCGCGGAGCGCTCGCGCCTGTTCGATCTCGCCGCGCCCGTCCTGCGGCGGATCGCGGACCGGCTCGCGATCCGGGTGGCGGTCTCACGCGCCGCGGCTCGCTTCGCCGGTTCGCGGCTCGGGGGGGTGTACCGGATCGTGCCGAACGGCGTGGACGTGGCCCGCTTCGCCTCGGCCGAGCCGGCCGACCTCGGATCCGGCACGAAGCTCCTGTTCGTCGGTCGCCTCGACGAGCGCAAGGGGTTCCGCGTCGCCGTCGACGCCTTCGCCGAGCTGGCGCCCCGTCGCCCCGCTCTGCGCCTCGTCGTGGCCGGCGACGGCCCCGAGCGCGACGTCCTCGGGCGACTCGCGGTCGAGATCCGAGGCCGCGTCCGGCTGCTCGGGACGGTGCCGAACGCGGAGCTGCATCCGATCGAGGCAGCGTGCGATCTGTATCTGGGCCCCGCGATCGGGGGCGAGAGCTTCGGGGTCGTCCTGATCGAGGCGATGGCCGCCGGGCTCCCGGTGGTCGCGAGCGCCATCCCCGGGTACGACGAGGTCGTCACGGACGGCGTCGAGGGATTCCTCGTCCCCCCGCGCGAGCCGCGCGCATTGTCCGCCGCGATCGAGCGTGTGCTCGACGACCAGGAGCTGGCGCGCGCGATGGCGGACGCGGGCCGGCGACGGGCCGCGACGTTCGACTGGTCCGTGGTGGTGGGGCAGCTGGAGGCGCTCTACGCCGAGGCCGCCGCGGGCCGGCCGTCGCTACGATAGGGTCCGTGCTACCCCTGTGGATCCTGCTCGGCGTGTCGGTCGCCGTCCTGGTTTGGGGCGTGTACGCCTACAACCGGTTCGTGCGGATCCGCACCCGGGTCGACAACGGCTGGTCGCAGATCGACGTCCAGCTCCGGCGGCGTTACGACCTGATCCCGAACCTCGTCGAGACGGTCAAGGGCTACGCCGCCCATGAACGCGAGGTGTTCGAGCACGTCACGCAGGCTCGGGCCGATGCGATCGGGGCCCAGGGCGTGGACCGACAGGCCCGAGCGGAGGATCAGGTCACGGCCGGGCTCCGCCAGCTCATGGCGGTGGCGGAGGCGTACCCGGAGCTGCAGGCGAACCGGAACTTCTTGGCGCTGCAGGAGGAACTGGTCGGTACCGAGTCGAAGATCGCGTACGCGCGTCAGTTCTACAACGACCAGGTCACCCGGTTGAACACCGTGGTCGGCACGTTCCCATCGAGCGTGATCGCGAAGCTGTTCGGGTTCGAGGAACGAGCCTTCTTCGACATCGAGGATCCGGTCCGGGGCCCCGTCCAGGTGGACCTCTAACCTCGCCGTGTACGAGCAGATCGCGGCGAACCGACGCAAGACCGTGGCGCTGCTCGTCGTCGCCTTCGTGCTCCTCGCGGCGGTCGGGTACGCGATCGGACTCATGTTCGGGGCGGGATGGTTCGGCCTCGCGATCGCGATCGTCGTTGCGGTCCTGCTCCAGCTGAGCGCGTACTACTCCGGGGACCGCATCGTGCTCGCCTCCACACGCGCGCGGGAGGTCGGCCCCGAAGAACAGGCGCGCCTGCACAACATCGTCGAGGGCTTGGCGATCGCGGCCGGGATCCCGAAGCCTCGCGTGTGGGTCGTGCCCGAGCAGGCGCCGAACGCGTTCGCCACCGGCCGCGATCCGCAGCACGCGTCGGTCGCGGTGACGGAGGGCCTGCTCGCCACGATGAACCGGATCGAGCTCGAGGGCGTGATCGGGCACGAGCTCGCCCACGTGGTCGACCGCGACATCCTCTACGGCACGATCGTCGCCACCGTGATCGGCGCCGTCGTGCTGCTGTCGGAGTTCTTCATGCGTGCGCTCTGGTGGGGTGGGATCGGCGGTCGTCGCGGCAACGATCGCGGTGGCGGCGCGGCCGACCTGGTCCTGTTCGCGGTCGGCTTCGCCCTGATCATCCTCGCGCCGCTCTTCGGGCAGCTGATCCGCCTCGCCGTGTCGCGCAACCGCGAGTACCTCGCGGACGCGCAGGGCGCGATGCTCACACGCTATCCGCCGGGCCTCGTCTCCGCGCTCCACAAGCTCGAGGCGGCGCCGACGGCGATGCGTTCGGCGAACAACGCGACGGCCCATCTCTGGCTGAACCAGCCCTCGCGCATCGAGGGCGAACGGATGAGCACGATGGAGCGACTCTTCTCGACGCATCCACCGATCGCCGAGCGGATCCGGCGACTCGAGGAGATGTGACGTTCGTGTCGACTTGGGCCGGGGTGTTTGAGGCGCCCCGACCGCCCCGCTAGCATGACGCGGCGTCCCTGACGGGACCGCCCGCTCCCCAACAACCCACCCAGGAGGCTCGTCCTTGGCGCTCACACGTCGCGGGAAGGTCGTCACGGCGCTCGTCGGCGCCTGCATCTTCCTCACCGCGGGCGTCGGTGCGCTCGCGCTGACCGGGCACGCCCCCGAGACGCTGAAGCGCGTCGTGGAGACCGTCACCGGCCACGCGGAGCCCCCGCCCACGTGCCCACTGACCGGAGAGCTCGCGCCCGGTGGGTCCGTCCCGCAACGGACGGCGCTCGCCGTCAAGGTCGAGAACACCGACGATGCCTACCCGCTCGCGGGGCTCGAGGGCGCGGACATCGTCTACGAGGAGACCGTGGAGGGCGGCATCACGCGCTTCATCGCGATCTATCACTGCGGCGGCGCCGCGCGGGTCGGGCCCGTCCGCAGCGCGCGGACCACCGATCCGAAGATCCTGCTCCAGATGGCGGCGCATCCGCTGCTCGGCTACTCGGGCGCAGCCGACAAGGTGGCGCGAGGCGTCGACGACGCGGGCATCACCGGCATGACCGAGGCGTCGGATCCGGCCGCGTTCACGCGCGACGATGCCCGGTACGCCCCGCACAACCTGTTCACGGGGACCAGCGCCCTGTATCGCGCGGCGGGCAAGGCCGCTCGTCGCGAGGGTCCGCCGAACGCGGTCTTCACCTACGACGACGAACCCCAGAAGCCGAGCAAGCGGGTTCGAGCCGTGGACGTGTCCTTCTCGGACGCCAACGTGGCTTCCTGGACCTGGCGGCAGGGGCGCTGGGTCCGGATCCTCGACGGCGCCCCGATGGTCCTCGAGAGCGGGGACGTCCTCGGGGCCGACAACATCGTGATCCAGCAGGTGGTCGTCACCGACAGCCGGATCATCGATGCGGCCGGGTACCCCTCGCCCGAGGTGACGATGACCGGGACCGGCAAGGCGTGGATCCTCCGGGGAGGCCGCCTGATCGTCGGTCGCTGGGAGCGGTCCGACGAGAGCGACCTCACGATCTTCCGCACGAGGGCCGGCGAGGAGATCCACCTCGCACCCGGGACGACGTTCGTGGAGCTCGTCCCCGAGGGCCGCCCCGTCATCTTCACGAAGTAGCATCCCCTCGCTCATCGCGGTGCTTTCCGCGGTCACCTGGGCGTGGCTGCGCAAGCTGCCCGCCCAGGTCGCGGCGGTACACTCGGACGACATGGGTGCTGAGGAGGGATACACCGTGGCGCGCGAGACCGGCACGTTCCGGGTGAAGTCCGGCCTGGCGGAGATGCTCAAGGGCGGCGTGATCATGGACGTCACGACCGCCGAGCAGGCGAGGATCGCCGAGGACGCCGGGGCCTGCGCGGTGATGGCGCTCGAGCGCGTCCCGGCCGACATCCGCAAGGAGGGTGGCGTCGCGCGGATGGCCGACGCCACGAAGATCGAGGAGATCCAGCAGACCGTCTCGATCCCGGTGATGGCGAAGGCCCGGATCGGCCACTTCGTCGAGGCTCAGATCCTCCAATCGCTCGGCGTCGACTACGTCGACGAGTCGGAAGTGCTGACGCCGGCGGACGAGGAGTTCCACATCGACAAGTGGGCCTTCACCGTCCCGTTCGTGTGCGGCGCGCGCGAGCTCGGTGAGGCCCTCCGCCGGATCGCCGAGGGCGCGGCGATGATCCGGACGAAGGGCGAGGCCGGCACGGGGAACGTCGTCGAAGCGGTCCGCCACCAGCGGACGATGCTCCGCCAGATCGGCGAGCTTCAGACGGCTCGTCCCGAACAGCTCGTGACGATCGCGAAGGAGCTAGGCGCGCCGGTCGACCTCGTGCGGGAGGTGGCCGCGCTGGGGAAGCTGCCGGTCGTGAACTTCGCGGCGGGTGGACTGGCCACGCCGGCCGACGCCGCGCTGATGATGCAGCTCGGGGTGGACGGCGTGTTCGTCGGGTCGGGCATCTTCAAGTCGGAGGACCCGGCGCCGCGTGCTCGAGCGATCGTGGAGGCGACCACGCACTTCAACGACCCCGACGTGCTCGCGAAGGTGTCGCGAGGCCTCGGCGATCCGATGCCCGGACTCGACATCAAGGAGCTCGGCGAGGAGGGTCTGCTCCAGACCCGCGGCTGGTAGGCGCGAACCACCGTGAAGGCGGGCGTGCTCGCGCTGCAGGGAGACTTCCGCGAGCACGCTCGCGCGTTCGCCGACGCGGGCGCGACCGCCGTCGAGGTCCGGACCACCGACGACCTGTCCGAGGTGGCCTGCCTCGCGATCCCCGGCGGCGAGTCGACGACGATCGGGAAGCTCGCGCGGGCCTACGGTCTCGTGGAGCCGATCCGGGAACGCGCCGGAGCCGGGATGCCGATCCTGGGGACCTGCGCCGGGATGATCGCGCTCGCGCGTGAGGTGATCGGCGGTAGGCCGTTGCTCGAGCTCATGGACATCACGGTCCGCCGCAACGCGTACGGGCGGCAGGTCGACTCGTTCGAGACCGACCTGGCGGTCGATGGGCTCGATCATCGCGTCCGCGGTGTGTTCATCCGCGCACCCGTCGTCGAGCGGGTAGGCCCGGCGGTCCGTGTGCTCGCCGAGCACGAGGGACACGCCGTCGTGTTGGAGGAGGGGAGCCTGCTCGTGGCATCCTTCCACCCGGAGCTCGTGGGTGAAGCCGGGCTCCACCGGTACCTGATGGGGAAGGTGTGAGCGGATGTCCGGCCATTCGAAGTGGGCGACGATCAAGCGGAAGAAGGAAGCGACCGACGCGAAGCGCTCGAACATGTACGCGAAGCTGTTGCGCGCGGTCGAGGTGGCCGCCCGCGAGGGCGGCGGGAACGTCGACGGCAACATGACGCTCGCCTCGGCCGTGGAGAAGGCCAAGGGCTTCTCGGTCCCGAACGACAACATCGACCGTGCGATCAAGCGGGGGACCGGGGAGCTGTCCGATGGTGCGCGCTACGAGGAGCTGCAGTACGAGGGGTACGCGCCCGGAGGCGTGGCGCTGCTCGTGGAGGCGCTCACCGACAACCGGAACCGGACGGGGCAGGAGATCCGGCACGCGTTCACGCGCAACCACGGCAACCTCGGCGACCAGGGGAGTACCGCCTGGATGTTCACGCGTAAGGGCGTGATCGTGGTCGAGAAGGCGGTCGCGCCCGACGAGGAACGGGTGCTGGAGGTCGCGCTCGAAGGCGGGGCCGAGGACGTCCGCGACGCCGAGAGCTCGTGGGAGATCGTCACCGACCCCGGCGGGCTCCGCTCGGTCGTGGCATCGCTCGAGGTGGGCGGCGTACCCGTCGATTCGTCCGAGCTCACGATGCTCCCGCAGACGTCGATCCCGGTCGGCGGATCGGAGGCCCGGCAGGTGCTCCAGCTGATCGAGGCGCTCGAGGATCTCGACGACGTCCAGGCCGTCTACGCGAACTTCGACATCCCCGAAGAGGTCATGGCCTCGCTGTAGTCGGCCGCAGGTGGTCCCGGTGCGGCCCCCGGTCGTTGCCCGGGCCGCACCGGCAGCCTAGGATGCACGAACGGATGTTCGATTCCCGGGTGATCGGCGTGGACCCCGGCGTGGCCAACCTGGGCCTCGCGGTGGTCGAGCGACGCGAGCGCCGATCCCGCATCGTCTGGGCCGCGACGATCCAGACGTCTTCCGGCACGGCCGAGGCCCAGCGCGTGTGGCACGTGGCGGAGGCGTTCCGGGCGGCGATCGCGGACCACGCCCCCCGGGCGGTGGCCGTGGAGCGGGTCGCGTGGAACGTGAACGAAGCGAGCGCGATGGCGGTCGCGCGGGCGACCGGCGCGCTGCTGTTGGTCGCGGCCGAATCGGGGCTCGACGTCGCCGAGTACGGGCCGCTCGAGGTGAAGAACGCGGTGGCCGGCTCGGGATCGGCGACGAAGTCGCAGGTGCGCGAGGCGCTCCGGCGGATCCATGCGATCTCGGACGTCCCGAAGGAGCCCGACGCCTGCGATGCGGTGGCGGTGGCGGTCACGCACCTGGTCCGCGCGCGGTTCGCGGATGCGGTCGCGAGGGCAGCCGCGCGATGATCGCCTTCCTGGAGGGCGAGGTCGTCGAGAAAGGCGCCGGACGCGTCGTGTTGGTGGTGGGGGGCGTCGGGTACGAGCTGGCCGCTCCCACCTCGACCGTGAGCGGGCTCCCCCCGGTCGGCCGCCCCGCCGTGGTCCACACGCGCCTGGTGGCCCGCGACGATCAGCTGATCCTGTACGGCTTCTCCTCGCCCGACGAACGGCAGTTGTTCGATCTGCTCACCGGGGTGACCGGCGTCGGACCCAAGGTCGCGCTGTCGTTCCTCTCCGCGCTGCACCCCGATGCGCTCCGTCGCGCCGTGGTGGCCGGCGACGTCGCCGCCCTCACCATCGTCCCCGGCGTCGGCAAGAAGGTGGCCCAGCGCGTCGTGATCGACCTGCGCGACAAGCTGGGTGGCGAGGGCGAACTGTTGACCGGCCCGATGAGCGAAGTGCGCGAGGCGCTCGTCTCGCTCGGGCTCTCGCCGCAGGAGGCGAGCGAGGCGATGCGCGAGATCGACGCGGACGGCCGTCCCGTCGAGGATCTGTTGCGCGAGGCGTTGCAGCGGGTGGGGCGATGAGCGACGACCGGCTGATCGAGGCGGCCGAGGTCTCGCCCGACGAGCGCGAGCTCGACGTCGCCCTGCGGCCCGGCTCCCTCGCGGAGTTCGTCGGGCAGGATCGCGTCAAGGAGCAGCTGGCGCTCCTGCTCGACGGTGCCGGCCGGCGTGACGAGCCGGTCGACCACCTCCTGTTCTCGGGACCGCCGGGCCTCGGGAAGACCACCCTCGCCCAGATCGTGGCGAACGAGATGGGGGCGGGCTTCCAGCCGAGCTCGGGTCCGGCGCTCGACCGGCCGAGCGATCTCGCCGCGATCCTCACGAACCTCGAGCCGGGCGACGTGCTGTTCGTCGACGAGATCCACCGCATGCCGCGCACGGTCGAGGAGGTCCTGTACCCGGCGCTCGAGGACTTCAGCCTCGACGTCGTGCTCGGCAAGGGCCCGACGGCCCGGACGATCCGGCTCGACCTGCCTCGGTTCACCTTGATCGGGGCCACCACGCGGCCCGGCCGCATCACCCTGCCGCTGCGCGAGCGCTTCGGCTTCTCACCGCGGCTGGACTACTACTCGGTCGAGGACCTCACGCGCATCGTCGAGCGCTCGGCGGGCATCCTCGGCGTCGGCTGCGAGCCGGACGGCGCGGTCGCGATCGCCAACCGCTCCCGGGGGACGCCCCGCATCGCGAACCGGCTGCTCCGGCGCGTCCGCGACTTCGCCGAGGTCCGCCACGACGGCAGGATCACCGGCGAGGTGGCCCTCGGGGGGCTCGAGCTGTTCGAGGTCGACGATCAAGGCCTGGACCGGCTGGACCACGCCGTGCTCCGCGCGGTGGTCGAGAAGTTCTCCGGCGGGCCGGTCGGGCTCTCGACGCTCGCCGCCGCGGTGGGTGAGGAGACCGACACGATCGAAGACGTCGTCGAGCCGTACCTGATGCAGCTCGGCTTCCTGCAGCGAACGCCCCGCGGGCGCGTCGCCACCGAACGCGCGTTCCGGCACCTGAAGGTCGAGACCCCCGGGACGCTGCCGCTCTAGGCGCAGGTCAGGGGCCCTCCCGGGTCCGGCGGAGACGGGGAGGGGGCCGGGGGAGCCAGGAGACGGAGGTAGACTCCCTGCCCGCAACCCCGAGCGAAGGACAGGGTGACGATGGTCGGGCTCCTCGCACAGAACAGCCAGCAAGGGGGCAGCGCGCTGACGTTGTTCCTCCCCCTCCTGCTCATGGGCGGGGTCTTCTACTTCCTGCTGATCCGCCCGCAGCAGAAGCGGGTCCGGGCGCAGCAGGCGCTCCTGTCCGCCGTCGGCGTGGGCGATGAGGTGATCACCACGGCCGGGATCTACGGCACGGTCGCCGAGATCGACGAGGACGAGGGAACCGTGACGATCGAGATCGCTCCCGGGACGCGGGTCCGGATGCTGAAGAGCGGGATCGCGCGCCGCGTGGTCGACGACGCCGACGGCGGGTTCGACGACGACATGGACGACGACCCGGACCTCGAGGAGGAGGAGGAGGACTCGACCTCCTCGTGAGCGAGCAGATCGATCCGTCCGAGCCCTCGGAGGCGCCGTCGGCCCCCCCCGAGGGCGCCAGCGTCACGCTCGAGGACGTGCAGGCCGATGCGGAGCTGTCCAGCTTCATCGCCTCGGCCGACCGGGTGATGGACGCGATCGGCTTCACCGAGCATGGGTTCCGCCACGCGAACCTCGTCGCCCGGATCGCCTATCAGGTGCTGCACCGGCTGAACTTCACCGAACGGGAGGCCGAGCTCGCCCGCGTCGCCGGGTACCTGCACGACGTCGGGAACATGCTCACGCGCGAGGTCCACGCGCAGACCGGAAGCCTGCTCGTGCATCAGGCGTTGAAGCATCGCGCGGACCCTGCCGACCTCGCGAGCATCGTGGCCGCCGTGGCGAACCACGAGGAGGGCGACGGGTACGCCGTGTCGCCGGTCGCGGCCGCCGTGATCCTCGCGGACAAGTCGGACGTCCACCGGAGCCGCGTGCGCAAGTCGGGCCAGATCGCGTTCGACATCCACGACCGCGTGAACCACGCCGTCGAACAGTCCTTCCTGCGGGTAGACTCTGACGCCCGGACCGTCACGCTCGAGCTGACGATCGACACCGGGATCAGCCAGGTCATGGAGTACTTCGAGATCTTCCTGGGCAGGATGCAGATGTGCCGGCACGCCGCCGAACGGCTGGACGCCAGGTTCCGGCTGGTGATCAACGGGGCGGAGCTGGCGTGAAGGGCACGCGGGGCCTTTGGGCCTCCATCATCTTCGTGGGCGTGCTCACGTTGGCGTCGCTCGTCGGCCTGCTCACGGGGAGGCTCCAGCCGACGCTCGGCCTCGACCTCGAGGGTGGCGTCTCGGTGATCCTCTCGGCGCCCGAGGGCACGCCGGACGACGTGATGCAGCAAGCGCTCGAGAGCATCAGGAACCGGGTCGACTCGTTCGGCGTCGGTGAGCCCCAGATCTACGTCTCGGGGACGAACATCGAGGTGCAGCTGCCGGGCCTCGCGAAAGGGACGATCGACGAGCGGGCGAAGCAGCAGTTCTGCCTCCTCGGGTCGGACGGAACGAACTACGGCTGTCTGACGGACGAGGCGGCGGCGAAGAGCACGCTCGATGGCGTCAAGGCGGAGGAGCAGATCCAGCAGGTCTGTCTCGCGAGCGACGACCTAGAGGTCGCCGACGTCTGCTTCGGCACGCAGGCGGATGCCGACGCGGCGATCGCGGCGACGACGGTCGAGCCCGAGAGCGCCGACGAGGGGGCCCCGTGGTGCGTGAAGAACGGGGATGCCTCGTACGGGTGCCTCCCGACGAAGCAGGAGGCGCAGCAGGCTAAGAAGGCCCTGTCGACCACGACGGAGTCGCAGTTCTGCATCACCGGAGCGGACCTGGCCGCCCCGGCCTGCTTCGCCGACGAGGACGCGGCGAACGGCGCGATCGACGGGATCGAGGTCGCCGCGCGGGCGAGCGAGTTCTGTGTGGTCAGCTCCGCCGGGGTGAACCTCGGCTGTTTCATCGACCGTGCCGACGCCGAACGGAAGCTCCAGGAGACCGGTCAGGAGCGGCTCCTCGCCCTGATCGGCACCACGGCGCGGCTCGAACAACGCGAGGTGCTCCAGGTGCTGAGCCCGCAGGATCCGGCGTTCGCGTCGCAGCCGCTCACCTGCGACCGCGACGCGACGACGACGACGGTGGACTGCCCGAGCTCGCCCGACGAGCTGGCCGGCACGGACGTGTGGTTCCTCGGCCAGGACGGCGCGAAGTACCACCTCGGGCCGGTGGAGATCACCGGCGACGCGATCCGCAAGGCGACCGCCCAGTACGCGACGCCGACGTCCGGCAGCTCCGACGTCGGCTGGAGGATCCAGTTCGAGGCGACGGGCGCCGGCAAGGACACGATCGCCGAGGTCACGACACGGCTCCAAGGCCAGCAGCTCGCGATCATCCTCGACGGGTCCGTGATCTCCGCGCCGGTCGTCCAGAACCCCATCACGGACGGGATCGGCGTGATCACGGGTTCGTTCACGAAGGAGCGTGCCCAGGACCTCGCCACGGTCCTGAACGCCGGGGCGCTCCCGGTGCAGCTCGAGACGCAGCAGGTGCTCACGGTGAGTCCCACGCTCGGGAAGGAGTCGCTCCACCAGGGGATCGTCGCCGGCGTGGTGGGGCTCGTGCTCCTGTTCCTCTACCTGCTCTTCTACTACCGCCTCCTCGGGATCGTGGCCTGGTTCGGGATGTCGATCTGGGCGATCCTCGCGCTCGCCCTCGTTTCGATCGCGGGTGAGACGTTCGGGTACGCGCTGACGCTCGCCGGCGTCGCGGGCCTCGTCATCTCGCTCGGCGTCACGGCGGACTCCTACATCGTGTTCTTCGAGCGGCTGAAGGACGAGGTGCGCGGTGGACGATCCGCGCGCTCGGCCGTCCAGCCGGCGTTCAAGCGCGCGTACAAGACGATCGTGGCGGCGGACATCGTCACAGGGATCGCCGCCGTGGTGCTGTACCTGACCGCGGTGAGCTCCGTGCGCGGGTTCGCCTTGACCCTCGGGGTCGCGACGCTCCTCGACCTGTTCGTCGTCTGGTTCTTCAAGCGGCCCACGGTGTTCCTGATCGCGCGGAACCGCCGGCTGGTGTCCCTCCCCGGCTTCGGGCTGGAGAGCGGGGTGGCCGCCGACCACGAGCTGGCGCCCGCCCCTGCCGCGGGAGGCTCCCGATGAACCTGCACCACGCGATCGAGACGTACCGGGGGCACACGATCCCGCACTTCCGGTTCATCGAGCACCGCCGCCGGTGGTTCCTGATCTCCGGGGTGGTGATCGCGCTCTCGATCCTCGGGTTCGCGGTCCGAGGTCTGAACTTCTCGATCGACTTCGACGGGGGCGCGCAGATCAGCTACACGTGGGAGACGTCGGTCACGGTCGGGGACGTGACCGCCGTCCTCGCCGACAACGGCCATGCCGACGCGAACGTCCAGATCGCCAACGGCGACACGATCCTGATCCGGACCGACTCCCTCACCGGCGATCCCCAGGAGTCGGCCGCGCTCCTCGACGCGCTGGCGGAGCAGGCCGGGATCGATCGGACCGAGATCAACGTGCAAGACGTCGGTCCCACGTGGGGCGAGGAGATCTCCCGAAAGGCACTCACCGGGCTGATCGTCGTCCTGCTTGCCATCGCGCTGTACATCACGATCCGGTTCGAGTGGAAGATGGCGATCGGCGCGATGATCGCCCTCGTCCACGACGTCGTGATCACGGTGGGCGTCTACGCACTCACCGGACGCGAGGTCACCCCCGAGACCGTCATCGCGATCCTCACGATCCTGGGGTTCTCGCTGTATGACACGGTCGTGATCTACGACAAGATCAAGGAGAACACGGAGTCCACCGCCCTGGTCGCGCGCGAGGGGTACTCGGGCGTCGTGAACCTCTCCCTGAACCAGGTGTTCATGCGATCGGTCAACACCTCGCTCGTCGTCCTGCTGCCGATCCTGTCGCTCCTGCTGTTCGGAGGGGACACGCTCAAGGACTTCGCGTTCGCGATGTTCATCGGCGTGGCCACCGGGGCGTACTCCTCGATCTTCATCGCGGCGCCGATCCTGACGATCCTGAAGGCGCGCGAGGCGAAGTACCGACAGCTCGAAGCCCGGCGGACCGTGCGGGAGACCAGGGCGAGCGGCCGGCCCGATGCGGCTCCCGCAGCGCCCTCCAGCGTTGCGGACGAGGCCGAGGAGGTCGCCGTGGCCGCCGCCGCACCCACCCGGACGGCGACCCGTCCGTCGGGGACGGCGCGTCCGCGCCCGAAGAGCAAGCGGCGACCCCCCGCCAAGCGCCGGCGGAGGTGACGGTGGAGGTCGCGGACATCAAGGCGCTGATCCGGGAGGTCCCGGACTTCCCGGAGCCCGGGGTCAGCTTCAAGGACATCACGCCGGTGCTGGCGGACCCGAGCGCGTTCTCGACGATCATCGATCTGATCGTCGTGCACTTCGGGCGAGGCAACGTGGACAAGGTCGTGGGGATCGAAGCCCGCGGGTTCATCCTGGCGGCACCGGTCGCGTATCACTTCGGCGCGGGCTTCGCGCCGGTCCGCAAACAGGGGAAGCTCCCGTGGAAGACCGCGGGCGAGCCATACGACCTCGAGTACGGGTCGGCCTCGCTCGAGATCCACGAGGACGCCGTGAGTCCGGGTGAACGCGTCCTCGTCGTGGACGACGTGCTCGCCACGGGCGGGACGGCCGCGGCGGCCGCCGGGCTCGTGGAGCGGGTCGGCGGGAAGGTCTGCGGGATCGCCTGTCTGATCGAGCTGGACTTCCTCCGCGGCCGGGACAAGGTCGACGGGTTCGAGCTCTTCACGCTGATCCACTACTAGGCCGGCGCCGCGGCCCCTCCGACCGAGGGAACGACGGCCGCTTGCGACGCGCCGCAGGGCAACCTCCGTACACTGGGCCGAGGGGGCGCGGCCAGGAGGCGAAGGTGGACAGCAAGGAGCAGGTCAAGGCCGAACAACGGCGCGGTGGCCTGCTGTCGCGCCTGCGGCCGGGAGAGCCGGCGCCTCCGGCCCTGGTCGAGCCCGTCCTCCGCAAGGTCCGCACGTACAACCCGCGCGCCGACCTGCGGGAGATCCAGCGCGCGTACGTGTTCGCTGAGGCCGCACACGCTGGACAGAAGCGCCGGTCGGGCGAGGACTTCATCGAGCATCCCGTGGCGGTCGCGTCGATCCTGGCGGACCTCCGCCTGGACACGACGACGCTCGAGGCCGCCCTGCTCCACGACACCGTGGAGGACACGGATGTCACGTTGGACGATCTCGGGGAGGCCTTCGGGGACGAGGTCACCCGCATCGTGGACGGCCTGACCAAGCTCGAGCGGATCGAGTTCAAGAGCCGGGAGCAGGAGCAGGCGGAGAACGTCCGCAAGATGATCGTGGCGATGGCGGGCGACATCCGCGTCCTGCTGATCAAGTTGGCCGACCGGCTCCACAACATGCGGACGCTCTCGGCGCTCTCGGCTGACAAGCAACGGCGCGTCGCGACCGAGACGCTCGAGATCTACGCCCCGCTCGCGAACCGCCTCGGCGTGCAGGAGATGAAGTGGGAGCTCGAGGATCTCTCGTTCAAGACGCTTCACCCCGGGCCGTACCGCGAGATCGCGAGTCTGGTCGAGGCGCGGCGCGGTGAGCGCCAGTCCCTGATCGACGATGTGACCGACGCCCTGCGTCGCAAGCTGAAGGAGCTCGGGATCAAGGCCGACGTCGAGGGCCGGCCGAAGCACCTGTACTCGATCTACGAGAAGATGGTGATCCGCGGCAAGGAGTTCAACGAGATCTACGACCTGGTCGGGGTCCGGATCGCGGTCGGCTCCCTGCGGGACTGCTACGCGGCCCTCGGCGCGGTGCATGCGCTGTGGCGCCCGGTTCCCAACCGCTTCAAGGACTACATCGCGATGCCCAAGTCGAACATGTACCAATCGCTGCACACGACGGTCGTGGGACCCGAGGGCAAGCCGCTCGAGATCCAGATCCGGACGCGCGACATGCACCGGACGGCGCAGTTCGGGATCGCCGCGCACTGGCGGTACAAGGAAGGCGGGAAGCAGGCGCGCGAGGCGGCGGAGACCGCCTGGCTCGGCCAGATGATGGAGTGGCTGAAAGACATGGCCGACCCGCGCGAGTTCATGGAGGGCCTGAAGATCGACCTCTCCGGTGGACGGGTCTTCGTGTTCACCCCGAAGGGCGACGTGGTGAACCTGCCCAGCGGAGCGACGCCCGTGGACTTCGCCTACGCGATCCACACGGAGGTCGGCCACCGCACGATCGGCGCGAAGGTCGGGGGGAAGCTCGTCCCGCTCGACTACGAGCTCCGTACCGGCGACACCGTCGACATCCTCACGTCGAAGGCGCAGGGTGAGGGCCCGTCGCAGGACTGGCTCCAGTTCGTCACCACCCCGCGCGCCCGCACCAAGATCCGGCAGTGGTTCGCGCGCGGCCGGCGCGAGGACGCGATGGAGCATGGACGCGATGCACTCCATCGACTGATGCGCAAACAACACCTGCCGTTCAAGCGCCTCGCAACCGAGGAGTTGATGGCGCAGACCGCGGAGGAGCTGAAGTACCCGGACCTCGAGGCGCTGTACGTGGCGGTCGGCGAGGGGCACGTGTCGCCGCAGTCGGTGGTGGCCCGGCTCCAGCGCCTGATGACCGGGACCCCCGAGGATGACGTCACCGAGGTCCCGCTCGCCCGACCCGTCCGGATCGGGAAGCCGTCCGAGGTGGGTCAAGGGGTCATGGTCCGCGGCCTCCCGGACGTCTGGGTGCGCCTCGGCCGCTGCTGTACCCCGGTGCCGGGCGATCAGATCGTGGGCTTCGTCACCCGAGGACAGGGCGTGTCGGTGCACCGCACGGATTGCCCCAACGTGAAGTCGCTCGAGCGGGAGCCGGAGCGGATGATCGACGTGACCTGGACCGAGGGCAAGCCGACGTCGTTCGTGGTCTCGATCCAGGTGGAGGCGCTCGATCGCACGCGGCTGCTCTCCGACACGGCAACGGTCCTGTCCGACAACCACGTGAACATCCTGTCGGCGACCTCGGCGACCGGGAAGGACCGCATCACGCGGCTCCGGTTCACGTTCGAGCTCGGCGACATCGCCCACCTGTCGAGCGTCCTCACGGCCGTGAAGCGCGTGGACGGCGTGTTCGACGCCTACCGCGTCGTGCCCAGCTGAGGCCTGCGCGGGCGCGGGATCCGGAGGGAGCCCGATGCGGTTGGTGATCCAGCGCGTCGCACGCGCGAGCGTCTCGGTCGGGGGGATCGAGGTCGCCGCGATCGGGGCCGGGTTCCTGATCCTGGTCGGGGTCGGCCGGGAGGACGAGGGATCCGACCCCGAACGCCTGGCCGAGAAGGTCGTCCATCTCCGGGTGTTCTCCGACGAGGCTGGCAAGATGAACCGTTCGCTCCTCGACGTCGGGGGGGCCGCGCTCGTGGTCTCGCAGTTCACGCTGTACGGCGATCTCCGCCGGGGCCGCCGACCCTCCTGGACCGACGCCGCGGATCCGGACGTCGCGACCGCGCACGTCGAGGCGTTCGCGCGGGCGCTGGAGGATCGTGGGGTCGCCGTGGGTCGGGGCATCTTCGGCGCGCACATGCGGGTCGAGCTCGTGAACGACGGACCCGTGACCCTCGTGATCGACGCCGCGGCGCTCTGATCCCGGCTCCAGGGGGCGGGCGGGCCGTGCCGTCGGAACCGGCCGCGGAGGCCCCATCGGTAAGATGGCCGCTCCATGTACCTCGACGTGTTCGATGAGAACCCGTACGGCACGAACTGCTGGCTCCTGGCCGGGGAGTCCGACGACGAGGCCGTCGTCGTCGATCCGGGGTTCGAGCCGGCCCGGGTGTGGGCGATGCTGGACGCGGCAGGCCGTACGCCGGTCGCGGTGCTCGCCACCCACGCGCACGTCGACCACATCGGCCGAGCGGGGACGTTCTGCGGGGAGGATCTGCCGCTGTTCATCCACGCAGCGGACCGCCTCGCCCTCGAGGACCCGCAGGCCTGGAGCCCCGGCTGGGACAACGTCCTCGATCCGGTGCGAGAGATCCGCACGATCGACGATGGGGACCGGCTCCGGCTCGCGGGTGCCTCGATCGACGTCTGGCACACCCCCGGCCACACCCCCGGGTCGTGCTGCTTCGTCACGGATGCCATGGTGCTCTCCGGCGACCTCGTCTTCGCCGGGACGATCGGCCGGTCCGACTTCGCGAACTCCTCACCGGCCGACATGCGGGCGAGCCTGGCGCGCTTCCTCACCCTGCCCGATCCGCTCGCGGTCCTGCCGGGCCACGGGCCGCGCACGACGGTCGCGCGGGAGCGGACCACGAACCCGTTCCTGCAGCTGGTGAGCGGCTGATGGAGCTCGCGCCCCCGCGGGGGACGCTCGACCTGCTTCCGGACCGCTCCGACGCGATGCTCGGGCTCTACGAGGAGGCGCACCGGATCGCGTGGCTCTTCGGCTACCGCTACGTCGAGACGCCGACCTTCGAGCACACCGAGCTCTTCGCGCGGACGTCGGGCGACACGTCCGACGTGGTCTCCAAGGAGATGTACACGTTCGCGGACAAGGGGGGCCGCTCGCTCACCCTGCGCCCGGAGAGCACCGCCTCGGTGGTCCGCGCCTACCTCGCGCACGCGCAGGACCTGCCGACGCCCTACAAGGGGTACTACGTGGGCGCGCAGTTCCGGCACGGGCGGCCCCAGGCGGCCCGGCTCCGAGAGTTCCGCCAGTTCGGGATCGAGGTGATCGGTGTGGGTGCGGCCTCGGCGGATGCCGAGGTGATCACCCTGGGCGAGCGGTTCATCCACGGGCGCGGGCTCCGTCACTACGAGCTGCTGCTGAACTCGATCGGCGATCCCGCCTGCCGGCCCGCATACCGGGAGCGCCTCGTGTCGTACCTCGCGCCGTTCCGCGAGCAGCTCGACCAGGACTGCCGCGACCGTCTGGAGCGCAACCCCCTGCGCGTGTTCGACTGCAAGGTCGACGGTGCGAAAGATTTCGTCCTCGCCGCCCCCGCGATCGCCGATCACCTCTGCGAGCCCTGCGCGCAACACTTCGCCGAGGTCCGAGCGGCGCTCGACGACGCCGGCGTCGCGTACCGACTCGCCCCGCGACTCGTCCGCGGGCTCGACTACTACACGCGCACGACCTTCGAGTGGGTCTCCGACGTGCTCGCCTCGTCGAAGGCAAGCACGCTGAACGCCGGCGGCCGGTACGACGGCCTCGCGGAGGAGCTGGGCGGCCCGCCCACGCCGGGCGTCGGGTTCGCTATGGGTCTGGACCGGGTGCTGTTGGCGATGGAGTCCGAACAGGTACCGCTGCCCCCGGTGAGGGCACCCCGGTGCTTCGTGGTGGCGATCGGCGACGATGCACGGCCGGCGGCTCGCCGGCTGGTCGTGACGCTGCGCGACGCCGGGATCCCGTCGGCATCCAGCTACGAGGATCGTCCCCTGAAGGCGCAGCTCCGGATGGCCGATCGCGCGGGCGCGCGCTTCGCGGCGATCCTCGGGGAGCGCGAGGTCGCGGAGGACATGGTCACGCTCCGCCGCCTCGAGGACGGTGTGCAGCACGCCGTGGCGACCGACGACGTAGCCGGATGGCTCCGTCGCCTCGACGACGACGTGGAGGGTGCGTGAGCGCGCTCCGGACGGCGATGCGGACGCACGCCTGCGGCGAGCTCCGCGCGGCGGACGCGGGCGCGGAGGTTGCGCTCTGCGGCTGGGTGGCGAACCGTCGCGACCACGGCGGCGTGACGTTCATCGATCTGCGCGACCGCGAGGGGATCGTCCAGCTCGTCTTCCATCCGGAGCACGCGGCGGACGCGCACGCCGCGGCGCAGCATCTCGGCGCGGAGGATGTGATCCGGGTGACGGGCGTCGTGACGGTCCGGCCGGAGGGGATGCGCAACCCGGCCCTGGCGACGGGGGACGTCGAGATCGCGGCGGGAACGCTCGAGGTCCTCGCCGAGTCCGAGACGCCACCCTTCCCGATCGAGGATCGGATCGAGGCAGGAGAGGATCTCCGGCTGCGGTACCGCTACCTCGACCTGCGCCGGCCGGAGATGACGAGCATCCTGCGGCTGCGCGCCACGATCAACCGGATCGTCCGCGAGCATATGGACGCACTCGGGTTCCTGGAGGTCGAGACCCCGATCCTCGGCCGCAGCACGCCGGAAGGCGCGCGCGACTTCCTCGTGCCGTCGCGGCTGCAGCCCGGGTCGTTCTACGCACTGCCCCAGTCGCCGCAACAGCTGAAGCAGCTGCTGATGGTCGCCGGGCAGGATCGCTATTACCAGATCGTGCGTTGCCTGCGCGACGAGGCGCCTCGCGCCGACCGCGGCGTCGAGTTCACCCAGCTCGACGTGGAGATGTCCTTCTGCGACGAACAGGACATCGTCGATCTGATCGAGCCGCTGTACGCGCGGATCGTGGCCGAGACGCAAGGGGTCGAGGTCGCCGTGCCGTTCCGGCGCATGACCTACGACGAGATGATGGACCGCTACGGCTCGGACAAGCCCGACCTGCGCTACGGGATGGAGCTCGTCTCGCTCACCGATGCCTTCGCTGGGTCGGGCTTCCAGGCATTCGCGTCGGTCGTCGCCGACGGCGGGGCCATCAAGGCACTGGCCGCGCCGGGGGGAGGCGAGCTCTCGCGCAAGGAGCTCGACGAGCTGATCGACGACGCGAAGGGCCGCGGTGCGGCGGGGCTCGTGTGGATGATCGTCGAGGGGGTCGGCCAGGTGCGGTCCCCGGTGCAGAAGCACCTCGCGCCGGATGAGATCGACGTGATCCTCGAACGCACCGGCGCCGGGCCGGGGGACCTGATCGGGATCGTGGCCGATCGGGTCGACCGCGTGAACGTCGCGCTCGACGGCCTCCGGCGTGATCTCGCCGCACGCCTCGGTCTGATCCCCGACGGGCGATGGGAGTTCTGCTGGTACTTCGAGGCACCGTTGTTCGACTGGAGCGACGAGGAGGATCGGTGGGTCTCGAACCACCATCCGTTCACGATGCCGCTCTCGGACGACCTGGATCCTGCGACCGCGCGCGCGCGCGCGTATGACCTGACGCTGAACGGGTTCGAGATCGGGGGCGGGAGCATCCGGATCCACCGGCCGGAGCTCCAGGCCCGGATCTTCGAGGTCCTCGGGCTCGCTCAGGACGAGATCGAGGAGAAGTTCGGACACCTGATCCGTGCCTTCCGGTTCGGCGCGCCGCCCCACGGCGGGATCGCGATGGGGATCGATCGGTTGGCGATGTTGATGGCCGGCAAGGAGGCGATCCGGGACGTGACCGCGTTCCCGAAGGCGCAGTCGGGGGCGGATCCGCTGACCGGCGCGCCGGCACCCGTGGACGAGTCCCAGCTCCGCGAGCTCGGCCTCGCCCTGTTGCACCCGCCGGAAGGAGCGACCCGATGACGGCCGAGCTCACCGAGGGGGATCGGGCCCTGCTGCGCGGGCCGAACTTCGCCCACGTGGTGACGTTGAACGAGGACGGCTCGCCGCACGTGGCGCCCACCTGGATCGACGTCGACGACCGTGGGCACGTGCTGGTCAATAGCGCGGTGGGCCGGAAGAAGGACCGGAACATCCGGCGGGACCCCCGCGTCGCGGTGTCCCTGCACGAGCAGGCGCACCCGTACACGTGGCTCGCGATCAACGGCACCGTGGTATCGATCGAGACGGGCGACGAGGCGGAGGCGCACATCGACGCGCTGAACCAGCGGTACCACGACGGCGAGCGCTGGACGTACCGTCCGGGGCAGGTCCGCGTCCTCTATCGGATCCTGGCGGCCCGGATCGTCCGCGGGTCCGAGTAGGTCGCCGGATGGCCGAGGAGCCGCTCGCCGCACGGATGCGGCCGCGGACGTTCGACGCGTTCGTCGGGCAGACGCACCTCGTCGGTCCGGGCAAGGCGCTCACGAAGCTCGTCGCCGGCGGGAACCTCCCCTCGCTGATCCTGTGGGGGCCCGCCGGGACCGGCAAGACGACGCTCGCCCACCTGCTGGCCGATGCCGTCGGCGCCGATCTCGTCCAGCTCTCCGCGACCTCGTCGGGCGTCGCGGACGCCCGCAAGGTCATGGAGGGCGCACGGGGCGGCCTGTTCCGCACGGTGCTGTTCGTCGACGAGGTCCACCGCTGGTCGAAGGCTCAGCAGGACGTCCTGCTGCCGGCGGTCGAGTCCGGGATCGTCACCCTGATCGGCGCGACGACCGAGAACCCGTACTTCTCCCTGAACACCCCGCTCCTGTCGCGGTGCCTGTTGCTCCGGCTCGAGCCGCTCGGTGTCGACGAGCTCCGGGCGCTCCTGGGCCGCGCGCTCGCGGACGAGGACCTCGGGCTCGGTCGGCTCGGGGTCACCGCCACCGACGAGGCCCTCGAGCACCTCGTCGAGATCTCGGGTGGAGACGCGCGGATGGCGCTCACGGGCCTCGAGGCCGCGGCCCTGGCCGCCGCCGGCGCCGAGCGGCCGGAGGTGACGCGCGACCTCGCGGCCGAGGCGGTCCAGCGCAAGGCGATCGTCTACGACCGGCAGGGCGACGCGCACTACGACGTGATCTCGGCCTTCATCAAGAGCATCCGGGGCTCCGACCCCGACGCCGCCCTGTTCTGGCTGGCCCGGATGCTCGAGGCGGGGGAGGACGCCCGCTTCATCGCCCGACGGATGATCGTGCACGCCTCCGAGGACGTGGGGCTGGCGGATCCACGCGCGCTCACGATCGCGGTCGCCGCGGCCCAGGCGGTGGAGCACGTTGGCCTGCCCGAGGCGCGACTGAACCTCGCGGAGGCCGCCATCTACCTGGCCCGCGCCCCGAAATCGAACAGCGTGTACACGGCGCTCGCGGCCGCGATGGAGGAGGCCGTATCGAGCGATCCGGTCCCGATGCACCTCCGCGACGCGTCGTACCCGGGCGCGAAACGTCTGGGCCACGGGAAGGGGTACCGCTACCCGCACGACCATCCGGGCCACCGGGTGGAGCAGGAGTACCGGCCGCCCCGCTACCAGGGGACGCGCTACTACGTGCCGTCCGGAGAAGGGGAGGAGACCGAGGCATGACGGGTCCGGAGGGGGCTACGGTCCCGATGCGGTCGGTCGGTATGCTACGCGGACCGACGAGTCCACCGAAGGGGGAGGTTCGATGACGACGCTGGCACTCTCCGGCGGCGATATCGCCCTGATCGTCCTGGCCTCCTTCTGGGGCCTGCTGGTGCTGTTCCTGTGCGTCGTCTTGCTGAACACGTTCCGGGTCCTCGAGAGCACGAAGATGCTGATCGATTCGACCCGCGAGGAGACCGTCCCGCTGTTGCGGGAGGTCCGGACCTCGGTCGAGAAGACGAATCGTGAGCTCGACCGCGTGGACGGTCTCCTGGAGAAGGCGAACGGCATCATGGCCAAGGCCGACCGCCTGACGGGGCTCATCAGCGAGGCGGCCGCGAGCCCGCTGGTGAAGGTCATCAGCTTCGGCGCGGGCCTGCGCAAGGGCGCCGGGCGCTTCTCGAAGAAGAAGGCGTAGGTGCGCCGGGCGTTCTGGGTCTCGCTCGGGCTCGGCGCGGGCGCCGCCTCAGCGATCGTCGCTTCCCGCTGGACCCGGCGCCAGGCCAAGCGCGTGGCCCCCGCGACGATCGCGCGCGAGACGAAGGGCGGCCTCCTCGACCTCAGCCGGCTGGTGTCCGAGTCGATCGCCGAGGGACGCCAGGCGATGGCGGAGCGGGAGCGGCAGCTCCGGGATTCGTACGACGTCCCCGATGAGCTGGCGGACGCCCTCGCGACGGTGAGCGACGAGACGCTTCCCGCGCCCGCCGACGACCGACCCCGCGTCGCCGACTGACCCGCCGCTACACTCCCGCCCGATGGACGGGGACCGGATCCGAGAGACCTTCCTGTCGTTCTTCGAGGAACGAGGGCATCGGCGCGTGCCCTCGTCGCCGCTGATCCCGCCGCCCGAGTCGGGACTCCTGCTCGCGAACGCCGGCATGAACCAGTTCATCCCCTACTTCCTCGGACAGGCCGAGCCCCCGTACCGGCGTGCGACGACCGTGCAGAAGGTCATGAGGACGAACGACATCGAATCCGTCGGTCACGACGCCCGCCACCTCACGTTCTTCGAGATGCTCGGGAACTTCGCGTTCGGCGACTACTTCAAGGCCGAGGCCGTGGCATGGGCGCACGAGCTCGTCACCGAGGGGTTCGGGATCGATCACGACCGGCTGTGGGTGACGGTCTACGAGGACGACGCCGAGGCGGTATCCGCATGGGTCGACGGCGTCGGGCTGGCTCCGGAGCGGATCGTCCGGCGGGGCCGGGTCGACGTGAACGGCGAGCTCGCGAACTACTGGCACACCCATGCTGCCGGACCGGGCGGACCGTGCTCCGAGATCTTCGTGGATCGGGGACCCCGCTACGGGCCGGAGGGCGGGCCCGACGTCGACGAGGAGCGGTTCATGGAGATCTGGAACCTGGTGTTCATCCAGGACCAGGTCGATCAAGACCTCCAGATCGTGGGCGAGCTCCCGGCGAAGAACATCGACACCGGCTCGAGCCTCGAGCGGGTGGCCATCCTGCTCCAGGGCGTCGACGACGTGTTCGAGACGGATCTGCTCGGCTCGTTCCTCGAGGTGGGGGAGTCGCTGTCGGGCAGACGCCACGGGGAGGACCCACGCGACGACGTGTCGCTGAAGGTGATCGCGGAGCACGGCCGGGCCACGACGTTCCTGATCGCCGACGGCGTCCAGCCGTCGAACGAGGGGCGGGGGTACATCCTGCGCCGCATGCTCCGCCGGGTCGTCTCGCATGCCCGACGGCTGGGCATCCGGGGCGGTGTGCTCGAACCGATCATCGATCGCGCGATCGAGCGGTTCGCCCACGTCTATGCGGAGCTCCGGGAGAACGAGGCCTTCGTCAAGCAGGTCGCGCTGTCGGAGGAGGAGCGGTTCGCCGGCACGCTCGAGGACGGGATGCGGATCCTGACGCCTCGGATCGATGACGCCGTGCGCGCGGGGGCGACCCGCCTGGAGGGCGACGTCGCCTTCCAGCTGTCGGACACGTTCGGGTTCCCGCTCCAGCTGACCCAGGAACTGGCGGCCGACGCCGGGCTCGACGTCGACGTGGATCGGTTCGCCGATCTGCTCGAGGAACAGCGGCGGCGGGCGAGGGACGCGGCGAAGAAGGTGCCCATCGGGCTCGACGCCGCCGGGGTGCCGCCGAGCGAGTTCGTCGGCTACACGCGCCTGGCCGCGGACGGCACGGTCGCGACGCTCCTCGATCCCGAGTACCGAGAGCTGCCGTCGGCGGAGGAAGGCGATGAGGTCCGGGTGTTCCTCGACGTGACCCCCTTCTACGCGGAGGGCGGCGGTCAGATCGGCGACGAAGGCGTGATCCGGACGGACACCGGGCTCGTGCGGGTGCGCGACGCGCAGTGGGCGGGACCGGAGGCGATCATGCATCTCGGCGTCGTCGAGTCGGGCGAGGTCCGGCCGGGACAGCCCGCGCACGGCGAGGTCGATCCGGCGCGCCGGGAGGCGACCGCGCGGAGCCACACCTCGACGCACATCCTGCACTGGACCCTGAAGCACCTGCTCGGCGAGCACGCACGGCAGGCGGGGTCCCTGGTCGCCCCCGGCCGGCTCCGGTTCGACTTCCCGCACCCGTCGGCCGTCGACCGAGCGCTCCTGGAGGAGGCGGAGCGCGAGGCCAACCTCCGCCTCGCCCGCGACGACGCGGTGATCGCGTACGAGACCACGTTCGACGAGGCGAAGGCGCAAGGAGCGGTCGCGCTGTTCGGCGAGAAGTACGGCGACCTGGTGCGCGTGGTCGAGGTCGGCGACTACTCGCGCGAGCTGTGCGGCGGCACGCACGTGCCCCGAACGGGCAACGTCGCGATCATCCGGATCCTGCACGAGGGCTCGATCGGGGCCGGGATGCGTCGGATCGAGGCGCTCGTCGGGCCCGATGCGCTGCGGGAGATCAATGCCGAGCGCGCGTTGCTCGACGCGATCGTCGAGGCGCTCGGGAGCCCGGACCCTCGGTCCGCGGTCGATCGTGCGCGGCAGCTCGTGGGGCGGGTCAAGCGCCTGGAGTCCGAGGCGGGCAAGCTCGACAAGCAGGGGGTGGCCGCGAAGGTCGACGACATCGTCAGCCAGGCCTCCGTCCGGGCGGGGGTGCGGCTGGTGGCCTCCATCGCCGACGGCGAGGCGGGGGCCCTCCGCGAGCTGGCGCAGAAGGCGGTGGAGAGGCTGGAGTCGCCGGACGGAGCCGCGGTGGTCCTGGGATCGGGAGAGGGCGGCAAGGGGCGGATCGTCGCGGCCGCCAGCCGGCGCCTCGTGGAGCGCGGCGTCGCGGCGCCGGCGCTGCTGGAGGAAGCCGCGAGGATGATCGGTGGCGGCGCCGGCGGCAAGCCCAACCTCGCGATCGCCGGAGGCCCGGGGGCCGATCGCGTGAAGGAAGCGGTCGACGGCATCCCGGCACGGCTGGAAGCGCTCCTGGCCGGGATCTAGGATGGGTCAGACTAGGCGCCCGGGTCGGGCGCTCGGGCTGGACCTCGGCGACGCGCGGATCGGGGTCGCGATCTCCGACGACGACCGGAGGCTCGCCCTGCCGCTCGGGAACGTCCGGACCGGGGCCCCGGGCGATCTGAAGGCGATCGCGGCGATCGTCCACGAGCACGACGTGACGGCCGTCGTCGTGGGCCATCCCCGGTCGATGTCGGGTGCGTCCGGCCCGCGGGCGGTCAAGGCGGAGCGGTTCGCCGAGGCGCTCTCGGCCGTGCTCGCGATCCCGGTCGAGCTGCAGGACGAACGGCTCTCCACGGTCGAGGCCGAGCGCGCCCTCCGCGAGGCCGGCGTCGAAGGCCGGGCGCGACGCCGCGTCGTCGACCGGACGGCGGCGACCGTGATCCTCCAGGCGTGGCTGGACGGCCGAGGCACCGAGCCGTGACGCGGTCGGTATCCTCCCAGCCCGTGGAACACGCCCCCGGCCGGGCCGACCGGCGCCCGCCGATCGATCGGCCCCGGCGGACCCGGCTCATCGGGCTCCTGGTCCTCTTCCTCCTGATCGTCGGCGCGGTCGTCGCGGCCGGTTCCTACTACGGCCGGTGCAAGGGGGCCGACGGGCCTCAGGAACCCGTCGAGGTCACGGTCCCGGGGGGAGCCTCGGGGGGCGAGGTGCTGACGATCCTGAAGGACGCCGGGGTGATCCGGTGCGACGGGCTGGTCGGGAACATGGTGCTGCGCGGGACCGGACGCGCGGACCAGATCCGGGCCGGTACCCACGCGCTCACGACGAACATGACGATCGCGGCCGCCGTCGACGTCCTCAGCACGCCGCCGCAGGAGGTCCCGACCGTCGACGTCACGATCCCCGAGGGGTACCGGCTGACGCAGATGGCCGAGCGAGCCCACGAGGACCTGGGCATCTCCGAGGAGCGGTTCCTGGCCGCCGCCGAGAGCGGGGAGTACACGCTGCCGCCGTACCTGCCCGAGGGCACCGGCACCGTCGAAGGCTTCCTGTTCCCGAAGACGTACGAGTTCGTGGAGGGAGAGGCCACGGCCGACGCGTTGATCCGACGGATGCTCGACCAATTCGAGACGGAGGCCGGCGGGCTCCCGTGGGCGAACGCCGAGCGCCTCGGGGTGACGCCGTACGAGGCCGTCGTGATCGCGTCGATGATCGAGCGGGAGGCGCGCGTCCCGAGCGACCGGCCGAAGATCGCGGCGGTGATCTATAACCGGCTCCGCGAGGGCATGACGCTCGGCATCGACGCCACGTTGCTCTACGACGACCCGACCCCCGACGGCCAGCTCTCCGCATCCGATCTCGAGTTCGACAGCCCGTACAACACCCGGATCCACGGCGGGCTCCCTCCGACGCCGATCGCGAGCCCCGGCCTGCCGTCGCTGCGGGCGGCGCTCTCGCCGGCCGACGTGCCGTACCTCTATTACGTGCTCTGCGGCGACGATGGGGCCCATCGGTTCAGCGTCGACTACGACACGTTCCTCGCCGACAAGGCCGAGTGCCTGGGCTGAACCCCGAACCGCTAGCCGCGGGGCCCTCCCGGACGGGCGGCGCCACGCTCAAGGGTCGCCGCCCCTCCGACGATGCCTCCCGTAAGGATGGACGACTACTCCTCGCTCGCGCATCGCATCGCGGGCGGCGTTGCCGACGTGCGCGGCTGCCTCATCCTGTCGCGGGACGGGCTGATCCTCGGCTCGTTCCCCGAGGACGAGTCCGTCGTCAAACCGTCGTGGCTCCGCTTCGCTGCGCTCGGCGAGCCCGAGCGCAGCTTCGTCGAGTTCGCGGGCGAGGTCTGGGCGTACCTGCGGCGCGGTCCGTACGCCGCCTTCGCGATCGCGGGGATCGGCGTGCGGCCGGGCCTGCTGCTGGACCAGCTGGAGCAGGTGCTGATGGCGGCGGAGGAGGCACGGTCTCGGCGGGAGACGCTCAAGGTGCCGGAGTCGCCGGCGTCGCTGTCGGGCAAGCCCAGGACGTCCCTGCACCCGCCCGCCGGCTCGCCGCTCGAGCCGACGGCGGCCGCGTCGGACCCCCGTCCCTGGAGCCGGGGGACGAAAGCAGAGGAGCCCGAGGGCGACGTCGCCGAGAAGGGCTCCGCGAAGGCGGGGTCGAAGGCGGGCGGGAAGGGCGGGACGCGAAGGGCGACGCGAAGAGCGACCTGAAGCTCGCGACCTCGGACGACGTCGCGGGGAAGCGAGCGGACGTCCCGGCGGAGGCGGTCCGCGACGGGGCCGGCCCGCAGGATCCGAAGAAACGGAAGAAGGACGACGAGCGGGCCCCGGAGCCGAGCGTCGAACGGGACGGGCCGCTGTCCCCCGGAGGGGGGAAGCCTCCTGACGGGGCTCGACCCGGCTCCTCGCTCGAGCTGGAGCCCGACGCCGAGGTCGACCGCGTCCTGCTGGCGAAAGAGTTCTCGGGCCTGCTTCAGGTAGAAGCGGCTGATGACGAAGCTCAGTCATGACGAGGGATCGACCTAGATCGAACGGACGGCGGACCGCTGCATGACGACCGTCAAGCGGAAGGCGAAGCAGCTCGGGCAGATCCTGATCGAACAGGGTCTGATCACGTCTACCCAGCTGGAGCAGGCGCTCGAGGAACACCGCAAGACGCCGAAGTCCCTCGGCCGGGTCCTGATCGACCTCGGGATGATCAAGGAGTCCGATCTGGTTCGGGCCCTCGCCGAGCAGGTGGGCCTCGAGTTCGTCGACCTGAACGACTACCAGATCGATCCGAGCTCCACGACGCTCCTGCCCGACGCGCTCGCCCGCCGCTACCGGGCGATCCCGATCGGGGAACGCGACGGGAAGCTGCTCGTGGCGATGTCGGACCCGGCGAACGTGTATGCCCTGGACGACATCCGCACGATCACGAACCGCGACGTCCAGCCGGTCGTCGCGACCGCAGCGGACGTCGAGGCGGCGATCCAGCGCTTCGCGGGGATGGACGGGCAGGTCGAGGCCCTCGCCAGCCAGGCTTCGGAGCAGCTCGAGACCGACGACGAGCAGTTGGACGCCGCGGTCGAGGAGGCGCCGATCGTCAAGCTCGTCCAGGCGATCATGACCCAGGCGGTGGGGGACCGCGCCTCCGACGTCCACATCGAGCCGAACGAGATCGACGTCCGGGTCCGCTTCCGCGTCGACGGCGTGCTCCACGACGTGATGCACTCGCCCAAGAACATCCAGGGCGGTCTGATCAGCCGGCTCAAGGTCATGGCCGACCTGAACATCGCCGAGAAGCGCGTGCCGCAGGACGGACGGATCAGCATGCGGGTGGGCGGCCGCCAGCTCGATCTGCGTGTCGCGACGCTCCCGACGGTCTACGGCGAGAAGGTCGTGATCCGCGTCCTGGACAAGTCGAACGCGCTGCTGAAGCTCGAGGATCTCGGCTTCCTGTCCGATGCCTACAAGCGGTTCGAAGCGTCCTTCCGCAAGCCGTACGGGGCGATCCTGGTCACCGGCCCGACCGGCTCGGGGAAGTCGACGACGATGTACGCCACGCTGAACATCCTCAACCAAGAGGACCGCAACATCATCACGGTCGAGGATCCGGTCGAGTACCGGCTGAACGGCGTCAATCAGATCCAGGTCAACCCGAAGGCCGGGCTGACGTTCGCGTCGGCCCTGCGTTCGATCCTGCGCGCCGACCCCGACATCGTGCTGATCGGTGAGATCCGCGACAAGGAGACGGCCACGATCGCGATCGAGGCCGCCCTGACCGGGCACCTCGTCCTCTCGTCCCTGCACACGAACGACGCCCCGTCGGCGATCTCCCGTCTGGTCGAGATGGAGGTGGAGACGTTCCTGGTCGCGTCCGCGATCGACGCCGTCGTGGCCCAGCGGCTCGCCCGCCAGCTCTGCGAGCGCTGCAAGGAGTCCTACAAGCCCGACCAGGCCGAGCTCGGCGAGGCCGGCTATCCCGAGTGGCTCTGGCCCGAGATCACGGAGCTCTGGCGGGCGGTCGGGTGTTCGGCCTGCTCGAACACGGGGTTCCGTGGGCGAGCGGGGCTCTACGAGGTCATGCCCATGTCCGAGGAGATCGAGCGGCTCACGGTCGACCGTGCATCCGCCGATGAGATCAGGAGGGTCGCGGTGCAGCAGGGGATGGTCACGCTCCGCGACGACGGTCTGGAGAAGGCCCGCATGGGCCTCACCTCCATCGAAGAGGTCGCAAGGGTGGTGAAGTGAGATGAGCACGGTCGTACCCGAGAACGACGACGTCCAGATCCCGGTTCCGGAGCTGCTCTCGGCGCTCCTCGAGGTCGGGGGCTCCGACCTGCACCTCACGGCGGGGGCTCCCCCCACCGTGCGCGTCCACGGCGAGCTGGAGGCGCTCCCGAACTACCCGAAGCTCTCCCCGCGGTCGCTCCAGGGCATGATCTACGCGATCCTGCCGCAGAAGCTCCGGGAGCGGTTCGAGCAGGAGCTCGAGCTGGACATGTCGTACTCACTGCCGGGCAAGGCGCGGTTCCGCGTGAACGTCTACCAGCAGCGCGACGCGATCGGAGCCGCCTTCCGGCTGATCCCGTTCGACATCAAGACGCTCGACACGCTGGGCCTGCCGGCGGTCGTCGCCGACCTCGCCCGGTTCCCCCGTGGCTTCGTGGTCGTCACCGGACCGACCGGCTCGGGCAAGTCGACGACGCTCGCCGGGATGGTGGACGTCGTCAACACCGAGCGGGCAGGTCACATCATGACCGTCGAGGACCCGATCGAGTTCCTGCACAAGCACAAGAAGTGCATCGTGAACCAGCGCGAGGTCGGTGCCGACACCCAGGGGTTCGGGCAGGCCCTGAAGCACGTCCTGCGCCAGGACCCCGATGTGATCCTCGTCGGCGAGATGCGGGACCTCGAGACGATCTCGACCGCGATCACGGCCGCCGAGACCGGACACCTCGTGTTCGCGACCCTGCACACGCAGGACGCGCCCCAGACGATCGACCGCATCATCGACGTCTTCCCGCCGCACCAGCAGCAACAGGTGCGGGTCCAGCTCGCGACCACCCTCCAGGGGGTCGTGACGCAGCAGCTGATCCAGACGGCCGACGGCCAGGGACGCGTCGTGGCCTCGGAGGTCCTGGTGGCCACGCCCGGGATCCGGAACCTCGTCCGCGAGGGGAAGGTGCACCAGATCTACTCGGCGATGCAGGCCGGCGGCCGCTACGGGATGCAGACGATGGACATGTCCCTGGCCGCGCACGTCAAGGCCGGACGGGTCTCGCAGCAGATGGCCTTCGAGCGCTGCCACGACCCCGAAGAGCTCCAGCGACTCGTCGGGTCCGCCTTCATCCAGGCGTCCGACAACGGCGGCGGAGCGATGTCGATGGGCGGGATGATGATGGGCGGTGACTCCTATGCCTGACACCTATCAGTACAAGGTCCGCGACCGGTCCGGGAACCTGGTCAGCGGCACGCTGGTCGCCGACAACGAGCGCCTCGTCCTCGATCGCCTCCGCGAGATGGGCTACACGCCCCTCGAGGTGGGGAAGGAGAAGAAGGGCCTCAACTTCGAGATCAACGTCCGGCCGGCGAAGGTCAAGCTGAAGGAGCTCTCGGTCTTCTCCCGGCAGTTCGCCACGATGGTGAACTCGGGGCTGCCGATCCTGCGTGGCCTGGCGATCCTCGCCGAGCAGACCGACAGCAAGGAGCTCGCGCGCGTCCTCGAGGCCGTCCGCAGCGACGTCGAGCAGGGCGCGTCCCTCTCGGCGGCGATGGCGAAGCATCCGAAGGTGTTCAACGACCTCTACATCGCGATGATCAAGTCCGGCGAGACGGGCGGGGTCCTCGACGACGTCCTGCTGCGGCTGGCAGACCTCCTGGAGCGTGAGGTGCACCTCCGCCAGAAGATCAAGTCGGCGATGACCTACCCGATCGCGGTCGTCGCGCTGGTCATCCTGATCATGTCGGCGATGCTCCTGTTCGTCGTCCCGCAGTTCGAGAGCATCTACTCGCAGCTGGGTGGGACGCTGCCGCTCCCGACGCGCGTCCTGTTGATGGCGTCGGAGATGATGAAGAAGTACTGGTACGTCGTGATCCTCGCCGCGATCGCCGGGCGCTTCCTGTTCGCCCGGTACAAGCGGACGGCGGCCGGACGCGAGATGGTGGACACCGTGAAACTCAAGGTCCCGGTGTTCGGATCCCTCTTCCACAAGACGGCCCTGTCGCGGTTCTCGAGCACGCTCGGGATGCTCCTGCGCTCGGGCGTCCCGATCCTGCAGGCCCTCGACATCGTGTCGGACACCGTGAACAACCGGGTGATCGCGAAGGCGGTGGCCGACGTCCAGAACAGCGTGCGCGAGGGCGAGTCGATCGCGAAGCCGCTCAGCAAGCACGCGATCTTCCCGCCGATGGTGGTGCAGATGCTCGCCGTCGGGGAGGAGACCGGCCAGATCGACACGATGCTCGACAAGGTGGCGACCTTCTACGACAACGAGGTGGAAGCCTCGGTCGACGCGCTGACCTCGCTGATCGAGCCGTTGCTGATCGCGATCATCGGTGGAGCGGTAGGTGCGGCCGTGATCGCGCTCTACATGCCGATGTTCAACATCATCAAGCTGATCCAATAGCCCTGACGAACTACGTACGTATCGGACGGGTCACACACGCTGACCTGCCGAACGTCTGGAACCCGGCCCGGGGGTAAACCCCGGGCCGTTCCATGCCGATGCGTACGTAGGCGACCCCACCGAGGGGGTCTCGAGGTCCGTGGGAAGGAGGTTCTGGACGATGCGGCGGTTGGCGGAACGGCTGCGCGACGATGAGTCGGGGTTCACCCTGATCGAGCTGATGGTGGTCGTGATGATCCTCGCGATCCTGCTGGTCATGGGGTTGCCGACCTACATCGGGGTGAAGTCACGCTTCCAGGACCGGGGAGCACAGACCGACCTCCGCAACGCCGTCCTCGCCGCGCGGATCCTGTACACGGACAGCGCGGTGTTCACCAACGCGAACGAGACCCCGGGCTCGGGACTCGTCTCGATCGTCCCGAACATGTGCTACGTCGCGGGGGCGACCGCGTCGCTGTCGACCGGCGTCGCCCCGTGCGTCAGCGGGGTGGGATCCGGCTCGATCAGCGTGGCCTCCACGGCCACGCAGTTCTCCGCGGCGCGCCTGTCGAACTCCACGTCGTGCTTCGTGGTCCTCGATGCTCCATCGGGAACGAAGTACGGGAAGACCACGGCGGCGAACTGCACCGGGAACTGGGCCGGCACGGCCGGCAACGTGACCGCCACCACGCCGGCCGCGGCGGGCTGGTAGCGGGCTACCCAACTCTAAGTAGTCCTTCCGAGGCATCTTCCGACGAGGGGGATCCGGACCCTCAAGGTCGCCCACGGACCGACCGAAACCCTCCTCGAAGAGCGCGTCATGGGGGCGCGCCTGAGATCCAGGGAAAGGAGGCGAAGGCAGATGCTCAAGCGCTTCATCGAGCGCAACAAGGATGAGGAGGGCTTCACCCTCATCGAGCTGATGGTGGTCGTTCTGATCATCGGCATCCTGATCGCCATCGCACTGCCGACGTTCCTCGGGGCCCGCACGCGGGCTCAGAACCGTGCCGCGCAGTCCGACCTTCGCAACGCCCTCGTGGCCGCGAAGACGATCTACACGGACAACAGCGCGTACACGTGCGCCACGGCCGCCGCGCCGGTGGCTCCGTGCACGACGAACATGGCCGGAGTTGAGCCGTCGCTCACGTACGTGGCAGGTGCCGCGGGCTCCGTGACGACCCAGGTCGGCGTCGCCGTGATCAGCGTGACGCAGTGGGCCGCCGGTCGCTGGTCCGCGTCGAACACCTGCTACTACATCTCGGACGACTCCGCGGTCGGGACGAGGTATGGGCAGGCTGCAGGAGCGTGCGTGGCGCCCACCATGGCCCTCGCCGGTGCCACCGCCTGGACCTAGGCCTTTCGGCCGACTCGAACGGATGTGGAAGGGGCGGTCCCTCGGGACCGCCCCTTCTGCGTTGCGGACTACCCGATCGCGTGTATCCCTCCCGAAGGGACTCAAGCGTGCCCCCCAACCTGCCGACGCATAACCGACGGACATGGATGAGATCGGACCTGTCATGACCCGAGCGATCCAGCGTGCGCGGCGGCGAGTCGGCCGGCTGCGCGACGACGCCGGCTTCACGATGGTGGAGCTGATGGTCGGCATCCTGATCTTCGGCATCGTGGCGGCCGCGGTGGCGGCCGGGATGAGCAGCTCGCTCACCATCACCCGTCAGAACAAGAACCGATCGGTCGCCGCCAACCTCGCATCCCAGGAGATGGACACGGTCCGGAGCATGAAGTTCACGGATCTCGAGGCACAGGTGGGGCACGTCGAATACCCGCAGACGATCGACAACGTCCCGTACACCGTGAACCGCGATACGGAGTGGACCTACCCGAGCGCGACGTCGGGGCCGTGCCAGGCCCCCGTCGGCTCGAGCCTCGCGTACCTCGAGGTGAACGTCTACGTCCAGTGGCCGAACATGGCCGGCGTCCCGGCTCCGACCTCCGAGACCGTGATCACACCGCCGGTCGGTACGTACAACAAGACGACCGGCCACATCGCGGTGCTCGTGCTCGACGCGGCCGGCGCGCCGCAGGAAGACGTGACGGTCACGCTCTCGCCCGGATCCGAGCCGGCGCAGGTGACGCCGGTGGACGGCTGCGCGTTCTTCGCGTTCCAGTCGGTCGGGAGCTACACGGTGACGCTCAACAGCTCTGGCTACGTGAACGACCAGGGCGTGACGGCCCCGGCTCAGACCGTGTCGGTCGTGGCCGGCACGAAGAGCTCGCTGACCTTCCAGTACGACCAGGCGAGCACGCTGAACCTCACGATGCAGGGAGCCGCGGGGGGCATCGTGCCCTCCAATCTCCCGATCACTCTGGGGCAGACCCAGCTCGCTCCGAACGGGAAGAAGACCGTAACTGGCGCCACGAACCCGCGCACGATCCCGGGGCTGTTCCCCTACGTGTCCGGATACGAGGCCTGGGCCGGCAACTGCCTGGACTCCGACCCCGAGGGCGTGAACACGTCCGGCGCCGCGTACTACCCGGGCGCGAGCCGTGACGCTCCGATCGGCGTCGTGGCCGGATCCACGAGCTCGGGGACGGTCACGATGGGCACGCTCCGCGTGCAGGCGCGGACGATGGCGAGCGCGCCTCGGCCGAGCATCGCGATCACGCTCAGCTCCACCCACGCGACCGAGGCAGGTGGATGCGCCACCGCGACGTACACGGCGAGCGGGACCACCGATGCCGGCGGGGATCTGCTCTTCGCGCTTCCCTACGGGAGCTGGACCGTGCGGCTCACGTCGCCGACCACCACCGCGACCCAGGCCGTGACCCTGAGCCCGCTGACCGGCACGCAGGTGGTGACCTTCCAATGGTGATCCCGAGCCGACCCGTACGGTTCGTGCGCGACCGCCTCCGCGACGAACGAGGCCTGACCTTGACCGAGGTGGTGGTCGTCGTCTCGCTGCTCACCGTCGTGCTCGGGTCGGTCACCGCCGGGTTCATCAGCGTGCAGAACGCGGCGGCGGGCGCGAGCCTACGCCTTCAGAACCTCGAGGAGGCGCGCGTCCTGATGGACGCCGTGAGCCGCGACGTCCGGACGGCGGCCCGGATGACCGCGACGACGTCACCGTTCGACGTCGGCGCGTCCTCTCCGAGCGGGATCGCCGTTCCCGCGCCGGGGTTCGGCAACCCGGCGCCGTACACGAGCGCCACAGAGGTGTGGTTCTTCGCGAACCTCACGCTGAACGGCGGCTCTCCGAATCCCTGCCCCGACGTCGTCCATCTGTTCGTCGACACGGCCGTGAGCCCGCCCGTGCTCAAGGAGCAGGTGCGAGCTGCAACCGCGGGAGGGACACCCCCGAGCTGCTCGTACTCCGGCTCCTACACGACGCGTCTCTTGGGCAAGTACGTCGCGAACTCCGGGTCCCAGCCGGTGTTCACGTACTACTACGACAACGCGTCGGGGACGCCGACCGCGTTCTCGACGGGGCTGAACCCGCTGTCCTCGGCGAACCGGCTGCAGATCACGATGGTGGGCATCACGATGGCGATCCGCCAGAGCACGAACTTCAACGTGCCATACACGACCCTCGTGAACCGGGTCCGCCTGCCGAACGTGGATTACAACCCGCTCCCGACCCCGAGCCCCTGAGGTGGACCGATGACCCCGAGATGGCGGAGCCGCGCGCACGACGAGGAGGGTGTGGCGCTCATCACCGTGCTGCTGCTGTCGATGATCATGCTGATCATCGTGGCCGGCACGATGTCGTACGCCCTGGGCTCGATGCCACTCAGCCGCCGTGACCAGGACTGGGCCGCTGCGCTGGCCGCCGCTGAGGCCGGGATCGACGACTACCTCTTCCGGATGAACGAGAACGACCAGTACTACCTCTACGGCAACCCGGCCGGAACGCCCTCGAAGCCCGCTCCGCCCGACGGCAACAAGGCGTTCTCGCAGTGGGTGCCCGTGCCGGGCGCGTCGGGGTCCACCACCTGCCCCGCGGCTCCGACGAACGTAGCGTGCTTCCGCTACACCGCGGACACGACGAACCTGGTCGCCCAGGGGGCGATCCTGTTGACGTCCACGGGCCGCGTCAACAAGGTGACCCGGGTGGTCCAGACGACCCTGCGCCGGAAGGCCTTCATCGACTACCTGTACTTCACCGACTTCGAGACGCTCGACCCCGCCGCGTACACCGGGAGCCCGTTCGACCCCGCCGAGGCACAGGTCGAGTGCCCCTTCTACCGGTACGCCGGTCGCGACTCGAGCTGCACGAACATCTACTTCAACGACTACGACACGATCAACGGGCCGCTGCACTCGAACGACGCGATCGGGATCTCGGGCGACCCGGTCTTCAACGGCGCCGTGACGACGAGCTGGAACACGAGCGCACCGCGGTACTTCTGCAACGGCGGGAGCTGTTCGGGATCCAGCCCGACCCTGCTGTCGGGGGACCCGAAGTACGCCGCGCCCCTCACGATGCCACCGTCGAACGCCGGGATCCGGGCGGACGCCGACCAGACCCAGGGGGGCACCGGCTGCCTGTTCACGGGTCCGACGTCGATCACGCTCAACTCGGCAGGGACGATGACTGTCGTCAGCCCGTTCACGAGATGGCCCGCGACGCCGAACAACTGTCAGCCGGGCACGAACATCCCGCTCCCAGCCAACGGGGTGATCTACGTCCAGAACGTGCCCTCCACCACGACAGACCCGAACTACACGGCGGGGTGCATCACCGCTACGCAGATCAACGGCAGCACGACCGTGAGCCATCCGCTCGGGTACCCGCAGCGGTACGACATCAACACTTACGGCTGCCGCAACGGCGACGTCTTCCTGCAGGGCGTCCTGAAGGGTCGCCTCACGATCGCGGCCGAGAACAACATCGACGTGATCGGCAACGTCACGTACCAGGGCGGGACCGGCGGCAGCGACCTGCTGGGCCTGATCGCGAACAACTACGTGGAGATCTACCACCCCGTCAACGACGGCTCGGCGCCGAGCAGCTGCCGGCAGTCGAGCGGCTACAACGGCTACTACAACCTGGAGCTCTTCAGCTGTAGCGGGGCCGTGTTCTCGAACCCGACCGTCCAGGCCGCGATCCTGTCGGTGAACCACTCGTTCCGGGTGCAGCACTACAACAAGGGTGACCTGATGGGCTCGATCACGGTCAACGGCGCGATCGCGCAGCGCTACCGTGGCATCGTCACGATCATCGGGCAGTCCGGCTACGGGAAGAACTACAACTACGACCAGCGCCTGAAGTACCAGTCGCCCCCGCGGTTCCTGCAGCCGGTCGCCGCCGCCTGGCAGGTCGTGACGTGGATCGAGCAGGGTCCGACGTCCGGGGTCGCCTGGAACGTCTCGCCGTAGATCCGACTAGGATCGCGCCCCGTGGAGACCGCGCTCGTCGGCGTCCTCGCGGCCATGTTCGGTCTCGCGATCGGGAGCTTCCTCACGGTGGTCGTGGACCGGGTCCCCAAGAAGGAGTCGATCGTCGCACCCCGGTCCCGGTGTCCCGCGTGCGGCGCCGCGATCCGGGCCCGTGACAACGTTCCGGTCGTTTCCTGGGTCCTGCTCCATGGACGCTGCCGGGTCTGCGCGGTGCATATCTCGGCCCGCTACCCGCTGATCGAGGCGGGGACCGCGGCGTCATTCGTGGCGGTCGTGCTCGTCTACGACGATCCGTACGTCGCGGCGATGCTCGCCGCGTTCGCGGCGGTGCTGATCGCCGTGGCGGTGATCGACCTGGACCATCGGATCATCCCGAACCGGATCACCTATCCGGCGTTCCCCGTCTTCGCGATCGCGATCGTGGTGGGATGGCTGCTCGACCGCCCGCTCGATCCCGCCCGGGCGGGCGTCGGGCTGCTCGCCTACGGGGGCTTCTACTTCATCATCGCGATGATCGCGCCCCGCGGCCTGGGGATGGGGGATGTGAAGCTCGCGGGTCTGATCGGCCTCGTGCTCGGGTCGCTCGGGCTGCGGTATGTGGGGGTGGCGGCCGCGGCCGCGATCCTGGCGGGCGGACTCGGCGGCATCATCGCCCTGGCGCTCGGGAAAGGGCGCAAATCCGCCATCCCGTTCGGTCCCTACCTCGCGGCCGGAGCGCTCGTCGCGATCGTCTGGGGCGCGCCGATCGCCGACTGGTACCTCGCCCGGCTCGGCTGACGCCCCGGCCCCTGACCTGCGGTTCGGCACCCCCGAACCGGCCGTTGAACTCCCGGCCTGAGGTGTTTGACTGCGCCTGTTCCCTGGTGTTTCGTTAGCTTCCATCGTGCCTCGTGTGACACAAGAGCATCAACGTTGCACATGTGGAACAAGAGGCACATGTGACCGTGTGCGGAAGGTGAGAGGGTGAGCGAACCGCAGCCGTTCGTCCCGGGTGGCCTGCTGACCGTCTCCGAGGTGGCGGCGACGATGCGCGTGTCGAACATGACGGTGTACCGCTTGATCAAGGGCGGAGAGCTCCCGGCCGTCCGCGTCGGGAAGAACTACCGCATCCGCGAGTCCGACGTCGAACGGTTCCTCGAGGACCGCTCCGTCCGGACGGAGAGGCCGTAGATGGCGAAGGTCCGCATCGGGCTGGACATCGGGACGACCGCCGTACGTGCGGCCGAGCTGCAGGGTGGCGACGCGCCGGTCGTGGTCCGTGCCGCGCAGGTCCCGCTCGCCGAGGGCGCGGTGGAGGCGGGGGAGATCCGGCAGCCGGACATCGTGAGCGAGGCCCTGCGTGAGCTCTGGGATCGGGGCGGCTTCAAGAGCCGCCAGGTCTACATGGGGGTCGGCAACCAACGCGTGGTCGTGCGCGAGGTCGCGCTGCCGTGGCTGCCGGAGAAGGAGCTCCGCGCCTCCCTGGGCTTCCAGGCGCAGGAGTTCATCCCGATGCCCGTCGAGGAGGCGGTCCTCGACTTCGACCCGCTCGAGGAGTTCGAACAGGAGGGGCGCCGGATGCTCCGCCTGATCCTCGTGGCGGCGCAGCGGGCCATGGTGAACACGGTGGTCGGGGTCGCGTTGGACGCGAAGCTCGAGCCGGTCGGCGTGGACCTGGTCCCGTTCGCGATGGCCCGAGCGGTGGGGATGCCCGAGGTCGGCATGGAGGACGAGGAGGGCGGCGAGGAGGCCGTCGTCGACATCGGGGCCACGATCACGAACATCCTCGTCCACGAGCGGGGCGTGACCCGATTCGTCCGGATCCTGCCGTCCGGCGGTCGCGACATCACCCTGGCGATCGCGCGGAGCTTCGGGGTCGAGGACGACGTGGCCGAGCGGCTCAAGCGGGGCGAGGTGATCGAGGGCGGCCCGGATCCCGACGAGGTCCGTCGCGTGGCGATGCAGCGCGCGCAGAACTTCGTGGACGAGGTTCGGTCGTCGCTCGAGTTCTACACCGCGCAGACGCGCGGCGCACGGATCGGTCGTGTGCTCGTGATCGGGGGCGGCTCGAAGCTCACCGGCTTCCTCGAGCTCCTTCGTGAGCGGGTGCCGGCGATCGTCGAACGCGGTCGGGTGTTCCGCCGGGCGAAGTCGCAGCTGAACCTGTCCGAGGAGGCGCTCGCCGAAGCCGAGCCGGTCCTGGCGGTCGCGGTCGGCCTCGGGATCCCCGGGAGACACTTCGCGTGAGCCAGGTCAACCTCCTCCCTCCCGAGCTCCTCGCGCGACAGAAGCAGCGTCGGCTCACCTCGTTGATCATCCTCGGCGGCGGCATCGCGATGCTGCTCCTCCTCGGGTTCTGGTTCCTCCAGGGTCAGAAGCTCAGCGACGTGAACGAGGAGATCGCCGCGCAGAACGCCACGAACGCCGGCCTGGAGGCACAGATCCAGGGGCTGGCCGAGTACCAGGCGCTCGAGGAGGAGGCCGCTCAGAAGGAGGTGCTCCTCGCTGAGGCGTACGCCGGGGAGGTGTCGTTCTCGGGTCTGCTCATGGACATGTCGCGGGTGATCCCATCGGACGCCTACCTGACCGCGCTCAACATCATCCTGTCGACCTCGGACGTGAGCGTCGACGGGGCGGCCCCGGCGGGCACGGCTACCGGGGGTCTGATCGGCAGCATCAGCTCCGAGGGGAAGGCGGCGGGCACCGAGAGCCTCGCGAGCTGGTTGACGCGTTTGGAGTCCGTGCAGGGATGGGTCAATCCGTGGCTCGCCAGCATCACGGAGACCGAGGCTGGGTCGCGGTTGTACACGTTCACGAGCGGGGTGGACCTGTCGGCGCAGGCGCTCACGGTGCGAGGTCAGGAAGGGACCACCGGTGGGGGATAGGCGCACCCCCATCTTCGCCGCCGTCGGCGTCATCGTGGTGCTGCTCCTGACGGTCTTCTTCCTGGTGCTTCCGAAGATGAATCAGGTGAGCAGCGCGGATGACCAACTGGCCCAGGCGAAGTCGCAGGAAGCGACGTTGCAGTCGCAGCTGGCGGCTCTCCAGCAGGCGCAACAGGACGCTCCGGCCGCGCGGGAGACGATCCGCCAGGTGGATCAGGCGATCCCGCCGACGATCGATCAACAAGGCTTCATCCTCCTGCTCCAGAACGCGGCCGATCAGTCGGGCGTCGACCTCTTCACGATCACACCCGGCGCCCCGCAGGCCGATCCGGCGACCGGGCTCACGAGCAGTGCCAACACGATCACGGTGAACGGCTCGTACTTCGCGATCACGCAGTTCATGTTCGACATCGAGACGCTCCCACGCGCGGCGAAGATCTCGACGCTCCAGATGACGCCGACCGCTGAGGAGGGCGGCAGCGGCCTGACCGGGACCGCCACGGTGACGATCTACACGACCGACACGAGCGCCGGTCCCGGCTCTTCGCCAGGACCCACTTCGGGCGGGAGCACCACGACCACGCCGACGAGTCCGGTCGCGTCGCCCAGTCCGGGCGAGGCCGGCGTCCTGCAGCCGGAGGAGAAGTAGATGCCGCTGTCCGACCGTGACCGGCGCGCCGTCAAGATCGGTGGGATCCTCGCCGCCGTCTTGATCGTGGCGCTGCTCGGGATCGGCCAGCTCGGGAAGGGCGGCACCGAGGCCCTGCCCCCGCTCGCGCCACCGACCGGCAGCGTCGCGCCTACCACCGGTCCGACGACGGGACCGACCGGCCCGACGACCACGCCGACGACCGGTCCTTCCCAGGCGCCGCCGAGCGAGGTCTTCAACGGGCGCGACCCGTTCTCGCCCCCGCCGATCTTCGCGACGGAGACCTCCTCCCCGACGTCGCCGGGCGGCCCCACCGGTCCGAGCGGCCCGACCGGTCCGAGCGGCCCCACGGGATCGACGAGCAGTCCCACCTCGGGTCCGACGGGGGGTCCGACGTCCTCGCCCACGCTCCCGTCGAACGGATCGAGCACCACGATCGGCGGTCACACGGTCGTCATCCTCGACACGTTCACGGAGAACGGGCAGCAGATGGCGACGATCGAGGTGGACGGGACCGTCTACCACGTCGCCGAGGGCGACACGTTCGCCGGCGGTGACTTCCAGCTGGTCTCGGTCTCGGGCAACTGCGCGGCGATGCTGTTCGGGGACGACTCCTTCACCCTCTGCTTCACGCCGGAGAAGTAGCCGGCCGGGGTCCCGGCGGTCCGCCCACGGGGGGAGCGGTCGCCGGCTTCGGGGGCGGCTCCGTGACGGAGCCGCCCCCGACCATGTCCGGGACCGCGCTGCCGGGCGATGGGCTTCGGGGTCCTCCCTATGATGGGGGCCATGTTGCGTCTGCTCACGGCCGGGGAGTCCCACGGGAAGGGACTGGTGGCCATCCTCGACGGGTTGCCGGCCGGCGTCCCCGTCGCGCCGGCGTCGGTGGCGGCGGAGCTCGCGCGGCGCCGTCAGGGCTACGGCCGGGGCGGACGCCAGCGACTCGAGACGGATCGGTTCGAGATCGTCTCCGGGGTCCGTCACGGGCGGACCCTCGGCTCGCCGATCGCCGTCTCGATCCCGAACGTCGAGTGGGAGACGAAGTACCGGGATCTGATGGGCGTGGAGAGCGCTGAGGATCCCGCGCGCCGCCTCACCCGTCCCCGGCCCGGCCATGCCGACCTCGCCGGGAGCCAGAAGTACGCCTTCGACGACGTCCGCAACGTGCTCGAACGGGCGAGCGCCCGGGAGACGGCGGCGCGGGTCGCGCTGGGGACGTTCTGCAAGGCGTTCCTGCGGCCGCTCGGCGTCGAGGTCCTGTCGCACGTCGTGCGCATCGGCACGATCGCGGTCCCGGCGCGCTCGAAGACCCCCGCGCCCGGCGACCTGGCGGCGATCGATCGCTCGCCGGTCCGGAGCTTCCAGCCCGAGGCGGGGGCCCGCATGGTGGCCGAGATCGATCGGATCCGGCGCGCGCGCGACACGGTCGGCGGGGTGTTCGAGGTGCTCGTCTACGGCGTGCCGCCGGGCCTCGGGTCGCACGTGCAGTGGGACCGGAAGCTCGACGCGCGGCTGTCCATGGCCCTGATGAGCATCCAGTCGGTGAAGGGCGTGGAGATGGGGGACGGGTTCGCGTCGGCCGCGCGCCCGGGGTCGAGGGCCCACGACGAGATCGTGCCGGGTCCCGGGCGGTTCGGCCGGGCGACGGCGCGCGCGGGTGGGATCGAAGGCGGGATGACGACCGGGCAGCCCGTGCGCATGCGGGCCGCGATGAAGCCGTTCTCGACGGTCCCGCGCGGATTGCGGACCGTCGACATCGCGACCGGCGAGGTGGCGACGGCGATCAAGCAGCGCACGGACATCTGCGCCGTCCCCGCCGGGGCCGTCGTGGGTGAGTCCGTGGTGGCGTTCGAGATCGCCGGGGCCGTCCTGGAGAAGTTCGGGGGGGATTCCCTAGACGAGACCGCTCGCAACCTGCGGGCCTACGTGGAGGCGCTCGCATGATCGTGTACCTGGTGGGCATGCCGGGCGCGGGGAAATCCGTCGTGGGACGTGAACTCGCGGGTCGGCTCGGCGTGCCGTTCATCGACCTCGACGAACGGGTCGAGGGGAAGGCCGACACGTCGGTCGCGGAGATCTTCCGCCGCGACGGTGAGGCGGGGTTCCGGGCCCTCGAGGCGGCGACCTTGGTGGAGGCGAGCGTCGAGGATCCGGCCGTGGTGGCCTGCGGCGGCGGCGTCGTCCTGGAGCCGGCGAACCGTATCACCCTGCGCAACACCGGAGTGGTCGTGTTCATCCACGCGCCGCTCGAGGTCCTGCGCGAGCGCACCCGTCCCGCGGCGGACCGTCCGCTGATCCAACAGGACGGCGACCTGGAACGGTTGCTCGAGGCCCGCGAGCCGCTGTATCGGGAGTTCGCTGCCCATGTCGTCGACGGCGGCGGGACGCCGGGGTCGGTGGCCGAGGCGATCATCGAGGAGCTGCGTTGGTCCGTGTGACCGTCCCCATCCCGGGACGGCCGTACGACGTGGTCGTGGGGCGCGGCGTGATCGCCGAGCCCTCGGCCTTCGACGCCGCTCCGGATGCCGAGCGGGCGTTCGTCGTGGCGGACCGCGTCGTCGCCGAACGGTGGTTCTCGCCGCTGTCGGAGACGCTGGCGGCCCGCGGGGTCCCGGCGGTCCAGCTCCCGGTCCCGTCGGGGGAGGCGGCGAAGTCCCTCGCGGTCTACGAGGCCGTCCTGCAGCAGCTCGCCGCCCAGCGGGCTCACCGCGACGACCTGGTCGTGGCGCTCGGCGGGGGCGCGGTGGGTGATCTGGCCGGGTTCGTGGCCTCGACGTACATGCGGGGCGTCCCGTCGTTGCTGGTCCCCACGACGCTCCTCGCTCAGGTGGACGCCGCGATCGGGGGGAAGACGGCGGTCAACCTGCCCGAAGGGAAGAACCTGGTGGGGACCTTCTCGCAGCCGGTGGGGGTCGTGGCCGACGTCGATCCTCTGCTCGGGCTGCCCGAGCGCGAGTTCCGGTCCGGCCTCGCCGAGGTCGCCAAGTACGCCCTGACGCTCGACCTCGACCTGTTGGCCCGCCTCGAGGCCGATCCGGCCGCGATCCTGGCACGGGATCCGGTCGCGCTCGAGGACGTCGTGACCCGCTGTGTCGCGGCGAAGGCACGGATCGTCGCCGTGGACGAGCGCGACGCGGGGTCCCGGCTGGTCCTCAACTACGGCCACACGCTCGGGCACGCCCTCGAGCGGCTCGATGCCTTCGCGGGGCGTTCGCACGGCGAGGCGGTCGCGGTGGGCCTGGTCTTCGCGGCTCGCCTCGCCGAGGCGCTCGGCGATGCCGCGCCCGGACTGGCGACCCGTACCGTCCGGCTGCTCTCCGCCCTCGGTCTCGATCCCGACGGGCGGATCCCGGATCCGTCGGATCTGCTGTCCGCGATGGAGCTCGACAAGAAGTACCGACGTGGGATGAGATTCGTGCTCCTCCGCGACGTCGGTGAGCCGTTCGTCGCGGAGGATGTCGGAGCGGACGCGGTGCGCCCGGTCCTCGAGGCGATGGGAGCGAGCGGATGAAGGTGTTGTACCTGTTCGGGCCGAACCTGGGGTCGCTCGGCCGGCGTGCTCCGGAGGTGTACGGGAGCGAGACCCTGCCGGCGATCATGGAGGCGGTGGCCGAGCGAGCCGAGGGGCTCGGGCACGCGGTCGAGTGGCGCCAGTCCGATCACGAGGGGGACCTGGTGGGGTGGCTGCTGGCGGCCGAGGCGGAACGCGTCGAGGCCGTCATCCTGAACGGGGGCGCGCTCACGCACTACTCGTACGCGCTCCGCGATGCGATCGAAGGCTGCGGGGTTCCGGTCATCGAGGTCCATCAATCGAACATCGCGGCCCGCGAGGCGTTCCGTCGTACGTCGGTCGTCTCCGAGGTGTGCCGCGGCACGATCTCGGGGCTCGGGGTCGCTGGCTATCATCTGGCGCTGGAGGGGCTCGCGTGGATCACGGACTGAGACGTGCACGGATCGCCGCCCGGCTCGAGGAGCTGGGGGTCGACGCGCTGCTCGTGACCCACCTGCCGAACGTCCGGTACCTGACCGGGTTCACCGGCTCGAACGGCCAGATCCTGATCGCGGCGTCGGGGCAGCGGTTCTTCACGGACGGCCGCTACATCGAGCAGTCGCGCCACGAGGTCCCGGGGTGCGAGCGAACGATCTACCTGGGTGAGCTGGGCGAGCCGCTCGCCGAGGCCTGCGCGGCCCTCGGCGTCGCCCGCGTCGGCTTCGAGGATCGGGCCGTGTCGATCCGTCAGCACGCCACGCTCGACCTGGCGCTCGGCGATGTCCAGCTCGTGGCGGCGGGGGATCCGGTGCATCGTGACCGATGGGTGAAGGACGCGGACGAGCTCGCGCTCCTGCGAGAGGCGCAGGCGTGCACCGACCGGGCGTTCGACGACGTGTTGGACCGGCTCGCGCTCGGGATGACCGAACGGCAGGTGGCCCTCGAGATCGACCAGGCGATCCGGCGCGCGGGCGGGGACGACCTCTCCTTCGAGTCGATCGTGGCGTTCGGGGAGGCGGCCGCCGAGCCGCATCATCACCCTGGTCACCGCATCCTCGAGGAGGGGGACGTGATCACGATGGACTTCGGCGCCCTGTACGACGGGTATCACGCGGACTTCACGCGGACGGTCGCGTTCGGGGAGCCGGCTTCGGAGCTCCGCAAGATCCACGACCTCGTCCGGGAGGCTCAGCAGGTAGCGATCGACGCGATCGCGCCGGGTGTGAGCGGCGGGACGATCGACGGGGTCGCGCGGTCGACGATCGCGGAGGCGGGGTACGGCGATCGCTTCACGCACGGGCTCGGACATGGGGTCGGTCTCGAGATCCACGAGGGGCCGAACTTCGCCCGCTCGGGCACGGACACGATCCCGGAGGGCGCCGTGTTGACGGTTGAGCCGGGGATCTACGTCCCGGCGCTCGGCGGCGTGAGGATCGAGGACATGGTCGAGGTCACCGCGGACGGCGCCCGGGTCTTCTCCACGTCCACACGCGAGCTGATCGAGCTATGAGGCACCCGGGGACCGGTCGATGAGCGTCTCCACGAACGATCTGAAGAACGGGATGACGCTCGAGCTCGACGGGGTCCTGTTCCAGGTGATCGAGTTCCAGCACGTGAAGCCCGGCAAGGGAGGGGCGTTCGTCCGCACGAAGCTCCGGAACGTGAAGAGCGGAGCCGTGGTCGAGAAGACCTTCAACGCCGGCGTGAAGGTCGGGCTCGCGATCGTGGAACGCAAGGACATGCAGTACCTGTACGGGGACGGATCCGACTACGTGTTCATGGATCTCGAGACCTACGACCAGATCCATGTGCCCGGCGAGGTCATGGGCGGCGCCGAGCGCTACCTGACCGAGGGAGGCGAGGCTCAGGTGACGCTCCACGAAGGCGTCGCGATCTCGGTCGACCTGCCCGCCTCGACGGTCCTCACCGTGACCACGACCGACCCCGGGGTGAAGGGCGACACCCGCACGGGCGCGCTCAAGCCGGCGACGCTCGAGACGGGCGTCGTGGTGCAGGTGCCGCTCTTCGTCGAGGAGGGCGAGCGGGTCAAGGTCGACACGCGCTCGGGGGAGTACATCGAGCGCGTGAAGGCGTGAGCACCCGGCGCGAGGCGCGCCGGGTGGCGATCGATGTCCTGTATCGATGCGACCTGACCGACGCGGACCCCGCCGAGATGATCGACGATTGGCGATCCGGGGGTCGCGAGGTGTCGCCCTTCGCCGAGCGGATCGTCGAGGGGGTCCGGCGTCGGCTCCCCGAGATCGACGGACTGCTGCAGGAGCATGCCGAGGGGTGGACCGTGGCGCGCATGGCCGCGCTCGACCGGACGATCCTGCGGGTGGCGGTCTACGAGCTCCTCGAGGACGACGTGCCTCCGTCGGTGGCGATCAGCGAGGCCGTCGAGGCGGCGTCGGAGCTGTCGGCGGACGAGGCCCGCGGCTTCGTGAACGGGATCCTCGGCCGCATCGTGCGTGAGGGGGCGACGGGTGGGCCGCCGGCGGAACCGTGACGAGGCTCAGGCGTCCGGCTTGGTCTCCGGGTTCCCCTGGCTCTGGTCTTCGCTGGCGCCGTCCTTCAGGCCCTTCTTGAACTCGCCTTGTGCGCGCCCGAAGTTCCGCGCGATCTCGGGCAGCTTCGTGGCCCCGAAGATCACCACGACCGCCACGATCGCGACGATGACCCACTCGTTCATCGATCCACCTTCTTCCGTCTGGAGCCGGGGTTCCAGTCTACGTCTTCCCGGATGGACATCCGTCCATTTGCGACGCCCCGGACGCGTCGCTATCCTGCTCGCGACAGCCCTTCCCCTTTAATCCGGTCCCGAGAGGCCGGGAAGGGAGTGACCCGGATGTGTCCACGTTGCCGCGCCCACCCATCGGGGGGCGCGTTCTCATGAGCGGGACCCTCCTGCTCGGTCCCGAAGAGATCCGCCGAGCGCTCACGCGGATCGCCCACGAGATCGTCGAACGGGATCGGGGGGCCGAGGGGGTGGCGCTGGTCGGCATCGCGAACCGCGGCGACGATCTCGCCCGGCGGCTCGCGGACGAGATCCGGCGGATCGAGGGGTCGAGCGTGCCGGTCGGCGTCCTCGACATCACGTTCTACCGAGACGACATCGGCCTGCGCGCGGAGGCGCCCGAGGTCCACGAGACGCGGATCGACTTCGGCCTGAACGGCGCCACCGTCGTCCTGGTCGACGACGTGCTCTTCACGGGCCGCACGATCCGGGCGGCGATGGACGCCCTCATGGACTTCGGGAGGCCCGAGCGTATCCAGCTCGCGGTCCTGGTCGATCGCGGGCACCGGGAACTGCCGATCCGCGCGGACTTCGTGGGCAAGAACATCCCCACCGGACGCGACGACGACGTCCGGGTATCCGTGTCGGAGCTCGACGGGGAGGACGCCGTGGTGGTGCGAGCCGCGCAGCGAGAGGGGAAGGGGTCCGCGTGAACCGACATCTGCTCTCCGTGCACGACGTGTCCGCCGAGGACGTCGTGCGGATCCTGGATACCGCCGAGTCGTTCCGCGAGGTCGGCTCCCGCGTGATCAAGAAGGTGCCGGCCCTACGTGGCCGCACCGTCGTGAACCTCTTCTACGAGAACTCCACGCGGACGAGGATCTCGTTCGAGCTGGCGGCGAAGCGGCTGTCGGCCGACGTGATCAACTTCTCGACGAGCGGCTCGTCCGTCTCCAAGGGCGAGAGCCTGAAGGACACGGCCCTCACCCTGCAGGCGATGGGCGCGGACGCCGTCGTGATCCGCCACGCGTCGTCCGGTTCGCCGCTCCAGCTCACGAGGTGGGTCCGCGGGAGCGTCCTGAACGCGGGGGACGGGACGCACGAGCACCCGACACAGGCCCTGCTCGACCTCTACACGATCCGGGAGAAGCTCGGACGGATCGAGGGTCTGCGGGTCGCGATCGTGGGAGACGTCCTGCATTCGCGGGTCGCGCGCTCGCTCTCGTTCGGGCTGGTCAAGATGGGAGCGGAGGTGACGCTGGTCGGCCCCCCGACCTTGATCCCGCCGGAGGCCCCGGCCTGGGGCGTCCAGGTCTCCTACGACATCGACGGTGTCCTGCCGAAGCTCGATGTCTGCTACATGCTCCGTGTGCAGCGCGAGCGTCAGCGGCTCGAGTACTTCCCCAGCGTCCGCGAGTACGCACGGCTGTTCGGGCTCACGCGGCGGCGCGTCGGGCTGCTCCCCGAGGGATCGCTGATCATGCACCCCGGGCCGATGAACCGCGGGGTCGAGATCGATTCCGAGGTCGCCGACCTGCCGAACGCGGTGATCGAGGAGCAGGTGACGAACGGGATCGCCGTGCGCATGTCCCTGCTGTACCTGTTGCTGGGCGGCGGTGGGGAGGTGGTCGCAGATGCCTGAGGGCATCCTGTTCGTCGGCGCCCGGGTCGTGGATCCGGCGTCGGGTCAGGACGCGATCGCGGACGTCCTCGTGGGCGACGGCCGGATCGTCGAGGTCGGGACCGGCCTGGGTCCCGGCGACGCGGAGGTCGTCGACTGCGCCGGGCTCGTCCTCGCTCCCGGTCTGGTGGACCTGCATACGCACCTGCGCGAGCCCGGCTTCGAGCAGAAGGAGACGATCGAGACCGGCACCCGTGCCGCGGCGGCTGGCGGGTTCACGGCGGTCACGTCGATGGCCAACACCGACCCGGTGACCGACCACGCCGCGATCGTGCACGAGATCCGCGACCTGGCCGCCCGGGCCGGGTCGTGCGAGGTCTTCCCGGTGGGCGCGATCACGAAGGGGTCGGAGGGAGAGTCGCTGGCGGAGCTCGGGGAGCTGGTGGAGGCGGGCGTGCGTGTGTTCAGCGACGACGGGCGTTGCGTGCCATCCGCGCGGATCCTCCGCAACGCGCTCCGATACGCGCGGGCGTTCGACGGGGTCACGATCGCGGAGCACTGCGAGGACGCCTCCCTGTCGGAGGGCGCCCAGATGCACGAGGGGCTCCACTCGTCATCGCTCGGCCTTCGGGGTCAGCCGGCCGAAGCCGAGGAGATCGTGGTCGCGCGGGATCTCGCGATCGCGCGGTTGACCGGAGGGCGGCTCCACCTCTGTCACCTCTCGAGCGCGCGCTCCGTCGAGCTCGTCCGACGCGCGAAGGGGGAGGGAGTCGCGGTCACGGCGGAGGTGACCCCGCACCATCTCGTGTTCACAGACGAGGATCTCCGCACCTACGACACGAACCTCAAGGTCAACCCGCCGCTTCGGTCGCCCGAGGATCGGGCGGCCCTCCGGGCCGGGGTGTCAGACGGAACGATCGACGCGATCGCCACCGATCACGCACCCCATGCCGTGGAGGAGAAGGACGCGGAGTTCGATCAGGCGCCGCCGGGAACGATCGGGCTCGAGACGGCGCTCGCCGCGGTGCTCACGGAGCTCGTCGGCCCCGGCAGGCTCGGCCTCCCCCGCGCGATCGAGGTGCTCTCGACGGCGCCGGCGAGGATCCTCGGGGCGGAGGGGCATGGCGGTCCGGTGGCGACCGGGCGGCCGGCCAACCTGGTCGTCTTCGATCCCGACGCCGAATGGACCGTCGAACCTCCGTACGTCTCGCGGAGCCGGAACGCGGCCTTCGAGGGACGCAGGCTCCGCGGGCGCGTGGTGCACACCGTCCTCGCCGGGCGGCCGACCGTCTGGGAGGGGAAGCCGACCCGATGACCCGACCGCCGACGGCGCTCCTGGTGCTCGAGGACGGAAGTGCCTTCCGAGGGCGTTCGCTGGGCGCGTCGGGCGAGACGTTCGGGGAGGCCGTGTTCAACACGGCGATGGCCGGCTACCAGGAGGTGCTGACGGACCCCTCCTACGCCGGGCAGATCGTGACCATGACGGCGCCCCAGCAAGGGAACTACGGGGTGAACCGGGAGGATCCGGAGTCGGAGCGGGTCCGCGTCTCCGGCTTCGCCGTCCGGGAGGCCTCGCGCCGCGCCTCGAACTGGCGGGCGACCGGGACGCTCGCCGACGAGCTCGGCGCCGCCGGCGTCGTGGGGATCGAGGGCATCGACACGCGCAGGCTTACCAAGCGGATCCGGACGGCGGGAGCGATGCGCGCCGCGATCTCGACCGAGGACCTCGACGCCGTGTCGCTCCTCGGACGCGTGTTGAGCTCGCCCGGGATGGCGGGTGCCGACCTGGCCCGGACCGTGAGCGCCGTGGGCCCGTTCCCCGCGGCGGAACTCGTCGGGGCCGCCGATCCGGAGCTCGGTCGTGTGTTCCGGGTGGCCGCCTACGACTTCGGCCTGAAGCGCTCGATCCTGCGCCTGCTGGCGGCGAGCGGGATCGAGGCGACCGTCTTCCCGGCCGAGACGCCCCCGTCGCAGGTCGCGGATGGCGGGTTCGAGGGCGTGTTCCTGTCGAACGGGCCGGGCGACCCGGCCGCGACGCGGTACGGGGTCGAGGCCGCACGATCGCTGCTCGGGAAGGTGCCGCTGTTCGGGATCTGTCTCGGACATCAGTTGCTCGGCTTGGCGCTCGGCGGCGCGACGTACAAGATGCCCTTCGGGCACCGAGGAGCGAACCAGCCGGTCAAGGATCTCGTGACCGGCACCGTCGAGATCACGAGCCACAACCACGGGTTCGCGGTCGACCCGGCGGGATGGGCGGGAGGTGACGCCGGCCGTGCCGCGCGCGGCCCCGGGTCGGCGCCGACGGAGCCGCCACTGGTCGACACGAGACTCGGGGTGGTCGAGCTGACCCATTGGAACCTGAACGACGGGACGCTGGAGGGCTTCCGCTGCATCGACGTGCCGGCCTTCTCGGTGCAGTACCACCCGGAGTCCGCGCCCGGCCCGCACGACGCTCGGCACCTGTTCGCGCGGTTCCGTCGCTTGATGGAGGGTCCGTAGGTGCCGCGTCGCGACGACCTCCGCCGGATCATGGTGATCGGCTCCGGGCCGATCGTGATCGGGCAGGCGTGTGAGTTCGACTACTCCGGGACGCAAGCCTGCAAGGTCCTGCGTCGGGAGGGCTACGAGGTGGCGCTCGTGAACTCGAACCCCGCCACGATCATGACCGATCCCGGGTTCGCCGACCGGACCTACATCGAACCGCTCACCCCGGCATCGGTGCTCGCGATCCTCGAGCGCGAACGTCCGGACGCCCTCCTGCCCACGATCGGCGGCCAAACCGGCCTGAACGTCGCGGTGGCGCTCGCGGAGTCGGGGGATCTGGATCGTCTCGGCATCGGCCTGATCGGCGCGAGCCTCGCGGCGATCCGCCGTGCGGAGGACCGGAGCGCCTTCAAGCACGCGATGGTGGACGCCGGCCTGAAGGTCCCACGCGCCGACACGGCCCGCACGGTCGGGGACGCCCTCGCGGTCGCCGAGGTGATCGGATACCCGGTGATCGTCCGTCCCTCGTTCACCCTCGGTGGCGGAGGGAGCGGCTTCGCGCACGATCGCGATCGGCTCGCGGATCTCGCGCGACGGAGCCTCGAGATCTCGCCGGTGCGGGAGATCCTCGTCGAGGAGTCGGTGGCAGGCTGGAAGGAATACGAGCTCGAGGTGATGCGCGACGCAGGCGACAACGCGGTGATCGTGTGCTCGATCGAGAACGTCGATCCGATGGGGGTGCACACGGGGGACTCCGTCACGGTCGCGCCGGTGCAGACCCTCACCGACCGCGAGTACCAGGCGATGCGCGACGAGGCACTCGCGTGCATCCGTGCGATCGGGGTCGAGACGGGCGGTTCGAACGTCCAGTTCGCCGTGAACCCCCGCGATGGTCGTCGCGTGCTCATCGAGATGAACCCGCGGGTCTCGCGCTCGTCGGCGCTCGCTTCGAAGGCGACCGGCTTCCCGATCGCGAAGATCGCGGCCCTCCTCGCGGTTGGGTATCGGCTCGACGAGATCACGAACGACATCACCGGGGCGACGCCGGCATCGTTCGAGCCGACCCTCGACTACGTGGTCGTCAAGGTCCCGCGCTTCGCGTTCGAGAAGTTCGCCGACGCCGACCCGAGGCTGACGTCGACGATGAAGTCGGTCGGCGAGGTGATGGCGATCGGTCGGACGTTCACGGAGGCGCTCGGGAAGGCCTGGCGGGGACTGGAGCGCAGCGGCTTCGACCTGGGCGCGTCGGTCGCCGATGACCGCGGGCTGCCGGTGCTCGAAGCCCTCGGCGAGGCGACCGAGACCCGCCTGCACCTGATCGAGCGTGCGCTCAGGGATGGCCACACCGTCGACGAGATCGCGGCGGCCTCGGCCGTCGATAGCCTGGTTCGTCGATCGGATCGCCGCCGTTTCCGAGGGATCCGCTGTGATCGAGGGTCGACCCCTGCACACGCTCGGGGCGGACGATCTCCTGGCGGCGAAGCGGCTCGGACTCTCGGACGAGAGGATCGCCGCGCTCACCCGGGCCACGGACGCGGCCGTCCGTCGTCATCGCGACGCGCTTGGAGTGGCCCCCGTGTTCAAGACCGTCGATACGTGCGCGGGCGAGTTCCCGGCGGCCACGCCCTACTACTACTCGACGTACGAGGAAGAGGACGAGGTCGAGCCGGGCGTGCGGCCCTCGGTCGTGATCCTCGGCGCCGGGCCGAACCGGATCGGGCAGGGGATCGAGTTCGACTACGCGTGCGTGCACGCCGCCTTCGCGTTGGAGGAGGCCGGGTTCGGCTCGGTGATGGTGAACTCGAACCCCGAGACGGTCTCGACCGACTACGACACGTCGGACCGCCTGTACTTCGAGCCGCTCGCGCTGGAGGACGTACTCGCCGTCTGCCGGGCCGAACGCCCGGTCGGGGTCATCGCGCAGTTCGGTGGCCAGACCCCGCTGAAGCTCGCGCGGTCGCTCCGCGAGGAGGGCTTCGAGATCCTCGGCACGAGCCCGGAGGCCATCGACCTGGCGGAGGATCGCGGGAAGTTCGCCGAACTCCTCGCCGAGCTCGACATCCCCGCCCCGCGGCACGGCGAAGCACGCACGCTGGACGAGGCCCGCGCGATCGCGGCCCGGATCGGCTTCCCGGTCGTGGTGCGGCCGTCGTACGTGCTCGGAGGTCGGGCGATGGAGATCGTCTACGACGAAGACGATCTGGAGTTGTTCGTGCGGACGGCGGCCGAGGCCTCGCCCGACCATCCGGTCCTGATCGATCGGTTCCTGGAGGGAGCGATCGAGGTCGACGTCGATGCGGTGTGCGACGGCACCGACGTGTTCATCGGTGCGGTGATGGAGCACATCGAGGAGGCCGGGGTGCATTCGGGCGATTCCTCGTGCCAGATCCCGCCGGGGACGCTCTCGGACGGCGAGCTCGATCGGATCGAGGAGATCGCCCGACGGATCGCGCATCGCCTCGGGGTGCGTGGCCTGTTGAACCTCCAGCTGGCGGTCAAGGACGAGCGGATCTGGGTCCTGGAGGCGAACCCACGTGCGTCGCGTACGGTGCCGTTCGTCTCGAAGGTGATCGGTGCGTCCCTCGCGAGGATCGCGACCCTCACGCTGCTCGGCCGGAGCCTGGCCGAGATGGCGGAGTCCGGCGTCCTCCCGTCCGACCCGCATCACTACCGCCACCTGCCGTACACCTCGGTGAAGGCGGCGGTGTTGCCGTTCGAGCGGTTCCCCGGCGTCGACACCGTGCTCGGGCCCGAGATGCGCTCCACGGGCGAGGTGATGGGCGTCGACGCGGATCCGGGTGTCGCCCTCGCGAAGGCCCTCGGTGCCGCCGGGGCGGGGCTTCCCACGTCGGGTTCGGTGTTCATCTCGGTCGCGGATCGGGACAAGCGTGCGATCGTGTTCCCGGCTCAGCGGCTCGCAGAGATGGGGTTCGCGCTCGTGGCGACGGTTGGAACGGCGGGCGTCTTGCGCCGCGCGGGGATCCCGGTGGAGGCCGTCGCGAAGGTCTCCGACGGGGTTCACAACGTGGTGGATCTGATCCGCGACGGGCGCATCGACCTGGTGATCAACACCCCGTTCGGTCGGGCACCCCGCAGCGACGGTTCCTTCATCCGGATGGCCGCCGCCGCCGCCGGGGTCCCGTGCGTCACGACGCTTCCCGGGGCGTTCGCGTCGGTGCGCGGGATCGAAGCGCTCCGCGGCTCGGCTACCGAGCCGAGATCCCTGCAGGAGTACCACGAGGCGTCGTGGGGTCGCCCGCGTCAGGCACGGATGCGTTTCGAGGACGTGGCACCGACCGGCGTCGGCGGCGACGGGGAGCGCGCGTGAAGCGGGTCCGCGCCGAGATCCTGTCGACGCGCCGACTCGGTGCGTACCACACGATCACGGTCGTCGCGCCCGAGATCGCCGAGCGCGCGCGTCCGGGGCAGTTCCTGGCCATCGGGATGCCGGAGGGCCGAGAGTTCCTGCTGCGGAGGCATTTCGCGATACACCAGGCCTCTCGTCGGGGCGGGTGGGCGGGCACGCTCGAGTTCGTCTTCGATGCGGACGGCGCCGGAACGAGCTGGCTCGCCGGCGCGCGTGCGCACGAGTCGCTCGACGTGATCGGTCCGTTGGGCAAGGGGTTCGCGTTCCCGAAGCGGCTCACGAACTGCGTCCTCGTTGCCGAGGGTCACGGCGCCGCGTCCCTGTACTTCCTGGCGCAGGAGCTGCTCGCCCGTCACAAGCGCGTGGACATGGTGGTGGGAGGCGAGACGCTCGACCGCGTGTTCAAGCCGATCGAGGGGAAGCGGCTGTCGCAGACGATCGAGATCGTCACCGCCGACGGCACGCTCGGGACCCGCGGCAGCGTGATCGACGTGCTCCCCGTGGTCGCCGAGCGCGCGAATGCCGAGGTCCTGTACGCCTCCGCGGGTCCCGGCTCGCTGGAGCGGATCGCCGCCTTCTGCCGAGAGCGGAAGCTCCCCGCGCAGGTGGCGATCGAGGAACGCATGGGTTGCGGCTTCGGGCTCTGCTTCACGTGCGTGGTGCCTGTGGCCCGGCGGGACGGCACCGGCTACGACCAACTCCGCTCCTGCGTCGACGGACCGGTCTTCAACCCCGCCCGTGTGCTGTGGGATCGGTGGCGGGCCGACGCGCCGACGATGCTCCCGACGCCCCCCGAAGGTCTCCCGGTGGTGCGCACGTGGCCGGGGTGAAGCGGACGCTCGCCGTCGATCTGGGGGGATGGGTCCTGCGGACCCCCGTCATGGTCGCGGCCGGCTGCGCGGGCACGGGGAAGGAGCTCGCCGGCCTGGTCGAGGCGCGTCGCATCGGAGCGATCGTGAGCCGGAGCGTTACGGTGCAGCCCCGCAAGGGGGCCCCGACGCCACGGATCGCCGAGTCGGCATCCGGCATCGTCTGGTCGACCGGTCTGCAGAACCCGGGGATCGACGCGTTCATCGAGGAAGAGCTGCCACGCCTCGGCCGCGTCGGCACCGCCCTGATGGTGTCGATCGCCGGAGGGAGCCTGGAGGAGTTCGTGCGGCTGACGAGCCAGCTGCAGGGACGACCGGAGATCTCGGCGATCGAGATCCGGCTCTCGGAACCCGACGACGAGCTCGACCGGCCGGCGCTCGGCGCCTACCCGGATCGGGCCGCGGAGATCTCCGGGGCCGTCGCGCGGATGTCGCTCGTGCCGGTGTTCGCGAAGCTCCCCGCGCTCTCCGCGGACCTGGTCGAGGTCGCCCGCGCCGTGATCCGTGCCGGGGCGCGCGGCGTGACGCTGATCGATCCACCCCCGGCGGTCTCGGTCGACGCGGCGCGGCTGCGGCCGGCGCTCGGATCGGTCGCGGGCTGGTTGTCCGGACCGGCCATCGCGCCGCTGGTGCGCCACGCGGTGCTGACCGTCGCGCGAGCGATGCCGGACGTGCCGATCCTCGCGAGCGGCGGGGTACGGACGGGGACCGACGCCATCGAGCTGCTGCTCGCGGGGGCCTGGGCGGTCCAGGTGGGGACGGCCACGCTGATCGACCCGGCCGCGCCCGTGGAGGTGGCGCGAGGGGTCGCGGAGTACCTGAAGGCGAAGAGACTCGGGTCCCCGGACGACGTCCGAGGCCGCATCCGCGTCCCCCCGGTCGCGTCGGGCATCGGTCCGTGATCCCGCCCCCGGAGAACCCGCTGATCGTCGCCCTCGACGTCTCCGACATCGCGCGGGCGGAGGCGCTGGCCGCGTCGCTCGCCCCTCAGGTGGGCCTGCTGAAGGTCGGACCCGAGCTCGTATGGGCCGAGGGACCCGACGCCGTCCGCCGGATCGTGGTCCACGCGCCGGTGTTCGCCGACGCCAAGCTCCACGACATCCCGAACACCGTGGAGGCAGCCGCGGCGAACATCGCCCGCCTCGGGGTGACGATGATCACGGTGCACGCCCTCGGCGGGGTCTCCATGATGCGCGCCGCGATGCGCGGGGCCGAACGCGGGGCCGCCGACGTCGGTGTCGGGCGTCCGTTCGTGGTCGCGGTGACGGTCCTGTCGAGTCAGTCGGGAGAGGATCTCGCGAGTCCGGCGTCGCTCGCGTTCGAGGCGAGGGACGCTGGTCTCGACGGCGTGGTGGTCTCCGGCGGGGACGTTCGGGACGTTCGAGATACCTGCGGCGACGACTTCTGTCTCGTCGTGCCGGGCATCCGCCCCCACGGTTCGAACGGCGACGATCAGGTGCGGGTCCTCACGCCGATGGAAGCGATCGAGCGCGGCGCCGACTACCTCGTGATCGGGCGGCCGATCACGGGTTCGTCCGATCCCGCCGCCGTGGCGCGGTCGATCGTCGCCTCGGTCCGCTGACGCGATGGCGTCGAGGAGCGGGTCCTTCGTCGCGCGCGGTGGGCCGAAACCGCAGGCAGACCGCCGCGCTCGCGTTGTCCCGCCGACAGGGGGGTGCGTATACTCGCCGCGTTCCCGACCAGATCGACGAGTAAGGAGCGTGTCATGGCTCTACCGACCCTCACCCCGGAACAGCGTCAGCAGGCCCTCGCGAAGGCCGCCGAAGCGCGCAAGAAGCGGGCGGAGCTGAAGGCCGAGCTGAAGTCCGGGAAGCGGTCGCTCGCCGACGTGCTGGCTCGATCTGGCGACGACATCGTGGGCAAGATGAAGGTGTCGAACGTGCTCGAGTCGCTCCCCGGGGTCGGGAAGGTCCGCGCGCAGAAGATCATGGAGGAGCTCGACATCTCCGCGAGCCGCCGGGTGCGGGGCCTCGGAGCCAAGCAGCGCGAGCAGCTGCTCGAGCGCTTCAAGAAGTAGCACGGCCTTGGCCTCGCGCCGAGGCGACCTGATCGTGATCGCCGGCCCGTCCGGGGTCGGCAAGGGAAGCATCGTGCGCCGCCTGCTCGCTCGGGATCCCGAACGGCTCGTCCTGTCCGTCTCCGCGACGACGCGCGAACCCCGCCCCGGGGAGCGGGACGGCCGGGACTACCGGTTCGTCGACGTGGCGACCTTCGATGACCTCATCGCCAGCGGCGCGCTGCTCGAGTGGGCATCCGTGTTCGGCGACCGATACGGGACGCCCGCCGATGCCGTCGAAGCGGAGCGGGCGGCGGGGCACGACGTGATCCTCGAGATCGATGTCCAGGGCGCCCGCCAGGTACGGGAACGCGTCCCCGACGCGATCCTCGTGTTCCTCGCGCCGCCGTCGCTCGCCGAACTCGAGCGACGGCTCCGATCCCGGGGGACCGAGTCGGAAGAGCGGATCCGCCGGCGTCTCGAGATGGCGGATTCCGAACTCGAGCAGGCCCCGGCGTTCGATCACGCCGTGGTGAACGAGGACCTCGAGACGGCGTCGTCGCAGGTCGCTGCTATCATCGACGCATCCCGCCGAGACCCGGCGGAGATCCCCGATCCGGATCCGTGAGGACCGTGCGCATGATCGAACCCAAGATCGACGACCTGCTCGCCGCCGTGGACTCGAAGTACACGCTCGTCATCCTGTCCGCCAAGCGCGCGCGGGAGATCAACTCGTACTACAGCCAGCTGGGCGAGGGTCGAGCCGAGTTCATCCCGCCGCTGATCGAGAGCGGCGGGCTCACGAACAAGCCCCTGTCGATCGCCCTCGAGGAGATCGCGGAAGGCAAGATCGACTACGAGCGCCTCGAGGAGCCCGTCGACGAGTAACGCCCTCGCCGGCCGTCGGGTCCTGCTCGGCGTGACCGGCGGCGTCGCCGCGTACAAGGCCGCGCTCGTCGCCCGCGCGCTGCGGGCGGAGGATGCGGAGGTCACGGTCGTCATGACCGAGGCCGCGACCCGGTTCGTCGGGCCGGAGACCTTCGCGGCCCTGACCGGCCGGCCCGTACACACCTCGCTGTGGGAGCGTCCCGGCGACGTGATCCACGTCCGACTCGCCCACGAGGCCGATGTAGCGGTCGTCGCCCCCGCGACGGCCAACGTGCTCGCGCGTCTCGCGTACGGGCTCGCCGACGATCTCCTCACCGCGACGCTGCTCGAGGCGACCTGTCCGCTCGTGCTCGCTCCCGCGATGCATACGGGGATGTGGGAGCACCCCGCGACCCGAGCGAGCGTCGAGTTGCTTGCCGGGCGCGGTGCTCACATCGTCGGGCCCGTCGCGGGTCCCCTCGCGGCCGGTGACGAGGGCCTCGGTCGGCTGGCGGAGCCGGGCGACATCGTCGCCGCGGTCCGGGCGGCGGCCGGCGGGCACGCGGATCTCACGGGTGTCCGGGTGGTCGTCACGGCCGGGCCGACCCACGAGCCGATCGATCCCGTGCGGTTCATCGGCAACCGGTCGAGCGGGAAGATGGGCGTCGCGGTCGCGGCCGAGGCGGCGCGCCGCGGAGCGACCGTGACGCTGATCCTCGGTCCCGGGACGGTCGCTCCCCCCACGGGGGTGGACGTCCACCGCGTGGAGACCGCGGACGAGATGCGGGCCGCCGTCGACGGGTCGGCCGCCGGGGCGGACGCGCTCGTGATGGCAGCTGCCGTCGCGGACTTCCGTCCGGTCTCGCCCGCCGCGGGGAAGATCAAGAAGGACGCGGGGGTTCCCGAGCTCCGCCTCGAGCGGACGGCGGACATCCTGGCCGGCCTGGCGGAGCGCTCGGATCTCGTCCGGGTCGGGTTCGCCGCCGAGACCTCCGGCGTGGAGGGGGCGGGGCGCGAGAAGCTCGAGACGAAGCGGCTGGATCTGCTCGTCGCGAACGAGGTCGGACGCGACGGGACGGGGTTCGGTGCCGACACGAACCGAGCCGCGATCCTTTCGGCCGACGGTCGCGACGAACCGTTGCGCACCTGGACGAAGGCCGAGCTCGCCGGCGCGATCTGGGACCGGGTCGTCGAGATCCTGGCCGGGCGCGGCCGGGCCGATGGCTATACTCCGGCCCCATGACGTCCTATCTCTTCTCGTCCGAATCCGTGACCGAGGGACACCCGGACAAGCTCGCCGATCGGCTCTCCGACGCGGTGCTCGACGCGCTGCTGACGATGGATCCGGACAGCCGGGTGGCGTGCGAGGCGCTCGTGACCACGGGGCTCGTGATCGTGGCCGGCGAGATCACGCTGCGCGAGGGCTACGTCGACATCCCGACCGTGGTGCGGCAGACCGTGACCGACGTGGGGTACACCGACGCGCGCTTCGGGCTCGACGGTGAGACCTGCGGCGTGATCACGGCGATCCAGGAGCAGTCCCCCGACATCGCCCGCGGCGTCGAGGACGCCTTCGAGCACCGCGAGGGGCATTCGACGGACGAGCTCGATCACCTCGGGGCCGGCGATCAGGGGATGATGTTCGGCTATGCCTGCCGCGAGACCGCGGAGCTCATGCCGCTGCCCATCGCGATGGCGCATCGGCTCGCGAAGCGGCTGGCCGATGTGCGCCGCGCGGGGGTCGTGCCGTACCTGCGCCCGGACGGCAAGTCGATGGTGACCATCGAGTACGACGACGGCGTGCCGGTCCGGATCGATACGGTCCTGATCTCGGCGCAGCACCGCGAAGAGGTCGACGTCGACACCCTGCTCCGGCCCGATATCGAGGCGGAGGTGATCGACCCGGTGCTGCGCGAGTTCGATGAGCTCGACCGCGAGGGGATCGCGATCCTGGTCAACCCCACCGGGCGGTTCGAGATCGGAGGTCCGAAGGCGGACACGGGTCTCACGGGCCGGAAGATCATCGTGGACAGCTACGGAGGGATGGCGCCGCACGGCGGTGGCGCCTTCTCGGGGAAGGACCCGACGAAGGTCGACCGCTCGGCGGCGTACATGGCGCGGTACGTCGCGAAGAACGTGGTGGCGTCGGGCCTGGCCGATCGGTGTCAGTTGCAGGTCGCGTACGCGATCGGCAAGGCGCATCCGGTCTCCATGATGATCGAGACGTTCCGGACCGAACGCGCCGATCCGGCGCGCATCGTGGAGGCGATCCGTCAGCTCTTCGACTTCCGACCTGCGGCGATCATCCGCGACCTGGACCTGCGCCGTCCGATCTACCAGGACACCGCGGCCTACGGACACTTCGGTCGCAAGGAGTTCCCTTGGGAGGCGATCGATCGCGCCGACGAACTCCGTAGCGCCGTCGGCTGACGTCCTCGAAGGGCCGGTCGACGTCTGCGTCGATCGCCCGCTGCTCTCCCTCGATCGAGCCTTCACGTACCTGCTCCCTGCCGGATCGGCGGCCGGCGTGGGGTCGCTCGTGCAGGTGCCGTTCCACGGCCGCCGGGTCCGCGGCTGGGTGTTGGGGCACGCGGTCGAGCCGCCGTCGCGGCTCCTCGAGGTGACCGCGGTGAGCTCACCGGTGCGGTTCTTCGATGCCGACGCGCTCCGGCTGTTCCGGTGGGTGGCGGACCGGTACGTGGCCCCGCTCGCCGCGGTGATCTCCCGCGCGATCCCGCCGCGGGTGGTCGCGGAGGAGGCCGGGTTCGAGCGGTCGGCGATCGGCCCGCCCGCCCGGGTCACCCCGTCCGGCCTCCCCGGGATGGTGCCGACCTACCGAGGCGGGCCGCCGCTCGCCGAGGCCCTCGACCACGGCGCCGGCGCGTTCCGCCTCCGACCGGCTCCCGAGGATGAGACCGATCTGGCCGTGGAGGCGGTCCGCCGTTGCCTCTCGGGCGGGCGGCGCGCGATCGTGCTCGTCCCGGAGGCGAAGCCGCTGCCCGCGACGGCCCGGGCGATCGGAGAGGCCTTCGGCGATCGGGTGGGCACGCTGGCGGGCGGGGACCGCCGATCCCGGTACCGTCGCTGGCTGGAGGTGCTCGCCGGTCGGTTCGACGTCGTGGTCGGAACGCGGCCGGCCGTGTTCGCGCCGCTCCTCGGGCTGGGCCTGATCTACGTCGCCCGCGAGAGCCATCCCGCGCACCGGGAGGACCGGGCGCCCTACTACCACGTCCGCGACGTCGCGCGATCCCGCGCCGAGCTGGCGGGCGCGGTGATGGTGGGGTCGGCGCTGTGCCCCTCGGCCGAGTTCGCGATGGCGCCATCGATCTCGTCGGTCGCGCCGGCGACCCGTCGCTGGCCGCCGGTGGAGGTCGTCCGCCCGGGCCCCGAGGGGCGCGCCCCCCGGCTGGTTCGGGCGATCCGCGAGACGCGTCGTGCGTTCGTGTTCTCGCCGGTGCCGGGGTACGGGATCGCCCAGGTCTGCCGATCGTGCGGCAGGCCCGCGGCGTGCGCGATGTGCGGCGGGGCCCTCCGGGCGTCGTCGGGCGCCGTGGCGTGCGTCGTCTGCGAGTCGCCCGGGCGGTGTGGCCACTGCGGGAGCGACCGGTTCGGGATCCGCCGCGGCGGCGCGGAGCGCGTCGAGGAGTGGGCCGCCGCTGTGTCCGCGGTGCCCGTCCGGCGGATCGACGCACCCGGCCGCGCACGCCTCCCGCGCGCGGCCGAGATCTTGATCGGCGGCGCCGACGCCGTCCGCGACCTGGGTCCCGGCGGGCTCGACCTGGTCGCGATCCTCGACGTCGATCTGTCCGAGCACCGACCGGGGCTCGCCGCCCGCGAGCGCTCGGTCGCGATCGCGATGGAGGCGATCGGCTGGGCCCGCCCGTCGGGACGCGCGATCGTGCAGTCGGCCCATCCTTCGGAGCCGGCCGTGCAGGCGCTCGTGCGTGGGAACGCGGACCGCTTCCTCGCAGATGAGGCGAACCGTCGCGCGGCGGCTGGGTTCCCGGTCGGTGCCCCCGTCTTCCGGGTCGCCGGTCGGCCGACCGTCGTCGAGGCGCTCGAGCGGCTGCGACCCACCACGTTGCTCGTCTCGAGCGCGCAGGAGCAGACGGTATGCTTGCTCGCGCTCGAGCCTCGGCAGCTGCCGGCGTTCGGCTCCACCGTGCGGCGTCTCGCCGCGCGCGACATCGTGTCGCGCGTCGAGGCGGAGCCACACCTCTAGGCGAATGATCCTGCCGATCCGAACCCTGGGCGACCCGGTCCTGAAGACCCCGGCCAAGCCCGTCACGACCTTCGACGGTTCCCTGCGCGCGCTCTTCGACGACATGGTCGAGACGATGTACGACGCCCCGGGGGTCGGTCTCGCGGGGCCGCAGGTCGGGCTGTCCTTGCGTCTGTTCGTCTTCGACGACGGTGCCACCGGCCCGACCTTCATGGCGAATCCGATCCTGTCGGATCCCGAGGGGGAGCAGGTGGAGGAGGAAGGCTGTCTCTCGATCCCCGGCCCGTTCCACCCGACGGCGCGGGCCTCGCGCATCGTCTGTCGGGGTCAGGGCCTGCTTGGCGATCCCGTCGAGGTGGTGGGGGAGGGGCTGCTCGCCCGGATCCTCCAGCACGAGACCGATCACGTCGACGGCCTGCTGTTCATCGACCGTTTGAGCGAAGAGGGCCGTCGCGCGGTCCTCGCCGAGCTCCGCAGGATCGAGCTCGGTCTAGTCGAGCCCGGCGAGCGGCGGCGCCGGAGCGACTGAACGCGACGGATGGCCGATCCGATCCGCGTCGTCTTCCTCGGGAACGACGCCTGGTCCGTGGCTCCCCTGGCGGCGCTGGCTGACGCCGAGCCCGCGATCCATCTGGCGCTCGTCGAGACCCGCGATCCTCGGCCGGGAAGACGTGGGTCCTCGCAGGTGCCGACCCCCGTCGCGGCGCTCGCCCGGCGCCGGGGCCTTCCCCTGCTCGAGACGCCGACGGTCCGGTCGGGGCTCGGTCTCGCCCGGCTGCGGGATGCACGTCCCGACGTGATCGCCGTGGTCGCGTACGGGGAGCTCCTCCCGCCCGAGGTCCTCGGTGCGTCGGCGCTCGGCGCAGTGAACCTGCACTTCTCCATCCTCCCCCGGTGGCGAGGCGCGGCGCCGATCCAGCGGGCGATCATGGCCGGGGACACCGCGACGGGCGTCACGACGATGCTGATGGACGAGGGGCTGGACTCGGGTCCCGTCCTCGAGCAGCGAGAGGAGGCGATCCGGCCCGACGACGATGCCGGTTCCCTCGGCGATCGCCTGTCGGCGATCGGCGCGCGACTCCTGGTCGAGTCGATCCAGGGGTTGGCCGACGGCTCGGGCAGACCTCGCCCGCAGACGGGGGTGCCTACGTCGGCGCCGAAGATCACCGCGGACGATCGCCCGCTCGACTGGTCGCAGGAGGCGAGCTCGATCGTCCGACGGATCCGGGCGCTCTCGCCATCGCCGGGGGCGACGACGGGGTTCCGCGGGGCTCCGCTCAAGGTGCTCCGGGCGGAGGCGGTCGTGGATCGCGCCGAGCCGGGGGTCGTCGCCGCGGTCGAGGGAGCGGCGATCGTGGTCGGCGCCGGGGAGGGATCGGTGCGGCTGCTCGAGGTCGCACCCGCCGGCCGGTCACGCATGTCGGGCGGGGACCTGGCGCGGGGAGCCCGCCTCGCGGCGGGAGACCGGCTCGGATGAGCGCCCGCGTGGCCCGGTCGGTGGCCGCCGAGGCGCTCCGGCGGGTGATCGACGAGGACGCGTACTCGACGATCGTCATCCCGGCGCTGCTGCAACGATCCGGGCTCGACGTCCGTGATCGTCGCTTCGCGGCCGAGCTCGCGTACGGGGCCATCCGACGGCGTCCGTTCCTGGACAGGGTGATCGCCGAACGAGCCACCCGCTCGCTCGCACGGATGTCTCCGACGGTGCGCGCCGCGCTGCGCCTCGGCGCCTATCAGCTGCTCTTCACCGGCGTCGCGCAGCACGCCGCGGTCGGGGAGACGGTCGCGCTCGTAACGCCGCGCGAACGGGGGTTCGTCAACGCGATCCTGCGCAGGATCGCGGCCGAGCGGCCGGCCCCGCCGGCGGGCGAGGACGACGACGCGATCGCGACCCGCACGGGCATGGCCACGTGGGCCGTCCGGGAGCTCCGGCGCCTCGTGGGCCCCGAGGTCGGAGCGGCGGTCGCGGCGCTGTCATCGCCGGCGTCGCTGTGCCTGCGCACGAACACGTGCCGGGTCTCCGTGGACGAGCTGTCGGAAGCCCTCGCGGCAGCGGGTCAGGTCCCGGTGCGATCGGCGGTCGACCCGGATTGCCTCGTCGTCGAGCGCGCCGACCCGCGGCGGCTCCCGGGGTATCGGGAGGGGTGGTTCGCGATCCAGGATCACGCATCCGCGTTCGTCGCTCGCGCGTTGGGAACGCAGCCGGGTGAGCGGGTGCTCGACGCGTGCGCGGGTCCCGGCGGGAAGGCGACCGCGCTCGCTTGCGCGGCGGAGCCGGGCGGATCCGTGATCGCGGCCGACCTGCATCCGCGACGCGCCGGCCTCGTCCGGGCCAACGCCGCACGCCTGGGGGTCCCGATCATCGTCGTCGCGATGGACGCCGAGCGAACGGCGCTGCGAGGCCCGTTCGACCGGATCCTCGTGGACGCGCCCTGCTCCGGGCTCGGCTCGGCCCGCCGACGCCCGGAGCTGCTCTGGCGTCCGCGGCAGGAGGACCTCTCGGGGCTCGCGCGACGTCAGGTGGCCATCGTGGGCGGCGTCGCATCGCTGCTGCGCCCCGGCGGACGCCTCGTCTACGCGGTCTGCACGTTCCCGCGAGCCGAGACGGATGCGGCGGTCGACGCGATCCGACGGCATCGGCCGGACCTGCGGCCGGTGTCGATCGACGGCCCCGACGGTCCGTCCGACCGGATCCGCCTGTGGCCACACCTGCACGGCTCCGACGGCATGTTCCTCGCGGCGTTCGAACGCTCGGCCTGAGCGGATCGGACGTCCGGCACGGGTACGATTGCCGCGTGGGACGCCTCTCCGCCTCGATCCTCTCGGCCGATTTCGCGCACCTCGCCGCCCAGGTAAAGCTGATCGAACCTCATGCCGAAGTCATCCACGTCGACGTCATGGATGGACATTTCGTTCCGCCGATCACGATCGGACCGGTGGTGGTGGCCTCACTGCGACCGGTGACCGACCGTGTCCTGCACGGACACCTGATGGTGGAGGCGCCCGCGTCGCTGTTCGACGACCTCGCCGAGGCGGGCCTGGACATCGTTTCGTTCCATCGGGAGGCGGTCGAGGATCCGGCTCCGGTGATCGCGAAAGCGCGAGGGGCGTCGCTCGGCGTGGGGATGACCCTGAACCTGGAGACACCCGTGGAGGACGTCTTCCCCTTCCTCGACGAACTCGACGACGTGATGTTGATGAGCATCCGCCCCGGCTGGGCGGGTCAGGAGCTGAACCCGGACGTCTTCCCGCGGATCGAGCGGGTCCGGCGCGAGATCGATCGACGAGGACTCGAGGTCGACGTGGAGATCGACGGCGGCGTGAAGACGCACAACGCTCGCCGGGCCGTGGAGGCGGGGGCGACGGTGCTCGTCGCCGCCTCCGCGATCTTCCACGCCCCGGATCCGGCGGCGGCGGCCCGGGAGCTGGCCTGGATCGCCCGAGGGGAGGCGGCCTGATGGCCGAGACGATCCTCGTCGTCGACGACGATCCGGATATCGCGCGGTTCGTCGAGGTGAACCTCCGGTCCGCCGGATATGACGTCGCCGTCGCGAGCGACGGCGAGGAGGCGCTCGAGAAGGCCGCCGAGCTCCGGCCCGACCTGGTGCTCCTCGACGTGATGATGCCGCGGATCGACGGGTTCGAGGTGGCGCAGCGGCTGCGCAAGAACCCGCAGACGGCCAACACGAGCATCATCATGCTCACGGCGAAGGCGCTCTCGGCCGACAAGGTGACCGGGCTCCAGTCCGGAGCCGACGACTACATCATCAAGCCGTTCGATCCGATCGAACTCCTCGCCCGCGTGAAAGGAACGCTGCGGCGCGCGAAGGAGATGCGGAACCTCTCGCCGCTCACCGGGCTGCCCGGCAACATCCGGATCCAGGAGGAGATCGAGCGACAGGTGCGCGACGGGCGGCCCTTCGCGGTCCTGTACTGCGACCTGGACAACTTCAAGACCTACAACGACCAGAAGGGGTTCGTCCGCGGGGACCGCCTGATCCAGGCGACCGCGCGGATCATCCAGGATGCGGTCGTGGAGTTCGACAGCGCCGAGGGGTTCGTGGGGCACGTGGGCGGGGACGACTTCGTGGCCGTCGTCAGCCCCGAGGCGGCCGAGGACGTCGCCGACCGCATCTGCCGGCGCTTCGACGAGATCCGGCTCGACTTCTACGATGGGGACGATCTCGACCGCGGGTTCGTCAGGATGGAGGATCGCAAGGGGACCCTCCAAGACATCCCGCTCGTCGCGGTCTCCGTCGGGATCGCCACCACGTCGCGGCGGGGCTTCGCGCACTACGGCGAGGCCGTCGCCGTCGCCACCGAGATGAAGCAGTTCGCGAAGCGGGACGCCGGGTCCTCCTACGCGGTGGACCGCCGCGCGGACTGAGCTGCTCGCGGTCCGATCGCCTCGCCTCGCCTCGGGCCTATACTCTGCGGAACAGCTCGTTTCCGGGGCGGGGTGCGAGTCCCCACCGGCGGTGACAGTCCGCGACCCCTCGGGCGCCATCCGAGGGTTGACCCGGTGAGATCCCGGGACCGACCGTGATAGTCGGGATGAGAGGAGACGAGCGCATCGGCGGCTCCGGCTGCCTGCGCTCGCATCGACGCCGCCCCGGGGGAAGCGGGGACGGTGGACGAACGGGAGCGACACATGCGGCGGGCCCTGGAGCTCGCCGAGCGTGGATGGGGACGGTCGTCCCCGAACCCGATGGTCGGCGCCGTGGTCGTCGCCCCTGATGGGCGGGTGCTCGCGGAGGGCTGGCACGATGGGCCGGGCTCGAGTCACGCCGAGGCGATGGCCCTCGGGTCCGCCGGCGACGGGGCGCGCGACGCCACCGTCTTCACGACCCTCGAGCCGTGCAACCGGTTCGGTCGCACCCCGCCGTGTACCGCGGCGTTGATCGGGGCGGGGGTCCGCCGGGTCGTCGTCGGATCACGTGACCCGAACCTCGGCCCCGACGCGCCGGGCCTCTCGGAGCTCGTCGCCGCGGGCATCGACGTGGCCGACGGGGTGTGCGCCGACGACGAGGCCTGGCTGAACCGCGCGTTCCGCCGGCAGGTCGTCTCGGGTAGACCCTGGGTGTTGCTCAAGATGGCGGGCTCGCTCGACGGCAAGTCCGCGGCCCGGGACGGATCGTCGCGCTGGATCACGGGGGAGGCCGCCCGTGCCGACGTCCAACGTCTTCGCGCGTGGGCCGACGCCGTCGTCGTGGGGGCGGGGACCGTCCGTTCGGATGATCCGCGACTCACGGTGCGGGATCCCGCCTTCTCGCGCGCGAACCCGCCCACGCGCGTCGTGCTGGACTCGACGGGGCGTGTCTCGGCCGACCGGGCCGTGTTCTCGGATGATGCGCCGACGCTCGTCGCGACCACCGACCGGGCCTCTCGCGAGACACGCGAGGCCTGGCGGGCTCGCGGCGCCGACGTCGTGGTCCTCGACCGCGACGCGTCGGGAGGCGTCTCGCTGGCGGCGCTGCTGGACGAGCTCGGCAAGCGCGAGGCGCAGGGGCTGCTGCTCGAGGGCGGACCTACGCTCGCGTGGAGCGCGCTCCGGGAGGATCTCGTCGACGAGGTGGTCTTCTACCTGGCGCCGAAGCTCGTGGGCGGCGGCACCGCGCCGACGCTCGTCGACGGCGAGGGGTTCGCCCCGATCGGAGACGCCTGCTCCCTGCAGATCCGCTCGGTCGAGCGGCTCGATGGCGACCTCAGGGTGGAGGCCCGTGTTCACCGGGATCGTTGAAGAGCGGGGGACGGTGCGCGAGTCCGCGACGCATCGGCTCGTCGTGGCGTGTCGCACCGTGCTCGAGGGGTCGTCGATCGGCGCCTCCGTAGCGGTGAACGGTGTGTGCCTGACGGTGGTGGGCGACGACGACGGCGCGCTCGCGTTCGACCTGTCGGACGAGACCCTCGCGCGCTCGAGCCTCGGACGCCTGGAGCCCGGCGATCCCGTGAACCTGGAGCGCCCCGTCACCCTGGCCACGCGCCTAGGCGGGCACCTCGTGCAGGGCCACGTCGACGGGGTGGGGGAGGTCACGGGCCTGGAGCGGGATCCGGCGGGTGGGGCGATCCTGACCGTCCGGCTGCCCGCTGCGCTGCAGCGCTACGTCGTCGAGAAGGGGTCGATCGCGCTCGACGGGGTCAGCCTCACCGTGGCGGTCGTGCATCCGGACGCCATATCCGTCGCGCTGATCCCCCACACCCTCGAGGTCACCACGCTCGGGGTCGCAGCGCCTGGCGACACGGTCAACCTGGAGATCGACCTGATCGCGAAGTACGTGGAGCGACTGATGGAGGGACGGACGACATGAGCGAACCTGAGACGACGATGCCGGAGGGGTCGGCGTTCGCGACGATCCCCGAGGCCGTGGAGGAGATCCGGGCCGGCCGGATGGTGATCGTCGTCGACGACGCCGATCGGGAGAACGAGGGCGACCTGATCATGGCCGCCGAGATGGTGACCCCCGAGTCGATCGCGTTCATCGTCCGCCACTCGAGCGGCGTGATCTGCGTGCCGGTGATCGGGGAACGCCTCGACGAGCTCCAGATCCCGCTGATGGTCGCGGCGAACACGGACCACCAACGGACGGCCTTCACGGTCTCGGTCGACGCGAGGAGAGGCGTCACCACGGGCATCTCGGCGGCGGACCGGGCCGCGACGATCCGGACGATGATCGACCCGGCCACCGAGCCCGAGGACCTCTCCCGGCCCGGCCACATCTTCCCGCTCCGCTACCGCGAAGGCGGCGTGCTCAAGCGGGCCGGGCATACGGAGGCCTCCGTCGACCTGGCCCGGCTCGCGGGCCTGTACCCGGCCGGGGTGCTCTGCGAGACCGTGAACGAGGACGGCACGATGGCCCGGCTCCCGGATCTGGCGCGGTTCGCGGAACGGCACGGGTTGAAGATCATCTCGATCGCCGACCTGATCGCCTATCGCCGCGAGCACGAGCTGCTCGTTCGGCGGGTGGCCGAGGCGACGATCCCCACCCCGCACGGTGAGTTCCGCTCGTTCGCGTACGAGAGCGTCGTCGACGGTCGGACCCACGTCGCGCTCGTCCTCGGTGAGCTCGGCGACGGCGAGAAGGTCCTCACGCGTGTCCACTCCGAATGCCTGACGGGCGACGTCTTCTCCTCGCTGCGGTGCGACTGCGGCGCCCAACTGGATCGTGCCCTCCGCGCGATCGGCGAGGAGGGCCGGGGCGTGGTGCTGTACATCCGCGGCCACGAGGGGCGTGCGATCGGCCTCACCCACAAGCTCCGGGCCTACGAGCTGCAGGACCGGGGGCGGGACACGGTGCAGGCCAACGTCGAGCTCGGGTTCCCCGCGGATCCTCGCGAGTACGGGGTGGGGGCCCAGATCCTCGTCGATCTCGGCGTGCGGACGATGCGCCTGCTCACGAACAACCCCGCGAAGCGAGCCGGACTGGAAGGGTACGGGCTCTCGATCATCGAGCGGCTCCCCCTTCAGGTCGAGGCCACGCCGGAGAACATCGGCTACCTGCGGACGAAGCGGGAGAAGATGGGGCATCTCCTCGACGGCCTCGCGGAGGGGGAGCTCGGCCCGACCGACGACACCGACGCCGGGTTCCCGAGGAGCGTGGACACCGGCGGGCACGCGAGCGGATCGGCGGGCGAACGGGGATGACGGTGGTCCGCGGCGCTCCCGAGGGGGCGGGGAGGCGCATCGTGATCGTGGCGTCCCGGTTCAACGAGCGGATCACGACGAAGCTCGTCGCGGGCGCGGTGGATGGCCTGGAGGCGTCCGGGGTGGCACCCGACGGGATCGACGTGGTGTGGGTCCCCGGGGCCTTCGAGATCCCTTCGGTCGCGGGCCGGCTCGCGAACGCCGGGCGGCACGACGGCGTCATCTGCCTGGGCGCGGTGATCCGAGGGGAGACCGCGCACTTCGAGCTCGTCGCGAACGAGGCGGCGCGGGGGGTCGCGGAGGTCGCCCGTACCAGTGGGGTCCCGACGATCTTCGAGGTGCTCGCCGCGGATTCGGTGGCGCTGGCCGAGGCGCGTGCGGGCGGGGAGCACGGGAACCGGGGATGGGACGCGGCCCGGGCCGTCCTCGAGATGATCTCCGTGCTCGCGGCCCTCGGAGAGGAGGGATCGTGATCGTCGACAAGCCGTGGGGCAAGGTCGTGACCTACGCGCTGAACCAGCCCTCGTCCGTCCGGGTGATCACCGTGGAGTCTGGCCAGGAGACGAGCGTCCATTTCCACCGCATGCGCGACGAGATGTGGGTGGTCCTCGATCCCGGGCTCACGATCGAGATCGGCAATCGGGTGGTCGAGGCCGAGGCCGGCGAGGAGTTCATGGTGCCGGCCGAGGAGACCCACCGCATCCGAGCGACGGGCCCGTCGCGTGGGCGGGTCCTGGAGATCGCCTACGGCTATACGACCGAGGATGACACCCAGCGCCTCGAGGACGCGTACGGGCGCCCGCTGGAACCGGATTGGTGAGGTGTGAGTGACCCGGGAACCGAGCCGGTGGCGCGTCGACAGGCCCGGGGTGCGCCCCTATACTATGTCGCCAGCAGTGCAAGCACGTGTGGATCCCACGCACCGGCGCGCCCGGTGCTTGTTTTTCGAAAGAGGTGATGCGGGGTCTCGACCGATCCCAGGATCAACGACCGGATCCGGTCTCCCCAGGTGCGCCTGGTCGGACCAGACGGGGACCAGATCGGCGTCGTGACGACCCAAGACGCGCTCCGGCGCGCGCGTGAGCTGGACCTCGATCTGGTCGAGGTCGCCCCGCAAGCCGATCCGCCCGTGGCGCGGATCATGGACTACGGGAAGTTCAAGTACGAGCGCGACATCCGCCAGAAGGACGCGCGCAAGAAGCAGTCCCGGATCGGGCTCAAGGAGATCAAGTTCCGCCCCAAGATCGATCCGCACGACTACAACACCAAGAAGGGACACGTCGAGCGGTTCCTCCGCCTGGGAGCCAAGGTGAAGGTCACGATCATGTTCCGCGGTCGCGAGATGGCCCATACGGACCTCGGGCGCAAGATCCTCGACCGATTGGTCACCGATCTGGGCGACCGGATCGTGGTGGAATCGATGCCGAAGCAGGAGGGGCGCAACATGATCATGGTGATCGCCCCGAACAAGCGCTACACGGAGGCTCCCGCCCCCGACGAAGCCGCCGAAGGATGACGACGATGCCGAAGATGAAGACCAACCGCTCGGCCGCGAAACGGTTCCGGATCACCCGCAACGGGAAGGTTCTGCACCGCAAGGCCACGGGCAACCACATGCTCACGAAGAAGTCCGGGAGCCGCCGCCGCCGCGTGGAAGGCATGTCGGAGGTCACGGCCGAGCGCACGAAGATCAAGCGGCTCCTGGGAGCGTGAGTCGATGGCCCGGGTGAAGCGCTCCGTCCACGCGAAGAAGAAGCGCCGCGAGGTGCTCGAGGCCGCCAAGGGGTACCACGGCAGCCGCCACATCCGCTACCGCGTGGCGAAGGAACAGGTCATGCACTCGGGCGTGTACGCGTACCGCGACCGCCGCGACCGCAAGGCTCAGTTCCGGAGGCTGTGGATCGCCCGGATCAACGCGGCGGTCCGGCCCCACGGGATCTCGTACTCCCGCTTCGTCAACGGCCTCAAGCTGGCGGGCGTCGAGGTCGATCGCAAGATCCTCGCTGACCTGGCCGTGCACGACCCCGCGGCCTTCGGCTCGCTGGTCGACGTGGCGAAGGGCGCGCTGCCGGCGACCGACTGAGCCCGCCGCTCGCGCGGGTGGCGAAGACCCGCGCCCGGATCCGCTCGCCTGGAGGCGCCGTGCTGACCTCGGCCAAGAACCCGAAGGTGGCCGCCGCGATGCGGTTGAGGAAGCGGGCGTACCGGGAGGAGGATCGACGCTTCCTGGTGGAGGGCGCGCAAGGCGTCCGCGAGGCCCTCGAACCACCGGTCGCGCTCGAGGCTCTGCTCACCACGGACCCGGATGACCCGTTGGCCGTCCGGGCCCGGCAGCTCGGGGTCGAGGTCCACCACGTGACCCCAGAGCTGATCGAACGGGTCACCTCGACCGTGACGCCGCAGCCGCTCGTGGGGATCGCCCCGCACCGGCACGTCGAGCTCTCCGCTCTCGACGTCGGCGGCATGGTCGTCGTGCTTCACGAGGTCCGCGACCCTGGGAACGCCGGAACGATCCTGCGTTCCGCCGACGCGGCCGGTGCCTCCGGCGTGGTCTTCACCGCGTCCTCGGTCGACCCGTACAACCCGAAGACCGTCCGTGCCTCCGCCGGCTCGCTCTTCCACCTGCCCGTGGTGCGGGGGGTCGCCACGGACCTCGCCATCGCGGAGCTCCGTCGCCGCGGGGTCCGCATCCTGGCGCTCGACCCTGCGGGCACCGAGGACCTGTACCGCTGCGGTCTCGCCGGCCCGGTCGCGTTCGTCTTCGGGAACGAGGCGCATGGCCTGCCGGCCGAGGTGGCCGAGGCCGCCGACGCCACCGTCCGGGTTCCGCATCTGGGGCGTGCCGAATCCCTGAACCTCGCGGCGGCGGCCACCGTGTGCCTGTTCGAATGGGCCCGACGCGGAGCCGACGACGGCGACGCCTCCCTCCAGGCCATGATCGGCGCCGCCGCCCACGACCTGCGGTCTCCGTTGACCGCGCTCAAGGGGTTCGGCTACGCCCTCGAGCGACGCTGGGACGAACTGGATCCCGAGCAACGTGGCGCGATGCTCCGCGGCATCGTCGCCGACGCCGATCGCATGGACACCCTCGTCCGCCGACTGACGGACGCCGCGCGGATCGCGAGCGGGAACCTCGAGCTGTTCCCCGAGCGCGTCGAGCTCGCAGCGTTGGTCCTATCCGTAGCGCACGCGTTCGACCACGACCCGGAGCACCCGGGCGTGCGGTGGCTGGGGGAGGGTGGCACCGTCCTCCTCGATCCGGCCCGCCTCCGGACGAGCCTCCTCGCGTTCGTCGAGTCGGCCGCATGGTGGGGCCGGGAGGGGTCCGTGACGATCGCTGCGTCCTTGGCGGACGACACCGTCGAGTTCGCGGTGCGCCGTGCGGCGACCGAGCTCGCGCCGTCCGCCGTCGGCGACCTGTTCGACGTCCGGTCCGCGAGCTCGGGGGCCGGCGCCTTCGGCCTCTCGGTCGCGAAGGGCGTGGCCGAGAGCCAGGGGGGTCGCGTCTGGGCGACGGTCGAGGACGGGGGGCTCGTCCTCCATCTGGAGTTGCCGGTCGGAGCCGAGCGGTGAGCCGGCCGCTCGAGGAGGCGTTGTTAGACTCGGCCTCCTGATGGAGCCCCAGGAGATGCTGCGCACGCTGGAGGCGGAGCGAGCGCGCGGGCTCGCTGCCTTCGATGCTGCCCGGACACCCGATGAGCTGGATCAGGCGCAGACCGCCGTCCTCGGGCGTCGATCGCCGTTCAGCGAGGTCCAACGCTCGCTCGGGAGCCTCGATCACGAGGGCCGCCGCGACGTCGGGGCGATGGCGAACGAGGTTCGGTCGGCGCTGCAGGAGCGGCTCGCCGCCCGGCGCGCCGAGCTGCGGGCCGAGGCCGAGGGGCAGCTGTTGGAGGCCGATCGGGTCGATCTCAGCCTCCCCGGCCGGCGTCCACGTCCGGGCTCGCTGCATCCGTTGACCCTGATCGAGGCGGAGATCGCCGAGATCTTCACGCGGATGGGGTACCGGGTCGTCGAGGGGCCCGAGGTCGAGGACGAGTGGCACAGCTTCGACGCGCTGAACATCCCGCCCGATCACCCGGCCCGGACCTCGATGGACACCACCTACGTCGACGTCCCCGGCCACCCGGAGCTCCTCCTGCGACCCCACACGTCGCCGATGCAGATCCGCACGATGGAGACGCAGTCACCGCCGGTCTACGTGGTCGTCCCGGGTCGCGTGTTCCGTAACGAGGAGATCACCGCGAAGAACATGCCCGTGTTCCATCAGGTGGAGGGCCTGGCCGTCGACGAGGGGATCTCGTTCGCCGACCTGAAGGGCACGCTCGAGACCTTCTACCGGGAACTCCTCGGCGCGGATCGACGCATCCGCATGACACCTTCGTTCTTCCCGTTCGTGGAGCCGGGAGCCCAGGTGGATGTCTCGTGCTTCGTCTGCGGGGGCGACGGGTGCCGGACATGCGCGTTCAGCGGCTGGATCGAGGCGATGGGTACCGGGATGGTCCATCCCCAGGTCCTGGCGAACTGCGGGTACGACCCGGAGCGATACACGGGGTTCGCGTTCGGGGGCGGGTACGACCGTTTGGCGATGATCCGGTACCAGATCCCCGACATCCGGATGCTATGGGACAGCGACGTACGCTTCCTCGAGCAGTTCGAAGGGGTCGCCTGATGCGGATCGCGCGCTCGTGGCTCCGGGAGCTGGTGGAAACCGACCTCTCCGCCGAGGACCTGGGCGAGCTCCTCGCCGAGAAGGGGATGCACCTCGAGTCGATCGAACGCCCCTGGGCGGGACTCGAGGGGGTCATCGTCGCGCGGGTCCTCGAGGTGCGGGACCACCCTGGCTCGGAGACGCTGTGCCTGGCGCGCGTGCAGACGGGGGCCGGGGAGCTCGAGGTGGTCGTGGGCGTCCGCAACATGGCTGCGGGTGACCTCGTGCCGCTGGCGCCGCCCGGCGCCCGGGTTCCGTCGCTCCCCGAGCCGCTCGGGGCGCGAGAGATCCGTGGCGTGGTGTCGAACGGGATGCTCTGCTCGCCCCGTGAGCTCGGCATCGCCGACGTGCACACGGGGATCCTGATCCTCGGGACGCAGGGAGGCGAGGTCGGCGGCGACCTGAAGGCGTCGCTCGGTCTCGACGAGGAGGTCCTCGACCTGGAGATCGAATCGAACCGGCCCGATCTGTTGAGCGTCGTCGGGGTCGCGCGGGAGGTGGCGGCCGCCACCTCGGCCGAGCTCCACGTGCCCGCTCCCACGGTTCCGGAGGTCGAGGAAGAGGCGTCCTCGGTCGCGACCGTCGACGTCAAGGACCCGGATCTCTGCCCCCGCTACCTGGCGCGCGTGATCCGTGGGGTCGGTGGGGATCCGACGCCGCTGCGGGTCCAGGCGCGGCTGACGGCGTCCGGCGTCCGGCCGATCTCCCCCGCCGTCGACGCGACGAACTACGCCATGCTCGAGCGCGGCCAGCCGATGCACGCGTTCGACCTGCATCGGCTCGTCGGGCCCGGGATCGTCGTGCGACGCGCCGCGGCCGGGGAACGGATCGTCACGCTGGATGACGTCGAGCGCTCCCTCGAGGCGGATGACCTGCTGATCTGTGACATCGAGCGGCCGGTCGGGATCGCGGGGGTGATGGGAGGGGCGACGTCCGAGGTCGCGGGCGACACCCACGACGTCTTGCTCGAGAGCGCCTACTTCGCGTCTCGCGGGATCCTGCGGACGTCGCGCCGGCTCAACCTCCTGACGGAGGCATCGATCCGGTTCTCGCGCGGCACCGATCCGGAGGGCGTGCTCGACGCCGCCACCCGATGCGCGGAGCTGATGGTGGCATGGTCCGGCGGAGGCGAGGTGCTGGCGGGCGCGATCGACGTGGGGGAGGCGCCGGCGCGCCGGCGCGTCGCGACACGGGCCGCGCGTGCCAGCGCCCTGCTCGGGTACGAGGTGACCCCGGCGGCGGCCGCCGAGGCCCTCCGGAGCCTCGAGGTGCCCGCCACGGTCGAGGGCGACGTCGTGACCGCCGAGATCCCCGGGTTCCGGCCCGATCTCGGCGCCGAGGTGGACCTGATCGAGGAGGTGGTGCGGGCGCAGGGGTACTCGAAGCTGCCGGCCACCTTGCCGCCGATCCGGCAACCGGGCGGTGAGCAGGAGAGCTACCGCCTGCGCCGAAGGATCCGAGGATCGCTCGTACGTGCCGGGCTCCGGGAGGCGACGTCCCTCTCGTTCGCCTCGGGGGCACAGGTCGTGCTGATGGGTCACGCCGAGCCGATCCGTGTGGCGAACCCCCCCTCCGCGGATGCGCCGTTCCTGCGTACGAGCCTCCTGCCCGCGCTCCTGGAGGCCGTGGCTCGGAACCTGGATCAGGGAACGCCCGCGGTCGCCCTCTTCGAGGTCGGACACGTGTTCCGTTCAGGCGACCCCGTCGACGAGCGCGAGGCCGTCGCGGTCGTGCTGGCGGGCCGGGAGGAGGGGTTGCACGCCGGGGCACGATCGCTCGAGGTCCTCGATGCGAAGGGCGCACTCGAAGCGCTGATGGAGGGTCTCGGGATCGACGATTGGAGCATGGGGACCCCCCCGCCGCCTCCGTACCATCCCGGGCGCTCAGCGACGATCCACGTGGGGGACCGACCGGTCGGATCCCTGGGGGAGCTGGTCCCCTCCGAGGCTGCCTCGCTCGGGATCGACACGCGCGTCGCCGTGTTCGAGGTGGACGCGACGGCGTTGTCGGGCCGTCCCGGCGGGTTCGCCGGATACCGAGGGGTCTCCCGCTTCCCGCCCGTCCGGCGGGACCTCGCGTTCCTCCTCGACGACGATGTGCCCGCCGGTTCGATCCGCGGATCGATCGTCGCCGCCGCGGGCGACCTGCTCGACCGGGTGGTCCTGTTCGATGTCTTCCACGACGAGGGGCTGGGCGAGGGGAAGAAGAGCCTGGCGTTCTCGATCGAACTGCGCGCCGACGACCGGACCCTCGACGGCGCCGAGGCCGACGCGGTCGTGGCGCGGATCGTCGATCGCGTCGCGTCCGACGTGGGCGGTGAACTGCGGACCGTCTCCGCGAACGAGCCCGGCCCGGGAGGCTCGCAGCCCGCGCCCGACGGGCACTAGACTCGCCCAAGATGGCTCGGAACTACCTCTCGGTCGACGACCTCTCGCCGCAGGAGCTGCTGGGGCTGTTCGATCTCGCGGCCAAGGTGAAGGCGGATCCGGGGGCCTACCGCGACCGGCTCGCCGGGAGATCGGTCGCCCTGGTCTTCGAGAAGCCGTCGACGCGGACGCGCGTCTCGTTCGAGGTCGGGGTCGCGCAGCTCGGTGCCCACCCGCTCGTGATCTCGTCGAGCGAGCTCCAGCTTGGCCGGGGCGAGACGATCGAGGACACGGGACGCGTGCTCTCGCGATACGTCCAAGCGATCGTGCTCCGCACGTTCGAGCAGGAGCGGCTCGAGCTGCTGGCCTCGACGTCGTCGGCGCACGTCGTGAACTCACTCTCGGATTTCGAGCATCCCTGCCAGGCGCTCGCCGACCTGTTCACGATCGGGGAACGGCTCGGCGGACTCGAGGGATACACGCTCGCGTACCTCGGCGACGGCAACAACGTCGCCCACTCGCTGCTCCTCGGCGGCGCGAAGGCCGGCATGCGGGTGAGGATCGCGACCCCTCCGGGGTTCGAACCCATCCCGCAGGTCGTGAACCGGGCGGCCGAGATCGCCGCGGAGACGGGTGGGACGGTTGACGTGCTGCACGATCCGGCGGAGGCTGCCGGCGGAGCCGACGTGCTCTACACCGACGTCTGGGCGAGCATGGGCCGGGAGGACGAGGCGGACGAGCGGGCCCTGGTGTTCCCCGCGTATCAGCTGAACCAGAAGCTCGTCGAGCTCGCGGGCCAGCGGGTGATCGTCCTGCATTGCTTGCCGGCGCATCGCGGCCAGGAGATCACCGACGAGGTGCTCGACGGACCGCGCTCGGCGGTCTGGGACCAGGCCGAGAACCGGCTCCACACGCAGAAGGCCCTCCTGCTGACGCTGTTCGACGTGGCCTGACCTCGTCGTGGCGCGGACGAACGACGACGTCGAGCGGCTCCTCCTCGAGTACGCGGATCTCCTGTCGATCCTGTCGGAGGACCGGTTCAAGCCCCGGGCGTACGAGAAGGCCGCCCGCGCGATCGGCGGATACGCCGGCGACATCGACGGCTACGACCTCGACGACCTGCTGAAGATCCCGAGCGTCGGGCGGTCGATCGGCGAGAAGGTCCACGAGTACCTGGCGACGGGCCGGATCGACGAGCTCGAGCGGCTGCGATCGCGGATCCCCGCGGGCGTTCGCGCGATGACGTCCATCCCCGGGTTCGGGCCCAAGAAGGCGATGCAGGTGTACCAGGAGCTCGGGATCGACTCGCTGGACGGGCTGGTCACGGCGGCGCGGGAACAGCGCCTCGCCGGGCTGAAGGGCTTCTCCAAGAAGACCGAGGAGAACATCCTGCGCGGCGTCGAGCGCCTCGAGTCATCGGGGGGGCGGGTGCTGATCTCGACGGCGCTCGACCTGGCCGAGGATCTGCTCACGCGCCTCCGGGCGCTCCCCAGCGTTCGACGGGCCGCCTACGCCGGATCGCTCCGTCGGATGCGGGAGACGATCGGGGACGTCGACCTGTTGGTGGCGAGCGACGATGCCCCCGGAGTGATGGAGGCCTTCATCTCGTACGGGCCGGTGGACCGGGTGCTCGCGCGCGGCGACACGAAGTCTTCGATCATCACGAGACAGGGTCTGCAGGTGGATGTCCGCGTGATCCCGGACGAGGTCTGGGGGGCCGCCTTGATCTACTTCACCGGCTCGAAGGCCCACAACGTCCGGATCCGGGAGATCGCGGTCCGCCGGGGCCTCAAGCTCTCGGAGTACGGTCTGTTCGACGCCGCGTCGGGCGAGCTCCTGGAAGCCTCGACCGAGGAGGCGGTGTACGAACGGCTCGACATGGCGTACATCCCGCCCACGCTGCGTGAGGATCGCGGCGAGGTCGAGGCGGCGCTGGCCGGGACGTTGCCGCACCTGCTCCAGGAACGGCAGATCCGCGGGGACCTGCACACCCATACGAACCTGACCGACGGGCTCGCCTCGCTCGAGAAGATGCTGGAGGCGGCCGCGGCTCGCCGGTACGCGTACTACGCCGTCACCGATCACGCGCCCAACCTCTACATGCAGCGCATGACGGACGAGAAGATGCTGGCGCAGCGGGACCAGCTCCGGCGACTCCAGGCCCGCTACCCGAAGATGCAGCTCCTGCACGGGACCGAGCTGAACATCGATCCGGAGGGCGGCGTCGATTGGGGCGCCGACTTCCTGCAGGGGTTCGACATCACGGTCGCGTCGGTCCACTCCCACTTCAACCTGCCGCGCGACGACATGACCAGGCGGGTGATCCGCGCGATGGAGCATCCGTACGTGAACGTGATCGGGCACCTCACCACCCGCAAGATCGGCAGTCGCGATCCGATCGAGCTGGATCTGGATGCGGTCTTCGCGGCCGCGGCCCGTACCGGGACCGCGCTCGAGATCAACGCGTACCCCGATCGGCTGGACCTCAAGGATGAGCACGTGCTGTGGGCCCGCAAGCACGGTGTGCGGTTCTCGGTCGACACCGACTCGCACGCGGTGCCACACCTCGACCTGCTGCGGTACGGGATCGGTACGGCACAGCGAGGCTGGCTCACGAAGGACGACGTGATCAACGCGTGGCCGATCTCGAAGCTCCGGCGGTTCCTAGCGAAGACCGCGGTCCGGTGATCGGCCGGAGGCTCCCGCGGAGCTTCTACCGGCGACCCGTCACGGAGGTGGCGCCGGACCTGCTGGGGCGGGTCCTGGTGCGCGACCTGGCTGATGGCACGCGGCTGGCGGTCCGGGTGGTGGAGACCGAGGCGTACCGGCGCGACGACGCCGCGAGCCATTCGTTCCCGGGCCGGACCGCCCGAAACGCGACGATGTTCGGCCCGCCAGGTCACCTGTACGTGTACTTCACGTACGGCATGCACCACTGCATGAACGCGGTCACCGGCCGACCCGACGAAGCGAGCGCCGTGCTCCTGCGAGCCGGGGAGCCGCTCCTGGGGATCGAAGAGATGCGCCGGCTCCGTGGCCGCCACGCGCTCGCCGATCTCTGCCGCGGCCCCGCTCGACTCTGTCAGGCGCTCGGCGTGGACCGATCCCTCGACGGGGTGGACCTGGTGACGGGCCACGACGTCTGGATCGGCGCGGGCTCGGCGACGGGCTCGATCGCGACGACGCCGCGCATCGGGATCCGCCGGGAGACCGAACGGCTCTGGCGATTCCTCGACGCCTCGAGCTCGTTCGTCTCGGGCCGGAGCCCGCTCAGGGCGACGGGCTCGTCTCGTTCTTCGAGACCGTGATCGTGATCGAGCTCGTCTGGAACGCGGTCGTGCCGGCGGAGGGGCTCTGCGAGATCACCGTCCCTGGGGGTTGGGTCGACACGGCGATCTGCACGCTCACGTAGAAGCCTGCCTGCTCGAGGAGCGCGGTCGCCGCCGCCTGGGAGAGCCCGATCACGGACGGCACCGTTACGGACTGGAGTTCGGTCGGCGTGGTGCACATGAGCAGCGGCTCGGTGCCGACGATGAACTGCAGGGTCTCGATGTTCTGGGGGAGCGTGTAGGCGTTGGGCAGGCAGAAGGGATCCTGGGTCACGTCTACCGCGACGGAGATGTACTCGACGTCGGGGGACGGGAACTCCCGGACCGGGAACGTGGCCGCCGCCTGCAGCATGAAGAGGCGCCAGATCTGCGCGGGCCAGGTCCCGCCGAACACGGTGATCCGCGTCGTGGGCGGGGCCATCGAGATCTGTCCCTGCGGGAAGCCCACCCATACCGAGGCGACGAGCTGCGGGATCGCGCCGACGAACCAGGCGTCGCTGTACTCCTGAGCGGTGCCGGTCTTGCCGATCTGCGGCCGGCCGATGTTGGCCGCGGTCCCGGTGCCGTACAGGACCACCTGCTGGAGGATCTGGTTCGCCGCGGACGCGACGACGGGCTCGATCACCTGCTCGGGCCGGGGGTCGGCCTGCCAGAAGAGCCGGCTCTGGGCGTCGGTGATGCTGATCACCGGCACGGGGTTCACGTGTCGCCCGCCCGCCGCGAGCGTCCCGTACGCCGAGGCCATCTCGAGCGTGTTCACCTCGTTCGTGCCCAGGACCGCCGACAGGTAGGGGAGCAGCGGGCGCTTCGGATTCGTGGTGCGTTGGCAGCAGCGGATGCCCATCCGCTTCGCGACCTCGACGACCGTGTCCGCGCCCAACCGCTCGATCAGCTGCGCGTACACGGTGTTCACCGAGTTGACCGTGGCCGACTCGAGGGTCATCGATCCATAGCCGCTCCCCTCGGCGTTCGTGACGTCCCAGACCTGGCCGTCGTCGAGGGGGATCTCGATCGACGCCGGAGCGGGGAAGACCGTCGTGGGCGAGATGCCGTTCTCGAGAGCGGCCACCAGGGCGAAGGGCTTGAACGAGGAGCCGGCCTGGCGCCCCGTGCTCCCACCGGTCGCGAGGTTGACGCGGCCGTCGTCGCTCTCGGCGTTCCAGTAGTCGGCGTCGTGCCCTCCCACCATCGCCCGCACGTAGCCGGTCCGTGGATCCACGACGGTCATCGCGCCTTCGGGGTCGTCCGGGTACGACAGGACCGAGTGCACGGCGGTCTCGGCCGCGCGCTGGAACGATGGATCGAGCGTCGTGACGATCCGCAGCCCGCCCGTGAACAGGAGCCGGTAGCGGTCCTCGCGGGTCGGTCCGAACGCGGGGTTCGAGAGGAACCACTGCTTGAAGTAGTCGACGAAGTACGGGTACGGGTAGCGCTGCTCATCGAGCGACGGGTCCAGCTCGACGAGTTCGTGTCGCGCCTCTTCGAACACCTCGGGGCTCACCATGCCCTGCTCGAGCATCGCGCGGAGCACCAGGTTGCGGCGCTGGCGTGCGTGGGTCGGATGGATGAACGGGTCGTAGTCGTTCGGGGCCTGGATCAGCCCTGCGAGCAGCGCCGATTGGTCCAGGGTCAGGTCGTTCGCGTCGACGCCGAAGTACGAGCGCGCCGCCGCCTGCACGCCGTACGCCCCCTGTCCGAAGTAGACCGTGTTCAGGTAGCGGGTCAGGATCTGGTCCTTCGTCAGCTCGTCCTCGAGCTGCCACGCGAGCGCCGCCTCGTCGATCTTCCGAGAGAAGGTCTCGTCGGTCCCCACGTACAGCTGCTTCACCAGCTGCTGGGTGATCGTCGAGCCGCCCTCCACGATCTGTCCGGCCGTCACGTCGGCATACGCGGCTCGGACGATCGCTCGGACGTCGATCCCGTGGTGGTAGTAGAAGCGCTTATCCTCGATCGCGACCGCGGCGTCGCGGATCGAGGCCGGGATCGAGCGCGGGGGGAGGATCACCCGGTCCTCTGCCGCGTGGAGCTCGGTGATCAGCGTGCCGTCCGAGGCGTACAGGAACGAGGTCTGCGCGAGCGGCAGCTCGTGCTCGCGGTAGTCATCCAGCTTCGGGAGCGTGCCGCACGCGGTCGCCACCACGACGAATAGCGTCGCGAGCAGGGCGGATCCCCGGATCGGCCTCATGCGGGGAAGCGTACCCTTGGCTTCGGGTTCGCACTGGTAGCATCCCGACGCCATGGGTCCGGACGCGCTTCGCGTGCTCGCCGACGGGGCCGCGGAGATCGTGCCGGAGGGAGGGCTCGCCGAGAAGCTCGCTTCGGGGCGCCCACTGCGCGTGAAGCTCGGCGTCGATCCAAGCCGACCCGACCTGACGCTCGGTCACGCCGTCGTCCTGGGGAAGCTGCGGCAGTTCCAGGAAGCCGGCCATACCGCCGTCCTGATCGTCGGCGACTTCACGGCCCGGATCGGCGATCCGTCGGGGGCGTCCGAGATGCGACCGATGCTGGAGGCCGACGAGGTCGCCGAGAACGCCCGAACCTATCTGGAGCAGGCCGGCCGCGTGATCGACGTCGGACGGGCCGAGATCCACGGCAACGCCGAGTGGAGCGCCGATATGGCGATGCCGGAGCTCCTGCGGCTCGCGAGCGTAGCGACGGTCGCCCAGATGCTCGAGCGGGAGGACTTCCGGGATCGGTATCGGCAGGGCCGTCCGATCAGCGTCGTCGAGTTCCTATACCCGCTGTTCCAGGGCTACGACTCGGTGGCCGTGCGGGCGGATGTCGAGCTCGGCGGGACCGACCAGACCTTCAACCTGCTGATGGGTCGCGAGGTGCAGCGGGCATACGGCCAGGATCCCCAGGTCGTGTTGACGATGCCCTTGCTCGAGGGGACCGACGGGATCCGGAAGATGTCGAAGTCGTTGGACAACTGGGTCGGGCTCACCGAGTCGCCGGACGAGATGTTCGGCAAGCTGATGAGCATCCCGGACGAGTTGATCGTTCGGTACCTGCAGCTCGCGACGCATACACGGCCCGACGAGATCGCGGCCGCGGCCCGCGGGCTGGGCGATGGGTCGCGCCATCCGAACGAGGAGAAGCGCCGGATGGCTCGATCCGTCGTCGATCGGTATCACGGGGAAGGCTCAGGCGGACTGGCCGAAGAGCGGTTCGAACGGGTGCACCGAGCGCACGAGGTCCCCGAGTCCGTCGATGAGGCTTCCCTCGACGGAGGCTGGGCGGGAGCGGAGGGGCGGTTCTGGTTGCCCCGGGTCCTGTGGCAGCTGGGTCTCGCCTCCTCCAACGGAGACGGGCGCCGTCGGATCGAACAAGGTGGGATCCGGCTCGACGGCGAGGTCGTGACGGATCCGGACCGAGATTACGGTGCTGAGGAGCTGCGCGGACGGGTGCTGCAGTCCGGCCGCCGCAGGTTCGTGCGTCTGCGTTGACCCGGCCGATGGGCCACCGGTTGACGGCCCGAGGAGCCCTGCTACGATACAGGTCGGCGCGAGCCCCTCGCGAGGTCCCAACCACGCCCGGGGGTCGTCGTCTGCCTCGCACCTTGAGAACTGAACAGTGTGTCGGAAGCCAGTGCTTAATCCCGTCAGCTGGGAGGTGCGGTTCGCCGCACCTCCGATCCACAGCAGACGGTACGTACTGAAACCGTCCGGACAATCGGGCGGGATCGGATGAAGGCCGGGCCGGGAGTGCCTCCCGTGGCCGGCCGACTCCAACGATGGAAGCGAACCCTCGCCCCTCGGGGCGGGGTCGTGGATCTCTACGGAGAGTTTGATCCTGGCTCAGGACGAACGCTGGCGGCGTGCTTAACACATGCAAGTCGAGCGAGAACCGAGGGAGGGGTAACCCACCTTCGGGGACAGCGGCGAACGGGTGCGTAACACGTGGGCAACCTGCCCCTGACCCTGGGATAAGCCCGGGAAACCGGGTCTAATACCGGATACTCTCGCGGAGCCTCATGACTCTGCGAGGAAAGGTCCGCCGGTCAGGGATGGGCCCGCGGCCTATCAGCTCGTTGGTGGGGTAACGGCCTACCAAGGCGTCGACGGGTAGCTGGTCTGAGAGGACGACCAGCCACACTGGAACTGAGATACGGTCCAGACTCCTACGGGAGGCAGCAGTGGGGAATCTTGCACAATGGGCGAAAGCCTGATGCAGCGACGCCGCGTGAGGGATGAAGGCCCTCGGGTTGTAAACCTCTTTCGGCAGGGACGAAGCGATCAGTGACGGTACCTGCAGAAGAAGTCCCGGCTAACTACGTGCCAGCAGCCGCGGTAAGACGTAGGGGACGAGCGTTGTCCGGATTCATTGGGCGTAAAGCGCGCGCAGGCGGCCGCGTAAGTCGGGTGTGAAACCCCGGGGCTCAACCCCGGGCCTGCATCCGATACTGCACGGCTAGAGGTAGGTAGGGGAGATCGGAATTCCTGGTGTAGCGGTGAAATGCGCAGATATCAGGAGGAACACCGGTGGCGAAGGCGGATCTCTGGGCCTTACCTGACGCTCAGGCGCGAAAGCTAGGGGAGCGAACAGGATTAGATACCCTGGTAGTCCTAGCCGTAAACGTTGGGTGCTAGGTGTGGGCGGATATCGACCCCGTCCGTGCCGAAGCTAACGCATTAAGCACCCCGCCTGGGGAGTACGGCCGCAAGGCTAAAACTCAAAGGAATTGACGGGGGCCCGCACAAGCGGCGGAGCATGTGGCTTAATTCGAAGCGACGCGAAGAACCTTACCTGGGCTTGACATGCGGGGTGAAACCGTGGAAACACGGCGCTCTTCGGAGCCCGCACAGGTGGTGCATGGCTGTCGTCAGCTCGTGCCGTGAGGTGTTGCCTTAAGTGGCGCAACGAGCGCAACCCCTGTTCCTAGTTGCCAGCGGGTCATGCCGGGAACTCTAGGGAGACTGCCGGTGCCAAACCGGAGGAAGGTGGGGATGAGGTCAAGTCATCATGCCCCTTATGTCCAGGGCTGCACACATGCTACAATGCGCGATACAGAGGGCTGCGATCCCGCGAGGGGGAGCGAATCCCAAAAAGTCGCGCTCAGTTCGGATCGGGGTCTGCAACCCGACCCCGTGAAGTCGGAGTCGCTAGTAATCGCGGATCAGCAATGCCGCGGTGAATACGTTCCCGGGCCTTGTACACACCGCCCGTCACACCACGAAAGTGGGCAACACCCGAAGCCGGTGGCCTAACCCTTGTGGAGGGAGCCGTCGAAGGTGGGGCTCGCGATTGGGGTGAAGTCGTAACAAGGTAGCCGTACCGGAAGGTGCGGCTGGATCACCTCCTTTCTAAGGAGCCTTTGGCACTATCGGGGATCGGACGTTCGTGCCGATCGCAACCCGGAAGACTCCAGGTCGATCACTAGCCGACGACACACTGTTCAGCTTTGAGGGTGCGAGCCCTCGGGCAGCTTGAGAACTCGATAGCGAGCGCGAGCATCTAACAGTCAAGTTATGAAGGGCTTACGGTGGATGCCTTGGCGCCAGGAGCCGATGAAGGACGCGTCTGGCTGCGAAAAGCTTCGGGGAGCTGCCGAGAGAGCTGTGATCCGGAGATGTCCGAATGGGGAAACCCGGCCGGGGTCATGCCCGGTCACCCAGGTCTGAACGCATAGGGCCTGTGGAGGGAACCGCCCGAAGTGAAACATCTCAGTAGGGCGAGGAAGAGAAAGCAACCGCGACTCCCCTAGTAGCGGCGAGCGAACGGGGATGAGCCTAAACCGGTGTGGTGGTAAAGCCCGATGGCGTTGCCATGCCGGGGTCGTGGGACCCACATGAACCTGCATCGGAGGGTTCAAGGAGTTACAAAGTCGCTGCCTAGTCGAAGGCCATGGAACGGGCCGTCACAGAAGGTAACAACCCTGTAGACGAAAGGTAAGCGGCCTCCTCGTGGGGATCCCGAGTAGCACGGGACCCCGGAAATCCCGTGCGAATCTGGGGGGACCACCCCCTAAGGCTAAGCACTCCCTGGCGACCGATAGTGAACCAGTACCGTGAGGGAAAGGTGAAAAGCACCCCGGGAGGGGAGTGAAATAGCACCTGAAACCGTGAGCCTACAAGCTGTCGGAGCTCCGTCCTGGGTGACCAGGCGGGGTGACGGCGTGCCTTTTGAAGAATGAGCCGGCGAGTTAGCGGTACGTGGCGAGGTTAACCGTTCTCGGGAAGCCGAAGCGAAAGCGAGTCCTAATCGGGCGAAGAGTCGCGTGCCCTAGACCCGAAGCCGAGTGATCTACCCATGGGCAGGTTGAAGCGAGGGTAAGACCTCGTGGAGGACCGAACCCACCAGGGTTGAAAACCTGGGGGATGACCTGTGGGTAGGGGTGAAAGGCCAATCAAACTCGGTGATAGCTGGTTCTCCCCGAAATGCCTTTAGGGGCAGCCTCGGGCGTTCTCCGACGGAGGTAGAGCACTGATTGGGCTAGGGGGCCTACAAGCTTACCGACCTCAGTCAAACTCCGAATGCCGTCGGACCAGAGCCCGGGAGTGAGGGCGCGGGGGCTAAGCTCCGTGTCCGAGAGGGAAACAACCCAGATCGCCAGCTAAGGTCCCTAAGTTCGTGCTAAGTGGGCAAGGATGTGAGATCGCCCAGACAACCAGGAGGTTGGCTTAGAAGCAGCCACCCTTGAAAGAGTGCGTAATAGCTCACTGGTCAAGTGGTCTTGCGCCGACGATGTATCGGGGCTCAAGCACGACACCGAAGCTGCGGGATCCTCTAGATGGCTCGGCCCTGGCGGGAAGCCGCCCGGGTCCAGGCCGGAGGATCGGTAGGGGAGCGTTCTCATGCGTGTGAAGCGGCGGGGTAACCCAGCGGTGGATGCATGAGAAGTGAGAATGCCGGCATGAGTAGCGAAAGACGGGGGAGGAGCCCGTCCGCCGAATGCCCAAGGGTTCCTGGGGAAGGTTCATCCGCCCAGGGTTAGTCGGGACCTAAGCCGAGGTCGAGAGACGTAGGCGATGGACGACTGGTTGATATTCCAGTACCACCTCATCCGCGCCCAGGCCGAATCCGCGGTACTAAGGGAACCCTTCGGGGCTACCGACCGACGCGGTACTAGGCCAGCGAAGGGGGGACGCAGGAGGGTAGCTCGACCCAGGCGTTGGTTGACCTGGGGCAAGTGCGTAGGGGGGCCTTCCAGGCAAATCCGGAGGGCCGTCACCCTGAGGCACGACGCCGAGCCGCTTCAGGCGAAGCGAGTGATCCCATGCTGCCGAGAAAAGCCTCTAGCGAGTGGACGAGGTGCCCGTACCCCAAACCGACACAGGTGGGCAAGTAGAGAATACTCAGGCGATCGAGAGAACCCTGGTTAAGGAACTCGGCAAATTGCGTCCGTAACTTCGGGAGAAGGACGACCTCGGTAGGGTGAAGGACCTCGCGTCCTGAGCTCGATGAGGTGGCACAAACCAGGCCCAAGCGACTGTTTACTAAAAACACAGGTCCGTGCGAAGTCGTAAGACGATGTATACGGACTGACGCCTGCCCGGTGCCGGAACGTTAAGGGGAGGGGTTAGCTCTTCGGAGCGAAGCTCTGAACCTAAGCGCCGGTAAACGGCGGCCCTAACTATAAGGGTCCTAAGGTAGCGAAATTCCTTGTCGGGTAAGTTCCGACCTGCACGAATGGCGTAACGACTTGGGCGCTGTCTCAACCAGGGACTCGGCGAAATTGCACGACGAGTAAAGATGCTCGTTACCCGCAGCAGGACGGAAAGACCCCGGGACCTTTACTGCAGCTTGATGTTGGGTTCTGGCATGTGTTGCGTAGGATAGGCGGGAGGCTTCGAAGCTCCGGTTCCGGCCGGGGTGGAGCCAACCTTGAAATACCGCCCTTCACATGTTGGGACTCTCACCCAGGCCCGTGATCCGGGTCGGGGACAGCGTCTGGTGGGCAGTTTAACTGGGGCGGTTGCCTCCTAAAAGGTAACGGAGGCGCCCAAAGGTTCCCTCAGTCTGGTTGGCAATCAGACGGCGAGTGCAAGGGCACAAGGGAGCTTGACTGCGAGACCGACGGGTCGAGCAGGAGCGAAAGCTGGGCCTAGTGATCCGACGGCTTCCATGTGGAAGGGCCGTCGCTCAACGGCTAAAAGGTACCCCGGGGATAACAGGCTGATCCTTCCCAAGAGTCCATATCGACGGAAGGGTTTGGCACCTCGATGTCGGCTCGTCTCATCCTGGGGCTGGAGCAGGTCCCAAGGGTCGGGCTGTTCGCCCGTTAAAGAGGCACGCGAGCTGGGTTTAGAACGTCGTGAGACAGTTCGGTCCCTATCCGCTGTGGGCGCAGGAGATCTGAGAGGAGCTACCCCTAGTACGAGAGGACCGGGGTGGACGAACCTCTGGTGTGCCAGTTGTCGCGCCAGCGGCACGGCTGGTTAGCCACGTTCGGAAGGGATAAGCGCTGAAAGCATCTAAGTGCGAAGCCTTCCTCGAGATGAGATCTCCCACTGGGTAACCAGGTAAGGCCCCTCGCAGACCACGAGGTTGATAGGCCGGAAGTGGAAGCACGGCAACGTGTGGAGCTGACCGGTACTAATGGGCCGAGGACTTGGCTCCGCTCGCGCTCGCTATCGTGGTTCTCGAGCCTCGCTCGAGGGCCCACCCTCAACCGCTTCCGGATCGCAAGATCGGGAGACACCGTTTCGGTGGCCATAGCGGAGGGGAAACACCCGGTCCCATCCCGAACCCGGAAGTTAAGCCCTCCCGCGCCGATGGTACTGCCCGGGCGACCGGGTGGGAGAGTAGGTCGCCGCCGGAACATCTTCGAACGGGCCGCCTCCGGGCGGCCCGTTCGGCGTTCCGCGTAGGCTGAGCCGATGCCGAAGAGCCTGCGTCCGCGACCCGTGGGGAAGGGCCGGCCCACCGGCCGCCCGACGGCCCGGCTCCCCGGCCCCCTCGCGGACGAGATCCGCCGCACCGCGCGACCGTCGGATCAGGACCCGGCGATCTCGCGGCTGGCGCGCGCGATCGAGCTCCTCGATCGCGGGGACAGCGTCGCGGCCGTCCGTGAGGCCGAGAAGGCGAAGCAGCTCGCCCCGCGTTCGGCGTCCGTTCGCGAGGTTCTCGGGATGGCGCTCTACGGCCAGGAGCGGTGGCAGGAGGCCCTGACCGAGCTCAAGGCGTATCGCCGCTTGTCCGGCCGCGTCGACCAGAATCACCTGATCGCCGACAGCCTGCGCGCCATGGGGCGGCCCGCCGAGGCTGTGCCGCTCGCGGAGGAGGAGCTCCGCGGATCGGCGCCGAACGAGGCGAAGGCCGAGGCGGTGATCGTGGCGGCGTCGGCCCTCGCGGATCAAGGGCGCTCCGCCGAGGCCCTGGCCTTCCTGCGTCGCGCGAAGACCCGTGAGGACGTGTCGGAGGCCTACACCCTGCGCCTGTGGTACGTGCGAGGCGACATCCTCGAGCGAGCCGGTCGTCGGCGGGAGGCGGCCGAGGAATTCCGCAAGATCTTGCGTCACGATCCCGGAGCGTTCGACGTGGCGGAGCGGCTGGCTCAGCTCGGCTGAGGCGATCGCCCGGCGTCGGCGTGTCCCCGCGAGCGGGTGAGGTACCGGACGATGCCCATGGCGTTCATCCGGATGCTCGACAAGGTCTCCAGGCGATCGAGATCGAGCTGGGCTTCCGCCCCGGTCGCGAGCTCGCCGGCGACCTGGTCGCGGAGGAGCTCGACGATCCGATCGAGGTCGTCGGTCTCGTCCAGCGCGGCGCCGACGGTCGCGCACCATTCGCGGAGCCTTCGTTCCGCGAGCTCGCACGTCCGATCCGTCTCCGCGATGGGTCCGAAGTGCGCGAACAGCAACGCCGTCGGCCGCCGGGCCCGGATGGCGCGGATGCTCCGGACGGCGAGCTCGAGGTCGAAGTCCGGCGGCGGCGTCGCGGGACGGAGGATGGGCAGGTCGGGCACGTGGATCCCGAGCGCATCGCCCGTGAAGACGACCCCGGACGACGCCTCCACGATGGCGACGTGATGCGAGGCGTGGCCGGGGGTATCGATCACCTCGAGCGTGCGACCGCCGACGTCGATCGTGTCGCCGTCCGCGAGCGACCTGACGCGATCCGCGGGAACCGGCTCGACGGGTCCGAACAGGCTCGCCATCCGCTCCTCGCCGTAGACCCGGGTCGCGCTCGCCACCAGGCGGGTCGGGTCGACCAGATGGCGGGCCCCGCGGTCGTGGACGTGCACCCTCGCACGTGGGAATCGGACCGCGAGACCGCCGACCCCGCCCGCGTGGTCGAGGTGGATATGGGTGAGGACGATGTTCGCGAGCTCCCCGGCTTCCAGGCCGAGGGAGGCGAGCGCCCGCGCGACCGGGTCGACCGAGGTCGTAGGCCCGGTCTCGATCAGCGTGGGGAAGCGGCCGCGGATCAGGTACGCGGCCGTGTAGCGCTCGCGCCCGCCCATGAACGTGTCGATCGCGGTGATACCGGGCGCGACGTCGAAGACCACGGGGACCTGTGCCACTGCGGCAGTGTACGGGCGGTCATGTCGGTCCCCGGTGCTAGCGTGACGCGCGGAAGGAGGAGCCATGGTGACGGTGAACGTCGTCGTCCTCGCGGGCACCGTGGCGGCCGATCCGGTGGAGCGCCGGATGCCGTCGGGCGATGAGGTCACCGAGCTCCGGCTCGCCGTCCCGGAGGCCGGCAAGCGCCTCCTCCCCCTCCCCGTCGCCGCGTGGCACACGACGGTCGGCCGACGGGCTCTGAAGGGCATCGCCAAGGGCGACGTGGTCCTGGTCCATGGACAGCTCGTCCGACGGTTCTATCGGAGCGGCGCCGGAGCGAGGAGCCTCACGGAGGTGGTCGCGACGGGCATCAAGAAGCTGGAGCCGGTCGATCCGAGCTGAGCGGAGCCCGCTCCGGCGAACCGGCCGGAGGCAGGTCCGCATCACCGGATCAGGCGGGGCCCAAGGGCATCAGGGCCATGCCGGTGCGTGGTTTCGGCCAGAAGTACGTGGACTTCTGCGGTAGGCGCTCCCCCCGTTCGACCACCGTGCGGATCCGGTCCGGGGTGGTTCCGGGCAGCAGGTAGGCGGCGACGGCTCCGTCGCGCACCGCTGCGACCGCCCGTTCGGCGTCGGGCGTGAACCGGAGCTGCGCGGGATCGGTCACGGCGTCGAGGACGGATGCGTGCAGCGCGCGGACGGCCGGCGCCTCGCCCGGGAGCTGCAGTATGCCGAACCGCACGCCATCCGGTCCGGGGGTCGCCACCGCGACGCGGAGTCCTTCGTCGGAGACGTCGGCCAGGGCCGCGTCGAGGTCAGGGAGCTCGCGATCGGGGGTCGGCACGTCGCCCGAGAGCTGGATGCGATGGAACGGCCGGACGGGGAGCGGTTCCGCGCCGGCGTCGACGAGGAACGCCAGGATCCCGTCCCAGGGCCCGGCTCCGTCCGTCGCCCGGCGCTCGTCACGGTAGGTGAGGGCGGTCGTGTAGCGATGGTGCCCGTCCGCGATGAGGAACGGCTCCTCGGCGATCCAGCGGTCGACCGCGACCTCGGCCGACACCGGCCACATCCGATGACGGGTCCCGTGCGTGTCGGTCAGGTCGGCGGCGGGGATCGAGCCCGCGATCCCGCTCAACAGCTCGTCGAGCGGGTCGCACCGCCCGGCGATCGTCCCGTACACCGGGGAGAGGTGGGTTCGGGTCGCGCGCAGCAGCCGGAGGCGATCGTCGAGCGGACCGGTCATGGTCCGCTCGTGCGGGATCACGGCGCCGCCCCACGCCTCGAGCTGGAGCGCACAGAGCAGGCCGCGAACCCTCCCGTGGGCATGGTCCATCTCGTAGGCGTAGTAGGCGATCGGTTCACGCCGGAGGGCCCCCTCCCGGATCCAGGCGTCGAGGATGCCGGCCGCCGTCGCGTAGCGATCTTGGCGATCGCCGATCTCGTGTGGGAGGTCGATGCGCACGATGCTGTGCGGGTCGTCGGCGTAGCGGTCGCGCTGCTCGTCTGAGATAACGTCGTAAGGAGGCGCCGTGACCCGCTCCAGGGGTCCCACGACCGCGGGGTCGAAGGTGAGCGCGGCGAACGGAGCGATGCGAGGCATCCACCCTGTATAGCAGTCGCGTTGCTCCGGCACCGCTCTCGCGATGGCTGCGGTCTGCGTGCGGGTCCTTCGGCGACTGATGGGGGCGCCCGCGGACCGCTACGACGCCTTCCTGTTCGACCTCGACGGCGTCCTCTACCGGGGACAGGAGGCGATCCCCGGCGCCGCAGGAGCGGTCGACGCGATCCGGCACCTCGGCAAGCGGGTGGCCTTCGTCACGAACAACTCGGCGCGGACGCCCGCGATGGTCGTTGCCCATCTCCGATCCGTCGGCGTGGAAGCGGATCCGGATGAGGTCGAGACCTCGGCGTTGGCGACGTCGGACCTCCTCGCGGCTCGGGGCGTTCGTGAGGCGTTCGTGATCGGTGAGACCGGGATCCGCGAAGCCCTCGAGGACCGATCGATCGCGGTGCTCGACGGCGACCCGGATGCCGCGGAGGTGGTCGTGGTGGGGTGGGATCGCGCGGTCGACTACGCCAAGCTGCGCAGGGCTTCGCTCCTGATCCAGCGTGGATCGGCGTTCGTGGCAACGAACGCCGACGCTTCCTACCCTGCACCCGATGGGCGATGGCCCGGCGCCGGTGCGATCGTGGCCGCGATCGGGACGACGACGGGGGTCGACCCGGAGGTCGTCGGGAAGCCGCACGCTGCCATCTTCGAGGCGGCCCTCCGGCGCGCGGGCGGTGGCCGGCCGCTCGTGATCGGCGATCGTTTGGACACGGATATCCAGGGCGCGAACCGGCTCGGGTGGGACTCGCTCCTGGTGCTGAGCGGCATCACCGGTCCCGAGGATCTCGCCGCATCCACCGCGCGGCCGACGCTCGTCGCTCCCGGCCTCGAGATCCTCACCGGCGGGTGGGCACCCGACGCGTCGAGCCCCGGCTGACCCCCCGATCCCAGCTGAGCGCGCAGGGAGCACGGGTATGCTCCCCTACGGGAGCGGGATCGAGCCGACGGAGGGATCGAGATGACGACGCTGGACGAGATGCGCAGAGGGATCGAGGCCGCGATCGGCAACCTAACCCCAGCCAGGGCCCAGGAGATCGCGAAGGGCTTCATGGAGCCAGGCACGGCGAAGGACCAGGTCGCGAAGGCCGCCGCGGATCTGTTGGAGTGGTCGCAGCACAACCGCGAGCGGATCCGTGAGGGGATCCGGCGCGAGATCTCCGAACAGCTCCGAGGGATGGGTCTGGCGACACAGGCCGAGCTCGATGGCGTCAAGAAGCGCGTCCGTCATCTCGAGCGGACCGCGGGGATGACGGCGTCGGGTGGATCCGGCCGGAGGAAGACCACGGCCCGCAAGAAGCCCGCCACGGCGGCGAAGGCCTCTACCACCACGGCCCGGAGCGCGAAGCCGGCGTCGGCCGACTGATCGGCTCGATGACCCGTCGCCGGCTTGACGCGGAGCTCGTCCGCCGGGGGCTGGCCGGTTCCGAGGAGGAGGCTCGCGAGGCCGTGCTGGCGGGCCGGGTGACCGTGGGCGGACGACCGCTGAGCGCTCCGGCGACGATGGTGTCGGCGGACGAGCCGGTCGTGATCGCTACGGTCCGGGAGCGTGTCGTCTCACGCGGCGCGTGGAAGCTCGATGCCGGGCTGGCGCGACTCGGGGTCGACCCGCGTGGACGCGATGCGCTCGACGCAGGCGCGTCCACGGGCGGGTTCACCGACCGACTCCTGCGCGGTGGCGCCCGGCGGGTGATCGCGGTCGACGTCGGCTACGGACAGCTCGCGTGGGAGCTCCGCACGGACGAACGGGTCGTCGTCCTCGAGCGGACGAACGTGCGGACCCTCCGACCCGAGCACCTGCCGTTCCCTCCGGATCTGATCGTGGCGGACCTGTCGTTCGTGTCGCTGGCGAGCGTCGTGCCGGCGCTCGCTGGGGTGGCGTCGCCGTCGGCGGATCTGATCCTGCTGGTCAAGCCACAGTTCGAGGCGGATCGGAGCGACGTGGGTCGCGGCGGCGTCGTCGCCGACCCCGCCGTTTGGCGATGGGCCATCGATCGGGTGGCGACGGCGCTGCGGCGCTGCGGTCTCGCGCCGGTGGCGGTGGTGGCCTCGCCCCTGCTGGGCCCCGCAGGCAACGTCGAGTTCCTCCTGCACGCCAGAGGGGGAGCGACCCAGGACGGGACCCTCGCCGGCATCGACGAGGCGATCATCGAGGGCGGGGCGTTGCGCGGATGAGCCGCGTCGGGTTCGTCGTCCACGAGGGCCGAGGCCCGGCCGTGGCCGCGGCCTCGGGGCTGCGCGACGCGCTCACCGGAGACGGCGTAGCGATCGTCGCGCTGTCCGATGGGACGCCGGCCGACGGTCTCGACCTCGTGGTTTCGGTCGGCGGTGACGGGACGTTCCTGCGCGCCGCCCACGCCGCCGCCGCGGCCGACTGCCCGGTGCTCGGGGTGAAGGTGGGCCGGCTCGGGTTCCTGACCGAGGTCGATCCGGATGCCGCCCTCGACCTGATCCGGCGGGCGCTCGCCGACGACGTAGCGATCGAGCGGCGCATGGCGGTGACGGCCGAACCGGTGGCTGGTGCCGACTTCGCGCCGCAGTGGGCGCTCAACGAGATCATGGTCGAGAAGCGCGCGCGGCACCGGCTGGTGCGTCTGACCCTGGCCGTGGACGGCGAGTACGTCACGACCCTCTCCGCCGACGGCGTCGTCGTGGCGACGCCGACGGGATCCACCGCGTATTCGTTCTCGGCGCGCGGCCCCATCGTGAGTCCTGACGTCCCGTGCCTCGTGGTGACCCCGGTCGCCGTCCACATGGTCTTCGACCGGTCGTTCGTCCTGAACGACCGGCAGGTCGTCGAGATCGAGGTCGTCGGCGACGAAGCCGGGCTGCTGTCAGCGGACGGTCGGGAGAGCGTCGAGCTCCCCGTCGGTGGACGGGTTCGGATCGCGGCCGCGGGGCGTCCCGCCCGGCTGGTCCGCCGCGAGGATGCCGCCCCGTTCCTGACGCGGGTGCGCGACAAGTTCGATCTCCCGGACGCTCGCGGAGATGTCGCCGGCGGCGACTAGCATCGCGCCGTGCTCCGCGAGCTTCACATCCGCGATCTGGGGGTCATCGACGACCTGGATCTGGAGCTGCATCCGGGGCTGAACGTCCTGACGGGCGAGACCGGTGCGGGCAAGACGATGGTGACGGTCGGCCTTGCCCTCGCCCTGGGTGCGCGCGCCACGGCCGCCCTCGTCCGCGACGGCGCGAAGGCCGCGGGGGTCGAGGCGCGGTTCGACGCGCCGGCGGAAGCCGGCGAGTGGGCCGAAGACGGCGAGGTGATCCTCGCCCGAGCCGTCGACGCCGATGGGAGGGGCCGAGCCCGGATCTCCGGGCGGCTCGCCACGGCATCTGCCTTGTCGGAGCTGGGCGCGGGACTCGTGGAGATCCACGGTCAGCAGCACGCCCAACGGCTGCGGACGCCGGCCACCCAGACCGCCTTCCTGGATCGATCCGCCGGCCCGGACCACCTGGCGATGCTCCGGCGCTACCGGGAGGCCTGGGAGCGCTGGCGGGCGCTCGACGATGAGCTCCGTGCCCTGCGGGACGCCGAGCGGGAGCGCGAGCGAGAGCTCGACCTGCTCGCGTTCCAGGTGCGCGAGATCGAGGCGATGGCTCCCCGGCCGGGTGAGTCCGATGCGCTCGCGATCGAGGAGGCCAGGCTCGGCAACGCCGAACGCCTGGCCGAGGTCGGAGCGCTGGTCGAGGACCTGTTGGCGGGAGAGCCCTCGTCGGCTGACGGCTTGCGGGAGGCGGCGGCGGCGCTCCGAAGTGCCGCCGAGGTCGACGTGTCGCTCCTCCCGGTGGCCGGGCGAGCGATGGACCTGACGGCCGAGCTCGACGAGCTCGCGCGCGACGTCCGCGCCTGGACCGGCTCGGTGACGGTCGACCCCGAGCGGCTCGTCGCGATCCGCGAACGCCTGGCGTCGCTCGGGGCGCTCCGACGCAAGTACGGCGAGACGGATCTGGAGGTCCTCGCGTACCTCGACGAGGCCGCTGCCCGGCTCGCGATGCTGACGGGATCGGAGCTTCGGCGTCAGGAGTTGGAGGCGGACGTCGAAGCCGCCCGGGACGCGGTCGTCACGCTCGCCGACCGGGTCGGCGAGGGACGCCGGAGCTCCGCGCCGGGGCTCGCGAGCGCGATCGAGGAAGAGCTTCACGACCTCGGGCTCCCCGCCGCGGCCGTCCTCGTGGAGCTGGTCCCGCGTGCCGAGCCGGGTCCGATGGGGGCCGAGGACGTGACGCTCGGGTTCTCCCCGGGCCACGGACAGCCGGCTCGGCCGCTCGCCACGACGGCGTCAGGGGGGGAGCTCTCCCGAGCGATGCTGGCGTGCCGGAGCGTGCTCGCGGACGCCGACGACGTGCCGACGCTGGTGTTCGACGAGGTGGACGCGGGGATCGGGGGCGAGGCCGGTCTGGCGGTAGGGCGTCGACTTGCCCGCCTGGCTCAGGATCGCCAGGTGATCGTGGTCACCCACCTCCCGCAGATCGCCTGCTTCGCCGACCGCCACGTCCGCGTGGAGAAGGTCGGGGGCCGCGCAGCGATCCGGATCCTGGACGACGATGAACGCGTCCACGAGCTCTCGCGGATGCTGGCCGGGCTCACCGACGCTCACGGGGCCGTCGCGCACGCCGAGGAGCTCCTGGCGGCGGCCCGCGCGGGCTGACGGCCGTCCGCTACGCTGGGCGTTCGTCCGGCGCGCGCATCCGCGGATGGCCTGTGCCGGCTCCCGATCCGACCGAGACCGGAGGGGCTTCACGGCCACGTCGAGCATCCGAGGGACGCGGCGGCGTCCGCTACGACGCCCCCGGGCGGAGGGCGGGGTCGCGCGGGTCGACCGTCGCACGAAGGACCTGGTAGCGAGGGCCCAGCCGGGCGATGTCGCCGTGATCGCTCACGAGGACCTGGATCGCGTCGCGGCGGAGGGGCTCGTCGAGGCCCGCGTCGCGGCCGTCGTGAACGCAGGATCCTCGATCTCGGGGCGGTACCCGAACCTCGGACCACTCATCCTCACTGAAGCCGGGATCCCACTGATCGACCAGATCGGCGCCCTGCTGCTGGAGAAGGTCCGCGAGGGCGACGCGATCCGCCTGGACGGGGATCGGGTGTTCGTGGGGGAGCGACTGGTCGCGATCGGCGTGCGGCAGAGCCACGCGTCCGTCCTGCGCTCGATGGAGGCCGCCCAGGCGTCCCTCGCCGACCGGTTCGACGACTTCGCCCGCAACACGCTCGCGTACATGCAGGACGAGCGCGACCTCCTCTTCGGCGGGGCGGGTCTGCCGGCGCTGCGGCACGACCTGGTCCGGCGCACCGTGCTCGTGGTCACGCGCGGCTACTCGTACCGAGAGGACCTCGCGGCCCTGCGCTCGTACATCCACGAGGTGCGGCCGGTGCTGATGGGTGTGGACGGTGGCGCCGACGCTCTCCTCGACGAGGGGTACGTCCCCGACCTGATCGTCGGGGACATGGACAGCGTCTCGGACACGGCCCTGCGGCTCGCCGCTCGTCCGGCGGGCCGACGCCGGACCCCGACCGAGCTGGTCCTGCACGCATACGCGGACGGCGAGGCTCCGGGTCGTGAGCGCCTGGATCGGCTGGGGATGCCGTACACGGAGGTGCGCTCGGCGGGCACGAGCGAGGACGTGGCCTTCCTCCTGGCGCACGAGAAACGGGCGGACCTGATCGTGGCGGTCGGGTCGCATGGGAACCTGCGGGAGTTCCTCGACAAGGGACGGGCCGGGATGTCGAGCACGTTCCTGGTCCGTCTGCGGGTCGGTGAGATCCTCGTCGACGCCAAGGGGGTGTCTCGGATCTACCGCGGCCGTGGGTTCCGCAAGCGCGACGCCCTGCTGCTCGTGGGTGCGGCCCTGTTCGCGATGCTCGTGGTCGTGTGGGTCTCGCCCCCGCTCCGCCTGTACTGGGATCTGTTCGTCGAGCAGCTCCAGCAGTGGGTCTTCCAGCTCCGGGAGCTGGTGTGAGCGCGGGAGCCCGTTGAGCCGGTGATCTCCTGGCGGTATCACCTGGTTTCGATCGTGGCCGTGTTCCTCGCCCTCGGGCTGGGCGTGCTCGCGGGCACGACGGTCCTCGACCAGGGGCTGGTGAACACGCTGCGGAGCCAGACCGCCGAGCTCCGCAAGGACCTCGACGACCTGCGCCAGACGGTCACGGAACAGCGTCAGGAGCTCGCCACGCTCGCCGCCTTCAGCGAGCAGGCGCTGCCGTTCCTCGTGAGCGACCGCCTCTTCGGCCGGCCGGTCGTGATCGTGACGCAGGACGGCGTGGAGGACGCCACGCTCGCGGAGGCCCGCCGGGCCCTGGACCTGTCCGGCGCCACCATCCTCACCACGCTCACGGTGCGCTCGGAGGTCGTCGCCGACGACCCGTCCACGCAGGCCGAGCTCGCCGCGATCGTCGGGATGCCCGACACGAGCTCCCCCGACGAGCTCGCGGCCGCGGCGGCGGCAGAGCTCGCCCAACGCCTCGCCACGGTTCCGGACCCGTCGGGCGGTGACGACGATCTGCTCGGCGAGCTGCTCTCGGCGGGTTTCGTGACGGCTGGTCAGCCCGCACTCTCGGACGTCTCGCTCGCCCAGATCGGTGGACCGGAGCAGATCGCCGTCGTGATCGGCGGTGGGTCCGCGGACGTCTCGCCGGCGCCGGAGGCGTTCCTGGTCCCGCTCACGACCTCCCTCGTGACGCTCGAGATGACGACGGCGGCCGCGGAGGGGCTCGCCTCGGAGGCGGGGTTCGTCGCCGCCGTCCGCCTCGAGGTCGACGCCGACTCGGAACCGCTCGCGACCGTCGACGACGCGGACGTCCCGATCGGCGGGGCCGCGTTGATCCTGGGGATCCAGGAGGTGCTGCTATCGGGCACCGGGGGGGACTACGGGACGGGGGACGGCGCGTCACGGCTCCTCCCGAGCCCGGCCTGACGATGGCGTCCCCCTGGAGCATCGTGGCCTTGGTGCCCGCGCGGAACGAGGAATCGTCCGTCGGGGCCACGGTCCGGGCCCTCCGAGCCCTGCTGGTCGGGGAAGTGGTCGTGGTCGACGACGCATCGACGGACGCGACGGCAACCGTGGCCCTCGCCGCCGGCGCCACCGTGATCCGGATCCCCCGTCGGGCAGGGAAGGGCTCGGCGATGGAGGGCGCCCTTCGCCGACTGCCCGAGGCCGACGTCTGGGTGTTCGCCGACGCCGATCTCGGGAGCTCGGCATCGGGGCTGGGGGCGCTCCTGGACGCGTGCGCCGCCGGGGTCGATCTGGCGATCGCCGTGTTGCCCCCGCAGGAGGGCGGGGGCCTCGGGGGCGTCCGACGGTTCGCCGCGTGGGCGATCCGACGGCTCGCCGGCCTCCGGACCAGCGCCCCGCTCTCGGGACAGCGGGTCATCACGCGAGCCTGTCTCTCCGCCGTTCGACCCCTGGCGGCCGGGTTCGGCGTGGAGACCGCGATGACGATCGACGCGGCTCGCGCGGGGTTCCGGGTGGAGGAAGTTCCGGTGCCCGGCCTCCGGCATCGACCCACCGGCCGGGGACTGCGGGGGTTCGCGCACCGGGGTCGGCAGGGGGTCGAGATCGCCAGCGCCGTTCTCGTCCGCACCCGCCGTCGATGAGCGTCCTGGACCGCCTGCGAGCGCCGAACCATCGGGGGGTGCTCCTCCCTCGCACCCTGTGGATCCCGCCGCTCGTCGCAGGGGTCGCGGCGGGTCTGATGGGGACCCTGATCGTGCGGGCCTTCGCGGAGCCGGGCCGACAGGCGGCTCCGGTCCTCGTGGCGACCCTCGCGTGCGTGCTGGTGACCGCGGCGGGCCTGGTCGACGACCTGTCGCCGCAGCGGGCGCGTGGGCTCCGTGGACACCTCCGGGCGCTCGCTGACGGTCACCTCACGACGGGCCTGCTGAAGGCGGTGATCACGGTCGGGTCCGCCGTCGTGGTCATGGCCACGCCCGGAGACCGATCGACGCTCGGCAGGCTCTCCGGCGTCGTGGTCCTGGCTGCGGCGGCCAACCTCTGGAACGGCCTGGACGTCGCCCCCGGCAGAGCGCTGAAGTGGTACCTGCTGGTGTCGGCGATGATCGTGGGTGCCGCGTTGGCCGGCTCGCTCCGGGGGTGGTCCGAGGCGAGCGTCTGGGTGGGAGTCACGGCGGGCGCCCTGGTGGCGTTGCCGTTCGACGTGCGGGAACGGGCGATGCTCGGCGATGCCGGGGCCAACCTCCTGGGGTTCGCGGTCGGCGTCGCGCTCGTGACCGCCACGTCGGACCCCGGGCTCGCCCTCCTGGCGGTCGCCCTCGTGGGGCTCAACCTGGTGGCCGAGACGCTCTCGCTCTCGCGTGCGATCGAGGCGTTCCCCCCGCTGCGGTGGTTCGACCGCCTGGGTCGGATCCCGCCGCCGCCGCCGACCGGCGCGGCTCGATGAACTTCGCAGGGATCGGGGAAGTCTCGACCCGAACGGGCGGACCGCCGGGGGACGTCTGCTAGGCTGGCGTCCCGTGGTGAAGTCGCAACCGAAGTTCATCTTCGTCACGGGGGGAGTCGCCTCCGGCCTCGGCAAGGGCATCACCACCGCGTCGCTCGGCCGCCTCTTCAAGTCCCGCGGGTTGAAGGTCGCGATCCAGAAGTTGGACCCATACATCAACGTCGACCCCGGGACGATGAACCCCTTCGAGCACGGCGAGGTCTTCGTGTTGGACGACGGCGCCGAGACCGACCTCGACCTCGGACATTACGAGCGCTTCGTCGACGAGGACCTCCATCGCGGATCCAACTTCACGACGGGCGCGGTCTACTCGAGCGTCCTGGCGAAGGAGCGACGCGGCGACTACCTGGGCAAGACGGTGCAGGTGATCCCGCACATCACGGACGAGATCAAGGAGCGGATCCGGGCGCTCGCCGAGACCGAGGCGGCCGACCTCGTGATCGTCGAGATCGGCGGCACCGTAGGGGACATCGAGTCGCTGCCGTTCCTCGAGGCGGTCCGCCAGCTCCGCAACGAGATCGGCCGCGATCACTGCGCGTTCGTCCACGTCTCGCTGATGCCGTTCATCGGCCCGACCGGCGAGCTGAAGACGAAGCCGACGCAGCACTCGGTCAAGGAACTCCGCTCGCTCGGGCTGCAGCCCGACGCGATCGTCTGTCGTTCGGACCGCCCGATCGGCCGCAACCTGAAGGAGAAGATCTCGCTGCTGTGCGACGTGCCGATCAGCGGCGTGATCTCAGCGGTCGACGCGCCGTCGATCTACCAGGTTCCCCTCACGCTGCATCGTGAGGGCCTGGACACCGAGCTCGCCCGACACCTGGGGATCGAGGGGTCGCCGGATCTGTCCGAATGGGAGGCCCTGGTCCGTCGGATCGATGAGGCGAGGGACCCGGTCCGGATCGCGGTCGTCGGGAAGTACGTGAACCTGCGCGACGCCTACCTCTCCGTGATGGAGGCGTTGCGCCACGGCGGGTTCCATCACGGCGCCGACGTGCAGATCGCGTGGATCGCCTCCGACGACCTCGGGGGTGGCGCGACCCAGGAGGCGCTGGGCGACGTGGACGGGATCCTGATCCCGGGCGGGTTCGGGGTCCGTGGCGTCGAGGGGAAGGTCGCGGCCGTGCGGTTCGCGCGGGATCGCGAGGTCCCGTTCCTGGGGATCTGCCTCGGCCTGCAGTGCGCGGTGATCGAGTTCGCTCGGAACGTGTGCGGGCTGGAGGGGGCGAACTCGAGCGAGTTCGACCCCGCCTCGCCGCATCCCGTCATCGACCTGCTCCCCGAGCAGAAGAACGTGTCGGACCTGGGCGCCTCGATGCGGCTCGGGGCGCAGCCCTGCCACGTGGTGCCCGGAACCCTCGCCGCCCGCTGCTACGGAGAGGACGTGGTGTACGAGCGCCACCGGCACCGCTGGGAGGTGAACCCGGCTTACCATGACGCGCTGCAGGCCGGCGGGCTCGTGCTCTCCGGGAACTCCCACAACGGACGCCTGACCGAGATCATCGAGCTCCCCGATCACCCGTTCTTCATCGCCGGCCAGTTCCACCCGGAGCTCCGGTCCCGGCCCACGCGGCCCCACCCGCTGTTCCGTGAGTTCGTGGGTGCGGCCGCGATCCACCGACGGGACCGCAGCCAGCGACCCGTCGCGGTCGGCTGAGACCTCGGTGCGCGAGCCGCTCTCGTCGGCGCGGGCGTTCGACGGTCGGTACGTGGCGGTGGACGTCGAGGCATGGCCCGGGATCGGGGACTACGAGGTCGTCCGGCGCCCCGGCGCGGCCGCGGTCCTCCCGATCACGCCGGCCGACGACGTGCTGCTCGTCCGGCAGTTCCGCCCTCCGGTGCGCGAGGACCTCCTCGAGGTCCCCGCGGGGCTGCTCGACGTGGAAGGCGAGGACGCCCTCACCTGCGCGGCCCGAGAGCTCCGCGAAGAGACGGGGTTCACGCATGCGGCGATCGAATTCCTGGGCGGATGCTACGCGTCGGCCGGGATGACCGACGAGTACGTCCACCTGTTCTGGGCGCGGACGGACCCCGAGCCGGAGGGGACGCCCGAACCCGGCCTGGAGGTGGTCCGTCGCCCCCTTCCGGCGATGATCCACGCGGCCGGCGCCGGACGGGTCCGCGACGCGAAGACCGCCCTCGTCCTGCTCCTGTACGGGGCTCGGTTCCCGGGCGGCACCCGGTAGGCTTCGGCCGGGATCCGAGCGCGGGATCCGGGAGGGGAGGCGACGTGATCGTCGGCATCCCGAAGGAAGTCAAGGACAACGAGTTCCGGGTGGCGGCGACGCCCGAGGGCGTGCGCGAGTTCGTGCACACCGAACACCGTGTGCTCGTGGAGGCCGGGGCCGGCGAGGGGTCCGCCCTCCACGACGAGGACTTCGTGGCCGCAGGCGCCGAGATCGTTCCGGATGCGGACTCGGTGTTCGCCGCGGCGGACCTGATCCTCAAGGTGAAGGAGCCGCAGGCCTCCGAGTACGGCCGGTTCCGACCGGGCCAGGTGCTGTTCACGTACCTCCATCTCGCCGCGGACGAGGGGTTGACCGGCTTCCTCGTCGAGCGGGAGGTCGCGGCGGTGGCCTACGAGACGGTCCAGACCGCCGACGGGCGGCTCCCGCTCCTCGCGCCGATGTCCGAGATCGCGGGCCGGATGGCGCCCCACTGCGGGGCGACCTACCTCGAACGGCCCAGGGGCGGGCGAGGGGTCCTGATGGGCGGCGCGAGCGGCGTGGCCCCAGCCCGGGTCGTCGTCCTGGGCGCGGGGATGGCCGGCACGAATGCCGCATGGATCGCCGCCGGCATGGAGGCCGAGGTGACGATCGTGGACAAGAACGTCGAGCGCCTCCGGTTCGTCGATCAGATCTGGAAGGGGCGGATCCAGACGGTGATGTCCTCACGGCTCGCCGTCGAACGCCTGGTGCTCCGGGCGGACCTCGTGGTCGGGGCCGTCCTCGTACCCGGCGCCCGCGCGCCCCGCCTCGTGAGCACCGAGACCGTCCGCGAGATGCAGGCCGGCGCCGTGATGGTGGACATCTCGATCGATCAGGGCGGCTGCTTCGAGACCTCGCATGTCACTACCCACTCCGCGCCCACGTACGTGGTCGACGACGTGGTCCACTACTGCGTCGGGAACATGCCCGGTGCCGTCCCGAGGACCTCGACCTACGCCTTGACGAACGTGACGCTCCCGTACGCGCTCGAGATCGCCAACCGTGGGCTGCGCGGCGCGGTCCGCGACGATCCCGCGCTGGGGCACGGCGTCAACGTGTTCGCGGGCAGGGTCACGAACGAGGGCGTGGCCTCGGCACACGGGCTCGAGGTGGCCCCGCTCGGGCCGCTGATGGATGGGTCCGCCTGACCCGGCGTCGCGGTCGGAGGAGGGGCTCACGGTGTGGGCGGGCCGCTACCTCGATCACCTGACGGTGGAGCGGGGGCTTTCCCCGCATACCCTGTCGGCCTACCGGCGGGACCTCGGACGATACCTGGCGTTCCTGGAGGCCCGCGACGTCGAGCGGCCGTCCGACGTCGACCCCAGCATCGTGCGCTCGTTCCTCGCCTCGGTGTCGGCGTCGACCCACGGCGACGACGAGCGTCCGTACGCCGCGACCAGCGTCGCGCGCACCCTGTCGTCCGTGCGGTCGTTCCAGCGCTTCCTGTTGCGGGAAGGGGTGACCGACCGCGATCCCGCCCGTGACGTCAGCCAGCCGAAGCGACCTCGCCGGCTGCCCCGCCCGCTCCCGGTGGACGACGTGACGCGGTTGCTGGAGACCCCCGATCCCGCGACCGCGGCGGGGTCGCGCGACCGGGCGATCCTCGAGCTCCTGTACGGATCGGGGCTGCGGATCTCCGAGCTCGTCGGGCTCGACGTCGACGATATCGACCTGGAGGAAGGCACGGTCCGTGTCCTCGGCAAGGGCGGGAAGGAACGCTCGGTGCCGCTCGGTCGCTACGCCCGCGAGGCGGTCGGCTCGTACCTGACACGGTCGCGGCCGGAGCTGGCGTCGGTGGGCTCGCGCGGGGCCTTGTTCCTGAACCAGCGTGGCGGGCGGATCACGCGGCAGAGCTGCTCGCGCTCGCTCGCGGGCTACGTGCGCCTCGCCGGCATCGAACGGCACGTCTCGCTGCACACGCTCCGCCACTCCTTCGCGACCCACCTGTTGGAGGGCGGCGCCGACGTGCGCGTCGTCCAAGAGCTCCTCGGGCACGCTAGCGTGGCGACGACCCAGGTCTACACGCTGGTGACCGAAGAGCACCTCCGTGAGGTGTACTACACGTCGCACCCGCGGGCACGCCGCGGGACGGCAGCGAGGTAGACGGTGGAACGCACGGATCTGGATCGGTTGCACGCCGCGCTGGAGGCGCAGCGCGCGCAGGCGCGTCGTGAGATCGAGGAGCTGGGAGCCGATCCCTCGGCGGACGAGGTCGTCTTCGTGAGCGATGCCGGGTTCTCCGATCGATCGCACAGCACCGAGGAGCGCTCGCGGCTGATCGCCCTGGTCGAGTCGCATCGGGCCAACCTGCGCGACGTGGAGGCCGCGCTCGGGCGGATGGACGCGGGCACGTACGGGGTCTGCGTCCGGTGCGGCCGGCCGATCTCCCCCGAACGACTCGAGGCGCTGCCCTGGGCGGCCCTCTGCATCGACTGCAAGCAGAAGGGCCTGTCGGCATGACGCCGCTCGTCCCGCGGGTGGCGCTGGTCGTGTGCGACTCCTGGGGCGTGGGGGATGCGCCCGACGCCGAGGCCTACGGCGACGCCGGATCGGACACGCTGGGCAACACGTCGCGCGCGGTGGGCGGCCTCCGTGCGCCGAACCTGGAGCGCCTGGGACTCGGGCACCTGACCGCGATCGAGGGGATCGCTCCCAACGCCGAGCCCGGAACGGGCCACGGCCGCGCGACCGAGCGCTCGGCGGGCAAGGACACCACGACCGGGCACTGGGAGATGATGGGGATCCGCCTCGAACAGCCCTTCCCCCTGTACCCGGACGGGTTCCCGCCGGCCGTGATCGAGCCGTTCGAGGCGAAGATCGGGCGTTCCGTCCTCGGCAACCGGCCGGCATCCGGGACGGAGATCATCGCCGAGCTCGGCGTGGAGCACCAGCGGACGGGGGAGCCGATCGTCTACACGAGCGGCGATTCGGTGTTCCAGATCGCGACGCACGTCGAGGTGGTTCCGCTCGAGACGCTCTACGCGTGGTCGCGGGCCGCACGCGCGTTGCTCACCGGTGAGCACGCGGTGGGGAGGGTGATCGCTCGCCCCTTCGACGGGGAGCCCGGCGGCTTCGTGCGTCGGCCCGAACGCCGCGACTTCTCGCTCCCGCCGCCGGGACCGACGGCGCTGGATCGGCTGCGCCAGGCCGGCGTTCCCGTCTACGCGGTGGGCAAGATCGGCGACATCTTCTGCGAGCAGGGGATCGCCGAGAGCCGCTACTCGGGATCGAACGATGACGGGATCGACCTGACCCTCGAAGCCCTGGGGCGCTCGGAGCGGTGCCTCGTCTTCACGAACCTCGTGGACTTCGATTCCAAGTACGGGCACCGCAACGACCCCCCCGGATACGCCGCCGCGATCGAGGCGTTCGATCGCCGGCTGCCCGAGCTGATCGACGCGCTCGACGGCGGCGTCCTGTTCATCACCGGCGACCACGGCTGCGACCCCACCACGCCGCCGACGGATCACTCCCGCGAGCGGACGCCGCTGTTGGCGGCCGGACTCTCGGGCGGGCCCCACGAGATCGGGACCCGCGGTTCGTTCGGTGACCTCGGCCACACGGTCGCTGCCCTGCTGGGGGTGGACGCACGAGATCTGGAGGGCGAGGCGTTCCTCGACCGGATCGGGTTCGACGCATGAGCGGGGTCGACCACCGTCAGACGGTCGCCGCGAAACGCGACGGGGAGACGCTTCCCCCGGAGGCGATCGAAGGCTTCGTCGCCGCCTACACGCGCGGCGAGGTCTCGGACCCGCTCGCGGCCGCCTTCCTCATGGCGTCCCTGATCAGAGGGCTGGACGCGGGGGAGACGCTCGCCCTCACCCGCGCGATGGTGGGCTCGGGCGACACCGTCACCTTCGGTGACCTCGGTCGGCCCGCGGTCGACAAGCACTCGACCGGCGGCGTCGCCGACGGCGTCACGCTCGTGTTCGCCCCGCTCGCCGCAGCGCTCGGTCTGGCGGTCGCGAAGCTCTCCGGGCGGGGCCTCGGACACACCGGAGGGACGCTCGACAAGCTCGAGTCGATCCCAGGCCTGCGGACCGATCTCGAACCGGATGCCATCGCGCATCAGGTCGCCGAGATCGGGTGTGCGGTGGCGGCGCAGTCGCCGAACCTCGTCCCGGCCGACGGGAAGCTCTACGCCCTGCGCGACGCCACGGCGACGGTCCCCTCGATCGCCCTGATCGCGGCGAGCGTGATGTCGAAGAAGCTGGCCGTCGCGACGGACCTGATCCTGCTGGACGTGAAGTGCGGGTCGGGTGCGTTCATGAAGACGCCGGAGGACGCCGCGGCGCTCGCCCGGGCGTGCCTCGTGCTCGCGGCGGGCTGGGGGAGGCGCTGCGAGGCCGCCGTCACGGACATGTCGCAGCCGCTCGGCGATGCCGTCGGCAACGCGCTGGACATCGCCGAGGCCGTCGAGCTGCTGTCCGGACGGCACCGTGGGCGGCTGCGCGAGCTCGCGGTCGCCTTCGCCGCGCGGGCGCTGGCGCACGCCGAGGGCCGCGACCTCGCGGTGGCCGAGGTCGCGGCGGGTCGCGCGATCGACGACGGCTCCGGACTCGAGCGATTCGCCGCGATGATCGAACGGCAGGGGGGCGATCCGCGGGTGGTGGAGGACCCCTGGGCGGTCCTTCCCCGTGCGCCGGTGATCCGGCCGATCGCGGCGGATCGCGACGGGATCCTCGCGGGCGTGGACGCCGAGGCGATCGGCCTGGCGAGCGTGGCGCTCGGCGCTGGGCGGCTCCACAAGGGCGATCCGATCGATCCCGCGGTGGGGATCGTGATCCGTCCGAAGATCGGCGATCGGCTCGTCGCGGACGAACCGATCGGTGAGATCCACGCGCGCGGAGAGGACGATGCGCACGAGGCGAGCCGGCGGGTGCTCGCCTCCCTGGTCGTCGGAGAGACCGCGTCGGCTCCTCCGCTGATCCACGGATGGTTCGAGGGCGCGTCGTGACGAACCTGCGCTTCGCCGTGTACCTGGCGATCTCGCTCGTCGTCGCGATGGACGCCCGAGAGTTCACCCGATCGGTGTTCGCCACGCGGGCCGGGGATCCGACGCCGCGGCTGTGGGGGCGCCGGTCGTGGAACCCGCGGTCGTGGTTCGATCCGTTCGGCAGCGGGCTCCTGCCGGGGCTGATCCTGGTCCTGTGGGCGGCGGGGTCGAGCTTCCTCCCGCCGCCGGTCGCGTACGCGAAGCCCGCGCCCGTCGATCCGAACTACTTCCGGAACCGGCGGCGGGACACGGTGGTGGTGTCGCTCGCGGGACCCACGGCGAACCTCGTGCTCGCCGCCGCCGCCGGCCTCGCCCTGCGGGTGCTGATCGGCGGCGGAGACGGCCTCGGGGTCGGCGAGATCGCCCGGTTCCTGATCGCGTTCGAGCTCACGAACCTCTGCGTGCTCGTGTTCCACCTGCTGCCGATCCCCGGTCTCGACGGGGCCCGCATCGTCGCGCTGTTCCTGCCGACCCGGGCCGCCGAGGTGTACCGCAACGCGGATCAGTACCTGCCGCTGTTCGTGCTGGCGATCCTGTTCGTACTTGGGGGGCCGCTCACCTCGATCGTCTACTCGCTCACGGACTCGCTCTGCCGGCTGGTGTCCGGGTTCGGCTGCACCCCCTTCTGAGCCGCTCCCGGGTGGGGCAGGAAGGCCGCGCTATCATCCCGCGCATCGACGACGCCTCCCTTCCGAGCGATGCCCCCGGCCGGCCCGGCCGCGTGCTGACCGGGTTCCGGCCCACCGGACCCCTGCACGTCGGGCACTGGGCGGGGAACGTCGGGAACGCCGTCCGCCTGCAGGACGAGGGCTACGCGTGTCACTACTTCGTGGCGGACTGGCACATGCTGACCACCCACTACGACCGGACGGACACCTTGCCGGCCGCCGTGCAGGGGCTCGTGCTCGACCTGCTCGCGGCGGGGATCGATCCCGCGCGTTCGATCATCTACCGGCAATCCGACCTGCCCGAGGTCGCCGAGATGGCCCTCATGCTGGGCATGATCGTGCCGCTCGGCTGGCTCGAGCGCGTGCCGACCTACAAGGAGCGGCTGCGCGACCTCGCCGAGCGTGACATCGCGAACCTCGGGCTCCTCGGGTACCCGGTGCTGCAGACCGTCGACATCACGATCGTGCGCGGCGAGCTGGTTCCCGTCGGCGAGGATCAGGTCTCGCACCTCGAGATCTCACGCGAGATCGTCCGGCGCTTCAACCGTCTCTACGGCGAGGTGCTCGTGGAGCCGCAGCCGCTGCTGTCGGAGACGCCCCTGATGCCCGGGTCCGACGGTCGCAAGATGTCGAAGTCCCTCGACAACACGATCGACCTCGCCGACGATCCCGACACGATCCGGGCGAAGGTCCGCACCTTCCTCACCGATCCGCAGAAGCTCCGCAAGGGCGACCCGGGACGCCCGGAGATCTGCCCGGTGTTCGCGCTCCATCGCCGGTTCTCGCTCGACATCCTGACGTGGACCGACGAGCGCTGCCGCACCGGCGAGCTCGGATGCGTGGACTGCAAGACGAACCTCGCCGACAGGATCGTCGATCAGCTCGCGCCGTTCCGGGAGCGGCGCGCCGAGCTGGCCGCCGAACCCGGGCTCGTCGAACGCGTGCTGACGGAGGGCGTCGAGCGGGTCCGCCCGGTCGTCCAGGAGACGATCGGCTCGGTCCGCGAGGCGATGCATTTCGCATGAGCGCGGGCAACGTGGCTCCCAGCGACGGGTTCGCGGTCGACCTCCCGGCCTACGCGGGGCCGTTCCGGCTGCTGACCGAGCTGATCCTCGAGCAGAAGATCGACGTGTGCGACGTGCCCGTGTCGAGCGTCACCGACGCGTTCCTTTCGCACGCCGAGGACGCGGATCGATGGAGCCTGGAGGAGGCCACCTGGTTCCTCGCGATCTGCGCCCTGCTGCTGGAGCTGAAGGTGGGGCGCCTGATGCCCCGTCACACCGAGCCCGACGAGGAGGACCTCGTGGGCGGATCGCCGGATCTGGCGTACGCGCGGAGCCTCGAGCTGGCGGCCTTCCGCAAGGTGGCCGTCGAGCTCGCGCGCCGCCTCGAGGACGAGGCCGGGTACTTCGCACGCGATGTCGGCCCCGGGCCGGAGTTCTCCCACCTGTACCCGGATCCGCTCGAGCGGGTCGGGCGGAGGGATCTGGCCGACGTGGCCGCCCAGCTGTTCCGTCCGCCGCCGACGCTCGACCTGTCCCACGTCACCCCGATCCGGTACACGATGGAGGAGGCGATCGCCGCGGTGAGCGAGCGGATGAGCGGGTTCGGAGGTCCGGCCAGCTTCCGGGACCTCGTCGCCGACTGCGAGGACCGGATCCACGTGGTCGTGCGGTTCCTCGCGCTGCTCGAGCTCTACCGGGACGGCAAGGTCGAGCTCGAGCAGGGGCAGACCTTCGGCGAGATCGAGGTCGCCTGGAGGGACGCGTGAGCGAGGCGACGACGGGCGACACGCGAGCCCTGGAGGCGCTCTTCTTCGTCTCCGACGAGCCGCTGTCGTCTTCCGTCCTGGCCCAGGCCCTCGATCTGGACCGCCGGACGGTCGAGGCGCTCTGCGACCGCCTGTCGACCGCGCTGGAGGAGCGCGGGTCCGGCCTGGTGCTGCGCAACGTGGCCGGCGGGTGGCGCTTGTACACGCATCCGGACACCGCGCAGATCGTGGAGCGGTTCGTCCTGTCGTCGCGGCAGGCGCGGCTCACGAAGGCGGCGCTGGAGACGCTCGCCATCGTCGCCTACAAGCAGCCGGTCACGCGCCACCAGGTGTCCGCGATCCGCGGCGTCAACTCCGACGGCGTGCTCCGTGCCCTCGCCGACAAAGGCTTGATCGAGGAGGCGGGCCGCGAAGAGGTGCCGGGTCGTCCGGTCCTCTACGGGACGACCCCTGGCTTCCTGGAGCGGCTCGGACTGCCGTCGCTCGCCGCCCTGCCGTCGCTGGCGCCGCTGCTCGGGACCGATACGGAGGACGCGGCGGGGGCGGGCGGAGGGGAGCCCCCGGAGGACGCCGGCGACGCGGACGGCGCGGGTGTCGACGGGGACGGGGACGGCCAGGCGCACGACGCCGCCGAGACCTGATGCCCGAGGAACGCCTGCAGCGCGCCCTGGCACGCGCAGGGTTCGGGTCGCGACGCGCGAACGAGGAGCTGATCGCCGCGGGTCGGGTCACCGTGAACGGAAGGGTGGCGACGCTCGGCGACCGGGTCGATGCAGGGCGCGACGTGATCGAGGTCGACGGCGTGACCCTCAACCTCGATCCGAACGTGAGGTACTACGCGCTCAACAAGCCGCCGGGGGTCGTCACCACGATGCGCGACCCGCAAGGGCGCCCCGACATCCGTGGCTACCTCCCGGAAGGGCCTCGGGTGTTCCCGGTCGGGCGCCTCGACCGGGATTCCGAGGGCCTCCTGCTGCTGACGAACGACGGAGAGCTGGCCAATCGTCTGATGCACCCGAGCTACGGGATCGAGAAGGAGTACCTCGCAGAGGTGGCCGGGGGACCGACCGACCGGCACCTTGCGCTCCTGCGCCGTGGGGTGGAACTCGAGGACGGACCCGCCCACGTCGTACGGGTCCGGGTGGTGGACCGGAGCAAGGGGCGCGCGTCCCTCCGCGTCGTCATGACCGAGGGACGCAAGCGAGAGGTGCGTCGGCTGCTCGCCGCCGTCGGGCTCCCCGTGGTGCGCTTGGTGCGCTTGCGGGTCGGTCCCATCCGGCTCGGCGGGCTCGAGCCGGGAGCGCTCCGTCCCCTCGACCCGGACGAGGTGCGCGCACTCGCGCGAGCGACGGACAGGTAGCCTGACGGCCGGCCTCGGGGACGGTCCCCGGCCGGATGGGGCGGGGATGAGGGTCCGGGCGGCGCGTGGGGCGATCATCGTGGGGGAGGATCGAGCCCCCGCGGTGCTCGAAGCCACCGAGCGACTGCTCGCGGGGCTGATCGCGGCCAACGCCGTTCCGACCGAGGACCTCGTGAGCATCCTGTTCACCACCACCGAGGACCTGCGCTCGGTCTTCCCGGCCGAGGCGGCGCGGCGGATGGGCCTGGGCATGGTCCCGCTGCTCTGCGCGCGGGAGATCCCGGTCGAAGGCTCGAAGCCCTCGGTGGTTCGGGTGCTCATGCACTTCCACTCGGACCGGCGACTGGACGAGGTGGTCCACGTCTATCTCGACGGCGCGGAGTCGCTGCGCGATGACCTCGAGCCCGCCTGAGCGCATCGCGGTCGTCGGCACGGGCCTGATCGGGACGTCGATCGCGATGGCCGCCATCCGGGTCGGGTGCTCGGTGCGCGGGTGGGATCGGGATCCCGACCACGCGCGGCGGGCGTCCGAACGGTCGGACCTGGAACCGGCGCCCGACCTCGACAGCTGTCTCCTGGACGCCGACATCGTCGTGGTCTGCGCGCCGATCGAGGCCGTGCCGGACCTGGTCGCGCGCTGCCTCGCCGGCGCTCCCAAGGCGATCGTGACGGATGCCGCCAGCATCAAGGGTCACGTGGCATCGGCCGTCGCCGGGGCGGCCGGGTCCTCGCGGTTCGTCCCGGGCCACCCGATGGGTGGATCCGAGCGATCCGGCCCCGAGCACGCCGCTCCGTCGATCGTGGACGGGATCGTCTGGGTCCTGACCCCGACCGAGCGGACCGAGCGGGCGGCGATCGACCGCCTCTCGCGATGGATCGTGCGGATCGGGGCGAGGCCGGTCGTGATGGAGCCGGAACGCCACGATCGACTCGTGGCGTTCGTCAGCCACCTGCCCCAGGTGGCCTCGACGACCCTGATGGAACTCGCCGCCACCGAGGAGGCGGATGAACCCGAGATCCTCCTCCTCGCCGCCGGCGGCTTCCGCGACCTCACGCGCCTGGCGGCATCGAACCCCGGCCTGTGGAGCTCGATCCTGCTCGCCAACCGCGACGCGATCCTGCCCGCGTTGGATCTGTACACGGCGCGCCTCACCGAGCTCCGGGCCCTGGTCTCGGAGGGGCGGGTGACGGACCTCGAGGCCCTGTTCGATCGGGCGAAGCGTGCCCGGCTCACGCTGGCGGCCAAGCCGACGGTGCGCGCCGGCGTCGCGGTCCTGCAGGTTCAGGTGCCGGACCGTCCTGGGGCGCTCGCGGAGCTCACGAGCGCGATGGCGGAGGGCGGCGTGAACATCGAGGATCTCCAGATCGTGCACTCGCCTGAGGGGGGACGAGGGACCGTCCACCTGACGGTGGCCGCCTCGGAAGCGGACGCCGCCTCCGACGTCCTCTCCGGGTCGTTCGATCCGATCCGGTTGGCGTGAGGGGCTCGGGTTGAGGATCCGCGTGCAGCCGGGGGCATCGGTTGGCGGCAGCGTCACCGTGCCGGGCGACAAGTCGATCGCCCATCGGTGGCTGATCCTCGCGGCGACGGCGGCCGGACCGAGCCGTCTGGTCGGGCTTCCCCCTTCCCTCGACGTTCGGTCGACGGCGGTCGCCCTCGCCGCCCTGACCCGATCGGCTGGACCTGCACTCGAGGCTTGGGCGCACAACGGTTCGCCGAGCGCCGAGGGTCACGGTTCCACGTGGAACCCCGCCGGCCGCGGACCGGCGCCAGCGACCCTTGAGGTCGAAGGTGAGGGTCGAGCTGCCTTGGTCGAGCCCGAGGCGCCGCTCGACTGTGGCAACTCCGGGACCGCGATGCGGCTGTTGGCAGGGACCGTCGCCGCCGCACCCTTCCGGACCGTGCTCATCGGAGACCCGAGCCTCTCCGGTCGCCCGATGGAACGCGTCGCGGAGCCGCTGCGGGCGATGGGGGCGGGCGTCCGGACCACGGACGGCCACGCCCCGATGACCGTGGACGGGGGGCCGTTGCGCGGGATCCGATACGAACTCGTTATCCCGTCGGCTCAGGTGAAGGGTGCGATCCTGCTGGCCGGGCTCGCGGCGAGCAACCGCACCACGGTCGTGGAGACCATCGCTACCCGGGACCACACCGAGCGCGCGATCGTGGCGTTGGGCGGACGGGTCGACCGGCGGGGGAGCGAGATCGAGATCGAGCCGTTCCGGCATGCAGGGTTCGAAGGGCGCGTGCCGGGCGATCCCTCCTCGGCGGCGTTCCTCGTGGCGGCGAGCGTGGTGACCGGCGCGGCGATGACGGTGCGCGACGTCGGGCTGAACCCGACCCGCCTCGGCTTCGTCCGCGTGCTGCGGCGGATGGGGGTCAGGATCGTCGAACGCGTGACCAGGCAGGAGCTGGGTGAGCCGGTCGGCGAGCTCACGGTAGAACCGGGGACGCGACCACCGACCGGAACCCGGATCGACGCCGAAGAGCTCCCGGCCGTCATCGACGAGGTGCCCGTCCTCGCGGCGGTCGCCGCCCACGCGGGGACGGAGACGCGCTTCGAGGGCGCCGGCGAGCTCCGGGTGAAGGAGAGCGACCGGCTGGCGGGCATCGCGGCGGGGCTCTCGGAGCTCGGAGGGCGAGCGGCCGTCGAGGGGAACGACCTGGTCGTGGGCGGGGAGGAGCTAACGGGCGGCGTCACGCGATCCCTCGGCGATCATCGCCTGGCGATGGCCTTCGTCGTCGCCGCGCTCGGGGCGCGCGGACCGAGCACGATCGAGGGCACGGAGGCCGCCGACGTCTCGTACCCGGGGTTCGCGGCCGCCCTAGCAGATCTCGGGGCCAGCGTGGAGAGCCACCCGTGAGCGATCGAAGCGGGCCCGACGCTCCCGCGGTCCGGGGCATCGTGATCGCGATCGACGGTGCCGCGGGATCGGGCAAGAGCACGCTCGCGCGGGGGGTCGCCGAGATGCTCGGACTCCCGTACCTCAACACCGGGTCGATGTACCGAGCCCTCACCCTCGAGGCGCTCCGGCGGGGCGTGGACCCTGGCGACGCGGCGGGGCTGGTCCATCTCATGCACGGGTTGAGCTTCTCGCTCGGTCGCGGGCCCGGGAGTCGGCTCCGGATCGACGGGGAGGAGCCGGACCCCGAGCTGGAGGGTTCGGCCGTCGATGCCGCCGTATCACGCGTCAGCAGCCACCGGTCCGTGCGCGCCGTGATGCACGAACGTCAACGAGCGCTCGGCCGGGTGGGCGCCGTGATCGAGGGTCGGGACATCGGGTCGGTCGTGTTCCCCGAGGCAACCATCAAGTTCTACCTCGTCGCGGATCCGGAGGCCCGGGCGGCCCGGCGGGTTCCCGAGCGGGTCGCAGGGGCGGGCGCGACCCGAGCCGCCCTGCACGCGCGCGACGCCGCCGATGCGATCGTGAACCCCTTCGAGCCGGTCCCGGACGCGATCGTGATCGACACCGGCCGGACCGACGAGCCGGAAGCGCTCCGCGTCGCCCTCGCGGCGATCGCGGAGCGGACCCAGGGACGTCGATGAGCGAGCGCCTTCCCGCGATCGCCGTGGTCGGCCGGCAGAACGTCGGGAAGTCGACCCTCGTGAACCGGCTCTTCGGCCGCCGCGCAGCGATCGCCCATGCGATGCCGGGAGTCACCCGCGATCGGATCGAGCTCGAGGCATCCTGGCGCGGGCGGATGTTCCGGCTGATCGACACGGGCGGGTTCACGTCGTCGGCGCGCGGGATCGAGGCCCTGGTGGCCGGGCAGGCGGAGCGGGCGGCGGGCGAGGCGGACGTCGTCCTGCTGGTGGTCGACGCGACGGCCGGCATCGCCGAGGAGGATGCCCGGCTGGCGCGCCGCCTGCGCCGCGCCCCGGTCCCCGTCGTCGTCGTCGCCAACAAGGCGGACGCCGAACCACAGGAGGCGGAGGTCGCGGAGTTCTACGCGCTGGGCCTGGGCGAGCCGATCGCGGTCTCCGCCCTGCACGGCCGGGGGAGTGGGGAGCTGCTCGACCGGATCGTCCAGCTCCTCCCCGGGCGATCGCGGGCGGACGAACCCGGGACGGCCGAACCCCGGTTCGCCTTGGTGGGCCGCCCGAACGTGGGCAAGTCATCGTTGTTCAACCGGTTGGTGGGCGATGAACGGTCGGTCGTCTACGAGGAGGCCGGGACCACGCGCGACAGCGTGGACGCCGTGGTCAGCTGGCCGTCGGGCACGGCGCGGTTCGTCGACACGGCGGGGATGCGTCGCCGCACGAAGGTTCAGGGCATCGAGTACTACAGCTTCCTGCGGGCCGCGGAGGCGATCGAGCGCGCCGACGTCGGGGTGCTCGTGATCGAGGCGGCCGACGGGCTCACGACCGAGGACAAGAAGATCGCCGTGCGGATCCTGGAGGCGGGACGAGGTCTCCTGGTGGTCGCCAACAAGTGGGATCTCGTCGAGGAACGGGATCGCAGGTTCAAGGCGCTGCGGGAGGAGCTCGCCCCGTTCTCGCACGCGAGCGTGCTGCGGACGTCGGCGCGCACGGGCCAGGGTGTGTACCGGTTGCCGCCGATCCTGCTCGACCTCCACGAGAGGTGGACGCGGCGGGTCGCGACGTCGCGCGTGAACGAGGTCCTACAGCAGGCTCAGCGGGAGCGGCCGACACCTCGTGGCGTCGGGACGATCCACTACGGCACCCAGGTCTCCGCGGGCCCGCCCACGTTCGTGCTGTTCGGGGGCAAGGAGCCCGACGCCGGCTACCGGCGGTTCCTCGAGAACCGCCTCCGCCGCACGTTCGAACTCGACGGCGTCCCGATCCGACTCCGGTTCCGCGAGCGGCGTCGCGGCGGGTCCCGGGCGGAGCGGTGAGCGGCGGGTCTCGAGCGCACGGGGCCGGCGGAGCTCAGAGCGCGGGGTCTTCGAACACGGGCGACCCGTCGACGACCGTCAGGAGCGGCCGGGCCTCGGTGAGGGCGCCGGGGTCGAAGACGTTCTCGGACAGGACGACCAGGTCGGCGGCCTTCCCCACTTCGATCGAGCCCGTCACCGCCTCCAGCCGGTTCACGTATGCCGAGCCCATCGTGAAGGCGCGGATCGCTTGCGGGAGCGAGATCCGTTCGTGGGGGAGGAACGGCTCGACGCCGGCACCGTAGGGATAGCCGGCCGGGCTGACCCGCTCCACCCCAACCGAGATCTGCTGCAGCACGTCCGGCGTCGACACCGGCCAGTCGCTGCCGGCGCACAGCGTCGCTCCGGATGCCGCGAGCGATCCGAACGGGTATTGCCACCCGGATCGCTCGGGACCGAGGACCGGAAGGGTCAGGGTCCGCATCGCGGCGTCCTCGGCGGCCCAGAGCATCTGCAGGTTCGCGGAGACCCCGAGCCGCGCGAACCGCCGGACGTCCGCCGGGTCCACGACCTGGAGGTGGGCGAGATGGTGACGTCCTCGATGTCCGTTGACCTCGCGGGTGTGGGCGATCGCGTCGAGTGCGTCGCGGACGGCCCGGTCCCCGATCGTGTGGATGTGGACGTCGAAGCCTTCCTCGTCGAGGCGCGCAACCGCTTCGGCGAGGAGCGACCGCTCGACGTAGGCGAGGCCGGTCGCACCTCCGATCGCGTACGGAGCGACCATGGCGGCCGTGCGGTTCTCGATGATGCCGTCGAGCATGATCTTCACGGTGGTGGGTCGGTACCGCGCGCCCATCGTCCGCCGTCGCGTCTCGACGAGTTCCGCGATCTGTTCGAGCTCCTGATCGCGGCGCCACCACAGGGCGCCGGTCACCCGCGCGGTCAGTCCACCGGCGGCCTCGAGCGCCGGGTAGGCATCGGTCGCGTCTGGCATCGTCGGGTAGGAGCCCACGATCGCCTCCTGCCAGGCGGTGATGCCGAGGGCATGCAGGTCCGCCTGGGCGACGGTCAGCGCGGCGAGGAGCTCCTCGGATCCGGGGTCGGGGACGTGGCGACGGACCAGGAGCATCGCGCCCTCGTGCAGCGTCCCCTGGGGGGAGCCGTCGGGTCGTCGTTCGATGCGTCCGTCGGCCGGGTCCGCGACCCCGCGGTCCACGCCGGCGAGATCGAGCGCGCGTGTGTTCACCCACGCGGCGTGGTTGTCGCGATTCGAGAGGAAGACCGGGCGGTCCGGGACGATCGCATCGAGTGCCTCGCGCGAGGGGGTACCCCCCGGGAAGACGTCCATCGACCACCCGCCGCCGCGGATCCACGCGACGTCGGGATGGGTGTCCGCGTACGCGCGGATCCGATCGGCGTACGCGGCGACGTCGTGAGCCGGCGAGAGATCCACCGTGAGCCGATCCATGCCGGCACCGATCGCGTGGACGTGGGCGTCCTGGAAGCCGGGCAGGAGCATCCGTCCGCGCAGGTCAACGACGCGCGTGGACGGGCCTATGTGCTCACGGATCTGGGCGTCATGGCCGACCGCCACGATCCGGCCGTCGAGCACCGCGACCCCTTCCTCCCATCGCGACGCCGCGTCGACCGTGTAGACGCCGCCGCCCACGAACGCGAGATCGGCGCGTGCGTCACCCCGCTCGGGCATCGCGGCACGCTACCAAGTCCTGTGGGCGGAAGGTGACGCGCCACCGCTCCTGACCTACGCTGTCGATGGCTCGGGGTGCTCGCACCGCGCGCCGATCGGGACGTGGCGCAGTCTGGTAGCGCACTGGTCTGGGGGACCAGGGGTCGCGGGTTCAAGTCCCGCCGTCCCGACCGATGGACGGGACGAGCGGATCGGCGCGTGGGCCGTCCCGGGTCCTGACCGTCCCGAACCTGATCTCGTTCGCCCGGATCGTGCTGACCCCGGTGTTCGTCGTCCTGATCGTCGACGACGACACCACGACGGCCGGGCTCGTGCTGTTCTCGGTGGTCGTCGCGACGGACTGGGTGGATGGGCTCGTGGCCCGGCGGACCGGGCAGGTCTCGGAGCTCGGCAAGGTGCTCGACCCGGTGGCCGATCGCATCGCGATCGCGGCCGGACTGATCGCGTTCGTCGTCCGGGGCGTCTTCCCCGCGTGGGCGGCGGTGCTGATCCTCGCCCGCGATGTCGGCGTGCTGGTCGGCGGCGCGTTCGCGCTGAAGCGACGGCACGTCCGCGTGGACGTGCGGTTCGTCGGCAAGCTCGCCACGTTCTCCCTGATGCTCGCGATCCCGGCGATCGCATGGGGCGAGCTGGAGCTTCCCCTGGCTGAGGCCGCTACGGTCGTCGGCTGGGCGGCCTTCGCGGTGGGCATCGTCGAGTACTACGTCGCGGCCTGGGTCTACGCGCAGGACATCCGTCGGTCCGGCGCGCGCGCCGGATGACCGAGGGCGTTATCGTTCCACGCCGACCGACGTCGCCCGCCGGACGACCCGAGCAGGGGAGGAGCTGAGCGCCGTGGACTACCCCGACGACCTGCGGTACACGAAGGAACACGAGTGGGCCCGGGATGAGGACGGGCGCATCCGCGTCGGGATCACCGACTACGCGCAGGACGCCCTCGGAGACGTCGTCTACGTAGACCTTCCGGACGTGGGCGCGACCGTCGAGGCGCACGCGCCGCTCGGCGAGGTCGAATCGACGAAGTCCGTCTCCGACGTCTACAGCCCGGTTTCGGGGACGATCGCGGAACGCAACGAGCGCATCGCCGACCACCCCGAACTGGTGAACGAGCAGCCGTACGGCGACGGCTGGCTCGTCGTGATCGAAGCGTCGGCGGCCGACGCGCTCGCCGGGCTCCTCGACGCGGGCGCGTATCGAGCCTTCGTGGAGACCGGCGAGGGACCCTGAACCGGCTCGACCGACCCTTCAGCCTGAACCCTCGTGCCCCTCGACGGTTGGTGCGGGGTGCGGTTGACCCTTCCAGCACCCAGCGGTAACGTCCATCGACCGTCGAGGGTTGACGGTTCCACCTGGACCTCGACCCTCGTGTCCAGGGCGGCCTGCGGGGAGACTTCACGGTGTTCTGTACCGATTGTGGACATCCGAACCGCGACGACGCGCGCTTCTGCGCGAGCTGCGGTCATCCACTCCAGGATGACCCCACGCTCTCGCTGACCCCCGTCGAGCCCGAAGATGAAGCGCAGGACGAGTTCCCCTTCCCTCACGACGAACTCGAAGCCGGCCAGGGTCTGCTTCTGGTCAAGCGTGGACCGAACGCAGGGTCGACCTTCCTCCTCGAGCAGGACTCGACGTCCGTGGGCCGGGCGCCCGAGAGCGACGTGTTCCTCGACGACGTGACGGTCTCCCGGACGCACGCGCGGATCCTGCGGCGGACGGACGGGTCGTTCTCGGTCGGCGACGTCGGCAGCTTGAACGGGACGTACGTCAACGGCGAGCAGGTGGATGAGACGAAGCTCGCCAGCGGGGACGAGGTGCAGATCGGCAAGTTCAAGTTGGTGTTCTTCTCGGCAGGGGAGTGAGCGCATGGCGGGCACGCGGAGCTACCAATCGATCGGCGAGGTCCTGGTCTCGGTCAAGGCCGAGTTCCCCGACATCACGATCTCCAAGATCCGCTTCCTGGAAGCGGAGGGGTTGATCGAGCCGGAGCGGACGCCGTCGGGCTACCGCAAGTTCTACGCGCAGGACGTGGAGCGCCTGAAGTCGATCCTGCGGATGCAACGCGACGAATACCTCCCGCTCAAGGTCATCAAGGAGCGGCTGTTGACGCAGGAGGGCGAGGACGGCGAGCTCGCGTCGTCGGCGGGCGACGCGGAGGGAGACGCCGCGGGTGGCGTGGAGGAGCTCGCCGAGGCACCCACGGGTCTGCAGATGACGCTCGAGGAGATGTCCGCCGCGACGGGCGTCGAGCGCGATCGGATCAAGGAGCTCGAATCGTTCGGGATCGTCTGCTCGCACGGACCCGACGGCGCCCGGTACTACGACGGCGACGACTACATCCTGCTGTCGATCGTGAAGGACTTCTTCCGTCACGGCATCGAGCCGCGCCACCTCACGATGTACAAGCACTTCTCCGATCGTGAGGCGACGTTCTTCGAGGCCATCGTGGCGCCGACGCTCCGCCAGAAGAACCCTGACGCTCGCCGGGCGGCTTCGCAGACGCTGACGGACCTGGCGACCACGTCGAGGAAGTTCAAGCAGGCCCTGCTGCGGGTGAACCTGCGGGGCAGCATGCAGAGCGCGTGACCCCGGTGTCACGACGGACGTGGCGCGCGAGCGCCCTCGTCGTCGTCATCGTCGCGCTCCAGATCTCGCTGATCGGCTTCGCCTCGGCGCAGCTGGCGCCGCCGCCCCCCACCCCCGTCCCGCCCGACGGGTCGCTCTCGCCGTTCCCGTCCGCCCTCGACACGCCCGCCGATCCGCTCCTCGTCCCGGAGATCTCGGCCGACTCCGCCGTCCTCGCGGAGTTGTCCACGGGTCAGGTGCTCTACGGGAAGGACCCGAGGGCGCGTCGCTCGATCGCGAGCCTGACGAAGATCATGACGGCTCTCCTGACGCTCGAGCGGACCGATCCGTCGGAGGTCGTCGTCGTGCGGTCCGACGCGGTGATCGACGATCCCGGTGGGGTGGCCGCGCTCGGCCTCCAGGCGGGAGAGGAGATCTCGGTAGCGCACCTCCTGGACGCGTTGATGCTGCAGTCGGCGAACGACGCGGCGATCGCGCTGGCGGATCACGTCTCGGGGTCCGAGGACCGGTTCGTCCGCTTGATGAACCGCCGGGCACGGCACCTCGGGTTGCGGCGGACCCACTTCCGCTCCCCGAACGGCTTGGACGACCGGGGGACGTCGACGGCGCAGGACCTGGTCACGCTCACGCGGGCGGCGTACCGCACGGAGGGGTTCGCCCCCATCGTCGCGCAGATGGACGCGTCGATCCCCGCCCCCGATGGGTCCGTACGCGAGCTCCAGAACCGCAACGCGATGCTCTGGCTCTACGCGGGCGCGATCGGCGTGAAGACCGGCTACACGTCGGCGGCGGGCTACTGCGTCGTCGCCGTCGCCGAGCGGGACGGACGGAGCCTGGTCGCCGTGGTGCTCGGTGCTCCTGGCGATGCGTTCTCCGACGCGGCGGCGCTCCTCGACCATGGCTTCGAGGCGTTCGAGGAACACACGTTCGTGGAGGCCGGCGAGCCCTCCGGCGTGGTCTCCTTCACCGGGGGGGCGGTCCCGGTCGAGACGGGGGCGCGCCTCGTCGCCTTGGTGGCGACCTCGGCGCTCGAGGATGTCCGTCGGCGCGTCGAGGTGGATCCCTCGGCCGCGTACCCGCCCGCGCCCGGCGAGCGCGTCGCGACGCTGCGCGTCTCGATCCCCGGGTTCGACCTCGGGAGCGTGCCGCTGGTCGTCTCGTCGGTCCCTCCGCCTCCTCCCGCGCCGGAGGGGACGTGGTGGGGCCGCGCGGCGTCGGCCGTCGCACGCGGGGTCGGCGCCGCCTTCTCCGCCCTCTTCGGGTGATGCTCCACGGTCCACCCGACGGCGCCTGCTACCCTGCGGCCCGTATGACGGAGGTCGCGACCGTCCTGTTCGGGCGCGAGGACATCCGCCGCCGGGTCGAGGAGCTCGGCCGCTCCATCACCGGGGATTACGCGGGGCGGGATCCCGTGCTGGTCTCGGTGCTGAAGGGCGGAACGGTGTTCCTCGCGGACCTGATCCGGCAGATCCGGCTGCCGCTCGAGATGCACTTCATCGCGATCAGCCGGTACGGCGACGCGGAGGAGTCGCTCGGTCGTGTCCGGATCCTCCTCGACCTCGACGTGGACCTGACGGGGCGCGACGTGATCCTCGTCGAGGACATCGTCGATACCGGGCTCACGCTCTCGTACCTGTTGTCCGTGCTCCGATCCCGCGGACCCGCGAGCCTCGAGGTCTGCACCCTGCTCGACAAGTCCGCTCGACGGATCGCGCCGCTCGTCGTCCGCTACGCGGGGTTCGAGTGCCCCGACCGCTTCGTGGTGGGGTACGGATTGGACGTGGCCGAGCGGTTCCGCAACCTCCCCGACATCTATGCCGTCGAGGACGCGAGGGCGGTCCACGACGATCCGGGGCAGCTGGAACCGTTGCTGACCGCATCTGGGTAGGGGACGTCACCTCGGGTTGCCCGGTCCGGGGGCTGACCGTACAGTGGCTGCGTGGTCGAGATGGAGCTGACGGGCGTCCGTGTGGAGCTGCCCACGAACCAGCCGATCGTGCTGCTCCGCGAACGCCACGGGGAGCGGTACCTCCCGATCTGGATCGGAGCGTCCGAGGCAGCTGCGATCGCGCTCTCGCTCCAAGGCGTGGTGACCCCGCGGCCGATGACCCACGACCTGTTGAAGAACATCCTCGAAGACCTGGCGATCGCGGTGGAGCGGATCGTGGTCACCGAACTCCGCGACAGCACGTTCTACGCGACGATCCGCATGCAGCGGGGCACCGACAGCTTCGAGATCTCGTCCCGCCCGTCGGACGCGATCGCCCTCGCCGTGCGGATGGCGACGCCGATCTTCGCCAGCGAGGACGTCCTCGACGAGGCCTCGATCCTGATCCCGGGCGACGAGGAGGAAGAGGTCGAGAAGTTCCGCGAGTTCCTCGACAACGTGAGCCCGGAGGACTTCGAGAGCTGAGCCGCGATCCGCGGTCGGGTCAGCCGTAGAAGAACAGGGTCACCCAGAGCACGCCGTCGACGCGTACGGTCCCGATCGCCACCCGCCGGAACTCCGGCTCGAGCACGTTGAGACGGTGCGGCTCGCTGCCCATGAACGCATCCTGGAGGCCCTCGATGCTGCCCGGTGTGTACCCGACGTTCTCGCCCCAGCGACGCCAGTCGATGCCGTCGAGGTACGGCGACACGTCGGTCGTGTGGAAGAGCTCCTCGATGGTCGCCATCGCCGCGCTGTGCCTGCGAGCGATCCGCGAGCGCTCGCGGTCCAGCTGCAAGGCCTTCAGGCCTCGGCGCTCCCGCGCGGCGTTCGTGAGCTTGAGGAGCTGCCACGCGTCCTGGCCGACCCGGAGCCGATCTGCGCCGGTGGATGACGCCGCGGCGGGCGTGGCGTGCACGGGGAGGCGAACGGCCCCGGCGGGGGCGGTCGCGACGAGCCCGCCGATCGCGACGGACAGCACGATCGCCGCGGCGATCCTGCCTCCGTGCCGTCGTGCGGGTGTCCCGGTCATAGCTCCCTCGGTCCAGCGTCGTCTGGTCCTTCATCGGCGGACCATCACCCCGGCTTGAGCCCCGGCCGGGGGAGGGTGTCGGCCGTCTGGGGTCGCCCGTACCCGCCGGAGCAGGGCGCGGTAGCTCGTTCGTTGACAGGTCCCAGGTGAGCCCCTACGCTGCCGAAACACATCGACGTGATTACGGAGCTGTGATGACGGAGCAGGGCTTCCGCGTCCCCGAGGTCTGCCGGATCGTCGGCATCACCTATCGGCAGCTGGACTATTGGGCGAGGACCGAGCTCGTGACCCCTTCCGTGCGCGACGCGCGTGGCTCCGGCTCCCAGCGCCTGTACGCCTTCCGGGACCTGGTCACCCTCCGGATCATCAAGAACCTCCTCGACACCGGGGTTTCCCTCCAACGCGTCCGCAAGGCGGTCGAACACCTCCGGGACATGGGGCGACCGCCCGAGGGATCGACGCTCTTCTCCGACGGGAACCGCGTGTACGAGGCGCATTCGCCCGAGGCCGTGGTGGACCTCTTGCGCAACGGGCAGGCGGTCTTCGCGATCGCCGTGGACAAGGTGTGGGACGACATCGAAGGAACCATCGAGGCGGGGACGAGCCCGAAGACCCGGGCGGCCGCCGGAGGGTCGTGAGCGCCGAACCCGCGGCCGACGAGCCCGCGCGCAAGAGCGACTCCGTCCGTTTCGCCCACGCCAGCGAGCGTCAGTTCGCGCAGCTGCTGGACTTCTACGGGATCGAGTGGGAGTACGAGCCCACGTCGTTCGACATCGAGTGGGACAAGGAAGGTGCGGTCGTGCAGCGGTTCACGCCCGACTTCTACCTGCCCGTCTACGACCTCTACATCGAGATCACCACCCTCAACCAGAAGCTGGTGACGAAGAAGAATCGCAAGGTGCGACGGCTCCGCGAGCGGTACCCGGAGATCCGTTGCAAGGTCTTCTACCAGCGCGACTACCTCTCGCTCGTCACGAAGTACGGGTTGGAGGACGAGTCCGGTTGATCATGGGGTCCGCCCGTCGCTGCGGCGGTACCGCCGTACCATCTGACGCGTGAGGTTCGCGCCGCACACCGACGCCGAGGTCGAGCGGATGCTCTCGACGATCGGCGTCGCGACCCTCGACGACCTCTTCGACGAGATCCCGCCCGAGGTCCGTATCGGGCGTCCGTTGGATCTGACGCCGGGGGTTTCCGAGATGGAGATCGTCGCCGACCTGCGGGAGCTGGCCTCGCAGGACCGGCACGCCGACGAGTTGATCTGCTTCGCGGGCGGGGGGGCGTACGACCACTACATCCCGTCGCTCGTGTGGGCGCTCGCGGGCCGGTCCGAGTTCTACACGTCGTACACGCCGTACCAACCGGAGCTGTCCCAGGGCGTGCTCCAGGCGCTGTTCGAGTTCCAGTCGATGATCTGCGAGCTGACGGCGATGGAGGTGTCGAACGCGTCCCTGTACGACGGGGCCACGGCGCTCGTCGAGGCCGTGAACATGGCGCGGACCGGCGGCCGCACGCGCGTACTGGTCTCGGGCGGCGTCGATCCCAGGCTGATCGAGACGCTGACGGCCTACGGCCGGGGAGCGGGGTACGAGCCGGAGATCTTCGCCGTGACGGACGGACGCGGCGGCGATCCGCAGGTCGGGCCGGACGTGGCGGCCGTCGTCGTCCAGCACCCCAACGTGTACGGGATCCTCGAACCCGTGCGCGCCCTCTTCGGAGCGGCGCACGACGGGGGAGCGAGCGCGATCGAGGTGTTCGACCCGCTGTCGCTCGGACTCCTCGCGCCGCCGGGTGAGCTCGGGGCGGACATCGCGGTCGCGGAGGGCCAGGGCCTCGGGAACCATCTGAACTACGGCGGCCCGTACCTCGGGGTGATCGCGGCCAGGATGGACGACGTTCGGCGGATGCCCGGGCGGATCGTCGGGGAGACGGTCGACGTCGACGGCAAGCCCGGCTACGTGCTGACCCTGCAGGCGCGCGAGCAGCACATCCGCCGCGAGAAGGCGAACTCGAACATCTGCACGAACCAGTCGCTGATGGCGATCGCAGCGACGATCTACCTCGGGTGGCTCGGACCGGAAGGGCTCGCGGAGCTCGGCCGCCAATGTCGCTCCCGTGCCGCCTTCGCGGCCGAGCGTCTGTGCGCCGTGCCGGAGGTGGAGCTGCTGTTCCCGGGGGCGCCCTTCTTCAAGGAGTTCACCCTGCGGCTTCCCCGGCCGGCGGTGGAGGTCCGCGATGCGCTCGTCGAGCACGGGATCCTCGGCGGGATCCCGCTGCCGGAAGCCGACGGGCACGCGCTGCTCGTGGCGGTGACCGAGAAGCGGGACCGCGGCGAGATCGATCGGTACGCCGAGGCGCTCGGGGAGGTGCTCGCGTGACGGGCGCGCCGTTACGGACGCAGGGCCCGGCCGCGCCTCGGACCCTCATCGCGCGATCGGCGCCCGGGCGGCGGGCGTCGACGTTCGGACCGCTCGACGTGCCCGAGGCCGGCGTCCCCGACGAGCACGCGCGTCGACGCCCGGCCGGGCTCCCGGAGGTGGCGGAGGTCGATCTGATCCGCCACTACACGGGGCTCTCGCAGATGAACTACGGGGTGGACACCGGGGTCTACCCGCTGGGGTCGTGCACGATGAAGTACAACCCGAAGGTCGCCGAGGAGGTCGCGGCGATGCCCGGGTTCCGCCGCCTGCATCCCCGCCAGCCGGATCACACGGTCCAGGGCGCGCTCGAGATGCTGTGGCGCCTCGAGACGGCGTTGTGCGAGATCACCGGGATGGCGCGCGCCACCGTCCAGCCCCCCGCCGGAGCCTGCGGCGAGATGACGGGCCTGCTGATGATGCGCGCCTACCACCGCGACCGTGGCGAGTCGCGGACGAAGGTGATCATCCCGGATTCCGCGCACGGGACGAATCCCGCGAGCGTTCGGCTCGCCGGCTTCCACGCGGTCCCGGTGCCGTCGGACGCACGCGGGTTCGTGGACGTGTCGGCCCTCGAGAAGCTGATGGACGACGAGGTCGCCGGCCTGATGCTCACGAACCCGAACACGCTCGGCCTCTTCGAACAGGAGATCGTCGAGATCGCGCGGATCGTCCACGACGCCGGGGGGCTCGTGTACTACGACGGCGCGAACCTGAACGCGATCATGGGCTGGTGCCGTCCCGGGGACATGGGCTTCGACATCGTGCACATCAACACGCACAAGACCTTCGCGACGCCCCACGGTGGGGGAGGGCCGGGGGCCGGGCCCGTCGGCGTGGTCGAGGCGCTCGTCCCGTACCTGCCGTCCCCGCTGCTCGAACGCGACGCCGACGGCTCGCTCCGCTGGGACGCCGACCGCCCGCGCTCGATCGGTCGGCTCCACGGGTTCCACGGGAACTTCGGGGTCCTGGTGCGCGCGTACGCCTACGTCTTCCTCCACGGGGGCGACGGCCTGAAGGCGGTCAGCGAACTCGCCGCCCTGAACGCGAACTACCTCGCGGCCCTGATCGCCGAGGACTTCCCGCTCGCCTACCCGGGGGAGCGTCCGATGCATGAGTTCGTGGCGACGGGCAAGCCCCTCAAGGACGCGACGGGGATCCGGGCCCTCGACGTGGCGAAGCGAGTGATCGACCTCGGCTACCACCCCTCGACCGTCTACTTCCCGCTCGTGGTCGAGGAGGCCATGATGGTCGAGCCCACCGAGACGGAGACGAAGGAGACGCTGGAGGGCTTCGCCGCGGCGCTCCGGCAGGCGGCGGCCGAGGCCCGCTCGACGCCCGAGCTCCTGCACGACGCGCCCGTGACGACCCCCGTGCGTCGGCTCGACGAGGCACGGGCCGCCCGGCACCTGAAGCTCCGGTGGTGAGCGGCCTCGTCGATCCGCCGTTCGAGTACCAGCTCACCAGGGACGGAGGCGTGCGGATCCGGAGGGGCGGACGCGTCGTCGCGGTCGTCGCCGGCGAGCGTGCCCGCCGGCTCTCGTCACGTCTGCGCTCCGCGGATGACGACGAGGTTCAGCAGCTCCTGGCGCGCGCGACGGGCAACTACCGTCGGGGGACCGAGTGATCCAGGGTCGGCTCGGAGGGCGTCCCGGGCTTGAACCTCCTCGCAGGCGTGGCTCCTACGTAAGGTGACATAATCACCGTTATCGGGATTGAGGTCCGCGAGCGGGGCGACCACCGGAGAACCGGTCCCGGAGTCCCCAGAGCGTGACCAGCCACAAGGCCTCGGCCACGATGCGACGGCTGAGCTTCGACTCCCCGTGTTCGCGTTCGCGGAAGGTGATCGGGACCTCGCCGACCGCGGCGCCGAGGCGCCACGCGCGCCGCACGAGCTCGATCTGGAAGCCGTAGCCGTCCGAGCGGATCGGGGCGGCGGTCAGGGTTGCCAGGAGCGCGCGTCGGTAGACCCGGAAGCCGCTCGTGGCGTCTCGGACGGGGATCGCGAGCATGAAGCGGGCATAGCGGTTGCCCGCCCTCGAGAGGGCCAGCCTGCCACGGCTCCAATCGATGACCGAGCCGCCGGGGACGTACCGGCTCCCGATCGTGAGGTCGAACCGATCCGCGGTGGCGGCGAGCAGGCCGGGAAGGTCTTCCGGATCGTGGGACAGGTCGGAGTCCATCTCGACCACGAGGTCGTACCGCCTCGCGAGGGCCTCGGCGAACCCCTCGAGGTAGGCGCTGGCGAGCCCCGATCGCTCGGGTCGCGATCGCAGGCGCACGCGGGGCTCCCGCTCGGCGATCGCCGCTACGAGCCCGCCGGTCCCGTCAGGAGACGAGTCGTCGACCACGAGGATGTCCACCGCCTCGGGCAGCTCGAGCAGCCGCCCGATCACGTGCTCGATCGTCTCGCGTTCCTCGTAGGTCGGCAGGATCACGAGCGCGCGGCGGAGCCCCGCCGGGAGCGGCTCGGGCTGCGGTCCGTCCAGCGAGCGGCCGCGCGGGAGGGCGAACAGGACCACGACGAACCCCAACGAGAGCCAGATCGCCCAGTCCCCCCACCGGACGTAGGGGGTCCGCGCGTCCGAGGTCCCGATCGTCGCACGCAGGACCGTGGGCTCGAACAGGCCCGCCGAGGCCGTGACGCGTCCGCTCGGATCGATGAAGGCCGAGATCCCCGACACGGCGGCGTTCACGACCCACCGGCCGTCCTCCACCGCGCGGATCCGGCTCATCTGCAGGTGCTGGTCCGACGCGGCCGTCGTGCCGTACGACGCGTTGTTCACGTTGACCACGAGGAAGGTGGCCCCGTCGTTCACCATCGCCCGCGGGATCCCCGGGAAGCTGTTCTCGAAGCAGATCGGGGTGCCGAAGCGCGGCACGCCCGCGACCTCGAGGGCGTGCACCCGCTCCCCCGGCGCGCGGTCGACCGGGATCTGGTCGATGGCGTCGATGAACGACAGTCGGGACCGCCACGGCACGTACTCGCCGAACGGCACGAGGTGCACCTTGTCGTAGCGATCGACGACCGCGCCGGATCCATCGAACAACAGCGCGGTCGTCCGCTGCCGGCCGTCCGCATCGTCCATCACCGCGCCGATCAGCGTCGGCGCCCCAACGCGTGCGATCACCTCCGACACGGCTCGCATCGTCGCCGGGTCGCCCGTCGCCCCCGGGTCGAGGGCCCCCTCGCCCCAGACGGCCAGATCCGGCGGGTTCGGTGCCAAGGTGAGGTGCAGGCGCGCGTTCAGGCCCGCGACCCCGATGTCCTCCCCCGCCGAGGCTCCGCGCGCCTCCCGGACGTCCACCTGCAAGCTCGCGACGTCCACGGGGGTTCCTTCCGCCGACGGGAACGCGACGAGGACGGGCGCGACGATGAGCGCGATCGCGAGGATCGCCCGAGCTGCCCGACGCCCCCCTCCCCCGCCGCCGGCCAGCGCCTCCGTGATCAGGGCCGCCGCCGCGATCACCAGGAACGTCACGCCCCAGACGCCGGCCACCGACGCCACCCGGAGCGTCACGCGGTTGTCCACCTGGGAGACGCCGAGCGCGCCCCAGCTGAACCCGCCGAGCGGCCAGGCGGCGCGCGCCCAGTCGATCACCGTCCAGAGGGCGGCGACGCCGAACGCGGACCGCAGCGGATGACCAGGGCGGCGGACCGCCGGTACGAGCAGGCCGAAGAGCGCCGCGGAGGCCGCGGCGAGCAGGACCAGCGCCGCCCACGCGAGCTCGCCGAAGCGCAGGATCCAGTACAGCGTCGCCCCGTAGAACGCGAGCCCGAACACGAAGCCGAGGAGGGCCCCGCGAGCCGGCGAGGCGTCGCGCAAGAGCCACAGGAGCGGCACCGGGGCGACGAACGCGAGCGGCCACCAACCCGCCGGCGGGAAGGCGAGCGAGAGGACCAGACCCGAGAGGATCGCGAGCGGGAGCGCCTGGACGAGCGGCGGCCGCGCCCTCAGGCGCAGTCCCGGCAGAGCGTGCGCTTCTTGTCCGCCAGCTGGCTCCGATGCTTCACCAGGTAGCACCTCTTGCATACGAACTCGGTCGCCTGCATCGGCACGACCCGGGTCTCGGTGGGTTCGAGCCGCTCATCCTTCGTCAGGGCGACGACGGCGTCGTCCTCGTCGTCGGCTTCTTCTTCCTCGCGAGCCTCCTGCTTGACCAGGAGCTCCTGGATCGACTCGACGTCGGCGCCGGCGGCCGGGTCGGGGGGCACGGTGGCATCGGCGAGCTCCGCCTCGGTGGGCTCGCCGTCGCCGTCCAGGTCGCCCTCGACGACCTCCTCGTCGACCGGTTCGTCGACGTCGTCTACCGTGTCCTTCATCGCATCCACCTCCGGGGGAACCGGCCCCGATGCGCGCGGATTGTACTGCCACGGGACCGGCGCATCGGACAAGCGCCGGAAGGAACCCGTCGGTGCCTCCGGACATTCCCGTACGAGCAGGGAGATCGGCCGGAAGACGCGGACCGCGATAGATAGAGGACCCGAGTGGCCTTTGGGGCCGCGGCGCCGGGGCGCCGCGTTCTCTACTCAGCCTCTCGGGTCCTCCGTGCGCCTCCGCCGGGGCGGTGGCGCGGGCAGAACCTACGCTCCGTCGGTCGGGAGCGTCAAGCGGAGCGCGTCGAAAAGAGCGACAATTCCGGACGTCACCGGGCGAAGACCTCGCGGCCGAGCGACACCGTCAAGACAGGGCGCGATCCCTCGAGGGACGGCGCCACGAAGGGGTCGGTCTCGAACGCGACGAGATCCGCGTGCATCCCCGGCGCGAGCGCGCCCTTCTTGTCCTCCTGGTGTCCCAGGCGGGCCCCGCCGATCGTGTGCAGGCGGATCGCCTCGGCGCGCGTGAGCCGCTGTTCCAGCGCGTGGTGCGTCTCGCAGGCGGCGATCGAACGCATCGGATCGAGTTCCGTGATCGGCGAGTCCGAGCCGGCCCCCACCTCGAGGCCACGTTCGAGCATCGTGCGGAACGGGTTCATCGCCGCGGCGCGCTCGGGGCCGAGAGCCCCCGCGTACAGGCCGCCGGGTGCGCCCCACAGCGCGTCGAACGTCGGCTGGATCGAGGCCGCGAGCCCCAGCATCGCCGCGCGCTCCACGTGGTCGGCCGAGGCCATCTCGACGTGCTCGATCCGGTGCCGCCGCGCCCGGAAATGCCGGCGTTCGCGTGAATCGAGCGCGTGATACACGCGCTCCCAGGCCGAGACCACCTGCTCGATCGCCGCGTCGCCGATCGCGTGGATCCCGACCTGCAGCCCGGCCATGTGACCCGCGTGGAAGAACTCCGCCATCGCGTCCTCGTCCAGGTACCGGGCCCCCGTCCCGTCGTGGTCGGCGTATGCGGCGGTGACCGCGGCCGTGCGTGCCCCGATCGAGCCGTCCGCTGGCAGGTCGCCACCGATCGCCGGCAGGCCGAGGTCGATCACCTGGGCGAGGTCCGTCGTGGCGAGGATCGGCACCACCTCGACGGGCAGCCGCTCGCGATGACCCAGCAGGACCTGCAGGTCGCGCAGCCCGTACCAGTGCGGCATCGACATCTCGTGGATCGTCGTGACGCCCCGCGACGCCGCGAGGGCCGCCCCGGAGAGCTGCAGCTCCTGGACCTCGAGGTCGGTCCACCCCTTCGCGATCCAACGCACGAGCCGCTCGACGGCGGCCAGGGTGACCCAGCCCGTGGGCGACCCGTCCGGGCCGCGCTCCACGCCCTCCTCGTCCCCCAGTTCGGCCGCCTCGATGGCCGCCCGGTTGGCGAGCGCCGCGTGGCTGTCGACGCGCAGGATCGCGAGCGGACCCTCGGCGGCGCGATCGAGATCGTCGATCGTCGGCAGATCGGGCCGTTCCCACCGGGTCTCGTCGAACCCGCGCAGCAGGACGGGCGAGCCGGACCTCCCCGACCGGGAGGTCGCGACGCGCAGCAGCTCGTCGGCGGTGGTCGCCTCGGCCACCTCCGCGTTCGCGAGGCCGAGGCCCGTCGATGTCAGATGGACGTGCGTGTCGATGAACCCCGGGACGATCGTGGCCCCCGGCAGCTCCACGACGCGATCGGCTCGCGGCGGATCGCCTGAGCCGGTCCGCTGCACGTGCCGGCCGTCGACGAGCAACCAGTCGGCCGGCCGGGGGTCGGCGGCCAGGGTGTGCACACGCGCGGCGCGGTACAGGGTCCTCACGGCGCGCGCATCATCGCACGTCGGAGGGCCGCTCCACCGCGGAACCGACCCACCGGCCGAGCCACCCGGGCTCGATCCCGACCGCGGTCTTCGCGAGGTTCGGCTCCAATCCGGCCGTGGCGAGGGCCGAGCGCCAGGCGTCGAACGCACGTTGAGCCTCGCCGCGCGACGCCGCGAAGAACAGGACGTCGTCCACCCAGCGCACGTGCGGCACGCCGGTGGCCGCGATCGCCCGATCCGCCTGGGCGAGCACGACGTTCGCGAGGACGGCGGAGCCGGGCGGCCCGATCGGCAGCCCCGCGCACCCGCGGCCTCGGATCCGGTCGAGCGTCACGAGGAGCTCCCTGACGGTCGCGCCATCGGTGAGCGCGCCGACGGCCATCGCGACCGGTCCCCGGGCGATGCTCGCGTAGCAGTCCCGCACGTCGGAGCGGACGATCGTCCCCGCCCGGGTCGCCGGGCCGATCGCGCGGAGCGCGCGCCGCAGGCGCGCACGTGCGAGCGGCCACGGCTCGATCGCCAGCGCCGGTCCCGTCGTGAGGCGGTTCGCGACGACGCCGGGATGCAGCCCGCGTTCCACGGCCGGAGCGAGGATCCCCACGAGACTCGCATAGCGCGTCGATAGGTCGGGCGGGAGGTGGCAGAGCAGTCGCACGCGCCCATCCGGGCGCGTCGAAAGCTCGGTGCGGATCGGCATCGGCCGTGGCGACGGCGCCGGCGGCAGGCTCCGCGACGGGAACGCGTCCAGGGTCACCCGCCCCTCCCCTCCACGGCGTCGCCGGACCTCGGGAGAGGACGGCCGTTGTACCTCGAACGCGCGGGCGAGACAATCGCCCGCCGGTGAGCGAGGCGGTCCCCCGGACGGTGTGGTCCGGGTCGGGCGAGGGCCTCCCCTATGATGGCCGCGTGCTCGACCGGCGCGACCTCGACATCCTCGCCGTGCTCCAGACGGAGGCGCGCGCGACCTACGCGGAGGTGGCCTCACGCGTGGGGATGTCGGCGTCGGCGGTCCACGAGCGGGTCCGCAAGCTCGAGCAGCAGGGCGTGATCCAGGGATACCGCGCGGCCGTCGACCCCGCCGCCCTCGGTCTCGCCGTCACCGCCCTGATCGCCGCGACCCCGCTCGACCCTCGGCAGCCGGACGACCTGCCGGAGCGGGTCGCGGGGTTCCCGGAGGTCCAGGACTGTTTCAGCGTCGCCGGGGAGGCGAACTACATCCTGAAGGTGCGCACCCGCACGACCGGCGACCTCGAGGATCTGATCCGCCGGCTCCGGGACGCGGGCGGCGTCGCCACGCGGACCACGATCGCCCTGTCGATCCCGTTCGAGGGTCGGCCGCTCCCCGCCTGACCCGTGCAGCCGGCCCATCGGGCGGCCGATACCGCACGTATGCCGTGCGATGCGCATCGAAGCCTGGGGAAGCGCCCGCGCGGGGGGCTGGCCCCTCCTATGATGGTGCGATGACGAGGCTCCCCGGGGCCCGGGCCCGGCGGGTGGCGTGGCTCGTGGCGGCCGTCTCCCTGCTGGCCCCGTCGTGCGCCGGTTCCGGCTTCCAGTACGTCAAGGACTCGTCGTCGACCGCGATCTTCAAGCTCCCGTCGGCGTGGCAGCTCTTCGACGAGGATCAGATCCTGACGAGCTCGGAGATCGTGGCCTCGCCCCAGGCGAAGGAGGCGTTCGCGGCCGCGACCTGGATGGTGGCGTTCGATGCCAACCCTTCCCCCTCGCTCGACCACCTGTTCATCTTCGCGAGCGCGGCCGACGACCCGACCGGGTTCGCGCAGGTGCGCCCGCTCGGGCTCGAGGAGCGCGACGCCTTCTCGCTCGCCGACATCCGCAACGCCCTGTTCGACGTGGACGGTGCGAGCGGTGGGGTGCAGGCGGAGCTCCTGTCGTCCGACGATCTCCTGTTGGACGGTGGGTACCGCGGGCTGCACGTGGTGTTCAACGTCCAGGACGGCGAGACGTTCCTCACCGTCAACCAGGTGGGGGTGGTCGACCCCGCGACCACCACCCTGTACCTGTTCGCGATCGGATGCGAGGCGAAGTGCTACCTGGATCATCAAGGCGACATCGACGAGATCGCGAACTCGTGGACCGTGAAGGAGAAGACGCTATGAGCCTCGACCGACGGACCGGATCCGCGTCACCCGTCCACGAGGGGCGGCCCAAGCCGGGCGACCTGAAGACCCGCCGCCCGGCCGTCTTCTGGGATCGCGTCAAGGTCCTGCTCCTGCTGCTCGGCGCCTTCCTCACCCTCGCCTGGACGGACAACGCGTCGGCCGCGCCGATCAAGGAGTGGCGCGACTCGCTCCGCGATACGGCCTCGAAGTACTGGTGGCTGCTGGCCCTTTGCGCGTTCGAGGTGATCCGACAGGTCCATTACCTGATCGAGGAGCACTCCCCCGGGTACTACCGGTTCTGGAACGAGACGGTCTTCGGCGGATGGAACCGGCGGCTGTCGAGCATGAACGACTGGACGCGGTTCCGCGTCGGCCGCGTGGTCAAGCTCATCCTGTTCCTGGTGATCCTTGACGTCGTCCTGGCCCAGGTCTTCGGGGTCCCCGAGCCAGCCCTGCTGTCGATCCCGGTCCTCGTCCTCGCCGGGATGCCGTTCCTGCTCCAGCTCTTCTTCGGGTTCTTCTTCGTGATCCTCCAGTTCGTCGGCCTGTTCTGGTTCCTGTCGCGCGGCGGGATCGACACGTACATGCCCGACGACCTGGACACGCGGTTCGCCGACGTGAAGGGCCAGGACGCGGTGCTGGATCGCATCCAGGAGAACATGATCTTCCTGGAGGATCCCGAGTCGATCGAGGAACGCGGAGGCTACGTCCCCGGCGGGATCCTGCTGTGGGGACCGCCCGGGACCGGCAAGACCCTGATGGCACAGGCGGTCGCCGGCGAGACCGCGAAGCCCTTCGTGTTCGTCGATCCGGGCGCCTTCATCCAGATGTTCATGGGGGTCGGGATCCTCAAGGTCAAGGGCCTCTACCGCAAGCTCCGCAAGCTCGCCCGTCGCTACGGCGGGGTCATCGTGTTCTTCGACGAGGCCGACTCCCTCGGCAACCGCGGCGCGCTCGGAGGCGGCGGTGGAGGTGGCGGTTGGGGGTTCTCGCCGGCTACCGACCCGTGGGCCGATCCCACGTGCAACGGTGCCGCCTACCTCGACCCGCAGGTGCGGGACACGCTCTCGCGGAACGCCGCGTACGGCGTCGGAGGCGACGACGATCCGGGGACGAACCGGGTCTTCATGGGCGGGATGGGCGGTGGCGGCGGGATGGGGACGCTGCAGGCGCTCCTGTCGGAGATGTCGGGGCTGAAGAAGCCGCGAGGGTTCTTCAACCGCCACGGCCGGCGGCTCCTCGGGATGAAGCCCAAGCCGCCGCCGATGTACCGGATCCTGCACATCTTCGCGACGAACATGCCGCAGTCGCTCGACGAGGCGATGCTGCGGCCCGGGCGGATCGACCGGATCTACAAGGTCGGCTATCCCTCCAAGGAGGGCCGGATCGCGACGTACGAGTACTACCTGGCGAAGGTCAAGCACGAGCTCACGCCGGAAGACCTCGAGCGGCTCGCGACGATGACACCGTACGCGACCGGGGCCTCGATCCAGGACATGGTCAACGAGGGTCTCGTGATCGCGATCCGAGACGGGCGCGACACGATCACCTGGGCGGACATCTCGCGCGCGAAGCAGCTGAAGGAGCACGGCCTGCCCGACGACAGCGAGTACGTGAAGCGAGAGCGACACGCTGTGGCGGTGCACGAGGCGTCGCATGCGGTCGCCGCGTACCGGACCCGACGCCACATGGTGATCGACATGGCGACGATCGAGCGACGGGGCGACGTCGGAGGGTTCGTGTCCTCGATCCCGCCCGAGGATCAGTTCGTCCAGTGGCGGTCGGAGCGCGACTCCGACATCATCGTGAGCCTCGCGTCTCTCGCTGGCGAGCGCCTGTTCTTCGACGGCGACAACTCCGCCGGTGTCGGCGGCGACATGCGGAGCGCGACGGCGGTCGCGGCGCTGATGCTCGGCTACTGGGCGATGGGCGACACGGTGGCCTCGCACGGTGTGTCCAAGCTCGTGATCTCGGGGCAACGGAGCGGGACCGCCGAGGACGGCGTCGATCGCAATTTCCTCGAAACCGACCTCGGCCATCGGGTCGAGGCGAAGCTCGGCGAGATGCTCGTGGTGACGACCGAGCTCCTGCGGGAGAATCGGCACGAGGTCCTGGCCGTCGCGCACGCCCTCGAGACGCACAAGACCGTCTCGGGGGACGACGTCGCCGCGATCATCGAGGGACGCCAAGGCACCCTGGTCGACGGTCGCCCGTACCACGACACCGCGTTCATCGAGGAGGTCGAGCGCTACCACGAGGCCGCGCTCGCCGCGCACAAGGAGCACGCGACCGTTGATGCCACGATGCCGGTCACGGTAGGCGCCAGCCGCGGCAACGGCAGCGGCAACGGCCATGTGCGTCTGGGTCTGCCGCCCCGCCCGGACGTCGACGACGAGCGCTCCTGATCGCCCGGTGGCCGGCGGCCGAGGCCGCCCGCCACCGCTATCCTGACGCGATGCGTCTGTACGACTCCCTCACGCGCGCCGTCCAGGAGGTCGTGCCCGTCGAGGAGGGGCACGTCAAGATCTACGCTTGCGGGCCGACCGTGTATCGCTACGCCCACCTCGGCAACCTGCGCACGTACATGCTCTCGGACCTGATCCGCCGCGCCCTCGAGCTCGAGGGCTACCGCGTAACCCTCGTGATGAACATCACCGACGTGGGACACATGACGGACGAGTCGTCGCCGGAGGCGGTGGACAAGATGCTGCTCGCCGTCGAGGACGAAGGGCTGCAGGCGCTCGAGATCGCCGAGAAGTACACCCGCTCGGTGTTGGAGGATGCCGAGGCGGTCGGGATCCACCCAGCGGACATCCTGCCGAAGGCGACCGAGCACATCCCGCAGATGATCGACCTGACGGAGCGGCTGATCGAGAGGGGGCACGCCTACGTCGTCGATACCGGCTCCGTGTACTACGACGTCACGTCGTTCCCGGGCTACGGAAGGCTCTCCGGTAACACGCTCGAGAACCTGAAGGCGGGTCATCGGGACCTCGAGACCGACCTGCGCAAGCGCAACGCGGCCGACTTCGCGCTCTGGAAGGCCGCCGGCGAGGGCCGCGTGATGAAGTGGGATTCGCCGTGGGGCGAGGGCTTCCCCGGCTGGCACGTCGAATGCTCGGCGATGTCGATGCAGTACCTGGGCGATCGCTTCGATATCCACACGGGCGGGACGGACCTGCGGTTCCCCCATCACGAAGATGAGATCGCGCAGTCCGAGGGCGCCGTGGACCACCAGGTCGTGTCGATCTGGGTGCACGGCGGGCACCTGCGGCTGTCCGGTCAGAAGATCGCGAAGTCGACCGGGAACGTGGTGCGGGCTCCCGAGATCGTCGACCGCGGGCTGGATCCGCTCGCCTTCCGGTGGCTCACGTTCCAGACCCGGTACCGCAGCGAGATGGACTTCAGCTGGGAGGCGATGGAGGACGCCGACCGCCGCGTCCGCCAGCTCCGCCGTCACGTGGCCGAGTGGTCACCGGCGGCGGATGACCTCGGCGATGCGGCGCGGGCCTACGACGCGCGCTTCCGTGAGGCGCTCGCCGCCGATCTGGATCTGCCGAGTGCGGTCGTCATCGTGAACGAGCTCGATCGTTCCGCCGAGGTGCCTCCCGGCGAGAAGGTCGCGCTGCTGCGGCGCTGGGACGGCGTGCTGGGGCTGGACCTCGAGCGGGAGGCGTTGAGCGCCTGGGAGCCATCGGCTGGGATGCTCGAGCTGATCGCCCGCCGGGACTCGGCGCGCTCCGACCGTGACTACGCCGAGAGCGATCGCCTCCGCGACGAGCTCCAGGCGATGGGGCTCGAGGTGATGGATACCGCCGACGGTACGCGGGTCAGGCCGACCGGCTGACGGGTCCCCGTGCCGTCACGAGACGACGACGAGATCGCGGGAGGAGCGGTTCAGGCGCTCGACGCCGTCGGCCGTGACGGCGACGATGTCCTCGATGCGGACACCCAGCCGCCCGGGTAGGTAGATCCCAGGCTCGACCGAGAACGTCACGCCGGGCTCGAGGACCGTCTCGTCGCCCGCCACGAGGTACGGTGGCTCGTGCACCTCCAGGCCGATCCCGTGGCCCGTGCGATGGATGAAGCGCTCGCCGTATCCCGCGGCCGCGATCACGTCCCGGGCGGCCGCGTCGATCGATCCCGTCGTCACGCCGGGTCGGACGGCATCGACCGCGGCCGCCTGCGCCTCGCGCACCGCGGCGAAGACCGGCTCCAGCCCCTCGGGCGGCTCCACGACCGCGACCGTCCGCGTCGTGTCGCTGTAGTACCCCGCGAGCTCGCCGCCGAAGTCCATCACGACCGTGTCCTTCGGGAGGATCGTGCGCGTGCCGGGCTCGTGATGGGGAGACGCGGCGTTCGGCCCAGACGCCACGATCGTGAACTCGGCGGTGCGGTGGCCATGCTCGATCAGCAGCCGCCCCAGGTCCGCGGCGACCTCCTCCTCTCGGCGGCCGACGAAGGGCAACCCGACGATCTGCCGGAACGTCTCGTCGGCGGCCCGGGCGGCGTGGCGGAGGGCGTCGAGCTCAGCGGGCTCCTTCACGGCCCGCAGGCGTCCCATCACGGACGAGCCGGGCGCGAAGGTGACGCCGGGTCGTGCGCTCTGCAGGCCGAGCAGGTGCGACGACCAGAGCCGGTCGCCGACGGCGACCCGGCCCTCCACGGGGAGCAGGCGCCCCGCCCGTTCGTACGGGTCGACGCCGTCGATCCAACCCTCGATCGTCAAGAGCTCCCCGCCGGGGGCCGAGCCTGCGAGGGAACGCTCCAGCTCCGGCACGAGCAGGACCGGGTCGGCGTCGGCGCGCAGCACCAGGGCCGTCAACCGCTCGAGCGGCATCGGCTCGTAGCCGATCAGGTAGCGGAGGTCGGGCGAGGGTGCCACGACGAGCGCCGCGAACCCCTGCCGGACCGCCTCCTCGGCGGCGCGGCGCAGGCGGTCGGCGTACGCGGCCCTCACAGCTTGAGCCGGACCTTCCCGGGAAGGATCTGGAAGGTCGCCGGGGTGGTCCCGAGCGGCTCGCCGTCGGCCACGATCGGCAGCGGGCGTTCCGCCGCCACCGCGACGCGGATCCGGGCGTGCATCTCGTGGATATGGGGGTCGGGAACGTGATCGCCGTGCCGGTACATCCGCGGGAGCATCGTGTAGGCGTCGCTGCGCGGCCCGCGGAACACCAGGGCGTCGAGGACGCCGTCGCCCGGGAACGAGCGCGGCGACAGCCGCATCCCGCCCCCGGAGAACTGGGCGTTCGCGACCACGACGTTGAACGCGGGTCCCTCGTACGTGCGGCGGTCCGCGTCGATCTTGACCTGCGTGACCTTCGTCTGCGCGACCGCCAGCCAGAACCCCACGAACCGGCGCGCCCGCCCGACCCACGAAGGCAGGCGCGTCGCGCCCCGGACGGCGGCCGCGCCGAGGCCGACCTCGGCCAGGTTGTGGCTGTACCGGACGATCTGGTCCCCGTCGGGCCCGGTCGAGACGATCCGCACGAGATCGAGCGGGTACGTGTTCTCCCCAGCCAGGTGCCGGGTCGCCGCGACCACGTCGCCGGGCAGGCCGAAGCTTCGCACCAGGTCGCAACCGGAGTGCGCCGCCACGATGCCGAGGACCGGGTCGTCGGCGACCGCCTCGCCGTCGCGGAACATCCCGTTCACGACGTCCTGGACCGTGCCGTCGCCGCCCACCGCGACCAGGTACCGGTACCCCTCGTCGAGCGCGGTCCGGGCCCGTCGCGTCGCGTCGCCGGGCCCATCGGCGAGCCACAGCGCGTGCTCGAGCCCGAGCGTGTCCAGCGCCCGCCGGAGCGAGGGCATCGCCTCCGCGACGCGACCATCCCCGGCGCGCGGATCCGCGATCACGGCGAGGGGGCCGAAGGCGCTGGCGGACATCGCCGGCATCGTAGCTACACCCCCGTGTAGGCGACGACGCCGCGCTGTACGCCGTCGCGTGCGAGGCCGACCAGCTCCGCGGCCCCGGGCTCGGCCACCTCCTCGATCTGACGGAGGAGGTCCAGGAGCTGCTTGCAGTTGCGCACGAAGTCGCCGGGGGCCATGTCGGTCTCGGCCAGGACGTCCTCGAGCGGCTTGCCCTCGGCCCAGTGGAACACGGGCACGCCGAAGCCGGGGTCGAGCTCTCGGCACAGTTGGACCTGATGGGTGTCCTCGGCGCGCCGAACGCGTCCCCAGATGCGCTCCAGGAGTTCGAAGTGCTCCGACGACGGTGTCGTGGGCATCCCGCTCGCGACGGGGACCCGCTCGCGCGACTCGTAGACCATCGACGAGACCACCGACGCCACCTCCGACGGCGAGAGGCCGTCCAGCAGTCCGGCGTCGAGCGCCTCGCCCACCAGGAGGTCCCCCTCGCCGTAGATCCGCGCCAGGCGTCGCCCCTTCTCCGTCAGCTCCCATCCGCGGACGTAGCCGAGGTCCTCGAGCACACCGAGGACCCGATCGAACTGCCGGGCGAGGGTTTCGGTGCGGACGCGGATCCGGCGCTCGACCCCCTGCATCTGGGTCTCGAGGGCGTCGATGCGCGCCGCCCACCGTTCATGCTTCGCCCGCTCGGGACACTCCGCACACGGGTGGGCGGCGGCGCGCTCCTCGAGCGCGACGGCCTCGCGCTCCACCGTCGGGTCCGTCGAGATCCGCTCGGGCTTGGGAGGTCGCATCCGCAGGGAGACGAGCTTCGCCGCCACGTCGCGCCGATACCGGGCGCTCCGTGAGCTCCCCGAGCGCGGGAGCGCGATCCGCGTGAGCACCGACGGCGGGTCGTCGAAGTCCTTCGCGCCGAGCCGGAAGAAGGTCCGGTCCTCGGACAGGACGGTCGGCTTGCCGTCCCGCGAGGCGATCACCACGGCGAGCCCACGGCGGCGCGCCCGAGATACGTGGATCACCTCCCCGGGCCGCAGGTTCGCGACGGCCGACCGGACGGCCTCGGAACGCGCTCGGTCGCGTCCCCGGCGGTCCTCCTCGCGCAGGTGACGTGCCCGTGAGATCAGATCCCAGTACTCCGCGAAGTCGCCGAGGTGGCACGCGAGGTTCGCCCGGTAGCCCTCGATCGCCCGTCGGTCGCGCTCGCGCTGGCGCTCGAGGGCGACGACGCCGCGATCGGCCAGGAACTGTGCGAAGGACGCGTTCAGGAGCTGGTGCGCCTGATCGCGCGGGTAGTTCCGCACGAGGTTCACCGCCATGTTGTACGAGGGACGGAACGACGACGTCAGGTCGTAGGTCCGGGTCGCGGCGAGGCCAGCGACACGCTCGAAGGGGACCTGGCGCTGGTACACGACCACCGCGTGCCCCAGCTCGTCGATGCCACGTCGCCCGGCGCGGCCGGTGAGCTGCGTGTACTCCCCCGGCGTGAGGAGCTCATGCCGCTCCCCCTGGAACTTCCACAGATCCTCGATCACCACCGTCCGCGCCGGCATGTTGATGCCGAGCGACAGCGTCTCGGTGGCGAACACCACCTTGACGAGACCGGCCGCGAACAGGTGCTCCACCGTCTCCTTGAACACGGGCAGCATGCCCGCGTGATGCGCCGCCACCCCGGCCATGAGCCCCTCCAGGAACTCGAAGAATCCGAGCGTGGTCAGGTCCTCGTCGTCGATCCAGGCGGCCCGGCTCTCGGCGATCTGCCGGATCTGATCCGCCTCCGGACGGGACGTGAGTCGCACGCCCGCCCCGAGCAGCCACTTCACGCTCCGGTCGCAACCGGCGCGGCTGAACACGAAGTAGATCGCCGGCAGCATCCCCGCGCCCGCCAGCACCTCCACGACCTCCTCGCGCTTGGGCACGTAGATGCCCCGGTGACCCTCGCGCGGCCGGCCGACCCGCTGCTGCTGGATCGTGCCGCTCCCCGCGCGCCGGTAGGAACGGATCCGGAGCTCGCGCTGGTCCAAGGATGCGACGTACGGGTTGGGCAGCAGCGCCCCATCCCGCTCGACGTGCATCGGGTGCAGGTCGTGGCCGACGAGGTAGTGATGCTCGAGCGGCACCGGGCGACGCTCCTCGATCACCACGCTCGTCTCGCCGCGCAGCGTGCCGATCCATTCCCCGAACTCCTCGGCGTTCGAGATCGTCGCGGACAGGCACACGACCGAGACCGAGAACGGGAGGTGGATCAGGACCTCCTCCCACACGGCACCCCGGTACGGGTCCTGCAGGTAGTGCACCTCGTCCATCACCACCGAGACGAGGCCCTCGAGGGTTCGGCTCCGCTCGTAGAGCATGTTGCGCAGCACCTCCGTCGTCATCACGACGACCGGCGCCTCGGAGTTGATCGCGTTGTCGCCGGTGAGCAGCCCCACCCGATCGGATCCGTGGCTCGCGACCAGGTCGCCGAACTTCTGGTTGGACAGCGCCTTCAGGGGGGTCGTGTAGAAGGCCTTGCCACCCATCGCCAGCGCGCGCTCGATCGCGAACTCCGCGACCACCGTCTTCCCCGACCCGGTCGGGGCCGCCACCAGCACCGAACGTCCGGCGTCCACGGCGTCGATCGCCGAGCGCTGGAACCCGTCGAGCGGGAAGGGATAGCGCTCCGCGAACGCGGCGGGGCCGGAGCTCGGAGAGGTCATCGACCCAGTCTACGGGGGAGGCCGATCCCGCCCGGTCGCCGCGACGCTCGTCGGCGACGCACACGCGGCGACGCTCAGTGGATCGCCGGCGCCCTCGGGCCGACGACGGTGGGCAGCGCCCGCGGGCGGATCTCGAAGATCGCGGGGAGCGGACCGATCCGTTCACCGTCGGCGAAGACCAGGCTTCGCCGATCCGCCTCCACCGAGAAGCGGGTGCCCCGGAGCATCGTGACGCTGGGGTGCGTGGTGTGCTTGCCGACGTAGACCTTCGGGAACGCCCGGAGGAACGCCCCTTTCGTCATGGCGCGAACGATGCAGACGTCGAGGTTCCCGTCGATCACCGAGGCCTGCGGCAGGACCTTCATGCCGCCGCCGTACGCGACGCTGTTCCCGACGACGACGAGCATCGCCTCCATCTCGAGGCGCTCACCATCGAGGTCCATCACGAACCTGAGTGGGGCGAACCGAGGAAGGGTCTTGACGGTCGCGAGGGCGTAGTGGCCGCGGGGGCCGAGCCGGCGCTTCATCCCGTTCGCGGTCTCCTCCACCGCGGAGTCGAACCCCGTACCGGCGATGTTGACGAAGTGACGAGTCTCGGCGCCCGCCGTTGCCCGGATCACGTCGACGTCCACGATCGTCGGCGATGCGAGCAGCCGGGTCGCCTCGTCCAGCTTGCGGACGCCGATGCCGTGGGCGAAGTCGTCACCGGTACCGGCCGGCAGCACCCCCAGCGCAGCTCCCGAGCCCAGGATCCCGTTCGCGACCAGGTTGACCGACCCGTCCCCGCCCAGCACGGCCACGATCCTCGCCCCGTCCGCCGCGGCCTCGCGCGCCAGTCGCTCGAGGTCCTCGGCGGATTCCGACACGCGGATCTCGTGCTCGACGTCGAGCTCGGAGAGGGTCCGGAAGACCCTGCCGATCAACCGTCCGGCCTTGCCTCCCCCCGCGGTGGGGTTCGCCACGACCACGACGGGAGCGGAGGCGGCCATCGGCGCTCCGCGCTACGTCGTCCCGGTGGGGCCGCTGATGCCCGAGGCGCCGGCGGCTCCCGACGGGCCGGTCAGGCCGAGGCCGGGGATGATCCCGGTCGGCTGCGCGACCTGGGCCAGACCGACCGCGAACATCACCTGCTGGTAGTCGGTCCATCCCTCGTTCAGCAGGGCGTTCCCGAGATCGCGGACCGCCACGGCGCGCTTCGCCAACTCGATCCGTTCCTCGCCCTCGGCCGCGAGAGCGAGCCGGGCCAGCAGCGCCGCCTGCTCGTACAGCCGCAGGGCGTGCACGATCTTCGTCCGGGAGTTCACCAGGTAGTTCGTCTCCTCGACGTCGAACCCTTGGTCGGCGATCGTCCCGGTCAGATCGAAGTCGTCGAGGGCCTTCGCGGCCGCCTTCGTGAGGGTGAGGGCGTCGGTGATCGTCGCTTCGGTCTCGGCGGGCGCCTTCCCGTCGGCCAGGCCGTCGATCGCGCCGGAGAGCGGGTCGAGAACGGCCGGTGCGGCGCCGGCCGTGATCGTCCCCAACTTGCTGAGCTCGCCCTCGAGCGTCTTCTGCCACTCCTGAGCCGCGGCCCGGCGTGTCGCGTCCGCCTCGGCCTCAGCGTCGTCGGCACGCTCCTGCCGGAGCCCGTTCGTCACCCAGACGACCATCACGACGGCGAACGCCCCCACGAGGAGCGCCACGATCGCCTGGACCCAGCGGCGCTGGAAGAGCGGCGGCTTCACGGTCACGGGCTCGCGCCGGGGAGCCCGCGCGGGTGCCCGTCCGCGGCTGCGGCCCTTCGTCTTGCCCTTGATCGCCATCGTGCGTTCTCCCGGGAGGCTGGGTGCCCCCCTCAGCGCTTCAGGAGGCGACCGACGATGATAGCGGCCTCGTAGAAGATGTACATCGGGATCATCATCGCGAGCATCGTGTACGGGTCCGAGCTCGGCGTGATGATCGCCGCGAACACCGCGATGAACAGGATCGCGTAGCGACGCCACGCGCGGAGCTTCTCGCTGCTGAGGACGCCGGCGAGCTCGAGGAAGATCAACAGGATCGGTAACTCGAAGGAGATCCCGAACGCGAACGCCACCAGCATCACGAAGGTCAGGTAGCGATCGAAGGTCAACTGGGGAACGACCCCCGATCCGGCGAACCCGAGGAGGAAGGTCAGGCCCTTCGGAAGGGTCCAGTAGGCGAAGGCCGCGCCGAGCAGGAACAGGACGGTCGACGCGAAGATGAACGGGACCGCCATCTTCTTCTCACGTGGGGTGAGCCCGGGCACGATGAAGCGCCAGAGCTGCCAGAGCAGGACCGGGATCACGGCGAGGATCCCCAGGAACACGACCGCCTTGAGCTTCACGATCATCCCGCCGAGGGGTTCGAGGAAGACGAGGACGCAGGTATCGGTGGTCCGCTGGTCCGGCGGGATCGTCTGCCAGTAGTCGCAGTACGGGGCGCGCAGGAGTCGAACGACCGGGTCGTAGAGGAACCAGCCGATGACGGCTCCGACGCCGATCGCGACGAGGCACACGATCAATCGGTGGCGCAACTCGTCTAGGTGTTCGATCACGGTCATCGTGCCGGTGCGCTGCTCGGGCGAGCGCCGCCGGAACCGCGGGAAGACCTTCATGACGGGCCGCTACGCGGATGGCTCGGGTGTCGAACCATCTGGCGGCGAGTCGGCCTCGGTGATCTCCCCGTCCGGGGCCGCGGCGAGGGGCCGCTCGGGGCTCGCTTCCTCGTCCGAGCCCGCCGTTCTCGCGGTCTCCGATCTGGTCGCCGGAGTCCTGGCCGGCGGGTCGTCGCTCATGCCGACCCGGAACGTGTCTTTGACCTCATCTTGGACCTTGCGGAACTCGCGCAGGGCCTTGCCGATCGATCGCCCGAGCTCGGGGAGACGGGAGGGCCCCACCACGATCAGCGCGATGAGGAGGACGACGATCAGCTCTTGGGGACCGATGTTCAGCATGAGCCCACGCGACGCAGGTCGGAGCCCCTATCCTACCCCGCGACCCTCGGCGACCGGCTCGATCGCCGGCCGGACCGCTGGGGAGGCTGTAGCGAGGACGCCTTGTCCGCGGCCTGGCTCGAGGCATCCGCGATCTCCTCGGCGACCGGCTGCACCTCTTCTTGGAAGCGGCGCACGGATCGCCCGAGGATCAGGGCGTGCCGTCCGAGCGCGATGCCGAACGCGATCAGCGCGGTGGTCGTGACGATCGAGACGATCAGCCAGACGAGGATCCAGGGGTTCACCCGGCGATGCTACACCGGGGAGTCGGGTCGCTAGACGCCGCCGCTCGAAGCCAAGAAGTCCTGGATGTAGCGGTCGTCCTTCAGCAGGAAGTGGAACTCGATCACGTCGTCGATCGTGAACGCCGGACCGGACGGGGCCTCCTCCGGGGACCAGGGCTCCTGGTCGAAGAGCGCGTCCTGGCCCATCCCGCCGCCGCCGCCGGCCACGTCGACGCCGGCCGATACGAGCAGCGCCACGATCTTACGGTCGGCCCGCTTCTCGACGTCGTCCGCGCAGCTCGGGCAGGTGAACCGGTAGCTCCCCTCCCGGCCGTTCTCGCGGACGGAGAGCAGGATCGCCTCGGGTCCCATATCGACCTCGCCGCAGCGGGGGCAGGTTGTCCGGATCGTTGTCATCTCAACCCGAGCTATCGGCGGGCCGTCGGGCGCCCTTGAGCCGATGTCCCCCGAACGGGGCTACCCCATCGGGGCTGGTCAATCGCCGTATCGGTCGAGGGTCCGTCGGGCGAGGTCGCCGACGCGCTCGCGCAGCTCGGGCGGCTCGAGGACCTGTGCGTCGGGCCCCAGGCGCAGGAGCAGCCCCGCGACCCAGTCCAGCCGTTTGACCGGGAGGGAGACGTCGAGGCCGCCGTCGTCGGACTCCTGGACGTCGGTCACCTCGTAGTACTCCCCCACCCAGCGCGCGCCCGGTCGCAGGCGCAGCCGGACCTCCACGTCCTCCTCGGTCGGCGTGTAGAGGGCGCGTCCGGCCCCCCGGAGGCCGTGGGGCGTGAACGGGATCCCCAGGTCCTCGACCTCGCGGATCCGATCGACCCGGAAGAGGCGTTCCGCGTCGGCCGTCACGTCCCAGGCGGCCACGTACCACGAGCCCATGCTCGCGAAGACCTCCTCGGGCTCGATCTCGCGGCTGGTCCACTCCCCCGTCGAGTGCGCGAAGTACGCGATCCGCACCCGTCGATGGGCGGTCGCAGCCTCCCGGATGGTCGCCAGCGAGGCGAGGGGCCGGTCGGCCTCGGTCGCCTCGATCCGACCCTCCGGGTCGCCGAGCGTCTCCGGGCCGAGCTCGGTGCGCAGCTTCTCGAGGGCGGAGCGGAGCGCCGGCGCCTGCGGGAGGCCGGCGGTGCCCAGCAGCTCGGTCCCTCGCAGGTACAGGGCGAGCGCCTCGTGACGCGTGAGGCGGAGCGGTCGCGCGAAGTGATCGGCCATGCGGATCGTGACGCGATCGTCCTCGTCGATCTCGACGTCGATCAGATCACCGGGGCCGTACGGAGGGAGCCCCGAAAGGAACAGGAGCTCGAGATCCTTGCGGAGCTGGTCCGCGGGAACGTCGAACAGCGTGCCGGCCTCCTCGAGGCTCGTGCCCGGATGCTGCACGAAGAACGGGACGACGACGAGCATCCTCGCCAGTCGATCCGCGGTCCTGGGTGCCCGCGTGGCGCGCTCAGGCACCGACGCGCTCCAGCCGCTCGATCACGACGGCGCGGAGCGCGGCCGGCGCGAGGACCTCGGCCTGGGGCCCGAACGTGAGTACCCAATCGGCGATCGACGTCTCGTCCCCGAACGCCACCGAGACCTCGATCCACCCGTCCGCGCGCGGATCGGAGACCTCCGCTCCCGGCTGGGCGCTGGCCGCCCACCACGCGACCTCGGGTGCGAAGGCGATCGTCGCGCGATCTTCGGGCGCCGGCGTCCACGGGCCGGGCTGCACGTGCTCGGTCGCGCGGAACCCCTCCGGCGGCTCCGACCCCGCTCCGACGTCGGCGAGGTCAGTCCTCAGGCGCGACAGCCGGAAGGCGCGGACGTCGTCGCGGCCGTGGTCGAAGCCGACCAGGTACCAGTGGCCTCGCCGGAACACGACGGCGTACGCGTCCACCTCGCGGTCCGAGCCCTCCCCGCTCGAGGTCCGATACCCGAATCGCACCCGGCGACGTCGTTCGGCGGCGTCTGCGGCGGCCACGAGGAGCGGGCTCCGGGCGTCGGAACCCGACGCGAGCGGTCCGCCACCCGTGGTCGCGAGGATGCCCCCGCCGTTGACCCCCGTCAGCAGCTTGCGGACCGCCTGCTCCGCCGGGGTGGTTTCGTCCGACCCGCTCCGGGCCGCCACGAAGAGCGCTCCGAGCTCCTGCGGCGTGAACGCGATCTCGGGGAGGTAGTAGCGCTCCTTGCGGATCACGTAGCCCTGCTCCCCGCCCCAAGCGTCCACGTCCACGAGCTCGAGCGGCACCCCGAACTCGCGCAGCAGGTCCTTGTCGCGCTCGAACATCCGCTTCGCGCTATCGACGTTCTCCTGCCGGTAGGGCTCGAGCACGTCTCGGATCTCGTCGAAGGTGCGCGGGCCGCGGCTCTCGAGGAGCAGTCCGACCAGGTTGAGCAGGCGCTCGAGCGGCTCCATGCGGTCCTCCCGCGGCATCGTGCGGCATCATAGCGGGGCCTTGCTCGGCCACCGGGACCGCTCGTGATCCGTCTCCGGCGCGGGATCGTGACCGCGCTCGGCCCCGCACGGCCGGGGGCGCATGAGATCGAGGTCGACGTCGGGGACGGGTCCGCGAGCGCGATCGCGTACCCGGACCTGACCGGCCCGATCGCGGTCGGCGACGCCGTGATCGTCAACACGACGGCGGTGGCGCTCGGCCTCGGGACCGGTGGGATGCACTTCGTCGTTGCCGTGGAGGGCTCGGAACCCGGCGACGTGCCGGACGGGCGGGCGATGAAGCTCCGCTACACACCGATGCAGACCGCGGTCGAGACCGTCGAGGAGACGCATCGCGACGCGATCGAGGGGTCCACGGGGCTCCGCCAGACGCCGGTGGTCTGCGCCCCGCTCCACTCGATGATCGGAGCTGTGGCCGCCGGCGCGAAGCGCGCGGGACAGGAGGCCCGCGTCGTCTACGTCATGACCGACGGGGCCGCACTGGCAGGGCCATTCTCGCGGCTGGTCACCGAGCTCAGGCTCGCGGGACTCCTCGACGGCTGGATCACGTGCGGGCAGGCCTTCGGCGGTGACCTCGAGGCCGTCACGATCTGGACCGCGATGCTGGCGGCGGCGGACGTGCTCGAGGCCGATGTGATCGTCGTCGCGGACGGGCCGGGGAACCTCGGGACCGACACGACCTGGGGGGTCAGCGCGTTGGGCAGCGGGAACGCGCTCAACGCCGCGCGGGCCCTGGGCGGCCGGCCGATCCCGGCCCTCCGCCTGAGCTTCGCCGACGCGCGCGAGCGGCATCGCGGCCTGTCGCACCACTCCCGCACGATCCTGCGCGATGTCTGCCTCGTCGAGACGAACATCCCCGTCCCGGTCCTCGAGGACGAGGCACAACGCGAGAGGGTCTGGGACGCGCTGCGAGCGGCGGGGCTCGACGAACGTCATCAGTTGGTCGAGGTCGACGGTCGCCCGGCTCTGGACGAGCTCGGGGCGCGCGGGATCGAGATCCGGTCGATGGGTCGTGCGACCGCGGACGATCCGGTGTTCTTCCTGGCGGCCGGGGCGGCGGGTGTGCTGGCGGGTCGCCTGGCGGTCGAGAACCGGCGCTGGCGTTGAGGCTCGGGTCCCGGCTCCTGCGAGCCGGGATCACATGTGCGAGATCAGCTGCTCCACCCGCTCGTCGACCGAGCGGAACGGGTCCTTGCACAGCACGGTCCGCTGCGCCTGATCGTTCAGCTTCAGGTGCACCCAGTCGACCGTATAGTCTCGGCGCTTCGCCTTCGCCTGGCGGATGAAGTCCCCCCGGAGCTTCGCCCGCGTGGTCTGCGGGGGCTCGCGCATCGCGCGCTGGATCTCCCGGTCGGTGGCGACCCGCTCGACCTTCCCACCCTTCTCGAGGAGGTAGTAGATTCCCCGGGTCCGGTTGACATCGTGGTAGGCGAGGTCGAGCAGCGCCACGCGGGGGCTGGCGAGCGGCAGGTCGTGCTTGACCTGATAGCGCTCGATCATCGTCCGTTTCGTGACCCAGTCGACCTTCCGGACCAGGCGCTCCGGCTCGCCGGCCGCCAGGGCCTCGAGGGCGTCGGCCCACTCCTCGAGCAGGGTCTTCGCCACCTCGTCGGCCCCGCGACGCTCGAGGAACCGGGCGGTCTTCTCGTAATACTCGTTCTGGATCTCGATCGCTGAGAGCTCCCGGCCGTTCGCGAGCTTGACCTTGCGCGTGCAGGCGGGGTCGTGCGAGATCTCGCGGATCGCTCGGATCGGGTTCTCGAGGGTCAGGTCGCGCATCACCGTGTTCGCCTCGACCATGCGCAGGACGAGGTCCGTGATCCCGACCTTGATGAACGTGGTCCACTCGCTCATGTTCGAGTCGCCCACGATCACGTGGAGCCGGCGGAAGCGCTCCGCGTCCGCGTGAGGCTCATCCCGCGTGTTGATGATCGGACGCGACCGCGTCGTCGCGCTCGACACGCCCTCCCAGATATGCTCGGCCCGCTGGGAGATGCAGAACTGCGCGCCGCGTGGGCCGTGCAGGACCTTCCCGGCGCCGCAGTAGATCTGCCGGGTCACGAAGTACGGGATCAGGACGTCCGCCATCCGCGCGAACTCGCCGTGCCGCGCGACGAGGTAGTTCTCGTGACAGCCGTAGGAGTTGCCGGCGGAGTCCGTGTTGTTCTTGAAGAGGTAGACCTGGCCCGAGATGCCCTCCTCGTGCAGGCGCATCTCGGCCGCGCCCAGGAGCGCCTCGAGGATCCGCTCCCCCGCCTTGTCGTGCGCCACCACCTCGCGGACGGCGTCGCACTCCGGCGTCGCGTATTCGGGGTGCGAGCCGACGTCGAGGTACAGGCGCGCCCCGTTCTCGAGGAACACGTTCGACGACCGGCCCCAGTGCACGACCCGACGGAACAGGTATCGCGCGACCTCGTCCGGCGACAGGCGCCGCTGTCCACGGAACGTGCAGGTCACCCCGTACTCGTTCTCGAGCCCGAAGATCCGGTGCTCCATCCCGACAGCGTACGCGCCGTCGTCGCGGAAGACGGGAGGCGAGCGGTCAGGAGCCGGTGAGGATGCCGGCGATCTCGTCGTCCTCGAGCCGGCGGAACTTCCGTCGTTGGGTCCGGGCGCGGTCGAGCACCCCGGCCTCGATCGTGTCGGAGGCGAGCTCGCGCGAGTCGGGCGAGCCGAGGATCTTGACCGCGGTCCGCACGGCCGTCGGGAGGTCCCATCCGGCCGCGTACTCGCTCTTGAGGGCCTCCATCAGATCCTCCGCGTGGCCGCCGATGGCCACGAAGCCATGCTCGTCCGTCACGCTGCCGTCGAAGAGCACGTGGTACAGGGCGGTGCCGGTCCCGGCCTCGCCATCCACCTCGCCCACCAGGATCTCGACCTCGTACGGCTTCATCTGTTGGGTGAAGATCGTCGAGAGGGACTGGGAGTACGCGTTAGCCAGGTCGCGCGCCTTCACGTCCTCGCGGCCGTAGCTGTATCCACGGAGGTCGGCCAGGCGGATGCCCGCGATCCGCAGGTCCTCGAACTCGCTGTACTTGCCGACGCCCGCGAACGCGATCCGATCGTAGATCTCGCTGATCTTGTGGAGGGTCGCGCTGGGGTTCTCCGCGATGAACAGCAGCCCCTCCGCGATCTCGAGCCCGATCACGGACCGGCCGCGCGCGATGCCCTTGTGCGCGTACTCCGACCGGTCCTTCATCATCTGGTCGGGCGAGACGTACGGCATGAACGCCATCAGCCGTCGCCTCCGCGCGCCGCCAGGACCGCCTCCACCGCCGCCGCGACCTGCTCCTCGGCGACGTCGGCCGCCCCTTCGGCGGTCACGGACACCACGTTGGGGAAGATCCCCCGCGTCACGTCGGGCCCCCCCGTCGCGACGTCGTCCTCGGCCGCGTCGAACAGGGCTTCCACCGCCACCCGCAGCGCCTCGTCGCGCGCCAGGCCGGTGTGCCACCGCTTCTTGAGCGAGTTCTTCGCGGGCTGTCCCCCGGACCCCGTGGTTTGGAAGTCGTCTTCCTCCCAACGGCCACCGGTCGCGTCGTAGTAGAAGATCCTGCCCTCGCCACGACGGTCGTCGTACCCGCCGAACAGCGGGACGACGACGAGTCCCTGCAGCGCCATCGGGAAATTGCCGCGGATCATCTGCGCGAGCCGGTTGGCCTTGCCCTCCAACGAGAGCCGATCCCCCGTGATCTTCTCGTAGTGCTCCAGCTCGAGCTGGAAGAGCTTCACGAGCTCGACCGCCTGACCCGCGGCCCCGGCGATCGCGATCGCGGAGGCGTCGTCGGCGGCGAAGACCTTGCGCATCTTCGCGTCGGCGATCGCGTAGCCGGCCGTCGCGCGCCGGTCGCCGGCCATCACGACGCCGTCCGCGTACTTCAGGCCGAGGACCGTGGTCCCGTGCGGGACGTCGCTCGCGGGTACCGGCGACGTCGTGGGCGCCGTCTCCGGCCGCGACGCGCGGAGCAGGTCGATGAAGCTCGGGTTCGCTCCGAACCGAGCCCCCGACACCGGCAGCTCGATCCGGTCGGTCACTCCCCGCCCTTCTGGACGTAGCTCTTCACGAACTCCTCGGCGTTCTCCTCCAGCACCGAGTCGATCTCGTCGAGGATGTCGTCCATCTCTTCCTTGAGCTCGGCGGCCTTGGATGAGGCTGCGACCTGACCCGCGTCGGCGTCGGAGCCGCCGCCCCCGCCGCCCTTCCGCTGGGTGCGCTTCTGTTCCTGCTCCTGGGGCATCGTGGATCTCCTCGCTGCGGGTGGCGTTCCCATCCTACCTTCGGCTCGAAAGACCTAGGACTGAAGGAGGTCCACGAGCGCCGCCGCGTCCACGGCTCGCTCGAGCAGCTCCTCGACGTGCGCCTTCGTCCCGCGCAGCGGCTCTCGCATCGGGATGCGCTGCAACGTATCCGTGCCCACGTCGACGATCAGCGAGTCCCAAGAGGCCGCGGCGATCGCGTCCGGGTACCGGGAGATGCACCGCCCGCGGAAGTACGCACGCGTGTCCTCGGGCGGCTCCATCACGGCGCGGTCGATCTCATCGTCGCGCACCAGTCGCTCGACCTTGCCTCCGGCGGCGAGACGGTTGTAGAGCCCTCGCTCCCTGCGCACGTCGTGGTACTGGAGGTCGATCGCCCGGATCCGGTGATCGTGCCAATCGAGGCCGTCCCGTTCGCGGTACGCCGCAAGGAGGCGGTACTTCGCGACCCAGTCCAGCTCCCGGTGCAGGGTCAGGGGCTCGGTCTCGAGCGCCGCCAAGACGACTTCCCACCGGTCGAGCACCTCGTGCTGCTCGGGCGTGTCGTCCTCGCGTTCCACGTACTTCTTCGCGTGCTCGAAGTACTCCCATTGCAGCTGAACCGCGGTGAGCGTGCGCCCGTCGGCGAGCCGGATCGCCTCGGCGCAGGTGAGGTCCCGCGAGACATCGTGGAGGGCCGCCACCGGGTTGTCGAGGCTCAGGTCGGGCAGGAACCGGTCCTCGATCATCTTGAGGACGAGCGCCGTCGTGCCCACCTTCAGGAAGATCGCGACCTCGCACAGGTTCGCGTCGCCGACGATCACGTGGAGACGCCGATACTTCTCCGGATCGGCGTGCGGCTCGTCCCGCGTGTTGATGATCGGGCGCTTCAGCGTGGTCTCGAGCCCGACCTCCGTCTCGAAGAAGTCGGCGCGCTGCGTCAGCTGGAAGAACCCGCGGCCGCGCTCGTCCCACTGCGCCTCACCACCGACCTTACCTGCCCCACAGAAGATCTGGCGCGACACGAAGAACGGCGTCAGATCGCGGACGATGTCGCCGAACGCCGTCGCGCGATCGACGAGGTAGTTCTCGTGCGTCCCGTAGGAGTTGCCCTTGCCGTCGCTGTTGTTCTTGTAGACCGTGAGGTGGGGACCGCCCGGCATCTCGCGCGTCACCTCGTCGATCGACCGCTCGAGGACCCGCTCCCCCGCCTTGTCGTGGATCACGAGCTCACGCGGGGTCAGGCATTCGGGGGTTGAGTACTCGGGGTGCGCGTGGTCGACGTAGTAGCGGGCGCCGTTCGGCAGGATCACGTTCGCCAGGCCGAGGTCCTCGTCGCTCCCCTCACGCGCCGGGACCGGCTCGAAGCCACGCGCGTCTCGAAGCGGCGACTCTTGCTCGTAATCCCAGCGGATCCGCCGCAGGGACCCCGCGTACGTTGAGATCAGGATCGAGGAGGACAGGACCGGGTTGAAGTCCGGAACGCCGACCGCGGCGATGCCGTACTCGGTCTCGGTCCCGAAGACCTTGGGGATGGCCACGGGCCAACCTTACAGGTACTGCCCCGCGTTCACCCGTTCGACCTGCCGACCGTCGCCATCGTCGCCGAGCAGCGTCCGGACGTAGACGATCCGCTCGCCCTTCTTGCCGGAGATCCGGGCCCAGTCGTCCGGGTTCGTGGTGTTCGGGAGGTCCTCGTTCTCCTTGAACTCGTCCCGGATCGCGAGCAGGAGGTCCTCGGACTTGATGCCCTTGTCCCCCATCGAGAGGAAGCGTTTGATCGCTTCCTTCTTCGCGCGCCGGACGATGTTCTCGATCATCGCGCCCGAGTTGAAGTCCTTGAAGTACAGGACCTCCTTGTCGCCGGAAGCGTAGGTGACCTCGAGGAACCGGTTCCGCTCGTTGGGCTCGTACATCTGCTCGACCGTCTTCTCGATCATCCGCGTCGTGGCGAGACCGGCGTCGCCGCTGTAGCGGTCGATCTCGTCGGGATGGATCGGGATCGATGGGTTCAGGTACTTCGACATGATGTCGGCGGCCTGGCCCTGGCTCGGGCGCTCGATCTTGATCTTCACGTCGAGCCGCCCCGGCCGCAGGATCGCCGGATCGATCAGGTCCTCGCGGTTCGAAGCTCCGATCACGATCACGTTCTTGAGGGTCTCGACCCCGTCGAGCTCCGAGAGGAGCTGCGGGACGATCGTCGACTCGACGTCGGACGAGATGCCGCTGCCACGGGTCCGGAAGATCGAATCCATCTCGTCGAAGAACACGATCACCGGCAGGCCTTCCTCGCTCCGCTCCTTCGCGCGCTGGAAGATCTCGCGGATCTGGCGCTCGGTCTCGCCCACGTACTTGTTCAGTAGCTCCGGGCCTTTGACGTTCAGGAAGTAGCTGCGCGCGTCCTCGCGGCCCGTGCGCTCGGCGACCTTCTCGGCGAGCGACTTGGCCACGGCCTTCGCGATGAGGGTCTTGCCGCACCCCGGAGGGCCGTAGAGCAGTACGCCCTTCGGCGGCTCGAGCTGGTGCTCGTGGAAGAGCTCTGAGTACAGGAACGGGAGCTCGACGGCGTCGCGGATCGCCTCGATCTGCCCCTCCAGCCCCCCGATGTCCTCGTAGCTGACGTCGGGGATCTCCTCGAGCACCAGCTGCTCGACCTCCTCCTTCGGCAACAGTTCGAGGGCGACGCCCGAGCGCGGGTCGAACAGGACGGGATCGCCGGCGCGGACCGTCTCACCCAGGAGCGAGCCGGCGAGCGTCGCCACGAACTCCTCGTCGCCGCGGCCGACCACGACGACGCGGTCATCGCCGAGGCGATCCTTCACCTTGACGACTTCGCCCTGCCGATCGGGGTCGAGGAGCTCTACGACGTTCAGGGAGTCGTTCAGGATCACCTGTGATCCGGGGCGCATCCGGTCCACGTCGAGGTCCGGGGCGGGCAGCACCCTCATCTTGCGTCCGCCCGTGAACACGTCGAGCGACCCGTCCTCGTTCACCGCGAGGAAGACGCCGAACGTGGCCGGCGGCTGGCTGAGCTTCTCGACCTCCTCGAGGAGCGCCTCGATCTTCTGGCGCTCGGCCCGCAGCGCGTCAGCGAGCTTCTGGTTCTGGCCCATCGCGCGGGCGAGCTGATCCCGCGTCTCGACGACCTTGTCCTCGAGGAGGGTCACCTGACGCGGCGCGTTGGACAGGCGCCGCCGCAGGAGCCCGACCTCCTCCTCCAGGAACGTCACCTGGGTCTGGAGCTCGTGCACCTGCTTCTCGTAGCGCTCGAGCTGCTCGTGGTCGGCCATCGGGTCACCTCCCCGGTCGCGCGAGGGGTCAGTATATGGGCGGCTCCACCCCCGACCTCGGAAGGTCGGCGAAGAGCTTCTTCCTAAGTCATACGGCAGTTCTGGCCGTCGCGATGATGCCCGTTTCAAGGTATCCATCGGCACCGACGCGCCGGGTGATGAGTCTCAGTCTTGGGGACCCGTCTTGCGCGCGACCGTCAGGAAGCCGGTGTGCCCGACCATCCGATGATCGGGCCGGACGCTCCGCTCGGTGACGTGCCAGCCTCGCCGAAGGGTCTCGAACGTCTCCACGTGATGGAAACCGCGCCCCGGGAGCGTCACGACGAGCTCCTGGACCTGCCCGGTGGTCGGCAGGTAGGCGCACACGATCCCTCCAGGTTCGAGGACGGCGCCGAGGGCCTCGAGCGCCCCCCACGGCTCCGGGAGGTCGAGGACGGCCCGGTCGAACCGCTCCCCATGCTCACCGACCCCGCGGACGTCGCCCTCGCGGAGCTCGAGCCACGCTGGGAGCTTCCCGAAGAACCCCTCCAGGTTGGACCGTGCCTGCTCGAGATGCTCATCGCGCAGCTCGTAGGACACGATCCGACCCTCGGGTCCCGCGGCCCGGCACAACGCGATCGTGAGCGCACCTGAGCCGGTGCCGGCCTCGAGGACCCGTGCGCCCGGGAAGACGTCGGCGAAGACCAGGATCGAGCCCAGGTCCTTCGGGTAGATCACCTGAGCGCCGCGCGGCATCTTCAAGATCCACTCAGCGAGGCCCGGCCGGAACGCGACGAGCACCATCCCTCGGGCCGTCTGGACGCGGGTGCCCTCTGGGGCGCCGATGAGCTCGTCGTGCGCGAGGGTCCCCGAATGGGTGTGGTACGTACCGCCGCGCTCCAGTCGGAACAGGTACGTCCGGTCCCGTTGGTCGATCAGCAGGACGCGCTCCCCCGGCTCGAACGGCACGCTCATGCGGTGCCGCCGTACAGCTCCGCGGGCAGCACCTCGTCCGAGAGCTCGGCCGCCACCTGCCGGTCGCGCTCCGACGGATCGGCGGCGGGATGGTCGGTCGAGCCGCCCGAGGGTGCGAGGCGCTCGCCGAGGATCTGCGCACGCGCCCGGCAGAAGGCGCAGAACCGGCCGGTGGTCGGCTGCCCGCATCGTTCGCACGGCGCGAGCTCCGCCGCGTCTTCGCTCCGGAACAGCGGGAGTCCCCGTTCCAGGTAGCCGAGGAAGAACTGGGTCTTCGTCCCCGGCGACGCCGACTCGATCGCGTTCATCGCATCCTTGTATCGGAGCTGGGTGTTGCCGGCGACCAGCGGGCACTCCTCGACCACGTAGTCGATCCCTCGAAGGAACGCGTACGCCGCCGTCTCGAGCTCCGAGAGCCGGTGAAGCGGCTTGACCTTCTTCACCATGCCGGCCTTCGCGGGAAGGGCCGGCGACTGGCGAGCGATGTAGCCGGTCTGCCATCGCAGCGTGTTGCCGAGCAGCGTCGCCGCCTCGTCGTCGAGGTTGTGGCCGGTGGCGATCACGTCGAACCCTCCGTCGAGGGCTGCCCGGTTGAACACGTAGCGCTTGGAGAGGCCGCAGACCGCGCAGGTGGATCGGGGACCCTTGCGACCGGCCGTGGGGACGTCATAGCCGTACGCCTCGCGCAGGTCGACCTCGATCAGCTCGCTCTCGCGCTGGCGCGCGAAGGCCCGGGCCACGGCGCCGGAACGGTCCGAGTAATCGCCGATCCCGAGCCCCAGGTAGAGACCCGAAACGCGGTAGCCCTCGAGCAGCAGCACGTCCCAAAGGGCGAGAGAATCCTTCCCACCCGAGACGGCGACCAGGATCCGGTCATCGGGGGTGAACATCTCGTAGCGCTGGACCGCCCGCCGGAACTGCTCACGGAACACCAGCGGGAAGCAATCCTTGCAGAAGGCCGCGTTGTGACGGCGGATCTCGATCGCCGCGCGACGCCGGCAGCGCCGGCACCTCATCGGGCGTCGGTCCCGTGCTCAGCGGAGGCCCCGCCGGAGATCACGGGCCGAACCTCGACCTCGTCGTCCTCGGACAAGACGACCTCGCGCGTAACGAGCTCGCCCGATCGGATCACGAGGACGGTGTCGGGATCGACGTCCAGCTCACCGAGCATGTCGCGAACGGTCCGGCCGCCCGCGACCTCGACCGCTCGATCGGGATTGCGCAGCCTCACCCTCATCGAGGCAAGGCTAGCGCACGGCGTCCGGCGGGACCGGTCCCCGGGTCCGGCCCGCGGCCGATCCCGCCGGAGGCCGGAGCTAGGGCAGGTCGACCGGTAGCGGACGGCTCCCGAGGGTCACCTCGAGCGAGCGCTCGGTCCCATCGGTCCCGACCACCTCGACCGTGACCCGGTCGCCGGGCGACAGGTCGGAGAGCACGGTGCCGAGATCCTCACTCGAGGCGACCTCCTGACCGTCCACCGCGACGATCACGTCGCCCTCCCGGATCCCCGAGCTCGCCGCCGGCCCGTCGGCCGTCGTGGCCACGACGTACGCGCCGCTGTCCACCGACAGGTTCAGCTGGAACGCGAGATCGCTCGTCACCGGCTGCGTGGTCACCCCGAGGTAGGCGGAGGGCGCGAGGGGGTCGGCTTCGGCCTGGTCGATCGTGTCCTTCGCGGAGTCGATCGCGATCGCGAAGCCGATGTTCTCCGCGGCGTCGTCGCCGGCGGAGTTGATCCCGACCACCCGGCCCGCCATGTCGACGAGCGGCCCCCCCGAGTTGCCGTGGTTGATCGCAGCGTCCGTCTGGATCACGTCGGTGTAGGTGCGGGTCTGGTCGGGTCCGCAGGTCTCCGGGGCGCACCCGGGATCCTGGGCCGTGATCGTGCGGTCGAGTGCGGAGACGATCCCCGTCGTCACGGTGGGCCCACCCTCGAGGGCGAGGGCGTACCCGAGCGCGATCACGCGCTGTCCGAGCCGAAGGTCGCTCGAATCCCCGAGCGGAACCGTGGGCAGATCCTTCGCGTCGACCTTCAGGACCGCGAGGTCGTGTTCGCAGTCGCCGCCGATCACGCGCGCGTCGAAGCGCTCGGGTTCCGCCTCGGACGTGGACACCGTGACCTTCGTGCCGCCCTCGACGACATGGCAGTTGGTCACGATCACCCCGTCGGACCGGACGATGAAGCCCGTTCCGACGCCCTGCCCCTGGCTCGTGCCCTGCGAGATATCGGTCGTGACGTTCACGACGGCCGGCAGCACCCGGGCGACCACGTCGGCAACGGGCTCGGTATCGGACACGACGGGCGCCGTCGAGACCTGCGGCTCGGCCACGGGCGACGGGGCGCTCGTCACACCTTCCTTGGAGCCCACCGACAGGCTGCATGCGGTCGCGACGACCGCCAGCACCGCGGCGGGAACGATCGTCCTGCGCATACGGGTACCTCCGATCCGGATCCTCTTCACACCCGGGATCCGTCACGGCGAGGGCCGGGGTTCGCCGGGCGGCGCGACTCTCAGTTGACTCTCAGGGACGCGCCGTCCCGCTGCTTACCCAGGCTACCGCGTGGATCAGCGGAGGCTGCCCGCCGGCTTCTCCTTGCGTGGGTCCACGAATGGGATCGCAGCGGTCACGCCGGTCAGGTGCACGCCGTCCTCCGTCTCCACGTCGAGGTCGTTCCCCGGATCCGCGAGCTCGATCGGGACCCAGACGTACCCGATGTTCTTCTCGAGGCCCGGCGACCACACGGCGTCGGTGAGGTGCCCAACCTTGGCGCCGTCCTTGTAGGCGAACCAGTACTCGGACATCTCCGCCCGCAGCTCGCTGCCGGCGAGCTCGATCCCGACCAGCTTCCGGTCCACCCCGGTCGCCTTCAGGGACTCGAGGGCGGCCTTGCCGATGTAGTCCTGCGGCTGGTCCTCGACCAGGCGCTCGAGCCCCATCACGTGTAGCGGCGTGTCCGTCAGCCGGATGTCGGAGCCGTAGTTGAAGATCCCGGCCTCGATCCGCCGGGCCTCGCACGGCGCGATCGGCCGGATGTCGAACTCCTCGCCCGCGTCGGCCACCGCGTTCCAGAGGTCGTTGCCCCGACCGCCGTCGAGCAGGTTGATCTCGAACCCGGGGATCGCGGTCCAGCCCGTGCGGCTGATCAGGACCGGGATGTCCCCGACCTCGAACCGCTCGCACCAGTAGTACTTGATGTCGTAGATCGAGGGTCCGATCAGCTTCTCGAGGGTCTTCCCGGCGAGCGGTCCCTGGACCTGCATCGGGTGCACGTCGGGCAGGCTCACCTGGGCGTCGAGCCCAGCCTGAGCGGCCACCCCGAGCGCGTACAGCCCGGCGTCGGAGTCCGCGAGCTGCATCCACCAGCGGCCCTCGTCGACGTGCAGGAGGACCGGATCGTTCACGATGCCACCGTCCGGCGCCGTCACCAGCATGTACTTGCCCTGCTTCACGGCGCACTTGGTCAGGTCGCGGCAGGTGATCAAGTCGATCAGGCGGTCGGCGTCAGGGCCGCTGACCTCGACGGTCCGCTCGACCCCGACGTCCCACATCGTCACGCCCTCGTTCAGGACCTGGTATTCGACCTCGGGATCGTCGTAGTAGCCCGGCAGGTACATGTGGTTGTAGATGTCGTAGGCGGTGCACCCCGCCCGCCGGGTCGCCTCGAAGAACGGCGACTTCCGGTACCAGGGGCCGAAGTAGAGGGTCGCGCTCTTGTCGAGCATCTCCTTGCGCTCGTTGACCATCGGATCTCCTCGCTCGGATCGCCCGGGTGCCTCCCGGGAGGGTTGAATGATGATTCAAACACACGCCGGGCGGCAACAGCGCGGGCGCCACCGCTCGGCGGCCTCTGGATGCGCGACGGGGAGAGGCGCGAACGCCTCCCCGGGGCGCGGGTCCGGTTTCGGTCGGCGCCTACGAGACCGGGATCGACTTCTCCGGGTCGACGAACGGCATCGTGACCACCATCGCCGTGCGCGTCCCCCACTCCGACTCGACCGTGACCGCCTGCCCCTCGACGCTGCGGTCGGTCGGCAACCAGGCATAACCGATGTTCTTGCCCAGTCGTGGGGAATGGATCGCCGAGGTGACCTTCCCGACGCGGGCCCCGTCGACCGTGACCGGCCACTTCACGTTGTTCAGGGCCGGGAACGGGTCGCCGTCGATCTCGACGCCGTTGATCCGGCGGCTCACGCCCGCGTCGCGGATCCGCTTCAGGGCGACGATGGACAGGCAGGCGTCGTCCGGGAGGTCCCACGCGATCAGCCGCTCGAAGCCGAGCTCGAGGGGGTTGTTCTCGTAGGTCATGTCGGCGCCCCAGTTGAAGATGGCGCCCTCGATCCGGCGGATGTCCGAGGGGCCGGTCGGCTTGATGTTGTAGGCCTCGCCGGCCTTCATCAGCGCCTCGTAGACCTCGGTGCCCTTCGTCGTGTCCGTCAGGTACACCTCGTAGCCGATCTCCGACGTCCAGCCGGTGCGGGTGACCACGACCGGAGCGCCGGCGATCTCGGCGTTCGTCCACCAGTAGTACTTCAGGTCGAGGATCCCCTCACCGAGCAGGTCCACCATCAGGTCCTTCGACCTGGGACCTTGCACCTGCAGCGGGGCCACGTCGGCCTCACGGATCGTGACGTCGAGGTCCGGGTAGGCGTTCCTCAGGCCGCGCGCCCACAAGAGGGTGTCGCTCGACGCGAGCGCGAACCAGAACGTGTTCTCGTCCATCCTCGTGAGGACGGGGTCGTTGATGATCCCGCCGTCGCTGTCCACGACCAGGACGTACTTCGCCTGGCCGACCGCGCACTTCGACAGATCGCGCGGCGTCATCAGCTGGGCGAACCGGAACCCGTCCGGCCCGCTGATCTCGAGGCATCGCTCCACCGACACGTCCCACAGGGTCACGTCGTTCAGCAGCGTGTCGAACTCGTTCTCGAACGTGTCGAAGCGGATCGGGAAGTACATGTGGTTGTAGACCGTGAAGCCCTTCGGCCCGTATCGCTGCGTGGCTTCGTAGTACGGGGTGCGGCGGTTACGCGCGCCGCGCTGGACTAGGCCCATGTCGAACGGCTCAGCCATGCGATCGATCCTCCTCGATGATCCGATCCGGGAACCGTGCGACCCGCGGTCATCCTGCGAGCGTCCTCGCACGGTCGGTGGGAGCTATCCGCGGCGTATCGTGCGGGACCGCTCGAGGGGTGACAAGAACGCGCCTTGACCCGAGGTCAACGGCCCGAGCGCTCGAACGGCCGCGGCGCCAGGGTCGGGAGCTCAGGAGGCGACGGCGTCCGCCTCGAGCACCTGCGGCGGCCTGCCCGCCCGGCCGTCCAGGTATCCCCGCGCGACCATCGCCATGAAGATATGGACCTCGTCCTCGTTCCACGCGAACGGGCCTTGCCGGTACTCGCTCGAGCGCAGGCCGCGCGTCACGGACTCGCAGGCGTTCCAGTCCTCTCGGTTCGTGATGTCCCAGAACTCACTCGCGTACGCGGGCGAGAAGCCATCGCGATCCCGCGCCTCCGGTGGGAAGAGCCACTGGCAGTCGACCTTCGTTTCCGTGGGGCCGAGCGGCTCGAACCGATGCGCCATCACGTAGTCCGGGTGCAAGCTGATCAACAAGTTCGGGAACAGGCCGAAGTAGTAGACCTCGCGTACCTGCCGGTCGGAGAGGCCGCGGATCCGGACCCCCCCGCTCTCCCCCGTGAGGGACATCGTCGCCGCGAAGTCCTTCAGCTGCATCGAGCCGCCCACCCACATCCCCTCGTGGGGGAAGTTCTCCCCCGAGTCGACCGGGGTCACGTCGCACAGGGCGGGATGGATGCTCGGGCAGTGGTAGCACTCGTGGTAGTTCTCCGTGATCGTCTTCCAGTTCGCGTGGATCACGTAGTCGTGCGTCTCCCCCACGAACATCCGGCCGATCTCCCACGGACCGAGCAGCTCGTCGAGGTTGCCGACGTAGGTCGCGAGATCCTCGACGTCGCCCGAGGCGTTCACGAACACCCATCCGTTCCACTCGGCCACACGCGCGGGGATCAGCGGGTGCTCCGCCTTGTCGAAGCCCGGCACGTCGCCGAACCGGGGCGCACCCTTCAGCGCTCCGTCGAGCCCGTACACCCACGAGTGATACGGACACTTGATGGCCCGCATCGTCCGCTGGGTCCCGGGCTCCAGGAGCTCATGACCGCGGTGGCGGCACGCGTTGTGGAAGCCGCGCAGCCGCCCGTCGGCGTCCCGCACCAGGAGGATGCCCTCCTCCCCGACACGGATCGCGGATTGGTCTCCCGGGTCACGCAAAGCGTCGCCACGCCCGACGCAGACCCATCCGGCCCCGAAGAACGCTTCCTGCTCCCACGCGAAGACCTCCGCGGAGAGGTAGGCCTCCGCCGGCAGGGTCCGGCTGTGGCCCAAGGTCGGTGCCAGGACGGGCCGCAACAATTCCTCGGCGATCGGTGCACGCGACATCGGACGACCTCCTCGGACGGCGGGGCGGGACGGGTAGCCCGGACGGTGCCGACGTCAGGGCCGACCGATGGTTTGAACGCCCGTTCAAACGCTGCCCAGAGTCTAGCAACGAGCCCCTACGAGAGGGTAGCGCCGTCCTCGACCCGAGGTCAGGACGACGCCACCCACGCTTCAGCTGGTCCCGTCGGCCTCGTAGACGTTCTCGCCCTCGAGGAACGTGTACGCGACGTTCGCGTCGGCGATCCGCTCGGCCGGCTCGGCGAAGATGTCCCGGTCCAGCACGACCAGGTCGGCCAGCTTGCCCACCTCGATCGAGCCTGTTTCCTGGTCGAGATGGTTCACGTAGGCCGACCCGATCGTGAAGGCCGCGACCGCGGTGGGCAGGTCGATGCGCTCGTCCGGGAGGAACGGCTCCATCGGAACGTCGTCGCTCGCATAGACGTAGCCGCTCGGCTCCGTCCGGTTCACCGCGACGTGCATCTCCGCGAGCGGATCGGGCGAGGAAACCGACCAATCGCTCCCGAACGCGAGCACCGCGCCCGCCCGATGGAGGCTCGCGAACGGGTACTGCCAACCGGTGCGCTCCTCGCCGATGAACGGGATCGTCAGATGGACCATGCTCCCCTCCAGCATCGCCCACAGAGGCTGCCCGTTCGCCACGACGTTCAGACGCCGGAATCGCGGGACGTCGTCCGGGTGTACGACCTGGATGTGCGCGAGGTGGTGCCGGTTGTCGCTCGCGTCGTTCGCCGCCCGCGCTGCCTCGATCGCATCGAGCGCCTCGCGCACCGCCCGGTCCGCGAGTGCATGGAAGTGCACCTGGAACCCCTCGGCGTCGAGTCGCGTGACGACCTCCTTCAGGAACCCCGGCTCGACGAACGAGATCCCGGTGTTGTCCGTGGGGTGCCCGTGGGCGTCGAGGTAGGGCGTCAGCGTCGCGGCCGTGCCGTTCTCGATCACGCCGTCCTGCATGATCTTCACGCTCGTCGCCTGGAACCGGCCGACGCGGCCGTTCGCACGGAGGTCCAGCAGATCCTCGACCTGTTCCATCCCGAGCTGTCGCTGCCACCAGAGCGCGCCGACCACGCGCGCGCTCAACTCGTCGCGAGCTGCCGCGTCCACGTAGGTGCCGTAGCTGCGGTAGAGGAGGTCGACGTCCACGATCGCGTCCTGCCACGCGGTGATGCCGAAGCCGTTCAGGAATCGCTGCGCAACCCGCAGTCCCTCGGCGCGCATCTCGGGCGACTCGACCGGGGCGAGGACCGAGACGGCGGCCATCGCTCCCTCCTGCAGCGTGCCCTGCGGTTCGCCGGCGTCGTCCCGCTCGATCCGGCCGTCGGGAGGGTCCGGTGTTTCCGCCGTGATGCCGGCGAGCTCGAGGGCGCGCGAGTTCACCCACGCCGAGTGGCCGTCCCGGCTCGGCAGGTACGCCGGCCGGTCGGGGATCAGGGCGTCGAGGGTGCCCTTCGACGGGCGCCCGCCCGGGAACACGTCCATCGACCACCCGCTGCCGAGCAGCCAGGGATCGTCGGGGTGCGCTTGGGCGAAGGTCCGGATGATCCGCTCGTAGTCCGCGAGCGAGTAGGCGTCGGTCAGGTCGCAGCGGAGCATCTCGACGCCGCTCGCGACCGGGTGCGCGTGGGCGTCCTGGAACCCGGGCAGCAGGAGGCGTCCTGCGAGGTTGACCACCTCGGTGTGGGTATCGACGAACGGCCGGACGTCTTCGTCCGAGCCCACCGCCACGATCCGGCCATCCCTCACCGCGACCGCGCGCGCCCAGCTCCGGACCGCATCCACCGTGTAGACCGGTCCCCCGACGAACGCCAGGTCGGCCGCGCCGTTCCCACTCATCCAGGTCCCCTCCGGCTCGTTCGGACGCGAAGCTTAGCGTCCCGGGCTCACGCCAAGGCAACCAGTTCCAGCAGGTCGTCGCTCCAGAAGTCCAGCGTGCCGTCGGGCATCGTCAGAACCCGCTCGGGTCGCAGCGCCTGCACGAATCCCGTGTCGTGGCTGACGATCACCATCGCGCCGGGCCACCCCTGCAACGCTTCCGCGATCGCGGTGCGCGACGGCGGATCGAGGTTGTTCGTGGGCTCGTCGAGCAGCAGCAGGTTCTTCCGCCCGGCGACGAGCTGAGCCAGCGCGAGCTTCGTCTTCTCGCCACCCGAGAGCGTGCCGGCGTCTTGGAACGCCACGTCACCGACCAAGCGGAACATCCCGAGCAGCGAGCGCAGCGCCTGATCGTCGGCGGGCGACTCCGCGCGCATGTGCTGGAGCACGTCCACCCCGTCGCGGATCCCTTCGTGCTCCTGCGCGTAGTAGCCCGCGTGCACGCCGTGGCCGAACCGGAACGATCCCGCATCGGGCTCCGACTCCCCCGCCAGGATCCGCAGCAGGCTCGTCTTGCCGGCACCGTTCAGGCCCATGATCAGCAACCGCTCGCCGCGTCCGACGTCGAACGAGACGTCCTCGAAGACGGGCGGGCCGCCGTAGCCCTTCGTCAGGCCCTCGGCCTGCAGCACGACCTTGCCGCAGTGCGGCGGCTCCGGGAACCGGAACGTGACGCGCTTCTCGCGCGTCGGCCCGGTCACGCGCTTCTCCTCGAGCTTCGCCACGCGCGTGTCGAGGGTCTTCGCTTTCCTCGCCCGCTTGGCGGTCTGGCCGCGCATCGAGTCGGCGAGCGTCTTCAGCCGCCGGATCTCCTGGTCCTGGCGCTCGGCGATCGCGCCGAGGCGGATCTCATCCTGCCTGCGGGCCTCCCGGTAGCGTGAGTAGGTCCCGCGGTACTCGACGATCCCGTCGAGGTCGAGGTGCAGGATCCGCGTGATCGAAGCGTCCAGCAGCGCCAGATCGTGGCTCACGACGATCAGGCCGCCACGGTACGAGGCGAGGAACCGCATCAGCCACAGCTTCGCGTCGGCGTCGAGGTGGTTCGTCGGTTCGTCGAGGAACAGGAGATCGGAGCCACCGAACAGGATCCGCGCGAGCTCGAGGCGCCGGCGCTCCCCGCCCGAGAGCGCTCGTACCGGGAGCGCGAGTCGATCGTCGCCGAGTCCGAGCCCCGCCGTGATCGTGCGCGCCTCGGACTCGGCTTGATAGCCCCCGAGTCCTCGGTACTCCTCCTCCACCCGAGCGAACCGCTCCACGTTGCGGTCCGCGTGCGACTCCTCGAGCGCGATCCTCGCCTTCTCGAGGCGCCGCGCCAGCTCGACCAGGTCCCGAGCCGCGAGGATGTGCTCCAGGGCCACCGACGCGTCGTCGGCGCGGTGCTGTCGCGGGTCCTGGCGCAGGTACCCGACGCGGCCGCGCCGGACGACGGAGCCGGCGATCGGGAGCTCCTCGCCGGCCAGGACGCGCAGCAGGCTCGTCTTCCCGGCGCCGTTACGCCCGACGACGCCGACCTTGTCGCCGGTCCCCAGCCCGAAGGTCAGGTCGTGGACGACGACCCGCCCGCCGACCTCGACCGACAGGTCCCGGACCTCGAGAGTGGTCATCGCCGCCGCCTCGAGCGGGGAGGCACGCCGGAGCACACCGAACGGCGGGTGATGCGGGGGCTGATCCGGGAACCGGGGCTGAACATCGAGGTGACCTCCTGGGACGTCGACGGACTCGGCGCCGGGTCGGCGGCCGGTCGTACTGCGAGGACGTCACCTCAACTCATCCGCCAGCGAGTGTACCCCTCGGGCGGACCCGGCGGAAGCAGCCCCGATCAGCCGGTCCGGGCGACTGCGTAGAGCTCCCACGCGCCGGGAACACCCTTCAGGCGGTGGGTCCCACGAGGCAGGAACCGCACGTCGGACCCCACGACGAGGTCGGCCACGGTGCGGGAGACCAGGATCTCGTTCGCCTCGGCCAGGGCGCCGACCCGTGCTCCGATCACGACCCCCAGCCCGCCGATCCTGTCCGCCATTCGCTCGCACTCACCCGTATGGATCCCGACGCGGATCCTGAGATCGATCCGTTCGAGCGCATCGATGAGCGCCGAGGCGCATCCGATGGCCCGCGCGGGCCCGTCGAAGGTGACGAAGAACCCGTCGCCGGCGGTATCGATCTCGCGTCCAGCGGAACGGTCGACCTCCCGCCGAACCACCTCGTAGAAGACCGCCAACAGATCACCCCAGCGCCGGTCCCCCAGCTCGGCGTTCCTGCTCGTCGAGTCGACGATGTCGATGAACATCACGGTCGCGACCACTCGGTCCGGCTCGGCGCGACCACGCACGCCGGTGAGGAACTCCTGGATCTCGTCGGCGGCGTCGTCGCTGCCCACCCAGGGCCAGTGGTCGGCGCCTTCGAGTTCGACGAACCTCGCGCCCGGCACGTGGTCGGCGATGTACCTACCTTCCTCCACCGGCGTGCATCGGTCGTCGCGCTTGTGTAGCACGAGCGTGGGGACGTGGATCGAAGGGAGGATGTCGCGGACGTCCATCTGCAGCATCATCCGCACGAGGGACACGGCCGCGCCGGGACTCACCGACAGGCGCTCGAGCTTCGCGTACCAGTCGACGTACCGCTGGTCACCTGCCAACGAGGGGGCGAAGTCCTCCAGGTACAGGACGCCGCGACCCCAGTTCTCCTCGATCTCGTCGATCCACTCCGCACTCTCGGGGTCGGGCACCCACGGGTAGATGGGACCACCGTGGCCCTCGCCTGCGAACGAGCCGTACGCGATCACCGCCTGGGTCCGCTCCGGGTATGTCGCGGCGAACAGCAAGGCAACCGCGCCCGTCTCCGACAGACCCATGATCGCCGCGCGCTCCGACCCCACCGTGTCCAATAACGACGCGATGTCGTTGGCCCTGTCCTCGAGCAGTGGCGCGCGCTCGTCGGGAGGACGATCCGACATCCCGGTCCCTCGCTTGTCGAACACGATCAGGCGCGAGAACGACGCCAGCCGACGGAGGAACCGCGCCATGTTCGGCTCCTCCCACGAGTGCTCGAGGTGCGACACGAACCCCGGTGACACCACGAGGTCGAGGTTCGCCTCGCCGAGGACCTGGTAGGCGATGTGGACGCCGTCGGCACTCCGGGAGTAGCGCGTCTCCGGGACCACGGTCGGAGTCTCCGTCGAAGCCGACGGTCCGCGCAACCACGGGCGGAGGCCGCGTTTGCGCCGCCCTCGGGGCCGGTGCCACGATCGACGATCGGAGCTCGAAGGGGGCGGGAGGCATGGGTACAGGGATGTCGCGCCGGACCGTGGTGGCGATCGTCGTGGGTGTGGCGGCGGTCGCGTTCGCCCTCGGGTCAGTCCTAGCGGCCGGGGCGGCTCGCCCAGAGGCGGCCGCGCCGCCGGGGTTCGCGGACGCGGTGCTGCTCAGCCATGTGAACAACCCGTCGAAGACACCGGGGTTCCCAGGCGATCCGGTGTTCCGGTTGCAGACCTCGTTCACGGTCCATCACGACGGCTACTACCTCCAGTACGTGCACGAGGGCGAGCACACCGGCACGCACTACAGCGCGCCGTGCCACTTCCACGAGGACGAGATCTGCGCGCCCAGGCTGGGCGCCGACGACCTGGTGCTCCCCGCCGTCGTGATCGACGTGCGCGGGCAGGTGGCTGACGACGTGGACTACGAGATCACCGTCGCGGATCTGGAGGCCTGGGAGGAGGCGCACGGGCCGATGCCGGCCGATGCCGCCGTGCTCGCCTTGACCGGCTGCGATGCGTTCTGGGGCCCGTCGGCGCGTAAGGACGAGCCGACGTACTACAACTGCGGGACGACGGGCGCGTTCCACCAGCCCGGCTTCTCGCTCGAGGCGGTGCAGTGGTTGATCGATTCGGGCGTCCTGGGCGAGCGCGGGGCGCTCGGGATCGACACGTTCGGGCCGGATCCGGGGACCGATCCCGATTTCCTGGAGACGGCGCTGACGCTCGATGCCCACCGTTTGACCCTCGAGAACCTGACGAACATCGACCGGCTCCCGGCGATCGGCGCCTGGATCGTGATCGGAGGGCCGCGCAACGCGAAGGGCTCGGGTGGGCCGGGATCGATCGTGGCGCTCGTGCCCTGACGTCGATCCCGAGGGTTACTCGGCGCTCGAGCGCGCCCAGAGGTTGATGCCGCTCTCCGTCGCGGCGCGATCGATCTCGGCCAGCTCCCGCTGGTGGAAGTCGAGCCGCTCGAGCGCGCCGACGTTCTCCTCGAGCTGTTCAACGCTGCTCGCCCCGATCAGCGTTGAGGTGACGCGCGGGTCGCGCAGCGTCCACGAGAGCGCCATCTGAGCGAGCGTCTGACCGCGGCTCCCCGCGATGGCGGCCAGCTGACGCACCTTCGCGAGGTTCTCCTCGTTCAGCTGATCGGTCGAGAGCGAGCCCGGGCGGCTCGCGCGTGAGCCCTCGGGGATCCCCTCCAGGTATCGGTCGGTCAGCAGGCCCTGAGCCAGCGGCGAGAAGACGATACAGCCGGCGCCCACCTCCTCCAGGGCGTCGAGCAACCCGTCCTCGATCCATCGGTTCAGCAGCGAGTACGACGGCTGGTGGATCAGCAGCGGCGTGCCCATCGCGCCGAGGATCGCGGCGGCCTCGCGCGTCTTCGCAGGCGAGTAGGACGAGATCCCCGCGTACAGGGCCTTACCCCGGCGGACCGCCGCGTCGAGGGCGCCCATCGTCTCCTCGAGCGGCGTCGCGGGGTCGAACCGGTGCGAGTAGAAGATGTCGACGTACTCGAGGCCCATCCGGCGCAGGCTCTGGTCGAGCGACGCGAGTAGGTACTTGCGGCTGCCCCACTCCCCGTACGGCCCGGGCCACATGTCGTAGCCGGCCTTCGTGGAGATGACCAGCTCGTCGCGGTAGGGCCGTAGGTCCTGGGCCACGATCCATCCGAACGTCTCCTCGGCCGAGCCGTACGGCGGACCGTAGTTGTTGGCCAGGTCGATGTGCGTGATCCCCAGGTCGAAGGCCCGTAGGACGATCTCGCGACCGGTCTCGAGCGGCCGATCGCCACCGAAGTTCTGCCACAGGCCGAGCGAGATCGCCGGCAGCTGCAGGCCGCTGCGACCCGACCGGCGGTAGATCATCACGTCGTATCGGTCCGGGGCGGCGACGTGGGGCATGGCGGAAGGGTAGCCGAACCCCGAAGGTCGCCTTCAAGACCGAGCGGGTCTCCCGCCGATACCTCCGGGTGGAGGAGGACGCACCATGCCGACCGAGATCTTCGATCCCCTTCGCATCCTGGCGAGCCTGGAGGCCCACGGCGTCCGCTACGTCCTGATCGGCGGGCTCGCCGCGGTGGCGCACGGGTCGCCGGCCGAGACGGATGACGTCGACATCTGCCTGGCGGGCGACGACGAGAACCTGCGTCGGATGGGCCTCGCGCTGGCGGACCTGGGGGGTCGGGACAACCCGGCCACGTCCACCGGATCGAAGGTCAGCTTCGAGACGGAGGCCGGCCGCCTCGACTGCTTCGAGCTGCTCCCGACCATGGCCGGGTACCCGGAGCTAAGCGAGGACGCCGTGCTGATCGACATCGGTCACGGGATCCGCGTCCACATCGCGTCGATCGTCGACCTGACGGAGATGACGCGCTCGGCCGGCGACCTGACGCGGGCGGCCCATCTCGCCGCCCTCGCGCAGGCCACGGACGTGGTCGAGATCGGCGCCGCGCGCGAGCGACGGCGACTCCGTCTGCCCCGGCCGCGGGTGCCGAGGGAACGCAAGGAGCGCCGCCGGCCCGACCGGCTCGTGGACCTCTCGACCGACCCCGACCCCGAGCCGACGACCTGGACCGAGAAGGTCCTGCGGAAGCTCGAGAACGTCGACTCGTTCCTGACCGACCTGAACGAGAACGGCCTGCCGAAGCGGCGGGATCGGAAAGCCTGACGGCGGCCGTTACTTCTTCTGCTGCTGACGCGCGGAGCGGCGGACCCGTCCCACGGACCATGCGCGGACGCGGATGTCGATCGCGCCGTCACCCTGACCCTCGCGGATCTGGAACGTCTCGCCGAGATGCTCCCGGGCGAGGCGCTGCAGCTCGGGGACGACCGCCACCGGATCCGGGCGGACACCGTCCGACATCCGGTCGCGCAGCCCGGACGTCAGGTCGTAGGACTCGCGGAGCGGTGAGACGGACATCGCGGACCTCCATCGTCGAGCGGTTCGGGTGCGAGGGCTCACCGTAGGACGACCGGCGCCGTCGCTGAAGGGGTCGGTCGGCCATTCCTGTGGTCCGGAGGTCGCGTCCGCGGCCTAGGTCGAAGGCCAGGGCTCTGCCCCCTATGCTCCGGCGGTGCTCGATCCCGCGTCCGTCGGAGCCATCGCCGCCGCCTTCGGGGTGGGCTTCCCCGCGCGGCTCGAGGGGCCGGTGGCGCGCGGCGAGCAGGGGCTGATCTGGGACCTCCGGACCCCATCGGGCCGGTACGCGGTCAAGGAGCTCCTGGAGGCGACGACGGAGGACGAGGTCCGCGAGGACGCCCGGTTCCAAGAAGCGGCGTGCGCGAGCGGGATCCCGGCCCCGACGATCGTCCGCACGACCGACGGCGCCGTGCTCCTCGACCTGGACGGGACCCCGGTTCGCGCGTACGGGTGGGTGGATCTGCACGAACGCGACCCCGGGATCGACCCCGGCGCCGTCGGGTCACTGGTGGCATCGCTGCACCGGCTCGCGTTCGAGGGCTCGAACCCGGTCGACCCCTGGTACACGGATCCGGTCGGCGTGGCCCGCTGGGACGAGCTGGTACGCGAGGTCAGCGCGGCCGGAGCGTCATCCGCGGAGGGGTTCGCCGCCTATCGGGACGAGCTCGTGGCGATGGAGGCGCTCTTGCAGCCCCCGCGCGAGCTCCTCACCTGTCATCGCGACCTGTGGGCCGACAACGTCCGCGCCACGCCCGACGGGTCGGTCTGCGTGATCGACTGGGAGAACGGTGGCCTGGCCGACCCGAGCCAGGAGCTCGCGGTCGTGCTCTTCGAGTACGCCGGGGAAGACGACGAGCGAGCACGGGCGCTGTACGGGGCCTACGTCGATGCCGGTGGTCCGGGTCGGATCCGAGATCGCGGAACGTTCTCGATGGTGATCGCCCAACTCGGGCACATCGGCGAGTGGGCCCTCGAGCGGTGGCTCGAGGCGGGGGCGGGACCGGAGCGCGACCGCCTCTCGGCGTTGGTGGACGAGGTCCTGACCCGCCCGCTGACCCTGTCCGGCATCGACCGGCTGGTGGACGCGGTCGGGACCTGAGTCAGCGCAGCCGGCCGCGATCCTTCTCGGCTCGTTCGAGCGCACGGCGCGTGCGCTTGGCGTCGAGTTGGGCGGCGGAGAGGTCCGCCTCGGCGTCGCGTAGCGAGGCCTTCGCGGCCTCGAAGCGCCCCCGAGCGGAGTCCACGGCAGCCGTCGCGCGGTCCTTCGCTCGCTCGGCCTTCGTGAGCGCCCGTCCCTGCTCCTGGGCGACCGCGGTGAGGGACGCGATCTCGTCGTCGAGCACCGCCGCCCGGTCCGTTCGCGTCGAGACGGCGGGCGGCGCCTCGTCCGGCTCGTCGTCGCCGGCGTCGACGAGCGAGAGGCCGAGGCCGAGCCCGCTCGATGGCCGCACCGTTCTCTCGATCGTGCCGGTGGTGAGGCGCTCGCCGGCCTCGGCCTCGACCGAGGCGGCCTCCAGCATCGCCTGGACGTCCTCGGCGTGCGTGTCGGACCCGTGCCCCGTGTCTCGGAGGATCGCCGTCGCGCGGGTCGTCAGCTCGGCGACGAGGACCCGGCGGCGCGCCGTGGCCTCGTGCAGCGCGGCGGGTGAACCCCCGCCCATGACGTCGCGCTGCGCATCGGTGAGGGTCCGTCCGCTCGCGAGCAGGTCGCCGATCGGGCCGGGAGCCTCGGACGACAGCCGGTTCAGGGCCCAGGCGGCGACCGTGGGCTTGCGTATCCGCTTCACCGCAGCTGCGTCACCGTCCCGTCCCTCGCGTTTCAGCCGCGAGACGAGGTCGTCCCGCCGCGCGGTGAACTCCTCCGGTGGCGCCTGGAAGAGCTCCGTGACGTCGGGATCGATCGCTTCGCTCATGCCCCGCTCAGTCCGCGAGTGCCGCACGCACCAGATGCCGGAGCTCTTCGTCCGAGATCTCGGCCGCATCCTCGGGTCGCAGCCGGATCGTGCCCGCGCCCGTCTTCAGCTCCGGGTGACGCTCGACGAATCCCCCGTCGCGTCCCCCCTGCCACCCGTAGATGGACACGCCGTGCGTCCACACGCCGACGAAGAGCCGTTGCTTGCCCACCTTGTACGCCGGGATCTGGTACGAGAGCACGACCTCAGCGTCGGGACGCGCCTCCAGGATCAGCCCCTGGATACGGTCGAACAGCGGACGGAACTCGGGTGCGATCGTGTCGAGGTACGCCTTCACCGCGTCGTCCATCCCTTCCACCATACCGACGCGTCGCGACCGGGCGAGGGACGTGACCCCCGTGTAGGGGGAACCAGCCCGACCCGGAGCGGGCCGGAGGGCCCATCGCCGAGGGACCTCGCGCGTCATCATGGCGGCGACGCGAGAGGAGGCGGGGCGATGGGCAAGGGCAACGCGGGCGCGGCGGCGGGCGGGGGCGCGCTCTATGGTCTGGGGATCTTCGGGGCGTGGGTGTACTTCTTCCAGACCGCGGACACGTTCTGGGAGTTCATCTTGGCGTTCTTCCAGGGCATCTTCTGGCCGGCCTGGATGGTCTACGAGGGCTTCAAAGCACTCGGCGCGTGACGGTTGGCCGGACCCGAGCGGGCGTACACCACCGCCGCTTGCGTCCGATTCGAGACGCCCAACTTGCCGTACACGGACGCGAGGTGTGACTTCACCGTGCTCGCGGCGATGCCCAACTCCACCGCGATCTCGGTGTTCGACATCCCGCGAGCGAGGCACTTCGCGATCTCACGCTGCCGGGGCGAGAGGTCGACCTCGGATCCAGGTGTCCGTAGGTCACTCGGCGCGGGTCGCCGCGCAAGCAAGACGCTGCCGTTCAGCCGGTCCACGGAGACCACCTCCCAACCCTCCCCCTCACGGTAGCGAGCGGGCAGCCGCCGGGCCGGAGCTGCATGACCCGTACGGGCCGGGACCTGTGACCGCGTCTGAGGCGATCCGAGGGAGGCCGTTCCGTCACGCGTCGAGCCCCGCCGCGCTCGTCCGCTAACGTTGAGTGCACCTCGGGCCGATGTCTGAGGCATGAACGCGACGAGCTACGACTGCCTCGTGTGCGAGCTTCCCGTCCAGGAAGAGGAGACGCACATCAGGCTCGTCCGTGGCGGGGATCCGCGGCCCGTCCACGAGACTTGCTTGCGGTCGATCAGCCGCTCCGGGCCCTGGCCCGAAGCGGGCCGAGTCGCTCGCTTGAGCCGCTAGACGGAACGCTTCATCCGGCCGCCGCGCGCGGCTCGAGGATGACGACCGCCTCTGGATGCACCTGCAGGTTCAACCGCCACGCTGGCTCCGCCGCAACCCAGCCGTTCATGGCCATCGAGACCCAGGCGTGGAGCCAGTGTTTCGGGAATGTCCCCTGGGTGTGTGGTCTCTGCGTGCCGCGGCGCGCCCCTGCCAGTTCCGTGCAACCCCCCCTGTCGTCGTTGGTGATCTCGAGCATCGATTTCACAGACTTGCGGTGACCCGTTTGCCAACCGAGACCGCCGATCGGTGCGATCCGCAGGGCTGGGGGCGATGGCGGCGGGGCCTCGGGCGCCTTGGGTCGACGCCAGGCAGCCACAGCAGCTCCTATGCCGATCAGCACGAGGACGGTCGTGATGCCCCACGTCCACCATGCAGTGGTGCTCATAGGCAGATGACGGGCAGATGGGGCCTTGTTCTCTTGTCGGCCCGTATCGCCGCCATCGCCCGTTCCCGCAGGTCAGGTGGTGTCGGAGGGGGGATTTGAACCCCCACGCCCCGCGAAGGGCACTAGGCCCTCAACCTAGCGCGTCTACCAAGTTCCGCCACTCCGACGTGGGAGCGTGATTCTACAACCCCGTCGGGTCACGACTCGACGTTCGCCTCGACCTCGACGACCGCCCCCACCGGGGCGGGCGCGACCAGGTTCCCGTCGATCCGCGCACCATCCACGAGCAGCCACGATGCCCGCCCGGTGGCCCCCACCGACTTCCGCACCGCGATCCGATACGTCGCCCCCCGGAACCGGCGTTCCGCGCGGTAGCCGTCCCAGGACGAGGGCAGCCGCGGGTCGAGCCGGAGTCCCTCGTGCTCGGGGCGGATGCCCAGGATCCACTGCGTGATCGCGACCAGGTTCCAGGCGGCCGTTCCCGTGAGCCAGGAGTTCTTCGCCTCGCCGTGGGTCGGCGCGGCCCTCCCGGCGATCGTCTGCGCGTACACGTACGGCTCGCACCGATGGATCTCGCTCAGCGCCTCGCGGGCCGACGGGTTGATCCGCAGGTATGTCTCGAACGCATGGTTGTCCTCCCCCACGAGCGCCTCGGCGATCGCGATCCAGGGGTTGGTGTGACAGAACACGCTGCCGTTCTCCTTGTAGCCGGGCGGGTACGAGCTGATCTCGCCGAGCTCGAGGTGGTAGCTGGCGTACGGTGGATCCAGCAGTACGACGCCGTGCTCGGTCCCCAGGTGCTCGCGGGCGGAGGCCAGTGCCGTCGCGGCCCGCCCGTCGTCGAGACCGACGCCGCCCATCACGCACATCCCCTGGGGCTCGATGTAGATGCGGCCCTCGTCGTTCGTCGCGGAGCCGACCGGCGTGCCCGACGCGTCGTACGCGCGGATGAACCACCCCCCATCCCATCCGTGCGCATCCACCGCGGAGACCATGCGCGCACGAGCGTCCCGCCAACGTGCGGCCGACGCGCCGTCGCCGGCCAGGTCTTCGATCGCCGCGAGCTCCTCGGACGCCAGGCAGAACAGCCCCGCGATGAACACGGACTCGGCCACCGTCCCTTCGCGGCTGACGGCGAGCTGGAACGACTCCCCCGGCTCCTCGCTGAACGTGTTCAGGTTCAGGCAGTCGTTCCAGTCGGCGTGTCCGATCAGGGGCAGCCCGTGCGGACCGAGCCGCTCGAGCGTGTAGCGGAGCGCACGCCGGAGGTGCTCGAGGAAGGGGGCCTCGGACCCCGGCGCATTCTCGTACGGCACCGCCTCGTCTAGGAGACGCCGATCCCCGGTCTCCTTCAGGTAGGCGGCGGCCGCGAGGACGAGCCAGAGCGGATCGTCGTTGAAGCCGGCGCCGAGGTCGTCGTTCCCGCGCTTCGTGAGCGGCTGGTACTGGTGGTAGGCGCCGCCCGAGGGGAGCTGGGTCGCCGCCAGATCGAGGATCCGTTCCCGGGCCTGCTCGGGCGCCAGGTGGACGAACGCCAGCAGATCCTGGTTCGAGTCGCGGAACCCCATCCCCCGCCCGATCCCGGACTCGAAGTAGGAGGCGGAGCGAGACAGGTGGAACGTGACCATGACCTGATACGGGTTCCACACGTCGACCATCCGGTCGACGTGTGGGTCGGGCGTCCGCACCGACAACGTCCCGAGCAGCTCGTCCCATCGCGCCCGCAACCCGTCGAGGGCCGCGTCGACCGACCCGGTCTGCAGGGAGGTCTCGAGGGTCGCCTCGACGCCACGCCGGTCCACCCGCCCCGACCCCGGCGGGTGGAACTTGTGCTCGCGGGGGTTCTCGGCGTACCCGAGCACGAACACGACGTCGCGCGACTGCCCGGGAGCGAGGGACAGCCTGACGTGGTGCGAACCGATCGGGGACCATCCGTGCGCGATCGACCCCCGAGCGCGGCCCTCCTCGACGACGACCGGTCGGTCCCAGCCCCGGTACGGCCCCAGGAACGCCTCCCGTTGGGTGTCGAACCCGACGAGCGGCTCCGAGCACGCGAAGTACGCGAAGTGGTCCCGGCGCTCCCGGTACTCCGTGACGTGGTAGATCACGCCGTCGTGCACCTCGACCTCGCCGGTCGAGAGGTTCCGCTGGAAGTTCGTCGCGTCGTCCTGCGCGTCCCACAGGCAGAACTCGACCGCACTGAACAGGTCGAGCTCGGCCGGCCGGTCCCGGTGGTTCGTTACTCGGACGCGCCACTGCTCGAGCGTGGCACCCGCCGGCACGACGTACGTCGTCTCGACCTCGACGTCGCGCAGGCGCGAGCCGATCACCGTATACCCCAGTCCGTGCCGGCACCGATAGCCCTCGAGGTCCGCGCGGATCGGCTGCCACGACGGCGACCACCACGTGCCGTCGGCCCGGTCGCGGACGTAGAGGTACCGGCCTCCCGCGTCGAGCGGGACCCCCTGGTAGCGGTACCTGGTGATCCGGCGCAGCCGGGCGTCCCGGTAGAACGAATACCCACCCGCGGTGTTCGAGATCAGGGCGACGTAGGCCTCACCGCCGAGGTAGTTGATCCACGGGAGGGGGGTGTCGGGACGCTCGATCACGTACTCGCGGGCGTCGTCGTCGAAGCGACCGTACCTCATGCGACCCCCGCCGGGATCACCCCTGCTGGCTCGAACGCTCGGCCCGCCGCTCCGACAGGTGATCCGCGATGCCGAGGCTCGTGAACGGCAGCGCCGGTCCGATCAGGAGCGCCACCTCGCTCACGGTACGCAGGAGGAAGAAGCAGTACACCGTGACCGCGGCGATCGCGATCACCCTCGCCTTCACGGTGTGCTGCAGGTCCATCCGCAGTGCGAGGATGCCTCCGGCGCCGACACCCGCGATCAGCCCGGTGACGGCGTCCTGCGCGAGCGCCGAGATGGGGATCCCGACGAGGAGCGAGACGACCATGGCCTTCGCGGCGGCGGCGGCTGCCCGTGGGTGCTCCGACAGGAACGCGAGCGCCACGAACACGAACGGGATCACGGCGAGGCCGAAGGCGATGAACGGGGCCGCGGACGGCGCGTCGGCGACGTCGGAGGCCGCCGCGACCATGCCGGCGACGATCGACCAGTACGCGGGCGCGAGGACGAGCGTCGCGAGCAGGATCGCCCGCCACTTCTTCCGGGGTGACAGCGGCGCGGCGCCGGCGAGCGGCGACGAGCGTCGCCGGGCGATGGCCACGTCTAGCCCTTCACCGAGCCGGCCGTGAGTCCGCGCACGAAGTACTTCTGGAGCGAGAAGAACACGATCAGCGGGAGCGCCATCGAGATGAACGCCGCCGCGGTCAGCAGGTGCCAGTTCTCCCCGCGCGCACCCACCAGCTCGCGCAGCGCCACCGTCAGCACGCGGTTCTGTCCGGCGCCGCCCAGGAACACGTACGCGACGAGCAGGTCGTTCCACACCCAGAGGAACTGGAAGATCGCGAACGCGGCGAGGGCCGGCACCGACAGCGGCACGACGAGGCGCCAGAAGATCGTGAAATGGTCGGCGCCGTCGATCTTCGCCGATTCGATGATCGACGACGGCAGCGACCCGATGTAGTTGCGCAGCAGGTAGACGGCGAGCGGGAGGCCGAACCCCGCATGGGCCAACCAGACGCCCAGGAAGGTCCCCTGCAGGTTCACGTCCGGGAAGATCTGCACCCCGAACAGGGTGAGGCCCTGCACGTACATCCGCAGGATCGGGATCAGCGTCATCTGCAGCGGCACGACGAGCAGGCTCACGACGATCACGAACAGCACGTACCGGCCCTTGAAGTCCATCCACGCGAAGGCGTACGCGGCGAAGGCCGCGATCGCGATCGGGATCACCGTGGACGGGATCGTGACCGCGAGTGAATTGAGGAACGCGTTGGAGAACTGCCCGGCGTCCAGCGCGATGCGGTAGTTCTCGAGCGTCCAGCTCGCCGCTGCGAACGGGTGCGCGAACACGGTCCACCAGCCGCTCGTATCGGTCAGCGCCTCGGGCCGGAACGAGGTGATCAGGACACCGAGCGTCGGGATCGACCAGAGGATCACGATCACGATGATCGTGATCTTGACGAACCAGCCGCCGCCGCGCTCCTCTCGCTCGCCCTGAGGGGCAGGTGGGGTAGGCGAAGCCGTCGCCGGGGCCGGAGGGGCGACCACGCTCATCGCATCGCCTCTTCCTCGCGGAAGCGCTTGACGTTCCAGATCATCACCGGGATCACGGCGACGAACAGCACGACGGCGATCGCCGCGCCCTTGCCCGCATCGCGGTTCAGGAAGAACCAGCGGATCATGCGTTCGGCGATCACGACGGTGCCGTTCACCTCCGCGCTCGCCGGCTGGACGAACACGATGTCGAACACCTTCATCGCGTTGATCACCATGTAGGTCGTCACGACGACGACCGTCGGCAGGATGCTCGGCACCATGATCCGCCGGAAGACCTGGAACTCCGACGCGCCGTCGATGCGGGCCGCCTCGATGATCTCGTCGGGGATCGACTTGATCGCCGCCGACAGCACGACCATCGCGAACCCGGTCTGCATCCAGATCATGATCACCATCAGGAGCAGGTTGTTCCACGGCTGGAGCTCGAGCCACTTCACCGGGTTCTGCCCGAGGCCGAGCATCACCCCGTTCAGCAGGCCGATGTTGCTGCCGAAGCCGGACGGGCGGTAGCTGTAGATCAGCTGCCACGTGATCGACGCCCCGGCGAACGAGATCGCCATCGGCAGGAAGATCAGCGACTTCGCGACCGCCTCACCCCTGCGGAGCCGATCCGCGAGCGTGGCGAACAGGAGCCCGATCGACACGGCGAAGATCGGCACGAGGATGATCCACAGCGCCGTGTTGCGGATCGCCTTCAACATGTCGCTGTCCGAGAAGACGAACCGGAAATTGTCCAGGCCGATGAAGTTGTCGGAGCGGGAGTCCTTGAGCGAGGTCAGCAGCGTGTTGAACACCGGGTAGACCAGGAACACCGCGAGGATCACCAGGCACGGACCGACGAAGACGTACGGGCGGACCCCTTCGCGCACGCGTGCCGGCAGCCAGTCGACGACCTGGTTCATCCCCCAGTAGAGGAAGAAGACGCCGCCGACCCCGATCGTGATCGCGACGCCCACGACGAGCAGGCGGTTCGCCTCCTTGTCCCGCAGGAGGTCCCACGCCCAGCCCAGGATGAAGATCGCCGCGACCACCAGGATCGCGGCCACGATCAGCCCGATCACGACCGCCAGTGGTCCCCGGCGCTCTGGACTCGCAACGATCTCGGGCCCGCCGACGTCTCCGACGGGCTCGGCGCTCGGTCTCACGGGGGCATCCTCCGTCGCCCGGCTCCGGGGCGCAAGCTCACGATGACGGGTGGAAGGTTGGAGGCGCGGGAGCGACCCGGGGGCCGCTCCCGCGCCAGGTGATGCTCGCCTAGGACGTCGGCCAGCTGGCCTCGATCTCGTCGAGCACCGACTGCAAGGAGTCCGGACCGTCCTGCATGTACGTCACCATGCCGGTCCAGAAGCTCCCCGAGCCCACCGCTGCCGGCATCATGTCGGACGCATCGAACCGGCCCGTCCCGGCCGACAGCGCGTCGGTCAGCACGACCGATGCGTCGGCGAGGATCGAGTTCGCGTAGCAGTCCGGGCCGACGTTCACGTTCGGCGAGATCCGCGACGAGGCCGTGGTGCCGCCCATCGCGCACTGCACCGTCTCGCCCATGAACTGGTCGAGGAAGTCCTTGACCTCGGGACGGTTGGCGTTCGTCCCGATCACGGCGAACTCACCGGCGAACAGCGTTCCCTCCTGGTCGATCGGCGGGAAGGGGAACCAGTCGTAGTCCACGCCCGCCTCGGTGCCCTCCGGGAAGAAGGCGTTGATGAAGCTCGCCTGCCGGTGCAGCCAGCAGCCCGGCGGGTCCTCGAACATCGGCAGCGGCGCGTCGCCGAACGCGATCGACGGCGTGTCCGCCGCACCGCCCAGGACGTTCCCGTCCGTGAACATCACGTCGCCGAACACCTCGGCCGCGTGCGCGACCGCGGGATCGTTGAACGGGATCTCGTGGTTGACCCACTGGTCGTAGGTGTCCACCCCGGCCGTGCGGAGCATGATGTCTTCCATCCAGTCCGTGGCCGGCCAACCGGTCGCGCCGCCGGACTCGAACCCGACGCACCACGGCGTCCCGCCGTCGGCCTGGATCTGAGCCGCCAGCGCCGTCAGGTCGTCCCACGTCTCGGGGACCGCGTAGCCGGCCGCGTCGAACGCCGCCTTCGGGTACCAGATCATGCTCTTGAGGTTGATGTTCGTCGGCAGCCCGTAGTGCTCGCCGTCGACCTCACCGAGCGACAGGAAGTAGTCGCCGAAGAGCGCCGCCAGGTCGTCGATGTTGAACCCCATGTCCTCGAGCGACACGATCGTGCCGTCCTCGGCCATGCCGCGCACCGACCCCGGCTGCGGGACGAGCGCCACGTCGAGCGTGCCGCCCTCGGCCCGGATCGGCAGCTGCTCCTCGAAGTCCGCCGACGCCTCGATCTCGATCGTGTAGTCCGCGTCGACGTTCGCGTCGACGATCTCCTGGACGGCGGACGCCTCCTCGGGCTCCATCGCGTTCAGCACGTTCACCGTGCCGGTGTCCTCGAGGACACCGGTCGCGCCGCCGCCCGTGGCGCCGGTCTCGTCGCCTCCACCGTCATCGCTGGAACACGCGGCCGCGACCAACGCCAGGATCGCGACCAGCACCAGCATCTTCCATCGCTGCATGGTTCTCCCCTCCTCTGCCACGGGCGCTGCGCGCCCTCCAGACCTTCTCGTAGCCCCGGAACCTCCCGGGGGCGCCCGATCTCCGAAGACCACCTCAGCCTCCCTCCGCCGCGCCCGCCGGTGCAGGGCCGGACGACCCACGGACCACCAGCTCGACGGGCACCGTGATCGTGGGCGCCTCGCGTTCGGGCTCCTCGACCATCTGCAGGAGCGCCTCCCCGGCCGCCCGACCCAATGCCTCTCCATCCTGATGTACGGTGCTGAGCGCCGGTCTGAGCAGGGCCGCCAGCGGGATATCGTCGAAGCCCACGACCGATACGTCGTCCGGCACCCCGATCCCGCGCTCCTCCAGCGCCCGCAGCGCCCCCGCGGCCATGAGGTCCGACGCCGCGAAGACGGCGGTCGGCCGGTCGGTCGCGGCCGACAGCTCCCGCATGGCTCGGTACCCCGACTCCGGGTAGAAGTCACCCTCGACGACCCAACCGGGCCGGCTCTCCAGGCCCAGGCGGCCGAGCTCCCGGCGGTAGCCGAGGAGCCGGTCGACGCCCGGCCGGGTGTCCGTCGGGCCACCGATCAAGGCGATCCGGCGATGCCCGAGCTCGCGCAGGTGGCGGACGACGAGCGCCGCACCGGCGACGTTGTCCGAGCTCACGTACCCGGTGCGGCCCCCCGAGAAGTCCTGATCGATCGCCATGCAGGGGATCCCCGACCGGGTGAGCGATTCCACGTGCGGGTCGTTGCGATCCACTCCCATGATCACCACACCCTCGACGCGGTGATGCCGGGCACGGTTGAGGAAGCTCGACCCGGACCCGACCGTCCGGGTCCGGGTCGCCCCGAACAGCAGCAGATCGAACCCCTCCTCGCCCACGATCCCTTTCAGCCCGCCGAGCACCTCCTGGAAGAAGGGGTGCTGCAGGTCCGGATGGCCCGGACCCGTTTCCAGGATCACCCCGACGGTGTGGGACCGGCCGGTCGCGAGCAGCCGTGCCGCTCGATCCGGCGTCCAGTCCATCTCGCGGATCGTGGCGAGCACGCGTTCCCGGGTCTCGTCGCTGACGTCGGGGTAGTCGTTCAGGACGCGTGAAACGGTGGCGACCGACACGCCGACCCGCTCCGCGAGCTCCTTGATCGTCGCGATGGCGCGTCCCTCCCCGAGCCTCGTGCTCACGGCCGGAAGCGTTTCCGGACCGCCTGACTGAGACGCTAGTCCGACCCTCCGAGCCCTGTCAAGTCAGTGGATGGGCCATAGCCTGCGATATGAGTATGCTCCTGGGCCGTGAACTCCCCCTTCGATCCAACCCCGAACGACTCGGAAGGTTCCGGAAGCGGTTCCAGCCCTGAGACGCCGGCCGACGGCGCGGGTTCCCCTCCGGGGTTCGAATGGGGGGCGGCCACCGCCGCCTACCAGATCGAGGGGGCCGTCCGCGAGGACGGGCGAGGGGAAAGCATCTGGGATCGGTTCTCGCACACCCCCGGGAAGGTCGCCGGCGGCGACACCGGCGACGTGGCCTGCGACCACTACCACCGATACGGGACAGACGTCGCCCTCATGGCGGAACTCGGACTCCACGCCTACCGGTTCTCGGTCGCGTGGCCTCGCGTGATGCCCGACGGGGACGGTCCCGTGAACACGGCGGGGCTCGACTTCTACGACCGGTTGGTCGACGAGCTCTCCGCACGCGGGATCCGCCCTTTCGTCACGCTCTACCACTGGGACCTCCCCCAGGCGCTGGAGGACGCGGGCGGATGGCCCTCCCGAGCCACCGCGACCGCCTTCGGCCGGTACGCCACCGCCGTCGCCGAGCGGCTCGGCGATCGCGTCGATCGGTTCGCGACGCTGAACGAGCCGTTCGTGGTCGCCGACCATGGGTACCGGAGCGGTTCCCACGCGCCGGGCCGGATCGACCCGCTCGCCGCGCTCGCCGCCTCCCACCACCTGCTGCTGGCCCATGGCCTCGGGGTCCAGGCGATCCGGGCCGCGGCCCCCGCTGCCCAGGTCGGCCTCGTGCTCAACTTCGAACCGCAGCACCCTGCCTCCGACGATCCCGACGACGCGCTGATGGCCGCCGTCCGGCACGACGAGCTCAACCGGTGGTACCTGGACCCGGTCACGGGTCGCGGGTACCCGCCGTCCGCGTCGTCCGCGTGGGGATCGCTCGGCGAGGAGCGAGTCCACGACGACCTGAGCACGATCGCTCAGCCGATCGACTTCCTGGGCGTGAACTACTACTCGCGCGCGGTGGTGCGCTCCCCCGCCCTGCCAGCGCTGTCGGCGTCACCGATGGAGCGGACGGCGATGGGCTGGGAGGTGTACCCGGACGGGCTCGCGGAGACCCTCCGGTTCGTGGCGACACGCACCGGCGATCTGCCGCTGTTCGTGACCGAGAACGGGGCGGCCTACCCGCTCGACGATCGGGACCCGTCACGCGACCCCGACCGGGTCCGCTTCCTCCGGCGTCACGTGGACGTGGCTCGCCGCGCCGTCGCCGAGGGCATCCCGCTCCGCGGATACTTCGTGTGGTCCCTGCTGGACAACTTCGAATGGGCGCACGGCTACGGGCCGCGGTTCGGCATCGTGCACGTCGACTACGACACACAGGAGCGTACGGTCCGGGACAGCGGACGCTTCTGGTCCGCGTTGGCCCGGGACTACGAGCCGGACCCCTCCCCCGAGCCGTAGATCGCGAGCCCCGTCTCGGGGTCGAAGTAGTGCAGCCGCGACACGTCGACGACGAGCTCGACGAGCTGGTCGGTCTGCGCATCGGTGCGAGGGTTCAGGCGAGCGAGGAAGGTGGATTCGCCGGCCTCGGCACGTTGCTCCACCGCCTGCAGGGCCTCGACGCCCACGTCGTCCGCGAGCTCCTTCACGTCGTCGGTCAGTACCTCGGGGGCGTCGATCTTCAGGTGCACCACCACATCGGCCCCGAGCGCCTCTCGCAGGAGCACCCGAGCCCGGATCCGCCGGTCGCCCGGGGCCTCCGCGACGAGCGAGGCGTCCTCGAGGTCCTCGGGTCGCAGGCCGAGGATCACGTTGCGCCCCTCGTAGGCGCGGAGCCCGGGCCGCTCGACGAAGACCTCGTTCGGGATCCCCAAGCTGAAGCTGCCGAACTCGACCCCACGCGACCCGTTCGATCCCGTCATCGTCGCCTCGACGAGGTTCATCGCGGGCGAGCCGATGAAGCCGGCCACGAAGAGGTTGCGCGGGTGGTCGTAGAGGAACTGGGGCGTATCGACCTGCTGCAGCACGCCCTTGCGGATCACCGCCACCCGATCCCCCATCGTCATCGCCTCGACCTGATCGTGCGTGACGTAGATCGTGGTGGTTGAGAGCTCGTGCTGGATCCGTGCGATCTCGGAGCGCATCTGCACACGGAGCTTCGCGTCGAGGTTCGAGAGCGGCTCGTCCATCAGGAACGCCTTCGGTTCACGGACGATCGCTCGACCCATCGCCACCCGCTGACGCTGACCCCCGGAGAGGGCTTTGGGCTTGCGCTGCAAGAGTTCATCGAGCCCGAGGATGTCCGCGGCCTTGCGGACACGGCGATCGATCTCCGGCTTGTCGAGCTTGCGGAGCTTCAGGCCGAACGCCATGTTGTCGTACACGGTCATGTGCGGGTACAGGGCGTAGTTCTGGAACACCATCGCGATGTCCCGCTCCTTCGGTGGGACGCCGTTCACGATCCGCTCCCCGATCCGGATCGAGCCGGCGCTGATCGTCTCCAGCCCCGCCACCATCCGCAGGGCGGTCGTCTTCCCGCAGCCGGACGGGCCGACGAGGACGATGAACTCACCGTCCTCGATGTCCAGGTTCAGGTCGGAGACCGCCGTAGTGCCGTCCGCGTATACCTTCGAGACGCCGTCGATCACGATCTCGGCCATGTCCCTCCTCCCGGTCCCACGGCGGTATTCAACCCCACGAGCGCACCCGCGGTCGAGTCGAGCGGCATCACGGGGAGACCTCGACGACGGCTCCCTCCCAGCCGTCGAGCCGCAGGCTCCCCGATGTCGCCTCACCGCCTCGCGCGTGCGATGTCCCGATCAGGATGCGTCCGTCGACGGGGATCTCGGCCGGCCGTTCCTGGTGGTTGATCGCGACGAGCGTTCCCGGGCCGCGCCGCCAGGCCCAGGTACCGGCCGGCGACGCGACCGGCTCGTAGGCGCCGCCCCTCAGGTCCTCTCGGTGGCGTCGCAGCGCGATCAGGTCCCTGCACAGGTGCAGGATCGACGCCGGGTCATCCCGCTGCGCGGCCACGTTCGCGATGGCCGGGTCGGGTTCGGGGAGCCAGGCTTCCGCGCCCGGGGCGCTGAAGCCACCGCCGTCGTCCCACGGCATCGGCGCCCGCATCCGGTCCCGCCCGGGTTCCTCCGGCCAACCGCGGATCCCGACGGGATCGAGCAGACGCTCGCGAGGCACGTCCACCTCGCCCACACCGATCTCATCGCCGTAGTACAGGATCGGGGTGCCGCGCAGCGTCAGCAGGAGCAGCAACGAGGCGCGGATGATCCGGTCGTCGCCGCCGGCCCACCGCGTCGGGAAGCGCCCCCCGTCGTGGTTCGATCCGGCCCAGACCGGCCACCCGCCCGGGGGCAGCGCCGCCTCCGTGGCCTCGACCACCCGTCGCCATCCGTCGCCCGGCTCGGCGAACATGAAGGGGAAGTTCTGTGCCAGGTGCAGCTCGTCGTCATGGCCGTAGAAGTCCGCGAGGGTCCCGACGTCGAGCACCCAGGTCTCCCCCATCAGGAGCGGTTCGGGGTCGTAGGTCTCCGCGATCGCTCGCCAGCGCCGCATCACGTCGTGGACCTCGGGCCGGTTCATGTTGAACTCGGGACGCTGGCCCAGCGCCCGGAGCTTCGGGTGCGCGTCGTCACCGATCGGCGGGTTGTCCCGCAGCTCGAGGTCCTTGACGATGCCGTGCGCGACGTCGATCCGGAAGCCCGCGATCCCGCGATCGAACCAGAAGCGCAGGACGTCGTCGAACGCCGCGCGGACGTCCTCGCTCCACCAGTTCAGGTCCGGCTGGGCCGCGAGGAAGTTGTGCAGGTACCACTGCCGCGTCGCAGGCTCCCACGTCCAAGCGGCACCGCCGAACGTGGAGCGCCAGTTGTTCGGAGGGGCCGCCGCGCCGGCTCCGTCGGCCCACACGTACCAATCTCGGTGGGCCGCCGATCGGCTCGAACGCGCGTCGACGAACCACGGGTGACGGTCGCTCGTGTGGTTCGGGACCAGGTCGAGCACGACGCGGATCCCGCGCTCACCGGCGGCCGCCACCAACCGGTCGAGCGTGTCCAGGTCCCCGAACTCGGGCGCGACCGCCCGATAGTCCGCCACGTCGTACCCCCAGTCCGCGTTGGGGGACGGGTGGATCGGGTTCAGCCAGATCCCGTCGACGCCCAGCCAGGAGAGGTGGTCGAGGCGTCCGATGACCCCGTCGAGGTCACCGTGCCCGTCCCCGTCGCTATCGACGAACGAGCGCGGATAGACCTGGTAGAGCACGCCATGGCGCCACCAGGCCTCCGGGGCCGGCACGGTCTACGGGTTCCACTGCCAGGAGAGCCAGAACGTGCAGATGCCGAAGACGATCGCCGTGATCACGGTGATGCGGTCCAGGGTCCGTTCGAGGGCGGTCCCACCGGCCAGGTTCGACGCGCCGCCGAACATGTCCGACAGGCCGCTTCCCCTGCCCGAGTGGAGCAGGATCGTGACGATGAGGAACAGGGCGGAGATCACGTCGAGCACGATGATGACGGTGGCGAGCATGGTGTCCTTCGTCCTCCAGGCTTCTCGCGTCAGTCGGAGACCGCGGCAGCCCCGATGGTACGGTCTTCGAGCGGGAAATGACACGCCGCGACCTGTCCCGGGTGCTGCGGTTCGAGCTGCGGCTCCACATCCCGACAGGTCGGGAACTGCGCCCTCGGGCAGCGCGGATGGAAGCGACACCCGGACGGCGGATCGATCGGCGACGGGACGTCTCCCTCCAGGATGATGCGCTTGCGCTCCCGCGCGAGGGTCGGGTCGGCGATCGGGACCGCCGAGAGCAGGGCGCCCGTGTACGGATGCTTCGGCGTCTTGTAGAGCGTCGGACCGTTCGCCATCTCGACGATCTTGCCCAGGTACATCACGGCGACGCGGTCCGAGACGTGCTTCACGACGGACAGGTCGTGCGCGATGAAGAGGTACGTCAGCTTGAACTCCTCCTGGAGATCCTCCAGCAGGTTCAGGATCTGCGCCTGGATCGAGACGTCGAGCGCCGACACCGGCTCGTCGCAGACGATCAGCTTCGGCCGCAGGCCGAGCGCGCGCGCCACCCCGATCCGCTGGCGTTGCCCGCCCGAGAACTCGTGAGGGTACCGGTTGTAGTGCTCGGGGTTCAGACCGACGAGCTCCATCAGCTGCTGGACCTCGCCCTTCACGTTCCCGCGGGCAGCGGTGCCGTGCAGGCGGAAAGGATCCCCGATGATCGTGCCGACCGTCTTACGCGGGTTCAGCGAGGCGTAGGGGTCCTGGAAGATCATCTGCATGTCCCGCCGGATGTCCCGGAGCTCCTTGCCCTCGAGCGAGGTGATGTCGCGACCTTCGAAGAAGATCTGTCCCGCGGTGGGTTCGAACAGGCGCATCACGACGCGCGCGAGCGTCGACTTGCCGCAGCCGGTCTCCCCCACCAGGCCGAGCGTCTCGCCCGGATGCACCTCGAGGTCGACCCCGTCGACCGCGTGGACGTCGCCGACCCTGTGCTGGAAGAGGATCCCGCGCGTGATCGGGAAGTACTTCTTCAGCCCGACGAGCTTGACCAGCGGCTCGCCTTTCGGCGGCGTCGCCTCCGGCGGACGTTCGCTCACCTCGACGCTCATCGGCGCGCCATCACCACCTCGTTCAGGATGCGCTGCTTCTCCTCGAAGCTCAGGTGACACGCGGCCGCGTGGTGGCCGTCGACCGGGAGGAGCGCGGGCACGTCGGTCTTGCACACGTCCATCACGTAGGGGCATCGCGGATGGAACGCGCAGCCGGCCGGCACGTTGATCAGGGACGGCGGCAGACCGCGGATCGGATGCAAGGGCTCCTTCTCCTCGGCGTCCAGGCGCGGGATCGAGCCGAGGAGTCCCCAGGTGTAGGGGTGCAGCGGCCGGTAGTAGATGTCCTCGGTGTTGCCGAACTCGGCGGCCTTCCCCGCGTACATCACCTGGATGTCGTCGCAGTGCTCGGCCACCACACCGAGGTCGTGGGTGATGATGATGACCGCGGCGTTGAACTCGTCCTTCAGGCGGTCGATCAGGTCGAGGATCTGCGCCTGGACGGTGACATCGAGGGCCGTCGTGGGCTCGTCGGCGATCAACAGATCCGGGTTCAGCGCGAGCGCCATCGCGATCATCGCCCGCTGCCGCATCCCCCCGGAGAACTCATGCGGGTACTGCTTGGCGCGCTCTTCCGGTCGGGGGATGTTGACCTTGCCCAGCATCTCGACGGCCTGATCGAACGCCTGTCGCTTGCTGACGTCCTGGTGATGCCGGATCGCCTCGGCGATCTGATCCCCCACCTTGTAGAAGGGATGCAGCGAGGTCATCGGGTCCTGGAAGATCATCGAGATCTTCGCGCCGCGGATCGTGCGCATCTCGTCGGACGGGAGCTTCAGCAGGTCGACGCCCTGGAAGTTCACCTCGCCCGAGATCTGCGCCTGCTTCGAGGTGATCAGGCCCATCACGGTGAGCGAGCTGACGCTCTTGCCCGAACCGGATTCCCCGACGATCCCGAGCGTCTCGCCGGGCTGGACCGAGTAGGAGATGCCGTCGACGGCCTTGACGACACCGTCGTCGGTGTTGAAGTGGACCTTGAGGTCCTTCACCTCGAGGAGCGGCTCGGCCACTACGTGTACCTCACGCGCGGATCGAGGAAGGCGTACACGACGTCGACGACGAGGTTCGCCACGGCGATGAACAGCGCACCCAGCACGGTTACGCCCATCACCATCGGGAAGTCGTTCGTGCCGATCGAGATCACCGCCAACTGGCCGACCCCGGGGAGCCCGAACAGCGTCTCGGTGATGAAGGCCCCACCCAGCAGAGCGCCGAGGTCGAGACCGAGCATCGTGACGACCGGCGTCAAGGCTCCGCGGAGCCCGTGCTTGAAGATGACACGCCGCTCCGTGAGCCCCTTGGCCCTCGCGGTCCGGATGTAGTCCTCGCTCATCGTCTCGATCAGGTTCCCGCGGACCATCCGGGCGTAGAACGCGGCCGACGTGATCGACAGCGTGATCCACGGCAGGATGAACTTGCCCTGCATCACCGAGTCCCACATCGACGCCCCGATCTCGAGGCCCGACGAGGGCGCGATGCCCAACTTGAACCAGAAGAAGTAGAGCAGGAGTTGCCCCAGCCAGAACACGGGCAGGGACACGCCGATCAGCGCGAAGACCATCGCCGACCGATCCCAGAACGACCCGCGTTTGATGCCCGAGAGGATCCCGATCGGGATCCCGATCAGCAGCCACAGGATGGCGGCCCCGAGCGCGAGCGTGATCGTCACCGGGAGCCGGCGGTAGATCTCCTCCTTCACGGGGACGAAGTTGCCGTAGGAGTAGTAGACGTCCTCGGAGAGGAACAGCCCCGGCCAGGGGATCAGCCCCTTCGCGAACCGTCCGTACTGCACCCACAACGGCTTGTCCAAGCCGAACGCCTGGCGCGCCGCCTCGATCTGTTCGGGCGTCGTCGTGCGACCCACGGCTCGGCGCGCGGGGTCTCCGGCCGGAAGCTTCACGAAGATGATGAACGTCAGCAGGGAGACGACGAAGAGCACCAGCACCAGGAACAGCACACGGCGGATCAGGTACCGGCCCATCGAACACCTCCTCCAGGTCTCGGCGGTGGAGGGAGCCGGGCCGGTCCGGTCCGGCCCCCTCCCGCTCGCCTCCTATCTGTTCTCACCCTTCCCTCAACCCGTTGTCCATCAGCTCTTGTCCGCGAGGGCCATGTGGTCGAACGCCGCGAGGCCGGCGCTCTGGTCGAACGAGTAGTTGATGACGTTCTCGGAGATGGTGTCGACGTTGTTGTCGAAGAGGTACGGGATCCAGGGGACGACCTCTTCCATCAGCTGCTTGTCGAGGTCCGCCCAGCACTGGAACCGCTCGTCACCCGGCGGCAGCGCGTCGCAGGCCTCGATGTTGGTGTCGACGCTGGGCGTGGCCGAGAGGTCGTATCCCCAACCCTTCAACTGCTCGGCTGTGGCGCCGAGCAACGAGTAGTTGCAGCAGCTCTCCCAGAGGCTCACGGAACCGAACAAGGGGGCCCCGAAGGTCGTCCCGTCGGCGTAGTCCTTGAACCAGGACGCGCCGAGGCAGAGCCCACTCTGCGAATTGGCATCCATGCAGTTCGTGTACATGGTGGTTCGCTCGAGCTCCTTGACATCGAGCGTGATGCCGATCTGCTCGAAGATCGGGCCGAACAACGCCGCCTGCTTCGGGTAGGGGTCCTCGCGGTCCGTCACGGCGAGGATCCCATCGCAGACGGGATCGTCGCACACGCCGTCACCGTCCGAGTCGTACTTCGACTGCTTCATCTCCTCTTGGGCAGCCGCGATGTCCCCTCCGTTGTCCGGCGTCGCGTACGGGTCGTAGTCGAGCAGGAGGTTGTTCTCGAGGGCGTTCACCCAGATGTGCCCGGCGATCTCACCGACGCTCGGGCCACCGCGGAGCTGCCGCATCCCCTCCTTGTCGAGGGCGTAGTTCATCGCCTTCCGAACGTGGATGTCGTCGAACGGGGGCACCGCGAGGTTCATGGAGATGTAGCGAACCCCGTCGCTCGGGTAGATGTTGAGCTTGTCCTGCAGCTCGGGATCCGATTGGTACTCCCTGATGACCTCGGGGGGGACCGTTCCATCGACGACGAGGTCGAGCGCGTTGGCGCGGATCTGGTTGTAGAGGTCGTCGTTGTTGCCGCCCATCGAGACCTGGATGCGATCCGGGTAGGCGGGACGCAGGTCGTCCGTCGCTGGGTCATAGTTCGGGTTCCGAACCAACACGATCTGGCGCCCGGGAACGTACCCTGCCGCGGGCTCCTGCTCCGTCGCCGGGACGGAGAAGTCCATGGCCTCGGACCCCTCGAACTGGTACGGGCCTGTCGCGACGAGGAACCGCCCGTAGTCCTTGTTGTGTCCTTCGGCGGCACCGAGTCGTGCGTCACCGTTCGGCGGGATCGGGGCGGTGGTCGGCATGCTGAACCGGTACCCGATATCCGCGACGGGCTGCGTGATGGTGATCACGAGGGTCGAGGCATCCGGCGCGGACAGTCCGGAGATCGAATCGGCATCCCCGTTCGAGAAGTCGTCGAACCCCTCGATGACCGAGTAGTAGAACGGGTAACCGCCGACGCTGGCCTTGGGGTTCGCCGTCCGCTCGATGGCACGGATGAAGTCCTGGGCGGTCACCTCGACGTCACCGAAGGGATCACCGTAGTGGACCCCGCTCTTGATGGTGAAGGTCCAGGTGAGTCCGTCAGCAGAGGTCTCCGGCTCGCTCGCCGCCAGGTCGGGGAAGATCTCCGAACCACCCTCCGCGGTCGGCACCCCCTTGTACGACATCAGCGTGCGGAGCAGACAACAGCGGTAGTACTCCCATGTGACCGCGTAGTACTCCTTCTGCGGATCGAAACCGGACTGCGACGTCGCTCAACATCGCCATGCGCAGCGTGCCCCCGGAAAGGTCTCCCCCGGTCGCCCCCGTTCCTCCGGTGGCCGACGGACCCGTCGCCTCGCCTCCGTCGTCATCTCCGCCACAGGCCGCGGCGACGAGGCCGAGTACTGCCACCAGCGCCACCGATCTCAGCAAGTGCTTCAAGTTCGGTACCCCCCTTCGTTGGAACCTCCGACTCACTCCGTTCCGACCGGAACCCCTCGTCCGCCTCCCTCTACTTCGTCCGTCTCCCTCTCTCAGAAGACGCGCCTCTTCCCTTCGGATACGGTCACCTCGACGTCCGAGGATCGAGTGCGTCGCGCAAACCGTCGCCGACCAGGTTGAACGCTAGCGTCGTCAGGAAGAGCGCGACCCCCGGGAAGATCATCAGCCACGGGGCGTACGTGAACGCGGTGCCGGAGTCCGCCAGCATCCCGCCCCAAGAAGGAGTCGTCTCGGGCACGCCGACCCCGAGGAACGACAACGCGGCTTCGAACAAGATGTTGCTCGGGATGATGAGCGTCGTGTAGACGATGATCGGCGCCGCCACGTTGGGGAGGACCTCCCGCATCATGATCCTCCGGTTGGATGAACCGAGCGACCTCGACGCCTCCACGAACTCCTTCTCGCGCAGCGAGAGCACCTGCCCCCGGATGATGCGGGCGATGTACGGCCAGCTGAACAGGCCGATGATCAGGCTGACCAGCATCAGCCCGGGCTTGATGAGTCCGCCCAAGCAGCCTTCCTTCGTGGCGCCGCAGGCCGCCGCCAGCCCGAGGGCCAGCAGGAGGATCGGCAGGGACAGGACGACGTCGGTCGTCCGCGAGATGAACGTGTCGACCTTGCCACGGAAGAAGCCCGCGATGAGGCCGAGGGTCACCCCGATGATCAGCGCCATCCCGGTGGCGAAGAACGCGATCACGAGCGACGTCCGGGCCCCGTAGAGGATCCGGACGAACAGATCGCGGCCGGCGCGGTCGACCCCGAGGAAGTAGCCGGGAACCGCGACGCAGGCGGTCGAGACCTCGACCTGCCCGTCCGGGCCGATCGTCGGCTCGCCGCTGCTGTCCGGGCACGGCCACCACGAGGGAGCGCCCGGCAACCCGAAGGAGTCCAGCGCGTCCAGGTTCACGTCGTTGGGATCGTGACCGGTCCAGTTCGCGAACAGAGGCGCCGTGATCGCGAGCAACACGATGATCACGACGATGACGATGCCGCCGATCGCCCAGCGGTCCTTGCGGAACTGCCGCCAGAAGATCTCCCAGGGGCTCCTCCCGGTGATGACCTTGTCGGCGGTCGGTGGTCCCGGTTCCTGAGGCGGCGCCCCGGTCGTGGTGGTGTCGGCCTCGGACCGTACCTGGGCCATGGGTTAGCAACTCTCCCGGCTCATCCGGCCGCTCATGTTAGGCGCAACCCCAAGGGTCGGCAATCCAGGCCGGGTGGGATAGAGCAGGAAACCGAAACCGCCGTGCGCGGACCATCCGCGCAGGTGGGGACGCATCTACGCCCGGAGCAGCACTCCGAGCCGGGGTAGGATCTGGACGCCCCGGAGCGCGCCCAGGGACCCCTCTGCGGCGGCGCGCTCCCCGAACCGATCCGTGCCGTCGGCGGTGATCCCTCCCCCGCTCGCGAGCAAGGGGACCGGGTCGGCGGTGTGGGCCTTGCGGATGCACGAGGTCGCGTGATCGGCCGTCGCGGCGATCATCGTGGAGCCCAGGTCCAGCCCGGACAGCACCTCCCCGAAGAACGCCTCGTCGATCAGCGCGATCACGTCCCGCTTGGCCTCCGGGAGCCCGTCGTGCGCGGGCAGGTCGGGACCCTTGATGTGTACGTAGAGTGCGTCGAAGTCCGGGAGGGCGCCGGTCGCGAGCGTCGCCCACGCCGCGTAGCTCTCGCCCGCGGAGGGACGCGACGCGTCGGTCTCGAGACGCGGGGCATCCACGGGCCGCATGCCGAGGGCGATCGCGATGCCCCGCTCGACGGGCATCTCCACGAAGCACCCCCATCGCAGCCCGAACCGCCGTTCGATCGGCTCGAGGTGCGGAGCGTGATCGCCGCCGTCGCGCGTCAGGATCAGGTTCGCAGGCAACCGACCGGCGTCGCGGCGCTCGCGGTTGATCGCGGAGACGTCGAGCACGCGGGCGGCGCCCTCGACGAACGCGTTGGTGAGGGCCGCCGCGCGCTGCGCCTCCTCGGTGTCGTCCAGCGGCACGGCGTTCGCGACGCGAGGTTCGAAGGTCTCGAGCGCGACCCCGAGGGAGCCCTCCTTGCGGTAGGCGGGATCGGTGTTCGAGACGGCGGCGGAGAGGCGTCCCGCGTCCGGGCGGATCACCAGGGCGCCCCGGTGCTCGACCGTGGCCCGGAGCTCGAAGGACGCTCCCGGCAGCCGCAGCTCGCGTGACACCTCGTCCGCCAGCGCCCGCGCCTCGTCGGACGGAAGGTCGCGACCCACCCGTCGATCAACGATCGTGGACCCGTCGGCGGTCGCGAAGTTCACGCGGTACGCCAGGTCGCCGTCGCGGAAGTCCATCCCGCTGCCGATCGCCTCGATCACGCCGCGCCCGGGATGCTCCTCGCTTGGCTCGTACCCGAGGATCCCGAACACCCCGATGTCGGACTCCGGCGCGATGCCTTCGCCCACCGTGGTGACGAGCCCCGTCCGTCCGCGCCGAGCCAGGTCGTCCATCGCCGGCGTGTCGGCCGCTTCCAACGGCGTCCGTCCGTCGAAGGCGGGGATCGGGTCGTCGCCGAGCCCGTCCAGACAGACGTAGAGCAGCTTCCGCACCGAGACCTCCTACCGGTAGCGCACGATCAGAGCGAACTCCTCCGGGTCCAGGCTGGCCCCTCCGACGAGCGCCCCGTCGATGTCCGGATGCGCCATGAAGTCGCGGATGTTCCCCGGCTTCACGCTGCCGCCGTACTGGATCCGCACGGCGTCGGCGATCCGGTCGTCGTAGCGATCGGCGAGCGTCGCGCGGATCAGCTGCCCCACCTGGCCGGCGTCGGCCGGCTCCGCGTTGCGTCCCGTGCCGATCGCCCAGATCGGTTCGTACGCGACGACGATCGAGCCCGCGCGGTCGGCGGGCACGTCGGCGAACCCGTGCCGAACCTGCTCGGATACCTTCGTCTGCGTGCCGCCGGCCTCGCGTTCATCGAGCGTCTCGCCGACGCAGAGGATCGGCGTCATCTCGTGCCCGAGCACGGCCCGCACCTTCCGGTTCACCGTGCGATCGTCCTCCCCGAAGAGCTGCCGGCGCTCGGAGTGGCCGCAGATCACGAACGACACGCCGAGCGCTAGGAGCATCGGCGTCGAGATCTCGCCCGTGAACGCGCCCTTCTCCTCGGGCGAGACGTTCTGTGCGCCCAGCGCGAAGGGCAGCTTGTCGGAGTCGATCAACGTCTGCACCGACCGCAGCGCCGTGAACGGCGGGCAGATCACGACCTCCACGCTCTCCGCGTCACCCCGATCGAGCAGGTACGAGAGCTTCTGGACGGCCTGGATCGCCTCCAGGTGCGTCTTGTGCATCTTCCAGTTCGCCGCCACGATCGGCTTGCGCTCGGTCATCGATCCTCCAGCACCGCGATCCCCGGAAGCGTGCGGCCCTCGAGGAACTCGAGCGAGGCGCCGCCGCCCGTCGATAGGTGGTCGAACCCGTCCTCCAGGCCGGCCCGCTTGATCGCGAGGAGGCTGTCCCCCCCTCCGACCACGCTGAACGCCTCTGACGCCGCGATCGCCTGGGCCACGCCGAGCGTGCCGGCCGCGAAGCGCTCCACCTCGAACACCCCCATCGGCCCGTTCCACAGGACCGTCCCGGCACCTGCGACCGCACCCGCGAACGCCTCGACCGTGTCGGGTCCGATATCGAGACCCTTCAGGCCAGCCGGGATCCGGTCGGCCGGCACCACGGTCGCGGCGACGCCCTCGTCGATCGCGGCCGCGGCCACGACGTCGGTGGGGAGCACCACGCGCACGCCCCGCTCGACGGCCCGCGACAGGGCCGACCGGACCTGGTCGAAGCGCTCCGGCTCGACGAGGCTCGCGCCGACCTCCCCACCGGCGGCCGCGATCAGCGTGAACGCCATCGCCCCCCCGACCAGCAACGAGTCGACCCGCTCGACCAAGGCGCCGATCGTCGCGAGCTTGTCCGAGACCTTCGCGCCCCCGAGCACCGCGACGTAGGGCCGCTCGGGATCGCCCAGGAGGCCCGACAGCACCGATACCTCCCGCTCGAGCAACCGCCCGGCGACGGCCTCGCGCCCGCTCGCGCGCATCAGCTCGGGAAGGGCAGAGACGCTGGCGTGGGCGCGGTGGACCGCGCCGAAGGCGTCGTCGACGTAGGCGTCCGCGAGCTCTGCGAGCCGCCCGGCGAAGGCGGGGTCGTCCGCCTCCTCCCCCGGGTCGAACCGGAGGTTCTCTAGCAGGACGACGTCCGCGTCGTCGGGCAGGGCGTCTGGATCCGGCGCGGGCTCGTGGAGCGCGATGACCTGTCGATCGAGCAGCTCCGCGAGGTTCGTGCCGACCGGTCCCATGCGGAGCGCGTCGTTCACCGCACCCTTCGGGCGCCCGAGGTGCGACGCGAGGACCAGGCGAGCCCCTCGATCGAGCAGCTCGCGCACGGTGGGCAGGGCGGCACGGATCCGCGCGTCGTCCTGCACGACCCCGCCCGCGAGCGGGACGTTGAAGTCGACGCGGACGAACGCGCGGAGCCCGTCGACGTCCGGCAGCCCGTCGAGCGTGCGGAGCGTCACAGCGAGCGTGCGACCAGCTCGACCAGGTCCACGAGGCGGTTCGAGTACCCCCACTCGTTGTCGTACCAGCCGACCACCTTGACCATGTTCCCGATCGTCATCGTCAGTTTCGAGTCGAACGTGCACGACGCCGGGCTCCCGACGATGTCGCTCGAGACGATGGGGTCCTCGGTGTAGACGAGCTTGCCGCGCAATCGATCCGTGCCGGCGGCGACGGCGTAGGCCGCGTTGACCTCCTCGACCGTCGCCTCCCGATCCACGATCGCGACGAGGTCGGTCACCGATCCGTCCGGCACCGGGACCCGCATCGCGAACCCGTCCATCTTCCCCTTCAGCTGCGGAAGGATGAGGGACGTCGCCTTGGCGGCGCCGGTGCTCGCGGGAACGATGTTGATCGCGGCCGCACGAGCACGGCGGAGATCCTTGTGCGGGAGGTCCAACAGGTTCTGGTCGTTCGTATACGCGTGCACCGTGGTCATCAAGGCCCGTTCGATCCCGAAGCTGTCCTCGAGCACCTTCGCGAGCGGGACGACGCAGTTCGTCGTGCACGAGGCGTTCGAGATCACGTGATGGGTCGCCGGGTCGTAGTCGTCGTCGTTCACGCCCATCACGATCGTGATGTCCTCGCCCTTCGCCGGAGCGCTGATCAACACCTTCTGGGCGCCGGCCTCCAGGTGCATCGCGGCCTTCTCCCGCTCGGTGAACAGACCCGTCGACTCGATCACGATCTCGGCGCCGAGCTCCTTCCAGGGGAGGTTCGCGGGGTCGCGCTCGGCGAGCACGCGGAGCTCGTCGCCGTCCACGAGGATCCCGTTCTCGGACACCCCGACCTCGCCCGGGAAGCGCCCCAGGACCGAGTCGTACTTCAACAGGTGCGCGAGCGTGGCGGCGTCCGTGATGTCGTTCACGGCGACGAAGTCGATGTCCGCGCCCGTCTGCTTCACCGCACGCAGGAAGTTGCGGCCGATCCGGCCGAAGCCGTTGACTCCGATCTTGACGGTCATGGGGATTCCTCCTCGAGGGTGGGCCGAGTCCCATCCTAGTCAGCGTGCTCCGGACACGTCCCCGGACGTTCGACCCACGCGGACCCGGGTCGAACGGCCCGGGCGGAGGTCTCGCTGATCCTCAGCGGTCGAGATCGCGGTGCTCGACCGCGACGGGGAGACCTCGGGCCCGGAACCACCGGCCGAGGTCCTCGCTGACGACGACCGAACGGTGCCGGCCCCCCGTGCATCCCACGGCGATCGTGAGGTACGCCTTCCCCTCCCGGACGTACCCGGGCACGAGCACGTCGAGGAGCGCCTCGAGCCGCTCGACGAACGCCCCGTACTCCTCGCGGCCCTCCACGAACGCGCGGACCTCCGGGTCGGTGCCCGGCAGGGGGCGCAAGGTGTCGACCCAGTGCGGGTTCGGCAGGAATCGCACGTCCAGCACCATGTCGGCGTCTCGCGGCGCGCCGAACTTGAACCCGAACGAGATCAGCGACACCTTCAGGCCGGCCTCAGGCGGCGCCTCCGCGAACGCCTCGCGGATCCGGTCGCGGAGCTCGTGGGGTGTGAGGCCGGACGTGTCCACGATCAGGTCCGCCTCGCCCCGGAGGCTCTCCATCATCAGCCGTTCCTTGCGGATCCCCTCGACGACGCGATCCGCGGGGGCGAGCGGGTGGCGGCGTCGCGTGGTCTCGTACCGGTTCACGAGGTCCTCGTCCGAGGCGTCCAGGTACAGGATCCGGTACTCGATCCGCTGGGTGTCGAGCTCCTCGAGCGCCTTCGAGAGCTCCCCGAAGAACACCCCGCCGCGGGCGTCGACGACGATCGCGACCCGCGCCGGCCCACCGGGGCGCGACGCGAGCTCCGCCATCTTCTCGAGGAGCTCCGGCGGCAGGTTGTCCACCACGAAGTACCCGAGGTCCTCCAGGCAATGGGCGGCCTCGGACCGGCCGGCGCCGGAGAGCCCCGTGATGATGAGGAAGCCGGGCGACGCCGTTGGCCCGGCCGGGACGGCGACCTCGGCCATCACGCGCTCACCCGATGCGGCATCCCCGCGGGATCGTGCAGCGCGTCGTGGATCGCCCGGGCCAGCTCGGGTCCGATCCCGGGCGTGGCCTCGATCTCGCCGACCTCTGCCTCCCGGAGCCGCGCGAGGGACCCGAACCGGCGCAGCAAGGCGCGCTTCCGGGTGGGGCCCACACCGGGGATGTCGTCGAGCGGCGACGCGAGGGCCCGCTTGCCACGCTTCTCGCGGTGGTACGTGATCGCGAACCGGTGCGCCTCGTCGCGGAGGTGCTGCAGCACGAACAGCGCCTCCGACCCGCGCGGGATCACGAGCGGCTCCGGGTGGTCCGGCAGGTAGATCTCCTCCAACCGCTTCGCCAGCCCGACGTGCGGGATGTGGAGGTCCAGGTCGCGCAGCACCTTCGAGGCCATGCCCAGCTGGCCGCGACCGCCGTCGACCACCACGAGTGCCGGGGGGTACGCGAACCGACGGCCGCGTCGCGGCTCGCGCTCGCGCTCGTGCAGCAGCCGCGTGAAGCGTCGCCGAAGCATCTCCTCCATGCTGGCGAGATCGTCCTGTCCCACGACGCCCTTGATCTCGAACCGGCGGTAGTCACCCCGTTTCGGCAACCCGTCCTCGAAGACCACCATCGAGCCCACCTTGTCCGTCGGCCCGAGGTTCGAGACGTCGTAGCACTCGATCCGCAGCGGCGGCTCCTGCAGTCCGAGGCGCTCGGCCAGGTCCGCGAGCGCCCGCGAGCGCGCCCCGAAGTCCGACGCCCGCCGGAGCTTGTGTCGATGGAAGGCCTCGTCGGCGTTGCGCGCGACGACCTCCATCAGCTTGCGCTTCGCCCCTCGCTCGGGGACCGCGATCGTGACGCGGGAGCCGCGGCGGCCGGAGAGCCACGTCTGCAGGACGTCGGCATCGTCGGGCGGGGTCGGCACGAGGACGCGCGGCGGCACCTCGTCGCGCTCCATGTAGAGCTGACGGACGAACGACCCGACCAGCTCGGGTCGATCCAGATCCTCGACGCGGTCCACGACCCAGCCCTTGCGGCCGAGGACGCGGCCGCGGCGGACGAAGAAGACCTGGAAGGCGGCCTCCAGATCGTCCTCGGCCAACGCGATCACGTCGAGGTCCTCCGGCTGCGACAGGACCATCTCCTGCGTCTCCATCGCCCGCCGGGCCGCGTTGAGCTGATCGCGGAACCTGGCGGCCTGCTCGTACTCGCGTCGGTCGGCCGCCGCCTTCATCTCGCGGTCCAGACGCATCAGGATCGGCCGGGTCGTGCCCGACAGGAACTCGATCGTGGCGTCGACGTCGGCCCGATAGGAGACCTCCGTCACGCCGGTCACCTCGGGGACGCAGGGCCCGGAGCACCGTCCGATGTCGAAGTAGAGGCACGGACGCCGTGCCCGCGCTCGCTGGTCGAAGAAGGCGTTGGTGCACGTCCGGATCGGGAACACCCGGGTGAGGGCATCGAGCGTGTCGCGGATCGCCCACGCGTGTCCGTACGGCCCGAAGTACCGCACGTTCTTCCGCTTCGCCCCACGCATCACCTGCGCCCGCGGCCAGGTCTCCCCCGCCGTGATCGCCAGGTACGGGTACGACTTGTCGTCGCGATAGCGGATGTTGAATCGCGGCCGGTGCGTCTGGATCAGGTTGTACTCGAGCATCAGCGCGTCGACCTCGCCCGAGGCGACGATCCACTCCACGCTCTCGGCGGCCGCCATCATCGCCTCGGTCCGCGGGTGCAGCGGCTTCCCCCAGTACGAGGAGAGCCGCTTGCGGAGCGATCCGGCCTTCCCGGCGTAGATCGCACGGCCGTCGGCGTCGCGGAAGAGGTACGCCCCGGGCACGTCTGGGATCGACGAAGGATCGGGACGGGGGACGCTCACCCGGCCATCCTAGAACGACGCCCCGACGACGCCGGTGAAGAGGTCGTGACGGTTGGTGGAGGCTACCGCCCCGGTGGCCCCGCTGGCGCCCGTCGCGCCGGACGCGCCGGTGGCTCCCGACCCGCCGGCTGCGCCGCCGCCGCCGTTACCGGTGCCACCGCCCGCGGCGCCGGCCACGACGGCGAGCACCCCGGTCATCGTCGGGTGCACGGCGCAGTGGAAGGGGTACGACCCCTCGTCCAGCGCCTCGACCTCGTACCCGACCTGCGCCGGGCCGTCCACGAGATCCCCCGTGAACACCTCCGAGTCGTCGGAGGCCGTGATCACGACGTTGTGTGGGCCGGTCGACGCCACCGGGTCCTGGTTGTCGAAGTTGATCGTGAACGGCTCCCCGGCGGCGGCCACCAGGCAGGTGGGGCTGAAGGCCGTGCCCTTGGCCACGAGGTCGAGCGCGATCGCGCCATCCTCGCCGCAGTTCGACGGCGGCGGGGCGGCGCCGGGCGCCGGGGTCGGGCTCGGCGCGGCGATCGCCAGCCCGTCGACGTCGCCCCAGATCCCGAGCATCAGGTCCTGGCCCACGGTGTCGTACCAGGTCAGGAAGACCCGCGAGCCGTCGGTCGCCACCGCGACGCTCGGGTATGCGCCCCCCTCCACGCTCGGCCCGACGTCGATCGCATCGAACGCGGTCCCGTCGCTCGACGATGCGATCCCCACGCCGATCCCCGGCGCCGGATCGAACCACGCCAGGTAGATCGTCCCGTCCTCCGCCGCGGCGATGCCGGTGGTCGCCTCGGGTCGGGTGACCAGATCCTCGTCGTTCTCGACCTGCGCGGCGACCGCCGCCTCCCACGTGGTGCCGTCGGACGAGCTCGCTACGTGCACCTCGCCGGTCCCGGTGTAGTACGCGGCCGCCAGCGCACCGTTCCCGGTGGAAGCCGCCGAGAGACCCGCCCCCGAGACGCCGGTCTCGACCGGGATCGACACCCAGCCGTTCTCGCCGTCGTTGATCGCCGCCATCACCGACGCCGCCGCCCCGTCCACGTAGATCACCTCGGGGCCGGCATCGGCGACCACGACCTGGGTCCTCGGGGCGCGGGCGCAGCCGGAACACGGATCCGTGCGGGCGACGACCTCGGTCGTCCATCCGTCGTCCCCGAGCGTCGCCAAGGTCACATCGAGGCCGGCGCCGGTATTCACGGTGAAGGCGATCCACGGGACCCCTTCGGCGTCCACGGCGACGGAGGGCCACCCGAGCGGCCCGGCCCGGTTCAGCTGCGGCGTCTGCTTCGTGACCTGCTCAGCCTCGGAAGAGGCCGTTCCCGTCGCGTACCAGATCCCGGTGTTCGCCGCCCAGACGACGTGGCGGGCACCCGAGGCATCGACCGCGATGTCGGTGCCGTTCGCGTTCTGCGGCGACGCGGACCTGAGCGAGGGGACCGTCGCCGGGCCGTACGGGATCGTGATGCCGCTCGGCGTGTCCTGCACCTGGGCGACGGCGCCCCGCGTGAACACCCCGTCCTGCTCGCTCGCGACGTTCACGGCGGGCAGGTACGGCATGCCGATCGCTCGGGCGGCGGGCAGTTCGCCCTCTTCGGGGACCCCGGGGAAGGCCCAGTAGGAGATGAAGGGAACCCCGTCGGCATCGACCGCCACCCCGTTGCCCGAGCCGACGTCGTCCAGGAAGTCAACCACGTAGGGAACGAACCCCTGTCCGGATCCGAAATCGACCGTCGCCGTTGTCGGTTCACTGCACGAGGCGGCGAGGAGCGCGCCGACGCACGCGAGCAGCAGCAGTCGCTTGGACACGTTGGCGGGAATCCTAGCAACCTTCGTCAAGCGCGCGGACCAACCTCGACGGGCTCGTGCAGGTCCGGCGCAGCCGCATCGGGACCCTCCAAGGGAAGCCTGCCGAGCACCTCGGCGAGGAACCTTCCGGTGTACGAATCGGGCGAAGCTGCCACCGCTTCCGGCGATCCCTGCGCGACGACGCGACCGCCCCCGTCGCCGCCTTCCGGGCCAAGATCGACGATCCAATCGGCGGTCTTGACGACGTCGAGGTTGTGTTCGATCACGAGCACCGTGTTCCCCGCGGACACCAGCTCCTGGAGCACCTGGAGCAACTTACGGACGTCTTCGAAATGCAGTCCGGTGGTCGGCTCGTCGAGCACGTAGATCGTCCGGCCGGTGGCCCGCTTGTGGAGCTCGGATGAGAGCTTGATCCGCTGTGCCTCGCCGCCCGAGAGCGTCGGAGCGGGCTGCCCCAGCTTGATGTAGCCGAGCCCCACGTCCGAGAGCGTCTGCATGTGGCGCTTGATCGGTGGGATCGCGTCGAAGAACCCGAGGGCCTCGTCCACGCTCATCTCGAGGACATCGGCGATCGAGCGCCCTTTGTACTTCACCTCCAGCGTCTCGCGGTTGTACCGCCTGCCCTTGCAGACCTCGCAGGTGACGTAGACGTCGGGCAGGAAGTGCATCTCGATCTTGATCTGCCCGTCCCCGGCGCAGTTCTCGCAACGTCCGCCGCGGACGTTGAACGAGAACCGACCGGGCTGGAACCCGCGGATCCGCGCCTCGGGGACCTGGGCGAACAGCTTGCGGATGTGATCGAACACGCCGGTGTACGTGGCGGGGTTCGACCGCGGGGTCCGACCGATCGGTGATTGATCGATGTCGATCACCTTGTCGAGCAACTCCCAGCCGACCAACCGCTTGTGCTTGCCCGGCAACAGCCGCGACCGGTAGACCCTCTGCATCAGCGCCCGGAGCAGCACGTCCTGCACGAGGGTGGACTTGCCGGAGCCGCTCACGCCCGTGACGCAGACGAAGAGCCCGAGCGGGATCCGGACGCTCACGTCCTGCAGGTTGTGCTCGCGCGCGCCCTCGAGGGCGAGCCACTGGTCGCCGGGCGCACGGCGAACCTGCGGCGTCGGGATCTGGCGGCGGCCCGACAGGAACGCGCCGGTCAGCGACCCCTCGGCCTCCAGCAACCCCTTCAGGTCGCCCGAGTACACGACCTCGCCGCCATGCTCGCCCGCCGCAGGCCCGATGTCGACGATGTGGTCGGCCTCGAGGATCGTCGCCTCGTCGTGCTCGACCACGATCAAGGTGTTGCCGAGGTCGCGGAGCCGGAGCAGCGTGTCGATCAGCCGCCGGTTGTCCCGCTGGTGCAACCCGATCGAGGGCTCGTCCAGGATGTAGAGGACGCCGACGAGCCCGCTGCCGATCTGGGTGGCCAGCCGGATCCGTTGCGCCTCGCCCCCGGCGAGCGTCCCGGACGGGCGAGCGAGCGAGAGGTAGTCGAGGCCGACGTCGACCAGGAACCCGAGCCGGGAGCGGATCTCCTTCAGCAGACGCTCGGCGATCATCTCCTCGCGCTCGGAGAGCCCGAGGTCGTCCACGAACGCGAGGGTGTCCCGGATCGACCGCGCGGTCAGCTGCGCGATGTGCTCGCCGCCCACCGTCACGGCGAGGCTCTCGGGCTTCAGGCGGGCACCCCCGCAGGCGCGACACGGGATCTCGCGCATGAACTGCTCGAGCTTCTCGCGTTGCGCCTCGGATTCGGTCTCGAGGTATCTCCGTTCCAGGTTCGGGACGATGCCCTCGTAGGTGGTGTGGTACTGCCGCTGCCGCCCGTACCGGTTCTTGTAGCGGACGAAGACCTGCTCATCGGAACCGTACAGCACGGCCTCGCGGTGGCGCTTCGCCAGCTTCTTCCAGGGCACGTCCAGGGAGAACCCGTTCGCGTCGGCGACGGCCTCGAGCACCCGGTACCAGTACTCGAGGGTGTTGCTGGCCCAGGGCGCCAGGGCGCCATCGCGGATCGCGAGGTCGGCGTCGGGGACGATCAGCTCAGGGTCGACCTCGAGCCGCGTACCGAGCCCGTCGCAGACCGGGCACGCCCCGTAGGGCGAGTTGAAGGAGAAGTTGCGCGGCGCGAGCTCGTCGAACGACAGGCCGCAGAACGTGCAGGCGAGGGACTGTGAGAAGTTCTGGATCTCCTCGCCGCCGTCGTGGGTCTGCACCGCGATCGCCGCGATCCCCTCGGCCAGCTCGAGGGCCGTCTCGATCGAGTCCGCGACCCTGCGTCGGATGTCGGGCTTGGCGATCAGGCGATCGACGACGACCTCGATCGTGTGCTTGTAGTTACGTGGCAGACGGATCGGCTCCGAGAGGTCGCGGACCTCGCCGTCGATCCGGGCGCGCGGGAAGCCCTTGCGCGCCAGGTCGCCCAGGAGCTTCTCGTACTCGCCCTTGCGACCCCGCACGATCGGCGCCAGGACCTGGAAGCGCGTCCCCTCCGGGAGCTCCATCACCTGGTCGACGATCTGCTCAGGGGTCTGCCGGCCGATCGGGCGGCCGCAGTTCGTGCAGTGGGGATGGCCGACCCGCGCGAAGAGCACCCGCAGGTAGTCGTAGATCTCGGTGATCGTGCCGACCGTGGAGCGCGGGTTGCGCGAGGTCGACTTCTGATCGATCGAGATCGCCGGCGAGAGCCCCTCGATGAAGTCGACGTCGGGCTTCTCCATCTGGCCCAGGAACTGCCGGGCGTACGACGACAGCGACTCCACGTATCGCCGCTGACCTTCGGCGTAGATCGTGTCGAAGGCGAGCGACGACTTCCCGGAGCCGGACAGCCCGGTGAACACGATCAAGCGGTCACGGGGGAGGTCGAGCGTGACGTTCTTGAGGTTGTGCTCCCGGGCGCCGTGGATCACGAGTCGCTCGGTGCCCATACGGGGGCCAGTGTAGAGGGACGCGGCGACACGCCCGGACCCGCGGGTTCGGCCTATCCTGCGGGGCCATGGACAGAGACCTGCGCGACACCGACCTGTACCGTGAGATCGAAGACGCCTACCGGCGGGCGCTCGAACCCGGCTTCGGCGCCTCGATGGGCGCGATGGACGTCCAACGCTCCCCCGACGGCCGGTGGCTCGCGTTCACCGGCTCCGTGCTCGAGCGCCTGGAGGGCCACCCGCACGGCCGGATCTTCCTGGTCCCGACCGACGGCTCTGCGGAGGCGCGGCGGATCACGTTCGGGCCGAACGATGACGGCGCCCCCCGCTGGTCCCCGGACGGCCGGATGCTCACCTTCCTCTCGGATCGGCACGAGGCCGGCAAGCTGCAGCTGTACGCCTTGGAGGTCGACGCGATCGGCGAGGCGCACCGGATCACGTCGTTCGAGGACGGGGTGGCCGAGCGATACGCGTGGTCCCCCGATGGCGCCCGGATCCTGGTGGTCGTGGCGGGCCCGGATGCCGAGCAGTCCGACGCCGTCGGCTCCGGCACGGTCGGCGCCGATCGCGACCTCCCGCCCTGGGTCCCCGAGGTCGAGTCCTCCGACCGCGTCGAGCTCGCCCGACGGCGCTTGCTCGTCCTGGACGTTGCCACCGGGGTGGCCGAGCCCGCCGCACCCGACGGAGCGAACGTCTGGGAGGCGTCCTGGTGCGGCAACGACCGGATCGCCGCGATCGTCTCCGACGGCCCGTTCGAGGACGACTGGTACGGGGCACGTCTCAGCCTGATCGTTCCGGCCACGCGGACGGCGCGCACCCTGCGCGAGAGCGACGTCCAGTTCGGTGGCGTCTCGGGGTCGCCCGACGGATCCGTGATCGCGGTCGTCGAGGCCGTCTGCAGCGACCGCCTGGTGGTCGCCGGCGACCTCCTGCTGGTGGATCCCTCCGACGGCGCAGCCCGCTCGGTGGACACCGACGGGGCCGACGTCGCCGCCTCGAGCTGGGTCGACGACGCACGGTTGTCCGCGACCGCGATCCGCGGGCTGGACACGGTGGTCTTGGACGTCGACGCGAAGACGGCGGCGGCGCAGGAGCGATGGGTGACCGACGAGGCGTGCGGGACGCTCTTCGTGGCTCCGCCCGTGCCCGTCGACGACGGGTTCGCGATCACGACCGAGTCGTGGCGGCGGCCGCCCGAGCTGATCGTGATCACGGAGGAGGGCGAGCGTCGGAGCGTGGCCCCGAGCGGCCACGCCGGGACGGACCTCGTGGTCTCCTGGATCGGCGACCGTCGCCGCGTCCGGTGGACGGCCGCCGACGGGCTCGAGATCGAGGGCCTGGTCACGGTGCCCAGCGGCGAGGGTCCCTTCCCGCTGATCCTCGCCGTTCACGGCGGGCCCGTCTGGGCCTACCAGGACTTCTGGCCCGGCGTGCTGACCGGCCAGCTCACGGCCCGCGGGTACGCGATCCTGCAGCCGAACCCCCGTGGATCGTGGGGACGGGGGCGCGCCTTCGCGGCCGCGGTCGTCGGGGACATGGGCGGCGCGGATGCGCAGGACGTGCTCGCCGGCGTGGACCGGATGGTCGCCGAGGGCCTGGCCGACCCGGACCGGATCGGCGTGATGGGCGGCAGCTACGGCGGCTTCATGGCGGCCTGGCTCCCCTGCATCGACCCGCGCTTCAAGGCCGCCGTGTCGATCGCGCCCGTGACCGATTGGTACTCGGAGCGATACGGGAGCAACCTGGGCGTCTGGTCGGCCGACTTCCTGGGGGGCGATGCCCACGCGAGGCAGGGCCATTACCACGAGCGCAGCCCCGTGCTGCGCGCGGCGACGAACCGCACCCCGACGCTCTTCACCGCCGGTTACAAGGACCGGGCGACTCCGTTGGGTCAGGCCGTCGAGATGCATCGCGCGCTGCGGGAACAGGGCGTCGAGACCGACGTCGCCCTGTACCCGCTCGAGGGACACGGCGTCCGGACGTTCCCGGGCGTCATCGACCTGTCGACCCGGACGATCGGCTGGTTCGAGCGGTTCATGCCCCCGGATCCGGGGAGCGGCTAGGCTGGCCGGCATGAGCCTGCGCGAGGAACTCGACGCCCTGCCGACGAAGGAGCTCCACGACCGCGCGATGGCGGTGGCGAAGCGACGTTTGGACGTCGGGTATCTGTGGGATCTGGTCAAGGCCCTCCCGGTGGCCGAGGAGATCGCCGGCGACGAGGAGCGCAGCAAGATGGACGTGATGCGTCCCCTCGCGCTGATCAACTCGCTCTACGACGCGGACGAGGGCCCCGTCGGCGAGGCCCTGCGCCCCTTCTACATCGACTACCTCGAGGAGCACGGCGGCCTGCACGGGTCGAAGGACGAGATCGAGGCGATCAACGAGCTCGACGACTCCGACGCCCCGTGACCGCTGGGCCCGACCTAGCCTCGTACCGCGACGAGTTCCCGGTCCTCGAGCGGAAGACGTACCTGATCAGCGCCTCGCTCGGTCCGGTCTCCCTGCGGTCACGGCACAGCATGGACGGATACCTGGACGCATGGGCCACGAAGGGCGCGCCCGATCCCGTCTGGTTCGAGGACATCTTCCCGGCGATGCGCGATCTGAAGCGGACGTTCTCGGGGCTCGCGGGATGCGATCCCGACGAGCTCGCGATCACGACGAACATCTCGATCGCCCTCTCGTCGATCGCCTCGTGCCTCGACTTCACCGGTCCCCGACGCAAGGTGATCCTGTCCGAGCTCGACTTCCCGACGGACGGTCACGTCTGGCTCGCACAGCGGCGACGAGGCGCCGAGCTCGTGTGGTTGCGGTCGGAGGACGGCCTGACGATCCCGGTCGAGGCCTACGAGGCCGCGATCGACGGGGAGACCGCGCTCGTGATGGTGAACCGGGTCCTGTATCGCTCGAGCGCCGTCGTCGATGCGAAGGCGGTGTGCGCGATCGCCCGCGAGCGCGGCGCCTTGTCCTTCCTCGACGACTACCACGGGATCGGGATCCTGCCCCTCGACCTCCACGACGTCGGGTGCGACCTCTACGCAGCCGGGACCCTGAAGTGGCTGTGCGGGGGGCCGGGCATGGCGTTCCTGTACGCGCGGCGAGACGTGATCCCGATGCTCGAGCCCGCGGTCACCGGCTGGTTCGGGACCGAGGAGCCGTTCGTGTTCGATACCGAGCACCTCGCGTACCACCCGACCGCGCGACGCTTCGAGCACGGCACGCCCCCGGCCCCGGTGTTCTTCCTCGCCCAGGGCGGGCTCGAGATCATCACCGAGGTCACGCCGGAACGGATCCGTGAACGCCAGGGCGAGCTCACCGACCACGTGATCGCCCGTGCCGACGAGGCCGGCCTGCCCGTCCGGACGCCGCGCGAGCGCACGGCGCGCGGCGGCGTCGTCAACGTCGGGGTGGGTCCGGAGGCGGAGAGGATCTGCCACGCGTTGCTCGACCGCGACGTCTGCACCGACTTCCGGGGCGACGGGCTTCGGATCAGCCCGCACTTCTTCAACACCGAGGCCGACGTCGACCGCTGCTTCGAGGAGCTGGGGTCGGCGTCGTCGGTTGTCGCGGCTCAGTCCGGCGCAGACTAGCGAACGGTCACGGGCACCCGCTGGACGAGGTTGTTCTCGAGGCCGTGGTGGTTCCAGGGCTCGTCGAGCGGTTGTGCCGTCCCGAGGTCGTCGGTGGCGCGGACCACCAGCTCGTGGTCGCCCACGGTCGCGTCCATCCCCAGGTCCATCGCCGCCACGCGAACGGGCCGAGGGTCACGTCGAGTTCGGCATCGGACCACGTCCCGCCTCCGTCGGCGCTGACCTCGACCCTCGCGATCGCAGCCCGAGCCCGACCACGCCCGGCCCTCGAGCGGCGACCGGCCCGGCGTCGACCGTGCGGGTGCGGGTGAAGAAGTCGGGGAAGCCGGGCGGGACCATCAGCGCCCGGGGCTCCATCCGCGTGACCGGGTCCCCCTCGTCCTCCTGCGCGCTGACGCAGGCGGTAGGCATCCACTGCTGGAACCCGTCGAACGGTCGCGCGACGGCCTCGATCCGGGTGAGCCACTTCACGCTCGTCATCCCGTACCAGCCCGGGACCAGGAGCCGGACCGGGAACCCGTGCTGCGGCGGGCAGCGGCTGGCCGTTCACCGCGTAGGCGAGCAGCACCTCGTCGCGGATCGCCTCCGCGATCGACAGGCTCCGTTGGTAATCCTGCTCGACGTCACCCTGGGTCGCCGTGATCGGCGCCCGTGAAGACGAGCTCGACCGCCTCGTCTCGACAGGCCGGCCTCGTGCAGGAGTCGGCGCGAGGGGCGATGCCGGTCCACTCGGCAGTGCCGACCGCCTCGGCGAGCCAGGGCTGGCTCAGCGGGCGGGGGTGCAGGCGCGCCCGGCCGTTGCCGGCGCACTCCATCGTGACCGACGTACGTGACGGCCGGGCGTGCCCGAGGTCGTCGATCGAGATCGTCAGCGGGCGGTCGACGAGGCCGTCGACACCGCGACCGTCCAGGCTCGCTCGTCGGCGAGTGGGATGTCGAAGTGGATCAGCAGGTAGTGCATCCCGAGCGGCGTGACGTCGTACCGCAGGCCCTCGAGCGGCATCCCGTGGTTGCGCGCCGCGAGCTGGAGCTCCTCGACCGTGATCGCGTCGTCGGCGGCGATCCCGGCGGGCGTATCCTCGACTCGAGCGCGTTCGCTCTCGCGGGTCCTGCGGACCGGGCATGTCGGTCCGAGGTCTACCCGGACCCGGCGAGCGGCGCAAGGTGCGTCCGTCACGCGACTTCGCGTGCGTCGCGCCGTCAGCGTGCGGTGACGACGAGCCGGCGCGCATCACCAGGACGAGGTCGTCGAACGCCGACAGGTCCCGCAGCGGGTCGGACCCCGAGCGCGATCAGGTCGGCCGGCGCGTCGTCGTCGAGCGGCGCCCGGATCATCGCGCCCACCACCTCCTCGTTCGACATCCCGGCCTCGGCCAGGAGCTCGCCTCGCGGGTGTCGATGCCCGCCGGGACCCGACCGTTGCCGAGGTCGGTGCCGTAGCTGACCTCGCCCCCTGCCGCGCGGAACCGCCGAACGTTGTCCAAGGCGACCTCGAGGGACCGGCCCGACCCGTGGATCCCCAGCGTAGACACGATCCGCATCCGAGCCGCCGCCGTCTCCACCACCCCGTCGGAGAGCCGTTCGGTCCAGGGGGTGTGGGCCAGCTCGTCGACGCCGGCCCCGAGCGCCCGCTCGACCTGGCCGCGTCCCTGGGCGTGCGCGGTGACCGGGATCTCGAGACGACGCGCTTCGTCGCAGATCGCGGCGAGCTCCCCGTCGGTCGGCGTCGGGCCTTCTTCCGCGTTCAGCGAGACCTTGATCGCGGTCGCGCCGCGCCCGGCGAGCTCTCGCACGGTCGAGGTGGCGTCCTCGGGACCGTTCAGCTCGCGGCCGGTGCCCTCCGGGCCCCAGCCGGCCCGCGTCGGATAGCCGCCGTGCCCGGTGAGCATCGGCCCGGCCGCCCGCACGAGCGGGCCGTTGAACGTGGGCAGCTCCGAGGCGTCCGCCAGCTCGAAGATCCGCTCCGCCGGCCAGGCCAGGTCGCGCACGGCCGTCACCCCTCGTCGGAGCACCGCCGCCGGATCCGACAGCTGGATGTGGACGTGACGGTCCGCGACGGCCGGCATGAGGAAGCCGTCGACGTCGAGCTCCTCGTCGGCGGCGCCGACCGGCGTGGCGGGGCCCGCGTACGTGACCACCCCGTCCTCGCAGACGACCTGCGCGCCGTGGACGAGCCGCCCGGGTCCGAGCCACGCGGCGGTCGCGCGGATCGAAACGATCACGCGACGACCCCGGCGCTGCGGAGCGCCTTCAGCTCCTTCCGGAGGTCGACCACCTCGTCCCGCAGCCGCGCGGCGTACTCGAACCGGAGCTCCTTCGCCGCCTGGTGCATCTCCTCCTCGAGGCTCTGGATCAGCCGTTCGAGCTCGTCCTGCGGCAGCTCGGGGTGGCTCGTCTTGCGCCGACGCTCCTTCTTGGGCGCGGGTGCGTGCTTCGGGTCGTCGGCCAGCGCGAGCAGGATGTCGGTGACGCGCTTGCGCACGGTCTGCGGGTCGATCCCGTGCTCGACGTTGTACGCCTCTTGGATCTTGCGGCGGCGTTGCGTCTCGCTGATCGCGTGCTTCATCGAGTCGGTGATCTGGTCCGCGTACATCAGCACCGTGCCGTCGACGTTGCGCGCGGCGCGCCCGATCGTCTGGATCAGCGACGTCTCGGAGCGCAGGAACCCCTCCTTGTCGGCGTCGAGGATCGCCACGAGCGACACCTCCGGGAGGTCCAGGCCCTCGCGGAGGAGGTTGATCCCCACCAGCACGTCGAACTCCCCCAGCCGGAGGTCCCGGACGATCTCGATCCGCTGCAGGGTATCGACCTCGGAGTGCAGGTAGCGCACGCGGATCCCCATCTCGACGAGGTAGTCGGTGAGGTCCTCCGCCATCTTCTTCGTGAGCGTCGTGACCAGGATCCGCTGGTCGTTCTCGGCGCGGCGGCGGATCTCCTCGATCAGGTCGTCGACCTGACCCTTGGTCGGACGGATCTGGACCTCGGGGTCGATCAGGCCGGTGGGACGCACGATCTGCTCGACGACGCGCTTCGAGACCCGGAGCTCGTACGAGCCCGGGGTCGCGGACATGAACGCGACCTGATCCACGCGATCGACGAACTCGTCGAACCGCAGCGGCCGGTTGTCGATCGCGCTGGGCAAGCGGAACCCGAACTCGACGAGCGTGCTCTTGCGCGACAGGTCGCCCTCGTACATCCCATGGAGCTGCGGGACGGTCACGTGCGACTCGTCGATCACGACGAGGTAGTCGTCGGGGAAGTAGTCGAGCAGGGTGTACGGCGCGGTGCCGGCGGCCCGGCCGTCGATGTGACGCGAGTAGTTCTCGATCCCAGAGCAGAAGCCGACCTCGCGAAGCATCTCGAGGTCGTACGTCGTGCGCATCCGCAGTCGTTCGGCCTCGAGGAGCTTCCCCTGGTCCTGGAGCTCGGCGAGCCGTTGTTGGAGTTCCTCCTCGATCGTGACGACGGCGCGCTGCATCCGCTCGTCGCTCGCCACGTAGTGCGACGCCGGGTAGATCATCGTCTCGGCCACCTGGTCGAGCAGCTCGCCGGTGAGCGGATCGAACCGCGTGATCCGTTCGATCGTGTCCCCCCACCACTCGATCCGGTAGCCGATCTGCTCGTACGTGGGGAAGACCTCGAGCGTGTCGCCCTGCACGCGGATCGTGCCCCGGGCGCGGCTCATCTGGTTGCGCTGGTATTGGATGTCGATCAGGCGCTGGATCGCGAAGTCGAGCGGGATGTCCACGCCGACGATGGGGCGGAGCAGCTGGCCCTCGTACTGCTCGGGCGAGCCGAGTCCATAGATGCAGGACACGCTGGCCACGACCAGGACGTCGCGCCGTGTGAGCAACGACGCGGTGGCCGAGTGCCTGAGGCGCTCGATCTCGTCGTTGATCGAGCTGTCCTTCTCGATGTAGGTGTCGGTCTGCGGGATGTACGCCTCGGGTTGGTAGTAGTCGTAGTAGCTCACGAAGTACTCGACGGCGTTCTCGGGGAAGACCTCGCGGAACTCGTTCGTGAGCTGCGCCGCGAGCGACTTGTTCGGCGCGATCACGAGCGTGGGACGCTGCAGCCGTTCCACCGCGTGCGCGATCGTGAACGTCTTGCCCGGTCCCGGTCGCACCGAGCAGCGTGACGTACGGCTCGCCCGCCGCGAGGCCCTCGGTCAGCTGGTCGATCGCCGCCGGCTGGTCGCCGGCGGGCTGGAACTCGGACACGATCTTGAACGGGGGCACGTTCCTATCCTAGGGGCGGCGGCCGACAGCGGCCGCGGCGAGCGCGTGACCTCGTCTCCTCAGGCGCAGCGCTCGAGCATCAGCGGCAGGATCCTCAGGCCAGACGCGTTGAAGCGGTAGCCCACCGCCCACTGACGCGTCGCCACGCCGTCGATCGCCGCGATGCCGTTGTCGCTCGTCCCGACGTGCTGCGTCGGGACGAGCGACCACGAGGAGCCGTTCCACCGCTGGACCTGGGTGGCGACCCGCTGATGCGCGACGTCGAGCCACGACCCCGCGGCCCAGGCATCGGTGTTCGTGACGGCCAACACGTCGGACAGACCGGCGTTGGCGCTGGGGTTCGGGACGGTCACGACCGACCACGACGAGCCGTCCCAGCGCTCGGCCAGACCGCGGAGCCCCCGCTCGCCGACCGCCCAGACGTCGCCGCCGACCGTCGCCGAGACCCCGGAAAGGTCCACGTCCCGCGGACCGTTCGTACCGGGGTTCGGGCTCGCCACGCGATGCCACCCCGAGCCGTTCCAGTGGACCGTGAGCGTCCGGCTCGCGAACGCCTTCGTCCTCCACGCACCGACCGCCCAGACGTCGGTCGCGGAAACCGCCGTCACGTCGGACAGGCCGTTGGGCCACGGGCCTCGGTTCGGACTCGATACGACGGCCCAGACCGAGCCGTCCCAGTGGAGGATCACCGTGCGCTCCGGCCCGCCCTGACCGGACGTGCTTCCGACGGCCCACGCGTCGTCGGCCGCCAAGGCGACCACGCCGTTCAGCACGCCGGTCTTCGGCGTCCCAGCGTTCGGCGTGGGGAACGTGGTCCACCCCGACCCGTCCCAATGGGTGGCGAACGTCCGCGACAGGTTGTTCGGGAGCGTCGTCGTGCCGACGGCCCACGCGTCGTCCGGTGCCCACCCCGAGACCGCGAGCAGCACGGTCCCCTGCGAGGTCACCGGAGCGGGAACGCTGGTCGCCGCCCAGGTGACGCCGTCCCATCGCAGCGCGTACGGCACGGTTCGCTCCGACGTCGGATCGAAGCGACCCCCCACCGCCCACGCGGTCGTGAGGGCGATCGCGTCGACGCCGTGGAGCTCACCGGTCCCGGGTCCGAGCGCGGGCACGGTCGCGCGGGTGAAGCCGGATGGTCCGCACGCAACACCGACCTTCGGCCGCGCGGTCGCCACGTCCCGACCGAGCAGGCCGGTCACCGCGCATCCGGCGACGACCGCTACCGCGACCACCCGCCTTCGCATCGATCTCCCCCTCACATCCGTCCGGCCGCGATGATCCGCTGGAGGAACCGCTCGGTCCGCTCGTGCTGCGGCTCGGTGAAGATCCGATCGGGCGGCCCCTCCTCCAGGATCACCCCGGCGTCCAGGAAGCACACGCGGCTCGCGATGTCCCGCGCGAACCCCATCTCGTGCGTTGCGATCAACATCGTCATGCCGCCGGCGGCCAGCTCGCGGATCACGTCCAGCACCTCCGCCACCAGTTCAGGGTCGAGCGCGCTCGTGACCTCGTCCAGCAGCATGATGTCGGGCTGCATCGCCAGCGCACGGACGATCGCGACGCGTTGCTGCTGCCCGCCGGACAGGCGATCCGGGTACTCCTCCGCCTTGTCGGCGAGGCCGAACCGTCCGAGGAGCTCCGTCGCGCGCTCCCCCGCCTCCGCGTCCGACAGACCCAGCACCCGGCTCGGCGCCAGCGTGACGTTGCGCCGCACCGTCATGTGCGGGAACAGGTTGAAGGACTGGAACACGATGCCGATCCGTCGACGGATCCGGTTCACGTCGACGCCCGGCGCGGTGATCTCCTCCCCTTCGATCACGATGCGACCCGCGTCGATCGGTTCGAGGAGGTTCACGCACCGCAGCAGCGTCGACTTGCCTGACCCCGACGCGCCGATCAAGCAGATCACGTCGTGGTCGGCGACGCGCAGATCGATCCCACGCAGGACCTCGAGCTCCTCGAACGACTTGCGGAGCCCCTCGATCGCGATCGCGTCCGTCACGTGACCCGTCCGGCCTCGCGCCGCCTCCGGTCGCGCGCGATCAGCCAGTCGACGAACCGCGCCTCCGGGATCGTGATCACGATGTAGATCAGGGCGAGCGCGACGTACGGCGTGAAGTTGAAGTCGGCTGCCGTGATGATCTGCGCCTGCCGGAGCGCCTCCGTATAGCCCAGGAACGCGACCAAGGCGGAGTCCTTCTGGAGCCCGATGAAGTCGTTCAGCAGCGGCGGGATCACGCGCCGGACCGCCTGCGGCAGCACCACGGTCCGCATCGCCTGACCGCGCGACAGCCCGAGCGAGCGGGCCGCCGCGACCTGGCTCGGGTGGACCGAGTCGATCCCCGCCCGGTACACCTCGGCGACGTATGCCGAGTACACGAGCGTGAGCGCGATGATCGCCCAGAACACGTCCGAGTCCGGCACGCCCTGGAGCTGCAGCGCCGGCATCCCGAAGCCGAGCAGGGCGATCACCAGGATCGTCGGGATCGCGCGGAAGAGGTCGGTGTAGGCGGCAGCGAGGACGCGGAGCGGAGCGAAGACAGGCCCGGGCAGGCTCCGCATCACGGCGAGCAGCAGGGCGAGGATCAGGACCAGGACCTCGGCCACGCAGAAGATGAAGACGTTGCGCCAGAACTTCGCCAGGACCTCCGGGAAGCTCTCGCGGAACTCCTCGCCGTTGAAGAAGAGCTGCTTGATCTGCGGCCACCCCGGCGAGCGCACGATCAGGATCGCGGCCACCGTGAAGAACACGACCGTGCTGACCACGGCGATCGTGACGCTACGCGCCCCCTCGCGGCGCACGCCACCACCGAGGATCCGGGATCGACGGTCGCCGGGCGGGACCGGCGACCGTGGATCCGGCCCGTGCGCGCGTGGGGGCGTGGAGAGGTCCGGAGGTCCCTCGGGCCCCTGGCTGCTCATGCGACCCGGAACCTCCGGGTCAGCTCGAGATGACCGGGGCCGACGCCTTGTCCGAGAGCCACTCCTGCTGGATCGACGCCAGGGTCCCGTCCGCCTTCATCGCCTCCAGGGCCGTGTTCACGCACGCGACGAGCGGGTTGCCCTTCGCGTACGCGAGCGCGAAGTACTCCTGCTGCCCGACGGTCGGGAACTGGCCGACGATGATGCCCTTCGGGATCTGGACCGCCGTGATGAAGAACGCCGTCGGAAGGTCGACGACGATGCCGTCGATCTGTCCGTTCCTGAGGTCCTGGACCGCCCCGTTCAGGTCGTCGTAGACGGCCGGCTCCACGTTCGGCTGGATGTTGTCGACGATGTAGTCGTAGCTCGTGGTGCCGATCGGCGCCCCGAGGCGAGCGTCGCTGAGGTCGGCGAACGAGGTCGCCCCCTCGATCGAGGATCCCTTCACCGACACGAGCGCCTGGTTCACGTCGTAGTAGCTCTCGCTGAAGTCGACGGTCTGCGCGCGCTTCTCCGAGTACGAGATCTGCTGCAGCACGAAGTCGAAATCCTTCGGTCCCGGCGCGAACGACTTGTTGAACGGCACCTCGACGAACGCGACCTGGTCGGTCGTGAACCCCATCTGTTGCGCGAGCGCCCCGACGACCGCGCCCTCGAACCCCTCGAGCATGTACGGGTCGTTGATCTTCCATTCGGGGTGCTCCTCGGACTCGCCGCCGCCCCACCACGGTGGGTAGGCGGGGTTGCCGGTCCCGACGGTGAGCGTGCCCGCGGTCACGAGGTTCAGCTGGTCGGTCGCGCAGGGATCGACCGAGGGTGACCCGGTGGCGCCGCTCGCGGTGGCACCCGTCGCACCGGTCGCGCTCGGGCCGCCCGCGCCGGTCCCTTCGTCCTCCGGGGCGCACGCGACGGCAACTACCGCCAGGATCGCCAGCCCCACGAAGATCTTGCGCATCGATCGAACCCCCTCGTTCACCTGCGCGGATGCCCGCCCCGAGGGCGGGAGCCTAGCACAGGGGTTCGCGCCGACCGGCGGTCAGCGTCGCGGCTCCCACGAGAAGTACCGCGCGGCGAGCAGGAGCCCCGCGATCCCCCAAGCCGCGATCACGGCGACGTCGCTCCAGTGGAAGACGAAGGGGTGCACCGGACCCCCGGGCGTCGCGATCGTGATGTCGCTGAGGTACGCGGCACGCATCGCATCCGCGAAGTGCTTCACCGGGAAGATGTCCCCGACGAACCGGATCCAGGCGGGCGCTTCGTCTCCGATCGGGATGAAGATCCCCGAAAGGAACAGCAGGGGCAGGATCGAGGCGTTCACCACGGGCGGTGCCGCATCGGCGTTCGGGATCGCGGCGGTGAGCGCGAGCGCGAGGGCCGCGAACGAGAGCGACCCCACCAGGAACGTGACCACGAACTGCACGAGCGCCATCCCTGTCGGCCACGTGCCGTCGTAGAACACCCAGCCGAACGCGAGCGTGATCACGACGAGCAGCGCCCCGACGATCATCGAGTGGATCACGCGCGCGGAGAGGTAGGCACGGCCGGGGAGCGGCGTCCCGCGGATCCGCTTCAGGATCCCGGCATCACGGTTGAAGCACACGCTGATCGCGACGTTCGTGTAGCAGGCGGAGATCACGCCGAAGGTCGCCATCGCGACGACGTAGTACGTGGACTGCTGCAGGTCGGTTCCCTCGATCAGGATCTCGCCTCCGCCGAGCAGCGCCGTGAAGATCACCAGGAACATCAGCGGGAACGCGAACGTGAAGAATGCCGAGGCCGGGTTCCGCCAGAAGGCCTTGTTCGTGAACCGGACCTGCCGGAGCGTGAGGCTGGATGCGCTCACTCCGTCCCCTCCTCTCCGCCCGTGTACTCCACGTAGACGTCTTCGAGGCTCGGTCGAGTCACCTCGAGGCTCGTGAGCGGCACGTCGTGCTCGAGCGCCCATGTCGTCAGCGCGTGCAGCGCCCGGACCGGGTCCTCCGCGCGGATCTCGACCATCCCGTCGGCGTCCCTGACCTGCCCGAGCGGCGGCAGGTCGACGTCGGTCGGCGGACGGAAGCGGATCCGTGACCGCATCGTGTCCCGCCCCGCGATCGTGTCGGGCGAGCCCTCGACGACGATCCTCCCCTTCGCGATGATCGCCACCCGGTCGGCCAGGTACTGCGCCTCGTCCATGAAGTGCGTCGTCAGGAAGACCGTCTTGCCGAGCGCGGTCAGGTTCTTGACGATCTGCCACGCGTTGCGGCGCGCGTTCGGGTCGAACCCCGTCGTCGGCTCGTCCAGGAACAAGACCTCGGGATCACCGGCCAGGGCGACCGCGACGTCCAGGCGTCGCTGTTGCCCGCCCGACAGTTTCAGCACCCGCGTCCGGCGCTTCTCCGCCAGGCCGACCAGGTCGATCACCTCGTCGACGTCGCGAGGCGAAGGGTAGTAGCCGGCGTAGAGCTCGACCGTCTCGCGCACGGTCAGGAACGGATCGATCCCCGTCGATTGCAGCACGATGCCGATCCGCTCCTTCATCACCTGACTCCCGTGAGCGGGATCCTCGCCGAGCACCGACGCCTCCCCGGCCGTCCGCTCGCGATACCCCTCGAGGATCTCCGTCGTCGTCGTCTTGCCGGCCCCGTTCGGCCCGAGCAACGCGAACACCTCGCCCCGGTCGACGTGCAGGTCGATCCCTGCCACGGCCTCGACGTCGCCGTAGGACTTCCGCAGGCCGTGGACCTCGATCACACGGTCGCCGTTCCCGCTCACAGCGGCCTCCGTCCCGAGAACCCCGACGTGACCTCGTGGTACCAGGCCACGCGCTCCTCCCCCAGGCGCCAGCACAGGTAGACGGTTCGGCCCTCCCGGTCGGCGGGGAAGTCCACGAGACCCGTCTCGGGGTCCTTCAGCAGGATCCCGCGCTCGGCAAGGTAGATGACCTCGGCCTTCAGCACCTGCTGCGCCTCGAACCAGTCGCTGCCCGCCACGCCGCCGCCGTCGGTGGCCACGGCCTCCCGGATCCGGGTGCTCGTCTCGATCAGGCGCCGCCGGGCGTCCCGGAGCCGCGGGAGTCGCTCGCGCAGCTGATCGAGCTCGGCCTCGGCCTCCGCGACCGTGAACGAGCGCTCGTCGCTCATGCGACCTCCAGGAGCGCGGTCAGGTCGCGCAGGTCGGTCACGCGCGGGCCCGCGTGCTCCGGATGGCGCCCTCGCCGATCGACGAGGACCGCGAACATCCCGAGCGCCTCCGGCGGTTCCACGTCGAACTCCGGGTTGTCGCCGACGTACGCAGCTTCCGTCGCCTCGACCCCGGCCCGGGCGAGCGCGAGCTCGAAGATCCGAGGATCGGGCTTCTCGATCCCCTCGATCCCGCTGATCGCGCGGACCGGCAGCAGGTCGGCGACACCCTCGGACTCCAACAGATCCTCGAGCCACGGCTCGTAGTTCGACACGACCCCGAGCGTGGCTCCCGTCTCACGCAGCGCGTCGAGGGCCGGCACCACGTCGTCGAACACCCCGTAGTTCGCGAGGTCCGTGAAGCCCCGGTACAGCGTGTCGCGGAGCCCGTCGCGCTCGGGCAAGCCCAGGTCGTCGAGCATCCGTTCGTAGATCTCGGTCCAGAACCGGCGAGACCGCTCGGGACTCGTGGTCCACCGTTCGTTCCGCGCCGCCGCCTCGCTGAACCGGTCGAGCACGACCGCCGAGGCCGCGATCACGTCGTCCGGCTCGCATCGGTGACCGGCTGCGGTGACGATCCGGACGAAGACCTCCGGGAACGACGGCACGGGGTGCACGAGGGTCTCCCCGGCATCGAAGAGCACGGCCCGGAACCTCACGGGCGAAGGATACCGACGTGGCGGCTCAGCGGTGCTCCGGGCGCGTCCGCAGTTGCTCCCACGCCGCGTTCACGACTCGCTCGAGGTCCGCCAGGGATCCGCCGTTGTCGATCACGACGTCCGCAACCGCGGCACGCTCGGCGTCGCCCACCTGGGCCCCGATCCGGGCGCGAACCTCCGCCTCGTCGGACCCACGCTCCGCGATCACCCGGTCGATGCGAACCTCCTCGGGCGCCGACACCGCGATCACGACGTCGAACGCCGGTGCGAGTCCCCGCTCGACCAACAGCGGCACCGCGTACACGACCACGTCGTCGGTCCCGCGATGACGGTCGACCTCCTCGGCGAAGCGACGCGCGACCTCCGGATGGACGATGGCCTCCAGCGCCCGTCGTCGCTCCGGATCGTCGAACACGATCCGGGCCAGGGCCGCTCGATCGAGCCCACCCTCTGGCGTCACGACGTCCGACCCGAACGCCTCCACGACGCTCGCGAACCCCGGCGTGCCCGGCTCGACCGAATCGCGGGCGAGCCGATCCGCCTCGATGACGACGGCGCCACGCTCGGCGAAGAGGCTGGCCACGGTGGACTTGCCCGACCCGATCCCTCCGGTCAGCCCGACGAGCAGCATCGGTCGGCCAGGGTCGACGGGCCGGCCGGCTACTCCGACCGGCCCTCGCGGCGCTTCAGGTCCTCGAGGATCGCCTCCAACGAGACCTCGGCGTCGGTCGGGGACTCCTCCGCCACGGGCAGCTCGGCAGGGGTCTCCTCGGCCGCCGCTTCGGGCTCCTCCGCGGCCGCCGGCTCCACCACGGACGCGGGCTCCTCAGCGGGTGCTTCGGCCTCCGACGGCGCAGGCGTCTCGACGACCTCCGGTTCCGGGGCCGCTTCCACCGGCGGCGCGTCGGCCGCGGCCGCCTCCGCTTCGGCCACCGCGTCGACGATCTCCTGCGGGATCGACACGCCGGCCGGCGCCATCTCCGGCGCGGCCTCGCTCTCGGGCGGAGCCTCCTCGACCTGGATCTCGGGTTGACGTGGCTTCTCGGTCACCTGACGCATCGAGAGGCTCACGCGGCGGCGCTGTACGTCCACGTCGATCACCTTCGCCGTGACGTTGTCGCCGACCGAAAGGACGGACTCCGGCGTATCGACGTGCTCGTGCGAGAGCTCCGAGATGTGCACGAGCCCCTCGATCCCCGGAGCCACGCGGACGAACGCCCCGAAGGGCACCAGCTTCGTCACCTGTCCCTCGATCACCGATCCGGCGGTGGACGTCCGCTCGAACTCCTTCCAGGGGTCCTCCTGCGTGGCCTTGAGGGAGAGCGACACACGCTCGCGCTCGAGATCGACGTCGAGCACCTCGACCTCGACCTCCTGACCCACCGCGACGACCTCGCTGGGATGGTCGACGTGCTTCCACGACAGCTCGGACACATGCACCAGACCGTCGACGCCGCCGAGATCCACGAACGCCCCGAAGTTCACGATCGAGCTGACCGTGCCCTTGCGACGCTCGCCCTTCTGCAGGCCTTCGAGGAACTTCTTCCGACCCTCGGACTGCGACTCCTCCAGGAACGCCCTGCGCGACAACACCACGTTGTTCCGGTTGCGGTCGAGCTCGATGATCTTCGCCTCGAGCTCCTGGCCCACGAACGGATGCAGGTCGCGGACGCGGCGGAGATCCACGAGGGACGCGGGCAGGAACCCGCGCAGGCCGATGTCCAGGATCAGCCCGCCCTTCACGACCTCGATCACCGGGCCCTTGATCGGCTCGCCGGACTTCATGATGTCCTCGATCCGGCCCCACGCGCGCTCGTACTGCGCGCGCTTCTTCGACAGGATCAGCCGGCCCTCCTTGTCCTCCTTCTGGAGCACGAGGGCCTCGATCCGATCTCCGACGTGGACGACCTCGTTCGGATCGACGTCGTGGCGGATCGACAGCTCCTTGCTGGGGATCACGCCCTCGGACTTGTAGCCGATGTCCAGCAGCACCTCGTCCCGGTCGATCTTCACGACCTCGCCCTCGACGATGTCGCCGTCGTTGAAGTCGCGGAAGCTCGCCTCCATCGCGGCGATCAGCTCCTCGGGCGTGAGGTCGGGCTGGGCGGCGGCGCGTGGCGGGGGGGCGGCGGTCGCCGGCGCGACCGCTTCGGATGCGACGGCCTCGGGCGCCACGACGACGGCCTCGGCGGCCGTCTCCACGGCAGCGTCGTCCGTTCCCGGCGTTCCTTGGGTCTCTATCGGAACCATCTCCTTCCGCGCGGGGCGCGCACCATGCTCGGCAGGTTGGGATTGGCCGTGGTGCGGTGCGCCTCGCGCCGAACCGGATGGATGGTAGGTGAGCAGCGGAAACGCCGTCAACGCGCCGCACCCCTTCGGCCCGGCGGCTCCGGCCGGAGCCGGGCACGTGCTAGTGGCCCTCGGGGACCGCCTCGGCCCAGTTCGGGCCCCAGCCGATGTCCGCGCGTAGCGGGACGTCCAGCGCCACCGCGTGCTCCATCCGCTCCACCACCACGGCGGCCGCATCCTCCACCGCGTCTCGCGGGACCTCGAACACGAGCTCGTCGTGCACCGTGAGCAGCATGTGGCAATCGAGCTCCGGTCGGGCTCGGATCGCCCGGTCCACCTCGATCATCGCGACCTTGAAGACGTCGCTCGCGCTCCCTTGGATCGGCGCGTTCAGCGCCTGACGCCGACCCAGGTCTCGGACGCGGGGATTCGACGCCGTGAGCTCGGGGATGTACCGGCGGCGGCCGAGGAGCGTCTCGGTGAACCCCTCCACCGTGGCCCGGTCGACCTGGCGGTCGAGGAACTCGCGGATCGTGGGGAACGCCGCGAAGTACGCATCCATGATCTCCTGCGCCTCATCCGGGGCGATGTCGAGGCGTTGCGCGAGCCCCCAGGCGTTCATCCCGTAGGCGAGGCCGTAGTTCACCATCTTGGCCCGGGAGCGGAGTCCCGGATCGACCTGGTCCGCCGGCAGGTCGAACACCCGCGCGGCCGTCGCCGTGTGGATGTCCGTCCCCGAGGCGAAGGCCCCGCGGAGCCCCTCGTCGCCGGAGAGATGGGCCAGGATCCGCAGCTCGATCTGCGAGTAGTCGGCGACCAGCAGCAGCTGGTCCTCGCCGCCGGGGACGAACGCGCGGCGGATCTGGCGGCCCAGCTCCGACCGGACGGGGATGTTCTGCAGGTTCGGGTTCGACGACGAGAGGCGGCCGGTCGCCGCCACCGTCTGGTTGAACGAGGTGTGGATCCGCCCGTCGCGCGGATCGACGAGCCGCGGGAGCGCCTCGAGGTACGTCGAGTTCAGCTTGTCGAGCTCGCGCCACTGCAGCAGGGCGTCGACGACGGGGTGCTGGTCGCGGAGCTTCTCCAGGACGCTCGCGTCCGTGGAGAGCTGCCCCTTCGGCGTCTTCTTCCCGGGCGACAGGCCGAGCTTGTCGTACAGGATCGCCCGCAGCTGCGGCGGCGAGTTCAGGTTGAACTCCTCGCCGGCCTCCTGGAACACGGTCGCGCGCAGCACGGTCATCCGCCCACGGACGTCCTCCCCCATCGCCTCGAGGTAGGCGGTGTCGAGGCGGACCCCCCGGGCCTCCATCCGCGCGAGCACCGAGGCGAGCGGGAGCTCGACCGTCTCCAGCAGCTCGCGGAGCCCGTTCTTGTCGACCTGCTCCTCCATCAGCGGCGCGAGCAGCGCCACCGCCGCGGCCTCCGCCGCGGCGGTGCGCCACGGTTCCTCCCCGAACAGCTGACCGTCCTGCTCGTCTTCGATCGAGCCGAGGACGTCGGCCCCGAGGTAGCGCACGCAGAGGGCTCGGAGCGGGTAGTCGGCGGTCCCAGGGTCGAGCACGTATCCGGCGAGGAGCGTGTCGAACGCGACCCCGCCGAGGGACCCATCGGCGGCGCTCACCGCGCGTTCGAGCTCCTTCGCGTCGTGCGCCCATTTCGGGATCGACGCGTCGGCGAGCGGGGCCCCGACGGGCCCCCACCCGTCGAGCGGGGCGTAGGCGGCCTGCGCTCCCCCAGCCGAGACGGCCAGGCCGAGCGGTCGGCCCTCCTCAACGTGCAGCCTCGCGGCCTTCGGCCCGTCGGCGGCGAGCAGGGACGCAGCCTCCGCGGCATCGACCTGCCGCAGGTCGAGCTCGGAGAGCTCGACCTGCGGTTTCGCGGTCCGGCCGACCTCCTCCAAGCGCTCCAGGAGCGAGCGGAACTCGAGGGAGACGAACAGCCGATGGATCTCATCGGCGTCCCACCCACCCATCACGCAGTCGTCGGGCTCGATGCCCAGCTCGAGGTCGGTGACGATCCGCGCCAGCTCCTTGTTCAGGACGAGCTGGTCGCGGTGGGCGATCACGTTGTCCTTGAGCTTCCCGCGCAGCTCGTCGGCGTGCGCCATGAGCTCCTCGACCGACCCGTACTGCTGGATCAGCTTCGCGGCGGTCTTCTCCCCCACCCCGGGGACGCCGGGGATGTTGTCGGATGGATCGCCCTTGAGCGCCACGTAGTCCAGGTACTTCGCCGGTGGGATCCCGTAGCGCTCCTCGACGGCCGACTCGTCCATCAGCAGGATGTCCGAGATCCCGCGACGGTTGTACATCACGCGGATCCCCGGGCGGACCAGTTGGAAGAAGTCCCGATCGGCCGTCACGAGGACCGCGTCGATGTCCCGATCGGCGGAGCGGACCGCGAGCGTGCCCAGGACGTCGTCGGCCTCGTGGCCCTCCACCCGGATCACCGGGATCCCGAGGGCGGCGAGCACCTCGTCGATCAGTCCGAGCTGCGAGGTGAAGTCGGCCGGGGTCTCGCGGCGGCCGGCCTTGTACTCGGGGTACTTCTCGAGGCGCACGGTCGGCGGACCCAGGTCGAACGCGACCGCGAGCAGATCGGGCCGCTCCTCCCCGAGCAGCTTGATCAGCATCGACGTGAACCCGTACACGGCGTTCGTGACCTGGCCCGTCGAGGTGGCGAGCGACGGCGGGAGCGCGAAGAACGCTCGGTACGCGAGCGAGTGTCCGTCGAGCAGGAAGATCCGCCGACGCGCCCCGCCGTCGGCGTCGGGAGTGGTCACGGTGCGTATCGTAGTCTCCGCCCATGACGGCCGAGGATCGCCACCCGTCCGCGGATTACCTCGAGGCCCTGTACGAGATCATCGAGGAATCGATGCCGCCGGTCCAGGCCGAGCTCGCGCGGTGGATGGGCGTCTCTCGCGCCTCCGTCTCCGAGCACGTCAAGCGCCTCGTGGCCGACGGCCTGCTCACGATGGACGGACGCACGCTGGCGTTCACGGCCGAGGGCCACGCCCTGGCCGTCACGCTCGTCCGCCGGCACCGACTCGCGGAGCACCTGCTGATCGATGTGATCGGGCTTCCCTGGTACCTGGCGCACTCCGAGGCCGAGCGGTGGGAACGCGTGATCTCCGACCAGGTCGAGGAGCGGCTCGTCGCGATCCTCCACGACCCCGGCGCCTGTCCCCATGGCAACCCGATCCCCGGATCGGCGAACGAGGTCGACGTATCCGGCTTCGTCGCCCTGCGAGACCTCGAACCGGGGTCGACGGCCACCGTGCGCCGTCTGACCGAGGACCTCGAGCTCGAGCTCGACGTGATGCGCTTCCTCGAGGACAGCGGGCTCAGGCCGGGCGGAGGGCTCCGCGTCGAAGGGGTCGGGCCGGACGGCTCGATGAGCCTGTCCGTCGGCGGGCGGGCCGTCGCCCTGGGGGCCGAGCTCTCCGACAACCTCTGGGTGGAGCGCGCCTGAGCGGCTCCGACCTTAGGTCAGGTTCCCCAAGATGATTCGGGCCCGAACGACCTTGACGTGAATCCCATCGGCTGACTAGGATTTCGCCAGTCCGAAGGGTAGATGTTCGGGGTACCGAACATCTGGGGAAGGGAACCGCCCGTGCTGCCGACGTTCGTGATCGGGCTCCGCGAGGGCCTCGAGGCCTCCCTGATCGTCGGCATCATCGCCGCCTTCCTGATCCAGCAGGGCAAACGCGACGCGCTCCGGCCGATGTGGTTCGGCGTCGCCCTCGCGATCGGCCTGTGCGTCGGGGCGGCGCTCGTCCTCGAGGCCGTCGGGAGCTCGCTGCCGTTCAGGCAGCGGGAGATCATGGAGGCGACGCTCGCGCTCCTCGCGGTCGGCGGGGTGACGTACATGGTGGTGTGGATGCGCCGCCACTCCCGTGAGCTGAAGCGTTCCCTCGAGAGCCACGCGGAGATGGCGCTCGAGGCGGGGACGTGGGCGCTCGTCGGGATGGCCTTCTTCGCGGTCCTCCGCGAGGGCCTCGAGACCGCGGTGTTCATGCTGGCCGCGTTCCAGAGCTCGTCCAACCCGGCTGCCACCGGGACCGGGCGCCATCCTGGGGGTCGCGGTCGCGGTCGCACTCGGCTACGCGCTCTACCGGGGCGGGGTGCGGATCAACCTGGCCGAGGTTCTTCCGCGTCACGGGGTTCGTCCTGGTCCTCGTGGCCGCAGGGCTGCTCTCGACGGCCCTGCACGACTTCGCGGAGGCCGGGGTCGTGACCGCGCTCCAACGGCCGGCCTTCGACCTCTCGTGGCTGGTCGCTCCCGGCACGGTCCGCGCCTCCCTCTTGACCGGGATGCTCGGGCTCCAGCCGGTCCCGACCGTCGCGGAGGTCTTGGTCTGGCTCGCCTACGCGATCCCGATGGGCGCCTACGTCCTGTGGCCGCAGCGCCGCGACCCGCGGCGGGTGGTGGCCGCCGAACCGACCGTTTGAACGGAACCGCGCCGCTCGAAGGATCCGAACCGCGAACGACACGAAAGGGGACAACGATGGCTCGGAAGGTGTTGTTCATGCTGGCCGCGGGCGTCCTCGCCCTCGGCGCGACCGCCTGCGGCGGCGGCGAGGACGCCGATCTCCAGATCGACCTCGCCGACTTCTCGATCGAGCTCTCGACCGACACGTTGCCGGCTGGTGACCTCACCCTGTCGGCGTCCAACGCCGGTCCGACGACGCACGAGTTCGAGGTGTTCTCGGTACCGCCCGACACGGACCTCGACGCGATCGAGATCGCGGATGACGTGGCCGACGTCGACTCCGCAGGACTCACGGTGATCGACGAGGTCGAGGACATCGTCGCGGGCACGACGGCGGAGCTGAACCTCTCGCTCGAGCCGGGAACGTACGCGGTGATCTGTAACCTCCCGGAGCACTACGCGCAGGGGATGCACGCATCGTTCACGGTGGAGTAGATGGCTCGGGTTCGGGCGAACGTGTCACTCTTTTCCGGTGACCGGCCGAGGTCCGTCGACCTGCGCATCTACGTGAGACCCGTTGCAGGACAGAGCCTCACGTCGAGTTGACACGTCTCAACCTCGAGTCTATCGTTCGCTCCGGTCCCGCGGGGCCACCGGTCCGAGCCGGCGACGGTACGGACACGGGGTCGCTCGGGACCACAGCGTGACGGGCCGCGGCGCCCGACGAGGCACTCGCGTATGGGGAAGGCGCGAGTGGCTCCGAAGGCGGCGCGGCCCGTCTCTCTGTGTTCGGCCGTAGACGTTCTGGAACGACGAGCATCGCTGGGAACGATCGCCCGGCGGCCTCGCCGAACCGAGCCCTCCTCTACAGGACGGCCTCGAGGAACGTCTTCGTCTCCGGGTTCTTCGGCTCCCGGAACATCTCCTCGGGGGCACCCTGCTCGAGGATCACGCCCTCATGGAAGAAGCACATCCGGTGGGCGACCTCACGCGCGAACCCCATCTCGTGCGTGACGACCATCATCGTCATGTGGAGATCGGTGGCGAGCGATTTCATCACGTTCAGCACCTCGCCGATCAACTCGGGGTCGAGGGCCGACGTGGGCTCGTCGAACAGCATCACGTCGGGCTCCATCGCGAGAGCCCGAGCGATCGCGACCCGCTGCTGCTGACCCCCGGAGAGGCGGATCGGGTGCTCCTCCGCCTTGTCCGACAGGCCAACCTTCGTCAGGAGGTCCCGCGCGATCGACGTCGCGGCGCTCTCGTCCATGCCCCTCACCCGGATGGGGGCCTCGATCACGTTCTGCAGGACCGTCATGTGGGGGAAGAGGTTGAACTGCTGGAACACCATCCCGGCATGCATCCGGAGACGCCGGATCTGCTCGCGCTTCTGCTTCGTGCGGTGTCCGCCTTCCAGACGGATCCCCGCCACCTCGATCGTCCCGACGGTCGGATCCTCCAGGAAGTTCACGCAGCGGAGCAAGCGTGCTCTTGCCCGATCCCGAGCGGCCGAAGATCACGACCACCTCGCCCTTCCCGACCTCCATGTCGATGCCCCTGAGGACCTCCAGGTGCCCGAAGGTCTTGTGGAGGTTCTCGATACGGACGATCGCCTCGCCGTTGCCCTCACCCGCCATCGGGGCCCCCGCCGGGATCACCGGGCTTCGGGATCTGCACCATCCCGCCTCCGCCGCCGGTCCCGCCAGCCGCCGAGGTCGGGATGAACTGGGGCTGTCCCTGCGGCTTCGGCCGGCGCTCGAGGCTCGCGTCCGCCCGCACGTACCCCTTCGACATCCGCTTCTCCAGCCGGCTCTGGAAGTAGGTGAAGATCGCCGTCAGACCCCAGTACATCATCGCGGCGAGGAGATAGGCCTCGAGCGGGCGGAACTCGGCGGTGCCCACGAGCTGTGCACGCCGGAAGATCTCCGACTGCTCGGCGCTCACGCCGATGAAGCTCACGAGCGCCGTGTCCTTCATCATCGCGATGAAGTCGTTCCCGGTGGGCGGGATGATCACGCGCATCGCCTGAGGCAGCACGATGCGCCGCATGCGCTGGCGATACGTCATGCCGAGCGCCTCGGCGGCCTCGGTCTGACCCTGGCTCACCGACTGGATCCCCGCGCGGAAGATCTCCGTCATGTACGCGCCGTAGTTGAGGCCCGAGCGCGACGATGCCCGCGACGAAGGGATCGAGCGTGAACAGATCCTCGACGCCCGACGGCAAGCCCAGGTTCCCGACGACGATCGGGAGCGCGAACGTGATCAGGAACAGCTGCACGATCAGCGGCGTCCCGCGGAAGAACGAGGTGTAGAACCCCGAGACGCCGTAGGCGATCGGGTTCCGGGAGAGGCGCCCGAGCGCCCCGATCAGCGCCAACACGACGGCCACCACGATCGCTGCCGCGGAGATGAGGATCGTGTAGGTGACGCCCTTGGCGATGAAGTCCGCGGAGTCGCGCATGAACTGCGTGTCGAAGCCCGCGGCGGCGAAGAGGAATCCGAGCAGGATGAAGATGACGATCCAGACGGCCGCGACCTTCAGCCTGAACGGCACCCGTGCGCTGGCCTGAGCCAGCCCCTCCATGCGGCCCGAGGGTTCGTCCGCCGGGGGCCGGGCCGCCCCGGCCCCCATCTCATGTGTCGCCACGGATCCCCCCGTTCCTCATCCGGATCTCGAAGATCAGGACTGCGTTGGAGGTCGTCAGGTCCTGTCCGTACGCACTCCATCGACATGGCGGTCAGCGTGCCGTCGGCGTGCATCTCCTCGATGATGGCGGACACGGCGGCCACGAGGGACGCCTGATCGAGCTCCGATGCTCGGTCGAACGCCACCGAAAGCGGTTCGTAGAAGAGCGGTTCGCCGAGGAGCTTCATCGGCCGGCCCTTGTCGATCGCGGCCTGGAGGGTCGGGGTCGCCGACATCGCCGCGTCGATCTGGCCCGACTCGAGCGCCTGGATCACCGTGGAGTCGGTATCGAACCCCTTGATGCGTGATGCCCGCGGGCGGCGGCGGGAAGGTGAACCCGGGGATCTCCAGCGTGCCCTGCAGGAAGAAGTCGTACGTGCAGCCCGAGCACACGCCGACCGTCTTGCCGTTCAAGCCGTCGACCGACGTGATCTCGCTGTCATCCGCCACCGCGATCGATGACGGCGTGAAGTAGTAGGCAGGTGTGAAGTCGAGCACCTCGGTCCGCTCCTGCGTCACGGTCATCGAGCCGACGCTCATGTCCCAGCGGCTCTGCCAGTTGCCGGCCGTGATCGCCTCCCACTTCGGCGTCTCCCACTCGACCGTCACGCCGAGGCGGTTCGCGATCTCGGTCGCGACGTCGATGTCGAAGCCCTCGTACTCGCCGGTCTCCGCGTTCAACGACGACTGGGGCGGGTACGCCGGGTCGGTCGAGACCTTGATCGCCCCCTGCTCGCAGATGCTGGCCAGCAGGTCGCCGGTCGTCGTGTTCTCTGCACAGACGCCGCTTCCTGCGGATCCGGTGGTTCCACCCGTGGACCCACCGTCGCCCCCGCCGTCGTCGCCCCCGCCGCAGGCCGCCGCGATCAGCGCGAGCACGCCGACCATCGCGACCAAGCCTCGGGTCCGGAACTTCCGCATCCGATCCTCCTTCCGAGGAGCGCGACGAACGCTGCGGGCGCCCCTCCCCCTCGTGCGTGGCCGACTATAGGCGGCTCCGGCGGAGCGGCGCAACGCAAGGCAGGTGGTCAGCCCTGGGCGGCGGATCCCCCCACGCTTCCCGGGATCGGCGCCCCCGGGAAGTAGGACCCGAACAGCAGCGCGTACCTGCCCCCGGCGATCAACCGCCCCAGCGCGCGGTCGATCGCGCCGAGGACCTCCGCGTCGGCGCTCGACCCGGCGACGACGTCGAGTTGGCCGGTCGGGTGCCCTCCCACGACCCACAGTCCCGGACGGCGCTCGACCGCCGCCCACGCCGCGAACTCGAGGTCCGCGACGGCGTCCAGGCTCCCTCGCCCGAGGCGGGCGTAGGCCCGCTCCCTGGTGAGGGGCACGAGCCGCACCTCGCCCCCGCCGAGGATCGTCGTGACCCAGCTCCGAACGATCGGGTCATCGACGACGCCGACGACGTCGCCGGGCCCGAGGGTCGAGGCGGGATCGGCGACGGGCGGTCGGTCTCCCACCACCACCAGGGCGGCGTCGAGGGCGAGCACAACGCGCGAGGCCGGCGTGCCGATCGGCAGATCCCCCGGCGGTGCCACGACGGCGTCGAGGCGGCCGCGTTCCAGCGCCCGGAGGGCGGCGTCGCACGGGAGCTCCGACCAGACGGGCACCACGCCGAGCCTCGTCGCGACCCGATCGAGCAGATCGACCTCGAAACCCGCAGGTTCCCCTTGCTGCAGGAACCGGAACGGCCGTCCCAGACGACAGGAACCGATCGCCAGGTAGCCACGGGTCCGGACGGGCAGGGACACCGCGCCCGGATCGGCGGCCACCGGGAGCCACCGGAGGCCCTCCGCGCGATAGGCGATCACGCGGATCGACGCCCGCTCCAGCTCCCCGTCCGCATCGAACACGTACGAGCCGGCCAGTCCCACGTACGGATCCGCGCCGGAGAGGTCCTCGGCGATCGCGCGGCGGTCGACCGCGCCACGCCGGAACGCGTCGAGGAGCATCGAGGCCACGTCCCACGCCTCGACGGCGTAGACGCCAGGCGGAGATCCGGAGGCCGACTGGAAGTCGTGCACGAACCGCTGATCGTCGATCTTCGTCGAGGTCGTGAGGTCCACGCATGGACACGTCACCACCGTCCCGTCGGCGCCGCCTCGCGCGTCGGTGAGGAACCGTTCGCCCTTCATGGCATCCGATCCGACGAGCCGCACCCCGTCGGGGCCATCGGCTCGGAGGGCCTCGACGAGCGCGGCGGCGAGCGGGTCGAACCCCGTCCACGCGACGGTCGAGCAGCCGGCTGTCCGGATCACGCCGACGGCGCCGGGCACCGCGTCCTCTGCGGCGATCGTCAGGTCCGCGGCGACCCGGCGCCCCAGCGATCGTCGGAGCTGCGCCGCGAGCGACGCCGCCTGCACCGTGTCGTCGCCCGCCAGGCAGACCGCGCCTCGCGATCCGGCCGATGCCCGGACCGCCGCGGTCAGTGACCCGGCGAGGTCCGATGCCCGGGGTACGGCTCGCCACCAACGGGTCCACCCTTGCTCCGCGAGGGCGTCGCCGGCCGTCGAGAGGCTCAGGGTGGGCACACCCGCGGCGTCGAGCCGGTCGCCGAAGGCGGCCGGCTCGTTCCAGAAGGGGGCGACGATCACCGCGACCACCGTGGGGTCGTTCGCGATGTCCGTCGCGAACGACGACGCCCGCTCCGCGTCTCCCTGCGTGTCCATCGGGACGAACTCGGGGATCGCCAGCAGATCGCCCCGCTCGTTCGCCTCGTCGAAGGCGAGCTGGATCGCCGACGCAGCGGGCGAGACGACCTGCGCGGCAGCATCGAACGACAGATCTCCGACGAAGGCGACCCGGACGTCGACGGGACCGGCCACGGATGCCGGCGGGGCGGGGTCGGCCGGCCCGGTGCAGGCGGTCATCGCCATCGCGACGGAGGCGACGGCGACGAGCCACGGCGACGGGCGTCTCGGCAAGCGCATCTGGGTCCCGGGCGGGCCTCCCGCGGGAACGGGGGTCGGTAGTCTAGGGCCGCGCCGGGATGGCGGAACTGGCAGACGCGCGGGTCTCAAAAACCCGTGGGCTTCGGCCCGTGAGGGTTCGATCCCCTCTCCCGGCACCGGGCGGCGATCTCAGACCACGTTGCGCTCGACGATCGACGTCCCGGCGGCGAATCGATCCAGGCCGAGCTCATCGATCGCGACCGTCCGGGCCACGCCGTCCGCGACGATCTCGGCGATCAGCTTCCCGACGACGGGCGCGTGCTGGAACCCATGGCCGCTGAACCCGGCCGCGACGAGGAAGCCCTCCACCGGGGTCCGCCCGATGATCGGATGGCGGTCCGGCGTCATCTCGTACAGGCCCGCCCACATCGACGCGATCCCCGCGTGCTCGAGCGGTGGGAACAGTCGAAGGGCCGTGGGCAGCAGCTCGTCGTCCACGAAGCGGCGATCGACATCCGTCGAGAACGACGGCCGTTCGTCGGTCCCACCCATCCCCATCAGCACGCCGTCCCCCTCGCGATGGAAGTAGAAGCTCGTCTCCGCGTCGATCACGAGCGTCCGCCGTGAGGGGGCGCCGGGGAACGGTCCGGTCGTGACCACGTTGCGCGGCACCGGTTCGAGCGGGAGCTCGACCCCCGCCGTGGCGGCCAGCGCGCCGGCCCAGGGTCCGGCCGCATCGATCACCACGGGTGCGGCCAGGTCTCCCCCGCCGGTCCGCACGCCGGTCACGCGACCGTCATCCACCAGCACGGACGTGACCGTCGTGCCCAGCCGCACGTCGACGCCCGCGCGCCGAGCGAGCGTGGCGTACCCCTGCGTGAGCCCGGCGGGATCGGCGATGCCGTCCCGGTCGCACGTCACGGCCCCCACCACGCCGTCGATCGAGATCCCAGGGGCGATCTCGGCGGCCTCCCTCGCAGAGAGCTCTCGGACCTCGACGCCCATCGAGCGCTGCAGGGTTGCCGCCGCCCGGTAGTCGTTCCAGCGCTCATCCCCTCGAACGACGAACACGTAGCCGTCCTGCCAGACGTCGAGCGGCAGACCGTATTCCTGGGAGAACCCGAGGATCATCGGGATGCTCGCCAACGAGAGCTCGATGTTGATCCGGCTCGAGAACTGATGGCGGAACCCGCCGGCGCAGGCGCCCGTCGAGCCACGGCCGACCGCCTCCTCGCGCTCGATCAGGACGACGCGGCCCGATCCCGCCGCCGCGAGGTGGTACGCCGTGCTGACCCCGACGATGCCCCCGCCGACCACGATGACGTCGGCGCTCACAGCGCCTCCAAGGCGGCCCCGGCTACCGCCAGGTCCTCGAACGCCAGCCCGACCGACTTGAACAAGGTGACGTCCCCCGGTCCGGTCCGCACCGACGCGCCGACCACGAGCTCGTGCAGGTCGGCGCGGACGTGTGACGCATCGATCGCGCCGGCCCCCAGTGGGATCGCCAGCTCCCCGGCCTCCGCGAACGCGGCGGCGCGTTCCTCGACGACCACCTTGGCCCGGCGCACCGTCGCCGTATCAAGCTCGCGCGTCTCGGGCCGGTACGATCCGACGGCGTTCACGTGTACCCCGTCGGACAGCCACCCGCCGTCGAACAACGGCCGCTCCGCCGTGGTGCAGGTGCACACCACGTCCGCCGTCCGCACCGCGTCGGGGCCGGCCAACTCCGCCTCGAGCCCGAGCGCCGCCGCCCGGTCCCGGAGCGAGGCCGCGCGCCCCTCGGAGCGGGAGACGATCGCCACCCGGTCGATCGGCCGCTCCGAGACCATCGCCTCCAGGTGCGTGCCCGCCTGCACGCCCGCGCCGAAGATCACGAGCCGGTGAGCGTCGGGGCGCGCGAGGAACCGCGTGGCCAGCCCGGACACCGCGGCGGTGCGGAGCGCCGTGAGCGCGGCGCCGTCGAACACCGCGCACGGCTGCTGGGTCCGCGCGTCGAACAAGACGTAGACGGCGCCGATCAGCGGCTCGCCGCGCCCGGTGTTCGCGGGCGTGACGGTCACGAGCTTCACCCCGACGCCCGCGGCGCCGGCGGCGGGCATCATCAGGAGCGTCCCCGCGGCCGTGTCGACGTGCGATCGCAGCGGCGATCCCGACGGATCCTCGTCGCGGAACGCGCGCTCGAGCGCGTCGATCGCCGCCCGCATCGGGAGCCGGCGGCGGAGCTCCGGGCCGTCTAGGAGCTCCATCACATCTCCCCGAGGTACGCCTCCCGCATCAAGGGGTTGGCGAGCAGGTTCGTGGCGGTGTCGGCGAGCACGACCTCGCCGGTCTGGATCACGTAGCCTCGGTCGGCGATCGAGAGCGCCATGTTGGCGTTCTGCTCGACCACGAAGATCGTGGTGCCGAGCGCACGGATCTGCTTGATGATCTCGAACACCTGATCCACCAGCACCGGGGCGAGCCCCATCGACGGCTCGTCCATCAGCAGCACCTTGGGCTTGGCCATCAGGGCGCGACACATCGCGACCATCTGCTGCTCGCCGCCCGAGAGCGTGCCCGCCTTCTGCTTGAGGCGCTCGCGCACACGCGGGAACACGTCGAGCAGCTCCTCGCGCTGTCGCGCGATCTCGGCCTTGTCCGTACGCTGGAACGCGCCCAGGTCGAGGTTCTCCGAGACCGTCATGTTCGCGAACAACCGCCGGTTCTCCGGGACCATCGACACGCCGCGCCGGACGACCTCCATGGTCGGCAGGCCGCTCACGACCTGTCCGTCCAGGACCACCTCGCCCTCGCTCGGTTTCACGTAGCCGAGGATCGTCTTGAGGGTGGTCGTCTTGCCGCTCGCGTTGCCCCCGAGCAGGCAGACCATCTCGCCCGCGAAGATCTCGACGTCGACGTTGCGGAGGACCGCGACGAGTCCATAGTGCGTGCTCACGTTGCGGAGCTCGAGGATCGGACGGCGATCGCCGTTCGTCACCGGCGGGGGCGCAGGGCTCGCGGGCGCCCGCTCGTCGTCGCTCATCCGACCGCCTTCGTCCCGAGGTAGGCCTCGATCACCCGGTCGTCGTGCGCGACCTCGTCGTAGGAGCCCTCCGCGATCTTCTGTCCGTAGTCGCATGCCACGACCCGGTCGGAGACGCCCTTGACCACGCGCATGTCGTGCTCGATCACGAGCACCGTCAGCCCGAGCTGGTCACGCATCCGGACGATGTGATCGCGGAGCTCGAGGGTCTCGCGTGGGTTCATCCCGGCCGTCGGCTCGTCGAGCATGATGATCGCGGGCTCCGTGGCGAGGGCCCGCGCCATCTCGAGACGCCGGCGGTTCGCGTACGAGAGCGAGAACGCGGGCTGCTCCTGACGGTACCCGGCCAGGCGCGAGCCGAAGAACCCGAGGGCCTCGCGGGCGCGCTCGCGGATCAGCGCCTCCTCGCGTCGGGTGCGCGGCAGCCGCAGGATCGACCCGAACACCCCGGAGCGCGTCCGCGCGTGCTGGCCCACCATGGCGTTCTCGAGGACGGTCATGTTCGGGAACAGGTGGACGTTCTGGAACGTCCGGGCGATGCCGAGCTTGGTGACCTGGTGGGGGAGCAAACCGACGATGCTCTCCCCGCGGAAGCGGATGTCGCCCTGGTCGGGGGCGTAGAGCCCGGTGATCACGTTGAACATCGTGCTCTTGCCGGCGCCGTTCGGCCCGATCACCGAGAGGATCTCGCCCTCGTCGACGGCGACGTCGAGCCCCGCCAGCGCCGACACCCCGCCGAACCGCTTGTGGACGCCGTCGATCTCGAGGATCGCGGTCATCCCGCACCCTCGCCGAGCGGCGACAGGGGCGCCGCAACGTCCTCGTCGCCCGACAGGTCGCTCGCCCACTTGTCCTGGGCCCGGTCCTCCTCGTGGAGCTCTCGGCTCCGGCGGATGTTCGGGATCAGGCCCTGCGGCCGTAGGATCATGATCGCGACCAGCACCGCACCGTAGATCAGCTGCCGGTACTCCTCGAACTCTCGCAGGAGCCCGGGGAGACCGATCAGGACGAGCGCACCCACGACGACGCCGGGGATGCTGCCCATCCCGCCGAGGATCACGATCGACAGGACGGTGATCGACACGAGATACTCGAAGCTCGCGGGGGTGAGCGAACCGAGCTTCACGCCGAGGAGCGCCCCGCCGAGCGACCCGATCGCGCCGCCCATCGCGAACGCCAGGAGCTTGAACCGCGTGGTGCTGATGCCCATCGCATCCGCGACCTGCTCGTCCTCGCGCATCGCGTTCCACGCGCGGCCGATCCGCGAGCTCGCGAGTCGCCACGACACGAAGATCGCGATCGCGACGAAGGCGAGGGCCAGGTAGAAGAAGTGGTGCGGCTCTCGGAACCCGAAGCCGCCGATCGCCGCGTCGGTCACGTCGCGCATCCCCTGCGGGCCGCCGACCAGCGGGGCGAGCCAGTTCGAGCTGATCAGGATCGAGACCATCTCGCCGAGGCCCAGGGTGACGATCGCGAGGTAGTCGCCGCGCAGCCGCAGGACCGGGGCCCCGATCAGGACGCCGACGCCGGCGGCCAGCATCACGACGATCGGGATCGCCACGTAGAAGTTCAGGTCGAGGGAGAAGGCGGGCGCCGCCGCGCCGGTGGTGGTGTTCAGGGTCGCGCCCGTCAGCAAGGCCATCGTGTAGGCACCGAAGCCGAAGAACGCCACGTACCCCAGGTCGAGCAGGCCCGCGTACCCGACGACGATGTTCAGGCCGATCGCGAGGAGCAGGAAGATCATCGCGGTCCCCAACACGTCGGAGACCACCGTTCCGAGGAGCACGGGGATCAGGGCGAGCAGGCCGATCACGATCACGATGCCGGCCACCCTCGCCGCGGGCTGCTCCTGGGAGATCGTCCGGACCGACGCTCGGACCCGATCGCCCCGGCGCAACCACACGACCGACAGTCCCAGCGAGACGAGGAACACGACGGCGGCCCCGATCCAGGTGAGCCCGCCGGTCACCGGGCTGTACAGCCAGTCGGGGTCCAGGCCGACCTCCTGCATCGCGACCGGCACGATCCGCTGCAGCAGCGCCATCAACAGGGTGATCACCACCGCGTTGCCGAGCGGGCGGCGGATCGCGGGGTCGAGCGAGCGGAACGCGCCGCCCAGCCCGCCGAAGATCGCGCCGGCGACGATCAGCAGGCCCACGGCGGCCCACATCGACAGCCCGAACGACAGGAAGTCGAGCAGGTCCGGGGAGACGGCCACGAAGATGTCGCGGATCCGATCGAGGCCGAACCAATCGACGAACGCGACCGAGAGCCCGACGAGGGCCCCCGAGGTCGCGCCCACCACCGCGCCGGCGGCGCCGGCGCGCGCGGCGTCCACCCGCTGGATCTCGCCCCCCACGATCCGGGGGCGGGTCGCGACGTACCCCGCACCGAACGCGGCCACGGCCACCATCGCCCGGCTGCCGGTCACCAGCTCCCCGATCAGGTTGCGCTCGGCGAACTTGGCCAGGAGGCCGACGAGCCCCAGGTAGATGATCGCGATCCCACCGATGAAGCCGGCGAAGATCAGGCGGCGAGGGTTCATCAGACCTTGTCCGCCTCGCCGGAGCCGAGGAGCCCGCCCGGACGGAAGATCAGGACGAGGACCAGGACCGCGAAGGTCACGACGTCCTCGAGCTGGAACGGCGACGGGACGTTGAACCCCGTCAGGAGGAGCGGCGGGCCGACCGCCTGCAGGACCCCCAGCGTGAACCCGCCGAGCGCGGCGCCGCCGATGCTCCCGATCCCTCCGAGCACCGCGGCGGTGAACGCCGAGATCCCGGGGCGGACCCCCATGAAGTAGTTCACCGACTCGAAGGTCAGGGCGAACAGGACCCCGGCGATCCCGGCGAGGATCCCGCCGATCACGAAGGTCTTCACGACCACCCGGTTCACGTCGATCCCCATCAGGCTCGCGATCTCCTGGTCCTCCGCCACCGCGCGCATCGATTTGCCCGTCTTCGTCCGAGCGACGATGTACTGCAGGATGCCCATCGAGATCAGCGAGACCACCAGCACCACGACGCGGATCCGGTCGACCGGGAACCCGAGGATCGTCCACGTGCCGTCGAGCACCTCGGGTCTCGGATAGCCCTGCGTGTTCGTCCCGAAGAACCCACGCGCCGTCTGCTGGAGGAACAGGGAAGCCCCGATCGCCGTGATCAGCGGGACCAGGCGTGGTGCGTTCCGGAGCGGCCGGTACGCGACCCGCTCCAGCAGCACGGCCACGCCCACCGAGGTCGCGACCGCGACCCCGAAGATGATCAGGAGCGCCGTCACCGGGTTCCGGTTCAGGAAGCCGCTGTCCGCGTACGCGCTGGCGAAGAAGAAGGAGACGTAGGCCCCCATCATGAAGACCTCGCCGTGCGCGAAGTTGATCATCCGCAGGATGCCGTAGACCAGCGTGTAGCCGAGCGCGATCAGCGCGAAGATCGCTCCCTGCGAGATGCCGCGGACGATGATGCCCCGCCAGGTGTCCCAGGTGTACGCCTCGCCCGCGGGGAGCGTGAGGGTCTTGTACGACCCGATGATCACGAACGCCGTGATCGCGATGGACAGGACGGTCAGGATGATGCGCCGGACCGGGAGACGCTCGAGCGCCGACATCCGCACGGTCGGCCGTCTCGCGGGCGTCGCGGCGTTCGCCATCGGGTCCCCCTGCCCCTCGTGAACGGGGCCGCGGGCGAGCCTCTCGGCTCACCCGCGGCCCAGTCCTCGATCGATCTTTCCGCGGTCCTCTAGAGGACGTCGCCCAGCGACTTCGTCTCGCTGAAGACCGGGCCCGCGTCGGGCTCCCCGCCTTCGACCGGCCACCCCGGCGCCTCGAAGACACCGATCGTGACGTCGGTGGCGCAGTCACCCGTCTCGTTGCAGGTGATCGTGCCCGTGATGCCCTGGTACCCGCTCGTCGCGAAGATCGCGTCGCGGAGCGCGACGCGCGGGATCGTGAGCGAGCCGTCGTCGTTCTCGACCGCGACCGACTCGACCGCGGCGAACAGGATGTTCATCGCGTCGAACGAGTGCGCGTGGAAGACCGACGTCGGCGGCGTACCGACCCGCTCCTCGTACGCGGGGATGAAGTCGTTCTTGTAGAAATCACCCTCCGCGAACACGGATAGGTCAGGCGAGGACGCGAACACGCCCTTCGCCGCGGCGCCGGCCGTCTCCAGGAAGTCGGTCGCGAGGCAACCGTCGGAGCCGATCAGCAGGGTGTCGGGCATGATGTCGGCCGCCTGCTGCGCGATCAGCGCGCACGCCGGGTTGAAGTCCGGGAAGTACAGCGCGCCGGGGTTGCCGTTCGCGATGCCCTCCAGGAGCGCCCCGAAGTCCGTGTCGGCGCTGTTGATCGCCTCGATCGCGGTGATCTCACCGCCGGCCGCCTCGAAGTTGTCGCGGAACGCGGCCGCGAGGCCGTCCGCGTACGGGCTCTCGTCGTTGATCGTCGCCGCGCTGTGGATCCCCTGCTGGTTGTAGATGAAGTCGGAGACGATCGCGCCCTGGATCTTGTCGTTGTGCGCGGTGCGCAGGTAGAAGGGCTGGTGCGCCTCCGCCGAGGTGAGCCCCGGGTTCGTGTTCGACGGCGAGATCAGCAGGATCCCCTTGTCGGAGAAGATCTTGTCCGCCACACCCAGCGCCGCGCTGGAGCAGCTCGTGCCGATCACGGCCAGGATCGACGGATCGGCCGCGAGGGCCGTGGCGCCGGCCTGGCCGCCGTCGGCGGAGCAGCCGTCGTCCTCGTTCTGGAGCTGGACGTCGTGGCCGAGGAGCTGGCCGTCGGTGCCGTCCAGCGTCCCGTCCAGGTAGTCGATCGCCATGCGCCGCACCGGCCTGGCTGTCCAGACCGAGCGACGCCGTGTCACCGCTGATCGCGAGCAGCGTGCCGATCGTGATCGGCTCGCCCGACGCGACCTCGAGACAGCCGAACTCGGCCGACGCACAGTCGACCGCGGCCCCCGTCTCGCCACCCGTGGCTCCCCCGGTCTCTTCGCCGCCCGTGTCGTCGTCGTTCGAGCAGGCGGCGCCGACGAGCGAGAGCACGGCGACGAGCGCGAGCAGCCGAAGTACTCGGCGATGCTTCATGGACCCCCCTCCCTTTCCTCTGCCTTGGATGGTGGTTGGTACCACAGAACGTGGTCCCAGGCCAACCATCCGTCGGGTGCGCCACGCACCCGTCCGGTCACCCTCCTGATACGAGGCTCGGGCGAGGCCGGGATGGACCGTGCGGGGAGCACGATGGTGATCCGCGGGCTCAGCCGCCGGGGATCGCCGCCCGGAAGGCCTCCGCCGTGGGCACCAGGTCCTCGGCGCGCCCCTCGACCAGCGGAGCCATGATCGAGCTCCCGACGATCACCCCGTCGGCGAACGCGCACGCCTCGGCGGCCTGCTCGGGGGTCGCGATCCCCACCCCCACGAGCAGCGGCAGGTCGGTGTGCTCGCGGGCGGCCCCGACGACCTGGGCGGCGGTGCCGGCGAGACGATCCCGAGCGCCGGTCACGCCGTACGTGGACACGCAGTAGACGAACCCCGAGGCCGCCGCCGCGATGCGGGCCAGCCGATCGGGAGCCGTCCCGGGGGCCGCGAGCAGCACGGTGTCGATGCCGGCCGCGCGGCAGGCGTCCCCCCACCCGTCGAGCTCGTCGACGGGGAGATCGGGCACGATCGCTCCCGAGACCCCCGCGCCGCGCGCGCGCGCCGCGAACGCCTCGAACCCCAGGCGGTAGACGGGGTTCACGTAGGTCATCACGGCCACGGGCACATCCAGGCCGCGTCCCGGCGATCGTCTCCAGGATGGCCGACGGGCGGGCTCCCCGTGCTCGAGCGCGGTGCGTGAGGCCTCCTGGATCACTCCCCCGTCCATCACGGGGTCCGAGAACGGGATCCCCACCTCGATCGCGTCGGCCCCCGCGTCCTGCAGGGCGCGCAGGAGCGACCCATCCACCCCCGGGAACCCGCCGGTCACGTACGGGACGAACGCGTGGCCCCCCCCGTCGCGACGGCTCCTCAGGACCGTCTCGAGCTCAGCCATCGCGCGCCGCCAGCGCCGCCCGGACGGTGTCCAGGTCCTTGTCTCCCCGGCCCGACAGGCACACCAGCACGGTCGCACCCTGGGGGAGCTCGCGTCGCAGCAGCCAGCCGATCACGTGCGACGGCTCGAGCGCCGGCAGGATCCCCTGGGTGCGCGCCAGCGCCTGGAACCCGTCGAGCGCCTCGTCGTCGGTCACCGAGACGTATCCCGCCAGGCCCTCATCGTGCAGGAACGCGTGCTCCGGTCCGACGCCCGGGTAGTCGAGTCCGGCCGAGATCGAGTGCGTCTCGGCGACCTGGCCGGCCTCGTCCTGCAACAGGTACGACAGCGCCCCGTGCAGGATGCCCGGCTGGCCCTGCGTGATCGACGAGCAGTGCTCGCCGAGCTGCGAACCACGACCGCCGGCCTCGACACCGGTCAACCGGACGCCCGGCGCGCCGACGAACGCGGTGAACATGCCGATCGCGTTGCTGCCGCCGCCGACGCACGCGAGGACGTGCTCGGGCTCGCCTCCGGTGGCGTCGCGGAACTGCCCCCGGGCCTCGTCGCCGATCACGCGCTGGAGATCTCGGACGAGCCACGGGAACGGGTGCGGTCCGACGACCGACCCGATGATGTAGTGGGTGTGCTCGACCGTGGCGGCCCAGTCTCGGAGCGCCTCGTTCACGGCCTCCTTCAGGGTTCGGGTTCCCGCCATCACCGGGACGACCTCCGCGCCGAGCAGCTTCATCCGCGCGACGTTGGGCGCCTGCCGGTGCGTGTCCTCCTCCCCCATGTAGACGACGCAAGGCAAGCCGAGCAGCGCGCACGCCGTCGCAGCGGCGACCCCGTGTTGGCCCGCGCCGGTCTCCGCGATGATGCGCGTCTTGCCCAGGCGCGTGGCGACGAGGGCCTGTCCGAGGGCGTTGTTGATCTTGTGCGCACCCGTGTGCGCGAGATCCTCGCGCTTCAGCCAGATCCGGTACCCGAGCTCCTCGGAGAGGCGTTCCGCGTAGGTGATGGGAGTGGGCCGGCCGACGAAGTCCCGCAGCAGCGCGCCCAGCTCGGCGCGGAAGCCGGGATCCTCGCGCAGGCTCGACCACGCGGCCTCGAGCTCGTCCAGGGCCGGGATCAGCACCTCCGGAACGTACCGACCGCCATAGGTCCCGAACCGCCCGTGGGCGTCGGGCACCGTCGGACGGCTCTCGATCCTCACCATGCTCGACCCGTCTCCCGTTCCGCGCCGATGAGCTCGGCGATCGCGCCCGCGGGGTCGTCCGCCCGCATCAGCGCCTCGCCCACCAGGATGGCAGACGCCCCGGCCCGCAGCGCGGCCTCCACGTCCGCCCGGGTCCGGATCCCGCTCTCGAACACCGCGATCCGGTCGGCCGGGACGCGACGGAGCGCGCGCAGCGCGCGCTCGGGGTCCATCTCGAGGGACTCGAGGTCGCGAGCGTTCACGCCGACGATCCGGGCACCCGCCGCGAGCGCTTCGTCGAGATCGGCCTCGGCGTGCGTTTCGACGAGCGCGGCCATCCCGAGATCGTCGGCCGCCTGGATGAGGGCGGCGAGCTCGGCCTGCGAGACGCACGCCGCGATCAGCAGCACGGCGTCTGCGCCGGCAGCCCTCGACTCGATCACCTGCGCCGGGTCGATCAGGAAGTCCTTGCGGAGGACGGGGAGACCGACGGCGGCGCGGACCGCGCGGAGATCGGCGAGCGTGCCGTCGAAGTGGCGGGGTTCCGTGAGGACGGAGATCGCGCTGGCGCCGCCGTCCGCATAGGCCCGAGCCTGGGTGGCCGGATCGCGCTCGGCGATCGCGCCCGCCGACGGCGAGGCGCGCTTCACCTCGGCGATCACGGCCGGCGTCGTGGCCCGCAGGGCGGCCTCGAACCCGCGCGGAGGGGGCGACGCGAGCGCCCGCTCCATCAGCACGGAGACGTCGAGCGGCTCGCGGTCCAGGCGGAGACGCAGGTCGCGCACCAGATCCGAGAGGAAGCCCATCGCCGGCCGAGTCTACCGAGGCGCCGGGCGCAGGCCTGAGGTCACACGCGCGGCGGAGGGGGCCCCGCGACTCACGCGAGCGACCGGAACGCCTCCGCGAGGTCCAGCGATCCCTCGAGCGCCGCCCGGCCCACGATGGCCCCGATCGCGCCGACCGACCGGACGGCCCGCAGATCCTCGATCGTCACGATGCCGCCGCCCGCCACCACCGGGCGACCGGTCCTCGACACCCGCCGGACGAGCCCGGTATCCGGCCCGGCGAGGCCGGAGACGCGCGCGACCGCCGTCGCGACGAAGCCCCGCGCGCCGGCGGTCGTCAGCCATCCGAGCGTGGGGACGAGCGGAAGCTCCACCGGATCGGCCCCCCGCGAACGGATCCGGTCGCCCTCGGCCTCGATCCCACACCACAACGACGCGCCGAACCGCGCGATCGACTCGGCGACGAACGATCCGTCGATGAGTGCCCCCGACCCGAGGACGACCCGCGCAGCCCCGGCGCCCAGGAGGCGGACGATCGGATCCGCTTCGCGGACGGCGCCGCTCACCTGGACGCGCAGCCCCATCGCCGCCAGCTCCTCGACGACGGGCTCCACCGTGACCCGGCCCTCGAAGGCCAGGTCGAGATCCACCAGATGGATCCACGCGGCGCCCGCCGCTCGGTAGGCCGACGCCGCCGTGATCGGGTCGCCGTCGTGCTCCTCCACCGGTTCCACCGCACCCGCTACGAGCCTGGCGAGTCGCCGGCCGCGGACATCGATCGCCGGAAGGATCTGGAAGCCCATCGGCGCGTTCGGCGCCTACCCGCGCCCCAACCGGGCCGCGCCCGCACCGAGCAGCGAGTGCAGCTCCCCCAAGAGCGGGCCGGTCGGGTCGACGCGCAGGTTCCCGACCTCGAGCGGCGTGACGCCGGTCGCCGAGCGGAAGCGGACCTGGACGGATGCGCTCCCCGGGTGCGATTGGAGCAGTTCCTTCATCCGGGACAGGACCGCCGGGGTGCACGCTGCGGCGGGGAGGTCCACCTCGAGGGTGGTCGGCTCGGGCGCGACGTCCCCCGAGAGCTTCGGCTCCCGCACCTCGCTTCCGCGGATCTGCAGTTCGCGTCCCCGCAGGTCGATCCGGCCCGTGACCAGGACGATGCGGTCGGCCGCGATCAGGTCCGGATTGGCCTCGTAGACCGACGGGAACGCGACCACCTCGACGCCGCCCGCGAGGCCTTCCAGGCGGAACTGCGCGTAGGGCTCGCCGCGCTTCGTGTACCGGCGCGAGAGGGTGCCGATGATGCCGCCGATCGTGACGAGGTCGCCGTCGCCCAGGGAGTCCAGGTCGCCGATCTCGTGCGTGGTCTGGCGCGCCAACTCGTCCTTGACGCCGAGCAACGGGTGATCCGTCACGAACTGGCCGAGCATCTCCTTCTCGAGCCGCAGGAGCGTTCGCTTGTCGAACTCGGGTCCCTCCAGGAGCGACGCGTCCACCTCCCCGGGCCCCTCGGAGCCGCCGAACAGCGAGAACTGGCCGGCCGCCTCGGCCTTGCGTTCGGCGAGGATCGGCGCGCTGACCTTCTCCCAGGCCGGCTGCTCCCCCACCTTGTGCATCAGGCCGCCGCGCGTGTACCCGAGCGAGTCGAACGCGCCGGCGAGGATCAGGGACTCGAGCACCCGCTTCGTGAGGACCGACGGCTCCACCTTGCGGCAGAAGTCCGCGAACGAGGTGAAATCCCCCTTCGTCCGGCGCCCGTCGATGATCTGCAGGACGGCGCCCTCGCCGACGTTGCGGACCGCCGAGAGCCCGTACCGGATCGCTGGTTCGGTGCCTGACGCGGGCGCGAAGTCCATCTCCGATCCGTTCACGTCCGGCGGGAGGACCCGGATGTCCATCCCGCGGCAGGCGTACAGGTAGTAGGGCTTGCGGTCCTTGTCGTCCTTGACGCTCGTCAGGATCGCCGACATGTACTCGACCGGGTGGTGGGCCATCAGGTACGCGGTCTGGTACGCGACGTAGGCGTACGCACACGCGTGCGCGGTGTTGAACCCGTAGTCCGCGAACGGCTCCATCAGGTCGAACAGATCCTGACCGAGACGCTCCGGGTACCCGTGTGCGACACAGCCCTGGATGAACGTCTCCTTGTGCACGAGCAGCTTCTCGCGGATCTTCTTGCCCATCGCCTGTCGCAGGAGGTCGGCCTCGCCCATCGTGTAGCCGGCCATGCGGACGGCGATCTGCATCACCTGCTCCTGGTAGACCATCACCCCGTAGGTCGTCGACAGGATCTCCGCCAGATCCGGGTGGGGATAGGTCACGGGCCGCCGCCCATGCTTGCGCTCCGCGTACTCATGGTGCAGGCCGGAGTTCATCGGCCCGGGGCGGTAGAGGGCGAGCAGCGCCATCAGATCCTCGAACCGGTCCGGTTCCAGCGAGCGGATCAAGCTGCGCATCCCGGGCGACTCCATCTGGAACACGCCGGTCGTCTCGGCACGGCGCAGCATCGCGTACGTGCGTTCGTCGTCGAGCGGCACCGCGTCGATGTCCAGCTCGACCCCGCGCCGTCGCAGGTGTCGCAGCGTCTCCTCGATCACCGAGAGGTTCCGCAGGCCGAGGAAGTCCATCTTCAGCAGGCCCAGCTGCTCGACGCCGTGCATGTCGAACTGCGTCACGACCCGCTTCGAATCGTCCCGCGAATCCTTCGCCAGCTTGAGCGGGAGGTAAGTCACGAGCGGCGCGTCGCCGATCACGACGCCGGCCGCATGCACCGAGTCCTCGCGACGGAGCCCTTCGAGCGCGCGGGCCGAGTCGACGATCTCCTTCGCCTCGGGCTCGCGCTCGTACGCCTCGCGGAGATCGGGCGAGAGCGTGAGTGCGTCCTCGATCGGGTAGTCGCGGCCCATCACGGCGGGCGGATACATCTTGCAGAGACGGTCGCCGACGACCGGCGGGAACCCCAGCACCCGGGCCGCGTCGCGGATCCCCTGCTTCCCCTTGATCGTCTGGAACGTGATGATCTGCGCCACGTGGTCGGCGCCGTAGCGCGTGGTCGCGTAGCGGATCACCTCGTCCCGCCGCCGCTCATCGAAGTCCATGTCGATGTCCGGCATCTGCAGCCGCTCGGGGTTCAGGAAGCGCTCGAAGATCAGGCCGTAGCGGATCGGGTCGAGGTCGGTGATGCGCAGGCAGTACGAGACGACGGAGCCGGCGGCCGATCCCCGGCCGGGGCCGACCCGGATCCCGCTCTCGCGGGCGAATCGGATCAGGTCCCAGACGATGAGGAAATACCCTCCGAACCCCATCTGCGTGATCACGGACAGCTCGTGCCGGATCCGCTCCTCGACCTCCGGCGTGAGCGTCCCGTAGCGCTGGGCCGCCCCCTCCCTCACCAGGCGCTCGAGGTATGCGTCCGGATGCAGCCCGTCGGGGACCTCGAACCGCGGCAGGTGGAACCGCTGGTCGGCCGGACGGCGATCGCCGAAGACCAGGTCGAGGCGACAACGCTCGGCGATCAGCAGCGTCGTGTCGCACGCCTCCGGGTGCTCGCGGAAGACGTGCCGCATCTCCTCGGCGCTCTTGAGGTAGAACTCCTCCGAGTCGAACTTCAGCCGCTTCGGATCGGCCTGGAGCTTCTGCTGCTGGATGCAGAGCAGGACGTCGTGCGGCTTCGCATCGGCCGGCAGGGTGTAGTGGAGGTCGTTCGTCGCGACCGTCCGGAGGCCGAGGCTCCCGGCCAGCGCGATCTGCCGGGGCAACACACGTCGCTGATCGGCGAGTCCGTGATCCTGGAGCTCCACGAAGTACCGATCGGGCCCGAAGATGTCCCGGTACTGGCCGGCCGCTTCCGCGGCCCGGCGCTCCTGTCCCGCCAGCAGGAGGGTGGACACCTCGCTCGACAGGCAGCCGGACAGACAGAGCACCCCCTCCGCATGCTCGGCGAGCAGCTGCTTATCCATCCGCGGTCGGTGGTAGAAGCCCTCGAGGTGCGCCGCGGACACGAGCTTGAGGAGGTTGCGGTACCCGGTCTCGTCCTCGGCGAGGAGCGTGAGGTGGTGGTACTTCTCCTCGTTCTCCCCGGGCTGCCGATCGAAGCGGGACCCGGGGGCCACGTAGGCCTCGACGCCGATGATCGGCTTGACGCCGCTCTGGTGCGCCTGCTCGAAGAAACGGAGCGCGCCGTACATCGCCCCGTGATCGGTCATCGCGATCGCCGGCATCCCGAGGCGCGCCGCCTCCGTGAACAGCGTCGGTGCGTCGGGGTGGAACTTCGGGGCCTCGATCCGCGCCGCCCCGTCCAGGAGCGAGTACTCCGAGTGGACGTGGAGGTGGACGAAGTTGCGGTCCGTCATGCTCCCCTTCGGGTTTTCCACAGCCAGCCCGCGGGCTGGGGATAAGTTACATCGCTGTGATTCGGGGAGCCAACGCTACGCCTGGGGCCGAGGGGCGTCAAGGTCGCAGGTCGCACGGCCCGGATGAGCTCCTAGTCGACCCGCGGCCCTCGGCGTAGGGCCTCCAGCGCGTCCTCGAGGTCCGGCGGCAGGGGCTCCTCGAGCTCGATCCGGCGGCTCCCGTTCGGTGCGTCGAACGCGATCCCCCACGAATGAAGGAACGGACGGGTGAGCCCCAGACGGGTCGCGTCAGTCCCGGCGCCGCCGTACGCGCGGTCCCCGAGGATCGGGTGCCCGATCGCCGCGAGGTGGACCCTGATCTGGTGCGTCCGGCCGGTGCGCGGGATCGCCTCGAGCAGGGTGGCGTCCGAGAAGCGCTCGCGGGCGGCGAACCCCGTCCGGGCGGCGCGGCCCTCGCCCACGCTCACCGTCATGCGCGCGGCGCGACGACCCAGCGGCGCATCCACCGCGAAGGCGTCGTGCTCGACGCGCCCACGCGCGAGGGCCAGGTAGCGCCGGTCGATCGCGTGCGCCGCGAAGGCCCGAGCGAGGGCGCGGTGGGTGCCGTCGTCCTTCGCAACGATCATCAGGCCGGAGGTGCCCGCGTCCAGCCGGTGCACGATCCCGGGCCGGTCCGGGCCGTTGACGCTCGAGAGCCTGACCCCCATGCCGAGCAGCCGGTTCACCAGGGTCCCCGTCCGCCGCCGCGCCGTGGGATGGGTCACCACGCCGGCCGGCTTGGCGACGACGAGCAGGTGCTCGTCCTCGAACCGGATCGGGACCGGCGGACCCTCCCCCCGCAGGGGTTCGTCGTCGCCGAGGTCGGCCCGGATCGACTCGCCGCCCAACAGTCGGAACGCCTTCGGCCTCGGGGAACCGTCCACCAGGACCGCCCCCGCCTCGATCGCTCGCTGGACGTCGGCACGCGAGCGGCCGAGGAGTCGCGCCACCACGGTGTCGAGACGACCGGGCTCCGCGATCAGCGGTTCAACCGGCACGGGGGGTGGCCTGGTCGCCGGCCTCGCGGGAACCGTCCTCGCCCGGGTCCGGCGACGCGCGCTCGCCGTCGCGCACCGCCGAGATCGCCAGCAGGATCGCCCCGATCACCACGGCGCTATCCGCCACGTTGAAGACGGGCCACACGTGCACATCGATGAAGTCGACCACCTTCCCGGTCAGGCGCGGGCCCCGAACGATCCGATCGGTCAGGTTCCCGAGCGCTCCGCCGAGGATCAGGCCGAGCGCGGCGCACGTGAGGGCCGACGTATGGCGCCAGGCCGTGGCCACGATCACGACCGAGACCACGATCGTAGCGCCCGCGAACAGCCAGGGTGCGCTCTGCCCGATGCTGAAGGCCCCCCCGGAGTTCAGCGTGAACCGCAGGTCCATCACCCCCGGGATCACGCGCATCGGCGGACGGCCGGCGAGGACGTGCTCGACCCAGAGCTTCGAGATCCGATCGAGGAGCCAGACCGCGCCGGCCGATCCGAACAGGATCGCGGCCCCGCGACTCCCGGCCGACACAGGCCCTACCGTCGCGACTGCGCCTGTGCGTCCTTGATGCAGAGGTCGACGTACGGGAGCGCCTTGATCCGGGCCTTCTCGATCGGCCTCCCGCACACCTCGCAGACGCCGTAGGTCTTCTCGTCCATCCGCTTGAGGGCACGCTGGATCTTCTGGAGCAGGTCGCGCACGTTCTGCTCGATCGAGAGGTCCTTCTCGCGCTCGAACGTCGCCGTGCCGGCGTCGGCGGATTCGTCGTCGAGTCCGACGTCGCCGGCGAGCTCGGACTGGGAGGCGGCGAACGCCTCGTCGACGATCGTCGTGAGCTGGGCTTCGAGCTCCGCCTGCTCCTCGACGAGTCGGGCCCGCAGGTCGTCCAGCTCCTTCTGCGTGAGCTTGGCCGTGGCCATGGTCGGCGAGGGTAGCACAGGGGTATCTGCCCAACCCGTCGTGGCAGGTCATGGGCGGTTCAGGGCCGCTCGCACCTCTTCGTCGGACCGGCCCTCGACGGCGAACATCTTCACCCGGGAGCGGCTCCCGCGCACCAGCCGCACCGCGGTCGGGGGGACGCCGAGGGCGTCGGCCAGCGCCCGCGCGGCCTCCGAGTTCGCCCGCCCACCCTCAGGCGCGGCCCGGACGCGGATCACGGGGTCCCCGGGGCCAGGCTGGACGATCGTCCTGCTCGACCTGGGCACCACCCGCACCGTGATCCGGCCCATCGCGGGTGTAGCATGACCGCCACAGGCAGCGACGGGAACAGGATCGCGGGAGCCGCGGAGCCAGAGCGAGCCGGGGGCGGTGGGAGCCCGGTGCTGAGCGTCTCGCGATCATCCTCCCCGAGCCCCTGCCCGAACCGGCGCCGATCGCCGACGCCGCAGTAGACGCAGGCGGGTCCGCCCGTGATCGCGGAGGGCCGTGATGGCGGCCGTGAGCGGCCGCGTCCGAAGGACGCGGCAAGCGGGGTGGTACCGCGGGGCCCACGCCTCGTCCCCGGAGGGGACGAGGCGTTCTCGTCTCCTGAAGCGCGCGACGGAGGAGGCGAGGCACGATGCAGCGGTTCGAACCGGTCGACCCGAAGGTCAGCTTCCCCGAGCTCGAACGACGCATCCTCGAGACCTGGAAGGCGTCCGACGTCTTCCGCCGGAGCCTCGAGCTCAGGGAGGGCGGGCCGCGCTGGGTCTTCTACGAAGGCCCTCCGACCGCGAACGGCAAGCCGGGCGTGCACCACGTGGAGGCCCGCGTCTTCAAGGACCTGTTCCCGCGCTTCCGGACGATGACGGGCCACTACGTGGAGCGCAAGGCCGGGTGGGACTGTCACGGCTTGCCGGTCGAGATCGAGGTCGAGAAGGAGATCGGCACGAACGGCAAACGCGACATCGAGGCGTACGGGATCGAGGCCTTCAACGAGCGCTGCCGCGAGTCCGTCAGGCGCTACGTCGGGGAGTTCGAACGCCTGACGGAGCGGATCGGGTTCTGGATCGACATGTCCGACGCGTACTGGACGATGGACACGCGCTACATCGAGTCCGTCTGGTGGTCGTTGAAGGGCCTGTTCGAGCGCGGCCTGCTGGTGGAGGCCGACAAGGTCACCGCGTACTGCCCCCGGTGCGGGACGGCGCTGTCCGACGCCGAGGTTGCCATGGGGTACGAGACGGTCGAGGACCCGAGTGTCTTCGTCCGGTTCCCCCTGGTCGAACCCCCGGCCGGGCGGCCGGAGCTCGTGGGAGCGAGCCTGCTGGTCTGGACGACCACGCCGTGGACCCTGCCCGCCAACACCGGCGTGGCCGTGGCTCGAGACCGGACCTATCGGCTCGTGGCACGCGGGCCGGACCGGCTGATCGTCGCCGACGCGCTCGCCGACCCCGTCCTCGGAGAAGGATGGACCACGGAGCTCACGATCCCGGGCGCGGAGCTGGTGGGCGCCCGGTACGAGCCGCCCTACGCGAACGTCGAGGGAGCCCACACCGTGGTCGACGCGGACTGGGTCTCGATGGAGGACGGGACCGGCGTCGTCCATATGGCGCCGGCGTTCGGCGCCGAGGACCTCGCGATGGGACTCGAGCACGGCTGGCCGGTCTTCAAACCGGTGGACGACGCCGGTCGGTTCACCGACGACGCCCCGGCGTTCGTGCGCGGACGGTTCGTCAAGGAAGCCGACCCGGCGATCGTCGAGGACCTCGGCGAGCGGGGCCTGCTCCTGCGCGCCGAGACCTACGAGCACGCGTACCCGTTCTGCTGGCGGTGCAAGACGCCGCTCCTGTACTACGCGCGCACATCCTGGTACGCGCGCACGACAGCCCTGAAGGAGCGCCTCCTCGAGGTGAACGACGCCGTCGACTGGTACCCCGACCACATCAAGCACGGCCGGTACGGGAACTGGCTCGAGAACAACGTCGACTGGGCGATCTCGCGCGAACGCTACTGGGGAACGCCCCTGCCGATCTGGCGCTGCGCCGGCAAGCACGCGACCGCCGTCGGGTCCTTGGTGGAGCTCGGCGAGCTGGCGGGCCGCGACCTCTCGAACCTCGACCCCCATCGACCGTGGATCGACGAGGTCACGTTCCCGTGTCCGGTGTGCGGCGAGACCGCGACCCGCGTCCCCGAGGTGATCGACACCTGGTACGACTCGGGCGCGATGCCCTTCGCGCAGTGGGGCTACCACCCGGATCTCGGGCGCGGGCTCCGCGAGTTCGAGGAGCGCTTCCCCGCCGATTACATCTGCGAGGCGATCGACCAAACCCGCGGCTGGTTCTACACCTTGATGGCCGAGGGCGTCCTGCACTTCGACGATACGGCGTACCGCACGTGCGTGTGCCTGGGCCATCTCGTCGACCGGGACGGACGCAAGATGTCCAAGTCGGCGGGCAACGTCTTCGATCCGTGGGAGGCGCTCGAGCGACAGGGCGCCGATGCCCTCCGCTGGTGGATGATCACGAGCGGCTCACCATGGTCGTCGCGCAGGATCGGCCACGAGGTGCTGGACGACGTCGTACGCCGATTCCACCTCACACTGTGGAACGTCTACGCGTTCTTCACCACGTACGCGAACGCCGAGGGGTTCGATCCCGAGGCCGACCCGTCAACCGCCTCGGCGGGGATGCCGGTGATGGACCGATGGATCCGCTCTCGTCTCGCGTCCACGGTGCGGCAAGCGCGGGACGGTCTCGAGACGTACGACGCGACGGTTGCCGGGCGGGCGATCGCGACGTTCGTGGACGACCTGTCGAACTGGTACGTCCGGCGATCGCGTCGTCGATTCTGGAACCCGGACGCGGAGACGGCCGGCGACGCCGGGCTCGCGTTCGAGACCCTCCACACGTGCCTCGTCACCCTCGCCGCCCTGCTCGCGCCCCTCACCCCGTTCCTCGCGGACGAGCTCTGGCGCACGCTCGCCGCCGGACGGGGGGGCCGACCCGACTCGGTTCACCTCGCCGACTACCCCACGGCCGACGACGCGGCGATCGACGAGGCCCTCGAGGTCTCGATGGCGACCGCCCGGGCGATCGTGGAGCTCGGCCGTCGGATCCGCACCGAGACGAAGACTCGCACCCGCCAGCCCCTCGGCGAGGCCGTGATCCACGTCGCCGTCGATCACGCGGCCCTCGAGCCGCTCCTCACGGTCGTCGCCGGCGAGCTGAACGTCAAGGAGGTCGTGTTCGCGGAGTCCGTCGACGCGTTCGGGCGATGGCGCGCCAAACCGAACTTCAAGACCCTCGGGCCCCGGCTCGGCACCCGCGTGCAGGCGGTCGCCGGCGCGCTCGCCGCGGACGACGGGACCGCGGCCGCGATGCTCGCACGCGGGGGCGCGGTCGAGCTCGAGCTCGCCGACGGGACCACCGTGACGATCGATCCGAACGACGTCGACCTCACGCAGGAGGTACGCGAGGGCTGGGGCGTCGGGTCCGAGGGCGGAGTGACGGTCGCCCTCGACCTCGAGATCACCCCGGCGCTACGGCTCGAGGGGCTCTCGCGGGAGCTGGTCCGGGTGATCCAAGATGCGCGCAAGGATGCCGGCCTCGCCGTGACGGACCGGATCGTCCTGGGGGTGGAGACCGACGGCGAGGTCGCGGCCGCGCTCGAGGCGCACGGCTCCACCGTGGCGGGCGAGACGCTCGCCACGACGCTGTCAGCGACGCTCGATCGCGAGGGTCACCGGCAGGACGCCGAGATCGACGGCACCCGTGTCGCGATCAGCGTGCGACGCGTCTGAGCGGGACTCAGTCCTCGCCCCAGAAGAGCTCCCGGAGCGAGGGGTCGCCCTCGGCCTTCCCGGGATCCGGCTCGTCGTCGCCCTCGTTCCGCGTGACGGAGGCCGGCGCCGGCTCCTCGACCCGGATCGGCTCCTCCGGAGCCGGGGGCGGGGTCGTGTCTGGGTCGCCCGACCGCTCCTCGACCTGGGACACGTCCGCCGTCTCGTTCGATGAACCTTCAGCCCGCTCGGAGGCCTCGGACGGCGGAGCCTCGGTCGACGCGGCCCCGCCGGCGGCCGCGGCCGCCGGCGCCCCGGAGGAGGCCGTCGACGTCTCCGCCGGCTCAGCCGCTCCCGAGGGTCGCGCCGGGCGGGACGCCTTGGCCATCCCCTTGATCGTCTCCGCATGTCCCTGCACGAGGCCAGCCAGGCTCTGCAGGAACTCGCGCTCGCGGGCGAGGAAGGCGGTCACGGCCGCGCGATCGCCGGCGCTCATCGTTCCGGCGGCGGTGGCCGCCTGATCCTCGGCGCCCTGGACGATGCGCGCCGCCTCGGCCCGAGCCCCCTCGATGATCTCGTCCGCCTGACGGGCGCTGTCGGCGAGGTCCGGAGCGCCGATCGCCGGCGCGACGATCGCGCCCGAGCGGAGCCGCTCGTTCTCCTCGGTCAGCCGCGTCATCGATGCCGTGAGCTCGTCGAGGAACTCGTCCACGTCGCGCATCTTGTAGCCACCGAACCGCGACACGCCGAACTCCTTGGCCTGGACGTCCGCCGGCGTCAGCGCCTTCGGAGCCGGCAGGCCGCTGAAGTCGTGTGCCTCCTCCGTCCGATCCCTCTTCCTCATCGTTCCTCCCACCCCTCGGCCCGGATCAGCAGAACGCGCTGCGCACCACGAAGATGATGATGAAGGCCACCAGGACCGAGAGATCCAGGGGGCCGGCGGGCGGCACGATCCTGCGCAGCGGGACCAACACCGGATCCGTCACGTCGAACAACAACTCGTAGGCCGACCGGAGCGGGCCCGTGACCGGCGGACGCACCCCCGCCAGCTCCACCCACGACAGGATCACGCGGACCAGCAGGATCAGCGAGAACACGGTCAGCGCGAGGCACAGGAGCGTGAGGAACGGGTTCGACGCGCAGATCATCGGGGGGAGAGGCTAGCAGCACCTTCCGTGCTCCCCAGGCTCGGTCGCCGGCTCGCCGGGACGAGCGACCCCTTCAGAACTGGTTGTAGAACCCTCCACCGGCGAGCCGTTCGCGCTCCTCGGCCGAGACCTCGACGTCCGCCGGCGTGAGCAGGTAGACGCGGTTCGCGACCAACTCGATCTTGCCGTCGAGGCCGTAGACCAGCCCGGACGCGAAGTCGACGAGACGGCGCGCGATCGTGTCATCCGTGCTCTGCAGGTTCATGATCACGGCCGTGCCTTCCTTGAACCGATCGGCGACCTCGCGCGCCTCGTTGAACCGCTTGGGCTCGGACTTGTAGATCGCGGACGACGCCGCGACCGGCCGGGGGGAAGCGATCGTCCGAACGACGCCCTCGGTATCCGACGGCACGTCCCGTACCGCCTGCGGGCGCATCCGGCGTACCGGAGCGGGCTCGGCGTCGGGCATCTCCTCCACGAACTCATCTTCGTCCTCGACGAGCCCCAGGTAGTTGAGGGTCTTCTTCCACACGCCGGCCATCACTTCCTCCCTACGTCAACGGCGCCCTGCTGCCGAACAGCGCCGTTCCGATGCGGACCATCGTAGCGCCTTCCTCTACGGCGACCGGGTAATCCAACGACATCCCCATCGACAATTCCAGCATCCAGGGATGCTCGGCACGGAGGCGGTCGCGGGTCGCCCGGAGCTCCGCGAACCACGGTCGGGCGGCCTCGGGGTCGGGATCGAAGGGCGGGAGGGTCATCAGGCCGACCACGCGCACTCCCCCCAAGGTCGCCGCGGAGCGAGCGAACGCCCCGAGCGCGTCGGGCGGAACCCCGGTCCCCCGGCCCGCCAGGTCCACCTCGATCAGGGCATCGAGGACGCGGCCCGCCGATCGCGCCCGCCGAGCGAGCCGCTCGGTGCTCCGCTCCCCCGCCAGCGTCTCGACGACATCCGCGAGATCGGCCACGTGCTGGGCCGTGCTGGACTGTAGCGTCCCGATGAAGTGCCACCGAGCCGTCGCCAGCTCCGGTGCCTTACGGCGAAGCTCCTGCACGTAGTTCTCGCCGAACGCGGGCACCCCCGCCTCGTGCGCCCATCGGATCCGTTCGAGGTCGACCGTCTTGCTGGCGCCGACGATCGTGACCTCGCCCGGTTCTCGGCCCGAGCGGTCGCACGCGCGTCGGATCGCCTCGGTGATCGCCGCGAGGTTCGAGCCGATCTCGTCAGCGGAGGGCATCCCGGACAGCCTGCCAGACGAGAAGAGGGGGCGGGGAGGTCTCTCGGCCAAGAGGCGGGGGAAGGGCGCCTCCTCGCTCGGTACCTCCCCGCCCCCACGTGTGGGGCCGCCGTGGGGCGGGTCGTCCGTCGTCAGCTCTTCAAGAAGTCGGGGATGTCCAGATCTTCTTCCGCATCGAAGGGAACGCCGCCTGAGCCCTCGTCCGCGGACGACGCGAAGACGTCCACGTCCTCGTCCACGTCCTCGGCGAGGATCGACGGCAGCGATTCGTCCTCACGGTCGCGCATGGGCTCTTCGAGCAGCCGGGACAGCCGGCTCTCGAACCGGTTGCTCTCCGCGGGTGCGACCTTGTCGAACCCGGCGGCGACGACCGTGACACGGACCTCTTCGCCGAGCGCGTCGTCCACCACGGCGCCGAAGATGATGTTGGCGTCGGGGTGCGCCACGCGGGTGATGTGGTCGGCGGCCGCGTTCACCTCGTGCAGCGACAGGTCGGTCGGCCCCGCGATCGAGAGCAGGACCCCCTTCGCCCCGTCGATCGACGACTCGAGGAGCGGAGACGAGATCGCAGCCTTCGCGGCCTCGGTCGCACGATCTTCGCCTGCGCCGTGCCCGATCCCCATCAGCGCCGAGCCGGCGCCCGTCATGACGGACTTCACGTCCGCGAAGTCGAGGTTGATCAACCCCGGGGTCGTGATCAGCGACGTGATCCCGTCGACGCCCTGGTACAGGACCTGATCCGCCATCCGGAAGGCTTCCACCATCGGGGTACTCGGATCCGACACCTGCAGGAGCCGATCGTTCGGCACGACGATCAGCGTGTCGACGGCCTTCTTGAGCTCGGTGATCCCGACGTCCGCCTGCGTGGCCCGCTTGCGGCCCTCGAACCCGAATGGCCGCGTCACGACCCCGATCGTGAGGGAGCCGATCCCCCGAGCGATCTCGGCGACGACCGGGGCTCCGCCGGTGCCGGTACCGCCACCCTCTCCGGCGGTGATGAACACCATGTCGGCGCCCTTGAGGATCTCCTCGATCTCGTCGGCGTGCTCCTGCGCGGCGCTCCGGCCGACCTCCGGATCGGAGCCGGCGCCGAGCCCTCGCGTGGTCTCGCGTCCGATATCGAGCTTCACCTCGGCGTCCGACATCAGCAAGGTCTGCGCGTCGGTGTTGACCGCGATGAACTCGACGCCCCGGAGGCCTGCCTCGATCATCCGGTTCACCGCGTTCACGCCGCCGCCGCCGATGCCGATCACCTTGATCACGGCGAGGTAGTTCTGAGGTGCATCCATCATCTGCCGACCTCCGTGGCCCCGAGCCCACGACCCGCGCCACTACCTGGGGAAACGCCGTCGCTCATGTCCATATCCTAACCGTCAAGTAGATAGTTATTGTTATATCTACCTCACGTGGAGGTGGTCACCATACTGAGAAACCGCAGGTCCGTCAAGCCACCGGACGGCCCGGGTTGTGCCGACCGATGACAGTTCGCAGCGTGGCGATCGTGACCGAGTCAGGCGGGCTCCGAGCCCCCGATGAGGGTCCCTGCGGGAGCGGTCGGCACCGAGACGTTCATCGAGATGTACCGTCCGCCGGTCCGTTCCGCGTAGCGGATCATCGCCGCGAGGGCCTGCGCCTTCGACGCCTCGTCCTCGGCCGCGCCGTACGCGACGGGGACGCCCGATCGCAGCTCGAGGGCGAGCTCCCCTTCGGGCAGCAGCACCACGAACGCGATCATCCGACGGATCTCGGGGCGCATCGCGGACACCGCTCGCGCGGCACCGCGGACCGCGTCGAGGTCCGCGGTCGTCGCGCCCTCCTCGGCGACGATCCGAGGGAGGTTCGATGGCGCACCTACCCCGAGCAGACCCCCGTCTTCGCCGACGAGACGCTCGATCGAGCCGTCGTTCACCACCGCGACCGGGGCCTGCTCATGGATCGTGAGGATCACGGTCGAGGGCAGGTCCTTCGTCAGGGTCGCCCCGGCCACCCAAGGGTCGGCCTCGACGCGCTCCTCGACCGCGGCCGCGTCGAGATGGAAGACGTTGACGCCTCGCTCCAACCCCGAGAGGCGAAGGATCTGCCCCTTCGTGAGGTGGTGGATCCCGCGCACCCGGATCGCATCCGCCGCGAAGAACGACGTGAACGTCAGGGCGAACAGCCCCGCGGCGACGAGGGCGGCGGTCGCGCCGAGGAGCGCGAACAACCGGCGGGGCCACCCCGACGGTGCACGTGTCGGCGTGTTCGGGTCGGGGGTAGGTCCGGCGGCGCCGGACGGACCCCTCTCGGACCGGGGTGCATCATCGGCGTCGGCGGCGCCGTCGTCGTTCCCGGAACCGCGACCGGTGTCGAGGGCCTCCGGCTCGTGCGGCTGCTCGTCCGCCACGTCCCCGGATCCGGAGGGGGTCGGAGGGGCCGTCACCTCGGCGGCCGGCTCCACCACGACCAGTCGCTCCGCATCCAGGCCCACGGTTGCCTGCGCGGTCACCGTCGGCACCTGGATGGCCGGCTCGTCCGGAAGCGTTCCCTCGGACACGGGACCGCGGATGGCGTCATCGGTGGACACGGTCGAACCTCCCTATGAGCCGAACCTCTGGTTCGAGCCTGATGCCGGACCCTCGCTCGACCAGGGCCTGCACGGCCTCGATCAGCCCGAGGACGTCGGCGGCGGTGGAGCCCGGATCGGCGACGATGAAGTTCGCGTGCTTGGCGGAGACGCGGGCACCGCCCACCCGCAGCTCCTTGCCTCCCGCTTCATCGATCAACCGCGCGGCGTGGTCGCCCGGCGGATTCGTGAACACGCTCCCGCAGTTCGGCTCCGCGATCGGCTGCGTCCGGCGCCGCCACGCTCGCGCGTCGTCCATCCGCGAGCGGATCGCATCGGCTCCATCGGGGTCGAGCGCGACGACCGCTCCGACCACCACGGCGTCGGCCGGCAAGGATGAGCTGCGGTAGGTGAATCCGACATCCTCCCCGGCGATCGCCTCCGGCCGCCCCCGGGCCAACCGGTACACGTCGACCCGATCCACGACGCGGGCCATCTCGCCGTCGTGGGCGCCGGCGTTCATCCGGACGGCGCCTCCCAGGGTCCCGGGGATCGCCACGCCGAACTCGAGCCCGGTGAGCCGGTGGTGCAGGGCGATCCCCGATAGCGCGGGTAGCGGCATCGCGGCTCCCACCGTGAGGCGCGCGCCGTCACGCCCCGCCCACCGGAACCCTCGACCGAGCCGGAGCACGAGCCCAGGGAACCCCTCGTCGGCGATCAGCACGTTCGATCCCTTGCCGATGACGACGTGGGGCAGGTCCGTCGCCCGGATCGCGGCGCTCGCCGCGGCGAGATCGTCCTCCGAACCGGGCTCGAGGAACAGCGCCGCCGGTCCGCCGATCCGGAAGGTCGTGAGCGGGGCGAGGGCGAACGCGGTGCGGACCCGATCGCCGCAGGCCGCCCGGAGGATCGTCTCCGCCGCATGGATCGCGTCGCTCATCGCGACCTCCCATCGATCGCGGCGCGGGCCTCGTCGCCGAGCATCCACACGTCGCCGCAACCCATCGTCACGACGAGATCGCCGGCGCGGACCTCGTGCTCCAGGAAGGCGACCACGTCCGGTCGGTGTGGGAGGTAGAGGGTGCGCCGCCCCGGCGACGCCAGCTGCACGCCATCGACGACGAGCTTCCCGGTGATGCCCGGGATCGGGGGCTGCGCGGCGCCGTACACGTCGGTCACGATCACGACGTCGGCCCCGGCCACGCTCGCGCCGAGATCGCGCCAGAGCGCCTGGACGCGCGAGTACCGATGGGGTTGGACCACGGCGATCAGCCGCGCGGGTCCGTACCGGCGCGCGGTATCGATCGTGACGGCCATCTCGGTCGGGGTGTGCCCGTAGTCGTCGAAGAACCGGGCTCCACGCGCCGTGCCCCGTAGCTCGAACCGGCGGTGGACCCCGCCGAACGACTCGAGCGACGCGGCGGCGCTCGCCGGCGGAACGTCGAGACGGGCCGCGACCGCGATCGCCGCTGCGGCGTTCAGGAGGTTGTGGGGACCGTCGATCCTGAGGCGGAGCGGGATGGCGGACCCGCCCCCGATGCGCACCGTGCCCCGCGCGCCGTCGGGGCCAAGCTCCGTCACGCTCACCGCCAGGTCGTTGCCCTCGCCGAACCCGTACGTCGTGGCCGTCATGCCGGCGCGCGCCAGCGCGTCGCCCACGGCGGAGTCGTCCCCGAACGCCACGACCGAGTCGCACCGACCGGCGAACACCGCGAACGCCTCCACGATCTCGTCGAGTCCGCCCGGATAGAAGTCGACGTGATCGACCTCGATGTTCGTGATCACGCCGCACCAAGGCTCGATCAACAGGAACGAGCCGTCGCTCTCGTCCGCTTCGAACACGAACGCGTCACCGCGGCCGTGCCGCGCGCCGCTCCCGCTCTCGTTCAGGTCGCCGCCGATCAGGTACGTCGGATCCACCCCCCCGTCCTCGAGGACCGTCGCGAGCATCGACGTGACGGTGGTCTTGCCGTGCGTGCCCGCGATCGCCACGGCGCGGTGATCGCGCACGAGCGCCGCGAGCGCCTGTTGACGCCGCCAGACGGCGATGCCGCGGGCTTCGGCCGCGCGCAGTTCCGGGTTCGCCTCGGGGATCGCGCTCGAGATCACCACCGCATCTGGGTCGCCGACGTTCGCCCCGTCGTGGCCGACGTGGACCTTCGCGCCGATCGCGCGGAGCCCTTCGAGCGCCGCCCCATCCTTCATGTCGGACCCGGACACCGATACCCCGCGCGCGACCAGGAGCTTCGCCAGGTTCCGCATGCCGGCCCCGCCGATCCCCACCAGATGCACGCGCCGGACGCCGTCGAGCGACGGCACGGCGAGCGTGGGGATCGACCCCGGCGGCGGGGTCCACGTGGATGCCGCGGTCACGCGCCCACCCGCTCGATCACGTCGGCGAGACGGCGATCGGCGTCGGGCTTGGCCCACGCCGAGGCGGCGGTCCGCATCGCCGCGCGCGCGTCCGCGTCGTCCACCAGCCCGGCGATCCGCCGCGCCAGCCCTTCCGGCGTGAGCGTCGCCTCGACCGCGACCTCGACGGCTCCCGCTCGCTCGAGCTCACGGGCGTTCGCTTCCTGGTGGTTCTCGGTGGCGTGGGGATAGGGCACGACGACCGCCGGGATCCCGCAGACCGCGAGCTCGGTCAGGTGACCGGAGCCGCCACGCGAAACCGCCAGGTCCGCGACGGCGAGCGCGAGCTCGATCCGGTCCAGGAACCCGATCGCGCGCACTCGGAGCGGACGTTCCCGCTCGACGGCCACGCGCAGCAGCGCCAGGTTGGCCGGACCGGTCAGGACGAGCAGCTGCAGGTCCGAACGCTCGGCGAGCGCGTCCGCGGCGCCGGAGATCAGCCGGTCGAGGGACCGGGCGCCCTGGCTCCCGCCGAAGACGCAGACCGTCGTGCGGCCCGGCTCGAGGTCCATCGAAGCCCGCGCCTCCGCGATCAGCTCCGGACGTCGATCCGGCACCGCGGCGACGGCGGCACGGACCGGGTTGCCCGTGACGACGGTACGCGTCCGACGAGGGAACCGCGCGGCCGCGTCCGCGAACGACAGCGCGACGACGTCGGCACGGCGCGACAGCAGCCGGTTCGCGAGCCCGGGGATCGCGTTCTGCTCGTGCAGGACCACGCGGGCCCCCGCCCGGCGGGCTGCCAGCACCGTCGGCGCGCTCACGTAACCGCCGACCCCGACGACGACGCGGGCCCCGCGCACGAACGGTCGGGCGTCGCGGACCGAGCGGATCGCGACGACCGGAGCGGTCGCGGTCCGCAGCGAAGCGGTTCGGACCATCTTCTGCGCCCGGACGGGGTGGAACGGGAAACCCGCCGCCGGGACGAGCCGCGCCTCCTGTCCGTCGGGCGAGCCGACGAACGTGATCTCGTGTCCGTCGTCGCGGAGGCGCTCGGCGAGCGCGACGGCCGGGAACACGTGCCCGGCGGTCCCGCCCCCGGCCACCACGACCTTCACCGCCGTCCTTCCCTCGCCGCGCGGTGGCGCCCCGGTCGCGGACCGGCAGAGGCGCGCGCGATGTTCGACAGGATCCCGACCGCGGCCAGGGTCACGATCAACGCGGACCCTCCGAAGGACACGAGCGGGAGCGGGACCCCCGTGATCGGGAGCAGCCCCGTCACAGCGCCGAGGTTCACGATCGCCTGGAGCCCGATCCAGGCGGTGATCCCGGCCGCGAGGAGCCGTCCGAACGTATCGGGCGCTCGCACGGCGATCCGGATCCCGGCGTAGATCAGCAGTGCGAACAGGGCGAGCACCGCGAGGCCGCCGATGAACCCCAGCTCCTCGCCGATGATCGCGAAGATGAAGTCCGTGTGGGCGTTCGGGACGAACTCCCACTTCTGTCGGCTCGCCCCGAGGCCGACCCCGAACCACCCGCCCGACCCCAGGGCGATGAGCCCCTGGATCAACTGGTAGCCGGTGTTCTGCGCGTCGGACCAAGGGTCGCTGAACGACAGGAGCCGCGTCCGCCGGTAGCCCTCGCCGAAGATCAGGTATGCGGTGCACAGCAACCCGAAGCCCCCGGTGACGACCAGGTACCGCAACCGGACGCCCGCCACGAACAGCAACAGGAACATCGTGCCGACGAGGATCAGCGTGGTCCCGAGGTCGCGCTGCATGATCACGATGCCTGCGACCACGGCCACGACGATCCCCAGCGGGATCATCAGGTGCATCGGCTCGTCGAGCTTGTTCCACTTCTTCGTCAGGACGGTCGCCGCGAAGGCCACCAGGCCGAGCTTCGCGAACTCCGACGGTTGCAGGGTGAAGGCGCCGAGATCGATCCATCGCGAGGCGCCGTAGGCGGAGGTCCCGGCTGCCGGATGCAGCGCGAGGAGCAGGAGCCCGATCGTGATCGCGAGGAACGGGACCGACAGCCGCTGCCAGACCCCGTACCGCATGCGCGAGGTGAGGAACAGCAGGACGCACCCCACCGCGGCGTAGAGCAGCTGTCGGTTGAAGAACCAGAAGCTCGACCCGTAGGTAGTGAACGCCGACACGGAGCTCGCGGAGAAGACCATCACGAGTCCGGTCACGGTCAGCAGCGCCGTGGGAGCCAACAACAGGTACCGGCTCACGCGCGCCGCGGTCGCCCGTTCGCGGCGCTGGCGCTCGGCCTCCGACGGCACCGCCTGTAGCGGCGCGACGCCGGCCCGATGCCCCTGGTGGGCACCGCGGCGACGATGCCCGTCGACCCCGCCCGGCAGCTCCCCCGTCGGAGGGCGTCGTACGGGCGTGGATCCTGGCGCCGACGCGGGCCGCGGTGCGACGATGCGGGCACCGCTCGCGGGCTGGCGGCGGAGGGATCCCTCAGCCACGGGTCGACACCTCGGCCCCGAGGGCTCGAGCGGCCGCCGCGAACCGATCGCCCCGTTCGGCGTAATCCCGGAACATGTCCCAGCTGGCGCAGGCGGGTGCGAGCAGGACGACGCCTCCGGGGATCGCGACCTCGAAGGCGAGGCGCGTCGCCTCTTCGATCGACCCGGCGAGCCGCGTCGGCACGAGGCCCTCGAAGACGGCGGCCACCTCCTCGGCAGACTCCCCCAGCGCCACGACACCGATCAGCCGGTCGGCCCGGGATGCGAGCGGCGACAGATCGACGCCCTTGGCTCTCCCGCCCGCGATCAGGACCGCGTCGCGCGTCCCGTCGAGCGCAGCCAGCGCCGCGTGGACGTTCGTCGCCTTCGAGTCGTCGATGAAGCGGACGCCAGCCACCTCCGCCACCACCTCGCCACGGTGGCGCGCGGGTTCGTACGTCGCCAGGCCGATCCGAACCGCACCGGGATCGACCCCGAAGGCGATCGCGGCTGCCGCCGCCGCGGCGGCGTCGGCCCGATAGGCCGGACGGGCCTCCTCGACGCGCGCCAGCGCGAGCTCGTCGCCGAGCCGCGAGATCAGCTCCGTGCCCCGGTACCCGACCTCGCCGGGAGCCGGGGCGTCGAGCCGGAACCACACCACCCCGCACGGCGCCTCGCGCGAGAGCGCCGAGGACGCGGCGTCGTCCGCGTTGCCGACGTGCGTGTCGCCCTCGCCCTGACCGGCGAAGACCCTCCGCTTCGCATCCGCGTAGGCCGACAACGAACCATGGTGATCGAGGTGGTCGGGGGCGAGGTTCAGCAGCACGGAAACCTCCGGGTGGAACGTCTCGACCAGCCGGAGCTGGAACGAGGAGGCCTCCACCACGAGCGCCTCATGTCCCTCGCGCGCAGCCACGGGGAACGGGTGGCCGATGTTCCCGCAGGCGATCGCGTCGAGGCCGCCTGCCCGCAGGATCGCGGAGACCATGCCCGTCGTGGTCGTCTTGCCGTTCGTGCCGGTGATCGCCACGTACGGGACCCGGCAGAGCCGCGCCCCCAGCTCCAGCTCACCCCAGATCGGGATGCCCCGTTCGGCCGCCCAGGACAGCACGGGTGCGTCGGGTGTGACGCCGGGGCTCGCCACGACGAGGGAGGCCCCATCGAGGTGCGACGGCTCGTGCCCGCCGGCACGGACCTCGATCCCCCGGGCGGCGAGCTCCCGCGCGCGGGCGAGCTCCGACGACGACCGGGCTTCGCTCACCCAGACGTCGGCGCCCTCGTCCGCGAGCACTAGGGCTGCGGCCGCGCCCGCCGTCTCCGCGCCGACCACGACCACCCGCTCGCCCGCGAACGCTCCCGTCACCCGAGGCCTCCGCGGACGATGAAGTCGTAGTAGAAGAGTCCGAGCCCGGTCGCGACGCACAACCCGGCGATGATCCAGAACCGCACGATCACCGTGAACTCCGGCCAACCCGCGAGCTCGAAATGGTGGTGGATCGGCGACATCCGGAAGATCCGCCGGTGGAACCCCCGGAACGAGATCACCTGCAGGATCACCGACATCGTCTCGATCACGAACAGCCCGCCGAGGATCACCAGGAGCAGCTGGGTGTTCGTCGTGAGCGCGAGCGCCCCGAAGAACCCGCCGAGCGCGAGCGACCCCGTATCCCCCATGAAGATCCGCGCCGGGGCGGCGTTCCACCAGAGGAACCCCGTGACCGCGCCCATCATCGCGGCCGCGGTGATCGCCGTATCGAGCATCGCGTTCGGATCCACGCCGTAGCACGCGGCCGCCGGGCTCCCGTCCGCTTGCGCCGGCAGGAGCTGGCACGTGTGCCGGTACTGCCAGAACGCGATGAAGATGTACGCGGATGCCACGAGGATCGACGAGCCGGAAGCGAGCCCGTCGAGCCCGTCGGTGAGGTTCACGGCGTGGGACGAGGACGTGAGCATGACGAACGCCCACACGAAGAAGAACGCGCCGAGGTCGAGTCCGGTCGGTCTCAGGAACGACAGCTCGGTCGACGTCCCGGTCTCCCCGCTCGCGTGCGCGACGATCACGGCGAACACGACCGAGACCACGGCCGTGCCGAGGAACTTCTGCGCCTTCGACAGGCCGAGCGAGCGTCGGCGTCGGACCTTCAGCAGGTCGTCGAGGAACCCGACCACACCGAAGCCCACGGCAGCGAGCACCAGAGCCAGCCCTGCGGGGGTCAGGCCTCGGAAGGTCGCCCGAGCCCCGATGAACCCCGCCACGAGCCCGAGCAGGACGACGATCCCGCCCATCGTCGGCGTGCCCATCTTCTCGAAGTGCGTGTGCGGCCCGTCTTCGCGGATCCGCTGCCCCCATCCCCAGACCCGGAACGCGCGGATCGCGACCGGCGTCCCGAGCAAGGTCACGGTCAGGCCGATCGCCGCCGCCACGAGGATCGAGATCACCGCAGCGCCTCCGCCAGTCGCTCGAGCCCCGCGACGCGCGAGCCCTTGACCAAGACGACGTCGCCGGGCCGGGCCGAGCGGCGAACGTCCGCGAGGGCCTCGTCGGGAGCGTCGTAGCTCGCCACGTGCCCGGGCTCGACACCCTCGCGGAGCCCGGCGTTCGCGATCGGCCGGGCCCCCTCGCCGACCGTGATCAACCGGTCGACCCGGATACGGGCGGCGAGCTCCCCGACCCGCTCGTGCTCCGCGTCCGCGATCGGGCCGAGCTCGGCCATCGGACCGAGGACGGCGATCAGATGGCCCTCGCCCGCCATCCACCTGGCGGTCCGCAGCGCGGCGGCGACGCTCTCCGGGCTCGCGTTGTACGCGTCGTTCACGACCCGGATCCCGTCGCGGGTAGTGAAGGACTCCATCCGCCACGGCGAGACCTCCGCGCGGGCGAGGGCCCCTGCGGCGTCCCGGATCGACACCTCGAGCGCCACCCCGACGGCGGCCGCCGCGAGCGCGTTCGCGACCATATGCGCTCCGGGCGTCCGCAGGGAGACGCTCGCCCGTTCCGTTCCGTGGTGGATCGCGAACGTGGCCCGCCCGTCGGCGTCCAGCTCGATCCCCTCCGACCGGACGTCGGCCGTGTCGATCGACCCGAAGGTGATCACGCGCGCGGACGTCCGGCCGGCGAGGTCCCCGACCACCCGGTCGTCGGCCCAGAGCACGGCGACGCCGTCGTCCCCGATCGCCTCGACGGGCTCCGCGGACGCTTCGACGATCGCGTCCCAGCTCCCGAAGACCTCCATGTGCGCCACACCGACGTTCGTCACGACGACGACGTGCGGGCGCGCGACCCGACACAGGAGCGCCACGTCCCCGACGTGGCGCGCTCCCATCTCCGCCACGATGACCTCGGTCCCGTCCGGGGCGCCGAGGAGGGTGACCGGCAGGCCGATCTCGTTGTTGAACGAGGCGGGGCTGGCGTGCGTCCGGTACCGCGTGGACAGGACCGCCGCCGCGAGATCCTTCGTTGTCGTCTTGCCGTTCGCGCCCGTGATCGCGACGATCCGCGCGGTGAGGCGGGACCGCTCGTCGGCGGCAAGCGTCATGAGCGCCTCCGCGGTGGAGCGCACCGACACCGCGGGCCCGTCCACGTCCAGCCCGTCGCGGACCAGGACCCCCGCGGCCCCGCGCTCGAACGCCTCGGGAACGAACCGCGCCCCGTCCACCCGCTCGCCAGGGAGCGCGACGAACAGCGACCCGGGCACCACATCGTCGGAGTGGATCGCGATCGAACTCACCTCGACGTCCTCGCCCAGGAAGAGCCCGTCCACGGCGCGCGCCACGTCCGACATCGAACGCGGCTTCACCGCGGACCCCCGGCCTCGAGCGCTTCACGCGCGACGGCGCGGTCGTCGAACGGGACGGTTCCGTCGCGGAACGTCTGGCCGGGCTCGTGCCCCTTGCCGGCGATGACGACCACGTCGCCGCCGGAGGCCTCCGCGACGGCACGCGTGATCGCGGCCCGCCGATCGAGCTCCACGACGTAGGCTCCGCCGCCTCGGCGCGCACCGGGAAGGATCTCGTCGACGATCGCCTGCGGGTCCTCGGAGCGCGGGTTGTCGCTCGTCACGAACGTCAGATCCGCGGCCGCGGTGGCGGCCTCCCCCATCAGGGGTCGCTTGGCGTGGTCGCGATCGCCGCCGCAACCGAACACCACGATCACCCGCCCGGTCGAGAGCGGCCGCGCCGCGCGCAACACGCTGAGGATGCTATCCGGCGTGTGCGCGTAGTCCACCACCAGCAGGAATCCCTGGCCCCCGTCGACGCGCTCCATCCGGCCCGGGACCGTGGCGACCGAACGCACCCCCTCGGCGATCGCGTCGGATCCGAGCCCGAGCTCGCGAGCGGCCGCGTACGCGGCGAGGACGTTGTCCACGTTGAAGGCGCCCAGGAGCGGGGACCGGAGCCGATCGCCCTGCACGGAGAAGGCGATCCCGTCTCGATCCGTCGTGACGTCCACCGCCCGGAGCGAAGCGTCGCTCGACGTGCCGAACGTGGTCACGGCGATGGACGCCTCCTCGGCGATCCGCCGCCCGGTCGGGTCGTCCACGTTGACCACGCCCCGGCGGCTGAGCTCGGGCGTGAAGAGCCGCGCCTTCGCTGCGCCGTAGGCCTCCATCGTCCGGTGGAAGTCGAGGTGATCCTGGGAGAGGTTCGTGAAGACCGCGACGTCGAACGTCACGCCGTCCGCGCGGCGCTGTGCCAGCGCGTGCGAGGACACCTCCATCGCGACCGCGGCGACGCCGCCGTCACGCATCCGCGCGAGCAGGCGCTGGAGCTCGGGCGCCTCGGGCGTCGTGCGCGCGAGCTCGATCTGCGCCCCGTCGATCCGCGCGCCGATCGTGCCGATCACGCCCGGCGTGAGCCCGGCGGCGCGGAAGATCGCCTCCAGGAGGTACGTCACGGTCGTCTTGCCGTTCGTCCCGGTGATCGCGACCGTAGCCATCGCACCGGCCGGGTGTCCGAAGACGACGGCCGACATCGGGCCCATGGCCTCGCGCACCGACGGCACGCGCACCTGCGGCACCGGCGGCTCCAACCACCGTTCGACCACGAGGGCCGAGGCGCCGGCCGCGACCGCCTCGCCGGCGAACCCGTGCCCGTCGGCTCGTTCGCCGCGGACGCAGAAGAAGAGCGCGCCCACGGGCACGGCACGGACGTCGAACGCGACGTCGGACGGGGTGACGTCGCCCTCGCCGCGCACCTCGGCGCCGGGGACGGCGGCGGCCACCTCGGACAGCGGGGGGAAGGAGCGGACCACCGGCTCCGAGCTTACCCGCGCCCCCGGCCGCGGGCCTCCGTCGCTCATGGCTGGCCGAGCAGATGGGGCGGGAGCGTGACCTCGTCCGCCGGGGCGATCCCGAGGCGTTGGATCGCGTAGCGTGCGACCTGCTGGAAGAGCGGACCGGCCGCGACGCTGCCGTAGATCGTCGTCGGCTCGTCGATGAACGCGGCGACCACCACGCGGGGGGCGGACGCGGGCAGGAATCCGATGAACGACGCCACGTACCGCTCGCCGTAGCCGCCACCCGCCTCCGGCTTCAGGGCGGTGCCGGTCTTGCCGGCGACCTGGTAGCCCTGGATCCGGGCGGTCGTGCCCGTGCCATCCTGCACGACCAAGGCCAGCATCTCCGTCATCAGGTCCGCGGTCGCCGAGTCGATCACCCGGTGGGTCCGGGGCGGTGGCGCCGTGCGCACCTCCCCGTCGGGGAGCCTCGTCGCACGCACCAGACGCGGCTGGATCCAGACGCCTCCGTTCGCGATCGTCGCGTAGACGCTCGCCATCTGCAGCGGCGTGACCGTCATCCCCTGCCCGTAGGAGAACGTCGCGAGGCTCGTGTCGCTCCAGTCGTCGAGGGCCGGCAGGACGCCGCGGCTCTCACCCGGGAACCCGACCCCCGTGTCCTCGCCGAAGCCGAACCTCCGCAGGAAGTCATCGAGCCGATCCCCGCCCATCCGCTCGGCCACCTTGGCGATCCCGATGTTGCTGGATTGGGCGATGATGTCGCTCAGCAGCATCGTCTGCACCGGATGCGCGTGCGAGTCGTGGATCGTGAACTCCCCCACCCGCATCGCGTCGGGCACCTGGAAGCGCTCCGACATCGAGACGGTGCCGGTTTCGATCGCGGCCGCGGCGGTGACGACCTTCAGGACGGACCCGGGCTCGAACGCATCCGTGATCGCCCGGTTCCGCCACACGTCCGGATCGACCTCGGCGAACCGGTTCGCGTCGAACCCGGGCACGGATGCCATCGCGTAGACGTCGCCCGTCTTCGGGTCCATCACGACGATCGTGCCGGCTTTCGCTTGGTTCGCCACGACCGCCGCCGCCAACGCCTCCTGCGCCTGGAACTGGATCTGCCGATCCAGCGTGGTGATCAGGTCGACACCGTCCACCGGATCGCGCTCCACGTTCTCGCCCTGCGCGATCGGTTGTCCGTTCGGCGCGAGCTCGGCGGTGCGCTCCCCCGGGATGCCGGCGAGCTCGGTGTCCCACTCCTGCTCGAGCCCCGCGAGGCCGACGCCGTCCACCCCCACGAACCCCAGGACCTGGGCGGCGAGCGATCCGGCCGGGTAGTACCGCTTCGGGACCCGAAGGTAGCCGATCCCGGGCAGCTGGAGCTGCTCGATGCGGCGCGCGACGTCTTCGTCCACCTGTCGGGCGATGTAGGTGAACGTCCCGTCCGCCGTGAGGTCCGGCAGAAGGGTCTTCGGTTTGACCTCGAGGATCGCGGCGATCTGCGCGGCCTCTCCGACCGGATCGGTCACGAGGCGCGGGTCCGCGTAGATGTCGCGGGCGTCGAGCGAGATCGCGAGCGGGGCCCCATGCCGGTCGCGGATCGCACCGCGCTCGGCCGGGAGCGGGACGGTCCGCAGCCGGTGATCGAGCCCGTACTGCGCGAGCGTCTGGCCGTCCTGCACGCGGGTTCCCTGCAACGTGGCCAACCGCACGACGATGCCGGCGAACGCGAGCAGCATCACCGCGAGCAGCGCGATCAGTCGGTGGGTGGGGAAGCGCCGCACCGGCCGGTCACCCTCGCTCGGGTCTCGCCACGCCGGGGACGGGCAGGATCGCGACCCGGTCCGGCGTCACCATCCCTTGGGAGTCGGCCCAGTCCGCGAGCCTCCCCGGTGCCGACGAGGTGGCGAGCTGCTTCACGAGGACCTCGTGTCGTTCCGTGAGCTCGGTCAGCTCGGACCGTACCGCGTGCATCGCGAACGCCGTCTGGGCGAGCATCGCGTTCAGCGCGACGACGCCCACGATCATCGCGATGATCACCGTCGCCGAGAAGAGCCAGAACACGGGGTGGGGCCCGCGGCGCGCCCGCCGACGAAGCTGGGGAGGGGTAGCGGTCCGCGGGCGCGCCGCGGTCGTCCGCGCGGGAGCCGGCGGACGGATCGGACCCGTGACCGGTCGCCCGGAGGGCGCGCGCCGGGTGACGCGCGGCTCGGGTCCGGTCGCGGGAAGCTGGGGGGCCGGGACGCTCACGCCGCCTCCGGGAGCCGTTCGGCCGCGCGGAGCTTCGCGGCGCGCGCCCGGGGGTTCCGCGCGATCTCGGCCGCGGAGGCGACGACCGGCTTCTTCGTCAGCCGCCGGACCCCTGGGTCGTCGCGGAACACGCCCTTGACGACCCGATCCTCGAGGGAGTGGTAGGAGATCACGACCATGCGGCCACCGGGGACGAGGAGGTCGACCGCCTGAGGCAGGGAGGCGGCGAGCTCCTCGATCTCCCGGTTGACCGCGATGCGGAGCGCCTGGAACGTCCGACGCGCGGGGTGGGGGCCCCCCGGACGTCGTCCCACGGCGCCCACGACGACGGCGGCGAGCCGATCCGTGGTCTCGATCGGCTGGAGCCGGCGGGCGTCCACGATCGCCTTGGCGATCCGCCGCGAGCGGCGCTCCTCGCCGAGGCGGAAGATCAGGTCGGCGAGCTCGTCCTCGGGGAGCCCGTTGACCAGGTCGGCGGCGGACGGTCCGACGTCCGGAGCGTCGGCGCCCTCCATCCGCATGTCGAGCGGTCCGGGGTTGCGGAAGCTGAACCCACGACCGCCCTCGTCGAGCTGCATCGACGACACGCCCAGGTCGAACAGCACCCCGTCCACCCGTCCCCCGACGGCGTCCGACCCAACCTCTGAGAACCGAGCCCGCAGCGGGCGGAAGCGCTCGCCGAACGGCGCCAGCCGGCGGGCCGCGTACGCGAGGGCCTCCGGGTCGCGATCCACGCCGATCAGCCGTTGCGTGCCACCGCGCAGCAGGGCCTCCGCATGGCCACCCGCCCCGAGCGTCATGTCGAGCACCCGATGACGCCCCCCGAGGAAGCCCATCACTTCCTCCGCCATGACCGGCGTGTGCGGGGCATCGCTCGGTGCTCCCACGTCAGCCTAGGTGCCCGGCCAGCAGGCCCACACCGATCGACGCCAGGATCGTGAGCGCGGTGATGCCGATCAACGAGAGCGTCTGGCGTACCTCGGTGGCGAGCTTGTGGGGTCGATCGATCACGGTTGCCTCCTCGGCTCGAGCGCGCCGGCGCGGTATGCGCCGGCGAACGTGTCCTGGTAGCGCTCGAACGCGTCTCGGTCCCAGATCTCCATGCGATCGCGGACCCCGAGGACCACGACCTCTTTGGTGATCCCCGCCGACTCGCGCAGGCGCTGCGGGATCGTCACCCGTCCCTGCGCGTCGAGCTTCGCCTCATCGGAGGAGCCGAAGAACATCCGCGCGTACGCGCGGCCGTCCGCATCGGCCAAGGGAGAAGACGCGACCTCGTCGCTCCGCCGCTCCCACTCGGCCCTGGGGAAGCAGAACAGGCAGCCGTCCTGCCCGACCGTGAGCCACGCGCCATCGGCGAACGCCTCACGGAATCGAGCCGGCAACGACACCCTGCCCTTGGGGTCGAGCGAGTAGCTATGCGTGCCGAGCAGCTCGGCCACGCCTCCTCCCCTCTTGCTCCACTGAGTCCCACGTTTATGCCACCAGCGCTCCACCGCGTCAATCGAAGATGCGACCGAACTGCTGTTCGGTCGCATCCTCGATCATCCGCGGTGGGCGGCTCGCGTCGGCCCGGGACGACCGGGGCAGGGTCAGGAACGGCGTGACCGAGGGTGAGCGGGGGTGCGAAGGGAACCGGAGAACGTGCTAGAGGTAGGGCTCCCAGCCGGGTTCGAGCCGGCCGATCGTCAGGCGGAAGCCGTCGGTCGGCGCGAACGGGAGCCGCCGGAGGCGGAAGCCCGCTTCCTGGGGCGTCCGATTCTCCTTGCGCGCGTTGCACCGCCTGCACGACGCGACGACGTTGTCCCAGGTATGCGTGCCGCCGCGAGAGCGCGGGATCACGTGGTCGAGGTTCTCGGCGGGTGCGGCACAGTACTGGCACGACCACTCGTCGCGGGCGAACACGGCCCGCCGCGTGAGCGGCGCGTGCGGACGGTACGGGACGCGTACGAAGCGGCGGAGCCGCACGACCGATGGGGCCTCGAGCGTGATCCGTTCGGCGTGGAAGACCATCCCGTTCGAGGCGACGACCTCCGCCTTCTCCTTCAGGACGAGGACCACCGCCCGGCGCGCGGGGACCACCGCCAGGGGCGCATCCGAGGCGTTCAGGACCAGGGCTCGTCCCATCGTCAGGGCAGTGTATCCGGCATCCTTTCGCACGGGGCTTCCCGACGATCCGCAGGGACGATCGGTGCGGGAGGTGCTTGCCCCTCACGGATCACACCGGTGTAATACCTGCGAGGGCGGCGGGTCGTCCCAGACGTGATGCCTGAAGTTGCGAACAGGGGCCGCGCGGGGCGTCCGCGATCCGGGCTCCGACCCGCCGCCACCTCGATCCCACCCCCGCATCGGTCCGAGATTGCGGGAACTTGCGCTCCTTCGTCCGTGGTCGGCCGCCGAGGCGCGACCGCGGGAACCCTGGGCCGATACCCGCCGTAAGATGGTTGCCCGTCCCGGCCGGAGGTGAAGGTGGAGGTCCGACAGCGCCCACAGGAGTGGCAGCGGTTCGCCGCCCGATTCCGCGAGATCGAGGAGAACGTCGAGCAGGTCGTCCGCGGGAAGCACGCGGAGATCCGGCTCGCCCTCGTCGCGCTGGTCGCCGAAGGTCACCTGCTGATCGAAGACGTCCCGGGCGTGGGCAAGACGATGCTCGCCAAGGCGATCGCCCGGTCGATCGACTGCTCGTTCCGTCGGATCCAGTTCACCCCGGACCTGCTCCCTACGGACGTGACCGGGGTGAACGTCTTCAACCAGGAGCACGGCGATTTCGAGTTCAAGCCGGGGGCGATCTTCGCCAACATCGTGCTCGGCGACGAGATCAACCGGGCGAGCCCCAAGACGCAGTCGGCGCTGCTCGAGTGCATGGAGGAGCGCCAGGTGACGGTCGACACGATGACGCACCCGCTCGGGACGCCGTTCATGGTGATCGCGACGCAGAACCCGATCGAGCACGAGGGAACCTATCCGCTCCCGGAGGCCCAGCTCGACCGGTTCGCGATGCGCCTGTCCATCGGTTACCCCGACGCCGACGTGGAACGCGAGATCCTCGCAAGCCACACGAGTGGCGAGCCGCTCGGCGACATCGGGCCCGTGACCGACGCCCCCGGGGTGGCCGAGATGATCGAGCAGGCTCGCCTGGTCCACGTGGCCCCGGCGATCCGCGCCTACATCGTGAGCCTCGTGGAGGCGACCCGCCGGCACTCGGACGTGTACCTCGGCGCGAGCCCGCGCGCCTCGATCATGATCCTGCGAGCGAGCCGGGCCGTGGCCGCAGCGGACGAGCGCGACTACGTGATCCCCGATGACGTGAAGGCGCTGGCGCTCCCGGCCCTCGCCCACCGCATCATCGTCACGGCGGACGCGGTGATGACCGGCCGCTCCACCGAGGTGGTCCTCCAGGAGATCTTGGACTCCACGCCGGTCCCGGTCCTGGACGGTTCCTGATGCTCGCCGGCCGCGGCGTCGTCGTCGCGGTGGCCGGTCTCGCGATGTGGCTCGTGGCGCGCCTGATCGGTTCGCCCGGGCTGGAGGTCATCGGCCTGGGGCTCGCGGCGCTGCCGCTGATCGCGGGCGTCTTCGTGCGTTGGAACCGGCAGCGCGTCACGGTCCGCCGCCGGCTCTCGGACGTTCGCGTCCAGCCCGGCGCGCGGGTGACCGTCGAGGTCGAGGTCGAGAACCGCTCCCCGGCCACCACGTCGTTCCTGCTGTTCGAGGATCGGCTGCCGAGCGCGCTCGGTCGCTCCGCTCGCCTCGTCGTGTCGGGCGTGCCGGGGCGCGGCGTGCAGCGCGCGAGCTACACGCTGATCCCACAGGTACGCGGGCGCTACCCGATCGGACCGATGACCCTCGACGTGACCGACCCGTTCGCGCTCACCCGGCAGCGGCTCGAGTTCGAGGACCGGGACGAGCTGCTCGTTACCCCGGAGGTCGAGGACCTCCTCGGCACGCCGGACTCCCCCTTCGGCGTCCAGGTGGGTTCCTCACGCGCGAAGCATCTGTTCCGCGTCGGCGAGGAGTACTACACGATGCGCCAGTACCAGGAGGGCGACGACCTCCGCCGGATCCATTGGCCGAGCGTCGCGCGGACGGGACAACTGATGATCCGCCAGGATGAGTCGTCGCGGCGGTCGACCGGCCTGGTGTTCCTGGACACCCGCGACTACGCCCTCGGGCAGATCCACGGCGCCGCGTTCGAGCGCGCCGTCTCGGTGGCCGCGACGCTCGGGGTGTTGCTCGTGCGCGGCGGTTTCACGCTCCGCCTCGCGACGGCCAGCTCGGCGCCGGCACCGCTATCCGAGGACCGATTCCTCGAGTCCTTGGCCGGGATCTCTCACGTCTCGGTCCGGTCGATCGGGCCCTCGCTCGCCCACCTTCGGGCCGGCGCCTCCGCGGACACGACGCTCGTGTTCGTCTCCGGACCGCCCCTCCCCGAGGAGCTGACGTCGATCCTGCGCAGCGGTTCGGCGTTCGGCCCGAAGCTCGCCGTGCTGATCTACCCGGTCGACCCCGACACGCTGCCGCCCGAGCGGCAGGCCCAGCTCGAAGGACGCGCGACGCAGGCCAGGCTCGCCCTCACGCGGGCCGGCTGGGACTGCATCGTGCTCCCACCGTCCGTCCGATTGAGGGATCGATGGAACGCGCCCAGGGAACGTCTCCTCGCGCCCAGCGGCTGATCGCGCTGCTCGCGACGGTCGTCCTCGCCTTGGCGACGGCGTTCGCCTTCGCCCGGGTGTTCGTTGGCCACGGGAGCACCTGGCGGCTGATGCTGGTCGGGTGCGTGTCGGCGGTGATCGCATGCGCGCTCGAGCGACGGAACCTCTTGCTCGCGACGCTCGTCTCCGCGGCTGGCCTCGGGTTCACGATCGCCTGGCTGATCTTCCCCGAGTCGCTCTGGCACGGTCTCCCGTCGACGGAGACGCTGCGCGCGGCGCTCGATGCCGCGGGGCAGGTCGGTGAGCAGGCGCGGGTGCAGGTCTCGCCGACGCCGCCCCTCGTCCCACTCTTCCTCGCGGCCGTCACCAGCATGTGGGCCGCCATCTTCTCCGCCCATGCGCTCGCGTTCCGCGCCGGAAGCCCCTTGCTGGCCCTGCTCCCGCCGATCGCGCTGCTGGCCTTCGCCGACACGGTCCTCGAGGAGACGATCAAGCCGTGGTACGGGCTCGTGTTCCTCGGCGCCGGCCTCGTGGTGGTCTTCGCCGATTCCCTTCGCCGCGTGCAGGGTTGGGGCCCCGTCTGGGTCGGGCCAGGGGCGCGGGCGCGCCTGTCCGCCACGGCCAGCCGCGGTGCCCGACGGGTCGCCGTCGCCGCGGTGGCCGTCGCCGCCCTCGTTCCGATCCTCGTGCCGGGGTTCGGGTCCGCACCGGTCTTCGACCTCTCGTCGACGAACCCGGACGAGGTCGGCCTGAACCCGCTCGTCTCGATCGGCGCGAGCCTGTCACGGCGCGATCCGATCGAGGTGTTCAAGGTCGAGACCGATCGGCCGTCGTACTGGCGGCTGCTCTCGCTCCCCGACTTCGACGGCACGACGTGGCGACCGGATCCGACCCTCGAGGGCGATCCGATCACGCCGGACAGCTCGCTGATCCTGACCACCCCCACGACCGACACGGTCGACCAAACGTTCCACATCCTCGCTCAGCTGCAGGTCCAGTTCGTGCCCGCGGTCCCGGTCGGGTATCCGCCCGTCGCGGTCGACATGGGCGATGAGCCGCTCGCCTACGACCGGGACTCCGGAACCGTCATCGCCGACGGCGCGCTCGAGGAGGGAACCGAGTACCGCGTGTCGAGCCTGCGGGTGAGCGCAACCCCGGCCGCGCTCGCGACCGAGATCCTGCCCACCGCCGCGCAAGCCTCCCGGTACACGGCACTACCCTCCGACCTGCCGGCCGGGATCGCGGGGCTCGCCCAGGCCTGGACGCAGGGCGCGGCGAACGACTACGAGCGCGTCATGGCGATCCAGGACCATCTCACCGACACATCGGTGTTCACCTACGACGAGACCGTGCCCCGGCGCGACGACTCCTACACCTTGCTCGACTTCCTGACCCGGGACCGACGGGGGTTCTGCCAGCAGTTCGCGAGCGCGATGGCCGTGATGCTGCGCACCCTCGGCATCCCGTCCCGGGTCGTCGACGGCTATACGGCCGGGCGGTGGGATCCGGAGACGCGTGTGGCCACGGTCTCGAGCGACCAGGCGCACGCCTGGGTGGAGGTCCTGTTCCCGTCGTTCGGCTGGATGAGCTTCGAGCCCACGCCGGGGCGGCTGAACCCTGCCACCCTCGCGTACACGAACCCGACCGTTCCCTGCACCTCGGTGCCCGGCGGGTGCGGCGATGCGACAACACCGCCGACGGACCCAAGCGTGACCACGAGCCCGATCGGACCCGATGGCATCCCTGCGCGGCTGAGAGGCCTGATGCTTCGTGAGGCTCGGAGCAACCCGCAGGTCGGCAGCCGCGCCGGCCCGCTGCCCGGTGTCGACACGGAAACGCATTACGTGGCGGTCTCGACCCGTCGGACGTCCGCCCGGGCGATCCTCGGATGGACCCTGCTCGGCCTCGCCGCCCTGTACCTGGTCCTCACCCCTCCGTGGCGGATCCTGCGCCGCCGGTCGCGCTTGCGGAAGGCGGGCCGGGAGCCGCGAGGCCTGGTGCTCGTCGCCTACGACGTCTTCACCGAGCGGGCGGCCGACCTCGGCTATCCGCGGGACGGCGGCGAGACCGTCGAGGAATACCGGCGCCGGCTCGAGGCGACCGTCCTCCCCGACGACACGCATCTGCGGCGCCTGAGCGAGGTGACGCAGGGAGCCGCGTACGCCGCGGAGCCGCCCGCGAACGCCGAGGCCGCGGAGGCCGCCGGCGACGCGGCGGCCGCGATCCGAGAGCTCCGTCGGACGACCCCGTTCCTGCGGCGTGTGACCGGGCTGTACCGGCGCGGCTGACGGGTCCCGGACCCCGGCTACGTACCGGTCGCGGTGTGGGCGGCCGCCTCCCGGAGCGCGCGGACGAAGCGCTCACGATCCTCGGTGAAGCTCGTGACGTTCGTCCGGACGCCGGTCGCGATGTCGTCGATCGCGACGAAGAAGGCCATCTGGCCCTCGCGCAGGGCATCCATCACCTCGCCGTCGCGGCGGCAGATCTTGAAGATGCTCTGGCCGTCGGTGACGAGCTTGACCTCGGAGAGGTGTCGGTCCAGACCCGCCTTGCGGTTGAGGAAGTCCCATGATCGCCGGACCCGTTGGAGCGACATCCCCCCATCGAGGAGCGACTTCACGACGCGGAGCGCGACCAGGTCGCGGAACGCGTACAAGCGCGGCACGCCAGGCCTTCCTCCGGTCCCCTGGATGGACGGTCTCACCAGGCCGATCTGATCCCAGTACCGCAGCTGTCGAGGCGTGCAACCGGTGAACTTGCATGCCTGGTGAGCCGTGAACCCCTCCATCGGACGCGCGCCCTTTCGCCTGACCCGTTCGACCTCGATACCGGTGCGCGATCGCTCAGCGGGGAAGGCTCAACCTTCGGTGAACGGTCACGCGCCCCTGGGGAAGGGGCCCCTTTGTACAGCAGCGCGGCGAACGGTGGCAAGCGCTCAGGTCAGAGGCGCCGCGGGATCGCGCGATGAGGTCGGCGCGACTCGGCGCCGTGCTCAGGCGTCGTCGTCGGGCGGTGGCGTGCGGGGCGGCGTGCGCCCGAACCGTCCGGCGATCCGACCGAGCACGCCGGGCAGCGTCAGGCGACCCTGCGACTGCATCGCTCGGATCTGGTCGCGGCCGAGCTGTCCGAGGTAGCGGTAGATCAGCAGCGACGACAGGACCATGATCACGAAGCCGGCCGCCGCCACCCACACCGACACGACGAACAGCAGCAACATCGCGAACCCCAACCCGAACCCGAGCACCGCGAGACGGATTCGGCGGGCGAGGTGCGTGTAGAGGTCGGTGCGCCCGACCTGTTCGACGAGGCGCGGATCCTCCTCCGCCAGCCGGCGTTCGATCTCTTCGAGGATGCGCTGTTCGTGATCGCTGAGGGGCATGTCGTCTGCCTTCGCCGGGAGGTCGCCGTGTGAACCGATTATAGGTTCGCTCCGACGGACACCGGAAGGCATCGGCCGAAGGGCCGCCGGAGCTGAGCCCTCACGTGCGGCGTTCGCGATCGAGCAGCGACGCCGCGGTCGCCGCGCCGCGGCCGAACCGACGCTCGATCCGATCGACCGCCCGCTCGACGTCCCCCCACCGCTCCCCCCGCAGCATCGCCAGCTGCTCGGAGCCGGCCGGGGTGAGCCCCGAGGCCTGGACCCCCAGCAGGCGGATCCGCCGACGCGCCCCCGGGAGCGATCGGTAGAGCTCCGCGACCGTGCGGTAGAGGTCGGCGCCGACGTCCGTCGGGTCGGGCAGCGTCCGTGACCTGGTGAGGGTCGTGAACGTCGCCAGGCGCGCCTTCAAGACGATCGTCCGCGCCCGGTAGCCGTCGGCCCGCAGGCGCGACGCGACGCGACCCGAGAGCGCCAGGAGCTCGAGCAGGATCTCCGCCTCGTCGTCCAGGTCCCGCTCGAAGGTCTCCTCGTGGCTGACGGACTTCGGCGCCTCGTACGCGACCACGTGGCGATCGTCGACGCCGTGGGCCAAGCCGGACAGGTGCCGGGCGCTCTGCTCACCGAGGATCCGCTCGAGGACGGTGACCGGGGTCCGCGCCAGGTCGCCGATCGTGCGGATCGCGAGCCGGGCCAGGAGCTCCCCGGTCTTCTCCCCCACCCCCCACAGCCGCCCGACCGGAAGCGGCTCCAGGAACGAGAGGACCCCCTCGGCCGGGACGTGGAGCAGCCCGTCGGGCTTGCAGTCGTCCGAGGCGAGCTTCGCGACGAACTTCGTCGGCGCTACGCCCACGGAGCAGGTCACCCCCACCTCCGTCGCGACCCGGGCTCGGATCGTGGCGGCGATCCGGGCGGGAGGGCCGAACAGGGCCGTCGCGCCGCCGACGTCGAGGAAGGCCTCGTCGAGCGAGATCGGCTCGACGACCGGCGTGAACGAGAGCAGGACCTCGCGGAACCGGTTCGAGTGGGTCCGGTACGCCTCGAAGTCGCTCGGGAGGAACACCGCCTCGGGACAGACCCGGCGGGCCCGGACGGCCGGCATCGCCGAGCGGACGCCGAAGGCTCGGGCCTCGTACGAGGCGGACGCGACGACGCCTCGGGCCCCCGTCCCGCCGACGATCACGGGCTTGCCCGCCAGGGTCGGATCCTTCAGCACCTCGACCGAGGCGTAGAACGCATCGAGGTCGACGTGCAGGATCGGCTCGGAGGGCCTCGCCGGGGTCACGGGCGTCACCGTACCTCCGCCTCAGCCGGCGGAGCCGGGGCTCGCGTGCCAGAGGCGCCGGTCGGGCGCCGCCGGCTGGGTTGGGTTCGCCATCGCCTCGCGCAGGCGTCCCTCCCCCGGGCGCGATGCAGCGCCGTCAGGTCCCAGATCTCCTCGGCCACCACGCTGATCCCCCGGACCCCGGTCCGCCGGAGCTCGCCCCAGACCGCCATCGCGTACGCGTGGAAGACGGTCCGGGCGACCTTCGGCTGGACCGACTCGAAGACCGTGACCTCGATCGGTCCGGTCGCGTCGTCGAGCGTCAGGAAGATGATCCGCTGGCCGCTGCGGATCGCCGGCGTCTGCGAGGCGACCTTCACGCCGGCCACCATCACCTTGCTCCCGCCCCGGCACCGGTGCAGATCGTTCGTGCGCGTCACGCCGAGATCTTGCAGCAGCGGCTCGAAGAAGCTCACGACGTGCCGGGTCGCGTCCAGCCCCAGCACCTCGAGCTCCGCCCGCACGACCTCGGCGTCGCTGTAGTCCGCGAACCGATGCGCCGGCGCCGCCGCGTCCGTGAGCGCGAGCTGATCCCCCTCTCGCTGGGGTGCCGTCGTCATCGCCGCGTACAGGTGCGTCCGCCGGTTCGCGTCGTCGCGCGACAGCTCGTCGAACGCTCCAACGTGCGCCAACGCCTCCGTCACCGGTCGGCTGACGGTGGTCCTTCGCAAGAAGTCCCCCACGTCCCGGAACGGCCGATCGGCGCGAGCGGTGAGGATCGACCGGATCTCGACATCGCAGATCCCATGCACGTCCTGCAACGCGAGCCGGATCCCGAACACGGGGCCGGTGGAGGGGGTCTCGGCCGCTGGGACGGTCGGGGCCTCGACCCTCGCTGCTCGGATCGCCCGCCAACCTCCCCTCGATCCTTCCTGCGGGTCGGAAGGCCATTCGGCGGGCGACCTCGACGACGCTCCGGTCGGACCCCTCCCTCCCTCCGTGGACATCACCACCTCTTCTGCGACGTACTCGCGTTCGGATCGGTTCACGTCCAGCGGGAGGATCGGGATCCCCCGGCGCCGGGCGTCCTCCAGGAGCAGGCGGCGCGGGTACATCCCCGGGTCGTGCGTGAGGATCCCGGCCAGGAACTGCGCCGGGTAGTGCGCCTTCAGCCAGGCCGATTGGTAGGTCGGCACCGCGAACGCCGCTGCGTGCGCCTTGCAGAAGCCGAACGACGCGAACTCCGCGACCGCCTTCCAGGTCCGCTCCGCGGCCTCGCGATCGACGCCACGCGCGACCGCCCGCCGGATGAAGTCGGTGTGGAAGCCCGGCAGCAGGTCCTCGCGGTCCAGGTGCCGGCGGATGTGGTCGGCGTAGGTGAGGTCATAGCCGGCGAGCGCCGCGAGCGTCCGGATCACCTGCTCGTGGTAGACGATCACGCCGTAGGTCCCCCGCAGCGCGGGCCGCAGGTCGGGGTGGATGTAGACCGGAGCCTCCATCCCCGCGCGCCGTCGCAGGTACGGCTGGATCATGTCGGACTTCACCGGGCCGGGACGGAAGAGCGAGATGTCGACGATCAGGTCCTCCCAGCGGGTCGGCTGGAGCTTCTGGAGCAGCTCGCGCTGCCCGGGCGACTCGATCTGGAAGCATCCGAGCGTGTCGGAGGCGCGGATCAGCTCGAACGTCGGCGCGTCGTCCAGGGCGATCCGGTCCAGGTCGACCTTCTCTCCCGTCGTGCGCGCGATCTCGTCCAGGGCATGTCGCATCGACGAGAGCATCCGGATCCCCAGGACGTCCAGCTTCAGGTACCCGAGCCGCTCGGCGTCGTCCTTGTCGGCCTGGATCATCCGGTGGCCGTTCGCGCTGCGCTCCAGCGGGACCCGGTCGACCAGGTCGTGCGAGGACAGGACGATCCCGCACGGGTGCAGGGCGATGTGGCGAGGGAAGCCGTCGAGGCGCTCGGCCACCCGGAACAAGAGCTCGAGCAGCGGCATCGGCAGGTTGATGCCCCGCAGCTCCGGCAGCCGGTCGATCGCCTCGCGCAGGTTCCTCGCCGCGATGTGCGGGAACGCCTTCGCCACGATCCCGACCTCGACGTCGGGCAGGCCGAGCGCCTTGCCGACCTCGCGGACGGCCGACCGCGCTCGGTACGTGTCGACCATGGCGACGCACGCGGCGCGGTCGTCACCGTGGCGCGAGAGGACCATGTCGTAGACGTCCTCGCGCCGGGCCGATTCCACGTCCACGTCGATGTCGGGCAGCTCGTCGCGCATCGGGTTCATGAACCGCTCGAACGCCAGGTCGTGGCGGACCGGGTCGACGTCGGAGATGCCGGTCAGGTAGCACACGAGCGAGCCCGCGGCCGATCCCCGACACGCGCAGCGGATCCCCATCGCCTTGATGTCCGCGACGATCTCGGCGACCGTCAGGAAGAACGCAGAGAACCCCTGCCGGTGGATCATCGCGAGCTCGTGGTCGAGGCGGTCGCGGACCTCCGGGGTCGCGGCCACGTCCCGGTCCTCGATCCCCCGCCAGCATCGCTCGGCGAGTACCGACGTGGCGCTGCGCCCGGCGGACACCGGGAAGTCCGGGAAGTGCACGGTCCCCAGGCCCAGGTCGAACGTGCATCGCTCGGCGATCCCGAGGGTAGCGTCGCAGAGGTCGGGACGCTCGGCGAAGAGCAGCCGCATCGTCTCGAACGGCTTCAGGTACCCCTCGGCGTTCGCGCGCGAGACGTGGTTCGAGGCGATCGGCACCAACTCGCGCATGCACTCCAGGGCGTCGGCCAGGAACGCATCCTCGGGGACGAGGTAGCGGACCGGGTTCGCGGCGACGGCCCGAACGTCGAGATGCTCGGCCAGGCGCAGCATCGAGCGGATCTCGTCGTGCGAGCGGCGCTCCATCCGATGCTCGACCGTGACGAACAGCCGCTCGGGGCCGAACGCCTCGCGGAGCGGATCGAGCGCCTCGGCCGCGGCGTCGGTCAAGCCCCGAACGGCGAGGAGCCCGGGGGCCGAGCGTGGCCCGGCGAGCGCGATCAGACCGGCCGCGTGGGCACAGACCTGCCCGGGCTCGAGGGCCGGGTCGCCTCGCTCCCCCAGCAGGTGCGCGTCGGTGATCAGGCGGCAGAGGTTCGCGTAGCCCTCGGTGTCGGTGGCGAGCAGGACGAGGTGGGTATCGGGCTCGGATCGGCGGTTGGGGCGGTCCGCGCCGCGGCCTCCGCTCGGATCCCAGCCGCGGATCGTCACGGACGCGCCGAGGATCGGCTGCACGTCGGTCTTGCGGCAGGCGTCGACGAAGCGGGCGGCCCCGTAGAGGCCGTCGCGATCGGTGAGCGCCACCGCGGGCATGCGGAGCGCGGCCGCCCGGGCCGCGAGGTCCTCGGGTATGAACGCGCCCTCCTTCAGGGAGAAGCAGGAGCGAACGTCGAGGTGCACGAACGGGGAGGTCATGCGTCACGACCTGTCAGGGGCGGACCATCGACCGTCAATCCCAGAGGCGTTCGATGTGCCAGGCGTCGCGTTGGCGGTCGTGGTAGAGGTCCCAGACCGCGCCGCCCTTCGCCTCGACCCGCCAGTACTCGCGGTCGCGGCCGTCGGCCCACCACCGGCCCTCGATCCGCCAGCGTCCGATCACGTCGACGACCTGGTAGCGCCGTCCTCGCCACTCGAACACCGCCGGCATCCCCGCGTCGCGGTCGACCCGGACCTCCTCGTCGTACCGCTTCGCCATGGCCCACCTCCGAGGGGAGTCGAACATATGTTCGAGTAGGAGGGAACCGTACGCCCGGCCGCCGACCGCCGTCAAGGGGTGATCCGGACCCAGCGTCGAGCCGGGAAGGGCCAGTCGCTATCCGTGCGGCCGGGCCCGGCCGGCCGGAGCGTCGCTCGGCTCGGGGGCGTATCGTCGATGACGATCTCGGTCCGCACCCACATGACCGTCCTCGCCGACGTCACCGTGCGCCGCGGCCAGGACCGCGCGCACGATGCCCTCGTAGCCCGTGCAGCGGCAGAGGTTGCCCGCGAGCGCGACGCGTACCTCAGCCTCGCTCGGGTCGGGGTTCGACCCCAGCAAGGCGGTCGCCGACACGAGCATGCCTGGCGTGCAGAACCCGCATTGCACGCCCCCGTGTCGCAGGAGCCCGGCCTGCAGCGGCGCGAGCCCATCGTCATCGGCGAGCCCCTCGACGGTGGTCACCCGCTTCCCTTCGGCCTGCAGCGCCAGGTACGAGCAGGAGTTCACGGGCCGCCCGTCGAGCAGCATCATGCAGGCCCCGCATTCGGAGTCGTCACAGCCCTCCTTGGAGCCGGTGAGCCCGATCTCATCCCGCACCGCCTTCAGCAGGCTGAGATGCGGATCGATCGCGACCGGGTAGTCCGTGCCGTTCACGTTCAGCGTGGCGTCGACCTTCATGCCGGACGTCTCCTCAGGCGCCGTACAGCGCATCGCTCGCGGGGATCGGGACCTGCCCGCCATGAGCCCGGGTGAGCGCGGCCGCGATCGCTCGGCGCGCGACGACCTCGGCCATGGCGTTCCGGTACTCGGCGGAGGCGCGCACGTCGCCGATCGGGGCGGAGCCCGCGGCCGCGGCTCGCGCGGCCGCGGCGATCGCGCCGTCGCCGCCATCGGTGCCCACGAGCGTCCGCTCGGCCTCCGCGACCCGCCGGATCGTCGGGGCGAGCGCAGTGATCGCGAGCCGGGCGTCGGCGATCGATCCGCCGTCGAGCGAGATCGCCGCCGTGACACCGACGACCGCGATCTCCATCTGGCGCCGGTACTCGAGGCGCACGTACGCCGATCCGGTGCCTGCCGCGGGCGCCGGCAGGTCCACGGCGATCAGCAGCTCGTCGGCGGCGGCCACGGTCGCGCCGGGGCCGGTCCAGAGCTCGCCGATCGGCATCGTCCGGTCGCCCCCGGGACCGCGGAGCGTCACCGTCGCGCCCAGGCACAGGAGCGGGCCGCCGGTGTCCATCGCCGGCGAGGCGTTCATCACGTTGCCGCCGATCGTGCCGTTCGCCCGGGTGGCGTGCGACCCGACGATCGACGACGCGTCCGCCAGGGCCGTGAACCGCGATCGCACGGCGTCGCTCGCCACGATCGCCTCGTGGGTGACGAGCGCCCCGAGGTGGAGGCCCCCGTCGGCCTCGTCGAGCTGCCGGAGGCCGACGATCCGGTCGATCGCGACGATCGCGTCCGGCAGCGGTGCCTTCCCCTGGCGGGCGCCGACCACCAGATCGGTGCCGCCCGCCACCGGCCGTGCGCCGGCTCGGAGGGCGGCGACCGCCTCCTCGATCGTCGAGGCGGAGGTGAACGACCGCGTCATGCCGACGTCTCCCGCGCGGCCGCCCACACCCGCTCGGGCGTCATCGGCATCCGTCGCACCTGCGTCCCGAGCACCTTGGCGATCCCGTTGGCGATCGCTGCCGCGGTCGGCACCTGCGGCGGCTCGCCGACCCCTTTCGAACCGCGGGGACCGGCGTTGGCCGTGGGGATCTGGATCCAGTCCACCTCGATCTCCGGGGCGTCGGCGCAGGTCACGAGCTTGTAGTCCAGCAGGGCCGGGTTGCGCTGGCGGCCATCGGCGTCGAGCTGGGTGCCCTCGCTGAGGGCGAGCCCGACGCCCATCACGACGCCGCCGGTCACCTGTCCGTCGGCGCCCCGGCGGTTCAGGATCATCCCGGAGTCGTGCGCGGCGGCCACCTTCAGCACCCGCACGACGCCGGTGGCCCGGTCGACCTTCACGTGCGCCGCCTGGGTGATCAGCTGCGGCGCGAGGAACGTCTCGTTGCCCGAGACGTCCGACGCAGCCGCCCGTGTCGCCGACCGGCGCCTCCGGAACCTCGCCGGAGCCCTTCCCGTGGATCGTCCCGGCGCCGGCGAGATCCGCGATCGTCACCGAGCGATCCGGCGAGCCCTTCACGCGCACCGTCCCCTCGACGAGCTCCAGGTCCTCCCGGTCGACCTCGAGCTCCGCCGACGCCGCGTCCAGCAGCTGCTCCCGCACGTCGGCGGCGGCGGCGAGGATCGCCCGCCCGCTGTTGAACGTCGTCTGCGAACCGCACGAGCCCATGTCCCAGTTCGCGGCCGCCGTGTCCTGGTACAGGATCGTGAAGTCCTCGGGGCGCATGCCGAGCTCTTCGGCGACGAACATCGGCATCGCCATCACCGCGCCGCTGCCGTTCTCCTGCGCGCCGGTCACGATCGTGCCGCTGCCGTCGCCGTTCAGGTGCACGTACGCGCCCGACGGCGCGGGCATCGACGGCCACCAGCCGACGGCGACGCCGATCGCTTCGTCGTCGGGCAGCTCTCGACCGTAGCCGATCATCTCGACCGCCCGCTCGAGGCGTCTGCTTGATCCCCACCGCGTCGAAGACCTGGCGGGTCGGACCCTCGGCACCTTCCTCGATCAGCGTGCGGCGCCGGAGCTCGACCGGATCCATGTCGATCGCGCGAGCGACCTCGTCCATGTGCTGCTCGAGGGCCCAGCAGACCTGCGGGGCCGTCGGCGCGCGCACCGAGCCCGACGGCTGGTTGTTCGTGTAGTTCAGGTACGACTCCACGACGATGTGGTCGATCACGTAGGGGCCGCAGGCGTGCATCGCGGCCATCTGTCCGAGGAACCCTCCTTCGCCGCAGTACGCGCCCTTGTCGAGGACCAGCTTGGCGCGCCGCGCGACCAGCCGCCCGTCGCGGGTCACGCCGGTCTCGAACTCCATCACGATGCCCTCGCGGCGCTGCGCGATCGCGACGAACTCCTCGCGTCGGCTGAACACGAGCTTCACCGGGCGCTTCGCGGCACGCGCGAGCGCGGCCACCTGCGCCTCGAAGTGCAGGTCGCACTTCGCCCCGAAGCCGCCGCCCAGCAGGGGCACGACGATCCGGACGTTCGCCTCGGGGACCTGCAGCGTCTGCGCGACGCCGGCCCGCGCCGCGTACGGCACCTGCGTCGACGACCAGATCGTCACCTCGTCACCGCGCCACTGCGCGACCACGGCCCTCGGCTCGATCGGGACGCCCTGCGAGGCGTCGGACCCGTAGCGACCCTTGACGACGACGTCGGCCTCGGCCATCGCCGCGTCGGCGTCGCCCTTCACGATCGTGTGGAACGCCATCGTGTTGCCGTCCGCGACGATGTTCTCGTCCTTCTCGTACGTGGCGAGGTCGGGGTGGATCAGCGGGGAGCCGGGATCCATCGCCGCGACGAAGTCGCTCACGACGGGCAGCGGCTCGTAGTCGACCTCGATCAGGCGCGCCGCCTCGGCGGCGATCGCTTCGGTCATCGCGGCCACCCCCGCGACGATCTCGCCCTCGAAACGCACGACGTCCTTCGCGAACAGCGTGCGGTCCTGCACGAGACCGCCGAACCGCACGTCGGGAAGATCGGCCTGGGTCACCACCGCGACCACCCCGGGGAGCGGCCTCAGCCTTCGACGTGTCGAGGCGGGTGATACGTGCGTGGGGATGGTCCGCGTAGCGGAACTTCGCGAACGTCTGCCCGGTGAGGGTGAGGTCGGCCGTGTAGCGCCCCGAGCCGGTCACCTTCTCCTTGCCGTCGGCGCGCTGGAAGACGGCCGGCGAAGCGAGGTCGGTCGAGGCCAACGGTGACTCCTTCGTCGAGTTCGGCCGGCACGATCGCCGAACGAGCGTGGCTCGGCACGATATCGGGCGCGGGTCGTTCGGTCGAGCCGTTCGACGCGTGACCCGTCGTCCGGCCGCTATCGTCCGCCCATGGGATGGGGGCCCGGCGAGGCGATCGCGATGCGGGAACGGTGGGGCGCCTCGATCTTCGAGGCCCGGGCCGCCGTCGTCATGCAGGACGAGCCCACGCAGACGATGCTGTACGTCCCCGCGGGCGTCGTCTGCGCCGTCCCCGTGGACGAGGCCGGCGCGGAGCTCCGGATCCCCGACCGCCCCTGGCACCTCGAGCTCCGGGAACGGGCTTCCTTCGGCGTCCTCTCGTGGGCCTGGCCCGACACGCCCTACGCCGTCCTGTTCCTGCAGGAGTCCGACGGCGCCCCGCGCGGGTGGTACGTGAACCTGCAGGCACCGCTCGTGCGGACCCACGTTGGGTTCGACACCGTGGACCACACGCTCGACGTCGTGATCCCGCCCGACCGCTCGTCGTGGGCGTGGAAGGACGAGGACGAGCTGGCCGACGCGGTTGCGCGGGGCCTGTTCACCGAGCAGGACGCCGCCTGGTTCCGGCATTGGGGCGAGCGCGGCGTGGAGCACGTCCTGCTCGGGCAGCCGCCCTTCGACCGGGCGTGGGACGACTGGCGCCCCGATCCGGCGTGGGGCCGGCCGGAGCTGCCCCACGGCTGGGACGTGACGTGATGGGCGGGCTCAGCCGAGGCCGGGCATCACGTCGACGATGAACGTCTCGAGTCTCCCCTGCCCCTCGCTCGGCCACTCCACCACCAGGTAGCGGACACCGCAGCCCGCCATCCATTCGTAGGACCGGCGGACCTCGTCCCACGGTTCGGAGATCGACAGGCTCGAGGCCCGCAGGATCGACCGGGGGTCGCGGCCGGCCTCCTCGGCCGCCCGGTCCACGATCCCCATCATCGAGCGCAGCTCTTGGGCGTCGTCGGCCCAGCCGTGCCATGCGTCGGCGTGGCGCCCGGCGATCGGCAGGAGCCGTCGCCGCCCCGTCCCCCCGACCCAGATCGGTGGGTGAGGCCGCTGGATGGGGCGCGGACGGTACGTCGCGTGCTCGAGACGGACGTACCGGCCCGCGAACGTGACGTCGTCCTGGGTAAAGAGGAGCCGCATCGCCTGCACGCCCTCCTCCAGGCGATCCATGCGCTCGCCCGTCGGTGGGAACGCGATCCCGAGCTCGCGGTGTTCCGGCTCGTTCCAGGCCGCTCCGACGGCGCACTCCACGCGTCCGCCGGACAGATGGTCCACGGTGACCACCTGAGCCGCGAGCACCGACGGCTGGCGGTGGGTCATGCCGGTCACGAGCGTCCCCAGCCGGACCCGGCTCGTCTCCCGGGCGAGCCCCGCCAGCACGGTCCACGCCTCGAGCGCCGGCCCCGCCGGGTCGCCGTACAGCGCCTTGAAGTGGTCGAAGGCCCAGACGCCCTCGAACCCGGCGTCCTCGGCGAGCCTCGCCCGCGAGACGACCTCGTCCCACGAGAGCTGGTGTTGAGCGATATCCAAGCCGAACCGCATGTCGAGACCATCCTCTCCGTCGGACGTCGGGGTGCAGAGAGACTAGGCTGCGCGCACCGACCCGAAGGGAACCCACATGAGTGACGGCCCTGGCGGACCAACACCGCCGCCACCACCTCCGCCACCCCCGCCGACGATGGGCGGGCCTGGGGGCGGTATCCCCCCGAAGACGCTCGGCGAGATCCTCTCGGCGGCCTTCAACGTCTACAAGGCGAACGCGGCCAAGCTCATCGTCATCGTCGCGCTCGTCGTGGTGCCGCTCACGCTCGTCAGCACGCTCCTCACCCAGATCGCGCGGGATCCCGACACCGAGGGTGGGGTGGTGACCGCCCTGCTCGTGGCCGTGATCACGGTCGCGATCTCGTTGATCATCTGGTCCCTCCTGGAGGCGGCGATCGTGCGCGCCGCCGCACAGGCGACGCTCGGCGATCCGATCGACGTCGAGGCGAGCTACCGGTGGGGGTTCCGGCGGATCGGGAGCGTGATCCTGGTCTCGGTCCTGGTCGGCCTGGCAGTGGTGGGCGGCCTGATCCTGCTCGTGATCCCTGGGCTGATCTTCCTGGTGATGCTGTCCGTGTCGATCCCCGCGCTGATCGTCGAGGGCCGTCGCGGCTCGGACGCCCTCGGGCGCTCCTGGAACCTCGTGAAGGGGAACTTCTGGCACGTCGTGGGCGTGATCATCGTGGCTGGGCTGATCACGGGCGCGATCTCGGGCGTCATCGGCGCGATCGGCGGCGACGCGTGGTTCCTGCGGTGGATCTTCTCGTCGATCGGCACGATCGTCACCGCGCCGTTCACGGCGCTCGTCGCCGTGCTCCTGTACGTCGACCTCCGGGCGCGCGGCGAGGCGCTGTCCGCGGACAAGCTCCGATCGGAGCTCTCCGCGAGCACCTGATCCGCCCCATGACGACCCCGCTCGACGTCCGCGCGCTCCGACGCAGGTTCCCGGCGCTCGGCCGCACCGGTGAGGACGGGCGACCCGTGGTCTGGGCGGACGCGCCCGGAGGCTCGCAGGTCCCCGACACCGTGATCGAGGCGATCGCCCGGCAGCTACGTCGCGGGATCTCGAACACCCACGGGGCGTTCGCGGCGAGCGAGGAGACGGACGCGACGATCGCGAGCGCGCGGGGGGCGGCGGCGGACCTGACCGGCACCGACCCCGGCGAGGTGGTGTTCGGACCGAACGCGACGACCTTGCTCCTGCACCTGTCGCGCTCGTTCGGGCGGACGCTCGGCCCCGGTGACGAGATCGTCGTCACGAAGCTCGACCACGACGCGAACGTCCGGCCGTGGGTGCTGGCCGCGCAGGACGCGGGCGCGACGGTCCGGTGGGTCGACGTCCGCGACGACGACGTGACGCTCGACCTCGATTCCTTCGACGCCGCCCTCACCGGGCGGACGCGCCTGGTCGCGTTCACGCTCGCCTCGAACGCGGTCGGCACGATCCCGCCGGCCGCCGGGTTGATCCGACGGGCGCACGATGCCGGCGCGCTCGTCGCCGTCGACGGCGTCCACCTCGCGCAGCATCGGCTCCTGGATCGTGCCGGGCTGGACGCCGACATCCTGGCCTGCTCGCCGTACAAGTTCTTCGGTCCCCACCTCGGGGTGCTCGCGGTGCGGCGGGAGCTCCTGGAGACGTGGACCCCGTACAAGCTCCGTCCGGCGCCCGACGTGGCGCCGGAACGATGGGAGACCGGCACGCAGAACCACGAGGGCCTGGCGGGGACGGAGGCGGCGATCGACTACCTTGCCTCGCTCGGTGACTCGCGAACCGACGAGCCGCCGGCGGCCTCGAGGCGCGCGCGCCTCGAGGCCGCCTACGCCGCGATCGCCGCGCACGAGCGGGTCCTCGCGGTGCGGTTCCTCGCGGGCCTCGCCTCGCTCCCGCAGGTCCGCCTCTACGGGATCGCGGACCCGAGCCGTTCCCATGAACGCACGCCGACGTTCGCCGTCCGGGTCGGCGATCAGGAGCCGCTGAAGACGGCCACGGAGCTCGGACGTCGCGGGATCTACGTGTGGGACGGGCACTACTACGCGATCACGATCATGGAGCGCCTGGGTCTGCTCGAGACGGGTGGCGCCGTGCGGATCGGGTTCTGCCACTACCACACGGTCGACGACGTGGATCGCGTGCTATCGGCCCTCGCCGACCTCTCCTAGGCCCGGGGGCAAGGTCTCCGGCGCCCCCGCCACGCCCCGGGTAGGATGGCCCGCACCTCCCGAACCGAAGACGGAGCATCGACATGCGCATCCTGATCCTCGGCGGCGACGGCTACCTCGGTTGGCCGACCGCGATGCGGTTCTCGAACCGCGGCCACGAGGTCCACGTGGTCGACGACTACCTGCGCCGCCGCGCCCACACCGAGGCGGGCACGGACTCCCTGACCCCGATCGCCGCCGGGCTGCCCGAACGGGTCGCCGCCTGGAACGACGTCACCGGCCGTGAGATCGCCTTCACCGAAGGCGACCTGTGCGATTGGGAGCTCACGCGCGGGCTCTTCGCGGAGTTCCGGCCGGACGCCGTCGTGCACTACGGCGAGATGCCCTCGGCGCCGTACTCGATGAAGGACCGCGACCATGCCGTCTTCACCCAGACGAACAACGTGGTGAACACCCTCAACGTGCTGTGGGCGATCCGCGACGTGGTCCCCGAGTGCCACCTGGTCAAGCTCGGCACGATGGGCGAGTACGGGACGCCGAACATCGACATCGAGGAGGGATACCTCGAGATCCACCACAACGGACGGTCGGAGTACCTGCCGTTCCCGAAGGTGCCCGGCTCGATGTACCACCTGTCGAAGGTCCACGACTCCCACAACATCCACTTCGCGTGTCGCGTCTGGGGCGTCCGCGCTACGGATCTGAACCAAGGTGTCGTGTACGGCATCGAGACCGACGAGACGCGCCTCGACGACCGGCTGCTCACGCGGTTCGACTACGACGATGTCTTCGGCACCGCACTGAACCGATTCTGCGTCCAGGCCGTGATCGGTCACCCGCTCACGGTCTACGGTAAAGGCGGGCAGACCCGCGGGTACCTGAACATCGTCGACACGCTCCGCTGCGTGGAACTCGCGGTCACCCACCCCGCGGACCGGGGCGAGTTCCGCGTGTTCAACCAGTTCACCGAGCAGTTCTCGGTGCTGCAGCTCGCCGAGCACGTGCAGAAGGCCGGCGCGGAGGTCGGCCTCGACGTCCGCGTCGAGGCGATCGACAACCCACGGTTCGAGGCGGAGGAGCACTACTACAACGCCGCGCACACCAAGCTGCTCGACCTCGGTCTCGAGCCCCACCTGCTCTCCGACACGCTGATCGAGTCGATGTTCGCTCAGATCGATCGGTTCAAAGGGCGGGTGATCCCCGACCACATCTTGCCGCGCGATCGTTGGCGTCCCGGCGTGGCCGCGCCGTCCGCCTAGATGCTCGGCCTGCGGATCGCCGGCGGGATCGCCGCGTTCGCGCTCTTCGTCTTCCAGGTACGCCGCTACCGCCGGCGCCAGACCAGCCGGCTGAACCTGATCCTGTCGAGCGGCCTGTGCATCGGCGTGATCCTGCTGGCGATCTCGCCTTCGCTCTTCGACCCGTTGTTCGGCGCGTTCGATGCGACACCCGGGGACAACCGACGACTGATCTTCTTGCTGATGGTCGCGGTGGTCGTGCTCTTCGCCTTATACCTCCGGCTCCAGTCGGTCGCCGACGTCAACGAGCGGAGCATCCGCTTGCTCGTGGAGGCTCTGGGCCGAGAGCGGTTCGACTGGGATCGCGTGGCGACCCTGCCCGAGGGTCCGCGGCTGGTCACCGTGTCGCCCGCCTTCAACGAGGCCGAGAACGTGGGCGCCGTCGTGAAGTCGATCCCGCAGATGGTCGAGGGCTACGCCGTCGTCCCCGTCGTCGTCTCCGACGGCTCCGACGACCGGACCGCGGACGTGGCGCGGCAGGCCGGGGCCTTCGTGGCCGAGCTCCCGATCCGTCGCGGCGGTGGGCTCGCCCTGCGGGTGGGCTACGAGGTCGCCCTCCGGATGGACGCGGATATCGTCGTCACGCTCGACGCCGACGGCCAGCACCTGCCCGACGAGCTCCCCGTGATGATCGCCCCGATCATCGCCGGAGCGGCCGACTACGTGAACGGCTCGCGCCTGCTGGGCGAGTTCGAGAAGGAGAGCACGATCCGTCATATCGGCGTCCACTTCTTCTCGTGGCTCGTCACGATCCTCACCGGGACGCGCGTCACCGACATCTCGAGTGGGTACCGGGCGGCCCGGGCGGATCTGCTCCGCCAGCTCGTGCTGGAACAGGATCAGTTCTGGACGAGCGAGATCCTGATCGAGGCGCTGCGGCATCGTGCCAAGATCGTGGAGGTCCCGGTCACGATCCTCGCCCGCAAGGGCGGCAAGTCCAAGAAGCCGAAGTCGCTCAAGTACGGCTGGAACTTCTCGAAGGTCATCATCCAGACCTGGCTCCGTTGACCGGGCCGGCCGTCACGCCCCGGCGTGGGCGGCGGCGATCAGCCCGGCGACGCGCGCGTTGTCCTGGAGGAGCGCGAGGTTCGCCTCGAGGCTCCGGCCACCGGTGATCTCGGCGAGCGCGGCCAGCAGGTATGGCGTGCGAGCCTTGCCCTCCACGCCATCGCGCTCGGCCCGGGCCTCGGCCTCGGCGCTCGCCGCCGCGACCTCACCCGCCTCCATCGCGTCGTCGATCGGGATCGCGTTGCAGATCAGGGTCGCCGCCTCCATCCCGAGCGCCCGGGTCGCCCGGGCGAGCGCCGCGGCTTCCGCCGGCGAGTCGACGCGGTGCTCGAGCTCCACGCCCGGAGCCTCGCGCGCGAGGAACCAGGGCAGCCGATCGACCCCGTAGCCGACGAGCCCCACCCCCAGCTCCTCGAGCTTCTCCGCGGTGGCCACGGCGTCGATGATCGACTTCGGCCCCGAGCAGACGAGCACGATCGGTGTCCGCGCGAGCTCGAGGAGGTCGGCGGAGACGTCGCCGTCGCCGGGATGGACGCCGCCGATGCCCCCGGTCGCGCCCACGGCGATCCCAGCCGCGTGTGCCGCCCAGATCGTGGCGGAGACCGTGGTCGCCCCGAGCGCACCCGTCGCGGCGGCCATCGGCAGATCCCGCCGCGCGACCTTGACGGCGGCGCCGCGCTCCGTGAACCGGTCGAGCTGCTGCTCGGACAGGCCAACGACGAGGGAGCCGTCGACGACGCCGCTCCAGGCTGGGACGGCCCCGGCGGCGGCGATCGCCCCCGACATCCGCTCGATGCACTCGCGGTTGCGCGGGAAGGGCAGGCCTTGGCCGATCACGCTCGTCTCCAGGGCGACCACGCCGTGGCGATCGGCGAGCGCCGCCCGCACCGCGTCGCCGACGACGAGCGCGCTCACCCTCCCGCCCTCGCTCGGGCCCCGGGCTCGGGCCAGGTACCCGAGCTCGCAGCGGCGAGGGCGCCCGCGTGACACGCCCGCCGTAGCGCGTCCGAGAGCGGGACCCCACGGGCCAGCCCCGCGAGCAACATGCCGTCGAACGCGTCGCCGGCGCCGGTGGGATCGACCTCGTCGATGGCTCCGGATGTCGATGTGACCACCGCGCCGTCGAACGAGACGGCGGCCCCCTCCGCCCCCATCTTCACGGCGGCGAGCCGGTACCGTTCCCCCAGCATCGCGGCGGCGTCCGCCCCTTCCGCGCCGGTGAGCGTCCGCGCCTCGAGCTCGTTCGCGAAGAGCGCGTTCGCGCGGGCCGTCTCGTCGAAGAACCGCTCGACCCCGAACGCCTCCACCAGTGGCCACGACGCCGCCTCGACCGCGACGAACGGAGCACGCGAACGATCGAACGTTGCGAGCGCAGCCGCGTGGCCGAGCGCTTGCAGCAGCAGGTACCCCGACACGAGCACGGCGCCCGCCTCGATCCCGTCGGGGAGGTCCGCGGGCAGGAGGTTCGCGTTCGCGCCACGGTCGGCCGCCATCGATCGTTCGCCCGGCTCGTGCACGATGAGCATCGTGCCGCTCGGCGCGTCCGGATCGATGACGAGCGCATCCTCGACCCCCCGCTCGGCGAGCGCGGCGCGCAGCATCCGGCCCTGCAGGTCGTCGCCGATCCGTCCGTGGACCCGGCTCGAGGCCCCGCCCCACGCGGCCCACACCGCGGCGTTCGCCGATGTCCCTCCGGGCTGGAGCCGGACCCGGCCGTGCACGTCGCCGCCCCGCTTCAGCGCCTCGGCGTCGACCCGGATGTCCATCATCACGTCGCCGACGCACACGAGGTCCACGTCGCGAGAGCCTACCGACCGCATGGACCGAGCCGGCGCCGCGGCCACACGTCAGGCCCGGCCGGCCTGGGCCTCCGCGGCCGCGTCGGCCGCCCAGGCTCCGAACGCCGCCCAGAACGGGTCGAGGCCGGGATGGACCAGCTCCCGCTCACCGCCGTCGTCGACGAGCACGCGACCCGCCCCCGGATCGGTGATCTCGCCGACGATCGCGGCGTCGATCCCCGCTCGCGCGCAGGCTTCGACGTAGCCGATCGCGCGCTCCGGCCGTACGGTCGCGATCAGCGTGCCCTCGGAGATCGCCGTGTACGGGTCGATGCCGACGTGGGCACAGATCGCGCGGACCTCCGGACGGACCTGGACCCGGTCGAGTTCGATCCGCATCCCCACCTCGGAGGCGATGGCGACCTCGTGGAGCCCGCCCAGCACGCCACCCTCGGTCGCGTCGTGCATCGACGTGACCCCGGCGTCCCGCAGACCGAACGCGGACGCGACCCGGGCCTCGGGCACGACCGTCATCTGCTCGAACAGGGCATCGCCGGCGCGCACCACGTCGGCTCCCACCGCGCGGGCTAGGCGGTCGGGGAACGTCGCCGCGAAGAGCGCGGTCGCCTCGATCGCGGCCCCCTTCGTGACGACGACGCGGTCGCCCGGTCGCGCCATCGTCGGCGTGACGAACGCATCTTCACGGCCGACCGCCATGCAGGTCGCGCCGCCCACCATCGGCCAGGCGCACCCGTCGTAGCGGGCGGTGTGCCCGGTCACGACCGCGATCCCGAGGTCCGCACACGTGCGTGAGAACGCATCCCAGAGGCTCGTGAGGTCGTCGTCGGAGAGCTCCGGCGGCAGGTTCAGGTCGACGGCCATCCATCGCAGCGGCAGCCCGCTCGTCGACGCGTCCGACGCCAAGATGTGCACCGCGAACCAGGCCGCGCGGTCCCACCCGTATGCCGGCACGACGAAGACCGGATCCGTCGTGAGCGCCATCGCGACGCCGTCCGCCACGCGCACGACCCCGACGTCGACACCGTGGCGGGGCCCGACGATCAGGTCGCGATCCGGCGCGCCCAGCCGGCGGAGGATCACCTGCTCGAAGAGCTCGGCGGTGGCCTTCCCCGTCCGTTGCTCCGTCATCCGGACCCTCCCCTTCCCGGCCCGCCCGCCCTCACGATCGCGTCGTGCAGCCCGCGCGTGGCCGCGATCATGTCGTCCGCGCCCGCCACGGCCGAGACCACCGCGACCCCGCGCGCCCCAGCCGCCAGCACGTCGGCCGCGTTCGTGGCATCGATGCCGCCGATCCCCACGACCGGCAGCCGCGTCGCGCCGGCGATCGCACGCAGGCCGTCGAGCCCGACCGGCCGCGCGTCGGGCTTCGTCGCCGTCGACCAGACCGTCACTCCCACGTAGTGGGCGCCGGCCGCCTCGGCCCCGCGAGCCTCGATCGGGCTGGCGACGCTGACCCCCAGGACGCGTTCCGCTCCCAACCGACCCGCGACATCCGCGAAGGCGTCACCCTGTCCGAGGTGCACGCCGTCGGCGCCCGCGTTCAGGGCGACGTCCACGCGATCGTTCACGATCGTGAGGACCCCGGCGCCGTGCCCGAGCGACACGATCTCGCGCGCGATCGGGAGCAGGGCGTCGTCGTCGAGCTCCGGCGCCCGGAGCTGGATCGCGGTCGCACCGCCGGCGACCGCCGCTCGCGCGACCTCGACGTGCGTGCGGCCGGGCGCGACCGCGAACGACGTCACCACGTAGAGCTCGAGGGCTCTTGGGTCGAAGATCATCCTGCCGCTCCCTCCGCCGGCATTACCCGGGTCAGGTTCGTCGGGTCGCCGACATCCGCAGCCGGCCTCTCAGCCCGGTGGCCCGAGCTCCCCGTGTCCGCGGTCGAAGGATACCCGGGTCAGACGTCGGCGCGAGCGCGGGCGATGCGCCGCTCGCGCGCGAATCTCTTCCAATCGCTCGACGCCGTCGAGAACCACACGTCGCTGAAGATCTGTACGGCTCCGATCACGACGAGCGCGACCGCCGACCAGCCTGGGGCGTCCACCAGGGGGACGAAGATCAACGCCAGGAACGGCGCCAGCTTCGTGGCGATCGCGCCGGAGGCATGCATCCACGCGCGGCTCCCGGGGTCGGCGCGGAGGTAACTCGCGTAGTCGCTCTTGAGCCCGGGCCGCGGAGGCGGGGGCCCGCCGAAGAAGTAGTCGGTGAAGCGGATCCCGATGAACCACCCGAAGATCCAGTGCGTCGGGCTGTGGAGCGCCACCGCCCAGTCGACGCCCGCGGCGACGACCAGCGCTCCCTTCCACGTCGGCGCTTCGATCGCGCCCGCCAGCCCGATCAGCACGCCGCCCACGACGATCCCGACGAGCAGCGCGGCGTTGCCGAACCAGACCGGGAACCGGGGACGTACCGCCCGGCGGAACGCGGCCGTGTCGACCCGCCCGATGCGATCCGCGTAGCGGTCGATCAGGATCCGGTCCGCCTTGACGCGACCGACGAGGCGCCAGAAGCCCAGCGCCCGCAGGTCCGTCTCACCGGCGTCGACCGCCGCCTCGATCCGGGACAGCCCGGCGTCCAGATCGCCGTCGACCGGGGCTCCGCCAGTTGCCCCAGCTTCAGCCATCTCGCCCGTTCCTGACCCTAGAATCGCCCGAGACCCCGCTTGGCTCACGAAGCGCTTCCCCCGAGGGAGGTCGTCCCACGTCCAGGAGCATGGCACGCCCCGCGGCCGCCGGTGAAGCCGGAGGCCATGCACTCGTCACCCTCGACGGCCGGTACCACATCGTCGACCGGGTGGCCGCCGGCGGCATGGGCGAGGTCTTCCGTGCCCATGACGCCGTGCTCGCGCGCGAGGTCGCGATCAAGGTCCTGCACCGGTCGCTCGCCGGCGACCAGGCGTTCGTCGATCGGTTCCGTCGCGAGGCGCGCGCGGCCGCCGTGCTCTCCCACCCGAACATCGTGGCCGTCTACGACTGGGGCGCCGTGGACGGCATCTACTACATGGTGATGGAGTTCGTCCGTGGACGCGGCGTCCGCGACCTCCTGAACGCCGAGCACCACCTGGCCCCCGCGCAGGCGGCCGAGATCCTCCGCCAGACGTTGCTCGCCCTGGACCACGCGCACCGGCAGGGCATCGTCCACCGGGACATCAAGCCCGAGAACATCCTGCTGACGACGGAGGGCATGGTGAAGGTGGCCGACTTCGGCCTCGCACGTGCCTACGCCGACGGGACGGCGACCCAGGCCGGTGCGGTTACCGGGACCGTGCAGTACCTGGCCCCCGAGCAGATCCGCGGCGAGCCGGCCGACCCACGCTCGGACCTGTACTCGCTCGGCATCGTCGCCTACGAGCTGCTGACCGGCCGGCTACCGTTCACGGGCGAGACCGCGATGGCGATCGCGTACAAGCACCTCTCCGATCGGGTCCCGCTGCCGTCCAGCCAGGTGCCCGACATCCCGGGGGAGCTCGACGGGTTCGTGGCGTCGGCGACGGAACGCGAACGGGAGCTGCGCCCCGAGTCCGCGCTGGAGATGCGCCGCGACCTCGAATCGCTCCTCCCGAACCTGCCGTCCGCGCCATCCCTCTCCGCGGCCGTCGCCGACGCCGTCGAGGTCCGCGGCGGCGACGGTGAGACCACGATCCGTGTGGGGGCGGAGGCCACGACGACCGCGACGATCCCACGGGTCGAGCGGCGCCGGAAGCGCCGGTGGCGGCGCGTCTCCGGGATCCTGCTCCTGACGATGGCCGTCGTGGCCTCCGCTTGGGGCGGGTGGACCTACCTGTTGCCACACGCCGCCGACGTCCCCGACGTGACCGGCTCGACGGTCACGGACGCCCAGGCGCGGCTCACCGACCTCGGGTTCGTGGTCGTGACCGCGGATCCCGGCGAGTACTCGATGAAGATCGACGCCGGGAGCGTGCTGCGTGTCGAGCCGCCACCCGGAACATCCCTCGATCGGGGCTCGACCGTCACGATCGTGCCGTCCCTCGGACCCACGCCCCGCGACGTCCCCGACGTGACCGGGCGGACGCTCGCGAAGGCGCGGAAGGCGATCCGGCAGGCGAAGCTCGTCCCCGGGGATCCGACCTCCGCCTTCTCCGACGCCGTTCCGGAGGGCTCGGTGATCTCGCAGACGCCGGCCGACGGTCAGGCGCCGCAGGGCAGCACGGTCGAGCTCGTCGTCAGCCAGGGACCGCCGCCGCGCCCGGTCCCCGACGTCGTGGGCGAATCGCGCGAGGACGCCGATCGGATCCTCCGCGAGGCGGGGTTCGTCCCAGCGGTCGGCGATTCGAGGTTCTCCACCCAGGTCCCGCGGGGGGACGTGATCCGCCAGAGCCCGCCGGCCCAGGAGAAGCTCCAGCCCGGCGCCACGATCACGCTCGTCGTCTCGCTCGGCCCGAAGACGTTCGCGTGCCCGGACTTCCGCGGCCTGTCGCGGCAGGCCGCCCAGGAGCTCGCCGATCGGTACGGGCTCGTCGCGGACTTCCAGACCGTCGCCGGGACGGGGGGTGCGATCGTCTACAGCCAGAGCCCCGGCCCGTCGGTCACCGTCAGCTACGGCGACGCGATCACGCTGTTCATGGTGTGAAGGTCGGCGCGCACGTCCGGCGCGGGTCCACCGGTGTCGCCGGCGCGATCGAAGGGTGTCGGATCCGGGGCGCCGACTGCGCCCAGATCTTCGTCTCCAACCCGCGCGGGTGGGTCGGGCCGCGCACGTCGCCCGAGGACGCCGGATCCTTCCGCCTGGAGTGGTCGGCCTCGGGGCTGAACCCACTCGTCGCCCATGCCCCGTACCTCGTGAACATCGCTTCGCCGAACCGGGAGTTCCTGGCGAAGACCCGGGCCCTCGCGGCGTCGACGGCTCGGGCCTGCGACGCGCTCGGGATCGACCTCCTCGTGGTGCACGCCGGATCGGGCGGGCCGGCCGAGCCGGGAGCTGCGCTCGAGCGGGCCGCGCTCACGCTCGGCCTCATCGCGGGCGAGGCTGAGCACGTGCGGATCCTCGTGGAGCTGATGGCCGGCACGTCGGGCGCGGTCGCCTCCACGATCCCCGAGGCCGCACGCCTGCTCGAGGCGGCCGACGCACCCGGCCTCGGGCTCTGCCTGGACACCTGCCACCTCTTCGCCGCCGGCTACGCCCTCGATACCGAAGAGGGCGTCGGCGTGCTCGTGGACGACCTGCGAGCCGAGGGCGTCGACGATCGGCTCGCGCTCATCCACGCGAACGACTCGATGTATGCGCGCGGCGAGCGCCGCGACCGCCACGCGAACATCGGCGACGGGCACATCGGGATCGAGGGCTGGCGTGCGATCGTCGCCCGACCGGCGCTGGCGGGCGTGCCGTTCATCCTCGAGACGCCCGGGGACGCCGAGCGCCACGCCCGCGACATCGCGACCCTGCGGTCGCTCGCCGGCTGAGCCCTACGGCTCGAGCTCGGCGCGCGGACCCTCCTGATAGCTGTAGCGCTCCTCGCCGAAGGGCTCGGCGTGGATGTGGTAGCCCCGGACCTCCCAGAACCCGCGCTTGTTCTTGTCCGTGAACTCGAGGCCGGTCAGCCACTTCGCGCTCTTCCACGCGTAGCGCTTCGGCACGACCAGGCGGAGCGGCCAGCCGTGCTCGGGGGTCAGGTCCTCGCCGTGGTTGCGCCATGCGACCAGCACGTCGTCGTCGTCCATCGCCGGCAGCGACAGGTTCGAGTCGTAGCCGTACTCGCAGCGCGCGATCACCCACTTGGCCTCGGCGGTCGGCCGGCAGAGCTCCTTCAGGGTGCGGAAGGAGACGCCCTCCCAGGTGTTGTCGAGGGTCGTCCATCCGGTGACGCAGTGCATGTCGGCGTCGATCGTTGCGTGCGGTAGGTCCCGGAGCTGTTGGTACGTGAGCGTCACGGGCTGCTCGACCAGGCCCGTGAGCGCGAGGTCCCAGTTCGTCCCGTCGAACCGCGGGATCGGTCCGTAGTGCAGCACCGGCCACGTCTTCACCAGGCGCTGGCCGGGCGGGACGCGCGCGGCGATCTCGTCCGGGTAGTTCTTCGTGAACAGGCCCATCAGTCCTCCTTCGCGGCATCGGCGGCGACGGTTCGCCAGGCGTCGAGCGCCGCACGGATCCCGTCGTCCTCCACGTCGACGTGGGTAACCATCCGCACCTTGTCCGAGACGAAGGTCGAACCCACGCCCATGGCCGCGAGCCGCCGTACCGTCGCGAGCGCTCCCAGCCCCACCGCTTCCGTGTCGACGTAGACCATGTTCGTTTCAACGGCGGCCGCATCCACCGAGCCCGGCAACAGGTCGGCGACCCCGGCGGCCAGACGCCGCGCCCGTGCGTGATCCTCGTGGAGGCGCTCCGGGCCATCCCGCAGGGCGATCAGACCGGCCGCCGCCATGATCCCCGCCTGGCGCCACGCGCCTCCGAACAGGATCCTCAGTCGGCGCGCCTCCCGGATCGCCTCGCCGGAGCCGCACACGAGCGACCCGATCGGGGCCCCGAGACCCTTCGACACGCAGAACATCAGCGTGTCCGCCTCGCGCGTGTACTCGACGACGTCCACGCCCGCCGCGACGGCCGCGTTGAAGATCCGGGCCCCGTCCAGGTGCACCGGCAACCCGTTGTCGTCGGCGACCTTGCGGATCGCGCGCAACTCCTCGACCGGCATCACCGTTCCGCCGGCATGTCCCATCGTGTTCTCGACCGCGATCAGGTCGACGACCTCGACGTCGTACGGATCTTCGGCCTCCACGAGGGCACGCGCGAGGTCGGCGGTCATCCAGCCCGCCGGTCCCGGATCGCCGGTGCGCGCCGTGATCCCCGAGAGGACCGCCGAGGTCATCATCTCGGTGCTCGCGACGTGCGCGCCCCGGGTCGCCACCGCCAGATGCCCGGCCCCGGTCACGTGCAGCCGGAGACCGATCTGGTTCGCCATCGTCCCGGTCGGGACGTACAGAGCGGCCGCCTTGCCGGTGATCTCGGCCGCACGTTCCTGCAGGCGGTTGACGGTGGGGTCGTCGCCGAACCAATCGTCCCCGACCTCGGCGTCGGCCATCGCGCGCCGCATCGCGGCTGATGGGGTCGTGACGGTGTCCGATCGCAGGTCGACGCGGTACGCGGCCATGCGCGGCAGTCTACCGACGGCCCTCAGTACAGGAACATCGGCTTGCCGTCGACGTGGCGGATCTTCGGCCGGTAGCCTTCGACGTCGTACAGCGCTTCCACGTCGACGCGCTTGACGCCCTGCCGCGTCACGTCGAGTGGCACGTTCGTGTAGTTGCCGCTCCGCAGGGCGACCAGGCGCCCGTGGACCCCTTCGATCACGAGGTCGGCAGCCATCACCGCGTAGTTCGTGGCGACCATCAGATCGAGCGAATCCGGGCTCCCCGACCGCATCAGGTAGCCGATCTGCTGATAGATCAGACCTTCGCCCGTGATCGCCTTCAGCGCCTCGGCCGTGACGAGGCCGATCCCGCCGAGCTTCTGATGGCCGTAGGCGTCGACCTGGCCGCCCTGCACCATCTCGCCGCCCACCATCGTGGCGCCCTCGGAGATCGTCATCATCGCGTAGCTGCTCGGGTTCGAGCGCTTGTCCTTCACGAGGAGCTCGCCGAGCTTCTCGACGTCGAACGGGATCTCGGAGATGATCGCGCGCTCCACCCCCGAGAGGTACGCCGATACCAGGGACGTCTCGCCGCTGTAGCGGCCGAACACCTCTACGACCGCCAGCCGCTCGTGGGAACCGGCGCTCGTGCGGAGCTGGTGGATGAAGATCACGGTCCGCGTGATCGCCGTCGAGAACCCGATGCAGTAGTCCGTGCCGTGGACATCGTTGTCCATCGTCTTGGGGATGGCGATCACGGGCACGCCCTCGTCGTGCAGCCGGAGCGCGAACGACAGCGTGTCGTCACCGCCGATCGGGACCAGCGCGTCGATCCCGAGACGGTCGATCACCCGCACGACGTGCGCCGTGTGATCCCGCGGCCCGTCCCCCCCGCCGCCGTCACGCAGGAACGCGGGCTCCTCGCCCGCCTTGACCTTCGCCGGGTTGGTGCGCGAGGTGTGCAGGATCGTGCCGCCGGTCCGGTCGATCGTCCGGACGGACGACGGGTCCAGATCCACGATGTTCGTTCCGATCGTCGTGGGGTCGTCGGGATCGGTCTCGAGCAGCCCCGCCCAGCCGCGCCGGATCCCGACGACGTCGTGACCCTCCTCCTCGGCCCGGACCGTGACGGCCTTGATGCACGCGTTCAGACCGGGCACGTCGCCGCCGCCGGTCAGGACCCCGATCTTCATCCGGCGAACGCTACTAGACGCCGGGGTCGGTCATTCGCAACGCACTTCGGGGATCTGCCACCGCTCCGGGGGAACGACCGAGGCTCCGACCGCCACCTCGGCGAGCGGCGTTTCCTGGATCGCGGTTCCCCGGGCGCCGACCATGACGCCCCATCGTCCCTCCCGCGCGGCCCCGACCGCGGCCGCGCCCAGCCGCGTCGCGAGCACGCGATCGAACGCGACCGGCGAGCCGCCCCGCTGGACGTGCCCGAGCGTGGTGACCCGCGTCTCCGACCGCGTCAGCTCCTGGAGCGCGTCGGCGACGATCCGTCCGATCCCGCCGAGCTTCGGCCAGCCGTTCTCATCCAGCTCGTAGGGCGGCAGCTCGAGCGTGCCGTCGACCGGCATCGCCCCCTCGGAGACCACGACGATCGAGAACGGCCGCCGTTCCGAATGGACCCGACGGATCCGGCGCGCCGCGGCCTGGATGTCGAACCGGCACTCCGGGATCAGGATCACGTCGGCGCCCGCCGCGATCCCCGCCGTCAGACCGATCCACCCCGCGGTCCGGCCCATCACCTCGCACACCATCACGCGGTTATGGCTCTCGGCGGTGCTGTAGAGCCGATCGATCAGGTCGGTGGCGATCTGGGCCGCGGTCCAGAACCCGATGCTCGCGTCCGTCCCACCGATATCGTTGTCGATCGTCTTCGGGATGCCGATCACCGGGACGCCCGCGAGCGCCGCCGACGCCCCCATCGTTCCCTCGCCGCCGATCACGAGGAAGCCATCGAGCCCGTGCACGTCGAGCGCCTCCCGCACGAGTGCGGGCCCGCCCTCCGCCCGGTGCGGCTGGACCCCGGACGTGCCGAGGATCGTGCCGCCCCGCGGGAGGATCCCCCGCACGTCCTGCAGGGTCAGCTCGTGGGCCGTGCCCTCGAGGACGCCGCGCCACCCGTCACGGAACCCGAGCACGTCGATCCGGACGTCGTCCGCGGAGCGGACGATGGACCGGATCGCCGCGTTCAGACCGGGGCAGTCGCCGCCGCCGGTCAGGATGCCGAGGCGCATACGCGGCTGGCTCGGTCAGCCGTCGTCGCCGTCGACCGAGGCGAGCTCCTCGTCCTGCGCCTCTTCCTCGGCACGGCGCTTCAGCACTTCGTACCAGTCCGACTCGTAGGCGATCTCCTCGTTCGAGGAGGTCTCGGCCTGTTTCTCCTGATCGTCCATCGGTCGCTCCATGCGGGCCAGGATAGCCCACCGTTCCCATCGGCCGGGGAGCCCGGCGGCTTGACCGTGCGTGATACGGACGCGCCGAACACGACGGGTAGGATGGCTTCGTGCTCGCGATCTCCGGGTTCCTCGAGTGGTTCTTCGTGGGGTTGCTGACGCTGCTCGTGGGCGTGGTCGGACTCTTCGCGCTGTTCCTGTTCGTGCAGCTGTTCCGCAACCCCGGCCGTACGCCCCGCTCGCGTCCCTAGCGCGAGACCTCAGCCGCGGGCCGTTTCGAGGTCGGCCGTCACCGGGAGGTGATCCGAGGCCGTCCTCGCCCCCTCCGCACCCGTCGTCTCCGACACGACGCGCAGCTCGGCGGACACGAACAGGTGGTCGATCCTCGCCACCGGCCCGGTGGCCGGGAAGGTGGGCTCCCCCGCCCCGACCGACACGTCGACCAGGCGCCGCGCGATCGCGGCGACGGCTCGGGCCTCCGGCGACGCGTTGAGGTCGCCCCCGAGCACGACCGGACCCGAGGGCTCGAGCTCGTCGACGAGGGCGAGGAGCTCCCGGACGTGTCGTCCCCGCTCGGCGCCGTCCAGACCCAGGTGCACGGAGAGGGCCCACAGCTGCCGGCCGCCCTCCGGCACGACGCGGGCGACGAGACACCCGCGCGGGTGCCGGCGCCGCGAGCCTCGGAAGCGCAGCAGGCGCCGCCCGGCGATCGCGGCCGGCGGGCGGACGAGGACCGCGTCCTTCACCCGGCGGCGGAGGGGCGACGCGGGGTCGGCGGCCACCACCATCCCGACCGCGCGGGCGAACCGCCGCAGCCGGCGTCGCGAGCCACTCTCCTGGACCAGGAGGATGTCGGGGGCGAGCGCGCCGACGGTCGCCGCGACCGCCGCGACGCCCGCACGGAGCCCGTGAACGTTGTACGTGACGACGCGCAGCCGGGTCGATCCGCTCACGCGGGCGGGTCCGGCACGATCTCGGTGCCGGCCTCGCCCCGCAGGGCGGCCGGCGCCACGTCGAGCTCGGCGATGACCGCCCGGACCCCGCCGGCGTCGAGGAAGTTCAGCGCGGCCTGGACCTTCGGACCCATCGAGCCCGCGCCGAACTCGCCCTCGTCCATCAGCGCTCGAGCGTCGCTCGTCTGCAGGCGATCGATGTCCTCGGGGTAGAGCGACCCGTACCCGCGTTGGACCTTGGGCACGTCGGTGAGGATCAGCAGGACCGACGCCTCCACCTCCGTCGCCAGGATCGCCGCCGCGAGATCCTTGTCGACGACGCCCTCCCGGCCGATCAGCCGTGGCCCGTCCTCGATCACCGGCACCCCGCCGCCGCCGGAGGCGATCACGATCGTCCCGTCCGCCACGAGCCGCTTCGCGATCGGCGTCTCGACGATCGAGTACGGAGCCGGGCTCGGCACCACCCGGCGCCATCCACCGTGAGGGTCGGCCTTCATCACGTAGCCTCGTTCCCGCTCGAGGGCGCGAGCCTCCGTCTCCTCGTAGAAGGGCCCCACGTACTTCGTCGGGTTGGCGAATGCCGGATCGTCCGGACGCACCCGGGTGAGGGTGAGGATCGTCGCTACCGGACGTTCCATCCCACGCTCGAAGAAGACGTCGCCGATCGTGACCTGGAGCAGGTACCCGATCTGTCCCTGGCTCTCGGCGCCGCAGACGTCGAGCGGCATCGGGTTGACGAGGTCCTTCGCGGCTTCCTGCTGCAGGAGGATCCGGCCGACCTGTGGGCCGTTCCCGTGCGTGAGGACGACCTCCCAGCCCTCCGCCGCGATGTCGGCGATCCGCTCCGCCGCGGCTCGGCAGGCGCGGTACATCTCCTCGAACGTGTCGGCCGCGCCTCGCCGCAGGAGGGCGTTGCCCCCGAGGGCGATCACGACGCGGTCCATCGTCGCCTCCGTCGCGGGCCGGCTACAGCACCGGCTTCAGGATGTCCTCGAGCTGCGGTGAGTCGGGCAGGACCTCCAGGTCGTACCGGACCCGTACCGCCGGCTTCGAGATGTTGATCACGCGCCGGAGGTCGATCGGCGTGCCGATCACCACCAGGTCGACGTCCGCGGCGTCGATGATCTTCTCCATCTCGGCGAGCTGGCCGTCCGAGTACCCCATCGCCGGCAGCACCGGCCCGACGTCGTACTTGCGGAACGTCTCCTCGATCGTGCCGACCGCCCAGGGCCGGGGGTCGACGACCTCGGTCGCCCCGTGCGCACGCGCGGCCACCACGCCCGCGCCGAACTTCATCTCGCCGTGCGTGAGGGTCGGTCCGTCTTCGATCACGAGCACGCGCTTGCCGGCCACGGCGTCCGGATCGTCGACCGTCACGCGGCTGTTGGCCCTCACGACCGTCGCCCCGGGGTTCACGTCGTGGATCGTCGTGCCCAGCTGCGCCATCTGCTCAGGGGTAGCGGAATCCACCTTGTTGATCAAGATCACGTCCGCCATGCGCAGGTTCGCTTCGCCGGGGTGGTACCGCAGCTCGTGTCCCGCTCGCAGCGGGTCGGCCACGACCAGGTGCACCGTGGGCCGGTAGAACGGCAGGTCGTTGTTGCCGCCGTCCCACAACAGCACATCGCACTCCGCCTGGGCCTGCTCGAGGATGTCGCCGTAGTCCACGCCTGCGTAGATCACGGTCCCGGACGTGATGTGTGGCTCATACTCCTCGCGCTCCTCGATCGTCGTGTCGAAGCGCTCGAGGTCCTCGATCGCCCCGTAGCGCTGGACGCGCTGCGCCAGCAGGTTGCCGTACGGCATCGGATGCCGGACCGCGACGACCGTCTTCCCCGCGTCCCTCAGCGCGCCGGCGATCGCGCGCGTCGTCTGGCTCTTGCCCGCGCCGGTGCGGACGGCGCAGACCGCGACGACGGGAACCTTCGCCTCCAGCATCGTGGCCTCGGCCCCGAGGAGCAGGAAGTTCGCCCCCGCGGCGATCGCCTCGCTCCCTTTGTGCATCACGTACTCGTGCGAGACGTCCGAGTACGAGAACACGACGTCGTCCACCGAGAGGTCATGGATCAGCCTCGCGAGCTCGGATTCGTCGTGGATCGGGATCCCGTCCGGATAGGCCTGACCGGAGAGCTCCGCCGGGTAGGTCCGGTCGTCGATGAACGGGATCTGCGTCGCCGTGAACGCGACGACCTCGGTGTCCGGATCGTCGCGGTACACGGTGTTGAAGTTGTGGAAGTCGCGGCCCGCGGCTCCCATGATCAGGACACGTCGTTTCGCCATCGTTCCGTCCTTCCGGGAGAGATGTGATACGCGAGGGGCTCCGATGGATCCGCCGCCCCGCTCTTCGCCGCCGAGCCTACCCCGAACCGTCAGGGAGCGCATCGACCGGGCGACCCGCGATGGCCGGGTCAGGCGACCGGCTCAGGCGGCCGGGTCGGACGCCGGTATCCATCTCCGATCCGCCACGCGGCCGAACGGCTCGGCGAAGTGCGGTACGCAGACCGCGAGATCGCCCTCGGCCGCCTCCAGCAGCAACCTCGCGCGCGTCTCGATCCCCATCCCGGGTTCGTCATCGTGCGTGGACGGCCACTCGGGGTGCGCGACCTGGAACGGGTGGTGCAGCGCGTCGCCGGTGATCAGGAGCTCCTCCCCCTCGGAGGTGAGCCGGACCGCGCGGTGCCCCGGGGTATGGCCCGGCGCGTGAACCAGTCGGAGGCCGGGAACGACGTCGTGATCGGCCGCCACCACGTCGAGCCGATCCCGGTCGGCGACCGGGCGGACCGAGCGTTCGAAGGCGGCCCGGTCGTCCGGATCCTCGGCGTTCAGGAACGCCTCCCAGTCGGCGGGGTGCGCGTGATACGTCGCGTATGGGAACAGCGGCTCGCCCTCGACCGTCGCGCCCGCCGACGTGATCGAGATGCAGGTGGGTGAACACGACGTGGTCGATCGCGCCCGGCGTCACGTCGACCAGGGCGAGCTCGCTCACGAGCGCGCCCTCGACCGGACCCCAATCCTCGGGCGCCCCCTCCCCGATCCCGGTGTCCACGAGCACCACGCTGCCGCCGAGCTGCACGACGAACGCGTGGACGTGGTAGTTCCACGCGTGCTCGCCGACGAACGCCCAGGGATAGGCCGCACGGTACGGCCCCCAGCCTTCCTCGAGCTCGACGGGGAACGCGTCGGCCATGGGGAACGGCACCCGGGCGTCGCAGAGCGGCACCACCTCGGCTCCCCCGATCCGCAGCGGCTCGTGCGGCACGCGGCGACCCTACCGCTCACGCGGGGCAAGACCTAGCGTTCCTCGAGGTCCGCCACCTCGTCGATGTCCCGGAGGGTGCGACCGGCCGGATCGATCGCCGCCCAGGTTTCGCGGTCGACACCGAGGGCGTCGAGCGAACGCAGCAGCGCCCGCAGGGACCGCTCCCCCGCCGCCGTCAGCTCCCGGGCGACGATCCGTGCCCGATCGGTCTTCAGGGCGGCGGGCAGCGGCCGGATGCCCTCGCCGTCATCGAGGGCGACGGCCTCGTCGCACCCGATCGAGAGCCGCTCGAGGAGGTCGTCCAGGAGCGCCGGCACGAGGTCGGGCATGTCCCCTCCGGCGACGAGCGCGACCTCGGTCGTCGTGGCATCGAGCCCCGCGAGCACGCCCACCAGCGGCCCCAAGCCCTCCTCGGGATCGATCACGACGCGGAGCCGGTGCGGGACCAAGCGGCCGAGCGCCTCCGGCCCGGTCACGGGGTCGGCCGGATCGCGACCGGGAGCGAGCACCACGACGACGTCCTCGCAGAGGCCGCCCAGGAGGGATACGGCGTGATGGAGCAGCGGGCGGCCGCGGTAGGGGACCGAGAGCTTGTCGCCACCGAACCGCGCGGAGCGGCCGCCCGCGAGCACGATCCCGGTCACCCCTCGGACCGCCACGGGCCCGATAGCCTGAGACAGACTAGGTTCCCCCTCCGGACGCCGCTCCTCGTTCGCGCCGCTTCCGTGCCGCGGGGTCGTCGCCCTTGCGGGCCTGTACGAACGCGTACCCGAACCGCCCCTTGATGCACAGGTGTCCGTTCGTCACGTCGTTATCCCAGGGCGAGGTCACCTTCACGATCCGGTCGTCCTGCACGTGGAGCTCCAGCTCGCAACCGACGCCGCAGTACGGGCAGATCGTGTCGGTCACGGTCTGCTCCGCCTCGTCCCACGTGCCGGCCTCGCGCATCTCGTGCTCGGTGCGGAACATCAGCGCGCCCGTGGGGCATACGCCGATGCAGTTGCCGCAGTAGACGCAGGCCGACTCGCCGAGCGGCACCGCGTACTCGGTCGAGATCCGTGCGTCGAAGCCGCGCCCGGCGACCGCGATCGCGAACGTGTTCTGCGCGTCGACACCGCACGCCTCGACGCACTTGTAGCAGAGGATGCACCGCTCGTAGTCGCGGACGTAGAGCTCGTTGTCGATCTTCACCGGCTGCGCGACGGTCTCCGCCACCAGGGGCTCCGGGGCATCGTGGTGCCCGGGTTCCCGCGTGTCGCGCTCACCCGCCGGGAGCGGCTCCATCCGCGCGCCGAACCGGTCCGGATCGGTCTCGTACTCCGCCATCCACCGGGGCACGTCGGGCGACATCAGTTCGACGTCGACGCTCGACGCGAGGAACTCCATCACGAGCCGGCGGGAGTGACGCACCCGATCGGAGTCGGTGCGCACGACCATCCCCGCCTCCGCGGCGCGCGAGCAGGCGGGAACCAGCGTACGGGACCCCTCGACCTCGACCACGCAGACCCGGCAGGCGTTGATCGGGGTGAGGTTGTCGGCGAAACACATCGTGGGGGTGTCGATCCCCTCGGCCCGGCACGCCGCGAGGATCGTCTCTCCCTCCGGCACGCGCACCGCGCGTCCGTCGACCTCCAGGTCGATCAGGCGACGGGGCGGCGCGACCGGGACCGGCTCGCTCACGAGCCCGCCCCCGTGAAGACCCCGAGACGGCGCACCGCTGAGGCGATCGCGCTTGCGGCGGTCTGGCCGAGGCCGCAGATCGACGCGTCGCGCATCACCTGGCCGATCTCGCCCAGCAGGGCGAGCTCCTGCTCCCGCGAGCCGACCTCCCGCCGCGCCACCAGCCGGTGCAGGGCCTCCTCCTGACGGACCGTGCCGACGCGGCACGGCACGCACTGGCCGCACGACTCATCGCGGAAGAACGCGGCGATCCGCAGGCACAGATCCACGAGGTCCACCCCGTCGTTGCAGACCATCACGACCCCGGAGCCGAGCGTGTACCCGCCCGCCCGGGCGTCCTCGAACGTCATCCGCAGGTCCAGGTCGTCCGGTCCCACGAAGCCGCCGGCCGCCCCGCCGAGCAGGATCGCCTTCGGCACCCCCTGGATGCCCCCGGCGAGGTCGAGCATCTCCCCCAGGGTGACGCCGTGCTCGGCCTCGTACACGCCCGGGCGCGCGACGTGCCCCGACACGCAGAACAGCCGCGGGCCCGTCGAGCCCTCGGTGCCGATGCGGGAGTACGCGGCGCCGCCGACGCGCAGGACCTCGAGGACGTTGATCAGGGTCTCGACGTTGTTGATGCCGGTCGGCTGCCCGAACAGCCCCCGCTGCACCGGGAAGGGGGGCTTGTTCCGGGGCTCCCCGCGCTTGCCCTCGATCGAGTTGAACAGCGCCGTCTCCTCGCCGCAGATGTAGGCGCCGGCGCCGCGCCGGAGCTCGATCTCGAACCCGAACCCGTGGCCCATGACGTCGTCGCCGAGGAACCCGTGCCGCCGGGCCTCGACGATCGCGTGCGCGAGCCGTTCGGTCGCGAGCGGGTATTCGCCCCGGACGTACAGGTAGCCTCGCTCGCTCCCCGTGGCGAAGCCCGCGATCGTGAGCGCCTCGATCACCGCGAAGGGGTCGTGTTCCATCAGGACGCGGTCCTTGAAGGTCCCGGGCTCGGACTCGTCCGCGTTGGCCACGAAATGATGAGGACGGACCGGCTGCTCGGCGACCGCCTTCCACTTGACCCCCGTCGGGAACGCCGCGCCGCCGCGCCCCAGGAGCTTGGCGTCGGTGACCTCTCGGATCACGCCCTCGGCACCGAGCTCGATCGCGCGGCGCAGGGCCTCGTACCCGCCTTGGGCCCGGTAGTCGTCGATCGATGCGGGATCGACGCGGCCAACCCGTCGGAGGAGCCGGAGCCCGGCCCTCCCGGGCTCGTCCCAGGTCTGCGGGGCGGAGGGGGCGTCGGGGTCCGTGGGACGGGCGAACCCGGACACGTTGACACCGTCGAGGAGCTGGCGGACCTCGGCGATGGAGACGTCGCCGACCGCGGTGTCCGCGACCTCGGCCCCCGACCGTTGGACGAGGGCCGCGGGCGCACGCTCGCACATCCCCAGGCACGGGCTGCGCAGCCACGTGGTCGCGCCCTCGCCCACCGGCGCCCCGGGCGGCCCGACGGTCGCCTCGAGCTCCCGCCCCAGGACGTCGCCGCCGAGGCGGCACGCCAGGTCGTCGCACACGTGGACCACCGTCGCCGGGCGCGGCTCCACGCTGAGCATCGCGTAGAACGTGGCCACGCCGTAGGCCTCGGCGGGCGGGACGGTCAGGCGGCGGCAGACGTAGTTCAGGCCGCCGCGGCTGATCCAACCCGTGCGGGCCTGGAGCGCGTGCAGGGCCGGCAGCAGCAGGTGACGGCGCTCGCGCGCCGCGCGCCCGCCATGGGCGACGCGTGTCTCGCGCGCCGGGTAGCCGGCACCGCCGTCCCAGCCGGTCTCGGGCGGACCGAGCAGCGCGTCCACGGCCTCCCGCTCGTCCTCGGTCGGGACCGCGTCCATCAGCTTCAGGTCCACGCGGCCTCCCTCACTCGCCCCGCGCGGCGGACGCGGCCGGCTCCGGCAGCTTGTCGATGCGGACGGCGGTCGCCTTGAACTCCGCGGTGCCGGACTTCGGATCGGTCGCCTCGATCGTGAGCCGGTTCGTCTCGACCTGGTCCGGGAAGTGCAGCGTCATGAACGCGAGCCCCGGGCGGACGGAGGGCGTCACGTGTACCGGGGCCTCGACCGAGCCACGCCGCGACGACACCCGCACGCGTTCGCCTTCCACCACCGCCAGCGCGGCCGCGTCCTCCGGCGAGACCTCGATCGACTCCGGCCGCCGCAGCGGCGACGTGTAGCCGCCGCTCTGGACGCCGGTGTTGTACGAGTCGAGACGCCGTCCCGTGGTGAGCCGGATCGGGTACTCCTCGGTGAGCGTATCCACCGGTGGGTCGTCGATCACGACGCTGAACGGCGCCTTGGCGCCCTGGGCCGACGGATCGTCGAACGCCCACAGCCGCTCGTGCAGGAACAGCGTCCCGGGGTGCGCATCGTCGGGGCACGGCCACTGGATCCCGCCGAGCGCCTCGAGGCGCTCGTAGCTCATGCCGGCGTGCATCGGCGAGAGCGTGCGCAGCTCCTCCCAGGCGCTCGCCGCCGTGACCTCGCCCCAGTCCACCCCGAGGCGATCCGCGAGCTGGGCGATGATCCAGATGTCGTCCCGGGCGTCGCCCGGCGGCTCGAGGGCCTTGCGCACCCGCTGCACCCGGCGCTCGCTGTTCGTGACCGTGCCCTCGGCCTCGGCCCACGACGCGGACGCGGGGAACACGACGTCGGCGATCTCCGCGGTCTGCGTCAGGAAGATGTCCTGCACGATCAGGCAGTCGCGCGTCTCGAGCAGGTGCTTCGCGTGCTGGTTGTCCGCCTCGGACGCGACCGGGTTCTCCCCGATCACGTAGACGGCATGCAGCTCGTCGCGCTCCATCGCCTGGAACATCTGCGTGAGGTGCCACCCGTATCGCGGCGTGATCGGCACGCCCCAGGCGGCCTCGAACCGTGTGCGTGCCTCCGCGTCCCGCTCGATGTCCTGGAACCCCGGCAGCTTGTTCGGGATCGCGCCCATGTCGCCGCCGCCCTGCACGTTGTTCTGCCCGCGCAGGGGGTTGACGCCGCTGCCGTACCGGCCGACGTGCCCGGTCAGCAGGCTCAGGTTGATCAGCGACAGGACGTTGTCCACGGCGTTGTGGTGCTCGGTGATCCCGAGCGTCCAGCAGATCACCGCCCGGTCGGCCTTCGCGTACGCGTCGGCGACCTCTCGGATCGCCTCCGCGGGGACGCCCGTCACGGCCTCCCCGCGTTCGAGCGTCCACGACATCACGGAGTCGCGGTACGCCTCGTAGCCCGACGTCGCATGCTCGACGAACGCGTGGTGCTGCAGGTCGTTCACGATGATCTCGCGCGCGATCGTGTTCGAGAGCGCGATGTCCGTGCCGACGTCGATGCCCAGCCATAGGTCGGCCCACTCCGTGGACTCGGTCCGTCGCGGATCGACCGCGATCAGCCGCGCTCCGCGATGGATCGCCTTCAGGACGTGGTGGAAGAAGATCGGATGCGCGGCGCGCGCGTTCGACCCCCAGAGCAGGATGAGGTCCGTCTCCTCGACCTCTCGGTATGAGCTGGTACCGCCTCCGGCACCGAACACCGTGGCCAGACCGACCACGCTGGGCGCGTGTCAGGTGCGGTTACAGCTGTCGATGTTGTTGCTGCGCAAGACCTGACGAGCGAACTTCTGTGCGACGAAGTTCATCTCGTTCGTGGCCTTCGAGCAGCTGAACAGGCCGACCCCGTTGCCGCCGGACCGCTCCGTGGCGGCGCGCAACCCGGCCGCGGCGCGGTCGAGCGCCTCGTCCCAGGTGGCGACGCGTAGCACGCCGTGGTCGCGGACCATCGGCTCGGTGAGTCGCGTGAGCGCGTCCTGCATCGAGCGGCTCCTTTCCACCGAGGTTCCGCGCCTATCCTACGTGGGGTCGCAGCGGATCCGTGCGGCCTCGGATCCGGGTGGTCACCCCTCCGACGAAGGTCCATCATGCCCCCCATGGAGCAGATCCCGATCGGCGACGGGGCGGCCGACGAGGCGATCGACAACGTGCTCGAGCTCCCGTCTCCGCCCTTCTCCTCTCCTCCCGAGGAGGAGCCTGACGACGTTCGCGCCGAACCCGAACCAGGCTCCGCCGAGACCGCGCCTCCGACACTCGCGCAACTCGAGCCGGACGACGCCGTCGGTCGTGCATCCGCGACCGCCGAGCTCGACGCGCTGGTCGAGCACGGGCTGCGCGTGGCGGTCGGGATGGCGTCCGTGGCCGCGACGGCGGTCTCGAACGCGCTCGAGCGGACGATGCCCAGCCGGCCCGGCGAGACACCCGTGGCCGGATCGGCGCTCGCGGGCGCGACCCTCGGTCTCGGGATCGAGACCGCTCGCCTGGCTGCCCGGAGCGTCTCGACGATCGCGGGGTCCCTGGCCCCGCTGCTCTCGTTCGCGACCAGCGCCCCGAGCCTCCGCGAGCGCGCTGCCCCGATCGCTCGCGAGATCGACCGGTTCAACGGGGTCTGGTCCGAGGCGCGGCCCGAGCACGAGGCGGCGGCGGCCGCGTTCGTCGCGGACCTGATGCCTCGCCTCGTCGACGGGATCGTCGAACAGCTCGACCTCACGACCCTCGTCGCGGAGCGGATCGACCTGGACGCGATCGTGGATCGGATCGACCTCGACGCGATCGTGGATCGGATCGACGTCGATGAGATCGTCCGCCGGGTGGACCTCGACGTGGCCGTCGGACGGGTCGACCTATTGGGGATCACGGACCGGCTGCTCGGCGAGCTGGACCTGGCGGAGCTGATCCGGGAGTCGACGGGCGCCGTCACCTCGGAGACGGTCCGCAACGTCCGGTTGCTCTCGGCGGAGGCCGACAGGCGGCTCGCCTACATCGTGGACCGCGTGCTGATGCGGCGGCGCGAGCGCGCGGCGGACCCTCCCGAGGAACATCCCGAGGGGCCCGACGACCCGACCCCTCCCGAGGAGCCGGCCGGATGAGCGCCACCGTGGAGCCCGAACGACGGATCACCGTCGACGTGGTCCCGGCGGAGGCGAGGGGCCTGCAGGGACGGCGGGCGGGCCTGTTCAGCCGGATCGTGGCGAACATCCTGGACCTGGCCCTGGTCTTCGCGGGCGTCGTCGCGACCTACGTCGGCTGGGCCGGGGTCAAGCTGCTCTGGCAGGGATCCGCGTTCACGCGCCCCACGCCGGGCTTCGTCGCCGCTCTCCTGTTCGGCGAGGCCCTGCACGTGGCCTACTTCGCGGCCGCGTGGACGACCTCGGGGCGGACCCTCGGCGACCAGGTGATGGGGTTGCGGGTGGTGGGCCGGACCGGACACCAGCTGGGGTTCGGCACCGCGCTGGTGCGGGCGGTCTTCTGCGTCCTCGTGCCGTTCGGGCTCCTGTGGGCGGGCATCAGCCGGGAGAACCGCTCGGTCCAGGACCTGGTGCTGCGGACCTCGGTGATCTACGACTGGCGCCCCCGGGTCCGCGAGCCGTCCTGACGTGGCGGACCCGTCGTCGCTCGGGCCACGGCTCGCGCAGAAGTACCGGCGGCTCCGCCGACGCAACCATCCGATGCTGCCGCACGAGGGAGTGGTGGACGGCGAGCAGGCGTCGATGGGCGGCAAGTCGGGAACCCTGCGCGCGGCCGTCTTCGGCCTGAACGACGGCCTCGTCTCGAACGTCTCGCTGATCTTCGGGTTCGCGGGCGCCGGCGTCGACAACAGCGTCGTGATCCTCGCGGGGATCGCGGGTCTGCTCGCGGGCGCGTTCTCGATGGGGGCCGGAGAGTACGTCTCGATGAAGGTGCAGCGCGAGCTCTTCGAGCGCCTGATCCACCTGGAGGCCCACGAGATCGGGATGGATCCGGAGCTCGAACGGGACGAGCTCGTCGGGATCTACGTGGAGCGCGGGATCCCGAGGGACCTCGCCGAGGAGGTCAGCGACGCGGTGATGCGCGACCCACAGCTCGCCCTGGATACGCACGCGCGCGAGGAGCTCGGCCTCGACCCATCCGAGCTGGGGTCCCCCTGGGGCGCCGCCGGCTCGTCGTTCGTGTTCTTCGCGATCGGGGCGATCGTGCCGGTGCTCCCGTTCCTGATGACGGAGGGGCGCGCGGCCGTGGTCGCGTCCGCCGTGATCTCCGGGGCGACGTTGTTCGTGGCAGGCGCGCTCCTCACCCGCGTCACGGGGCGTCCCGCGCTGCTGTCCGGACTCAGGATGCTGGGGATCGGGGCCGCGGCGGCGGCGATCACCTACACGGTGGGTTCGCTCCTGGGCGCGACGGTCGCCTGATCGGTCGGCCGCCCGAGCCCGCCTCTGGGGCTCTGGCACCTAGCCCGCGATCCGCTCGGGGTGCGAGTAGACGTTCGCGCCGCCGTCGCGGACGAACCCGACGATCGTCTGTCCGAACCGCTCGCCGGCCTCGACCGCGAGCGACGACGGCGCGCTGACCGCCGCCACGATCGGGATGCCCGCGACCGCGGCCTTCTGGACGATCTCGAAGCTCGCCCGGCCGCTCACCTGCAGGATCCGGCCGGCGAGCGGCATCTCGCCCGCCAGGAGCCGTTCGCCGATCACCTTGTCCACGGCGTTGTGACGGCCTACGTCCTCGCGCACCGCGATCGGCTCGCCCTCGGCCGTGAACAGGCCGGCGGCGTGGAGCCCGCCCGTCCGCTCGAAGACGCGCTGCGCTGCGCGGAGCCGATCCGGCAGCGCGGTCAGCAGCGTCACGGGGACCACCGGCCCGGGGGCAACGGGCTGGCATCGGACCTCGACGTCGTCCAGCGCCGCCTTCCCGCAGACGCCGCACGATGACGTGGCGTAGAAGTTGCGCCGGAGCCGGTCCGCGTCGAACGGGCGTCCGAGCGTGACGGTGACGACGTTGAAGCGCTGATCCGCATCGTCCAGGTCGTCGCAGTAGGCGACGCGACGGACCTCGCCCGGCGCCACGAGGCCCTCGGTGAACAGGAACCCCGCGGCGAGCTCGAAGTCCCCGCCGGGGGTCCGCATCGTGACGGCGACCTGAACGGGAGCCTGTCCAGGGCCCTCGACGCGGATCTCGAGCGGCTCCTCGGCGGCCAGCGTGTCCGCGCGCTCGGATCGGCTCCCGTCCCGCACGGCCAGGACCCGGATCGGGCGCACGTTGCGTCGGAGCACCGTCTCGTCGGACATCTGCCGACCAGTATCCGCGTCACCGCCCCCCCGGTCACGCCGCCGGACGGCGCTCCGATACGGTGGCCCGGTCCGACGGGGGGCGGGCTCGACCGGAGACACGGGAGGCGGGGCGATGGATCGGTGGATCGACGGGCTGGCGGCCGCGTTCGGTGAAGAGCCGCTCTCGGCGGAGGAGGAGACCACGCTGCTGACGTGCGCGCGGGACGTGGCGCATCGGGTGGAGCGACGCATCACGCCCCTCGCGGCGTTCGTGGCGGGCATGGGGGCGGGGCGAGCGAGGGCGGCGGGCGCCACGCACGACCGAGCCGTCGCCGACGCGCTCGCCACCCTGCGGGCGGCCCTCCCACGCGATCCGGACGAGACGGGGCCGCCGGCCTGACCCGGCCGAGCGTGAGGGTGGACCTCAGCGGCCGCGCCGTGCGACGTGCGGGCGGACCCGCAACAGATCGCCGACGCTCGCGAGCCCGTCGCGGCGCGCGAGGCGCTCCCCCACGACGAAGAAGAGCTGGGCGGTCACGAGGGCGTCGTCGAGGGCGTGATGCGGATCCGCGACCGGGACCCCGTATCGCTCGGCCGCGGCCGTGAGCGACCGCTCCTCCGCCTGCGGACCCTCGAGCGCGAGCATCAGGTCGCGGACGTCGATCATCGTCCGGGTCCAACGATCGGGAGACACGCGGAACAACGCCGACAGGAACCCCGCCTCGACGCGGCCGTACCAGGCGACGAGGAAGCGGTCGGCGAGCGCGTCCCCGAGCGCCCGCAGCGCCGACGCCTGCGAAGGCGCCCCACGCAGATCGACCGGCCGGATGCCGTGCACGGTCACCGATCGGGGCGAGAGGGCGCGCCCCTCCGGGTCGACCAGCTGGTACCCGGCTCGACCGATCTCGATCCTGCCCATCCGGATGGGGACCGTGCCGAACGAGATGATCCGATCCCGGCCCAGATCGAGCCCCGTCGCCTCGAAGTCCAGCGCGACGTACTCGGCCCCCCGCCATGGCTGACCCCACATCCGCCGCGACGGGCGACGCGGGCGCGCCGAGCGCCGTCCGCTCACCGACGGAGATCCAGCTCGAGCGCCAGGAGCCCCTGCGCGCGATCGATCAGCCGGAACGCCTCCTTCAAGGCCTGGCGCGCGAGCGGGCCGAGCGAGCGCGGATCGATGTCGTCGTCGGGGGGCGCGCCCGCGCGTTCGCGGGCGACCTGGTGGTCGAGCCGGATCCTCCAGAGCAGGTGGAACGCCTCCTCGAGGGCCGTCCCGACCTCGCCGCCGATCCGCCCTGCGGCGACCGCGCCGCGCAGCCGACGTACGGTCCGGCGATCGCGGACGCCGGCACGGAGTCCCTGGACCCGGGCGAGGTCCGTGATCGTCGCGATCCCGGCGGCCCTGGCGTCCAGCACGACCGCGGTCGTCCCGCGCGCCTCGATCACGGCGTCGCGCAGGAACCCCTTCGGCGGACGCCGCGCGACCGCCGCTCGCGCGAGGTGCTGGACCCAGGCCCGATCCGCCAGGGCGCCTTCCACGATCGGAGCGAAGGCCTCGTCGACGTCGAGCGTCCCGGCGATGGGCCGATGGTCCAGGACGAGCGGTGGCATCCGCGCGTCGCCGTCCGGAGCGGCCGCCCACGATCGGAACCGGTCGCACCAGCGCCCCACAGAGCCCCGCCAGGCGTCGTTCGAGGCGACCACCCCGGCCCGGCACCGGGCGATCCCGGCGGAAGCCAGCCCGTCGTTCACGATCGCGGCGAGCCGACCGAAGTAGTCGTGTGCCGGCGGATCGTCCGCCGCGTAGACGAGCGCGTTGTCCTGATCGGACACGAGGGACTGCTCCTGGCGCGCCTCGCCGCCGAGCGCCAGCCACGCCCAGGCCCCGGGCGGTTCGCCGAGGCGCTCGACCCCGAGCGCGAGCAGGCGGGCCGTCAGCACGTCGGTGGTCACGGCGATCACGTGGGCCACCTCGAGCGCCTCGACACCCGCCTCGATGAGGTCGGCCGCCATGTCGGGCACGGCGCGCGCGATCCCCGCCACGTCCTCCGGATCGGTGGCCCGCTCGATCCGACGGCGCAGCTGGAACGCCGAGCGACGCTCCAGGGCCATCAGGTCCGTGTCGGTGAGCACACCGACGATCGCACCCGACCCGTCGGCAAGCGGCACGTGGTGGATCCCGCGCTCCAGCATCGTCCCGAGCACGTCGCCGATCGTCGCCGTGTCCGGGAGCGTCAGCAGCGGCGTCGAGGCGACGTCCGCGACCGGGCGCTCGGGACCCCGCCCTTCGGCGAGCACCCTCGTGCGCAGATCCCGGTCGGTGACGATCCCCCACGTCTCCCCCATGCGGACGAGCGCCGACGACACGCGCTCGGCGGCCATGCGCTCGGCGACGGCGCCGACGGTCTCGCCGTCCGCCACCGCGACCGGGGGGCGGGACACGAGGGTGCGCGCCGGCAGCGTCCAGGGATCGGCGCGTGGCTCGGCTCGCTCGAGCACCTTCAGCTCCCGTCGGCGCACGCTCCGGGAGAGGAACGAGGCTCCCTGTCGCGTGGCGAGGATGCCCTCCGCGACCTGCGCCTCGATCAGGTAGCAGATCGTCTCCTCGGCGGCGCGCGCGGCGAGCGCCGGCGGCTCGCCGGTCAGCAGGGAGACGAAGCCGAACACCTCCCCCTCCTGATGGAGGTCGACGACGAGATCCCCGTCCAGCACCTCGACGGACCCCTTCCGCACGATGTAGAGGAAGCGCGCGGCCTCGCCGCCTTGGGCGAGGATCACCTGAGCGGCGGGGAAGAACTCGATCCGCGTGGCGAGGACGACCTGGGCCAGCTCGTCGTCGTCGAGCTCGTCGAACGGCGGGTGCGCCCGCAGGAAGGAGGGGATGTCCACCGCCGGAGTATCGCATCGGCCCCGGCCACGCCTCCGGTATCCTCACGGCCGTTGCCATCCGGTCGAGGAGCGTCGACGTGAGGTCAGGACTCGAGATCGCGCAGGACGCCGAGCTGCGTCCGATCGCCGAGATCGCGAGCGCCGCGGGGATCCTCCCGGAGGAGCTGGAGCCGTTCGGCCGCTACCGGGCGAAGGTCTCGCCGGCGATCGTGGATCGGCTCCGCGATCGTCCCGACGGCAAGCTGATCATCACCACCGCGATCACGCCCACGAAGGCCGGCGAGGGCAAGACGACCACGTCGGTGTCGCTCACCCAGGGGCTCGGAGCGATCGGCGAGGACGCGATCCTGTGCCTGCGCGAGCCGTCGATGGGGCCGGTGTTCGGGATCAAGGGCGGCGGTAACGGGGGTGGGTATGCGCAGGTGGTCCCGATGGAGGAGATCAACCTGCACCTGAACGGCGACTTCCACGCCGTCACGGCGGCCCACAACCTGCTCGCCGCGGCGCTGGACGCCTCCATCTTCAACGGCAACCCACTGGACATCGACCCGCGGACGATCACGTGGCCTCGGACGCTCGACGTGAACGACCGGGAGCTCCGGTATACGGTCGTGGGCCTCGGCGGCAGATCGCACGGTGTCCCGCGCGAGAACGCGTTCGTCATCACCGCGGCGTCGGAGGTGATGGCCGTCTTCGCGCTGGCGAGCGACCTCCACGACCTGCGGGCCCGCCTCGGTCGGATCGTCGTCGCGGAGTCGCGCGACGGCCGGCCCGTCACGGCCGAGGACCTGCGGGTGGCCGGGGCGATGACCGTGATCATGAAGGACGCGATCGCTCCCAACCTCGTGCAGACGCTGGAGCATCAGCCCGTGCTGATCCACGCAGGCCCGTTCGGCAACATCGCCCACGCGAACAACTCGATCATCGAAGACCGGGTCGCACTGAAGCTCGCGGATTACGTCGTGACCGAAGCCGGGTTCGCCTCCGACCTCGGCCTGCAGAAGTTCTGCGACATCGTCTGTCGGTTCGGCGGGTTCACCCCGAGCGCGGCGGTGCTGGTGACCACGGTCCGCGCGACGAAGTCGCACGGCGGGGTGGCGTTCGACCGCCTGGGCGAGGAGGACCTCGAGGCGCTGCGGCGGGGGATCGACAACCTGTCCGCCCACATCGGGATCATCCGCGCCTACGGCCTGCCGTGCGTCGTGTCGATCAACGCGTTCCCGACCGACACGGCCGCCGAGCTCGGGTTGATCCAGGAGCTCGCGACCGCCGCCGGCGCCGAGACGGTCGTCGTGAACCGCGGGTTCGCCGACGGGGGTGAGGGTGCCGTCGAGCTCGCGAACGCGGTCGTGGCGGCCTGCGACCGGCCGAACGCGTTCACGTTCCTCACGCCCGACGGCACGCCGCTGCGCGAGCAGATCGAGACGATCGCGACCCGCCTGTACGGCGCCGACGGCGTCGACTACCTCCCCCAGGCCGAGCGGGACCTCGAACGCACGGACGCGCTCGGCTTCGGGTCCGTCCCGGTGTGCATGGCGAAGACCCACCTCTCGCTCTCGCACGACGCGAGCCTGCTGAACCGGCCCCGTGGGTTCCGACTGCCGGTTCGCGGCGTCGTCCCCGCGGCCGGGGCGGGCTTCGTCGTCGTGCTCTGCGGCGACATGCAACGCATGCCGGGGCTCGGCAGAACGCCGGCGTTCATGGACGTCGACATCGACGCGGAGGGCCGGACCGTCGGGTTGTTCTGACGCCGTCGTCAGCCGGGCCGATCGATCCGGTAGACCAGGTGGGGCCAGCGCAGGCGCTCGTTGAAGAGCGTCTCCTTCCAGACCGTCATCCCGACCTTCTCCGCCACCCGACGCGAGGGCGTGTTCACCGGTCGCACGAGCGCGATCAGATGGTCCGTGTCGACGTTCGCGAACGTCCACGCTCGGCAGGCGATGGCCGCCTCGGGCGCGATCCCCTCACCCCAGCGGTCACGCCGGACGTGCCAGCCGAGCTCCACCTCGCGCACGCCGTCGACGACCTGCACGTTCGGGCCGCAGCTCCCGATCACCTCGCCCGTCGCGCCGTCCTCGACCATCAGCAGCCCGAACCCGAGCTCGTCGTAACGAGCGAGGACGCGTTCGATCCAGTCCCGGGCGGCGACGACGGAGAACGGCTCCGGGTAGTACCGCATCGTCTCGGCGTCCCCGACGATCGCGTGGAACGCGTCGAGGTCGTCGAGGCGGTACGGCCGCAGGCGCAGGCGCTCGGTCCGCAGCTCGAAGCCGGCGTCGATCACGCGCCGCTCCCCCGGCGGCTCAGCCCCGCGGCTTCCGTCGCTCCGGGTCGTACACGTTGAGCGGGGCGACCTCGGCTCCGGCCGTGCCGTCGCCGACGGCCACGTCCAGGCGCTCACCGTCGTCAGACGCCACGGCGTCGAGGATCGCCAGGCCGATCGTGCCCAGGCGCGGCGACGACGCCGGCGACGTGACCGTCCCGACCTGCGCTCCCCCGCGCGTCACCGCGGCGCCGTAGTCCGCCGCCGCATCGCCCTCGATCCGAAGCGTCTTGAACCGCTTCGGCGGGCTCGCGCCGTACGCGGCGAGCGCCTCGGCCCCGACGCACTCGGTGCCGGCCTTGATGAACCGGTCCATCGACACGTCGTACGGGGAGGTCTCGCCCGGCTGGTAGTCGAGCGCGATGATGATCAGCCCCACCTCGGTGCGTGCGAGGTCGATCGCCTCCAGACCGAACGGCACCGCGCCCGCACCGGCGAGCGCCTCCCACAGCGGCACGATCGACGCGACGTCGGTGACGAGCTCGAACCCGAGCTCGCCCGAGAACCCGGTGCGCAGCACGGTCGCCTCGACACCGCCGACCTTCGCCACGTCGGGCCAGAAGCGGAAGTAGCTCAGCGAGGACAGGTCGGCGTCCGTGAGCCCCTGCAGCAGGTCGCGCGACGTCGGCCCCTGGACCGAGATCATCGGCAGCTCCTCGGTCCGGTGCTCCACCGTCGCATCGAGGCCGTCGGCGGTCTCGCGGAACCAGCCCTCGAGGTCCGCGGTGTTGATCATGACCCAGTAGCGGCCGACGGCGAACCGGTACACGTTGCCGTCGTCGACCATGTTCCCGTCGGCGTTGACGAACGCCCCGTAGCGCACGGAGCCGTCCGTCATCGCGGAGACGTCGTTCGTGAAGCGCCGCTGGATCAGCCGTCCGGCATCCGGGCCGGTCACCTCGTACTTGCACGTCGAGTAGAGGTCCCAGATCCCGGTCGCGGTCCGGATCGCCTCGTACTCCGCCATCGGATCGGTGACCTTGTTGGTCCAGGGCCACCCGTCCTCCCACATGAAGTCGGCGCCCATCGCGATCTGGGCGTCGTGCAGCGGCGAGCGTCGCTCGTCGTTCATCGATCCCTCCTATCGGGTCGGTCGTGTCGGCCGGGTCAGCCCCGCGGGCGGCGCTTCTCCGGGTCGTGCACGGCGAGCACGTCGACGGTCCCGGCGATCGGACCCTCGTCGCTCGCCACCTCGACGCGGCGACCTTCCACCGCGACGTCCGCACGCAGGATCGCGAGCCCCAGGCCCCCGAAGCGCGGGCTCATGGCCGGCGAGGTCAGCACGCCGACCTCGGTCCCGTCGATCGAGATCGGCGCGCCGTACGCCGGGAGCCGATCTTCCTCGAAGCGCACCGTCTTGAACCGGTTCGGCGGATCGTTCGCCACCTCCCGGAGCTTCTCCTTGCCCATGAACTCGCCTTCGCCGTCGACCGCCACCGTCCGGTCGAGCCCCAGGTCGAACGGCGTGCGCCGATGCGCCTCGTAGTCGTAGTCCGTCACGATCATGCCGGTCTCGACCCGGATCGGTTCGATGATGTCGACCCCGTACGGCGTCGCGCCGGCCGCCTCGACCGCATCCCAGAGCGCCTCCGCGTGCTGGGGTCGCAGGAAGACCTCGTAGCCGAGCTCGCCCGAGAAGCCGGTGCGCGAGAGCCAGGCGGGAACCCCGCCGAACGTGACGGGCTGCGGGAAGAACGTGAAGTAGCGGAGCTCGTCCACGGGCGCGTCCGTGAGCGAACGGACGAGGTCGCGCGACCGAGGACCCTGGATCTGCATGCTGGGCAGCTCGGGGGCGATGTAGTCGACGGTCACGTCGAGCCCCTTCGTCGCGTCGGCGAAATACCCCGCGCGGTCGTCACCGTTCGTGCACACCCACAGGTGGTCGTCGGCGAAGCGGAAGACCGTGCCGTCGTCGACGAGGAGGCCGTCCTCGTCCACGAAGGCTCCGTACCGGACCTGCCCGTCGCGCATCCCGAGGACGTCGTTCGTGTGTACCCGCTGCGCGGCCTCGACCGCATCGGGCCCGCGGAACTCCCACTTGTTCAACGGCGAGAGGTCCCACATCCCGACCCCGTCGCGGACGGCGCGGTACTCGGCGTCGGGGTCGCCGTAGTTCGTGACCCACAGCCACCCGGCCTCCTCCATGTAGTCCGCCGCCGTCCGCGACGTGACGGCGTGGAACGCGGTCCGCCTGCTCTCGCTCACCCCGTTCCCTCCGGGATCCGGTCGCCCGAGGCCGAGGCCGGCCCCCGGTCGGTCCAGGCGTTATACCGTGGGTTTGAACCTTCGTTCAACCCAGGTCCGCCGCCGGTCATCGGCTCCCGATCCTGATCACCTCGGAACCGGTCACGATCGCATGGACCGGGAGATCGAACGGGCCCGCCGGGAGACCCTCGTCTACGATCTGCGCATCTGCGGCGATTCCCACGCGGAACGTGTCGGGACGCATCCGGCGGAACAGCCGGTCGTAGAACCCACCGCCGTAGCCCACGCGGCCGCCGGCCCGGTCGAACGCGACCGCGGGGGTCACGACCACGTCCACCTCGCCGGCGTCCACGACCGCACCGTCCGCCGGCTCCATCGCCCCGAAGTCCGTCGGCGAGAGCGGTTCGCCCGGCGACCAGGTCCGGAGCTCGAGCTCCTCGCCCGTGACCCGAGGCAGCAGTACGCCATGCCCGGCCACCGTCAGGGCTTCGAGGAGCGGCCCGGTCGGCACCTCGGAGCCGAACGACCAGAAGGCGAGGACGGTCCGCGCTCCCGCCAGCTCGGGGAGCGCGACGACGCGCCGGGCGATCCGCTCGGCGGTCCGGGCGAGCTCGCCCGGCGCGATCGAGTCTCGGGCCGCGAGCACGCGGCGCCGGACGTCCCGCTTCGCCCGCTTCAGGTCCCCGCTGTTCACCGGAGCGCGTCCGCGATCACGTCGAGACGATCCTCCGGTCCGACCGGCAGGACGACGAACCAGACGGCGCCATGACGTGCGAGCGCCTCCACGAACGCACGGAGGTCAGCGACGGTGCCGACCCACACGCCTTCGAGCGATCGCCCGCGGGCCGTCCGCTCGTCGATCAGCCGCCCCAGCTCCCCGCGATCGCGTCCGACCAGCGCGATCCCTCCCCAGGTCGGCGGCACCTCGCGGTCCCCGGCGAGCGCGCGCAGCCTCGCGGCCGTCGCCGCGAACGCCTCGGCGTCGAGTCCCCACCCGTTCCACGCGTCCGCCGACCTGGCGGCGACCCCCACGACCGCGTCGGATAGGCCGCCGACCCATCGCTCGGCCGAAGCGGCCGGAACGAGGGGACCGGCGAGCGGGGGCACGTGGCTCCCGCCCGGATACGGCCCCCCGCGGAACAGGGCGCCGAGCGCGTCGACGGTCTCCTCGAGGAGTCGCACGCGCTCGGTCGCCGTCGGGAGATCGATCCCGAACGCCTCGTGCTCAGGCGCCGATGCACGATCGCCCGTCCCGAGCGCGACGATCGCCCCCGCTCGGGACATCGCGCCGAGGGCGGCCGCCTGCTTCGCCAGGATCCCGGGGGGACGCAGGGTCACGCGCGCGACGAGGGTGCCGACATGCAGATCCGGATGCCGCGCCGCCACGGCCGCGAGCACGGCGAACGCCTCCAGGGCGGGTCGGTCGGGCCCGGATGGCGGGTAGAAGACCGGCGGGAACAGATGGTCCGGGACGAACACCCCGTCGAACCCCGCCGCCGCCGCTCGTGCGGCCACCTGGAGCGGTCGCTCCGGATCGGCCGTGAACACCGGGAGCGAGAGCCCGAGCTTCACGGGTGATCGGGTGTCCCGTCGAGCGCGAGGACCGCGGCACCGATCACGCCGGCGTCCGTCCCGAGCTCCGCGGCGACGATCGGCACGTCCGGACGATGGTCGGCGGCCTCCACCGTCATCCGGAACGCGGTGCGCGCGGGTGCGAGCAACAGTTCGCCGGCCTCCGCCGCTCCGCCGCCGACGATCACGACCTCGGGATCGAGGATGTTCACGAGCCCGCCGATCCCCTCCCCCAGCCGGTGACCCACGTCGGCCAGGATCCCCGTCGCCGTCGGATCCCCTCCCCGGGCGGCCTGCGTCACCATCGAACCGATGGCGCGATCGGGGTCGCCCCCCGCCAGCTCGGCGATCGCCGAATGCGCGTGCCGCGCGACGGCCTTGCGAGCCTCCCGGGTGATCGCGGAACCGCTCGCGACGGTCTCCCAGCAGCCGTGGCTCCCGCACCCGCAGAGCTCCCCGTCGGGCTGGACGACGAAGTGGCCGATCTCGGCGGCGAACCCATGGGCGCCGCGGACGAGTGCGCCGTCGACGATGATCCCGCCGCCGATCCCCGTGCCGACCCCGACGAACAGGACGTGGCGCCTGCCGCGCCCCGCCCCGAACCGGTACTCGCCCCACGCCGCCGAGTTGTTGTCGTTCTCCACCACGGTCCGCAGGCCGAGCGGGCCCCCGACCCGGGCCCGAAGGTCGACGTCGCGCCAAACGAGGTTGGGGGCGAAGCGCATGATCCCGGTGCCGATCTCGACCATCCCCGCGGCCGAGATGCCGACCGCCGTCACGCCGGCCGCGCGCACCGCCCCGGCGGCCCCGACCATCGCCTCGACGATCGCATCCGTATCGTCCGCCGGCGACGGGACCACCGCCCGCGCGAGGATCGCGCCCGTCGAGGAGACGCGCGCCGCCGCGATCTTCGTGCCGCCTACGTCGATCCCGATCGCCTCGGGTGAGCGATCGCTCACCCGATGTCGATCCGCTCGAACGTCGGCGGGGCCTCCTGCTCGTCCGTCTCGCCGACGCGGGCGTCGATCACCGCCTTCGCGGCGAGCAGGAACTCGCGGCCGGCCACCAGCAGGTGTTCCACCACGTCCGGCTTGATCGGCTGCACCGCGGAGAGCGCGAGACCGATCGGGCAGAACGCCACGTCGCAGACGTGCTTGCCCGGGCCCGGCGCCGACGCCTCCCCCTTCGCGCCGTCCTGGTCAGGCTCGGCTGCCTTCACGGGCTCGCCGTTGGTCGACGGTCCCGTCGCGTCCTGTGTCCCCGGCACGGTCACCCTCCTCCCGCTCCCGCCGGCTCGACGCGACCGAAGAGGATCTCGAGCCGGTCCCCGGCGAAGTTCGCCTCTCGAACCGTCATGCGCTTCAGGGTCTGAGGAAGGATCAGGTTGCGCTTGTACGACCCGACCCGCACGAACAGCTCCTCACCCCGACGGTGGATGTCCATGTCGTCGCGCGAGACGAACGGCAGTCGCATCGACAACACGTACCCGGTGCCGCGCTTGCGCACGCGGATCGGCTCGTCCCGGTAGAGCACCTCCATCGCGGGACGCTCCCGATAGACCTCGTCCCCCATCTCCCGCAGGAGCGAGATCCCGACCATCTCCCGATCGAACAGGCGCGACGTCAGGATCGGCACGGGGTCGAAGGACTCGTGCACCGTCGCGAGATGCTCGGACTGGATGTCCTTCCACTTGCCGAAATACGGGTCGGTGACGTCGTCGGGGATGATCCGGTTCACGACGACGGCGTCGACGCGGTACCCGAACAACCCGAGGTAGGTGTAGGTGCGGCGTGCCTCGGCGATCACCATCTTCTCCGGGTTCACGACGAGGCGCACGGACGACACGCGTTCGTCGGTGAGGATCTGCTTGACGGCGTCGAGGTTCCGATGCAGACGCTCGATCGCCGCGAACACCTGATCCCCCGCGATCGGCAGGGTCGTCATCCTGCTGAGCATCGGGCGCACCGCTCTCACGACGCGTCGCTCCACCGGGAAGATCCGCTCGATGTACCAGTTCATGACCTCCGGGAGGGAGAGCAGGCGCAGGGTCTCCGCGGTGGGGGCACAGTCCACCACCACGGCATCGAAGTTCCCGCTCTCCACGTGGGTCCGCACGTCGATCAGGCTGAAGATCTCATCGATCCCCGGGATCACCGTGAGCTCCTCGGCCTGGATCGTCTCGGTGCCCGCCCAGTTCATCAGCTGGACGAAGTAGTCCTGGATCTCGCGCCAGTTGTCCTCGAGCCGCTCCTGGGCGTCGATCTGCTGCCCCCACAGGTTCGGCGCGATCTCGGTCGGGTCGGAGCCGATCTCCGCTTCGAACGAATCGGCCAGGGAGTGCGCCGGATCCGTGCTCATCACGAGCGTCCGGGCCCCGGCGTTCGCCGAGCGGACGGCCGTGGCCGCCGCGATCGTCGTCTTGCCGACGCCCCCCTTGCCGGTGAACAGGATGACGCGCATGCAGGCAGCTTACGCAGGATGCCCGCGCGCCGGAGCTCAGCCCATCTCGACGCGGCGCCTCAGGCGTTCGAGGGCGTTCTCGATCACGCGCTTCGCGCCCTCGGTCCGCAGGAACCCGGGCACGAGGACGCCCAGCTCGACCGCCAGGCGGTAGGTCACCTTCGTGGTGTCGTCGGGGAGCTCGTTCAGCAGGTACTCCCCCCGGATGTCGCGGATCGCGCCCCGGGCCTCCTTCGTGATCCAGGAGATCCCGGTGTCGCCCGGGGCGTACGTGTAGGCGAGCGTGTAGCTCGCCTTGCCGAGCACCGGGACGTCGACCTCGAAGGCGACCTCCGTCGCGCGGCCACCCTCGATCCGCTGGCGCACCTCGACCCGCTGGACCTCGGCCCACTCCGGGTACGCCTCGTAGTCCTCGATGACCTCCATGACGTCCTCGAGCGGCGCCTCGATGACGATCGACCCTTCGGCGTGCTCCATGGGCTGGGAATCCTACTGCGTGGGTGTGGTGCCGATGACCACGACGATCAGCGCCATCGCCGCCATCAGCGCGCCGACGGTGACCCACAGCAACAGCCGCGTCGACACCATCGGGCGACCTCCCTCGGCGAGGCGCCGCGCCTCGACCGCGGTCAGCAGGTAGACGCCGATGGTCCCCGACGCGAACGTCACCAGCAGGATCTTAAGCAACGGCGACGACGCGCCCGCGAACCCGATCAGCAGCGTCACGAACAGCAGGATCAGGAAGAGCGCACCGCGCGCGAACCCCTCGGCCCCGAGGCCGAGCTTCGCGTGCCCGAGACCCGGGAACAGCAGGGAGCGACCGAACGCGACCGATGGGTCGACCCGAGGCCGGTCCCGCTCCTGTCGCATCACCGACGCGAACGGCGTACCGCAGGTCGCGCAGGCGTCGAGGGCGATCGGGTTCCTCGCCCGACACACTGGGCACGGCCAGAAGGCGCCGGCGGCGTCTTCCTCGACCGCGACGACGGGCGCGCTCGTCGAGGCGTCGGACCGACCCGTCGAGGTCCCCGGCGGCCCGTCGGCCGGGGCTACGGCGGGCGCGTCGGTCCCGACGTCGACGGGCGCGTCGGTCCCGACGTCGGCGGGCGCGTCGGTCTCGGAAGCGGCCGGGTCGGTCGCGGCGGCGGCGGGAGCCTCGTCCCCGTCACGCCGGATGGGGGTGAAGCACAGGTTGCACCAATCGGCCCCGGCGTAGACGGCGGCCCCGCAGTTCGGACACCGGAGGTCCGGCTCGGTGAGCTCGGCCATCCAACGAGCGTACCGCCCGCCGGGGACCGGTTCGGGAGATCCGTGGACGCTACGCGGCGGCGGCCCGGAGCCAGCCGGCGAGGGTCGCGGCGATGCCCGACCAGTCGTGATCGCGCTCGACGCGGGCGCGGCCCGCCTGGCCCATGCTTCGGGCCGTCGACGGATCGGCCAGGAGGTCGCCCACGGCCGCCGAGACCGCATCCCGATCGCGGCCGTCGACCAGCACGCCGGTCTCGCCGTCCACGAGCGACTCGCGAGCGCCGCCGGAATCGCCGACGACGACGGGCCTGCCGCAGGCGGCGGCCTCGATGAAGACGTTGCCCCAGCCCTCGACCTCGAGGCCCGCGAGGCGGGTGCGGCACGGCATCGCGAACACATCGGCCATCGCGTAGTGGCGAGGAAGCTCATCCTCGTCAACCTGGCCCGCGAACACGACGGAGCCGGCGGGGGCCTCGGCTGCCAACGACCGCAAGCGCCCCTCGGCAGGACCGCCCCCGACGATCAGCAGGGTCGCGTCCGGCACCCGGCGGCGGATCGCGGGCATCGAACGGATCAGGACGTCCTGGCCTTTGCGCGCGACGAGCCGGCTGACGCACACGACCAGCGCGCGGTCATGCACCCCGTAGCGCTCGCGCAGGTCGTCGGTGGGCAGATCGGGCCGGAACCGGCGCAGGTCGGCGCCCGGATACAGCACCGAGACGGGGACGTGGTCGGGAACGGCGGTCCGGACCGTCCGCGCGATGAACCGGCTGCACATCACCGGGACCCGCGAGGCCCGTGACGTCATGAGGCGCATGAGCGCATGGGTCCCGGGGACGATCGACGACCAATGGTCGAAGCCGTGGGCTGCGACCAGATACGGCAGGCCGCGACCCGCGAGCCTCGGACCCAGGACGGCGAGCGGCAGCGCGTCGCCGAACAGCACGACCTCCGCGCCCAGCCGGGCGATCGCGCGGTCGATCCGCGCCGACACCTCGGGCGTCGGCCAGACGAAGGTCTCGGGTTCGCGGACGACCGGGAAGGGGGCGGCCGCGTCGTAGGCATCGCTCCCGGGCCACGACGGCGCGAAGACGCTCACCCGATCGGGCGGGAGCTCTCGCCAGAGCGCTTCCAGCGTGCGCTGGATCCCCCCCACCCGGGGAGGGAAGTCGTTCGTGACGAGCAGCGTCTTCGGGATCGACACGCCGGGATTATCCCGCTGCCGGGGGACGACCCACGCCCCAGGCCGAACGTACGGTCGATCGCCGAGCGGCACCCGAGCGGGTCCCCCGCCCGATCCCGCATCGCATGCGTCCGACCCCTTCCGCTGATGACCCCGCCTCTGTTATGAATCGCCAACGGGAACACCGCCAAGGTCGAGGGGAGGGGGCGGTTGAGGATCGAACGCGTCGTCGAAGTGGACCTCGCACGCTTGCCGCTGAACCCCGCACCGCCGGACCGATGGCAGGAGCGGGCCGCCTGCTTCGGGATCGACCCCGACGTCTTCTTCCCCATCTCGGAGGACGAGGCCGGCCCGGCGCTCGCCTTCTGCGGGATCTGCCGGATCCGGGAGGAATGCCTCGCCTGGGCGCTCAAGAACGGCGAGCGCTACGGCGTCTGGGGCGGCCTGACCGAGCAGAAGCGCCGCCGCGTCGGTCGACAGGTCGCCTGAACGGCATCCGTTGGCCGGGCGACCGGCGACCCTAGACTGGCGCCGGCATGCACGATGACCCCACCCCGATCCTCGCCGCCGCGCCCCTGCGCATCAGCTTCGTGGGCGGCGGCACCGACTTCCCGCACTACTTCGAGCATCACGGCGGCGCGGTGCTCTCCGCGACGATCGACCACCACGTGCGGGTCCGCATCGCGCCTCGCGATGACCGACACGTCCGCGTGCGGTCGCTCGACCTCGGGCGCATCGTCGAGTACCACCTCGACGAGGGGCCAGCGTACGACGGCGTGATGGACCTGGCGAAGGCGGCGATCGCCCGGGTGGGGGTCGAAGGCGGGCTCGACATGGCCATCGCGTCCGACGCACCGCCGGGCAGCGGGCTCGGCGGCTCATCGGCGCTCGTGACCGCCGTCGTGGCCGGGCTGGCCATGCTCGGCGGACGTTCGTACACGGACCACCAGCTGGCCGCGATCTCGCACGCGATCGAGCGCGACGACCTGCGGATCAGCGGCGGCTGGCAGGATCAGTACGCGGCGGCGTTCGGCGGACTCAACCTCTTCGCCTTCTCCGCGGGGGGCGCAGCCGTGGAGCCCGTCCATGCCGCGCCGGAGAACCTCGCGCGGCTCGAGGCGAACCTGCTGCTGTGCTACACGGGCTCGGTGCGGCGGCACGCAGGCCTGATCGACACCCAGATCCGCCTCTACGAGCAGGGCCGCGAGGAGACGATCCTCGGCCTGAAGCAGCTCCACCAGATGGCGTACGCGATGCGCGACGCGATCGAGTCCGGGGAGCTCGACGAGCTGGGCGTGATGCTGCGAGACGCCTTCCTCGCGAAGAAGCTCATGAACCCGCACATCGCCGAGCACACGCCGATCGAGTCGATGCTGACGCTCGCGCAGACCGCCGGCGCGACGGGCGGCAAGATCTGCGGGGCGGGAGGCGGCGGCTACCTGCTCCTGTACTGCCGGCCGAGCGCTCAGGGCTCCGTTCGGGCGGAGCTGGAGCGCCTGGGCGCGCAGTTCACGAGCTTCGGGTTCACGGCGCACGGCGCCCACGCCGAGCGGGGGGGGCGGACGTGGACACCGGTTCGGACGCCATGACGAACCGGGACGACGACGTGGCGCCCCGAGGGCGAGCGCTCCCCGAGCGGGCCCGCCGGTACCTGGTCGAGGCCGCCGACACGTTGCGATCGGTCGAGGCGAGCGGCCTCGACGAGATCGTCGCGGCCGCCGAGCTCCTGATCGGGTCCGTGCGTGCAGGCGGGAAGCTCCTGATCTGCGGCAACGGCGGCAGCGCGGCCGACGCGCAGCACCTCGCCACCGAGTTCGTCAGCACGCTCACCCTCGATCATCCGCGTCCGTCGATCCCCGCGATCGCGCTCACCACCGATAGCTCGCTCCTGACGGCGATCGCCAACGACTTCGGCGTGGACGGCATCTTCGAACGACAGGTCGGGTCGCTCGCCGTGGCCGGCGACGTCCTGATCGCCATCTCGACGAGCGGGAACTCGTCGAACGTGCTGCGTGCCGCCGAGCGGGCTCGCCGCCTCGACGTCCGCGTCGTCGCGCTGACCGGCGCCGGCGGGGGGTCGCTCGCGCCGCTCGCCGACGTCGCGATCGCCGTCCCGAGCGTCGTGACGGCCCATATCCAGGAGGCGCACCTGGCGATCGAGCAGCTGCTGGCGTTGCTCGTCGAGCGGGCGCTGTACCCCGACCCTGTTCCTCCGGAACGGAACTGACCTGCGCGTCCCCCGCGTGGCATTAGGCTCACGAGCGCACTGCCGTTGCGTTCCGAGGGGTTGCGCCGAAGTGGGACACCTGGCCTACCCCTCCGTAGGTACGGGGAATTACCGCCGTCCCCCTATCGGGTGAATTCAAGGTGGGCCCTTAGGACGACGATGAACGTCGTATGTGGGAAACCCGCATGCGGCAAGACCGTACCGCCCGGTGGCGGCGGTTGTTCGTCGTCGGCCTCGGCGGCGCGCTCCTGCTCGTCCTCGGTCTCGCGCCCGGCGCTCACGCGGCGCCCGTCGACTTCTTCTCGATCAACGACGTGTCGATCACCGAGGGCGACGCGGGCACCGCGAACCTGACGTTCACGATCAGCTACACCGGGGCGCTGAACGACATCTCCGTGGATTGGGCCACGGCGAACAACACGGCGACGGCCGGCGCCGACTACACGGCGTCGTCGGGAACCGCGATGTTCACCGCCGCCAGCGGGTCGCGAACGCGCACGATCACCGTGCCGATCCAGGGCGACCTCCTCGACGAAGCGAACGAGACGTTCTTCGTGAACCTCACGAATCCGCTGCCGGCCGCGACCGCCGCGATCACGGACGCACAGGGGATCGGCACGATCACCGACAACGACCCGATGCCCTCGATCACGATCGACGACCCCTCGGTCACCGAGGGCGACAGCGGGACGACGAACCTCGTCTACACGGTGACGCTCGCCCCGGTGAGCGGCCGCAACGTGACGGTGAACTACGCGACGGCCAACGGGACCGCGACCCAGCCCGCCGACTACACCACCACCTCTGGCACGCTCACGTTCACCGCGGGCCAGACGACCCGGACCATCTCGGTCCCGGTGGTCGGCGACACGCTCGACGAGGTCGACGAGACGATCCTCGTGAACCTCACCGTGCCGACGAACGCGACGATCGCGGACACCCAGGGCGTCGGCACGATCACCGACGACGACCCGCTCCCGTCGATCACGATCAACGACGTCTCGCTCAACGAGGGCAACAGCGGCACCGCCAACATGACCTTCACCGTGACGCTCGCCCCGGTCAGCGGCCGCACCGCGACGGTGACCTGGGCGACCGCGGACGGGAGCGCCCTCGCTCCCGGCGATTACACGACGACCTCGGGCACGGTCACGTTCACCGCCGGCCAGACCACGCGGACGTTCACCGTGCCGGTCCGTGGCGACACGCTGGACGAGCTCGACGAGACGTTCGCGGTGAACCTGTCCGGTCCCACGAACGCGACGATCGCCGACGCGCAGGGCGTCGCCACGATCCTCGACAACGACGCGACGCCCAGCCTCCGGATCAACGACCTGACGGTCACCGAGGGGGACAGCGGGACGACCACCGCGACGTTCACGGTGACCCTCTCCGCCGCCAGCGGGCTGACGGTCGGGGTTGCGTACGCCACGTCCGACGCGACGGCGACGAACCCGAGCGACTACGCCGCCTCGAGCGGGACCCTGACGTTCGCTCCCGGTCAGACCACCCGGCCGGTCGTCGTGACCGTGAACACGGACCTCCTCGACGAGTCGAACGAGACCTACAACGTCAACCTTTCGAGCCCCGCCAACGCCACGATCGCCGACAACCTCGGGGTCGGCACGATCACCGACGACGACCCGCTCCCCTCGATCACGATCGACGACCCCTCGGCGACGGAGGGCGACGCCGGGACGACGACCCTGACGTACACGCTCAGCCTCTCCGCCCCCAGTGGTCGGGCCGTGAACGTCCGGGCCACGACCGCGAACGGGACCGCCACGCAGCCCGCCGACTACGTCTCCTCGACGCAGAACCTCGTCTTCAACCCCGGGGTGACGACGCTCAGCTTCCCCGTCACCGTGGTCGGCGACGTGCTCGACGAGGCCGACTCCGACACGCTCCTGGTGAACCTCTCGTCCGTCACGAACGCGACGCTCGCCGACAGCCAGGGCGTGGGCTCGATCGTGGACGACGACCCGCTACCCTCGATCGCGATCGCCGATGCATCGAGGACCGAGGGCAACTCGGGTACGGCGAACCTGACGTTCACGGTGACGCTGGCTCCGGTGAGCGGCCGGACCGTCACGGTCGCCTGGGCGACCGCCGACGGCTCCGCGCTCGCGCCGGCCGACTACACGGCTTCCTCCGGGACCGTCACCTTCAACGCCGGGCAGACGAGCCGCACCTTCACCGTGCCGGTCGTCGGCGACACGCTCGACGAGGTCGACGAGACCTTCGCGGTCGACCTGTCGAGCTCCGACGAACGCGACGATCTCGGACGGTCAGGCGACGGGCACGATCGTCGACAACGACGCCCCACCGTCCTTCTCGGTGACCGACGCGACGTGACCGAGGGCGACACGGGCACCGTCACCGCGACGTTCATCGTGGCGTCTGTCGGCGGTGAGCGGGAAGCCGATCACGGTCGACTACGCGACGACCGACGGGACCGCGGCCGCCGGCGCCGACTACTCGGCCGTCTCCGGGTCGCTCGCGTTCGCTGCCGGCGACCTCTCGACCACGGTGGACGTGACGGTGGACGGCGACGCGCTCGACGAGTTCGACGAGACCTTCACGGTCGACCTGTCGGGTCCGACGAACGCGACGATCCTGGATGGGACCGGCCTCGGGACGATCCTCGACGACGACCTGTCGCCGGACGCGTCGATCGCGGATCTCCTCGTTCCGGAAGGTGACGCCGGCTCGGCGGTCGCGTCGGTCGTCGTGACCCTGACCGCGGCGTCGGGCAAGCCGATCACGGTCGACTACGCCACGGTCGACGGGACCGCGACGGCCGGCAGCGACTACGTGGCCGCGACCGGCACGCTGTCCTTCGCGCCGGGCGAGACGACGAAGACCGTCGCGATCGACGTCAATGGCGACGTGACCTTCGAGGACGACGAGGAACTCACGGTCGACCTGTCCGGCGAGACCAACGTCCAGCTGGCCGACGCGAGCGCGACCGTGACGATCGCGAACGATGACCCCCTCCCCGGCCTCTCCGTCGACGACGTCTCCATCGCCGAGGGCGACGCGGGCGACGCCACGATGTCGTTCACGGTCTCGCTCGCGAACCCGAGCGCCTTCCCGGTCTCGGTGGACGTCTCGACCGCGGACGGCACCGCGACCGAGCCCGGCGACTACGACTCTGTGGCCACCACGCTCGTCTTCGCGCCCGGCCAGCTGAGCCTGCCCGTCGACCTCACGGTCCACGGGAACACGGCGTTCGAGCGTGATGAGACCCTGACGGTCGGCCTCTCCAACCCCTCCGGCGGCACGGTGGCGGACGGATCGGGCGTGGGCACGATCGGGAACGACGACGCGGCACCGGTCCTGGACGTGGCCGGCGTCACGCGGAACGAGGGCGACGTCGGCGACGCGACCGCCACCTTCGTCATCACGCTGACCGGGTCGACCGACCTGGCCGCCACCGTGGACGTGGCCACCGCCGACGGCACCGCGACGGCGCCGGCGGACTTCGCTCCGCTCGCGACGACGGTGACCTTCGCTCCCGGTGAGACCACGAAGACGGTCGACGTCATGGTCCACGGCGAGTCCATCTTCGAGAACGACGAGGACTTCTCGGTGCAGCTCTCGAACCCGACCGACGCCGTGGTCGGCACGGCGACGGGGACCGGCACCATCGTGAACGACGACCCACTCCCGGCCATCTCGATCGCCGACGCGACGGTGATCGAGGGCGACGCGGGATCGGCGAGCGCGACCCTCACGCTGTCCCTCACCAACGCGAGCGCGTTCTCCATCACGGTCGACATCGCGACCGCTGATGGTTCAGCCCTCTCGCCCCTCGACTACACGGCCGAGGCCGGCACCGTGACCTTCGCGCCCGGGGACCTGACCGCCACGTTCGACGTCGCGGTCACCGGCGACGTGCTCTACGAGGGCGACGAGACGTTCTCGGTGATCCTGACGGCCCCGGTCGGTGGCGCCCTGGCCGACGCAGCGGCAGAGGTCACGATCGTCGACGACGAAGGCGTTCCGGTCCTCTCCGTCGCCGATCTGACCGTGATGGAGGGTGACGGAGCGACGACGCCGGCGACCTTCAGCGTGACCCTCTCGAGCCCCTCGGGCTTCCCGGTCACCGTCGACTACGCGACCTCGGACGGCACCGCGGGATCGACGGACTACCTCCCCGCCTCGGGGACGCTCGTGTTCGCGCCCGGGGAGACCGTCAAGGATGCTCCGGTCGGCGTCCTGGGCGACCTGACCTTCGAACTCGACGAGACCTTCCAGCTCGTGCTCTCGAACCCGGTCGGCGCCCCGATGGGTGATGGGACAGGGGTTGCGACGATCCTGAACGATGACGTCAGGCTCGATGCACCGAACCGACCTCCCGTCGTCACCTTCGGGTCGGTCGAGGTCACGGAAGGAGACCGTGGATCCACGACCGTGGCCCTTCCGGTACGGGTGAACGGGTCCTTCGACTCGGCGGTCATCGTCACGTATGGATCGGGCGCAGGCACGGCGACCGTTGGCGAGGACTTCCTTCCGGCGACCGGATCGGTCACGATCAGGCCAGGTGCGTCGGCGACCATCCCGGTGACGATCCTCGGTGACCGCCTGACCGAACCCGACGAGATCTTCGCGATCGCGATCCTCGGCGCGACCGGCGCCACGGCAGGCGACGGCGGAACCGTCACGATCGTGAACGACGACCGCACCCGAACGAGGATGTCGGTCCGTCCTCGGATCAACGGCTCGCGGGTGTCGATCCGCGGTCGCATGATCGCGGATCGGGCCGGCCTCGACGTCCTGGTCGTGTTGCTCCGACGCTCGGGCGATCGATGGGTCGAGGTCGAACGCACCGTCGTCCAGACGATGGCGACCGCGCGGACCGGTCGCTCCGGGGCCGTCACGATCTTCCGGGCCCGCTTCCACCACCAGCCGCCGGGGCGCTTCCTCGTGCGCGCGCGGTTCGGCGGGGACGACCTCCGGTCTGCGAGTCACGCTCGGGCACGCTTCCGGGTGACGTGACCGCCGAGCCGACTTGACAGTTCGAACACCTGTTCGATAGCGTCGAGCCTCCCCGCGCGGCCCCACCGGCGGAGGTGCCCGATGCTCGACGCGCCGCTCCAGACCACGCTCGCCGACGGCGTGCCCCTCGCGGAGGTGATGTTCTGCGTCGTCGACCTCGAGACGACCGGGGGCTCCCCCACCGATTCGCGGATCACCGAGGTCGGGGCGGTGAAGATCCGCGGCGGGGAGCGGGTCGGCAGCTTCCGCTCGTTCGTCGATCCGGAACGCCCGATCCCCCGAGCCATCACGCACCTGACCGGGATCGACGACCGAGACGTCCGCGGCGAGCCGCCGATCGAGGCGATCCTGCCGCCGTTCCTCGAGTTCGTCCGCGGCGCGGTCTTCGTCGCGCACAACGCCCGGTTCGACTTCTCGTTCCTGAACGCGAACCTCACCCGATGCGCCTACGAACCCCTCCCTCCACCTCCCGTCTGTACGGCGAAGCTCGCCCGGCGCATCGTGTGGCCCGACGTGCCGAACGTCCGCCTACAGACGCTCGCCCGGTACTTCCGCACGCGTGCGACGCCGATCCACCGCGCGCTCGACGATGCGGAGGCGTGCGCCGAGGTGCTGCAAGGCCTCCTCGAGCTGGGCGGCCGCCTGGGGATCCTGACGCTGGGCGACCTGCACGAGGCCTGCCGGGCGCGGGGGAGACCGAACTTCGGCAAGATCCGGCTCGCGGACACGCTGCCGCACGCGCCGGGCGTCTATCGCTTCCTCGACCGCGACGGCACCGTGCTGTACGTGGGCAAGTCGAAGGACCTCCGCGCCCGCGTGAAGTCGTACTTCTACGGCGACGGCCGGAAGAAGGTCGAGGACCTGCTGACCGCCACGACGGCGGTGCAGGGCGAGCGCTGTGCGTCCGAGCTCGAGGCCCTCGTCGTCGAAGCCCGCCGGATCCGCGAACACGAGCCCAGGTTCAACCGGCGGGGCCGGGGATGGCGCCGGTACGCCTACCTGAAGATCGATCCGGCGGAGGCGTTCCCGCGGCTGAAGGTCGTCAGAACGGCGCGGCCGGACGACGGCTCCGCCTACCTCGGACCGTTCGGGACCGCCGCCCGGGCACGCCTGGCCAAGGAAGCCCTCGAGGAGGTCTTCCCCGTCCGGCGATGTACGACGGCGATGCGGGCGGAGACCCGTTTCGCCCCTTGCGCGCTCGCGGACATCGGCCGGTGTCCGGCGCCGTGCGACGGCCGTATCGACCCCGAGCGTTACGGAGAGCTCGTCCGGAGGCTGGTCTCCTCCCTCTCATCCCCGGACGGGCTCCTCGGAGCGCTCGAGGGCCGGATGGCGGCCCTCGCCGATCAGGAACGGTTCGAGGAAGCGGGACTACACCGCGACCGGCTGCGCGCGCTCGCCGACGCCCTGTGGCGCGCCCGCATCGATGCCTGGCTGATCGGGGCCGGGAGGCTCGAGCTTCGGGAGCCGGACGGCACCGCGTTCGCCTTGGATCACGGGGCCCTGTGGGTCGGACCGGAACCCGACGAGGCGCCTCGTCGGCTGCGGATCCCCTGCGACCGGGACCGCGCCGACGAGCTCGCCGCGGTCCGGTCGTGGCTGACCTCGCATGACGTCCGCGTCGAGGCATGCGACCGCCCGCTCGCCGAGCCGATCGACGGCGGACGAGCCCTGGCTCGGGTCCTCGCGGCGACGCGCGCGGTCGATCGTTCCACCGACGGTCGCCCGGCCGGTCGGACGAGCGACGCTGGCTAGACTGGGCCGATGGAACGCGCGGTCATCCTCGAGGGCGCCAGGACCCCGATCGGGAGGTTCCTGGGCTCGTTCGCCGAGCTCCCGGCCGTCGAGCTCGGGACCTTGGCCGCCGCGGAGGCGATGCGCCGATCCAGGGTCGAGCCCGACCGGATCGAACAGACGATCATGGGGCACGCCCGTCAAGCCGGGAACGGGCCCAACACCGGCCGGCAGGTGAGCGTCCGGGCCGGCGTCCCGGTCGAGGTCTCCGCGTACAACGTGAACCTCGCCTGCGGTTCCGGGATGAAGGCGGTCCAGCTCGCGGCCCAGCAGATCGCGCTCGGCGAGTCCGACGTGGTGCTGGCCGGCGGGATGGAGAACATGACGCGCGTCCCCTTCTTGCTGCCGGAGATGCGGCTCGGCTACCGGCTGGGCGACGCCGAGGTCGTCGACGCGATGTACCGCGACGGGCTCCTCGACCCGCTCTGCGGGCTCATCATGGGCGAGACGGCGGAGAACCTGGTCGATCGCTACGACGTCTCCCGGGAAGAGCAGGACGCCTTCGCGCTCGAGTCTCAGGTCAAGGCCCGGGACGGCCGCGAGCGACGGGCCCGCGAGCTGTTCCCGATCGACGCGCCTGCACCGAACGGCGATGGGACCGTGACGGTGACCGAGGACCAGCACCCCCGCCCGGACACCTCGATGGAGACGCTCGCGAGGCTCGCCCCGGTCTTCCGCGAGGGCGGCAGCGTCACCGCCGGCAACGCCTCCGGGATCACCGACGGGGCGGCCGCGATGGTGCTGATGGCGGAGTCGCGGGCGCGGGCCGAGGGGAGGGAGCCGCTCGCGACGGTCGTCGGGATGAGCTGGGCGGGCGTCCCGCCCGAGATCATGGGGATCGGCCCGGTCCCGGCGACGCAGCGGGTCCTGGAACGGACCGGGCTCGCGCTCGCGGACATCGATCTGATCGAGGTCAACGAGGCGTTCGCGGCCCAGGTGATCGCGTGCGAGCGCGAGCTGAAGTTCGATCGGGATCGGCTGAACGTCAACGGCGGCGGGATCTCGCTGGGGCATCCGATCGGGATGAGCGGCGCCCGCATCGTCCTCGCGCTCGCCTATGAGATGCGCGCCCGGGGAGCCTCGCTCGGCCTGGCGACCCTGTGCGTCTCGGGGGGGCAGGGGCTCGCCGTGGTCCTCGAGCGGAGCTGAAGGAGCGGTCGATGAGCGTGCACGCAGTGGTCCTGATCCAATGCGAGATCGATGAGATCCCGGAGGCGGCGCAGGCGATCGCCGGGATCGACGGCGTCTCCGAGGTCTACTCCGTCGCGGGCGAGTGGGACCTCGTCGCGATCTGCCGCGTCACGCAGCACGACGACCTGGCGCGCGTGATCCCGGGCGGGATCTCGAAGGTCGACGGCGTGGTCCGGACCGAAACCCTGATCTCGTTCCAGGTCTACTCGAAGCACGACCTCGAGCGGTTATTCGCGATCGGCTTCGAGGACGGTACGGCGGGGTAGTCCGGCTCACGCTAGAGGGGGCGACCCCAATCGAGGCGGACCGGGAGCGCGGTCCGGCCCCACTCCCCCAGGTCGTCCGGATCGCGCGTCGTGTACTTCTCCACCAGGAGGCGTCGCGCCAGCGCGTCCTCGCCGGTCCCGGCCTCGAGCGTGCTGGCGATCGTCTCCCGGACCTCGTCGCCGAGCTCGAACGTGACGCGCGGCTCGGCGATCAGGTTCGCGACCCAGTCGCTCCGGTCCTGACCGCCGGACAGGAGGTAGACGACCCCCTCGTGCAGCGCGAACCAGATCTCGATGCGGTGGGGCCGGCCGGTGACGCGACCGACCGTCGTGAGGTACCCGAAGTCGAGATCGGCGGGGTCGGGCACCGGCTCAGCTGGCGGCACGGGTCAGAGCGCGACCCAGAGGATCAGCAGGACGATCACGACGATCGCCCCGCCCAACATGAGCAGGTCTCCCTTCTTCACCTTGCCCGGCTGCATCGCGTTGAAGCCCATCGTCAGATCCGGTAGTAGGCGCGGAAGCGCTCGGTCGAGAGCCAGTAGAGATGCTGCCGGACCGACGAGGCGTAGGTCCGCGCCTCGGCGGCGTCCCGGCACGCGCGTTCGGACAGGACGATCCCGTCCGCGTCGACGATCCGGACCCGCCACCCGCCGGGCGCGTCGGAGAGCTCCACCCGCATCCCGTCGTCGCTCATGGGTGCACCAGGTCCTGCTCGAGGCGCGTGAGCTGCACGCGAAGCTCGCCCAGCACCGAGTCGGGCTCGATCGTCAGCGCGGGGCGGATGTCCGCCAGGCGCGTGAGCGCCTCCACCAGCGCGCTACCGGCCGCCTCCGCGTCGCGCAGGGCGTTGACGAGCGTGACGGCGTAGTCCGCCTGGAACGGTTCGCCGTCCCAGGGACATCCGCCGCCGGTCTCGATCACCTGTTCGGCCAGGAACGCCCGGCCGTCGCGCTTACACGTGCCTTTGATCTTCACGCGCTCTCCTCTCGCTTGTGCATCACGAGCTCGAGCACACGGTCGGCCAGCTCGAACGGGTCGAACGGCTTGACGAACCACGCGTCGGCGCCCGACCATCGTGCGAGCCAGGCATCCTGCTTGCGCTCGAGCAGCACGACGATCACGCCCGTGAACGGGTCGAACCGGTCGCGCAGCGCCTTCGCCAGGGCGAACGCGCCCGCTCGCGAGGCGATCTCGTCCGCCACGACGATCTCGGGCCGGTCGCGGACGGCCGCCCGGATCCCGAGCTCGCCGTTGCGGGCGGCGCGGAACCGGAGCTCGGTGCCCAGGCTCCGTTCGATGCTCCGCACGGCGAGCGCCATCAGCTCGCGGGCGTCGGGGTCTGGCGAGACGAGCAGGACTTCCACGGCGCGCATCGTACTATCGCGCTCATCGTGGCGTGCCCGTCGTGGCGCGCTCGTGAGGGCGAGCAGCGGGGAAGCGGTCGTCGCCGAACCGAGCATGCACGCCTCAGGTCGGAGGAGGGCTCGGGTGGCGAACAACCTGCAGGCCGCCGTCGCGGAGTTCGTCGCGACGTTCGCCCTGATCTTCGTCGGGGCGGGCGCGTCGATCCTGTACCTGAACGGCGTGCTCGACCTGACCGGGGTCGCGCTCGCGCACGGGCTGGTCCTCGCGATCATGGTCTCGATCACGGCACACCTCTCAGGTGGTCTCGTGAACCCGGCGGTCTCCGTATCCCTGTGGGTCACGGGGAAGCTCGCCGGACACCGCGCCGCGATCCTGATCGCGGCGCAGGTCTTGGGCGCGGTCGCGGGGGCGTTCGTCCTGCGTGCGCTGGCGCCGGCCCAGGCGTGGGAGTCGGCGAGCGGAGGCACGCCCGCGCTCGCCGACGGGTACTCCGCAGCGAAGGGGGTCCTGGTCGAGGCGATCACGACGTTCTTCCTGGTCTTCGCCGTGTATGGCACGGCGGTCGACGACCGCGGGCCGTTCGCGAAGACGGCCGGGTTCACGATCGGCCTCGTGATCGCGTTCGACATCCTCGCGTTCGGCCCGTATACGGGCGCCGCGATGAACCCCGCCCGATGGTTCGGTCCGGCGCTCGCGGCGGGCGCCTGGGCGAACTGGTACGTGTGGATCGTCGGTCCGATCGCCGGCGCGATCGTTGCCGGCGTCGTGTACTGGGGAGTCTTCCTGCGGGAACCGGCGGAGGAGCCCATCGTTCCCGCGGAACCGCCCGACCCGGCCGACGGCTGACCCATGGGCACCGACGTCTACCTCGATGCCGCATCGGCCACGCCGCTGCTGCCCGCGGCCCGGGAGGCGGTGATCGAGGCGCTCGATCGGTTCGGCGATCCCCTCAACATCCACGCGCCCGGACGGGAAGCTCGGCAGATCCTCGACGGATCGCGCGCGACGATCGCCGACGGGATCGGTGCCCAGCCGGACGAGATCGTGTTCACCTCGGGCGGCACCGAATCGATCGCGCTCGCGATCTGGGGCGCGGTCCGGGCCGTGCGCGAGTTGGGGACCCGGATCGTCGTGGGTTCGGTCGAGCACCCGGCGGTGGGTGGCGTCTGCCACGTGTTGGAGAGCGACGGGTTCGAGGTGACGCTCATCCCGGTCGACCCCGATGGGCTGCTCGACATGGATCGGTTCCGCGAGGAGGTCCGCAGGCCCGACACGCTCCTCGCGAGCGTCCAGCACGCGAACCACGAGCTCGGCACGATGCAACACGTCGCGGAGGCGGCCCGGATCGCGCGCGAGGTCGGCGTCCGCTTCCACACCGACGCATGCCAGACCGTGGGACGCCTACCGGTCGATGTCGAGGCGCTCGACGTCGACCTCCTCTCCCTCTCGGGTCACAAGTTCGGTGGCCCGCCAGGCGTCGGCGCGCTGTACGTGCGTCGCGGCGTCGGGCTGACCGCCTACCCGTGCGGCGACGACCGCGAGCGCAAGCGTCGATCCGGCATGGAGAACACGCCGGGGATCGCGGGCATGGCCGCGGGCCTGTCGGCGTCGCTCGCGACGATGGCCGACGTCGCGGCGACCCAGTGGGCGCTCACGGCGAGGATCCGCGACACGATCGCGGCGACGGTTCCCGGCGCGCGCGTCCACGGCCACCCAACGCACCGCACACCGCACCTCGTCTGCTTCAGCGTGGACGCGCTGGATCCCTCCACCCTGATGATGGCGCTGGACGACCGCGGGTTCCGGCTGGGCGCGGGGTCCCTCTGCTCGGGCCAGCCCGGCGACCCCTCGCCGGTGCTCGGGCAGATCGGCTTCCCCAATACCTCGGGGTTCCGGCTGAGCCTCGGCCACGGGACCGCCGAGGCCGAGGTCGGCCGGCTGCTCGCCGTCCTGCCGGAGATCGTGGGCGAGCTGCGGGAAGTGGAGGCGCGGTCGGCGGAGGTCCTCTCCCGGTTCCACCCGCCCCACGGCGGATGATCCGGTCCCCGACCCTGCCTCAGCCGACGGTCCAGGTATCGCCGGAGCGGAGCAGGGTCCCCAGATCGCCCGGCCCCAGCCGCTCCCCCGCCCGCTGGAGCTGATCGCGGATCGCCGCGCCGTAGACCGGGCGGTCGAACTCGCGGAACACCCCGATGCACGTCGGCTCGGACGGCCCCCGGGACAGGTGCGCGAGCCCGAACGCGAGTGACGGACGCCCGTGGACGTCGTGGACGATGATGCGATCTTCCGGGGTGTCGGCGGTGGCGGCGATCGTCAGGCGGCCGTTCTCCCCGACCGTGACGCAGCGAGCCCCCTCGTCGAACACGATCGGCTCCCCGTGGACCAGGCGGATCTGATTGTGCGCCCCTTGGGGCTTCTCGCGGAGGAGGTCGAACGCGCCGTCGTTGAAGACGTTGCAGTTCTGGTAGATCTCGACGAACGCGGTCCCCTCGTGCTGCGCCGCCTGGCGGAGCACGTCCGTCAGGTGCTGGCGGTCGTTGTCGATCGTGCGGGCGACGAAGGTCGCCTCCGCCCCGAGGGCGAGGGCGATCGGGTTGAACGGGTGATCGACCGACCCGAACGGCGTGGACTTCGTGACCTTCCCCTCCTCCGACGTGGGCGAGTACTGGCCCTTCGTGAGCCCATAGATCTGGTTGTTGAACAGCAGGATCTTCAGGTTCACGTTGCGGCGGAGCGCGTGGATCAGGTGGTTGCCGCCGATCGAGAGGCCGTCGCCGTCGCCGGTGACGACCCAGACCGACAGCTCCGGGTTGGCGGTCGCGACCCCCGTGGCGAGCGCCGGGGCGCGCCCGTGGATCCCGTGCATCCCGTAGGTGTCCAGGTAGTAGGTGAACCGGCCGCTGCAGCCGATGCCCGACACGAACACCGTCCGGTGCGGCTCGATCCCCAGCTCGGGCATGAATCCCTGGACGGCCGCGAGGATCGCGTAGTCCCCGCAGCCAGGACACCAGCGGACCTCCTGGTCGGAGGTGAAGTCCCTCTTGGTCAGGGTCGCTACGCCCCCGGCCTCGCGGCCGGCCGCATCGCCGTTCGTCGCATCGCTCATCTCAGGCTTCCCCATCCGATCGGATCATCCGGTCGATCTCATCCTCGAGCTCCTCGGCGAAGATCGGCGCGCCCTGGACCTTCGAGTAGCTGCGCGCGTCGATCAGGAACCGTCCCCGGATCAGCAGCGCCAGCTGGCCCAGGTTGATCTCGGGGACCAGGACCTTCGGGTAGGCGCGCAGGATCTCCTCGATGTTGGCGGGGAACGGGTTCAGGTGCCGCAGGTGCGCGGTCGCGACCTTCCCCCCGCGATCGCGCACCCGTCGGGCGGCGGCCGAGATCGTGCCGAGCGTCGAGCCCCAGCCGAGCACGAGGAGGTCGGCGTCGCCGCCCGGGTCATCCACCGTGAGCGGCGGGACCTCCTCGGCGATCCGGTCGATCTTCGACTGGCGGAGGGCCGTCATGCGTTCGTGGTTCTCACCGTCGTAGCTGATGTTGCCCGTGAGCTCCTCGCGCTCGAGCCCACCCACACGGTGGACGAGCCCGGGCGTGCCCGGCACCGCCCAGGGGCGGGCGAGGTCGTCGTTGCGCGCGTACGGAAGGAAGCCCTCGCCGTTCGCCGAGGCGAAGCCGGGATCGATCGTCGGCAGGCCGTCGACGTCGGGGATCCGCCAGGGTTCGGACGAGTTCGACAGGAACGTGTCGGAGAGCACGATCACCGGTGTCCGGTACCGGACCGCGATCCTCGCAGCCTCGATCGCCACGAAGAAGCAGTCGGCGGGAGACGAGGGGGCGACGATCGGCATCGGCGACTCGCCGTGGCGACCGAACATCGCGAGGAGCAGGTCGCCCTGCTCGGTCTTCGTCGGCATCCCGGTCGATGGTCCCGCCCGCATCACGTCTACGATCACGAGCGGCAGCTCCATGATGACCGCGAGCCCGAGCGTCTCGGCCTTGAGGTCCATCCCCGGTCCACTGGTCCCGGTGACCGCCAGGCTGCCGGCGAACGCTGCGCCCAGGGCCATGTTCGCGGCCGCGATCTCGTCCTCGGCCTGCAGCGTGATCACGTCGAAGTTCTTGTGCCGCGCCAGCTCGTGGAGCAGCTCGGACGCCGGGGTGATCGGGTAGCTCGCGTAGAAGAGCGGGAGGCCGCTGCGCTGGGCGGCCGCGATCAGCCCCCACGAGAGCGCGGTCGCGCCGGCGATGTTCCGGTACGTGCCGGGAGCCACCTCCGCGGCCTTCACGGTGTAGGAGGTGGCGAAGACCTCGGTGGTCTCACCGAAGTTGAACCCCGCCTTGAAGGCGGCGACGTTCGCGTCCAGGATCTCCTGCTTCCCACCGAACTTCCGCTCGAGCCAGTTCATCGTGGTGTCCACGGGACGTCCGTACATCCACGAGAGCAGGCCCAGGGCGAACATGTTCTTCGCGCGCTCCGCCTCCTTCTTCCCGATGCCGATGTCCTCGGTCGCGCGGACGGTCATCGAGGTCATCGGGACCTTGAAGACCTGGTAGCCGTCGAGCGAGCCGTCGGTCGAGGGATCGGAGGCGAACCCCGCCTTCTCGACGTTGCGGGGCGTGAACGCGTCCTCGTTCAGCACGAGGGTGCCGCCGCGCGTCACCTTGTCGAGATCCGCGCGGAGCGCCGCCGGGTTCATCGCGACGAGCACGTCCGCGTGGTCGCCCGGCGTCGTGATGTCCGAGGACGCGAACTGGATCTGGAACGCCGAGACCCCATGCACCGTCCCGGCCGGCGCGCGGATCTCGGCCGGGAAGTCCGGAAGGGTGGCCAGGTCGTTGCCGAGGACGGCGGTGGCGCTCGTGAACCGGTCGCCCGTCAGCTGCATCCCGTCGCCGGAGTCGCCGGCGAACCGCACGACGACCCGGTCGCGTTCCTCGACGGTCTTCGCCATCTCACCGGGCGGGGGCCCTGCTCCTTCCGAAACGTGCTGGATGCGTACCCTCAAGGGTAACGCGCCTCGGAGCCCACGCACGGCGCGTCGTCGATCGAGCGACGTCGGGAGCCGGCCCGAACCGTAGGGTGCGGCCGTGCAGAGGCATCGACCAGGATCCGCCGGCCCCGAACTGTCGGTCGTGGGGTTCGGGGCGTGGGAGGCCGGCGGAACGGCCTGGGGTGCGAACCGATCCGACGAGGCGGTCGTCGAGGCGATCCGGGCCGGGCTCGACGCCGGCATGAACTGGGTCGACACGGCCGAGGTCTACGGGGCAGGCGTCTCCGAGCGCCTCGTCGGCCGGGCGACCGCCGGGCGGGACGAGGTCCTGATCGCGACGAAGCTCGCGCCCGCGCCCGAAGGATCGGGATCCCGTCCCGATCAGGTCCGTGTCGGCTGCGAGGCCTCCCTCGAGCGGCTGGGGGTCGAAACGATCGACCAGTACCAGCTGCATTGGCCCGACGACGATGGCACTCCGGTCGAGGACACGTGGGCCGCCATGGCCGCTCTGGTCGACGCGGGGATGGTCCGCTGGATCGGGGTGTCGAACTTCGACCGCGAGCTGATCTCTCGCTGCGAGGCCGTGCGGCACGTGGACCCCCTGCAGCCGCGCTTCAACCTGCTGATGCGGGAGGAGCGGGCGTTGATCACCTGGTGCGGCGACCGGGGCACGGGTGTCGTGTCCTACGCGCCGCTCGGGTTCGGGCTCCTGACGGGCGCGATCACGACCGACACGGTCTACCCCGCGGGTGACTGGCGCGGCGAGCCGGCCCCCGATCCGGATGACCCGGACGTCGTTCCCGAGTTCCTGCCCGAGCGCCTGCCCGGCGTGCTCGCCCGCGTCGATCGCCTCCGTCCGATCGCGGACCGCCTGGGGATCTCGCTCGCGCAGCTAGCGCTCGCATGGAACCACCACCAGCCAGGTGTCACGTCCGCGATCGCGGGGAGCCGCGACCCCGGGCACGCGAGGATCAACGCGGCCGCCGGCGACGTCGCGCTTGATCCGGCGACGCTCGAGGAGATCGACGCGGCGTCGAGCTAGGACTCGAGGCGTCGGTCGATCTCGCGCACCCGGCGGACGATCCCGTCGATCAGCTTCAAGGCGAGCTGCGGCTCCTCACGCAGCAGGGCGAAGAGCGTCCGACGGAAGAGCCGCAGGACCTCGAGCGGCGTCTCGGCGATCACGGTCGCCGTCCGCGGCCCGCCGTCGAGGGCGGAGAGCTCACCGAAGAAGTCCCCGGGCCGCACCCGCGCGAGCGTCCGGCCCTTCCGGATCACCTTGCCCTCACCGGACAGCACCACGAACACGGTCTCGCCGAGGAGGCCCTCCTCCACGACCTTCTGCCCGGGACGGAAGACCAGCTCGTCGGCCTCCCCGGCGAGCCGCTCGAGCGCGCGGCGCGGGAGCCCGGAGAAGAGGGGAACGCCGCCGAGCACAGCCGCCGTCTGTCGTTTCGTGCGCCGGGGCGGCTGCGTGGGCGCCGCGGGTGCCCGCCGGGGCCGCCGCTCGCGTAGGACGAGATCCGGGAAGCTCTGGCTCACGCGGGCAGCCTACCCCGAGCCCCGCCGCGGACGCGACCGAGGTGACCGATGGTCACGCCCGGGACCCGCGACTACATTCGTTGGAGTGTCCCCGCTCCCCGAACGCCTCGCCGGCTTGCTCGCCGAACGGATCGTGATCCTCGACGGCGCCTGGGGCGTGCTGCTCCAGGGCCAGGGTCTGACCGAGGAGGACTTCCGGGGAGACCGGTTCCGCGACCATGATCGCGACGTGCAGGGCGATCCCGATCTGCTGAACCTGACGCGACCGGAGCTCGTCGCCCGGATCCACCGCGAGTACTTCGAAGCCGGCGCGGACATCACCACCACGAACACGTTCACGGCCACGTCGATCGGACAGGCGGAGTACGGGCTGCAGGCCGCCGTCCGCGATATGAACCTCGAGGCCTCGCGCCTCGCCCGGGAGGCGGCAGACGAGGCCGGCGGCTGGGTCGCGGGGTCCCTGGGACCCCTCAACGTGACCCTCAGCCTCTCGCCCAAGGTGGAGGACCCGGGCTTCCGTACCGTCGGTTTCGACGAGGTCGTCGACGCCTACGCGCAACAGATCGAGGCGCTGCGCGACGGCGGCGTCGACCTGCTGCTGATCGAGACGATCTTCGACACGCTGAACGCCAAGGCCGCGATCGCGGCGGCGATCGAGGTCGCCCCGGAGCTGCCCCGCTGGATCTCGGTGACGATCGTGGACCGGAGCGGACGGACGCTCTCGGGGCAGACCGTCGATGCGTTCTGGACCTCGATCCGGCACGCGGAGCCAGCGATCGTGGGGGTGAACTGCTCCCTCGGAGCGACCGAGATCCGGCCGTACGTCGAGACGCTCGCGCGGATCGCGGCCGTCCCGGTCGCCTGCTACCCGAACGCGGGCCTCCCGAACGCGTTCGGGGGCTACGACGAGACCCCGGAGGTGACGAGCTCGCTCCTGTCGGAGTTCGCGCGGTCGGGGCTGGTGAACCTCGTCGGCGGCTGCTGTGGCACGACGCCGGAGCACATCCGGATGATCGCCGAGGCGGTCAGCGGCGTCGACCGTCGCCCCCTCCCCGAACCCCCCGTCGACGCGATCACCTCACTCTCCGGCCTCGAGCCGTTCCGCATCACGCCGGAGACCGGGTTCGTGATGGTGGGCGAACGGACGAACATCACCGGCTCGAAGCGGTTCGCGGGCCTGATCGGCTCGGGCGACTTCGAGGCCGGCGTCGACGTCGCCCTCGATCAGGTGCGCAGCGGCGCGAACGTGATCGACGTGAACATGGACGCCGACCTGATCGACGGCGTCTCCGCGATGACCCGCTTCCTGAACCTGATCGCGGCCGAGCCCGAGATCGCGCGTGTGCCGGTGATGGTCGACTCCTCGAAGTGGGACGTCCTCGAGGCCGGCCTGAAGTGCCTCCAGGGCCGGGGCATCGTCAATTCGATCAGCCTCAAGGAGGGCGAAGACGACTTCCTCGCGAAGGCGGTCCGCGTACGCAGGTACGGCGCGGCCGTCGTGGTGATGTGCTTCGACGAGCGCGGGCAGGCCGATACGGTCGAGCGCAAGATCGCGATCGCCGAGCGCGCCTACCGGTTGCTGACCGAGCGCGCCGGGTTCGACCCCGAGGACATCATCATCGACCCGAACATCCTCGCGATCGCCACGGGGATCGAGGAGCACGAGCGGTACGCGCAGGCATTCATCGAGGCTACGCGCGAGATCAAGATCCGGTGTCCGGGCGTGAAGGTGTCCGGGGGCGTGTCGAACCTGTCGTTCTCGTTCCGCGGCAACGAGCCCGTCCGTCGCGCGATCCACTCAGCGTTCCTGTATCACGCGCGGCAGGCGGGTCTCGACATGGCGATCGTGAACGCGGGACAGCTCCCGGTCTACGACGACATCCCGCTCGACCTGCGAGAGCACGTCGAGGACATCCTGTTCGCCCGCCGGCCCGACGCGACCGAGCGGATGGTCCGGTTCGCCGAGACGGTCCAGGGCGGCGCCCTCGAACGGATCGAGGATCTGACCTGGCGCGAGGGGTCGGTCGAAGAGCGCCTGTCCCACGCGCTCGTCCACGGGATCGACGACTTCATCGTCGAGGATGCGGAGGAGGCACGGCAGGCCTACGACCGTCCACTCGAGGTGATCGAGGGTCCGCTGATGGACGGGATGCGGATCGTCGGCGATCTGTTCGGCGCCGGGAAGATGTTCTTGCCGCAGGTGGTCAAGAGCGCACGCGCGATGAAGAAGGCGGTCGCGTACCTCGAGCCCTTCATGGAGGAGGAGAAGCAGGCGACGATCGCCGGCGGCGGTCAGGTGCGCTCCCAGGGCCGCGTGGTGCTCGCCACCGTGAAGGGCGACGTGCACGACATCGGGAAGAACATCGTCGGCGTCGTCCTCGGCTGCAACAGCTACGAGGTGATCGACCTCGGCGTGATGGCGCCGGCGGACCTGATCCTGGATACCGCGATCGAGCAAGGATGCGACATCGTGGGGCTGTCGGGGCTGATCACGCCGTCGCTCGACGAGATGGTGAACGTGGCGAAGGAGATGGAGCGGCGCGGGCTGGCCCTTCCGCTCCTGATCGGTGGCGCGACCACGTCGCGCGCGCACACCGCCGTCCGGATCGCGCCCGCGTACCGGCATCCGACCGTCCACGTGATCGACGCCTCGCGGGTGGTCGGGGTCGTCTCCGACCTGCTCGACGACGAGCGGCGTTCGGCCTTGGACGAGCGCAACCGCGCCGAGCAGTCACGTCTGCGCACGCAGCACGAGGAGCGAGAGAAGACGCCGCTCCTCCCCTACCGACGCGCCGTGGAGAACCGCACGACCATCGAGTGGCGGGCGGAGGACCTCCCGACCCCCGCCTTCACGGGAACCCGGGTCGTGGAGGTGCCGGTCGAGACCCTGCTCCCGTACATCGACTGGACCTTCTTCTTCACCGCCTGGGAGCTGAAGGGCCGGTACCCGCAGATCCTCGATCACCCGCGGCACGGAGCGGCCGCGCGGGAGCTGTTCGCCGATGCCCAGGAGCTGCTCGGCCGGATCGCGAACGACGGATCGATCGCGCCGCGAGGCGTCTACGGGTTCTGGCCGGCGCACGCCGAAGGCGACGACCTCGTCCTGCCGAACGGGGTCGTCTTCCCGATGCTCCGCCAGCAGGTGGACAAGGGCGGCCAGGGCCCGAACCGCTCGCTCGCCGACTACGTCGCGCCGCTCGGGTCGGGGCTGGACGATCACGTCGGAGCCTTCGCCGTCGCGGCCTTCGGCGCGGACGACCTGGCGAAGCGGTTCGAGGCCGAGCACGACGACTACCGCGCGATCATGGCGAAGGCGCTCGCCGACCGGCTGGCCGAGGCGTTCGCCGAGCACCTCCACGAGCGCGCCCGGTTCGACTGGGGGTACGAGACCGAGCGCCGCCCGAACGACGAGCTGATCGGCGAGCGGTTCCGGGGGATCCGTCCGGCGTTCGGCTACCCGGCCTGCCCCGACCACAGCTTGAAGCGACGGCTCTTCGGCCTCCTCGACGCGCACGGGATCGGGATCGACCTGACGGAGTCGTTCGCGATGACCCCGGTCGCGGCGGTTTCCGGTCTCTACCTCGCGCATCCTCAGGCTCGGTACTTCAACGTCGGGCGGCTCGGGAAGGACCAGCTGGAGGACTATGCCCGCCGGCTCGGCGAGAGCGTCGCCGAGGCCGAGCGCTGGCTCCGGCCGAACCTCGCGTACGACCCCGACTGAGCCTGAGCGAGGTTCAGCGTCCACCCCCGGCCCGCTGGTAGCGTGCCCGTCGTGGGTCACTTCTGGCATCCGTTCGCGGACATGGCGGCCGTCGCGGCCAAGGGCGCGGTCGAGCTGGTCCGCGGCGACGGCATCTGGGTCTTCGATGCGGCTGGGCGTCGCTACCTCGACGGGACGGCGTCGCTCTGGTACTGCAACGTCGGCTGGGGCCGGGACGAGATCGCCGACGCGGCCGCCGAGCAGATGCGGCGCCTCCCCGCCTACTCCACCTTCGGCGACCTGACGAACGCTCCGGCGGAGGCGTTGGCGGACCGCGTGAGCGCGCTCGCACCGGTCGCCGGCTCCGAGGTCTTCCTGACGAGCGGCGGCTCGGACTCGATCGACACCGCCACGAAGATGGCGCGTCGCTACTGGCAGTTGAAGGGCGAGCCGGACCGGACCGTACTGATCCGCCGCGAGAAGGCCTACCACGGCATGCACGCCGCCGGATCGTCGCTCGCGGGGATCCCGGCGAACGCCTCCGGGCACGGTCCCTTGATCGAGGACGTGATCGAGGTTGCGTGGGACGACGCCGCGGCGCTCGCCGATGCGATCGAAGAGGCGGGACCCGGGCGCACCGCCGCGTTCTTCTGCGAACCGGTCCTCGGCGCCGGCGGCGTCTTCCCGCCGCCGGACGGGTACCTCGGGTCGGTGCGCGCGATCTGCCGCGAACGCGGCGTGCTGTTCGTGGCCGACGAGGTGATCACCGGGTTCGGTCGGTGCGGCGACTGGTTCGCCTCGAACCGGTACGAGCTCGAGCCGGACCTGATGACCTGCGCGAAGGGGATCACCAGCGGATACCTGCCGATGGGGGCGGTCGTGGCCGCGCCGTGGGTGGCCGAACCGTTCTGGGCGCCGGGCGCCGGCGTCTGGCGGCACGGCTACACCTACAGCGGGCACGCAACCGCCGCGGCGGCGGCCCTCGCGAACCTCGACATCATGGAGCGGGAGGACCTGTGCGGGCGGGCCCTGGAGATGGAGGGAACCCTCCACGACGCGCTCCGGCCGCTCGCGGAGCACGAAGTGGTCGAGGAGGTGCGCGGCGGCGTCGGCCTGCTCGCTGCGGTCAACGTGCGCCAAGACCTGCTCGCCGCCGATCCGAGCCTGCCCGCGAAGGTCGGGGGCGCGTGCCGTGAGGCCGGGCTGCTGGTCCGTCCGCTCGTCGGTGGGGCGATCGCGGTCTCGCCGCCACTCGTGATCGACGCCGCGGGCGTCGAGGAGCTCGCCTCGATGTTCCGCGCCGGGCTCGACGCCTGCCGCTAGCCGTCGGCGGTCAGCCGCGGCTCAATGGAACGAGTTGCCGCAGGCGCAGCCGCCCTGGGCAGCCGGGTTGTCGATCGTGAACCCCGACTGCTCGAGCGTGTCGACGAAGTCGACGGTCGCCTGTGACAGGTACGGCACGCTCATCTTGTCGACGACGAGGCGAACCCCGAACTGCTCGGCGGTCTGGTCCTTCTCGGACACCTGATCGTCCAGGTACATCGCGTACCGGAGCCCGGAGCACCCGCCCGGCTGGACGGCGATCCGCAGCGCGATGTCGTCGCGGCCCTCCTCCTGGAGGAGCTCCTTGACCTTGCCGGCTGCCGTCTCGGTGAGCGTGATCATCTGATCCTCCGGGCGTCGGGGTCCTGTCATCTTACCGGTCGGCGCCCGCTTCCCCAGGCTCGACCGCGGAGTGTCCCGCCGGGCGCTCGGCGAGGTCCACCGGGCGCGCGCCGCTCACCCGGAGCAGCTCGGCCGGAGAGAGGGGGAAGACCGCGTCCGGCGTGCCGGCGGCCGCCCACACGTCCTCCCAATCGAGGAGGTCGCGGTCGACGACCGTGGGGAGACGCTCGGGATGTCCGAACGGCGGGGTCCCGCCCACCGCGAACCCCGTCGCGGTCCGCGCCTCCTCGGGCGTCGCGCGTCGGACCTCCTCGGCGCCGACCAGCACCGCCAGGCGGGCGACGTCGACGCGGTTCGACCCGCTCGTGTACGCCATCACCGCGCGCCCGTCCGCCATGAACACGAGCGACTTCACGATCTGCCCCACGTCGCACCCGATCGCCCGGGCCGCGTCCTGCGCCGTCTTCGTCCCCTCGGGGAAGCGTCGGACCCGCGGGTCCACGCCGACGGCGCGTGCCGCCTCGACGAACCGTTCGATCGCACCGCTCATCCCGCGTCCCCGCCCCGCCCCGCCGCGATCGTCACGGCGACCTCCGCGCCGAGCTCCGTCAGGCACCGGCTCGCGTCGGCCGAGGCCGCCCAGGCCCCGAACCGATCGACCAGGGATACCACGAGGCCGAGCCCGGGCACGACCTCACGGATCCCCGGCTCGGCCTCCCCGCACACGACGACGGGCACCGCCCCGAGCTCGCGCGCGAGGCGGATCACCTCGGCCGGCGCCTTCCCCCGGAACGTCGCCCGATCGAACCGACCCTCGCCGGTGACCACGACGTCTGCCCGTCCCACGCGCGCCTCCAGGCCGATGGCCTCGCTCACGAGCCGCGCGCCGGACCGGATCCGCGCGCCGAGGAACGCGACCGCGCCGAACGCGAGCCCGCCGCCCGCGCCGGCGCCCGACAGCTCCCGGAGATCGATCCCCAGATCCCGATGCACGACGGCGGCCAGGTGCCCCAGCGCCCGGTCGAGGACGACGACGTCCGCCGGGGACGCTCCCTTCTGCGGACCGAAGGTCGCGCCGGCTCCCGTCGGTCCGGTCAGGGGGTTGTCGACGTCGACGCACACATCGATCTCGACCGCGCGCAGCCGTGGATCCAGCGACGAGAGGTCGACGACCGCCAGCTCGAGGAGGCCGGTGCCGCCGGGTTCGATCGGCGTCCCGTCGGCGCGAGCGAGCCGCGCCCCCAGGGCCATCGCCATCCCGGCTCCCCCGTCGGTGGACGCCGTTCCGCCGACGCAGAGCAGGAGCCGCCCCGGGGCCCGGTCGAGCGCCGCTCGGATCAGATCGCCCGTGCCGCTCGTGCCGGCACGCATCGCGTCGCGCGCCGTGGCGGGCAGCAGCGCGAGGCCCGAGGCCGATGCGCTCTCGACGATCGCGAGCCGTGAGCCGTCGGGCCCAGCAAGGCCGAACGACGCGTCCAGCCGCCCACCCAGGGGTCCGCGCACGCCGGCGCTGACCGGTTCGCCGCCGAGCGCGGCCAGCAGCGTCCACATCGTGCCCTCACCGCCGTCCGCGACAGGACACGTCTCGACCTCGTCCGCCGGGGAGCCACGGCGCCACCCCGTGGCGATCGCGGTTGCCGCCTGCGTCGCGGTCAGCGTGCCGCGGAACTTGTCCGGTGCAACCAGGACGCGCACGGGCCGATGCTACGATTCCGCGCCGTGAGCCTCGACCGCGAGCAACTGATCGGCATCGCCCACGCCGAACGTCAGCGCCTCGGTCGGATGATCCAGTTCGCCGAGCCCGACACCTGGGAGCAACCGAGCGCCGCCGCCGGCTGGTGGAACCGAGACGTGATGGCCCATCTGGCCGCGCAGGACACCGCGGCCGCGCAGCTCCTGAAGGGTGATCCCGCGAGCGAGCTCGACGAGTATCGTGCCGGCCTCGGCGACGAGCCGTTCACCGTCGACGGGCTGAACGCGTTCCTCGTGAACCGGCGTTCGGGACTCCCCTACCGCGAGGTCCTCACCACCTGGGGGCAGGCCGCCGGATCGCTGCTCGCGTTCGCAGCGCTCCTGTCCGACGAGGAGTGGCGGACCCGCCGCTCCCCCTGGCTGTCCGGCGAGATCGCGGCGCGGTACCTCCTGCAGTCCCGGATCGTCGAGTGGTGGGTACACGGCGAGGACATGCGGGCGACGAACGGCCTCGGGCCCGAGTACCAGCACTGGCCGATCCACCTCACGATCGACATGGCCGTCCGGATGCTCCCGTGGACCCTCGGCGAGGCCGGCCTCGACCTCCGCGGCCGGACGATCGAGGTCGACGTGATCGGTGCCGGGGAGGGCCTGTGGCGCTGGGGGCTTGGGAAGGGAGAGGTCCCGGATCCGGACGGGAAGGCGGACGGCTGGATCCTCGGCCGCGCGCCGCAGCTCGCCTTGGTCGCCGCGAAGCGCCTGCCGATCGACGAGGTCCTCGACTCGGGGATCCTCGTCCTGGGCGGTGACGTCGAGCTCGCGGAGCGCGTCCTGCGCACGATGCGCGCCTACGTCTGAGCCGGCCGGCCGGCCCACATCGCGCAAGCCCGCTCGGCCCGCCGTCCGTACACCCGCACGGGTATACCGTGCTGCGCATGCGATCGCGTGAACCGGAGTCGGACGCCGCCCTGATGCGGGCGTTCGCTCGGCGCGACGCTCGCGCGGCTGGCGCGCTCTACGACCGCTTCGCTTCTCGTGTCTACGGACTGGGGATCGTGATGCTCGGCAACGATGCGGCGGCGCAGGATCTGGTGCAGGACACGTTCGTGAAGCTCTGGCGCAACGCGGACCGCTACGACACGGCCCGCGGGAAGCTCGAGACGTGGGTGCTCCTCGTGGCCCGATCGTTGGCGATCGACGCGCTCCGACGGCGGGTGCTCGAGTCGCGGTCGCTGCACGCGCTCGGGCCTCCCGAGGAGACCGACGGAGCTCCCGGCCCCGACGTGCTCGCCGAGACGGCCGACCTCGCCGATCGCGCCCGCCGGGCGATGGCACGCCTCACCGACGAGCAGCGGGCCGCGCTCGAGCTCGCCTACTTCGGGGGGAAGACCAGCGCCGAGGTCGCAGAGCTCGAGGGCATCCCGGTGGGCACGGCCAAGACGAGGATCCGGAGCGCCCTGCTCCGGCTCCGTGAGGCGATGGCGGAGGAACGCCGTGACCTGTGACGAGGTCCGCGATCTGCTGCCGGAGCACGTGCTCGGCACCCTCGACCCCGACGCCGACCGGGACGTCCGCACGCACCTCCGGGGTTGCGCCGCGTGTCGGGCAGAGGCGATCGGCCTCGGCGAGGGCCTCGCGAGCTTCGCCCGGGCGGCGCACGACCGCGAGCCGCCCGGTGAGCTCCGCGATCGCGTGCTGACGGTGCTCGACGAGGAGTGGCGCGGCGCGGCGCCCGCCCGGCGAGAACGCCCGCGCTGGGCGGCCGCGGCCGGCATCGCGGCGGCGGTCGCGATCGTGGCGGCGTCGCTCGGGCTCGCGGCATCCGCAGACCGGAGGGCAGATCTCGCGCAGGCCGGCGCCAGCAGCTATCAGCGTCTCCTAGAAGCCCTGGGGGGCAAGGAATTCCGGGTCGGCGAGATCGCCTCGGATGTGCGCCCCGAGGTCGAGGGCAGCGTGGTGCTGTACGACTCGCACCAGGGGCAGTCGTGGGGCGTGGTCCTGGTCCGGGCCCCCGGTTGGTCCGGAACCGCGACCGCGACGCTCGAGGCCAGCGATGGTCGGACGATCGAGGTGGGCGAGCTCCGCTTCGCCGACGACGGCGACGCCGCCACGTGGATCGTCACCGGCAGCAGCCTCGAGCCGTACGACCACCTCACGATCGTGGGCCCGGACGGTTCCGAGGTCGCCGGGGCGACGATCGAAGAGGCCTGAGGAGCCGCATCGCGTTCAGCGAGTGACGACGAGGCGCCGGATCGCACGCGGTCGGGCTCCGAACCGATACTTGTACGCGTAATCGCCCTTCAACAGGTCGAACGCCTCGCACCCGTCCGCGATCGCCATGCGGATGTCCTCGCCGACCAGCACCATCCCCGGCGCGAGCTGCTGCCAGGCGCGATCGAACGCGGAGTTGTACAGGGAGAACGTCCGGCCGAACCGGAACCCGATCGTACCGGCCGCACGCTCTCCGCCCACCTCGATGAAGCTCAGACGGAAGACCCCGCCGGGGAGGAACGCTTCGCCCAGCCGTCGGAAGAAGATCTCCATCCCCGGCTGCATGAACACCCCCTTCGGGCCTTCGCTCATCCGATGCAGCTCGACGAAGCGGTCCAGCATCGAGATCAGGGTGTCCGGGGTCGCCGTGACGATCGTGAACGGCCCGGCGTCCGCCTCGAGCTTCTTGGCCTTGCGCCGGATCTCATGGCGGAGCTTCGCTGGGAGCCCGGCGAGGTAGGCCTCCCACGTCGGCGGGAGCTCGAGGTACGGCGCGATCCCGTTCTGATCCTCGGTCTCCTCCACGCCGAGGCCGCGCTCGAGCGCCGACGCGCGCAGCTGCCCCAGCCAAGCCCGCTCCTCGGGGAGCCCCCGGAGGTCGGCGTCATCCCAATCGTCGCGGCCGACGAGCGCGGCCCACAGCTCCTTCGAGACCTCCGCCTGCAGCGCCGGTTCACCGACGGGTCCGAGGTAGTCGGTGACCTCGGTCCCACCCAGGAACCGGATCGTCCGCCCGATCCGTTCGAACGCCACCGCGGCCACCTGCCGCCCGTCCTGCTCGGCGAAGGCGAGCAACAGGTGCTCGGGCCGTTCCCCGAACTCCTCCCAGTAGAGCTTCAGGTAGTCGGGCGAGTGGAAGAACGTGCCGGCCGGGTCCGCGGTCACCAGGTCCGACCAGTCGCGACGCTGGAAGTCCCGGCCGTCTTCGGAGAACACGATGCGCATGTGGGCGGTCATGATAGGGGCGGCGACGCGGCCACCCGCCGGTCACCAGGAGCCGCCGCCCCCTCCTCCACCGCCCCCGCCCGAGAACCCCCCGCCGCCCGAGAACCCGCTCGAGCCCGAACCCGAGGGGGTCGAGGCGATCGTGCCGCTGGTCGCGACCGTGAACCCGTCCATCGCGTGCCCGAAGTCGGCGAACACGAACGGTCGCGACGAGATGTACCAGGAGGTGTCTTGCGGCGGCGCGCCGATCTGCTCGAAGGCCTTCGCCCACTTCTCGGTGCATCCGAAGACGATCGCGTACGGCAGGAAGCGCGTGAAGACGTTCTCCTGCTCGGCCCATCGGGACAGGTGCGTTTCGGCGGCCTCGATCACGGTGCGGAACCCGCGGACACGGCGTAGCGCCGCGGTCCCCTTCGCCGTGCGAGCCGGCATCCGCGAGGCACCGAGGATGAAGACGATCCCCACCACCACGGTGGCGACGCCGACCAGCCCCAGGTGCGTGAATAGCGCCAGGACGAACGTCAGCCCGAGCGCCAGCAGGAAGGTCCCGACGCCGATCACGTACCAGAGCCCGCGCACCTCGTCGGGACGACGGTGGAACCATCCGCGCTTCACGGCGTCGCGATACAGCGCGTCCTCGACCTTCTCGAGGCGAGCCGCGAACGTGGTCCGGAGCGACGAGAGGGTAACTTCGGTCCCGTCGCGGAACAGGCCCTGCAGGAGCGATCGCTCGTAGGGCAGGAGCTCGCCGTCGTCCTTCTCGAGGCGGACCAGCTCCCAGTCGGGCTTGGCGAACCATCCCTCCTTGGGTAGCTCCCGGATCATCAGGAACCCCCGGCCCGCGAGGTCCACGATCGTCGCGGTGACGTCGAGGGTGTTCGCGCGCTCGTCGATCAACGTCCCGACCTGCCCGGGCCGGAGATCGTCCGGCGGCGCGAACTCGACCGGCGCCGACGCGTCCCCCTCGAACACCGGCACGGCCTGCTCGCGTCCGTCGGGGTTCCCCATCACCTGGTCGACGGGCGACCCGAGGTACCGCCGGTCCCGCCCCCGACGCCACGCGAGGAACCCGAAGGCGCCGAGCCCGACCAGGAGCGCGGTCGCCGCGGCCGTCCCGGTCGCCGGGGTGAGCTCGAAGGCCCGGCCGAACGACCAGCGCTCCTCGAGGATCGGCGCCGGCTCGGGCACCGAGCCCTTCGGGAGCGCCACCACGACCGTCATCGCCTCGTACGGGAACAGATCCCGGGCCGCGAAGGACGCGACGCCGGTCGCGTCCACCTCCGCGCGCCGGCACGGCTCGGTCGACCCCACGTAGCCCGTGTAGCAGGCGACCCGCGTGATCGGCGCCGGTCCGACGACCGTCGCGGTCGCCCGCTGGATCGGCACGCTCCAGTCGTCTCCGATCGCGTTCCAGTACAGCTCGTCTTGGTCGCGGAACCCGTTCAACGCGCCGCGGACCACGTACTCGATCGTGTACGTCACCCGGCCGGTGACGGTCCGGTCGGCGTCCCCGATCCGGATCCGCGTCTTCCCGCCGCCGGCATCCTCGACCGCGTACGCGGCCGACACGCCCCCGGTCGCGGTCACCCGGACGACGTCGAGCGGGTACACGCGATCGTTCGTGTCGTCGTACGCGAGCCGGGTCGGGACGTCCCGGTAGATGCCGTGGTGATCGGTCGTCGAGCCGAAGTCGTAGTCGATCGTCTCCACGACGCGGACCGCGCCGTCCGACCGGATCTCGATCCCGACGTCGTAGCGGCGGATCGACTCCGCCCCCTGGGCTCCAGCCGGCCACGCGAGCCAACCGACCACCAGGATCGAAGCGGCGGCGATCAGGGATCGTCTCACAGGTGCTCCACGAAGAAGAAGGAGACCGCCATGATGACGTACGCGCCCGTCAGCTGGGCTCCCTCGAGCCAGTTGCTCTCCCCGTCGAGCGAGATCAGCGTCATCAGGAGGGCCGAGAGGCCGACCGCGGCCACCTCGAACGTGCTGAACACGAAATCCATGGGGTGGCCGACCAGCAGGCTGATGAACACCAGGATGGGCGCCACGAACAGCGCGATCTGGGTCGACGAGCCGATCGCGATCTCGAGGGTGACGTCGACCTTGTTCCGCAGCGCGAACATCACCGCCGACGAGTGCTCGGCCGCGTTGCCGATCACCGGGATCAGGATCAACCCGACGAAGAACTCCGAGAGCCCGAGCGACTCGAGGGCCGGTTCGAGCGAGCTCACCAAGGACTCGGACATCAGGGCGACCAGCGCCGTGGAGACCAGCAGCATGCCGACCGCGCGGTTCCGGGACCAGACGGGTCGTTCGCCCTCAGCTGGCGTACGGAACAGGTGCTCGTGCGTGACGAGGGTGAAGATCAGCGCCGCCGCGTAGAGCAGGATCAGGACGCCGGCCACCACGCCGCTCACCACCTCTCGCTCCGCGAACGTCGCGCCCTCGGTGCCGAGCGCGAACAGCGCCGGCATCAGCAAGCCGGTCACCGCGAGCGCCAGCGACGTCGCGTGGACGGATGCCGCGCGGGCGTTGAACGACTGCCGTTCGTGCTTCAACCCTCCGAGCAGGAGGGAGAGACCGAGGACCAACAGCAGGTTCCCGAGGATCGAGCCGGTCAGCGATGCCTTCACCATCTCGATCCGGTCGTCGAGGATCAGGAAGATCGCGATGATGAGCTCGGTCACGTTCCCGAACGTCGCATTCACGAGCCCACCCACCCGGGGTCCGGTGTGCAGGGCAAGCTGTTCGGTCGATCGGCCGATCAGTCCGGCGAGCGGGAGGATCGCGGCCGCCGAGGTCAGGAAGATCGCGAGATCGGGAGCCCGGGCCACCCGGAGCCCGATCGCGATGGGGACCAGGACGAGCAGCCAGTCCAGGGAGGGGCGCCGTTCCACGGCGCGAAGCCTAGAGGGGGGTCGGGGCCGCCGCCATCACCACGGGTCGGCCGCGCCGGCCGGATGGTCTGAGGCGGACTAGCCGACGGCGTGCGGCACGCTGCCGCTCGCGCTCCCGGCGCCCTCGAGGGCTTCCTGCAGGACGTCCCACGCGAGCACCGCGCACTTGATGCGGATCGGGTACTTCACGACGCCTTTGAGCGCGACGAGGTCGCCCAGCCGATCCTCGTCCGGTTCGACCTCGCCCGCCATCATCCCCCGGAAGTCGTCGGCGAGCGCCATCGCGTCGTCCACCGACCCACCGCCGACCGCCTCGGTCATCATCGACGCGCTGCTCTGCGAGATCGAGCACCCGGCTCCCTGGAACGCCACGTCGCCGACGCGATCGCCCTCCAGGTGCACGAGGATCGTGATCTCGTCGCCGCAGAGCGGGTTGTTGCGGGTGCACGAGAGCTCCGCACCCGGGAGGTCGCGCTTGTTCCGCGGGTTCTTGTAGTGATCGAGGATGACTTCCTTGTAGATGTCGTCGAGCGCCACGCTTCCCTCCGTGTTCCCGGCCGGCCGGGGCCTAGCCGGCGAAGATCCCTTCCGCCTTCTCGAGGGCATCGACCAGCAGGTCGACCTCGTCCTTGGTGTTGTACACGTAGAACGACGCGCGCGCCGTGGCGGGCGTGTCGAACCTCCGCATCACGAGCTGCGCGCAGTGATGGCCCGCCCGGATCGCGACGCCCTCCTCGTTCAGGATCGTCGCGAGGTCGTGGGGATGGACGTCCTTGTACCAGAAGGAAACCGCTCCCCCGCGGATCGACGCGTCCTTCGGACCGTACACCGTGGCGCCGGCCTCCAGGAGTTGGTCGAGCGCGTAGCGCGTGATCTCCTCCTCGTGCGCCCGGACCTTGTCCATCCCGAGCGATCGGAGGTAGTCGATCGCCGCTCCGAGACCGACCTGCTGCGCGATCTGCATCGTCCCGGCCTCGAACTTGTACGGGATGGGCTTGTAGGTGCTGTGGTCGTGGAAGACCTCGTGGATCATCTCGCCGCCGCCGAGCATCGGATCCATCGCGTCCAGCAGCTCCGGCTTGCCGTACAGGCCGCCGGACGCGGTCGGCCCGAGCATCTTGTGGCCGCTGAACGCGAGGAAGTCGCAGCCGAGCGCGGATACGTCGATCGCGTGGTGCGGGGCCAGCTGGGCCGCGTCCACGACGACGATCGCGCCGACCGCGTGCGCGGCCTCGATCAGCTGCCGCAGCGGGGTGATCGTCCCGAGGGCGTTCGACATCCCGGTCACGCCCAGGACCTTCGTGCGCTCGGTCAGGAGCGACCCCAGGCCTGACAGGTCCAGGAGGCCATCGTCGGTCAACGGGATGAACCTCAGCTCGGCGCCGGTCGCGGCGGCCGTCATCTGCCACGGGACGATGTTCGAGTGGTGCTCCATGTCGGTCAGCAGTACCTGATCGCCCTCGCGGAGGAACTTCCGGCCCCAGCCCTGCGCCACGGTGTTGATCGATTCCGTGGTCCCACGCGTGAAGACGATCGTCTCGGGTTCGGGCGCTCCGAAGAACGCAGCGAGCTTCACCCTCGCGCCCTCGAACCGCTCCGTCGCCTCCTCCCCGAGCTGGTAGATGCCCCGGTGGGCGTTCGCGTTGTGGTTCGCGTAGAAGTCGGCCTCGGCGTCGATCACCTGCCGAGGCTTCTGCGAGGTCGCGGCGCTGTCGAGGTACACGAGCGGCTTGCCGCCCACGGTCCGGCCGAGGATGGGGAAGTCCTCCCGGATCCGGTCGACGTCCAGGCCTCCCACGTGCCCGCTCATCCTCGCCGCCTCACCCCTCGTCGTCTTCGGCCGGGCCCGCCTCGAGCCCGAGCTCCTCGCGGAATCCCTCGTACCCCTTCGCTTCGAGCTCGGTCGCGAGCTCAGGCCCGCCCGACCTCACGATACGACCCGCCATCATCACGTGGACGTGCTCGGGCGCGATGTAGTTGAGCATGCGCTGGTAGTGGGTGATCAACAGGACCCCCAGGTTCGGTCCGACGAGCTGGTCCACGCCCATGGCGACGGCCTTCAACGAGTCGATGTCGAGGCCGGAGTCGGTCTCGTCGAGGATCGCGATCTTCGGCTCCAGCACGGCGAGCTGCAGCACCTCGTTCTTCTTCTTCTCGCCGCCCGAGAAGCCCTGGTTCACGTATCGCTGGACCATCGAGTCGTCGACGTCGAGCAGCTCCATCTTGGCCTTCATGTGCTTGCGGAAGGCGAGGGCGCTGATCGGCTCGCCCTTGACGGCCTGGTAGGCCGTCCGAAGGAAGTTCACGACGGAGACGCCGGGGACCTCGGTCGGGTACTGCATCGCCAGGAAGAGCCCGCGCTTGGCTCGCTCGTCCGGCTTCAGGGCCGTGACGTCCTCCCCGTTGAACAGCACGCGCCCCGCGGTGATCACGTAGCCGGGCCGCCCCATGATCGCGTTCGACAGGGTCGACTTCCCGGACCCGTTCGGGCCCATCAGCGCGTGCGTCTCTCCCTGCTTCACCGTGAGGTCGATGCCCTTCAGGATCTCCTTGCTCTCCACCTCCACGTGGAGGCCTTCGATCTGGAGCGTGGCCGCCCCGTTCTGTTCGCTCATCTCACACCTCGATCAGGATGTCGTCGCCGACGGTCCGGACCACGTAGGCCCCGACCGGCGTCGTGGCCGGCAGGGTCCGGGCCGCACCGGTGTTCAGGTCGAACGTCGAGCCGTGCTTCGGGCACTCGATCGTCTCGTCGTCGGCGTCGACCTCGCCCTCGTCCAGGAAGAAGTGCGCGTGGGAACAGATCGCATCGACCGCCCGGTACCCCGCCTCGCCGAGGTTCGCCAGGGCGACCAACTTGCCCCCGACGGGGAACCGCCGGGCCTCCCCCTCGGGCACGTCGCCCACGCCGCACACACGCACGAGCGTCATCAACGCGTGCCCCCCGCCAGCTCGGCGGCGATCGCGGCCTCGGCGCCCTCGCGGACCTCGGCGATCGCGACCCGGTCGAGGACTTCCTGGAAGAACCCCGTCACGATCAGGCGCTCGGCGTCGGCCCGCGCGATCCCGCGGCTCTCCAGGTAGAAGAGGGCCTCCTCGTCGACCGGCCCGACGCTCGCGGCGTGCCCGCACCGCACGTCGTTCGCCTCGATCTCCAGGTTCGGGATGGCGTCGGCCTTCGCATGCTCGGACAGCACGATGTTCCGGCTGGTCTGCATCGCGTCGGTCTTCTGCGCGTCCGGGCGCACGTGGACCCATCCGCTGTAGACGGCGCGGCTCCGGTCGCGCAGGGCACCCTTGTACAGCAGATCGCTCTTGCAGTTGGGCGCGACGTGGTCCTGCTCGGTGCGGTGGTCGAAGTGTTGATCGCCGTCGGCGAAGAACACGCCGAGCATCTCGCTGAACCCGCCGGGCTCTGCGAGCACCGTCTCGGTCTCGGTCCGAGACAGATCTGCCCCGAAGCCGAGCGAGAGCGTCCGGATCTCGGCGTCGCGACCGACCCGGGCTCGCTGGACCCCGAGATGGGTCACCCCGCGGCCCCAGTCCTGGATCGACGCGTAGCGGACCCGGGCGCCGTCGCCGACCACGATCTCGGTCACGGCGTCGGAGAACGCCCGCGTCAGGTCGGGCGAGACGAACCGGTCGATGAACGTCACGGAGGCGTTCGCCCCGACGACGATCAAGGTGTGCGGGAAGATCGCGGCGCCGTCGGCATCGAGGTAGGTGAGCGTCTGCAGGGGCAGCCCGACCTCGACGCCATCGGGCACGTGCACGAACGTCCCACCCGTGCGGAAGGCGCCGTGCAGCGCGACGAACTTCGTGCGGTCCGTGGGCACGAGGGCGTGCAGGTACGGCTCCACGAGCTCGGGATGCAGCGCGCTCGCCGCGTCCAGATCGGCGAACACGACGCCCCGCTCGGCGAGGTCCGATACGGCGCGCGTCGAGATCACCTCGGAGTTGCGCTGGACCTGAAGACCGGCACGCTCGCCGGTGGCGCCGACCGCCTGGAGGACGCCGTGCCGGTTCATCGCCTCGGGACCCCCGCCCGGGGTGAAGGGTGCGAACGCGAGCTCGAAGCCCGAGAGATCCGTGTATCGCCACTCCTCCGTCTCCTGCGACGGGATCGGCAGCGCGTCGAACGCGCGCAGGGCCCGGAGCCGGACGTCCCCCGCGAACCCCGCGACCTCCGGCAGCTCGACCAGGGCACGTTCGTCGAAGCGGGTGGTGGTGGCGATGTCGCTCATGCTCGAAGCTCGGTCAGCCGACCGAGCCCTCCATCTGCAGCTCGATCAGGCGGTTCAGCTCGACCGCGTACTCCATCGGGAGCTCCCTCGTGATGGGCTCGATGAACCCGTTCACGATCATCGCGGTCGCTTCCACCTCGGAGAGGCCGCGGCTCATCAGGTAGAAGAGCTGGTCCTCGCCGACCTTCGAGACCGTGGCCTCGTGCCCGAGCGCAGCGGTCTCGTCCTCGACCTCGATGTACGGGTACGTGTCCGAACGGCTCTCCTCGTCGAGGATCAGCGCGTCGCAGCGGACGTTCGACCTCGCGTGGTGCGCCTCGGGTTCGACCCGGACCAGCCCACGATAGCCCGTGCGCCCGCCGTCCTTCGAGACGGACTTCGACGTGATCACGCTGGTCGTATACGGAGCCGCGTGGATCGCCTTGCCGCCGGCGTCGGTATGCATCCCCTTGCCGGCGAACGCCACCGAGAGCACCTCGCCGCGGGCACCCTTGCCGAGCAGGTAGATCGACGGGTACTTCATCGTCACCTTCGAGCCGATGTTCCCGTCGACCCACTCCATCACCGAGTCCTCGTAGGCCGCGGCGCGCTTCGTGACCAGGTTGTAGACGTTCGTCGACCAGTTCTGGATCGTGGTGTAGCGGACCCGGGCGCCCTTCTTCGCGACGATCTCGACCACCGCGGAGTGCAGCGAGTCGCTCGAGTAGATCGGGGCCGAGCAGCCCTCCACGTAGTGCACGTAGCTGCCCTCGTCGGCGATGATCAGCGTCCGCTCGAACTGACCCATGTTCTCCGCGTTGATGCGGAAATAGGCCTGCAGCGGGATGTCGACCTGCACGCCGGGTGGCACGTAGATGAACGACCCGCCCGACCACACGGCCGTGTTCAGCGCCGCGAACTTGTTGTCGTTGGATGGGATCAGCGTGCCGAAGTACTCCCTCACCAGGTCGGGGTAGTCACGCAGCGCCGAGTCCATGTCGGTGAAGAGCACGCCGATGTCGTCGAGCTCCTTCTTGATCTTGTGGTACACGACCTCGCTCTCGTACTGCGCGCTCACACCCCCGAGGTACTTCTTCTCCGCTTCGGGGATCCCCAGCTTGTCCCAGGTTCCTCGGATGTCCTCGGGCAGGTCCTCCCAGTTGCTGGCCTGCTTCTCGGTGGAACGGATGAAGTAGAAGATGTTGTCGAAGTCGATGTCGGAGAGGTCCGCTCCCCACCACGGCATCGGGCGGGCATCGAAGTACTTCAACGCCTTCAGCCGGGTCTTCCGCATCCAGTCGGGCTCGCCCTTGAGCGAGCTGATCTCCTCGACGACCGTGGGCGAGAGCCCGCGCTTCGGTTCGAAGACGGAGTGGTCCGCGTCCTTCCAGTCGAAGCGGTAGCCCTTGCTCAGCTCCTTGAGGTGCTCTTCCTGGGTGACGGCCACAGAGGTTCCCCCGATCGGGCGCGTGATGGGCGGACCTCCCTAGGGTACCGTCGCCCCCCGCTGAAAGTCCACCGGCGGGGTGGGATTTCAGTCAGCGACGATCAGCATCCCTTGGGATCGTCCCGGAGCGATCACCTCACTCGCCCGGCGCTGCCTCCCGAGCCTCGCCGACGGCACTCGTCGCGCGATGCTCGGGAACGCCGCCGACGTACGTGGCGATCCCTCCCGCGGCCAGTCCGAGGCAGGCGCCCCCGACCACGTCGAGCGGTAGGTGGGCACCCACGTACAGGCGGCCCATCGAGACGACGACCCCCAGGATCACCGGCAACCATCGCCAGCGCTTGGGCAGGTACGCGAACAGGATGAACGCGAGCGTGGCCGACACCGCCGCATGCCCCGACGGGAACCCGTGCTCCCCCGCCCCGACCCCCCGGAGGTTCACCTCATCGAGCAGCCGCCCGGGCCGATCCCGGACCCAGACCGCCTTCGCGATCTTCGCGATCACGTAGACGCCTGCGCCGGCGATCATCAGCTCGATCGCGAGGCGGTTCTGGCGGAGCAGGAGCGCGATCAGCGTCACCAGAGGGATCGTCACGAAGGTTCCGTACTGCATCAGCGGCCAGACCACCGGGTACAGGGCATCGGGAGCATCGTTGAACGCCCGGAACACCGCCAGCTCGGGGTTGCTCGCCTCACCTCCGGAGGCGAGCCACCCGGTGAGACCGAGGCCGGCGAGCCCGCCCCCGATGCACCAGAGGTCCGTCCGTCGCCTCCGCATCGACCCACCTCCCGACGATCGGATGCTACCGGCGTTGAGCCGTCCGGGGGAAGGTGGACGCGCGGACCGAGCGCCCTTGTCCGCGGCGGGCAAGTCGCATACGGTCGGCCGGATGGCGGAGATCGAAGGCGCGGAGGCGGTCACGGCCGAGCCTGCCAGGCGACGGTTCTCGGGCAAGCAGATCGCGTCGTTCGTGTTCGGTCTGGTGATCGTCGCCGGGATCTTCGTCTACGCGATCCCCAAGTTCGCCGACTACGGCGCGGTCTGGCGTGCGATGCAGACGCTCACCCCGATCGAATGGGCGTCCCTCGTAGCGGCGACGATCTTCAACCTGTTCACGTACTGGCTCGCGAACCAGGCGGCCCTTCCCGGCCTGCTACTTCGCCAGTCCGCGGTCGTCACGCAGACCACCACGTCGGTCGCCAACACGCTGCCCGCGGGTGGCGCGATCGCGATCGGTCTGACGTACGCCATCCTCAGCTCGTGGGGCTTCACCGGTGGCGAGACGGCCCTGTACGTCGGGGTCACGGGCATCTGGAACATCTTCACGAAGCTCGCCCTGCCGGTGATCGCGCTCGGTCTGCTCGTCCTGGCCGGACGGACGTACCCGGCACTCGTGGGGGCGGCGGCCGTCGGCATCGCCGTCCTGGTGGGCGCCGTGATCCTGCTGGCGCTCGTCTTCAAGAGCGAGACGATGGCGCGCAAGGTCGGAGGGTTCGTCGGGCGGGCAGCCTCCGCGGTCAAGCGGCTCTTCCGCAAGCCCCCGACGACCGGGATGGGCGATCGGGCCGTGAAGTTCCGCCGTGAGACGATCATCCTCGTACGGCGCCGCTGGTTGCGGCTGACCTGGACGACCCTGCTCAGCCACCTCGCGCTCTTCTTCGTCCTGCTGCTCTCCCTGCGGAACATGGGGGTCTCCGAGCAGGAGATCTCGACCGCGGAGGTGTTCGCGGTCTTCGCGTTCGGCCGGCTCCTTACGGCGATCCCGATCACACCCGGAGGCGTCGGGGTGATCGACCTCGGCTACGTCGCCGGCCTCGCGACCTTCTACCCGGGCGAGAAGGCCCAGATCGTGGCGGCGGTTCTGGTCTTCCGGACGCTCACGTACGGGATCCAGATCCCGATCGGGGCGTTCACCTACGTGACCTGGCGCCGCAAGACCGACTGGCGACGCGACTCGCCCCCGCCGGGTTCGATCGCTGGCGAGCTCGAGGCCGCTCAGAGCGCGGCCGTGGTTGCCTAACGCTCGGCATGGTTCGGCGCCGATCCGACGCGATCGGTCTCGGCGTCGGGCTGCTCGTCTTCGCGGCCTGCGCGCTGGCAGCGAGCTCGGGCGACGTTTCCGCGGCGGAGCGACGCGTGTTCGAGGCCGTGAACGGGTTGCCCGACGCGCTCGAGCCGGCGGCGTTCGGGGCGCAGTTCCTCGGCGTCCTCGTGATCGGGCCGCTCGTCGCCATCGTGGCGCTACTGCTGCGGCGCCCTCGGTTGGCCGTCGGCGCATTGCTCGTCACGGTGCTGAAGCTCGTCGCCGAGCGGATCGTGTGGCGGCTCGTCGAGCGCTCCCGACCCGGCGTCACCGAGCCGGAAGCGATCGTCCGCGGCGGCACTCCGAGGACCGGAGCGGCCTTCGTCTCCGGCCACGTGGTCTTGGTCACGGGCCTCGCCGTGATCATGACCCCCTACCTGCCCGGACGCTGGCGCCTCGCGCCATGGGCGGTCGTGACGATCGTGTCGTTCGCCCGCATCTACCTCGGCGCACATAACCCTCTGGACGTACTGGGGGGGCTGGGGCTCGGCTTCGCGATCGGATCGCTCGTCAACCTGGCGCTCGGCGTTCCGGCCACCCCGGCACAGGGAGGTGCGGTCGCCTCCGCGAGATCCGGCGCCTAGGGCGAACCGGCCCTCGCGGAGGACGACCGTGCGTCCGAGCTATCCGCCGATCTCGACCGGCGCGCCTACGAGCGATCCGTACTCGGTCCAGCTCCCGTCGTAGTTCTTCACCTCCGGGAAGCCGAGGAGCTCCTGCAGCGCGAACCACGTATGCGAGGAACGCTCCCCGATCCGGCAGTAGGCGATGACCTCGCGATCGGGCGTGATCCCCTCGGCCGCGTAGAGCTCGCGAAGCTCGTCGGCCGAGCGGAAGGTCCCGTCGTCGTTCGCGGCCTTCACCCACGGGATGTTCGCCGCGCCGGGCACGTGACCGGGGACCTGCGACTGCTCCTGGGGCAGGTGATCCGGCGCGAGCTTCTCGCCGCGGAACTCCTCGGGCGAGCGCACGTCGATCAGGCCGACCTGACCGATCTTCGCGATCACCTCGTCCCGGTAGGCGCGGAGCTCGGGGCGCTCCGCCGTGGACAGCTGGAGTCCGGTCGGCTCGTAGGACGCCGCGTCCTGGGTCAGCTCCCGGCTCTCGAGCTCCCACTTCTTCCGTCCGCCGTCCACGAGGCGAACGGCGTCGAACCCGCGGAGCTTCAAGATCCAGTAGGCGTAGGCGGCGAACCAGTTGTTGTTGCCGCCGTACAAGACGACGGTCGTGTCCGGACCCACGCCGGCCGCCGACAGCAGCTCCGCGAGCTCGACCTGCGAGAGGTAGTCGCGGCCGACCTTCGTGTGGAGGTCCGTGGACCAGTTCCACCCGACCGCGCCCCCGATGTGACCCTTCTCGTAGGCCGACGAGTCTTCGTCCACCTCGATGATGCGCACGCGGGGATCGCCGATGTGCTCCTCGACCCACTCCGTCGAGACCAGCACGTCGGGTTTGGCGTATCCACCCATCGGTTCGCTCCTTCCTGCTGCGGGGCGATCGAGCCCCTCGATGATCGATCGATCCCGCGGAGTCGAGCCCCGGGATCCTCGGGACCGGTGTTCCTCCTCGGGCGATGCGCGGGTGGCGCGGCCCGGTGGGCGCTCCCGGTCAGGCGCCCGCGCCCGTACAGCACAGGCGGCAGGGGATCATCGCCGCCACGAGCCCGGCGCACCGCGTGCGGATCACGGTCCCTCCTCGGGCGCGGCGGCGCTTCGTTGACCGTGTGGTCGGGCTGGCGGCACGGATCCTAGCTCCGGGGTCGGATTTGCAGGTGCAATACGTACCCCCGCCGCGGCGGACGTGTCAACCATCGGATATACCACGGAGCCCGTCAGAAGATCCCGAGCGCGGCCTTCGCTTCCTCAGACATCATCTCTGGGCTCCAGGGGGGTCGGATGACCATCTCCGGGCGGACCTCTCCGATCCCCGGGACGGCGGCAAGGAACTGGCGCATCTGGTCCTCGATCAGCGGACCGATCGGGCACCCCATCGTCGTGAGCGTGTAGGTCACGTCGACATCGCCTCCCTCCGAGACCGAGACCTCATAGACGAGGCCGAGGTCGACGATGTTGATCCCCAGCTCGGGGTCGTAGACGTTGCGGAGGGCATCCAGCACCTGATCGCGCTCCACGGTTTCCTGCTCGGGCATACGAACCATCCTCGTTCCGGGCTCTATCCTTACGAGAAGCGTACTTCCCCCGCGCCCAAGGAGCGGTCTACGGATGCCCGAGATCCGCGCGTTGATCGTCGATGACCACCCGGTGACCCGAGAGGGATTGCGGACGGCCCTCGAGCTCTCCGACGACGTCGCCGTGGTCGGTGAGGCGGCGAGCGGCGAGGAAGCCGTGGACCGCGCGGGCGAGCTGACCCCCGACGTCGTGTTCATGGACGTTCGGATGCCGGGGATGGACGGGATCGAGGCCACGCGCCGGATCCTGGAGGTCGCCCCCGAGACGAAGGTCATCTTGATCACGATCGACGAGTCGCGCGGCGCGATCGCCCAGGCGATCCAGGCCGGGGTCTCCGGCTACCTGCTGAAGGATGCCTCGGCGGACGCGCTGATCGACGCCGCCCGCAACGCGATCGAGGGCAACGCCGTGATCCATCCGCAGCTCACCCGGACGTTCATCGAGGAGGTTCGCCTCGCCGAGCCGAACCAGGATCAGACCCCGCTCTCCAAGCGCGAGCGTGAGATCCTGCAGAAGGTCGCCGACGGCGCCACGACGAAGCAGGTTGCGAGCGACCTCGGGATCAGCCCCCATACCGTCAAGACGCACCTGGAGCGGATCTTCGAGAAGCTCGGCGCCAACGACCGCGCACAGGCGGTCGCGATCGCGATCCGGACGGGCATCGTCCACTGAGTCCGATCGCCCCGGGCCTTCCGCCTGGGCCGTTCGCCTCAACCCCTCCCCCGACCGGCCGATACAAGCTCAGGATGAAGGTCCTCCTCTGTGACACGGCCGACGAGGTGACACGGCTCCAGTACGGGCTGCTCGCGCACGATCCCGACCTCGAGATCCAGGTGACGACCGTCGCTCCGCGCGCCGTCGAGCTGGCGGCACGCATGCAGCCGGACGTCGTGGTGACCGAGCTCGCGATGGAGGAGCTCCGGGGCTCCGAGCTCGTCGGCCGGCTCCGGGACTCGGCGCCGGTGAGCCGGGTGTTCGGATGGACGCGGATGCGCGACCCGGCCCGCATCGCCCGGATCCTGATCGCGGGCGCTGCCGGCTACCTCCTGAAGGAGGACGGGGTCGACGAGGCAGCGCGGGCGATCCACATGACCGGCGTCGGTGGCGTCGTGCTGTCCCGGAGCGCGGCGGCCCTGATCGGCCAAGACCTCGCCGACGCGCTCGGTCGGGTCAGCGAGCTCGAGGGTGAACTGGTCGAGCTGCGGCAGCAGATGCAGGAGGGGACCGTGGCGAAGGCGGACTTCCTGTCGAACATCTCCCACGAGCTCCGGACACCGCTCACCGTCGCGAAGGGGATCGCACATGTGCTGAGGAGCGCGGACGTGCCAGAGGAGGAGCGGGCCAGGTTCCTCGGACAGCTCGCCGAGTCGATCGACAAGCTCGCGTCGATGGTCGACGAGATCATCGAGATCTCGGAGCTGGAGCGCGGGACCTTCGACCTCGATATCCAGTACGTGGACCTCACGCCGGTGATCGCGTACGCGGTGGCGGACATCGGGGAGCGCTACCCGAACGTGCCGATCCTGACCCGGATCCCCGAGTTCCTCGGCGCGCTCGCGGACGGCGATCGCATCGCCGGTGTGATCCGCGAGCTCCTCGAGAACGCCTGCCGGTACTCGCCCGAGGGCATGACCGTCGACATCCGCGCCCGCGTGATGGACGAGGGCATCGTGATCTCGGTGCTCGACCACGGCCAGGGCATGGGCCGCGACGTGGCTCAGCGCTCATTCGAGCAACCGTTCTCGACCGGCGAGGCGATCCTGCGCAAGGAGAAGGCGGGCGTCGGCGTCGGGCTTCACCTGTCCCGTCAGCTGATCGTGCGCCACGGCGGGATCCTGTGGGCCGACCCGGTCCCGGCGGGGGGGACGCGCGTGTCGTTCTGCCTCCCTTCCCGCGCCGGAGCACGATTCGCCGAACCACCCGGCGCGGCCTGACGGGGGTGCACGGATCCCGCAGCGGGGCTATCCTGCGCGCGGGGGAACCGGCGGGTGCGCAGAGCTTTCTACGGGATCGCGGTCAGCCTCCTCGGAGTGGCCTGTACGGGCCTACCCTCTCCGGGTGACGATGCCACGGTCCCGATCGAGCAGATCTTGGTCCAGCGATCCCCGTCGCCGTACTCACAGATCACGGCCGGATCGATCCACGCCCTGATCCCCGATGCCTGGAGCCCCTTCTCGGCGACGGACGGCCCCCGCGAGGGGTTCTTCGCTGCGCCTCGTCCCGAGCGGTGGGCCGGGATCGACGGCTCCCGCGAGGGCATGGCGGCCACCTGGGTAGACGCCACCGAGGTGGGGGTCCCGTCGGACTTCTACTACCTGGCGGCGACCGGTCCCCTGCTCTCCGGCCTGCTGGGCTCGCCCGCCTGCGAGGCCGAGCGCAGCAAGGTCTTCGTCGATAACCGGCCGGCGATCGTGTCAGGAGACGCCGCCTCCCCCGGCGACTACGTCGCACGGGCCGAGGGGACCTGTCGCGTCGGCGAACGGGTGAACCGGTGGGCGTTCTTCGTCGCGGCGCCCGGCTTCGGTCCCACGCGGACCCTCGGGATCCCGCGCTCCGGCCTCTATCTGGTCGTGGCCGTGATGCGGGACGGCCGGCGCGCCCAGACGATGCTGGACCGCCTCATCTCACGGACGCGGTTCGGCGACGCCCTCGTCGGCGACTTCGTCGCTGCGGTGAATGACCGACGACCCTGAGCCGGCATCGGGCCCGTCATCGTGGGCTCCGATCGACGAACGGCGGGCGAACCACCTCAGCCACGCCGCGCCGCCCGCGGATGTCCACCTCGACCTCGGTCCCGAGCGCCGCAACCTCGTCCGACCAGAGGTAGGCCAGACCGATCCCGGCCTGCAGGACCGGTGAGAACGTTCCCGAGGTGACCTCGCCCACGAGGCGATCGCCCACGAACACCGGGTAGTGAGCGCGCGGGATGTGCCGCCGTTCCCGCATCCGCAGCCCGCGGAGGTGGCTGGGCAGCCCTTCCTCGCGCTGGCGGACGAGGGCGTCGCGTCCGCGGAACGGGCCCTTGTCGAAGGCGACCGCCCATCCGAGCCCGGCCTCGAGGGCGGTCGAGGATTCGAACAGGTCCTGTCCGTAGAGCGGGTACCCCATCTCCAGCCGCAGGACGTCGCGAGCGGCCAACCCGCACGGCGAACCTTCGAACGGCTCCATCGCCTCCGAGAGGTCCCGCCACAGGTCCAGGGCGATGTCCTCGTACGTGAACAGTTCGAACCCGATCTCACCCGTGTAGCCGGATCGGGTGAGGATCACCGGCCGCCGTCGATACTCCGACTCCACACATCGCATGAAGGAGAGCCCAGCGGCCTCGGGGAAGAGGCCGGAGACGACCTCGATCGACGCCGGGCCTTGGACGGCGAGGAAGCACCAATCCTGGTGGTACATCAGATGCAGGCGCCCCTCGGCGCGTTCCTCCTCCAACATCCGCAGCACCCGGGGCGCGTTGGCCGCGTTCGGGACGACGAAGAACCGCTCGGGATCGAGGTGATAGACGATCAGGTCCTCGATCACGCCACCGCCGTCGTTCAGCACCAGGTTGTACAGGGCCTCGCCCACGCCGGCCTTCGAGAGATCGTTCGTGACGATCCGCTGGAGCATCGCTAGGGCGCCGGGTCCGGTCACGTCGACCTTCCCGAGGTGGGTCAGGTCGAACAGGCCGACGCGCTCCCGGACCGCCTCGTGTTCCTTCAAGGCGCCGCCGTACTCGATCGGCATGAGCCATCCCGCGAACGGACCGAGCTTGGCGCCGAGACGCTCGTGCTCTTCCTCGAGCGGCGTGTGCTTCAGCTGCTCGTCGCCCACGGCGGGCATCCTACGGCGACGGTTCCGGGCGCGCCGAACGACGGTCGTCGCGGGAACGCCGGGTAGACTTGCCCTCCGGATGGCTGATGACTACGACGTAGTCGTGATCGGTGCCGGGACGGGCGGGTATTCGGCCGCCCTCCGGGCCGCGCAGCTGGGCCTGCGGACCGCGCTCGTCGAGCGCCACGAACGGATCGGCGGGACCTGCTTGCTCCGCGGATGCATCCCCACGAAGGCCCTCTTACGCTCGGCGGAGGTCGTCGACACGATGAATCGCGCCGAGGAGTGGGGCGTGAAGGCGTCGGGTGAGCCCGATTGGACCGCCATCAAGGCGTTCGAAGACCGCATCGTCGACAAGCTCGTCAAGGGCGTGACGGGACTGATCAAGGCCCGTGAGATCGACGTCGTCCGCGGGACGGCCTCGCTCCGCCCGGGTCCGACGGTCGACGTCGACGGCCGGACGATCGCGGCCCGCGATGTGGTCCTCGCATCGGGCTCCCGCCCGAAGCTCCTTCCCGGCGTCGAGCTCACGGAGCGGATCATCACGAGCGACGAAGCGCTCTGGTACGGGTCGCTCCCCACGTCGACGGTCGTGATCGGCGCGGGTGCCGTCGGGCTCGAGTTCGCGTCCCTGTACCGCTCGTTCGGAGCAGACGTGACGCTGCTGGAGGCGCTCCCTCGCCTGGCTCCCCTCGAGGACGAGGAGGTGTCGAAGGAGATCGCGCGCGCCTACCGGCGACGGGGCATCGCGACGGCGTCGGGCGTCTCCGTTACCTCCGTCGTCGACACCGGGGATGCCGTCGAGGTGACCTACGGGTCCGACGACGCGCCATCGGTGGTCGCGGCGGACGTTTGCTTGATCGCCGTCGGGCGTGGACCGGTGACCGATGGATCGGATCTGGGGGCCGCCGGCGTATCGCTCACCGACAGGGGGTTCGTGGCCGTCGACGACCGCCTGCGGACCACGGCGGAGCACGTATGGGCGGTCGGCGACGTGGCGGCCACCCCCCTGCAGCTCGCGCACGTCTCGTTCGACGAGGGGTACGCGGTCGCCGAGCGGATCGCGGGCGAGGACGTCCCGCCGCTCGACTACGTCAACATGCCGCGCGTCACCTACTGCTCGCCCGAGATCGCGAGCGTCGGGCTCACGGAGGCGCAGGCGCGTGAACGGGGGCTCGACGTCGTGACCGAGAAGCTCGACCTGCGCGGGATCGGGAAGGCGAACATCGTCGGCGAGGGCGGGTTCGTGAAGATCGTCGCGGAGGCAGACGACGGCCCGGTCCGCGGCGTCCACATGATCGGCCCCCACGTGACCGACCTGATCGCCGAAGGCATGCTCATCACGAGTTGGGAGGCCTCGGTGAGCGACGTGGCATCGATGCACCACCCGCACCCGTCCCTGTCGGAAGGCCTCGGCGAGGCGTTCCTCGCGCTCGCCGGCAAGCCCCTGCACTCGATGTAGCGAGGAGCCCGTGGCGACGACCAAGGGATCGACCAGCACCGCCCGAGAGGGCCGCCCCTTGTCCGACGATCGGCTGAAGGAGATCCTGCACCAGCTGAAGCTCGCCCGGTACTTCGACGAGCGGATGGAGGCCTTGTACCGGCAGGGTCGGCTGCCGGGGGCGATCTACTCCGGCCGCGGACAGGAGGGAACCCACGTCGGGGTCGTCGCGGCCCTGGAGGCGTCGGACTCCCTGTTCCCCACCCATCGCGATCTCACGGCGCAGCTCGCGAAGGGGCTCGACCTGAAGCGCGTGATGGCCCAGTTCTGGGGTCGGATCGACGGGTATACGCGAGGGCGCGACGGCAACAGCCACATCGGCGACTGGGCGGGCAGCCGGACCTTCACGGTGATCTCGCACCTGCCGATCGCGTACCCGGTCGCGTGCGGTGCGGCGTTCGCCTACCAGCGAGACGGCAGCCGTCGCGTGGCGATGGCCATCTGTGGCGACGGCTCCACGTCGAACGGCCGGTGGCACGAGGCGCTCAACTGGTCCGCGGTCCATCGCCTGCCCGTCGTGTGGGTCGTGAACAACAACCAGTACGCGTACTCGACCCCCAATCCGCTCGAGTTCGCCGTCCCAACCATCGCGGAGCGGGCCGCCGCGTACGGGATCCCCGGGGTGCGCGTCGACGGTGCCGACGTGCTGGAGGTCTTCGCGGCGTCGGCCGAGGCCGTCCGCCGCGCGCGTGACGGACAGGGCCCCTCGCTGATCGAGTCGGTGTCGCTCCGCTGGCGGGGGCACGCGGGCCACGATCCGGCGAAGTACATGCCGAACGAGCTCCTCGAGCGGTACATGGCCGAGAAAGACCCTGTCCGCAACTTCGAGGAGTACCTGCTCGCCGAGGGGGTCGTCACGAAGGAGGACATCGCCGAGATCCAGGGGCGGATCGAGCGCGACTTCGACGAGGGCTACTCGTTCGCGCAGGCATCACCGTTCCCGGAAGCGGGCGACGCGACCAAGGGACTCTGGGTCGAGGATGGCTACTGGGACCGGGAGCCGGGACGTGATGGCGGGACGGAGGCCGGCTGATGGCGACGCAGCAGGTCGAAGCAGGTGCGGCGGGCCACGGCGCGGAGCCCCGGGGCAAACGGAGCGACGACGGTCAGGCCACGTACCTGATCGCGATCGCCGAGGCGCTCTGGGAGGAGATGGAACGCGATGAACGGGTGTTCCTCCTCGGCGAGGACATCGGGGTCTACGGCGGTGCCTTCAAGGTGACGGAGGGCTTCATCGAGCACTTCGGGGCCGAGCGCGTGATGGATACGCCGATCGCCGAGGAGACGATCGTGGGGACGGCGGTCGGAGCGGCGATGGAAGGACTCCGCCCCGTGGCCGAGTTCCAGTACGCGGACTTCATGTCGTCTGGGTTCGACGAGATCACGACGACGTTAGCGCGCTACCACTACCGGACCGGGGTGCGCCTGCCCGTCGTGCTCCGGGCGCCGTCGGGCGGCGGCGTGCGCGCCAGCAACTTCCACTCGACGAACCCGGAGCCGTGGTTCGCCCATGCGCCCGGCCTGAAGGTGGTCTGCCCCGCGTTCCCGAGCGATGCGAAGGGCCTCCTGAAGTCCGCGATCCGCGACGACAACCCGTGCGTCTACCTCGAGCACAAGTGGCTGTACCGGCGCGTGAAGGAGCTCGTCCCCGAGGATCCCGACGTCCTCGTCCCGCTTGGATCGGCTGACGTGAAGCGGGAGGGATCCGACCTGTCCATCGTCACGTACGGAGCGATGGTCCACCGGGCCCTCGACGCGGCGGAGAACCTCGCCGGCCGGGGGATCTCGGCCGAGGTCGTCGACCTCCGAAGCATCGTGCCCCTCGACGAGGAGACGATCCTGCGCTCGATCGAGAAGACCTCCCGGGCGCTGGTCCTGTACGAGTCGCACCGGTTCCTGGGCGTGGGCGCCGAGGTGGCGGCCATGATCGCCGAGAAGGCCTTCGAGCACCTCGACGCGCCGGTCGAGCGGCTCGCGCCGCCGAACACGCCCGTTCCGTTCTCCCCACCGTTGGAAGACGCGTACCTGCCGCAGGTGGCCGACATCGAGGCCGCCGTCGAACGGCTGTCGGCTTGGTGACCGGACCCCGCGCTCACGCGCGTCGCGCGGCGAGGGACCGGCCCGCGAAGGAGGAGCGAACGCCGTGACGTCGATCCAGATGCCCCAGCTCGGCGAGACGATCGTCGAGGGCACGATCCTGAAATGGCTGAAGCAGGAGGGCGAGCAGGTCGAGCGCGACGAGCCGCTCTTCGAGATCTCGACCGACAAGGTCGACACGGAGGTTCCGTCGCCGGTCGCCGGCACGCTGTCGAAGATCGTCGTCGCGGAGGGACAGACGGTTCCGGTCGGCACCGAGCTGGCCCTGATCGACAGCGGCGACGGCGCTGGCCAGCCGGAGGCGTCCGGGGCCGACACCACTCCTCCCGCGGCCTCGGTGGCCGCCACGGCATCCCAGACGCCGACGGCCTCCGAGAGCATCGCCGCCCGCGGAACGACATCAGCGGCGTCCGTATCGATCCCCGATCGCGGCCCGCGTTCGCAGATCCTGTCCCCCCTCGTCCGCAAGCTCGCCGCCGAGCACGGCCTCGACCTCGCGCAGATCGTCGGGACCGGGACGGGCGGCCGGATCACGAAGAAGGACGTCGAGGCTGCGATCGCCGGGGGCGGGGGGGCGGTCCTGACGGCTCCGGCGGCGCCCTCGCCCGGCGCGGTCGGAGCCGCGCCGGCGACCCTGCGACCGATCCCGGCGCCTGCGACGGTGGGAGCCGGCGAAGAGATCGTGCCGATGACGCACATCCGCAAGGCGATCGCCGCCCACATGGTCGGGTCCCTGCAGGCGACCGCGCGCGCCTGGAACATGGTCGAGGTCAACATGGAGCACGTCGTCCGCGTGCGTGAGCGCGCCAAGGAGGCGTTCCGGCAGCGGGAAGGCTTCAACCTCACGTACACGCCGTTCGTCACGCGCGCCACGACCGAGGCGCTCCTGGCGTTCCCGATGGTCAACGCCGAGCTCCGCGGCGAGGAGATCATCCTGCGCCGATACGTCGACATGGGGATCGCCGTCTCCTACGACGAGGGGCTGATCGTCCCGGTCGTGAAGGGCGCCGACACGATGAACCTGGTGGGGATCGCGCGGGCGATCGACGATCTGGCGACGCGGGCACGAGCGAAGAAGCTCCTTCCGGACGAGGTCCAGGGCGCCACGTTCTCGATCACGAACCCGGGTCCGTTCGGCTCGATCCTGTCGGTGCCGATCATCAACACGCCGAACACCGCGATCCTCGCGTTCGACGGGATCGAGAAACGGCCGGTGGTGATCGACGACGCGATCGCGATCCGGCACATGGTCTACCTCTCGATCTCGTGGGACCACCGCGTGATCGATGGCGCGCTCGCCGCGCAGTTCCTGGCCCGCGTCAAGCAGAACCTCGAGACCTGGGACTGGGCCGAGGATCTGGGGGTCTGAGATCGAGCCGCGCCCGGCCTGGCTGATCCAGCCCCCGGGCCTCGTTCCGTACGCCGTCGCGAACGAGGCGATGCACCGGCTCGCGGAGCATCGGCTCGCGGGCGAGATCCCCGACACCGTGATCATGATCGAGCACGCCCCCGTGTTCACGGGCGGACGCCGGGCCAAGGACGACGAGCTGCTGTGGTCGCCGGACGAGGTCGCGGCCCGGGGCGCCGAGGTGCACCGGATCGATCGCGGCGGCTCCTTCACGTTCCACGGACCGGGGCAGCTCGTCGTCTATCCCATCCTCGACCTGGGACCCAAGCCGGACGCGGCCGGGTACCTCCGGCGGCTGGAGGAGGTCGTGATCCGCGCCGCCGCGGAGCTGGGGATCGGCCTGGAACGTCGGGCCGACGTGCAGACCGGCGTGTGGTCGGGCGACGCGAAGGTCGCCGCGATCGGTGTCCGACTGATGCGTGCACGCATCACGTTGCACGGGGTCGCGATCAACTGCGACGTCGACCTCTCGTGGTTCGATGGGATCGTCCCCTGCGGCCTGCCGGACCACGGTGCGACGTCGCTATCGCGCCTCGCGGATCGTCGGGTGGCCGTGGATGAGATGCGGATCCCTCTCACCCGCGCCCTCTGCGATCGGTTCGAGCTCGCCCTCATCCCTCCACCGGTCGGCGACCCGGCTGAGCAGGCGTTCCTCGGCTCACCAGGCACGCTCGAACCCGTGTTCTGAAGACCTCTGCCGCCGTCCTCGACGCGGTGTCGGCACCGGCCATCTCCCCCACCTGTGGTCCGTGTGGCCGACATGTGAATCCCCCTGATGGTCCCACTCAAGCCCTCTTCGGCGTGCCGTCGATAGCTAACGGAACGACGAGAGGGACGGCTCGAGCGGTTCGCGTCGAACGATCGGCGCGGGAGGAACGCAAGGGACCGCGAAGCGCCTCCCTCACGAAAGGGGGGAACGATGGCATTCGGAGACGCAGGTCGTGCGTTCGGCTACGCCGTCCGCACTCACAGGATCTCCGCCACGCTCCTCGGTCTGGCGCTCGCGCTCACGCTCGTGATCAGCCTCTTGCCTAGAGGCGCGGCTGAGGCGGTCTCGTACCAAGCTCCCTCGGTGCTCACGCCGACGAACGGCGCCTACTTCGGAAGTTGGGTGGCCCAGCGCGGTGGTGAGTCGCGCGAGGCAGCGATCACCCGGGTCGAGTCGCAGATCGGCCGGAAGTTCGCGATCGACCACCAGTACTACAAGTGGGATTCCCCGTTCCCGACCTCACACGAGACGTGGGCCGTCGCCGGCGGCAGGATCCCGATGCTGAACTGGAAGGCACAGCGCACGAACGGCGCGGTGATCCCATGGCGTCAGATCGCGTCGGGCGCGGAGGATGCCGGCATCGTCGCCAAGGCAGACGCCTTGAAGGCCTTCGGATATCCCGTCTATCTCGTCTTCCACCACGAACCCGAGGACGACCTCGCGACCTGGGGTCAGCCCGGGGACTTCGCAGCGGCGTGGCGACACATCGTCGATGTGTTCCGTTCGCGGGGTGTGACCAACGTCGGGTTCGTCTGGACGATGATGGCCTGGACGTTCGACCCGCGATCCGGCAAGCCGATCAACGACTACTACCCCGGCGACGCGTACATCGATTTCATCGGAAGCGACGGTTACAACTGGTACCCGATGAAGAGCGGAGCCAAGTGGGACTCCTTCCAGTTGGTCTATCAGCCCACCCAGAACTTCGCCGTCGCCCACGGGAAACCGTGGATCGCGGTCGAGTGGGGGGCGCAAGAGGACCCCGCCACTCAGGGCCGCAAGGGACAGTGGTTCCTGGACGCCCTCTCGACGACGGCATCGTGGCCCGCGTTGAAGGCGCTGGTCTACTTCGACGAATTGAAAGATGGCTATCCGTGGGTGACCGACAGCTCGTCGTCCTCCATGGCCGGCTACGCTCAGATGGGCCGAAGCGCGTACCTGAACCCCGGTGGCACCGGGGGCCCGGCGCCGGCACCGGCTCCGACACAAGCACCCTCCCCGGCTCCGGCCCCGAGTCAGACCCAGGCGCCTTCGCCGCTCCCAGCCCCATCTCCGACGCAGGCACCCGTTCCGACCCCATCGCCGGTTCCGGCCCCGACGCAGGCGCCTCCGCCGACTCAGGTCCCGACCCAGCCTCAGCCATCCCCCGTTCCACAACCACAACCGGTTCCACAACCACAACCGGTTCCACAACCACAACCGGTTCCACAACCGGTCCCGGCTCCACAACCGGTCCCGGCTCCGACCCTGGATCCCGTGCTCACGAACAACTTCAACGGCGGATCGCTCAGCGCGACGCTCTCGGGAGTGAACTCCGGGGGCTCGAGCGGCACCGCGTTCGACGGGGTGGCGATCGAGAACGGCGCTTCGATGGTGTTCGACAACACCCATTCGCGAGGCGCCGGGCTGGCGATCCGCCATTCGGTCGGACCCCGCCAGAACGCGTTCTATCGCTGGGGTCGCTCGATCGGCGGCATGAGCCAATGGTATGGGCGTGTCTACGTCTGGCTAGACGCACTGCCGGCCAGCGACCTGAGGTTGGTGCGAACCAAGACCGATGGCGCTCTCGGCATGGCGATCGATCTGATGCGGGACGGCTCCATCAAGGTGAAAGACGCAACGAATCGGACGATCGCACAGACCTGGACCCGCTACGCGACCGGTTCATGGATCCGGATCGAGTGGCGCGTCGACCACGTGAACGGGCAGGTCGACCTCCGACTGTTCAACAGCCCGAACTCAACGGTCGCGAGCGACTCAGCAACCTCCGGCCCCGGTCGAGCGATCGGCATCCGGGCCGGTGAGGTCCAGATGGGCCGTTCCGGAACACAGCCGTTCTCGATCGTGTTCTGGACCGACGATCCCGGCGTGAGCAACTCCGGGTATCTCGGACCCGCCTCCTAGTCGCGGCCCACCAGCTTCCGCGGTGAGGGACCCGGCGATCCGCCGGGTCCCTCTGCTACCGCGCACAGCGCGAGGACGATCGGATGAGGCCGGTTGTCACCACCCGGTCGACGTCGCTAGGGTGGCGTCGTGACCTGCCTGCCCGGTCGCGGGAGCAGGAGGCCGCCGCAAGTTCTGCCTTCCCCCGGACCACCCGTCCGCCGCTGCCTGCGTGCGTCCCACTGCTCGTTACCGGGCGTGAGCTTGACCGGCGCGGACCGAGGGAGGTGATCGAAAGCAAGGACCATCCCACGGCGCGTCGGACGACGGCCCGACCAACACCAACGGAGGCGTGACATGAACGTCGGATCCCTCACCAGCCATCACCGTTCCCAGCTTCACCGATCTCGATCCCTTCGCCCTGTGCGATCCGCATCGGCTCTTTTCCTCGTCGCCGCATGTCTCACGCAGATCCTCCTCACCGCCCCGTCTGCGTCCGCATACCCCTCGGTCCTCATGCCTTCCAGCGGCGCGTATTTCGGATCATGGGTAGCCCCTCGCAACGGCGAATCCGTCAAGGATGCCGTCGCGCGCGTGGAGGGACGCATCGGCCGGCAATTCAAGATCGATCACCAGTACTACCGCTGGAACCAAGCGATCCCTCTCCCTCATCAGTCTTGGGACGTTCAGACGGGTCGGATCCCGTTCGTCAACTGGGCGGCCGCGACGAGCTCGGGCTCCGTAACGCGTTGGAGCGCGATCGCCAATGGCTCTCAGGATGCCTGGCTCCGCGAGCGGGCCGATGCGTTCAAGACGTTCGGATCGCCGATATACCTCACGTTCCACCACGAACCGGAAGACGATCTCTCTCGGTTCGGAACCCCCGCGGAGTACGCGGCGGCGTTCCGACGTATCGTGACCGTGTTCAGGAGTCGCGGAGTCTCGAACGTCGCATTCGTGTGGACCTTGATGTCCTGGACCTTCGACCCCCGGTCCGGACGGGACGTGTTCAGCTACTACCCGGGAGACTCGTACGTCGACTTCGTCGGGAGCGACGGATACAACTGGTACCCGAAGCGAGCGAACGCGAAATGGGATTCGTTCCAGGCCGTCTTCCAACCCACGCAAGACTTCTCCGTCGCGCACGGGAAACCGTGGATCGCGGTCGAGTACGGGGTCCAGGAGGATCCAGCGTGGTCGGGACGCAAAGGTCAATGGTTCCGGGACGCGCTCACCACGGCGAGATCGTGGCCACAACTGAAGGCACTGATCTATTACGACGAGGTCAAAGAAGGCTATCCATGGGTGACCGATTCGTCGTCGTCGTCCATGAGCGGGTACGCCGAGATGGGGCGTGATCCCTACCTCAACGGCGGGTCTGGCGGCGGGGGCGGCGGGGGTGGCGGCGGAACGACGACCACCACGCTGAGGAACAGCCTCGATACCGGACCCGACGGGGCGCCGCTCACCGCGGCGGTGCGCGATTTCGCCGGAGATCCGTTCGCCAAGGTCACGGTGAGCCCCGGTTCGTCGCTCACGTACGACGACAGCCACGCGCTGGGGCGATTCGCGGCGCGGCACGTGCTCGGCTCACGAGGCGATGCGACCTATGAGTGGAACGGAACCCGATCGATCTGGTACGGACGGATCAACGTGTGGATGGGGTCGCTCCCGCCCAGCAACCTCCGGCTCGTCCGCGGTTCGACGAACAACATCCTTCGCTGCGCGCTCGACATCATGCCCGATGGCACGATCCAGTGGCTGGATCAGTACAACGCACCGATCGCCTCGACCACGGCACGGATCGCGACCGGACGGTGGATCAGGCTCGAATGGAAGGTCGATCACACCACGGGTACCGTGACGATCCGGTTGTACAACGACTCAGCCTCAGGGACGGCCACCCAGATGATCACGTCGTCCGCAGGACGCGCGATCGGTTCGAGCGCCACCGAGTTCCAGTTCGGACGGTCCGGCTCGCAGCCGTTCGCCTTCACCTTCTGGACGGACGGGCCTGCCCTTTCGTCGACGAACTATCTCGGAACGACGTAGTCTCAGAAAGAGGAGAACCGGCAACCGCTTGTGATGATCGTCGCAGCGCGGCACCCCGCGCGAGCCGGCGCCCAGCCAGGGGCCACCCGGACGTGTCATCCGGCCGTCTGGTCCAGCACCACGTCGTCGAAGTTGGCGGTGAAGGTCTTGGCGGCGTTGTCCCCGATCTGGATCCGCCCGATCGGGGTGGTGCCGGTGTTCGCGGTCCAGGGGCCGGCGATCTGGGTGCCGTTCAGGTACAGGGTGGCGCTCCCCGAGGTCCCGACGGTCGTGCAGAGCTCCACGGTGTTCCAGCTCCCGAGCGGGAGCACCGTGGAGGAGGCGAGCGTCGCGCCCGAGGAGTCGGCGCGGATCCACAGGACCCGGTTCGTCGCCACGTAGGCACGTGCGATCGGACCGTCGGTGGCCGTGCGGAGGCGGAACAGGTCCACGGTGGAGCCGATCGAGGCGAGGTTGATCCGGGTGGACAGGCACGCCGAGGGATAGGTGGCCCCGAGGGTCCGCCAGGCCCAGGCCGGAGCCCCGCTCGCCTGGGCCCGGGCGCTCGGCGCCGACGGGTTGCCGGTCGCGTTGTCCACCGTCATCCCCGCCACGCCCGTCCAGTTCGCGAAGCCCTGAGCGAAGCCGTCGGCGAAGATCGCGGCCGGGCCCGACTGCACCGTGATCGGATCGGAGGCCGGGCTCCGGGCAGAGGTGTTCTGCCCGTCGCTCGCCGTGACCTCGTAGGTGTGGGTGCTCCCCGGCGCGAGGCTCGTGTCGGTGAACGAGACCGTCGTCGTGGAGGAGCTCGTCACGGTCCCGACCGCGTTCGTGCCGCCATCCCGGTAGACCCGGTACGTGATGGACGTGGCCACATCATCGTCCGAAGCCCCCCAGGACACGTTGATCGTGGTGGAGGTGTTGCTCACCCCGGAGGGCTTGCCTGGGACCGAGGGGGCGGTGGTGTCGGAGGCATCCACGAAGTCCACGAGCCGGATCCGGTTGTTGCCCGTGTCGGCGATCACCAGATCGCCGTCATCCCGGATGTTCACCCCTCTCGGATCGGTGAGTCGTGCCGAGGCAGCGGCACCCGCGTCGCCCGAGAACCCCGGTGACCCCGTCCCCGCGATCGTGGCGATAAGCCCGGACGATGGATAGACGACACGCACGCGATTGTTGCCGCTGTCGGCGATGAACACATTGCCCTCGTCGTCCACGACTACCCCTCGCGGATAGTAGAGTCGCGCCGACGTGGCCGGGATCCCATCCCCGTTGTACCCGGCCACACCGGTGCCCGCGATCGTCCGGATCATCCCGTTCAGATCGACCCTCCTGATCCGGTTGTTAAGTCGATCCGCGATGAGCAGGTTCCCGAGGGGGTCGAACGCGATCCTCTGGTTCGCGTTCAACCTGGCGTTCACCGCCGGCCCTCCATCACCCCCGTAGCCCGCCACACCGGTGCCAGCAACGGTCGTGATGATGCCGCTGCCATCGACCTTCCGGATCCGATTGTTGCCGCCATCCGAGATGTACAACTCACCGTTCCGAAGGGCCACGGACTTCGGATTCTGGAGCCGCGCGTTCGTTGCCCGGATCCCGTCACCGTTGTATCCGGCCACCCCGGTCCCGGCGATGGTTCGGATGATCCCGGATGTGTCCACCATGCGGATCCGGTGGTTCGCCGAATCCGCGATGTACACGTTCCCGGCGTCATCGACGATCACATCGTGTGGACCCTGCAGTCGAGCCGAGGTGGCTGGGCCGTTGTCTCCGCTGTATCCGCCCACGCCGGTGCCCGCGACGGTCGTGATGATCCCCGCTGGCGAGATACGTCGGATCCGATTGTTGTCGTAGTCAGCGACATACAGGCTACCGTCGGGGCCGTACGAGGAATCTCGTGGGGCTCGGAACTGAGCAGCGAGGGCCGAGCCGCCGTCACCGCCCCCTCCGGGGGTACCGGTTCCTGCGATCGTCCTGATCGTGCCCTGTCCTGACGGGGCGGCCATCGCCTCCTCCGGCGAGCACCAGATCAGACCGATCGCGACGACGAGAGACGCGACCGCGCTCGCCGATAGTGCCGTCGACGAGCGCCTATCAGACAGCTGCAGCTTCACGGGATCTCCGACGGGTCACGGGACAGACGCTGCAGACTACTGCGCGATGCGACGCCGCGCGAGCCCGCGACACGACACATACTCAACTCGGACCCTGGTCCAGCACCACGTCGTCGAAGTTGGCGGTGAAGGTCTTGGCGGCGTTGTCCCCGATCTGGATCCGCCCGATCGGGGTGGTGCCGGTGTTCGCGGTCCAGGGGCCGGCGATCTGGGTGCCGTTCAGGTACAGGGTGGCGCTCCCCGAGGTCCCGACGGTCGTGCAGAGCTCCACGGTGTTCCAGCTCCCGAGCGGGAGCACCGTGGAGGAGGCGAGCGTCGCGCCCGAGGAGTCGGCGCGGATCCACAGGACCCGGTTCGTCGCCACGTAGGCACGTGCGATCGGACCGTCGGTGGCCGTGCGGAGGCGGAACAGGTCCACGGTGGAGCCGATCGAGGCGAGGTTGATCCGGGTGGACAGGCACGCCGAGGGATAGGTGGCCCCGAGGGTCCGCCAGGCCCAGGCCGGAGCCCCGCTCGCCTGGGCCCGGGCGCTCGGCGCCGACGGGTTGCCGGTCGCGTTGTCCACCGTCATCCCCGCCACGCCCGTCCAGTTCGCGAAGCCCTGAGCGAAGCCGTCGGCGAAGATCGCGGCCGGGCCCGACTGCACCGTGATCGGATCGGAGGCCGGGCTCCGGGCAGAGGTGTTCTGCCCGTCGCTCGCCGTGACCTCGTAGGTGTGGGTGCTCCCCGGCGCGAGGCTCGTGTCGGTGAACGAGACCGTCGTCGTGGAGGAGCTCGTCACGGTCCCGACCGCGTTCGTGCCGCCATCCCGGTAGACCCGGTACGTGATGGACGTGGCCACATCATCGTCCGAAGCCCCCCAGGACACGTTGATCGTGGTGGAGGTGTTGCTCACCCCGGAGGGCTTGCCTGGGACCGAGGGGGCGGAGGTGTCTGGGGGCTGCGTCGACGGACCCTGGTCCAGCACCACGTCGTCGAAGTTGGCGGTGAAGGTCTTGGCGGCGTTGTCCCCGATCTGGATCCGCCCGATCGGGGTGGTGCCGGTGTTCGCGGTCCAGGGGCCGGCGATCTGGGTGCCGTTCAGGTACAGGGTGGCGCTCCCCGAGGTCCCGACGGTCGTGCAGAGCTCCACGGTGTTCCAGCTCCCGAGCGGGAGCACCGTGGAGGAGGCGAGCGTCGCGCCCGAGGAGTCGGCGCGGATCCACAGGACCCGGTTCGTCGCCACGTAGGCACGTGCGATCGGACCGTCGGTGGCCGTGCGGAGGCGGAACAGGTCCACGGTGGAGCCGATCGAGGCGAGGTTGATCCGGGTGGACAGGCACGCCGAGGGATAGGTGGCCCCGAGGGTCCGCCAGGCCCAGGCCGGAGCCCCGCTCGCCTGGGCCCGGGCGCTCGGCGCCGACGGGTTGCCGGTCGCGTTGTCCACCGTCATCCCCGCCACGCCCGTCCAGTTCGCGAAGCCCTGAGCGAAGCCGTCGGCGAAGATCGCGGCCGGGCCCGACTGCACCGTGATCGGATCGGAGGCCGGGCTCCGGGCAGAGGTGTTCTGCCCGTCGCTCGCCGTGACCTCGTAGGTGTGGGTGCTCCCCGGCGCGAGGCTCGTGTCGGTGAACGAGACCGTCGTCGTGGAGGAGCTCGTCACGGTCCCGACCGCGTTCGTGCCGCCATCCCGGTAGACCCGGTACGTGATGGACGTGGCCACATCATCGTCCGAAGCCCCCCAGGACACGTTGATCGTGGTGGAGGTGTTGCTCACCCCGGAGGGCTTGCCTGGGACCGAGGGGGCGGTGGTGTCTCCCCCGGCCGCGCCGCACGACACCGTCCCGACACCGGGACCTTGAGCCGTCGTGACGACCGACCCGTTCTGATCGCGGAACTGCCAATCGAGCCGGTTGGCTGATCCGACCCCGCCACCCACGGCGGTCAGGTACAACGCGCCCGGGGTCTTGAGAGCCTGCCAGGTGCCACGCGGATCCGTGTTGACGGTCGACGTCAGGTTGTGGCCCCCCGCTCCCGACAGGAGCTCGACCATGTGGGAGTCAGCCTGGCCAGCCTGAAGGCTCGCGTTGAGCGGCGCGTAGGCCTCCATGTTGTGGATGTGACCGCTCAGGACGAGATCGCCGCCCCCGTTCGCGAGCAGCGCCCAGATGGGTCGCATGTCGGTGTTGTCTGGCTCCACGCTGCCCAGGACGGCTCGGTGCCAGTACGCGACCACGCATGGATAGGTGTTCGCACCGAGGACGCTCTGCACGAACTGGTACTGGGCGGATCCCACGCCGCACCCGCCCACGTACGTGCACTCGCTGTTGAGGTCTAGGAACCGGACCCCACCGAACACGAACGTCTCGTAGTCCGGCCGACCGTGCCAATAGTTGCGCCAGGCCGGCAGGTTGAACGCCTCGTGATTGCCGAGCGTGGGCCGCGTGAAGGGTGCCAACCGACCCCAGGCCCGGCCCCCGCCAGGCTCCCACGCCGGGCGACCGTAGTTGTAGTCCAACTCGGCAGGGGTCCCGCGTTCATAGAGATCGCCGAGGTAGAGCAGGATCGCGGCCTCTGAGTCGAGGACAGATGTCGCGACGGCATCCGACCGCGTCCTGCCATCACCGCTGTCCCCCACCGCCGCGATCACCGGATCGCCCGTGTATCCGCGAGGCTGGAAGAGGGACAGCCAGTTCGACGGATTCTGGGGCACCGACGTCGTGTTCCCGTTCTGAAGCGTCAGCTGGATCGAGACAGGAGCCCCGGCGTTGCCATCCGCATCCTTCACCCGCACGTTCAGGAACTGCGTGACATCCAGGTACTGGTCGGTTCGCCAGACGAAACCGAACGGTGGCTCGTAGTCGCTCAACAGCTGGTTCGTGCTGGTGCTCGAGGACCCCCAGGCGAAGTTCATCTCGAAGATGCTCGCCGGATTGCCAGCCACGACCGACACCCCGATGCTGCGGTCACCCATCAGGACGCCGTCCGGCGCGGTCACGCAGATCTGGAACCCCATCGATGAGCCGCAGTTCTGGACGGCCTGTCCGGCCACAGGCGACACGAGCACGAAGAGTCCCGACGACAGGCCGATGAGCGCGGCGACCAGGCCACGTGGGAACCTGGACGACGGTCGTCGAACCGCGCGATGTCCCACCGCAGCTGATCTCCCCCTGTGCGTCCCGGCGAGCTGATGGACCTCTATCCGGCCGTCTGGTCCAGCACCACGTCGTCGAAGTTGGCGGTGAAGGTCTTGGCGGCGTTGTCCCCGATCTGGATCCGCCCGATCGGGGTGGTGCCGGTGTTCGCGGTCCAGGGGCCGGCGATCTGGGTGCCGTTCAGGTACAGGGTGGCGCTCCCCGAGGTCCCGACGGTCGTGCAGAGCTCCACGGTGTTCCAGCTCCCGAGCGGGAGCACCGTGGAGGAGGCGAGCTGGGAGCCCGAGGAGTCGGCGCGGATCCACAGGACCCGGTTCGTCGCCACGTAGGCACGTGCGATCGGACCGTCGGTGGCCGTGCGGAGGCGGAACAGGTCCACGGTGGAGCCGATCGAGGCGAGGTTGATCCGGGTGGACAGGCACGCCGAGGGATAGGTGGCCCCGAGGGTCCGCCAGGCCCAGGCCGGAGCCCCGCTCGCCTGGGCCCGGGCGCTCGGCGCCGACGGGTTGCCGGTCGCGTTGTCCACCGTCATCCCCGCCACGCCCGTCCAGTTCGCGAAGCCCTGAGCGAAGCCGTCGGCGAAGATCGCGGCCGGGCCCGACTGCACCGTGATCGGATCGGAGGCCGGGCTCCGGGCAGAGGTGTTCTGCCCGTCGCTCGCCGTGACCTCGTAGGTGTGGGTGCTCCCCGGCGCGAGGCTCGTGTCGGTGAACGAGACCGTCGTCGTGGAGGAGCTCGTCACGGTCCCGACCGCGTTCGTGCCGCCATCCCGGTAGACCCGGTACGTGATGGACGTGGCCACATCATCGTCCGAAGCCCCCCAGGACACGTTGATCGTGGTGGAGGTGTTGCTCACCCCGGAGGGCTTGCCTGGGACCGAGGGGGCGGAGGTGTCTCCGCCGCTTGGCAACCGGCCGTAGAAGGCGTCGGTAGCGAACGCGCGGAAGGCATCCAAGGAGCTCTGGCTCGTGTCGATCCACCACCGACAGTTCGGGTAGTTGCCGAGCGTGGTGTTGTAGTAGACGATCGCGGTGAACTGTTCCCACCCTGGCTGCTTGAACAGTTGCTGCGCGGCGTTGAACCAGGCCGCTTTCCGACCCGGAACCGCGGGATCCTCGTAGCTCCCGAACTCCATGAGCATGAGCTCCTCGTCGGGATGCGCCTGTCCGAATCGACGGAGCGGGTCGATGACCTGTTGGAGCGACCACCACGGATTGTCGATCCCGGGGCGGCAGTTGTACCAGTTGTATGCGTCGCCCGCGATCGCATCGACGTAGGCATCTCCCGGATACCACAGCTCCGCCCGCCGGCCGTCGGTGCGCCAGAACGCGTAGTCGGTCGCCGTCCAAACGTACTTCGCGTTCGTGACCCCTTGGTCGCGGAAGACCGTGATCACCCGCCGCCATGCGGCGATGAAGTCTGACGCCGATCCGTTGCTGTTGTTCGACGTTGCCTCCGGCTCATGATGGAAGATGAACCAGACGGGACCCCCGAAGTTCCGCACCCGGGTCGCCCAGCTGACGACGTTGTTGTAGAGCTGACTCCCGGGCTGCGCGTTCGCGATATCGATCCACCTCGGTCGGGTGCCGTTGGCTCGCAGCGCCTTCACGGAGAGGGCGATGATGTGGCCGGAGTCACGGAGCCAGTTCTCGTACGACGTCGGGAACGCGGAATCCCAAAGCAGATAGTCACGGACGACGGCGAGGGGACGCCCCAAGGTCGACTCGAGGGCCTGGGTGGCCTGTTGAGGTGATTGGCCGGACCGGGCCCCCGGGAACGCCCCGAAATAGAGGGGAGCCTCCGCCTTCGCGGTGCCAGCCTGCCTCAACGCCATCCCGGTGGTGATCACCGCCAGCGCAGAAACGAGCACGATGGCCTTCGTCACCGGGCCGGTGGCCATCCGTCGTGGGGAAGTCATCGTGTCTCCTATCCAGGCGCCCCGTCGAGGACGGCGGAGTCGAACCGTGCGCTCCAGGTCTTCGCGGCCGTATCGCCGATCTGGACCCGGCCGATCGCCGTCGTCCCGGTGTTCGCCACCCAGTCGTTCACGATCGGTACGCCGTCGCGGTACAGGTCGAGAGCGGACGACGATCCAACGGTGAAGCAGAGTTCGATGCGATGCCATCCGGTTCCGAGGCCGACACCTGAATTGACCTGGGTGCCGGCGAAGTCGGAACGGATGAACAGGTTCCCGTTCGCGGCGACGTAGACACGAGCGATGGGTCCCCCGGCCGCCGTCCGCAGCCGGAACAGGTCCGGCACACCGCTCACGTTCGATGCGTTCACCTGCAGGCTGAAGCACGCCGACGTCTGCGGAGCGGTGAGGTCCCGGTACGCGTAGGCGGCCTGCCCCGTCGGTTGGCCGAGCGCGCTCGGGGCGGCGGGGGAACCTTGGGTCCCGTCGATCGTGAGACCCGCAACGGTCGTCCAGTTCGCGAAGTTGCCCGTCGAGAAGTCGTCCGTGAAGAACGCGGTCGGCGTCGTGAAGGGATCCGACGGATCGCTGAACGGTCCGGGGACGTGGGCGGCGTCCTCGGGTTGGATCGTATACGAGTAGGTCCCACCGGGTTGCAGCCCGCCGTCGGTGAACGTCGTCGACGTCGTCTGACCGACGGCCGCGGCGACCCCCGCCCGGAAGATCCGATACGTGATCGGCGTCGAGGTGTCGGTCGAGGGCGCCCAGGACAGCGTGATCGACGTCGACGTGAACGCGCTCACGACGGGCTTCCCCGGCTTCGTCGGGGGTGTCGTATCGGGCAACAACACCGTGATCTGCGCCGACGCGTCGCTCCTCGGGCTGACGAGATGTCCGGCATCCTCGGCTTCCACGGTGTAGGTGTGCGGACTCCCTGGGGTGAGACCGCCATCGTGATACGTGACGGTCGTGGTCGAGGCGCTCTGGAACTGGGCGATCGCGGTAGGAGCTCCGTCCCGGTACACGCGATACGTCAGGGGCTGCGTGGCATCCTGGGAGGCCGCCCAGGTCAGGTCGATCGAATCCGTGGTGTTGCTCACCCCGGTGGGCGTGCCCGGCTTGGTCGGCGGGATCGTATCCAGCGATTGCTGGAAGACGAACAGGCCTACCGACGCCCAGTTCCGACCATCCATCGCCGGTCCGCCGATCTGGGTGACGGCTCCGGACGGTCCGTTCTGCCACGCGACCCGATACAGGTTGCCGTTCGCGAGCGCGAAGTACAGGTTGCCGCTCGCCAGCGTCATCCCCCGGACGTTGGCCCAATCGACGCCGGTGGTGCTCCCCACGAAGAGGTTCGCGCCGACGACCTGGCTCTCGGGCGTGAAGTAGCGGTAGTACAGACGAGGGTTGCCCGACACGGTGTAGTAGATCCGACCGTTCGCGAAGAACATGCCGGTCATGGTCGCCAGGTGGGTCGAGAAGGCAGGCACCGGCGTGGTCGTTCCCGGGATGAGGAAGTTGGTGGGCGGCGCCACGTCGAGGCCGTTCAGGTTGACCGTCTGAGCGGCGCCCATGGTGGTGCCGTTGAACGTGCGCGAAACCAGCGTGCCGTTGCTCTGTCCCGAATACACGACGCCGTTCAGTGCGAACGCGCCGCGCGCCGTCGACCAGTTGACGCCCGTCGGCACCACCGACGATGCGCCGAACACCGATCCGTTGTAGGCCCGTCGGGTCAGGGCCCCGGTCGTTCCGTTCATGTCGTAGAGATCGCCCGGCAGCGAGTACGGGTCGTTCGGAGGCACGACCGCGCCTCCGTCGACGGGGAAGAAGCCGAGCTTCTGATGGAACTCACCCGCCAAGACATCCGTGTCGCTGCCGACCCACAGACCCTCCGCACTCGCAGGGAACGCGAAGACGCCGACCCCTCGGTCCCGTCCCGGGTTCCAGCTGAACGGAAGACCGTTGACGGGATCCAGGGCAGCGATCCCCTCGCGTGCAACGGCACCAGCTCCCGGATTGTCGCCGCGGTAGGGGTTGTTCATCCAACGCTGATGACCCCCGACGTAGATCGCCGTCCCCGTGATGCCGACGCCCCAGAACGTGTCGCCCCCCGACCAGTCGACCCAGGTGGGCTGCTGGTTCGGTCCGGTGGCGTTGATCTCCCATCGTGATGCGCTGTCGCAGAGGCGGTTGGCCCGGTACGCACCGGTCGTCACCAACACGAAGTACTGACCGGTCGGATCGATGTCCATGTCGCGCATCCATGTAGCGAAGGCGTTCGCGCACCATGTCTGCGTCGGGTTGTTGGGGTCGACGAACGGCGTCATCGACGTCGCCCAGGAGGAGACCGACGCGGGCATGGTCGAGAGGTCGAGGATGGCCATCTGGTTGCGCGGTTGCCCGGCGACCTGACTGAAGTTGCCGATCGCGACCAACCTCGTCCCGTCGGGCGTGACGTCGATCTCGCGAGCGCTGAGGCCGCCGCCGAGTTGAGGCCCCGAGAAGGGGAGGTTCAGGTTCGGATCGACCGCCCCGGTCGTCGGGTTGAGGCGGGCCAGAGCCCCGCGAGCCTGCCCCCCGATGGTGGTGAACTGCCCCGAGGCGTAGAGCCATCCGCCCCGGGCGACCAGGTCGAGGACCGCGGCGCTCGGATTGGGCTGGAAGCCGACGACCTGTTGGCCGTTCGCCAGGTTGAGCCGGACCAGGCGTCGGTAGCTCGTGTTGCCGTTCGTGCTATTGAAGGCGCCGCCGACGAAGACCGACGTACCGTCGGGCCCGAGCGCGAGCGCTTCGACCCTGCCGTTGAGTTGCGGGACGAACGACGGGTCGATCACCCCCGTGAACATGTCGAACGCGAAGATGTTGTTCCGGGTGAAGATCTGCTGGAATCCGTGACGCCTGACCTGGGTGAACTCGCCCCCCACGACCACCTTGGTCCCCACCTGCAGGACGGCGTTGACCTGACCGTTCAGGACGTCGGGCGTCCAATCAGCGGGGTTAGCACTGACGACGACCCCATGAGGCGTCTGCACCGCTCGGCCGACGGTCGGCGAGCCCAGCACCAATGTGACGGACGCCGCGCAGAGCGCAGCCATCTTGAACCTCGTCGAGCGACGTTGCATCCGGGGCGCCCTCCTGATCGGACCACGCCCCCAGTCGGGGGGTCGCAGGACAATACCGCCTCGTCCCCCAACCTGCCTAGTCCTAACGGCTACTCCGTCCGCGATCAGACTAGGCGATCCGCCTACAGGGCGTCGGTTGCCGCCGAGCCAGCCGTCGACCGGCGGCGGATAACCGTTCCCACCCAACCCAGATGGAGTTGGACCCGCCACCGCCGGAGGAGGAGCAGGTACGGGGGCGTCGCCACGAGGGCACAGAGGACGACCGAACCGACGCCGAGGGTGTCGGAGAGGCCTCGAACGACCACGGCCGCTCCCCCGTAACACGCGGTGGCAGCGACCGCCGCCAGGATCGACCCGACCCCGAAGGGTTGGAGACCGAACGCCCCCCACACCTGCGCGAGCGGGACGAGGTTGTTGATCAGCACGCTCGCGCTCCAGGCCACCGCGGCGCCCGCGATCCCGAACCTCGGGATGAGCCAGATGTTCAACAGGATGTTGACGGTGGCGGCGACGATCGTATTGGCGAGGTTCCAGACGCTCCTGCCGGCCATCAACAGGACCATGTCCACGGGGCCGACGGCGGTGGCCACCAGCATGGTCGCACCCATGATGACCAGCACGGGAACCGCCGCGCCGTAGCCGGGCCCGAAGATCGACAGGAGCCCCGGAGCCATCGTGACCATCAGGATGTACAACGGCCACGCGAGGGCCATCAGCCACCAGGTGGAGATCGCGTACACCGATCGGGCGCGCGCGCGATCGCCGGTGGCGAGAACCTGGCTGAGCTTCGGGCCCACGACCTGAGAGATCGCGACCCCGATGAACTGTCCGACGATGAGGTACCGGGCGGCCGCGGCATACACGCCGGCTTCCTCGACGGAGCGGAAGGCGCCGAGGAGGAGGGTCGAGAGCCAGAGCACGGCGACCGCGAAGAGGCCGGCGAGCCCACGAGGGGCCGTGAATCGCCAGAACGCCTTGGCGACCTTCGCCCTGCCCCGTGCGACGGCCTGAGCACCGAGCTCGACGTCGACCGTGGATCTGACGAGCTTCGACAACCAGATGGCTGCCGCGACGAGACCGGCAGCGAACGGGATCGCCCATGCGAGGGAAAGGGCGACACCCGCCCAACCCAGCACCACGACCGGCAGGACCAGGAGCGGTTGGAGGGCTGCCCGACCGACCTTGTCGATCACCGTGGTGGGAAGCATCGTCCCGAACCCCCGGGTGGCGGCGAGCACCACGGTGTACGCAGCGAAGACCGGCAGGAACGGCGCGAGGACGACCAACATGCGGGCGAGCTCAGCGCCATGTGCGCCGTTCGTCGCCAGGCTGCCCAGCGGTTCCGCGAAGAACGCCAGCGCGAGCCCCAGCACGCTGGCGATCAGCGTCACGGGAACGAGCGCGGCCACGATCGCGTGGCGCACATCCTTCAGGCGTCCTCGGACCAGGTACCGAGGGATCGTCCGGACGATGCCGACCTCGGCTCCCCAGACCGCCACCGTGCCGATGATGTTGAAGAAGGCCACCCCTTCGAAGAACAGACCCGTCGGCGTCGCCCCGAGGCCGCGTGTGACGATGACCACCAGGAGGAAGCTGAACAGCGTCGCCGACACCACCCCGGCGAGGTTGAGCAGCCCGCCCCTTCCGACCTCGCTGACGTCCATCGCGCGGACGTCATCGCCGGCGTCGGCGCTGGCTATCTCGCCCGGGCGCAGGTCCATCAGACGTCGGGCCCCCAAGCGAACTTCCGCCCGAGGTAGTCCTCGAGCTCAGCCGTGGCGGATCCGAGCTCGTCACGGAGGAAGCTCACGGCGCGGTCGGACATCCGTCCGTAATCGTGCGCGTTCATCTTCTCGTAGGCGCGGAGCGAGATCGGGTCGAGGTCGAGGAACCGCAGGACCCGGTGGAACTCCGTGTCCGGGTCGCGGAAGAACGCCCCCGAATCGACCACCAACAGATCCTTCGGCTCGAAGAGCCGATGCCATCGTCGGACCTGGTCGATGTAGAGGCCGCGAGCGATGTACGAGTGGTGCTGATGGTGGAAGCTGTAGTAGCCCGGATCGGCGAGCATCCGGTCTTCCTCCCCCGACAACCGTGCCTCTTCCGCCTCGAGCGCATCCTCGAAGGAGAGCTCCTCGAACCCGCGGGCGACCTCGTGTTGGTAGTGCGAATGCGCCCGAGCGATCGGGTCGCGCAGCATCATGATCGCCTTGATATCGGGCAGGAGCTCCTTGATCCGGCGCGGCGCGAGCGGATGGAACATGTAGTAGGGACTGCCCTCGCCCGAGACCACGCGATCCACGCCCGTCCGGTATCGGCGCAAGGCCTTAGCGACGGTGGTCGGGAAGTTCGAGCGATACCACGTAGAGCCCTTGTCGAAGTTCGTGTCGAAGTAGTGGATGCCCTTGTTCATCACGGCGGGCATGATCGATGGGTGCCGCTCCAGGTATCGATACAGGGACGTCGTTCCACCTCGCTGCGTGCCGATGATCAGGAAGTCCGGAAACCCGCGCATCGCTCGCGTCGGCACCGCATACACCCTCGACGCCGACTTCGCCGCCCGCCTCGCGAGCTCCTTGGGTTCGAGAGAGGCGGAGCCCGTCATTCGGTTCCCTCCAGGACCGCCACCAGGCGGTCGGTCAAGCGGGGATCGATCGCGACCCCGACCGCAGCACCTTCCGCGGTCCGGACGGCGCGCTCCAGGAGGTAGCAACGCCAGGTGGTGTCGATCGCGTCGCGGGAAGCGCTCGGGAGGAGGCTACGAGCGAGCTCGTTCCGCGCGACCTGGGCCGCCTCACGAGGCGCCAACCCACGTTTGTGGAACGCGACCTCGAACGCGAAGTGCGCGATGTCCATCCCGAACGGAACGCCCGTCGCGGATCGTTCCCAGTCCCACACGTCGATGCCGTCGGCATCCTTGGCCATGTTCCACGGCGTCCAATCTCCGTGGGCCCGACCGAATTCGAGTTCGACATCTCCGCGGAGCTCGAGCAAGCGATCCCCCACCCCGGCCAGACGCTCGGGCTCACGAAGTTCGTCGATGCGCCGCCGCAGCTCGTCGAGGTGGCCACTCGCTCCGAGCGTCCGACGCGCGAGACCTCCCCGCGCCGCGAGCCACCTGACCACGTCGACGCCCGGCGGCCGGTTGCGAGCTCCGCGTCGGATCGGCCGGTGGCGGAGCGGCGACAGGGCGGTGTACGTGAGACTCCCCCACGTGCCCTCCTCCAGCAGGCGTGGGACGCGGATCACATCATCCGACCGACCTTCCCAGCCTCGGAGCACGCTCGCCTCGTTCGCGACCAGGGTCCTGGTCACGTCGTTCCAACCGATCTTGACGTAGCCGACGACCCGGCCGCCGGGCGAGATCACCTGCAGCACGGGCTTCAGGTTGGGACGGAGCTGACGGCCGATCGAGATCGCGACGTAGGCCTCGCCGAGGCCGAACGTCCGGGGAACGACGTCGGTGATGAAGTCGGCCCCCTCGCCAGCCGTGGGTTGGAGGCTCGCCGTGTCCCTGCCCAGGAGTCTGGCTCCTCCCAGGCGCAGGACGGAGCCGAGGAGCGCCTTCCGGATGCGAGCGCCTTGGGTCATCGAGTCGTTGTACTGCCGGAGCGCGCTGGCGGCCGGCGCGCCGGACGCGGGGGCCAAGAGCGTCGGTTCGGTCGCCGACGGCAGCAGACACCAGGTCCCCCGTCCTCGACGTTGCCCCCGATCCACGAGGGGTCTCGTCGATGACCCTTCCGGCCAGAGCAGCGTGAAGACCCAGTCGAGGGTCGATGACTCGTCGGACCCGGGCGCCCGGCCGGTCACACCGATGCCGCCTCGAGGGACCGTTCCGGATAGGACTCCAGCGTGCTCGCGGGACGACCGAGCGAGCTGCGCTCGCGCATGCCGAGCGCCACCCCGATCATGACGATATGGAACTGATGCGGGAGGAAGTCATACACGGCCAGTTGCACGAACATGATCATCAGCATCACGTGCATCCAGAACGACACGACCGGTTCCGTCCGTCGCATCCGCCAGAACGCGAAGAAGAAGAACGCGAGGAAGAACCCCAGCCCAGGGATGCCGTGGGAGAAGAGCACGAGCCAGAGCTGCCCCTGGGTTCCCACAGAGGGCGCGTTCGGATTCCACTTCGAAGGGCGAGGAGCGCCGAACCCGAACAACGGAGACTCGATCGCGCCCCGGATCGATTCCTCGTACAGCGAGACCCGCCGGTTGTTGCTATGGGGGTTGGCCAGTCGCTCCGAGAGCGTCGCCTTCAGCGGGGTGAACACGACGAGTCCGCCGATGCCGATCGCGACGACCAGGAACGCGATCATCGCTCGCTCACGGCCGCGCATCGCGAGCCGGAACGCCGCGTACACCAGGCCCACACCGAGACTCAGCCACAGACCCCGGTTCAGCGAGATGATGACGGGCGCGGTCGCGGCGATCGCCGTGACGGTCAGGACCATGCGGAGGCGCCGTCCGACCCGAAGGCTCCACGCCAGGACGACGAACGGGACGAGGAGCGCGAACGCACCCCCCCAGTCGTTCGTGTAGACGAACGGAGCCGCCGGCCGAGGAGATGCGTACCCGAGGACCTCCTGCACCTCCGCGAACGCCGGATGCACCATCTCCTTGACGAAGTCGTTGGCCAGGATGAACCGAGGCATGATGCTCTCGACGGGACTCGCGAAGGAGAAGGTGGGCATGAGGAGTCCGAGGTACCCGCCGATCGCGACGTAGATCCAGAAGATCGACATCATGACGACGATCTGTTTGGTCTTCAGGACCTCGCTGGCCGAGTTGTAGACGTAGAGCAGCACGATCGTCGCCGAGACGTAGAGCGATGCGCGGTAGCCGAACCCGATCATCCGGCTCGCGCTGTCGAGTTGGATGCCCGTCGCCAGCATCCACAGCATGAACGCGACCCACAGCGTGAAGCCGGGAGGAGCGACGACCCGCTTGCGTCGGAGGAGCGACAGCAGCATCGGGACCGCCACGATCTGCCAGATGAACCCCGACAGCCCCATGACCCACCACAGGGGGAACCCGACGAGGACCAGGTAGAGCGGCCAACCGGGTCGAAGCAAGCGCCGGTGAGTCGCCGCCTCGAGCGCCTGGGCCACCATCAGATCCCTTTCCCGACCCGATGGGCGAGGCGGAGGATCGCGTCGGCCGGAACGAGGCCCGTGCTGACGCCGAACGCCAGGTAGGCGCGACGTTCACGAGGGTCGACGCTCAGCGTTCGTCGCGCCCACATCCTCGCGCTTCGGCTCCGGCCTTGCGCCGCCCGAGCGAACGCGATCTGGCCGTAGATCCGGGCGAGGCCGCGCCGGTCACGCGCGAACTCCGGGTGCTTGCGAACCATGTATTCGAGGGCATCCGCGATCGTCGCCCACCGATCGGCGAAGAACGAGGACCGATGCCAGTAGGCTTTGACGAGCACCTCTTGCACGAGGTCGATCGGTCGTTGCCGCGCGGCCCGGAGCAGCCAGTCGTAGTCCTCGCCGTAGCTTCCCGGCAGCTCCTCGTCGATGAGCCCGACGGCCCCGTCTTCGTAGCACGCGCGTCTCGCGATCAACGAAGAAGGATGCACCTCTTGCACCCGCGACCGGAGCAGGTCCTCGAATCGCAACTCGCTCGTCGCCGGGATCCGGTCGACGGTGCGGTCCTGATAGACGATCGCCACCCCTGACGCCACCACGTCCGCCGCTTCCGCCTGGAACCGGACGACCTGTCTCGCGAGCTTCTCCGGGAGCCACTCGTCATCGTCGTCGCAATGAGCGATCAGGTCCGACGACGAGGCGAGGATGCCGCTGTTCCTCGCGCCCGCGAGCCCAGGGGTGCGGTCGTTCTGCAAGATCCGGAGACTGCGCCCCTCCCTAGGGGTGAGGACCGGTACCTGCGGTTCCTCCTGATCATGGACGACCAGGATCTCCACGTGACCGGGATACCGCTGTGCATCGATCGATCTGAGCGCCCGGACCAGGAGCTCGGGGCGTTGTCTCGTCGGGACGACGACCGACACGCCTGGCCCGCCGCTCGCGGGCGTCATGCGACACCCCGGTATCCGTAGACCCGAAGGAGTGGCCACGTGATCAGGGAGGTGATCCGGCGATCGAGCCGCGGCATCTTCGTGCGCCAGGCGTCGTCGGGCCGGAGCGCCGTTTCGCCGCGCTCGAAGCGCATGGGATTGCCGGACACCGTGTGGTCCGGCCCGAGGACGATCGTCCGCCCGTGCACGAATCCGAAGTCGCGATCAGGAGATCCTCCGGCGGTCGTCGCATCCAGGACCGCACGGAGCTGAGCCGATGGGTCCGCAACCAGGTCCTCGTACCTCACCCGGTGCACCGGCGATCCGGCGAGGCCGAGGAGATGGAACAAGCCATTGAACGCGAGCCATTCCATGCTCGATCTGACGGGACCCGACCGATGCATCAGCGCGGGGCCTCCTCGGACTTCGGGCCGGGGCACGCGCTTCCCCAGGGAGTAGGCGACCCCTCGACCGTCTCGGACGAGGTGAACGACGACCATCCTGATCGCGGGGATGGATCGCAGGAGGAACGCGGTCGATGCATGCTTCGACGAGTCGACCACCACACCTCCCCCCACCTGCCCGATCGCCGCGTACAGCGAAGAAAGGAACCGCGCGTACTCGCGAAGGTACCCCCCGTACCGGCGCGACAGCCGGGGGAAGAGCATGAAGATGATGTAGCGATTCCGGTCGACCTTTCGCTGCAGCCACAGGGCGCGTTCCACGTCGATGGCATCCCACCCACCGAACGCCTTCCGTCCGACCTCGCACCAGAACGGACACCGGTCGAACGGCTCGCCGCACCCGCAGAGCTCTCGGCCGCGGACGCCCCGGCTCCACAGATGCACCACCTCGCCCGCCGAGACGTGGCCAGCCACTTGGCCGAGCATCCGCTCCAGGAGCGTGCTTCCGCTCCGTTGGCACCCCCCGATGAACGTCACCGCGATGGAGCCCGGAGGCATGCGTTGGATCTCGGCCGCGCGACCCATCCTCGCGGATCACCCGATCCTTAGATCTTGCGGTGCATACGATCCCGTGTATGGAAGCCGGCCCGGGCCGAGGGCGTTCGCGGACGCAACGCGAGCGGCCGGTCGTGGTGTTGGCCGAAGGCTCAGCTCGTTCGATCGCGTGCGACGGGCCGACCCCCTGTCGTCTATGGGTGAGGGAGCCGAGCGCGACGGTGGGACCCGACGATCGTGGAGATCGCGTGGACGCCAGGAGATCTCAACGGGCATGGGTCCAGTGTAGGAGGGAGATCGCCGGCCCTCATCGGACGAAGGACCCCGCATCACGAGCGGCGGACCCCCGCCGGGCGGCGGGGCTCGGGGCGCGGCTTAGGGCGTCCGGTCCACGCCTTGACCGTCTTCGGTCCATTGGATGACCTATCCGGTCATCGTAAGATGCCTCGTTCCCCCGACGTTAGGACGCTGAGCGGGTGCAACGAAAGATGCAGGCCAGCCCTTCCCCGGCCGACGAAGTCGTCGATCTCCGCGAGTACGCGGCGGTCCTCCGTCGTCGATTCTGGCTGCTCGCGATCGTGACGACGCTGTTCGTGGCGCTGGCGGCGGCCTATTCGTTCACGCGCTCGCCCGTGTATACGGCGCAGAGCGAAGTCCTGGTCCAACCCACATCCGCTTCGTCTCAGTTCCGACCGGATCAGCTCGTCAGCCTCGACACGGAAGCACGGATCGTCCGTTCGGCGCAGGTCGCGGAGATGGCCCGGACCGAGCTCGGCTGGAACATCGCGATCCCGGAACTCCTCAAGCTCGTCTCGGTCGAGACCACACCGGAAACCCTGGTCCTGGACATCTTCTTCTCGGACCCGACGCCGACGCGCGCCGCCAACGGCGCGAACGCCTTCGCGGATGCCTACCTGTCGTATAAGCGCCAGCGAGCCACCCAAGCGGCGACGGCCACCCGCCAGGGGATCCAGAGCCAGATCGACAGCCTGATGCGCCAGCGCGACAAGCTCGACGAGACGATCGACGCCGCGATCCCCGGAAGCTCCGAGCTCGTGGATGCGCAGCAGGAGCGGGACACGGTCAACGGACAGATCGCCGTGCTCACGAGCCAGCTCGCCCAGGTCCCGGCCGTGCTGGACCCTGGGGAGGTCATCCTTCCAGCGACCCCGCCGTTCGCTCCCTCGAGTCCCAAGCATCCACTGAACCTGGCGATGGGGTTGCTCCTCGGCGGATTCCTCGGCGTGATCATCGCGTTCGTCCGGGACCGGACCGATGAGCGGATCTCCGGTCGCTCCGACCTCGAGGCGACGTTGGATGCCCCCGTCCTCGCGGCGATCCCCAAGGTCGTCGGCTGGAACAAGCGTGGCCCAGTCTGGCTCGTGACCGAGCAACAGCCACGGAGCCCCGCGGCCGAGGCGTATCGGACGTTGCGAACCGCGGTGATCGCGATGAGTCGACGACGCGACCTCAAGGTGTTCGCCATCACGAGTCCGATCCTCGGTGAAGGGAAGTCGACGACGAGCGCGAACCTCGCCGCGGCGCTCTCGCACACCGACAATCGCGTCGTCGTCATATCGGCCGACCTCCGTCGTCCGAGCCTCCATCGCTACTTCCAGCGCGACAACGAACTCGGCCTGAGCGACGTCTTGCTCGGCGAGATGCCGTTCGAGGAGGCTCTCGCGCCGGTGTCCTCCAACCTCTGGGTGCTCACCAGCGGGCGGCCGCCCGCACGGCCCGCAGAGCTGCTCCAGTCGAACCGCATGGCGGAGTTGGTCGCGCGTGCGCGAGAGCGGTTCGACTTCGTGATCATCGACTGTCCACCCGTGCTCGGGTTGGCGGACACCCTGGCGATCGTCCCCGGCGTCGACGCCGTGTTCCTGGTGGCCCGGCAAGAGACCTCCAAGAGGAGCTCGATCGTCCATGCGGCGGATCAACTCGGTCAGGTCGGCGCATCGGTACGCGGAGGGATCCTGAACGACGTGGCCCTGGGCAAGAAGGGGTCCAGCTACGGCTACGGCTACGGCTACGGCTACGGCCAGGAGAACGCACCGGAGTCGGAGCGCGCCCCGACGGCACGGTCCGAACGGGCCCGGCGGCGCGCCGAGCCTATGCGGCCCGACGAACCGTCTTCGGCACCTGCGGGAGCGGCCGAGACGTTCAACGGGGGAGCCGTCCCGGGCCAACGGGCGCAGGAGGACGATCGGAACAGCACGATCGCCGGCGGCGCGATCCCCGCGCAGGCGCCGACCGAGAGTGCGGCACCCGGCATCCGGGAGCCGTGACGCACGCGGGGCGACTGCCGGTCCTCCTCGTCTGCTCGTCCGGGGGACATCTCACCCAGCTGTTCGCGCTCAAGCCCTGGTGGTCAAGTCATCGGCACCGCTGGGTGACCTTCCGGCTCCCGGATGCCGAGTCCTTGCTCGAGGCAGAAGCGGTCGACTGGGCGTTCCATCCGACGACCAGGAACGTCGCGAACCTCATCCGGAACTTCGGTCTCGCCTGGAGGATCGTTCGACGCGAACGCCCGGAGATGATCGTCACGACGGGCGCAGGGGTGGCTCTACCGTTCTTCCTCACCGGGAAGCTGTTCGGCGCGAAGACCGTCTACATCGAGGTATACGACCGGATCGACACACGGACCTTGACCGGTCGCTTGTGTTACCCCCTGACCGACCGGTTCCTCCTCCAGTGGGAGGAGCAGCGGACGCACTACCCGAAGGGGATCGTGGTCGGACCGCTGCTATGACCGAGGATCGACCGAGCCCGACGAGGCCGCGCGTCTTCGTGACGGTCGGAACGGACCATCATCCGTTCGACCGGTTGATCGACTGGACCCGCCGATGGCTGGCCAGGAACCCAGGAGCGAACGTCTTCATCCAATCCGGCTCGACCTCCGTCCCCCGAGGGACGGAGGGGGAAGCCTTCCTCGGTCATCGGGAGATGGCGGAGCGGATCGAAACGGCCACGTGCGCCGTCTGTCATGGTGGGCCCGGCACGATCATGGCGATCCTCGATTCCGGGAGGAAGCCGATCGTGGTTCCTCGACGGAGCTCGCTAGGCGAGCACGTCGATGACCATCAGGTTCGATTCACCTCACGACTGGCAGACACGGGACTCATCGTCTTGGCCGAAGACGAACAGCGGTTCGACGACGCCTTGGATGGCGCGATCGCTGGGACGCTCGATCTCACCGCGCCGCCACGAGAGGAACGAGTCGGACCCACCCTTCGGCGCATCCGGGACCTGCTCGACGCCCTCCTGCCGGAGGATTGACCGCAGGCGTCAGCACCTCCGTACGGCCTAGGGCGGATGCCAGATCGATCCGATGGATGTCCCCCGAATCGGGTCCGAAGGGGGTAGAGGATCGCTCGAGCGGCCTGCTACCTTCTGAGGCCTGGCGGTCGCCCGTTCGGGGTACAGCAGATTCCCTCCGGGCTTCCCCCCCGACCCGAAGGGAATACGAGCGTTGGATCGCCGAACGGCATGGATCCTGGCCACGGCTGTGGCCGTCGTCTTCGCCACCCTCCCCCTGAGCTCCGTCAGCGCCGTCCAGACCGCGCAGCCGGTGATCATGGAACCCGATCCCGCGGATTGGACACCGAACGTCCTCGATGGACAGGTCAACGCGATCCTTCAGGTCGGCAGCAAGGTCATCGTCGGCGGGACCTTCACCCGGGTCCAGCGTGCGGGCTTCTCGCAGATCTACACGCGGAACTACCTGTTCGCCTTCGACATGAACACGGGCGTGATCGATCCGAACTTCGTCCCGCAGCTCGACCGAGAGGTCGAGGCTCTCGTCCTCGCGCCGGATGGTACGTCGGTGTTCGTCGGCGGCGACTTCAGCACCGTCAACGGCCAGACGTACCGCAAGCTGGCCCGGCTCCGCATCGCGGACGGGCAATCGCTGACGGGATTCAAGGCGAACGCGAACTCCCTGGTCCAGGATCTCGTCTACCGGAACGGCTGGCTGTACGTCTCGGGGAAGTTCACGCAGGTGAAGTCCGTGGCTCGCTCCGGTGTCGCCCGACTGAACCCCGCGAACGGAGATGTGGACCCCAACTTCAACCTCCCCTTCACGGATCCGCTACGAGGGACGCTCGGGGTCCCCAGGATCGACGTGTCGCCGGACGGAACGAAGCTGATCGCGATCGGGAGCTTCAGCCAGGTGGCCGGTCTCCCCCGGGTGCAGATCGCCATCCTCAACGTCGGTGTCACACCGGCAACGGTCGACACATGGCAGACCGACCAATACCCGGTGCTGGTCCCCGGGACGACCACGACCTGGTGCTCGTCATCCTTCGGGACCTACATGCGCGATATCGACATCTCGCCCGACGGCCAGTACTTCATCGTCGTGACGACCGGTGCGTTCCGGGCGGGTCGGCTCTGCGACACGTCCTCCAGGTGGGAGATGAACACCAGCGGTCCGGGCCAGCAACCGACCTGGGTCGACTGGAGCGGCGGAGACACCTCGTGGAGCGTGAGCGCCACGGGCTCAGCGATCTACGTCGGTGGCCACTTCCGCTGGTGGAACAACCCATACCGCGGGGATGGTGCCGGCCCAGGCGCGGTCGCCCGCGAGGGCATCGTCGCCCTGGATCCGATCAACGGGCTCCCGTTCAGCTGGAACCCAGGTCACGAGCGAGGCGTCGGCGTCTTCACCCTGCCGATGACCGCCGACGGTCTGTGGGCAGGAAGCGACACCGACCATGCCGGCGGGGAGTTCCACCAGAAGATCGCGTTCTTCCCGGCTGCCGGGGGGTTCGCTGTACCCCCCACCACCACGTACGGCCTCCCGAACGACCTCTATGATCTGGACCAGAACACCGGGGCGATGGATCGCCGACTGTATGACCTCTCGACGTTCGGGGCTCCCTCGACCGTTCCCCTCGGGATCGACTGGCGCAACGCCCGTGGCGCATTCACGCTGAGCGACAAGCTCTACTACGGATGGAGTGACGGGACCTTCCAGGTCAGAGACTTCAACGGCTCCGTGATCGGGACGCCATCCACGATCAACCTCAACGGGTTGGAGGTACAGCCGCCGACCGGATTCAACATCCCGGGGACCTCGACGCGGATCCCGGCATTCACCACGGACCTCGCCAACATGACCGGCATGTTCTATGCGAGCGGCCGCATCTACTACACCGTCAACCGTCCGGGCTCGGGTCAGACGAACAGCAACAACAACAACATGCTCTACTACCGGTACTTCACCCCGGAGAGTCAAGTCGTCGGCGCCAACCTCTTCGTCGCGAGTACCGGAGGTGAAGGTGTCACGTGGCGGAACGTCCAAGGGATGACGCTCGCATCCGGGAAGCTGATCTACGCGACGACCGATGGGCGTCTGTGGAGCGTGAACTGGGACGGGAGCAAGCCTTCGGGAACTCCGACCCAGATCAGCGGCCCCGGTGTCGATGCTCGCACCTGGCTGACGCGAGGGCTCTTCGTCTACACACAGGTGACCGATACGATCGCTCCGTCGAAGCCCGGCCAACCGACGGGATCCAGCAGCACGTTCGATTCGATCGACCTGAGCTGGGCCGCGTCCACGGACAACATCCCGGGCCCGCTTACCTACCGGATCTACCGCGACGGGAACGTCGTCGGGCAGGTGACCAGCTCCTCGGGTGGCACGCTCGCGTACCACGATGGCGGCCTCGTCGCCGGGAGCTCCCACGTCTACACGGTCGACGCCCTCGACGGTTCGAACAACCCGAGCGCGATGAGCGACCCGTCCGGCGCGATCACGGTGCTCTCGCCCGATGTCACCGCACCGTCGACTCCCGGAGCGCCGGTCGGTGTGAGCAACTCGACCTCATCGATCGATCTGTCGTGGAACGCTTCCACCGACGACCGCGATGCCACCCTCACCTATCGCATCTTCCGGGACGACCCGGGGCAGCTCGTGGGTCAGGTGGTCAGCAGCTCGACGACGACCGTCACCTTCACGGACACCGCATTGCCGATCGGCTCCGATCACACCTACTGGATCGACGCCACCGATGCTTCCGGGAACACGGGTGCGCCGGCCACCGGTCAAGCGCAGGTGCAGGCAGCCGCCTTCGCGGACGAGTTCTCGACCGGCGGGCTGATGGACTGGACGAACGTCACGAGGATCTCGGTGGATGCAGCCATCGGATCACCGACGGCTCCCAGCGCACTCGGCAGCCCGGTGGCGCAGAGCGCGTTCGCGTACCGAGACCTGTCCTCGACCTACCAGGACGGCTGTCTAAGCGTGCGCGTGCGAGCTGGGTCGATCGGCGCGGACTCTCCCGACCTCTTCCGGCTCCGAACCCTCGGGGGCGGCCCGATCGTCAAGGTATCCCTGAACGCCGCGGGTGCCCTGACCGTCCGATCGGATGTGACGAACGCGCAGGCCTCTTCGGGTGTCGCCTTGGGTAGCGGGTGGCACATCATCGAGCTCTGCGGCACCGTGGACACGGCCGGCGCTTGGGACCTGTATCGCGACGGCGTTCGCATCGTCAACGGGTGGGTCGCCGATACCGGAACCTCACCGATCGGGCGGGTGCAGATCGGCGACACGGCGGCGAAGACCTGGACGATCAACTTCGATGAGGTGATCCTCGACGCGGGACCCGGCGGCTTCCTGACGGATCCAGACCTCGCGACCGACAACGACCCGCCGACCGTCCCGGGCAAGCCAGCCGCACAGAGCTTATCCAGCGGCAGCGTCTCGCTGAGCTGGAGCCCCTCGAGCGATGCTTCACCTCCCATCACGTACCGGGTCTATCGAGATGGCGGTTCGATCGCGATCGGATCGACCACCGCGACGACGTTCGTCGATACGGGGCTCACCCCCGGCTCGTCGCACACGTATGCGCTCGATGCGACCGATGCCGATGGCCGCGCGAGCGCGATCGGCCCGAGCTCGGACCCGATCGTCGTGTCGTCGACGATCTTCGCCGACGGATTCGCGAGCGGCGGATTCTCGAACTGGACGGCCGCGACGCGCCTGACGATCGATCCGACGAACGGCTCACCGACGGCGCCCAGCGCGGTCGGGAATCCGACGGCCCTGAGCGCATTCGCCTACCGCGACCTCGCGAGCACGTACCCGTCGGCGTGCCTGAGCGCCCGCGTGAACGCGGCCTCGCTGGGCGGGAACGCGGTCGACCTGTTCCGATTCCGCACGGCCGCGAACGGCGCGGTGAGTCGCGTGTACGTCAGCGCGACCGGCATCCTGTTCGCGCGGTCGGACGTGAGCGGAGCGCAGCAATCCTCGAACGTGTCGCTCGGTTCGGGATGGCACACGGTCGAACTCTGCGGCACGGTCGGGACCGCGGGCACATGGAGCCTGTACCGGGATGGCGTGCGCATCGTGAACGCTTGGGTGGCCGATACCGGCACGCTTCCGATCGGTCGCATCCAGATCGGCGACAACGCCGCCAAGACATGGACGATCAACTTCGACGACATCGTGCTCGACCTCAACCCCGGCTAGCGCACGACGGGAGGGACCATGGATACCCCGAGTCCGGACCCCTCGCCCATAGACCCGCGGTCCGTTCATCGCCTGAGCACCCGGCTCCGGTCGCGGCGTCCGGTGGGTGCGGCTCTCACGTGTCTCGTGCTGCTCGCGGCCGTCGTCTCGGCCGCTCCGGCCGTTGCGGCCGAGCCAGGGACGCCACTCGCCTGGGGTGGGAACAGCTTCGGGCAACTCGGAGACGGGAGCACGAACGCTCACCAGGCTCCCGCACCCGTCACCGGCATCGTCGACGCGGTCGACATCGCGGGCGGCAGGGAACACGCGGTGGCCTTGCGTCCGGACGGGCGCGTCTGGACCTGGGGTCACAACAACTTCGGTCAGCTCGGCGACGGCACCATCCAGGATCGGACGACGCCCACCCTCGTGACCGGTATCAACTCGGTGGTGGATGTGTCGACCGGCCACTACCACACCCTCGCGATCCGATCCGACGGAACGGCGTGGGGCTGGGGATACAACGCCCTCGGTCAGCTCGGGGACGGAACCACGACGAACCGCCGCGTGCCCGTGCGGATCGGCAGCCTGATCAACGTCGTCGAGCTCGCCGGCGGTCGCAGCATGAGCTACGCCATCTTGGGCGACGGGACCCTCTGGGCTTGGGGCACGAACGCCGACGGCCAATTGGGCGACGGGACCACGACGACGCGACTGACGCCCGTACGAGTCGGAACCCTCAGCAACATCGTGTCGGTGGCCGGCGGCCGAGATCATGGATTGGCCGTTCGCGGTGACGGCACCGTCTGGGCGTGGGGAGACAACACCTATGGTCAGCTCGGCGACGGCACCCTCACCGATCGGCTCTCGCCGATCCAAGTGCCCGGGATCACCGACGCGATCGCCGTGATCGCGGGGGCGCATCACTCGGTCGCATTGCGCGCGACCGGCACCGTCCTGACGTGGGGCCGCAACAACCTCGGCCAGCTGGGAGACGGCACGACGACCCAGCGGCGGTCGCCGACCGCGGTCGCCGGGCTGAGCGGCGTCGTGGGCTTGGGCGCCGGCCGTGATCACACGCTGGCGGTCATCGGCGACGGATCCCTCCGGGCCTGGGGGCTCAACGACTTCCGGCAGCTCGGAGACGGCACGACCACGAACAGGACGAGGCCCGTCGTCGTCACCGGAGCGACGGACGTTGCGGACGCGCACGGCGGTCGCGACTACTCGATCGTCCTCGAAGCCGGCGCGACGACCGACACCACCCCGCCCAACCCCGGCCCCGGGAAGCCGTCCGGGGTGAGCAACTCGCCCTCCACGATCGACCTGACCTGGACGGCGGCGGCGGACGAGACGTCGACCACACTCACCTACCTCGTCTTCCGCGACGGATCCCAGGTGGGCAGCTTCACCTCGAGTTCGACCACGACGATCTCCTTCCAGGACCCGAACCTCCAGCCGGCGAGCACCCACACGTACACCGTGGTGGCCCGCGATCAAGCGAACAACGCCTCCACGAGCCCGGCCTCCGATCCGATCACCACCCAGAGCCCGCCGCCGCCGGACACCACCCCGCCCAACCCCGGCCCCGGGAAGCCGTCCGGGGTGAGCAACTCGCCCTCCACGATCGACCTGACCTGGACGGCGGCGGCGGACGAGACCTCGACCACGCTCACCTACCTCGTCTTCCGCGACGGATCCCAGGTGGGCAGCTTCCCGTCGAGCTCCGCCGCGACGGTCTCCTTCCAGGACACGAACCTCGCGCCCGCGAGCACCCACACCTACACCGTCGTGGCCCGCGATCAGGCGAACAACGCCTCCACGAGCCCGGCCTCCGACCCGATCACCACGCAGAGCCCGCCGCCGCCGACCGTGATCTTCGCCGACGGCTTCTCCTCGGGGGGGTTGTCGAACTGGACCGGCGTGACACGATTCGCGATCGACACCGGCGTGGGCAATCCGTCCGCGCCGAGCGCTCGGTCGACCGCGGCCAACCAGACGGCGACGATGACGCATGCGCTAGGGTCGACGTACATGAACCTGTGTCTGAGCGCACGCGTGAACATGTCGTCCAGGACCGGCACGATGGTCCTGTGGCGCCTCCGGACGGCAGCCAGCGGCCCCGTCGCGCGCGCGTTCCTCACGTCGACCGGCGCCCTCGCGATCCGCTCGGATGTCTCGGGGACACAGGTCCTCACATCGGTTGCGCTCGGCACGGGTTGGCACACCGTGGAGCTCTGCGGCACCGTGGGAGCGGCTGGCGCGTGGGACCTCTATCGCGACGGGGTCCGGATCGTGACGGCATGGACGGCGAACACCGGCACGACCCCGATCGGCGCGATCGAGATCGGGAGCGCGGTCGCCGGGACGTTCACGGCGAACTGGGACGACATCGTCGTGGACCAGGTCCCCGGCTGAGTCGGGCTATCGGCCTGACCTCGGATCCGGTGCAGGACCCGATCTAGAACAACGCGCTGGCGAGCCGACGCCGGTACTCGATCACGAGCGGGTCGTCGTCCCCCAGGACGGCGAACACGTCTCGCATCGCGGCGCTCGCCGCGTCGCGATCGTCGCCGAGCGCGCCGAGCATCGCGTCGAGCGCCTCCCGCCACCGGCCCGCGGCCGCGAGGCGCTTCGCCGACGCGAGCGTTCCGACCTCGTCGAGCGCTCCCCACTCGTGCACGCGGATCGTCGAGAGGACCCGTTCGGCCTCCGGATCAGGCGCGAACCGGCCGACCAGGTCGCGGGCGGCCTCGAGCTCGCCGCGGTCCGCCAGGATCCGACCGAGCCCCACCGCCGCGTCCCGGTTCTCCGGGTCCTGGGCGAGGGCATCTCGGTAGCGCTGTTCGGCACCCTCGAGGTCGCCCGCCTCCTCCTCGGCTTGCGCCTCGTCCGCCGCGACCTCGGCCTCCGTCGGCAGGATCTGGTCGATGAACGCGTTGACCTCGGGTTCGGGGTAGGCGCCGATGAACATGCTGACCGGCTCGCCGTCGCGGAAGGCGACGACGGTCGGGATCCCCTGGCTGCGGACCGCTTGCAGCAGGGCGTTCCCGACCTGGTTCGCGTCGACGTCGAGCTTCGCCAGGAGGAAGGCGCCGCCTCGCTCGTTGGCGACCTTCTCGAGGATCGGCCCGAGCGTCCGGCACGGACCGCACCAGGCCGCCCACAGATCGATCACGACCGGGCGCTCCTTGGAGCCCTCGATCACGACCTGCTCGAAGGTCTCGTCCGTGACGTCGACGACGTGCTCGACCGTCGTGCTCATCCGTCCAGGGTACGGGAGGAGGGCCGGAACCGACGGAGCCGGAGGGCGTTCAGGACCACCGTCACGCTCGACCCGGCCATCGCCGCCGCGGCCCACATCGGCGAAAGGACCCCGAAGACGGCCAGGGGGATCATCACGGCGTTGTAGGCGAACGCCCAGAACAGGTTCTGCGCGATCACGCGGTAGGTACGGCGGGCCAGGCGCAGGGCCTCCGCGACGACGCGCAGGTCGCCGCCGAGGAGGCGGACGCCGGCGGCCGCGACGGCCACATCCGTCCCGGTCCCCAGGGCGATGCCGAGATCGGCTTCCGCCAGGGCCGGCGCGTCGTTGATCCCGTCGCCCACGAAGGCGACACGATGACCCGCCGTCCGTGCGGACCGCACCTCGTCGACCTTGCCGGCCGGCATCACCTCGGCCGTCACGGAGTCGATCCCGACGCGATCCGCGACGGCCGCCGCGGTGGCGTGCCGATCGCCGGTGACGAGCCGCACCTCGAGCCCCATCGCCGATAGGTCTTCGACGGCCTCGCCGGCTTCCGGCTTGATCGGGTCCGACACCCCGATCAAGCCGAGCGGGATCCGGTCGCGCCAGACCGCGAAGGGCGTGAGCCCTCGCGACGCCATCGCCGAGGCGACCTCCCCCATCGACGGCGGGAGCCCCTCCGGGCGCCCGACGACCACCTCGTGATCGTCCACCGCAGCGCGCGCGCCGGCTCCTGGCGTGATCGCGTGGCCGCGGGCGGTGGGAACCTGGACGCCGCGCTCCCGAGCGGCGAGGACGACCGCGTGCCCGATCGGATGCTCCGAGCCGAGCTCGGCGGCGGCCGCCCAGGCGATCAACTCGTCCTCGGCCGCGCCGTTCACCGGGAGGATCTCCGCGACGGTCATCGCCCCTCGGGTCACGGTGCCGGTCTTGTCCAACAGGACCGTGTCGATCCGGTGGGCCGACTCGAAGACCTCGCCCCCCCGGAACAAGATGCCGAGCTCGGCGGCGCGTCCGGTCCCGGCCATGATCGCGGCCGGCGTCGCGAGACCGAGGGCGCAGGGGCACGCGATCAGCAGGACGGCAACGGCGTGGAGCAGCGCCGCCCCCGGCCCGACGTCGCCGAGGATCCACCAGCCGAGGAACGTCGCGATCGCGATCGCGAGCACGATCGGCACGAAGACCGACGCGACCCGATCGGCGAGGCGCTGGATGGGGGCCTTCGATCCCTGCGCCGCTTGGAGCAACCGGACGATCTCCGAGAGCTTGGAGTTCGCGCCCACCGTGGTCACGAACACGATCAGGCGCCCGGTGCCGTTCACCGAGGTGCCGACGACCTCGTCGCCCGGGCCCACGTCCACGGGAACCGACTCCCCGGTGAGGAGCGACAGGTCGACCCAGGACCTGCCCTCCCGGACGACCCCGTCGGCCGGGATCTTCTCCCCCGGCCGGACGACGACCAGCATGCCCGGGTGCACCTCGTCGACCCGGATCCTGCGCTCGCCGTCCGCCTCCAGCGCCGTGGCCTCGGTCGGGGCGCGCTCCAGCAGGGTCCGCGACGCGTCGCCCGCGGCCGCCCGGGCGCGGGCCTCGAGGGTCTTGCCGAGCAGGACGAGCGTCACGATCACGGCGCCCGTGTCGAAGTACTGGTCGCCGGCGCCCGACAGCACGGCCCACACGCTGTAGGCGTACGCGGCGAGGGAACCGACGGCGACGAGCGTGTCCATGTTCGTGGTCCGATGCCTCGCCGACCGCCAGGCCGAGCGAAGGAACGGCCAGCCCGCGTAGAACTGCACCGGGGTCGCCAACGCCCACGCGACCCACATCGACCACTCGGCCGTCACCCAGAACGTGAGGATCAGCAACGCGAGGGTGAGCGGCGTCGCCACCGCCAGCCTCCGCAGGTAGGCGGCGGGTTCGGTGTCGGTCGCGGTGCCGGCGGCATGCAGACGCGCGCCGTACCCGATCCGCTCGACCGCGTCGATCAGATCAGCGGGGTCGTCGCCCGCCGTCCGGACCGTCGCGGTCCGGTTCACGAGGTTGACGCTCGCGGCGTCGACCAGTTCGACGCCGCCCAGCGCACGCTCGACCTTCCCCACGCACGAGGCGCAGGTCATCCCCTCGATGTCGAGCACCAGCTCGTGGGTCGGAGCGCCAGCGGATCGGCTCATCGCCCGGCGAACCGCGCGACGGCGGCCATCAGCTCCTCGACCTTCTCCTCGCCGTCACCGCGCTCGATGCTCTCGGTCACGCAGTGCCGAACGTGCCCGTCGAGGAGCCCGACCCCAACGGCCCTCAGGGCCGCCACGACCGAGTTGACCTGGGTGAGGATGTCGATGCAGTACTGCCCTTCGTCGACCATCCGCTGCAGCCCGCGAACCTGACCCTCGATCCGTCGGAGCCGGTCCTTCAGCTCCTTCTCCTTCATCGCGTACCCGTACATCCGCTCCTCCATCCGCCGGTTCCTCCATACCCCGCCTGGGTACCACTACATCCCGCGGTCCGAAGGATCCCCGGCTAGGAACGCGTCCGGATCCGAGCGGAAGCGCTCGAAGCAGCGCGAGGGAACAGAAGTAGTACGTCTCACCTCGGTGTTCCCACGCCGCCGCCGCGGTCTCAGGTTCGACCGTCATCCCGCAGACCGGATCGACCATCGCCGGTTCCTCCCTCGGTCCACCATCTCGAGCGACATCATACCCCTGGGGGGTACCCGTGGTCACACGGCAACGGACCGACCGGCCCGGGAGCCGGGCGGCGAAAGGGGCGGTGCTAGACTCGGCTGAGCGTGCGAGGAGCTGGGGCGTGGCCACGCGGGTGAAGGACACCCCTCACGGGGCCCTCGGGCTCACCGACGACGACCTCCGCTCGATGTACCGGACCCTCTTGCTGGCGAGGATGCTCGATGAAGCAGCCCTCCGCCAGAATCGGATGGGGCGCGCTCCGTTCGTCGTGCCGGGATCCGGGCACGAGGGCTGCCAGATCGGTACGGCGTGGGCGATGCGACGAGGCACCGACATCTGGTTGCCGTACTACCGGGATGTCGGCGTCGTCCTCGTCGCCGGGATGACGCCGTACGAGATCTTCCTGGGGGTCTTCGCGAAGGCGGACGATCCGTCGTCGGGCGGACGGCAGATGCCCTCGCACTGGGGCTCGCGACGGCTCGGCATCATCACCGGTTCCTCGCCGATCGCGACCCAGGTCCCGCACGCGGCCGGGATCGCCTACGCGGCCCGCATGCGCGGGGAGGACACGGTGGTCGGCTGCTGGTTCGGCGACGGCGCCACCAGCGAGGGCGACTGGCATGAAGGGCTCAACTTCGCCGGGATCCACCGCCTGCCCGTCATCTTCGTATGCGAGAACAACCACTACGCGATCAGCGTCCCCCAATCGAAGCAGATGGCGATCCAGGACGTCGCCGATCGGGCCGAGGGCTACGGGTTCCCCGGCGTCGTCGTGGACGGCAACGACGTGATCGCCTGCTACGCGGCGATGAGGCGGGCGCACGACCGGGCACGAGCCGGCGAAGGTCCCACCTTGATCGAGTGCAAGACGTACCGGTACTTCCCGCACACCTCGGACGACGACGACAAGAGCTACCGTAGCCGCGAGGAGGTCGAGGAAGCCAAACACCACGACCCCCTCGTCGAGTTCGCGCGCTACCTCGAAGCCCACGGGGTCGGGGACGGGTCCGAGCGCGAGGCGGTCCGCGCGCAGGTCAAGGAGCAGATCGATCAGGCCATCGCGGCCGCGTGGGAGGCCGCCGACCCCGAGCCCGCATCCGCCCTCCGGCACGTGTTCGCCGAGGACGATCGCCGGTGAGCGAGCGGAACGTCGTCACGGCGATCCGGGAAGCCCTCCACGACGAGATGGCCGAGGACGAGCGGGTCGTCCTGCTGGGCGAGGACGTCGGGGCTCGCGGTGGGGTCTTCCGGATCTCGGACGGGTGGGCCACGGAGTTCGGGGAGGAGCGGGTGATCGACACGCCGCTGGCCGAGTCGGCGATCGTGGGGGTCGCGATCGGGATGGCGTTGCATGGGCTCTTGCCGGTGGCCGAGATCCAGTTCGCGGACTTCATCCATCCGGCCTTCGACCAGATCGTGTCCGAGGCCGCGCGGATCCGTTACCGATCGAACGGCGACTTCGGCGTGCCGCTCGTGATCCGGACGCCCTGCGGCGGCGGGATCCACGGCGCGCTGTATCACTCGCAGTCGATCGAGGCCTTCTACGCGCACATCCCTGGGCTCAAGGTCGTGATGCCGTCGACCCCGGCCGACGCGGCGGGCCTGTTGCGCTCGGCATTGCGGGACCCGGACCCGGTCCTGTTCCTCGAGCACAAGAAGACGTACCGGGCCGTCAAGGGCGAGGTTCCGGAGGGCGCCTACCAGACGCCGATCGGGCAGGCGGACGTCAAGCGGACCGGCGAGGATCTCTCGGTGATCACCTACGGCTACGAGGTTCACCGCTGCCTCGATGCCGCCGCTCGCCTCGCCGAGGAGGGCGTGTCGGTCGAGGTCGTGGACGTCCGGACGCTCGCTCCGCTCGACACGGGGACGATCCTCACGTCGGTGCGCAAGACCGGCAAGGCCATGGTCGTCTACGAGGACAACCGCACCTACGGAGCCGGCGCCGAGATCGCGGCGACGATCGCCGAGGAGGCGATGTTCGACCTGGATGCCGCGATCGTACGCATCGGAGGCCCGGACGTGCCCGCGATGCCGTTCGCGACGCCGCTCGAGCACTTCTTCATGGAACCGGAGCCGGACCACATCTACCGTCGGATGCGGGAGCTGGCGCTCGCCTAGCGGGCGGGTCCTGGCGTCCCGCCGTCGGACGACCGCCGTTCGCCCCACGCGGATGCCGTCCGTTCAGGCCGTCCACGCACGCGTCGATAACGGATACGAACGCCGTGAACGAGCGCAAGCGACCGTCGGGGACCCCCAACCGGAAGGGCGCGCAACGAGATCTCTTGACGATCTCGGCCGTCGCCCTGGCCCTGCTGTTCCTGGGCGTGGCCTTCGACGTCTTCGAGCAGGTCCGCAACTGGGTGGAGCGCCACACGCCGATCCAGATCGACAACGTGTTCGCGGTCCTGCTGGTGCTCTCGGGTGCCTTCTGCGTGTTCGGGATCAGACAGTGGCTCCACGCGGACCGGGAGCATGAGCTCCGGACCACGACCGAGGAGCGCTTCCGGTCCCTGGTCGAGCAGCTTCCGGCGGTGACGTACACGTGGGTGCCGACCCAGCCGACCGGCGATGTCGCGCCGCCGTACGTGAGCCCCCAGATCGAGCGGCTACTCGGGTTCGAGCCGCAGGAGTGGTCGGGCGATCCGCACCTCTGGATCGAACGCCTGCACCCGGACGACCGCGAGCGGGTCCTCGCGGCCTCGAACCGAGCCGATCGAGCCGGCACGCCGTTCCTGGAGGAGTACCGAACGCACACGAAGGACGGCCGGTACGTCTGGATCCGGGACGAGGCCGCCGTCGTCGAGCGCGACGCGTCGGGCCGGCCGACGCTCGTCCAGGGAGTGATGTTCGACATCACGGAGCAGAAGGAGGCCGAGGCGCGGCTCCAGGAGGCAGAGAACCGGTACCGCACGATCGTCGAGCGCGTACCGGCGGTCGCGTACACGTGGGACAGCGCAGACGCACCGGATGCGGCGCCCGCCCTCTACATCAGCCCGCAGATCCACCAGCTCCTCGGCTACCAAGCCGACGAGTGGCGGCGCGATCCGTCCCTGTGGTCCGCGAGCGCGCATCCGGACGATCGGGAGCCCGTGCTGGCGGCGTGGGCACGCGCATCCGACAAGGGCGACCCGTTCGCGATGGAGTACCGCCTCCGCACGCGCGACGGCCGGATGGTCTGGGTCCGCGACGAGGCGGTCCCTGTGTCGACAGGAGCGCGCGGGCGAGCGATCTACCAGGGCGTGATGTTCGACATCACGGAGCAGAAGGAGGCCGAGCAGCGGTTCCGGCGGCTCGTCGAGCAACTCCCGGTCGTCACGTACCTCGCCACGTCCGGAGGCGGGCGCCATCGCACGCTGTACATGGCTCCCGGGATCAGCGAACTCACCGGCGACGAGCCGAAGGCCTGGACGGGATCGGACGGCGCCTGGGAGGAGCGGATCCATCCGGAGGATCGCGAGCGGGTCCTGCACGCGGATGAACGGACCGACCGGTCGGAGGATCGGTTCGAGCTCGAGTACCGGTTGCGGCGGGCGGACGGGGGTGTCGTCTGGGTGCGGGATACGGCGGTCCTGGTCGATCGCGACGGCCCGGAGGGTCCGACCTGGCAGGGGGTCCTCGAGGACATCACGGGCAGGCGCTCGGCCGAGGAACAGCTCGGCCACGCGAGGGAGCGCTACCGCCATCTGGTCGAACGGCTCCCTGCCGCCGTGTACATCGACGCCGTCGACGACGTGAGCTCGGCCGTCTACATCAGCCCGCAGTACGAAGCCCTGACGGGGTACTCGCCGCAGGAGCGCGTGGACACACCCGAACTCTGGACCCAGATCCTGCACCCCGACGATCGCGACCGGGTGCTCACCGAGTCGATCCGGACGAACGAGACGGGTGACCCGTTCGACATCGAGTACCGCATCGTCACCAAGGACGGACGGACCGTCTGGGTGCACGACCAGGCGAACCTGGTGGACATGCCCGACGGCATCCGGGCCTGGCAAGGCGTCCTCACCGACGTCACCGAGGCGAAGGAGGTCCTCGAGCGTCTGTCCCGACGCGACCGGATCCTCGAGGCGGCGAGCTTCGCGGCCGAGCGATTGCTCTCCGTGGACTCCTGGAACGACGTGGTCGGCGAGGTCCTGGCCCGGCTCGGCGCCGCCGCCGGCGCGAGCCGAGCGGCCGTCTATCGCAACACGCCGAGGGAGGATGGCCGCCTCTGCCTGGCCCTCGTCGAGGAGTGGACGACCTCGCGCGTGAGCGGGTTCGCGGGGCGGCTCGAAGGGCAGCTCGTCTCATTCGAGGAGGCGGGTCTCGGCCGGTGGCGCGGGCTCCTGTCCGCCGGCGAGGCGATCCACGGCTCCGTGGACGGGTTCCCCCCGGAGGAGGCGGAGATCCTCCGAAGCTCCGGGATCCGGTCGCTCGCCGTGATCCCGATCGGCGCCGGGGGCGAGTGGTGGGGGCACGTCGTTTGCGATCAGGCCGACGAGGAGCGCACGTGGCAGGACGCCGAGCTGGACGCCCTCCGGGTCGTCGCGAACACGTTCGGAGCGGCGATCGGTCGGGAACGCGCATCGCGGCGGCTCTCGGAGACCGAAGCGCGCTACCGGAGCCTGATCGAACAGATCCCGGCGATCACGTACATGGAGTCGGCCACCGAGCCCGGGAAGAAGCTCTACATCAGCCCCCAGGTCGAGTCGATCCTGGGCGTCCGTGACACGACGTGGAGCCACGAGGGCTGGCTGGCAAGGATCCACCCGGACGATCGGGACCGGGTCCGGGAGGAGGACGAGCGCACCGAGCGGACGGGTGAGCCGTTCAGCGTCGAGTACCGCATGCGGCGGCCTGACGGCGGCGTCGTGTGGATCCAGGACGACGCGGTCCTGCTCCGCGACGATCGAGGCGCGCCCTTGTACTGGCAGGGGGTGCGCTTCGACATCACCTCGCGCAAGGAGGTCGAGGAACAGCTCCGCGAGGCCGAGGAACGCTTCCGCCGTCTGGTCGAGCAGATGCCTGCCATCACCTACGTGGACGAACGGCCCGAGGACGACGATGCGCCGTGGTCGACGACCTACATCAGCCCCCAGGTGGCGTCGATCCTCGGCTACGAGCCCCAGGAGTTCGCGGAGGACCCGACGTTGTGGGGTCGGATCGTGCACCCGGACGATCGCGATCGCTCCTCCGCCGCCGACCTGCATCACTACCGGACCGGTGAGCCCCTCGCGACGGAGCTCCGCCTGTTCGCGAAGGATGGGTCCGTCCGGTGGCTCCGCGACGAGGCCACGATCCTCCCCGGCCCCGACGGTCGACCGCGTCTCAGCCAGGGGATCCTGGTCGACGTCACCGAGACGAAGCTCGCCGAGCAGCAGCTCCAGGAGGCGCAGGAGCGGTACCGCTCGCTGATCGAGACGATCCCGGCCGCGACGTACATCGACACGGTCGACGCGATCTCGCAAGCGCTCTACATGAGCCCCCAGGTCGAGCAGATCTACGGATACACACCCGAGGAGTGGAAGACCCAACCCTGGCTGTGGGAACAGGGACTGCACCCCGACGATCGAGACGACGTGATCGCGGCGGTGGAACGACACAACCGCGACGGGATCCCGTACGAGGCCGAGTACCGGTTCCGGCATCGCGACGGGCACTGGGTCTGGGTCCGCGACCAGGCCGTGATGATCCACGACGAGACCGGCCAGCACCGATTCTCCCAAGGTGTCGTGATCGACGTCACCGCGGCCAAGCAGGCCGAGGACCAGCTCCGAGAGGCGGAGGAGCGGTTCCGTGCGATCGTGGAGCACGTGCCGGCCGCGATCTACCTCGACCGGCCCGACGAGAGCCTCCAGACTGAGTACATCAGCCCCCAGATCGAAGACCTCACGGGGATCTCGGCCGAGGAGTGGCGAGCCCGACCCGAGGCTTGGGTCGAGGCGATCCATCCGATCGACCGCGACGAGATCCTCCGCTCGTACCGGGCGGCCGTCGATGCGAGACAAGCATGGGCCGAGGAATACCGGATGCGGACCCGCGACGGCCGCACGATCTGGGTCCGCGACGAGACCACCTTCCTGCACGACGAGCACGGCGACCCGACGTACATGCAGGGCGTGATCTGGGACGTCACCGAACGACGGCTCGCCGAGCAGGCCCTTCGCGAGAGCGAACAGCGGGAGCGGGAGGCCGCGGAGCGACTCCGGGCGCTCGACGAGATGAAGAACACGTTCCTCGCCGCGGTGTCGCACGAGCTCCGCAGCCCGCTCACATCGATCCTCGGCCTCTCGCTCACGCTCGAGCGCTCCGAGCTCGAGGAGACGGACCGGAACGATCTCCTGCAGCGCCTCGCCGCCAACGCTCGCAAGCTGGACCGTCTCCTCAAGGACCTCCTGGACATCGACCGCCTGAACCGCGGGATCGTCGAGCCCCAGTACCGGACGACCGACGTCGGGGCCCTCGCGCGCCGAACGATCGAGAACCTCGACGCCCTCGGCGACCGGACGATCCAGGTGCAGGCCGAACCGGCGACGATGTCCGTGGACGCGGCGAAGGTCGAGCGGATCGTCGAGAACCTCCTGATGAACGCGGCTCGCCATACGTCGAGCGGCAGCACGATCTGGCTGACGGTCGAACGCGAACCGGAGGGGGTGTTGATCGCGGTCGAGGACGACGGTGAAGGCGTGCCGGAGGAGATGCGACAGGCGATCTTCGAGCCGTTCCGGCAGGGCTCGAACACCGCGCCGCACGCGCCCGGGACCGGCATCGGGCTCTCCCTCGTCGCCAGGTTCTCGCAGCTCCACGGCGGTCGAGCCTGGGTCCAGGAGCGCGAAGGGGGCGGCGCCTCGTTCCGCGTCTTCCTCCCGAACGGACCGGGTGACGGCGGAGCCCGCGACGGGAGCGAGGCGGGAGGCGCGCGTCCACCCGGGGATCGGGCGGAGGCGGGCTAGACTCGCTCGGATGCCGACCCGCGACCACAACCCGTCCCGTCGCCGCCTCCACCTCCCGATCGTCGGCGTGACCAACGGACCCGGTCCGGAGGCGGCCGGCGTCAACGCACGTGGTGAGCGGAAGCCGCCGTGGCTGAAGGTCCGGCTGGCCACGGGCCCGAACGTCACGGGCCTCCGGGACCTGATGCGGTCGCGATCGCTCCACACGGTCTGCGAGGAGGCGATGTGCCCCAACCTCGGCGAGTGCTGGGAGCAGCGCGAGGCCACCTTCCTGATCCTCGGCTCGCGTTGCACGCGCCGCTGCGGCTTCTGCGACGTGATGACCGCGAAGCCCGATCCCGTCGACGAAGGCGAGCCCGACCGGATCGCCGAGGCGACCCTCGCGATGGGGCTGCGCTACGTCGTCCTCACCGGGGTGGCGCGCGACGACCTCACCGACGGAGGCGCCCGGATCTGGGCGCGGACGATCGAGGCGATCCGGGAAGCGATCCCCGGTTGCCGCGTCGAGGTCCTTCCGAGCGACTTCAAGGGGGGCGAGCGAGACATCGCCACCGTGATCGGGGCCGGACCGGACGTGTTCGCCCACAACCTCGAGACGGTCCGCCGCCTGCACCCGAGGATCCGCCCCGCGTTCGGCTACGAGCGATCGCTCGAGGTGCTCCGGATCGCCAAGCGCATCCGGGCCGATCAGATCACGAAGTCGAACCTGATCCTCGGGATGGGCGAACGCCCGGACGAGGTCCTCCCTGCCCTGCGAGATCTCCGCGCGGCGGCGTGCGACCTGGTGACGATGGGCCAGTACCTGCAGCCCACGTCGCTCCACCTGCCGGTCGACCGGTGGGTAACACCCGAAGAGTTCTCCGAGCACGCTTCCGCCGGCACGGCGATCGGCATCGCTCACGTGGAGGCGGGACCGCTCGTCCGCAGTTCGTATCACGCGGGCGAGCAGTTCCGACGTGCGTCCGCCGCGATGGCCTCCCGGTTCCCCGCGATGGCCTCACCGGGATAGGAGGAGCCGGCCTGTAAGCCGGATCCTGTGCCTCGCCTCTCGGCGGGTGGCGGCCATCTCTCTCGGCTCGCGCGACCCGAGGGTCACAGCGGCGCCGCGCCGCCGTTCACCGGCGGCGTGCGGCCTACCCGGGAGCTCGGGCGGGCCGCCCTCGAACGCTCCCTGCTTGGCCTTGCTCCGGGTGGGGCTTGCCGAGCCGGCGCGGTCGCCCGCGCCGCTGGTGAGCTCTTACCTCACCGTTTCACCCTTACCGCGCGCGGCGAGCCGCGCGCGGCGGTCTCCTCTCTGTGACGCCTTCGCGAGGTCGCCCCCGCCTGGGTCGCCCCAGCACCCTGCCCTGCGGAGTCCGGACTTTCCTCGACCGACCGATAAGATCGGCCGCGGCCGCCCGGCCGGCTCCTCCGAGACGGAGGATAGCGCCGTAGACTCGCGAGGCCCATGGCCATGCGGCTCATCCCCGTCGCCCTCGCGTTCACGCTCCTCATCCCCGCCTGCACCGTGGGGCCCGCGGGACCCGCCCCGCCGGCGGACGCCGAAGTGGACCCCGACGATGCCATCCGCGCGGCCGGGGCCCGCGAGGCCGCGCGCGCGTTCGTCGTCGCGTACGCCGGTGCGCCGACGGACGGCGCCGCCGGGCTGCGGACGCTGGTCGGAACCCCGCTGCTGCGTCGGTGGACCGGGTGGCTCCAGGTCCAGAACCAGGGATTCCCGGGGGCGATCACCGGCGACGGCGGCGCGGTTCAGATCGGCCCCGCATCGCCGTTCGAGGTCGAGAGCGTGCCGGGATCCGCCGGGATCCTCCGGGAAGTGGATGTCCGCGCCTCGATCGCGTTCGCCTTCGCCCCCGAGGACGACGACCCCTTCTCGGTCGTGCGATCGCTCGACGGCCCCATGCGGCTGATCCGTGGAACCGACGGCGACTGGTCCGTGCTCGATTTCACCAGGGACTCGATCCCGCTGAGCAGCCAGTTCGAGACCGTCTCGGACGCTCGCGCAACGAGCGGCGCCGCCGAGATCGCGATCGCCGCGTTCTTCGCGGCGCCGACCTGGCAGTTCGGCCTCGTCGTGCACGCCGCCGACGAGCTCGCGCTCGCGGCGGACGACGTCACGCTGGTCGACGAGGATGAGCGTGCCGTGGCCACCGCCGGCGCGATCACGACGCAGCTGGAGCGCATCGGCGCCGGGGCGACGGTTCGCGGCCTGGTGGTGTTCGAACCGCGCTCGAGCGCCGACGGCCTCTTCCTCCGGTTGGAACTCCGGGGTCCGAGCGGGCCCTCGACGCTGGCGATCGCGCTGGCCGGCCGGATCCACCCGATCGAGGTCGCGGGCAGCGCGGGCGGCGAGAGCACCGCAGCGAGCCCGAGCCCCGCCGGCTAGGGCCTTCCCTCGGCGAGCCAGGCGTCCACGCCCTGGTTCGCCAGTCGGTCGGCTTCCTGGTTCCGCTCGCGACGGACGTGCTCGAAGTCCACGCGCTGGAAGGCGGCGACCTCCCGCATCACCGCTCGGTGGAGATCCTGGAGGTGAGGAGCGCGCACCCGGTACCGCCCGGCGAGCTGCTCGATGAGGAGCTTGCTGTCTGAACGGAGGAGGACCCGCGACGCTCCGAGCTCGGACGCCCGCCGCAGCCCTCGGATCGCGGCGGTGTACTCGGCGACGTTGTTCGTCGTCTCGCCGAGCCCCTCGGCGATCTCATCAACCACTCGCCCCTCCGCGTCGGTGATCTGGACCCCGATGCCCGCCGGCCCTGGGTTCCCCCGGGCGGCGCCGTCGCAGCTCACGGTCAGAAGACCAGGATCCGGCGACAGTGCTCGCACCGCCTCACGCCATCGGTCCGCTTCAGGCGGTCGAGCTCGACCGCGGAGAGCTGTTCATGGCACCCCTGGCATACGCCGTCGATCAGTGCCGCCGCGCCGACGCCCTTCTTCTGCCGCCGGAGGTCTTCGTACAGCTCCAAGACGTCCGGTTCGATCGTGGGAGCCAGGGCTTCGCGCTCGGCCCGCCGGGCGGCGAGCTCCGACCCGATCGCCCGCAACTCCCGGTCGGCCTCCTCGACGACCCGCTCCACATCGGCCCGGAGCCTCTCCGAGCGCTCACCGGCCAGGACCGCCTCGGCCTCGACGCCTTCGCGGATCTCCATCAACGCGAGGAGCTCGTCTTCTCGGTCGGAGCGCCGCCGCTTCAGGTGCTCGATCTCGTGTTGGAGCGACTCCAGCTCCTTCGCGTTGGCGATGCTGCCGTCGTACAGCCGCTTCTCCTCGTCCGCGGCTTTGAGCGACAGCGAGTCGATCTCGTGCTCGAACCGTGCAGCGTCGCGGGCGAGCTCGTCGAGCTTGAGGCCGAGCTCGCCCAGCTCACCCTCGGCGGCATCGGCCTCGGACTGGACGGCCCGCAACGCATCGCCGGAGCGGAGCGCCGACTCGCGAGCGACCGAACGTCCGATCGCCAGGTCGACCTCCTGCAGGGCGAGCAGCGCTTCCGAGCCGGCCATCGCGCGGAAGCCTAACGGAACCGACCGTCGGGCCCGGGTGGGTACAGGGCGAGGGTCAGCCGGTCGGCATCGGCGGGGCCGGAGGCGAAGGTGCGGAGCCGCCGGCCCCGGCCATCGCCGCGGGGCCTCGATAGGTGGAGCTCCCGAACGCGAGGATCATGAGGAAGATCCAGTTGAGCAGCACCAACCCCACCGTGAACCCGGCGCCGTGGCCGAAGCTCTTGGAGAGGTCGTTCATCACGATGATGTAGATCACGAGGTTGACGATCGGGACCAGGTACAGGACCAGCCACCAGCCCGGCCTGCCGACCACCTTCAGCAGGACGTAGTAGTTGTAGATCGGGATGACGGCCTTCCAGCCCTCTTCGCCGGCTTTCACGAAGATCCCCCAGAGCGGCAGGATCGCCAGGACGATGACGGCGAGGACCCAGATCCAGACGAAGAACCCCGCCCCGTAGCTATCGGATTGCGCGAGCGCGTACATCGACCACCCCCGCGCGCATGCTGGCACCTGACGATGGACCGCACAAGCACTCGGGGCGGCGGGAAGCGACCGGGGCCCGACGCGCCCCGGGTCGCCGAGCGTGGCCTCCCGGTCCGGCGGGATCGCCGCCTAGGGGAAGACCACCTTCTCGTACCCGCTCTTCGTTCCCTGACCCAGGAGGGCCACCCCGGCCACGATGACCGCCGCGATGAAGGCAAGCATGATCGCGTACTCGACGGCCGTCGCGCCGTGCTCCCCCTCCAACCGGAGGCGGAACCTGGCCCAGCGGGTCTGCGCATCCGTCGCGAAGCGCAGGAGCATCCCAACACCCCCTACAAGGTGAGTCCGGCACTTCGGGCCGCCCGGAGGTGGGCGGCCCTACGCGCCGTCTTACCGGGAAGCATCGGCAGACCGTGGCGAGAACCTGAGCGGCCCCCGAGCTCCCCCAAGGGCGCCGGAACGCGTGCGCGGAGGCCCCGCTGCTGGTACCGTGCCTAGCGAGGGCACCGATCGCGGTTCGCTTTGCGTCACGAGCAGTTCCCTCACACCGGCGGTTGCGCCGGGCCTGACGGGCGGTTCCAAGGCCCCGACGGCGAAGGAAGGAGGGATCGCAAGTGGCAACCGGAACCGTGAAGTGGTTCAGCTCCGAGAAGGGGTTCGGCTTCATCACTCCCGAGGACGGCAGCGCAGATGTGTTCGTGCACTTCAGCGCGATCGTGGGTGATGGGTACCGCAACCTCGACGAGGGGCAGCGCGTGGAGTTCGACGTGACCCAGGGCCAGAAGGGCCCCCAGGCGTCGAACGTCAAGCCCGCGTGACACCTGGCCCAGACGTCGTACGGAAGAGCCCGGCCGCGAGGCCGGGCTCTTCCGCTGTCAGGGGGGCTCCGTGACCGAGCGGCCCGGCCGCGCGGGCCGGGCCGCGAAGCTGATCGCGACGGCCACGCTCGTCGCGGTCGCGTGCGTCGCGCTCGGCGTGTGGCAGCTCGCGCGGCTGCAACAGAAGCGAGACGCGAACACGGCGATCCGCGCCGGTCTCGCCGCTCCTCTGGTCTCGGTGGACGGAGCGTTCGCGGCCGACGACCGGCCCGACGAGCTCCGGTACCGTCGCGCTCGCGCGCACGGGGTCTACGACCCGCGGTACGAGACGATCCTGTACGGGCGGACGCTGGACGGAGAGGCCGGCAACCACCTCCTCACCCCGCTCCGACTCGCCGACGGATCCGCGATCGTGGTCGATCGCGGGTGGGTGCCCCTCGCGATGGACGATCCCCCCGTCGCCGCGGCTCGGCCCCCCGCGGGAGCCGTCACGGTCGACGGCGTCCTGTTCGCCTCGGAGGGCGACCCGCCTGGAGCCGAGGGTGGGTCGGCTCGGCGCGCGACCACCCTGTCGCGGCTCGACCTCGCGGTCCTCCAGGCTCAGCTCCCGTACCCGATCGCGCCCCTCTACCTCCTGCTGCGGGAGCAGGTACCCACGCAGGGCCCGCTCCCACGCCCGGCCCCGCTCCCGGAGCTCTCCGAGGGGCCGCACCTGAGCTACGCGATCCAGTGGTTCTGCTTCGCGGCGATCGCGGTGATCGGCGGCGCGATCCTCGTGCGGCGAGACCGGCGAGACGCCGCGGCGATCCCCGATCCGCGCCGCGATCCCTCACGAGGGTAGGCTCCGCCGCGGATGGGCTGCCTCCTCGCGCTGCTCACGCTGATCACGCCGCGGCTGTTCATGGTCGTGCTGTGGATCTTCACCGACTACCTCAGCCGCGCGTTCGACTCCTTCTTCTGGCCGTTCCTCGGCTTCCTGGTGCTGCCGACGACGACGATGGCGTACGCGGTCGCGGTGAACGAGTTCGACGGGGCACAGGGATGGGGACTCGCGATCGTGATCCTCGGCGTGGTCGCTGACTTCGGGCTGCTCGGCGGGAGCGGCCGAGCGTTCGGCCGCAGGCTCAAGCAGGCGTAGCGGACCCGTCGTCCCGCGGACGCACCTGCACCGATCCGTCGACCACACGGACCTCGAACGCCGGGATGGGCCGAGACGCGGGCCCTCGCCGAACCGCGCCGTCCTCGAGGGAGAAGACGCTCCCGTGCGCCGGGCACGTCACGGTCGGCATCGGTCCGTCTGCCCGCGCAACCCCCCGGTCGAGCGGCGCGCCCTGATGCGAGCAGCGGTTGCCCACGGCGAAGATCCGATCCCCGGACCGCACCACGAGGAGGTCGATCCCGGTGACATGGATGCGCGTCGAGCGGCCCTCGGCGAGCTCCGCGAGGGCGCCGACCGGGCTCCAGGCGCCGCCGTCGTCGTCGTCGCTCATGCTCCCTACCGGGCCGCGATCACCACGGTCAGCACCGCGAGCCAGTGGCAGAGGCTCGCTCCGAGCGTCGAAGCGTGCCACACCTCGTGGTAGCCGAAGACGGTCGGGCGCGGGTCCGGACGATGGCTCGCGAGCGCGATGGCGCCGAGGGTGTACAGGAGGCCGCCCGCGATCACGAGCAGCCCCGCCACGCCGGAGAGGCCGCGGATCATCTGCGGCAGGACGAAGACGGCGACCCATCCGAGCGCGATGTAGAGGAACGCGGTGAGCCTCTCCAGGCCGAGAGGCCTGCTCATCTTCATCGCGATCCCGCTCAAGGCGCCCGCCCAGACGATCGACAGCATCACGAGCCCGAACCGTCCGTCGAGCACCAACAGGCAGAAGGGCGTGTACGAGCCCGCGATCAACACGTAGATCATCGAGTGGTCGAACCGGCGCATCCAGAGGCGGCCACGCTCGGACCAGCGGCCCCGGTGGTAGGCGGCGCTGACACCGAACACCCCGGCCAACCCCACGGAGAACACGGCGGCGGCGGCCCGCGCCTCGCCGGTGCGCGCGAGCGCCACGAGGGCCGCGCCCATCGGCAGCGACACGAAGAAGGCGATCTGATGGAGCCGACCGCGCCAGCGGGGGGTGGGGGGCGCCGTCGCCTCCGGGCTGTCCACGGGTTCAGCGTACCCTGGGCGGACCCTCGTCGCGCGGAAGGTGCGTCCGGCCGTGCATATGACTCCCGCGCTTGTTCGATGTTGCCGCGTTCCGGTCGAGCTCGGGCGGTTCGGCAAGGAACCGCTAGCTGTCGGCCGGCTCGCCCTCCTACGGTCGACGCGTGCTGCGATACGTGATGCGGCGGCTGCTGTTCACCGTGCTCGTGCTGTTCGTGGTCTCGCTCCTGACCTTCCTGATCTTCGTGAAGCTCCCGGCCGGCGATCCGGCTCGCCGCGCCACCGGGAAGACCTCGACGCCCGAGCAGATCGAGAACGCGCGGCGAGCCTTCGGCCTGGATCGACCGCTCTACGTGCAGTACGCCCGGTTCGCCAAGGGCTTGATCCCGTGGCCAGGCCTCTTCCTGACCGAGGAGGTCTACTACTCGTACAGCAACTTCGTGCCGGTGAAGGAGGAGATCTACCGGCGCCTCCCGGTGACGCTCACGCTCGGGATCGGGGCCGCATGCATCTGGCTCGTGACCGGCATCCCGATCGGCATCCTGGCGGCCGTCCGCCGTCGAGGCTTCTGGGCACGCGCGTCGATGTTGCTCGCGATCGTGGGCGTCTCGCTGCCGGTGTTCTGGCTCGGACAGCTCTTGCTGTACGTCTTCTGGTTCAAGCTGAACCTGGTTCCGGCGAGCGGCCTGGCGATCGGCCAGACGATGTGGGAGGCGGTCCTCGAAGGACGGTTCATCCTGCCGTGGATCACGGTCGCCGTCGGATACACCGCGTTCTACGCACGCATGGTGCGCGGCAACATGATCGAGACCCTCTCCGAGGACTACATGCGAACCGCTCGCGCCAAGGGTCTGTCCGAGCGCCGCGTGATCATGAAGCACGGGCTCCGCGGGGCGCTCACACCCGTCGTCACGATGCTCGGGATGGATCTCGCCACGGTGTTCTCCGGCCTCGTCATCACCGAGGCCCTCTTCGGGCTCCCAGGGATCGGCGCCCTGGCGGTGCAGTCGATCGGGACGAACGATTTCCCGATGGTGATGGGCGTGACGATCCTCGGTGCCTTGTTCGTCGCGACGGCGAACCTGGTGGTGGACGTGGTGTACGCGGCACTGGACCCGCGCGTCCGCTACCACTAGTCCATGACGGACTACTCTTCCCGGTTCACGAGCGCGCCCGACGCCATCGTCAGGTACTCCTCGAGCGGTCTGCGGATATCGGCGGGTGGATCGAGCGAGACCACCGCGGCCAGCATGTGATGGAGCCATCGATCCCGTTCGACCGTGCCGATCGCGAACCTCGCATGGCGCATGCGCAAGGCCGGGTGGCCCCGCTCCTCGCTGTAGGTCGGCGGCCCGCCCCAGTACTGAGCGAGGAACAGCGCGAGCTTGTGCCGAGCGTCGCGGAGGTCTTCAGGCTCGGGGTACAGCGGAAGCAGGATCGGGTCCGTCGCGACGCCCGCGTAGAACCGGTCCACGAGCGCCTCGAAGAACGGGAGGCCCCCGGCGGCCTCATAGAGCGTCGCGCCATCGGGTCCGCTCACCTGCGCCTCGTCCGGGGGCGGGTCGCTCGGCGTCGTCGCCGGCCCGTCCGATCAGGCAGGCGCGTCGGCCTGAGCCGTCCGCGCCCCCAACTCGCGATCCAGGATCAGCAGCGCCGCCCCGCTGTCGCCCGCGAGCTCCATCGATCCGACGATCTGTTCCACCGACCGCTCCTCCTCGACCTGCTCCGTGATGAACCACTCGAGGAACACCTCGGTGGTGCGGTCGGCCTTCTTCGAGAGCGTGAGGATCGCCTCGGTCACCTTCCGCTCGTGCTCGAGCGCTCGCGAGAAGGTCTCGAGGGGCGAGCCGAAGTCGTCGGGTGGCGCGTCGATCATGCCGAGCCGAACACGCCCGCCCCGGTCCAGGATGTGCTCGAAGAACCGCATCGCATGATCCCTCTCCTCGCCCGCCTGCATCCGCATCCAGGTGGCCGAGCCGACCAGGTTCCGGCCGTCCATATGGGCGGCCATGGCTAGGTAGACGTGCGCCGAGGCGAACTCCAGGTTCATCTGATCGTTCAGCGCGGTCTCGAGCTTCGGGTCGAGCATCGTCCCTCCCGATCGGGTGCGACCCACATCCTACGAGGCGACGCGAAGGGGATGACATCCGCTCGTGAAGGTCCCACGATGCGCGGATGACGACGCTCGAGCGGATCGACGAGCCGGCGGCCTTCCTCGACGTCGCGGGCGGGTTCCTCGTCGAGCGGGAGGCCGAACACAACCTGATGCTCGGCTTGGCTGGGCGGTTGGTCGTCGCGCCCGACGACTACGGCGAACCGGCATACGCGGCGGTGGTCCGCAACCACGAGGGGGGCGTCGTCGCGGCGGCGCTCCGCACGCCTCCGTTCAACCTCATCCTGTCGGAGCTCGACGAGCCGGATGCCGTCGAGCTGGTGGCGGCCGACGCGCACGCTCGCTACGGAGAGCTGCCGGGCGTACTCGGTCCGTCAGACGGTGCCGCCCGATTCGCCGCGATCTGGCACGGGCTCACCGGACGGACGACCGAGCTCGCGGTGGAGCAACGGATCTACCGCGCGCAGGATGCGGAGGCGCCGGACGGCGTCGCCGGGTCGTCCCGCCCGTACAGGGAGGACGATCGCTCGCTGCTCCTGGGGTGGATCGACGCCTTCCTCGCGGAGGCGCTCCCGGCCGGGCACCGTCACGAGACGTCGTCGGAGCATCTCGACCGCCGAGAACGCGATCCAGACGCCGGGTACCTGATCTGGGAGCTGGGCGGTGAGCCGGTCTCCATGGCCGGATGGGGCGGCCCGACGCCGAACGGGAGCCGGATCGGCCCCGTCTACACGCCGCCGGAACATCGGGGCCACGGGTACGGGAGCGCCGTGACAGCGCGACTCACCGAACGGCTGCTCCGGGGCGGCCGGCGGTTCTGCTTCCTGTTCACCGATCTGGCGAACCCCACGTCGAACCGCATCTATCAGCGGATCGGCTACGAACCGGTGACCGATGTCCACGCCTACAGCTTCGGACCTGCGCGCGCATAGACTCCCGACGTGCGTCTGTGGCTGCTCCGTCACGCGAAGTCGAGCTGGGAGGACCCGGGGCTCCCCGACATCGAACGGCCCCTCGCGGCACGCGGCGTTCGGGCGGCCGAACGGATCGCGCGGTACCTCGACGCCGAGGGGATCCGTCCGCAGCTCGTGCTGTGCTCACCGGCTGCGCGCGCACAGGGAACGCTCGAGATCGTGCGGCCCTCGCTCGGCACGCCCGAGGTGAGCGTCGAGCCCGAGCTCTACACGTTCGATCCCGAACCGCTCGTGGAGCGGATCCGACTGGTGGCCGACGACGTCGCCTCCGCGATGCTGGTCGGTCACAACCCCGCGATGCAGGCGCTCGCCGTATGGCTCGCCCGCAGCGGCGACCGCCTCACCGAGCTGGCCGCGAAGTACCCGACCGCCGCGCTCGCCGAGCTGAAGCTCGACGCGGAGACCTGGGGGGCGACGGCCGCCGGCAGCGCCGTCCTCACCCGCTTCGTTCTCCCGCGCGAGCTGCCCTGAGGCCAGCCCCTGGACGTCGGTAGACTCCAGCTCCCGGCGATCAGATCGAAGGAGGACCCGTGAGCGACGCGATCGAGATGCAGGCCCTGCGGAGCACGCCGTTCTTCTCTGGGCTCTCCGACGACGACCTCGAGGCGATCCTGCGGGTCGGTCACCCTGCGACGTTCGAACCCGGGCAGACGATCGTCGCGGAGGGCGACCCTGGCGACGCGATGTACATCGTCGTCGAGGGCACAGCCGAGGTGGACGTCGGCGGCCGCTACCACAAGCTCGGGGGCGGATCGTTCTTCGGCGAGATGGCCCTGATCGGCGCGACGAAGCGGATGGCGTCGGTGAAGGCGGCCGAGCCGGTGAACGCCCTGCGGATCGGCGCGGACGACTTCCGGTCGTTCGTCCTGGAGCACCCGCAGGTCGCCCTGACGATGATGCAGGCCTTGGTCGAGCGGCTCCGCGAGGTCGAGCAGCGGATCGACGCCTGGATGGCGAACTAGCGCACGAGGCGCGGGAACGAGTCCGGTTCGGGACGAACCTAGGGCGCTCGCGTTCAGGGCCGGCGGTCGGGGCCGAGGAACCGCGTCGTCGAGAGCGCCGGCGAATCCGTCCAGAACGTGACGGCGAAGTCGTTGGAACCGGAGCGTCCGAACTGGAAGTAGTCGGCGCTCGCGCCGATGTCCAGTCGGGGGCCGGCGGTGATGACCTCGGTCGGGCGCTGAGAATTGGCCCTGGCGAAGATCTTGATCCTCGCGCGCCCCGTCCGGTGATCGACCTTCCACTCGATCCGGACCCATCGCCTGACCGGGAGCGACGTCTGGCTCTGGACCACCCACGCGTTCTCGCGATCCTGGAACCCCACCTGACCCGTGTCCCGGATGTTGATGGAGCAGCGGAGCCCGTCGCCCGACGAGGCTCGAACGAGGCGGAGGTCGCCGGCCGGCAAGGCATCGAACCAGACGTAGACGCGGCCGTACCAGCGCGTCCGGGTTCCGTTCCACTGGTAGTACGCATCGCTTCGCGCGTTCAGCACATGCTTCGCGGAGAATCGACCTCGCGCGTGAGCGCTGTCATAAGTGAGTGCGGCGCCCCCCGTCGCCGAGACGGCGTCGAACGGTGTCGCACCGCCACGGCCGCCCCCCGCCCTGATCGGCGTGCCGTTGGGACCGGCGTTCAAGCCGTTCTTCACCAGCGGCTGAGCCCCTCCCGGAGGCTGGGGCTGGGGAGGCGGTGACGGGGACGGGAGTGGTGACGGGGGCGGGGATCCGCCGCCTACCCCTTGCATGTACGGATCAAGGGCCAGCGCTCGATAGCCAGCCATCGACGCCTGGGAACTATCCGTGATCCAGGGGTATCCCTCCTTCAGCTCGTCGAAGTAGATGAGTCCTTTCAGCGATGGCCACGCCGCAGCCGTCTGGACGATGTCGCGGAACCATTGGCCCTTGCGGTCAGGCTGGCCCGGGTCCTCCTGCACGCCGTACTCCACCGCCATCCACGGCTTCCCGTGAGACACGGCGAAGTCCTGGGTCGGCTGGAAGATCTGCTGGAAGGAGACCCACGCATCACCGGGGCGACCGGGATACCAGCTGTAACCATCGCTGCCGATGAAGTCCACGTACGCGTCGCCGGGGTAGTAGTCCGAGATCGGACGACCGGATCGAGGATCGAACGACCAGGACATCATCGTCCACACGAACGCTACGTTGCCGACCCCGCGATCACGGAAGGTCGTGACGATCCGACGGAACGCCGATGCGAAGTCGCCCGGTGAGCCGTACCCGCCGAGATCATCCTCCGGCTCGTGATGGAACGTGAGGTAGATGGGGGCGCCGAAGTCTCGGAACGCGTCGGCGCGCTGCCTGAGCCAAGCGTCCTGCGAACCATCGGCGATCTGGCTCCACCGGACGCCGGCCCTCCAGTTCACGAACGGCAACCGCCCCGTTTCCACGTCCCAGCGTTGCTGCGCGGTCGGGATGTTGGCGCCCCATGTGTAGTACTGGTGATCGATGTCGAATCGACGGCCGATCTGTTCCTCGACGCGCCGGATCGCCTCGCGGGACGTCTCGCCGCCTCGAGCGGCTACCCACGATCCGAAGTAGGCGCCCTGAGCGGGATTCAGCGAGCCCGGATACGCGCGCGCCTTCGGAACGGAGATGACCAAGCTCGCGGCAGCCGCGAGCAGGACGATCCCGACGACGACCGCGTGCGCGCGCTGGTTCGGGCCCCGACGATGACGTGCCTCACCGAGTGCTGGAGTATGAGGTGTTCGCGTCGCCGAGCTCCTCACCCCCTCACGGTTCGCGGAGCGGCATGGACGGAACGGCCCGACCCTACCGACGAGGCCGCCGTCAGGCAAGCACCCAGCTCAGGTATACCGTCGGAAGCGCGGAGGCTCACAGCGGCTGGACCAGGAAGTCATCCCACCTCGACCCGCCATCGTCCTCGTCGTCGTAGATCTTGATCCGCAAGCCCTGTGAGGTTCCGTCGCCGTACGCCGTCAATCTCGCCGGCGAGAGACGGAACGAGGCCGCCGTCGCGACGCCGGGACCCGATACCGCGCACCGCACGGGCCGCCGGGAGAGGGCGGACGGGATCTTCAGTTCCAGCCGGTACGTCTGACCGTTGCGCAACCCGATGTGTGATCGATCCGCGAGGAGGGAGTGCGTGTCGCCACCCAACTGTTCCCCGATCGCGAGCAAGCCATCCGGGTTGCCCTCGGTCACCTCGATCTTGCACGTGAGGAAGTTCTGCCGGTCTACGAACAGCGCCACGAGCCCGATGTTCGCGCGGAACGGCGTTGGCGAGAGCGTGATATCCGATCCCACCGTGATGCCCCCCGTCTGGCCCGTATCGACCGTCGCGAGCCAGATGAAGTTCTTCTCGGGACCGGGCGACATCGACGCCTCCAGATCCGACACGACGAAATGCGGGTGGCAGTCGTCGCAGTAGAGTCCATGTGTCGCCCATGCCTGTCCGGTCGGTGCATCGATGATCGGGCCGTCCCGTCGATCGAAGTCATCCCCGGCGATGCACCCAGCCATGCCCACCGGACATCCGACAGGCGATCCTGGCGTCGTGGAAGCGCTCTCCGTCGATCGTGTTCCCGAACCTGCTCCCGAGCACGACGCGATCGCCAGGAGCAGGCAGCCGAAGAACACGCCGACGCCCGGTCGATCCGCGATGCGCATGCGCCTGAGCCTACGGGCACGGATCCACCGGCGTCGGGACCATCGTGGCGTTCCCGGCGCACAGCGCATCGCTCCGGACGGCGGCCACGAGACCGGAAACGTCTGGATCGTTCGGATCCCCGTCGTTGAGCAGGTTCACGAGCTGCCACGGGTCGCTCGTGAGGTCGTAGTACTCCCGGAACTGGACAGCCCCGAACGTGTCGTAGTACTCGACGAACTGATAGTCGGACGATCTGATCGAGACCCAGGTCGGGATCGAGGCATCACCGGGGTCGAGCCAATACTCGAGGAGGATCCGTGCTCGCGAGTACGTGGAGAGCAACGAGTATCCGTCCAGGGCGTAGTCGGCCTGCAACCCAGCCGCCTGCAGCACGGTGGGCACGATGTCGACCGTCCCGGTGAGCCTCGCGTCGCTGGTTCCGGCGGGGACGTGGCCGTCCCAACGCACGTAGAACGGCACCTTGACGGACTCGGTGTAGGGAAAGCGCTTCTGACCGGCGGTGAGGTAGTCGCCTCCGAGCCGATGTTCGCCCCAGACGTATCCGTTGTCCGAGGTGTAGATCACGAGGGTGTTCGACAATTCCCCGAGCTGTTCCGTCCGGGTCATGACGTCGTCCACCATGTCGTCGACCGACATCAGCGTCCTCAACTGGGGAACGCGGACGGCCTCGGCCTGGGCGAGGGAGTAGTTCCGCGCCTGGACCCACGGGGGCTTGTCGGAACGATCGACCTCAGCCGTGGCCGGGTTGCCGGCCCACGCCGCGACGTTCGCATTCGCGTACGCGGGCGCGGGCGTCCAGGGGTTATGTGGGGCGGGTGTCGCGACGATCATGAACCACGGCTGATCATCGCCCGACTCGAACTGGTCGAGGTAGGCGATCGCGCGGTCTCCGATCTGATCCGTCGTGTAGCCCGGCGTCGTGCTCGCGACGCCGTCGATGTTCCATGGTTGGTTCGTGTATCCGCCGCCGACGAGGGATCGATGATCGAAGTGCGGTGGCCGGTTGTTGATGTTCCAGCCGTTCAGGAACTTCCCCACGTAGACGGTCTCGTAGCCGTTCGCATCGAGGATCCGCTCCATCGTGAGGCTCTGGTCCAGGTTCATCGCGTCGGTGTTCGTCCGCACCCCGGTGTTGTGTGCGTAGCGTCCGGACAGGATCACCGAGCGGTCCGGGCAGCACAGCGGGGTCGTGCCGAAGAAGTTCGTGAACTCCCGGCCCCCGTGCCGAGCCAGCGTCGGAGGTCCGGCATGACGCCGGGGATCACGGTGTCGGAGGCTCGCTGGTCGTCGGTCATGAAGATCAGGATGTTCGGTCCCCCGCTCGCGGTCGGCGGCGCCGGGCCCGTGACCACGACGTCATCGAAGTTGATCGTGAACGTCTTGGATCCGATGTCGCCGATCTCGATCCGCCCGACCGGCGTGGTGCCGGTGTTCGCGACCCATCCGCTCACGATCTTCGAACCGTCGCGGTAGAGGTCCCATGAGCCGGTCGTGCCGACCGTTCCGCAGATCTCGAGGCTGTGCCATCCGCTGCCCAGAGCGACCCCCGAGGAGCGCTGCACGCCCGAGGCGTCGGACTTCACGTACAGCGTTCCTCCCGATGCCGTGAACACCCTGGCGATCGGGCCGTTGGCGGCCGTGCGGAGCCGCAGCAGCACCGGGGCACCCGAGCCGAGCGCCACGGCGTTCACGTTCATGCTCAAGCACACCGTGCTGAGCGTCGTGGGCAGCACCTTGTACGCGTAGCCGGGACCACCCGTGGGCTGCGCCCGTACGCTCGGCGGCGTCACCCGTCCGCTGGCCGTGTCGATGACCATCCCCGCGGACCCGGTCCAGTTCGCGAGGTTCCCGGACGAGAAATCGTCCGAGAACGCCGTGGCCACCGACGACACCGTGATCGGGTCCGAGGGAGCGCTCTTCGCGCTGGGGGGGTTGTTGAGACGGTCCACGGCGTCGATCCGGTAGGTGTGCGTCGAGCCGGCCTCCAAGCCGCTGTCCGTGTAGCTCGTCGCGGTCGTGCTGGCGATCGGTGAGGTGAGGGCATCGCGATAGACGCGGTACGTGATCGGCGGAGAAGCATCCTGCGATGGCGCCCACTGGATGGTGATCGCTCCGACGCCAAGGCTCGAACCGGTCGGCGTTCCCGGGGTCGTCGGCGGGTTCGTGTCGGCCGACGACACCGTGATCGGGTCCGAGGGAGCGCTCTTCGCGCTGGGGGGGTTGTTGAGACGGTCCACGGCGTCGATCCGGTAGGTGTGCGTCGAGCCGGCCTCCAAGCCGCTGTCCGTGTAGCTCGTCGCGGTCGTGCTGGCGATCGGTGAGGTGAGGGCATCGCGATAGACGCGGTACGTGATCGGCGGAGAAGCATCCTGCGATGGCGCCCACTGGATGGTGATCGCTCCGACGCCAAGGCTCGAACCGGTCGGCGTTCCCGGGGTCGTCGGCGGGTCGGTATCGAGGAGCTGACCATCGGTGACCACCACGTCATCGAAGTTGATCGTGAACGTCTTGGATCCGTTGTCGCCGATCTCGATCCGCCCGACCGGCGTGGTGCCGGTGTTCGCGACCCATCCGCTCACGATCTTCGAACCGTCGCGGTAGAGGTCCCATGAGCCGGTCGTGCCGACCGTTCCGCAGATCTCGAGGCTGTGCCATCCGCTGCCCAGAGCGACCCCCGAGGAGCGCTGCACGCCCGAGGCGTCGGACTTCACGTACAGCGTTCCTCCCGATGCCGTGAACACCCTGGCGATCGGGCCGTTGGCGGCCGTGCGGAGCCGCAGCAGCACCGGGGCACCCGAGCCGAGCGCCACGGCGTTCACGTTCATGCTCAAGCACACCGTGCTGAGCGTCGTGGGCAGCACCTTGTACGCGTAGCCGGGACCACCCGTGGGCTGCGCCCGTACGCTCGGCGGCGTCACCCGTCCGCTGGCCGTGTCGATGACCATCCCCGCGGACCCGGTCCAGTTCGCGAGGTTCCCGGACGAGAAATCGTCCGAGAACGCCGTGGCCGCCGAGGCGGAGGGCCCCTGCGTCTGCGGAGACGTGATGAACGTCGCCGCCAGTACCAGCACCCAGACGAGCCGAGCCTTCGATCTGCGCGCGTTCATGTCGCTTCCCCTCCCGTGACCACGTACGAACCACGAGTCACCACTCGCCACTGGATGAAGCACACCTGGTACTCACGTGACTCCTCACGCGAGGGGTAGTACCAGCAGACGTCTTTCGGCTCGGGCCAGGCGTAGCCCTCGGCCAGACTCTCGGTTCGTCGCGCCGGTCTTCCGAGGATCGCCCTCACTTCGACGGGCCGCATACCCGACTCGACCCGGGCGACTTCCCCCGCCGAGACTCCGGTGCGCTTCACCGGGCTCGCGGGCAACCCTTCGGGTGCTCGCGCCGCTCCATCGGTGCACGCGATCAACAGGGTAAGGACGAGGACCCAACCCGAGGAGATCGACCGCCTCTCCCGATCGCGTTCCGAACCACGGAATCCCATGGATCACTCCCCCGCGCCAGACTGTCGCGGATGTCGTTGGTCGCCCACGAGCGAAGGTCCCGGCTCCTCCGGTCCGAACGTCGCCCATGTCTAGTCGGTCAGATGGACCAGCACCCTCCGTGTAGAGCGTTCGGCGTCTGGACGTCCCGTCGCCTCCTGGTCAGGCTTCGGCTCCCGTTCGCACGATCCCCCCGTGTCCGAGGGAGGGTCGCGCCATGGAACTTGGTCTGGGGAACATCGAGGGGTCCGCACTCGGGGAGCGGGGCGTCACGAAACGCCTCGGCGCGTTGGCAAGGCTCGATCCGCTGAAAGGCGACCGGCTCCTCGACATCGGCTGTGCGAACGGCACGTACACGATGATCTTGGCAGAGGGCTACGCCGAGACCCACGCGATCGACATCGAGCCGCAGCGCCTGGCGGCTTTCGATCAGCGCCTCGAGGCCTGCGCGGTCGGAGACCGGATCTGGGTCTGGGAGATGTCCGCCCAAGCGATGACCTTCCCCGAAGGGTCGTTCGACACGATCACCGCGATCGAGGTGCTCGAACATGTTCCCGACCTCGACCGCACCCTCGACGAGTGCCACCGGGTCCTCCGCCCAACGGGAAGGCTCCTGATCACCGGTCCGAACCGCTATTTCCCGTTCGAAACGCATGGTTGGGTGTGGAAGGGACAGCGACGCTCGCCGGTCACGTTCCCATTCCTTCCGTGGATCCAACCGATCCACCGTCACCTGGCCGACGCTCGCAGCTTCACGGTGCGGTCGCTCACACGCAGGGTCGAACGACACGGTTTCGCCCGTACTGGCTTCACCTACCTGATGCCGCCGTTCGACAGGAAGCTGGCACGCCTGCGGGGACTCGATCGACTCGAGACAGGGCCCCTCAGGTTCATCGGCTTGACGCTCGTATTGAGCTTCGACCGCCTGCGATGAACGTCGGTCCGGGCGAGAGTGTGCGGCCGCGTGGTGGTGGCTGATCGAGGGCCGGTCGAAACGGCAGGTCTTCAAGCGATCAGGACGTTCGGTCTGGGGGATGCATCTGGAGCAGCCCGCGACGGGAGGGAGCCGGTCGCGGAACTACCGTGAACGACCGAAACGGGCGAAGCAACGCGATGCCCAGGCGATCTGCCCCGCAAGGACCCAACCTTCCCGGGGAAGAGCGCTCGTGCGGGCGAACCGAATCACACTATGGCCGCGGACGCGCGCGAGTCAATCCCGCCCAACGCGTCGGTGGCCGCTGATCCTCAGCCTTCGAGGTAGGCGGGGTTCGCGCCGAGCTGAGAACGCTCCTTCGGCCCCTCTCGTATCCTCGTGGTGCCTATCCAGGGAGTAGGCGTAGCGCCCGCTGAGGAGGGACGTCGTGAAGAGCAGGCGAACGCTCATCGCGTGTGCGATCCTCGTGGCCGCGCTTCCTTGGGCTGCCCCCCCAGGCGTGGCGCGCGCGCCGGGGGCTGCCACCGCCTCGGCGCCGAACATCCTCATCTTCCTCACCGATGACCAGCGCGCATCCGGCACGGTCACGCAGCGGGTCATGCCGAACGTGCTCCGGTGGCTGCAGGTCGGCGGGCGCAGGTTCACGAACTTCTACGCCACGACGCCACTCTGCTGCCCGGATCGATCGGCCCTGCTCTCGGGCCGGTACGCCCATAACACGACCGTACGAACGAACGTCGACGTTGGGAACTTCGACCACGGTCCGACGATGGAACGGCTGCTTCAGCAGGCCGGGTACCGAACGGCCTTCGTCGGGAAGTTCCTCAACGGTTGGGCCACGTCGAAAGCACCCCCGTACTTCACCAACCATGCGCTCGTCGGCGGGGGTTACACGGATGCCTTCTTCAACGTCGATGGGGTAGGCCGGACGGTGCCCTATAGCACGGACTTCATCGGTGAACAGACCTCGGCGTACCTCGATGCGTTCGAGCAGAGCGATGCTCAACCCTGGATGATCTTCGCCTCGACCCCCGCTCCGCACTACCCCTGGACCCCCGCGGATGCGTACGCGGACGCTCCGGTGGGGACTTGGGACGGGACGCCTTCGACCCGAGAGTCCGATCGGTCCGACAAGCCGCCCTGGATCCGCTCGCTACGCTTCTCGCTCGACGAAGCGCGACAGGTCAGGACACCCCAACTTCGCACGCTCAGATCCGTCGACGACATGGTCGGTGAGGTGATGACCCACCTCGATGCGCTCGGTGAGCTGCCCGACACGCTCGTGATCTATACGTCGGACAACGGCTTCGTCTGGGGGGATCATCGCCTCGGGGGAGACTACGGAACGGGCGGTCAGAAGCGGTTCCCGTACACGGAGTCGATCCAGGTCCCGTTCTTCCTCCGGTGGGACGGCCGCGTCGAGGCCGGGAGCACGGACGCTCGGCTGGCGGGCATGGTCGATGTCGTGCCCACCGTGCTCGATGCGGCGGGGATCGAGGCTGATTACCTGCTCGATGGCCACTCCCTTCTCTCGCGGTACGCCAGGCGGCGCATCCTGCTCGAGTACTGGCTCGATCCTGGTGCGCCCGGCATCCCGAGCTGGCTCTCGATCCGGACCTCCAAGATGCAGTTCATCGAGTGGTACGACCCGGACGGAGCGGTCTCGTTCCGGGAGTACTACGACCTGGTGAACGATCCATGGCAACTCGTGAACCTGCTCAAGGATGGCAGCCCGTCGAACCCGCAGGTGGCCGGGCTCGTCGCACGGATCAAGAGCGACTCCACGTGTGCCGGAACGACCGAGACGACCCCAGCGTCCGAAACCCCGTGTCCCTGATGCGGAGGACGGGCCGATCCCAGGTCGCATAGCACCGGCTCGCGAGCCACTGCGAAGGTCGGACACGCATCGTTACGTCGTATGCGCCTCCGCGAGCTCCGCGTCTCGCTTGGTGCGATGCACCGTGCCGGCCGCATGGTTCGGCGGTGCGTACAGCGAGTAGAGCTTCAGGTCTCCGTCGCCGGTGTTGACGAGGTCGTGCCAGACGCCGGCCGGCACGATGATCGCCCACCCGTCCTCCACCTCGTAGGTCTCGTCGACCCGGCCTTCCACGGTGCCGAACTCCACTCGGCCCTGCCCCTGCTCGACGCGGAGGAACTGGTCGACGTGCGGGTGCATCTCGCGTCCGATGCCCTCCCCCGGCGCGAGACGCATCAAGGTGAGTTGCTCGTGCGCCCCGGTGAAGACCACCGTCCTGAAGTTCGTGTTCTCCCTCGTGGAACCCTCGATGTTGCCGACCCATCCGACCATGGTCCCTCCCCTCGTGTGCACCGAACGGCCGGGGCGTGATCGCCCCTCTCGAGGCACCCGTCGTGATGCTCCACCGACAGCTTCCATCCCGGGCGCGAGCGGGTGGGGTGCTGGATGGCCCTCCGCGATCGGGTCCTGGTGCGCGTGGGAGTGCGGCGTCCGATCTCAGCCGTTTGGCGGTTGCGTCAGCTCTCGGCCTAGGCCTAACGTCGCGGGGTTCCAGTGGGAGCGGTCGTGCTCGCTGGGCCTGCGGACGGGGGGAGGAGGCTGGCCGTGTCGACACGTCGGATGGTCGCCGGGGTCGTATCGACGGTGCTCGTACTTGGCCTGTCACCCCTGGCAATCGACCCTGCGGCGGCAGCGGACCCGGAACGGGTGGTGTTCGGCGCGTTCCCCGCCTCCCGGGGTGGCCAGACCCGTCAGCAGGCGGCGGCCGCGCTCGAAGCCCAGATCGGGCGCAAGCTCGAGGTGGTCCGGGTGTTCGAGACGTGGTCGAGCCCGTTCCCCGATAGCTTCCACAACTGGCTCCGCGACGGCGGCCGGACCCCGATCCTGTCGATCAAGCCCATCCGAAGCAACGGCTCACGGGTGACCTGGCCGACGATCGCCAACGCCCTCCCCGGCAGCCAGGTCGACAACGAGATCCGTTCTTGGGCTCGGCGGATCAGGGACTGGGGCGGACCGATCTACGTGACGCTGCACCACGAGCCCGAGTCCAGCGGAACGTCCTACGGGACCCAGGCCAACTTCATCGCGGCGTGGCGGCACTGGGTCGACGTGTTCCGCGAGGAGGGCGTGGTCAACGCCCGGTTCATGTGGATCATGACCGACTACTCCTTCTTCGTGCCCTCCAGCGACCGTCGCCAGGCGGTCAAATGGTTCCCCGGTGACGCCTGGGTCGATGCGATGGGTATCGACGCGTACAACTGGGCAACCTGCCGGCCGAACATCTACAACCCGTGGAGGTCGCTGGAGTACATCGTCGAGCCGTTCCGCCAGTTCGGCCTGCAGCACCCGACCATCCCGCTGTGGCTGACCGAGTGGGGGTCGTGGGAAGATCCGGCCGTCTCCGGCCGCAAGGGCCAGTGGTTCGACGCGGCTCGTGCGCTGTTCGCCCGCCCGAGCCATCAACAGTTCGCCGGCATCTCGTACTTCAACTCGCCACACCCGAGCAGCAGCTTCCCCGACTGCGACTGGTGGATCGATACATCCGCCTCTTCGCTCCAGCGGTTCACCGACATGGGACATGACCCCCTGTACCTGGCCGACGGGTCCTGGGCACCACTCAACTCCAACGAACCGCCGACGGCGCGGCTCACCGTCGCCTGCACCGACCTGAGCTGCTCCTTCGACGGGTCTACGTCGAGCGACGCCGACGGCACGATCGACTCGTGGGCGTGGGACTTCGGTGATGGCGCGATCGCGACGGGCGCGGCGGCGCCGCACGACTACACGGATCCTGGTACGTACACCGTGACGCTCACGATCACCGACGACGACGGCGCCGCAGCGGCCGCGACAGCGTCGGTCACCGTCCCGCCGCCGCCGAACGAGCTGCCGATCGCATCCTTCGGATCGACCTGCCACGACCTCTCGTGCACGTTCGACGCCGGCGGATCGATCGACCCGGACGGCACGATCACCGACTACGCATGGGACTTCGGCGACGGCGCCACCGGTTCGGGCGCGACCTCACCGCACACCTACCCGGCGGCAGGTTCCTATACCGTCACCCTGACGGTGACCGACGATGACGCCGCCGCCGACAGCGAGACGGGTTCCGTCACGGTCGAGGAGCCGCCAGCGAGCCCGATCTCGTTCGTCGCGACCGCGTCGTCGAACACCAACGCGTCGAGCCACCGCGTGACCGTTCCGGCCGCGGTGCGGGCCGGTGACGGGTTGCTCCTGTTCGTCGCGATCAACACGACGGCCTCGATCAGCACGCCGACGGGCGTCACCGGTTGGCAGCCTCTGAGCACCGTGACCGCCGGCTCGTCGGTCGCCAGGGTCTTCTGGAAGCCGGCCGGCGCCACCGATGCCGGCGCGATCCTCACCGTCAACCTGTCGGCGCTGTCGAAGGCGAACGTGGTGCTCGTCGCGTACCGGGGCACGTCGCCGACGGCGCCCGTGGCATCCTTCGCTGGCTTCGCCGAGTCAGGCTCGCGTGCCTCGCACCTGGCACCGACGGTGTCCGTGACCAACCCGGTCAGTTGGGTCGTGACCTACTGGTCGCACAAGGACAGCACGACGACGACCCTGACGCCACCACCAGGCGTGACGACGCGCGCCAACGGGACGCAATCCGGCAGCGGCCGCGTCACCGGACTGTTGGTCGACAGCGGCGCCGCCACGCCGATCGGCCCCTACTCAGCCGGCAGCTCCACGGCGGCGGCTTCCTCGTCGTTCGCAACCATGTGGACGATCGTGTTGGCCCCTGCCTGATCCTCGTCGGGCTCGACGTCGTCAGGGAGTCTCCGCACGCAGGCGGTGTCGTCGGGCACCTCGAGCGAGCCCAGGGATGCCCCTAGACCGTCCGCACGACACGGTCTACGGTTGGTTGACCCTAGAAAGGGAGGTGGTGCGGATGGGAACGGTCGCGGTCAAGAGCCTCGACAAGCCCGACGAGTCTCGCACGTTCGCGAACGGGGTGGCCGAGATGGTCACGATCGGCTCGACCATGGTCGGGCGGGCGACGTTCCAGCCTGGCTGGCGGTGGTCGAATGACGTGAAGCCGATCGCAGGTACCGAGCGGTGCATGATCCTGCACAAGGGCGTCTGCATCTCCGGCGGATTGGTCATCCAGGCCGACGACGGGACGGAGACGCACATCGGCCCAGGAGATGCCTACGTGATCGAGCCGGGACACGACGCGTGGGTGATCGGTGACGACACCTACGTCGGGATCGACTTCTCCGAACAGATGGCGGAGTACGCCAAGCCCAAGTAAGGCCGATCGAACAGCGCCCGGCCGGGGCCGGGCGTCCGGATGCATGCGTGACGCAGAGTCCACCCTCTCCGCGGGCTAGGAACGTGTGAAGCCAGACCATCGAGTTCGCAACCAGGCTTCGAGCTCCTACATGCTCAACCCCCCAAGCCATCCCCGGATCGGATACGCCTAGCCTGTCGCTCGATTCCGGCGGGGGATCAAGGATCCACGCCGCTCATCGGAGAGCTGAAGTTCCCGGTTGTACGCAGGACTGATCCGACCCCCGGCGCTGATCACTCTCCTTCCAGGAGCCGCGGATCGGCTTCCCCGCCCACCCTTCACCCGGCGTGGTGGTGGGAAGCCCCTGCTGCGACGATCTGCGTCGGCGGATCGAATCTCACCATGGAGGCCGCACGGTCGGCCCGTGGAGAGCTCACGACAAGCGTCACCAGGTAGCAAGAGACGGCTGTCATGGTCCAATCCCGGCGCCCGGTGCCCGCCTGGCGTGGGGGGAACGATGAGGCGGGAACATCGGCATTCCAGACACGCACCGCAGATGGCATCCGCTCGGCGCCCGCGAGGAGGAACGATGAAGACTCGCCTCGCCTTGGTCCTGCCGCTGGCGCTTGGCCTCGCTATCTCCTGGGCCCTGCCGGGTCTCGCCGGGACGATCGAGGTGGTCGTCGCATCGCCGAAACCCGAACTCGGTCCAACGGCATCCGAGACCTTCGTGGCCTGGTTCGTGCCTGGGAAGGATGGCCGCTCGAACGTGTGGGCTCAGGAGACCGGCTCAGATGAGCCGTTCCGGGTGAACCCTGTACCGTCGCCTACACGGGCGGGATCGAAGGATCGACGTTCGTGTACGAACAGCGCGATCGGCAGCAAGCCGGATCTGGTCTTCGTCGATCTGGCGACCCGGAGCCCACTCGACCCGCCGGACGGGATCAACACGCCGAGGGCCGAATTCGCTCCGAGCATGTCCGGAGACCTGATCTTGTTCGGTCGTGGCATCCGCGGCGGCGTTTCGGTCGTGCTGTTCGACACCTCGAGTGGCACCTCAAGCGTGCTCTACTCCAAGACGAACACGGAGCATCGCTTCTTCACGGTCATCCCGACACAGGTGAACGGGGAGGCGTATATCGCTACGACATCGCGGCAGCCACGACGACCCCTATCGCGCACGACGAAGGCGAATGGCTCTACGGCCCATCCGTGAGCACGGATGGAACGGTGTACTTCGGCCGGAGCGGGCTCGCGTGCGGGCACGGCGCTCAGCTCGTCTCGCAGGCACTGGACGGCTCGGAAACGGTCCTCTACGACGTCCCGAAGTCGGACGATTTCGGCTTCTGGGCGCTGGATCGCAGCGATGGGACGACCGACGTCTACTTCGACCCGGGAAGTTGCACCGGTTCGGACTTCGGCGACATCGTGAAGCTCAATGTCTAGCGGAATCACCCTGCCGCTCTTGATCCATCCATAGCTCAGTTCGTGGTGGGCGCTAGAACTCGAACCCCCGACCTTCCCCTTGGAGGAGACGAGGAAGGGCAGGTCAGAGGCTGAGCAGGCGTTTCGGCGTGCACACTAGTACCTGCGCCCACCTTGGCGTGCCGCCCGGTTGTTACGACCCCCTTCCCCAGGAGTCATCACGAGCACCTCACGACCGCTTCCGCTGGGTCGAGCTGGCGCGGTGAGGTCTTCGCCAGATCGGATACGACGGTGCAGGTCTATCGGGCCGAAGCTCGATCCGAGCTCATCGAGTAGGGTGAGTGGAGGTCGCCACGGAAAGACATCGACGAACGGCGTTCGGAGATGGGCACGTGGCGCGCCGTCATCGCCCACCGACGCCAGAAGGGGGGACCCTCTATGAGGTTCCGAAAGAGGAACGTATCTCGTGCCGCGATCGCGGCGCTCGCTCTCGGCGTGACGGCGGTGCTCGTGACGGCATCGCCCGCGTCGGCATCCACGATCACGTCGTTCACCCCGACGTGCGGTGTCAACCCAGCGGTGATCACCATCAACGGGAGCGGTTTCACCGGGATGACCGACGTCCTGTTCAACGGTACGTCTGCACCCGTCGAGAACTTCGTCTCGGACGCCCAGGTGACCGCGACGGTGCCTGCCGGTGCCACGGCGGGCCCGATCACCGTCGAGACCCCGGCCGCCGACACCGCGAGCACGGCGAACTTCATCCCCGCCGCAGCAGGGGTGCCGACGATCACCTCGTTCGTGCCGACGACCGGAAGCGTCGGATCGAGCGTCGTCATCACCGGTACGAACTTCGGGTGCACGACGTCGGTGATGTTCAACACGACGGCCGCGACGACCTACGTCGTCAACTCGGCCACCCAGATCACCGCGACCGTACCGGTCGGTACCACGACCGGTCCGCTCCACGTGACGACTTCGGGTGGCGGTCCGGCGAACAGCGCGACCAACTTCACCGTGGTCGCGGGACCCGCCATCACGTCCTTCACGCCTACGAGCGGCGCCGTTGGGACGAGCGTCACGATCACCGGAACGAACCTCACCGGGGTGACCTCGGTCAAGTTCAACGGCGTCACGGCGACGTTCACGACGAGCACCGCCACGTCGGTGACCGCGACCGTTCCCTCGGGTGCCACGACCGGCAAGATCCAGGTGACGACCCCGGGCGGCACGGCGACCAGCGCCACCGACTTCACGGTGACGACGGGCCCGACGAAGCACCAGCGTTCCGTTGGCTTCAAGCTCAAGGGGCATCTGACCGCGAGCGGGACCGTCAAGGTCGCCGATGGGTTCAACGCCTGCCGATCCAACGTCACCGTCAAGATCCAGCGCCTGAAGAACGGCGCCTGGAAGACGGTCGGGTCGGATAAGACCGCGTCGGATGGCAAGTACAAGGAGGCCTTGGACGACAAGACCGGCAAGTATCGCGCCATGGTGGCGAAGAAGTCGCTGAACGGTGGCGACGACATCTGTGTGAAGGACACGTCACCCACCGTGAAGCACAAGCACTGACGTCAGAAGACCGACGCCGGTTCCAGGGGGCGGCTCCTTCGGGGGCCGCTCCTTCGTTCACCGCCGTCCCGAAGGCGTCCCCGTGTGTAGGTGAGCGGACGGAAGGTGGAAGTTGTCGGGTTCGGCCCGATTAGCCTTCTGGCGACCGACACGCCAACTCTACCCGGATGCGTGCACCATCCTCGCTCGGCGAAGCCGTCAACCTTGGTGGGCACCCGTCTGCGGACTGTCGAGGTGGATGATCGGGCAGACGCTGTCGTCTATACAGATTCGGGTTCTTGGTGTTGGTCCCACGGCCGGATCCTTGCACGCCCTGTGGGATTTCCTCTTTCTGAGAGACGGCCGCTGGGCCAGCCTGACGTGTCATAGTGCGGCTTCTTCTGTGGGCGCTGAGGGACTCGAACCCCCCAACTTCGCCCGTGTACGCGCGACGAGGAAGTGCTTGTCAGGGGCTTGAGCCGCGGTTCCGCGTGTCTCGCATGCATGTTCGTCCTTCCGCCTTGGCGTGACGCCGTGTTGTTACGTGGGTTGTTGCGCAGGATCTGGAATCCGACCACCCGGCGCTGATGACCCACCCTTCCTTCCTAGAAGCCGCGGGATCCGGCTTCCCCCGCCCGATCGCCGTCCCCCGGCCACTTGTCGTTGGGAAGCCCTCGCTGCGAGGATCCATGCGCATCGGCGGATCGAATCATCCTCACCATGGATGACCGCACGGTCGGCCCCTGGATGAGCTCCACGACAAGAGTCACCGCAGGTAGACAAGAGACGGCTGTCATGGTCCGATCCCGGCGCCCCGTGCCCGCCTGTCTTGGGGGGAACGATGAGGCGGGAACATCCCGCCGGAGTAAGAGCGGAAGAGCCGCTGAGGCCACTCGTGGGCAGCGAGGGAACGGAAGAGCATGATCTCCTCCCCCCGCCGTTCGAGGATCGACGGCATTCTCATCACCTCTGATGCCGGTCCCAACACGACGCAACGGACGCACATGACTCATTCACGCACCGGAGACCGACGGTCCGATCCTGAGGCGACCAGGGCCAGGGCGAGCGTCCCGATGGAACCGCCAGCGAGCAAGCCAAGCAAGAACTGGAGCATGACGTCCTCGCTTTCGACGTCCTCGCGTTTGGAGCCGCAGAGGCGGCGGGGCAGGCATGGAGCGAAGCCCACGCTCTTCGGTGATCAACCTATCCCCGCCGCCACCATAGCCTTCGGCCGACATCAAGCGCTACATGAGGCCCGGGCCGCTGGGTGCATGACTCCCCCTGGACCACGGGCGGGAGGCGGTCTACGGTGGGAGAACCGAGAAGGAGGTTGCGCGGATGGGCACGGTTGCCGTCAAGAGCCTCGACAAGCCTGACGAGACTCGCACGTTCTCGAACGGAGTCGCCGAGATGGTCACGATCGGCTCGACGATGCTCGGTCGGGCGACGTTCCAGCCCGGGTGGCGGTGGTCGAACGACGTGAAGCCGATCGCTGGCACCGAGCGCTGCATGATCCTGCACAAGGGCTACTGCATCTCAGGCGGATTGGCTATCCAGGCCGACGACGGGACGGAAACACACATCGGGCCCGGCGATGCCTACGTGATCGAGCCCGGACACGACGCGTGGGTGGTCGGCGACGAGATCTACACCGGGATCGACTTCTCCGAGCAGATGGCAGGGTACGCGAAGCCCAGGTAGGCCGGTCAGCGGGCTCGGCAGTGACAGGCCGAGGTGCGTCAACTCGGGCCCCCGGCGTCGATGGGGGTGGTACCGGCGTTCAGCTCCTCACGACCCTCGTCGAGCTCTCCATCGAGATCCTGTACATGCTGGTCAGGATCCCGGCCGCGTCTCAGCAGCGCCAGCGAAGGTGCTGGCTCAGGGCTTCTTTCGGTGTAACGATTCCGTTGAAGCGGCTACGGTCGCTCGATGAAGGAGTATTCATGGAAGGTGGATCGGTCCTCGGGAACCTCCTCGCCGGAGGGATCCTGTTGTTCCTGGGTAGCCTCATCGCATTCGCGGGCTACCGGCTGTTCCTGATACTGCTGCCGATCTACGGGTTCTTCTTCGGGCTGTCGTTCGGCGCGCACTCGGTGCAGGCGCTCTTCGGCGACGGCTTCCTGGCCACCACCACGAGCTGGGTGGTCGGCTTCTTCGCGGGGCTGTTGTTCGCGCTCCTCTCGTACCTGTTCTGGGTCTTCGCGGTCGCCCTGGTAGCCGGCTCGCTCGGGTACGCGTTGGTAACGGGCTTCTTCTCACTGTTCGGCGCCGACCTCGATGTGCTGGTCTGGATCGTCGGCGTCCTGGTCGGCATCGTCTTCGGGATCGCCGCGGTGGTGATGAACCTCCAGAAGGCCATCGTGATCATCGCCACAGGCCTCCTGGGCGCCTGGACGGTCGTGGGGACGTTCCTGTTCCTGTTCACTTCCGCCACACCGCAGAGCATCGCGGAGAGCGGCGCGAAGATGGTGCTCGACGACCACCCGCTCTGGTTCCTGATCTTCGCCGTGGTGGCGGCGGTGGGGATGATCTTCCAGTTCCAGATCAACCGCAGCTATGAGATCGAGCGGTACAACCGCTGGGAGGCGTCGATGGGCGGCACCCAAGGGACACCCCCACCGTCGATCTAGGCGCCAGCCTCGAGCCGCGCCGGAGGCAATCTCCGTGCCGCGGCGTTCCCTTTCCTCGTGGGCGCTGAGGATCTCGAACCCCCGACCTTCGCCTTGTAGGGGCGCGACGAACGTGCTGCCAGAGTCACACTGGCGTCGCACCGGCCCAGCCATCCGGCCTATCGACATCCGGCGCAGGCGCACTACGCTGGGCACGCTGCCCGTGGGAGGAGGTAGGAGATGATCCGACGGGTCGCCACGATGCTGCCGCTCCTACTCATGGCGCTCGGAATCGTTCCGGCTTGGGCGGGCACCGCCGGAACGCTCACCATCACCGAAGATACGAAGCTCCGCTCGGACCATCTCGGGAACATCGTGGTCGCGGCCGACGGGATCACGCTCGATTGCCTGGGCCACACGGTCTCGGGCGTCGACGAGACGGGGATCATGGTCCAAGACCACCGATCGGTCACGATCCGCGACTGTCGCGTCACCGGCTTCTTCAACGGGATCGTCCTCCTCGGCGGCACGGGCAACCGCCTGATCGACAACACGACCTCCGCGAACCTCAACGCCGGCGTGGCCTGCGCCGAAGCCCAGGACAACCTCGTGAAGGGCAACGCCGCCGACGACAACGGGAACAACGGGTTCCAGTTCTCGTTCTGCTCGGGGAACGCCGTTCGGGACAACTCGGCGACGGGCAACCACGGGACCGGTGGGTTCGCGTTCGCCTCCTCGAACGACAACCGGATGCTCGGGAACGTCGCCGACGCGAACGGCGACGCCGGCTTCCACCTGATCGGGTCGTCGGGGAACCGACTGGCGTTCAATCACGCTCGCGGGAACACGGTCCGGGGGTTCGGCCTGTTCCTCGCCTCCGACGGCAACACCGTCGTCGGCAACGCCGCGTCCGAGAACCTGGGGGATGGATTCGAGCTGGGCGGTTCGAACCGCAACACCGTCAAGCGGAACGCTTCGTGGGACAACGCCCGCGGGTTCGAGATCTACGACGCGGAGCAGAACCGCTTCATCGAGAACACGGCCACGAGCAACGACCTCAACGGGTTCATCCTGTTCGCCACGTCGCACACGACCTTCGCGCACAACCGATCCACCAGCAACGGCGGGAACGGGTTCATCCAATGGGGATCCCTGGGCGAGGCGTTCCCCTCGTCGACGCTGAACACGTTCTCACGCAACGTCGCGGCGGACAACGCGCTCAACGGGTTCGCGCTGCACGGCGCGGCGGACAGCCCCATCGGCGACGACCCGCCGACGCGGGGAACCTATCGGCACAACGCGGCCTTCGCGAACGCCGGCATCGGCTTCTACCTCTCGACCGACACGGGTCCCACCGTTGAGAACGTGCTCGAGGTCAACGTCGCCTGCAAGAACCGTGAGGGGGACGCGCTCGACGAGAACGCTCCGGGCGACAACGTCTGGCGCGGGAACCGTCTCTGCACCCCGCTCGCCGTGACGATCGTGAACACGCTCGGGACCGCCTCGCCCGACGGGACCTTCGACGTCTTCGGTTCGGGCGGCCAGGGGATCTCCGATGGTGGGTTCGTCGGTCCGCGGTTCACGCTCGCCGAACGAACGGTCGTCACCGAGATCGGCGGATTCTTGAACAACTGCGAGACGATCATCGCCGGCATCCCGCAGTGCCCGGATACGCAGCCGTTCACGGTCCAGATCCGACCCTCGGTCGGCGGCGCACCCGACCCATCGAAGGTGCTCGCCACCTTGGTGCTGTCGCACGACGACGACCCGCTCGTCGTCTCGTTCGAATCCGTCGAGGATCATCTGATCCTCCCGCCGGGCTCGTACTTCGCGCTGTTCGCGCCCCAGGGCGAGGACGGTGGCTTCTTGATGGGCTTCGCGAGCGCTCCGTCCGCGTACCAGGCCGGGACGACCCCGATGGGGTTCCTCGATCCATCCTCGGGGCAGGCCCTGGCGTCGGATTCGATCGCCGCGGTGCGGATCCTGGGTCGAACGACGCGAAGCAGCTGAGGCGAGCCCGTTTCGGAACCGTCAAAGGAGCCGGCGTCGAGCTCTTGTCGTCGACCCCATCAGCCGAACCTCATCCGTACGATCCCGTCGATGCCGTTCCACACACGATGGTGACGTTGCCCGACCGGTGGGCCACCGGCGCTCCACCGGATCGGCCGCCACCGTGTCCGCAAGGACGACGACGTTACCTCTACCGTGGGAGGAGCCGATCTGGCATGACCACTCTATGAACGCTTCCTTGTCTCCACGAACGCTTCTTTGTCCGGCGTGGCATGGCTGCGTCAACGTGAGCGAGGTCTTGGTGAGAGGAAGAGGCGAGATGGCTGACCGACCGGGGACCGCGTACTGCGTCGTGCACAGGGCCTGGCGACTGAACGGCGACGAGTTCTGCAGTCCCAAGGGGGGTTGGTTCTACCCGTCGATCTGGGCACGGCAGTGGAAGTCGTGCAGTTCGTGGCAAGCAAGCCGTCGGAAGGATGGTTGGCGGCCTCGTGGGGACGATGAGCTGCGGCTGCTGATGCATCGTGGCACGGCGTAGCTGCGCCGGCTCCCGGTAGGACAACGATGTTCACCTAACCGTGGTAGGTCGACCACTGGCGAGGACGACCGGTCGAGCTCTACGCGAGGCATCTGAGAGTTCGCTGGGCATCTGCGCCACGCGCAAGCCGTCAGAAGCCGCCGCCGGTACAACCCACGGAACCACCGAGCAGACGAGGAGGTGGACGATGGCATCGGAAGGGTCCGGATACAGGCGGAAGTGGAAGAGGTGGCTCGCGATCTACCTCGCGGTTGGAGCGGTCGCCTACGTCGTCTTGTACGTCGCGTTCTTCAATCACGGCGGCGGTGGAGGCGGTTTCCACTACTGACGCAGGTTGGACGCTGGCGGGAAGCGGGACTCCCGAACCCGTCCCTCGGAGCCCCTGGCCTTCCCTCCGACGGGCTCCGAGGGGCCAGCGTCCTTCCCCGGTCTAAGTCCGCCCCGCGAACCTTGAGGTCGAACGCCTTCGCCCGCGTGCTTCGATCTCCGTCGAGCCTCCCCAGTGACTAGTCCGTCGTGGCCAGCGAGGCTCCGGCCTGGTCTCTGACGAATGACCAACGGCCTGATGCAGCCACGGGATGGCGGGGTCGATGGGTTCGGCATGAACGAAACGACCGTCGGAGCGGCCGAGGACGAAGACAGATACCGCGATCGGGTCAGCCTCGAAGCCGAGCTCCAGGAGATCGCCAGGTCGAAGGCACCCGAGCCAGCATCCCGGTCCGGATTCTGGGCGAAGCTCCGCCGCAAGAAAGGACGAGCGGGGCTCTGAACCGCGCGTTCCTAGGCGTGGCTCTGACGATGTGCCCTGACCTGTTGATCGACCGGAAGCGGCCCCGCTTACAGCGGAGGGAGGTTCGGCGGACGCGGTGAACAGAGCTCCCGGAGGCGTGAGCGGAGTTCGGCAACCCGCCCGGACACCGCAGGATCGGCAGCACGGTTCTGCAGTTCGTACGGGTCCGCGATCAGATCGTAGTACTCGGTTTCCCCGGTCATGTAGACCACGTACTTGTCGACCTCGGTCCGTACTGCGCAATACGTCGGGACGTACTTCCCCCCGTGGGGGTGGTTGGGTAGGTCGTACGCCTCGACCAAGAGATCAGATCGCCACGAGACCGGAGCCTGCTGGATGAGCGGCATCAAGCTCCGACCTTCGATGGGTACCGTGGCTGTTGCGCCCGCAACCTCCAGGAACGTCGGCGCGAAGTCGATGTTCGCCACCATCCGCGGGTCGACCGTGCCGCTCGTCCCGGCCGGATCGAAGCGAACCACCACCGGTACGCGGATGCTGCTCTCGTAGGGAACCTTCTTGTTCACGAGTCGATGCTCCCGATTCATCAGACCGTTGTCCGATGTGAAGAGCAACAGGGTGTTGCTCAACCGTCCCGTGTCGGCGAGGGCCCGGACCAGGGTGCCGACCGCGTCATCCACCGCCTTCAAGGAGACGCACTGCTTGGTCCACAACCCTTTCGCGTTCCCCGATGGTGGGTTGGCCTGGACGTAGGCGGGCTTGTCGGAGACGTCCGCCTCGTTGACGCTGGGCGACGCGACGAACGCCGGCGGCGGGCAGGGCGTCCCCTGGTGCCGGGGAGCGGGGATCGTCGGGTGGTGCGGCGCTTTGGGGTCGAACGACACGAAGAGCGGGGTCCCCGGATCCGTGTTCCGGATCAGGGCGTCGGCTTGAGCCGCGATCACGTCGGTGCTGTAGTCCTCGGGTGCCGACCCGTGCCAGGTCGCCACGCCGTTCACGCTCTGCCAGTAGTCGAAGTACATGCTGCTGGAGTTCTCGCTGTTGATCGCGTACCAGTCGTCCCACCCGGGAGGGACCTTCTGCAGGTCCTTGTAGCCGTTCAGGTACTTCCCGAAGTACGCGGTGCGGTACCCGACGGCATCGAGCCAGGTGGCGATCCTCTGACGCCGACAACCCAGATGATCCACGAGCGTGGGCGACTTCGGCACGAGCCGCCGACAAGGAGACCCCGTACTTCGGTAGACCGTGGATCTGGGGATCGAGCGCATGCGCCACGTGGCCGGGTGTGGACGACGACCGGTACATCGGACCGTTCGATGTGCCCACGGCCAACGATGTGCTGATCATCGGCAACCGCAACGATCCCGCAACCAGCTACCAGGATGCGGAGAGCACGCGGCTGATCATGCCGCGCTCGCGGCTGATCACGCTCGAAGGTTCTGGCCACACGTCGCTGTTCCTCTCGCGATGCGTCGACCGATACCTGAACCTGTACCTGCTGACCGGGGCGGTGCCCGCGGAAGACTCGGTCTGTCAGGTCGACGCGGTGCCGTTCTCCGAGCCGCAGCGACGATCGAGCCGCCGCGAGGGCAGCCGCCGCGCTCCTGGTGCCGTCGGTGCTTCTCCCCGCGCGCTGAGCGGTCGACCGAACGAGGCTGAACCCAGGCACTCGGGGCGTCGAACACCTCGCTCCGGGCCGGGCCGAGTCCCATGGGGCTGCGAGACCCCAGCAGGCGATGGGCCTCAGGCTGGATCCAGCGTCCAGAGTTCTCGTCCGATGTATCGACCCTGATCATCCGTGCCTTGGGCGCCGAAGTAGAGCGCACCGGCCATGAGGACCAAGGGCCTCGGGTCAGCCGAGCCGAGGGACAGTCCTCGACCATCACGGTGCCGACCTCGGTGCCATCCGTCCGCCAGAGCTCGCGAGAGTTGGTTGCGTCGTTAGCCTGGAAGTAGAGAAGGTTGCCAACCGCCGTGAGCCAGAAGACCGTGGAGTCGTCGGATCCGGGGTTGATGTCGCGGACCATCCGCGTTCCCGACTCAGTGCCGTCGGACGTCCAGAGCTCGCTCCCGAACCGCTCGTCATATCCGTCGAAGTACAGGGTCTCCCCAACGGCAGTGAGCCTCGAGATCGTGGTCAGGTCGGTCCGCAGTGGGAACTCGGCGATCTTGATGGTATCGGCAGCGGACCCATCCGATCTCCAAAGCCGCGAAAGGCCGAGATGGGTCTCATGGGTCAGGAAGAACAGCGTGCCGGCTGCCTCGGTGAGCTCTATCGGAGCGGAGCCTCGCGGGGATGAGGTGTGGCTCACGAGCTGCGTTCCGGCCTCGGTTCCATCCGACCGCCAGAGTCCCCAGCCCTGGGTCCCATCGTTGGCACCGAAGTACATCGTCGAGCCGACGGCGATACCTGTACTGCCGAACGTGCTGCTCCCGGGCGTGATGTCCTTCACGAGCACCGTGCCCGCCCCCGTTCCGTCGGTCCTCCATAACTCCCTTCCGACCTCACCGTCGTTCGCCCAGAAGAACAGGGAGTCACCGACCGGCGTCGGGGGCGGGTAGGTGAACTTGGACCCTCGTCGACCTGGCCGGATATCCTTCACGAGCACCGTTCCCGACCGGCTGCCGTCGGTTCGCCATAGCTCCGTCCCATGTGTTGGGTCGGTGGCGAAGAAGTACAGCTCGTCGTCGAACGCCGTTAGCGCCTCAGGCGTCCCACCTCGCGCGCCCGGCCAGACGTCGCGGACGATGTGGGTGCCGTCCTCGGTCCCATCGCTTCGCCAGATCTCGCATCCGTGCTCGGTGTCGCATGCCTTGAAGAACAGCTGGTCGTCGACGGAACGGAGCTCGGTGGGTCTGATGCCGCTCACCATCGATGTCCCGGGTGCTGATCCGTCGCTCATCCAGAGCCCCATCTCGTGAGTTGCATCCCGAGCCCTGAGATACAGAACATCTCCAACCACGGTCAGGCCCCCGACCCTCGAGCTCTCGCGCCCGGGCCAGATGTCGCGAACGAGCTCGATGTCGGTCGAAGGTTGGAGAGCGGCGCTGCGCAAGCGCGGGTCGATGCCCCCCTCGTTGCCTTGGGCGCCCGCGCTCGGCGCACAGATGACGCCTCCGACCAGAAGAAGCACACAAGCGGATACGAGGCTACGGGGAACCCTCACGGCTTGGACGGTATCCCACCATGCCTGGCGGGTGTGCACGGGCCGGAGGGATCGCCTCACGCGCGAGCGGCCGTGCTCGGCGAGCTTCGGGAGCCGGAGCTACGCGGCGAGTCCTGAAGCCACTCGATGCATCCGTCGCAGAGGCCCAGATCGTCGTGCTCGGGCACGGTCTCTTTGACGCAGCGCCAACATGTCGGCCGCGAGTCGAGCAAGGCCCCACGGATCGGGACACCCCAGTTGGTCGTGGTGCTCTGCATCCGCCATCTGTATCGGCAGGCGGGTCCGTCTCCCTACAGCGGCCAGGTCTCGGCAGCGCCTCGATGGTCGCCTGTCACAGTTAGCTCTAGGGTGAGGTTGCCGAAGGGAGGCGGACCATGCCCGTGAAGAAGACCAGCACCAAGAAGCCCGCACAGAGGAAAGCGATGGCCAAGAAGACGATGGCCAAGAAGACCATGGCGCGGAAGGTCACCGCGAGCAAGACGAGCGCGAAGAAGGTCAGGCGAAGAAGGTCACGGCGAAGGGGACAACCGACAAGAGGGCGACTGCGAGAAGGGCCGCGTCGAGTCGATCGACTCCGGTCGCATCTCGACCCAAACGACCGCCACGTCGGGGCGCGAAGCCAACCGCCCGTACCGCGACACGGGCCAGTCGCACGTCAACGAGGGCGACGGCCGCCCGACGAGGTGACCTCATCATCATCGACTCCGCCCAGGTCGGGTCGCCACCCCGAGAGGGAACGGTGCTGAGGATCATCCACGGCGAAGTGCGCATCAGTTACCAAGTCAAGTGGTCAGACGGTCACGAGACCCTCATCTCACCTGCTGCTGGCACCGTCACCATCGTTCGGGCCTAGGTCTGAGCCGCAGCCACGATGCTGAGCTGAGGATCGTCTCGACGGGAGGCGGGGTCGATGTACGCTCACGCCGAGAGGCCATAGCGATGCACATAGACCGGTTCACCTTCGGCTCGATCCGGATCGACGGCGTGATCTACGAGCACGACGTGGTCATCGCTCAAGACGGGGTGCGCAAACGTAAGAAGAAGCTGTCAAGACCGTTCCGCGCTGCCTACGGCCACACCCCGCTGTCCATCGAGGAGAACATCCCCTGGGACTGTCGACGTCTCGTGATCGGGACCGGGGCTGATGGTGCCCTTCCCGTGATGGACGACGTGAAGCAAGAGGCCGTCCGTCGCGAGGTGGAGTTGGTGACGGTCCCGACAGAGGAAGCCATCCGAGCCCTCAGGACCGACCCGAAGGACACGAACGCGATCTTGCATGTGACTTGCTGACTGCGGAGGCGCAGGTCTCGTACACCGCCTGCGGATAGATGGATCTCCCCTCCCACAAGAACTGGGCTTACGTGGTGGCGCTGAGGGACTCGAGCCCCCGACCTTCGCCTGGTAAGGGCGAGCTCGATCAAGCCCTCACTGAACCCCGACCCCCAGACGACTGACTGGATCAAGGACCGTCTCTCCCCGCTCGTAGGTCTGCCGACGAACACTGAGCCGCAACTGCTGGTCAGGAGGTTGACCTGCGAAATCGGTGTGCTGTTGAGTGCCGCTGAGTACCTTGGAGTACCTCCGGCTTGTTATGCAGGTGTTATGCAGAAGCCCCGCCTGGGGATTCGATCGCAGCGAGTAGCTGGTCGATCTCCGTGATGCGGACTGCCGCTCCGAGTCGGTCGCAGGTGCGGCGCGCCTCCTTCAGCTTGGATACCGCCTCGTCGGCATGACCAAGGTGGGTGAGGCACCGACCCAGTCCGATCAGAGGTCCAACCAGCGAACCTTCGTAGCCGAGTTGCTCCATCAGTACTGCAGCCTCGGCGTAGCAGCTTGCCGCTTCCTCCCATCGACCATCTGCCTCGACCACAACACCAGCGGCGGCATAGGCGTCAGCTTTCCTCTGCGGCCGCCGGAACTCGTTCAGGTCTGGGGCAAGTCGGCGCGCGAGCTCCGGCCTTCCCGCCACCGTGGCCGCACGGGCCTCCTCGAAAAGGAATCGCCATGTTGCATCGGCCTCACCGCTGTTCGCGATCGCCTCCAACAATGCAAGACCGCAGTTCCGTACCTCAAGGTCCTTCGAGCGAGCAAGCACGGCCCCTCCGAGGCTCGCGATCCAGAACTCTGGCTGCCAATCGTCCGCCAACTCCAGCAGCCTTCCCCCCGCCGAGACCGACCCGGTTCGTTCAAGCTCCACGTACGAGACGAAAAGGAGCGCGGAGGACTCATCAGAGCGACGCCCCGCCTCTCGAGCACGAGCAGCGAGTTCTTCTGCCTCCGCCAAGTCGACCCAGCGACCCTCCTCGAGCCCGCTGAGGAAATTCAGGATTCGGAGCGATTCAACGTTGCCTACACCACGCGTCGAACAGAGCTCGATCGCTTCCTCAGCCGACGGAGAAGCCGCCGCACCGATCCACTCGCTGAGTGTCGCCGAAAGCTCCCAAAGCATCCCCGCAGCTCGATCTGGGTTCCCTAGCTCAAGGTATCGCTCAACAGCGGCTCGCACGTCATCCTCGCCTTCGAGGTCACCTCGAAGGATCCGGAGCAGCCCTTTCGAGCCCAGGAGGATCTCCGGTGGCTCGAGGCCGAGCTCTTCGCAGATCGCCAACCCGGCGCGGCACAGCTCCGTTGCTTCCTCCTCCCTTCCCTCTACGCGGGCCTCGTGGGAAAGCCCCCCCAGGACGCTAGCCTTCGCGCGCGACGGAGCGGGGCCGAGGTCCCGGAGGAGGGTTCGACTCACGCCCTCAGCATCGTCGTGGCGACCCGCGTCCCAGTAGGCCCTCAGCAGGTCCCGGGAAAGCTCCGTAGCGTCGTCGAACTCCTGGTTCATTCGCATCGCTTGGAAGGAGCCCTCGAGGAACGGAAGGGCATCGAGGGGACGACCGGCCATCGCCAAGGACTTGCCGCGAAGCGATGACGCCTTCACGAAGATTGGTGACGACGGCTCGAGGAGCTCCAAAGCGCGACCCAGGATGTGATCGGCTGCCGAGGCATCAGTCCTGAACGCCGCCTCACCTGCGTCGAGCAAGGCCTCGGCGAGCAGCTCGGTCAGCTGTGCGGTGTCGAGCTCCGGGGCCGAGGGAGCGAGCCCTAGGGCGGCGTCGAGGTGGTGCACGACGATCTCGGCCTCCTCCCCCATCGCCTCCCCGGTGCGGGACGCGATCCAGGTGGCCACGCCCGCGTGCAGCCGGGCCCGCTCCGCCTTCGTGAGCTCGGCGTAGGCGACGTCTCTGACGAGCGCGTGCCAGAAGCCGAACTCTTGGTCGCCCTCGAACGTGGACGGGTGGGCGGGACGGATGAACTCGCGGCGCACGAGCTCAGCTAGGGTGTCCTCGAGGTCTGCGTGCTCTCTAAGTGATGCGACCGATCCGGCCCAGAACGTCTTGCCGACGACGGAGGCTTCCATCAGCACCCGCTTGGGCTCGGGGGGAAGCGCATCGATCCTGGCGGCGATGAGCGCCTGGACGCTCTGCGGGATCAAGACCTCGTCGATCGCGCCACCCGCGACCGGGAGCGCCGTCTCGTTGAGCATCGCGGCGAGCTGCTCGGCGTAGAGGGGCGAGCCTCCCGCCCGCTCAAGCACGATCTGGGTGAGTTCGTTGGAGGCCTCGGGCAGGCTCGTTCGGATCAGGGCGTCCACGTCAGCATCCCCGAGCGGCGAGAGCGCGAGCTGCGTGGAGCGCCGTCCCGGGGGCCAAGAAGGATGGCGTTCCTCCACCTCCGGTCGGGCGGTGACGACGACGAGCAAAGGAAGACCCGCGGTGCGCTCCGCGAGATGCTCGAGGAACGCTACGAAGCCCGGATCAGCCCAGTGCAGGTCCTCGATCACCACCACGGTGGGGCACTGGGTGGCCAGGGACTCCAGGAAGCGTCGCCAGGCGGTGAAGGCCTCGGTCTGCTCGGGGGCGGCCGTGGAGGTGCCCAGACCCACGAGGGGGGCGAGGCGGTCCACCATCCAGGCCTTCGTCTGGTCGTCAGGCTCGGTGACGACCCGCTCGAGCTTCGTCCGCAGCGTCGCCTGGTCGTCGGAGTCGAGTATCCGGGACTCGGCCTTCACGATCTCGCCGAGCGCCCAGAATCCGATCCCCTCCCCGTAGGGCAGGCACCGTCCGACCCGCCAGCGCACGAGCTCGGGGAGAGCGTCGACGTGGCGGGCGAGCTCACGGACCAGGCGCGACTTCCCGAGGCCCGGATCGGCCACGATCGTGGCGAACTCGGTGGAGGGGCGTGTCCGGGAGCGTTCGAAGAGCTGGGTGAGCATCGTGAACTCGGCCTCGCGACCGACGAACGCCGTTCGGTCGCGCTCGTCGGTCACGCGGGAGACGGGTTCGATCGCCCGCCAGGCTCGGAGAGGCTCGGCCTTGCCCTTGGCCTGGATCGGCTCGAGCTCCTCGTAGGCGATCGCGGTCTCGGTGGCGGCGTAGGTCCGCTCCCCCACTGCCACCCCCATCACGGGGGCGGCGGCCTCCAGGCGTGCCGTGGTGTTCATCGTGTCCCCGGTGGCGAATCCGACGCCGGAGCGGGGGTCGACATCGAGGCGGACCAGAGCCTCTCCGGTGTTCACGCCGAGCCGCACCTGGATCGGCAGGTCTGAGGCTCCGACGTCCTCGACGATCCGGATACCGGCGCGGACCGCCCGCTCGGGATCGTCCTCGTGGGCAGCGGGAACCCCGAACACGCCGACCACGGCATCGCCGATGAACTTCTCGACCACCCCGCCGTGGGACTCGATCCTGGCTCGACAGAGCTGCTGGTAACGCTCGAGGAGCCGTGCGATGTCCTCGTGGTCCATCGACTCCCCGAGGGTGGTGGAGCCGACCAGGTCGCAGAACAGCGCGGTGATGACCTTGCGTTCCTCGCGGACGGGGGTGGTCTCGAGCTTGGTCCCGCACTCCCCACAGAACTTCTGCGCATCAGGGTTCTCCTGGGAGCACGAAGGGCATATCAGCACGGGCGCGAGCCTACGTCGCGTGACCGAACCGGCTCAAGGTTGGCGCGATTCTACGCAGCGACCCGCCAGGGCCGGACTCATCGAAGACACCTCGGCTCTGACCAGCGGAAACGGTGGGCGCTGAGGGACTCGAACCCCCGGCCTTCGCCTTGTAAGGGCGAGAAGGATGTGCTGGTCAGGGCTCTGCGCTGCGGTTTCGCATGTCACAGGCGTCCGCCGGAGTCCCTTGGCGTGGAACCGGCTCGTTATGCAAGTGTTGTGTCGCAAGCCTGTCCGCCCCGGCCGGTTCCTTGCTGGATCTTGAGGTGCCCTGGGTTCGACGCCCCGGCCCGAGAGCGGTTGTCCTCCCCCAGCTTCGGGAACATGATGTTGGTATGGCCTACGTGATAGCCGAGCCTTGCATCGACGTGAAGGACAAGGCCTGCGTCGACGAGTGTCCGGTCGACTGCATCTACGAGGGGCCTCGCATGCTGTACATCCAGCCCGACGAATGCGTGGACTGCGATGCCTGCGTACCGGTCTGCCCCGTCACGGCGATCTTTGCCGAGGACGACGTACCCGCCGAGTGGAAGCAGTTCGTGGCGGCCAATGCCGAATGGTTCTCGGACAGCGTCACCGGGCTGGGGTCGCCAGGAGGCGCCGCACAGGCCGGGCCCGCCGACAAGGACCACCCAATCGTCGCCGCCTGGCAGGCTGTTTGACCGTCGTCTGATCCGGGGGCCTGAGGTCAGCCCCTTGAGCTGCGGCTTTCTCGGTGCTACAGGGCCCGGCCCCCAGGAGAACTTCGCGCGAACACCTGCGCCGCCTGGGAGGTCAACAGGCCCCTCTCTGGGTGCGGAATTCGCCGTGGGCGCTGAGGGACTCGAACCCCCGGCCTTCGCCTTGTAAGGGCGGATACGCCGAAAACCGGCGCTCGAGCTCGACCTACGGCGTTGCCCGCGATCGTCGTGCTGCGGCCCTTGTGAGCTGCGCGTATGCACGTGGCTAACCGGCGTTATTCGGGCTTAGCGCGACCTAGCGTGTGCTACGGGTTGCGCCCACGCTGTGCCCACGCTGCGCCCACACCCGAGTGATCATGTCGCGGCCCGCTGCGCGGCCCAGGCGCGCGCGTGAGCGACGCGCAGGGTCGAGGTTGGCGGGTTGGCACGCCGGCGCACGTTCGCGCGGCGATACGACGCGCACACGGCGAAGAATCGCCGAGGGTCGCAGTGGACTTCTTCGCGTACCCGCTCAGATCGGTCAACGGCGCACCCGATAGCGCAGGTGAAGCACCCGGTTGCCCTGAATCACCGCGTCAGGATCCTCCAACAGGTGCTGCGCGTGGGCCGACCCGAAGTAGCGCTTGCCGGACCCGAACACGACGGGTACGACGTCCATGCGCACCTCGTCGATCAGGCCCGCGGCAAGCACCTGGCCACCGACGTCGCCAGCAGCGACCTCGACCATGTGGTCACCCGCAAGCTCCTGCGCCTTGGCCACGGCTGCCTCGACGCCATCGACGAAGTGAAAGGGCGCCTCGGGGTCCCAGCCCTCAGGCTCCGGCCGGTGCGTCACGACGACCACGTGGTCGACCCCGCCCGGAGGCTTCCCCGTCCCACCCGTCCGTCATGTCGAAGACGTGGCGGCCGACGACGGTCGCCCCGATCTGGTCCCAGTACGGCCGGGTGTAGTCGTAGGACGTCTGCGACACCTTCAACTCGCCGCTCTCGTCCAACGGCACGTCACCGCTGGACAACCAGTCGAACAGGGGTCCGGGCTGGTCGTTCTCGTCCGCGATGAAGCCGTCCACCGACACCGAGCTGTACATGACTACTTTGCCCATGGGGCCCTCCTCTGCCTTGGGATGCCCCCAAATTAGCGTGTCGTGAGCTGTCGCTCTTGTGAAATCAATCGGCCAAAGGACGACTCCGACTACCTGTCACAGATCGTTGGCAAGCAGCTCACAAAGTCGCGACGGCACGAAACCGCGGTGCGACAGTTCGGTGAGTTCGTCGCTAGCAACCATCGTCGCGCCAGCGCGCCCGCCCCTGCGGAAGCGGTCGTGAGCTCACACGGTTGCTTGAGGGACTTCAGCGGCTCGTCCAAGCGATGCTCACCCGAATCACCCGCCCAGAGCATGCCGTCCGCATCGGTCAATGCCACAGATGCCTATTGTGTGATGTCGATGGTGGAGCGAGGAGATAGCCGATGTGGGTGCGGACCAGTCAGGATCGGGTCTCTCTGTACAACCTGGCCGGGTTCGAAGTCATCTTCTCCGAGCGGGACCAGAAGACGAACCATTGGTTCGTGCTTGCGATGCAGCGTGACGGTCACGGTCGAGTCGAGCTAGCGAAGACCGACAGTGAGATCGCTGCCGAGAACATCATCCAGGCGATCGAAGACGGGCTCCGGGAGGGGAAATCCGTGATCGACCTCGGGCGAGGGTAAGCACTCGGTTGTTACGCAAGTTGCGCAAGAAAGGACCTACGCCGATCGTTGGAGGTTGCGCAAGACGCTTCTGACCTGGCCTTTCTGGTGGGCGCTGAGGGACTCGAACCCCCGACCTTCGCCTTGTAAGGGCGACGCTCTTCCAGCTGAGCTAAGCGCCCGCGATCGCGGGTTGTGCGTGGCCGCACGCCCGGCACACGATCTGCCCAAGCATCGCCGACAGGCGCGTCCCTCCGCACGACTCGCACCGATCCAGGCCCTCGGCCCAGTCCGGGCGGTCGCGCTGGCAGCCGGGGCAGATCAGCACCTGCCGTCCGTCCGCCACCGCCCGGACCCACGGTCGCTCGCGCTTGTCGGGATCGTAGGTCGGGCGGCCGCAGAGATGACACACCGGCCGGTCGCCCGGCGGGATCGGCCCGTCCGACGGCCTCACGCCGACAAGGATAGCGGCCCGTCGAGGAGGGGTCCCGTGGCCCTGCCTCGGCACCCTCAGAAGGGGTCCCATGACGGCGAGGAGGCGAGCACCATGGCCAGATGGGAAGGCTTCCGCCAGTGCCCGGGGTGCGGGTTCGACCTACGGACCGGCGAGGGCGTGCGCTCGTGCTCGTGGGGAGACTGCCCGTACCTCCCCGAGGAGCTCGACGTGTACTGCCCGGACTGCCGATTCAACTTCTTCACGATGGAGGGGAACCCGCCCTGCGAGGACCCGATGACGTGCGCGCACGGTGCCGAGCCGCGCCAGCACGTGGGCAACCTCAGGAACTGGCTCGAGACCCAGCCGCACCCACACTGACGCTGCGGCATCCGTGGATCCGGCGGACCGCGCCGGCACCGGTGGGCCTCCCCCAGCGCTCGCCGCACCCCGCCCTTCGGACGGGGTGGACCCATGACCATCTGGCGATGGTCGGCCCCGAACCGGGTGAGGTGTACCCCCTCGACGGGGTCACGACATGGTGAACCGATGCCGGATGACACGCCCTCGGCCGCAGCCCATCCTGGACGCATACCCAATGGGTGGTAGCGACCGGAAGGGAATCCCGCATGATCCGCCTTCGAAGCTCCCACCGTCGGACGCTCATCCTGCGCGCGGCGCGCGCCGGCGTCGGCCTCGCGCTGGTCGCCGGCCTCGTCGGCCTTCCCGGCGGACCCGCCTCAGCGGCCTCGTTCGTCGTCAACTCCACCGCCGATGGATCCGACGCGATCCCCGGCGACACCATCTGCGCGACGGCGGCTTCGCCCCCGACCTGCACGCTTCGCGCCGCCATCGAGGAGACGAACGCCCTGGCCGGCCCCGACATGATCACGTTCGCGGGCGCAGTCGTCCAGATCCGTCCGGGATCCGCGCTGCCGACGATCACCGACACCCTCACGATCGACGGGAGCACCCCCTCGAGCGTCCCTCCCTTCTTCCCGGCCCCCGGCGTCGAGCTTGACGGCTCGCTGATCTCGGGACCGGCGGATGGCCTGGCGATCGACGGGGACATGACCCAGATCCGAGGCCTGGCGGTGAACCGCTTCACCGGTGACGGCATCGTGGTCAGGGCCGATGACGTCACGATCGCGGGCTCGTTCGTGGGGACCGACCTGCTCGGGATGACCGGCCTCGGGAACGGGGGGGTCGGGATCCGTGCCGTCGACACGGCCGGGCTGGTCGTCGGGGGATCGTCGTTCCTGGACGAGACGGTCGTGTCAGACAACGCTCGCGGCATCGTGATCGCCGGTGGCGGTGACTCGACGCTGATGGGTGTGCTGATCGGAACCGACGCCTCCAACGAGGCAGACCTGGGCAACGCCGGCGACGGCCTCGCGATCGTCGGGCACCAGACGAGCGCCGCCCTCGGCAACCAGGTGAGCGGCAACGGCGGTGTCGGCATCCTCGTCGAGGACTCCGACGACGTAACCCTCAACGGCAACACGGTCGGCGTGGATCTGAACGGCGGGATCGCGCTCCCCAACGCCGCCGGCATCGAGCTCCGCGGAGGCACGGGCATCAGCGAGCGAGCGGTCCTGTTCAGCAACATCGTCTCCGCGAACCTCGGCGTCGGGATCCGGATCGGCGACGACGCGAACGCGCCCCCCGGCGGTGGCGTGCCGGGCGTCGTCCTGCGCAACAACGCGATCGGTACCGACCCCGGCGGCTCCGCGGACCTCGGCAACGGCGACGACGGCGTCCTGATCGCCGGCGGCGACCTGACGGACGGCGCGATGATCGGCGGGAGCCTCCCGGAGGCCAACTGGATCGCGCACAACGGCGGCGCCGGCGTCCACGTGCTCGGCGGGAACACGAACGAGCGCGTCCTCAGCAACTCGATCCACACGAACGGCGGCCTGGGGATCGACCTAGAGCTCACCGCGAACAACGATCAGCAGCCCCCGGTGCTCTCCGGACTCGTGGACACGGTGAACGGATCCGAAGTGACGGGCTCGCTCTCGGGCTTCGCGCCGAGCCATCCCTACCGGGTCGAGTTCTTCGGCAACATGGACTGCACGACCGACGCGGGCGAGGGTCGTGCCTTCCTGCGTCAGCGGACGGTCGATACGGATGCTTCGGGCGACGCATCCTTCTCGTTCCCCCTGACGCTCAACGGATGGCAGGCGGTCACGGCGACCGCGACGAACGACGACGGCACGTCCGAGTTCTCGAACTGCGTAGAGCTCGGCGGGGGCGGCGGTACCGAAGCCGATCTCTCGATCACGAAGTCGGCTCCGGCAGACGTGATCGAAGGGCACACGTTCGACTACCTCATCGAAGTCTCGAACGGAGGATCCGACGGCGCGGACGAGGTCGTACTGACCGATCCGCTCCCGGATGAGGTCGTATTCGTCGGCGCGGTGGCCGATCAGGGGTCGTGCTCGAACATGGCCGGAACCGTGTCGTGCGCGCTGGGCACGCTCCCGGCGGGCTCGGGAGCCCTGATCACGGTGTCGGTTCGCGCAGACGTGTTCTCAGGAGGCGACCCGCGGACGATCTCGAACACCGCGACGGTCGCGTCGAACCCCCCCGACGGGGATCCTGACGACAACGCGGCGACCGCGACGACCGTCGAGCGCCCCGCATCAGCCGACCTCTCGCTCGAGAAGACCGACGGCCTCGACGACTCGACCGGTGGCGACGACCTCACGTACACGCTGACCGTCCGGAACGATGGGCCGGGCGACGCGACCGGCGTGACCGTGACGGATCCCCTCCCGGACGGGACGACGTTCGGGTCGGCCGTGCCTTCGCAGGGCTCGTGCGATCACGACGCCGATGCCGTGACCTGTGCGCTCGGCTCCATGGCGGACGGAGCGTCGGCCACGGTCACGCTCGTGCTCGGGACGTCGCTCGTCGACGAGGACACGGACCTCACGAACACTGCCTCGGTGGACGCTGCCGAACCCGACCCGGACGGGTCCGACGACGTCTCGTCGGACACGACGACGCTGACGCCGATCGGATCCGCCGACGTCTCCGTGGTGTCGGTCGAGGACGCCCCCGACCCCGTCACCGGCGGCTACGACGTCGCGTACACGGTGCTCGTGCGCAACCTCGGGGGTGACGCCGCGTCGGACGTGATGCTGCGTGACACCCTTCCGACGGGCGCCGCCTTCGTCAGGCCGAACCCGAACGCGTACCGATGCGTGGCGAGCAAGGGCGTGGTCTCTTGCTCGCTCGGCTCGATCCCCGCCGGTGGGTCGGTGCAGGTTCGCCTCATCCTGGATACGCCCTGGGTGTCCACGCCCTCGTCGCTCACGAACCTGGTCGAGGTCACCTCTCCCGACGACCACGACGCCTCGAACGACCGGGACGCCGAGACCACGTCGCTCCTCCCACGGCAGATGACGTTCGCGACCGGCTTCATCCCGCCGAACGCCGGCGACGTGCTGGTGACCGATGCGACGTCGACGTGGCCCGAGGGTTGGCCGATCGCGACGGCCGAAGACCCCACCGTCGGGGCCGCGCTGCTTCCGAGCGGTCCCGGTGGCGTCTTCACGATCGCCGAGAGCCCGTGCGGCGGCTCGTTCTCGTGCCCCACCTCGGTCCGCCACGGTGACGGACGTCTCACGTCTACCCCGAGGACCATCGGGAGCGTCGTGACCTTCACGCCCCCCGCGGCCGCGAGCGCGCGGGATCCGCACATCGGGTTCCTGCTCTTCGACCGAACGATCGCGCCCCTCAGCTGGAACCCGGTGCGGGTCGCCTTCCGCGACGCCGAGACCGGGGCGTTCGTCCGAGAGCTGCCGTGGTGCGGCTGGCGGACGTCGGCGGCCGCCTGCGTCGTGTCGATCGACCGGATCTACTCGTGGCACGCGAAGGCCCACCTGGATCTCGTCGTGAAGGTACGGTTCCTGCGGGCCGGATCCTTCGCGGTGATGCGCTAGTCGGACGGTGGGGGCGCGGCGGACGGCGTCGCGCCCCCACCGCGCCAGCGGCCGCCTCCGCTCGTCGACGCCCCGGCACGGTGGCGTCCCCCCCGGCGACCCGCCGGCGTCGAGCCCGCCGCCCCGGTCCGTGTCCGCCACGCGGCGACCAGCGCCAGCCCGACCCCGAACACCGACCCCGCCACCAGCACGGCCGCGTTCAGGTACGGCACGATCCCGATCGCGGTCGCGATCCCCCAGCCGGCGAGCAGGGCGAGGATCCCGCGCCGTCCCGGTCCCACCGCGAGACGTCCGATCGCGAACACCGTCACCACGTACCCGGCGAGCGCGAGGAAGGCGAGGGCGAGCAGGAGCGTGAGCCCGAGCGGGAGCCCCAGCACCGACGCCGTCGCGAGGATCGCGACCACGGGGAGCAGCAGCGCGAGCAGCGCCCCCCACCCCGCCGACGCGAGCCAGGCCGTTCGGGCAGCCGCAGCGCTCCGCTCCAGCCCGCCCGGCGCGAGGAGGACCAGGACCAGGCCGAGCAGCAGGGTCGACACCGAGACCGCGAGCCACGAGACGAGCGCGCCGAGCGCCCGCAGCGGCGCGCGGGCCGAGAAGGCGACGGACTCGCGGACCTCGCCGCCCACCTGCGCGCCCGCCTCGGCCCGGACCCGGTCGTGGGCGAGCACGTCGCCGCCCACCTGCGCGGTCGCGGCCAGGCGGATCGAGCCCGAGAGCGCGACGACGCTCCCACTCACCTGGCCCGCGACGACGATCGGCCCGTCGAACACGACGACGTCCCCCCGGACCAGGCCGTCCACCTGGACCCGGCCGGAGAACACCACGACCTCCCGGACGGATTCGCCGGCATCCACCACGACGCGCCCGAGCAGGACGACCTGGGTGCCGGCCGAGCCGGTCGCCGGTCCCGGCGACGGGCCCGGAGACGGGGTCTGGGCGAGGGTGGGCGGCGCGAGCGCCGCCCACCCGGCGAGCGTCCCGAGCAGCAGGATCCCCGCCGCGCACGCGCTGCGGGGACGCCGGTCGGAACGGGGAGCTCGCATGGGCGGTCATCCTACGTCGAGGGCCCGTCCGCCCTGTCGGCCGTTGCGGGTACGGTGTCCCGGTGACGCTCGAGGTCTTCTCCCCCGCCGTCCGCGCATGGTTCGACGGCTCCTTCCGTGAGCCCACGGCCGCCCAACTCGGGGGCTGGCCGCCGATCGCGCGTGGCGATCACACGCTGGTCCTCGCGCCGACGGGGTCCGGCAAGACGCTCGCGGCGTTCCTGTGGGCGATCGACCGGCTCGCGTCCGAGCCGCCGCCCAGCCAGGCCGAGCGCACGCGCGTCCTCTACCTCTCACCGCTGCGGGCGCTCGCCGTCGACGTCGAGAGGAACCTGCGGGCGCCGCTCGGCGGGATCCAGCTCGCCGGCGAGCGGCTCGGCGCGCCGCTCGCCCACGTGCCGGTCGTCGGGGTCCGCACCGGCGACACCCCCGCGACGGAGCGTCGGCGGCTGGTGAAGGCGCCCCCCGACATCCTCATCACGACGCCGGAGTCCCTGTACCTGATGCTCACGTCGTCGGCGCGGGAGACGCTGCGCGGGGTCCGGTCGGTGATCGTCGACGAGATCCACTCGCTCGCGGCGACCAAGCGGGGCGCCCACCTCGCGCTCTCGCTCGAGCGGCTGGAGACGCTCACCGAGCGCCCGCCGCAGCGGATCGGCCTGTCGGCCACCCAACGGCCGCTCGAAGAGATCGCCCGGTTCCTGGGCGGTCGCACGGCCGACGGACCGCGGCCCGTGACGATCGTCGACGCCGGCCACCGCAAGCCGATGGAGATCGAGATCGTCGTCCCGGTCGAGGACCTGGCCGAGCTCGGACGGCCGGTCGAGACATCGCTCGCCGAGGACGGCGGTGTGCGCGGGCCCGAGCATGCCTCGATCTGGCCGTCGATCCACCCGAGGCTGCTCGAGCTGATCCGCGCCCATCGATCGACGATCGTGTTCACCAACGCCCGGCGCCTCGCCGAGCGCCTCGCCTCCCACCTCAACGAGCTCGCGGGCGAAGACCTCGTCAGGGCCCACCACGGGTCGCTCGCGCGGGAACAGCGGCTGGAGGTCGAGGACTCGCTGAAGGCCGGCCGGCTGAAGGCGATCGTCGCCACCAGCTCGCTCGAGCTGGGGATCGACATGGGGGCCGTCGACCTCGTGATCCAGGTCGAGTCCCCCGGATCCGTGGCGAGCGGGCTGCAGCGGATCGGCCGGGCCGGGCACCGCGTCGGCGAACCGTCGAAGGGCAAGATCTTCCCGAAGTTCCGCGGCGACCTCCTGGAGGCAGCCGTCGTCACCGAGCGGATGCTCGGCGGGCTGATCGAGGAGACGCGCTACCCGCGCAACCCGCTCGACGTCCTGGCGCAGCAGATCGTGGCGATGTGCGCCGTGCAGGAGTGGTCCGTGCCCGAGCTGCGCGCGGTCGTGCGACGCGCCGCGAACTTCGAGGACCTGTCCGACGAGGTCTTCCTCGCCGTGCTCGACCTGCTGGCCGGCCGGTACCCGAGCGACGGGTTCGCGGAGCTCCGGCCGAGGATCGTGTGGGACCGGGCCACCGACATGGTGCGCGCCCGGGACGGCGCGGGCAGCCTCGCGATCACGAACGGCGGCACGATCCCCGACCGCGGCCTGTTCGGCGTCTTCCTGCCCGACGGCACCCGGGTGGGCGAGCTGGACGAGGAGATGGTCTACGAGAGCCGCCCGGGCGAGGTGTTCCTGCTCGGCGCCTCGGCCTGGCGCATCCAGGAGATCACCCGCGACCGGGTCGTGGTGACCCCGGCACCCGGGGAGGTCGGCAAGATGCCCTTCTGGCACGGCGACAAGCCCGGGCGGCCGCTCGAGCTGGGGCGGGCGCTGGGCGCGTTCACGCGCGAGCTCGGCGAGACGGAGCACGACGCGGCCGTCGAACGGCTCCGGCGCGACGTCGGCCTCGACGCGCTCGCGGCCGAGAACCTCGTCACCTACCTCGACGACCAGCGAGCGGCGGCCGGGGTCGTCCCGGACGACCGGACGGTCGTCGTCGAGCGGTTCCGCGACGAGGTCGGCGACTGGCGGGTCTGCCTCCTTTCTCCGTTCGGCTCGCGCGTGCACGCGCCGTGGGCGCTCGCGATCGAGGCGCGGCTCGCCGACCGGGTCGGATCCGGCGGCCAGGTCCTGTGGAGCGACGACGGGATCGTGATCCGACTGCCCGAGGCCGAGGATCGGATCCCCGTCGAGGACCTCCTCTTCGAGCCCGGCGACGTCGAGGACGAGGTCGTCCGGGCGCTGCCGGGAACGGCGCTGTTCGCGAGCGTCTTCCGCGAGGCGGCCGCGCGCGCCCTGCTCCTTCCGCGACGCCGGCCGGGGCAACGCACACCGCTCTGGCAACAACGGCAGCGGGCGGCGGATCTGCTGGCCGAGGCCGCGAAGCACCCGACCTTCCCGATCCTGCTCGAGGCGACGCGCGAATGCCTGCGCGACGTGTTCGACGTGCCGGCGCTCCGGGAGGTGATGGGCGACCTGCGGGCGCGCCGGACGAAGCTCGTCACGGTCGAGACCGAGCACGCCTCGCCGTTCGCGCAGTCGCTTCTCTTCCGCTGGATCGCGGTCTACATGTACGAGGGCGACGCGCCGCTCGCGGAGCGGCGGGCGGCGGCCCTCGCCCTGGACCGCGACCTGCTGCGGGAGCTGCTGGGCGCGGAGGAGCTCCGCGAGCTGCTCGATCCTCGCGCGCTCGACGACGTGGAGCTCGAGCTGCAGCGCCTGGCCCCCGGCCGGGGGGCGCGCGGCGCGGACGGCGTGCACGACCTGCTGCGGTCGCTCGGGCCGCTCTCCGAGGAGGAGGTCCGCCCGCGGATGGCGGAGCCGTCCGCGGCCGCTGCCGCCATCGACCGGGTGCTCGAGGAGGGGCGAGCGATCCGCGTGCGGATCGCCGGCGAGGACCGCGTCGCGGCCGTCGAGGACGCGGCCCGCCTGCGCGACGCGCTCGGCGTCTCGCTCCCGCTCGGGATCCCCGCCGCGTTCGCCGAGCCCGTCGCCGCTCCCCTGCGGGACCTGGTGGCCCGCTACGCACGGACCCACGGGCCGTTCCTGGCCGACGAGGTGTCCGCGCGCCTGGGCGTCGGCGCCGAGCGGATCCGCCCCGAGCTGGCCGGTCTGGAGGCCGAGGGGCGGATCGCCCACGGCGAGTTCCGCCCCGGGGGCGTGGAGCGCGAGTGGTGCGACGCCGAGGTGCTGCGCCGGCTGCGGCAGCGGTCGCTCGCCGCGCTCCGTCGCGAGATCGAGCCGGTGGACGCGGCCGCGCTCGGCCGGTTCCTGCCCGCGTGGCAGGGCGCCGATCGGCCGAGCGGCGCGGCCGACGCCCTCGCGGAGGCGATCGGACGTCTGCAGGGCGCGGCGATCCCGGCCTCGATCCTGGAGACGGACGTCCTGCCCGCCCGCGTCCGCGCGTACCGCCCCGCGGACCTCGACGCGCTCTGCGCGAGCGGCGAGCTCGTGTGGGTCGGCGCGGGGGGGCTCGGCGCCCACGACGGCCGCGTCACGCTCAGCTTCCGGGACCGGGTGCGGCTGCTCGCCCCGCCGCGCGCCGAGGAGCCGCCGACCGGGGGCGTCCACGACGCGATCCGGGACCACCTGACCTCGCGGGGTGCATCCTTCTGGCCCGAGATCGTGCAGGCCTCGGGCCTCGCGGACGAGCGGACGCTCCTGCGAGCGCTCTGGGACCTCGTCTGGGCCGGCGAGGTCACGAACGACACCCTCACGCCCCTGCGCGCGTTCGTGGGTCGTGGGCGGTCCCGCCCGCCGCGTGCGGGCGCGCGGCCACGACCGGGGGCGCTCCGGCGGGCGGGACCGCCCGCGGGCGCCGGTCGCTGGTCGCTGGTCGCGTCGCTCCTCGAGCCGGCCGCCTCACCCACCGAGATCGCGCATGCGCGCGCCACGCAGCTCCTCGACCGGTTCGGCGTCGTGACGCGTGAGACCGTGCTCGCCGAAGGCGTCCCCGGAGGCTTCGCCGGCGTGTACGGCGTGCTCCGGGCGATGGAGGCCTCGGGCGCCGTCCGTCGCGGCTATTTCGTCGCCGGCCTGGGTGCCGCGCAGTTCGCCCACCCAGGGGCCGTGGACCGGCTCCGCGCGATGCGTGAGTCGAGGCCGGACGACCGGGAGCCGTCCCAGGGTGCCGCCGACGGGCGGGCGGAGCCCGGCGCCCACACCGCGATCGCGCTGGCGGCCCCCGACCCCGCCCAGCCGTACGGGGCGACCCTCCCGTGGCCCGACGGCCCCGGCCGGCCATCCCGGTCGGCGGGGGCGATGACCGTGCTCGTGGACGGGGCGCTCGCCGCGTTCCTCGAGCGCGGCGCCCGGCGCCTGCTGACGTTCGGGGTTCCCCCGGAGGCCTGGGCCGAGGCGCTGGTGGCGCTCGTGAAGGACGGGCGTCTGCGTCGGATCGAGCTGACGTCGATCGACGGCGTCCCGGCGGGCGAGGCCGTCGTCGCGGAGGCCCTGCGCGCCGCGGGGTTCGCCGACGGCTACCGCGGGCTCGCGGTCCGAGCCTGACGTGCCCGAGGGCGACTCGATCCACCGAAGGGCGGCGAGGCTCCGTGCGGCACCGCGATCCCCGCGCGGCGTCGGGGCGACCGAGCGCGGGCGACGTGGTGGTGCCCGACCTGCCAGACTGCGCCTGGGGAAGGCCGGTCCGCCCCGGGGGAGGCGCGGTGGAGCTGAGCGCGGCGGGTGAGCGATGGGCACTGGCGACGCCGCACGCGCTCGCGACCGAGGCGGGAGCCGTGGCCTTCGAGCGCGGCGGGAACGCCATCGATGCCGCCCTGGCCGCCGGCGTCACGCTCGCCGTCGTGTACCCGCACATGTGCGGGGTCGGCGGCGACCTCTTCGCGCTGATCCAGCGGCCCGACGGTCAGACGGTGGCGCTGAACGCGAGCGGCCGAGCCCCGGCGGGGCTCGCCGTGGATGCCGTCCGCGCGCGTCACGCTCGGATGCCGTCGCGAGGTCCCGATGTCATCACCGTCCCGGGCGCCGTGAGCGGGTGGGACCTGCTGCATCGCGAGGGAGGGCTGCTCCCGTGGGCGGACGCGTTCACGCCCGCGATCGCCTACGCGCACGGCGGCGTCGCCGTCTCCCGGTCGCTCGCGGGCACGCTCGACGAGCTGTCGACCGAGGTCGGCGACGACCCGGGCCTGGCCGAGACCTACCGCCCGGGTGGGCGTCGGCTCGCGCTGGGCGACCCCTTCGTCCAGCCGGCCCTCGGGGCGAGCCTGCAGACGATCGCCGCGTACGGACCGTCCGCGCTGTACGGCGGTGACCTGGGCCGCCGGCTGACGGACGGCCTCCGACCGTCGGGCTCCGCCCTCGACCTGGCCGATCTGGAGGCGCACCGCGCCGACATCGTCCCGCCGCTCGTCGGTCGGTTCGGCGGGCTCGACGTGCGGGTCGTGCCGCCGAACTCCCAGGGGTTCGTGCTCCTGCAGATCCTCGCCCTGGTGGAGCGCCTGGGCATCGACCCGGATCCCGCGGGCGCCGACGCCGGGACCCTCGCCCTGATCGCCTCGGCCGCGTCCCGGGATCGGGACCGGCACCTCGCCGATGCGGACGCGATGCCCGTGCACCCCTCCACGCTCCTCGACGACGGGCACCTGGCGGCGCTCGCGGACGAGGTCCGGGAACGCGACCCGGCGACACCCGCCCCCATGCCCGGGAACACGATCGCCCTCGTGGCGGCGGACGCGCAGGGCTGGGCGGTCTCCCTGATCCAGAGCCTCGCCGCGGGGTTCGGATCGGGGATCTGCGAGCCGACGACCGGCATCGTCCTGCAGAACCGAGGCGCCGGGTTCACGCTCGACCCCGCCCACCCGAACGTCCTCGCCCCCGGGAAGCGCCCCGCACACACCCTGATGCCGGTCCTCGTGCATCGCGGCGACCGGCTGGCCGCCGCCGCCGGAACGATGGGCGGCTACGCCCAGCCGCAGATCAACGCCGAGAACCTGCTGCGGGCGTTCGCCGGCCACCGGTCCGCGGCCGAGGTCCTGGGGGCGCCCCGATGGCTCGTGGGCGGCATGGACGTCGAACCCGATCCCCCGTTCGTCCTCGCGGAGCGAGGCCTCCCCGAGGCGACGACGGCGGCGATCGCGCGGGCCGGGTACCGGCTCGAGCTTGTCGAGGCGCCCAGCGAAGAGGTCGGCCAAGCCCACCTGATCCTCACCCTCCCGGACGGATCGTTCGACGTGGCGAGCGACCCGCGCGCCGACGGCGGCGCGATGGCATCCTGATCACGATGAGCGACGCGAGACCCCCCGACCCGGAGCGGGAGCTCCGGCGCGCCCGGAGCCTGATCTCGGACCTGGACGCCGTCGCCTGGGAGGCGGACGCCCGCACCCTCCGGTTCACGTTCGTGAGCCAAGGCGTGTCGGACCTCCTCGGATACACGCCCGCCGAGTGGCTCGCCGACCCGACCTTCTGGTCCGATCGGCTCCATCCGGAGGATCGCGAGCGGGTGACCGCCCAGTTCGTGCGCGCCGCGACCTCCGGCTGGAGCTTCGACACCGAGTACCGGTTCCTCGCCGGGGACGGCGGCTTCCGCGCCGTCCGCGACCTGGGGCACGTGGTGAAGGACGCCGACGGCCACCCGACCCTGCTCCGCGGCCTCATCGTCGACGTCACGCGGCAGCGCGCGCTCGAGGCGGAACGACGTGAGGCCGAGGATCGCTTCCGGCGGGTCGTCGAACGCCTCACGGCCGTCGTGTACATCGAGGGGGTCGAGCCGGGCGGAGCACCCGGCCCGACGCTGTACGTGAGCCCCCGGATCGAGGAGATCCTGGGCGTCCCTGCGACGCGGTGGATGGCGGAACCCTGGATCGAGCGGATCCATCCCGACGACCGTGAGCGCGTGTCGCGCGCCCGCCGGCGCGTGGCGGAGTCTGGCGACGCGCTCTCGTTGGACCTGCGCCTGATCGGACCGGACGGCCGGATCGTCCACGTGCACGACGAGGCCGTGCTCGTTCGCGACGACCGGGGCGAGCCCAGGTACCTGCAGGGGATCTTCGAGGACGTCACGAGGGCCCGGGAGAGCGAAGAGCGGGCTCGGGACTCGGAGGCGCGCTACGAGGCCCTCGTGGACCAGCTCCCGGCGATCGTCTACGCGGAGTCGCTGGACGACGAGGACCGCGCCTACGTGAACCCGGCGGTGACGGCGCTGCTCGGGATCGACCCACGCGAGTGGATCGCGGATCCCTCCGCGACCTGGCGGGACGCGATCCACCCCGCGGACCGCGACGCCGTCCTCGCGGCCCGTGCGGCGTCGGATCGCGACGCCGTGCCCTTCGAGGCCGAGTACCGGATGCTGGCGCGCGACGGCCGGATCCGCTGGATCCACGACGGCTCCGTCGTGGTCCGCGACCCGGAGGGCCGCCCCGTGACGCGACAGGGCGTGATCACGGACATCTCCGCGTTGAAGGACGCGCGGGCCCGGGCCGTGGACGCGGAGTCCCGGTATCGGACGCTCGTCGAGCAGATGCCGGCGATCACCTACCTCGAGGACGTGACCGGTCGGGTGCGCTACGTATCCCCCCAGACGACGACGATGCTCGGGTTCACCCCGGAGGACTGGGACGACGAGGTCGACCTCCGCGCCCGGATCGTCGATCCGTCGGACGCCGGCCTCCTGCCGGCCCCGGGCGACGCCGACGAGGTCCGCGACACGACGTATCGGGTGCGCGCGCGCGACGGTCGCGAGCTGTGGCTGCACGACGTGGCGCGGATCGTCAGCGACGAGAGGGGCGCGTCCGCGGGGCGGCAAGGGGTCCTGCTCGACGTGACCGAACGCTACGTGGCGCGCTCCCTCGCGCGCGATCTGCAGGTGGAGCGGCAGGCCGCGGAGCGGCTCCGGGCGATCGACGAGATGAAGAACACGTTCCTCCAAGCGGTCTCCCACGACCTGCGGACGCCGCTCGCGGCGATCCTCGGGCTGGCGATCACGATGGGCCGGTCCGACGTCGCCTTCGGGCCCGAGGAGACGCGCGAGCTCGCGCGCCGGATCGCGCAGAACGCCCGACGCCTGGACCGGCTCGTCACCGACCTACTGGATCTGGACCGGATCACCCGCGGCGACGTCGAGCTCGTCTTCCGCGCGACCGATGTCGGCGCCCTCGTCACCGACATCGCGACGACCACGGAGGTGCTGGAGGGGCGTGAGGTGTCGCTCGAGATCGAGCCGGTGGTGACCCCGATCGACGTCCCGAAGGTGGAGCGGATCGTCGAGAACCTCCTCGGCAACGCGGCGAAGCACACCCCTGCCCGGTCGCGCGTCTGGGTCCGGGTCAAGGCCTGGGAGGACGGCGCCCTGTTGATCGTCGAGGACGACGGCCCCGGGGTCCCGCCCGAGGATCGGGACCGGATCTTCGACGCCTTCCAACAGGCGGGATCCGAGGCATCGGCGTACGCGCCGGGGATGGGCGTGGGGCTGTCGCTCGTCGCACGCTTCGCCGAGCTGCACGACGGGGGCGCTTGGGTCGAGGAGCGGCCGGGGGGCGGGGCGTCGTTCCGCGTCTTCCTCCCGGGTCACCCCGGCGGTTACCGGACCACGACCTCCGACGGCGATCCCTCGGAGGCGAGCCAGGCGTAGACCTCCTCCTCCTGCGCGAAGTGCAGGCGGAGGACCGCGTGCAGCCCGTACAGGAGCCGCCGGAGGTCCATCAGATCCTCCGGCGTGGGTCCTTCCGCCGGCAGGTCGTCGACCACCGTCTGGTACAGCCGGCCGAGGTGCGAGATCTCGAGGTGGGCGCGGCTCATGCTCGAGAGCGGGTCCTCGCCGCCCAGCGCGCGGGCGACGACCGGGTAGACGTCGGCCTCCTCCTCTTCTTCGTGCCGCGGGAGCCGTTCCAGCACGAAGATCCGGATGTCGGCGAGCTGCTCCCGGAGCTCGTGGTCGGACAGTTCGCTCAGGTGGTCGGCGGTCGCGCGGATCCGCTGCAGGTCCGCCGCGAACTCCCGATGCTCGGCTCGGAACCGCTCGCCGACGTCCGTGGGCGGCAGGGCGCGCCGGGATCGCCCGTCGCCCCGCACGGCGCGCAGCGCGTTCAGGATCGCGAAGACGTCGATGACCTCTTGGATCGCCGCGCCGACCACCGGGACGAAGAGCCCGAGCGCGCCGCCGATCATCCCGACGAACGCGAGGCCCATGCCGATCACCACGCTCTGGACCGCGATCCGCCGGGAACGCCGAGCGATCGCCATCGCCTCCGCGATGCGGTCGAGTCGGTCGACCACCAGCACGACGTCCGCCGCCTCCGACGACGCCGTCGCCCCGCGGGCGCCCATCGCGACGCCCACGTCGGCGGCGGCGAGCGCGGGCGCGTCGTTCAGCCCGTCGCCCACGAAGATCGTCACGCCCTCCTCGCGCTCGGCCTCGACCGCCTCGACCTTCTCCGATGGGTCGCGCTCGGACAGGACCCGGTCGACCCCGAGCGCGGCGCCGACCGATTCCGCGACGTCCGGGTGATCGCCGGTCACCATCACGATGCGTCGGATCCCGGCCCGACGGAGCGTGCGGATCACCCGCGGCGAGTCCGCCCTGATGGGATCGTCGATCACGAGCGCGCCGGAGACCTCCCCGTCAACGGCGACGAACACGCACGATGAGCCGTCCAGGGATGTCCGGCGGCGGACGTCCCTGGCCCGCCGCGGCATCGGCGCGTCGCCCGACACGAAGGACGCCTTCCCGATCGCGACGCGCCGGCCCTCCACCGTGCCCGAGATCCCGGATCCATGCTGCTCCACGACATCGGTCGGGAACGGCAGGTCCAGGCCGCGCTCGCGAGCGGCATGGACGATCGCGCTCGCCAGCACGTGGGCCGAGACCTGGTCGACCGCCGCCGTCAAACGCAGCACCTCTTGCGGGTCGAGCTCGCCGAACGCCTCCACGTCCGCGAGCTGCGGGATCCCCGACGTGAGCGTCCCGGTCTTGTCGAACAGCAGGACCGTGCCGCGGGCGAGGGTCTCGAGCGCGCCGCCGCCCTTGACGATGATGCCGCGGTGGGCGGCGCGGGAGATCCCGGCGACCACCGCGATCGGCACCGCGAGGATCAGCGGACAAGGGGTCGCCACGACGAGGACGGAGAGCGCGCGGACCGGATCGCCCGACACGGCCCACGCGAGGCCCGCGAGCCCGAGGGTGACCGGGATGAAGATGGCCGCGTAGCGATCGGCCAGGCGCACGGCGGGGGCCTTCCCTTCGGAGGCCTCGCGCACCAACCGGACGATCCCCGCGTAGGTGCTCTCCTCGGCGGTCGCGATCGCGCGCAGATCCAAGGCCGAACCCGCGTTGACCGCGCCCGATCGGACCTGGTCGCCCCGGAGGCGCTCGACGGGCCGGGACTCGCCCGTCAAGGCGGCCTCGTCGAAGACGCCGGGGGCGAGGAGCACACCGTCGACGGGCACGACCTCTCCGGTCTTCACGAGCAGGCGGTCCCCAGGCGCCACGTCCTCGATCGGTCGCGGCACCAGTCCGCCGTCCTCGTAACGCGTCACGATCACCGGTGCGCGCTCGAGCAGTGACGACAGCTCCCGATGCGCGCGGCGGTCCGCGTAGGACTCCAGCGCCTGCCCGCTCGCGAGCATCACGGCGATCACGGCGCCGGCGAGGAACTCCTCGAGCGCCAACGAGCCGACCAGGGCGAGCCACGCGATCACGTCGACGCCGGCGGCTCGCCTGAGGAGCCCGCCGACCACCTCGATCGTGAGGGGCACCAGGGCGACCGCGGCCGTCACCGCCCAGAGCAGGTTCGCCGGATCTGATCGATCGGTGAACCACAGGAGCGCTCCGATCGCGACGCCGGCGACGGACGCCCCGAGCCACCACAGGTTGAGATCGCGCGGCGCGGACGGCCGGTCGCTCACGGCCGCGACACCCGGCGGAGCGTTCCGCGCAGGTGACGAGCCATCGGCACGCGATCCATCTCCATGTCCATCTCGTAGGTCATGACGTCACCGTCGACCCGGTAGCGTCGTCGCGCGGCAACGACGGCGCTCCCCGTGCGCGTCCGACCGATCGCTCCGGTCTCCACCGCGAAGGAGGTACCGTCCAGGCTCCCCTCGGCGACCTCCGCCAGCCCGAGCGGATGAGCGAGCGTCAGCTCCACGCGTCCAGGTCCTCCCGGTCGGACGAACCCCCGTTCGAAGTGCAGTGCGGCGCCATCGTCGGTCGACCAGCTCCGCTGCGCATACAACAGGAACGGATCCCCCACGTGCTCGAAGGTCATCTCTTCGCCGTACGCGAAGGGCTCGAGCGTGGGGTACTCGCCCTTGCCCTCGCCCCGCCAGATCCCCAGCAGGAACCGCAGCGGCGCGAGGTCCGGGTGCGGTTCGGGGTCCATCGTCTCGACGCTACCACGCCCCCGGGCGGCGGCCGGAGGCTCAGGCCTCGCGCTCGAGGCGGGTCTGGATCGTGGTCTGTAGCAGGGCGATCTCGTCGTCGAGGGTGAGCTGCATCACGGCCGGGCAGAGGTTGAACTCCGGGAGCCGGCGCCACGTGAGGGGTTCCCCGGGTCCCGGTCCGCGACGGTCGAGCTCGTCGTCGACATCGTCCAGTCGGCGCTCGAGACGGTCGATCCGTCCATCGATGCCGGCGATGCGCACCTGCAGGTCGTCCTCGATCACGGTCACCGGATCGACATCGCGGGCGACGGCTTCGCCGCGCAGCGTCGCCTGCAGCTCCGTCACCTCGGCCACGACGTCGTCGTGCGCGCGCTCTCCGTTCATCCCCTGGATCCCCCTCGGTCGGCCGGCGATCGTGCGGCTCCCGGCCCGCCGGCGGATGGTAGGCCTCGGCCCGTCGGGCCCGCAAGTGCGCTGGCGGCGCGCGGTGCCCGGTAGGCTCTTGAGCCATGCCGTCCGTGGCACGCCTCAACGTCACCCCCGTGAAATCCACGCGGCTGAACCATCCCGACGCGCTTCGGATCGAGACGTACGGACCCGTGGGCGACCGCGACTTCTTCTTCGTCGATGGATCCGGGAAGCGGTTCTCGGCGACGACGAAGGCCCCGATGCTCCTCGTGTCCGTCGCGTACGACGCGGACATCGACGAGCTCGCGTTCCGGTTCCCGGACGGGCATGCGTTGACCGGCCCGGCGGCCGGTGACGGCGAGGCCCTGATCGTCGACTTCTACGGCCGGCCCGTCCCCGCGCACATCGTAGGCGGGCCGTGGGCGGATGCGTTCACCGCGTACTCCGGAACGGCGACCCGGCTCGCGCGCACGGATCACCCGGGGGCCGGGACCGACGTCGAGCCGGTGACGATCGTGTCGCTCGCTTCCGTCGAGGAGCTTGCGCGCCAAGGTGAACGGGGATCCTTGGACGCCGGCCGCTTCCGGATGACGATCGAGCTCGACGGCTGCGAGCCCCACGAGGAGGACGCCTGGGACGGCGGTCACGTCCGGATCGGCGAGGTGGAGCTCGCGGTCCGCGAGCAGGTTCCCCGGTGCGTCGTCACGACGTTGAACCCCGACACGGGGGTACGCGACTTCCCGACGCTCTCGGTGATCTCACGGTACCGCGACGTGCCGCCGAGGACGTCGCCGCCGTTCGGCGTCTACGCGCGCGTCATCACGCCTGGAGTGATCCGCGTCGGCGACGACGTGGCGATCGGCGCTGACGAGGCCGCGCGAGCGTGAGGCTCAGAACCCCTCGGTGTACTCCTCGTCGGTGACCGGCGCGCCCCACTCCGGAGCGCCGCCTTCGTTCACCGCGACGTGGACCATCGGGCTGTCGAGCTCCGCCCCGTGGAAGTGCCACTCCCCCGCGCTCACGAACACCACGTCGCCGGGCTCGAGCACGTGACCGGCCTCACCGCGGGACCGGACGCGTCCACGCCCGGTGACCCCGAAGAGCCACTGACCGCCAGGGTGCTGGTGCCAATGCGTCCGAGCACCCGGCGAGAAGTGCACTACGCCGACGTTCGTTCCGTCCGGAGCGCGTGGGCTCCCGCGCAGCCACACCTCTCCGGCGAACCGCCCGTCGTCGCCGGGCTCGAACGTCGCGTCGCAACCACGATCCACGTCCATCGGTCCTCCCGTCCGGTCGGAGCCAACAGGTCGGCCGCACCCTAGCCGAGGTCGACGTCGACCGGCTTACCGAGGTACGAACCGATCGCGCGTGCCTCCGCGGCGATCCCTCTGCTGACACCCGACGCGATCCGGGCGAAGGGCGACACGCGGATGCGGTCGGCGCGCGTCCCCCGCTCGAACGTCCACGTCCCGGCGACCCGGCCGTCCACAAGGAACACCGGACGGACCCAGCCGCCGCCGGCGTTCACGCGTCGACGGTGCAGCGGGTCGAGGATCGGGCCCCGGTCCTTCCAACCGAGGAGGTACGGATCGAACGCGGGGAGGAGCCGCACGGCGGCGACCTCGACGGACCCCGGCGTCCCCCGCAGCGACCACATCGTCCCGGTGACCGTCGGCACCTCCACGATCCGGTCTGCGATCGCACGCCAGGCATCCAGCGATTCGATCCGTCGGATCCCGGACCAGGCCGTCAGATCGGCGGGTGTGGCCGGCGCGTGCGCGCGGAGGTATCGCGACGCCAGCTCGCCGAGCGCGCGCTCCCGATCCAGCGCGGGCTGCGCGCCGACCCAGTCCCGCGTTAAGACGAAGGTTGGCTTTCGGTCGAGATCGGGACCAAAGCAGATGCGCCCGTCCGCCGCCGCCAGCCAGACGAGGTACGCGATCGCCTGTCCTTCGGTGCGGAACCCCTGTCGCGTGAGGCCCTCGGCTATCTCGGCCCGCGTCAGCGGACCCTCGGAGCCGAGCATCCGCACGATCGAACGGACGGCGCGCTCCGGCTGATCGCCGAGCACCCCCACGTCGCGGAGCCGCCGGCGCGCGGTGGCGATCCCCGGCTGGGTCAGCAGCGGGACGACCCACCCGATGTCCTCGGTCGCGATCAGGTGGAGCGTGCCGCGCATCGCCCAGGTGCGAACGACCGAACGCGTCGAGAGCCGCGCGCGGTCGACCAGCTCGGCGGTGATCGCCTCCCCGCGGGGCCGGAGCGCGAGGCCGGGGGCGCTCGGGAGCTGGGCCTGAACCCCGAGCAGGTGCCGAACGAGCTCGAGCGGCCGGCTTCGCCGCCTCGCATCGAGGCGCTGGGCGCTGAATCGGGCCAGGCGCAACGCGCGGTCGTCGAACGGTCCGGCCCGGGCCATCGACCGAGTGTAGGAGCGTGGAGGCGCTCGGGAGGACCGGCATCGGCGGGGACCCAAGATCAGACGACTTCCTGTAGAACTCAGCCGATGCTGGGGAGGGGCCGGATCGGAGCGTCGGTGGGGGCACGGTGGCTGCTGTGCTTCGTGGTGCTCTCCGCGTGCGGAGCTCCCGCGACCGTCGCGGGATCCATACCGGTCCTCCGCCCTGATCCGACGTCCGTGCCGATCGCCGATGCCGACGCGGAGCTCGTCGGTCGAGCGATGGGCGACAGCCTGACCGGCTCGACCGCCGAGGACGCGCGGGATCCGCTCGAGCCCACGGTCTGCGCGATCCCCGAGCGATCGCTCCGCCGGACGGCCCACGGCTATCGCCCCGATCGTTCGGGCGACCTCCAGGTCCTGACGTCGGAGCCCGACTACCTGGGCCACGGCGGGTTCCCACACTCGGGTCCGTGGGACTACATCGCGGACGTGCCGCTCCTGTGGTACGGACCGGGTTTCGTTCCCGCGCAGGGAGCGGTCGAGCGCCCGGTCACGCTGGCGGATATCGCGCCGACCCAAGCCGAGCTCCTGCGGTTCGACTTCGACGCTCCCGACGGGACGACGCTCCGGGAAGCGCTCGTCCCGCGGGCCGATCGGCCCACGCCGCCGCGGTTGATCGTGGTCGTGGTGTGGGACGGTGCCGGACGCGACGTGCTGGAGGCGCACGCGGACGCCTGGCCCGTGCTCCGATCCCTGATCGATCAGGGCACGTATTTCGAACACGCCGAGGTCGGCTCGTCGCCACCCAGCACCGCGCAGATCCACGCCACGATCGGAACCGGCGCCTTCTCGCGCAACCATGGGATCGTCGCGATGCGATTCCGGGTCGGGGATCGGCTCGTCGATCCATGGCGGAACGGGCCGCGCTTCCTCGAACTCCCCACGCTCGCGGATCGCTACGACCGCGCGTCGAACAACGATCCGCTCGTCGGCGCGATCGGCACCGTCGCGATCCATCTCGGGATGCTCGGACACGGCACTCGGTTCCCTGGCGGGGACGCGGATCTCGCCGTCCTGCGCGACATCTCGGGGGTCGCGTCCGAGGGCGCGGACGGGATCCGGTGGCGCTTGCCGGACAACCTCGGCGACCTCTACCGATTCCCCGCATACGCGAACGACCTTCCGCCGCTCTCCGGATACCTCGGTGAGCTCGACCGGATGGACGGGATGCTCGACGGCCGTTGGCGCGATCACGACATGGCCGGTCCAGAGACGCTCGCGGGGTTCCACACGCCTGCACGGATCCCGTTCCAGACGAGGATGGTCGAAGAGGTCGTTCGGCAGGAAGGCTTCGGAGCCGACGACGTCCCCGACCTGCTCTTCGTGAACTACAAGCTGATCGACGAGATCGGGCACCTCTTCTCGCTGAACAGCCCCGAGATGGACGACGCGCTCCGAGCGCAGGACGGCGACCTGCCGGAGCTGATCGGCTTCCTCAACGGGACGGTCGGGGTCGGCAACTGGGTGATGGCGCTCACGGCCGACCACGGCCACACGCCGAGCCCCGCGGTCTCCGGCGCGTCCGTGATCTCACCGGGACGCGTGGCGGATGCGATCGAGGCTCGCTTCGATCGTGATGGCGACGGCACCGGGGTCGTCGAGTCGGTCCAACCCACGCAGATCTACCTGGATCGCTCGGAGCTCAGGCAGCACGGGGCGACGCTCGCCGAGGTCTCGTCGTTCCTCATGGCGCTCAGGAAGCGCGACGTCGGCTCGGACGCCTGGCCGATCCCCGCCAACGAACTGGACGACCCGGCGTTCCTCGCCGCCTATCCGTCGGTCCTGCTGGACGAGCTCCCCTGCGTGCCGAGGGATTGAGCCGGCGCGGCTCCACTCACCGCTTCAGGATCAGCAGGGCTCCCGACCCGAGCAGGATCAGTCCGACGAACCGGTAACCGGTCATCCGGATCGCGTCGCCGCCGAACCACCCGTTGGCATCGATCAACACCCCGGCCGTCAGCTGGCCCACGATCATCAACCCGATCGCCGCGAACGTCCCGATCCGACTGGGGGCGAACGTCAGCGTCGTCAGGATCAACGCGCCCATGATCGCGGTCGTCCACAGCCACGGCGGCTGACGGAACCCCGAGAGGATGCCCGTCGCCCCTCGGCCGAACAGGAGGGCCATCGTCGTCATGATCGCGGCGCCGAGGAGCGCCCCGAAGGCCGTCGCCTCGAAGACGCCGATCCGGCGACCGAGGGCGCTCGAGATGCCGGCCTGCAGGGCCCCGGCGACGCCGGCGGTGAGCGACAACACGATGGCGAAGGTGGTCGCGGACATGCGCGAAGCCTATCGGCCCCCGCGCCCTCGGCCGAGCATCTGGATCGACCCGCCAGCGACTCAGTGTCGCACGAAGTGCGCCCGATGAGCCTCTGACCCCGACCTTCGACCGATAGACAAGGGGCAACGATGCGATCCAGACTGATCGCACGCGCCTGGCAGGCCCGCTTCCTCCACAGGAAACCTGCTTCGGCGCACACCGGGGGTCCAGATGAGAGGTCCAGTCGTCGTCGTCGTCGATTTCAGGAGCGGCAGGCGATCCGATCCGATCCTCGATCGATCGAGGATCGTCGCCGACGTCGAGAGGATCGGGCTCCGCCGCCATCGGGCCACGTTCCAACTCGACCCGAAGCGTCCGGGGTTCGGGACGCTCGCCGGCTTGCTCGAACGAGTTGGACGTAGGCGATCGGTGACGGTCAGGGTGGATGGTCACGCGGAGATGAGCGTCCTCGTCGAGGCCATGACCCGCTGTGCCGAACCGTTCGTCCACTCCTCGGGGAGCTGCGGGTTCAAGTTCTCGGGAGCCGTGCCTGCCCGGTGTCGCGTCTGCCCCCTGTACGACGACGAGCGGGCGCTGAGGATGATCTCGGCGTCCGGGCTGGCAGGGGACGCCGTGGGTTGACATCCGCCCGAGACGGGCCACTGCTTCGCCGACGACCCCGAGGCCCTGCCGGGATGCCCCACCTGCGGTTCTGCCCGGGTGCCGTCCTGCCCGAGTTGGGGCCAAGGCCCTCCCGCGACTCCGACGACCCACACTCGAGATGCGGAGAGCGAACTCGGAGGGCACCCACGGCACTGAGCTACGGCCGCCGGTTGCCCTCATCCCCGTGGGGCTCGGCAATACCACTTGGTCCGCTCGCGCTTCCACCTGCATGAGGTGACGACAGAGCAAGCCCAGGTCACATACGGCCCCTCGCTGTGTGACCCGAAACAGACAGCCTGACCATTCCGCGTCACGAGCATCTCCTTCGGGTGCGGCCTCTGGGTCCCAAGAACATCGCGGGCCACGGGCGGAAGCTCGTTGTTGATCAAGGCGGGCTAGAGACTGCGATATGCAGCTCGGTCGATGCAGGGTCAGGCCGGCCCAGCGCAGGTGTCGTCGCCTCGCCGCTCCGCCTGCTCCTCGCGGTATCCGCACTGCGGACAAGGCGATTCGTTCACTGGAGCCGCACAGCCCGTGTACCCGCATCGCGGACACTGGATGAGTACCCAGAGCTTCATGGTCGACCCTTCGTCGCCTCCGATATCGACGAGTGGCCGATCCCGCTCGATACTCGCAACCAGGTAATGGGTTCCGTGCAACACGCCGGCGCTGGACTTCCTGCGTGCCGATCACTGAAGACGCTTCGCCGCTTCCGCTGACCGTCGTAGGTCTTCGGCCGGATGCTTCGATAGCCCTCGACCGAGCAGAGTCTGGGCTGCGGACCGGGGACTCGTGAGGACCGGGAGTACTCGCTCTTCCCCGCGTGAGCCTCCTCGCGGGTTCCGGTCCGCACCAACTTGGAAGTAGGGATCGCGGTCAACCGGGGGAGGCTGCACGTGGACGCCGAGCGAAGGCCGTCGGCTCCGCCACTAGGTCGGAGCCGAAGCCAGCACGTTCGAGACTGGTGGATCTACGAGAAGGCCCGCTGGAATCGAGCGAACTTCCCATCGCGTCGCCTCCGCCAGTGCATCCGCGCGTGGCGTTCGGGCCGCGGTCATCCGAGCTCCTGATCGACCCAGAGGAGGACGAGCCGGCGCGGCTGCTGACTACCCGATCCTGGGTAGATCACCCGCAGGTCGGTCATCCCTGCCCGCTGAGGTACCGATGACATGGTCATGGGACGTGTACTCGTCGGACACGAAGCGGAACCGCGCGAGATCTGGGTGATCCAGGTCAAGCGGAACTGGGTCGTCCGGTTCGAAGGTGAGGACATCGAGATCCGCGGCGGCAGGTCAGAGGCCATCGATCGTGCGTTCTCGATCGCGCAGCTGGGCGACGGGCTACGCGATGTCGTCGTCTTCGGGCAGGATGGTTCGATCGTGGAGCGCCGGAGCTTCGGCCGATGAACCCGCGGCTTCGCTCGTCCGGGGCCGACGGAGGGCTGATTCCTCCTCGGGAGGCAACCACGAGACCAGCTGGACCGTTCAGATCGGGGGCGCCGGCTCGAAGCCGAGCCGACGTGGTGGCGCTGCCTCAAGGAAGCTGAGCCGCCGCCGATCCGCCACGGCGCTGATGCCCCTGCGGGCATCGCCGCTGGTCAAGCGGTGGGGCGGGGAGGGCTCGAACCTCCGACCGACGGATCATGAGTCCGCACGGGGCCGATGCCAAGACCTGCGAGAATGCGCCGAAACCGCGTCTGACCTGCGGAGATGATCACTCATCCCTACCCATCGTTTCTCCACGTTTCGTGACCTCTCGCGGATTCTCTGCGGACTCCGCCTTCACCCTCCTCAAGCGGCTATCGGTGCCGGACCGCCACCAACCGAAGCCGCGCCGGCTTGTCCTCCTCGAGGTCGATGAGCCGCTCTGCGACCCGCTCCGCGTCCTCGCGGGGTTGCTCGGCACCGACTCATCCCAATGAGGCATGCTCTCCGGAAGGCACGGGCTCGAGGGGGCGGTTGACGATGGACATCGATTGCACCGACGACAGGACGCGTGTCCGTGTGACCGACCCGACCACCCAGCAGGCCTGGGAGGTTTGGTGCCACTCGGGCAACGCCAGCTGGGCCTCGCGTTCCGAGGGAGCGGGCGTAGACCCTGAGAGCTGGGTCGTTCAGAGCCCTAGTGGCGCTAAGGAATCGATCGACATGGACGGGGTCCTGACGAGAGACATACTCGTCGCCAAGCTGGCCGTTCTGCTTGGGAGCGAGGAGACGGCGAACAAGGTCCTCGAGCTCTTCGAACCCTTGCTGCTTGATAGCGCCGGCGTCATCAATCCCAACGTCTACGTCCCCTGTCGCTAGGGCCCTGATCGGGATGACCGACCTCACCACCTCGAGCATCTGCTCCGCGATCGCCTTGACGCTCTCGGTCCCGCGCCGCGCGCCGAGCTCCTCCGTGTCCTGATGCTCCCCGACTTCGACCGCGCCCGCAGGATCGGCGACTTCTACTTGAACCCGAAGATGCGGACGTTCGCGGAGCTGCTGATCGACCTCGAGGGGTCGCCTCACGCTCGCGGCGTCGTGCTGGGCGAGCTTCGGGAGCGGGAGTTACGCGGCGAGTAGACCGTCCATGCGGCGTAGGACTTAAGCCCAAGGGTCGGGTTGTGCGGGCTACACCGTTCAGCCAGAGTCACGACTGGCAGCGATGTCGATACTTCGCAACTTCCCCACTTATCGCTTGCGCCACCGACTCCGGGTGTGGCGTGCCCGGCGACGCCATCGGTGGATGATGGACCCGCCGAAGGGCAAGCAAGGATGACTTCGTCGTCGCCGTTGGGGGACGGAGCCCTGCGAGGTGGCACCGGTACTTTGACGCGCCGGGAGGCAGAGATCCTCGCGTTCCTCCCGGCAGGGAAGACGAACCGTGAGATCGCCGAAGCCCTCTCTATCGCGAGGAGGACGGTGGCGACGCATCTGTCTTCTATCTACGCGAAGCTCGGCGTATCGAACCGGGCGGAGGCAGCGATCGTCGCCTTGAGGCTCTTCCCGATGTTGGGGGCGAGCCCCACCTAGTCGCCGGCTCCGACGTCTTGCAGAGAGACGAGGCACTCGTCGCACAAGCCGATGTGGTCGGCGACGGAGGGGACCGTCTCCTTCAGGCAGCGCCAACACTTCGCCTTCAAATCGAGCCCGATCTCGGGGATCTGGATGCCCCAACTCGTGGACATGTTTGTTCTTCGGTCGATCGAGTCAGAAGCCGAGTACCCGATCCGTGGGGTTTGTCCGAAGGGCTACTCAGCTCTTGCGGCGGAGCTTCGCCCAGAACCCACGGGAGGACGCCTCGTGCTCGGGCGCCTTCGCCCGGGCGATCTCCTGGAGCTCGGTCTGGAGGCCATCCCGGTCGCGGAATCGCTCCTCCTCCTCCGACGCTTCTACGTTCACTTCGCTCATACCGAACGCATCGGCCCTACCGGGGCGCGACCGCATCAGGCCGACGGCCATTGCTCCAACGCCCGAGGCGGAACACCGCTGGCCACGACGCACTAGTCAGTCCAACTCGACGCCGCATTCCCCGCGCTGATCCCGATTGGCGCGTGCACCGATTGGGAAATACCGTCCGACAAGAAGTTGAAAGGGGGCAGACATGGTCAGTCTCGGGATGCTCGCGGCGAAGAGCGGCAACTTCGACACCATCTTGTGGATCATCGCCGCCGTGCTGGTGATCGCCGGCATCGTCTCTCTCGTCCGAGGAGCGGTCGTCGCCGGAATCGTCCTCATCGTGCTGGGACTCCTCGTGGGACCAGGAGGAGTGAGCGTCTTCAGCTAAGACGCCGCTCGCAACCGGCGCCACGCCGTCGAGCGTGAGACGCCGAGCTCGGCAGCGAGCAGCGCGATCGGTCCACGGTGACCGCGCCCGGGTCCGCCGGGATCGCCCAGGTGAAGAGTGCCACGGACCGGCGTTCCCTGGGGCATCGCGGGGAGGGGGAGGAGGCGCTTGCCGGCCTCCGAGGACGGCGAGCCGGAGCTCGGTGATCTCATCGGCTGTCAAGGGGATATGAGGCATTCACCGGATCGGCCGCCACGGTGCCCGCGAGGACGACCACGTTACCCTTGTGCTACTACGTCAGGCTTGGCTGTGACCTCGTTCCGACGGGAGCGATCTAATGTTTGTGCCCGCGACCAGCTTGGAGCCCGCGCTCGTGTTCCGCGTCGTGGATAGCTGTCAGCGAGTCGAGGTCTTGATACGGCCGATAGCCAAACATGTCGTTTGGGAGGACGACCCCTTCCGGCTCCTCGACGGTGTTGTGCACCTCCGCCAAATGCTTCTTCAACTCATCGAACGTCCACGGTGATGTCACTCCGTACCTCCGCGCCCATTGAAGCACAGTGGTGCGGCCGGGACGTTGCCAAGAGGCCGAGAGGACAGGCATCGGCTAGCGTTCCGCGTCGCTTCGCAGGATGCAGAACTCGTTGCCCTCGGGATCGGCGAGCACGAGCCACCCGGTGCCGTCGGCCTGTCGCCGGTCATCGAGGGGCGTGGCCCGCAAGGCGAGGACCCGCTCGATCTCCTCGTCGCGGGTCCGATCGATGGGCACCAAGTCGAAGTGGACGCGGTTCTTCACTTGCTTGTCCTCCGGCACCTCGATGAACAAGACCTGGTGGCCACCGGCCGGGTCGATAATCATGCACTCCTCGTCGCCTGGCTCGTTCGGGTCGCCGGGCACATCGGTGAACCCCAAGACCTGAGCCCAGAACGTCGACAGCGCATACGCGTCGTGGCAGTCGATCGTGGTGTGGTCGATCCGCGACGTCATCGAACCGGAGACTAGCGCGTTCGTCGATCCGACCCAGTCGTCGTCTGCTAATCGGTGAAACTTGCCACGACGGCGTTCACCGTAACGAATGTGCGGCTATCCCCTTCCAGCCTGAACTGCTGCCAATAGCTGTAGCCGCGCCTCGTCCTCCCCGGCATCCTCATGGCTCGATCCGTATGGAGTCCAGGATGGCGCTCAATTCAGCGAGGTCCTCCGGCGGTGAGTCGGGGGACCGTCCGGCTTCGATCATCAGCCGGGTGCCGTCGACGTCGAGGATCCAGAACTCCTCGGTGAAGCCCGGACCGCTGTAGCCGTAGAACGCGTCCCGCGGTTCGGTGTCGATGGCAGCGACCCAGCTCTCGAGCTTCCCGACCTCGCATCCGATGAAGGCGCCGTCGTCCGAGAAGGGCTGGTCCTTCGGCACGGTGAGCTCCAGGTACTTCCCGCTGTACCCGTAGATGGTCACGTCCTCATCAGGCGAGGTCACGTGGAACGGGGCGAGGTCCGCGAGCGCGGTGGCGAGGTCGTCCACGCTCGGTCCGACCGGGGGATCGGTCCATGCATGATCGCGGCAGCCGTGGGTGACCAGGTTCGACACAGTGGTGATGCTCACGCCGACGTGTCCATCCCCGGCGAACTTGGCAGCGCCGATCCACATCGACCATCCCTCGAAGGGAACCTCGTACACCACCCGGAGTGGGGTGGAGGGGTCGAGGTCGGGGTCGATGAAGTAGGTCCCGGGCTCGAGCGGAGCGAAGGGCTCGAGCTCCATGATGTCCTGGACCGTCGGCGTGGTGCCCGGGTCGCTCGGTGCCGTCTGAGAGGCGACCGGAGGGTCCGCGGCCTGCGGACCCGAAGAGCATGCCCCCGCCGCCAGCAGGACTGCAAACCCGAGAGAACGTCCGTAGCGCTTCGTCAATCCGGCCCCCTCCTTCCGGTGTGCGTCATCGAGGCGCAGGGTAACCCCAGGTCCGACGCCCGGCGCGCAACCGTCTATCCCCGGCCATCTGTTCCATATCAATCCTGAGCGAACCTCGTCCGCAACGCCGCCACCAGTCGCAGCCGGGCAGGCTCGTCCTCCTCGAGGTCGATCAGGAGCTCGGCGAGCCAAGCCGCGTCCTCGCGCTGGTGAAGGCGTCCGATCAGCGCGGCACGGTCCGGGGGTGGAGGAAAGTGTCGGGTAACTCCGCGGCGCCCGGACTCACCGGCGGCGGCGGCGATGACCTCATGACCAGTCGGGGAAAGCGTCGCGGTCGTCGTTGTCGGTGACCTGCCGTTCGACTGAGCCGTCCGCACTCACGAGATAGATCTCCGCGACGCTCTCATACGGACCTCGACGGTAGGCGATCCACTCGCCATCGGGCGACCATGTTGGCTCGGCGAAGATGTCACCCTCCTCGCCGAGGTGGAGGGTTCGGATCTCCTCTCCAGTCACGGCGTCAACGATGACGAGGCCGCCCAGCACGATGAGAGACCCGTCCGGCGAGTACGAGGGTGACCCCCGGTCTTTGATGAGCAAGGCTCGATCCGAGCCGTCAACGTTCATCGTCCACGTTGCGGCCGATGTCGGCGACGTGGCGGTGTAGGCGATGCGGTCTCCGTTCGGGTGCCATACGCCGTCGTACTCGGTGGTGGGTTCGTCGGTTAGCTGGATGGCGTTGTCCCCGTCCGCGTCGATGACCCACAGGTCGGCCGAGCCCATCTCGTCGCTCGTGAACAGGATCTGCGTGCCGTCCGGAGACCACCTCGGCTGGGCTTCATTCGAGCCGGAGTTCGTCACTCGACGCTCACCCGTCCCGTCTGGCCTTACAACGTATATGTCGGCCTGGCCCTCATCCTCATCACCTTCCACGAACCGCGCGAAGACGATGAGCGACCGATCTGGGGACCAGTCCGGCATCCCGTCAGTGCCCTCCGGCGAACTGGTTACTCGGCGCGGCTGCTCTCCCGAGGGAGAGATGGTGCAGATCCACCGATCGCACGTGTAGGCGATCAGGTCGTTGGGCACTTGGGTCGCAGAGCCGGAGCCATCCACATCACCCGATGAGCAGGCGGACAGGAGTAGGAAGCAAGCAACAGCAAAGCGCGTCAGCGGGCGAGAGGGGTGATGAGAGCGTTCGCGGCGCACAACGAGCCTTCCTTCGTGGTCTGCGGGCTCGGGTGATCGCTCACCATGAGTCTGGCCCAATTCCAGCTGGAGTGGCAATCTCTCGGAGCGATGGGCTGAGTGCGCACTGGGACACGCAGCTGGCGCCGGCGCCTGCTCTCCAGCAACGCCGCGATTGAGCCGAGCCACGCCGGCTCGTCCCCTCGAGGTCGATCAGAGACTCGGCATACACTCCGAGGGGTCGTGACCGACCTGACCGACCTCGAGCGCACCCTCCAAGATCGCCTCGACGCCCTCGGTCCCGCGCCCCGCGTCCCGCGCCCCGCGCCGAGCTCCTCCGCGTCCTGATGCTCCCCGACTTCGACCGCGCCGCAGGATCGGCGACTTCTACTTGAACCCGAAGACGCGGACGCTCGCGGAGCTGCTCATGGACCTCGAGGGGTCGCCCCACGCTCGCGGCGTCGTGCTCGGCGAGCTTCGGGAGCGGGAGCTTCGTGGCGAGTAGGCCGTTCACGGTTTGCGTTCGTATGTCATCCGGCAGTAGCGTCGGGCCCTGCCTGCGCAGGAGGAAGGGAAGGGGCCATGGGTGATCATCCGAACGCCGAGGCGTTGCGGAAGGGATACGCAGCGTTTGCGGCCGGGGACATGGAGACGGTCGCGTCTCTTTTCGCCGATGACATCGCCTGGCATCAGTCAGGCACCAGTCCACTTGCGGGAGACCTCGCAGGCAAGGACGCGGTCTTTGGCAACCTAGCGCAGCTCGCCGAGCTCACTGGCGGCACGTTCGGCCAGGAGGTCCACGACCTGCTCGCCAACGACGAGCACGCCATGGTCATGGTGGAGTCGTGGTGGGAAGAGCCGCGCCCGTATCGGGGCAAAGGTGTCCACGTCTGGCACGTGAAGGATGGCATCGCCACCGAGGGATGGTTCATGGACCAGGACCAGGCGGCCGCCGATGCGGCCTTGACGCCCTAGCAAACGAGCTCGACAGCGACGACGTTGCCCGTCACGAATGTCGAGCTATCACACTCCGAAGTCCTTGGAGCGTCAGCCGACCGTGACCGCCGTTTCGAGCAATTCGCTGAAGCCGGGACGCTCGCGCTCGATCGCTTCGAACTTGCGCCAGAGTTCTACGGCCGCATCGTCACTCATGCTCTGCTCGTTCTCGCGCTGGAAAGTCGCGAGGTCCGGGAAGTCGAACTCACCGATGATCTCGCTCCCATCGCCAACCGTCTGCATCCAGACCGTGCCGGGAGTCCAGCCCTTGTCTACGCAGAGCTTGTTGAACTCCTCCGCTAGCTTGATCGCCTCGTTCCAGCCGTCGATCGTCTTGGGGAACAAGTGAACGCGTTGTCGGAACATCTGCCCTCCCATCTTCCATCGAGATCTGAGTCGGACTGAACTCCCGTCGGCTGGGGCTGTCAAGAGCCGCGACGGCCACCTCCCCCCGCCGCAGCCGCGCCGGTTCGTCCTCCTCGAGGTCGATCAGGGACACGCGGCATACACTCCGGGGGGTCGTGACCGACCTCACCGACCACGAGCGCGTGCTCCGCGATCGTCTCGTGGTCTCGCGGGCTCAGGCGGGACCGGTGCGGGACGAGGCTCGTCTAGGCATATCCCGAGGGACCGATTGAGGTAGTCGGCGTAGCCTCTGACCAGCGGTCTTGCCGAGTGGGGCGGGGAGGGCTCGAACCTCCGACCGACGGATTATGAGTCCGCTGCTCTGACCGACTGAGCTACCGCCCCGTCGCGACGGGTCGGCGACCCACCACGATCCGAGATGCTACCCAGTCGGAGACGTGCTGCCGACCCCGAGCCTGGACAGGCTCGCGGTCATCGGCCGCGGTGACAACACCCACCGTGAGCGACGCGTGGGGGCCCGGTGGGTCCGGTACCCCTTCATCGAGGCGTCCCACACCGCGAGCGCGCGGCGGAGCTTCGGCGTCCCGAGCATCTCCCCTTGGGTGAACACGTGGAACCGATCCGCCGAGACGACGCTCGCGGTCTCGTAGTCCGGACATTCGGCCACGATCAAGACGTCGGGATCGCCCGCGGTGTAGCGCACCACGAACAGGCGCCTCCGGAGGATGCGGGAGGTGGTCTTGGACCCCTTGATGGAGGAGACCTCGGCGTAGTGCCAGGGATAGCGACGCCGGTCTCGCCAGATGCGGAACCGGTATCGCATGCCGCTGGAGGGGAAGGTCCGGCGCATGGGAGTTGGAACGTAGGACCGGTCCCTCGGTCGAGCAACCCGGGCGTTCGCCCTAGCGCCGCCGTGTTCCCCGGAATGGCCGACATCGGTCGCAGCGCCGTTGGGTGCCGCGCCGCGTGGGAGGATGACGGAGTATCCCGGAGGTCGGAGCACGATGAGCGAGCGTACGGAGTCCGACAGCATCGGAGAGATCCAGGTCGATGCCTCCCGGTATTGGGGAGCGCAGACCGAGCGGTCGCTGCATCACTTCGCGATCGGCGATCCGTCCGCCGACCGGATGCCGGTCGAGGTGATCCGCGCGATGGGGATCCTCAAGAAGGCGGCGGCGCTGGTGAACGCCGCGGACGGGCGGCTGCCCCAGGATCTCGCCGACCTGATCATGGCGGCGGCAGACGAGGTGATCGACGGGAGGCTCGACGACCACTTCCCGCTCTTCGTGTGGCAGACGGGCTCCGGGACGCAGACGAACATGAACGCGAACGAGGTCATCTCGAACCGCGCGATCGAGATGGTCGGCGGCGAGATGGGATCGAAGGTCCCGGTCCATCCCAACGACCATGTCAACCTGTCCCAGTCCTCGAACGACACGTTCCCGACCGCGATGCACATCGCGGCGGCTCGGATGCTCGTCGAGCGTCTCCTGCCGAGCGTTCGCGCGCTCCGCGACGCCCTCGCGCGTCGCGCCGAGGAGTTCGAGGGGATCGTGAAGATCGGCCGCACGCACCTGCAGGACGCGGTCCCGCTCACGCTGGGCCAGGAGTTCGGCGGATACGTCGCGCAGCTCGACGCCGACGTCCGACGGATCGAGGCGACGCTCCCTGGTCTGTACGAGCTCGCGATCGGCGGGACCGCGGTCGGGACCGGGCTGAACGCGCCGCCCGGGTTCGGCGCCGCGGCGGCCGCGAAGATCGCCGAGCTCACCGGGATGCCGTTCGTGGTCGCCTCGAACCCCTTCGCGGCGCTCGCGGCCCACGATGCGGTCGTGTTCGCCTCGGGGGCGCTCGCGACCCTCGCCGGCTCGCTGATGAAGATCGCGAACGACGTCCGGTGGCTCGGCTCGGGACCGCGGAGCGGCCTCGGCGAACTGGTCCTGCCCGAGAACGAGCCCGGGTCGTCGATCATGCCAGGGAAGGTCAACCCGACGCAGTCCGAGGCGATGACGATGGTCGCCGTGCAGGTCCTGGGCAACGACACGGCGATCAAGATCGCCGGCTCACAGGGGAACTTCGAGCTCAATGTCTTCAAGCCCGTGATGATCCGGAACCTCCTGCACTCGGCGGCGCTCCTCACCGATGTGTGCAGCACGTTCCGTGAGTTCGCCGTCGAAGGGCTCGAGCCCGACCGCGCACGGATCGATGAACTGGTGGGCCGCTCCCTCATGCTCGTGACGGCGCTGACGCCGAAGATCGGTTACGACAAGGCGGCCGAGATCGCGAAGAAGGCCCACCACGAGGGCACGACCCTCAAGGAGGCCGCGCTCGCGCTCGGGTACCTGACGGAAGCCGAGTACGACGCCGCGGTGCGGCCCCAGGAGATGGTCTAGGGAGCCGCCGTCGGGTCGTCCGGGACCGGCGGTGCCGGGAGCCGTTCGGGCGTCTCGGGCATCAGCGGCAGGCGGATCCGGAAGCGGGCACCCCCGAGGGGTGACCGGTCGGCCTCCACCCGGCCCCCGTGAGCGGCGACCACGGCCGCGACGATCGACAACCCGAGCCCGGAGCCGCCGCTCGACCGCGAGCGCGACGCATCGGTCCGGAAGAACCGCTCGAACACCCTATCCGGATCCTCGACGTCGAGACCCGGGCCGTCGTCCTCGACGCTGAGGACGGCATCGGCGCCCTCGGTGCTCACGCCCACCAGCGCGCGCACGCCTACCGGCGTGTGTGACCGGACGTTGTCCAGCAGGTTGTCGATGACCTGGCGGAGCCGGACCCGGTCCCCCACGACGGAGACGGGCGCACCCGGCGCCAGCGTCACGGACCGGTCCGGGGCGATGACCCGCGCGTCGTCGACGGCCTCCGCGGCGAGGGCCTCCAGGTCCAGCGGCTCGCGTTCCAATGGACGCGACTCGTCGATCCTGGCCAAGAGCAGGAGGTCCTCGACGAGGATCCCCATGCGGGCCGCCTCGGCCTCGATCCGGCCCATCGCCTTGGCGAGATCCTCGGGACGATCCGCGGCGCCGCGCCGGAACAGCTCCGCATAGCCGCGGATCGAGGTGAGCGGCGTGCGCAGCTCGTGCGAGGCGTCGGCGACGAAGCGGCGCAGGCGCTCCTCGGAAGCGCGTCGCTCCTCGAACGCGGACTCGATCTGGGCGAGCATCGCGTTCAGCGCGAGGCCGAGGCGCCCGACCTCGGTGCGCTCGTCGGCCGGCTCCACGCGGCGCGTCAGGTCACCGGCCGCGATCGCGCCGGCGGTCTCACCCATCTCCTCGAGCGGCCGGAGCCCCGCGCGGACCCGCCACTGCGCGAACGCCGCCACGGCCACCAGGACGACCGTCCCGACGATCAGCATCACGACCACCAGACGTTGGAGCGTGCTCTGCACGTCGTCGAGCGGGATCGCCACGATCAGCGTGCCTCCGCCCCGCACCGCGGTCGCCAGCCCTCGGTACGATCCGCCGGCCTCGGAGGCGCAGGTGAAGTACGCCGACGTTCCCTCGGCGCCCGAACCCGGGAGCTCCTCGGGGATCCGCAGGCCCGGATCCAGCCCGGGATCCTCGTAGCTGAACGTGATGGCGTTGACCACGGTGCCGGATGCGTCGCGGAACTCCGCGTAGGTCCCCGGCGGAACGAACACGCCGCCCGGCGGTCCGCCCGGCCCTTCGCCACCGTCGGTGGACAGCGCGATCGCGGCCGGCTGACGCGCCGTGACCAGTTGCTGATCCATCCGATCGAGCAGGAACGAGCGGAGCGCGCCGAAGGTCGCCACGTCCGCGACGGCGAGGCCGGCCCCGGTCAGCAGCAGCAACGTGATCAGGAGCCGCGCGCGCAGCGACATCTAGCGCTCCGCGCGCAAGGCGTACCCGAAGCCGCGCACCGTGTGGATCAGCTTCGGTCCCTCCGCATCGACCTTCTTGCGGAGGTAGCTGATGTAGGTCTCGACGATCGCCGCGTCCCCGCCGAAGTCGTAGTTCCACACGTGATCGAGGATCTGGGCCTTCGTCAGTACCCGCTTCGGGTTCACGAGCATGAACCGGAGGAGCTTGTACTCCGTGGGCGTGAGCTCGATCCGCCGCTCGCCGCGCCGCACCTCGTAGGTCTCCTCGTCCATCTCGAGGTCCTCGAAGCGCAGGACGCTCGACGCGCCGCGGAGCGACCCAGCCCGGCGCAGGATCGCGCGCACCCGCGCGACCAGCTCCTCCAGGCTGAACGGCTTCGTGACGTAGTCGTCGCCCCCGATCGAGAGCCCGCGGACCTTGTCCTCGGTCGCGTCGCGCGCGGTGAGGAACAGCACGGGGACCTCCTCGCCCCGCTCCCCGAGACGCCGGCGGACCTCGAACCCGTCGACGTCGGGCAGCATCACGTCCAGCACGACGAGGTCGGGATGGAAGCTCGTGACCTTCGCGAGCGCCTCCATGCCGGCGGCCGCGGTCTCGACACGGAACCCGTCGTAGCGGAGCGCGGTCGCGACCAGGTCGGTGATGTTCGGCTCGTCGTCGACGACGAGGATCTTGGCGTCGGCCTGTCGATCCGATCCGCGCTTCGGCACGTCGTCCTCCTCCTCGCCGCTCATGCCGGGACGAACGTCAGCTGCAGCTCGATCGTCCCGTGATCCTCGACCGTGACGAAGCCGCCGAAGCTCGGCGCCACGATGTCGTAGTCGGCGAACACGACCTCAAGGCTGCCCACGACCTCGATCGTCTCCCCGGTCCGGCGCGCCTGCAACGGGATCTGGACCGATCGCGTCACGCCGTGGAGCGTGAGATCGCCCGTGGCGGTCACCTCGACGGTCTCACCGTCGGCGGGCTCGGTGTCGAAGGCGATCGGTTCGGTCAGGGCGAACGTCGCCTCGGGGAACGTGTCGGTCTCCAGGCCGCTCGAGCGGATCCGGTCGTCTCGGCGCGACTCGTCGCTCGCGAGCTGCGTGAGGTCGGCGGTCACCTCGACGCTCGAGATCTCGAGCCCGTCGATCTCGAGCGCGCCCGAGACCGCGGAGGTCCGGCCGACGGCGTCGCTCGGCGCGGGCAGGGTGGCGAGCTGCTCGCGCACCCGGTACCCCACGAACGATGCGTCCGGATCGATCGTCCAGGCGCCCGCGGGGTCCGCCGACGAGCCCCCCGAGCTCGGGGCGCCGGCGGATGGGGTCTCCGAGGGCAACGCGACCGGCGGCGGGGCGTCCCCGCCGGCCACGAGGGCGAAGACGCCATAGGCCGCTCCGAACACCACCAACAGCGCCACCACGATCGTCGCCGCCCACCGGCGCCCGCTCCACCCTCGCATCGACGATCGCTCCTCTCGGTCCGTCGAGCCCATCACACGACGGGAACCTGGGAGATCCCTGAGGGCGTGGCGAACGTCTCCTGAGACCTTCGGGCGAACGGATGTTCGATGCTCCCCGAAGTTCGCAGGATTCCGAAAGCCGTGGCGCCCCCGCTGCGCGTACCCTTTCCCGGAGAGAGGGGGCTGTATGACGCTGACCGAACGCGACCTGCCCAGCCCGCACCTCCAGCGGCGCATCCGCGAGGTGCAGGTCTTCCTCGAAGAGAACCTCGACCGGGACGTCGACCTGCGCGCGATCGCTCGGGAGGCCGCGCTCTCGCCCTACTACTTCACCCGCCAGTTCACGGCGTACGTGGGCGTTCCGCCCGTACCGGTACCTGATCGGCCTGCGCATCCAGCGGTCGATGGAGATGCTGCGCGACTCGGAGCTCACGATCACGCAGATCTGCCATCGGGTCGGCTTCAACTCGCTCTCCCACTTCACGACGACGTTCCGTCAGCACACGGGGATGAGCCCCTCCGCGTACCGGCGCCGTCGGGACTGGGAGCAGCAGGCGAACCGCTTCGGCTCGATCACGGATCCGTTGGTGATCCAGCCGAACAAGCGGATGCACATCTAGCGACGGAGGGACCCGAAGCCCGGCCGAGAGGGGTACCGCAAGAGGCCGAGCTCCGGGTCCATCCGGTCGCCGGACGGGAGCGTGCGGCTGCCCGTCGCATGAGATCCGGCGGTCGGCGACCGGTCCCACCTGATTCCTACACCGGGGGTCCGACACGTGGCTTCCGTTCCCTTGCCGCATGTTTGCGGTTCCCTGCGGGCCGGAGCGGTCCCGGCCCGGGTGATCACCCGAGGATGCGGGCGTCTCCGTACCCGGCCGCCATCGCGGCCCCGCGCTCGAACCGGAACGGATCGAAGTCCGCCAGGCCGGGGTCGGGCTCCGGGGTCCCGGTGACCAGATCCGCGACGTGCCCGCCGAGCGCCGGGGCGAGCTTGAACCCGTGACCGCTCGTCCCCGCGTCCAGGAACACGCCCGGCGCGATCTCACCGATCATCGGCTGCCAGTCGGGGCTCACGTCGTACAGGCTCGCCCAGCCGCCCTGGGACTCCGACGCCGACAGATGCGGGATGCGACGCATCGCGGCCCCGGCGAGCGCCCGGATCTCGGGCTCCCGGATCGCGGTGTCGAAGGCGTCGGGATCGGTCGCCGGCGCCGGGTGCAGGGACCCCATCAGGTAGAGATCCTCCCCCTCTGGGCGGAAGTAGTAGCCGCCGACCAGATCGCCGTGCGCGGGGACGGGAGCGGCCCCGGCCCACCGGAAGGTGGCGACGACGTGTCGTTCGACGGTGAGCGGCAGCTCCGCGCCGACCTGGGCAGCGAGCGGACGCGACCAGGGGCCCGCGGCGATCAACGCCCTCCCGCAGGAGGTTCGCGTCCCGTCCTCGGTGGTGATCGTGACGTCCCCGGGGTTCGCGGAGATCCCAAGCACCCGCTGCCCGAAGCGGGCGACCGCTCCCTGCGCGATCGCCCGACGCACCAGCCCGTCGGTCGTCGCGTGCGGGTCCGCGTAGCCGGCGTCGCGCTCGAACGCCCCGATCCCGATCCCGTCGAGGTCGAACGCGGGGTACGCGGCCGCGACCGCCGCGCCATCGAGCAGGTCGGTCGCGATCCCGAGGCCGTTCAGCCGATCGACGGCCGCCCGAACCTCGGCCTCGTCCTCGGGCGGATGCAGGAACAGGAGCCCGGTCGAGCGGAACCCTGCGTCAACGCCCGTGAGCTCCATCGAATCGCGCAGCATGCGGATGCTGTCGCGCGCGACCGCGGCCAGGAAGGGGTTCGTGTAGTAGGCCCGACAGATGGCGCTCGAGGCGCCGGTAGGCCCGGCCGCGGGAGCGGTCCGCTCGAAGAGCGCGGCCTTCACGCCGCGCGAGGACAGGTGGTAGGCGGCCGAGGCGCCGTGGACCCCGGCGCCGACGATCGCGACGTCGTACGTCTCCATCGACGCGCAGCCTACCCGAGGCCGATGCGGCGCCCATGTCTCGCGGTCGTCGTGGGGACGGGCGGGGGGGCCCGCAGGGCCCGCCGGCCCGAGGGTGACGTCCGGTGGCTCGCCCCGGAGGGGCGAGCCACCGCCCCGCTACGGCGCGAGCGCCAGCTGGTCGAGCGCGGGCAGGCCGGCGAACTGGTCGAAGGACCAGTTCACGACCCGCGAGGACGTCACGACCACGTTGTTGTCGAACAGGTACGGCACCCACGGGACCACGTCCTCCATGAGGTACGTGTCGAGGTCGGCCCAGCACTGGAACCGCTCGTCACCCGTGAGGGGGATGCACGTGGCGATCTGCTCCTCGGCGCTCGGGACCGATGCCCCGGCGTAGCCACGCTCGCGGAGCATGTCCGCGGTCGCGCCGACCATCGTGTCGTTGCAGCACGACTCCGGCCCGATCGCCGCGCGAGAGAACAGCGGGGGCCCGAAGGTGTAACCGTCGGCGTAGTCCTTGCCCCACGCGGTCGCCGTGCACAGCACCCAATCCGTGTTCGGGTCCTCACATCGCGCGTACATCGTCGAGCGCTCGAGCGCCCGCGGCTCGAGCGTGATCCCGATCTGCTGCAGGTTCTCCTGGAGCAGCGCGAGCTGCCCCGGGTACGGGTCGGCCGTGTCGCTGAACGTGAGGATCCCGTCGCAGGCGGGGTCGTCGCAGACGCCGTCACCGTCCGCGTCGTAGGCCGACTGCGCCATCTCTGTCTTCGCGGCGTCGAGGTCGCCGCTGCCGTCCGGCGTCGCGTACGGGTCGTAGTCGACCAGGAGGTTGTCCTCCAGGCTGTCGACCATGATGTGGCCGGCGATCTCGCCGAACAGCTCGCCCCCGCGGAGCTGCCGCATCCCCGCCTTGTCGACCACGTAGTTCATCGCCTTGCGGACGTGGATGTCATCGAACGGCGGGTTCGCGAGGTTCATCTCCAGGAACCGCACCGCGTCCGACGGGTTCGCGTGCAGGTACGGCTGGAGCGCGGGATCGGCCGCGTACCGCTGCACCTGCTGGGACGGCGGCACGCCGTCGAACAGCATGTCGATCGTGGCCGCCTCGACCTGCAGCGAGAGGTCGTCGTTGTCGCCGCCGATCGTCGTCTCGATCGAGTCCGGGTAGGCGGGGCGGAGGTCGTCCGTCGCCGGATCCCACGAAGGGTTGCGCACCAGGACGAGGGACCGGCCCGGCTGGTAGCCCGAGGCGGGCTCCTGGTCCTTCGCCGGCACGGAGAAGTCGAGCTGTTCCGACCCCTCAACCATGTACGGGCCCGTCGCCACCAGGTACCGGCCGTAGTCGGCGTCGTGTCCCTCCGCCACGCCGAGCCGCGCCTGCGGGTCGTCGGGGTTCGGCGGGATCGGCGCCGCGGCCGGCATCGCCATCCGGTACCCGAGATCGCCGGCGGGCTCGGTGAGCGTGACGACGAACGTGGAGTCGTCCGGCGCCGCCAGGCCCGAGATCGTCTCGGCGTCGCCGTTCGCGTAGTCGTCGAAGCCCTCGATCACCGAGTAGTAGAAGGAGTAGCCGCCGACGTTGGCCTCCGGGTCCGCCTCCCGCTCCATCGCGCGGACGAAGTCCAGGGCAGCGATCTCGACATCCTCGAGCGGCGGGGCGTAGTGGATCCCCGGCTTGAGCTGGAACGTCCAGGTCAGCCCGTCGTCCGAGACCGTGGGGTCGGAGGCCGCCAGGTCGGGGAAGAGCTTCGCCCCGTCCTCGGCCGTCGTCTTGCCGTTGAACGACAGGAGCGTGCGGAGCAGGCAGCAGCGGTAGTACTCCCAGGTGATCGAGTAGTACTCCTTCTGCGGATCGAACGCGTCCTGGACGTCGGAGAGCAGCGCGAGCTTCAGCGTCCCGCCCGGCTCCGGCTCGGCGGCCGGCCCGGTGCCGGTCGCACCCCCGGTCGCGCCGGTCTCGGTCGCGGTCCCTCCGTCTCCACCGCAGGCCGCAGCCACGATCGCGATCGCGGTCACGGCCGCGGTGAGGAACAACCTCGTCCTCGCCATCGGTCCCTCCTTCGGGCATGCGACGTTCGCGGTGCCCTACCGATGGCTACGGCGCCGCGAGGTCCGCCGCTGTTCCGGCTTCCTGCCCAGGCTTTCCGGGGTCTTGCCCGAAGCTGTCGTGATGTTGCCCTTCGGGCAGGGAGGCGTCTGAGGGGGCGCGGCGTCGGTCAGCGGGCGCCGCTACCGACCGACCGGCCACGAGGCGTCCGCCCTCGATCGCCGCCGGAAGCCTCGTAGTCCCGCTCGTTCTGGTCCGCGTACGCTTCGGCGAACGCTCGACGGCTCGATCGAAGGTGTGGTCTCGCCGAGCGCGCGGCGGCCGGACCTCGGAAGACCGGCGAGATCGGCCGCCATGATCGCAGCCCGCCCCGGTAGAAGGCGAACGCCGACGCGAGCATCCGCCCGTAGCGGATCGGGAGCAGCTCTGGAACGCGCGTGGTCGCCTGGTCCTCGAGGATCCAGACCGGGGTTCGGTCCGCCGTCGGCTCCCAGACCGCGTGCGCCTCGTGCGGGACCTTGGCGAGGGCCTCGGCGCCCGCCGCCGCATGCTCCTCCGGCGTCCGGTGGATGATCTCTCGGGGGCTCATGGCGCTCGTCATCTTCCAGCTACGCACGATCGTCGGGACCTCCCCGTCGGCGCGGCGGCTCGGTACGCGGCGACGACATCGGTCACCGAATCGAAGAACGCGTCAGCCCCGACCAGGTCCGTGATGCCGTAGCGGTCGAGCTCCGCGCGGACGTCCTCATCCACATCGGCGAACACCAGACGCGTGCCGTGCTCCTGCATCTGACCGTGCACCGCCACGAGCGTCTCCCCCGCCGAGTAGTCGACGTCGCCGATCGCAGCCGCGTCGACGCAGAACCACGACGGCGCACCCTCGGGGCGCTCCAAGATCGAACGCACCTCTTCCGAGAACTGGTTCGCGTTGGCGTAGTAGAGGCTGGCCGCGAAGCGGTAGATCACGAGTCCGGTCTCGACCTTCCCGTCGGCGACGTCGGCCACCGGCACGGATCGGACGCCGCCCGATGGGGAGGCCACCAGGACGGTGTCGCGCGGGTGGTAGCTGCGACGCAGGTGGTCGAGCACCGAGAGCACCATGGCGAGGATGATCCCCTGTTCCACGCCGACGATCACGACCACGGAGGCCGTGATCACCGCGACGACGAACTCGTCGACGCGCCAGCGCAGGATCTTCCTCATCCCGAGGCGGTCGATCAGCTCGAGCCCGATCAGGAACACGATCGCCGAGAGCGTCGCCTCGGGCATGTACTGCAGCGGTTTCGTGAGGAACAGCAGCACGATCAGGATGATCACGGCCGCCGACAGGGAGGCGATCTGGCTCCGCCCGCCGGCGCCGTCGACGATCTGGGTCTTGGTCGGGCTGCCGTTCACCACGAAGGTTCCGGACAAGCCCGCCGAGACGCTGGCCATCGACAGACCGACCAGGTCCACGTTCTCGTCGAACCGCTCGTCGTACTTCGCGGCGTATGCGCGCGACGTGGCGGCGCTCTGCGCCAAGACCACGATGAAGATCGATGCCGCGGTGGGCACCAGGTCCAACCAGTCGCTCCACCCGGAGCTGGGGAGTCCGAACGTCGGGAGGCCGCCGGGGACCTTCCCTAGGGTGGCGACCCCGTCGGCCGAGAGATCCAGCGCGTAGCTCGCGACGATCGAACCGATCACGGCGATCAGTGCTCCCGGGATCTTGGGCGAGATCGCCTTCAGACCGAAGATGACGGCGAAGATCGACAGGGAGACCGCCAGCGTCGGCAGGTTGGTGTCGGGGATCTGCTCGAGCGTCCCCCAGAACTTCGACAGCGTGCCGCCGGTACCTCCGGGGACCCCGAGCATGCCGGGGAGCTGTCCCATCGCCACCTGGATCCCCACGCCGGTGAGGAACCCGATCAGGACGCTCCGGGAGAGGAAGTCGGCCAGGAACCCCAGTCGGATGATGCGCGCCAGCAGGAGGAAGCCAGCCGTGATGATCGCCATGATCCCGGCGAGTGCCACGTAGTCCGCGGACCCGGCCGCCGCGAGGCCCGTGAGGCCGGCGGCCATGATGGCGGCGGTCGCCGAGTCGGCGCCGACCACCAGGTGCCGCGACGATCCCAGGATCGCGAACACCGCGATCGGGATCAGGATCGTGTAGAGGCCGGTGATCACCGGCATCCCGGCGATGGTCGCGTACCCCATGACCTCGGGGATGCCGAGCGCCGCGAGCGTGATGCCCGCGACGATGTCCGGGGTCAGCGTTGCCCGATCGAGCGGAAGGATCCCCTGGAAGACCGGGAACCGCCTCTGCTTCCGCTCCGTGTCTACCGCCGTTCGGTCGCTCAGCCGGACCCCCTCCCTCGAGGCATCCTCGTCGTCTTCGCCTTGCACCGCAACCCGTCGGGTCGACCGAGGGTCGAACTCGACTACGCTTCGGCCCGTGAGCCTCGTCGACGAGCGGTCCGGCGGTCCGCTGCTCCCACCTGGGGCCCCGCCGGCCTTCCATCTCCTGGCCAAGCCGACCGGAGCGATCTGCAACCTCGACTGCACGTACTGCTTCTTCCTGTCCAAGGAGATGCTGTACCCGGGGAGCCGTTTCCGGATGGCGGACGATCTCCTCGAGACCTACCTGCGCCAGCTGATCGAGGCGCACGAGCGTTCGCCCGAGGTCGCCGTCGCCTGGCAGGGAGGCGAGCCCACGATGATGGGCGTCGACTTCTTCCGACGCTCGGTCGAGATCGCGGAGGGCATGAAGCGACCGGGTCAGCGCCTCGTGTACACGATCCAGACGAACGGCACCCTCCTGGACGACGAGTGGGGCGCCTTCTTCAAAGAGCATGACTTCCTGGTCGGCCTGTCGATCGATGGTCCTCCTGACATCCACGACGCCTTCCGCGTCGACAAGGGCGGCAAGGGCAGCTTCGACCGCGTGATGGCCGGCCTCGCGGCGCTCCGGCGCCACGACGTCGAGTGGAACGCGCTCACGACGATCCACACCGCGAACCAGGACCGCGGGCGCGAGGTCTACCGCTTCCTCCGGGACGGTTGCGGGGCCCGGTACATGCAGTTCATCCCGATCATCGAGCGCGCCACCCCGGAGACGCTGCCCGTCGCGAACGCGGGGTGGGGCGCGTCGGTGAAGGATCGCCCCCTGTACGTCCAGGACGGCACGCTGGTCACCGAGCGATCGATCTCGCCGGGAGGCTACGGCCGGTTCCTGATCGACGTGTTCGAGGACTGGGTCCGCAGGGACATCGGCGAGGTGTACGTCCAGATGTTCGATGTCGCGCTCGCCAATTGGTACGGGGAGCCGCCCGGTCTCTGCATCCACTCCGAGACCTGCGGCCTCGCGCTCGCGTTGGAGCACACCGGCGACCTCTACTCGTGCGACCACTTCGTGGAGCCGGGCCACAAGCTGGGCAACATCCGGGACACGCCGATGATCGACCTCATCGTGCTGCCCCAGCAGCGGGCGTTCGGCGAGGCGAAGCGCGACACGCTCCCCCCGTACTGCCTGGCGTGCGATGTCCGCTTCGCCTGTCACGGCGGCTGCCCGAAGGACCGATTCACCTTGACCCCGGACGGTGACCCCGGACTCCATTACCTCTGCCCGAGCTACAAGGCGTTCTTCCACCACATCGAGCCCGCGATGCGGCAGATGTGCGACCTGCTCCGCGTGGGCCGAGCACCCTCGGAGCTCGTGACGACCTACGCCGCGGCCGATGCCGATCGCGGTCGGAACGACCCATGCCCCTGCGGCTCCGGCCGCAAGTGGAAGCGCTGCCACGGGATGGACGTCGGGACGGGCAGCGACTAGCGTCCGCGACCGGGACGGGGCGAGGGCGCGTGGGGGCATCGGGGACGGCGACGCAGGGCGAGCGAGCCCCCGACGGGGGCGGTGGTCGCCTGACCAAGCTCGACCCGCGTAGCCTCCGTCACGCCGACATCCGGATCTTCTCCTCCGCGAGCGACGCCCCGCTCGCGCGACGGCCCACCGACGTGATCCTGTTGATCGTCGCGGTGACCGGCATCGTCGTCCTGTCGTTCTTCGCTCCCGGACCCACCGCGATCGATCAGACCCTCAGCGACCTCCTGAAGGAGCTCCCCGGTCTGCTCGGGTGGTTCTGGAACATCGGCTACGACCTGATGATCGCGTGGGCGTTCATCCTCCTCGTCCTCGCCCTCGTCGCCCGCCGGCGGAAGCGCCTGTTCTTCACGGAGCTCGCGGCCGGCGCCCTGGCGCTCGGGTTCGCGCTGGTGGCGGGGAAGGTCGCCGGCACCGACTGGGCGACCAGCCTGAAGGCGATCGGTGCATCCGGCTCGCCACCCGTGTACCTCGCGATCAGGCTCGCGGTGGCGACGGCGATCGTCGTGATGGCGTCGCCTCACATGAGCCGCCCGCTCCGGTTCATCGGCCGCTGGGTCGTGACGTTCGGGGCGCTGGCGGGCATCGCACTCGGCGTGACGCTGCCGATCGGGATGCTGGCCGGACTCCTGATCGGGCTGGGCTCGGCCGCGATCATGCACCTGATCCTCGGCTCGCCGGCAGGACGCCTCACCCTCGAACAGATCGCCACGGCGCTGGCCGACCTGGGCGTTGAGGCGACCGAGCCCCGACACGCACCGCTCGAGCCCACCGGTGTCGCGCTCGTCGTCGCCACATCACCCCAAGGCAAGACCTTGCTCGCCAAGGTGTACGGCCGGGATGCGTGGGACGGCCAGTTCCTCGCCTCCATCTGGTCGTCGCTCTGGCATCGCGGCGAACGCCCCACGCTCGGGTTCGGACGGCTCCAACAGGTCGAACACGAGGCGTTCGTCACGCTGCTGGCCGAACGTTCGGGCATGCCCGTCCTTCCGATCGTCGCCGCCGGGATGGCCACCGCGCGCGACGCGCTCCTGGTGACCGAGGTGACCGGCCGCCCGCTCGGTTCTGTCGACCGGCCCGAGCTCGACGACGAGCTGGTGCGGGACATCTGGCGAGCGATGGGGTCGCTCCACGACCTCGGGGTCGCGCACGGCCAACTCGACGGCGAGCGGATCGTGGTGCGATCCGACGGAACACCGGCCGTCGGCGACTTCGGCGGTGCGCGGGTGGCGGCGTCCGACGGGATGATGATGGCCGACCTCGCGCAGGTGCTCGTCACGACGGCGCTCGTCGTCGGCCCCGACCGCGCCATCGCCGCAGCGATCGACGTGATCGGCAAGGAGGCCTTCGCGAAGGTGCTTCCGTTCCTGCAGCCGGCCGTCCTCGACCGGGACACGCGACGGGCGATCCGGGATCGGGACTGGGACCTCGACGACCTCATGAAGCGGTCGACCGAGGTCACCGGCACCGAGGCGCCGGAGCTCGAACAGATCCGGCGGGTGACGGCGAAGTCGATCGCGATCGTCGCCCTGGTCGCGTTCCTCGCCTACGGCCTCATCTCGGCGCTCGCGGGGATCGGCATCCAGAACCTCTGGGACGAACTGAAGACCGCGGACGTGGCGTGGCTGATCGCGGCGTTGATCCTCGCGCCGATCTCGCAGATCCCGCAGGCGTTCTCGACCCTCGGCGCGTCACTGCGCGACATGCTCTTCGTCCCGGTGCTGATGCTGCAGTACGCGATCCAGTTCATCCAGCTCGCCGTGCCCAGCTCGGCCGCCCGCGTGGCCCTGGAGGTCCGGTTCTTCCAGCGGAACGGGGTCGACACGGGCGGCGCGCTCTCGATCGGGTTGATCGACAGCCTGAGCGGCTTCGTCATCCAGATCGCGCTGATCCTGATCATCACGCTCTCCGGGCTGGCGAGCCTGGATCTCTCCTCCGGCAGCTCGAGCTCCAGCGATTCGAGCGGTTCGTCCTCCTCATCCGGGCCGAACCTGCTGCTCCTCGCCGGGGTGCTGCTCGTCGTCGGCGTGATCGTCGCGCTCACGATCCCCCGGTACCGGGCCGCGATCAAGGCGGCGATCCCCCGGTACCGCGAGAACCTCCGCGCCCAGCTGGCGGCAGGTGCGAAGGCCCTGCGGGTGCTGCGCTCCCCCTCGAAGGTCGCGATGCTGTTCCTCGGGAACCTGATCGCGCAGTTGATGCTCGCGATGATCCTCGGGATCTGCCTGCGAGCGTTCGGCGAACACGCGTCGTTCGCCGGCTTGGTGCTGGTGAACACGATGGTGGCCCTCTTCGCGGGTTTCATGCCCGTCCCGGGCGGGATGGGCGTGTCCGAGGCGGCGCTCACCGCCGGGCTCGTCGCGCTGGGCGTTCCCAGCGCGGCCGCCATGTCGACGGCGATCGCGTACCGCCTCGTGACGTTCTACCTGCCGCCGATCTGGGGTTCGCTCGCGACGCGCTGGCTCAAGCAGCACGAGTACCTGTGATCACGGATCCGACCGACAGAGGGCGGCAGGCGGGAAGTGGCTGCTCGTGGATCGCTCAGTCGTCGAGCTCCTTCAGACCGACCGCTCGATCCTTTCGTCCGCCCGCTGTCGCCCGTATCGGCGGGGGGGATGCATGGGCGCGCCCGCCGTCGCGACCGACGTCGGTAGGCGCGTAGAGTGAGGCCGCTGCCCTCGAGGGTCAGTCGTCGAGTGCGAAAGGTTTGGTGAATCATGGCAACGGACCGCTCCGCTCTCCCGATCCGTCGCGAAGCGTTCGCGGGAGTCGCCAACCGGACGCTCGACGGGTCGAAGCCGGACTGGAACCTCATCGGGCATCCCACTCCCCCGGACGGCGCTCCCAACGTCTTGCTGGTCCTCATCGACGATGCGGGTTTCGGCAACCCGAGCACGTTCGGCGGTCCCATCCAGACGCCGAACTACACGCGCGTGGCCGAGGAGGGCCTGAAGTACAACCGTTTCCACGTGACGGCCCTATGCTCGCCGACCCGCGCCGCGTTGCTGACCGGTCGCAACAACCACGCGGTGGGGTTCGGCTCGGTCGGTGAGTTCGCCGGAGGGTTCCCAGGTTATTCAGCGTCCCTGCCGAGGGACTGCGCGCCGCTCCCTCGCATCCTGCGCGACAACGGTTACAGCACCGCGGCCTTCGGGAAGTGGCACCTGACGCCTGACGGGCAGCAGGGCCCGGCAGGCCCGTTCGACCGCTGGCCGAACGGCTGGGGGTTCGACTACTTCTACGGCTTCCTGGCTGGCGACTCGGGGCAATGGGACCCGTGCTTGATCGAGAATCAGAAGGTGATCGGGACCCCGGAGGGGTTCTACGACGAGGAGGATCCCTACTACTTCCCGGATGCGATGGCGGACCGGACGCTCGAGTGGCTCCACGGCGTTCGCGCACAAGACGCCGACAAGCCGTTCTTCATCTACTTCTCGACGGGGTGCAGCCACGCGCCGCACCACGTGTCGCAGGCATGGGCTGAGAAGTACAGGGGCAAGTTCGACCAGGGGTGGGACAAGCTCCGGGAGGAGACGTTCGCGCGCCAGAAGGAGCTCGGCGTCGTGCCCGCGGACGCGGAGCTGACACCGCGCGACGACGCCTTCCCTGCGTGGGACGACGTGCCCGACAAGTTGAAGGCGTTCTACGCGCGCCAGATGGAGGTGTACGCGGGGTTCTCGGAGAACGCCGATCACAACGTCGGTCGCGTGATCGACGCGATCGACGAGCTCGGTGAGCTGGACGACACGGTGATCATCTGGATCTGGGGCGACAACGGCGCCAGCATGGAGGGGACGGTAACGGGCTCGTTCAACGAGATGACGATGCAGAACGGGATCCCGTTGACCGACGAGATGCAGCTCCAGTTGGCCGAACGCTTCGGCGGTATGGACAAGTGGGGGGCCCAGATCATGGATCCGCACTACGGTGCGGCATGGGCTTGGGCGGGGAACACCCCGTTCAAGTGGGGCAAGCAGGTCGGCTCTCATCTGGGTGGCACGCGGAACCCGATGGTCATCCGCTGGCCGGCGCGCATCGATGACGCCGGCGGGTTGCGCTCGCAGTTCGGCCACGTGATCGACGTCGCGCCGACGATCCTCGACCTCGCGGGGATCCCGCAGCCGAAGACCGTTGACGGGATCGAGCAGGAGCCGATGCACGGGACCACCTTCGCCGCCACGTTCGGGGACGCGAACGCGCCTGAGTTCCGGACGCAGCAGTACTTCGAAACGATCGGCAACCGGGGCATGTACAAGGACGGCTGGTGGCTCGCGATGAAGACCGAGCGCATCCCCTGGGTCGTCACGCCAGACGCCTTGAAACCATACGCACCAGGTGTCTGGGATCCGGACGCAGGCCCGGCCGAGCTCTACTACCTGCCGGATGACTTCACCCAGGCTCACGATCTGGCCGCCGAGCACTCAGAGAAGGTGCAGGAGCTGAAGGACCTGTTCTGGGAGGAAGCCGAGAAGTACAAGGTGTTGCCGCTGCTCGCCACGCTGTCCACCTTCTTCGGCATCCTGCCGCCCATGGTGGACAAGACGACGTTCGAGTTCCGGGGCGACGTGCAGAACGTCCTTTCGGGGATGATCCCCCGGATCTACAACCACTCGTACGCGATCAGCGCCGACCTCATCGTTCCCGAAGGCGGCGCGGAGGGCGTGATCGTCGCAGAGTCCGACCACCTCGGCGGGTTCACGCTCTACGTGAAGGACGGGAAGCTCACCCATACGTACTCGATGATGGGCGTCTTCTTGTTCAAGCAGGTCGCTGAGGAAGATCTGCCGGCCGGCGAGATCACGGTTCGCATGGAGTTCGCCGCCGACGAGGCGAAGCCCGCGACCGGTGGAGAGGTGACGTTGTTCATCGATGACCGACCGGTCGGGAAGGGGCGGATGGATCACACCGTTCCGATCAGGTTCTCCGCGTACGCGGGGATGGACATCGGACGGGACAACGGGGGCGTCGTGGACCTCGCTTACGAGGATCGGAAACCGTTCGCGTTCACCGGCACGGTGAAGAAGGTCGTGTTCGACATCAAGCCGCACCTGTCGGATCAGGACGAGCTCGACCTGCACGCCGAGGCGCACCGCGGGGACGCGGCGCACAGCCTGTCGGGCTAGGAGCGGGAGGAGATCAGATGGCGAAGGAGCCCACGGACGTACTGATCGGCGGATACCTATCGACCCAGGCCGCTCACGAGGACTACGAGGCAGTACTTGATTGCGGCGCCGAGATCATGGGCGCCGTGGTGGTGAGCAAGGACTTGGAGGGCAACCTGTCGGTCGAGCAGACCGACCACATGGTCAAAGAAGGTGCGGAGGGACTCGCCGGCGTCGGGTTCGTGGTCGGGTTGTTCGCGCCTCCGCTGCTTGCTGCTACCGCGATCGGGGCCGTGATCGGTGCAGGCGCGGGGAAGGTGTTGCACAAGAAGAGCGGAAGCAAGATCGAGGAGGAGGCCGGCAAGACGATCCCCATCGGCGGGGCCGGTCTCATCGTCGCGTACAAGCACGACCACGCCGACACGATCGAGCCTGCGGTGACGCGTGCGGTCAAGAAGGTCGTTGGCGAGGCAGAGGGTCGCCATGTCGAGGCACTCAAGGGAGCGCTCGCCGACGCCCAGCAGAAGATGGCCGAAGGGAGCGCGTGATCCTATGTCGGAGACCGACACACCATCCGGCACGCCTTCCGGGCTCCTCCGAGCGCTCGACACGCACGTGGAGAACGTGTTCCACGACTTCTATGACCCGCGGTTCTAAGGTCGACGGCTGTTCTCAGAGCTCTTCGGGACATCCTTCTTGGTCCTGGTGGCGGCGGGAGGCGGCACGGTCAACGCGCAGAGCGGCGGGCAGATCCCCCTGGCGGTCAGGGTGACGGCGCCGGGGCTGATGGTCATGGCGACGATCCTGTTCATGGGTGCGGTCTCCGGCGCCCATTTCAACCCGGTGGTGACGATCGCGGTCTGGCCCCGCGGCGACTTCCCGGGGAAGCGGATCCACCTTCGTCGTTCGTGAGCTCCGAGGACTCCGCGGCTACCTTCAGGTTGCAGTCCTGCGACTGATCGGTCGACTCGAGATCGGACAAGGCGGTCTTCAGCTGGGGGAGCGACGAGACCACCGCTAGGTTCTGCGCGTCCGAACAGACCGGCGAGACGCTCCTGCACGAGCCCGTAACAGCAGGGCTGGGACCACCGCGACCGCAATCGAGCGGCGGAACCCCCGCGCTCCGATGCGCACCCTGACCCCTTCGCGGTCAGCCGTGGCCGGACGCCGGCCAAGTCCCCGACATCGCCATGGTGAACGAAGCGATATCGGGGACTCAGCCTCCTCGTCGACTCAGTTGCCCTCTGCGGCCTTGAGCTGCTTGGCGAGCTCGTCGGCGCTCGCGTCGATCTCCTGGGAGACGAAGCGGTTCTCCGCCTTGATGCTCGCAGCGACCTGGTCGGCCATGTTCGTCGCATACAGCACGATCAACCCGGCCTGGCCCTTGTCCAGCGTGGCGGCAAGCTGCTTGAGGTCGTCGTCCTTCATGCCGCCCTTGATGTGGCCTGAGACGGCGCCGATCCCCGCACCGACAGCCATGCCCACGCCCAGGCCGATCCCCGGCAGGATCGCGGCCACAGCCCCGAGCGCCAGACCCTTCCAGGCACCGTGCCGTGTGGACGCCTCGTGCTTGTCGTCGACCTTGACCTTGCCGTCGGCTCCACGCTCCAGAACCGCAGCGTCGAAGTCGTGGCCGACACCCGCGTCGTAGTACAGAGCCTTCACGGCCTCGTAGTCGACCTCGGCGTCCGAAACGCTGTCGTAGGACCCTGCGAGGACCATCAACGTGTCCTTCTCGCCCATAGCGCTCCCCTTCCTGTCGGCATCGATTACGCCGACGTCCGATCTCGGCCCCCGAACGAAGGCCTCACCGAACGTATAACTTCGGCCGTCCGCCGTCAGGGGGGCCAAGGACCCTAGGTTGCCGGGACGTCACGCACTTCCGCAACGCGACGAGCGTCGCCGCGCTTGACCGTCGTCCTGCCGTTCCGCATATGCTGGCTGTTTGAGTACCGACGATCCAGCCGATCGACGCAAACGCATCAGCTTGCGCACCGCCCGCATGGAAGCGTTCAGCGACGGTGTCTTCGCCATCGCCATCACGCTCCTGGTGCTCGATCTCGTCGCGCCTGCGGTGAGCGAAGGTGGCGTCGGTCGCCGATTGATGGACGAGTGGCCGACCTACCTCGCTTACCTCGTGAGCTTCGCGTCGATCGGCGCAGCATGGCTCAGCCACTCGACGATCACCGAGTTCCTCGACCGAGCGGACTCCGTCCTCCTCCGCTTGAACCTGCTGCTACTCCTGTTCGTTTCGATCTTGCCTTTCCCGACCCGGATGCTCGGCGAATACCTGCGGGAGCCTGGAGCCGAGCGGATCGCCGTCACCGTGTATGGGTTGAACCTGCTCGCCATCTCGGGCTTGACGAGCGTCCTTTGGCACTACGCGGTCTCGGAAGGACTGACCAAGGGTGATCTCGCTGACGAGGACGCCCAGGCGATCACCGCGAAGCTCAACCCGAGCCTTGCCTTCTACGCCGTCACCATCGCGATCGGCTTGCTCGTTCCGGTCGCAGCTGTCGTGCTCTACCTCGCCATCGCTCTCTATCTCTTGATCCCGTTCCGCGCGATCGCCCGCCAGCTACGTCGCCGACCAGCCGGGTGATCAACCGGAACCAGGCCCTCGAGTCTCGGGGTCTAACGACCTGCCGAGCAGGTCGTCCACGAGCGCCACAGCTACGACGTAGACGACGTGTGTCCCGATGCTCGTGGCCAGAACGTCCGGCTCCCATCGCCACGGCGGAGGCGTCTTGCCGAGCACGGGGAACAACGTGAAGGTCGCGCTCATCAGCGTCGCGCCGAACACCACGCTGGCCCACGGCTCGGGGAGGAACCGACGAAGCACACCGTGCCACAGACCGAAGGCCGACCCGTACCCCCACTTCAGGGCGGCGCCGAGCTCCGCGTCGCCCCGTTCGCTGACGTCGCCGAGCCGGAGGACGCTCGCCACGATCTTGCCGGGCATCAGGCTGTCGTCGTAGTCCAGCGAGCCTCGAACTTCGGGGCGCAGCCGATGCTCGCTCGAGTAGGCGAGGGTCATGGCCGTCGTCCCCGCCGCGCCCGCGAGCACGCTCCGGATCGGCCAGGGGAGGTTCCTGCGCTTCATCGCAGCCATCTCCTTGATCGAGGGTCTGATCGCCAGCACGCAATCCATCTTCGATAGCTTCACTTCCCGGATGACTCGAGCACTGCCGCCTTCCGACCGATCTCCACCGCGATGAACATGCATACGACCATGTCGACGAGCGCGAACACGATCGCCGGTCCCAGGTAGTTGGGGTTCCCGTCGAGTTGGGTGCCGATGATGATGAGTCCCAGCGAAGAGAACCGGAGGCCGGAGATGAGCCCGGTGGTCGTGCGAGTGCTGGGATCGCTGCCGCCCACCAACAGACCCAGGACCAGCGCGAGCACGGCGATCACGAGCGACGCGAGGAGCATCCGCGAGCCGAACAGCGCGACGATCGTGCTCCAGTTCACCGCCAACCCGGCAACCAGTGCCAGCCCGAGCGCGAGGTTCGCGATCTTCACGAGCTCCGGGTGCCACGCCGCGGCACGCTCCGCGTAGCGGGCTCGAACGACCAAGCCGACCACGAGCGGGAGCAGGACGAGCGCCAGCAGGTTCTTCAGGATCGTCGCGGCGCTGATGGACGCGCCGCTCACGACCTGCCCGGCCCACAACGGCACAGCGGCGAGGTTCACCAGCTGGAGCACGACCACGACCGAGACCGCGAGGGCGAGGTCGGCCTTCTTGGACAGCTGCGTCGCCTTCAGCCCGGCCGCGCCGGCCGCACCGATCGCCGCGAGCGTCAACCCGGAGACGGATGCGTCCTGCAGCCCGAACGCCTTCGCGATGCCCCACGCGACCGCGGGGATCACGAGGCAGTTGAGCACGACCATCAGCACCACGAGCACCCAGCGGCTGAGCGGCGCGAGGACCTGCTTGACGGTGAAGGACATGCCGAGCGAGAGCACGGTCGCGACGATCGACACCGCGACGCCAGCGTTGAACAGCAGCGTCAACAGGTGTTCAGCCGACATCGCATCCCCTCCGCGGCGGCGCGCCATGGCATCGCTTCCACCTGTTCCCGCCTTGCCGCAGGGCACGCGATGTTCCGTCCGCGACGCGTCCTCCGTAGCCTACTCCGCCATCAGCTCGGACGGCGCCCCGCCGGTCCGCGATCGCCACATCGGATGGACGCCGGGTGGAGGACCGACCGGGCCGCCCGCCCGACCAAGGCGACCGGAGGATGTCGAGGACACCCTCGAGACCGTCGATGCACTAGGCTGCAGGCTCGTCGTCGATCGGCGAACGGGATGAGAGGGAGGGTGTTCGATGGGTTGTCTGTTCGCGCTCGGGGCCGCGTTCTTCCCGCGGATCGTGTTCCTGATCCTGTGGATCGCGCGTCCCGTCTACGTCGACGCGGTGTTCGACACCTTCATCTGGCCGCTGCTCGGGTTGATCTTCCTGCCGTTCACGACGCTGATGTGGGTCCTGCTCGACCAGCCGCCGATCGGCGTCCACGGGTGGGACTGGCTATGGATCGTGATCGCGGTCTTCCTGGACCTCGGGCACTACGCGAGCGTCGCCGCGCAGCGCAACCAGATGCCCGGGCGAGCCACGCCGGCCTGAGTCCCGCCGCCCGGGTCGCGGTCCGCCCTACGAGGTTCAGGCCTGCTCGACCTCCGCAGGCGCTGCGGTGTCGATCCGGTGGTACTCGGCGAGCAGGGCCTGCTCCTCCCGCTTCTTCGGGAAGAGGAAGTAGACGAGCGCCGCGCCGAGCAGAACGGCGACGATCCCGGCCGTGTAGGCCCAGTCGTCACCCTGGAGGAACGACGCTTTCGCGGCGGCCGTGATCTGCTTCGCGTACTGGGGATACTGCTGGGCGACCGCCTCGGCGCTCGCGAAGGACTTCGTGAGCTCGGCCGAGACGCTGTCGGTGACCTCCTGGGCGTTCGGTGACGATCCGATCGCCGCCGTCGCCGCCGCGGCGTAGCCGGCCGTGAGCAGCGCACCCAGGATCGACTGCATGATCGCGCCCCCGAGGTCGCGCTGGAGATCGGCCGTGCCCGACGCCATGCCGGCCCGCTCCACCGGCACCGAGCCCGTGAGCGAGTGGGACGCCGGCGTCCCGGCGAACCCCACACCGACCCCAAGCAGGGCGTACCCGAGACCGACCTCCCAGTACGGGATCCCCTCGTCCCACAGGAGCAGCATCACGACGAACCCGAGGAGGCAGAACACGTAGCCGATCAGCAGCGTGAACCTCGCGCCGCGCGCCTCGACCAGCTTCGCCGAGCGGGGGGCGATCAGCACCATGAACAGCGCCGCCGGGAGGATCGCGAGCCCGGCATCCAGCGTGTCGTATCCCAGCACGTTCTGCAGGAACTGCTGCCCGACGAACATCGCGGCCATCAGCGTGCCGAACACGACGATCCCCGCGCACGCCGCGACCCAGAAGATCCGCCGGCCCGCGATGTCGAGGTCGTACAGGGGATTGCGTGCCCTCCGCTGGCGAACGACGAACGCGATCCCGGCGGCGACCGCGATCGCGACGAGCCCCAGCACCAGGCTCCCCTCGTTCGGGACCGGCGCGAAGTTGATCGCGAGGACGACGCCCGCGACCAGCAGGACCGACAGGATCCCGCCGAGGTTGTCCACGGGATCCGTCGTCTCGTTGACGTGGGCCGGCACCAGCCGGATCGCCAGGACGAGCGCCACGACGGCGAGCGGCAACGTGATCAGGAACACCGACCCCCACCAGAAGTGCTCCAGGAGGAGGCCGGAGAACAGCGGGCCGAGCGCCGAGATCGCTCCACCGAGCGCGGACCATAGGGCGATCGACCGGGTGCGCGCCGGTCCGGACCAAAGGGCCGTGATCAGCGCGAGGGTGGTCGGGAACGCCATCCCCGCCGCGAGACCCCCGAAGAGCCGCGCCACGAACAGGATCGTGTCGGTCGGCGCGTAGGCGGCCAACAGGCTCGCGGGGATCGCGAGCGCGGTGCCGAGGATCAGCATCAACTTGCGGCCGTGCCGGTCCCCGAGCGCGCCGAGGTACAGCACCGAGGCTGCCAGCCCCAGCGAATACCCGACCGCGATCAGGTCGAGGGTGGTCTGCGACGAGTCGAAGGCCGCCCCGATCGACGGCAGCGCCACGTTCGCGACCGCCAGGTTCAGGTTCGCGACCGCGGCGACGAGGATCAGCGCGAGGAGCACGAGGCCCGACCGGGCCGGGACCGTGGACGTGGACCGCACCGGTGGTCGCGGCCGTTCCCCGGGTCCCCCACGCGGAACTCCCCCTCCCTCGCGATGGCCGGCGGCGGCCGGTACCGGCCGGTCAGGCGCGCATCGTAGCCGCGTCGGTCACGAGCCGTCCGTCGGCCATCGTCACGACGCGGTCGAGGTACCGGATCAGCTCGTCGCTGTGCGTGGCGGCCACGCAGGCCGTTCCGCGCGCCACCGCCTGGCGGATGGCCTCCAGCATGTCCCGCGCGTGCGCTCCGTCCTGGTGTCCCGTCGGCTCGTCCGCCAATAGGAGCCCGGGGGTGAGGATCAGGGCGCGCGCCAGGGCCGCCCGCTGCTGCTCCCCCACCGAGGTCTCCTGCGGGTACCGATGCTGCAGGGCCGAGAGCCCGAGATCGTGGATCAGCTCGTCCGCGAGCTCCTCCGTGGACCCGAGGACGCCCGCGAGGCGTGCCGGGTACTCGACGTTCTCGCGGACCGTGAACTCCTCGATCAGGCCGAGCCGCTGCGGGAGGACCGCGACCTCCGCCCAGGGTGCCGAACGGTCGACGGCGCGTCCGTCCGCCAGCACGATGTCGCCCACGTCGGCGCGCTCCCAACCGGACATCAGGTTCAGCAGCGTCGTCTTCCCGCTGCCGGATCGTCCGACGAGCCCGACGAGCTCACCCTCCCCCACCACCACCGTCGCGTCGCGGACCGCGTGCACCGCTTCGCCACCACGGTGGAACGTCTTGGTCACGTCGCGCACCTCGATCGCGGGCCGCCGGTGTTCGTCGGAGATGCGGGCGTCGCGTCCCACGGGAGCGGTCGCTCGCGTGCGCCCGACGCTCCCCGGACCCCTCCACGGGGTCGCCGCCGTGCCGCCGGTCCCGCGCGTCCCATGTGTCGGGGGTGAGCCCTCGGCCAGGCCATGATCGAGCCGGAGCACGATCGAGCTGCGGTCGACGACGTCCGCGTCGTGGCTCGAGACGATGAACGTCACCCCCCGCGACACCAAGGCGTCGATCGCGTCGAGCATGTGCGACGCGGAGTCGCGATCGAGCTCGGCGGTCGGCTCGTCCGCGACCACGATCGCGACGCCGGACAGCAGGATCTGCGCGAACGCGGCCCGCTGCTGTTCGCCTCCGGAGAGCTCGTCCGGCCGGTGACCCAGGCGGTCGGACAGGCCGAGCAGATCGACCAGGTCGGCCGCGTCGACGGACGCTCCCCGCCCCCGGCCGGATCGGATCGCCAGCCGGAGGTGATCCTCGACCGTGAGCTGCGGGAAGAAGTTGTCCGACGGCCGCTGCAGGACCGTGCCGACCACGCGCTGGCGCACGCGCCGGAGCCCCCCGGCGCCGGCGGTATCGATCCGGACCCCTCCCACGGACACGGTCCCCGAGGTCGGGCGGTCGATCCCGGCCAGGATCCGCAGCAACGACGACTTCCCGCTCCCGGACGGACCGGCCACGACGCTCATGGCCCCGGCGGGGAACGCCGCGGTCAGCCCGCGGAGGGCACGGACCTCGCCGGTGGCCGTCCGATAGGTCTTCACCAGATCGACGCACGTCGCGGCGCCGGCGTGATCAGTCCGCAAGCCGCATCACCTCGCCCAGGTCGGTGCGCCGGGCGCGGGCGCTCGTCAGCCACGCTCCCGCCCACGTCACGCCGGCGAGTGCGGCCACCACGACCGCGAGCGCCGCGACGGGGGCGATCACCAGCGGACCGGGAGGGATCGTCGGCAACGGGTCGATCAGCGGGACCACCAGGAACCCGGCGACGAGCGCGAGGGTCGCGCCCACCACGAACGCGACCGTGAGCATCGTCCCGAACTCGAGGGTCAGCGCTCGCCGGTACGTCGCATCCGCCATCCCCATCCGCAGCGAGAGCCCGTACGACACGACCTGCGAGCGCTGACGCGCCTGCAGGTACATCACCATGCCGGCGATCACCAACAACGCGGCCGCCAGGCCGAGCGCGTTCAAGACCAAGAAGGTCTCGATCGCCGTCGCGATCGCGGGGATCGCCTCCACCTCGTCGGCCGTGAGGATCAGGAACGGCGGGTACTCGAGCGACGCCAGGGCGGCCGTCGCGCGCGCGGGATCGCCCCGCACCCAGATCTCGTGCGAGGCGTTCGTGTTGTTCAGGGGGTTCGTGGCGTCGGCGAACGCCGCCGCCAGCGCATCGCCGTCCACCACGAGCATCGGGCGCAGGGACGTCATCCCGGGGAACGCATCCGCGCGGCCGACCACCCGAAGCGTGAGCGCGTGCTCCTGGAGCTCGACCACCGCGCCGTCCCGCACGCGCGGTCCACGCACGACGATCGCCCGGATCGGCTCGGGGTCGGCGCCGGAAACCGCCTCGACCAACGAGGCGAGCGGACGGCCCGAGAAGCCGTCGCGCCAGAACGCGGCGTCCGCGAACGTCCGTGGATCGATCACCAGCAGGTCGAACCCGGCGCCGCCGGGGAGGTCGCCGGCGGCGATCATCCGCGTCACCGCGGTGAAGGGCAACGGCATCGTCGACGGGAGCGGGGTCGACAGGTTGATCCGACCCTGGACGTCGCTGCCCACGTAGACCTTCGCCTTGGCCTCGACCGTCGTCCGGAGCGAGGCCACCATCACCTGGGACTGCACGAAGATCCCCAGGCACAACGCGGACGCCGCGATCAGGATCCGGCTCGGACCGGCCGCGCCGGCGAGGCGTCGGATCGCAAGGTAGCGCGCCTCCGAGCGTTGGGGCGCGCGTCCGCGCCACCACGCGACGGCCGCCACGAAGAGCCGGCCCGCCAGGGCCCCGAACCCCGCCAGGAACACGATCGGGAAGATCAGGAGCAGGAGGCTCGGCTCTGCGTCGTCGGCGGACAGCCGATCGCCGCCGAAGGCCCCCGTCTCGCGGATCCGCAGGTACAGGTAGATCGCGAGCGCCGCGAGGGCGAGCTCCCAGGGGATCCGGGCCAGTACGCGCACGCGGCCCCGATGGTGTTCCGATCGCCGGAGGAACGCGACCGCCGACACGATCCCGAGGAACGCCAGCGCGCCGATCACGGCCACGACGGTGCCACGGACCGCCGTCGAGACGGCCGACGCGGACGCCGAGCCTTCCGGTCCCAAGAGGCGCACGAGGACGACGGCCAGGCCGAGCCCAGCCGCCCCCCCCACCACGCACGGGACCGCGGATTCCACGCTCGAGCGCGCCGCGACCGACGGCCATCGCGCGCCGCGGACGAAGAGCAGGCCCGCCTCGGTCCGGCGCGCGGCATGCGCGAAGGCGCCCGCGGCGGCGATCACGATCAACGCGACCAGCACCCCCGCACCCTGGAGCAGCCGGCCGGCCGTCTCGAGCGACGACGTGCGCCGGTCGACCTGCTCGATCACCTGGCCGAGGGATGAGACGAACAGCGCCTCCGTCACCCCGAAGCAACACGGCGCGAACAATTCCCGGCCGCAGCAGGCCAGGACCGTCCCGACCGGGTCGCCCGGGTCCGAGGCTCGATCCAGCGCCAGGGCGGCCGAGCGCGCCTGCGCGCGGGCCACGTCCAGGGTCAACGCGTCCGGGTCGCCCAGCGGGGCGATCCACCCGAAGTCCGCGCGCCGGGGGCCGAGCGTCGACGTCCAGGCGAGCACCTGCTCGCGGTCGGCCAGGATCGGCTGGGGCGGTGCCGAGCAATCCAGACAGGCCGGGTCGAGGTACACGTCGTGCGCCCAGCGCTTCCAGTAGCCGGTGCGCGGCTGCGGCGTACAGGCTCGCGTACACGCCGTCCACCGGCACAAGGACCGTTCGTCCGGCGTGCTCGAGCCGGATCCGGTCGCCGGGTCCCGCTCCTACCGCGTCCGCGATCAGGTCCGGGATCCACACGCCGTCGCCGTCCTCGCCCGCGATCGGCTCGACGTGGTCCAGCACGTCGCCCGCGAACACCAGCCGCCCCGTGACGGGGCCGCTCTCGGGCTCGGCGCCGCTCGGCTCGGTGACCGACACCTCGGACCCGAAGACGTACGGCACCGCGGGCGCGAGCGCGACGCCGTCGGCGCCAAGCCGCATGAACGCATCCTGCATCTCCTCGTGCAGCGGGCTCCCGCCGGGACCCTGGGCGTCGAGCCGGACGTTCGTCCGGCTGAACGAGATCCCGGCACCGTAGGCCGTCACGTTCCGGTCGTCGATCCCCGCGTGCAGGAGTGCGCTCTGGCTGGCCGACAGGAACAAGGGGAACGCGGCTGCGGCTGCGGCGAGCAGGAGCGCACCGCCCGCGAGGGCGGCGAACAGCCCCGGGTAGCGGAGCAGCGTTCCCGGCGCCCTGGCCCAGAGCGGGTTGGCCACGCCAGACCGGATACCTCGGTATGGATGCGTCCGCTCCCGGCTCACGCTCAGGCGATGCTAGTCGAGCGCCGGGTCCGGCCGGCCGAACGGATCGCGGCGACCAGACGCCCTGCGGCCGAAGGTCCCCGGATCCGCCCGCCTTCGGACCCCCCGAGGTGAGCCCCCAGCGGTGATGATGGACGCGGAGGCGAGCGTGAGCGTTGCGCACACGATCCTGGTCCCGAAGGAGCGCGGCCGCGAGACGCGGGTCGCGTTGGTTCCCACGGTCATCCCCGCGCTGGCCGATGCGGGATGGTGCGTGCTCGTGGAGCCGGGCGCCGGGATCGCGGCCGGATACCCCGACGACGCGTTCATCGCGCACGGCGCCGAGATCGACGCCGCAGGTGAGCGACGCGCCGACGTCGTGGTCGGCGTCCGGGTCGCCGGTGCGAGCGACGAGCCGCTCGCGCTGGAACGACGGCTACGCGCAGGAATCACCGTGGTCGGCGTCGCGGACGCGGTCGAGGCCCCGGACGCGATCACCTCGATCGCCGCGGCGGGACTCACCCTGTACGCGCTGGAGCTGCTCCCGCGCATCACGCGGGCGCAGTCGATGGACGTGCTCTCCTCGCAGTCCACCGTGACCGGATACAAGGCGGCCGTGATGGCGGCCGACACCCTGCCGAAGATGTTCCCGATGCTGACCACCGCCGCCGGGACGGTGCCGCCGGCCGAGGTACTCGTGGTCGGCGCGGGCGTGGCGGGGCTCACCGCGATCGCCACCGCCCGACGGCTCGGTGCGGTGGTGCAAGGGTACGACGTGCGACCCGCCGCCCAGGAGGAGGTCGAGAGCCTGGGCGCTCGCGCCCTGGTCCTGCCGCTCGAGCCCACGGGCGCCGAGGATCGGTCCGGATACGCGAGGGACCTCGGCCCCGCGTTCTTGCGACGACAGCAGGAGCTGCTCGCCCGGGTCGTCGCGGGGATCGACGTCGTCATCATGGCCGCGGCCATCCCGGGCCGACGGGCCCCGGTCCTGCTCACGGCCGAGGCGGTCGCCCGGATGGGTCCTGGCAGCCTCGTCGTCGACTGCGCGGCGGCCCGCGGCGGCAACTGCGCGCTCACCCAGCCGGATCTACGGGTCGTCACGGCCGGCGGCGTGACGATCCTCGGGCCCACGAACCTCCCCGCCACGATCCCGCGCGAGGCGAGCCAGATGTTCGCGAAGAACCTCGCGTCGTTCCTGACGGACGCGGTCCGCGATCCATCGGCGCCGCCGGACCTCGACGATCCGATCGTGGGCGGCTGTCTCGTGACCCACCGCGGGACGATCGTGCATCGAGACGTCGGCGGGGGCTTGGGAGCTCCGCCGACCGAGGAGGAGGACGCCGATGTCGCGAGCGCTTGAAACGGGCCTGTTCGTCTTCGTCCTGGCGTCCTTCCTCGGGTTCACCGTGATCACACGGGTCCCCGGGCTGCTGCATACGCCGTTGATGTCCCTGACGAACGCGATCTCGGCGATCTCGCTGATCGGGTCCCTGCTGCTGGCGGGCGGGGGGCACGGCGCCGGTGCGACGATCCTCGGAGCGATCGCGGTGTTCGCATCGACGACGAACGCCGTGAGCGGGTTCCTGCTAACCGACCGCATCCTGCGGATGTTCCGGTCCCGGCGACCGACGTCACCCCAGGGTGGACCGTGACGGACCTCGCGATCGACCTCGCGTACCTGTTCGCCGGCGTCGCGTTCGTCCTCGCGCTGAAGTGGATGTCGCATCCGACGACCGCCCGCCGCGGCGTCCGGATCGGCGAGGCGGGGATGGCGGTCGCCGTGATCGCGACGCTGATGAAGGCCGAGATCGTCGACCTCCGGTGGATCGCGATCGCCCTCGTGCTCGGGGCCGCCGTCGGCGTCCCGCTCGGCCTCCTCGTGCCGATGACCGCCGTGCCACAGCGCACGGCGCTCTCCCACGCGTTCGGCGCGCTCGCCGCGGGGCTGGTGGGGATCGCGGAGTACGGCCTGCGTCAGCCGTCGATCAACCGCCCCACGATGTCCGCCCTCGGGCTCGAGATCCTCCTCGGCTTCCTGACCGTCGCCGGGAGCCTGATCGCGTTCGGCAAGCTCCAGGGGCTGATCCGGGACCGGGCGTGGGTGTATCCCGGGCAGAACCTCGTGAACCTGACCGCGCTCGCGGTCGCCGTCTCACTCTGCCTCGCGTTGGTGATCGATCCGTCACGCACCTCGCTCCTGGTGCCCCTCGCGGGCGCGTCACTGCTGGTCGGCGTCATGCTCGTGATCCGGATCGGCGGGGCCGACATGCCGACCGTGATCTCGTTGCTGAACGGTTACGCGGGCCTGGCGGCCGCCGCGATGGGCTTCGCGCTCGACAACCGGCTCCTCATCGTGGCCGGTGCCCTGGACGGCTCCTCGGGCTTCCTGCTCTCACTCATCATGTGCCGCGTGATGCACCGTTCGTTCGCGAACGTCCTGTTCGGGGGCTTCGGCGCGGCGGCGGACGCCGAAGCCGGGGAGGGACGTCCGTATCGGACGGTCGGCCCCGAGGAGACCGCGATGATCCTCGACGCCGCTCAGCTCGTGATCATCGTTCCCGGCTACGGGATGGCGGCCGCGCAGGCCCAGCACGCCGTGCGCGAGCTCGCCACGCTCCTCACGACGCGGGGAGTGGACGTGCGGTTCGCGATCCACCCGGTCGCAGGCCGCATGCCCGGCCACATGAACGTCCTGTTGGCCGAGGCGAACGTCCCGTACGAGCAACTGTACGACCTGGATCGGATCAACCTGGAGTTCCCGCGCGCCGACGCGGTGCTCGTCGTGGGCGCGAACGACGTCGTGAACCCGGCGGCGCGGACCGACCACGACAGCCCGATCTACGGGATGCAGATCCTGGACGCCGACGCCGCGCGTGCCGTGATCGTGGTCAAGCGGTCGATGCGGCCGGGCTTCGCCGGCGTGGACAACGACCTGTTCTACCTGGACAAGACCCAGATGCTCTTCGGCGACGCGAAGCAGGTGCTCGCCAAGGTGGTGGAAGAGCTCAAGCGGCTGCCGGCCCGCACGTTGGCGTGACCACGGCAGGTCAACCCTCGCCCTCTTCGCCGGACCCCTCGCCACCCTGGAGCGCGCTGGAATCTTCCTGCCAGACGGCCTTCGCGCCAGAGTGCCCCACCTGATAGACGCGGACCCCGATCCCGAGCGAAGCTACGATCACGAGGACCGACAGCGCGATGCCGACCGCGTTCCGACCCGTGACCGCCTCGACGCGTGCGACCCGGCGACGCCGCATCGTGTCCCAGATCATCAGTGCCAGCACGATCAGGAAGAACGCGAGCGCGAACCAGAAGAAGGTCTCCCCCAGCTCCGCGTGGCGCTCGACCAGCTGGTTCTCGTCCACCGCTTCCTCGAGCTCCTCGCCGCTCGTCACCGCGAGCTGGGAGGCGATCGTCGCGAACCCGGCGACCCCGACGACCACCCACCCGATCCGCTCACGCCATCGCTCCGACACCGCGATCACGATCGCGCCCAGCGCGCTCAACGGGATCAGGGCGACCGGGATGTGGACCAGGAGCGCATGAGCCGGGAGCCCGAAGATCGTCTCCATGGCAACCTCCTCGCTTCGACCCTGCCCACGCTAGGTCGACGGCTGGATCCGAGCGGGGGTCGAAGGTCCGCGACCCGGAAGGACCGGCGACCCTGCTCGGTCCGGGAGCATCTCGAACCGAGAAGCGAGGCCGGGTCACCCGGTCGGGAGCCCGGAGTTCCGAGTGAGGTCCGCCCGCTCCGGCGTCGAACCGGCCACGACGAGCGCCATCGCGCCGACCCCGATGAACCCCCCAACGACCAAGCCGATCACGAGGCCGATGAGGAGATGGGTCGTCATGAACATCATGAGGATGCCCGGCACCGGGACGCTGATCATGCGATCAGATCGACCCCCCGGAAGGTCGAGACAGACCCGTCGAGAGACTCAGCCGGTCCAGAAGGAACCTCGGAGCGGCGCGGCACCGCGAGCGAGCGCCTCGCGGCGCTCTGCGGGGCAGGGGCCGAAGCGCGATCCCGAGCGCGTACCCGAGCGACCGCTTCCGCGAATGAGTACGGATCGACCGTGGCCAGGGCATTCGCCTCCTGCACCTTTCGATGCCACGCGTAGAAGACGATGACTGCGAGTCCGAGCGCAGCCACGGATGCCCAGAAGACCGGTCCCCAGTGGACGGCGACCACCGCGAGCGGCCAGAGCGCAGTCACTCCCAACGCGACGATCGACGTCGCGAGCACCGCGAGCAGCAACACGAACAGTCGGTCTCGAAGGGTCTGGTGCCATCGAGCCATGCTTGCCTCCTCGTTCTCGAGGAACCGGGAAAGGCAAGGTGGCGAATCGTTCTCGCGCGTGCGCCCCGTCTTGGGCGGCTCCACCAGTGGTGGACCTTTCAATCCTACTCGTTCGCAGGAACCTCACGACGACGCGGCCACGGGGTCGGTCGATCGGCTGTCTCCGAACGTTCTCGTCGCGGCCCCGCCCAACCATCGCCTGGGATCGCTGATGGGGTCCCCGGGTAGGTCGCCTCTCGACGCCGTGGAAGGTCGGGGCTGGTCCATCTGCTGTAGGGTTCCTACGTCGAATGGCCGGACGGAACTTCCCCTCGTACCGCCTCCGCCACTGGCTCCGCATGTGGCGCTACGAGCGGCGTCATCCCTGGCACTTCCAGGAGCGATCACGGGCGACCCCTGGTCCGACCGACATCGAGGCTGCGGACCTCAGGCATGGCGTCGACCACCGCGCCGAACACGGCCATGGGTAACGAGGAGTTTCACCTCACTCCCCGAGAGCGCGAGATCCTCGAGTGCTTGGCTCGCGGCATGACCAATGACGAGATCGGTCGAGAGCTGTATCTCGCCCGCGGCACGGTGAAGGCTCACCTCTGCTCGATGTACACGAAGATGGGCGTTTCGAACCGCACACAAGCCGCGGTCATGACGCTCCGACCGTTAGACCAGCCCAGACCCGTCGGCTGCCGCCCCGTCCCCGCAAACCCCATGGATCGGGTACTCGGGATCTGACTCGAACGACCGAAGAACAAGCATGTCCACGAGTTGGGGCATCCAGATCCCCGAGATCGGGTTCGATCTGAAGGCGCAGTGTTGGCGCTGCCTGAAGGAGACGGTCCCCGCCGTCGCCGACCACATCGGCCTGTGCGACGAATGCCTCGTCTCCCTGCAAGACGTCGGAGCCGGCGACTAGGTCGTGTCTCAACGTCAGCTTCCCTACTGCATGGCCAACGGCCTTGCCCGGCTGCCCGGACACGCGTCGGCCCTTGAGATCATCTCCCCGTGCATCGTCTCGTCCGGTACAGTCGTGGGATCGTTGCCACTGCTGGGAGCCCATGAGGTTCGCGTGTGGCCTCCCCGGCAGTCCCCAGGCTGAGAGCAGGTTTCGTTGATGGCATGTCGTATCAGTGAGCTCGTGCTCGGTTGCCGCGACCCTGAGGTGCTGGCGCGGTTCTGGTGCGAGGTCCTGGACTTCGTCGTGCTCGATCGCGAGGACGACGGCTCGGTGGAGATCGGGCCGCGCGAAGGGTTCGGCGGTCCGCAGCCGACGATCATCCTCAGTCGCAGGGATGAGCCGGAGAAGGGGAAATCCCGGCTGCACATCGACGTCAACGCCACCGACCGCGATCAGGACGCCGAGCTCGAGCGCCTTCTGAAGCTCGGTGCGCGCCCGGCCGACATCGGCCAGACAGGGGAGGAGCAGTGGCATGTCCTGACCGACCCCGAAGGCAATGCGTTCTGCCTGCTCAAGGCCCGCCTGGACCCACTCTGATGCTCATCGGTCACACCTCGACATCAGGTACCTAGTAGTCGCGTCGTGCAGCTCCCGCTCCCTCAGCTCCAGCACCACGCCGCGAGCGTGAGGCGACTCCTCGAGGTCGATCAGGAGCTCCGCGAAGGTCCGCGTCTTGCGGTTGGCGTAGAAGAGCTGAATCTCACCGGCGCGATCGCAGTCGGGGAACATCAGGATACGGAGGAGCTCGGCGCGGGGAGTGGGGCCGAGGGTGTCGAGGCAGATTCGCCCCAACGCCCGACCCCGCCGGCGGGGCATCGCCGCAGGTCAGAAGCGCTCCGGGGGTGGGACTCGAACCCACAACCTACGGATTAACAGTCCGCCGCTCTGCCGGTTGAGCTACCCCGGATCGATCGCGCGGGAGTCTACCAGTGGGTCCCGTTCGCCCAGCTCAGGCAGCCTGGTCGCGTGGCACGCAGCTGAGGGTGTCGAGCAGCTCGGATGGGTACGCGGCCATCAGCGCGCGGTCTTCCAGTCCCTCCTCCGGCACCGGCCACGTGGGCGACCCGACGTCGGCGAACGTGACCTCCATCAGGAACGCCGACACGTCGTTCAGCGTGTAGCCGTGCTCCGCGAGCTCGTCGCGGTCGATGAACATCTCGGTCGGCTGGGTGTACTCGACGACCGAGACGTCGTCGCCGTCGCGGTCGAACGCGGCGTTGACCACGTCGGCGAGTCGTGTCGGGCTGACCACGTTCGCGCCGCTCACGTCGGGGTCGGGCGTGTGGCCGTGGTCGGCCGTCACCGCCATCGCCCACTGCCCCTCCCCCACGAGCGAGTCGAGCAGACCCACCAGTTCCCGGAGCCCTTCGTCCGTCGCGCGCACCGCGTCGCGCATCTCGACGCTGTTCATCGAGTCGGTGTGCCCGATCTCGTCGGTGAGCTTGTAGTTGATATAGAGCAGGTCGGGGACGTCGTCGGCGCCGAACCCCTCGCGCCGGATCACCTCCTCGATCAGGTCGTTCTGATACGGGATCCGAGCCGGCGTCATGAACCCGCCGAGCGTCTCCGCTCCCTCCAGGTCGTGGCCGTGCCACGCGCCGTCGAGCTCGCCGTCGCTGCGATCGACCGGCTCGAAGTAGGCCGAGATCCGGGGCAGCCGGTTCACGTACGCCGGGAAGTCGTAGTAGTCCTTCACGTTGCCCGTCAGGCGCCAGCGGACGCCCTCCGCGCCGAGCGTCTCAGCGCCCTCGATCTCACGCGTCACCGCCAGGTCCTGGTCGCCTCCGGCCATGAACGTCCCATGGCCCAGCATGCCCAGGTGGATCGCGACGGTCGCGATCGCGCCGACGAGCGGCTCGTTGTCGCGGGCCTGGTCGTAGAGGTCGCCGATCGTCGGCAGGATCAGGAAGCTCGGGCCTTCGGCCCACGGCTCGGTCAGCTGGCCGCCCACGCGGAAATGGTGCGCGACCAGCCCGTGGTTGTGGCTGAACGCGCCGGTGCCGATCGTCGCGTGGATCTGCGCGGTGCTCGGAGGCGACGACCCGACCTCGGCGCGGTCGTACCAGGTCCCCTGCGGGATCAGCGAGGTGAGGTACGGCCACGAATCCGGCCACGCGCTCAGCACGTCGCGTCCCGCGCCGTCCCACACGACGGTGACCACGAGCTTCGGCGGAGCGGCGCCGTCCTCGAGCGCGTCCTGCAAGACCCGGCCGTCGGGCGCGTCGAACGGGAACCCGATCATCGCGCCGGTGGTCGGCGCCATGTCGGCGAGCGTCACGCGCCGGCCGATCGACCCGGCCGCGCGGATGTGGCCGGGCCCGTACCAGAGCAAGGGCACGCGGTTGATGTAGTCCCAGGGACCGGAGTGCGGCAGGCCCCCGTGCCCGACGAAGTTCGGCTCCTGCGGCAGCAGCTGGATGTCTCCCGAACGATCGCGCCGGTCACCCCTCCACGTGCGCTGCAGGAACAGCTCCGGGACCGCGCAGACGGCCCGATCGATCTCGCTCTCCGGCACCGATCCGGGGGGTGGCGCCGAGACCGCCGGCGCGCCCGGGCCGGCGGCCGATCCGACGGCGCCGGATCCGGCGTCGCCGCCCGACGACGTGCAGGCGGCGAGCAGCCCGACGGAGGCCACCAGGACCGCGGGGATCGTTCGACGACGGGCTCGCATGGGGAGCGGTCACGCTACCAGCGCCCCGAGCCAGGCCGCGGGAGCCGGCGAGCGACGTCACGACATCGACACGACGCGATCGCGGCCGGGCGCTAGGCTGTCGCGATCCGTCGGAAGGAGCTGGACCGATGAAGCTACGGACCCTGATCCTGATCGCGCTCGCCGTGGCCGTCGGCTACTGGCTGTCCACGAAGCGGCACGCCGACGACCCGGACGTCGTCGTGGGGCCGCGTGACGAACAGAAGGGCAGCTCGGCCGGGCGCTTCGTGTCGGGTCAGGCCCAGAAGCTCGCCGACCAGGCCACCGCGAAGAGCCTGGACGCGATCCGCCGGGCGCGCGGCGCGATCCGGGAGCGGATCGGCGACACGCAGCCCGACGAAGCGCTCTGGAACTGAGACTTCTCGCCACCCGAGGTCGTTGCTTCGGCCCCCTCCTCGTCCCACGATTAGGGGGTTCGGCGCGCCGTCGCGCCCACGAGGAGGGAGCTCAGATGGACCTCGACGAGCGGATGATGGCTGACGAAGCCGGCAAGTGGTGGTGGGTCTTCCTCATCACCGGTGTCCTGTGGCTGGTGATCGGGATCGTGGTCCTCCGGCTGAACCTCACGTCGGTCGCGACCGTCGGCTACCTGCTCGGCGCGATGTTCGTGCTCGGCGCGCTCGCGGAGCTCATGATCGCGAGTTCCACGAACGGCGGGTGGAAGTTCCTGCACTACCTGATGGCCACGATCTTCGTGATCGGCGCCATCTGGAGCTTCGTGAACCCGCAGGAGTCCTTCTTCGCGCTGGCGAGCGTGTTGGGGCTCGTCCTGCTCTTCATGGGGACGCTCGAGATCGTGTCGGCGATCGCGAGCCGCCAGGCCAATCCCACGTGGGGGCTCGGACTCGCGGTGGGCATCCTCGAGGTGCTGCTCGCGATCTGGGTGTCCCAGCAGTTCTACCCGGCCCGCGCGGCGCTGATCCTGCTGTGGGTGGGCTTCATGGCCATCTTCAAGGGGATCTCGCACATCGTCCTGGCGTTCGGCATCCGGCACATGGGGAAGGAGCTCACCTCCGCGGCCAGCTAGTCTGAGGCGGACTACTCGAGGTAGTCGCGGAGCTTCTGCGAACGCGAGGGGTGACGCAGCTTCGAGAGCGTCTTCGATTCGATCTGACGGATCCGCTCTCGCGTGACCCCGAACTCGCGACCGACCTCCTCCAGCGTTCGCGGGTGACCGTCGACGAGACCGAACCGGAGCTGGATCACCTTCTTCTCGCGCTCCGACAGCGTGTGCAGCACGGACTCGAGCTGCTCCTGCAGCAGGATGAACGAGGCCGCGTCCACCGGGACCACCGCGTCGGCGTCCTCGATGAAGTCGCCGAGCTGCGAGTCCTCCTCCTCGCCGATCGGCGTGTGGAGCGAGACCGGCTCCTGCGAGACCTTCTGGATCTCGCGCACCTTGTCGGCGCCGATCCCCATCACCTTGCCGATCTCCTCGGGCGTGGGCTCGCGGCCCAGGTCCTGCAGGAGCTGGCGCTGCACCCGAACGAGCTTGTTGATCGTCTCGACCATGTGGACGGGGATCCGGATCGTGCGCGCCTGGTCGGCGATCGCGCGGGTGATGGCCTGACGGATCCACCACGTGGCGTAGGTCGAGAACTTGAAGCCCTTCGAGTGGTCGAACTTCTCGACCGCTCGGATCAGCCCGAGGTTCCCTTCCTGGATCAGATCCAGGAACAGCATCCCGCGCCCGACGTACCGTTTGGCGATCGAGACGACCAGGCGGAGGTTCGCCTCGATCAGCTTCTTCTTCGCGAGCTGGCCGTCGCGCTCCACGCGCAGGAGCCAGTTGACCGTCTCGTCCTCGGTCTTCGGGCGATAGGACTTCGCGATCTTCTCGCGGCCGATCCCTTCCACCTTGCCGAAGGCCCTCAGCTGGTGGTCGCGGACCTCCCAGACCAGCTCGACGACGAACTTCAGGCGCTTCGGGTCGTGCTTGGTCTCCTCGTCCTCCATCGCTCGCAGGAGGTCGGTCGCGTACTCCCCCGCCTCGATCCGCCGCGCCAGGTCCACCTCCTGCGCCGCGTTCAGCAGCGGGACCTTCCCGATCTCCTTGAGGTACATCCGGACCGGGTCGTTGGTCGGCGCCTTCAGCAGGTCGACCTCGTTGCGGACGTTCGTGACGGCGTCGGAGTCCTCGCCGGGGACCTCGATCACCTCGATGCCCTCGGCGGTCAGGTGATCCTGGATCTGGGTCAGGAACTCCTCGAGCTGCTCGGGCGTGAGGTCGTCGACGGGCGCCGACTCCAGCAGGTCCTCCGAGGTGACGAACCCGCGCTCGCGGCCCTTGGCGGTGATCGTCTCCTTGACCTCGTCGAGGGACAGCGGGATGTCGTCGCGAGCGGCCTCAGCCAACGGTGATCACCGCTTCCTGTCGCTGGGAGGGCACGGCGCAAGTGTACGAGACGGCAAGGGGCCTCAACCCGTGGCGGTCGAGGGTCCCGGCACCGTCGACGGGCCCGCGCCGACCGCGATCACACCGGCTCCTCGAGGCCCTGCCGGAGGCGGCGCAGATCCCCGTCGACCCCGACGAGCTGATGGAACAGGTCGTCGTAGCCCGCGTCGGTGGTGGGGTTGAGCTTCTGCAGCTGCAGGCGCAGCTGGTCGCTCTCGCCCTTCAGCCGGAACTCCTCGAGACGCGCCCACACGCGTTCCGAGTACTCGGGCGTCGGATCGCCGTCCGGCTCCTCGACGGCGAGCGCCGAGACGGCGGCCGCGAGCTTCTCGTCCTCGCCGCCCGTGAGGATCCCGAGGTCGCCGTTCGCGTCGCGGAGCGACGCGAACGTCCGCCGGTTCGACGTGTTGCGGAAGTGCTCGGGGGTGAGACGTTCGCGCAGCAGCGCGAACGTCTCGGCGTCGCGCACCAGGAGCTTCAGCATCTCGCGCTCGACCTTCTCCTGCGCCGTCGCGCGCTTCATCGTCTTCGCGATCTCGTCGGGACGGCCGCCCAGGCGGCGCTGCAGCGACTGCATCACCGAGATCTCGGACACGCCGGCCAGGTCGGCGACCAGATGTCCGTACTCGCTGCGCCGCACGGGGTCGGTGAGCCGCTCGAGGATCGGCAGCGCCTCGGCGACGGCCGCGGAGCGCCCCTCCACGGTGGACAGATCCGCCCGCGCCAGCGTGCGGCGGAGCATGTACTCGACGAGGGGCCGGGCGCCCCGGGCCGCGGCGCGGACCGCGTCGGGGCCCTCCTTCACCACGAAGTCGGCCGGGTCCTGACCCTGCGGGAGGATCATGACGACGGCCTGGACCGGGTAGTCCCCCTGGAACGCGAACGCCCGCTCGGCCGCCCTGGCACCGGCCTCGTCCGAGTCGAACGCCAGCACGGCGCGCTGGGCGAACCGGCTGAGCAAGCGGAAGTGGCCCTCCCCGAGCGCGGTGCCGCACGTGGCGACCGTGTTCTCGAGCCCGGCCTGCGCGAGGCCGATCACGTCGGTGTAGCCCTCGACCACGAAGACCTCGCCGCTGCGCGCGACCGCGCCGCGCGCGGCCGCCATGTTGAACAGCACGTCGTGCTTCTTGTAGATCGGCGTCTCCGCCGTGTTCAGATACTTCGCCTGCTCCCCCGCGCGGGGATCGGTCGGCAGGATCCGCGCCCCGAACCCGATCGTCCGCCCCTGCAGATCCTGGATCGGGAACGTGACGCGCCCACGGAACCGGTCGCGGACCGTCCCGTCCTCGCCGCGGGAGGCGAGGCCGGCCTCCAGCAGGATCTCGGGCGCGAACTCGCGGCTCATCCGCCGCAGCAGGAAGTCCGGGTACCCCGGGGCGAAGCCGAGCCCGAACCGGTGCACCGATCCCGGCGCGATCCCGCGCCCGGCCAGGTACTCCCGCGCCTCGGCGGCCTCCCGCCCTTCCGCGAGCATCCCCGCGTAGAGCGACGCGGCCTGCTCGTTCGCCCGGATCAACGCCATCCGGCGAGCGGCCGCCCGGCGTTCGGCCGGCGAGTCGCCCTCGTACCGGAGCTGGATCCCGGCCTGTTGGGCGAGACGCTCGGCGGCCTCGGTGAAGCTCAGGTGCTCGAGCTCTCGCAGGAACGTGATCGCGTCGCCGCCCTTCCCGCAGCCGTGGCAGTAGAAGACGCCCTTGGACGGCGAGACGCTGAACGACGGCGTCTTCTCCTGATGGAACGGGCACAGGCCGGTCATGTTGTCGCCGCCGGCCTTCTTGAGGGTCAGGTACTGCGAGACGAGCTTGACGATGTCGGTCCGCTCGCGGACCGCCTCGACGTCTTCCTGCCTGATCCGCCCCGCCACCGCGCTCCTTCGGCTACAGGAGCCAGCCCTGGGGAAGGAAGAGCCGCTCGTACGTGCTGAGGGCGTACCGATCCGTCATGCCGGCGATGTGGTCGGCGACGCGGGTCGGCAAGTCCCCAGGCGCCCGATGGTACTCGTCCGGCAGCTCCGTCGGATGCTCGAGGTAGTACGTGAACAGGTCCTGCAGCAGCGCGGCCGCCTTCTCCTGTTCGGCGCGCGCCTCGGTGCGCAGGTAGACGTGCTCGAAGAGGAAGTCGCGCAGGCGGTCCAGCGCCTCGAAGACCGGTGGCGAGAGCGACAGCTCGGCCCGGTCCTCGCTGGTCGTCACGAGGTCGGTGACCAGCCGGTTGATCCGCTCCGAGTGGGTGGCGCCGAGGACCGCGAGGGCCTCAGCCGGCAGCTCGTCCGGTCTCAGCACGCCCGCCCGCAGTGCATCGTCGATGTCGTGGTTGACGTAGGCGATCCGGTCGGCGAAGCGCACGATCCGCGCCTCGAGCGAGGACGGCTCGGGCATCGACCACGGGTGGTGAACGATGCCGTCGCGGACCTCCCACGTGAGGTTCAGGCCGTGTCCGTCGTTCTCGAGGTGATCCACCACGCGCAGCGACTGCTCGGAGTGGCGGAACGGCCGGCCGAGCAGCGGGGTCAGCGCCTGCTCGCCCAGGTGTCCGAACGGCGTATGCCCGAGGTCGTGCCCGAGCGCGATGGCCTCGGTGAGATCCTCGTTGAGGCGCACGGCTCGCGCGACGGTGCGCGCGATCTGGGAGACGTCGAGCGTGTGCGTCAGCCGCACCCGGTAGTGGTCGCCCTCGGGGGCCAGGAAGACCTGGGTCTTGTGCTTGAGGCGCCGGAAGGCCTTCGAATGGACGATCCGGTCGCGGTCGCGCTGGAAGACCGTCCGGAGCGGGTCCTGGGGCTCCTCGTGCTCGCGGCCCTTGCTCTCCGCGGCCAGGACCGCATGGGTGGACAGCACGTCGCGTTCGATCGATTCCGTGCGCTCGCGCGGGGTGCTCACGCGCCTCATCGTAGCCCGCAGGACCGACAGGCCGGCCGGCGGTGTCGTGCGTAGTACCGGGCGGCGGGCGAACGGAAGGCGGTGCGATGCGGCTCAAGGCGACCGTGGTGGGGGTGTGCGCGCTGACGTTGGTCGGGACGGCGTGCGCGAGCGGCGGCGGGGCCGCCGCGGGGGCCACGTCCGGCAGCGGCTCCATCGGTTCCACCGGATCGAGCGGTGGTGGTGGCGGGTACGGGCGCGGCGACTACGGCTACGGCTCCACCGGGGCGACCGGATCGACCGGCGCGATGGGCGGAGGCGCGGCCGCGGACCTCACCGTGACGGCGATCAACTACCGCTTCGACCCCGTGGACATCACGGTGTCGAGCGGCGACGTGATCGAGGTCAGGGACACGAACCCGCAGACCCCCCATACGTTCACGGTGACGGGCACGGAGATCGACCTGGCCGTGGATCCCCAGAGCTCAGGCACGGTGACGATCGATCTGGACCCCGGCACGTATGACGTGGTCTGCCGCTTCCACGGGTCGACGCAAGGGATGACGGCCACGCTGACCGTGGAGTAGCCCGCGGCCCTCAGCGTCCGAACAGCCGGTAGTAGAGGTAGGCGAACGTCTCGCGCGCGTAGCCGCCGAACCGCTTCTCCTCGCTGGTCGCGGCCGACGTCCACGTGGCCGAGGCGTAGCCGTCGATCCCGAGGTCGGACGCCATCCGCTCGATCCGGGCGTTGTGCCAGGGATCGGACACCAGGAACGCGGAGCGCATGTCGCTGCGACGCATCCTGGCGACCGCGGCCTCCATGCTTTCGAAGGTCGTGCGGCCCACCGGCGACGCGAACACCGCACCGACCGGGAGGCCCTGTGCGATCAGGTAGTCCCGGCCGGCCTCGGCTTCGGTCGAGTCGTCCCCCGGCTGCTTCCCGCCCAACACCATGACCACGTCCGACCGTCCCTGCTCGAAGAGCAGCTTCGCGTGCTCGAGGCGGCCGGCGAACACCGGCGACGGCTCACCGCCGTACTGAGCCGCGCCCAGCACCAGGATCACGTCCGCGCGATCGACCTCGCTCGCGGCGTCGTGGTGCGCGGAACGCCACACCGTGAGCGCGCTCGCGCCGACCACGACGATGGCGATCAGCATGACGAGCGCGACGCCGGCGAGCACCGGGTGCCGACGGAGGCGATGCACGGAGCCAGGCTAGCAACGCCCGGAGCGCCGACCCCTCGTACACCGTGACGAACCTGTGACGGCCGCTAGTCGACGCACGTGACGGTGACCCGGACCACGAACAGTGGGTCGCGACCGACGCGCTCGACCGCGGCCTCGACCTCGGTCCTGGTCGGTGCGATCACTCCGAGGACGTACGCGTCCGACGTCGGGGCGCGCTCGCTCGGGAACCCCTCGAAGCACGCGACCGGACCGGCGAAGATCGCCGGTCCGGCCATGTCCATGATGGCCTGCGTGTCCGCGTTGAGCGCGTTCGAGTCGGCCTCGATGCGGAAGGCGGCGAGCCAAGCAGGCGTGGGACCGGCGATGGTCGGGATCGCTGCTGACCCCGTCGCCGGATCCGGCGCCGCCCCGACGTTCCCGCCGCACGCGACGAGCGACAGGGCCGCACCCAGGGCGACGACGGCCACGACCCGGCGCCCGGGATCGACGATCCGCATCAGATCGCCACCATCCAGCTCCACCCTGCGTACTCGGGGAAGACGGCGCGGAACGCCTCCAACGCCGCCGCGACGTCGGATCCGGGAGCGACCGGCATGACGACCGCCCAGACGCCCGGAGCCACGGCCATCGGCTCGTGCGCGTTGTCGACGACCGCGACCCCCACCGCGTCACCGAAGGCCAGCCGTACCCGGCTCGCGACCTCCTCGGCCGCCGCCAACGAGCTGAAATCGCCGACCAGGATCGCCATCGATGGCGTTTCGCCCGGGTCGGGCGTGGGCAGGGGCGCGGCCGTGCCGCTCGGGGTCGAGGGAGTGGGCGGAACGGCCGTCGGGGAACCGGTCGGAACGGGCGTCGATGTCACCGTGGGAGACGGGCTCGGGAGTGGGGCGGCAGCGCCGATGCCCAGATCGGGGTCGGCCTGCCCGCGCGGATCGACCTGGACGCGACCGCAGCCCAGATCATCCAACGAGCCGTCCGCCGATCCACGCAGGAGCCTCCACTCCCCCGCCTCGACGTCGAACTCGTTCCAGAGCCGGTGTCCCTCGACGATGCCCGCCAGGTACATCTCCCTCGGCAGCTCTTCGACCTCGAACACGCGGGAGCCGGCGATCGCCCACAGCTGATACGAGACGTCTTCCGTCGCGCTCGCGACACCCCGGACGCGGACGAACTCGATGCGGCCATCGCCGGCCCGGATCGGGGTTCGGATCGCCGACCAGCGTTCGCCCCCCGCCGTGAACGCCGTGAGCCGATGCCAGCCGTCGTTCACCAGGTCGTAGCCCCAGAGGTTGTCGAGCGCCGCGTCGGCGTGCGGGCCCTCCACCCGCTCCGAGACCACGGCGACGAGCCGCGACGATGTCAGGAAGGTCGGTGAGAAGACCCCCTCGGCACCTCGCGGAGCGGCGATCGAGCGGATCCTCGTTCCGTCGGGCGACCGGAGGCGGAGCTCCGACCCGAGCGACCAGACGAGCGATCCGTCCGACGACCATGCCGGGTGGCTCGCCTCGCCCGTTTCGGTGATCACGTCGACCCCGGACGGATCCACGACGACCACGCGGTCGTCGCCCGAGCGATCGAGCACGTACGCGGTTCCGACGCCGGAACCGGACGCGAAATGGCGAGCGACACCTCCGGGCACGGGCGCGTCGGCCACGGTCCGACCGGTGGACCCGCGGGTCACGATGACATCCCCCACTCCCGACACCACGGTCCCGCCCCGCACCAGCGCCGCACGTCCCGCCGTCGAGGGAGCGACGGACTCACACCGTCCCGCGGGAGCCGCTCGGAGACGAGCCCCGGCGAGGCTCCCCAGGCCGACGAGCGCGACGATCATGGCGGCTGCGATGGCGCGGCCACCGGAGATGGATCGGATCGACATCGAACGACCTCCTCGGGGGAGCTCAGTAGTTCGTCACGAACTGGAAATGCATGGGGTCCTGGCGGCCGGAGCTGAAGTTCAGGCCCCAGTAGAACCGGTGGTTCTGCCAGACCAAGGGGATGTACGTGCCGCGGTTGATGCCGTCGGCGCCGACCCCGTTCCAATACGTCTGGAACTGCGGGTTGCGGAAGGAGTTCGTATCGACGGCCGCCCCGAACGCGTGGGTCGACCACGAGGTCGATCCGGCGATCGGGCGGCACACGTAGCCGTAGACCCCGTAGTCGGTGGCACCGTCGCGGTGCACCGCGCTGATGTGGTTGCGGACGTTGTAGCCGATGTTCTGTCCGATGTACGAGTTGTAGGTGATGTAGCCGCCCACGTTCCGCGCCGACTGATGCGGCCAGTACGATCGCGCATCGTCGGCGGCGTTGCTGCAGGGTTGCCCGAAGCGCTGCACGAGACCGCTGTACGAGCTCGGCCGCGGGGGGATCAACGAGTGATCGTGAACCCAGTTCGGCATGTGCCCGGCGGAGGCGACCACCGGTGCGGCCACGACGGCTGCGAGGGACAGCGCGATCAACCCGACGGATCGACGACGGTGCGCCGCCGATGAACGAGAGGAACCCATGCCTCCTCCTGACTCCGCGGGGGAGGGAGGGAGACGCCGAACGCTATCGCCGTCGCGACGGGGGCGCATCCCCCGTCCGGGTAGCGGTGGAAGACCTTCGCCGGATTCCCCCGTGACCTCCGTCACGAGCGAGCCGAACGGCTCCCGCGGGGGCTACAGCTCGAACCGCGTGCCGACGCTGTTCGGGACGAACGCGTCCGGCATCGTGGCCGCCAGCCGATGCACCGCCTTCCACCCCGTGCAGTGGCCGGGCACGACGACCTCCGGGACCTCGGCGCGCAGGGCGTCGATCGTGGTCGGGATGTTGCGCTCGAACAGGCCGCCGGTCAGGTGGAAGCCGCCCACGATCGCGTAGACGTGCGGCAGGCCGGTCAGCTTCTTCGCGTAGCGGACGATGTTCACGATGCCGGAGTGTCCGCACCCGGTCAGGACGACCAGCCCCTTCCCCTCGACGTGGGCGATCAGGGCCTGGTCGTCGAGGATCAAGGGGTCGGGCTCCCACCGCTCATCGCGGAACGCCTGATGGATCGGGAACCCCGTCTCGAAGTCCGTCGTCCGGTCGACCTCGCCGGTGATCAGCACCGAGCCGTCCAGCAGGAACGACGGTCGCCGGTCCTCCACGATCTGGAACCCGACGCCCTCCAGGGCGGCGCGGCTCGTCGCCGGCAGCTCGAACGGCTCCCGGCCCGGGAGCTCGATCCGCCGGCGCGTCCAGAACTCCGGGTGGATCAGCACCGGCAGATCGGTCCGCCCGAGCCGTCGCATCAGCCCGTCCAGGCCGGTGACGTGATCGAAGTGCCCGTGCGAGAGCACGATCGCCTCGAACGACTCCGGCGAGATCTGCAGCCGGTCGAGGTTGCCGATCAGCCCGTCGGGCGTGACGCCGGCGTCGAAGAGGATCCGGTGGGTCTCCCCCGCCTTCACGACCTCGACCAGGACCGAGTACCCGTGCTCCGCGTGGAGGAAGTCGACCGCCTTGCCGCCCTCCGAGACGTCGGACGGGATCGGCCGGAGCGGGGCCGAGGATCCCATCGGCCCCCATCGCTTCACGAACCCCTCGTCCGGCATCAAGGCGTCCGAGGTGTTGTCGATCAGGGTCGTGATCCGGACGGCGTCCACCGGCGCCAGGGCGATCGGCTCCACGGCGCGACCCTACCGCCCGTCGTTCCGGCGGGCGCCATACCGCATCGACGGCGATACCGTGACGTCTCGATGGACGGCACCGAGTTCCCGATCCGCTACTCCCCCAGGCTGTACTGGATCTTCTGGCCGATGCTGCTCGGGACCCGGCACTCCGAGGTGCGCCTGACGCGAACGGAGCTGTACGTCCGGATGGGGTGGGCATTCGAGGCGAGGATCCCGCGCGCGTCGATCCGGACCGCGTCCCGCTGGCACGACTGGCCGTGGGCGATCGGCGTGCACGGGAACTTCCGGGGCTCCTGGCTCGTGAACGGTTCGGCGACCGGCCTGGTCCAGCTGACGATCGATCCGCCGGCGAACGGTCGGACGGCGTTCGTCCGGCTCACGATCCGGTGGCTCGGCCTCGGGCTGCAGGACCCGGACGGGTTCCTCGCGGTGCTCGGCGTGCCGGAGGGGCACGGGCCGGGGGGGCCGGCTTCGAGGTGATCGCAGGGCCCGATCCTGGGTAAGCGCCTTCCGGACCGGACCCCGCGGCATCGACGCGCTCGCCCGACACCCCGACGTTCGGCCGCCGACGACCTGGCTGTAACAGCCGAGCGGGGCTCCGCGTCTATGCTCGTGGGAGCTGTGGCGAACGACCCGTCGCTCGGGCCCGCCGGCGCGGAGGTCTTCGAGTCGTTCTTCGCGAAGAACTACGAGCTCGTCCTCCGCACGATGTACCTCGTCACGGGCGATCGAGGGGAAGCCGAAGACCTCGCGCAGGAGTCGTTCGTCAAGGCGTTCGAGCGCTGGGACCGCATCCGGCGGATGGACAACCCCTCGGGGTACGTCTACCGCATGGCGCTCAACGGTTATCGGAGCCGACTTCGGCGCATCGGAGTCGCCGCACGACGATCCGTATCAGTGGGGGAATCCGACCCCATCTCCGAGAGCGACGACCGTGATGCGATCCGTCGGGCACTCGCCAAGCTTCCCGACGCGCAGCGCGAGGTGGTCGTCCTCATCGAGTGGCTCGGGATGACCAGCGAGGAAGCGGGGAAGGTCCTGGGTGTGTCGCCGGGTGCCGTCCGGGTCCGGCTCACCCGCGCGAAGCAAGCCCTCCGATTCATGAGCGAAGGGGCGCCCGCATGAGCGAGCTCCAGGGCATCCTCGATCGCGAGGCCCGGCGCGTCTCCGCGGATCCGAGCGCGCTCGAGGCCGTGTTGCATCGCGTCGACCGTCGACGTCGCAACCGTCGCGTCGCGACGGCGGTGTTCGTGCTCGTCCTGGCCGCGGTGGCGCTGGGCACCCTCGTGAAGGCGTTCGAGCGGAGCGAGCCGAGGCCCGCCCTCCCCCCGAAGATCACGGCACAGAACGTGGCCCGACTGCAGATGGCATGGACCGCGACCGAACCAGGGGGTTGCTGTCCGACGGCGACGGTGTCAGGAGATCGCGTGTACGTCGGCGGTCGTAGGGAGCTCTCCGCGTATCCGACCGCCTGTCAGACCGGTGGGACGACCTGCGAACCGCTCTGGTCCGGGTCCATCGACCATGTCAGGCACTACCTGACCGCCCCCGCGGTCGGCGATGGGATCGTGGTCGTAGCTGACCGACTCCATGTGTACGCCTTCCCGGTCGATTGCGCCACCGGCGGCGCCACGTGCCGACCGACCTGGATCGCGAGCCCTCCCACGCACGACGTGAGTGGCCCAGCTCATCCGTATCGAGGGGAGCTCCTCGATGCGGTCACGCCCCCAGCCGTCGCGAACGGGCTCGTCTTCGCTGGCAACTGGGACGAGACGAGGGCCTATCCGGTGGACTGCCAGAACCCGTGTCAGCCGGTCTGGGTCGGACCTGGGTCGGGGATCCCCGCCGCGGTCGACGGCGTCTTGTACGCATCAGATCTCCATCGCGTCTACGCATGGTCGATCGACTGCATCGCTGCCGGCGGGCGATGCGATCCGCTCTGGTTCGCACCGGTGCGCGGGCTCCCGGCGTGGCCGAGCCCACCGAGCGTCTCTGACGGGGTCGTGTACTTCGGGTCGGGGGACCGCGTGTATGGGTTCCCGGTCGACTGCGCCACCGACGGTGAACGATGCGACCCGGTCTGGATCGGGGCGACCGAGGAACCCAGCGGGCGTGTCGTCTCTTGGGCCGTCGATGACGGGGTGGTGTTCGTCGGGGCGACGACCAAGGATCATCTGTATCAAGGCGCACCGGGAGACGTCTTCGCATTCCTGGAAGACTGCGCCGAGATCGATTGCGATCCGATCTGGACGGCACGACTCGACGGGGACCCTTGGCTGACCGCGAGGAACGGCGTGCTCTTCGCCGCAACCTATGGAGGTTCGTTCTTCGCGTATGCCACCCAGTGCCCAGTGTTGGGTGGGACATGCGAGCCCCTCTGGAAGACCACCACCTTCGACCATGGACTGATCTTCGATCACGTCACCATGAACGACGCCTCGGTCTGCGCGGCGAGTGACAAGGCTCAGGTGTACTGCTTCGCGATCCCCCCGTAACGAACAGGATCCTCCGCGCGTCTTCATTTCGCGCATCCGTCATCGCCAACGTCGTCGCCTTCATCACGTTTAGCCGAGCTGGCTCCAGGCGTTCGTCCGGCGTCGATCGGCACGTGCGCCGTGGCGAGGCGAACGGCAGGAGGAGCCATGAGGATCACGCGGAAAGCCCTTTCGGTCGTGTTGATCGCAGTGCTCGCCTCGAGCGGGGTCACGTCGATCGGCACCGCTGCGCCGCGACGTCAGCGGTTCTCCGACGTGGTCTCCCGGACCCGGATCCCGTTCCAGCCTCTCGCTATCGCCGATGGCTTCGGATCGATCTGGGTCGCGACCGACCTGGGGGTCTCCGAGGTGAACCCAGACACCGGAGAGATCGTCGCGCATGTGAGCGTGGGCGCCGTCGGGAGCGTCGCCACAGGTCGCACCGGGGTCTTCATCTCCAGCTACGCGAACGACCGCGTCGCACGGGTCGATCCCTCCACCAACGAGATCCTCTGGTCGACAGAGGTCCCGGGACCGCTCCGGCTCGCCCTGGGGGCGGGTGCGTTGTGGGCGTGGAGCCCGGTCGTGGGCACGCTGAGCCGGATCGCGCCCTCCGACGGCGATGTCGACGCCACGATCACGATCGACCGACACGTCCCCGCGGCCGTTGGCGTCGGCGGTGAACCCGACGACCACGGGTTCGCGACCGGCCTGGCCGTCGGCGCGGGATCCGTATGGGTCGGGAGCCGGGTCTCCGGGAGGCTCGTACGCGTCGACCCTTCGACCGATCGCGTGGTCGCGCGGATCCACACGCGCGGCTCGAACCCCTACGGGATCGCGGTGGGCGGCGGCGTGGTCTGGGTGACCGACTACGGAACCGACACGAACGGATACGTCGACGCGACGCTCCTCAGCGGGGTCGATCCGTCGACCCAGCGGATCCGTTCCTATCCGCTCCACGACTACGGGAACCAGGTCGTCGTGAGCGATGGGTCCGTGTGGGTCTCGACCCTCCACGGGCTCCTCCGCCTCGATCCGCACCACGGCCGACTCACTCGCATGATGGTCGCGGGCCTCCCGCCGTTCCCCTCGTTCGGACTGTGGGCGATCGCGGCGGGGTCGGGCCGTGTATGGGCGGCAACGATGAGCTTCGAGCTCGGGGTCGACGAAGTCCTGTATCAGATCGACCCGGAACGATCACGCCATGGCCCCTCACTCCCTCGGATCATCGAGCCCACCCCGGGCATCCTTCCCGTGAGCATCTCGCAGGGGGTACCGATGACGTCGGGGCACTTATGCTCCGTGCCGGGCCCTGACTGCAGGCAGTTCGCCGACGTCTACGCGCCGAGCGGACCCGGAACCCACCCGGTGGTCGTCCTCGCTCACGAGTACTGCGGTCAGGCCGGCTGCAAGCGCTACCTCGACCTGCTCGCGGCCGTCTTGTCCGTCGACGGGGCCGTGGTCTTCAACGCGGAGTTCGGGGATCCCCAGAACGGGAACTCACATGGATGGCTGAAGACGAGGGATCTCGCCTGCGCGATCCGGTTCGCCCGGTCGCGAGCCGCTTCCTACGGAGGCGACCCGTCGCGAGTGACGTTGGTGAGCCATCTCTCAGCCTCGTGGAGTGCCGCGACCGTCGCGCTGGACGGTGACGCGCACGTCGGCGACGACTGCCTAGCGACGGAGGGCTCCGCATCGCCGGATGCCTTCGTCGGGATCGCGGACGCTCCGAACCAGGGTCACACCCCGGAGCTCGGAGGCAACCCCGATCTTCGGGTGCGCATGATCATCGGGAGCCGCGATGCCGCGGTTGTTCCGGCAGCGTTCCGTCGTGTCAACGAGTTCGTCGGTGCGCTCACGCTGGCCGGATACGACGCCACGCTCACGATCGCGCGGCACGGGGCGTTCGCGTGGTCACCGGCGACCCACAGCAACATCGATGTCGGTTCGAGCTATCCGACGATCCGGACGATCCTGGATGTCGCCACGTAGAAAGGTCCGTCCATGACCTCGGTGGAGGACCTCCGTACGAGGATGCGGCGATGTAACGAACCAGCGCCACCAGGCGTCTCAGGATGGGTATGCGGTAAGCGAGCCAACTTGGGAGGCGTCGAGAGATGAGCCGGACGGGATGATGCCGAGGCCACTGGCGACGCGAGTCGTTTCATGCGTTACGACGGCGGCGTGCGTCGTGCTGGCGGGGCTAACGGTGCCACCTGCCAGCGCGCAGCCCAAAGCCATGCGGGTTCGGCTGGTGAAGGACATCAACCCCAGCGGCGACTCGCGACCCTCGTTCCTCCACGATGTCGGGGGCACCCTCTTCTTCCAAGCGAAGGACGGCGGGCATGGCCTCGAACTGTGGAAGAGTGACGGCACGGGGTCCGGCACGGTCATGATCAAGGACATCAACCAGAGCGGCGGATCCAACACGCTGTTCATCACCGACGTCGGCGGGACCGCGTATTTCCCAGCCGACGACGGCAGGCATGGGCGCGAGTTGTGGAAGAGCGACGGGACGAAGGCCGGCACGGTGATGGTCAAGGACATCAACCCGAACGGGGATTCCGAGCCGCTGCTCTCCACCAACGTCGACGGGACGCTCTTCTTCTGGGCCGACGACGGCATCCATGGGACCGAACTGTGGACGAGCGACGGCACGAAGGCCGGCACGGTGATGGTCAAGGACATCAACCCGAACGGCAGCTCGAACCCCTACGGGATCGCCTTCGGCGGATTGTTCCTGTTCATTGCGAACGACGGGATCCATGGGACCGAACTGTGGAAGAGCGACGGCACCGGGGCTGGGACCGTGATGGTCGAGGACATCGACCCTGGGACGACGGGCTCGCAGCCGAACCTCCTCACCGATATCGACGGGACGCTGTACTTCGGCGCGGACGACGGTATGCACTCGAACGAGCTATGGAGGAGCGACGGCACGGAGGCCGGCACGGTGATGGTCAAGGACATCAACCCGAACGGCGTCGCGAACCCTCGCAGCTTCGTGAGCGTCGGCGGGATCGTGTACTTCCAGGCGGACGACGGCGTTCATGGGACGGAACTATGGAGGAGCGACGGCACCGAGACCGGGACGATGATGGTGAAGGACATCAATGCCAGCGGGGACGCGAAGCCAAGAGGCCTGACCGACCTCGGCGGAACCCTCCTCTTCGCTGCGTACGACGGATCGCATGGGAAGGAGTTGTGGCGCAGCGACGGTACGGACGCCGGCACGGTGATGGTCAAGGACGTCGATCCCAACGCGGGTGCGAACGTCGACTGGCTCTTCACCACCGACGGTACGTTGTACTTCACGGCCGACGATGGCATCCATGGGAACGAGCTGTGGAGGAGCGACGGCACGGGGGCCGGTACGGCACTGGTGAAGGACATCGATCCTCACGGGAGTTCGAACCCCGGCTTCTTCGCCGACGTCGACGGGACGGTGTTCTTCCGGGCAGACGACGGCACCTACGGGCTCGAGCTCTGGAGGATCGGCTAGCCCGCCTTCGCCACTACTTCGAGGCGAACTCGACCTCCCCCACAACCGCCTGACCGGCCGCCAGCCTCGCGGTCTCGACGCGGTACGGCGAGCAGCTCACGTAGTCCAGGCCGATCCGGTGGCAGAAGACGACCGAGGCGGGGTCGCCGCCGTGCTCGCCGCAGATCCCCAGGTGGAGCGACGGGTTCGCCGCCTTCCCCTCCTCGACCGCGATCTGCATCAGGCGCCCGACGCCGGGCACGTCGACCGTGACGAACGGGTTCGCGGGGACCAGCTTCCGCTCCTCGTACATCCCGACGAACTTGCCGATGTCGTCGCGGCTGAACCCGAAGGCGGTCTGGGTCAGGTCGTTCGTGCCGAACGAGAAGAACTCCGCGACCCCGGCGATCTCGCCGGCCGTCACCGCCGCCCGCGGGAGCTCGATCATCGTCCCCCACTCGAGGTGGTCCAGCTCGACCCCGGCATCGGACAGGACCTCCGTCGCGACCGGCTCGAGCTCGTCGCGCATCTGCTTCAGCTCGGGCGCGGTCGCGACGAGCGGGATCATGATCTCGACCTTCGGGTCGAGCCCGGCGAGCTTGACCTCCGCCGCCGCCTCACAGATCGCGCGCACCTGCATCGCGTACAGGCCGGGCTTCACGATCCCCAGGCGGACGCCGCGCAGGCCGAGCATCGGGTTCGCCTCGTGCAGCTCGTTCACCTTGCGCAGGACCCGCTCGTGCTCGCTGACGTCCTCGCCGCGCTCCTTCCCCAGCGCGACCTCGACGGCCAGCTGCACCTGGTCGGGCAGGAACTCGTGCAGCGGCGGATCGAGCAGCCGCACGGTCACGGGCAGACCGCTCATCGCGGTGAAGATCCCCACGAAGTCGTTCCGCTGCAGCGGCAGCAGCACGTCGTACGCGGCCTGCTCCTCGTCGGGGGTGTCGGCGAAGATCATCTGCCGCACGGCTTCGACGCGCTCCTCGCCCAGGAACATGTGCTCGGTGCGGCACAGGCCGATCCCCTCGGCGCCACGCGCGCGCGCGTTCGTCGACTGGTCGGGCGTGTCGGCGTTGGCGCGGACCCGCAGCCGCCGCCGATCGTCCGCGTGGGCCATCAGGGTCTCGAACGCCCTCCAGATCGTGTCCTCGCGTGCAACCGCGTCGCCCGCCCGCGCCTTCTCGAGCACCGACTCCTCGAGGGGCAGCTCGCCGACGAAGACGTTGCCGGTGAACCCGTCGATCGTGATGACGTCGCCCTCGGCCACGGTGGTGCCGTTCGCCGAGAACGTCCGGGTCGCGGGGTCGAGCTTGATCGCGTCGGCGCCGCAGACCGCCGGGATCCCCTCGCCGCGGGCGACCACGGCCGCGTGGGAGTTCGTGCCGCCGGCGCTGGTCAGGATCCCCTGCGACGCGATCATGCCGTGGTAGTCGTCCGGGGTCGTCTCGCGACGGACCAGGATCACCGCCTCGCCGCGCTCCTTCGCCCAGCTCTCGGCCTCGTCGGCGCTGAACACGACCTTCCCGGTGGCCGCGCCGGGCGAGGCGTTCAGCCCCTTCGCGATCGGCTGCGCACCGTCGGCTCGCACGCGGCGCTTGAAGAGCTCCTCCAGGCGGTTCGCGTCGACGCGCAGGAGGGCCTCGTCGGCGTCGATCAGCCCCTCGTTCAGCATGTCATGGGCCATCACCCACTCGGCGAGCGCGGTCCGCTTGCCGATCCGGGTCTGCAGGATCCAGAGACGGCCCTTCTCGATCGTGAACTCGATGTCGCACATGTCCCGATAGTGGCCCTCGAGCGTCGCCATCACGTCCATCAGCCCGGCGTACGACACCGGATCCAAGCGCTCGAGCTCGGCCAGGGGCAGCGTGTTGCGGATCCCCGCGACCACGTCCTCGCCCTGCGCGTTCGCCAGGTAGTCCCCATAGGGCATGCGCTCCCCCGACGACGGGTCCCGCGTGAACGCGACGCCGGTCCCGGAGTCGTCACCGCGGTTGCCGAACACCATCGCGACCACGTTCACGGCGGTCCCGAGGTCGTCGCTGATCTTGTTCTGCCGCCGGTAGTCGATCGCGCGCTTGCCGTTCCACGACCGGAACACGGCGTCGATCGCCAGGCGGAGCTGGTCCTTGGGATCCTGCGGGAAGTCCTGGCCCGTGTGCTCGCGGTAGATCGCCCGGAACCGGTCGATGAGCTCGGCGAGGTCCTCGGCGTCGAGGTCGGTGTCCTGCGCGGCCGGGCCCTTACGCTCCTTGGCCTCGTCCAGGACGTGCTCGAAGGCGTCGCCGGGGACGTCCATCACGATCTTGCCGAACATCTGGATGAACCGGCGGTACGCGTCGCGCGCGAAGCGGACGTCGCCCCCCGTCTGCGCGGCCAGCCCGTTCACCGAGGCGTCGTTCAGGCCGAGGTTCAGGACCGTGTCCATCATCCCGGGCATCGAGAACTTCGCGCCGGAGCGGACGCTGACCAGGAGCGGGTCCTCCGGGTCGCCGAGCTCCTTGCCCATCACGTCCTGGAGCCGGCGCAGGTGCTCGCCGGCCTCCTCGAGCATCTCCGGCGGCGCCCCGCCTTGGGCCAGGAACGTGAGACACGCCTCGGTCGTGATCGTGAACCCGGGCGGGACCGGGAGCCCCATGTTCGTCATCTCGGCGAGGTTGGCCCCCTTCCCGCCGAGGAGGTCCTTCATGTCCTTGTTGCCTTCGGAGAAGTCGTAGACGTACTTGGTCACCCCATGCCTCCGGACCGGCTCGACGACGGAGCCGTCAGTCTACGGCGGCGAGCGATGGGGCCCGTCCGCCTCCGACCCGCATCCGCCCTACGATCACCAGTGGGATCTCGGTGAAGACCATGCTCATCGAACCCGTCCGTATGGCCTCCGGGTCCAGGACCGGCTCGTCGAGACCGTCCAGGACGAGGCCCTGCGCGAAGAACGCCCCGAGCAGGTCCGATAGTGACCGGTGGAAGTACCAGTGCGTGACCGGCTGCCCCTCCAACGCCACACCCTTGGCGACCGACGGGGTGGCGTAGCCCGAGACCTTCACGCCATAGGTGCGGACCACGCCCGACGCGTCCTCGGACTGCTCGATCACCCGGACGGAGTCGTTGCTGTTGAACGCCGGGTGCATCGTCGAGAAGACGAACCGGCCCCCCGAGGCGAGGAGCGCGGGGAGGGCCGATGCCATCGGTCGGATGTCGGCGATATCCATGATCGCCTGGTTGCACACCACGGCGTCGAAGGCGTGATCGCCGAGCGCGCGCAGGGCATCTTCGTCCGCGGCGTCGACGCGCCGGTACTCGACCTCCCCGTCGTGCGAACGGGCGCGGTCGAGCATCGCGTCGCTGAAATCGGTCGCCAGGACGAGCGCACCCAGCTCGCTCATCCGCCGCGAGAACTCCCCGTTCCCGCAGGCGATCTCCAGCACGCGCTCGCCGGGTCGGAGCGCCAGCACCCGCTCCACGGCCGGCTGGATCAGCGGCCGCTGCATCGTGTTGCCGGCCTCCATCTGCTCGTCCCAGTAGCCGGCGATCGCGTCCCAGGCGTCCCGAACCTCGTCGTTCGTGGGTGCCGGCGCGTTCGCTCCACGGATCCGAGCCGCCTCGTCGCCTCGGGTCTCGGTCACGCCATGCCTCCGCCCATGCCTCCGCACTGGCCGAACGGCCCCGGAGCCGTCAGTCTACGTACACTCACCACGAGGCGAACGGGAGGTCACGATGGCGCACGCGAAGGACAAGGGCTCGAACAAGACCTCGAAGAAGAAGGCCCAGTCGAGCATCAAGGAGAAGCGCGCCGCGAAGAAGGCGAAGAAGGCGACGGGCGGATCCGGCTCCAGCTTCTCGATCGATCAGCGCTAACCCGGAACCTCTCACGCCGACCGGGGTCGATCCGATCGTGCGTCAGGCCGTGAGGGCAGCGTCTAGCCGCTGTAGGGTGGCCTCGTCCGAGGCGAACCCGGCGACGACGGTGCGACCGGCCGGGTCGTCGAGGAACGCATCCTCCTGGTCGATCCAGGCGCGGAGGGCATCCGCGAACTCCTGCGCGTCCGCGCGCGTGTCCCACACGGTCTTCAGGACGACGGCGACCCGGTCGCCGTCGGTCCAGGCGCGGTAGAGACCACCGTCCCAGCCCGCGGCTGCGCGCTCGCTCGCCCCGTCGTCGAGCCGCAGCGCCAACATGACCTGGAGCCACGCCTCACCGACGATCATCACGTCGAGGTCGCGCCACGAGCCCGGCAGCCGGGACGCGAGATCGGGGACGTCCACGGGTTGCGGGATGTCGTTCGGATACCGCTCGGGATGGATCACCTGCTCGGTCGAGACCGGGAACCGCTCGAGCGCGGCGTCCACGCCGTCCTCGCCGCCCCGCCTGTCGAGGGCGTCGATGAACCGCATGCCGGCGTCGTACGGCCAGAGCTGGGTCCGCACGATGAACGGCGGAACGTCGTCGATCGAACCTGCGTCGCTGCCGCCGAACTCCTCGCTCGCATCGGGGAACCGGAGGATCACCTGGGTCGCGAAGAACTGCGCGCTGCCTTCGACCGCACCGAGCCCGGCCATGAAGGCCTCGTCGTCGCAACGCGCCGTGAGCGGATCGAGCCGCGTCAGGTCGAAGCGCTGGTCGTCGATCGCGTGGGTCAGCTCGTGGGCCAGGATGTACCGCGCCGTCGTGGTCAGCTCGTCCTGTCCGAGGTAGACGAGCGCCTGGTTCGCCGGGTTGTAGTACCCGATGATCCCGCCGGACTGGAACGCTCGGAGAGCCTCGCGGACGTCGGTGCCCGGCGGAACGACGCCGATCGTCCCCCAGGCTTCAGACCGACGTCCGAGGAACTCCGCGGAGGTCGTCTTCTCGAAATAGGCCTCGAGCCGCCGCTCGATCTGGTCGGGCGTGACCGGCTCGATCGCCACCGGATGCTCGAAGGCGAAGCCACGAACCTGCTCGACCTGATCCTCCACGCGGGCGATGTCTGCTGGCGGCTCTCCGGCAGGCTTGGGGTCGCCCCGCTCCGGTGGCGCGGGCACGTCGCACAGGGCTGCCATCGCCGCGGCGGCGGAGCCGCGTCCGGTGGGGACGGGCGAGGGCGACGCGTCGGGGCTGGGGACCTCCGACGGCGACGCCTCCGGCGTCCCGAGCTCCAGCGTGCACGCGACCGATGCCAGCGCGAGCGCCAGCGCGCCGACGATCGACCGGAACCGTCGGGCGCTCATCGGTGGCGCGGGAGCCAGAGGCCGACGATGGCGGCCACGATCGCGACCGCGGAGCACGCGGTCGACGCCCAGAGCAGCCCGGTGGAGCCCAGGAAGCCACGCGCCGAGACGACCAGCGCTCCCCCCGCGACGAGCACGAGCACGAACGCGAAGGCGTACAGGACGACCGACCCGCGGGTGGGTCGCGGGGACCGCGAGACGTCGGTCACAGACGGTCTCGCAGGTAGCCCACGAGCGCGTCGATCGGCAGCCGCTCCTGACCCATCGTGTCGCGCTCGCGGACGGTCACCTGGCGATCCTCGAGCGTGTCGAAATCGACCGTCACGCAGAACGGCGTGCCGACCTCGTCCTGCCGGCGGTACCGCCGACCGATCGCCCCCGCATCGTCGTACTGGCACATCCACTCGCCCTTGACCACGTCGAACACGCGGCGCGCCTCGGGCACGAGCGTCTCGTTCCGCGAGAGCGGCAGCACCGCGACCTTGATCGGCGCCAGGTCCCGATGGAGCTTCAGCACCGTCCGCTTCTCGACGTCGCCCTTCGCGGTCGGCGCTTCGTCCACCGTGTACGCGTCCAACAGGAACACCAGCATCGCGCGATCGACGCCGACCGCCGGCTCCACCACGAACGGCAGGTAGCGCGTGTCCTTCTCCTGGTCGAAGTACGTCATCTCCTGACCGCTCGCCTCCTGGTGCGCGTTCAGGTCGAAGTCGGTCCGGTTCGCGATGCCCTCCAGCTCGGACCAGCCGAACGGGAACTCGTACTCGATGTCGGTCGCGGACTTCGCGTAATGCGACAGCTCGTCCGGATCGTGCGGCCGCAGGCGGAGCTTGTCCTTCGACACCCCGAGGTCCAGATACCATTGCAGCCGCTCGTTGACCCAGTAGGGGAACCACTCGTCGTCCGAGCCGGGCTCGATGAAGTACTCCATCTCCATCTGCTCGAACTCCCGCGTGCGGAAGATGAAGTTCCCCGGCGTGATCTCGTTGCGGAAGGACTTGCCGATCTGCGCGATCCCGAACGGGAGCTTCTTGCGCGCGACCGTCTGCACCAGTGGGAAGTCCACGAACATCCCCTGCGCGGTCTCGGGGCGCAGGTACGTGACGCCGGACTCGTCCTCGACCGGCCCCATGTGCGTCTTGAACATCATGTTGAACTGCCTGGGCTCCGAGAACACCGTCCCGCCGCAGCTCGGGCAGACGGGCGGATCGTCCAGGTGGTCGGCGCGGAACCGCCTGTGGCAGCTCTCGCACTCGATCAACGGATCGTGGAAGCCCTCGACGTGGCCGGAGGCCTCCCACACCCGCGGGGACATGATGATCGCCGCCTCCAGCCCCACGATCTCATCGCGGAGCTGGACCATCGACCGCCACCAGGCGTTGCGGACATTGCGGCGGAGCTCGACCCCGAGGGGACCGTAGTCCCAGGACGAGCGCAGCCCGCCGTAGATCTCGGACGACTGGAACGCGATCCCCCGGCGCTTCGCGAGGGAGGTGACGGCCTCCATGAGGTCGGCCACGGTGCGGACTCCTTTCCCGGTCGCTGGCAGCGGCCGCTGGCGTGACGTCCATCGTACCGGGGGCACCCGCTGCGACCGGGGGACGCCACGCAACCTCCACACCCGGTCAAGACGCGCTCGGCCGCCTCCGATACCGCAAGGAAGGGGTGGTGGGCGCGATGGCGACCGAGTCCTGCCCGAGCTGTGGCGCGAAGGTCTACGCCGGCCAGTCGTGGTGCGGCCAGTGCTTCGCGTCCCTGGGCGATCCCCCGGCGCCAGCGGCAACGAGCGATCCGGCGGCCACGGCGCCGCCGCTCTCCACGCGGATGCCGGCACCCCGCGGGCCGGCTCACGTTCCCACCTACTCACGGTGGCGGGGCGGACCCACCTCCTTCGGGCCGGCCGGGCGGATCGTGCTCAGCGTGCTCGCGATCCTGCTCGGCATCGTCGGGTATCCGATGTCCCGCGGGCTGATGGTGGCGAGCGTCGGCTTCGACGTGCCGGGGACCGGCTACGTGCTGATGTACGCGGTCGTGGCCGTGGCCGGGGAGCTGTACCTGTTCTCGCGGATCTGGAAGCGCGGGCGGATCCGCTAATCGTTCTCGGTCAGGGCGCCGAAGCGGCGGGTGCGCTTCTGATAGTCGCGGATCGCCTCGAAGAGATGCTCGCGATCGAAGTCCGGCCAGAACACCGGCGTGAACCAGAGCTCGGCGTACGCGGCACGCCAGAGCAGGAAGTTGGAGATCCGCTGCTCTCCGCTCGTGCGGATCAGCAGATCCGGATCGGGCATGTCTGGCTCGTAGAGCCGCTGCGCGATCGAGTCGGCCGAGATCTTCTCGATGCGGAGCTTGCCGGCGTCGTGCTCCTTCACGATGCGCTTCACGGCGTCGACGATCTCGGTGCGACCGCCGTAGTTGAACGCGATCGTGAGGGTCATCCCGGTGTTGTCCCGGGTCAGCTCCTCCGCATCGCGGATCTCCTTCAGCACCGACCGCGGGACCCGCCAATCGCGACGGCCGGTGAACCGGATCCGGACGTTCAGCTCGTGGAAGCGGTCTCGACGGCGCCGGAGCAGTCTCCGGTTGAAGTTCATCAGGTAGAGGACCTCGGGTTGCGGACGCTTCCAGTTCTCCGTCGAGAACGCGTAGACGGTGAGCCACTTCAGCCCGACCTGCACCCCGCCCTCGACCGTGTCCGCGAGCGCCTCCTCCCCCGCGGCGTGGCCCTCGGTGCGGGGCAGCCCGCGCTGCGTGGCCCAACGGCCGTTCCCGTCCATCACGATCGCAACGTGCGCAGGCACGTTCGCGGGGTCGATGTCCGGGAGGAAGCTGCTCACGGGATCTCCCTCACGACGCGGTTCACGGCGCCGTCCTCGCGAGCATCGGCACGGACTTCATCCGTCGCTCCAGGTGGTACTCGGCGAACCCGTAGAGCAGGCCGCGCGCCTCGTTCCGCACCCGTGTCTCGGGGATCGCGATCGCGCCCGCGTCGGTCAGGTCCGTCACCGCGAGACCGGCGAGCGTGACGAGCGCGTTCCGAGAGACCGGCGCCGATCCGGGCTCGGCGCAGCCCGCACACACGGCGCCTCCGAGCCCGAAGTTGAATAGCTGCGGATCAGCGGCACCGCAGACGGCACAGGCCGTGAGCGACGGATGGAACCCCGACAGCGAGAGCAGCTTCAGCATGAAGGACTCGGCCACGGCCGTGGGGTCGGCCGGATGCGTCTCCAACGCCCGGAGCCCCGCGAGCAGCAACAGCACCAAGCGGACGTTGCGCTCGTGCTCCTCGGCCACCTTGTCGACCGCCTCGAGCATCGTCTCGCCCGCCGCGAACAGGGCGAGGTCGTCGCGGAGCGCGGCGTGCGGCGAGATGATCTCCGCCTGGGTGACCGTGTCCAGCTGACCACGCCCGCGGTACAGCATCAGCGACACATGGGTGAACGGCTCGAGCCTCGCCCCGAAGCGACTGGTCGTCTTCCGGATCCCCTTCGCGACCGCTCGAACCTTGCCGGAGCCCTGGGTCATGACCGTCACGATCTTGTCGGCTTCGCCGAGCTTGACCGAACGGAGCACCACCCCCTGCTCCTTGTATGCGGGCATGGCCGAATCGTAGCTCCCGGTCTGCAACGGTTCGTCGGTTGGACGTGTGACGTTTCCGTGGCAGGCGGTGCCTGGGAGGCACGATCGGTAGCGCGGTCACGCGCCGATCGGGTGCCAGACCGTCTTGAACTCCATCAACGCGGTGATCTCGTAGGGACCCTGCGCGTCATCGGAGAACGGGTCGGCGTCCTGCGCCGCGTGGAGGCGCTTGACGTTCTCGGCGGAGAGCTCTTCGACCTCGGCTCGGAGGTCATCCGGCACACCGGTGACGTCGATCGCGTTCACGTCCATGTGGCCGGCGAGCCACGGCACCAGCTCGCGCACCCGGCCCGTGAGCAGGTTCACCACCCCGCCCGGCACGTCCGACGTCGCGAGCACCTCGCCGAGCGTGACCGCCGGCAGGGGCGCCGTTTCGGACACGATCGCGACCGCCGTGTTGCCCGAGACGATCGCGGGGGCCAGGCGCGAGACGAGCCCCAGCAGCGGCTGATCCGGTGGCGCCACCACGCCGACGACGCCGGTCGGCTCCGGGATCGTGAAGTTGAAGTACGGGCCGGCGACCGGGTTCGTACCACCCAAGGCCTGGGGGATCTTGTCGCACCACCCCGCGTACCAGACCCAGCGGTCGATCGCGGCGTCGACGCCTCGCGCGGGGTCGGCGGCGCCGGCGTCGGCCAGCTCGGCGACGAACTGGTCCCGCCGTCCCTCCATCAGCTCGGCGACCCGGTACAGGATCTGCCCGCGGTTGTACGCGGTGAGCCCGGCCCACCTGAGCTGCGCGGCGCGGGCCGCCACCACCGCTTCGCGGAGGTCCTTGCGCGAGGCGAGCGCCGCCCATCCGAGCGAGCGCCCGTCGCTGGCGAGCACCTCGTAGGAACGCCCGCTCTCGCTCCGAGGGAACGCGCCGCCGACGAAGAGCTTCGCCGTCCGCTTGACCGGGAGGCGCTCGGTGCCGCTCACGAGCCCATCGCCATCACGTGGCGCTCCCGTTCGCACCGTCGAGCCGCAGGTATGGCTCGAGGCCCTGGAGCCCGCCCTCGCGCCCGAAGCCGGACTCCTTGTACCCGCCGAAGGGCGAGGACGGATCGAAGCGGTTGAACGTGTTGGCCCAGACCACGCCCGCGCGCATCCGCTCGGCCATCCAGAGGATCCGCGAGCCCTTCTCGGTCCAGATGCCGGCGGAGAGCCCGTACGGCGTGTTGTTCGCCTTCTCGACCGCCTCGGCCGCCGTGCGGAACGTCAGGATCGACAGGACCGGCCCGAAGATCTCCTCCCGCGCGATCCGGTGCGATTGCGAGACGCCCGTGAACAGCGTCGGCCGGAACCAGAACCCGCGCTCCGGCAGGACGCAGTCGGGCTGGTAGATCTCGGCGCCCTCCTCCACCCCGCTCGCCACCAGCTCCTCGATCTTCTCGAGCTGTGCGCGCGAGTTGATCGCGCCGACGTCGGTGTTCTTGTCCAGCGGATCGCCCACCCGGAGCGTCTGCAGGCGCGCCTTCAGCTTCTCGATCAGCGGCTCGAAGACGGGCTCCTGCACCAGCAGGCGCGAGCCCGCGCAGCAGACGTGGCCCTGGTTGAAGAAGATCCCGTTCACGACGCCCTCGACGGCCTGGTCGAGCGGCGCGTCGTCGAAGACGATGTTGGCGGCCTTGCCGCCCAGCTCCAGCGTGAGGCGCTTGCCCGTCCCGGCCGTGGCGCGACGGATGAGCTTGCCGACCTCGGTCGAGCCCGTGAACGCGACCTTGTCCACCGGCGCCTCCACGAGCGCACGGCCGGTCTCGCCGGCGCCGGTCACGACGTTCACGACGCCCGGAGGCAGCTCGGCCTCCTGGATCACCTGGGCCAGCAGCAGCGCCGTGAGCGGGGTCGTCTCGGCCGGCTTCAGCACCGCGGTGTTCCCGGTGGCGAGCGCCGGGGCGAGCTTCCAGGCGGCCATCAGCATCGGGAAGTTCCACGGGATGATCTGCCCGGCCACGCCGAGGGGCGATGGGTCGCGGCCCGGGAACGCGTACCGAAGCTTGTCGGCCCACCCGGCGTAGTAGAAGAAGTGCGCGGCGGCGAGCGGCAGATCGACGTCGCGCGACTCCTTGATCGGCTTGCCCCCGTTCATCGACTCCAGCACGGCGAACTCGCGGGAGCGCTCCTGGAGCTGGCGGGCGATCCGGTACAGGTACTTCGCCCGCTCCTTCCCCGAGAGCTCCCGCCACCGGTGCTCGTAGGCGTCTCGGGCGGCGTCGACGGCGATCGCCACGTCCTCGGGTCCCGCCTCGGCGACCTCGGCGAGCGTCTCCTCGGTGGCCGGGTCGATCGTGTCGAAGTGGCGCCCCGACTTCGGCTCGACGAACTCCCCGTCGATGAAGAGGCCGTAGCGCTCCTCCAGCCGGACGATCTCGGTCGACTCGGGCGCGGGCGCGTACTCCCAGGCCGGCCGCCCGGACGATGGGCGTTCGATCGCGTCGGTCGTTCCGTCGGTCATGCGCTCAGTCGATCGTGAAGTAGTCGGGACCCTGGTACCGCCCGGTCCGTTCCTTATCGATCTGCATCAACACGTCGTTCAGCAACGAGGACGCGCCGATCCGGAACCGCTCCGGCGTCAGCCAGGCGTCGCCGAGGGTCTCATGGACGAGGGTGAGGTACTGGATCGCCTGCTTCGCGGTCCGGACCCCGCCGGCGACCTTCACGCCGATCGCGATCCCGGTCTGGCGGTGGAAGTCGCGCGCCGCCTCCAGCATGCAGAGCGCCACCGGCAGCGTGGCGTTCGTCCCGATCTTCCCGGTGGAGGTCTTGATGAAGTCGGCACCCGCGGCCATCGCGAGCATCGACGCCTGTCGCACGCGGTCGTAGCTGCCGAGCTCGCCGGTCTCCAGGATCACCTTGAGGTGGGCGGCCCCCGCGGCCTCGCGCGCCGCGACGAGCTCCTCGAACGCCGGGGCGTACCGACCGCCGAGGAACAGCGACCGGTTGAGGACGATGTCGACCTCGTCGGCTCCGAGCTCGACCACCTCGGCGATCTCACGGAGCCGGGCATCGAGCGGGCCGAGCCCGCTCGGGAACCCGCCCGCGACGCTCGCCACGTGGACGCCGGAGCCCGCGAGCTGTTCGGTCGCCACGGGGACGAGCTGCGGGTAGAGGCAGACGGCGGCCACCGAAGGGATCGAGGGGTCGGTCGGCTGGGGGCGGACCGCCTTCGCGCAGAGGGCCACGATCTTGCCCGTGGTGTCGGCGCCCTCGAGCGTCGTGAGATCCATCGACCGGATCGCCAGGTCGAGGGCCCAGAGCTTCGCGTCCTTCTTGATCGAGCGCTTCGCGAGCGACGCCGCGCGCTCCTCGAGGCCGACCGCGTCGACGGCCACGGTGTGGGCGACGAGGCGCGCCGCCTCGCGCGGCACGATCGTCGGCGCGTGGCGTTCGATGGGCGCTGGCTGGGACACGTCGGCCTCTTCCCCGTCGGGCGTGCCATCGTAGCCCACCGGCGCGCCGGGACCCCTCGCCGGTATGCTCTCGCGCCCGAACCGATGGGAGACCGAGCGGGGATGCGGAGGATCGGCCTGGCGGTGACGGCCGTGTTGCTCGTGGGTGCCTGCGGCGGTTCTGCCGGCGACGCGGCGCCCTCGATCGCGCCCGACTGCGCCGACCTCGGCGAACGGGCGAGCTTCGCGATCGAGCTGGTGGACTACGCGTTCCATCCCGGGTGCGCGATCGTGTCCGCCGAGCAACCGTTCGAGCTCACGAACACCGGGGAGGCCGTCCACACCTTCACGATCGACGAGCAGCAGGTCGACATCGAGGTGGGCCCCGGCGACACGTACCGATCGGATGACGGGTTGAACGTCGAGCCCGGGACCTACCTGCTCAGGTGCATCCTGCACGAGCAGATGATCGGCACGATCGAGGTGCGGTAGCGGGTCAGAAGCCCAGGCGCTCCAGAGCCTTGGGGTCGCGCTGCCACTCCTTGACGACCTTGACCCGGAGATCGAGGAAGACCCTCGTACCCAGCAGGCGCTCCATCTCCAGACGCGCGGCCGTCCCGATCGTCTTGAGGGTCTCACCGCCCTTGCCGATGACGATCCCCTTCTGGGAGTCGCGCTCGACGACCAGGGTCGCATGCACGGTGGTCAGCGCCGGATCGTGCTCGAGCTCCTCGATCACGACGGCGATCGAATGCGGCACCTCCTGGCGGGTGACGTGGAGCGCCTGCTCGCGGACGAGCTCCGCGAGCTGCACCTCGAGCGGTTGGTCGGTGAGGTCGTCCGGCGGGTACAGCGGCGGCCCTTGCGGGAGGCGATCCAGGATCAGGTCGCGGAGCAGGCCGATCCCCTTCCCGTCGCGCGCAGAGGTCGGGACGATCTCGTCGAAGGCACCGATCGACGCGGCGGCCTCCAGCTGCGGGACCAGGGCGTGGTGGCCGAGGGCGTCCACCTTGTTGACCGCGCAGACCTTGACGCCCGCGACCGGTGCGACCTGTTGCTCGAAGACGTAGGCGTCCCCGCGCCCGACCCCGGCCACCGCGTCGACGACCTGGATCACGACGTCCACGCCCTCGACGGCGTCGCGCACGAGCGCGTTCGTCCGCGTGCCTAGCAGCGTCTTCGGCTTGTGGAACCCCGGCGTGTCGGTGAACACGATCTGCACGTCCTCGGCGTTCCAGATCGCCCGGATGTGACGGCGGGTGGTCTGGGGCTTGTCCGAGACGATCGCCACCTTCCGGCCGACGAGGGCGTTGACGAGGGTCGACTTGCCGACGTTCGGCCGCCCGACGACGGCGACGATGCCCGAGCGGAACCCGCTCATCGCGGCAGGTCGTCGGGGCCGAACGCCTCCGGCAACAGGTCGTCGAGCGACCAGGTCTGCCGCTCCCCCGCCGGCGACTCGCAGATCACCGTGAGGCCGGGTCCGCCGAACTCGTACAGCACCTGCCGGCACCCGCCGCACGGCGGGGTGGGCGTCTCGCCGCTCCCGATCACCGCCACGGTCCGGATCCGCCGGCGCCCCGCGGCGACCGCGACGGCCACGGCGTTGCGCTCGGCGCAGACCGACATCGGGTAGCTCGCGTTCTCGATGTTCGGGGCGCTGAAGACCTCGCCGTCGTCGGTCTCGACGGCGGCGCCGACGAGGAAGTTCGAGTAGGGGGCGTACGCGCGCTCGCGGGCCGCGCGCGCGGCGACGACGAGCGCGTCCACGTCGGCGCGCGGCCCGCTCACGCCGAGCTTCCCCGATCGTTCGCGCCGCCGTCGACCTGGACCGGCACCGCGTCGACCCGCGTGATCAGGACGGTCGCGATCCGCCGGCCCTGGATCTCCTCGGCTCTGAAGCGGAGCCCCTCGAACGTGATCTCCTCGCCCTGGCGCGGGATCCGCCCGAACAGCTCCAGGACGAGGCCGGCGACCGTGTCCCACTCCTCGTCGGGAAGCTGGGCTCCGAGGATCTCGTTCACGTCGTCGATCGAGGCCTTGCCCGACACGCGGTAGGCGCCGCCGTCGACCTGCACGATCTCCGGCTCCTCCTGGTCGTACTCGTCGGCGATCTCGCCCACGAGCTCCTCGAGCAGGTCTTCGAGCGAGACCAGGCCCGTCACCGATCCGTACTCGTCGGTCACGAGCGCCAGGTGGAACTTGTCGCGCTGCATCTCCCGTAGCAGGTCGGCGGCCTTCTTCGTCTCTGGAACGTAGATCTCCGGCCGGACGATCTCGGCGAGCGGCATGTCGGCGTGGCCCTGGTGCAGCGCCTTCAGCACGTCCTTCGCGAACACGATCCCGATGCAGTGGTCCAGGTCCTCGCGGTAGACGGGGATCCGCGAGAGCCCGTGCTCGAGCACCAGCGCCTGCACGTCGCGCAGCGTCTGGTCGTCCTCGATCGCGACGATGTCGGGCCGCGGCACCATCACCTCGCGCACGATCGTGTCGCCGAACTCGAAGATCGAGTGGATCAGCTCCTTCTCGTCCTCCTCGATCGAGCCTTCCTCGCTGCCGACGACAGCCATCGACCGGATCTCCTCCTCCGAGACGAACGGCCCCTGCTTCAGGCCCTTGCCGGGCAGCAGGACGTTCGCCAGGCCGATCAGGACGTGCGTCGGCGCAGCGAGGAGCCTTCCCAGGAAGTAGACGAGCGGAGCGAGCGCCAGCGCGACCCGGTCGGAGTGCAGCACGCCGAACGTCTTGGACATCGCCTCCACGAGGACGAAGTACAGCAGCGTGAACACCAGGGCCGCGATCGTCACGCCCAGACTGCCGAACGACCGCTCCGCCAGGGCCGCGACGAGGATCGCCGAACCGTTCTGCACGATCAACACGCACAGGTAGACGGAGTTCAGGTACCGGGGAGGATCGGTTTCCAGACGCACCAGCAGGGCGGCGTTGCGCCGGCCCTCCTCCTGGAACGCGAGCGCGCGCACGCGGGTCATGCGCGTCAGGGCGGCCTCGGCGAGCGCCAGCAGCGACCCGAGGACGACGAACACGACGACGAGTATCCAGAGCCAGGTCACGGCACCCGCACCCCGCTGTAGCGCTCCTGCCGCGCCCACATCTCGGCGCGCTCGGCCTCCTCCTCGTGGTCGTACCCGAGGACGTGCAGGATCCCGTGGACCAGGAGCAGCCGGATCTCGGCCTCGGGGTCGTCGGGATGGTTACGGGCCGCCACGGCCGGCGCGATCACCACGTCGCCGAGCAGCCGCACGCCGTGGTCGCCCGCCTCGTCGAGCGGGAACGACAGCACGTCCGTCGGCCCCTCCTCGCCCATGAACCGGACGTGGAGATCGGCCATCTCTTCGTCCTCGACGAGGGACACCGAGAGCTCCGCCCGGTCGACGCCTTCGGCGACGAGGGTGTCCCGGGCCAGCGCGACCAGCGCGGCTTCGTCGATCGGCGCGACTTGCCGGTTCGAGATCAGGACGGCCGGATGGCCACCGTCGTCGGTCACGAGCCCTGTCCCTCGGCTCCGGAGCGCAGCTCGCCGTGGACCCGGTAGGCCTCGACGATGTCCTGAACGATCTTGTGGCGCACGACGTCGCGCGCGCCCAGGTGACAGAACGAGATCCCGTCGATGTCGGCGAGGATCTCCTCGATCGCGGCGAGCCCTGAGGTTTGGCCCGACGGGAGGTCCGTCTGCGTCGAGTCGCCGTTCACGACGGCCTTCGAGCCGAACCCCATGCGCGTGAGGAACATCTTCATCTGCTCGGGGGTCGTGTTCTGCGCCTCGTCGAGGATGATGAACGCGTCGTTCAGCGACCGCCCGCGCATGAAGGCGAGCGGCGCGACCTCGACCGTCCCCCGTTCCATCAGCCGGGAGAGCGTGTCCGCCCCCGTCATCTCGAACATCGCGTCGTAGAGGGGGCGCATGTACGGGTCGATCTTCTCGTACAGGGTCCCCGGCAGGTACCCGAGCCGCTCGCCCGCCTCGACCGCCGGACGCGTGAGGATGAGCCGGCTGACCTGGCGCTCCTGCAGCGCGCGCACCGCGGTCGCGACCGCCAGGTACGTCTTGCCCGTTCCGGCGGGGCCGATCGCGAACGTCACCGTCGAGGTTCGGATCGCATCGACGTAGCGCTTCTGGCCGATCGTCTGCGGCGTGATGCCCTTGCCCCGCCCGGTGAGCAGGCGGTCGCCGAGCACCTCGCTCGCGCGGATCGGTTCCTCGCCGCCGAGCTCGGAGCCCGTGCCCTTCACCATGTCGATCGCCTGACCGACGGATGCATCGGTGAGGTCGTGCCCGCGCTCGAGCAACGTGAGGAGCTCCTCGAAGATCCGGCCGGCCGCGTCGGCCTGATCGGGGGGGCCGGTGATCGTGATCTCGTTCCCGCGGACCAGGATCTCGGCGCCGAACGCCGACTCGATCAACTTCAGGAAGGCGTCGCGCTGCCCGAGGAGGGCCACCATCGGTTGGTGTCCCGGGACGAGGATCTTCACTTGGGTGGTGGCGTTCGCCACGTATGCGCGTCTCGGGGCTGGGCCCCGTTCCCTCCTGCCCGATGAGAAGAACTATGCCGTCGCAGGGACGGCACGTTGGATTGTAGCGACTCTCACCCGGGTGGCCAGGCCATCGACCGGCCGCCCAGGAGGTGCAGGTGCAGGTGGAAGACCGATTGGCCGGCGTCCGGGCCAACGTTCGTCACGAGCCGGTAGCCGCTCGCGTCGATGCCTTCGGTCTTGGCCAGATGGTTCGCCGCCTGGAACATGTCGGCGAGGACGTCGCCGTGACGATCCTCGATCGTCGCGATCGAGTCGATGTGCTCCTTCGGGATGACCAGCACGTGGACCGGCGCCTGCGGGTTGAGGTCGCGGAACGCGACCACGGTGTCCGAGGCGTGCAGGATGTCGGCCGGGATCTCGCGGGCGGCGATCCGGCAGAAGATGCAGCTGGTGTCGACCATCGGGCCCGAGCCTACCCCCTGTCAGGGGCCGTGGTTCAGTCAGCCGGTCGCCGGAGCTCCCCCTCGATCGGCTCGCGCCGCGATCTCCCGTTCCCGCGGAGGTCCGCGAATCGCTCGAAGAGCGTTCGCTCCTCCTTCGACAGGTGGGTCGGCGTCACCACGTGGATCGTCACGTACAGGTCGCCGCGGCCGCGCCGGTTCACGTTCGGGATCCCCTTGCCCTTCAGCCGGACGATCGTTCCCGACTCGGTGCCGGGCTCGACGTGGATCCGCTCCCGCTCGTCGAGGGCGTCGATCTCGATCTCTCCGCCGAGGACGACCGTCGTGAGGGGCACGTCGAGCACGGTGAACAGGTCCTGTCCTCGCCGGTCGAACGCGACCGAGGGCTCCACGTGGATCGCCACGTACAGATCGCCCGCGGGGCCGCCGCCCTTGCCCGCGTGCCCGGCCCCTGCGATCCGGAGCTCCATCCCATCGGCGACGCCCGCCGGGACGTCGACGGGGACCGTCGCCGGCTCGCGACGCCGGCCCTCGCCGCGGCAGGCCTCGCAGCGGTCCAGGATCTCCTGCCCTGAGCCGTCGCACGTCGAGCAGGGGGTAGAGGTCATGACCGCCCCGAAGATGCTGCGGCGCATCTGCTGCAGCTGCCCGGTCCCGCCGCACGTGCGGCAGGCGACCGGCGCGGTACCAGGCTCGGCGCCGTTGCCGAGGCAGCGGTCGCAGACGACCGCCCGGTCGATCTGCAGCTCCTGATGCGAGCCGAACGCCGCCTCCGCGAACCCGAGCGACACCGAGGTCCGCAGATCCTCCCCGTGCCACACACGCGAACGGCCGCGCGTGCGGCCGCCGCCGAACCCGCCGAACCCGCCCGCGCCGAAGAACAGGTCGAAGATGTCCTGCACGTCGGTGAACGGCGAGCCTTGCGGTCCCCCGGTGGCGCCGAACGCGTCGTAGCGCTGGCGCTTCTCCGGGTCCGAGAGGATCTCGTACGCGCCCGCCACCTCCTTGAACCGCTCCTCGGCCTCGATCGAGCCGTTCACGTCCGGGTGGAGCTCGCGGGCGAGCCGCCGGTACGCGCGCTTGATCTCGTCCTCGGACGCGTCGCGCCCGACGCCGAGGATGTCGTAGAGGTCGCGGACGGCCGCCACGTCAGCGCTCCTCGAGCTCGGTCGCGAGCTCGCTCAGACGGCGAGCCACCGCCCGCACGGACGCCATCGCCGAGAGGTAGTCCATCCGCGTCGGGCCGACGACGCCGATCGTGCCGATCGTCGCGTCGCCCGCGCGGAACGGCGCCGTCACGATCGAGGCGTCCCACTCCCCGGTGCTCGGGTGCTCGGCGCCGATCGTGACGCCGACGTCCTGACGGTCGCCGCTCACGTCCTGCAGGACCTGCAGCATCTCCTGCTCGCGCTCGAGCGTGTCGAACAGACGCCGGAGGGTCTCGAGCCTCCACGCCTGCGCGTCGTCGGTGAGGTTCGCGACGCCGCCGACGACCACATGAGCGGCGCCCGCGCCCTGCGAGGCGAGGCGAAGGGTCTCGGCCACCTGCAGGATCAGGTCGTGCTGGTCCTTCGGGCTCTCGGCCGCCAGGCGCAGCAACCGCGCCTGCCCCTCCGCGTACGTCAGGCCGCGGAGCTCGGCGAGGCGCCGGTCCGCTTCGCGGAAGGACCCGGCTCCGACGCCCTCCGGCCGGTCGACGACGCGCTTGTCCACGCGACCGTGCTGCCCGATCGCGAGGACCATCACGCTGGGGCCCATGTCCACGAGCTCGAGCCGGACGATCGGTTCCTCGGCCGCCGACGGCGGCACCGCGAGGCCCGCGTACTGGGTCAGCCGCGACAAGAGCTGGACCGAGCCCTTCAGCACCTCCTCCAGGTCGAGGATCGCCTCGGCGAAGTAGCCCGCGATCGCCCGGCGCTGCTGTTCCCGCAGCCGCCCGCCCGCCGGCAGGGAGTCCACGTAGTGGCGGTAGCCGTGGTCGGTCGGGATCCGGCCCGCGCTCGTGTGTGGGTGGGACAGATAGCCCTGCTCCTCGAGCGCCGCCATCTCGTTGCGGATCGTCGCGCTCGAGACGCCGAGGCCGGAGCGCTCCGCGATCGTCTCGGACCCCACCGGCTCGCCGGAGCGGACGTACTCCTCGACGATGGCATGCAGCACGGCCGCCTTGCGGGGCCCGAGGTCGGTTCGGTCGGCCATGGTCAGATGATACGTAGCACTCTCGGGTGCCGAGTGCTAACAGCCCCTGCGTCAACCTCTGCCACGCTGGAAGCGTCATCCGATCGAGCACGGAGGGAGCGGCCCGCTGGACGAGGCCACGATCCGAGACTTCCTCGAGACCTCGTACCCGCGGCTCGTCGCCGCGGTCGCGCTGGTCTCGGGGAGCCAGGCCGCGGCCGAGGACGCGGTCCAGGAAGCCCTGGCGCGAGCCTGGGAACGGTCCGAACGCGGGCAGCCGATCGACTCCCTCCCCGCGTGGGTGACGAGGGTGGCGATGAACCTATCGATGAGCCGACTCCGCCGGATCCGCGTCGAGCGGCGGTACGCCTCGCGCGTAGCGGCGGACGAGACCGCGCCGGCAGACGCCGCCGCGGTCGAGGACCGGGTGGACGTGCTCGCCGCGCTGTCGGCGCTGCCGCGCCGCCAGCGCGAGGTCACCGTGCTCCGCTACTACCTCGGCCTGGACGTCGCCGAGATCGCGGAGACGCTGGAGCTGAGCGCCGGGACCGTGAAGACGTCGTTGTTCCGCGCCCGGGAGAAGCTCGCGGCCGCGCTCGGCGAACGCGCGACCACGGACGACGACGGCGACCAGGAGGGCGACCATGCCCGGCTTCGATGATCGCCTGACGCGCGAGCTGGAGCGGGTCGCCCGCCCAGCCAGCCCTGCCGGGACGTTCGAACGCGTCGATCTCCGGCGGGGACGACGGGCGCGCGTCCGGAAGGTCGGCTCCGCGGCCCTCGTCGTCGTGGTCATCGGCGGAACGATCGGCGGCGTCGCGGTGCTTCGGAACGCCTTCCGGGAACCATCGCCTCCACCGGGCGGGACGGGCACCGTCGCGAACGGCGCGATCGTCGTGTCGCGGGACTCGGGGACGACGACCTCGCTGTGGACCGTCGCGCCCGGCGGCACGGAGCGCCGGCTGACCACCGAAGCGAACGTCCGCGACGGAGGCGCCGCGGTCTCCCCCGACGGACGGACCGTCGCGTTCGTCCGCAGCGAGCCCGACGGGAGCCGCGGCGCGATCTGGCTCGTGGACATCGACGGCGGCGAGCCCACCCGGATCACGGACCCCGGGTGGTCGGCTCGCGATCCGGCTTGGTCGCCGGCCGCCACCGAGCTCGTGTTCGCCGGCGACGCTGGGGACGGCTGGGGCGTCTACGTCGTTGCGGCAGGGCCGGGCGCCGAGCCGCGGCGCGTGTCGGAGGCCGGGCTCGCGAACGCCTCCTCGCCGACGTGGTCCCCGGACGCCTCGACGATCGTGTTCGCGGCGGGCGCGAACGAGGCGGGGGTGGCCGAGCCGATCCGCTTCGACCTGTTCGCGACGCCGGCCGATGGATCGGGATCGGCGACGCCGCTGACCCGGACGGACGCGACGAACGAGGTCATGCCGGCGTTCTCGCCGGACGGCTCGCGGATCGCGTTCGTCAGGGTTCCGAACACGCTCGACGACTCGGCGCAGGGCGGCATCGCGGTGATGGACGCCGACGGCTCGAACATCCAGCAGCTCAACGAGGGCTCGTTCGAGCAACACCCCACCTGGTCCCCGGACGGGTCGCTGATCGCCTTCGACCGCGACGACCCGGAGGGCCTCAGCACGTACACGATGCGTCCGGACGGCACGGCGGTCACCCGGATCGCGCTCGGGATCGACCCGGCGTGGCAGCCGCTGCCGGAGGGAACCGCGTCACCGCAGCCGTCCGCGACACCGGTTCCGGCGCCCTCCGGCGTCACCGACCTGGGCTTCGCGTTCCCGGTGTGCAACGTGCAGACGCTCGGGGGCGACTACGACGGGAACGGCGCGGCCGACGTCGCCTACGTCGCCACGAAGGTGAGCGACGCAGGCTGCCCGCAGGCGGACCAGGCCGACAACGTCCTCGGCGTCGATCTCGACGGTGACGGCCAGGTGGACGCGGACGGCGGGCCGATCGCGTGCGAGCCGGCGTGCATCCCGTGGGTCGCCAGCGACCTGAACGTGGACGGCGACGCCGAGCTGTTCGTGGCGCAGCTGGTCAGCCCGATCGTCGGCCTGACGCCGTACCAGCTGGTCGACGAAGGCGGCGGACCGGCCCTCGTCCCCATCACCTTCGCCCCGCCCGGCGATCCCCGGAACGACCTCCCGACCGGGGAGCCACCGGTGCTGTACGTGGGTGGCGACGAGGGCTTCGCGGCGCGGCTCGAATGCAGTCCGACCGAGGCTGGCAACGTCCTGAACGCGGTCACCGGTCACCTCGACTCGATCGAGCAGCCGACGTCCTGGACGGTGCGCCAGACGATCTTCCAGATGGACGGCGACCGCTTCCGCGTGCTCGACTCGATCACGTCGCACGAGCCCGTGGGCGACGAGGGGCCGTTCGGATCGGCGGTCGACCCCCAGCTCTGCGGCGAGCCGTTCCCGCCGAACCCGGCCTTCCCGCCACGTTCGGGGGCCGCGACCACGACCGACACCTCGCTCGACCCGGGCGCGTTGCACCTGGAGGTCGCGTTCGGGTCCGTCTGGATCGCCGAGCCCGCCGCACTCGTGCGCGTCGACGCTGACACAGGCGCCATCGTCTCCCGGATCCCCGTCGACCGGATGGACGAAGCCGACGTGACAGCAGGTGGTGGCTACGTCTGGGTCACGACGAGGAACGGCGATGTCGTGGGCATCGACCCGGCGACGAACCAGCTCGCCGATCGCATGACGGTGCAGACGGGGATCCGCGCGATCGTCTACGCGAACGGCAGCCTCTACGTCGGGCACAGCAGGGAAGGCAACGCCGACCTCACCGCCCTCGATCCGAGCCGAGATGCGTTCGGTCGCGGGATCCTGACCGGCGGGGAGGGCCTGGGCGAGTCGAAGATCGTCTTCTCGGAGGGGGCGTTCTGGGTCGGGTACTCCTCGTTCGGCGTCGGCTTGGTGCGCGTGGCACCCGATCTCTCGGAGGCGATGATCGTCGAGGGCGTCCCTGCCGTGCAATCGATCGCGGCCGCCGGCGGTTCCATCTGGGCGATCGGGAACGAAACCCTCTACCGGATCTCACCGGACGGCACGCTCCTGGACACCGTGCCGTACCCGCGAGCCGGCTTGCTCGCCGCGGACGGGGATCGACTGTGGCTGTTGCTCGCGACCGGTTCGACCTCGGAGGAGGTCTACCTCCCGGATCCGGATGTGCCGGCGCGTGTGGTCGAGCTCGACCCCGGCACCGGCAAGGCTCTCGACGAGGGGGTCCCGCTCGGGCACGCCACCCCGGCCAGCATGGCGGCGCACGAAGGCGTGGTCTGGGTGTCGTTCTACGACGACGGCGTCTTGACCCGGCTCGACTTCCGGACCTGAACCGTCAGACCCGCAACTACCGTCGAGCCTCCTCTAGTCTGAGCCAGACTAGTTCGCGGCGAGGGCCAGCACGAGCTCGTTGAGCAGCAGCATGCCGCGTTCGGTCGGCACCAGGGCGTCGCCGCTCGAGCTCGAGCAGGCCGCGTCTGCAGGAACGGCTCGGCGCGGTCGGGCTCGACCCAGCTCGCGGGGATCCCCTCCAGGATCCGCAGGCGTAGGAACACCTCTTCGAGGTACGCGTCCGGCGGCTCCAGGTGCTCGTCGCCGCCGACCGGGAGCTCCCCCGCCTCGACGCGCTCCATGTACTCCTCGGGCGGACGGACGTTCCACCAGCGGCGCTCGTCGCGGTACGAGTGCGCGCCGGCGCCGAGCCCCAGGTACGGGCGCCGCTCCCAGTACCCCAGGTTGTGGCGGCATTCGTACCCGGGTTTCGCCCAGTTCGAGACCTCGTAATGCCGGTAGCCGGCCGAGCCCAGCACGTCGCATGCGGCCGCGAACATGTCGGCCTGCAGGTCGGGATCGGGCGGGGGCACCCGCCCGGTCGCGACCTTGCGCCCCAGCGCGGTCGCGGGCTCGATCGTGAGCGCGTACGCGCTGACGTGCTCCGGCGCGAGCGCGACCGCTTGCGACAGCGTCCGCTCCCACGAGTCGAGCCCCTCGCCGTCGGCGCCGTAGATCAGGTCGAGGTTCAGGTTGTCGAAGCCAGCGGCCCTCGCCTCGGCGAACGCCCGACGCACGCTCGACGGCTGATGGATCCGCTCCAGGGCGGCGAGCACCGCCGGGTCGAACGACTGCGCCCCCATCGAGACGCGGTCGACGCCCGCCGCGCGGAGGGCCTCCAGCTTCGCGCGATCCACCGTGTCCGGATTGGCCTCGATCGTGACCTCGGCGTCGTCCGCGATGTCGAACGACTCCCGCAGCTGCGCGAGCACCGCCTTCAGGTCCGCGGGCGCGAGCGTCGTCGGCGTCCCGCCGCCGAGGAAGACGCTCGCCACCTCGACCCCCTGCCACTCGGGCGCGGCGAGCTCCGCCTCGGCCAGCAGCGCCCGCACGTACCGCGGCGCCAGGTGGTCGAGGCCCGCGTACGCGTTGAAGTCGCAGTAGCCGCAGCGCGTCAAGCAGAACGGGACGTGGACGTAGATCCCGCTCACTTCTTCCTCTCCTTCGCGCCGCCGTCGTCCACGCGGAGCGCGGCGATGAACGCCTCCTGCGGCACGTCGACCCGTCCCACGCGTCGCATCCGCTCCTTGCCCTTCTTCTGCTCCTCGAGCAGCTTGCGCTTGCGCGTGATGTCGCCGCCGTAGCACTTCGCGAGCACGTCCTTGCGCTTGGCCTTCACGGTCTCGCGCGCGATGATCTTCGAGCCGATCGCCGCCTGGATCGCCACGTCGAAGAGCTGGCGCGGGATCAGCTCCTTCAGCCGCTCGGTCATCTGCTTGCCGTACGGGTACGCCTTGTCGCGGTGCACGACCGAGCTGAAGGCGTCCACGGGCTCGCCGTGCAGCAGGACGTCGACCCGCACGAGCTTCGCCTCCTGGTAGCCCCACGGCTCGTAGTCGAGCGACGCGAACCCGCGCGTGCGGGACTTCAGCTGATCGAAGAAGTCGAACACGATCTCACCGAGCGGCAGGACGTAGTGGACCTCGACCCGCTCGGGCGTGAGGTAGCTCATGTCGACCAGCTCGCCGCGCCGCGACTGGCACAGGTCGAGCACGGCGCCCAGGTAGTCGGCCGGGCGTGATCACCGTCGCGTACACCACCGGCTCCTCGACCCGGTCGTAGTTGCCGCCGGGCGGCATCTCGGCCGGGTTGTGCACGGTGGTCTCGACGCCGTCGCCCTCGTCCCGCAGGCCCGTGAACACGTGGAACTCCACGTTCGGCGCCGTCGAGATCAGCTCCAGGTCGAACTCGCGCTCCAGGCGCTCGCGCACGATGTCCATATGCAGCATGCCGAGGAACCCCACCCGGAACCCGAACCCGAGCGCCTGCGAGGTCTCCGGCTCGTACACGAGCGCGGAGTCCGAGAGCTTCAGCTTGTCGAGCGCGTCGCGCAGGACCGGGTAGTCGTTGCCGTCGGCCGGGAACAGCCCCGACCACACCATCGGGGTCGGCTCGCGGTAGCCCGGGAGCGGCTCGTTCGCGCCGGCCTTGCCCGCCAGCGTGATCGTGTCGCCGACCTTCGCGTGGTGGACGTCCTTCAGGCCGGTGACGAGGTAGCCGACCTCGCCCGCGGTGAGCTTCGGGACCGGGGTGGGGTCCGGCGCGTTCACGCCGGTCTCCTCGGCCTCGGACTCCACGTGCGTCGCGAACATCTTGATCCGGGCGTTCGAGGGCAGCTCGCCCTCCTGCACGCGCAGGTACGTGATCACGCCCCGGTACGCGTCGAACATCGAGTCGAAGATCAGGGCCTGCAGCGGCCGCGTGGCGTCGCCGGCCGGCGGCGGGACCTGATCGATCACCGCGCGGAGCAGCTCCGGGACCCCCTCGCCGGTCTTCGCCGAGACCCTCAGGATCTCGTCCTCGTCGCGCCCCAGGAGCGTCGCGAGCTCCTTCGCGCGCTGGTCCGGCTCCGCCGCCGGAAGGTCGATCTTGTTCAGCGCGGGGACGATCACCAGGCCGGCGTCGCGGGCCAGGTGGTAGTTCGCGAGCGTCTGCGCCTCCAGGCCCTGGGCGGCGTCCACGAGCAGGATCGCGCCCTCGCAGGCGGCGAGCGAGCGGGAGACCTCGTACGTGAAGTCGACGTGGCCGGGCGTGTCGATCAGGTTCAGCTCGTAGCCGTCGTGGAGCAGTCGGACCGACTGCGCCTTGATCGTGATGCCGCGCTCACGCTCGAGGTCCATCTTGTCGAGGTACTGGGCCCGCATGTCGCGGCCCTCGACCGTGTGGGTCAGCTCGAGCAGGCGGTCGGCCAGCGTCGACTTGCCGTGGTCGATGTGGGCCACGATGCAGAAGTTGCGGATGCGAGAGGTGTCGGTCACGACGACCCATGGTACGGGCCGGACGGAGCGCGCCCCCGGGTCCGACCCGCGTCCGGGCGGGTACATCGGGGCTGGTAGACTCGCTGACTCTCATGGCGAACATCAAGTCACAGATCAAGCGCAACCGGCAGAACGAGAAGCGGCGCGAGCGCAACAAGGCGGTCAAGAGCTCCCTGAAGACCTCCACGAAGAAGGTCCACGTCGCCGTCGCCCAGGGCGACGCAGACGCGACCACCGTCCATCAGCGGGAGGCGGCTCAGGCGCTCGACAAGGCCGCGAGCAAGGGCGTTCTCCATAAGCGGACCGCCGCGCGGAAGAAGTCGCGCCTGGCGAAGACCGCGAACCGGGTCGGCGCCGCCGCCGAGTAGCCGGCGACCTCCCCGGACCAGCTCCCTCGATCCGAGACATCGCCTCCGGGACGGCCTAGGCGGCAGCGATCGCCACGATCAGCGTCGGCATCACGATGTCCCCGCTCGCGCCCGACTTGAGCGCGCGGTCGGCCTCGGTGACCCGGTCGTGGATCTCGACCAGCTCGCCCAGGGAGAAGTTCCGCGCCTGTTGCTGGTAGCGGCGCGCCTGCCAGTCGAACCGGAGACCCGCCTGCTTCGCCACCTCTGCAGGTGGCAGCCGGTCCGGCAGCGACCGCACCCGCATCAGGTCGCGGAGCCGGCTGGCGATCCCCCCGAGGACCAGGAGCGGATCGTCGCCCCCGGCCTCCAGGGACCGCAGCGACCGGATCGCTCCGGGCAGATCCTTCGCGAAGGCCCGGTCGCACAGGTCCCAGACCTTCTGCTCGCCGAGCCCACGGAACTGCCGGTGGACGAGCTCGGGCGTGATCCGCTCCGCGGCGAACGCGTCCGCGAGCTGCGCGAGCGCCGCCGCGAGTCGGCCCGGCTCCTCGCCGATCACCTCCACGAGGGCGCGAGCGGCCGGCGGCGCCAGGTCCAGCCCGGACCGCTTCGCCCGCTGGATCAGCCAGGGTTCGAGGTCCTTGCGCGCGACCTTGAGCTCCCGGACCTGGCCGACCGGCCTCACGAGCTTGTCGAGCGCGGCGGGCACCTTGGCCCGCTCCCCCACCTCGGCTACCAGGACCAGGCGCGCGTCCGGATCGGGAGCCGCGAGGTAGGCGGCCAGCGCGCCGAGCGCGTCCTTCGACAGGCTCCTCGCGTCGTTCACCAACAGCGCTCGCGCCTCGCCGAACAGCGACGGCGTGGCCAGGTCCTGGAGCTCGGTCCCCTGCCACTCCGCCGCGTCCACCTCGGTCGGGCGGAGCGCACCGAGGAGCTCGAGGGCCGTCTCGCGCAGCAGGAACGCGTCCTCGCCCCACAGGAGCACGACCGGGGGGACCTTCGCGGCGCTCACGCGCGGATGCTACCCGGCGCCACCGACCGAAGCTCGCCGGGCTCACCCTCAGCGCTCGGCCGAGACCACGGGGCCGTCATCCCCGAACGTGATCGTGATCGTCCCGTGCCGGTCCGTGCGCCAGACCTCGGCCCCGCTCGCGGCGATCGCGGCGAGCGTGGCGGGGACCGGGTGCCCATAGTCGTTCTCACCCACGCTCACGACCGCGACCTCGGCGTGCACCGCCTCGAAGAACGCGGGGACCGAGGTGGCCGCCCCGTGATGCGGCACCTTGAGCACGTCGGCGTGCACCGGCACCCCGGTCTCGAGCAGCCATTCCTGCGCGGGCTCCTCGGGCTCGGTCGCCAGCAGGATCGTGTCTCCGTCGTAAGACGCCATCAGCACCAGCGCGTCGTTGTTCGTGTCGGACTCGGTCCCGGTCCAGCACCGATCGGGCGAGAGGACGTCCAGCCGGAGCCCTCCGACGGTGAAGACGTCGCCCGCGCGCGGCGTCCGCACCGGGACGCGCTCGTCGGCGATCGCCAGATCCAGGTCGACCTGGATCTGGGACGTGTCGTCGCATCCGGGCTGCAGGACCATCCCCACCGGGATCCGCGCGAGGACCGCCGGCAACCCGATGATGTGATCGGCGTGGGGGTGGCTCGCCACGACCACGTCGAGTCGCTTGACGCCGAGCGCGGCGAGCTCGGTGGCGACCTGCTCGTCGTCGGGCCCGCCGTCGACCAGGACGTTCGCGCCCTCGGGCGTGCTGATCAGCGCCGCGTCCCCCTGTCCCACGTCGAAGAACCTGACCACCAGGCCGCTCGGCGGCCCGGTGCCGAGCGCGGTCGACCAGACCACGAACGGGAGGACGACGAGCGCGAGCCGCGCGACCGGGCGCGGCACGCGGCGCCCGCTCCGCAGCCACCAGGCCACCGCGATCACCGCGGCGAAGCCGACGACGAGCACCGGGAGCCCGGCCCAGGACGTGACCGCGGCGATCGGCGCCTTCGCGAGGCGATCCGCCACCTGCTCGAGGTAGCGCATCGGAACGATCGCCAGGAACGCCACGAGCCGGGCGACCGGCATGAAGACGAGGCCCAGCGCGGCCGCGGTGATCCCGAGCAGCAGGGCGGGCGAGACGGCCGGGAACGCCAGGAGGTTCGCCGGCACGGTGACGCCGGGCACCGCGTGGAAGTGGAAGAGCAGCAGCGGCGTGACGGCGAGCTGCGCGGCGAGCGTCGCTCCCCCGGCGAGCGCCACGGGCTTCGGCAGGAAGGGCACGCGAGCGGCGATCGGCGAGGCCAGGGCGACCATGCCTGCCGTCGCGACCACCGACAGCTGGAACCCGATCTCCCAGATCAGGCCGGGGTCGAGCACGATCAGGATGAGCACGGCCGAGGCAAGGACAGACCCGGCGTCGCGGGAGCGGCCCATCAAGGTTCCGAGCAGCGCGATCGTCGCCATCACGCCCGCCCGCATGACGGACGGCTCGCCGCCCGTCAACACCACGAAGAACCCGACCACGCCGACGCACAGGAGGAACCGCGGCCATCGCGTGAGCCCGAGCAGCGCCGCGAGCGCCAGGACCGGCGCGAGGACCATGGCGACGTTCTCGCCCGAGACCACCAGGAGGTGGCCGAGCCCGGCCGCGTGGAAGTCGCGCGCGAGGCCCGGGTCCAGCCGCGAGTCGTCACCCAGGACGAGTCCCATCAGCAGCCCGGCCTCGGCCGGCGGGAACAGCCGAGCGATCGAGCGCGCGACGAACGCCCGCACCGCCTGGGTCGCGCGCACGAACGGGTCCGGCGACGGCTCGACGCGCACGACCTCCGAGACCGAGAGCGTGGCGGCGATGCCGCGGCGCCGGAGCGAATCGGCGAACCCCGGATCGTCGGGGACCCGGATCCCGCCCGCCAGCACGACCCGGTCTCCCCGGACCGCGTCGGGGCGCTCCTCGCCGTTGACCCACAGCGGGTCGTGGATCGCGGCGGCGCCGCCCTGCCAGCGCACCTCGTCGACCACCACGACCGCCGACCAGCCGAACGCCGACTCACCCGGGTCCACGCGGAGCGTGCCCGCGACCTCCACCTCGCCCGGGGGCAGGTGCGTCAGCGCCGATCGCTCGATCCGCGCGTCCCGAAGCGCACCCCACCACGCGCCGAGCGCGACGACCCCGACGACGGCGAGCGCGGCCGCCGGCCCGGAGGCTCGCCGGGGGTCCGACGCCGGGGCGGCCACCGCGAGCACGGGCCCCGGCTCGGGATCGACCAGGCCCGCGCGCTCGAGCGGGCCGCCCGCGCGCACCGGGGAACGCCCCGGCGCGGCGAGCCACGCCGCGAGCAGCCCGGCAACCGCCACGGCCAGTGGCACCCACGGGGACACCCATCCCCGGAGCTGCGTCCAGGCGAGGAGCCCGGCCCAGAAGGCCGCGGCGGCGGCCGGCGCGACCCATCCGCCCACCCGCGCAACCCCCCTAGACGGTCACGAGGTCGCGGATCTCCTCGAGCGTGGAAGGACCGATGCCGCTCACGTCCTCGAGCTGATCCACCGAGACGAACGGACCGTGCTCGTCTCGGTACGCGACGATCGTCGCCGCGAGGACCTCGCCGATCCCGGGGAGCGCCTCGAGCTCCGTGGCGCCCGCCGTGTTGATGTTGACGAGGCCGGCGGCGACCCCGGGCGCCCCCGACCCGGTGCCCCCCGGGACGGCCGCCTCGCCTTCTCGTGGCACGAGGATCTGGCTCCCGTCCACGAGCGGGGCGGCGAGGTTCAGCGCGGCAAGGGCCGCTCCCCGCCGGGGACCGCCGGCGCGTTCGATCGCGTCCACGACGCGCTCGCCGGCTGCGAACGTGTAGACGCCCGGGGCTCGGACCCACCCGGCCACGTCCACGATCACGGGAGCGGCGGACGCGGAGACGGCCGCGCCGCCGGTTGCGCCGGTCGCCCCCGGGAGGGGATCCGGGGCGGAGACCTGGATGGGACGCGGGAGCGATCGGACGTACCAGAGGCCGGCGCCGCCGATCGCCAGGGCGAGCACCACGAGGAGCCCCGTCAGCTCGGCACGCGACAGCCCGTCGAGGCGTTCTCGGATCGTCATCGGCGGGACGCTAGGCCAGGGGACGCTCCCGGACCGTGACCCGGCTCACACCGGGTGGAACGACGAACTAGCCCGGGCCCTCCGCCGGCCCCTCGGCCCGGCGCCGCCACGGCACGACGCCCTCGAGCTCGATCTCGAGCGAGAAGCTCAGGAAGGTCCGGACCAGCACGATCACCCCGAGCGTGACGGCGCTCTCGATCGACGGGTCGAGCGTGACCGTCTTGACGATGTCCGCGATGATCAGGATCTCGAGGCCCAGCAGGATCGCGCGGCCGATGTTGTTGCGCAAGGCCCCGAAGGCCGCCCGTCGTTCGCCCCGACCGAGCGCCAACGCGTACGCCGAGAAGGCCAAGAGCGTCCCGAGCGCGAGGACGGCGACGCCGACCACCTCGAACCCCCGGACCACCCACTCCATCGTGTCGTTGAAGTCCATCGTGTCCCCCTCAGCCCGCCGTGACGAGGTTCACGAGCTTCGGGGCGCGCACGACCTCCTTGACCACGCGCCGAACCCCGATCGCGCGCATGGCGTTCTCCGAGGCGCGGGCGAGGGCGAGGATCGCCTCCTCGGACGCGTCCGCCGGCACCTCGATCTTGTCGCGGACCTTCCCGTCCACCTGGACGATCATCGTGACGACGTCCTCCGCGGCGAGCACCGGGTCGAAGCTCGGCCACGACGAGGCGTGCACGGAGGCTTCGTTGCCGAGGACCTCACGCCACAGCTCCTCGGCGGCGAACGGCGCGAACGGCGCGAGCATCTGCGCCATGGGTCCCGCCGCGACCCGCGCACCGCGGCCGGCGTCGAGCGCGCTCCGCATCCCGTTCGTCAGGACCTGCAGCTTGGAGATCGCGGTGTTGAAGCGGAAGCGCTCGAGATCCTCGGTCACGCCCTTGATCGTGCGATGGGTCAAGCGCACGAGCGTCTCGTCGTCGGCGCCACCGCCCTCGACGGCTTCCCCGACCGCCGCGAACACCCGGCCGAGCCACGCGTTCAGGCCGGGCCGGCGATCGGCCGGCGCCTCGATCAGCTTCCAGTCGATGTCGTCCTCGAACGGGCCCGCGAAGAGCATGATCAAGCGCATCGTGTCGGCGCCCCATCGCTCCACGATCGGCATCGGCTCGACGATGTTGCCCTTCGTCTTCGACATCGAGGCGCCGCCGTAGATCACCTGACCCTGGTTCATCAGGCGCGGGAACGGTTCGATGAACCCGACCATGCCCATGTCGTACAACGCCTTCGTGAAGAAGCGGCAGTAGAGCAGGTGCAGGATCGCGTGCTCGACGCCACCCGTGTACTGGTTCGCCGGCATCCAGCGGTCGATGTCCTCGCGCCGGAACGGTCCATCCTCGTCCCCGGGTGAGCAGTAGCGGAAGAAGTACCAGCTGGAGTCGACGAACGTGTCCATCGTGTCGGTGTCGCGGGTCGCCTCGCCGCCGCAGCTCGGGCACGATACGTGCTTCCACGTGGGATGTCGGGCGAGCGGCGATTCGCCGCCGGGCTGGAAGTCGACGTCGTCGGGGAGCGCCACGGGGAGCTGGTCGTCGGGCACCGCGACCTCGCCGCACGAGGGGCAGTGCACGATCGGGATCGGCGCTCCCCAGTACCGCTGTCGGGACAGCAGCCAATCCCGGAGGCGGAAGGTGACGGCCGGGCGGCCGAGCCCCTGTTCCTCGAGCCACGCCGCGACCTCCGCGATCGAGTCGGGCGAGGGATGTCCGACGAACGGTCCGGAGTTGACCATCAACCCTTCGTGTGGAAGCGCCTCGGTCATCGCGTCGGGGTCGATCTCGGTTCCCGGCGGCTGGATCACGACGCGGACCGGGACGTCGTGTTGGCGCGCGAACTCGAAGTCCCGTTGGTCGTGCGCCGGAACGCCCATGATCGCACCCGTGCCGTACTCCATCAGGACGTACGGCGCCACGAAGACCGGCACGCGCTCGCCGTTCACGGGGTTCACGGCGTGCACGCCGAGCGCGATCCCCTCCTTCGTGTCGGCTTCCTCGCGCACGGTGAGCGGCGTCGCGCGCACCTTCTCGAGCATCGGCTCGACGAGGTCCCACGTGCCGCCGAGCTCGGCCAGCTTCCGCACCAAGGGGTGCTCCACGGCGAAGACGAAGAACGTCACGCCCCACAGCGTGTCGGGACGCGTCGTGAAGACCTCGACCTCGTCCCCGCTCTCGTCGATCGTGAAGCGGACCTCCGCGCCGTCGCTGCGGCCGATCCAGTTGCGCTGCATCGTGAGCACGCGCTCGGGCCAGTCCACCAAGGTATCGACGTCGTCCAGCAGGCGCTGCGCGTACGTCGTGATCCGGAAGAACCATTGGGTCAGGTCGCGGCGCTCCACCGGCGTTCCGCATCGTTCGCAGCACCCGGCGATCACCTGCTCGTTCGCAAGCACGGTCTGGTCCTTGGGACACCAGTTGACCGGAGCGTTCTTCCGATACGCCAGGCCGCGCTCGAAGAACCGCAGGAACAGCCATTGGGTCCAGCGGTAGTACTCCGGGTCGCTCGTGTGCAGCCGGCGCGTCCAGTCGAACGACATCCCCATCCGCTCGAACGACGCGGCCTGCTGTTCGACGTTGGCGTAGGTCCAGACCTTCGGGTCGATCCCCCGCTTGATCGCCGCGTTCTCGGCGTTCAGGCCGAAGGAGTCCCAGCCGATCGGGTGCAGGACGTTGTAGCCCTGCAGCGCCCGGAACCGCGCGATCGCGTCTCCGCCGCTGAACGCCTCGGCGTGCCCCATGTGGAGATCGCCCGAGGGGTACGGGAACATGTCCAGCGCGTAGAAGCGAGGCCGCTCGTCGGCCGGGTCGTCGGAGGCCCGGTACAGCCCCTCCTCCTCCCAGACCTTCTGCCACCTGGGCTCGATCTCGGACGCGTCGTACCGCCGCATGGTGCGCAGATGGTAGCCGACCCCCGAACGCACCCATGGAACGGGGCCCCTCGCGGGGCCCCCGGGGATCTGCCGATACGACCGGAGGTCAGCCCTCCTCGCCCTCGGCTTCCTCGACCGCTTCCTCGACCGCTTCGAGGGTGTCCTCGACGCCCGCCACGTATCCGGCCGCGGCACCCGCCTCGAACGCCTCTTCGACCGCTTCTTCGGCGGTCTCCATGTCGACCTTCTCCTCGTCCACGCGGCACCTCCTTCAGGTTGGGGACGCGTAGCCTAGGCGCCGGTCGCGCGGTCGCGCAAGCCGAGCGCCATCCCGCGGACTCAGTCCTCCTCGTCCTCGTCCTCACCATCGAACCCCGGATCGTCGAAGAGCTCGCCCATCGGGTCGTCCATCATCGAGCGCTCGGTCTCGGTCATGATCGGCTCCTTCCGTCTCGACCGGATCCCGACGCTAGGGCCGGTCCCGAGACGGCACAAGGACGTCGCGAGAAGCTTCCCCAGACGTTCGTGGACGGTTCACCGACGCTGCCTCGCCCTCGGCGGTCAGCCGGCCGGGATGAGCTCCCGCATCCCCCAGGGCGACCCATGGTCGTTCAGCAGGTCCATGAACGGGACCGGATCGAACGCCTCCGGTCCGAGCACGCCGACGTCCGACCAGGTCCCGTTCGCGACGAGCTCGAGCGCGATCACCGGGTTGATGGCGGTCTGCCAGACGACCGCCTGCACGCCGTCGTCCGCCCAGGTCCGCTCGGTATCGACCACGTGGTAGAGGTAGATCTCGCGCGGGCTTCCGTCGGTGCCGGTGCCCGTGACCCAGGTGCCGGCGCAGGTCTTCCCGGTCATCCGGTCGGCGAGCGAGGCGGGATCGGGCAGGCAGGCAGCCACCACGTCGCGCGGGGAGACCTCGCCACCGCGCACCTGCACCGGCTCCGTGCGATCGAGCCCCAGCTCGTGGAGCGTCTCGAGCACCCGGATGAACTCGTCGCCCAGGCCGTACTTGAACGTCACCCGGTTGCAGTCCACCCACCGAGGGACCAGCAGGACCTCTTCGTGCTCGACGTTGACGCACTCGACGGGCCCGATCCCCTCGGGGAAGTCGAAGACCTCCGGCTCGGAGAACGGGGCGGTGGTGAACCAGCCGCGCTGCTTCTCCCAGATCACCGGCGGGTTCAGGCACTCCTCGATCGTGGTCCAGATCGAGAACGTCGGCGCGAAGTCGTAGCCCTCGATCACGAGGTTCGCGCCGTCGCGAACGCCGATCTCGTCGACGGTCGTGAAGAGGTGATCCGCCGCGTACCTGGCGAAGACGTCCGCCGCGCCGGGCTCGATCCCGACCCCGACGAGGGCGAGCTTCCCGCGCTCCTCCCAGAGGTCGGCGAGCGCGAACTGCTCGTCACCCAGCTTCTTGCCGGTCTCCTCGTACGGGCGCTCCGGGTGCGGCGCCGAGAGCGACATCGCCATGTCCATGTAGTTCGCGTCTGCCTCAAGCGCGCCCGGTGAAGATCGGCATCACGAACCGAGGATCCGCGGCGTTCAGGATCCAGTCGCACGCGTTCGCCCGGGCGAGGTCGGCGACCTGCGTCACGTCGGTCGCGTCCACCCTGGCCGCCGAGAACCGGCCGCCACGGTCGTACCGGTCGACCACCGCCTGCGCCTTCGCCTCGGCCACGTCCGCGAACACGATGTGCTCGTAGAAGTCGCGCCTCGCCGCGATGGGTGCGAACGCCGAGCCGACGCCGCCGGCGCCCACCACCAGGATCCTCATCGCGCGGAGTGTAGCCGGGGGTATCGCGCGCAGGTCGAAGGGGTAGAGTCGGAAGCGCGGCCGAGACGAACGAGGAGGGATCGCGATGACCGACGACACGCAGGCCGGCACGACGCTGTCCGACGAGGACATCCGGACGGTCCTTCCGGGCGAGACCCCGATCCGCGGGTCGATCCAGGACACCGACGGGACCGACACGCAGGATGCCGACGGGACCGACGGCGATGCGACCGACGGGACGGACGGCGACGGCTCCGACGCCGACGGAACGGACGGGACGGACGGCGACGACGCGGACTCCCAGGACGCCGACGGCACCGACGGCTCGGACGGCCGAGACGCGGACGGGACGGACGCCGGCGACACGACGTGAGCCTCCGGGCGGTCCCCGACGAGCCCGCCGCGGTCATCGATCGAGCGGCGGAGCCGCTCGATCGATGCACGGGTGAGGCCGTCGCCTTCCTGCGCGACACGTGGGGCGTCCGGGCGGCGCTGCACCGCAGCGCCGACCCGGCGGGCTTCGCGGACCTGCTGACGTTCGACGAGGTCGACCGCTTGCTGACGACGACCGCGCTGCGGACCCCGTCGTTCCGCCTCGTGAAGGCGGGCGAGCAGATCCCCGAGTCCACCTACACGCGATCGGGGACCACGGGGTCGCGGCCGGTCTCGGGGATGGCCGATCCGGCCCGCGTCGCCGAGCGGTTCCGCGACGGAGCGACGATCGTGCTGCAAGGGGTGCATCGATACCTCGAGCCGGTCGCGCGGTTCTGCCGCGACCTCGAGCTCAGGCTCGGTCATCCGTGCCAGGCGAACGCGTACATCACGCCGCCCGGGGCGCAGGGGCTCACGTTGCACGAGGACCCCCACGACGTGTTCGTGCTGCAGGCGTTCGGACGCAAGCGGTGGGAGATCCACGCGGCGCCCGCCGAGGAGGACCGGGAGCCGATGGACGTCACCGTGACCTCGGGCGACTGCCTCTACCTGCCCACGGGCACGCCCCACGCGGCGTCGACGCAGGAGGAGCTCTCGGGCCACCTCACGATCGGCGTCCACGTGATGCCGTGGCACGACCTGCTCGATCGGATCTGGCGGCTGATCGCAGCCGACCCCGCCCTCGCCGAGTCGGTCCCCGCCGGCTGGCACATGGACCCCGACGCCACCGGCGACGCGCTCGCCCGGCACCTGCAGACACTCGGCCACGCGTTCGCCGAACGGGACCCGCGCGACGACGTCGACCGGGAGATCCGCCGGTTCCTCACGACCCGCGCACCGGCGCTGCGGGGGATCCTCGCCCCCCAGGTCATCGACGCGATCGACGAACGGACGACGCTCCGGCGACGGCCGGGCTCGGTCTGCGAGCTCCGCGTCGACGGGGAACGGCTGAGCGTGTTGCTCGGCGATCGGCGACTCGAGATGCCGGCGTGGCTGGTGCCGGCGATGCGCTTCGTGCGCGACCGCGAGCGTCTCTCCCCGTCCGAGCTGGATCCGTTCGTGACGGACCCCGAGAGCCGGCTCGTCCTCGCCCGCCGGTTGATCCGTGAGGGCCTCCTCCTCCCGGACGACGGGAGTTGAGCGCGGCGGAGGCCGTGGAGCGCGCGGGAGGGCCTCCCGCCGCATCCTTCCGCTGCTCGACGGCGAGCGAGGCGGCCGGCGAGTCGATGCTCGGGACGGCGTCGACGATCGATCGCTGGCTCCTCATCGAGCACGACGGCCCCTGGGGCGCGGACGCGCTCCGCGACGCCCGGCTCCCGGGAGGGCTCCGGGCGTTCCTGCGGCGCGCCGAGCGCGAGCTCGGGATCCGCGTCCTGCTGATCCGACGGCACCGCCGCTCGAACGAGCGCGGTACCACCACGGTCGCGGCCGTCAGCACCGGATCCGCCGATCCATGGATCGAGCGGGCCGAGCTCCCGGACCCGTCGGCGTTGTCCGAGCTCGACCTGGGCCCGCTGGCGACGGGCGTCGGCGTCGGCTGGGACCGCAGCGACCGTCCGGCGTTCGTCGTGTGCACGCAGGGTCGCCGCGACCCGTGCTGCGCCGAGCGCGGACGTCCGCTCGCGGCGGCCCTCGCGCGTCGGCACCCGGACGAGACGTGGGAATCGACCCACGTCGGCGGCGACCGGTTCGCCGGGAACCTGGTGATCTTCCCGGAGGGCCTCTACTTCGGGCGGGTCGAGCCGGACGACGCCGATCGGGTGATCGCTAGCGTACCTCCAAGGCCGGATCGACCTGACGCGCTTCCGCGGACGATCCTGCTACCCGATGGACGTGCAGGCGACCGAGCAGTCTCCTGCGCACGGACAGCGGGTGGGATGGGATCGACGAGGTGCGCTTCTCCGGGGTGGAACGGGACGGTCTGCTCACGCGCACGACGTTCGATACGCCGGCCGGACGGTTGACGGTCTCGCTCGAGCGCTCGCGGTCGGGCGCCACGTCACCTGACGTGTCACGCACAGGAGCCGTCGGAGGCGCCCCGATACGGAGGGTTCGCGACCCATCCCTGAAGGCCCGGGAGCGGTTCAGACCTTCGGCCTATGGACGGCGCTGCAACCCGTTCGGAAGACTCGCCTCAACGTCGGGACCTGGTTGCCCGCATCCTTCATCCGAAGGACCCGCATCCCGACGTCGAGCAGGAGGGCTCGTGAGGGGAGCCGTCGAGATCGCGGTCGAGTTCCGACCGCGCCGGGGTCGACGAACCGGCGACATCCTGGATCGCGTGGCGAGCGTTGCCACGCTCAGCGAGCTGCCCGCCGGGCGTTGGCGCGCGACCTTCTTCCTCGAACCGGCGTCACGGGGATTCGGGACGCTCACAGCGCTGCTCGATGAGGTCGGTGAGAAACGGACAACGATCGTCCGGGTCGACGGTGAGCCCGAGGCCGCCGCGATCGTGCGCGAGATGGCCGTCTGTGCCCGGCCGTTCGCGGCAAGCGTGGGTCGCTGCGATTTCCCGTTCTCGTTCTCCGTGCCGGACCGTTGTCGCGCGTGCCCCCTCTACGACGCGGATCATGCCGAGGCGGTCATCGCCGCCTCCTACGCCGAGGATCGCCGGGTCGTCTGAGCGAGGTCCCGGAGCATTCCGACGGGTCAGCTCGCCCAGCCGGCTAGCATGCGAACGTCGCGGTTGCCGTGCTCGGGAGGCGACCCTCCGTCCCCGGAACCGCGCGACGATCCGGCACGTCGCCCCGTGCAGCCCGACGACCTTGACGCGGAACCGGCCCCGGTCGCCCAGCCGGGGCCGGGCCCGGTCGACCGGGACGAACCCGTCTCCGGAGTCCACGAGCAGCCGAACGGACATCGAGACTCGCGCGTAGGGCGATGGGACGACCGCGCCGGAGACCGCGATCGCGGCTCCTGTCCGCACCGTGTTCAGCGTCGTCCGCGTCGGGACGCCCCAGCCCGGCACGCGCTCGAACGCGATGTCGGGTTCCACGCCGTTGTTGGCGGCTGGACCGCTACCGCTCATAGATGCAATCCGGAGCTTTCGGTTCGCGTCGGTGGCACGACCTGGGGTAGCGTTGGTCCATGTTCTGGTTCCTCGTGATCGGGGTCGTCTTCGCCGTCGTGGCGGTCGTGGTCCTCATGCGCATGAAGTGACCCGTTCCGATCGCGGGACCGAATGCGGTCCCTCTCGGTTCCGGCACGCCCCGAACCTCACGGCATGGTGAACGGCCCCGGCGACATCGCCGACACGCAGCTCACGTCCAGACCCTCGACCGAGCCTGCCTCGATGAACGCCGCCACCACGTCCGGCAGACACCCGAAGGTGCCGACCGTGTGTCCGAGCGCCGGGACGGAGAGCACCAGGCTGTTCGGGAGCTCCCGGGGTGCGTCGGCCACGTTCGACGGCGGGTCTTGAGGATCCTCTGACCCGTTGAGCAGCAGCACAGGAACCATCGACCGGACGGCCGCGACGTCGCCCGGGAGCACCGATGCCTGCGGCATCAGGCTGCAGGCGAGCCGCCATCCGCGGGCCTGCTCAAGCTCCACCTGCCGGTAGTAGGACCCGGCGCCCGCTCGCGCCACCTCCGCCGGATCGAACCGGGCCCAGCCCTCGGAACAGACGATCGACCAGAACATCACGAGCCGTTGCACCGACGTCGCCGGATCCTCCAGGGACCCTCGGATGCGCTCCGCCACGAGATCGTCCCGACCCGTCGCCGCCTGATGGATCAGGAGCGGGACCTCGTTGCCGGCGCTCGTCACCAGGAGCTGGTGGATCGTGCCCGCGAGGGCGTCCGCGTCGACGACGATCGGCTCTTCGGTCCACGGATCGTACAGATCCGTCTCGGCCGGATGCCTCGCCAGCCGCACCAGCGTCCGCGCGAGCTCCCCCGCGGGGTCCGGGAACGCCTCGCTGCATGCGGCGTTGTCGGCGCACCGTCGTAGGACCGAGTCCAGCGCCTGCTGGCTGTTCTCGGAGATGCGCTCGAAGATCGAGACGTCGACGAGGGTTCCGCCGTCGAGCACTACGGCCCGCGCGTGCTCCCCGTGCTGCCGGAGGTAATACTGCGCCAGCGTGGCCCCGTACGAAGCCCCGTACAGATCGATCCGGTCGTAGCCGAGCGCCGCCCGCACGTCGTCCAGATCGTCGGCCGCCTGCGCGCTGGCGTACAACCGCGGATCCGCGTCGAAGGACGCCAGCACCTTCTTGCCCCAGCGCCTTATGGCCGCGCGGGCGTCATGAGGAGAGAGACCCGAGAAGTTGGGCGGCTCGGGGAAGACCAGCGGGTTCGACCTCCCCGTCCCTCGCTGATCGACCAGGACGATGTCGCGGTTGGCGTGGACGCCCGGGAACAGGTTGGCGGCTCCCGCCCAGCTCTCCACCGACGCGCCGCCCGGCCCTCCGGCCAAGAAGAACACGGCGTCCGGCTCCGGATCCGGATCCTTCGCCGGGATCACCATCACATTGAGCCCGATCCGTCGTCCGGCGGGATCCGCCCGATCCTCCGGCACGTCGAGCACGCCGCAGCGGTTCCGCCCGAACAGACCGCAGACCCTCATCGGCTCGCCGCCGAGGACGAAGGCACGTTCGCCCGGGGAGCCCGACGACGAGTCCTTCTCGAGAGGGGCGCCCTCACACGCCGGAAGCAGGGTCAGCGCAACGACCAACAGCCACGTCCGCGCCCTCATCCGGACCTCCCCTGGCTCGCCGGGAAGCCTCCTGGTCCGAACCTATCCGTCCGCGATCCGGGCGGCGGGCCTCGATCGGACCTGTTCCATAGGGCCGAATGCCCCCAGGTCGAACCGACCGCGCACGGGGTCGTCTCCGCCGGAATCGCGACAGATGGCCTCGGACCTGCGCATACTCGATACAGGACACGGACCCGTCAGTGACGGGAGAAGAGACAGCACGGGTTCGCCTCCGCCGAACCCGTCCCACCGTCCTTCTCGGGCTCGTGAGCCGACACTCGAGAGCGATCTTCAGCCTCTCGATCCGCTCACCGCTCGCCTCGGCCGATCCGGGACACCTAGCCGAAGGAGCCACACAGATGCAATCCATCCGCATCGCGAACTACAAGCTCATCAAGGGCACGTTCCCCGAGCTCGCCGAGGAAGCCAAGGCCGGCATGCTCGCCACGTTCAGGACCCAGCCCGGGTTCATCCGCTACGGACTCGCCGACACCGGTGAGGGCACCTGCGTCTCGATCAGCTTCTGGGAGACCCACGCCGAGGCCGAGGCGGCAGCGCCCCTCGCCGCCACGTGGGTCCGCGAGCATCTCGCGGACCGGGTCGAGCTCCGCTCGAGCGAGGTCGGCGACCTCGCCTTCTACGAGGGCGTGCTCACCACGGTCTGACCGATCGATGGATCGCCTCGACCGTGACGCGGCTGCAGCCCGCCACGGTCGATGGGAGGGGGGCCCACTGGCCGTGGGCTCCTCTTCCAGAACCCGCGAGCGACCCGGATCCCGAGCAGCCAAGCGAAGGAAGGACGACGCGATGACGATCACCCTCCGAGACCCAACCGATCACCGATCCCCACCCTCGACGGGTCCGTCCGTAGACGTCGAGGCCGGAGCGACGTTGATCGCTCCCCGCACGCTCGCCGACGAGCTCCTCGCCGGGTTCCGAACGGACGCCACGGGATCCGAGACCACGTTCGAGCTCGAGTCCCACGGTGGCTACGCGCACACCGTCACCGGGACCATCGCCTACCTCGATGAGGAGGCCAGGACCTTCATGGTGCGCGAACCCGATGGCCGGCTGACCCCGGTGCCATTGCGGGACGTCACGTCCGCTCGCGGCAACCTCAGCGACGACGATCCGCAGACAGCCGGCCGTGATGCCGAGGGCCTCGGAACCGGGAACCGCCGGTCGACGTCCGAGGGCGCGCACGGGACCGGATGAGAGCGCGAACGGCCGAGCGGTTCCGCGGCCGGATGAGTGCGCGGATCTGGCTCTGACTCGAAGCCGGTCGAAGACGATCTCAGACGCAGCATCCGACGTCCCGCGATCTGGTGCGTGAACGCCCACGCGGCGCCGCAACCGATAGCCGAGACCTTCGCGGCCTCGAAACCGCCGACCGCCAGATGCGCGCAGCGACGAAGACCGATAGCGTCGTTGCATGCCCGATCCACTCCGAACCACCGCACCGCCTCGAGACGACTTCCAGGGCCTCCGGGATCGCCTCGCCGGCCTGACGCTCCCCGAGCCGCGGAGGATCCAGGCGGAGCTCCAGCGTCTCGCGGTCCAGCGCTCAGTGCCGACGCCTCCCCGCCCGCGTCGCTTCTCGCGTTTCCGTCGGCCGGCCGTCTGATCGAGCGATCGTAGGTAGGCAGCCGAAGCGCGTACGTCCGTGCGCTATCCCCTGTCCGCCAAGTTCCGCGAGAGGTCGGGGGACGCATCGACCGACTCGGGCTCCGCGGCCTCAGGGATGCGCAGCACGGGCTCTGGGGCGGTCGACGAGCCGAGGCCCGGGAGGGTCGCCAGGCTCGCCTTCTTCGCCTTCGGGTCCGTCTTCTGGATGACCTCGAAGCGATGGGGGTTCCCCTTGAGGAGGGCGACGATCTGGACCCCGATCGCGACGGCTGACGTCACGAATGCGAGGAGGATCGCCACGACCACATCCCGAACACGCCGGATACCCCTGGACGCGCCGCCTCCCGAGTTGATCGCTCCACTGAGTGCGAACATCGAGAACCAAAGCGCCATCGAGAAGACCAGCCACGGCATGATGCCGGACCGGAAATGGAGCTGGCCGATGAGCGCGAGCACGATCCCGATGGTGGAAACGATGAACGTGAAGAACCCGAAGATGTACAGGACGATCAGCAGGACGGTGGATGCCGGCGGCAGCACGTGTCGGATGGCATGGATGTTGCCCCAGAGCCACCGTCGTCGTTGCGTCAGGAAGTCCTTCCACGTGAACGGCGAGGTGATCTCCACGTAGTCCCAGACGAACCCCCAGGTCATGCCGCTGGAGGCGGCCATGTGACCGAAGACCAGATCCTCCGAGGCGAACATCTCGTAGTCCCACGTCACGAACGCTTCGGCCGTCCCCCTGACGCAGAGACCCTCACCGTGGACATGGACGGGATGGCCGATCCCCTGGAAGACGGAGCACATGTAGAGACAGTTGATCGTCCGAAGGTCATCCATATGCGAGAGGAAGCGCCCATACCCGGTGCGAGGGGTGGGGATGCCCTCACACACGTCGTAGTCGGCCCGGAACACCTTCTCGACGTAACTCTTGGTGGGCACACAGTCGTCATCCAGGAACAGCACCTTGACGAAGTAGTCGTTCAGTCGTCGTTCGACCCTCAGCCGCCTCGTGTAGTCGAGCGCTCGTGCCTTATAGGACGCCCGGCAATGGAAGTCCTCGGGTACCACGATGAGCTCATCCGCCCCCTGGTAGTCAGCCGAGGACCACGGCTCGGTCGCGACCCAGATCTCATGAGCGAAGTCGAGTTGATACCCACGGATCCGACGGATGATCTCGTTCACGGTTCGCTCATTCCCCACCGTGGTGATCTGGATGATCAGTCGCGTCGGGACGGGGAGCAATGTTCGCCTCCCGGTGCGGCGAGCGCGCAGGGCCCCCCCCAGGATCATCGCCACGCACAGGATGGGGGTCAGCCAGGCTACGAGGATCAGCGACGGCATGGGGTCATGGAACGTACGCGGCTCGGTTGCTCTGCCTGATGGCGGACACGATCGGGAGATCCACGCCCTGCCGATCCGCCCAGGCCACGAAGGCTTCCAGATCCTTCGGCAGGCACGCTCCTTCGTACGGACCCAGATCCAGCGTGCCGTACTCCGCGTTCCAGACCGCCTCCGCGCTCTGCGCAACGAGCGCGAACACCTGCTCCGGGTCGACCCCAACGGCGAGCGCGACCCGCCGCAACTCATTGAAGAAGGCGATCTTCGAAGCGTTGCAGAGGTTGTGCGCGTACTTGTGGAATTCAGCATCTCGGATGGGTAGCCGGTACGTCGGACATCGGAACCCAGCGTTCAGCCGTTCGGCAACATCGCCGGAGCGCTCGTCGAGTTGTCCGATGACGACGATCCGGGGGGCGGCCGCGTCGCTCACGGCCATCCGCTGGCGAAGGTACTCGGGACTCACGCACACGCCGAAGTCCAGACCTGCCTTGAGGCCGGCGTTCGCCTCCAATACCGGGATCACGACGTCCTCGGTCGTTCCCGGCGGGACGGTGCTTCGAACGACGACGAGTCGGTATCGTCCGGGTTCCGACGACGAGGCCCTCCCGAGGGCGTCGCCGATCGTAGCCACCGCTGTTTCGAGGTCACGGAGGTCCACCCCTCCGTCCTGGTTGGGGGTGGACACGGCGACGAGCACCACGTCGGTGCCCGAGAGATCGAGCTCGCCCATAGGGATCGTGTCCAGACCCGCGGCTCGGCGGGCCGAGAGCAACGCCTCATCGATGTCGCTGAACGCGACACGGTGGCCATGCGCTCGCAGCGCGGTCCCCTCCGCGTGACCGACGACGCCGGCCCCCACGACCAGTACATCGAACGGTTCGACCGGCGACTCGGAGATCCCTTGGGTGATCTCGGGCACGATCACGAGGTCTGAGGAACCTCCTCCCCACACGTGGGGAAAGCGTTGGGAACGTGGGGTACAGCCTCGCGAGCCTATGGCCGGGCCGAAAGGGCGTCAAGGTGACTCCCCGGAGCGAGGGTCCGACGCGATCGGGCTTGACTCCGAGCCCCAGCACCCATAAGGAAGTCCGATGGTTGACGCGGCGAGCCCAGCGGATCCCGACGGCGGGAGCCTCCAGGAGACCGCGACGCCCAGGGAGCCGCTCTCGTTGCGACGAGATCGCTGGATCTCGGCGACGCCCTCGATCGAGCCGCCGACGGCCTCCTGGGCGGCCAGGGTGGTCCCCGTCCTCCTCGTGATGACCCTCGGCGCGTTCCTGCGCCTCTTCAGGATCGGAGCGCAACCGCTGTGGGTGGATGAGGCCACGAGCCTTCGGTTCGCACGACAGTCGCTCGCCGAACTCTGGAGTTGGACCACGATCGTCGATCCGGGGAACCCTCCGCTCTACTACTCGCTGCTGCACGGTTGGGTGCGGCTCGGGGATAGCGACGGAACCCTGCGGATGCTGTCCGCGTTGTTCGGCGTGCTCACGATACCCCTCGTCTACGCACTCGGCCGGTCGATCCGAGACCGTCGGCTCGGGATCGTTGGCGCGCTGTTGTTCGCGATCTCTCCGTTCCAGGTCTGGTACTCGCAAGAGGCGCGAGCCTACGCCCTCGTTACCTTCGCCGCGACGTTGGCGATGCTTGGGGTCGCGTACCTCCTTCGCGACTTGGAACGAACGGGGAAGGTGCGCGAGACGGGATGGGCCTGGCTCGCGTACGTGCTCGGAACGACGATCGCGATCCTCGCGCACAACACCGCCGTGTTCCTGCCGATCGGCGCGAACGTGCTGATGGTGAGCTGGTGGTGGACACACGGACGCGTGCCTCGTGCGTTCCTGCGGAACTGGTTGCTGGCTCAGCTCGTGATCCTGATCCTGTGGGTCAGCTGGCTTCCGGCGTTCCTCCAGCAGGTCGCGCACGGCGAGGCGTACGCTTGGATCCCTCCCCCGAACCTCGGCAGCGTGCTGAGCGGTGCGTACGCCGTCTACGGCGGCGTGACCCGGGCGACCCCCTACCCGGTCGAGGCTGCATTGGTCCTCGCACTTGCGGGCCTCGGACTGTGGAGCTGGAGGACACGATCGCCGGTGGATCGCCTTCGTCCTCATCTTCGCGTTCGCGGCCCCGTTGGGCGAGTTGATCGTCAGCGTCTGGCGACCGATCTTCCTGGCACAGACGCTCATCTGGGCGGCCGTACCCGTCTGCCTGACCGTGGCCGCGGGGCTGCTGTGCCTGCGACCAAGGGTCTTCGCTGCCGCGCTCGTGATCCTCGTCGTGTGCGCCGGCTTGGGTCTGCGCAGCTACTACTACCTGCACGACAAGGAAGCCTGGGACCAGGTAGCGGCGTACGTCGACCAACGGGTGCAGCGTGGGGATGCGATCGTGTTCAGCGTGGGCTTCTTGCACATCCCCTTCGACCACTACTCCTCGAGGCCGGCTACCTACTCGGTGCCGGAGGTAGAGCTCACGGGAGATCCGGATGACGTCTTCGTCGCGCTCGAGGAGACGAAGACCCGGAGTCGCGTCTGGCTGATCGCGAGCCCGAGACACCCCCAACCGAGCACCGACGAGGTGATCGCGTCACTGGGAGATGCGGGCCGACTGGTCGGCCTCGCCCGATTCACCGAGGTGGACGTCTACCTCTTCGAGGTCGGGCAGGCCTAGGGATCGACTAGGCCGACGTGATCTGCTGCCAGACCTCTTCCCATCGATCGAAGTTGGAGGGGACCTCCGTTGGGATCGATGTATCGAGTTGCGCCGGGTCGGCGAGTCCGATCTCCTCGACCACCGACTGCGGAAGCGAATCGAGCGTCGCTCGGTTCGTGGCCATCTGATTCAACTTCGTCGCATAGACGGCTTGCGCCTCCGGGGTCAGGAACCAATCGAGGAGCGAGTACGCACCGTCGAGATCCTGGGCGTTCGCTCCGAGCGCATACCCACAGGTCCACGTGAGGGCACCCTCCGATGCGGGAACGAACGTCACCGTGGCGCCTTGTTTGGCGAGGCCCACGTCGTACCCCTTGTACCCGAACGCCGCGACGACGTCGCCGCTCTGATAGAGATCGAAGAAGTCCGACTCGTCCGCGTAGAACGCGCGGATCTGGGACCTGCGTTCGGAGTACCACTGCTCCACCTGCTCCAGGTCGGCGTCGGTCAGGTCGTACGGGTCCTCGAACCCAAGGGCCAGCGCCGCCATCGCGATCCCGTACTTGGGGTCGTCCTCGATCGCGACCTTCCCCTCCAGCGCCGGGTCCTCGAGCAGTTGGGCGAACGAGGTGACGCCTCCGGGAACCTCCTCGGGGTTGTAGATCAACCCAGTGGTCCCGCCGAACGCCGGGGCCATGTAGATCGTGTCCCCGACCCGGATCTGCGCGCTGTCCTTGAAGTACGGGAAGAGCGAGTCCCAGGCGGCGAGCCGGCTCGTATCGATCGGCTGAACAAGGCCGCCGTCGACGAGTCGCTGGGTGTCGGTCAGGCACGCGTAGACGACGTCAGCCTTGAATCCGTCCTGGAGTTTCGCTACGGCCTCGTCCTGCGGTGCTGAACGTGGTCGCCTCGAGCTTCAGGTCGGGTTCGCCGTCGTGAATGGCGTGATCGCCTCCGGCAAAAGCGAGTTCTCGAACGTCAGGAAGCTCACCGCGCCCTCTTGGCCCGTTCCGGAGTCCTTCGAACAGGCGGCGCTCAGCAGAGCCACGCAAATCAGCAGCGCCGCGAGCCAGCTCTTCGGACCGCCCAACCTCATCCATCCTCCCGTCTCATCGCGCCCGTTCTGAGCAGCGGGTTGAAAGGTCGACTCGACACCGGTCCGGGCAGGATAGACCGAGGCACTCGAAGTGGCGAGGGTCGATCATCCTCCCGACGGGGAGCGGAGAGTGCGCGGTTATTGGGCGGACCGTCTTCTGATCAGCGCGCAGGCGTAATCGCCACGTCGAATGCGACCAGGAGCCCAACGATCCAGGCTCCGAGCTGAAGCTCGTCCATCGTGCCTACTCCACCGGCTCGGAGTTGTGCTCGCCCGCGTTGCGGCCCTTCCTGGGCCACACGCCTCCTGAATCTCAGGACCACCGGAAGACAGTCCGTCGGGTCGAGGTTCTGCTCTAGATCTCTGTTGTAACGCCGTCATCAGCCGCAGCCGCGCCGATTCGTCCTCCCCGAGATCCGGCCCTTCGACGCGACGTTACGTCGTGGCTCTGTCTCCCTCACGTTCAAGCGCCCTGGAGACACGAGACGAGGGGCGGTCGCGACCCACTCCGGCGGTCGCCGCTCCAGGAGCCTCGGGTTACCGCGCGCCCACATCGCCTGGCCAATGATGAGAGCGAAGCAGAGCGAAAGACACCCATTACAGATCATCGGGCCCCGTCAGGGCCAGCGATCAGGAACCGACGTTCTCCCCGAGCTTCCCGCAGAACGAGCACGTGCCTTCGTCGCTGCCCCACCACCCTCCATCGCGGCCCATGGACCAAGACCTAAGCTCCTGGTGCTGCCCGTGCCGATGGTCTAGCTGATGGGAACCGGAGCGAAGACGTGGCGAGCGGCTCGGACGAGGCAGCCCTCTGGGACCGGGTTCTACGTAGGGAGCCCGACGCGTTCACGGCCCTGCGCGAGTTCTATCAGCCGCTCATCGACGAGATCACGACCCGCGCCCTCGCCGACGTGGCCCCGCCGCACAACGTTATGACCGTGATGATGGCTCAGATCAGGGCCTTCGAGACATCGGCCATCGTGTGGTCGTGGAAGCGAGACGGCGACTTCGCCGACGTCGCCGACTTCGGGCCTTCCTCGCGCCGCGCCTCGAGGCGAGGCTTCGCTCCTCCGTGGCGGGTGAGGGACCGACTTACGATCTCGAGGCCGACCTCGCTGCGATCGGCTGCGAGGTCGATGGGACCGCCTGACCAAGCAGCCTATCGGAACTGGTTCCCCGAACGTCCCGGTCCATCGCGTTGCCGCCGGTGCGGTCCTGGCGGTCCTCCGCGTTGTCGCGCAATCGGATGCCGATTCAATAGCTCGGCGAGCCACGCCGCATCCTCGCGCTGGTGGAGGCGTCCGATCAGCGCGGCGCGGTCGGCGTCGGAGCGGGATGGGACGTCGAGCAGCTCGGCAGTCACGGCAATACCGACGGCGGCGACGATCCGAGCGCGGATGTCGTCTCGTTCTCGCGTTCTCAGCTCGGTCGGAGGTTAGGACATGCGAAGCTGCAGGGCGTGTTCTTCCTCAAGTGCTTCGAGGCGGACCTACTGCGAGGCCTCCCAGAGAGTCACCTCTACCTCCTCCAGCTGGCGGAGAGCGTGCTCGAGCCCTGAGATCCGGACGTCCGTCATCTGCCCGTCCGGACTGCCAAACATCCCGAGCGCCATCTCGAGAGAGCTCCGGGCCGCATCGAGGTAGTCCCGACTTCGGCCGACCTCCCTCAACGCACTGGTTCGCCGAGACGACATGGGTCGTGCTTCGGACGTTGGCCGCATCGCAGCCTCCTCGGACCTCGGCTCTGGGAGGAGTTTCCATGTCGTTCTGACGAACGCCAGGGCCATCGGCCGTAGAGAACGTGCGCAGCGATAGCAGCTACAGATGCGTCGAGGCGTTGGATCTTCCCGATGACACGGTTCCGGAGACAGCTATCCCGAGGTACACGCGACGGAGCGCCCCCACCAGCATCAGCCGTCGCCCGATCGACCTCTTCCTCGAGGGGCTAGGAAGCGCGGACCGGACCCGACACCGGACGATCGCGCTTCAGCTGCTCCGGCCGCTTGCCCGTGCCGATGGGCCGCTCCCACCAAAGCGGGCCGGCGATGTTGGTCCCGGCCTCGTTCCGCGCCTTCTGAATCCAGACGAGGACCACGGCGTAGACCAAGACGTCGAAGATCAAGGCGCCATACGCCATGCCTTACCTCCTCGGAGAGCATCGACAGAAGGAGTGGCGTGGCTTGAGGTAGTCGTCTCGATCCCCGCGAGCGAAAGCCGCCGTCCGGGGGTGTGCAACCGGCCCAAGTTGCGTTGCCTTGCTAGTGGACCCAAGGGGATTCGAACCCCTGACCTCTTGGCTGCCAGCCATCACGGGTTGAGCGGTGTGCTCACCAGCGAAGATGCAGGTCGCACGCGAGCGGAAACGGCGATGTTATGCGCTGCGAGAACGGCGTTCGGAGCGCCGGGCAGAGTCTCGATCGCCCTCGACCCGTTCGCTGACGTCGATCCTCGTTCGACCTCGTACTGCGGTGAGGCTTCGGCTCAGGGCTGCGCCGCGTCTCTCGAGGCTCCCGCCACCGTCGCGACCTGTCCCAGAGATCCGAGGAGAGGAGACCAACGCCCGCGAGCAAGAGAACGCCGCGATCCCTGCCCGTAACCCCGCTTGGTCGTCCAGCACACCAAGTACCGCTAGGAGGAGCGGACCTGCAATCATCGGCATGACATGCGTCGTCGCGACGCACGAATCCGCTCCGGAGACAAGGAAGTGTCATGGCCATCGTCCTCCCCATCCTCGCGCTCGCCGTGCTCGCGGGGATAGTCAGCGGGGGTTCGGTGCGGTTCCTGGAGCGCCTCCGTGTGCATTGGTGGGGGCTCGCGCTGATCGCGTTGGTGGTTCAGTCGGTGCCGGTCCCGGCCGGCAGCGCGCAACGCACAGGACTGGCGGCAGCGTCACTCGTCTTGAGCTACGTGCTGTTGTTGGCGGTGTTGGTGGTGAACCACCGTGTTCCCGGCGCTGCAGTCATGGCGGCGGGCCTGACGATGAACCTGGCGGTCGTTGCGTTGAACGGAGGGATGCCGGTGAGTCGAGACGCCATCATCGCCGCGGGTGCCGACGGCGTGATCGTCATCGCGGATGGCGCCAGGCATCACTTGATGTCCGATGGCGATGTGCTTCAGCCATTGGCCGACGTGGTACCGGTACCCTCGCCGTTCAGCGTGGTGCTCTCGATAGGCGATGTTCTGCTCTACGGCGGGATGGCGTGGTGGTGCTTCGCCGTCACACGTGGACAGTTCCGCGAGAACATCCGCCCACCGGCGAGCAGGATCCTGATGTACAGAGGGAAGCATGCTCCGATCTCGTATCGCCTCCCGGCTCGGTACCGGGTGACTCCGGGGAGCGTTCCACATGGATCAACGAGGTGGAGGATCCATCGTCGTCGTCGTTCCCTGATCGGACACTCGGAAGATCCCAGACGTCCCGACGCTGATCCACGCACACCCGAACATTGGAGTTGACGCCGACGACGCGGCCTGTCTAGGGTCCGGACAGGCCAACTCCTCCGGGTGAACGACTGGAGGAGCATCTCGTGCATATCCCTTCCCCCCCGATGCTCACCTCTTGTTCCTTCATGCCTACCCGGCGGTGTCGGTTCGGTCCGGCGTACGAAGAGGGAGGTGATGGAGGCCAGGACCTTCCTGAAGGCGTGTCGGCTTTCGAGCTGACCAACACCGCAAGGAGGCGCGCGGCGTGGCTAAGGAGAACATTCACCTCACAACATCGATCACTTCCCCCAAATCGATCACTTCCCCCAAGCGGAACATCTTGACCTTCCTGATCCTGGCGATCGTCGGTGCCGCTCTGGTGCGTGCAGGTGCGGCATTCCCGGCCGTGGGTCCACCGGCGATCCTGACACCGTCGAGCGGGGCATACATGGGAGCCTTTGTGCGCGAGCGCGACGGCGAAACCCCACTGGCGGCGATCGAACGGGTCGAAAGCCAGATCGGACGCAGGTTCGCGATCGATCATGTCTTCTACCAGTGGACCAGCTCGTTCCCGAACTCGGCTCAGAGCATGACCGTCGCTCAGGGCCGGATCCCGTTCATCAACTGGCGGGCAGGCACCAGGTGGAGCGAGATCGCGAACGGCTCGCAAGATGAGGTGATCGTCGCTCGGGCTAACGCGATCAAGGATTTCGGCTTCCCGATCTACCTCACCTTCCATCATGAACCGGAGGACAACCTCTCGACGAATGGGTCGCCCAACGAATTCGCCGCGGCGTTCCGCCGGATCGTCGACGTATTTCGATCCCAGGGGGTCACGAACGTGGCGTTCGTGTGGACCATGATGTCGTGGAGCTTCGACTCTGCCTCGGGGCGCCCAATCCTGGAGTACTACCCGGGCGACGGGTACGTCGACTTCGTCGGCAGCGACGGCTACAGCTGGTACCCAGGCCGCGCGGGCGATCAATGGGCCTCCTTCCAGCAGATCTTCCAGCCGACGCAGGACTTCGCGGCCGCGCACAGCAAGCCATGGATCGTCGTGGAGTGCGGCGTCCAGGAGGATCCCGCTGAGCCGGGCCGCAAGGGGCAATGGTTCCGCGATGCGTTGCAGACCGTCAAAGGCTGGCCTCTGCTCAAGGCGCTCATCTACTTCGACGAGCTCAAGGACGGGTATCCCTGGATTACCGATAGCTCCCCATCTTCGATAGAGGGGTATCGCGAGATGGCCCAGGACCCATACCTCAATCCCCCGATGGGTCCGGTGACGCAGGCACCGGCACCGAGCCCACCCACCCAGACGCAGGCACCGGCACCGACACCGAGCCCACCCACCCAGACGCAGACGCAGGCACCGACACCGAGCCCACCCACCCAGACGCAGGCACCGGCACCGAGCCCGTCACCGATATCGCCACCGGTTGCTCCGACACCACCCGGGACGCTCGCGAACAACCTGGACAGAGGTCCGTTGGGGGCTTCCCTCGAGAGCAATCTTGGTGCGTCCAGCGGAGATGGGTTCGACGGTGTCACGATCGGGGAAGCATCGTCGCTCGTGTACGACGACGCGCACACTCGCGGCACCGGGCTCTCGGCGCGGCACACCGTCGGTTGGAGGCAGAATGCCTACTACAAGTGGGGCAACTCGCTCGATGCCTGGAGCTCCCTCTACGGCCGAGTCTATGTCTGGTTCGACGCCCTCCCGTCTGGCGACCTCCGCCTGATCCGAGGCAAGGAGAGCAGCGAGTTGAGCTTCGCCATCGATATCCTCGACGATGGCAGACTTCGGGCGCAGGACCGATCAAACGAGACGATCGCGCAGACGTCGACGTCGATCATCACCGGAGGCTGGGTAAGGATCGAGTGGCGCGTGGACATGATCGCAGGGCAGATCGATCTGTTCATCTTCAACAGCCCGGACTCCACGATTCCGACGGACTCGGCGACTTCGTTCCCCGGTCGAGCGATCGGGAGCGATGGCGGCGGGGTGCACATCGGCCGGTCCGGTTCCCAATCGTTCACTACGGTGTTCTGGACCGACGACCCGGCGGTCAGCACGGGAGGATTCCTAGGACCCACCCCCTGATCGAAGTCGAGCAGAGCCCCCGGCGACGAACTCGCCGGGGGCTCTGCGCCGCGCGCGGTACCAAGGCATACGCCCGTCGAAGACGGCCCTCGCTCTCGCTCCCGGTGAGATCTCGGTCTGGCCCCGCTTCACGTCGAGTCGCTAGTTCACTCCCGATCGGACGCAAACCAGGACCCTTGGGAGGTCGCGTACGCCTCCCCATGTCTCCTGCTCTTTGTACTCGCCGTGCCCATCGGAGCCGCAGAGTCCTGGTGTTGGATGGGGCCCGGAACCCGCGAGAAGGCCAAGCACATATGTCCCTTGGGCCCCAGGCCCCATGGAGAGAAATCTGATGTGGTGACGAGCGCCCGTCATCCGACGAAAGTCCATTCTGGGGAGCTCCACCTTCGCGAGAGCGTAGGTGCCAGGGAGCTTCGGTGGCCCGAGCGACAGGGTCGATCCCCACGAGGCGGGGTTCGGGCAGCTCTCTTCGTGCCGCTAGACGGAACGGGCTGGGCCAGCGAGTTGGTCCCACGAGCCACGATCCGGTTGGGGCACGCCGCATACTTCCCGAGATGGTCCACGAGTCGTGCCTGCCGACGCTGCGGCAGTGAGCGAGCCGTTCGCGAAGACATTCATCCTCAGCCGTCCAACGGCCGCCCGCTGGTTGACGATGGGCACCCTGCCCAACGGGGTTCGAACGACGGCTCCGTAGCTCGCCTAGGCTCGCGTTCGGAGCCCGGCCCGCGACCGGGCCGGGCTTCGCGACCGGGCCCGCCAGCTTCAGCTCACGAGGATGTGATCGTCGTCGATCCAGCTCTCGATCGTCCCGACTGCCACGAATCGGGTCTCACCGGTGCCGAGGTCGTTAGACCTACGTGCGGGGCCTCCGGCAGCCATGGTGTCGACGTAGGCGATCTGGGTACTGTCGGGCGACCATCGCTGGTTGAGCTCCACCCACACGGCCCACCTCCCGACGCGAGATTGGCGGTGTCAAGCATCAACCGGAGCCACCGTCTAGGATCAGCCGGAGTCCATGTCAACATCAACCGGAGCTCCGTCAAGGATCAGGTGACGCCGGAGTGACCAGCATCACCCGGAACACGACACCCTGTTAGTGGACCCAAGGGGATTCGAACCCCTGACCTCTTGGCTGCCAGCCAAGCGCTCTACCAGCTGAGCTATGGGCCCTCGGGAGGTCGAGTCTACCCGGAGGACGCGGCCCCGGCTGGCTCCCACTCGACCCGGGGGGCATCCTTCCAGAGGCGCTCGAGGTCGTAGTAGTCGCGCTCCTCCAAGCCGAAGACGTGCACCACGACGTCGACGTAGTCGAGCAGCCACCAGCCCGCCTCGGGCTCACCCTCGCGGCGGATCGGCTTCTCCCCCATCGTCCGCACGGCGTCCTCGATCGCCTCGATCACCGACTTGATCTGACGTTTCGTCCCGGCCGTCGCGATCACGAAGTAGTCGGTGATCACGATCAGCTCTCGGACGTCCAGGATCACGATCTCGCCGGCCTGCTTGTCGGCGGCGGCTCGCGCCGCGGCGACGGCGACGGCGACGCTGGAGGGAACGCCCGCGTCGCTCGCGCGTGCGCTGGTCCTCGGTTCCACTCCCGTCAAGCCGTGAAGTCCTTCCCGATCACGATGATCACGTCGCCGATGCCCGATGGTACTCGGGTCACGGCGACATCGCCGACCCCGAGCGCGGACCGGGCTCGGCGGGCGGCGTCCACGTTCGGCCGAAGGATCGCGATGATCTCGGTGGTTTCGTGGTCGAAGGTCGCGGCGTTCTGCGACAACGTGATCCGGAACCCGCGCGGGATCAACAGCCGGCCCACCGATTCGCCCAGCCCCGGGCTCCCCTCGCCGTTCTGCACGATCACCGGGGTCGGCGGACGCTTGACCCCGAATCGCTCAGCCAGCAGCGCATCCAGCGCTTCGTAGTCCGGCACGCGCACCCGGGCCGCGGCGACCACGATCGGCATCGTCTCGAGCTGGGCGCCGCGCGCTCGCGCCAACACCGCCCCCACGCCCTCGAGGTCGTCGGTCTCGACCAGATCGCCGGCTCGGAGCACCGGCGGGCTCTGCAGCAGCGCGGTGAGGACGATCTCCCAACGGGTGAAGCCGTTCACCCCTGGCAGGGCCAGGAACACCTGCAGCTGCGTCCCGTTCATCACGACGTCGCCGGGACCGAGAACCTCCTGGCCGACGATCACGCTCTCGGTCAGGTGGACGCGCAACCCGCCGGCACGGTCCACGATCGAGCCCAGGCGCCCGAGGTCGGTCGTCGCGTAGTGATCGATCCACGTTCCGAGGGTGTTCGCTGCGGCGACCTGGAGGCTGGCACCCGGGAGCTCGGCGACGCGGCGGGTGGTGATCTCACCGCGGCCGGGCGCCTCGAGCGTCAGACCGATCGGCACCGCCATCGCGGCTGGTCGCGGTCCTCCGCCACCGATCACGGCGAGCATGGGCTTGGGCGCGCCCGTCACCGAGAGCACGAGGAAGTCCGATCGACCGGCCCCGCCGGCTGCACCGTCGTCGCCCGCGCCGCCGGGCCCGCCGGATCCGTTCCGCGCGATCAGCACGCCCGCCACCAGGAGGACGATGATGCCGAGGGCCGCCATCGCGGTCCGCCGCCTCCGGCGGCGCGTATCAGCGCGGCGCCGTGCCCGGTCGGCCGCGACGGGCGTTCCGAAGGGATCGGCCTCGGGGATCACGAACAGCTTGTCGGGCGTGCGGGGTGGGCGGGTCGTGGTCATCGGTAGAGACGCTCCTTCTCGATGTAGCTCTTCACGCCCTCGGGCACGAGGTAGCGGATCGGATGCCCCTCGGCGACGCGGCCGCGGATGTCGGTCGACGAGATCGCCAACGCGGGGATGTTCATCACCGAGATCTCGGGACGGCCGTCCGCGGCGGAGCCCTCGAGCCCCTTCAGGTCGTACCCGGGGCGCGTCGCCGCGATGAAGTGCGCGAGGTCGAAGATCTCCCCCGGCTCCTTCCACTGGAGGATCTCCACGATCGCATCGGCGCCCGTCACGAAGAACAGGTCGGTCTCCGGGCCGCGCTCGGCCTTCAGCCCGCGCAGGGTGTCCACGGTGTACGTGGGGCCGTCGCGATCGACCTCCATCCGCGACACCGAGAACAACGGGTTGCTGGCGGTGGCGATCACGGTCATCAGGTATCGATCCTCAGCGGGCGACACGACCTCGTGCTCCTTCATCCACGGGCGCCCGGTCGGCACGAACAACACGGACTCCAACCCGAACTGGACGAGCGCCTCCTCGGCGGTGACGAGGTGCCCGTAGTGGATCGGATCGAACGTGCCGCCCATGACGCCCAGGCGCGCTCCCATCGGGTCATCCTAGGTGGGGTCGTGCCGAGGATCCGGTAGGCGCCGGAAGGTCGTGCCGATCACTCCTGGGCGCCGTCGGCCGGGATCGCCATCGGATCGCCACCCTCGTCCCCGAGCCATCGATCCAGGTCGCGGACGTGATCCGCGTAATGCCGGGGGCCGGACTCGTCGAACCAGGACCAGGCGTCGGCGGTGATCTCGGGGAGCTCTCCCCACGCGAGCCGCATGCACGCGCGCGCCGCCTCCAGCTCCGCGCGGACCGTCGAGAGGTCCATCGTCCGCGACGCCTGGAACCACGCGGCGTTCATCCGCTCGATCTGCTCGCGCGTCGGGTCCTCGGCCGGATCGAAGGTCCCGGCCTTCATCCGCTGGAGATAGGCGCACGCCTCGGCGAGCCAGGCGGCCACATGGAACGCCACGTCCTTAGGAGACCATCCCTCGGGCGTGACCGTCGGCTCGTCCATGCGTTCCTCGGGGATCCGGTGGAGCGTCCGGAGGAGAGCACGCCAGCCCTCGTCCTCCTCCACCAGGATGCGCTCGGCGTTCACGATGCGGCGTTCCTCGTCGCCCATGCCGGTCGACCCTAACCCGCGGCGCCGTCATGCTCGGCCTCGGCGTCCGGGACGAACTCGAACACGCGGTCGCCGATCGCGACCTCGTCGCCGGGCCTGGCCCCGAGCTCGCGGAGGCGCCGGTCGACGCCCTCGCGCGCGAGGCGCTTCTGGAGCGTCCCCACGGACCGCTCGTCCTCCAGATCGGTCTCGAGCACCCACCGTTCCACGCGCTGCCCGCGCACCCGGAAGCGGTCGCGCTCACGCTCGACCGTGAAGCGGGGCCGTCCGGGCCGCAGCACCACGAAGGGCTCTCGCGGCGGAGCCGCCGACTCCCCCTCAGCCGCCAGGCGGCCGAGCCGGCCGATCAACGCCTCGATGCCGTCGCCCGTCACCGCCGAGACCGCGAGCGCGTTCGGCGCGAGTCGGCCGGCGATCGCGGAGGCGTCGTCCACCAGGTCGGTCTTCGTCCCGACGATGACCGCCGGCCGCTCCCCGAGCTCCGGGTCGTACGCCGCGAGCTCGCCGCGGAGGGTCGCCAGGTCGGTGACGGGATCCTCGGCCGCCAGGTCGACCACCAGCACGAGGGCCCGGCAGCGCACGATGTGACGGAGGAACCGATGCCCGAGTCCCTTGCCCCGGCTCGCCCCCTCGATCAGCCCCGGGATATCGGCGACGACCATCCGGTCCTCGTCGTCGCCTGCGACCCCGAGGTTCGGCGTGAGGGTCGTGAACGGGTAGTCCGCGATCTTCGGTCGCGCAGCCGTGAGGCGTGCCAGGAGCGTCGACTTGCCGGCGTTCGGCAGCCCGACCAGGCCGACGTCGGCCACGGTGCGCAGCTCCACCCGCAGCCGGCGCTCCTCGCCCTCCTCGCCGGGCTCGGCGGTCCGCGGGACCCGATCCCGGGCACCCGCGAGCGCGGCGTTCCCCCGGCCACCGCGCCCGCCCCGCGCGACGATGGCCCGCGACCCCTCGCCCACCAGGTCGGCCAGGAGCCCCTCGTCGTCGAAGACGACCGTCCCGTCCGGCACCGGAACCACGAGGTCCTTCCCGCTGGCGCCGTGCCGGTTCGTGCTGCGGCCGGGCGAACCGTGCGTCCCCCGGAGGTGGGGCCGGTCCGCCAGCGCGGACAGGTCGTGCACGCCGCGGGAGACCTCGAAGACGACCGACCCACCGTCGCCGCCGTCGCCCCCGTCCGGACCGCCGCGCGGCTTGTACGGCTCGCTGTGCATCGACGCGGAGCCGTTGCCCCCTCGGCCGCCGCTCACCTGCACCGAGGTCTCGTCGACGAACGCCATCCCGGCAGCTTAGGTGGTCGGCCCGGGTGGTCGGGCGGCCCCCGCCGCGCCATCATGGCCCGGTGCCGGTGCCGACGACCGTTTGGATGGTCGAGCTCGGTCGGGGGAACCCCGGCGAGCGCAAGGGGATGCTGTTCCTCGACGCGGACGCGGTCCGCTTCGAGGACGACCGCTCGGGCGTGGTGACGCGCGTCGAACTGACGACGATCCGACGGGCCCGTCGCAACCGAGGCTCGCCGATCCTGCTGATCGATCAAGCGGCGGACGGCGGCACCCGGAAGCTGGCCTTCTACTTCTCGCAGCCCCCCCCGTTGACGCCGCCGGAGCCCGGCTCGGCCCCCCCGCCGGGCATGGGGCTCAGCTCCCGGCCCGTCGGGGCGTTCGGCGCGATGCGGCGCACGTCGAAGCGGCGACACATGCGCTCGAACATCGGCTACCTCACGACGTCGAACGCCGGCAAGCGCAACGAGATCGAGGGATGGGTGTCCGAGATCCGCTCGGGCCTCGCCAGGCCTTAGGCAGGGGCCCGGTGTCGAGGAACGTGGCGAGCCGTCGTCGTCGGCGCTAGTCGCCGGTGACCGTGGCGTACGTGCGACCGCGCGACTCGTGGAACGCGACGACGCCCTCGCGGACCGCGAACAGCGTGTCGTCGCCCCCCTTGCTCACGCCCTCGCCGGGGTGGATCTTCGTGCCGCGCTGGCGCACGATGATGGAGCCCGCGGGTACCTGCTGACCACCGAAGGCCTTCACGCCGAGCCGCTTGGAGTTCGAGTCGCGGCCGTTGCGGGACGAGCCGCCGCCCTTCTTGTGTGCCATAGGTCCTCCAGGCTAGCAGACGACCTTCAACCGGCCGGCGAGTCGCCGTCGTCCCGCACCGGCGTCGCGTCGGTCTCGGTTGCGCCCGCCCCCGCGTTCGCTTCCGCCTTGGCGTCCGCCTTCGCCGGGGCCTTCGCTGGTGCCTTCGCTGGGGCCTTCCGGGCCGGACCGAGCTTCACGTCGGCGATCTCGAGGACCGTCCGCAGCTGGCGGTGACCGCCGCGCTTCGCGTAGCCCGTCTTCGGCCGGTACTTGAAGATCTTGACCTTGTCGCCCTTCTTCTCCCCCATCGGCTTCGCGGTCACGACGGCCTTCTCGGCTTCCTTGCCGACGTGGGTCTTCCCCTCGTCGTCCACGACGAGGATCGGGTGGAAGGTGATCGTGTCACCTTCACCCACGATCTTCTCCACCTCGATCACGTCGCCCACCTGCACCTTCTGCTGCTTCCCGCCCGTCTTGATCACCGCGTACATCGCTGCCTCCCGGCTCACGCTTCGTAGTTGACGAGGATGCCCCGGCCCTCGCAGGTGGGACACGTCTCGGAGAACGATTCAACCAGACCGCTGGACACCCGCTTGCGGGTGACCTGCATCAGGCCGAGCGGTCCGATCTCGAACACCTGCGACCGGGTCTTGTCGATCGCGAGGGCCTCCTTCATCGTGTCCTCGACCTGCTTCTTGTTCTGCTCCAGCAGCATGTCGATGAAGTCGACCACGATGATGCCGCCGATGTCGCGAAGCCGGAGCTGACGGGCGGTCTCGCGCGCGGCCTCGAGGTTCGTGTTGACCACGGTCTCCTCGAGGTTCGTCTTGCCGACGCTCTTGCCGGTGTTGACGTCGACGATCGTCATCGCCTCGGTCCGCTCGATGATGAGGTAGCCGCCCGACGGGAGCCATACCTTGCGGTCGAGTGCCTTGTGGATCTGCTCGACGACCCGGTACTCCTCGAACACCGGGAGCTTGCCCGTGTGCAGCTGCACCTTGTCGGCGATGTCGGGCGCGATATCCGCGACGTACTCCATCACCTTGCCGTACACCCGGCGCGAATCGGTCGCGAGGACCTTGAACTCGCCGTCGGTGAACAGATCGCGCACCACCCGGACGGTGAGCTCCGGCTCTTCGTAGAGCACGGCCGGCGCCTTCGCCTTCTTCGACCGCTTCACGATGTCGTCCCACTCGCGAACCAGGCGCTCGAGGTCGGTCGTGAGGGCCTCCTCGGACGCGCCCTCGGCGGCCGTCCGCACGATGATCCCGTGCTCGTCCGGCTTGATCTTCTTGAGGATCGCCTTCAGGCGTCGTCGCTCGGCGTCCGGGACCCGCCGGCTGATCCCCGACAGGGCCTGGTTCGGGGCGAACACCAGGAACCGGCCCGGGAGCGAGATCTGGGCGGTGAGGCGCGCGCCCTTGCCACCCATCGGGTCCTTCGTGACCTGGACCATGACGGACTGGCCGTTCTTCAGGATCTGCTCGATCCGAGGGGCCGCGCCCTCCAGATCCTCGGGCGAGTAGTTGACCTCGCCGGCGTACAACACGCCGTTGCGACCGCGACCGACGTCGACGAATGCGGCCTCCATCCCGGGCAGGACGTTCTGCACACGGCCGAGGTAGATGTTGCCGACCATCGAATGTGCGCCGGTCCGGGTCACGTAGTGCTGGACGAGTTGGTCCTCCTCGAGCACGGCGATCTGGTCGCGGTCCCCGTGCTCGGTGATCACCATGATCTTGTCCGTGACCCTCGGAGCGACGATCGTCTCCTCGCGTCGGCGGCGACCGCCGACGCGGCCGGCGCGCGACCGGCTCGATCGGATCCCGCGGGTGGGACCGCCGGCGGCGACACGCTCCTCGATCGATCGCTCGCTGCTCCGGCGAGAAGCCGTCTCCGGCTTGGCGTCCGGCTCGGACCGACCCGCGGTTCCGGCCCTCGCCTTGGGAGCGGCCTTCGCCCGGGGGGTGGCCTTCGTCCTCGCGGAGACGGCGCCGTCCGGTGCTGCCGCCTCCGAGGTGGCTCGCTTCGTGGCTCCCGATCCCCGGCGTCCGCGTCGTCGACGCCGAGCCGCGCCCGTGGAGCCGGTCTCGCCTTCGGCCCCCTCGACGTCGGGCTGTGCGTCATCCCGCTGCGTGGACGCGGTGGCCCGCACGGGCGCCTCGTCGTCGGCACCGGCGGACGCCGGGTCCGAGGGCGACCGCGTCCCTCGACCGCGGCCGCCGCGGCTCCGGCGACGGCGGGGGGAGGCCGTGGGCGTCGCCCCATCCGACTGAGCGGCGGCGGTCCGCGCGACGTCCGGCTCGGTCGCGGTCTCGGCTGCGGTTGCGGTGCTGGTCCGAGCGCGCGGCTTGCGTGGTTCGGCGGGGGTCGATCGCGTCCGTGTCCGGCTCGACGCGGTCTCGGGGGAGGTCGTGGATCCAGCCCTCGCCCCGGGGCCCTTCGGCCCCTCCGCGGTCGTGGCCCCCGCGTCGCCCGCCGCCTCTGCGTCTACCGAACCGTCGCCGCCCGGCGGCTTGGCGCCGCCGCCCCGGCCGCGGCCCCGCCCGCCGCGGCGACGTCGACGAGCACCCGCCGGACGGGCCGAGGCCGTTCCGCCGGATCCGACCTGGTCCGCGGCCGTCTCGGACGGGGCAGGCTCGGCCGACGCGGTGGACGCGCCGACCTCCGTATCGTGGTTCATGGGGTCTCCTTCCCCTTGGGAGGAGGAGTGGCCCGGCCGGACCGGTGCGCGAGCGGTCGACCACCACGAGCGTGGCCTCGATCCGTCCGTCGTTCGGGCGGGGCGATGGACCGCTTCAGCGTTCCCCGGCGCTCCGGCCCGCGCGCGTCATCGCGCACCCAGTACGTCCTTCCGGCGCCCGCGTTCTGCGCACCCGGCGCTCCGGTTCACTCCGGGGCTGCCAGCGGGGCGGCGGTCGCGCGCCTCCTCGAGTTCCATCTCGCCGGGCGGTTCGCCCACAGGGGGGACGCCTGCCCGCGAGTACGTCTGCGGCGGAGCATACCAAGGATGGTCATCCCGCCGGGGACTCGCCCACACGCTGTCCCCCATCTGGGGGGGTCCAAGGAACGACCGTCCGCGTGATGCGCCCGGACCCGCTGGGCCCGACACTGAAGGCATGCTGGTCGACCCCACGACCGCGCGCGCCGACGCGCCCGCCGACGGCTCCCCCGGCGCCGACGATTCCAAGGTTCGGGTGCTCCTCGTGGACGACAACGCCGGCTTCCGCGATTCGTTGATCGCCCTGCTCGACACCGAGGAGCTCGTGGTGGTCGGCCAGGCAGGCAACGGTGAGCAGGCGCTGGAGCTCGTGGTGCGGCTCGATCCCGACGTGGTGCTGATGGACGTGCGGATGCCCACGATGGACGGGATCGAGACCACGCGCCGGATGAAGGAGCTCATGCCCCACATCGGCGTCGTCGCCCTGACGGGCCTCGAGGATCAGCGGGCGGTCCGCGACATGCTCGTCGCGGGGGCGTCCGGCTACGTGTTGAAGGACTCGGACGGCGACTCGATCGTCGCCGCGATCCGAGAGGCCGCGCAGGGCGGGGGGATCATCTCGCCCGAAGTGACCCCGACCGTGATCGACGAGCTCACCGAGGCCCTCGAGCGGGAGCGCCGGCGCACCCGCCAGCTCGAGCTCGCGCAGGAGGCACTGTTGGAGCGCGCCGCCCGCCGGCACGAGTTGGTCTCCCGGCTGGGCCACGAGCTCCGGACGCCGGTGACGGTGATCCTCGGCATGGCGCAGACGCTGGCGCGGGGGACGGCGCCGGAGGATCAGCGCCAGGAGCTCCTGGAACGGCTCATGACCCGGGCCACCGACCTGGCTCGCCTGGTCCACCGGATCGAGGCGGCCGTCGAGGCCGGGCTCACCGAGTGGGTGGACGTCGCCGAGATCGCTCGCGAGGTGGCCGGCGCCTACGAGCGGGTGCGGGTGGAGGCGCCGGCCGATCCGACCCTCACGAGCCTCAACCGGACCGCCGCGAAGCGGATCCTCGAGGAGCTCGTCGAGAACGCGCTCGCCTTCTCGCCGGAGGATCGCCCGGTGCTGATCCGGGTCCGCGACGACGGTGCGGGGCCGACCGTCCGCGTGATCGACCGGGGGTCCGGGATCCCCCCGAGATCCCAGGAACGGGTGTTCGCGCCGCTCGAGCAGGGCGAGGACCTGAACGTCCGCACCCACCAAGGCGTCGGGCTCGGGCTCGCGATCGCCCGGATGTCGGCGCGGGCGATGGAGGGCGACGTGGTGCTCGAGGAGTCCGGGCCGGAGGGCTCCACGTTCCTGTGGCGGATGAGCGGGTTGGCGACCGGCGGCGGGACCCCGGACGTCTGACGATCAGCCGACGCCGCTCACTTGAAGCGGCGCATGTGGATGTTCAGCAGCAGCCCGGCCGCGAGCAGGTTCGTGAGCATCGCCGTGCCGCCGTAGCTGACGAACGGCAACGGGATCCCCGTGATCGGCATGATCCCGATCACCATCCCGATGTTGACGAACATCTGGATCGCGAACATCGACGCGATGCCGGCGGCGACGTAGGTGCCGAACGGATCCTTCGACAGGTACGAGATCCGGATCGCGCGCCAGATCAGGATCGCGAACAGCGTTAGGACCGCCGCCGATCCCGCGAACCCGAACTCCTCTCCCACCACGGTGAAGATGAAGTCGGTGTGCTGCTCGGGCACGAAGTCGAGGTTCGTCTGCGTGCCCGCGAGGTAGCCGCGGCCGAACAGCCCGCCCGCGCCGATCGCGATCTCGGCCTGGTCGCGGTTGTAGGTCGCGGCCTCCGTGCTCCCCTGCGGATCGAAGAAACCCGTCAGCCGTTCGAGCTGATAGTCCTTGATGACCCCCATCTGGAACGCCAGGAAGATCACGACCACCGCGGTGCCCGCGAGCGCCAACAGATGCCACAGGCGGGTCCCCGCCACGACGAGGATCCCGACGACGATCGCCACCAGCACGATCGACGTGCCGATGTCGGGCTGGATGAACACCAGCGCCATCGGCACGACGGCGACCGAGGCACGCGCGGATCACGTCGGCGAGCTCGGGCACGGGCGTCTTCAGCTCCGAGAGCATCGCGGCGAGCATCAGGATCAGCGCGAGCTTCGCGAACTCCGACGGCGTGAGCTGGAACCCACCGAACTCGAACCAGCGCTGGGCGCCCGACGACGACGATCCGATGCCTGGGATCTGCACGAGGACGAGCGAGAGGACGCTCACCCCGTAGATCAACCCGGCGTACACCTTGAAGAAGCGGTAGTCGAACGTCGCGATCAGCAGCATGAGGATCACGCCGAGGACGAGGGCGGCGACCTGCTTCTTCACGAACGTCATCACGTCGAGATCGAGCGCGCGCAGCGACTGGTGCGTCGCCGAGTAGATCGAGAGCAGCCCGATCGCCGAGAGCGCGAGGATCGTGAGCAGCAGCACCGGATCGAGGTGCCGGATCGGCCGGCGCTCGTCCGCGTAGACACGCCCTGCGACGAGATCCATCAGTCCGTCCCCGGCGGCGGGGCCGCCACCCCGGTCGTCTCGATCCCGTAGATCTGCTCGATCACCTGCCGAACGATCGGCGCCGCCGTCGTCGAGCCGTGCCCGCCCTGCTCCACCATCGCGATGACGACGTAGCGCGGGTCCGTCGCGGGCACGATCGCCGCGAACCACGACGTGTCCTGGAACGGCTCGCGCTGCGCCGTGCCCGTCTTCGCGGCGATCGGATACTCGGAGAGCGGGAAGCCGATGAACGCGCTGTCCGCCGTGCCCCCCGCCTCGGGGACCGTCGCCAGGGAGTTGACGATGTAGTCAAGCTCGGCCTCGGAGTATGGGAGGCGGCGCCTGCCACAGTGACCTGTGATCCTGCGCACGAGGTCGCCGTTCGCGTCGACGATCCGGTCGGCCAGGTGCGGCTCGCAGACCTTGCCGCCGTTCGCGAGCGCCGCGTACGCGACCGCGAGCTGCATCGGCGTGACGGTGACGAAGCCCTGGCCGATCGACATCAGGATGTCGTCGCCCGGCAGCCAGCTCTGCTCGTCCTCACGAAGGACGTCGGGGTTCGCCTCGGCGAACGCCTCCTTCCACTTCGGCGTTGGGATCAGCCCCGAAGCCTCGCCGGGCAGGTCGATCCCCGTGGGGGATCCGAACCCGAACCCGCGGAGGTCCCGCTGGAGCGGGAGGGCGCCCGTGCCGAACTGGTCGTTCTTGTACCGGTCGTAGAAGTTGGCGCCGAACTGGTAGAAGACCGTGTCGCAGGACACCTTGAGCGCCTGCCCGACCGTGATCGAACCGCTGTTCGCGCTGGTCCAGTTGTCGAACACCGTGCCCGACGTGTCGCCCGGATACTCGTAGCTCCCAGGGCACGGGTAGTAGCTCGTGAGTGTGGCGAGCTCGTTGCGGACGGCCGAGAGCGCGATGAACGGCTTGAACGTCGACCCCGGCGCGAACGTGAGCTGCGTGGCGCGGTTCAGCATCGGGGCGCGCTGATCGCTCCCGTACAGGTACTGGTTCTGCATCGGGGTCAGGCCTTCGACGAACCACGACGGGGCGTACGACGGGTACGACGCCATCGCGACGATGCCGCCGTCGTTCGCGTCGAGGACGATCACGGTCCCCGAGTTCGCGACGAGGTTCCGGCCGCTGCTCTCGTCGAACACTCCGCGCGCGCGATCGATCCCGGCGACGAGCGCATCCTCGGCGATCCGCTGGATCCGACCGTCGAGCGCGAGGATCACGTCGTCGCCGGGGTCGGCCGCCTCCTCGCCGAGCTGCCGGATCGTCTCGCCGGCTGAGTTCACCTGGTAGGTCTCCACGCCCTTGCTGCCGACCAGGTACTTCTCGTACTGCTTCTCCAGGCCGGCCTTGCCGACGAGGTCGTTCGGTCCGTACTTGGCGAACTGCTTCTGGTCGATCTCCTCCGCGTAGATCTGTCCGACCCACCCGATCTCGTGGGCCGCGAGCGAACCCTCCGGGTAGTTGCGGACGGCCGCGCGCACGACCTGGACCCCCGGGAACCGATCGGCATGCTCTTCGAGGTAGAAGGCGACCTTCTTCGGGACGTCGACCGCGACCGGCACCGGCTGGTAGTCGTAGTAGAGCTTCGAGTCGAGGGCCTCGTTGATCTTGTGGACCTTCATCCCGAGGACCTCGGAGAGCCGGAGCAAGATCGCCTCGGCATCCGGCGAGTTGGCGAGCTCCTGCTCGTTCACACGGACCTCCACCGACAGCCGGTTGTCCACGAGCGGGTCGCCGTTCGCGTCGAGGATCCGGCCGCGCGGCGCGTCCGTCGGCACCAGCCGGACCATCTGATTCTCCGCCTCCCGCGCGTAGGCGGCTGAGTCGAGGACCTGCAGGAACCACAGCCGGGCAGAGAGGGCGGCGAACATCACCGTCACGAGGATCGCGAGGACCTTCAGCCGCGAGGTGGACTTCTCCATTAGAACCGCACCACCCGTCTCGGTCTGGACCCCTCGAAGACCCGCCGCAAGAGTGGATACACGAGCGGCGTCAGCAGCGCGGTGTACAAGGCCGACAGCAGCGCGATCCGGATCCCCTCGAGCAGCTCGACGTCGAGCTGGCCGAGCAGGAACGCAACGGCCTCGTAGAAGAGCACGCCGCCGAACGTCCCGAGCGCCACGAGGATCGTCGGCAGCAGCGGCGAGGGCGAGACGATGTACTGACGGGCGAGCCCGACGGTGTAGCCGAGCAAGGTGAGCGTGAGCGCGGTGATCCCCTTCGGCTGATCGAGCAAGAAGTCCTGGGCCATGCCGCCCGCGAACCCGATGATGGCGCCTTCTCCCGGGCCATCGATCACCGCCACGAGGATCGTCACGAGGTAGAGCAGCTCCGGCCGGACGCCTAGGAGCTTGATCTGGGAGAAGACCGTCGACTGCAGGAGCAAGGCCGTGATGATCACGGCGGAGAGGGCGAGCACGCGTCGGACCACCGCTAGCCCTCGCCGCCGGTCAGCAGGACGAGCACGAACTCGAGGGCCGAGAAGTCGACGGCCGGCCGGACCGTCACGAATTCCTCCAGGCCGGCTTCGGTCGGCACCGACCGCGACACGGTCCCGATGATGAGCCCGGGCGGATACGCGCCGCGTTCCCCGTTGACCTCATAGGCCTGGGTCACGACCGGCTCGTTGCCCTCGATCTGGGTCCCCGGCGTGACGAGCGACATCCGCGGGTCCGACTCGCCCTGGCCCTCGACGAGTCCGGTCTCCCCCGAGACGGTGAGCTTCCCCGCGACCGAGAACCCGCGATCGATCAGGAGCTGCACCTCCGAGGAGACGATGCTCACCCGGACCACGCGGCCCACCAGGCGTGGGGCCTCCTCGCTCCCGGTGATCACCGGCATCCCCACCTGGACGCCGTCGCTCGATCCGACGTCGATCGTGACCGTGTAGCGGAAGTTCGACAGGCCGTTCGCGATCACGACCGAGGCGACCGAGTCCGGCGCCAGGCTCTGCTCCAGCCCGAGCAGGTCCTGGAGCTGCTCCAGCTGCTGCTGCTGGAAGCCGCTCTCGACCTCCGCCGCGGTGAGGTCCTCGATCTGGCGCTTCAGCCGTTGATTCTCGTCCTCGAGGGAGGGCAGGTGCACCAGGCCGATGAAGAAGTCGCCGATCGGACGCGTCACCTGGGTCACGGCGTCCTGCAGGGGCGCCATGAACGCGAGCGCGGCGCGGCCCAGGCCGGCGAGCGGACCCCGTTCCCCCTGCCGGTAGTCGAGGGTGATCACCGCGAGCGAGATCGAGACCAGCACGACCACCAGGAGCCGCGTGCTGCGGGGGCGCTGCCTCGTGACCACGGCGGCTACCGGCGGCTGGGACTCACCAGGACGCGCTGCAGGACCTCGAACTCCTCCAGGCACTTGCCGGAGCCGAGCACCACCGCTTGGAGCGGTGCGTCCGCGATCCGGACGGGCATACCGGTCTCGTGCCGCAGCCGCTTGTCCAGGCCGCGCAACAACGCCCCGCCGCCCGTGAGCACGATGCCCCGGTCCATGATGTCGGCGGAGAGCTCCGGAGGGGTCCGGTCGAGCGTGGTCTTGATCGCGTCGATGATGGCGTTGACGGGCTCTTCGATCGCCCGACGGATCTCCTCAGCGGTGATCGTGATCGTCTTCGGGAGACCGGAGACCAGGTCTCGCCCCTTGATCTCGGCGACGAGCTCCTCGGGCATCGGGAACACGGAGGCGATCGCGAGCTTGATCGCCTCGGACGTCCGCTCGCCCAGGAGCAGCGAGTACTCCTTCTTCACGTGCTGGATGATCGCCTCGTCCAGCTCGTCGCCGCCGATCCGGATGCTGGTGGACGTCACGATGCCGCCGAGGGAGATGACCGCGACCTCGGTCGTGCCGCCACCGATGTCGACGACCATGTTGCCGGTCGGCTCGTGGATCGGGAGCCCGGCGCCGATCGCGGCGGCCATGGGCTCCTCGATGATGTAGGCGCGTCGTGAACCCGCGGCGATCGTGGCCTCCTCCACCGCGCGCTGCTCGACCCCGGTGATGCCCGAGGGGACGCAGACGACCACACGTGGCTTGGCGAGGAGGCGACGCTTGTGGACCCGCTGGATGAAGTACCGCAGCATCTTCTCCGTGACGTCGAAATCGGCGATGACCCCGTCCTTCAGCGGACGAACCGCTTGGATGTGGGACGGGGTCCGACCGATCATCCGCTTGGCCTCGGCGCCCACGGCAAGGATGGCTCCGGTAAGGGTGTTGATCGCGACGACGCTTGGCTCGTTCAACACGACACCGCGTCCACGCACGTACACCAGCGTGTTCGCGGTCCCGAGGTCGACGGCCATGTCACGACCAAGGAACCCGAGCACCCCCTCCGTACCCTGGGGACGGGCCGTGGGGGAAGAGGATCGTTGGAGCCTATCGGCCATGGGCTCGGCCTGCAGTTCTACACCCCGGTCCTTCCGCGTGGCAACCTGTGCCGCGTGATGACGACGAACCAACACATCGCCGTGGTCTTCCCGGGACAGGGATCGCAGTTCACCGGGATGGCCGATGCCTGGATCGAGCATCCGGCCGGACGCGCTGCGCTGGAGGAAGCCTCCGACGCGATGGGCGAGGATCTCGTCGCGGGTTGTCACGACGAGGAACGGCTCGCGACCACGGGGTTCGTCCAGCCGGCGTTGCTCGCCTGCGACGTCGCCGCGTTCCGGGTCCTCGAGTCCGATGGGCTCGCCTCCACGGGCGTGGCCGGACACTCGCTCGGGGAGTTCGCCGCCTTGGTCGCGGCGGAGGTGCTCACCCTCCCCGAGGCCCTCGCGGTCGTGGTGACGCGAGGGCGCGCGATGCAGCGGGCGGGCGAGGAGCGACCGGGGACGATGACGGCCCTCCTGGGCCTCGACGGAGCGGGTGCGGCCGCGCTCTGCGACGAGGCGCGCGGAGACGACGTGCTCGTGGTGGCGAACGAGAACTCCCCGGCGCAGTCCGTGATCAGCGGCTCGATCCCCGCGATCGAGCGCGCCGAGACGCTCGCGGGCGCCCGACGGGTCCGCGCCGTGCGCCTGAACGTCGCCGGGGCGTTCCATTCACCGCTGATGGAGCCCGCGGTCGCCCCGATCCTCGAGGTGCTCGCGCCGATCGAAACCAGGGACCCTCGGATCCCGGTCGCCGAGAACGTCGCCGGGGCGATCGTGGACGACGGCGCCAGTCTCCGCGAGCTGATCGAGCGACAGGTGGTCTCGCCGGTGAAGTGGGTCGGGTGCGCGCAGGCGCTCGCGGCCGCGGGCGCGACGATGTTCGTGGAGGCCGGCCCTGGCGACGTGCTGACGAAGCTGGCGAAGCGAGTGATCCCAGGAGCACGCGCCGTGAGCGTCGGCTCGCCGGGGGACGCCCAGACGCTATCCTCGGCCCCGTGACGCGCCATGCCACGATCGCCGGGGTCGGATCCTCGCTGCCACCGCGCCTGGTCCCGAACACATGGTTCGAATCGCAGGTGGACACGAGCGACGCCTGGATCCGCGAGCGGACCGGGATCGAGGCTCGCCACTTCGTCGAGGATGGCGTCGTGGCGTCCGACCTCGCCGTGGAGGCATCACGCCTCGCGATGGCTACGGCCGACGTCGCGCCCGAGCACCTCGACCTGATCGTCTGCGCGAGCGTCACCGGTGACACGCCGTTCCCGGCGACCGCGGTCTGGGTCCAGCAGAAGCTCGGGATCGCGTGCCCGGCGTTCGACGTGAACGCGGCGTGCGCCGGGTTCTCGTACGCCCTCGCCACCGCGACCGCGATGATCGAGTCGGGCATGGCCGACACGGCCCTGCTGATCGGGGCCGAGGTGTTCAGCCGGATCCTCGACTTCACCGACCGTCAGACGTGCGTCCTGTTCGGCGACGGCGCCGGGGCGGCGATCGTCCGGCGGGCCGAGGCCCCCGGGATCGAGGGAACCGTGCTCGGGGCCGACGGCACGGCCGCCGAGATCCTGATCATGCCGGGCGGCGGGTCTCGCGAGCCCGCGAGCCCGCAGACGGTGGCCGCCGGCCGCCATCGCATCTTCATGCCGAACGGCCGCGAGGTGTTCAAGCGCGCGGTGACCGAGATGGCCTCCGCCTGTCGCCAGGTGCTGGAGAAGAACGGACACACGACGGACGACGTCGACGTGCTGATCCCGCACCAGGCGAACGCCCGGATCATGAAGGCCGTGGCGGACCGCCTCCACATCCCCGCCGAGAAGGCCGTGATCGACGTGGCCGAGGTGGGCAACACGAGCGCGGCGTCGATCCCGATCGCGCTCGACCGGGCGTGGCGCGCCGGCCGGATCCGGCAGGGTGACCTCGTGCTGTTCACGTCGTTCGGCGCCGGGCTCACGTGGGGGGCCACCGTGATGCGATGGACGATGCCGGAGCCGGACGCGTGAGCCGGGTCGCGGTCGTCACCGGCGCGTCGCGCGGGATCGGCCGGGCCTGCGCGATCGCGCTCGCCGAGGGTGGCTGGACCGTCGCGGTCGGGTACCGGACGGACGAGGCGGCCGCGAAGGAGACGCGTCGAGGCCCTCGAGGCCGCCGGCACGCCCGGCATGGCGGTCTACCTCGACACCACGGACGAGTCATCGGTCCAGGAGGCGTTCCGCCGCGTGACGGACGAGGTCGGCACCGTGACCGGTCTCGTGAACAACGCCGGGTACTCGCAGGACGGACTCCTGCTGAAGTACTCGATGGACGTCTACGACCGCACCATGGCCACGAACGTCCGCGGCGCGTTCCTGTGCGCCCGGGGCGCGCTCCGCGGGATGCTCCGGCAGCGATGGGGCCGGATCGTCAACATGTCGTCGGCGGTGGCGCTGCACGGCAACGCCGGCCAGACGGCGTACGCGGCCTCCAAGAGCGCCCTGCTCGGGCTCACGACGTCGCTCGCGCGGGAGGTCGGCGTGAAGGGCATCACGGTGAACGCCGTCTGCCCGGGCCTGGTCGAGACGGAGATGACGTCCCACCTCGACGACAAGGCGCGTGCCTACTACCTGGATCAGACCCCGCTCGGACGCACGGCGACGCTCGAGGAGGTCGCGGCGGTCGTGCGGTTCGTGATGTCGGATGAGGCGTCGTACGTGAACGGCGCCGTGATCGCGGTTGACGGGGGCCTCACGGCGTAGCCGCCGAACGGTCGCGCCGCTAGGCTCGTGCGGATCGAGGAGAGCGGAACCGAGCGCGAGGACGAGGAGGACGAACGGGATGGAGCGTTCCGAGATCGAAGAGCGGGTGAAGAAGGTGCTCGCCGAACAGCTGGCCGTGGACGAGGCGCAGGTCGTGCCGGATGCGCGGTTCGCCGAGGACCTGAACGCCGACTCGCTGGACCTCGTCGAGGCGGTGCTCGCCCTGGAAGAGGAGTGGAGCATCGAGATCCCCGAGGACGAGATGGAGTCCGTCAAGACCGTGGGCCAGGCCGTGGACATGGTCATGTCGAAGCTCGGGATGTCGTAAGGGAGCACGCCGTGGCCGAGCGCCGGAAGGTCGTCATCACCGGGATCGGCCCGGTCACGCCCGTCGGGATCGGGCGCGACGACTTCTGGGCCGGCCTCATCGGAGGACGGAACGGGGTCCGCACGATCACGCAGTTCCCGATCGACGACCTCCCGGTCACGGTGGCGGGCGAGGTCGACGGGTTCGAGCCGGAGGCGTTCCTGGACAAGAAGGAGGCGCGCCGGACCGCTCGGTTCACGCAGTTCGGCCTCGCGTCCGCGCGGCTCGCCTGGTCCGATGCAGGCGACCCGGAGGTGGTCGCCGAGCGAGGCGGGGTGATCTTCGCGACCGGCATCGGCGGGATCGAGACCCTGCTGGCCCAGTACGACGTGCTGAAGGAGAAGGGACCGGGGCGTGTGTCCCCGTTCATGGTCCCGATGCTCATGGCGAACGCACCGGCCGGTCACATCGCGATGCGGTTCGGTCTCACCGGATGCAACTTCGCGACGATCTCGGCCTGCTCGTCCAGCAACCACGCGATCTTCGAGGCGATGCGCCTGCTCCGCGACGGCACGCTCGACCTCTGCATCGCTGGCGGGTCCGAGGCCGCCACGCTGCCCCTCACGGTCGCCGCCTTCGCGCAGATGACGGCCCTGACGAAGAACCCGGACCCGGAGACGGCGTCGCGGCCGTTCGACGCGAACCGTGACGGGTTCGTGCTGTCCGAGGGGGCGTGCGCCCTGATCATGGAGACCGAAGAGCATGCGATGCGGCGTGGGGCGCGGATCTACTGCGAGGTGGCCGGCGCCGGCGCGAGCGACGACGCGTACCACATCACGGCGCCCGATCCCAAGGGATCGGGCGCGGCCCTCGCGATGCGGTGGGCCCTCGACGACGCCGGGGCGCAGCCCGGCGACGTCGACTACATCAACGCCCACGGCACCTCCACGCCGCTGAACGACGCGTCCGAGGCGGAGGCGATCGGCGCCGTCCTCGGCAAGCACGCGCGCACGGTGGCGGTGTCGTCGACGAAGTCCATGACCGGGCATCAGATGGGCGCCGCGGGCGCCGTCGAGGGAGCGGCCTGCGCACTGGCGATCACGAACGGGGTCATCCCCCCGACGATCCACCACGGCACGCCCGACCCCGCGATCGAGCTCGACGTGACGCCGAACCACGCGCGCGAGCTCGAGGTCGGCCTCGCGCTGTCGAACTCCTTCGGCTTCGGTGGGCACAACACGTGCGTCGCGTTCCGAGCCGCGTGACGCGGCTTCGTGGAGCACGCCGACGCGCGACCGCGATCGGCCTCGCCACCCTCGTCGCGTTCGCGGTAGCGGCCCCCGCCGGCTCACGGCCCCTCGTCGAGACCTCGGCCGCGCAGAGCTGCCCGCCCGCGGAGCCCGTCCGGGTCACGGGTCAGGTCGATATCGACGGGATCGACGAGGTGTCCGGCGTGGTCGCGAGCCGTCGCACGCCGGGCATGTACTGGATCGAGGAGGACTCCGGGAATCCCGCGAGGATCTGGGGCGTCGACCTGACCGGGGCTCGGCTCGCATCGCTGCGGGTCCTCGAGGCGACGAACCTGGACTGGGAGGACATCGCGCTCGCGCGCGGCCGGATCTGGGTGGCCGACATCGGTGACAACTTCCTGCTGCGATCGTCGATCACCGTGTATTCCTTCCCCGAGCCGCTCCCCTCCGCGCCGCGCGTGCACGCCGATGTCCTCACGCTCACCTACCCCGATGGACCCCACAACGCCGAGGCGCTCTTCGTGGACGGGACGCGTCGCCAACTCTTCGTCGTGACCAAGGAGGCCGGGACCGCCGAGGTCTACCGGACGCCCATCTCCCACGTGCCCGACGGCTCCACCAAGGAGCTCCGGCCGGTGACCACCCTCCCGCTGAACCGGGTCACGGCCGCGGACCTCGGTGCGGCGGGCATCGTGATCAAGGCCGGCGACGCCAATCTGTACCGCTGGGGCACGGACCGGCGCGTGTCCACCGCGCTCGCGAGCGCACCGTGCGTGTTCGCCGCCGGTCCGGGCGAGGCGATCGCGCTCGCGCGGTCACCGAGCGGGCTGGTCGCGATCCCGGAGGGGTCCCGGCCAAGCGTCTACCTGACCCCGGCAGACCTGTAGCGCGGCACCACGGGCTCAGCCGGTGTTCTGCAGGCCGGCGGCGACCCCCTTCAGGGTGATCAGGGCCAGCTCGCGCGCCTGCCTACGATCGCCTGCCTCGGTCCCCGACCCGGTGCCCCCGGACGCTTCGGTCCGGAGGTCTTCGAGGGCCCGGAGCTGCAGGAACGAGAGCGCGTCCACGTACGGGTTGCGCAGGTCGATCACGTTGCGGAGCAGCGGCCGCCCGTCGAGCGGCCGCCCGTGTTCCGTGACGGCGAGCACGAGCCGCTCCGTGCGCTCGTGCTCTCGCTCGATCACCTCGGCCAGCTCCGGCCGTCCGCCGAGCTCCAGGTAACGGCGGGCGATCACCGGCTCGCCCTTGGCCAGGCTGAGCTCGGCGTTCTCGAGGAGCCCGGCGAAGAAGGGCCAGGCGCCGGCCATCTCGCGGAGGCGCTCCGGACCGCCCGGCCGGCGGGCGATCGCCTCCAGGCCGCTGCCCAAGCCGAACCAGCCCGGGAGGTTCGCCCGGGTCTGGCTCCACGCGAACACCCACGGGATCGCTCGCAGCGACGCGAGGTCGGGTTCGTCGGCCCGCCGGGCCGGACGCGAGCCGATGTCGAGCTCCGCGATCAGCTCCAAGGGAGTGGCGCGGACGAAGAACGACGCGAACCCATCGCGGGAGACGAGGTCGCGGTACGCCTGCTCCCCGGCGGCCGCCATCTCCTGCGCGGTATCGCCGAACCGCTCCCACGCGGGATCGGAACCGCCATCCGCCGTCGACGCAACGATCGTCGCGTTGACCAATTGCTCCAGGTGCCGGCGCGCGATCTCGAGATCGCCGTACCGCGCGAAGGCCACCTCGCCCTGCTCCGTCACCTTCAGGCGCCTGTCGACCGAGCCGGGCGCCTGCGCGAGCACCGCCCGGTTCGTCGGGCCTCCCCCACGGCCGACGGCCCCGCCGCGGCCGTGGAACAACGTGAGCTCGACCCGGTGACGACGCGCCCAGGCCGCCAAGGCGGCCTGGGCCCGGTAGAGCACGAGCGCCGCCGAGAGCATCCCGATCTCCTTCGCGGAGTCGGAGTACCCGAGCATGACCTCCACGCGGCGGCCCCGCCGTTCCAGACGCGAGGCGACGTTCGGGAGCGCGAGCGCGCGGTCGAGGACCTCGGTCGCCGCCTCCAGGTCCGCCCGCGTCTCGAACAGCGGCACGACGTCGAGGTCGATCGCCCCGTCGGGCACCGCGGCGCGGGCCAGGGCGTGGACCGCGACGAGGTCGGCCGCATCCCGCGCACCGCTCACGACGTATCGGCGACACGCGTCCACGCCGAACCGCCATTGGATCGCCGACATCTCGCGCAACGTGTCCAGGGCGTCCGTCACGACCGCGGCGAGCTCGCCGTCCACCCGTAGCGGCGACTCCGAGAGCCGGTCCAGCTCGATCGCATCGCGCGCCGAACCCGGGGCGAGCTCATCGAGCACCGCCTCGTGCACCAGCGCGTGCTGCCGGACCTCGAGCTCCGCCAGGTGGAAGCCGAACGTCTCGGCCTGCCACGCCAGGTGCTGCAGCTCTCCGTAGGCCAGCCGCGGCGCGCCCGCCTCGGCGAGCGAAGCCTGGATCGCGCGGAGATCGTCGAGGAACGGACCCGGCCCCGCGTAGGCATGCGCCCGCCCCGTCCGCGTGGCCGCCAGGCGGTCGGCGGCCATCAACAGCGCCCGCCGGTGCGGCGCATCCGGGAACCGCCGCGATAGGTCGCTCGCACGGGTGCCCATCTCTCGGTCGGCGCGCCGCAGGACGCCGCGCAGCTCGTCGCTCGGCGGGACGCGTCCGGCCTCTGCCGTCAGGCTGCGGGAGATCCGACGCGCGGCGGCCTCCAGGCCGAGCAGGACATGCTCGGACTGCACCTCCATCGTGCGCCGGGTCACCGCGGCCGTGACTTGGACGTTCCCGTCGCGGTCCCCGCCCGCCCAGCTCCCCCATCGCAGGAAGGGCCGCACCAGCGGAGGTCGTGCGCCCTCGTCGGGCGCGAGGGCCCGGTCGAGCTCGCGGTACACGAGCGGAGCGACCCGGAAGATCGTCTGATCGAACAGCGCCATCGTGGCGCGCACCTCGTCGAGCGGCTCGGGCCGCTTCGGCCGGAGCGGGTCGGTGGTCCACAGGACCGTGATCTCCTCGGCGAGTCGGCGCTCGGCCTCGGCGGACGACGACCGCGGGAGCCGCGGGGTCTCCAGCCGCTCGGCGAGCTCCGCGATCCGCCACAGCGCATCCACCACCGAGCGACGCCTGGCCTCGGTGGGATGCGACGTGAGGACCGGGCGAACCTCCAACCGCTCGAGCATGCGGGCGAGGCCGTCGACGCCGACCGCCGCCCTGGCGTCGCGGACGGCGGCCTCGATCGAATCGTGCACGGGCTCGGGCGCGTGCCCGCGCTCGTGCAGCTCGCGGACGCGGTGCCGTTCCTCGGCCACGTTCACCAGCTGGAAGTAGACCGTGAACGCGCGCGCGACCTGGCACGCCCGCTCGGGCCGGAGCGTGGCGACCAGTTCCGACACCTCCTGTTGGCGCGCGGGTGACGGTCTGCGGCGCAGGGCGATCGTGGCGCGCCGGAGCCGCTCCACGTCGGCCAGCAGCTCTGCGCCGTCGCACTCCTCGATGACCCGGCCGAGGATCGTGGACAGCAGTCGGACCTGCCGTCGGAGTGTCTCCGGGATCCGGTCGGCGCCGGCCACCGACCTACGCCTCGAAGCTCCGGTACCAGGACCCGCCGTTGAACACGACCGCCACGGTCCGGCCCTCGATCTCCCCCTCGAACCGCACCCGCCGCGGATGCCACGCCTCGCCGACGGCGAACGAGCCGTCGTCGAGGGCCAGCAGCTCGGCCTCGCCCGCTTCGTCGCCGGCCTCGACCGGGAAGGCGATCGCCAGGCGGCCCTTGCGCAACGAGATCCGGATCGTGGGCGTCCACGGGTCGTTGCTCCGGTACAGCCCGACGTGCCCCACCCATCCCGCGGGCGGCTCGTCCGGCTCGGGCCCCGCGTACCGCTCCCCCCGGAACCAGTCGTCCCCATGGAGCGCCTCCACGATCGCGCCATCGACGTCGCGGCCGAACCGCAGCATCGAGTGCTCCAGGTCGGGATGCGGGAGGGCGAACTCGTCCGGAGGTTCGCGCTCGAGCGGGTCACGGTGCGCCGTCACGGAGATCCGGCCCAGCCGGATCCGCAACCCGCCTGCCTCCACCCCGACGTCCAACACGCGACCGTCGGGCGCGACGTACGTGCCCGCGTACCGATCGGCCCCGGGGATGGCGGTCGGCGACGGCGGGAGGAACGGCTCGGGCAGTTCGCCGCCCGCCAGGGCCGCGCGGACCGCCGCGAGCGCGTAGCCGGCTAGCTGCCTCTTCGAGCCCGATCCGTTCTGCAGGGCGACGCAGGCCAGTCCTTCGTCGGGCGAGGCCGCGAGCACCGCGGTGAACCCCACCATGCCGCCCGTGTGCGCGACCCATCTGTGGCCGTCGACCTGCGCCTCCCACAGGCCGTACGCGTAGGGCTCGCCATCGCCGAAGTCGCGTCCGCCGGACGACAGGAGATCGAAGCTCGCCTCGGACAGCAGCCGCTCCCCCGACGTGCGGTAGCCGCCGCGGTTCAGGAGCATCCGAGCGTAGGCGCTCATGTCGAGGACGTTCGAGACGATCGACCCGTCGGCGGTGTTGCTCTCGATCCACGTGGCCGGCGCGAGCGGATGGTGCAGCTGCGGTGGCCGGTCGGTGAAGATCGGCGCGTAGCCCGTCGCCTGCTCGGTCCGGACCGCATCCGTGATCGCCGCCTCGGTGGCCGTCATCTCGAGCGGATCGAGGATCCGTTCGCGCAGCAGGTCGTGGATCGGCGTCCCCGTCAGGTGTTCGAGGACGGCGCCGACGATCTTGTACCCGTCGTTCGAGTACCAGAACCGCTCGCCGGGCGGGAACGTGGGCGGGAGCTCGCGGAGCCGCCAGAGCGCGCCCAACCCGGTCGGCGCGTCCTCGGTCCCGATGGCGAGGCCGGACGTGTGCCGCAACAGGTGGTGCAAGGTGATCGGTCCGAACGGCTCGGGGAGCGCGAGCCAGGGCAGCAGCTCGTTCACCGACACATGCAGGTCGACCCGTCCCGCCTCGACCTCCTGCAAGAGGACGATCGACGCGAACGACTTCGAGATCGAGCCGATCTGGAACCGCGTCTCGGGCCGGACCGGCGTCCCGCTCGCGACGTCCGCGAAGCCGCGGACCACCACCCCGAGGATCTCCTCGCGATCGGTAACCGCGAGGGCCAAGCCACCGGCGTGCGAGACGGGTAGGTGGTGCTCGACGCTCGTACCGATCCGGTCGAAGGCCTCGGCGAGCCCCGGCACCGGCGGCTACCCCTCGGGGAAGAACAGGGCGAGCTCGCGCTCGGCCGATGCCCGGGAATCGCTGCCGTGCACCACGTTCTCGCCGATCAGGATCGCGAGATCGCCGCGGATCGAGCCCGGCGGGGCCTGGACGGGGTCGGTTGGCCCCATCAGCGTTCGGCAGACCGTGATCGCCTGTTCTCCCGAGATCTTCGCCAATACGACGGGCCCCGACGTGATGAAGTCGACCAACTCGCCGAAGAACGCCTTGTCGACGTGCTCGCCGTAGTGCACCTCCGCCGTCGCTCGGTCGATCGTGGACAGGCGCATCGCGTCGATCCGCAGGCCCTTCGCCTCGACACGACGCAGGACCTCGCCGATCAGACCACGACGCACGCCGTCGGGCTTGACGATCAGCAAGGTCGCTTCGATGGCCATCGGCTCTCTCGTTCCTTCCGGGCGGAGGGTCGCGTCAGTATAGGGACGGACCGGTCAGAGCCCGGCCGGAGGTGATCCGCCCGGCGGGGTCGGCCCGGCGGGCCGCGACCCGGTCGGCGGGGTCGGGACGGAGCCCGGATCCACGGCCGCGTCGAATCGCGCGATCGACGCGTCCATCGCCGAGAGCCGCTCCGCCAGCGTCTCGCCGAGTCCGCGGCGCGCCTCGGCGTCGCCCGGCGCCTCGTGCAGGAGAACCACGCTCGAGCGCACGCCGTCGCTGGCCAGGAACAGATCCTGCGCCGCCGTTCGGGATGCGACGTCGGGCGCGTCGGTCTGGAGCTGGCGCAGACGCTCGCCGAGCGCGGTGAACGACGGCTCGACCTCGGCCCACAGGGTCGCGGGCAGCGCGGTCCCCGAGCGCAGGACGGGCAGCTCGGACGCGATCCTGCCATGCAGCGCGCGGGCGTCCGTCCCCACCGGCCGCGCCTGGACCCGCCAGGCCCCAACCGCCTTCCGCATCGACGACCGGCGTATGAGGAGCGCCGCGACGATGATCGCGACCACGAGGAGCGCGAGCAGGAGCCATGGCCACGGGAAGCTGGTGTCGGTCTGCGCGGCGCCCGAAGGGGTCGCACCCGTCTCGCCCGTCGGGGCGGTCGGCCCCGTAGGGCCGGTGGGTGAGGTGGGAGCCGTCGGGCCGGTGGCGCCCGTCTCGCCCGTCGGTGCGGTAGGGCCGGTCGGTGCCGTGGGCCCCGCGTTCCCGGTGTCGCCGGTCGGGGCGGTGGGTCCGGTCGGGGCCGTCGGACCCACGTTCCCCGTCTCGCCCGTCGGCGCGGTTGGCCCCGTCGGTGCGGCGGGCTCCTCACTCCGGCTCGGGAGCGAAGGCAACGAGGGCGAGACCGACGCCGAACCGATCGCGCTCGAGACCTGCGACCGGATCGCGTCGCGGCTCTCCTCGGAGCACGCCGTCTGCACGACCGAGACGACGAGGACCGCGACGAGCACCCAACGCCTCATGGGCCCGATGATGCCACCATCCGCCGTGAGGTGTCCTGGGACGGGTGCCGGGATCCGTCGACGTCGGCGCGAGGCGTCACCCGGGTCGGAGGATCGCGAGGGCCTCGCCGACGGTGAACAGCGACCCCGTCACCACGATCGCGTCGCCCGGGTCTGCCGCGCCGCGGGCCACCTCGATCGCGGCGGCAAGCGCGGGGAGCTCCTCGACGCGCGCGGCACCGGATGCCCGCGCGGCCCGCGCGACCACGACCGGCTCGGCGCTGCGCGCGCCCTCGTACCGCGTGGCGTACGCGACATCGGCGAGGGCCGCGAGCGGCGCGACGACGCCGCCGACGTCCTTGTTCGCGCTCACGGCGAGGATCACGTGGAGACGGTCCCAGACGAACGAGTTCGTCAGCGCATCCGCCAGCGCGCCGGCGCCGGCCGGGTTGTGCGCGCCGTCGACCACGATCAACGGCGCCGACCCCACGACCTCGAGCCGCCCGGGGACGCGGACCGCGGCGAGCGCGTCGCGCACCGCATCGGCGTCGAGCGCCTGGCCCGTCAGGGCCTCGACCGCAACGAGACCGGCGGCCGCGTTCTGCACCGCGTACGTGCCGAAGAGCGGCAGGTACAGCTCGTCGTAGCGACCGTGGATCCCGCGCAGCGCGAACGTCTGTCCGCGGACCGCGCCGAGCGCGTCCTCGACCTCCCACTCCACACCTTCATGGAGGAGTCGCGCCCCGACCTCCCGAGCCTGCCGGTCGAGGACCGCCGACGCCGCGTCATGGTCCTGCTCACGCACGACGGCGATCGTCGCGGGCTTCAGGATCCCCGCCTTCTCGGTGGCGATGTCCGCGATCTCCGGGCCGAGCTCCGCGACGTGATCCAGGTCGATCGGCGTGATCACGGCGACCTGGCCGGCCACCAGGTTCGTGGCGTCCCAACCCCCTCCCATCCCCACCTCGAACACGCCCAGATCGACGGGCCGATCGGCGAACCACAGGAACGCGAGCGCCGTCAGCGCCTCGAAGTACGTGACGCGCCCGTCGTCGCCGGCGTCGACGTGCTGGAGGTACGGCAGGAGATGCTCGTACTCCTCGGCGAACCCCTCCTCGCTGATGTCCTCGCCGCACACCGACAGCCGCTCCCGCACCGAGCGCAGGTGCGGCGAGACGAACAGACCCGTGCGGATCCCCACCCCGCACGCGGTCGCCGTGGCCACCCGAGCGGCGGTCGACTTGCCGTTCGTCCCCGTGACGTGGATCGTCGGGTACGTCAACTGGGGATCGTCCATCAGGGACGCCAGACGGGCGATGCGCGTCAGGCTGGGCCCCGGCATCGACTCCGGCTGCCGCCCGTCGAGATCGGCGAGCGCCTCGGCGAGATCCATCGCCACGCGCCGCTATCCGAGCTCGGCGAGCTGCTCGTCCAGCTCGGCGAGCCGCTGCGTGGCCCGCTCGACGCGCTCGCGCTCCCGCTCGACGACCTCCGGGGCCGCCTTCGCGCGGAACCCTTCGTTCGCGAGCTTCGCCCGGGAGCGCTCGAGCTGCGTGGATGCCTCGTCCCGCTCGCGGAGCAAGCGGGAGCGTTCCTCGTCGACGTCGAAGAGGCCGGGGGGGAGGCTCACCCATCCCGCCGGGATCGAGACGCCGGTCCACCCGTTCGACCGCTCGCCGGAGACGTCCGTCACGGTGAACGGCGACACGCCGGCCAACCGCTCGACGCGCTCGGCGAGCGACGCAACCACCTCGAGCTCGGACGCCGGGACGCCGGCCACCGCCTCGAAGCGCGCCGTCGACGCGAGCCGGTGCCGCGAACGGAACTGCCGGACCGCCGTGATCACGTCCTGCACGATCACGAACGACCCTGCGGCCTCCGGATCGCGATGTTCCTGCACCGGCTCAGGCCATGCCGCGACGGCGATCGACCCCTCGCCGCCGGCGAATCGCTGCCAGATCTCCTCGGTGATGAACGGCATCGTCGGATGGAGCAGCCGCAGGGTTCGCTCGAACACCCACGCGAGGACCGCCGCCGCGTCGCCCCGGTCCTTCTCGTCGTCCCCGTCGAGCCGGCCCTTCTGCATCTCCAGGCCCCAGTCGCAGAACTCCGACCAGAGGAACCGGTGCAGGGCTTGGGCGGCATCCGCGAACAGGTAGCGATCGAGCGCCCCATCCACCTCCGCGAGGAGCGACTCGTGCCGCGCGAGGAGCCACCGATCGACGAGCGTCCATCGTTCCCGGGGAGGCAGCTCGGGCGCGCCTCCTGGATACGCGCGGAAGATCAGCCGGGCCGCGTTCCAGATCTTGTTCGCGAAGTTCCGCCCGCCCTCGATCGAGTCCACCGACAGCGGGATGTCCTGCTGGCCACCGGTCGCCGCCCGTGCGAGCGAGAACCGGAGCGCGTCGGCGCCGAACCGGTCGATCATCTCCATCGGATCGATCACGTTGCCGAGCGACTTCGACATCTTGCGACCGTGCGCGTCGCGGACGAGCCCGTGGATCGCCGCGTGGCGGAACGGGACGTCGCCCATGAACGATAGCCCGGACATCACCATGCGGGCGACCCACAGGTAGAGGATCTCGTAGCCCGTCACCAGGACCGCGTTCGGGTAGAACGTGCGCAGGTCCTCCGTGTCGTCCGGCCACCCCAGGGTGGAGAACGGCCAGAGCTGGGAGGAGAACCACGTATCCAGGACGTCGGGATCCTGCTCGAGCGCGGCCGATCCGCAGATCGCGCACCCCGCGGGGTCCTCCCTCGCGACCGTCACGTGGCCGTCCGGGCAGTACCAGGCTGGGATGCGGTGCCCCCACCAGAGCTGGCGCGAGATGTTCCAGTCGCGGAGGTTCTCCATCCAGGCCACGTAGGGCTTCGTCCACCGCTCCGGCCAGAACGTCAGGCGATCGTCGAGTGCGACCTCCCGCGCGGGCTCCTTCAGCCGATCCACCGCCACGAACCACTGCAGGCCCGAGATCCAGGGCTCGATCTCGCTGTGACAGCGGTAGCAGTGACCGACGGAGTGGAGGTACGGACGCTCCTCGCTCACGATCGCGCCGAGCTTCATCAGCGCCTCCCGGACGGCCGAGCGTGCGTCGTACCGGTTGAGGCCGTAGAACTCCTCGGCGGCGTGCTCGTTGATCGTGGCGTCCGGGCCGAAGACGTTCATCAGCGGCAGGCCTGTCCGCTGCGCGATCTCGAAGTCGTTCGGGTCGTGAGCCGGCGTGACCTTGACCGCGCCGGTCCCGAAGTCGCGGTCGACGAGCGCGTCGGCCACGATCGGGATGTCGCGGCCGTCGAACGGGTGCCGGACGGTCCTGCCGAGGAGCGGCCGGTACCGCTCGTCGTCGGGGTTCACGGCGATCCCCGTGTCCCCGAGCATCGTTTCGAGGCGAGTCGTGGCTACGTCGATCGACCCGCTGCCGTCGGAGAGCTCGTAGCGGAACGTGACGAGCTCGCCCTCGACCTCCTCGTGCACGACCTCGGAGTCGGAGAGACCGGTCTGGTCCGTCGGGCACCAGTTCACGAGGCGCTCCCCCCGATAGATCAACCCGTCGTCGTACCAGCGGACGAACGCCTCGCGGACCGCGCGTGAAAGGCCCTCGTCCATCGTGAACCGCTCGCGTGACCAGTCGCACGAACAGCCCAGGCGTTTGATCTGCTCGACGATCTGGCCCCCGTAGGACTCCTTCCACCTCCAGACCCGGTCGATGAACGCCTCGCGCCCGAGCTCCAGCCGGTCGATCCCCTCCTTACGGAGCTCCCGCTCCACGACCACCTGCGTCGCGATCCCCGCGTGGTCCATCCCCGGGAGCCAGAGGGCCTCGTAACCCTGCATCCGCGCCCGGCGGATCAGCAGGTCCTGGATCGTGTCCCCGAGGGCGTGCCCGACGTGGAGACGCCCGGTCACGTTCGGGGGCGGGATCACGATGCAGTACGGCTCCTTCCCGGAGCCAGGATCGGCCCGGAAGATGCCTCGGTCGAGCCACTCGACGGCCCAGCGCGGCTCGACCTCGGACGGGTCATACTGGGGGGCCATCTCGGGTCGGCTCGCCTGCTCGGACACGCGCGCAGTGTACGGAGCGCGGCCTTCGACCGGCCCATGCACGAAGGAGGAGCGGATGTCGGAGCGAGGGTCGAGCGGCTGGGCCGGTTGGATCGTGTTCGCCGGCGTACTGATGATCGTGATGGGGATCTGGCAGGTGTTCTTGGCGCTCGCCGCGTTGTTCCGCGATTCGTTCTTCGTCGCGACCCCCGACTACCTGTTCAAGTTCGATGTGACCACGTGGGGATGGATCCACCTCATCATCGGGACCGTGGTTGCGCTGGCGGGGTTCTCCCTCTCCACCGGCGCCGTCTGGGCGAGGACCGTCGGTGTGCTGGTCGCAGCGGGCTCCGCCACGGCGAACTTCCTGTTCATCCCGTATCAACCCGTCTGGTCGATCACGCTCCTGACCGTGTGCGTGTTCGTGATCTACGCGCTGATCGTCCACGGGCGCGACGCGGCGGAGGGGTCCTGAGCCCCCGGCCCCGCCCCGGCGCCCTCTCGGACGAAGACCTGACCCAGGTCCTCGCGCTGATGAAGGGATCCGACACCGTGGAGCTGAAGATGACCGTGCCCGAGGCGGAACACCGGGCCACGATCCAGGCGTTCGACATGGACCCGCTCGACGCGCAGATCCGGCAGGTCTACTTCTTCGATACCCCCGACCTGGCCCTGCAGGCGGCCGGCGTCGCGGTCCGCGCACGACGGGTGCAAGGGAAGCGGGCCGACACGGTGGTGAAGCTCCGGCCGGTCGTCCCCGACGAGGTCCCCGAGGAGCTCAGGCGGTCGCCGACCTTCGGCGTCGAGGTCGACATGATGCCCGGTGGGTTCGTGTGCTCCGGCTCGCTCAAGGGGCTGTCGACGAACGAGGATGTCCGCGGCGCCGTCCGAGGTGAGGGCACGATCCGCAAGCTGTTCTCGAAGGAGCAGCGCGATCTCTACCGGGAGTGGGCCCCCGAAGGGCTCGGGCTGGACGACCTGGGCATCCTCGGACCCTTGTTCGTGCTGAAGGTGCGGTGGTTCCCGGAACAGCTGAACCGGAAGATGGTCGCGGAGCTCTGGTTCTACCCGGACGGGACCCGGATCCTGGAGCTGTCCACGAAGTGCCTGCCCGGTGAGGCATTCCAGGTGGCGGCCGAGGCGAGGGTGTTCCTGCGGGAACACGGGGTGTCCCCCGCGGGCACGCAACAGACGAAGACGAAGAAGGCGCTCACGTACTTCACGAAGGAGCTTCAGGCCGCGGCGGCCGCCGGCGGGTGATGCGCGAACCAGCGTGAGGCGTTGAGGAACGTCGCGGCCACGATCACGCGCGAGGCGATGAAGAGCCACGCGAGGAACACGGTCGCGATCCCGAGCGAGCCATAGAGGTCGTCGACGCGCGCGAGCTTCCCGGCGAAGTAGACGGAGGTGACGAGTGCGACCGCCCGTACGCTCGCGCCCATCACGACGGCGCCCGGGATCAGGGCCATCCACGGAACGCCCTCGGGCCGAGGCAGATAGACCGCTCCCGCCAGCCAGATCCCCGAGAAGAGCCCGATCAGCGTGATCGACGCCAGGACGTCTGTCGCGAACGAACCGGAGTACAACGCCCCCCCCAGCAGCTGCGATCCGAACAGGAGCGTGGCGAACCCGACGAAGAACGCCGATCCCTTCCAGGTGCCCTTCGCCCGCTGGATCGGCAGGTCCCATGCCGCGGTGTTGATGACCCCGAGGGCGCGCACGAGCCCACGCCCGGTCCACAACGTCAGCGCGGCCCCGAGCAGCAGGAGGAAGACCCTCCCCCGACCCGAGTCCTCCACGGCCTGTGCCACCATCGCCACCAGTGCCGAGGACAGGCCAGCGCTCTTGGCGAGTTGGTCGGGTGGCTGATCGCTGTAGCTCGACGCGTACCCGAGGATCCCGACGATCAGGAGGGCGTACGGGAGCAGCCAGAGGAACAGCTTGAACGCGAGGCCACCGGCCAGCATCCCGCCGAACCGTCGCCTGTCCTTGTCATACGCATCCAGGACCCACCGGACGGTGGGGTAGCGCCCCGAGGCGGTCTCGACGCCCGACGCCGCCTGGCGACGGAGCCCGTCCGCGCGCCCCCGGAGCTCCTCGGCACGTCGCCGGACCCCACGGCTCGGATCACCGTCCGTGTTCCGGTCGTCCGGCGCTCCCTGAGACGCGGTGGTGCCACTCGATCTGTCGAGTGGAGGCTCTTCAGGAGGCGGCTCGCTCACGGGAGCGGCTGGGTCTCCGCCGGCCCCCCGACCCCGCGCGCGACCTGGTACACGACCAGCTCGTAGATGGCGACGACGGCGACCAGCGCGAGCAGCCACCCGAACGACAGGTCGATCAGCATCACCAGCAGGACCAGCACCGCGGCGCCGGCGATCATCAGCGCATCGCGGTGTGCTCCGATGAACGTCGCGGCCGCGGACGGCGTCTCTCCTCCCCCGGCGACCGCCCCGGACAGCGCCGGGACGAGCCCGGCGGCCCACCCGCGGAGCGACCGCGCCCACGGGTACGGACCCGTCAGGAGCGCGGCGGCGATCGTCACCAACAGGATGACGAGCATCCATCCGGTGTAGCGACGGAGGCTCGCCAGCAACGTGTTCACGAGGACCCCGACGGCGGGATGCTCGTCGCCGCCTGCCTGCGCGATCACGCGGTCGCCCAGGCGCAGCGCCAACCTCCGCTCGATCACCAACACGACGGTGGCCGCGACCGCGAGCTGCAGGATGGTCCGTCGCTTGGTCGGCGAGATCCAGATCGCCCCGATCAGGAACACGAGTAGGAGCAGGGCCAGCAGGAGGACTCCTCGTTCGAAGAGGCGCACGCCGTCCTGGACCGCCTGCAGCTCGTTCGAGTCGTACACGGGGATCTGCCCGATGTCATCGGGCAGATCGCGGCCGAGCGCGGTTTCGAGCGCCGAGACGGCCTGCTGAGGGATCATGTCGGCGGTGATCGTCGGCAGCGTCACGTCGCGCCCGACCAGGTCCGTGGCGAGCGCCTGGATCTGCACGAGCGCCAGGTTCACCAGCGGCAAGAGGTTCAGCATCACCTTGCCGTCCTGGATCGAGATCGTCGAGTCGGCGTTCCCATCGAGGACGGCCATGAGCTGCGCATGGACGAAGCGGTTCGCCGCGACCCAGAAGGTCTGGAACGCCTCCGACGCGAACACCTTCTGGACCTGGTCCTCGACGAAGTTCTGCAACGAGTTCGTGAGCGGCCCGGCCAGGAAGGACGCGCGGTCCGGGAGCGCCTCGGCGATCACCGGCTGCACGTCGAGCGCCTCGAACACGGACTCCGTGACCCGGGTCGCGAGGGCCTGCTGGACCGCCGGATCTGCGGCGAGCGGGGCGACCGTGGCCACGTATCGGTCGGTATTCAAGGCGGTCCGCCGTCCCCAGGCGGCGGGCACGACGAGGGCGAACGACAGGACGGTCAGCACCACGAGGATCGTCGCCACGATCCGGCGCGTGCGGAACTTCCGGGCAGGTCGGTCCTTCAGCCGTTCGACCTCGCTCGCCAGCCGATCGCGTTCGGCGGCGAGCCGGGCGACCTCCTCCGCGGACTGCTCGGGCTCGTTCCCTGTCTCCGTCATGACCGGACCATACGTCGTGCCGGGGGCGCCTGCATCGCGGCGGACCGATCCCGGGTCACGACGATCACTGGCTCCCCCGCAGCAGCGCGAGCAGCCTCAGGATCTCGAGGTAGAGCCACACGAGCGTCGAGAGCAGGCCGAAGGCCGCGAGCCACTCCATCTGCTTCGGGGCGCCCGCGGCCGTCCCTCCGCGGATCACCTCGAAGTCGATGAACAGGTTCAGCGCGGCCACCAGGCAGATCGCGACGCTGATCCCGATCCCGAGCGGCGTCGGCTGCGAGAGGAACCGCAGCTCCACTCCGAACAGGTCCAAGAGCCACGCCACCAGGTACAGGATCAGGATCCCGAAGGTGGCGCCGATCACCATGGCGGCGAAGCGACCGGTGACCTTAACGACCCCCGTCCCGAAGAGCAGGAGACAGGCGAGGAACACGCAGAGCGACGCGAACACCGCCTGTCCGACGATCCCGTCGTAGAACGTCTCGTAGACGCGCGAGATCGCGCCCATCCACGATCCCATCAGGGCCGCATACACGAGCCCCAGCACAGGAGCGATCCGCGGGTTCGAGACGGCGGCGAAGGTGAGGGCGATCAGCAGGATGTAGCCGACCAGGAAGAGCATCCCCGACGTGGTCGAGAACACGCTGCCGGCGTTGCGCCATCCCACGACGGCGAACCCGATCGTGAGGATCAGCAGGAACACGGCTTTGAAGGCCGTGCCGCCGACCGACATCGTCCGAGTGACCGGCGTCCCGCCGGTGACCTTGTCGACCGTGGCCGGCGTGAAGGTGCGTTCGTTCAGGACCTGCGTAGACACGAGCCTCCCCTTATCTCGGATCGGGGAGGACGACAGAGAGCTTCGGCTCGTCGACCGCCCCGTCGGAACTATGCGGCCGCGGGATCCCTGTTCACCGAGCGAAGCTCGAACGCCGTGACGATCTCACCGACCCCACGGAAGAGCGCTGCGAACCCGACCCAGATCAGGATGATCGCGGCGCGCGGCGCGAAGTACTGCTGCGACACCCAGAAAGCCAACAGCACCTCGAGGATCCCGATCACGAGCCCGAGCCACCAGATGTCGTTGATCTCGCGCGTCATCACGGCCGTGACGATGTCGAACGTGCCCTTGAGGACCAGCAGGAACCCGAGGATCGCAGCCAGCTCCCAGAAGGCGTCGATCGGGTGGATGAATGCCCAGATCCCTCCGATCACGAACAGCACGCCGAGGATCGCGTGGAACCACTTCCACCCCAGCCCCGGCATCGCCATCATCAGGAACTCATTCATCCCCGCCATCAGCAGGATCACACCGAGCAGCACGCCGACCGCCGCGATCGACGTGAGGTTGAAGCGCAGGACGATCAGCGCGACCAGCAGCCACAGGATCCCGGTGACGAGGAAGAGCCACCAGACCCCCGCCAGCGACCTCGCGGCCGCCCGCTCACCACCCTCCATACGATGGACCTCCCTCTCGAGCGATGTGCGGATGCTACCGGCTCGTCACGCCGGCGAGCCAGGCGAGGTGGTCGGCGAGCCCTCGGTCCTCGGCGCCGGGGCGCCGCGGACGTATCGTGCGATGACGTCGCCGACGGACGAAGGATGAGCCGGTGGGTGGGCTGCGGAGATGACCTGCGAGGGAGCGCGATGACCGAGGCGTTCGCATGGGGGGCGGCCGGAGCCTCGGCCTTGCTGGTCGGCGCGCTGATCGCGTACGCGATCGGGCCGAGCCCGCGGGTGATCGCGATCGTCATGGCCCTCGGCACCGGCGTGCTGATCGGAGCGGTCGCGTTCGAGCTCGTCGACGAAGCGCTCGAGACGAGCGACGTGTGGCCGGTGGCCGCGCTGGTCCTCGTCGGAGCGGCGGTCTTCACGGTCGGCGATTGGATCATCGACCGTCGCGGCGGAGCCGCACGCAAGGACTTCTCGGGGGCGCAGGCGGAAGGTTCGCCGCTCGCGATCGTCCTGGGGTCGGTGCTCGACGGGATCCCCGAGTCCTTCGTGCTCGGCCTGACCGTGCTGCAGGGCGCGGTGAGCGTGTCGTTGTTCGCCGGGATCGTGCTCTCGAACCTCCCGGAGGGGATGTCGTCGTCGAGCGGTCTGAGGATCGCCGGCTGGTCCCGGGGCCGGGTCGTCCGGATGTGGCTCCTCGTGATCGCCGTGTCCGCCGTGAGCGCCGCGGCCGGCTACCTGTTGCTCGATCCTCACGGCGGGAACGCCGCTCCCCTGGCGCAGGCGTTCGCCGCCGGCGCGCTGCTCGCGATGCTCGCCGACACGCTGCTCCCCGAGGCCTACGCGGTCGAGGGGATCCTGACGGGCGGCCTGGTCGTCGCCGGCTTCGCCGCATCGATCGCGCTGTCGGCGCTCTGACCTCGCGGCGACGCGTGCCTAGAGCTCGTCGTACGGGATCGAGAAGGTGTCGCATGCGTCGGGGTTCCCGACCTGGATCCCGGTCCTGAGCCACGCGGCGCGCTGCTCCGAGGTCCCATGCGTGAAGCTCTCGGGGTCGATCCGTCCGTTCACCGACGCCTGGATCCGGTCGTCCCCGATCGCCGACGCCGCGTTCAGCCCCTCCTCGACGTCGCCCGGCTCGAGGATGCCCGCCGCCTGCGCCGATCGCCCCCACACCCCGGCGAAGCAGTCCGCCTGGAGCTCGAGCCGAACCGAGAGCTCGTTCGCGAGCGATGGATCGTCGCGGGACTGCTGCTGGACCCGGCCGTTGATCCCGAGCAGCGTCTGCACGTGGTGCGCGATCTCGTGCGCGACCACGTAGGCCTCGGCGAAGTCGCCGGAGGCGCCGAACCGCCGCTCGAGCTCCTCGAAGAAGGATGCGTCGAGGTAGACGAGGCGATCGGCGGGACAGTAGAAGGGGCCGGTCGCCGCCGACGCCTGGCCACACGCGGACGACGTGGTTCCGGTGAAGAGAACCACCTTCGTGGGCTCGTACGCCTTCCCGGCACGCGTGAAGACGTCGTCCCAGACGAACTGCACGTCGTCCGCGACGGCGTCCACGAACGCCCCCGTCGGGTCGGTCGGGTCGACGCCGGGCCCCGTCGGCGCGGGTTCCGCCGGCCCCGCGTCGGCGAACCCGTCCAGCGAACCACCGAGGATGTCGCCCAGGCCGCCGCTCGCCAGGCAGCGGGGCAGGATCAGGACGGCCAGCACGATCAGCAGGACCGCGCCGATCCCGACCGCCGCCCTTGCCGACCGGGAACCCTCCGCCGCCGGTCGGGAACCCCCCGCCCCCACCTGATGGGAACCCGGGGAACCCCATGCCGGCGCCGCCCGAGGACCTCCCGCGCCGATCCACGATGCCGCCCCGCCGGCGCCGCAGCCGCTTCAGCTTCACCGTTCGAGTCTCGCACGGGGCCGCCATCGCGGTTCGTCAAGGACCGGCCCGACCACCTATAGTCGTTGCGACCGAACGAGGGAGGGTGTTCACGTGCTTGCGGAATGGAACTTGGGCGACGCCTTGTGGGCGATGCTCGTCTTCTTCTTCTGGTTCATGGCGATCTGGATCTTCATCTCGATCTTCGCCGACATCTTCCGGCGCAACGACCTGTCGGGATGGGCGAAGGCCGGGTGGATCTTCCTGATCTTCATCGTGCCGTTCCTGGGAGCGCTGATCTACGTGATCGCGCGGCCGAAGATGACCGAGCAGGACAAGCAGATGATCGAGCAGGCCCAGGAGGCGCAGCGGCGCGTCAGCGGCTACTCGGCCGCCGACGAGGTCGCGAAGCTCGCGAAGCTCCGCGACGAGGGCAAGATCACCGCCGAGGAGTACGAGGACATGAAGCGCAAGGCGATGATGTCGGTCTGAGCGCTTCTTTCGACGCCGGGGTGACGACGTGCTGATCCTCGGCATCATCGTGTTCGGCATGGGGATCGGCTGGCTCGCCCAGCTGATCCTCGGCCGGACGCGCCCGGGACGCCGCAACTGGGGTCAGGCGCTCGCCGCCGGACTGATCGGATCGTTCGTCGGCGGCCTGCTGGTGAGCTTGATCGCCGGCGACGGGATCGAGCTCCGCGCGAGCGGCATCGTCGGCTCGATCGTCGGTGCGGTGATCGTCCTGGTGATCTGGGACGCGATCGCCGGGCGCAGCCGCACCTGAGGCTCGACCGATGAGCGCCGCCGGCGGACGGCTCGCGTCGTCGTCGGCAAGGCCCTGATCGTCGGCAGCTGGCTCGCGGCTCGCGGGACCGGTCGATCGCCGCCCGGCGAGGAGCGCGTCTTCCGCGCGATCAACGGGCGAGCGACCGATCCGGATGCCGGTCCGCGCCGTGATGCAGGCGGGCACCTTCGCGACGGTCCCGGTCGCGGCCGGCGTCGCGCTGCTGGCCGGACGACGCCGGTTCGCGGGTCGATTGCTGCTCGGCGGGACGGCGGCCTGGCTGGGCGCGAAGGCGTTGAAGCCGCTCGGCGGCCGAGAGCGGCCGGCCGGCGTGGTCGAAGGCGTGCGCATCCGCGAGGGCATCGAGGGCGACCTCGGGTGGGTCTCGGGCCACGCCGCGGTCGCCACGACCCTCGCCATGATCGCGGCCGAGGAGCTCCCGGCCTGGTCCGGTCCGATCCTGGCCGGCGTGGTGGCCGCCACGGGGTTCGGCCGGATCTACGTGGGCGCGCACCTGCCGCACGACGTGGTCGGGGGCGTGGGACTCGGCATGGTGATCTCCGCGCTCGTCGCCTAGTGGCGGCGCGCGACTAGAAGGGTGTCGGGATGTACCGCAAGGGGAGCTTCGGCTCCACGTAGCCCTCGGCGTCCTGCCGCTCGGGCAGCGTGATGTCGCGGGGCTCGAGCGGTTCGTACGGGATCTGACTCAGCAGGTGGGTGATGATGTTCAGCCGACCCCGCTTCTTGTCGTCGGTGTGCGCGACGTACCAGGGCGCCCACGCCGTATCGGTCGCGGCGAACATCGCGTCCCGCGCGCGCGAGTAGTCGAACCAGCGGCTGTAGGACTTCAGGTCCATGTCCGACAGCTTCCAGATCTTCCTCGGGTCGTTGATGCGGCTCTCCAAACGCCGGGTCTGCTCGTCGGGGCCGACCTCCAGCCAGTACTTGAGGAGCAGGATCCCCGACTCGACCATCGCCTTCTCGACCTCCGGCACCTGTTCCAGGAACCGCTCGGACTGCTCCGGGGTGCAGAAGCCCATCACGGGTTCGACGCCCGCGCGGTTGTACCAGCTGCGGTCGAAGATCATCACCTCTCCGGCCGCTGGGAAGTGTGGGATGTAGCGCTGGACGTACATCTGCGACCGCTCGCGCTCGGTCGGGGCGGATAGGGCGACGACATGGAACACGCGGGGGCTCACCCGTTCGGTGATCCGCTTGATCGTGCCGCCCTTGCCGGCCGTGTCGCGCCCCTCGAAGACGACGCAGATCTTGGCGCCCGACGCCCTGACCCACTCCTGCATCGCGACGAGCTCGCCGTGCAGACGACGCATCTCGCGCTCGTACTCCTTGCGTCCCATCTTGGAGGGCGAGCCGGCCTCCGGCCTGCTCCTGCACCGGTGTCGCGGCCGGCGTCACCACCGGGTCGCGCTGAAGCGTGCGCTTCTTCGACTTCTTCTTCTTCTTGCCCATGTCGCTCAACTCCGATCGTGATGTCGAGAACCGTCCGGCGCACCCGGCACGGTCATGACGCTTCCTCCATCAGCGCGCGCGCGGGGGTAACCACCCGCCGCGCATCGATCGCGGCGACCTTCGGCGCGCGCCGGCGGCGGATCCACTTGGTGCCCTCGATGACCAGGGGAAGCAGGAGGGCGAGCCCGATGGAGGCGAGCCACCGCGGTCCGCTGAGCGAGGTGGTCATCAGCCCCGCCTGGAGACCCGGCAGCTGCGTCGCGAGGAAGATCAGCGACACGGGGACCAGCGAGATCGAGAGCGCCTCGAGGATCGGGGCCACCAACCCGCTCGTGGGATCGCGCCGGTTGGTCAGCGCGTTGAAGACCGTGCCCAGCCCCATCACGACGAACGTCATCGTCATGGAGGCGCTCGCCTGATCGGTGCTCGGTTCGTCCGGTCCCGCGACGAGGGGGATCAACGCGGCGACGAAGAGCACCGCCGCGTACAGGAGCCAGAACGCGACCGCGGTCCGGTTGGTGATCGGGAGCTTCGGATCCCTCGGCGGTCGGTGCATCACGTCCGGGTCCCCCGGGTCCACGGCGATGACCACCACGCCGAACGACGTCGCGAAGAAGAGCAGGTAGAGCACCATCGACGGCGTCAGGGCGACCCCCTCGTTGATGTTGAACGCCGTGGCGGCGACGAAGAGCAACACCAGGGACAGCAGCTGGGTCATCTGGAATCGGACGTAGGAGACGACCTTGTCGTAGACCCTGCGGCCGATCTCGACGGCGTGCACGAGCGTGCCGAAGTTGTCGTCGGTCAGGATCATCCGCGCGGCCTGCTTCGTGACCTCGGCGCCGCTGCCCATCGCCACGCCGATGTCGGCCTGCTTCAACGCCGCGGCGTCGTTGACCGCATCGCCCGTCATCGCGACGATCAAGCCCTGCGCCTGCATCGACCGGGCCAGGCGGAGCTTGTCCTCTGGCGAGACCCGTCCGAAGACATGGAGCTCGGGCAGCCGACGCGCGAGCTCTTCATCGGTCATCGCCTCCAGCTCGGAGCCGCTGATCGCACCCGGCCCCAGCCCGAGCGTCTCGCCGATCGCTCGCGCCGTGACCGCGTGGTCGCCGGTGATCATCCGCACGTCGATGCCGGCCCCGAGCGCGGTCTGCACGGCGCCCTTCGCCTCGGCGCGGAGCGGGTCGATCATCCCCACCATGCCGACGAACCCGAGGTCGTGCACCAGCGTCATCGGATCGTCGGTCATCGCCTGCGTCTCGTCCTCCTCGATCAACCGCGCGGCGAACGCGAGCACCCGGAGGCCCTTCTCGCCCATGCCCTCGTTCGCGGTATCGATGCCGGGGCGGGCCTCGTCGATCGGCACCTGCGAGCCGCTCAACGGGCCGCCCGACTCGGTACAGCGGGCCAGGACCACGTCGGGACCGCCCTTGACCAGCTGGATCACGTGCTCGACCCCGTCGACCGGCACCCGGTGGAAGGTGGCCATGAACTTGTAGTCGGAGTCGAACGGCACCTCGGTGATGCGCGGATAGGCCCGCCGCGTCTCCTCGGCGCCGACCCCGAGCTTGGCCGCCAGGACGACCAACGCCGCCTCCGTCGGATCGCCGACCACCGATCCGTCGTCGGCCACGGTCGCGTCGCTGTCGAGGCACAGTCCCAACGCCAGCCGCGTGAAGTCCGGCACCGGGACACCGGCGACCGACGTGATCGCGCCCGTCTTGCCGTAGCCCTCGCCCTCGACGGTGAACCAGGAGCCGTTCGCGTAGATCGTCGAGACCATCATCTGGTTCATCGTGAGCGTGCCGGTCTTGTCGGTGTTGATGGCGCTGGTTGCCCCGAGCGTCTCGACGTCGGTCAGGTTCTTGACGACCGCCTTGGACTCGGCCAGTTGCTTCGCCCCCAGAGAGAGCAGGCCGGAGACGAACGCGGGAAGCCCCGTGGGGATCGCCGAGATCGCCATCGCCGTGCCGAGCAACAGGAGCTGCTTGGCCTCCATGCCCCGCGCCAACCCGACGACCACGATGAACGCGACCGCGGTCCACGCGATGATGCCGAGGACCTTCGTCAGGGAGTCGAGCTCCTTCTGGAGCGGCGATCGCGTCCGCGTGACCGCGGTCAGCATCGTCGCGATCTGACCCATCTGGGTCTGCATCCCGGTCGAGGTGACGACGATCGATCCGGTACCCCTGGTCACGGAGGTGTTCTGGAACAGCATGTTCGAGCGGTCGCCGATCGCGACATCGCCCGCCGGAAGGACGCCGGCATCCTTGGCCACGGGGGCGCTCTCCCCGGTCAGGGCTGCCTCCTGGGCCTCTAGCGTGGCGGAGCGGAGGATCCGCCCGTCGGCCGGGACGATGTCACCCGCTTCGAGCTGGACGATGTCGCCCGGGACCAGGTCGACCGCCGGGACGAGGGTCACCGCGCCGTCTCGCAGCGCCTTGGCCTGCGGCACCTGCATCTTCGACAGGGCGTCGACGCTGGCCCTGGCCTTCAGCTCCTGCCTCGCGCCGAGCACGACGTTGAGCGCGATCAGCAGCGCGACGATGATGCCGGTGGAAACCTGCCCGATCAGGAAGCTGACGACGGTGACGGCCACCAGCATGATGTTCATCGGGTTCCGGAGCTCCTGGAGCGCGATCGCCCACATCGACGGAGGCTCCTCACCCGTGATCTGGTTCGGTCCGTACGTGGAGAGGCGGATCGCGGCCTCGGCGCCCGTCAGGCCCGACGTCGCATCGGAACCCATCGCTGCCACCACGTCCGACGCTCCGCACACGTACGGCGGCGTCACGGACGGATCGGCGGCCCCGACGATCACTCGTTGCTCGACCCCCATCGCCCACCGACTCCTCTCGTCACCGAACCCGGCCCGTCTACCGACGCGGTCCGGCGTCTCGGACCGCTCAGCCGATGCTACCGAGGCTAGCCCAGTGACCGGTCCCCGTCGGCCTCGACGATGGGCACGAACGGGCCGATCCACCCAGCATCTCGAGCGTCTCGCCGTCGCGGCCTAACGGGTCGCGAGGACGCCGCCACGGTCGCAGAGGAACGCGACCCATCTCGCGGCGGGCCGTCCGATCCCGCCGACCTGGTGACGGTGCAGGGTGGCCTCAGGACCCCCGGGCCGTATGCGGCGGCACCGGGGCACCGGGCTGCCGCTCGGGCAGACGCCTCGTGAAGAAGAGCGCGACCATGCCGATCAACGCCAGGAGGGCGAGGGCGGCGCGGAGCCCTCCGACGCGAGCCTGCTCGTTCTCGTCCACGATCGCCGCGGTCGTAGTCGCATCCACACCCGCGTCCTCGAGGGCCGACGCGAGGTCGGCGTCGGAGATGAACGGGACGCCGCTCGCGAGCTCGACGCTCGCCTGAGATGCGACCTCGTCGGGCACGTCCGGGTTCTCGGCGATGCCGGTCAGGAACGACGTCGTCAACGCGGCGATCAGGATCGATCCGGTGAGTGCCGTACCGAGCGACGCGCCGAACTGGCTGGCCGTGTTCTGGAGACCGCCGACCTCCGGGCTCTGTTCTTGGGGAACCGCCGAGACGGTGACGGCGCCGAGCTGCGAGGCGAGGCCGCCCATCCCGAGGCCGATCAGGAGCATCGGACCGGTCACGATCGCCGCGCTCGCGTCGACGTCCATCGCGGTGAGGAGGGCAACGATGCCGACGACCATGGCGACGAGCCCGATGGTGACGACCCGCCGTGGCGAAGCGGCGGGGAAGAACTTCGGGATCCCCGCGGCCGCGACCAGCATCGTCAGCGACAGCGGCGTGATCTTGATGCCCGTGTCGATCGCCGACAGCCCAAGCGCGACCGACAGGTAGAGCGGGACGACGTAGAACACACCCATCATCACGACGAACTGGAAGAAGAACATGATGAGGCCACCGGTCATCTGGTGGTTCCCGAACAGCGACGGGGTGACGAGCGGTTCCGCGCCCGTGGTCTCGAGACGACGGATGTGCCCCATGAACAGCCGGATCGAGACCAGACCCGCCGAGGATCAGCCAGATCACCGGCGACATCCCGAGCACCGACGGCCCGCCCTCGGCCGGTCGGAGCCAGCCCCAATCGGAGGAGCGCAGCACGCCGAAGATCGCGAGCCCCATCCCGAGGGCCCAGAGCAACGAGCCCACCAGGTCCAGATGCGGGCGATGCTCGACGGGCGCGTCCGCGGCGCGGCGGGCGAACAGGAAGATGCCGGCTCCCACGATCACCTCGCCGGCGAAGACCCATCGCCACGACGCGTACGTCGTCGCGAGACCCCCGATCAGCGGTCCCACGGCGATCGCGATCGCGCCCGCGGCCCCGACGAGACCGTACGCTCGAGGCCGCCCCTCCGGCGGGAAGTTGCCCGCCACGAGCGCCACGATCGCGGGCATGATCAGCGCCGCGCCGACCCCCTCCAGGAACGACCAGCCGAAGATGAGGACCGTGAGGTTGGGCGACAGGGCCGTCGTCAACGAGCCCGAGCAGTAGATGACGAGGCCGAGCATGAAGGCGCGCTTGCGCCCGATGATCGAGCCGATCTTGCCGCCCGTGACCATCAGCATGGCCATCACCAGGGTGTACAGGACGATCGCCGTCTGGATCCCCGTGACGGTGGTGCCGAGGTCGTCGGCGACGGTCGCGATCGAGACGTTCATGACGGAGCTGTCGAGCGCCATCAGGAACTGACCCGCGCACAGCGAGAGCAGCACCGTGCCGGCCGCCGTCGCCGCCGCGGCCGTCTTCGACTCGGTCGACATGCCGCGCACTCTATCCCGCGTCGGGCGACGAACCGGTACGGCGCGCCGCGGGGTCGACGCCGGCTACTTCTTGGACTTCTTGATCGACGTGACCAGGCCGTCCTTCACGATGACCTGGTAGTTGCCGTTCGCGAGCTTCGCGTCGTCCGGGTCGGTGCTCGCGAGGAGCCTGCCGAACTCCGAGAGGGAGTAGTCCGAGCCACCGGATGTGATCGTGACGTCCTGGGCGACCTGAGCCGCACGGAACAGCCCCGCGGCGTCGAACAGGATCACCCGGTACGGGTTCGTCTTGGCGCCGAGGACCTGTCCGACGTACGTGCCGTCCTCCAGCACCAGCTCGCCGACCTGGGCCAGCTGGGCCTGCGCGTCGAGGAGCTGGACCTGGGTTGACGCGAGCTCGTCCTGGGTGCTCGACAGATCAGCACGCGTCTGCGTGAGCTGCTCCTCGAGCCCGTCGTTCGCCGCCTCGGAGTCCTCCAGCGATGCCTGGGTCTGCTCCAGCTCCGCCTCGAGGTCGGCCACCTGTTGCTCGAGCTGGGCGACCTGCTCGTCGGTGTCCGACGACCGATCGCACGCCGTGAACGCGACCAACGAGATCAGGGCGATGGGGACGACGAACCTCAGACGCATCGCGATCGGGACTCCCATCTAGCTCTCTCTCCTTCGCTCGGCGAACGGGCGGCCTGCTGGTCTCCCACCGGGATCTCGGGGCATCGACGTTACTACCGTTCGCGAGCGTTCCCGAGCCCACCGCCGATGTTCATGTCAGGAGCCACAGGGAGACCGCCCCCACGGCGCTCACGAGACAGCCTCAACGATCGCGCCGCGGCCGCACGGTGCGTTGGCTCTCACGCCGAGGCCGACTAGCATCGCCCGGTGAGCGACGCCCGCGACCCCGATGAACCTGGGCCGCCGGAGGAACGCCTCGCCCGACGTCTCGAGGCGATCCCCACACCACGCCGGTCGGCGATGGCGGCGGCCCTTCACGAGCTCGCCGAGGTCGATCGAGCCGTGTATCGGGCGATCGCGAGCACACCCACCCCGACGCTCGACGAGCCACTCCGACGGCTCTCAGGCCTCGCCAACCACTCGAAGCTGTGGCTCGGCGCCGCCGGCGCGCTCTTCCTGCTCGGCGGGCGGACCGGTCGTCGAGCCGCCGTGACCGGCCTCGTGGCGGTGGGCGTCAACTCCGCGCTCGTCAACATCCCGATGAAGTTCGCGAGCGGACGCGCGCGCCCGGATCGCGAAACGGCCGGTGTGCCCGCAGAGCGATGGGTCCCGATGCCGACGTCGACATCGTTCCCTTCGGGACACTCGGCGTCCGGGTTCGCGTTCGCCGGGGCCGTGGCCGGGTCGATGCCGGGCCTCGCGGTCCCGCTCCGCGGCCTCGCCGCCGTCGTCGCGTACTCGCGCGTCCATACGGGGGTGCACTACCCCGGTGACGTCGTCGTCGGATCGCTCATCGGCGCCACGATCGGGGAGGCGACGTCGATCGCCGTCCGCGCCCTGCTCCGTGGTCGGGCGCGGGCGGCACGGTAAGCGAGCGCGGTCATCCCCGCCCCCGGTCCGACGCCGCCGGCCGCGCCGCGCGCGACCCCCCCACCGGCGAGCGGGCGGCGGTACGGGCTTGCCCACCCGAGGAGGGCGGCCGCCGTGGGCGGAGCGCTCCTCCTCCTCGTGGTCGTCGGCGCGGTCGTCGTGGCGAACCATCGTGGAGCCTTCGGGATCGATCGCGCCTGGGTCGGCGTCGTGACGACGATGCGTCGCGCTCCCCTGACGTCGATCGCCGAGCGCGTCTTCGACCAACTCGGACGGTTCCCGTTCAGCTGGTCGATCGTCGCGGTCGCCGGGCTGGCGCTCTGGCGGGACCGGCGCCGCCGTGCGATCGCCGTCCTGTTGATCGGAGAGCTGACCTCGTGGGCGACGAACTCCCTCATCAAGGCCGCCGTCGACAGGCCCCGGCCTCCCGGCGCTCTCCTCGAGAGCTCCCTGTCGTCGTTCCCTTCGGGCCACGCGGCCTTCGCCGCGGTGACGGCCGTCCTGGTGGTGGGGCTCCTCGTTCCCACGGGGCGGCGCGCCGGCGCGACGGTGCTCGCGGCCGGCCTCGCGATCTTGATGGCGTGGAGCCGTAGCTACCTCCTCGTCCATTGGCTCACCGACGTGGTCGGAGGCCTCTGCGTCGGCGCCGGCGTCGGGTTGCTCACCCTCGCGTTCATGGGCACGGCCGCCGACCGGACCGACTAGCGGCGCCCGGCCGTGGGCTCTAGGCTCGCCGCGATGACCGCATCCTCGGAGCGACCGGATCTCCTACATCGGCTGGCCGCGGCGGCCGCGCTGCTCCTCGGCGCCCTGGTCGTCGTGGCGACGTTCCTGACCGTCACCGACGACATCCCCCTCCTCGTCGCCCAGCTCGCGCTGCTCGCCGGCGCCGCCCTCGCCGCGTGGTACGGACTGACGCGGCTGGGGCGACGTCGAGCGATCGCCGTCCTCGTCGCCCTCGCCGCACTCACGGGCCTCGTGCTCATCGGCTTCGCCAAGGAGGGCGGCGGTCCGGTCTCGGTGCTCATCCGCGCGGTGCCGCTCCTGCTCGCGGTCGCGCTCACGCGGTTCGCGCTCGGTCGGAGCGTGAACGCGCTCAAGCGGAGCGAGACCCCGGGGACCCCGGTGCCCCCCGCGACCCGCGGCGTTCTGATCATGAACCTGAAGTCCGGTGGCGGGAAGGCGGAGCGGTTCCACCTCGTGGACGAGTGCCGCGAACGGGGCATCGAACCCGTGGTCCTCCGGCCGGGCGACGACCTGCTCGAGCTCGCCCGCCGGGCCATCGATCGTGGCGCCGACGTGATCGGCATGGCCGGCGGCGACGGGTCGCAGGCCCTCGTTGCGAGCGTCGCGGCCGAACGGGGGGTTCCGATGGTGGTCGTCCCCGCGGGGACACGGAACCACCTCGCGCTCGATCTGGGGATCGACCGGGACGACGTGGTCGGAGCGCTCGACGCCTTCGGAGAAGCGAGGCAGCGACCGATGGACCTCGCCGAGGTCAACGGGCGCGTCTTCGTGAACAACGTCTCGCTCGGCCTCTACGCGGCGATCGTCCGATCACCCGCGTACCGAGACGCCAAGGTCGACACCGCCCTCAGCACGCTCCCGACGGTCCTCGCGCCCGACACCGAGTCGTTCGACCTGCGGTACACGGGGCCCGACGGCGAGCCCCATCTGGGGGCGCACGTGATCCAGGTCTCCAACAACCCGTATGGCTCCACGCTCGGGACGCTCGGCAGCCGTCCACGGCTGGATACGAAGCAGCTGGGGATCGTCGCCCTCGAGATCCGGAGCGACAAGGAGGCGGCTGCCTTCCTGGCGGCTCTCGCGACCGGGCACCCGGACCGATTCGCAGGGCTCAGGTCCTGGGCGACCCCGACGTTCGAGGTGTCATCGGGATCGTCCGTCGCCGTTGGGCTCGACGGCGAGACGCTCGAGCTGGACCCGCCCCTCACGTTCTCGATCAGGTCGGAGGCATTGAGCGTCCGGCTGCCCAGCCATGCGATCGGCTACTCGCCGGCTGCGCGGGCGATGGGATGGCGAGCGGCGACCCGGGACGTCTGGAGGACGGCCATCGGTCGACCCCCGGTGCTCGACCCGTAGGTCCGTACCGAGCCCTCAGCGTGTCTCGTCCCGCGCACCGGCATCGGACCCCTCGAAGGCGGTCACGGCGGCCTTGACGGTCGGATAGAAGTGCGTCGGATCGATCGTGCGGTTGAGCTCGTACCGCTTGATCTTCTCGCGCACCGGGTCCTTCATCTCCGCGAAGACCAGGGAGACGCCGCGGGCGTTCAGCCACTCGTCGAGGTCCTCGAGCATGTCTGCGGCCGTGGTGTCGACGTCGGTGATCGGCTCGGCGGCGATCACGATCCAACGCACGCCCGGACCCGCCGCGAGCTCGGTGACCTGCTCCCGGAACGTCCGGGCGTTCGCGAACACCAGCGGCGCGTCGAACCGGAACAGGACGAGGCCCGGTGTCGTCGTCGCATCCGGGTGCCGGGCCACGTCGTGGAAGCCGGGGAGGTCGGGAGTGTCCCCGAGGACGGCCTGGTACGGCCACCACGTCCGGCGGAACACGTTCAGGATCGAGAGCACCACCGCGATCGCGATCCCCGGGAGGACGCCGAGGAGCGTGACGGCGAGGAACGCCGCGAGGGACAGCCAGGCCTCGAGCTTCCGCTGCTTCCAGAGGCGGACGACCGCGGGGATATCGGCGAGCGACAGCGACGCCGCGATCACGACGGCCGCGAGGGCCGGCTGGGGCAGGTTCTTCAGCAGACCCGGAACGGCGACCAGGAGCAGCACGATCGCGCCGGCTCCGACCAGGCCCGCGACCTGGGTCTTGGCCCCCGCCTGCTCGGCGACCGCGGTCCGCGATCCGCTCGTGCTCACCGGGAACCCCTGGAACAACCCGGCCCCCACGTTCGCGGCGCCGATCCCGATCATCTCCTGGTTCCCATGCACCCGGTCGCCGGCGCGAGCCGCGAACGCCGACGCCGTCGAGATCGTATCGGCGAGCGCGACGAACACGATGCCCAACGCACCGGCGAGGAGGAGGGACAGGTCCGAGATCGACACGTCGGGGATCGTGAACGGCGGGAACCCGCTGGGCAACGGCCCGACCACGGACACGCCGGATGCCGTGAGGTCGAAGGCGTCCACCGCCAGGATGGCCAGGACGACGGCGACCAGGACCGCCGGCACCTTCGGCATCGCGCGCTGTAGGACGAGGATCAGGGCGAGCGCGCCCACCCCCACCGCCAGCGCCGCCGCCACGGTTTCACCACCGGTGACGCCGTCGACGAACGCCTTGAGCTCAGGGATGAAGCCGTCGGCGTCGACCGAGAACCCGAACAGCTTGGGGAGCTGGCCGACGAGGATCGTGAGGGCGAGGCCGTTCATGTACCCGATCTGCGTCGGCTTCGAGAGGAGGTCGGCGATGAAGCCGAGCTTCGCGATGCCCGCCAGGAGCATGATCGCTCCCACCAGCAACGCCAGCATCGAGGCGAGCATGACGGCCTTCGCGGGGTCGCCGTTGGCCCCGACGAGCGGGAGGATCGTCGCGGCGATCATCGGGCCGAGCGACGAGTCGGGGCCGAGGACCAGGATCTTCGATGGTCCGACCAGGGCGTAGGCGGTCAGGCAGAGGATGGATGTGTAGAGGCCGGTGATCGGCGGGAGGCCGGCGAGCTCGGCGTACGCCATGCCCTGCGGCACGAGCAGCGCGGTCAGGACGAGCCCGGCGACGACGTCCTTGCGGAGCCAGGCGCGCTCGTACGTGCGGATGACCAGAACGCCTGGCACCGCCCCGAGCTTCATCGCCGTTCCCCCTCCGAACCGGGCCGCAGCCTCCCGGCCTCATCATCGCTTGACGCGGGTGCCGTCGGTCGAGGGTTAGCCTCGTCCGCATCCGCTGATGGGGTGGTTCACCATACGGGACGCGGGCTGAACCGGTCAGGCCGTAGCGCCGGCGGGCACGCCGACGAAGCCGAGCAACGGAGCGCCGGATCCATCGAGGAGCGTGAGCCGGGAGCCTTCGATCGCGCTCCCGGCCACCTCCGCCAACGACGTCAGGAACGCCGTCTCCTGCGCCATCACGTCCTCGGCGCACGCCATCTTCGTGCCGGCGAGGGGTCCGAACGAGAGCGCGTCACCGTCGACCGTGTAGGTGCCCGAGTACGTGTTGCAGCCGCTCGACCCCGACACCGAGCCGTCGTCCGCGAGGATCATCGTGACCTCGGTCCCGGCGACCGTGCTTGAGACGGCGTCGCCGGCGAACACGGAGTCCAGCTCCCACTGGCTGCCGACCAACGGGAGGGGCTCGGGCGGGACCTCCTCGAAGAAGGTGAGCGTCCCGGTGGGTCCGGCGAGCTCCAGCGTGTCCCCGACGGAGAACGAGGTGACCGCGCCGAGCGCCGACAGGTACGCGGCCTCGAGCGTCATCAACGGCTCCTCGCACGCCATCTCGGTCCCACCGAGCGCGTCGAAGGACAACGACCCGTCGTCGTCGGCCGTGTACCCCCCGAAGTAGCTGTTGCACGCGGACCGGCCGCTGACCTGCCCGTCGGCGAACTCGAGCGACACGACCGCGGTGTCCGGGACGTCCTCGGCGAGCGAGGCGATCGATGGATCGTCGAGCCGCCAGACGATGCCGACGAGATCATCGGGATCGGTGCCCGCGCCGTCCGACGCCGTGTCGCCCTCGTCCGCGCACGCGGGCGTCAAGAGGATCGCGAGGGAGACGAGCGCGGCGGCTGCGCGCACCGGCGGTGGCTACGCCTGGGGACCGTACGTCAGCTGGACGTTGACCGCTTGCAGGATCAGGTTGCCTTCGTCGATCGCGAACGCGGTCACCTGGCCGAGCGTCTGCACGTAGTTGGCCTCCAGGGCCATCACGGCCTCGCCGCAGGCCATCTGCGTCATGGCGGCTTGCCCGAACGACATCGACCCCTGGTCGTCGGCCTCGTAGGAACCGCTGTAGGTGTTGCAGCCGGCGTTCCCGCTCACCGTCCCGTCATCGGCGAACTCGAGCGTGATGTCGGACGCCTCGGGGGCCTCCTCCGCCAGCGCCCCCCGGGTCGCGTCGTCCAGGGCCCACACGACGCCGACCAGCTCCGCGGGATCCGTGCTGGCCTCCGGAGCGGATCCACCATCGGAGCCGTCGGAGCCGCAGGCCGCGAGCGCGAGCGCGAGCGCGGCGCCCGCGACCGCAGGGCGCAACCTCACGCCGTCTTCTCCTGTCGCTCGCCGCGCTTCTTCGCCTTCTCGCGCGGGACGAGCGTGGGGTTGACGCCGGTCAGCACGACGTCGCGATCGACCAGGCACTTCGTGACGTCCTGGCGCGACGGCAGTTCGTACATCACGTTCAGCAGGACCTCTTCCATGATCGCGCGGAGCCCGCGCGCTCCGGTCCCGCGCAGGATCGCCTGCTCGGCGACCGCGGCGAGCGAGTCGTCGGTGAACTCGAGCCCGACGCCGTCGAACTCGAAGAAGCGCTGGTACTGGCGGACGAGCGCGTTCTTCGGCTTCGTGAGGATGTCGACCAGGGCGCTCTCGTCGAGGTTGTTCACGCTGGTGATGACGGGCAGGCGGCCGACGAACTCGGGGATCAGGCCGTACTTCAGCAGGTCCTCGGGGAGCACCTTGCCGAGGATCGCGCCGAGGTCCTTCTCGGAGGCGGGCCGGATGTCCGCGCCGAACCCGACTCCCTTGTTCCCGATCCGGGACTCGATGATCTTGTCCAGGCCGGCGAACGCGCCGCCGCAGATGAACAGGATGTTCGTCGTGTCGATCTGGATGAACTCCTGGTGCGGATGCTTGCGGCCGCCCTGCGGTGGGACCGAGGCCGTCGTGCCCTCGAGGATCTTCAGCAGCGCCTGCTGCACGCCCTCGCCGGACACGTCGCGCGTGATCGAGGGGTTCTCGGACTTGCGCGCGATCTTGTCGATCTCGTCGATGTAGATGATCCCGGTCTCGGCCTTCTTCACGTCGTAGTCGGCCGCCTGGATCAGCTTCAGCAGGATGTTCTCGACATCCTCGCCGACGTACCCGGCCTCGGTGAGCGCGGTGGCGTCGGCGATCGCGAACGGCACGTTCAGCATCCGCGCGAGCGTCTGCGCGAGGTAGGTCTTCCCGCAGCCGGTGGGGCCGAGGATCATGATGTTGGACTTCGCGAGCTCGACCTCGCTGTCCTTCGCGCCGACCTGGATCCGCTTGTAGTGGTTGTAGACGGCCACCGACAGGACCTTCTTCGCGGTGTCCTGTCCGACGACGTACTCGTCGAGGAACCCGTAGATCTCCTGCGGCTTGGGGAGCTGGTCGAGCTTCAGCTCGGAGGTCTCGGAGAGCTCCTCCTCGATGATCTCGTTACACAGATCGATGCACTCGTCGCAGATGTAGACGCCGGGGCCGGCGATCAGCTTCTTGACCTGCTTCTGGCTCTTCCCGCAGAAGGAACACTTCAGCAGGTCCGAGTCTCCGAACTTCGCCATGCGCCCCTGTCGCCTCTCCCTGCGCGGCCGGGACCCCGGTCCCGGTCTGGTCGTCGAATCTTACGCCCCGCCCGCCGCCGCGGCGGCAAGCTCCACCGTGATCCCGCGGTTCGTGATGATCTCGTCGATCACCCCGTAGTCCTTCGCCTCTTCGGCGGTGAGGATGTAGTCGCGGTCGGTGTCCTTGCTGACCTTGTCGAGCGGCTGGCCGGTGTGCTCGGCGATCAGCTGCTCGAGCAGCTTGCGGTACCGGGTGATCTCCTTCGCCTGGATCTCGATGTCCACGGCCTGACCCTGCGCACCACCGTGCGGCTGGTGGAGGAGGACGCGGGCATGCGGCAGCGCGAACCGCTTGCCCTTCTTGCCCGCGAGCAGGAGCACCGCGGCGGCGGACGCGGCCTGACCCATCACCGTGGTCGCGACATCGCACTTGATGAACTGCATCGTGTCGTAGATCGCGAACAGCGCCGTGATGTCGCCGCCCGGCGAGTTGATGTACAGGTTGATGTCCTTGTCGGGGTCCTCGGACTCGAGGTGCAGCAGCTGCGCCATGATCAGGTTGCCGACCGCGTCGTCGATCGGTGTCCCCAGGAACACGATCCGCTCCTTGAGCAGACGCGAGTAGATGTCGAACGACCGCTCCCCGCGGCTGGTCTGCTCGACGACGACCGGGACCAGGTAATCCTTCAGCTCACTCATCGGTTCCGCGCTCCTTCGGCGTTGCCTCGTGGTCGTCCGGCCCCTCGGCCGGCGCGTCCGTCTCGTCGCCCGCGGCGCCGGCCTGCGGCGCCTCGGGCGGAACCCCGTCTTCGATATCGGCATGCTCGACCAGGAGGTCGAGGGCCTTGCCTCTGATGATATCCCCGGCCAGCGTCACGATCTGACCGCTGCGGTCGAGAGCTTTCGCCAGCTCCTTCGGCTCACGGCCGTACGCCTGGGCCAGCCGCCCCACCTCCGCGCCGATCTCATCGGCCGTGACCTGCATGTCTTCGGCCCGGGCGATCCCCTCGAGGACCAGGTCGGACTTGATCGCGCGCACGGCGTGGTCGCGCGAGTCCTCCCGCAGGCGGGCCTCGTCCCACCCCTGCGCCTCGAGCACCTGCTCGAGCGTGAGGCCGGAGCGTTCGGCGCGCTCACGGGCGTGCGAGATCCGATGCTCGGTCTCCTCGTCGATCAGCGAATCGGGCAACTCGACCTGGACCTCGTCGACCATGGCCTGCAGGGCGCGATCGCGGATCACGGCCTCGGACTCGCGCGCCTTCGCCTCCCCGAGACGCTCGCGCAGGTCGTCGCGGAGCGCGTCCATCGTGTCGAACTCCGACGCGGTCCTGGCGAGATCGTCGTCGGCCTCGGGCAGCTTCCGCGCCTTCACGTCCTTCACGAGCGCCTGCAGCGTGACCTCCGAGCCGCCGCGCTCCGCGAACCGCTCGGGCAAGGTGTCGTTGAAGCGAAGGATGTCGCCGGGACGCTTGCCGACGAGCTCCTCGTCGAGCCTGGCGCCGAACTCCCGCGAGCCCACGAAGTAGAGGTAGTCGGGGCGGGTCGCCTCCGGAACCTCGATGTCGTTCACGGTCGCGCGCAGGTCGATCGTGACGAAGTCGGTCTCCTGGGTCGGCCGCTCGACCGGCTCCAGCTCGGCGAACCGCTCGCGCAGACGCTCGACCCACTCGTCGACCTCGTCGTCGGTGACCTCCACGGAGGGTCGCTCCACCTTCACGCCCTCGTAGTCGGCCTTCGTGAGCTCCAGGCGTGGACGGACCTCCACCACGGCCGTGAAGATCAGGGGCTTGTCCTCCTCGGCCTGCTCGAGCTCGATCTCGGGGTCGGCGATGGGGGCCAGATCCTCCTCCCGTACCGCGTCGCGGAAGTAGGTCGGAACCGCCGACGAGAGGAACTCCTCCATCACGACGTCGTGCCCGATCTGGGCGTCGATGATCTGCTTCGGGACCTTCCCCTTGCGGAAGCCCGGGACCTTCACCTGGTTCGCGATGCTCCGGTAGGCGCGGTCGAGGTCCTTCGAGAACTCCTCGACGGGGACCTCGACCGTGAGCTTGACGGTGTGCTTCGCGGTCTCTTCGACGATGGTCTGCATGCGAGCGTCCAGGCTACCCGACCCCGGAGGCTCCGCCCGGCGGCGTCCGGTAGCCTCGCGGCATGTTCGAGGCCGAGCTCGCCGCCGCCCACGCGATCGCCGACCGGGCGGGCGAGATCGCGTCGTCGTTCTTCCGCCACGATCCGGAGGTCCGGTGGAAGCCGGACGAGACGCCCGTGACCGAGGCAGACCTCGCGGTGGAGGCGATGATGCGCGAGGAGCTCGCTCGGCGCTTCCCCGGAGACGCGATCCTCGGCGAGGAGGGCGGCGTCGCGGGTGAATCGGATCGGATGTGGGTGGTCGATCCGATCGACGGCACCCGCAACTTCGCCGCCGGCATCCAGATCTGGGCCAACCTGCTGGCGCTGAAGGTCGGCGACGAGTACGTGCTGGGACTGGCGAACGCGCCGGCGCTCGGCGAGCGGTACGCGGCCGTCCGCGGCGGCGGGGCCACGTGGAACGGCGAGCCGATGCGCGTCTCCGGCGTCGACCGGACGTCCGAAGGGATGATCGTCTTCGGCGACGTCGAGGTCTGGGCGGGCACCGAGCGCGGTCGCCGGTTCCACGGGTTGGCCCACGGAGCGCGGCGCAACCGCGGGTTCGGGGACTTCTGGGGCCACATGCTCGTCGCGCGCGGCGCCGCCGAGGCGATGATCGAGCCGGCGCTCGCCGAGTGGGACTTCGCGCCGCTGGTCCCGATCGTCTCGGAGGCCGGCGGCCGGGTGACGCAGCTCGACGGCTCGGCGCCCGTCCACGGCGGCACGCTGCTGTCGTCGAACGGCCGGGTGCACCACGAGGTCGTGTCGGCGCTCGACGGGCCGGACGAGGGCCGGGACCCGGGGTCACCGGACGGATGACCGCGACCCGACGCACGCCGACCCGAGCCGTCCTGTGCTTCGGGGACTCGAACACCTGGTCGCGAGCCACGCCGTGATCGGTCGCGTCGTCGGCGAGGCGCTCCGGCCGTTGCTCGGGATCTGAGGGCCGACCACCGCGCCGTCGCGAGTCAGCCGGGCCGCCGGAGCAGGACGACCGGGATCGGACGGTCGGTCGCTCGCGCGTACCCCTCGTAGTCGCGGTTCGCCAGGACCGCCGCCTCCCAGACCGCCGCGCGGTCCTCGCCCTCGAGGACCTCCGCGGTCACCGGGACGCGCTCGCGCCGGGTCCGCACGCGCGCATCCGGATGCGCCCGCAGGTTCCGCCACCACGCGGGGTCACGATCGGCACCCGCGTTCGAGGCGATCACGCCGAAGCCGTCCGGGCGCGGGACGTAGCTCAGCAAGACGGTCCTCGGTTCGCCGCTGCTCCGGCCGATGGTCGTGAGCTCGAGCACCGGGAGGCCGCGCACGCGACCCCCGATCCGCCCGCCGGACAGACGCCACCAGAACCGATGCCCCCGCCACATCCACCGCATCAGGGAACGGCGGAGTGGGCTCACAGCGCGATGCGCTCGCCCCGGTCGCCCGCTCCGGCGAGCACGGCGTTCGCGGCGGCGACGTCCTGGACCCCGAGCCCGGTGAGATCGCACACGGTGAGCTGCTCGGCGGACGTCCGACCGGACTTCACCTGCGCGCAGATCTCGCCGAGCTCGACCGCCTTCGACGTCGTCGCGAGCCCCGCCTGCAAGGCGTGATGGAGCTCGCCGATCGTCGCGCTCTGCGTGCGACTGTCGACGACCAACAGGTCCGCGCGCCCGAGGATCGTGGGATCGAGCTCCTGCTTGTCCGCGCCGTCCGCGCCCACCGCCGTGACGTGCGCGCCGAGCTTCAGCCATTCGGCCCGGACCAGCGCGGTCCGGCTCGCCGTGCACGTGACGATCACGTCCGCGCCCGACACGGCGTCCCGGACGGACCCGACGGCCTCGAACGTGCACCCGTCGGGCATCCCGGGGCGCTCGCGGAGGTCGGCGACGCAGGCGGCCGCGTGACCGGCGTCGCGTCCCCAGACGCGAACCGAGGTGAACCCTGGGCGCTCGAGCGCGAGGGCGTCGAGCTGGTACCGGGCCTGGGCGCCGGTGCCGATCACGGCGACCGACCAGACCTGCTCGGGCGCCAGGTGCCGAGCCGCCACCCCCCCGGCCGCTCCGGTCCGCAGGTCGGTGAGGAACCCCCCGTCGAGCAGGAGCGCGATCGGTTCCCCGGTCTCCGCGTGGAACGCCATGATCATCCCGTCGCTCGTCGGGAAGCCCCGGTCGAGGTTCCGCGGGAAGCCGGATGCCACCTTCACGGCGAACGCCGCGGCGCCGTGGATGTGACCGGCCTTCACATGCACCTCGCCCTGCTGCTCCGGGATGCTCAGGTGGATCACGCCGGGCGTCTCCGCGCGGCCGGTCGAGTAGTCGGCGAACGCCTGGTCGCACGCGTCGATGCAGCTCGCCATGTCGATCGACGCCCGAACGTCGTCGCCTCGGAGCACCAGCACCTCGCGACGCAGGCTCATGCCCGGAGCCTACCCGGTGCTACCGTCGAGGCCTGCCGCTCACACGGGGGCGTCCAGGGAGGCAACCGGTCCGATGCGCATCGATCCGTTCGAGATGGAGCGCTACCAGTCCCTGTACTGGCATCGCGTCGAGTACGACCTCTCGGAGTCGGGCGTCCGCCCGATGTCGATCCGCGATCTGCTCGGGCCGCTCGCCGACGCCGAGACGTTCCTGGCGACGACGAGGCTGGGGTACCCGTTGTCGGAGGGCTCCGAGGAGGCGCGCGCGAACATCGCCGACTGGTACCCGGGCGCGAACGCCGAGCACGTCACCCTCGTGAACGGCGGGTCCGAGGCCAACCACCTCACGCTGTGGTCGCTCCTCGAGCCCGACGACCGGCTCGCCTTCATGCTCCCGAACTACCTGCAGGGCCTCGGCCTCGGACGTGCGTACGCAGCTCGCACCGACACGTTCCGGCTGCGCCTGCAGGACGGACGATGGGCGCTCGACCTGGAGGAGCTGGAACGGTCCGTCGGGAAGCGGACGAGGGTCGTGATGGTCTGCAACCCGAACAACCCGACGGGCGCGGTCCTGACCGAGTCCGAGATGGACGCCGTGATCGCCGTCGCGTCCCGCGTCGGCGCCTGGATCGTGGCGGACGAGATCTACCGGGGGGCCGAGGTGGACACCGACGACACCTCGCCGACGTTCTGGGGACGGTACGACCGGGTCGCCGTCACCAGCGGGCTCTCGAAGGCCTTCGCGATGCCGGGGCTCCGGACGGGCTGGGTCGTGGCCCCCCCGGAGCTGATCCGCGAGGTCTGGGCTCACCACGACTACACGACGCTCACGCCCGGGATCGTCTCGGATGCGCTCACCGCGCTCGCGATGCGGCCGGATGTTCGCGAGAACATCCTGGTCCGGACCCGAGGCATCATCCGCGCGAACCGGCGCCCGCTCGAGGGATGGCTCGCCTCGCACGGCGAGCTCTTCGGCGGGGTCGGCCCGGTGGCGGGCGCGATCCGCTACGCCTCGTACGACCTCCCGATCGGCTCCCGTCGCCTCGTCGATCGCATCCGTGAACAGGTCTCGGTGCTGCTCGTTCCCGGCAAGATGTTCGGCCTCGGCAGGGGGATCCGGTTCGGGTTCGGGTTCGACATCGAGCACACGATGAAGGGACTCGCCCGCGTCGACGAGGTCCTCGCGGAGCTGCGGGCCTGAGGCGGGCTCAGCCCACGTCGTCGAGCCGCTCGGCCAGGTACCGCCGGATGTCGAGGCTCAGGTCCTCCATCGGGGCGTAGTAGCCGAACGAGAACGCGCTCGAGCCCATCCCATCCTGCACGGCCTCGCAGATCCGCCAGTCCTGCCGGTTGACCAGGTCCCAGAATCCCGCGGCGTCCGAGGGATCGAACCCGGGATCCGCGATCGCGTCCGGGTGGAACAGGAACGCGCAGTCGATCCGCGTCCGATCGACCGCGAGCGGCCACAAGGTGAAGGCCGCGACGTGGTCGGCCGCGAGGCTGAGCATCAGGTTCGGGTACAGCAGCTCCCCCTTGTGCCGTTCGCGTTCCTCGTCGGAGAGGCCGGGGAAGGGGGGTCGCGTCGTGGTCCCGGACCAGGTGAAGGTCGTGGCGCCGTCGCGGTGCGCGATCCCGCGCTCCCAGTCGAGCGCCGCGCCCCCGCCCTCCTTGAACGCGGGCACCAGCTCGCAGAGCTCGGGATGGACCGGGCCGCAGTGGTAGCACTCGTTGTAGTTCTCGACGATGACCTTCCAGTTCGCGGCGACGTCGTAGGCGATGCCGGCGCCGACGCGCAGGCCGGCGAGGGGATAGTTCGCGACCCGGCGCGAGGCGTCCGCGACGACGTCGCCGAGCGCGCGGCGGGGCCCGGCCGGATCGGCGGTCAGGTTGACGAAGAGGAACCCACCCCAGGCGTCGACGGCGACCGGGTACAGGCCGAGGTCTCCGCGACGGAGGCCGTCGCTCTCGGACAGGAACGGAGCGTTGCGGAGCGCACCGTCCAGGCCGTACGTCCACGCGTGGTACGGGCAGCGGATCGCACCCTTGAACCGGCCCGTCGCCCCCACCGGTCGGTCGTCCCCGACCGGTGGTGGATCGAGGACGAGTCGAGATCCCCGATGGCGGCAGACGTCGTGGAACCCACGGAGCCCGCCGTCGCGACCCCGGACGATCAGCACCCGCTCACCCGCGACGTCGACGTGCAGGTAGTCCCCCGGCCCGGCGATGGCATCGGCCCGACCGACGACGAACCACTCCCGGTGGAAGATCCGCCGGACCTCGAGCCGGTGATGCTCCGGGGATCGATACGCCTCGGCCGGGAGCGTCCGCATCAGCTCGGTCGCGACCTCACGGGTTGTCTCCGTCGCCATCCCCGTCCTATCCTGACCATCGATCTGACCACTGGTCACATCGTCGTGACCGACCGTCCTTCCTGTTTAGCACAGAGGTCGAGCGCCAGGAGGCACCCACGATTGACCTGAAGTCATCGACATCGCGACGCAGCGAGGCGAAGCGCGACCGCATCGTCGAGTGCGCGATGCGGCGGTTCGCCGAGCACGGCTACCAGGGAACGCGGGTCGAGGACGTAGCCGCCGAGCTCGAGATCGCGAAGGGCTCGATCTTCCAGCACTTCGGCTCGAAGTCCGGCCTGTTCCTGGAGGCGTACAAGCGCGCGGTCTCCTCGCTCCCCGCGTGGCTCGACGCGCCCGCCGACGTGACCGAGGCGGGGTTCTTCGCGGTCGTGGCGTACTGGTTGGCTCGGACCGAACACCTGGTCCACGAGGACTGGGTCCCCTACCGCGTGGCGCTGATCGGGAACTACGGCACGGACCTCGATCTGAAGCGCGAGATCAACCGGTGGCTGGTCTCGGAGGACCCGTACGGCACCCTCGAGTTCGTCGAGTACGGGATCGCGCGCGGAGAGGTCCGCGACGACATCGACCTCGAGATGATGGTGTCGATGGTCGACTGGCTCTCCGGATCCCTGCAGGACGCCCTCGTCACCGAGGAGCTCGACCCGGGGCTGTTCCACCGATGGAAAGCGCAGCCCGAGCGGCAGCGGCTCCGGCTCGAGCAGTTCGCCCAGGTGCTGCGGAGCGCGATCGGCACGCCCGACGCGCCGGCGCCGACCGCGGTCCGCCGCACGTAGTCCGTCTCAGACTAGCGGCGGAGGGCATCCTCCGCGTCCTCCTCGGTCACCGCGCGGCGCCGATAGTTGCGCAGCGCGAACCGATCGCACGCCGTCTCGGCCGCCGACTTCCGCCCGAGCCGTTCCCTCAGGTACCAATGCATCCACTCGTGCAGGTACAGGAACCGCAACACGTCGCGTGGCGTGCGGAACGTGACCCCCTCCGTCAGCCAGATGAAGCGGATCCGCGGCCCCGGCCGGCGCTTCGCGGCGTACGGAACGACCTCGCCGAACGGGAAGAACGGCTCGGGGACCTGCAGCGTGATCGTCCGCCGGTCGAACTCGGTGTAGCCCGACAGGTGGGGGCGGCTCCGGTAGCGCAGCGGCTTCACGTGGACCGCGTAGCCGGGGGCGTCGGGGAGTCCCCGGAGCGCCGTCCGGGCGCGTTCGGCCGGGAGGTCGGCGACGAACGATGAGATCCGCACGGGCCCAGGGTACGGGCGGCCGGTCGATAGCATGCCGAGATGCCCGATGCGCCCGGTCCCGAGCGAACCCACCGCGACGGGATCCGGGCATCGTTGCCACTCGCGATCGCGGTCTTGGGGTTCGGGCTCTCGTTCGGCGTCCTCGCCCGGGCCTCCGGGATGGGATCCATCGCCCCGATCGTGATGTCGGCGACCACGTTCGCCGGGTCGGCCCAGTTCGCGGCGGTGCAGGTGCTGGGGGCCGGAGGCAGCGTCGCCGCGGCGGTCACCGCCGCGGTCCTGCTGAACGCGCGGTACGGGCCGATCGGCGTGAGCGTGGCCCCGTACCTCACCGGGCCGTGGTGGTCCCGGTTCCTCCGCGCGCAGCTCGTGGTCGACGAGTCGTGGGCGATCGCGGCCGAGGGGGAAGGGCGGTTCAACCATCGGGTCCTGATCGGCTCGGGCCTCGTGCTGTACGCGGCGTGGGTCCTCGGCACCGTGCTCGGGGTCGTGTTCGGCGACGTGATCGGCGACCCCACACGATGGGGGCTCGACGCCGCGTTCCCGGCGCTCTTCCTGGCGCTGCTGGTCCCGCAGCTCCGGTCGCGCGACGCCCGCATCGTGGCCGTCCTCGGCGCGGCGATCGCCCTCGCCCTCACGCCGTTCACCCAGCCGGGCGTCCCGATCATCGCGGCGAGCGCGGCGTGCCTGCTCGGGCTGCTTCCGGCGCGGGGAGGCGGCCGCGCGATGAGCGACGCCTGGCTCGTCGTCCTGCTGGTGGGCGGTGCGACCGTGACGATCAAGGCCGCGGGCCCCGTGCTGCTGGGCGGCCGCGCGCTCCCGCCGGCCGTGACGCGGATGATCGGGCTCCTCGCCCCGGCGATCCTCGGAGCCCTGGTGGCCTGGGCGACGTTCGCGGTCGACCAGCGGCTCGTCATCGACGAGCGGCTCCTCGGCATGGCCGCCGCGGCGATCGCGATCTGGTTCCGAGCGCCGCTGCTGCTGGTCGTCGTGATCGCGGGCGGCGTCACTGCACTCGCTCGCGCGCTCACATAGACTCCGCGCTCATGACGCGCTACCGAGACCTCGGGCTCACCGTGGGACAGCTCGACCCCGGTCCCTTGAACGCGATCACCGACGTCGACGGTGTCCGCGTCGGCGTGACGACCCTGATCTCGGGCGACGGAGCCGCTCCGGGTGGGCCACGGGCCGATCCGCACCGGCGTCACGGTGATCGTGCCGCACGACGCGATCGGGGCCGAGCCGGTGTTCGCCGGCTGTCACCGGCTGAACGGCAACGGCGAGCTCACCGGCCTCGAGTGGGTCCGGGAGTCCGGTCAGCTCACGACCCCGGTCGCGATCACGAACACCCACAGCGTCGGGGTCGTGCGCGACGCGTTGATCGAGGCGGAGGTGCGCGAGGATCCGTCGCGGTCCGCGAACCTGTGGAGCCTCCCCGTCGTCGGCGAGACCTACGACGGGACCCTGAACGACATCGACGGGTTCCACGTCACGGCCGATCACCTGCACGCCGCCCTCGCGGCCGCCTCGGACGGGCCGGTCCCGGAGGGGAACGTCGGCGGCGGGACCGGCATGATCTGTCACGACTTCAAGGGCGGGACGGGGACGGCGTCCCGGCACGTGGGCGACGAGGTCGGCGGGTGGACGGTCGGGGCGCTCGTGCAGTCGAACTACGGCCAGCGCCCACGGCTGACGGTGGACGGCGTGCCGGTGGGTCGCGAGATCCCGGTCGCGGAGGTCCCCTCCGCCTGGGACGACGCCGAGGCCGCCCGTCAGGCCGGCTCGGGTTCGATCATCGTGATCCTCGCGACCGACGCGCCCCTGCTCCCCCACCAGTGCGAGCGCCTCGCTCAGCGGGCCGGCCTCGGCGTCGCCCGCGTCGGGGGCGCCGGCGAGAACTCGAGCGGGGACCTGTTCCTGGCGTTCTCCACCGGGAACCGTGGCCGGTTGGCGAGCTACAAGCTGGCGCAGCCGCTCGCGCCGCTCGACGTGCGGATGATCCCCGACGCGGCGATCTCGGACCTGTTCTGGGCGGCGATCGAGGCGACGGAGGAGGCGATCTTGAACGCCCTGGTGGCGGCCGAGACGATGACCGGTCGCGACGGGCTCACGGCGCACGCCCTGGATCACGGACGGCTGCTCGAGATCATGGCGCGGTTCGGGCGCGGGCCTGCCGCCTGAGGCCTACCGCGCTTCAGCAGCTGCGTCCCAGCGAACGGACCGTCGATCCCCTGATCCGGATCAACAGGGTGCGGCGGTTGTCGTCGTCGCGCCGTTCCACGATGTTGCGCGGGGGATCGGCCAGCGAGCTCAGGCAGTAGCGACCGTCAGGGACGTCGCGGACGTCCAGGCTCTGTCCGAACAGGTCCGCGGCGTACCAGTCCGCCCACCCGACCGACATCCCGGTCGTCCCGTCCCGGGTGCACTCGCCGAAGTAGGGCTGCGTCGGGCTGCCGGGGAGCGACCACGCGATCAGCGAATCCCGGACGCAGAACGAGACCTTGTCGGCAACCGCGACGACCCGGCCGTTGGACGCCCGCGTGAGCACGTAACGCGCGACGTCCTCCAGGTGCCAGTGGTCGTGCTCCGGGTGGAAGAACATGCATCCGACGAACCGCTCCGCGACGGGTTGGTCGACGCCGCGCGTGAACACCCCGTCTCCATCGGTGTCGCCGTAGATCCGTTGGTAGGCGGAGCGGTCGTCCTGCGGATCGCCGTCGCCGTCGCAGTCGTCGACGACCGGGTACAGCTCCAGGACCCCTGGGCCGCGGTTGCCGACGGTGTTCGAGAACCGGAGGTTGCGCACGCCCGGCGAACGCTCGATCGACAGGTCGGCGAACGGGAGCGTGACGAGGTTCGGCCGAAGGACGTCCGGGCCTGCAGCCGCGGGATGCGAGGACGCCGTCGACATCGGTCCCGCGACCGACGAGAGCGCGACGACGGCGAGGCACAGCAGGGAGGCGGGCAGTCGTCGCGCCGGCATCGTCGGGGCGGGCGGATTCGAACCGCCGACCTCCTGGTCCCAAACCAGGTGCGCTAACCAGGCTGCGCTACGCCCCGCGGGCTCGATGCTACCGGAGCCCCAGGTCGGGACGGGTGTTCGCTCGGGGATTGCGACCTCCGGCCGATGCTGCTCGCGACGGCCCCTGGGTAGGGTCGGAGCATGGAGGTCGCCTCTCGCGGCGCGCGCGAACGTCCGCCCACCGGCGTGTTCACGATCCTCGTGGTCCTCGGGATCGTCCTCGCGGCGTTCCTGCTGATGCTGCTCGTGCGCTCGCCGGGCGCCGGTCCGCGGTTCGCGGTCGGCAACGCGGTCGGGACGGCCTGTCCCGCCGGCGAGGGCATCCCGGTCTGCTTCGACGTCACGGTGACGAACACCGGCCAGGAGGCCGCCGCGGTGCGCTGCGACGTCGAGGCCGCGAGCGGGAACACGGCCACGTTCCTGGAGGGCGGCGAGACCGGATTCACGAGCGCGGGCACGCTCCGGCCCGGTCAGCCGCTGCGGCTCACGGTCGCCGTCACGACGGAGACCGACACGGTGCTCACGCCGAGCGTCGCCTGCGCGCCGGTTTGATGAGAGCCGGGATCCCGGACCGAGATCCGGGAGCGGACGATGCGAGGCTCACGCCTGTGGCACGTCGAAGACGCCCGAGCCGACCGCGCGGATCCCGCCGCCGACGGCCACGCTCCACCCGTTCCCCTGCGCGCCGATCTCGATCTCGATCTCGATCGTGCTCGGCCGCCCCGTCAGCTCGCCCTGCTCGATCACGGCGTGTCCGGGGAGACCCGCGAGGCCGTGCTCCGCGAGATACGCGCCCAGCGGGCCAGCCGCCGACGCCGTCGCCGGGTCCTCGCCGATCATGCTCGATCGATCGAACATCCGCGCCATGACGTCGCCCGGCCCGCGGACGGCGAACAGGTAGAGCGACTCCGCGTCGGTCTCCTCGCACACCGCCGCGCACCCGCGATCGTCCCGGGCGGCCCGTCGGAGCGCGGCCTCGTCGCGGACCGGGACCATCAGGTGCGGCAGCCCGGTCGACACGCGGACGACCGGCAGTTCCTCGACCAGATCCGGCGGCTCGAGCCCGGCCGCGGCGGCGACCGCGTCCCGATCGGCGACGGCCTCGTCGAACCGAGGCGGCAGCTGCCGCATCCAGCCGGTTCCGGTCCCGAGGTCGATCGTGACGGGGATCTCGCCCGCGATGCACCGCTGCGTGAGCGAGGCGGCCGCGCGTCCCTCGTCCACGACCACGAACGCGCTCCCGAGGGTCGGATGGCCGGCGAAGGGGAGCTCGGAGACCGGCGTGAAGATCCGCACGTCGTACCCGTCCTCGCGGATCGCCGTCACGAACGTCGTCTCGGAGAACCCGATCTCGGCCGCGAGGACCTGCATCGTCTCCGCGGGAAGATCCGCCGGCGGATCCGGAACGACGCAGAGCTGATTGCCGGCGAACGGACGGTCGGTGAAGACGTCGACGAGCCGGAACGCGACCTCCATGAGCACCGAGTATCGCAGCGGCGCCGTGCATTAGGCTGGGGAGGTCGCGGGTGTAGCTCAATGGTAGAGCTCCAGCCTTCCAAGCTGGTGGTGCGGGTTCGATTCCCGTCACCCGCTCCAGGACCGCCGGCGTCCCTGGCCGACGTCCTCGGGGTACGCTCCGATGGGCGCCGGTAGCTCAGTGGACAGAGCGACGGACTTCTAATCCGTTGGTCGGAGGTTCGAATCCTCCCCGGCGCGCTGCGTTCAGGGCGGCCATGAACAGCTCGACATCGGTCAGTTGAAGCACGTGAGCCTTCTGGCGGTTGGACACCTGGAGGACGAGGCAGTCGTGTCCCGCGTCCACGTCGACCACGACGAGCTTCGTGAACGCCCACTCGAGCGCCTTCGTTGCCCCGCGGAACACGATCCGCCCGCTCGCGATGACGGCGGTGCCTTCGTCGGTGATCTGCCACACCTCGTCTGCGGGGCCGAACGCTCGCTGGTCCGTGCCCCCGTGGTGGGCACGAACGCTCTTCGTGCCAGGGACCCTGACGGAGAGTCCTCCGAGTCGTCCATGCTGCTTCTTCCGCTCGGCGAGCTGGGCGGCCATGGAGAGGTAGACGTCCTCCTCCTGGGCGACGAAGCCGGGGGCGACGATCGGCGTGAGCGACGCGGCTCCTGCGAGCTGGTCCCGCCGAGCTGCGAGCCGGGTAGCCTCCTGCATCGCACGGAGGACTTGTTCGTCAACCGCTCGCCGCCGTCGTTCCCTCTGTCCCTCGCTCCACTCCGTGCGTTGCTCGGCCGTGGCCCACGGGCCGGGCTTCGCACATCTCGGGCACAGGAACCCCGAGGCATCTAGGGGCTGCTTGACCGCAGCGCCGCAGCGCGGGCACGCCTGCTTCCGTCGGACGATGGACATCGGAGCACTCCCCTTCCTTCGCTCGGCCTCGGCGCTGGGGGCGGGCGTCCCGGGTCGCTCGCGGGTTCTGGAAGAGGAGCCCACGGCCAGTGGGCCCCCCTCCCATCGACCGTGGCGGGCTGCAGCCGCGTCACGGTCGAGGCGATCATCGATCGGTCAGACCGTGGTGAGCACGCCCTCGTAGAAGGCGAGGTCGCCGACCTCGCTCGAGCGGAGCTCGACCCGGTCCGCGAGATGCTCGCGGACCCACGTGGCGGCGAGGGGCGCTGCCGCCTCGGCCTCGGCGTGGGTCTCCCAGAAGCTGATCGAGACGCAGGTGCCCTCACCGGTGTCGGCGAGTCCGTAGCGGATGAACCCGGGCTGGGTCCTGAACGTGGCGAGCATGCCGGCCTTGGCTTCCTCGGCGAGCTCGGGGAACGTGCCCTTGATGAGCTTGTAGTTCGCGATGCGGATGGATTGCATCTGTGTGGCTCCTTCGGCTAGGTGTCCCGGATCGGCCGAGGCGAGCGGTGAGCGGATCGAGAGGCTGAAGATCGCTCTCGAGTGTCGGCTCACGAGCCCGAGAAGGACGGTGGGACGGGTTCGGCGGAGGCGAACCCGTGCTGTCTCTTCTCCCGTCACTGACGGGTCCGTGTCCTGTATCGAGTATGCGCAGGTCCGGGGCCATCTGTCGCGGTTCCGGCGGAGATCGTTCCTCGCGTTCACCGAGGACGGGCGGAGGATCCGGGTCGTCGGGTGGGATCCTGCGCTACGTCCGCGGCCACATGTACCCGTAGCCGACGACCTCGCGCGCCTTCGTGGAGCTCGTGAAGGTGCGGGTGCGCGGGATGTCGACACGGGTCCCGCAGTGACCGCACGTGAACGCGCGTTGCCAACGGGACGGGATCGCCTGCTTGAAGGTGCAGGCGGGACAGGTCTCGAAGATGATCTCGGCGTAGCAGGTGAAGCACGCGTACTTGACGGCGTCGTCCCCGACGGGGTTCGGCATCATGCAGTCGGGACAGGTGAGGTATGCCATGTCCCCCAGGTGGTCGTCACCTGAACGCCGAACCTTGATACCCATTTCTTGGGGTTCGGGTGACGCCCGTCCGGACGAGGGGCGACGGGCCCGGTCAGCCGGCCGTGGGATCGGTCGCGTCGAGCACGGCCTGCGTCTGATCGCGGCGGAACGCGTGGAGGCGTTCCCGCACGTCAGGGTCCTGCAGCGCGATGATCGAGGCCGCGAGGAGCGCGGCGTTCTTGGCTCCGGCGTTGCCGACCGCGAGCGTCCCCACGGGGATCCCGGGCGGCATCTGGACCATCGCGAGGAGGGCGTCGAGCCCGCCCAGGAGCTTCCCCTCCATGGGCACCCCGAGGACCGGGAGCGCCGTCTTCGCGGCCACGGCGCCCGGCAGCGCGGCCGCCATCCCCGCCGCGGCGATCACGACCTGGATCCCGCGTCCCTCGGCCGACTCGACGTAGGCGGCGAGCTCGTCGGGCGTGCGGTGCGCGGACAGGACCCGCGCCTCGTTCGCGATCCCGAGGTCGTCCAGGGTGTCGCAGGCGTGACGCACCACGTCCCAGTCCGAGCGCGAGCCCATGATCACGGCGACGAGCGGTTCGGCCACGGCGAGAGGCTACATCGCCCAGGACGTGGGCGGGTCGTCCATCGTCAGGACCGGCCGGTCGATCGTCCACGGGCTCACGTCCGAGTCCGTGTTCCCCTCGAACGCCAGCTCGACGAGCGACCTGCCGAAGACGCTCGCGAACTTGAACGCGTGCGCGGCGCCCTGGCCGACGACCGCTCGCTCCTGGCCCGGGATCCGGTCCAGGACGAAGTCCCGATCGGGCGGCATCGTGTAGAGGCAGGACTTCAGCTTGATGTGAGGGCCGAACCCCGTCGGCAGGTGCTCGCGCATGAACGCGTCGAGCGCCTCGGTGTAGGCGGGCGGCTGCTCGAACGTCCGCGTGTCCCCCGTCACCTCGGGACCCCCTGCATCCCAGCCGATCTTGGCCCCGGCCTCTCCGAACGCCGGGAGGCCGTAGTACGAGGGCTCCCCCATCCAGATCCAGATCGGGAACCGCTCCGGCGCGAAGGCCTCGAGCGCCCCGGATGCGTAGTAGGCGACCTGCTCCTGCGTGACCGTCAGGTTGATCCGCGCGTCGAAGTGCGCGAGCAGCTCGTTCGTCCAGGCGTCGGCCGCGACGATCAGCCGCTCGGCCTCGAAGCTGCGACCGTCCTCCAACCCGATCAGGTACGGCCCGTCGGTCTCGCGGATCGAGGTCACCTTCGCCTGCTCGAGGAGCGTCGCCCCGAGCTCGCGGGCGACCCGCTGATGGGCCGCGTTCGCGCGTGCGGCCGCGGCGATCCCGCTCGCCTCCTGGTACATCACGCGAACGTCGTCGCCGAGGCGCCACTGCGGCCAGCGACGCATCGCCTCGGCGGCGTCCATCCACTCGTAGCCGATCCCCACGGCATCCAGCGACCCCGAGTAGTCGTCCATGAAGCCGTACGCACCCGCCGGGTACAGGTCGATGCCGCCGGTGCGGATCACGACCCGGTCGCCGCTGTCGGCTTCGAGCTCGCCCCAGGCGGCGTAGGCGTCCTGCGCGAACCGGACGTACGCGGGCGTGTGGTAGCTCAGCCGGATGATGCGCGAGTGATCCTGGGACGCGCCGTTGTCGTGGCCGAGCGTGAACCGTTCGAGCCCCAGCACGCCGGCGCCGGCGCGCTTGGCCGCCCAGTACGCGGCACCCGATCCGATCCCCCCGAGGCCGACGATCGCGACGTCGAACGCGCGACGCTCGGTCACCTCAGACCTCGGTCTCGGCGTGGTCGTAGTACTCGTAGGCGGACATCGCCTTGCCGCTCTTCCACGAGCGCTCCTCGGTCGGGAGCTTGCCGAGCACCTTCGCCATCGCGCGGACGTGGTTCTGCACGGAGCCGCAGCACGAGCCGATGTAGTTGATCCCGCCCTCCCTCGCCCGGCGCGCGTACTCGGCCATCTCGTGCCGCGAGAGCTGCAACGGGTCGAGCTCGAACGGGAAGGTGGGCGACGCGGTGAAGTCGGGCGCCTCCTCCGAGGTGCGGAACGCGACGGGCTGGGCCGCCACGTAGCCGTCGACCGCAGCCCGCATCTCGAGCGCGATCGGCAGTTGCTGCTCCGGCGCGTTCAGGCAGTTGACGCCGACGATGTCCGCCCCCGCCTCCACCAGCCTGGCCGCGCACTCGGCGGCGGTCGATCCCTCGTAGGAGCGGGCCGGCAGCCTCTCGAACGACATCGTGGCCATGACCGGAAGTCCGGTGGTCTTGGCGCGCTCGACGTACAGCAGGGCCTCGCCCAGGAACGAGAACGTCTCGCCGATCCAGAAGTCCACCCCGCCCGCGTCGATCTGGTCCTGGAGCTGCCGATCGAACAGGCCCCGCACGTGATCGGCGGACGCCGAGTCCTCCGGATCGTAGGCCCACGTGAGGCAGAGGTTCCCGGCCACGAGCGCATCGCCCTCGGACGCCACCTGGCGCGCCACCTGGACCGCGGTGCGGTTGATGTCGTCGACCTTGCCCTCCAGGCCGACCGTGGCGAGCTTGTCGTCGCTCGCGTAGAAGGTCATCGTCTGCAGCACGTCGACCCCGGCCCGCAGGAACTCGCGGTGGAGTTCCGCCAGCGCGTCGGGGTGCTCGATCACGACCTCCGGTGTGAACGGGCCGGCCTGCACGTAGCCGCGCTTCTCGAGCTCGAGCAGGTACCCGCCGTCGCCGAGGACGGGGCCCTCGGCCAGCCGTTCCAAGATGCCTCGCGTCACCGAACCATCGCCTCCCGTGCCGGGATCGATCGGACCGCGCCGGGCGATCGCGCAGGGCGATCGCACGCGCCCCGACATCGCGAGCGAGTGTAGTGAGCGGGCCCCCGGATCCCGGACGGCCGGGTGACCTGAGGTCAGTCGTCGCGCGGAACGTCGTCGCCGGATCCGGCGGCCGGTTCCTCCTGCGCCGCCGCGGGCAGGTCCTCGCCCCCCGATCGATCGTCGGACTCGGCGACCGGCTGGTCCCGATGCGATCCCGGAGCGGAGCCGCTCGCCGATCGTTCGCGAGGGCTTCTCGGGCTTCTCCGGCGACTCCTCCGTGAGCTCGTTGTCCACCACCTGGTAGCGCTTCCCGTATGCCTGCACGGCCGCCTGGAAGACGCCCGCGACCGGCAGCGCCAGGAACGCCGCCAGCAGGCCGCCGAGCGCACCGCCGATCAGCGCGGCCGCGAACGCGACCGCCGGGTGCAGCGCCATGGTCTTCGCCGTCAGACGCGGCGAGAGGAAGTAGTTCTCGATCTGCTGGTAGATCACGATGTACGCGAGCGAGGCGATCCCGGCCGCCGGCGAGGTCAGCAGCGCGACCAGGACCGGAGGGATGCCGGCCAGGTAGGTCCCGATGATCGGGATGAACGCGGCGACCACGCCTTCGAACACGGCCAGCGGCGCCGCGAACGGCACGTTGAAGACCCGCAGGGTGACGTACATCCCGGTGCCGTTGATCACCGCCAGCAGCAGCCGGGAGTAGAAGTAGCCGCCGGTCTTCTCGACCGCCTGGTTCCAGATGAACAGCATCTCCTGCTGGCGCGCGGGCGGGAGGGCGCTGCAGATCACCCGCCGCATCTTCGGGCCCTCGGCGACGAAGTAGAACGTGAACAGCGCGATCGTCGCCCAGCGGAAGATCGCGCCCAGGATCGACGCGCCGATCCCGAAGATGTTGCCGGCGAAGTCCGCCGCGTACGAGGCGATGTTCTTCGCGTTCTTCTGGATCTCGGCGATCAGCTTGTCGCCCGAGACGTCGATCCCGATCCGCCGGAGCCACCGGACGATCGTGTCGATCCACTGCGGCGCGTACTGGACGGCCTGCTGGAACCCCTGGACGATCGCGGGCACGATCAGGGCGATCAGCCCGACCGAGCGCCAGCAGGATGAAGAAGAAGACGAGGGCGGTCGCGTAGCCGCGACGCATCCCCTTCGACGCGAACCAGTCGACCGCGGGCTCGATCGCGAAGGACAGGAACAGGGCCATGAACAGGATCGTCAGGAAGCCGGAGAGCCGGCCGGCGAGGTAGGTGATGATGCCGACCGCCAGCGCGGCGAGCACCAACGCCCAGAAGAGCTCTCGCGCCGCGAGGCGGACGACCGGCTTGGTCCAGGTCGGCATCGGTTCGGCGGCGGGGCCGACATCGGGGACCGGGCGCCGGGTGCCGGGCGCGCCCGTCGCGGTGCCAGAGCCGGCTGGATCGGTCGGCACGGCGGCGTCGCCATCGATCGGCCCGGTCGTCATCGGCGGACCCTACTCCGTCCCGGTCGGGGCATCGAGCGAGTCCTCCCGAGCCCTCGGCCGCGCCTGCCCCAGGTTGCCGATCACGAGCGCGACCGCGCTGACCAGATAGAGCTGGCCCGTGATCGCCTCGGTGACCGCGAGCATGCGGCCCAGGTCCTGCGCCGGGGAGAAGTCGCCGTACCCGGTCGTGGAGAGCGTGATGAAGCTGAAGTAGATGAAGTCGATCGCGCTCGGATCCGAGGTTTGCACGAAGAACGGCGTATCGCCCAGGACCTGCACGAAGATGTAGACGAACGCGAAGAACATCCCGATCAGGACGTAGACGCACAAGGCGCCGCCCACCGTCGCCAGGTCGATCTTCGGGTGCTTGGCCACGCGTCTTAGGATCGCCGCGATCGCGATCGCCTCGAGGAGCGCGCTCGCCGCTGCGATCGCCGCGACGGTGCTCCGGTCGTTCCCCGCGATCGCGAACGCGACCGAGACCACGAGGCAGACGCACACGACTGCCCACGCCGCGCGCTTCAGACGGGCCGGGGGCTCCGACGTGTGCAGCGCGAAGAGGAGCGTGGCGGCGATCGCTCCCAGCGCGATCAACTGTCCGATCGGACCCCGATCGCTCAGGACGAACGTGAGGAGCGAGCCGATGATCAGCAGCAGAAGCACGCCGTATCGGTCCCGCTGTCGCAGTCGCTCGAGACGCCGGCGCTCGGTTCCCTCGGGGTCCATGACCGAACGATATCCTGAGGACGTCAGCCCTCCAGCGAAGCTCGCCAGATCGGCGGCGGGCGTCGCCCGAAGCGGATCTCGGTCGCGCCGAGCCAGGTCGCGAGCTCGCGGAGCGAGCGCGCGACCGCACCACCGGCGCCCGCCGGGGCGTCCGGCTCGGCGTGCACGGCGTGGACGTGCAGGACGCCGGTCTTCCGGTCGAACCGCGGGTCGATGCGCCCGATCAGCCGGTCGCCGTGGAGGATCGGCAGCACGAAGTACCCGTGCACGCGCTGGGCCTTCGGCACGTAGATCTCGAGCCGGAACCGGAAGCCGAACAGCCGCTCCGTCCGGTCCCGGTCCGAGATCAGGTCGTCGAACGGCGACAGCAGGACGGTGCGCGGCCGGAACGGCCGTGCCAGGACGTCGGCGTGCGCGTACCACTCCCCCGGGTATCCCTCCACCGTCGCGGGCACGGCGACCCCGTCGCGGACGAGCCGTCGGAGCGCCGGTTCCCAGCCGGCCGGGCGCTCGCCGTCCATCGCGAAGCCGAACCGGCCGACCCGCTCGACGCCGCGGGCGCGGAGCTGGCGATCGAGGAGGGTGCCGGCGCGTTCGGCGGCCGGGCGGCGCGGCTGATCGGGCGGCAGGCGTCGCTCGGCGAGGTCCCACAGGCGTTGGCTGCCGTCGCGGCCGACGATCATCACCTCGCCCTTGGCCCACAGGACCTCGAGCATCATCGCCGTGTTCTTCCCCTGGTCGTTCCAGCCGCCCGTGTGCCAGCCGTCCGCGACCCGGTCCTCCAGGTCGCGCGTCCGCAGCGGCCCGCGCACCCGGAGCTCGCGCAGGACGTAGCGCCGGAAGCTCGCGTTCGCGTCCAGCCATCGCCGGACGTACCGGCGGCGGCCGTCGACGCCACCGGGGTACCGGCGCATCGTCTCGCGATGGATCCACAGGTCCTCGGTCGGGACGATGTGCGCTCGGTACTCGAAGAGCGAACGCTCCTCCCACAGGAGCCGTTCCAGCTCGCCGATCCGGAAGCGCGGCCCGAGCCGGCTGAACAGGACGAGGTGCTCGGTCCGCGCCACGGCGGAGGTCGGATCCATCTGGAGCTCGCCTAGATCGCGGACGACCTCGGCGACGGACGTGGGCCGGGGCGCCGAGAGGCGCTGCCCGAGGATCGACAGCCGCCGAGCGTCGCGGTTCGAGAGGGAGAGGGTCATCGGAGGCGCACGCTACACCGCGTCACCGACGTCCGGCCGAGCCCGCCGGAGGACCCGCGGCCGGTTGGTCCGGTCCTGGACTACCGGGTGATCGCCGCCGCGAAGGACTCGAAGTTCTCGACGTAGCGTCGCGCGTCCTCGTCGCTCATCACGAACGACGTGGTCCAGCTCTCCCACTTCGAGCCCGGCGATTTGAAGACCCCGCGGTTCAGCTGCCACAGCCACGCCAGCTGCGGCACGCGGTCGTCGATCCCCCACAGGTCGCGGTACTCGTGGATCGGCTCGCGCCGCCAGTCGATCGAGCCCTTCGCACCGAGCGTCTTCAGCGATGCGGGCAGCCGATAGCGCTCGATCACGTCGTCGCAGCCGCGCAGGATCGCGTCGAGCTCGTCGATCCGCGCGTACGCGTCGGGCGTCAGGACCTCGGTCAGGTTCACCTTCGCGGCCGCCATCGTCAGCGGGTTGCCGTTGAACGTGCCCACCTGATCCAGCTCGCCGGAGATCACCATGCCCATGGCCTCCTCGGTCCCACCGATCGCGCCGCACGGGATCCCGCCGCCGAGCGCCTTCGCGAGGCAGATCAGATCCGGCACGACGCCGAACGCCTCGACCGCGCCGCCCGACGCGAGCGTGAACCCCGTCTTGACCTCGTCGAAGGCGAGGAGCGCGCCGTGCCGTGCGGTGATCTCCTTCAGCCGCGCCAGGTAGCCGGCGTCGGGGAGCACCAGCCCGCAGTTCGTCATCGCCGGCTCGACGATCATCCCGGCGATCTGCCCCTCGTGCCCGGCGAACGCGCGCTCCGCCGCGTCGGCGTCGTTGAACGGCACGTTGATCACGAGGTCGACGAACGCGCGCGGGAGGCCCTTCGTCTGCGGGACCGCGATCGGCCGGTTCCGCGGGCCGGCCTCGGCCTCGGGCGGGAACACGCTCACCATCAGCGAGTCGTGGTGCCCGTGGTACGACCCCTCGATCTTGACGATCAGGTCACGGCCGGTGAGCGCCCGCATGATCCGCACGGCGTCCAGGGTGGACTCCGTCCCCGAGTTGCCGAAGCGCCAGTACGGCAGGCGGTACCGCTCGGCGAGGTTCTCCGCCACCACCAGCGCGTCCTCGGTCGGCTGCGCGAAGTGCGTCCCGAGCTCGACGCGCCGCTGCACCGCCTCGACGATCTTCGGGTGGGCGTGACCCATCACCATCACGCCGTAGCCGTTGTGGAAGTCGACGTACTCGTTGCCGTCGATGTCCCACACGTGGGAGCCCTTCCCGTGGCTCACGTAGATCGGGTGCGGAGGCCAGGACTGCCAGCTGGAGGAGACGCCGCCGGGCAGGCGGTGCTTCGCGATCTCTCGGTGCGCGAGGCTCTTCGCGTGCTTCGCGTCGAGCTTCTCCGTCTCCTCCTTCGTCAGCCGCTCCACCAGGTCCAGGTCGATCTGCACGGTCTCGGTCTCGGTCGTGCTCATCGCAGCTCCTTCCCGGCCGAGCCTACGTCGCGATCGCGGCCGCGAGCTCCTCGAAGTTCTCCACGTACGCGCGCGCATCCTCCTCGGAGGTCGCGACGCACGTCGTCCACGTCTCCTGCTTCGACCACGGCGACTTGAACACGCCGCGGTTCTGCTGGAAGAGCCACGCGAGGTACGTGATCCGCTCGTCGATCGCCACCGCGTCCCGGTACTCCCGCACCGGGGTCGCGGAGTAGATCACCGAGCCCTTCGCGCCGAGCCCGGCGACGTAGGCGGGCAGCCCGTGCCGCTCGATCGCCGCCGAGCACCCCTGTTCGAGGATCCGGTGGATCCGGTTCAGATGCCCGTAGGCGTCCGGCGTCAGGACCTCGGTCAGCGCCGCCCGGCTCGCGGCCATCGTCAGCGGGTTGCCGTTGAACGTGCCGGCCATGTCGTACTCCGCGTCGACGACCTTCTGGTAGAGCTCGCGCGTCGCGCCGATCGCGCCGCAGGGCAGGCCGCCGCCGATCGCCTTCGCCAGGCACACCACGTCGGGCATCACGCCGAAGGCCTCCACGGCGCCGCCGTACGCGATCGTCGCGCCCGTCTTCACCTCGTCGAACGCCAGGTACGCACCGTGACGGTGCGCCAGGTCCTTCAGGCCCTGCAGGTAGCCGGGCTCGGGGAGGATCACGCCGCAGTTCATCATCGCCGGCTCGACGATCATGCCGGCGACGTTGCCCTCGTGCTCGGCGAACGCACGCTCCGCCTCGACCAGGTCGTTGAACGGCACGACCCGGACGAGCGCCGCGAAGGCGCCGGGGATCCCCATCGCCTGGGGCAGCGTCACCGGGTGCTCGCGCGGTCCGATCAGGGCCGGATCCGGCGCCACCGAGAACATCAGGGCGTCGTGGTGGCCGTGGTACGTGCCCTCGATCTTGACGATCACGTCGCGGCCGGTGTTCGCGCGCATCAACCGCGCGGCCTCGAGCGTCGCCTCGGTCCCCGAGTTGCAGAACCGCCACAGCGGCAGCCCGAACCGGTCGACGAGGTTCTCCCCCACGGCGTCGAGGTGCTTCGTCGGCTGCGCGAAGTGCGTCCCGCGCCGCGCCTGACGCTCGATCGCCTCGACGATCTTCGGATGGGCGTGGCCGACGACCATCGCGCCGTAGCCGAGGTGGAAGTCGCGGTACTCGTTGCCGTCGATGTCCCACAGGCGCGCGCCCTCGCCGCGATCGATGTAGATCGTGTGGGGCGGCGAGTCCTGCCAGCTGGAGGCGACCCCGCCGGCGACGGTGCGCTCGGCGACCTTGCGGTACGCGATCGATGCCCGGTGCTTCGGCTCGAGTTTGGTTTCCTCGTCCCGGATCAGCGCGTCGATGCGCTCCAGGTCCAGCGCGATCGTCTCCTTGACGACCATGGGGTACCGCCCTCCTCGCGGAACCGCCGGTCCCCGCGGGGCCACCCACGAGCATCGTTTTGAACGGCGGTTCAAACGTATCGGGATGATACCCCAGGGCTCCGGCCGGTGGGAAGCGCCAGGATTGAACGCCGCTCAGGCGGGAGACGCCCGCGATCCGACGCCCCCGAGCCGATCCCGATGGGGCCGTTGGTATCGTGAGGATGCACGTGGTGGCCGTAGCTCAGCTGGTTAGAGCGCCGGGTTGTGGTCCCGGAGGTCGGGGGTTCGAGTCCCCTCGGTCACCCTCCCTTCGAGGTCCTCGCGACCACCGGCCGTTGCTACACTTCGGCGGGCCTCTAGCTCAATCTGGCAGAGCAACGGACTCTTAATCCGCAGGTTCCGGGTTCGAGTCCCGGGGGGCCCACCACCTCGACGGATCCGCCGTTCGACGGCGTCTAGCTCCCGAGCTCCGCGACCCACTCCCTGAGCCGCGGCAGGTGCTCGGCGTAGTGCTGGGGTCCGGCCTTGCGGATCCACCGATCGGCCTCGGGCGACATCTCCGGGAGCGCGGTCCACGCGTGCAGCATCCGGTTCCTCGCCGCGATCCCCTGGACCTGTACATCCGCGAACGAGACGTCACGCATCGCCGCGTAGAACGCCTCGTTCATGGTGTCGACGTCGATCTCGTCGGGCCGGTACGTGCCGGTTCGGATCCGCTCGAGGACGGCCCCCGCCTCGGCGAGCCAGCTCCCGACGTGACCGACGAGATCCTTGGCGGACCACCCCTCCGCGAAGTATCCGGGCTCCGCGACCCGATCGCGTGGCAGCTCGTCGACGAGCCGATGCAGCTCGGTCCAGAGCCGATCCTCCTCGGCGATCAGCTCCGGGTCCGGCAGGTGCGTCATGGGCTCAGTATGACGACGATGCGCGTGTAGGCTGCGCGGATGCAGTGGGTAGCGCTACCCGCGGGCATCCTGATCCTGGTCTGGGCGTTGCTCGACGTGTTCCGGACGCTGGTCATGCCGCGGGCCGCGCGCGGGCGGTTCCGCCTGAGCCGGATCCTGTTCCTCCTGCTGTGGCGCCCCTGGCGCTGGGTGGCGCTCCGTCGCCGGACCGTCCAGGCCCGGGAGCGGATCCTCGCCGTGGCGGCCCCGTTCTTCTTCTTCCTCCTGTTGGTGGGTTGGGCGAGCCTCCTCGTGCTCGGGTTCGGGCTGGTCCTGTGGAGCAGCGCGTTCACGCACGGCGTGGACGGGAGCGACGGCTCGTTCGGCTCCGCCCTCTACTTCAGCGGGTCCTCGCTGTTCACGATCGGGTTCGGGGACGTCGTCGCCACGGGATGGACCCGCGCGGTGGTCGTGATCGCGGGCGCGGCGGGCCTCGGGCTCGTCGCGGTCGTGATCGGCTACCTCCCGGTCCTCTACCAGGCGTTCAACCGCCGCGAGGTCGGCGTGCTCCTGCTCGACGCGCGGGCCGGGTCGCCGCCCTCGGGGCCGGAGCTCCTCCACCGGATGGGAGCTGCCGGCGTCGCCTCGTCCTTGCCCGAGCTGTTCGCGGAGTGGGAACGGTGGGTGGCCGACGTGCTGGAGACCCACATGTCCTACCCGCTGCTCGCCCTGTTCCGTTCTCCCCACGACCAGACGTCATGGGTGACCTCCCTCGGGTCCGTGCTCGACGCGGCGACGCTCGTCATCACCTCGGTCGACGGCCCGCCCGACGGGCACGCGAAGCTCCTGTACGGGACGGCGGTGCACGCCGTCGAGGACCTCTTCTTCTACTTCCGGCTCACCGAGCGCGAGGCGGTGATCCAGCGTGACGAGTTCGACGACGTGTTGGGGGACATGAAGGCCGAGGGGTTCTCGGTCCGGCCGGTGGACGAGGCGTTCGCCCGGTTCACGGAGAAGCGCGCGACGTACGCGCCGCGGCTGGACGCGATCGCCGTGATGCTCGCCACGCCTCCCGCCCTGTGGATCGGTGACCGTTCGTTCCTCGGGGCGCGGACCGCGCACTGACGGGTTAGCATCCCTCCATGGTTGGCATCCCCCTCCCCGATGCGGCTCGCGCGCTCATCGAGATCGGCATCGTCGCGCACGTCGTCACGCTCGACGAGGACGGCGGGCCGCAGGTCACCGCCGCCTGGGTCGGCCTCGAAGGGGACGAGATCGTCGTGGCGACGCTCCCGGATCAACGCAAGCTGAGGAACCTCCGGCGGGATCCCCGCATCGCCCTGTCGATCCCATCCACCACCACGAACGCCTGGGGCCTGCTCGAGTACCTCGTCGTGTACGGGACGGCGCGGGTGACCGAGGGCGGAGCCGCCGAGATCCTGCAGCGCCTCGCGCACACCTACATCGGACCCGACGTCGTCTTCCCGCCGATGCCCGACCCCCCTCCGGGGTTCGTCACGAGGATCACGCCCGAACGCCTCGGGGGCGTCGGGCCCTGGAACCCGGCCCGCGGCTAGCGACGGCTCTCACCCGCATGCACGCCGGGATCGGCGGGCCCGATCACCGACTTCCGCTCGTAGACCGCGATCACGCGGTTCTGCTAGACCTCACGTCATCCACGACCCTGGGGAGGGGCAGCATGAGGCGTGGCAGGATCGTCATCACCACGGTGCTCGTCGCGGTACTCGCGATGACCGGCACCGCCGTCGGACACCCGGGCGGCGGCGGCAGCAGCGGGTTCAAGACCTCGCAGCCGGCCATGCTGACCGCCGTCATGGGTGGGGTGCGGATCTCGCCCATCATGACCGTCGGCGACGTGCTGAACAGCGGGTATCGGTTCGAGGCCATCCCGGACGGGATCTCGGTGAGGCCGCGGGGTTGGGGCCGCGTCGACCTGTTCATCAACCACGAGACGAGCAAGGTGCCGTTCCCCTACAACACGGCGACGCCGACGGCGGCCAACGGGGAGAACGACTTCGACAACGCGCAGGTGAGCCAACTCGTCCTGAACCAGCACTCGGCCGGCGTGCTGAGCGGCTCGTTCGCGATCTCGAGCGGCTCGGGCTACCAGCGGTTCTGCTCCAACTACCTCGCGACGTGGCGAGAGGGATTCACTCGGGAGATCCTCTTCACGAACGAGGAGACGCCCGACTACGTGTACCGGCAGGAGGCCTCCTGGCCGCCGGTGATGGGGAGCGCCGCAGAGCGCGAGGCCGGGCTGGTCATCGCGCTCGACGTGCGGACCGGTACGTCGTTCCCGATCTACGGGATGGGCCGGCACAACCACGAGAACGCGGTCGCGATCCCAGGCTTCCGCAGGCCCGTGGTGTTCTCGGGCGACGACACGTTCACGAGCGGTCCCCTCGACGATCCGCTCAATGCGGACCTGGCCATCAAGCTCGCGCCGTCCCAGTCCCAGCTCTATTCCTACATCGCGTCGAGCACGCGCTCGTTGCTCCAGGACAAGGGCGACCTCTGGGCGTTCGTGTCGGACACGCCGGGCGTGCGGAACTACTACGACGTGACCCCGAACTCGGGAACCGTCGTGACCGGGCACTTCATCAAGGTGCCGAAGATGATCGCGACCGGCCTGAAGCCCGACGGCTCGGAGGTGAAGGCGGCCGACCTCGGCTACCCGCTCCCGCCGACGGATGGCAGCTGGCAGCGTGACCTCCGCTCGGTCGCGTCGGTGGGTATCGACGGGCCCCAGTGGGTGCTCGAATACTGGAGCGACATCAACAACGTGTTCCAGTTCGTGCGCGTAGAGGACATCGCCTACGACAAGCGCCCGGGCATGGGCAACGTCGTCTACATCGTCGACTCGGGTCGGGGCAGGACCGCAGCTCAGCACGCAGCGACCCCGGACACCCCGTTCCCATCCACGAACGGCCGCGTCTGGAGGATGGAGCTCGACAAGCATGATCCGACGAAGGTGACCTCGCTCACGGTGTTCGTCGAGGGCGACGACAACCCCGTCAAGACGCTCAACGAGGTTCACCAGCCGGACAACATCGAATCGACCTGGAACGGACTCCTGCTGACGGAGGACCCCGGATCGAGTCAGCAGTTCACGGCGGAACAGCAAGCGGCGGATCCGCTCAACGCGACCACGGCGCGGCTCTGGTACGTCCCGCTCGCGAACCCGACCGCCGCCCAGGTCGTTGCGAAGGTCGACCAATCGACCGATGGGGTCATCGGCATCGATGTCGACGGTCGTCCGGCCGGCAACTGGGGCGCCTGGGAGTCGACCGGCATCGTCGACGCCTCAAGGGCGTTCGGACCCGGAGCCTTCCTGATCAACGTCCAGGCGCACACCCTCTGGGTGCAGCAGGCGCCGGGAGACGACAACAACGGCGACGGCCTCCCCGACTTCACGTACAAGCGCGAAGGCGGGCAGCTGCTGCTGATCCGGATCCCGTTCGCGTAGGTCGGCGCGATCCGAACGAACGAGGGGTCCGCACGGGCCCCTCGTTCGTTCCCGGACCCCTACGGCTTGATGATCACCGGCGTGCCGAGCGGCACGCGCTCGAGCTGGCGCATCTGCGGGTTGTACACCCGGACGCAGCCGTGCGAGACCATCAGGCCTCGGTCGGACGGGTCCGCGGTTCCGTGGATCGCCATGCGGCCTCCGCCCGGCCAGTCCAGCAGGACGTTCGAGAACCCCGACAGGCCGAGCGCGAACACCCCGTACGGGCCGGCCGGGTCGGACTGCGGGACATGGGCCCACACGTAGAAGCGACCGGTCGCGGTCGGTGTCCACGGTGTGCCGATCCCGACGGCGAAGCGATGGACGATCTTCCCGTCGCGCGTGTGCACCAGCACCCGGTCGGACAGGTCTACGACGATCTTCTCCCGGACGCGCTCGACGCTGACGTCGGACTTCTGCACCCACCCGCTCGTCCCGTTCGGTCGCACCGGCACCAGGATCCGCAGCCATGCCTCCCCGGTCCCGTCGCGGACCGCGTCGGTCACCAGGAACGAGAGCTCCTGGCCCATGGGGTTGATCGGGTCGAACACGTACGTCTTACCCGTCGACGCGTCCGGCTTCCGCCACACATCCAGGCGGGGCAGCAACGCCGTGGCGACGTACGTCCCGGAGGGAAGGACGGGGACGTTGGTCCCGGACGCCCCCAGGACGACGGGGCGGCCGAGCTCGGCGGCCGGTGCCGGCGCAGGCGGGTGCCAGGCTTGGACGACCTCCTGCGTGCAGCCGGCCGTCAGCGCGGCGAGCAGCACCAGGACGACGCGCGCTCCCCGGGCCCTCACGGCGGCATCTTCGCACCGACCCCCCATCTTGGCGACGGCCGTTCGGCCGATATGCTCGCGCATCGGTCCGGCGCCCCGGTCCATCGATGGAACCGGGACGACCGGCCGGGGTCAGGAGGCCGACGGCCCATCGTCGAGGCGCGTCGCGATCGCGTCCGCCCACGCCCCGATCTCGGCCCAGTCCCGGAAGTCGCCATCCGGCGCCTTCACGGCCTTCACGATCATCCGCTCGGCGAACCCGAGCGCGTCGCGATCGAGCGCGCCGAAGAACACGCGGTGCTCGATCGGGCCGAGCAGCTCGGTGAGCTGGGGCAGCTGCTTCGGCTGCTCCTCCTCGTCCTCGACGTCGGAGCCGAGCGGGCCGCTCGTGAAGAGCCAGACGGGGATGCGGGCGAGCTCGCCCGCGTGCCGCTCGGCCCACGCGGTCGCCTCCTTCATCCACGACCCCGCGTACACCGCGCTCCCCAGGACCGCCGCGGCGGCGGTGCCCGGGCCGTCCAGCTCGGTCACGCTCACCGCCCGCGCGTCGTGGCCTCGCTCGGTCAACCGGCCGGCGATCGCCCGCGCGATCCCCTCGGTCGAGCCGTGCTTGCTCGCGTACGCGACCAACACCTCCACCCCGATCACTCCTCTCTCGAACCCAGGCCGGGACGCAGGAAGACCGCCCGACGGGGTCGGGCGGTCTTCCGCGTGGAACCGGCCTACGCGTCCTGGGTCACGCGCTCGGGCGTGATCACCGTGGGCGTCGCCGCCGCCTCCTTGGCCGCCGCCCGCTTCGCGTGCCGGAAGCCGAAGAAGGCCAGGATGCCGAGGATGATCCCCGCCGCCACCATCACGTAGCCGGCGTACAGGGCGATCGTCGCGACCGTCCACCAGCCGTACGCGTTCAGGAGCGCGCCGCGGAGCATCTCGCCCTTGAACAGGGTGTCGGCCTTCCCCGCCAGCTCGGCCGCCGTGTCGGGGTCGAGCCCCTCCTCGCGGGCCGCCGCGCTCGTCTCCGAGTACGTCGCCCCCTCGTTGATGCCCTCGAGGTGCCCGCCGATGTAGTCGCTGAACCCCTTCGCCTGCTCGCCGTTCACGACCTGCTCGCCGGCGAACTGCCCGACCGTCGCCTGCTCCTCGGGCGTCATCGCCTCGAGGGGCGGGAACGTGACCTTCTGCGCCTCAAGCCGGTCGCTGACGTTGTCCTGACCGAAGTTGCCGCCGTAGATCGCGAGCCCGCCCAGCACGATCAGCACGACCGCGACCACCGCGGCCGCCGAGCTGACCATCTGGTCCCACACCTTGCGGTCCATCGTCGTCCCCCTTCCGGGTGTTGTTCCGATGCGTGCAGGATGGCGGAGCGCCCCCGAGCTGGGAGGGGCCCCGTGGCTCGGTTCGGACGGGACCTTGCCCGGCCCGCCCGGGCCGTTCGACCTATCCTCGTGCTGGACGGCGACCACAGGATGGCGGAGATGAGCGAGCGAGGCCTGCCCCGGCCGGTCGACGCCGTCCTGCGTGACGGCTCCACCGTCCTGATCCGGCCGGCCCGAGCCGACGACCGCGTCCGGGTCGAGGACTACCTGATCGGGCTCTCCCCCGCGAGCCGCCAGCTGCGCTTCTTCTCCCCGTCGATCGACGTCGGCGCGGTCGCCGAGAAGACGGTCGACGTCGACCCCGCCCAGCACGTGACGCTGCTGGCGTTCACGGGCGGCGACGAGGGCGCGGTGGTCGGGGGCGCGCAGTACTACCGGACCGACGGCTCCCTCGCCGAGATCGGCATGAGCGTGGCCGATCGGCTGCAGGGGCACGGGCTCGGATCCATCCTGCTCGGGCGGCTCGCGGCCGTCGCGCACGACCACGGGATCGACGTCTTCGTCGCCGAGGTCCTCCCCGAGAACCACCCGATGATCGGCGTGTTCCGCGAGAGCGGCTTCTCGCCGCAGATCCGCGCGAAGGCCGGGACGATCGAGGTGACCTTCCCGACGACGCTCACGGAGGATGCCGGCCGGCACTTCGAGGATCGCGAGATCCAGGCGGCGGCCGGGGCGATCCGCGCGTTCATGGAGCCGTCCGCGGTCGCCGTGATCGGCGCCTCGCGGGATCCGGGATCGATCGGGGGACGCCTGGCCCGCAACCTGCTGACCTCCGGCTTCACGGGCGTCGTCTACCCCGTGAACCCGAGCGCGCCCGCCGTGCAGGGGGTGACCGCCTACCCCTCGATCCGGGACGTCCCCGGCCCGGTCGACATCGCGTTCATCGCGGTGCCGGCGTCGTCGGTCCCGGCCGTCGCGCGCGAGTGCGGCGAGCACGGCGTGCGTGGGCTCGTCGTCATCTCTGCGGGGTTCGCCGAGACGGGGGGCGACGGCCCCGCGCTGCAGGACGAGCTCGTGGCGATCTGTCGCGCCTTCGGGATGCGCATCATCGGGCCGAACTGCATGGGGATCGTGAACACGGATCCCGCCGTCGGGTTGAACGGCACGTTCTCGACGACCGCACCGCTCGAAGGGCGGGTCGGCTTCCTCTCCCAGAGCGGCGCCGTCGGGTTGGCGGTGATGGCGCACACCGCGCGGCTCGGCATGGGCCTGTCGAGCTTCTTCTCGGTCGGGAACAAGGCCGATCTCTCCGGCAACGACGTGCTGAGCTTCTGGTCCGAGGATCCGCGCACGGACGTGATCCTGCTGTACCTCGAATCCTTCGGGAACCCGGTGCGGTTCGCGCACCTCGCGCAGCGGATCGGGCGGGCGAAACCGATCATCGCGGTCAAGAGCGGACGGAGCGAGGCGGGTCGCCGCGCGGCCGCATCGCACACGGCGGCGATGCTCGCCTCGGACCGGACGCTCGACTCGCTCTTCCGGCGGAACGGGGTGATCCGCACCGACACGCTGGAGGAGATGCTCGACGTCGCGGCGCTCCTCACGGCCCAGCCGGCCCCCAGAGGCAACCGGGTCGGGATCGTGACGAACGCCGGGGGCCTGGCCGTGCAGTGCGCGGACGCGGCCGAGGCGCGCGGGCTGGTGATCCCCGCGTTCACCCCCGAGACCCGCGCTGCCCTCGGTCGGACGCTGCCGCCCGAGGCGGCGACCGCCAACCCCGTGGACATGATCGCGTCGGCACAGGGCGCCGACTACACCGAGGCGATCCGCGTCGTCGCGGGATCCGGGGAGGTCGACGCGGTGATCGTGATCTTCATCCCGCCGCTCGAGTCCCTCGTCCCCGAGGTCGCGGAGGGGATCGCCGAGGCCGCTCGCTCGTTGAACGGCGAGCTCCCGATCCTCTCGGCGTTCATGACGGCCGACGGCATCCCCGGGTCGTTCCGGGAGGCCGGCTCGCGGATCCCGACCTTCCCCTACCCGGAGCAGGCGGCGATCGCGCTCGCGCGCGCCGCGGACTACGGCCGCTGGCGCGAGCGCCCCCCCGGGCGCCTGCCCACGCTCCCCGACCTCCGCCCCGCGGAGGCGGCCGGCGTCCTGTCCGCCGCCTTGGCCCGCGGGGCGGAGTGGCTGGACCCGTCGGAGGTCGAGCGGCTCCTGCGGTGCTACGGCGTTCGCGTGCCGCGGAGCGAGCGGGCGGACGACCCCGCGTCCGCCGGTGCGGCGGCCGAGCGCCTCCAGGGCCGGGTGGTCCTGAAGGCGATCGGCCCGGTGCACAAGACGGACGTCGGGGCCGTGCGCCTCGGCCTCCGCGGCCGCGACGAGGTCGTCGCCGAGGCGGGCGCCATGGCCGACCGGATCGCCGGTACGGGCACCCTGCCCGAGGGATTCCTGATCCAGGAGCAGGTCGAGGACGGGGTCGAGATGCTCGTCGGGGTCGCCGTCGACCCGCGTTTCGGTCCGGTGGTCGCCTGCGGCGCCGGCGGCGTGGCCGCCGAGCTGCTCCGCGACGTCGAGGTGCGCGTGGCGCCCCTCACGGATCTGGACGCCCGCGACATGGTGCGCTCGCTCTCCACCTTCCCCCTGTTGGACGGGTACCGGGGCGCTCCGCGAGCCGACGTGGAGGCGCTCGAGGACGTGATCCTGCGGGTCGGTCGGATGGCCGAGGCTCACCCGGAGATCGTCGAGATGGACTGCAACCCCGTCATCGTGCTCACGGATCGGGCCGTGGTGGTGGACGCCCGCGTTCGGATCGAGCCGGCGAACGCCCCACCCTCCGGCGCGTAGCCGCGCCTGCGGGCGCTGCACTACGCTCGGCACGTGCCCGAGGTGACCGACCACCGGAGCGACGACCGCCGCAGCGCCGATCGTCATCTGATCGAAGCCGGGATGGCGCTCGCCGCCGAGCTCTCGGTCGACGCCGTCCTGCGGCGGATCGTCGAGCTCGCGGTGGAGCTTACCGACGCGACCTACGGAGCGCTCGGCGTCCTCACCCACGACGGCCGAGCGATCGAGGAGTTCGTCACGGTCGGGCTCTCGGACGAGGAGCGGGCCGCGATCGGCGATCCCCCGGTGGGGCACGGCCTGCTGGGCGCGCTGATCACCGAGGCGCATCCCCTCCGGATCCCGAACATCTCCGACGACCCCCGCTCCGTCGGGTTCCCGCCGAGGCATCCCCCGATGCGTTCGCTGCTCGGAGCGCCGGTCGCCGGCCGCGGGCGCGTCTTCGGCAACATCTACCTCACCGACAAGCGAGGTGCCGACGCGTTCGACGACGAGGACGAACGTGTCCTGATCGTGCTCGCCACGCAGGCCGCCGTGGCCGTCGAGAACGCCCGCCTGCACGACGAGGCCGAGCGGGCGGCCATCGAGCTGCGACGTCTCGAGATGATGGACGAGCGGGAGCGCATCGCGAAGGAACTCCACGACGGCGTGATCCAATCGCTCTTCGCGGTCGGGATGAGCCTGCAAGGGCTCGCGTCGATCTCGACCGAAGCCGAGACCGTGCGGCGGCTCGAGTCCGCCGTCGAGGACGTCGATCACGCGATCCGAGACCTCCGCAACTACATCTTCGGGCTGCGCCCGGGGATCCTCGCCGACCGCCAGCTCGATCAGGCCCTGCAGGAGCTCGGTCGCGAGTTCTCCGAGCGCAGCGGCGTCGTCACCGTCGTCGAGGTGGACGTGGACGCCGCCTCCGTGTTGGCCTCCCAGGCGGCCGACATCGTGCAGATCGTGCGGGAGGCCCTCTCCAACATCGGGCGCCACGCCGACGCCACCACGTGCCGCGTCCGCCTCGGTGCGCGACCGAGAGGGAGGGTTCCTGCTGGAGATGGACGACGACGGGAGCGGGTTCGATCCCTCGACCCTGTCGGCCGGCATGGGGCTCGCGAACCTCCGCGAACGCGCGGGCATGCTCGGCGGGACCCTCGAGATCGTCAGCGGTGCCGGCGACGGGACGACGGTTCGCGTGTTCCTCCCCGGGTGAGGAACGGGCGGTCGTCCGGGCGGCCGCCCGTTCCGTCGGGTCACTGCACGACCAGCGCGGTCACCATCCCGTACATCCCCTGCGGTCCCTCCACGTGGGGAAGGATGTGGCAGTGGAACGCCCACGCGCCCGGGTAGATCGCGTGCACGAGCACGTCGAACCGCTGCCCGGGCGCGACCATCAGCGTGTCGGCCATGTAGGGGTTCTCGAGCGGGAACCCGTCCTCGGCCACCACCTCGAAGTGGTAGCCGTGCAGGTGCATCGGGTGGATCATCGCGCCGTCGTTCGCGATGTGGACCAGGACCCAGTCGCCCCGGTTCGCCACGATCGGCGTCGTGGCCGGGAACGACTTGCCGTTCAGCACGTACCCGAGCGGACCGTCGCCCAGGAACAGCGTCTCCTCGATCGTGGCCTCGACCGTGCCCGCGACCGTCGTCGCCCCCGTGGTCGGATCGACCTCCAGCTCGGGGTAGGTCCAGCGGTCGTTCGGCGGCTGCACGTAGATCGCGCCGTAGAGCCCCTTGCCGACCTGCTCCGTCGAGTTGAAGTGCGAGTGGTAGACGTACATCCCGGGGGGGTCCTTCACGGTGAACTCGTAGACCCAGTACTCGCCCGGCATCGCCGGCGGCTGCGTGACGTAGGGGACGCCGTCCATCTCGTTCGGGACGGTCATGCCGTGGAAGTGCAGGACGAACGGCTGGTCGAGCTGGTTCTGCACGACGATCCGCACCCGGTCACCGAGGTTCACGCGGATCACGGGCCCGGGGATCTGCTCGTTGAACGCCATCGCGTCGACGAACTGACCCTTCGACACCTCCCACTTCACGTTCCACGCGGTGAGGCTGAAGACCTTGACGTCGCCGTCCATCTCCGGCTCGAGCGGCTGGTTGCCCTGCGTCGCGGTCTGATCCCCGGCCAGGAAGTCCTTGACGCCCTGCTCGTGGCTCGTGGCCATCTCGGCGGCCGTCATGTTCGCGTGCGAGGCGCCCGTGGCCCCGGTGGCGCCCGACGCGCCGGCCGCGGCCACCGCGTCGGCGGAGGCCGTCACGGTCGCCGTCATCCCGAGATCCACGTGTCCGGAGACGGAGCAGTACGCGTCGTAGGTGCCCGCATCGAGCGCGGGAACCTCGAGGGTCCCCGTGCTCCCGCCGGCGATCTCGCCCGTGTCGTACGTCTCGCCGTCCACGTCGATCGCGAACGTGTGGGGGGACGGCCCGTGGTTCATCACGGAGAACGTCAGGTCGGCTCCCACCGGGACCGAGATGTTCGACGGGTCGATCGCGAAGTCCGAGAGCATCACCTCGACCGTCGCAGGCGCCGCCGCCGCCTGCTCTCCCTCCGCGCCCGCCGCGGCGTCGTCACCGCTGCAGGCCGCCGCGACCAGCGCGAGCGCCGCGACCAGCGCGAGCGTGGCCCCTCGGATCGATCGGGTCATGTGCATGCTCCCTTCCTGTCATCATGGTTCCTGCGTCGTGGACCTCGACCGGGTCGGATACGGAGTCTGCGGACCGAGCCCGCGGCCGCCCGGGGTCTGAGGACCCCCCCGTGCCGGGCCGTTGGCCCCCTCTCGCATGGCGGCACGGGACCCACACTGCGTCCCATGTTCGCGCGGTACTTCGTGGAGATCCCACTGCCGGCAGAGCGGGTCGAGCTCCTGCTCACGCACGAGCCCGAGTCGTGGCTGCCCGGCTTGGCCCAGCACGCGAACCACCGCGGGGACGAGCTGCTCGCCGACGTGGGGTTCGGCGAGAAGATCCGGGTGGCGCGCGAGGTCACGATCACGGTGGGAGCCCCCGTCCGCGCGGGCACGAAGATCCTCCTGCCGCTGCGCTGGGTGCCCTCGGGGGGCGCGGGGCTGTTCCCGTCCCTCGACGCCGACCTCGAGATCGCGCCGCTCGGGCCCGACCGGACCCAGCTCGCGATGAGCGCCCGCTATGCCCCGCCCCTCAAGGCGGTCGGACGGGTGATCGACCGGGTCGTCCTGTTCCGCGTGGCCGAGGCCACGCTGAAGGACTTCCTCGACGGCGTCGCGGTCGCCGTGATGGCGCTCGAGCAGGACGACACCCAGATCGCGGAGGCCTCGAAGCTCCCGTCGTGAGGTGCGGCCGAGCGGCCTGGGCCGCGGGCGGTCCGGACGGGCTACCATCGCAGGCCATGACCACGAAGAAGGTTCCGCCGCTCCGCGTGATGCTCGTGGACGACCACGAGGTCGTCCGCAACGGGATCCGCGCGATGCTGCAGGCCGAGGAGGACATCCACGTCACCACGGAGGCCGGAACGGTCCGCGACGCGATCGACGAGGCCGACCGGACCCGGCCCGACGTGGTCGTGATGGACGTCCGGCTCGCCGACGGCAGCGGGATCGAGGCCACGCGGGAGATCCGCGCGAAGCATCCCGACACGAAGGTCCTGATGCTGACCTCGTTCGCCGACGACGAGGCGCTCTTCTCCTCGATCATGGCCGGCGCGTCCGGGTACGTGCTGAAGCAGGTGCGCTCCGGCGACCTGGTGCGCGCGATCCGCGCCGTCGGGGCCGGGGAGAGCCTGCTCGATCCGTCGGTGACGAGCGCGGTCCTCGACCGGCTCCGCAAGGGCAAGCACCTGCTGAAGGACGAACGCCTGGCGCGCCTGTCGCCGCAGGAGGAACGGATCCTCACGCTGGTCGCGGACGGCCGCACGAACAAGGAGATCGGCGAGGAGCTCCACCTCGCCGAGAAGACCGTCAAGAACTACGTGTCGAGCATCCTGTCCAAGCTCGAGGTCGCCCGTCGCGCGGAGGCCGCCGCGTACCTCGCCCGCCACACCACGACGCCCGGGTCCGTCGAATAGCGAGGGGAGGCCGATGGCCTCCCCTCGCGCTCCCGCCATGCCGACCGTGTCAGACGGTCTCGAGCGTTCGCTCGAGCGGCCTCGGCGCCGGCCGCACCTCCGGCACCTCCGGGACCTCCACGTGCTCCGTCCGGATCGGGATCCGGTCGCGCTGGCGACGCCAGCGCATGTAGAGGAACACGGGGATCCCGAGCATCAGCAGGATGTACCCCTTCGCGATCGACTCGGAACCGGTCGCGTACATCGCCCACACGGCGTAGCCGAAGCCCAGGATCGCGACGATCGTGTCCCGGACGAACTTCACGCCGGTGAACCGCTCGGGCTCCTTCATGAACAGCGCGATCTCCGCGGCCGCCGCGAACGCGTACGGCACGACGGTCGTGAGCGTCGCGAGCAAGAGCATGAACGTGAACTGATCGACGAGCGAGCCGGTGTAGTTCATGAACACCAGCCCGGTGACCAGCACCGCGGCGGCGATCAACCCGTACACGGGCGTCCGCCGCTCACCGCTCAACCGACCGAAGAACCTCGGGAACAACCCGTCCTCGGACGCGGCGAGCGAGATGCGCGCCGTCAGCAGCGTCCAGCCGTTCAGCGCGCCGAACGCCGCGATCATCCCGACGGCGGCGACCCACTTGCCCCACGTCCCTCCGAAGATCGACGTGGCCGCGTCGGCGAACGGCGCGTTCGAGGTCGACAGCGCCGCGAGCGGGATGATGCCCATCACGGCGACCGTGGCCACGATGTAGATCAGGGTCGTGACCGCCGTCCCCAGGTAGGTCGCCCGTGGGATCGTCCGCTTCGGGTCCTTCACCTCTTCGGCCGGCACGGTGGCCGACTCGAGGCCGATGAACGCCCACAGCGTGAGACCGATCGCCGCCGTGACGCCCTGCAGGAGCGACAGCCCCTGCCGCCCCGCGGTGCCCGTCGCCTCGAGGAACGGCGTGAAGTGGTCGGCCTGCAGGTAGAACAGACCGATCACGCCGATCAGGGCGAGCGGCACGAACTTGAGGATCGTCGTGACCACCTGCACGCGTCCGCCCTCGCGGACGCCCAGGATGTTCACGAACGTCAGCAGCCAGATCGCCCCGACGGCGAGCAGCGCCATCGCGAGCTTGCTGTCCGCCAGGCCGGGCCAGAGCACGGTCGTGTAGCCGACGAACGCGATCGCGATCGCCGCGTTCCCGACCCAGGCCGCGATCCAGTAGCCCCAGGCCGTCTGGAAGCCGACGAAGTCGCCGAACGCGCGCCTCGCGTAGGCGTACGGCCCACCCGTCCTCGGATAGGCCTTGCCCATGGTCGCGAACACGCCGGCGAGGAGCATCGCTCCGACACCCGTCACGACCCAGGCGAGCAGCGCGCTCGACCCGTACTGCAACGCGACGACCGCGAGGGCCGCCGGCAGCAGGAAGACCCCCGACCCGATCATGTTGCCGATCACCATCGCGGTCGCGGTCCACAGACCCATCTCGCGCTTGAGCTCGGGACGGGCGCCGATGGAACCCTGCTCGAGTCGTGTCATCGTCTCCCTCCCTTCCTCCGACGGGAGACCCACATCTCCCCACAACTTCACGCTAGGCCCCGGCCGCGCATCGCCCAGAGGCGATGGGCCCGGGGGCACCGGGACCCGGGATGCGGCCGGGGCCTTTCCCCCGGCCTACGCTCGAAGGAGACGGAGATGTGGCTCGTGCCACGCTCGACGAGAAGCGACAGATCCCGGGGATCTGAACCTGGGGTGGAGACCGACGAGGGGAGGTGACAGACAGATGAAAGGCTACTGGGATGACCTGTTCACGATGGAACGGCGCATGGACGAGTTCATGCGTCAGTTCTTGGGCACCCGGACCGTGTTCGGACGCAAGGCGTTCGTTCCCCCGATCGACATCTTCGAGCGGAAGGGCGATCTGGTGGTGCGGATGGAGGCGCCCGGCCTGGACCCGGCGAAGGACGTCAAGGTGACCGTCCAGGACGGCCTGCTCGTGATCTCCGGCGAACGGCACTCCAAGGAGGAGGTCGAGGAGAAGGACTTCTACCGGATGGAGACCACCTACGGGACCTTCACGCGGAGCGTTCCGCTCCCCGAGGGGTTCGACGAGGACACGATCACGGCCGAGTACAAGGACGGCGTGCTCGAGGTCGTCGCCCCGCAAGCGGCGAAGACGCTCGAGGCTCCGAAGCCGAAGGAGATCCCGGTCCGCGCTCCGAAGGCCATCAAGGCCGCGTAGCGAGACCGGATGTATCGCGGAGGCCGGCGGCGGATCGCCGCCGGCCGTCGTATGTCGGGAGCCGACGATCCGTCGCCTCCCGTCGATCCTGCATCAGACGTCGAGGTACACCTGAAGCTCGACCGAGCCGTCGGGACGTTCGCCGACCCGCAGTCGATGGAACGTGGGCGGCCTTGACGGGGATCCCATCCGGCGTCCCATCGATCGGCGCGACGTCGACGCGAGCGTCGAGCTCCGTCCCGGTGACCGCTCGTACGTCGATGCCGGCGAACCCCACGACCTCCGTCTCGTGCATCACTAGCAGCTCGTTCAGGAAGGCGACGAGGAGCCCCTCTCGGTCCGCCCCCTCCACGCGGATGGTCCGCTGCTCTCCGAGGGTCGCGTCCGTGCGCACCCCGAGCACGTCCGCGAGCGCCAAGCCCGCCAGTTCGAAGGCCGCCGCGATCGTGGGCCCCCAGGCTCGGATGCCCAGGTCGGCCTGGTGCTCGAGCAGCTCGAAGCCGGCTCCGGTTCGATCGGCCGTTGCCACGGTTGCCTCCTCCCGGACGTCACCCTCGCCCGGCGATGCCCCCAAGGACAAGGGTCCATCGCCCCCCCAGGCCGGGGGGCGCCCCGGCCTCCTGGATGGTCGCCGACGGTGACACGATGACGGTGGATGTGAGGGAAGGAGGGAACGATGAGCACCCGAGCCCTCGACCCCCGCGGCGGGACCGACCTCGAGCTGACCGTGGTGCGCCACGGAACCGGGATCGACGACGCCACGGTCGCCTACGCCAAGGAGAAGATCGCGATCGCCGCCCGGGCGGCCCCCGCACCCGTGCTGTTCGGTCGGATCAAGATCGCGCACGAACCCGATCCGTCGCTCGAACGACCGATGGTCGTGTCGGTCACACTCGACGTCGACGGCCACCCGGTCCGCGCCCACGCCGCCGCGAGGACCGTCCGCGACGCGATCGACCTCGTGGAGGAACAGACGCGACGACAACTGGTCGATGCCCGACACCGGATCGCCTTCCTCAGGCGTCGCCGCACGGGCGTCGCTGCACCGGGCGAATGGCGTCACGGAGACGAGCCGACCGCACGACCCGACTTCTTCCCGCGCCCCGCGGAGGAGCGGCAGGTCGTTCGCACGAAGCGCTACCGGTTGGGCAGGTGCACGCCGGAGGAGGCGGTCGTGCTCATGGATATGCTCGACCACGACTTCCACCTGTTCGTCGACGAGGCGACCGGGAGCGACGCGGTGGTCCGGCGCCTGCCGGAAGGCGGATACGAGATCTCACGAGCGACCGACGGCGAGCCGGCGGAACCCGAGGCGTCGCCGCTGGTGATCGGACCCAGGCCACCGACCCTGGACACGGCCTCCGCCGTCGCACGCCTGAACCAGACGGATGAACGGTTCCTGTTCTACGTGGACGCCCGGAGTGCCCGCGGAACCGTGCTCTACCGTCGGTACGACGGTCACTACGGGATCGTCGAGTCGTGATACGCGATGCCGCCGACCGGGTCGAACCTCGAACTGGTCGAGGAGACGCCCGAGCGCTGGCGGCTCGAGCGGCACGGGTCGATGCGGGTGCCCGGCGTCGTGTTCGCATCGCGCTCGCTCTTGCCGGACGTGGCCGCGGAACAGGCGCTGGAGCAGGTGGTGAACGTGGCGACCCTCCCGGGCATCGTCGTGGCCTCCTTCGCGATGCCCGACGTCCACTGGGGGTACGGCTTCCCGATCGGCGGCGTCGCTGCCACCGAGGTCGATCGCGACGGCGTCGTGTCGCCCGGCGGCGTCGGCTTCGACATCTCGTGCGGCGTCCGACTATTGATCTCGGGAACGACCGAGCGCGAGCTCGCTCCCCGGATCGCCGGACTCATGGACGCGTTGGATGTCGCGATCCCCAGGGGTGTCGGCGTGGGAGGCGTCTGGGCGCTCCGCGACCACGATGAGCTCGGCGAGGTCCTCGCCGGCGGCTCGCGGTACGCCGTCGAACGGGGGCACGGCGTCGAACGGGACCTCGAGCGATGCGAGGACCATGGGGCGATCGCGGATGCGGACGCGGGGAAGGTGAGCCCTGCCGCGATGAAGCGCGGGTTCCGCCAGCTCGGCAGCCTCGGCGGCGGGAACCACTTCCTGGAGATCCAGGTGGTCGACACCGTCTTCGACGGGGAAGTGGCCGACGCGTTCGGTCTGGAGCCGGGGCTCGTCTGCGTGATGATCCACTCCGGATCCCGCGGCCTGGGACACCAGATCTGCACCGACCACGTGCGCGTGATGCAGTCCGCGATGCCCAGGTACGGGATCCACGTGCCCGACCGCCAGCTCGCCTGCGTCCCCGTGCGATCCCCGGAGGGACAGGCGTACCTGGGCGCGATGTCGGCCGCCGCCAACTACGGACGGGCGAACCGCCAGATGCTCGCCCAGGCGGCGCGCGAAGCGTTCGCCGGAGCGCTGGGGGATCGCCGGCTGGACCTCCTCTACGACGTGTCGCACAACCTGGCCAAGCTCGAGCGACATCGGGTGGACGGGCGATGGAGCCTGCTCTGCGTGCACCGCAAGGGCGCGACCCGCGCCCTCCCGCCGGGTCACCCGGACCTCCCCAACGACCTGCGCGCCGTGGGCCAGCCCGTGCTGATCCCCGGCTCGATGGGAACGGCGTCGCACGTCCTGGTCGGCGTCGATGGCGGCGACGCCTTCGCCTCGACCGCGCACGGCGCCGGCCGGACGATGAGCCGGCACGCCGCGCTCCGGCAGATCGGCGGGCGCGAGCTCCGCGACCAACTGGAAGCGTCCGGGATCGCCGTGCGGCCGCGCTCGGCGCGCGGGCTCGCGGAGGAGGCCCCCTTCGCGTACAAGGACGTCGACGAGGTCGTCGCGGTCTGCGAGCGAGCCGGGCTGGCCAGGCGGGTCGCGAGGCTGCGGCCCGTCGGCGTCGTCAAGGGCTGAGGGCCCGAGGCGCGGGCCGTGAGACCCCTTCCGCGCGGGTCGCTCAACCCTCCTTCAGGTCCTGATCGGCTCGTACGGTCTAGCTGAGGAACGGCAGTCGGAGCGCGCCGGGGAAGCGGCTCCGCCCGGACGGGAAGGAGCGCACGATGAAGGCGAACGTCGGAGACCGGATCGTCGTTCGCGGGCATCAGGTCGGCGAGCACGAGCGGGACGGCGAGATCCTCGAGGTCCACGGTCCCGACGGAGCCCCGCCCTACCTGGTCAAGTGGTCCGACGACGGGCACGTCGGGCTCGTGTTCCCGGGCTCGGACGTGACGATCGAACACCACGACGGCGACCTCGCCGTCGGCTCGCGCGACGGGTGAGGTGAGCCCGGGAGATGAGGAGGATGACGATGAGCGGACGACTGGTGGTCGGGGTCGACGGTTCGCAGACCGCCACGCTCGCCGTCCGGTGGGCGGCCCGCGAGGCGAAGCTCCGCGGAGCGGCCTTGGAGCTCGTCTCCGCGTGGGAGATCCCCGTCACGGGGGTCGGGTTCGGGTACGGCTTCGCCCCGATCCCGGACGAGATGGTGAAGGGACTCCAACAGGCCGCCGAGGAGCTGTTGGCGCGGGCGGCCGAGGTCGCCCGGACGGAGGCGCCCGAGGCTCCGATCGAGACCCACGTGTCCGAGGGCCCGGCGGCGTCCGCGCTGCTGGAGGCGTCGACGGACGCCGAGATGCTCGTCGTGGGCTCGCGCGGCATGGGTGGGTTCCGGGAGCTGCTGCTCGGTTCGGTGAGCGCCCAGTGCGCCCACCACGCCACCTGCCCGGTCGTGATCGTGCGTCACGTGCACGCGGCCTGAACGGCGGCCCCGGGATCGGCCGGGGCCGCGACGGGACCCGGGACGAAGGTCCCGGGTCTCGGCTATCCCGCTCCCGACGGTTCACCATCTGGCGCGACGAGGGAGGCGGCGTATACGCTCCGCCTACGCGGGGAAGGGGGAAGGATGAAGCTCCGGGCGTCGATCGGCGTGGTAGGCCTCATCGCCATGGTGGCGCTGGCGCTGCCTCCGGCCGGGGCCGCGGAGCCCGCACTCGGCACGATCGAACCGGGTCACCTGGCGAGCCTCCACGAAGACGTGCCGGTCCAGGTGGTGTTCGTCGGCTACGACGAGGACCAGGTCGACCAAGCGTCGTTCCTGTCGACGATGCCGTCCGAGTACCGCCCGGTGATCAGGTCCCGGCTCTCCTACGATCAGGTGGAGTACCTCGGGATCACGTACAGGTTCACCTACGACGTGACGTTCACGGATGAACCCTGGGAGGACACGTTCTTCACCGCGCTGGCCGCGCTGGGGACGCCGGCTCCCCCGACCGCGTTCCAGAAGAAGTACAACGCACAGGAGAAGAACGTCCTCGACGTCGACGCCGACAACAACCTGTTCATCGATGCGCCGTCGACCGAGAAGCTGCTGATCGACAGCGCTCCCCCTGGCGTCGACACCGAACGCAACACGATCTTCTTCATCAACTGGTGGGGACGAGACGACTTCGCCTTCCACGTGTACACGAAGACCGGCGAGCCCGATCCCGACACCGGGTATGACTTCGGCCTGAACCGCGGCAGCCGGAAGTTGATCGCCTGGGGTGGCACCACCCCGGACGACGAGGAGACGGGGCTCGGATCGCGGGGCGAGAACCGCGTCTGGTTCTACGATCTGTCGGCGGGCCCCGAGGCATGGACGGCCAACTGGGTCGTCGACAAACGCAACCTCTACGGCAGCAAGAAGGTCGAATACCGGATGCCGCCGATCTGGGAGTATGCCGAGGACGGGTTCCGGGGCCCTGGGAAGATCACGTCGGATCTCGCCAAGGTCGCGCGATACGTCGCGATCGACCTCCTCTTCACGACCTCCCCGCTCTTCCCGCCCGCGCTGACTCCCCCCGGCCTCCCCGCGTCCATCAGCCTCGACCTGAACACGGTGGACGGATGGCCGACGTCGGTCGATCCGTCGGTCGCGTTCGACGACGTACCGCTCCTCCTCCAGGAGCTGGGCGAGCTCGATCCGCTGATCGCGAGCGACGCCGACGCCCAGACGCTCCCCTTCACCGGCAAGACGAGGGGATGCTTCGTCAAGTGGAACGAGGAGGTTCCCTGCTACCCCGCCCGCTCGCAGTACCCGCCGTTCGCGAACCTCTTCCTCGATACCGGCCTCAACCGCGACGAGCTGGTCGACGGAGACCCCGGATACGAGGGCGTCCTGATGAACTACGCGTCGAGCGACGAGTACAACACGGGCGGTCTCCTCGGGTACGCGGACGACAACTACGTCGACGGCACGCAGAGCTTCGTCTTCAGCTTCGTGACACCCGGGATCGTCGACGCGGGGTATGGGCTCACGACGACGCAGATCCATGAGTTCGGTCACCATCTCGCCCTGAGCCATCCGCATGACGGGTACGACTACGAGGACGAGAGGGACTTCGGTCCGAACGGCAGCCAGGTTCTTCGCCTGGTCGGGTGACGAGAACAACTCGATCATGAGCTACATCGACGTGAACTGGGACTTCAGCCAGTTCGATCGGGACAACTTCAACCGGTTCCGCACGGCCGCGTACCTGACGAACGCGAACGCCATCGCCGAGGACGTCCTGGCCAGCCCGGGGGCCGGAGCAGCCACGCCCCAGCTCAACCAGGCTGACGCGGAGGCCGCCCTCGCGCAGGCTGCGTTCGCGAGCCATGACTACCCGGGAGCGCAGGCGCACGCCCGGCTGGCGTTCCAGCACGTCCTCCAGGCAGCCTCGCTGGCAGGCGTCACGGTCGAGTCCAGCTCGAACGGGTGGGTCGTCCAGCCACCGCCGAACGACGGAGGGTCGGTCCACAAGCCCGCCTACATGTACGTCGACCGGTACAGCCGGTTCCATCGGCGCGCCCTGCCGTAGGGACGACGCCTGGTCCCGGGGGTCGCGTGAACCCTGCCGTCGATCGAGGCCTCGAGAGGCGAGCCGAGGGCTCGCCTACCGGCCGTCCGGGATCCGTTCAAGTTCCCTCGAGACGTGCCGACCACCGATGCATGAGGCTGTGGATCGCCCAATGCGAAACGTGCGGGCGCACGATCGAGATGCCCGCGTCGAGCGTCCCGTTCGACCTGACGATCGGCAGCCATGGCGTCCTGGCGCCGGACGGCCAGACCGTGCTCCTGGACTCCCGGTGCCCCGGCTCGCACCAACCGGCCCGGTGGTTCGAGGAGCCGGCTCAGACGTCCTGACGCGCCGGATCCATCCCCGGCACGTCGCGTCCGTGCGATCGGCCGAGACCTTCGGCCTACGGAGATCGCGACCTCTGTCGCCCCGGAATGACCGACAGGCCCGCTGTCAACCGTTCGTGCTCTCTCTAGGGTCGAGGTCATGAGCGAGCCGAGCGACCGAGATCCTCCACGTCGGTGCTCGGCGCCCGGGTGCGTGACGGTGCTGTCCGTCTACAACTCGGACCACCTCTGCTTCGCGCACGCGGATCAGGTCACCCGCGCCCGCTTCGAGCGCCGGACGCCGTCGGAACGCCAGGCCCCGATCTATCGACAGGTGATCGAGGTTCCGAGCCTCGCCCCAGCAGCACGCTCTTCTTCGACGACCTGATCGCTGGTGCCGCCGGTGCAGCCGTCCGCCTCCGGGCGGCGTAGAACTCCGAAGATCCCGACCACCTGCGATGATGCCCTCTTCGCGAGAGTGGCGGAACGGGAGACGCGCCGGACTTAGGATCCGGTGCCCGCAAGGGCGTGGGGGTTCGACTCCCCCCTCTCGCACCCCATCTGACCTGCAAGTCTTCTCCTCTGGGCTGTCCGAGCTGGGGTTCCAGATGCGCTTCTTGCTCACACTTGCTCACAGAATCGCCGGCACGTGCAGCCGAAACGTAGTCTGGCTCTACTCCGTCAAGCTCCAATCGATCTCTGTTGACTGCCCGCGACACAAGCACGACGCACTGTCGTTCCAGGAGGGTGTGATCCCTCCCATCATCACGACAGCTTCTTCAGCTCCTGCTGGATCCGGTCCTCCGTGTAGACGTTGCCCCGGTAGACGGCGTAGGCGTTCATCGCGACCGCCACGCCCCACCCCACGATCGGGAAGATCGGCCAGAAGAACCCTTGCGGGTAAGGCTCCCCCGCGTTCGTCATCGCCCAGATCGCGACCAGGAGCGCGTTGACGGCCAGGTAGACGATCAGGTGGCCCTTGAAGTCGTTCTTGGCCTTGATCCGCTTGATCGCTAGTTGGCGTTGCTCCTCGGGAGTGCGCGGGACCTCAACAACATGGTCTTCGAGTCTCGTAGTCATCGCACATCCACCTCCTCCAACCAATCGTGCCAGTGGCTCTCGGGGCGAGTGAGTGGCGTTCGGCCTTGCTCGGATGGGACTTGGGCTGGCCAAGGCGGCGCTCGCGCAACCGGACGGCGATCGAATACCGCCGTGACCCGCTCGATGCGTCCGTCTCCCCCGGGGATCGAAACGACAGACGCGGCCCAGGCCCCCGGACGGCCCGTCTGGAAGGGAACCCTCTTCACCCGAGCGTCGACGGGCACCACGACGGCGTAGATGCGCTCTTCCGGCTCGTTCGTCATCCCCTTCCTCCGATCGCGTTGCTGTCCGATCCGCTCGTTAGGACTGGGTCGCTTCGATTGCCGCGTTCGATAGGGTGGAGTGGCTCAGTCGGTCGAGCCGACTGGCGCGCGATGATCAATCAACTCCCCCCGATGCTTCCCACGTCGGTTCCCTGTCCCTCCAAGAGATGCTTGAGGCTGGTCCAGATCCTCTGCTCCTGGCGCCGGCCCATCCAGGCGACCAACGGCCTCATCAGCCTGAGGATGCCGCGCGGCTCGACGTCCCACGTCCATCGCATCCGGGTCGCTTCGGGAACGGGGTCGAACGTCAGGCCGCCGTGAGTATCCATGGAGGACATGTGCGTCGATGACGCGAGCCGCCGGGGCCGGTCGTAGCCGGTGAACTCGATGATCATCTCGACGGTTCGGCCCATGCTCACGATCTCCGCCCGAAAGCGCGTGCCGAGGCCGATGGGTCCGTCGGAGATCTGTTCGGCGCGACGCATGTGCGGGTTGTAGCGGGGCTCGTTTCGTTCATCGGCGACGAAGTCGAACACCTCCTCCACCGGTCGGTCGATCAGGATCTCGCCTTCGATGCGGACCATGTCCGGTCACCCTCTCTCCATGTCCCCGTGGAGGCTCCGCTCCCCCCTGTTCCCACGATAGGCTCGTGGCCAAGGCCACTGGAGCGCGTGACCTTTATCGCCCACCAGACAGACCTGACCCTCGAGGTCCAGCTGCAAGAAGAGAACTGTTTGTCGTAGGTCAGAGGCTGGTTCGCCGTTGGGAATGACTCGAGGACTATTCTGGCCTCTCGTTCTAAGGAGCCTGTCGTGGCAGATACACGTGCAGTCCAGGTGGTGGTCGGGACTGGGCCACTAGGACTCGCCGTTTCACGAGAACTTCGGCACATGGGAGAGCCGTTCAGGCTCGTGAGCAGGGGCGGTCGCACTAACGGATCGGCGGGAACCGAGATCGTCGTCGCTGACGTGTCCGATGCCGCTGACGCGCGTCGTGCGTTCGAGGGTGCATCTGTGGTCTACCAATGCGCCTCTCCCAGGTACTCACAATGGCCAGCCCTGATGCCCGCGCTGATGCGAGGCGTCATCGAGGGGGCTTCCGCCGTCGGTGCACGACTCGTTTATGGCGACAACCTCTACGCGTACGGACGTGTGTCCGGGCCGCTCACCGAGGACCTCCCCTACAAGCCCGTCAGCCCGAACGCTCGAACACGAGCCGAAGTGGCCGAGGCCGTGATGAAGGCCAACGCGGATGGCAGGGTGCGGGCGACGATCGGGCGTGGTTCCGACTTCTTCGGCCCACACGCCTTGAACTCAACCGTCGGCGTTCGAGTGTTCGGCCGACTCCTCGGGGGCAAACCCGCTCAGGTGATTGGGAACCCGGACGTTCCTCATACGGTGACGTTCATCGACGACTTCGCGCGGGCGCTCATCACCCTCGGGTCGCGCGACGAGTCGTTGGGCGACGTCTGGCATGTCCCGAACACCGAGACGGTTCCCATCCGGCAGTTTGTCGGGCTGATCGCGGAGCAGACTGGAGGAACGGCGAAAGTCCAGCCGACGCCCTCTTGGATGCTTGCCATGATCGGGTTGTTCAAACCAGACGTCCGCGCGGTGCGAGAAGTCCTGTATCAAAGCGAGGAGCCCTGGGTAGTGGATCATTCGAAGTTCGAGCGAGTGTTCGGTGCGAACCCGACGCCGCACCCAGAGGCGATCAAGGTGACGTTGGATTGGTTCCGTATTCAAGAAGCCAGCTAGTCTCGGTGTTCTCCTGTCTTGGTCAAGCAGGTTGTGATCCTTCCCAAGCCGTCGCTGCCAGCGATCGAGCCCCTTCTACTCCAAGTGCACCTCGTCAAGTCCATTCACCATGAACCTCAGGATGGAAGGGGCCCCGCGGCCGCGGCGCGCGGGGCGGCGCGCGCCGGGGCGCGTGGCCTTTGTTCTCAGAAGTGGTGGGGTTTGCGCGGAGGACAAGACCCCTCGCCGGCGATCCGGGCCCTTCGCTCCCGCGAACAGGTCTTTGGATTCGTCACGATCCACCACCTCAATCGTCACGAGGGGTATTCACAGCATCGCCCGCAACGAGAGCGTGCAGATGCATGTCGTGCCATCCGTCGGCGTGGAGCAGCCCGCTCCGCATGGTGCCCTCGAGCGCGAACCCGGCCTGCTCCGCGACCCGGCAGGACGAAACATTGGCCACGGAGTGCTGGATTACAAGGCGATGGAGACCTAGGTCGTGGAGGGCCCAGCGTGCTACCTCGGCGGCTGCCCGCGTGGCGACGCCCTCGCCTCGGAAGTCCGGAAGCACCCAGTACGTCACTTGCCCGTAACCGAACTCGAGGTTCACCGTTCGGAGCGCGACTTGGCCCAGCAGGTCACCACTAGCGGCCGACGTGACCGCCCAGCTCCCATCCGTTTCCGCGTTCCACCGCTTTCGCCATCCCGAGATCCACGAGCGGGCATCGTCCACCGTCGGGAGCTCACGCATGTGCCAATACTGGATCTCGGGGTCGGCGAAGGCGGCGCTTACCGCGGAGGCGTCGGTCAGCGACCAGGGACGCAGAGTCAGCTCGGACTCGGCATGAAGGACGGGTTGTTCGAGCTCTCGCATGCGACCGACAGGCACCACGGGTGGAACGAGGCGGGGCACGCCCCATCGTAGACCGGAGCCTCGAACGGATCGTCTCGCGCCAACAAGCTGGGCGGCTGCCCGCGCTGGGGCGCGTGCCGCCGCCGTCACCGACGGAACCCCCCTACTCGCCCTCTCGTTCGACCTGCCCACTCGGCCCACGAAGAAGTGAGCGACGATCGCGGGAGCCGTTGGTCACCACTCCTTGCTCACATCTCGCTCACGACAGAGCGACACACGCGGGCACAGAACGACACCCGACGACATGGCACGACACGTGGAACTGGGATCCGTGCGTGGCGCGAGCAACCTTAGGATCCGGTGCCCGCAAGGGCGTGGGGGTTCGACTCCCCCCTCTCGCACCTGCTCGAGGCCTCCGCAGGCATCTTTCTCGTGGGTATGTCAAGAGCGGATAATCCACGGATGGCCGACCTCGGCACGCCGGACGCGCCCCTAGGTGACGACGACCCGAGCGACACCCACATCCGCACGTTCCTGATCGCCGACGTTCGCGGGTACACGCTGTTCACGCAGGAGCGCGGCGACGAGGCCGCGGCCAAGCTCGCGGCCAGGTTCGCCGACATCGCGCGCGAAGGGGTCGAGGCGCGCGGCGGCACGCTGCTCGAGCTCCGTGGGGACGAAGCCCTGTGCGTGTTCTCCTCAACTCGGGAGGCGATCCGCGCCGCCGTCGACCTCCAGCAGCGGTTCGTCCAGGAGACGCTGGACGTCCCCGAGCTGCCGCTCACGGTGGGCATCGGCCTGGACGCGGGCGAGGCGGTCCCGGTCCAGGGCGGCTACCGGGGCGGAGCGCTGAACCTGGCCGCCCGGCTCTGCGGGCAGGCCCGTGCCGGCGAGATCCTCGCCTCGCGCGAGGTCACGCACCTCGCGCGACGGGTGGACGGCGTCCGGTACGAGGACCGCGGTTCCCTGTCGCTGAAGGGGCTGGACGAACCCGTCGTGGTCGTGCGCGTCGTGCCCGAGGGCGAGGACCCCGTCGAGCGGCTGCGTCCCTTCGCACCGCCGCCTCCCGCCGCAACCCCGAAGCCCTCGCGGCGCTGGCCGGTCGTCGTGGGTCTCGCCGTCGTCCTGGCGCTCGTCGCCATCTCGATCCCCTTGCTCGGGTCCGGCGGCGGCGAGGCCGTTCAGGTCGGGACGAACTCGATCGCGCGGATGAATGCCGAGGACGGGAGTCTCGAGCTCGCCACGCAGCTGGGCCAGCGCCCTGGCGCCAGCGCGATCGGCTTCGGAAGCCTCTGGGTCGTCCATCCGGACCGCGGCACCGTGACACGTCTGGATCTGGAGGAGGGCTCGATCGCCGACACGATCAGGGTCGGCTCCTCGCCCACTGGCGTGGCGGTCGGTGAGGGCTCGGTGTGGGTCACGAACGCCGGCGACGGCACGGTGAGCCGGATCGATCCCGAATCCAACGAGGAGAGCGACACACTCGAGGCCGGCTCCAGGCCAACGGCGATCGCGGTCGGCGACGGCGCGCTGTGGGTTGGCGACGCGCTCCGCGCCGAGCTCCTCCGGGTGGATCCGCTCTCGGGCGAGATCCGAGCCGTGCCCCTCGCCGGCCAGCCTGCCGGCGTGCTCTTCACGCCCGAGGGCGTGTGGGTCTCGTACACCCCGGCCGAGGTCGCTCGTATCGACGCGACGGACCTGAGCCTCACGCTCACCCAGGACGTGGGCAACGGACCGACGGCGGTGCTCTCCGCCTTCGGCTCGATCTGGGTCGCGAACCACCTCGATAACACCGTCTCCCGTCTCGAGCCCTCCTCAGGGAGGGAGCGGGCGAAGGTCCAGGTCGGGGAGGGTCCTAACGCGCTCGTCGCCGCAGGGGGCTCCGTGTGGGTCGCGAACGAGTTCGACAGCTCGATCACGTCGATCGACCCCAGGACCGACTCGGGCGTGCCCGTTCCGATTGGTGGCGCGGCGGCTTCGCTCACGGCCGATGGCGGCGACGACCTGTGGCTCGCCGTCGGCGTTTCGGCCACCGAGCATCGCGGCGGGACCCTGACCGTCTCCTCCAGCATCAAGATGCCGCGATCGTTGGACCCTGCAGTCGTCGTCTTCAACAACACGATCGAAGGGCAGATCCTCTCGGTCACGAACGACGGGCTCCTGTCGTTCAAGAAGGCCGGCGGCGCCGACGGCACGACGCTGGTCCCGGACCTGGCCTCGGCCCTCCCCGATGTCTCCACGGACGGACTGACCTATCGGTTCCCCATGCGCGTGGGGATCACGTACTCGAACGGAGACCCCGTGCGCCCCGAAGACTTCCGGCATGCCGTGGAGCGAACCATCGCGCTGAACGCGGACACGGAGCTCGCCGCCGACATCGCGGTGCTGTACGGCGCGATCGACGGCGCGAACGCGTGCCGGAAGGACCCGCCCACGTGCGATCTGTCCGAAGCCATCGTCGCCGACGCCGAGGCCGTGACGTTCCATCTCGCGCGCCCGGATCCCGACCTGCAACTCAAGCTCGCGATGCCGTGGGCCTTCCCGGTCCCGCTCGCGACCCCGGTCCAGGACCAGGGTCTGGACCCGCTGCCCGCGACGGGACCGTACATGATCGCGGAGGCCGGAGCCGACGGCATCGACCTGGTGCGCAACCCGGGGTTCCGCGAGTGGTCGGGCGCGGCTCAACCCGACGGCTTCGTGGACGCGGTCGCGTGGCGGTTCGACGAAGAGCCGGCGCCGGCATTCGATCGGCTCAGCGCGGGCGGGCTCGATTGGATGACCGAGCCGCCGCCGGAGGACCTGAGGTCGCTGCAAGCCGCCCATCCGGAGCAGGTCGTGCTCTGGCCGAATGCGTCCGCTGGCTTCATCGGACTCGACGTTCGAGCACCGCCGTTCGACGACGAGCGCGTGCGGCAGGCGCTGAACTACGCCATCGACCGCGACCACGTTCTCGAGTTGCAGGCCGGTCCAACGAGCTATCAGGCGACGTGCCAGATCCTGCCTCCGAACCTTCAGGGCTACGAGCCGTTCTGTCCGTACACCCTCGAGCCGGAAAGCGGTGTGTGGTCGGCCCCGGATCTCGACCGAGCGCGAGGCCTGATCGATGATGCCCATGCGGCCGGGGAGAAGGTCACGGTCTGGGTGACCGACGATCCCGAGATCCCCGCCGACGCCGTCGATACCATGGCGTACGTCGTCGAGGTCCTGAACGAGCTCGGCCTGCGGGCGGACCTGACGACCATGCACGATGAGAACGAGTACTTCGACGCGATCCTCGCGGGCGAGGCGCAGGCGTACCTGAGCGGATGGGGTTCGATCTACCCGAGCGCGCACGATTTCATCGCCCCCCAGTTCCGGTGCGACGGGTTCTTCAACCTCTCGGGCCTGTGCAGCGATAGCCTCGATGAGGCGATCGGCGAGGCGCAGAGGCTCCAGGCGACCGATCCCGCGGCCGCCAACAGCGCGTGGATCGAGATCGAGCACCGACTGGTCGAGGACGCCATCTGGGTCCCGCTGACGAACCCCGTCTCCACGTATGCCTTCTCCTCCCGTACGGAGAACGTCCAGGTACACCCCCAGTGGGGGATCCTGCTCAGCCGCCTGTGGGTCCAGTAGCCGGACGGCTCCAAGACGTCATCCGTTGCCCCCTCGCGGTTCTGACCTCTTGCTCACGCCTTGCTCACGACGGAACCACGCCCGCGGGCACCGAGCGACACGAGATGACACGGGACGACGTGTGGAACGCAGATCCGTGCGTGGCGCGAGCAACCTTAGGATCCGGTGCCCGAAAGGGCGTGGGGGTTCGACTCCCCCCTCTCGCACCACCTCCGGCCTGCGGATCGTCTTCTTCGCTGACGGCCTCAGATCGAGTGCTACCGGACCCCCGTGTGCTCAGGCGTCCTTCGCAGCGTCGGTGGCTTTCGTGGCGGCGCCCTTCGCAGCGTCGGTGGCTTTCGTGGCGGCGCCCTTCGCTGCCTCGGTGGCTTTCGTGGCGGCGCCCTTCGCAGCCTCGGTGGCTTTCGTGGCGGCGCCCTTCGCAGCGTCGGTGGCTTTCGTGGCGGCGTCCTTCGCCGTCTGCGCGTACGAGTCATCGGCGGCAAGCGGGTCCCATCCATCGACGCCCGAGCCCGACCGTCTCCTCGAGATGACGGCGATGGCGGCGATCACACCACCCAGGATCAGTAGCCCGATCAGGACTCTTCTCATCGTCACCCTCCTGCCTGCGGCCCGATCAGCCTAACTTCATCGGGGGTCCGAAAGCCACTCGGCCCCTGCCGCCCGCGCCGGGGCCCGTGGCAAGTTCCTGCCACTGACCCTCCTGCCGGTTCTCCTAGCTCCACGAGGCCAGCTGCGAAGCGAGATCTATGCCTCTGCGCCCACGGCACGGTAGAGATGCCAGCGGTCGGGGACCCCCTTCAACTCGTGCTCACCGGCGTCCTCGAACGTGAGGTCTGAGCCAACGACGAGGTCCTTCACGGTTTGAGAAACGAGGACTTCGGTGGCGTCGGCCTGGGCCGCGATCCTGGCCCCGATGTGCACGGCCAAGCCTCCGAGATCCGCTCCCCGCACTTCCACCTCCCCCGTGTGGACGCCGGCGCGGATGTGCACCCCTCGCGACGGCATCGCCTCCACCATCGAGAGAGCGCACCGAACCGCAGCGATCGGACGGTCGAACGCCGCGAAGAACCCGTCCCCGGTGGTCGAGATCTCCCGACCGCCGAAGCGCTGGAGCTCGCCCCGGCCGACCTCGTTGTGTTGGTCGAGGACGTCTCTCCATCGGCGGTCGCCCATCTGGGCCGCGAGCGTCGTCGAGTTCACGATGTCCGTGAACACCAGCGTCGTGAGGACCCGATCGGGGTCTGCCCCCGTCCGCGCGCCGGTGAGGAACTCCTCGACCTCATCGAGCAGTCCGTCGATGCCCTCCGAGAACGCGAGGTGGTCGGTGCCAGGCAGTTCGACGAATCTCGCTCCCTCGATCGCAGCGGCGGCCTCGCGGGACTGCTCCACTGGCACGATCCGGTTCCCACTTCGGTTGAGCACGAGCGTGGGCGTTCGGACCGAGGGCAGGATATCGCCGACGTCAGCCTCCATCGTCTGGCGGTAGTAGTGCCCGAACGCCCCTGGGCGGACGGAGAAGCGCTGGAGGCGTGCAAGCTGTCGGTCGAAGCGTTCGTCATCGGCGCGACTCGGGGCGAGAAGTTCCACACCACTGTCGTCCGTTACGGCGCTGGCCTCGATCATCGCGATCACCTCGTCGATCGATCCCATGGGCGATCCTGCCGCTAGCGTGTGGGCCCGCGTGAACGTGAACAGCACGAGCGACCGGCAGAGCTCAGGATGGCTCGCCGCGAGCAGCACCGCGATGATCGTGCCGTCGTTGAGACCGATCACGGCGGCTCCCCTGGACCCCGCAGCCTTCAACACCGCGACGGCGTCGCCCACCTGCGTCTGAAGGTCCGGGAGTTGATCGAGGGGCACCGGATCGGAGAGGCCGGTGCCCCTGCGGTCGAAGTGGATCAGGCGACCGAACGAGCTGAGTCGTCGGAGGAAGCGAGCGAAATCAGGGAAGTCCCACACCGCCTCGACGTGATGCACCCACGTGTCGACGAGCAGCAGATCCAGATCACCCTCGCCGACGACCTGGTAAGCCAAGTTCACATCGCCGTTTCGAGCGTACTGGGTCCGCGGCACCTCCCTCACGAGACACGATGGTAGATCGACCGGTGGATGTGGTCGAGGTCCCACGCGACCCCATGGAGAAAGACCTTCGCGTACCAGGCGAACGACCCGGTCCGTGGACGAGGAAGCGCGCGCCAGGCGCGTGGCCTTTACATAGCTCTAGCTCTCTTCCACCGCCCTCCCGCTCCTCGTACACACCGTCGGGTCCATTCACGATGACCTCGGTGGTTGGGACGACGCTTCTCTGCTCCGGGACGCCCAGTTGCGGCACCGTCCCATCCGGGGAAGGATTCGAGCGTGGACATCCCCGAGACCCGTTACGCGAAGACCGCAGATGGTGTTCACATCGCGTACCAGACGGTGGGCACCGGTCCGGTCGATATCGCCTTCGTGATGGGCTGGACCACCCACATCGAGCTGATGTGGAAAGAGCCGACGCTCGCGCGATTCCTCTCCCGGCTGGCAGCGTTCTCACGGTTGATCCTCTTCGACAAGCGCGGTACGGGACTCTCCGACCGCGTGCCCGACGATCGGCTCCCGTCTCTCGAGGTCCGGATGGATGACGCGAGAGCTGTCATGGACGCGGTCGGCTCAGAGCGCGCCATCGTGATGGGCTTCTCGGAGGGTGGTCCGATGGCCACGCTGTTTGCCGCGACGTATCCGGAGCGGACCATCGCGCTTGTCCTGTTCGGGACCAGCGCATGCTGGAGACCGACGATCGACTACCCGTTCCCTGTACCCACCGACGAGCAGCATGAGCGCTACGTCGAGGAGATCGAACAGATGTGGGGTACGCGGGAGTTCGCGGCGCAAGAATTACGAGACTGGGCCGCGCCCACGCTTGCGAACGATGACTACACGATCGGTTGGCTCGCGGACTACCTTCGTCACGCCGCGAGCCCCGGAGCTGCGATCGCGCTCGAGCGGATGAACCGCGGGATCGATATCCGCCCGGCGCTGCCGGCGATCCACGTCCCGACGCTCGTGCTCGCCCGCGACGGCGACCTCATCTTCACCGCCGAGGAGACGAAGTGGATGGCGGATCAGATCCACGGCGCACGCTTCGTCTCGTTCCCCGGCGTCGACCACTTCTTCTGGGCAGGGAACCAGGACGAGCTGCTCGTCGAGATCGAGCGGTTCGTGGCGGAGGTCGGCGACGAGGAGACCGACCTCGATCGCGTGCTCGCGACGGTGATGTTCACCGACATCGTCGGGTCGACGGCGAAGGCCGCGGAGCTCGGTGACCGCGGCTGGGGCGATCTCGTCGATCGTCATCACGGCGCCGTCCGAGCGCTCCTCGGCCGGTTCCGCGGGACCGAGGTCGACACGGCTGGCGATGGGTTCTTCGCCACGTTCGACGGCCCCGCGCGCGGCGTCCGGTGCGCACAGGCGATCTGCGAAGCGGTTCGAGACTTCGGGCTCGAGATACGCGGCGGGGTGCACACGGGCGAGGTCGAGACGATCGGCGGCAAGATCGGAGGGATCGCCGTGAGATGTCGGCGCGAGGATCGCGGCGCTTGCGACCCCGTCCGAGGTTCTGGTCTCTCAAACGGTCAGAGACCTGGTTTCGGGTTCCGGCCTCAGCTTCGAGGACGCCGGCGAGCACGAGCTGAAGGGCGTCCCCGACCGCTGGCACCTGTACCGGGTGGTGAAGTAGGTCACTTCACGCAGGTGATCTCGGTGATCGCGACGGCCCTCTTCGCTTTCGGGGGCTCCCGGTTGCGTATGCGTTCGCTGGCTTGGGCTCTCGAGCGTCGGAGAATGACCTGCAGGCGAGGCGAGCATCCTGGCCAGCGTCCTTGTTCCACAGCCGACCCAGGAAGACCGGGATGAAGACGTGGCTGCCGACCGGATGCTGCAGGCCGAGCTCGTCGAGATCAAGGAGGAGCTGGCCGCGCTCCGGAGATCGCTTTCAGCCGGTGATCCGGATCCGCCAGGAACGTAACGCGGACCAGGGCGATCGCCGCTCAAGAACGCCTCGACGGCTCCAGCCGTCCGGACTTCACGGCGTCAGCAGCGGCTCACACGGGGCGTGACAAGTCATGACGCTTGACTACGGCACCCTCTGAGCCCGTGGACAACGCTCCCAATCCGTACACCACGAGGGGGACAACCAACAGTTCCGCCAGGGAGGCAAGCCTCGCCTGTCGGCAACGCCCCTGTCCAAGGACCGCTATCTTCGGCCAGTGAGCAACGAGCCATCGCCCGAGAGTGGCAGCCGATGGCTCCGTCCCAGCCGGATGGAGGCCTTCAGCGACGGCGTCTTCGCGATCGCGATCACGCTGCTGGTGCTCGACCTTGCCGTTCCCGAAACGGGCAGCGGGGTCGGGCATGCGCTCCTCGATCAGTGGCCTCTCTACACGGCCTACGTCGTGAGCTTCGCATCGGTTGGGGCGGTGTGGATCGCCCACTCGACGATCACGAACCATCTCGAGCGGGTGGACTCCGTCCTGCTGCGGCTCAACCTGCTCCTACTCTTCTTCGTCTCGGTTCTCCCGTTCCCCACGAAGATGCTCGCGGAGTTCATCGGAGAGTTCGGGCCCGAGCGGATCGCCGTCACGATCTACGGGATCAACCTGCTGGCGATGTCGGCCATGACGAGCGTCGTGTGGCGGCACGCGGTCAACGAAGGGATGCTCTCAGGCGAGCATCCCCAAGACGAGGTGCGTGAGGTCACCAAGAAGCTGACCCCCAGCCTCGGGTTCTACGCGGCGGCGATCGCGATCGGCCTGCTCGCGCCCCGGTTCGCGCTGTTCCTCTACCTCGCGATCGCGCTCTACCTGCTTATCCCATTCCACGCGGTCTTGAAGCGCCGCCGTATGCGGACGCACAATCAGTAACTCACCGGACGACGGCACACCAGCACCAAGAACCGCCTCACCTAGCCCATCAGGTACAGGACGGCCTCCTCCCTCTCAAGAAGCCCGTGCGGGGCGCCTCTTCGATCCGCGGACAGAGTTCCAAACGCGTACACCGCCCGGCACTTCAAGGCTCGTGGGACGTAGCCTCAAAGAGGCAGTCCCAACAGCTGGATCGGGTTCACAGGATCGAAACGCACCTCTGCGACTGGGATGAATCCCATCGCCTGGTAGAAGGCGCGGGTTTACCCGCCGGGCGCGTGAGGCGTTCTCGCGCTCCGACAGCTTGCTCGAGGGCCACGCGCAGCGTTAGCTTGGACGATCCAGGTCGACCGATGAAAGGAGTGGGTCATGGCACATCCCAACGAGGAGATCGCCCGAAGCGGGGCGGAGGCGCTCTCGAAGGGTGACATGGAAGGCTTCCTCAGCCTGCATACGGACGACATCGTCGTGCACTTCCCCGGTCGAGGGCCGCTCGCCGGTGACCACCGCGGCAAGGACGGCGTGGCGAAGATGTTCCAGCAGCAGATGCAGCTGCTCGACAGTCCGCCCGAGATGGAGACCCACGACATCCTGGCCAGTGACGATCACGCGGTCGTCCTGAACAAGACCCGGGCGACTCGCGGCGGCAAGATCGGAGCAGGACCAGGTAGTCGTGATGCATATCGACGGAGGCAAGGTCGCCGAGGTCTGGCTGCAGTTCTCCGATCAGCAGGCTATGGACGAGTTCACGTCGTCCTGAAGCTGCTTCACCCCAGTCGTCCTGAAGCTGCTTCACCCCAGTGGACCGATCGTCCCGCCAGGCGTCGGGGCCGACAGACGTCTCGTTCTCACCATGACCTCTCGTGCCGGGGCACATGAGGCCCGTGCTCGCCGAGATCTCGCACGGACGCATCTTCGCGTCGGCGACTCCCAGCAGACAAGTAGCGTCCACGGTAGACGGTCGGCCGGATCGAGTCCAGGCGGCGCGGCGCCGGGGCGCGTGACCAATCGCGTGACCAATTAGGACATATGGACCCTTCAAGCGGTGGCTCGGCTGGGTTGGTAGCGCAGAGCGACCGCTCCGGACTGGAACTCGTGGCGGTCCACGAGCTTCAGTTCGACCCGCTCGCGCAGGCCGGCGAGCAACGTCGGTCCGTGGCCGGCCAGGACGGGCTGCACGACGAACTCGTACTCGTCGATCAATCCCAGATCCGCCATCGCCAGCGGGAGAGTCACGCCGCCCACGAACAGGCCTTCGCCCTGCCCCTCCTTGAGCCTCCGAACGGCTTTGCCCAGGTCGCCGTGCACGAGCTCCGCGTTCCAATCGACCTGGTCCAGGGTGCTCGACACGACGTACTTCTTGGCCCCGTCGATCTTCTGGGCGAAGGCGATGTCTGCGTCATCCATCCAGTCCGGCCATGTTCCCGTCGCCGGTTGCCGCCACGCTGCCTCCATCATCTCGTAGGTCACCCGGCCAAACAGCAGGGCATCGGCGCGCTCCAGGCTGGCGGCCCAGTAGCGATGCGACTCCTCGTCCGGGATCCCCACCTGGTGATCAACGCAGCCGTCGAGGGTGACGTTGATCGAGTATCGGAGCGGTCTCATAGGTGGGTTGCTCCCCTTGCTTCTTGAATGTCACCGTCACCGTCGAGACGATAGTAGCTGCACGAGGAGTCACGCCCGCGTCGTGGCGGCGGCGTGGCGCTGACGCCAGCACTTGGCTGAACCCGGCAGTCAGGCCGCTGGCGTCCGCGACCTCGCCCAGCCAAACCAGCTCACCTTATTGATCGACCGACGAAGCTCCACTTAGAGGTCTCAGTGCGGCCGCGGACGCTGGGGCGCGTGGCAAGTTTCAGCGTGTAAGGGAGGGACGCAGGCCGTGGCTACCGAGTGTTTGATGATTCGGATCGAGCGGGCGTTAGAAAACCCAGGGCAGTCGGATCGGATCAGGCGCGATGAGATCGTCGCCCGGAGTGTCGCCGCCAGTCAGAGGGAGGCAGCGCCGACCTTCCTGGGCATCAGAGCCAGCCGCACCCCGGTCACCAGCAGCCACACGAGCCAGGCGGCGTAGCCGAGCATGCCCACGAACAGGATCGGCGAGCCGTCAGCGATCGCGAGGTTGGCCACCCCGGCGGCGATCAGCAGGCCTCCCCCGGCCACGCCGAGCACACGCTGCCACGGCGCCGCCAGCCGACTCGCATGCGCCGCCAGCGCAGCGCCGATGAAGGTGGTGCCGAGCGCCGACAGCGCCAGAGCGAATGCTCCTGCATGCAGCTGCCAGACGAGCTCGAACAGCGGGCTCGGCTCGGCGAGCTCGCCGGCGGACAATACGACTCCGTTCCACAGCACGGCGTAGAGCGCGAAGACCGCCGCGAGAGTCGCGCCCGCGGCCACCGCGAGGCGCGACCAGTCGGCGCCCGCACCCCCGCGACGCCCGACCAGCCCGTGGAGACCGGTCACGAACACGAGCAGTAGCGGCAGGTTCAGCGCCTCTGAGCCGACCGCGATCGCGACCGCGCCCCGGTTCTCCGCGTGGAAGGCGAGCACCTTCTCGATCGGGTCGCCGAAGCCGGGCGCTCCGGCCCAGACCAGCACAGCATTCTGAATGACCAACGACGCTACCAACGCGATCGCCGCCGCGCCCACGACCCGCTCCCCGAACGCAGGGGTCGGGATCGGCCCCCTCGTTCCCACTGCCGCGCTCGCAGGCACATGCTGATGGGACTCCGCAGCTTTGTCGCTTTCGTGCGGAGATCTCATCTCTTACTCCTTCGGTGCGGCCGGATGATCGTGACTCCATGATCGCTGACGTCGACGACCGGCGAATCGGCCTCAGGGCTCGTGCTGGTCCCGTCGGGAGAACGGTCACATCCTCGCACACTGGGGTGCGCGAGGGTTCTCTTACCTGGGCCGGCCGAAGGTGGCCGAACACGCCGGAGCGCGTGCCGCCGCCGTCACTGACGGACCCGCCCCTACTCGGATCCTCCGTGGGAACGAGCGACTCCCTATCCCCGCCCGCTCACGACCCGGTACAGATGCCAGCGGTCCGGGACGCCCTTCAGCTCGTGCTCGCCGGCGTCCTCGAACGCGAGCCCGGAGCCGGCGACGAGGTCCTTCACGGTGGAGGAAGCGAGGACCTCGGAGGCCCCGGCGGATGCCGAGATCCTGGCTGCGATGATCACGGCGATCCCGCCCGCCTTCGCGTCGATCGTCTCGACCTCACCGGTGTGGACGCCGGCACGGATCTCGATCCCCAGCGGACGGACGGCCTCGACCGCGGCCAGCGCGCATCGGACCGCCCGTGCGGGACCGTCGAACGTGGCGAAGAAGCCGTCCCCGGCCGTGTCCATCTCGGTCCCCCGCGATCGCGCCAGCAGGTCCCGCACGATCTTGTGATGACGCTCGACGAGACCGCGCCACGCAAGATCGCCGAGCTCCGCGGCCTTCTGGGTCGAACCCACGATGTCCGTGAACAGGACCGTCGCCAGGGCACGGTCGCCGCCGAGCGCGGGGCGCGATCCGGTCACGAACTCCTGGATCTCGGCAGCCACCTCGTCCGGGTCGGAGCCTTGGAAGAACACGTGCGCGTTGCCCGCGAACTCCACGAACCGAGCCCCCTCGATGTGCGATGCCAGGTCGCGCGCGGCCTCGACGTTGGCCACAGGGTCGTCCGTCCGGTTCAAGACCAGGGTGGGTACGTGGATGCTCGGGAGGACGCCGCGGATGTCGAGGTCCAGGTTCATCCGTTCGAGGTCCGCGAGGGCTCCTGGAGTGATCGCGGAGCGCCACAACCTGCGGATCGGTGCCTTCTCTTCTTCGGTCATGCCGGTGCTCTCGCCCATGCCGTATCCGAACAGGTACGTATCGGTCATCCCGTGTTCGGCCAGGTCCTCGATCTCGGCGAGCGCTTCCTCCATGGACGCGCCCCACGGGTAGTCATCCGTCCGGATCCACGTCGCCTGCGTGCCCCACAGGATGAGGCCGCTCGTCCGCTCTGGATACGTGGCCGCGAAGACACACGCCATGCTGCCGCCCTCGGACGTGCCGAAGACGAACGCGCGCTCGCTCCCGGCAGCATCCATCACGGCACGGATGTCGTCGGTTCGCTCCTCGAGCGTCGCGGGGGTCCGCGGACGGTCGCTCATGCCCGTCCCCCGCTTGTCGAACCGGATCAACCGAGCGAACGAGCTCAGACGCTCGATCAGCGCCGCCGCCTCCGGGATCTCCCAGAAGAGCTCCAGGTGCGACACCGTGCCCGGGGCGTGCACGAGGTCGACGGGGTTGCCCTCGCCCGTGACCTGATAGGCGACCATCACGTCACCGCTGCGGGCGTACCGCGTCTCGGGTCGTTCGATCACGGGCCCACCGCCAGGCAGAGGTGCCAGCGCTCGGAGATGTCCTCCAGCTCGCGTTCACCGCGGTTCTCCACCCGGCGCATCTTCGCGGTGGCGCTTCCGGCAGGCAAGTTCGATGTCGGGTCCGTCGCCTTCACCCAGGCGGCCGGCCGGATGGTGTCCGGGTGGTCTACCCCTGGTGCGAGCCGCCCTTGCCCGACCGCCAGATCGAGCCGTCGTCGATCCTTCGGTTGCGCATCTCCACGTCGGCCCGCTCGCGGGCTCGAAGGCGCCGGATCCCCTTCGTCGTGCGGATCCTGCCGACGACGTTGGAGAACGAAGCGCCGGATCATCCGGTCACGACCACCCCAGGCTCATCCGCTCGAGCGTAGCCCAGGAGCGACGGCTTGCCGCACCGCGCCGCTGCGAACGACGAAGGCCCGCGACGGGACACGCCGGTCGGCCGGTCGCTAGTACCCGGGACGGCCCGACGATGACGCCGCGGTCGGCGACGGGCTCGCCGGAGCCACGCACGGGGATGCCCCCTCGTTCGCGGCTGCGCCTGACGGGTCCGGGCTCGCGAGCGCGTCGGCGGCGGTCGGGCAACCCTGGGCCGTCGGGACGGAGACCGGGTCGGCGCGCGCCGGCTCGTGCCGCGAGAGCCCGATGAGCAGGGCCAGGCTCAGGTGCAACGCGATCACGCCACCGACGATGAGGATGCCGATCGACCAGCCGGTGGCTGGCGTCTCGGGGCGGGATCGGAAGGGGGCGTGGCGAGGCATGATCGTCTACGAGAGTGGTCGTACGGAAGGGCCGAGGCCTTGAGCCCGGCCCGCCCCGCGGACTACCAGCCGAGCCGCTCGAGGACCTCGCCGGCTACCTCGGGGAGCGGCCGGTCGTTCACCACGACGAGGTCCCCCACCTCTCCGTGTCCGGCGTCGAGCCAGGCCCGAGCCTCGCGCAGGTCGTCCTGGCGGGCCGCCGTCAGGTCCGCGCCCAGGCGCCGTTCGATCTCCTCCCAGGGCGCGGTCAGACGGACGACGTCGACGGGCATCGGCAGCGCGCCGCGCAACCCCTCGAGCTCGGCCTCGGTCCGGAGCGCCCGCGCCAGGATGAAGGAGCGCACGCCGGCGGCGAGGTAGTTCCCGACGACCGGGCGCAGGTTCGCGAGCAGCATCCGATGCTCGGCGCCTTCGGCGTCCCCCGCGTACCCCCAGCAGAGCCAGTCCAGATCGATCACCGCGTACGGCTCGCCGCGCTTCTCCAAGGTGTCGGCGACCTCGATCGCGACCGAGCTCTTCCCGGTACCGAAGAGCCCCGTGATCACCAGCGCGCGCGATCCGCGATCGGGGTCCGCGTCGGCGTCGACGGAGGGCGCCCCGTGCCGCGCCCGCCACTCGCGATCGAGGATCGCGTACACGAGCTCGCTCTGCCACTCCCCTTTCACCCACTCGTCCTCGACGAGGTGGGCCTCGAGGCGCATCCCGAGCTTCTCGAGCGTGCGCGCCGACCCGCGGTTGCGCGCCTCGGTCTGGCCGATCACGCGGTGCAGGCCCACGTCCTCGAACGCGATCCGGAGCATCACCTCGCTCGCTTCGGTCGCGTAGCCCTTGCCCTGGTGCTCCGGGTGGACGATGAAGCCGACCTCGCCCGTCCGGTGCTCCTCGCTCACGAACGCGAGGACGATGTCCCCGACCATCTCGCCGGTCCCCTTCAGGGTGATCGCGAGCGACAGGACGTCGCCCTCGGCCCGGATCTCCCGAGCGCCGACCTTCCGTCCGAGCCGCTCCCGCACCTCGTCGGCCGAGCGCGGGCCCCAGTAGAGCCACCGCGCCACGTCCTCCCGCGACTCGTACGCGTACAGCGCGTCGAAGTCGTCGGCGCTGAGACGTCGCAGGACGAGCCGTTCGGTCTCGAAGGTCCCGGAAGGATCCACGGCACCGAAGGCTACCCGGGACCCGCGACGGGTCACGGGCCGAGGCGCGATGGGGAGCGAGGAGGCTCAGACGGCGTGCAGGTGACGCTCGGCGGCGGGCTCCTGCTTCGAGACCTTGCCCGGGAGCGTGATGACGAACCGCGCGCCGCCGCCCGGCCGATCCTCGATCACGGCCGTCCCACCGTGCAGCTCCGCGAACCGCTTCACGAGCGAGAGTCCGATCCCCACGCCTCTGCCCGCCGCGGTCGGTCCCTGGCGGAAGGGCTCGAAGAGCTCCTCCTTCAGCTCGTCCGGGATCCCGGTGCCCTCGTCCTCGATGACCAGCAGCACGCCCTTCGGCTGCTCCCGGATCTCGATGTGGACGGGGATCCCCGCCGCCGTGTGCCGTCCGGCGTTCGTCAGCAGGTTCTCGATGATCCGCTCGACCTTGCCGGGGTCGACCTCGACGAGCACCGGGTCCGCGTCGACGCGGACCGGATGGGTCTCCATCCCCGGGAGCTCGGCGGCGACACGCTGCGCGAGCTCCCCGATGTCCGTGGGGCCGCGCTCGGGCGTGATCTGCCCGCGGTCCAGACGCTCGAGGTCCAGCATGTCGTCGACGAGGCGGTTCATCTTGCGCGCGCTCTGCTCGATCATCAGGTGGAGGCTCTCGACCTCCTCGGGCGTGAGCTCGAGCTCGTCGGTCCGCCGCAGCGTCTGCATCGCCCCGAGGATGCCGGCGAGCGGCCCCTTCAGGTCGTGGGAGACCGCGTGCAGGAGCGTGTCCTTCACCTCGTTCATCTCGCGCAGTCCCGAGAGCTCGCGCGCGTCCTCGACGACGCGATCGCGCTGGACCTGGATCGTGTGATGCAGCGTCACGAGGAGCTGCACCAGGGCGAGGTACACCGCGAGGCGCATCCCGGCGTTCCAGATCGGGATCAGCTCGCCGAGCTGGTCGCCGGACAGGACGTCGGTGATCGTCCCGACGGCGGTCGCGACGACCGCGAAGACGAACCCCACGCGGCGTCCGACGTTCCAGGCGACCAGGCCGACCGGCATCAGGTAGAAGAGCGAGAGCGAGAGCCGGGAGCCGCTGAAGTAGTCCAGGACGCCCAGCATGATCACGAACGCGGTCGCGAGCGAGAACACGACCGTCGGCGACTTGCCGTCGAAGAACCCCTCCGCGCCCGCCGGCCCCGCCTCGTAGGCCGTTCCCCACGAGATCGCCTCCTGCACCTCGCTGTCGTCGCCGGTGACGGGCTTGGGCTTCGTCACCACCCGGTCGCCCATGACCGTGTCGTGCAACATCACCAACAGCTGCACGAAGACCGCGTAGAGGGCGAAGCGGGTGAGCGCGTTGAAGTACGGGACGAGGTCCTGCGCCCCTCCACGCCCGAACAGGTCCGTGACGAGCCCGATCTCGGTGGCGAGCAGCGACGCCCAGATCCCGGCTCGGCGGCCGAGGTTCCAGGCGATCAGGCCGAGGGGCATCAGGTAGAAGAGCGAGAGCGAGAGGGCGGGTCCCGAGAAGAAGTCGACGACGCCGAGGACCAGCATGAACGCGGCGCCCAGGAGGAAGACGAACCGCGGGGACCTCGAGTCGAAGAAGCCGGCCGTCCGCTGCAGCTCGGCACGGTCGGTACGCGTCGCCCCGGGAACGCTCGCACCGCTCACGTTGGAGAGGTCGGCCCCCGGGGCCCCTACCTTGAGTCTGGTAGTCACCGGAGGCCCGAGATCCGGTCCGGGGCCGGGCTAGGCCGGATGGACCGCGGCCAGGACCGGGCCAGGACCGGGCCGGGACCGGACCGGGACCGGGCCGGGATCCGCCGATCCGATCAGGACCCTTCGAGCGCCTCCCGCAGGGCGCGGAACGCCCGCCCGCGATGGCTGATCCGGTCCTTCTGCTCGTCCGTCAGCTCGGCCATCGTCTCGTCCCAGCCCGCCGGAACGAAGATCGGGTCGTAGCCGAACCCCCGCTCGCCGCGGCGCTTCGAGACGAGCGCCCCCTCGCAGACGCCTTCGGCGTGCTGCGCCGAGCCGTCGGGCCACGCGATCGCCGCGACGCACCGGTACCGGGCCGTCCGGCCGGACGCGGGCACACCCGCGACGGCCCGCAGGAGCGCCTGCAGGTTCTGCTCATCGGTCGCCCGCGCTCCCGCGTACCGGGCCGAGCGCGGACCCGGCGCGCCGCCGAGCGCGTCCACCTCGATCCCGGAGTCGTCCGCGAGCGCCGGCACCCCGAGCGCGCGCGCGGTCGCATGCGCCTTCAGCATCGCGTTGCCGAGGAAGGTCTCCTCGGTCTCCTCGACGGCCGGCCACGGCGCCTGGTGGTCGTCGACCGTCAGCCACGCGACCGGCCAGTCGGCGCAGATCCGTCCGATCTCGCGGAGCTTGTGCGGGTTGCGCGAGGCGATCGCCAGCCGCTCGGGGAAGCCCACGTCGCCGCTACGCCCCGACGGCCTCGCGCTGGATCTTCGTCAGCTCGGCGATGCCGAGGCCCGCCAGGTCGAGCATCGCGTCCAGGTCCGACCGTTCGAAGGGCTCGCCCTCGGCGGTGCCCTGGATCTCGACCAGGCGCCCCTCGCCGGTCATCACGACGTTGCAGTCCACGTCCGCGCCGGCGTCCTCCTCGTAGCACAGGTCCAGGCGCGACCCGCCGTCGACGATCCCGACCGAGACCGCGGCCACCGTGTCGGCCAACAGGTCCCCGGGGACGGCGCCATCGGCCGCGAGCTTGCCCAGCGCGATCGCGAGCGCGATGTACCCGCCGGTGATCGAGGCCGTGCGCGTCCCGGCGTCGGCCTGCAGGACGTCGCAGTCGATCGTGATCGTGCGCTCGCCCAGGCGCGAGAGGTCCGTCACCGATCGCAGCGACCGCCCGATCAGGCGTTGGATCTCCTGCGTGCGGCCGCCCGGCCGTCCGCGGTTCACCTCGCGGGAGGTCCGCTCCATCGTGGCGGCCGGGAGCATCGAGTACTCCCCCGTCACCCAACCGCCGCCGGTGCCCCGCAACCAGCGCGGCGCCTCGTCGGACACGCTCGCCGCCACGAGCACGCGGGTCCGCCCCATCGAGAACAGGACCGAGCCGGCGGCCCACTCCTGCACCCCGAGCTCGTAGGCGACCGGTCGCAGCTCGTCGGCGGCCCGCCCGTCGGGACGGCTCATCGTCCGTCCCCCCGGAGCCCGGTCATCGCGCGATCTCGAGCTTCATGCCGCCGCGCGCCACCTCGATGGGGCCATCGAAGACCGCGGCGGCCTCTTCGCGATGAGCGTCCGTGTCGAGCGTGGGCCAGATGTGGGTGAGCAGGAGCTTGCCGACCCCCGCCCGGGTCGCGTGCTCACCGGCCTGACGCGCGGACATGTGGAAGAAGAGCAGGTCGTCCCCGTGCTTCCACGTCGCCTCGCACAGGAACACGTCGGCGCCCTCGGCGAGCTTGATGGCCTCCTCGCACGGCCCCGTGTCGCCGGTGTACGAGAGCGTGATCCCGCCGGCCTCGATCCGGAACCCGAGGGCCTGGACCCCGATGTGCGTCATCTTGTAGCTCGTGATCCGGAAGGGCCCGAGCTCGAACTCGGTCTCCGGCGGGATCCCGTTCACCGCGAACGACGTGGCGGCCACGTCCTGGCCGTCCTCGGAGACGAGGCTCGCCATGTGTCCCCAGAAGTCCTCCGGGCAGTACAGCGGCAGCCCCGGCGCGCCCAGCCCCCCGTAGTGACGCGCGTAGAACGCCGGGTACACGTCGACGAAGTGGTCGGGGTGCGCGTGCGTGACGAGCACGCCGCCGAGCTCGTCGATCCCGACGTGCTCCTGCAGTCGCGAGAACGTGCCGGTGCCCGCGTCCACCCACAGGGTGAACCCCTCGTGCCGGAGCAGGTACCCCGCGGTCGCCCCGCCCGGACGGGGCCAGGTGCCGCCGGACCCGAGGACGATCAGCTCCATGCGCCACCGCCCACCGGGACCGCGCGGGCGGCGCGGACCTGCGTCAGCTCGGGGCCCAGGAAGACCTGGGCGATCCGCTGGAACGCATCGGGGTCGCCGGTGGCGAGGAACGCGTGCTCGGGCAGGGCGTCCGCGTCGCGCTGGAGACCGGCGCCCACCAGCTCGGCGTAGACATCCTTCGCCGTTTCCTCCGCGGAGGAGACCAGCACCACGTCCGGCCCGAGCTCCAGCTGGAGCAGCCCCGACAGGAGCGGGTAGTGCGTGCACCCGAGGATCACCGTATCGACGCCCCTCTCGACCAACGGCACAAGATACCCCCGCGCGGCCTCGCGCAGCGCATCGCTCGTCGTATCGCCGCGCTCGACGTGCTCGACGAAGACCGGACAGGCCTGGGAGGTGAGCCGGACGGCCGGCCCGCGTTCCGCCATCGCTCGGTCGTACGCACCGCTCGCCACGGTGGCCTGCGTCCCGATCATCCCGATCGAACCGGTCCGTGTGGCGCGGACGGCGGCGCGCACCCCCGGATCGATCACCCCGACCACCGGGATCCCCGCCCGGTCGCGTGATCTCCTGGATCGCGTTCACCTCCACGGAGTTGCACGCGACCACCAGCATCTTCACGCCGCCCTGGATCAGGACGTCGGCGATCTCGAGCGCGTACCGGCGGATCTCCTCGACCGGCTTCGGCCCGTACGGCGAACGCGCGGTGTCCCCGACGTACAGGAGCGGCTCATGGGGCAGCTGCTCCAGGATCGCTCGCGCGACCGTGAGCCCGCCGACCCCGGAGTCGAAGATCCCGATCGGGCGGTCGTCGCTCACGCCCGGCCCGCCGGCTCGTCTACCACCACAGCGACTCCGCGACGCCCTTCTCGGCCGTCTCGAGATCGGGGGCCCACGCCTCGGTGGAGAGGTACTTCCAGCCGCCGTCGGCGAGCAGGCAGACGACCTCGCCCCGATCGAGCTCGGCGGCGATCCGGAGCGCGACGTGCACGACCGCCCCGGACGAGATCCCCGCGAAGATCCCCTCTCGCGCCGTCAGCTCGCGGTTCGTCCGCAGCGCGTCCGACGAGTTCACGAGGAACTTCCGGTTCACCTGCGAAGGATCGAAGATCGGCGGGACGAACCCCTCGTCGAGCGACCGGAGCCCGTACACGAGGTCGCCGAGCTCGGGCTCGGCCGCGATCACCTGGATGTTCGGATCGTGGCGATGCAGCCGGCGTCCGTTCCCCGTGAGGGTGCCGCCGGTCCCCATCCCGGCGACGAAGTGCGTGATCTCGGGGAGGTCGCGCAGGATCTCCTCGGCCGTCCCCTCCTCGTGCGCCAGCGGGTTCGCCGGGTTGCCGTACTGGAACGGCATGAAGTACCTCGGGTCCCGCGCGAGGGCGCGCGCGACCTCGATCGAGCCGTTCGTCCCCTTCGCGCCGTCGCTGAAGACGATCTCGGCGCCGAAGAGCCGGAGCAGGCCGATCCGTTCCTGGCTCGCGTTGTCGGGGAGCACGACCGTCACGGCGTAGCCCTTGCGGGCCGCCACCATGGCGAGGGAGATCCCGGTGTTGCCCGACGTCGGCTCGAGGATCGTCCGCTCGGGCGTGAGCTCCCCGGACGCCTCCGCGAGCTCGATCATCTTCTTCGCGATCCGGTCCTTCGTCGAGCCGGTCGGGTTGTTCCCCTCGAGCTTCGCCCACAGGCGGACACCGGGCTTCGGCGAGAGCCGCTGCATGCCGACGAGCGGCGTGTCGCCGATCGCGTCGAGGATGTCGTCGTAGCGCACCGGCCGATTATCCCAGCGGAGGGTTCGGGGGGTCCGTCGAGACCGTCGGCCCCGCCGCTAGCCGCCCGCGACCGCGGGGAGGATCGAGACCGTGTCCCCGTCGGTCACCTCGGTCTCGAGCGAGCCGAGGTAGCGCACGTCCTCGTCGTTCACGTACACGTTGATGAAGCGGTGCAGGCCGCCGTCCTCGGCGATCACGTTCTTCGTGATCCCCGGGTACCTCGACTCGAGGTCGCCGAGGACGTCGCGGAGCGTCGCGCCGTCGGCGCCCACCTTCGCCTCGCCGCCGGCGTGCTTGCGCAGGATCGTCGGGAGCTTCACGGTCACGGCCATCGTCGTCGAACCTTTCGTCGGGATCACTCGGGCCTGGCGGGGACGCCGCAGAACGCCTCGTAGTCGATCAGCTCGGTGATCGACGGCTCCTTGCCGCACACCGGGCAGTCGGCGTCCCAGCGGATCCTCACTTCCTGGAAGTCCATGTGGAGGGCGTCGTACAGGAGCAGCCGGCCGACCAGGGGGTCGCCCTCGCCGGTGATCAGCTTGATCGCCTCGGTCGCCTGGATCGCGCCGATCACGCCGGGCAGGACGCCGAACACGCCGCCCTCGGCGCAGCTCGGCACGGTCCCGGGCGGCGGCGGCGACGGGAACAGGCACCGGTAGCACGGCGACTCCTGGCCCGGCAGGAACACGGTCGCCTGTCCCTCGAACTGGTAGATCGAGCCGTAGACGAGCGGCTTGCCCGTGAACTGCGTCGCGTCGTTCACGAGGTAGCGGACCGGGAAGTTGTCGGTGCCGTCGATCACGACGTCGTAGGGCTCCATCACGTCGAACACGTTGTCGCTGAAGAGCAGGGTGTCGTGCCCGATCACGTCGATCGTGGGGTTGAGCGCGCGCAGGTGCTCCAGGGCGGACTCGACCTTCGGGCGGCCGACGTCGGCCGTCGTGTGCAGGATCTGACGCTGCAGGTTCGTGACGTCGACCCGGTCGAAGTCCACGATGCCGAGCCTGCCGATCCCCGCGGCCGCGAGGTACATCGCGACCGGCGACCCGAGCCCGCCGGCGCCGATCACGAGCACGCTCGCATCCAGGAGCTTGCGCTGCCCCTTGCCGCCGATGTTGGGCAGGATGATGTGGCGCGAGTAGCGCTGGACCTGGTCCTCGGTGAACAGCGGCCGGTCGCTCATGCGATCGTCAGCTCCTCCTCGGCGACGTCCCCGTCGCGGATGAAGAACGACCGCAGCACCGGCGTCCTCGCGGTCGGCCAGCGAGAGCAGGAGGTAGCGCGCGTCGGGGTAGAACGCCAGCCGGCGGTCGGTCTCCGAGGGGTAGGCCTCCGAGTGCGTGTGCGAGTGGTAGATCGCCCACAGGTCCCAGCCCTCGTCGTCGATCAGATCGAAGACCCGCAGCTGCTCCTTGCCGTCGAGGCGGTACGTGACGGGGCTCGCGTCGGCGTTGCGCATCGGGAACACCTGCACGGGACGACCGTCGCCGTTGGCGGCGATCACCCCGCAGCACTCGTTGGGGAACTCTCGGAGCCCTTGCTCCAGGATCTCCTCGTAGAAGACGCCGTCCAGCTCGCTCATGCGGTTCCTTCGATGGTCGCTCGCGACGCTCCCAGCCGCGGACGTCATCCGCCCGGGAGTTGCAGGTGCAAATGCTATCAGCGGGGTCGGGTATTCCCGGCCCGTGCGCATCCACGCTCGCGCCGCTCGCACGCGGACGCCGGCCGCCTCAGGCACCGGCGACCCGCCCCGACACGTCGATCCGGCCGGGCTCCCCCTCGCGCAGCTCACCGACCTCCGCGAACGCCACCCCGCGCTCCCGGAGCGCCGCCGCCAGGGCGTCGGCGTCGGTCGCCGCGATCAGCAGCCCTCCGGAGGTCTGGGCATCGGCCAGCACGAGCTGTTCGGGCTCCGTCAGCCCACCCCACCCGGTCGTGCGCTGCAGCCACGCGTGGTTCCTGCGCGATCCGCCCGCCACGACGCCCGCCCGCGCCAGCTCCAGCACCCCCGGCAGGAGGGGGACGGCCGACGCCTCGATCCCGGCGGCGATCCCGGACGCCTCGAGCAGCTTCCGCAGGTGCCCGAGCAGCCCGAACCCGGTGACGTCGGTCGCCGCCCCGGCGCCGGCCGCGACCGCCGCGGAGGCCGCGGCGGCGTTCAGGGTGGTCATCGTCCGCACCGCGGCCTCCGCCTGCTCGGGCGTCGCGCGACCCCGCTTGATCGCCGTGGTGATCAGGCCGAGGCCGATCGGCTTGGTGAGGAACAGGCGCTGGCCGGGCCGGCCCGTCGAGTTCCGGAGCAGCCGATCGGCCTCGGCGAACCCCACCGCGACCATCCCGTAGATCGGCTCGGTCGCGGTGATCGTGTGCCCGCCGGCGACGACCGCCCCCGCGGCCACCGCGACGTCTTGACCGCCCTGCAGGACCCGGCCCAACAGCTCGAGCGGGAGATCGTCCACCGGCCATCCGGCGACGTTCAGGACGAAGGCCGGCTCCCCGCCCATCGCGTACACGTCGGAGAGCGCGTTCGTGGCCGCGACGCGTCCCCAGTCGTACGCGTCGTCGACGATCGGCGTGAACACGTCGACCGTCGCGATCAGGGCCCGACCGTCGCCGAGCCTCCAAGCGGCCGCGTCGTCGCCCGTGTCGGCCGAGACCAGCAGCCGATCGGGCGCCGCGACGGGTGCGAGTCCGCCGAGCACCGTCGCCAGGTCCGCCGGACCCAGCTTGCACGCGCAGCCGGCCCCGTGGCTGAACGACGTGAGTCGAACGTCGGTCCGCATGGCTGCGAGGATACGGGCGTGCGCGTCGCGGTGGTGGGGCACAACGAGTGGCTGACGTTCGGACGCGTCGATCGCATCCCGGGCCCCGGCGACATCGCGCACGCCGACGACGCCTGGGACGCGCCGGCGGGCGGGGGTCCCGTGGCGGCCGTGCAGCTCGCGAAGCTCGCCGGCACGTGCTCGCTGTTCACGGCGGTCGGCGACGACGAGCTCGGGAGGCGCACGCGCGTCGAGCTCGAGGCCCTCGGGCTCACGGTCCATGCGGCCGTCCGCGACGCCCCCACGCGGCGCGCCGTCGCGCTGATCGAGCCGAACGGCGAGCGGACGATCACGACGCTCGGCGTCCGGCTGGAGCCGAACGGGGACGATCCCCTCCCCTGGGCGGAGCTCCGTGGCGCGGACGCCGTGTTCGTCACGGCCGGCGATCGCGGCGCCTACCGGGCGGCCCGGGAGGCCCGCGTGATGGTGGTGACGGCCCGGGCGCTCCGGCAGCTCGCGGACGCGGGGGTCCGGGCCGAGGCCGTCGTCGGCAGCGCGAACGATCCGTCGGAGCGCTACGACCCGGGGGCGCTCGACGCCCCTCCCGCCCTGGTCGTGCGCACCGACGGCGCGCGGGGCGGCACCTTCGAGACCGCCGAGGGCACGCGCGGCCGGTACGACCCGTGGCCGGCGACCGCGGGCGGCGGCGACGCCTACGGGGGCGGGGACAGCTTCATGGCGGGCCTCGCCTTCGCCCTGGGACGGGGGGACGCGGTCCCCGACGCGCTCGCCCTGGCGGCCCGGTGCGGCGCGGCCTGCGTGAGCGGTCGCGGCCCGTACGCGACCCAGCTCACCGCGACGGACCTCTAGGGGCCGCCCGACGGTCGCGGCGGACCCGGGCCTTGCCTCGGATCGTCCGGGCGTCCGGATCCTCAGGGTCGGGTCGACTTCGGCCGATATGGGCTGGTGACATGACGCTTCAGACCTGTGCTCGGTGCGGGGCCCACAACTCCGCGTCCGCGGCCGCGTGCCTCACGTGCGGGACGCCGTTCGCGGCGACCCCGTACGCGTCGAGCTCGCCCCGGACCGGCCCGGACGTCAGCCCATCCTCGGTCGCGACCGCCCCTCCCCCGGCCGCGACCGGCCTTCCGCCGGCGCCCCCGCGCCGCGCGGACATGGCCTTCGACCGGCCGTGGACGAGCGCGCCGTCGGAGATCTCGACCCCGGCCCCGAAGCCGGCGCGAACGGCCCCCCTGCTGAGCGGGATCGTGGCGGCGGTGATCGCCTTGGCGATCGGCGGCTGGTTCACGCTGCGGGGCGGGGGCGGGCTGCCCGATTCGATCGCGGGGATGCAGCGACTGGACACGGCGGAGGCGCAGACGTTCGAGGAACAGGCCCAGGCCACCGAGTTCGCCGGCATCACGTTCCGGGGCGCGATGTACGGCGCCGCCGGGACGCCGGAGCTGATCGTGGAGCTGATCGACGGCGTGCCGCAGGATGCCGACCTCGGATCCCTCGATGAGATGTTCGACAGCATGGCCGACGGCTTCGCGAGCGGCAGCGGCGGCGCCGTGCAGCTGACGGCGAAGGCGTCGGAGACCCTCGCGGGGGTGACCTACATCTGCGCGCCGTTCCGCGCGACCGACCCGACGGTCGGCGCGCTCGCCGGGGCGATCTGCCTGTGGCAGGGCGACGGCTACGGGCTGATCGCCACGCTCCGGGCGTCGGACGCCCACGCCGCGATCGCCGACGCGCAGCTCGTGTACGACGCCGTGCACTGAGTCGAGCGCTCGCGCGCGTCCCGGTTCCGTCGCATACTCGGCCGCGTGGACGTGGCCGCGTTCCTCGGACGCTTCCCGCCCTTCGACGCGCTCACGCCCGACCGGCTGGCGGCCCTCGCCGACCGCGCGGAGCTGGTGCGGTTCCCCGAGACCACCGTGATCGTCCGGCAGGGCGGCGAGCCGTCGGCCGGGCTCTACGTCGTCCGCGACGGCACCGTCGAGCTCTGGGACGACGGCCGGCTCCTCGACCTGCTCGGCGAGGGCGAGATCTTCGGGCTGTCGTCGGTGATCGACGCCGGCCCGACCGCCACCGTGCGCGCGCACGAGGATGCGGCGTGCTACCTGATCCCCCCGGCGGTCGCCGAGGAGCTGGCCGGCACCGACATCGGGCGTTCCTTCGTGCTCGGGACGTTCGGCGAGCGCCAGCGGCGACGACGCGAGGCGGCGGCGCTCGCCGCGGCCTCCGCCACCGGCGCGCCGGACCGGCGGTTCCGGCCGGTGGGCGAGCTGATCCGCCGCGACCCGGTGCGCGCCGACCCCACGACGCCGATCGCGGACGTCGCGGCCCGGATGACCGCCGAGCGCGTCTCGAGCGTCCTGGTGCCCGCCGACGACGGCTGGGGCATCGTCACCGACCGCGACCTCCGCTCGAAGGTCGTCGCGGTCGGGCTCGACACGACGACCCCGGTGTCGGCGATCGCGAGCCATCCGGTCCGGACGGTGGCGGCCTCGACGCTCGCCGGCGACGCCCTCGTGCGCATGTTCGCGGAGGACGTGCACCACTTCCCCGTGCAGGACGACCTCGGTGAGGTGATCGGGGTCGTCACCGAGACCGACCTCCTGGACCTCGGGGAGGGGACGCCGTTCGCCCTCCGGGGCCGGATCGAGCGGGCGGCGACCGTCGCGGACGTCGCCGAGGCCGGACGACGGCTGCCCGCCGTCGTCGTCGAGCTGGTCGACGCGAGCGCGGACCCGGTGGACGTCGGTCGCGTCGTGGCGCTCGCGATCGACGCGATGACCCGCCGCCTGCTCGAGCTCGCGATCCGCGAGCTCGGCGAGGCGCCGGTCCCGTGGGCGTGGCTCGCGCTCGGGAGCGCCGCCCGCCGGGAGCAGGCGCTGCGGACCGATCAGGACCATGCGCTCGCGATCGACGCCGACCCGACCACGGCGGCCGAGGTCGATCCCTACTTCGAGCGGCTCGCGACGATCGTCACCGACGGCCTGGAGGCGGCGGGGATCGCCCGGTGTCCCGGCGACGTGATGGCCACCCATCCGTCGCTCCGCCGGTCGGTCGCGAGCTGGTCGGAGGCGATGCACACCTGGATGCAGGATCTGAGCCCCCGCGGGAGCGAGCTCTCCTCGCTCGTGTACGACTACCGGCGGGTCGCCGGGCCGCTCGAGGTCGAACCGGCCCTGGACGCGGTGGTGCGCGACGCGCGCACGCGGCCGGGCTTCCTGCGCGGGCTCGGACGGCGAGCGCTCGAGCTCCGTCCGCCGACGGGGTTCGTGCGCGACCTCGTGGTCGAGCGCCACGGGGAGCACGCCGGCCGCCTCGACGTCAAGCGCGGCGGGATCACGATCGTCGGCAACCTCGCCCGGGTGCACGCGGTCGCGGCGGGCGTGACGCGCACGGGCACGGTCGAGCGCCTGCGAACGGCCCCGGACCACCCCCTGCTCTCACGCGGCGTGGCGGACGAGCTGATCGAGGCGTTCCACTTCCTGTGGGAGATCCGCCTCCGTCACCAGGTCGAGCAGGTGCACGCGGGCGAGACGCCGGACGAGTTCCTCGACCCGTCGACCCTGGGGCCGGTCGCCCGCCAGGGACTGAAGGAGGCGTTCCGCGTGATCGCGCGCGCCCAGCGCGAGCTCGCGACCGCGATGGACCTGCGGATGCCGTAGGCGTTCGCCGGGCCGCTACGGGGGTGGGTCGAAGGCCTCCGCGGGGACCACCGGGTCGGTCCCCATCGCGTGGTACCCGCCGTCCACGTGGATCAGCTCCCCGCTGATGCCCGCCGACAGGTCCGAGAACAGGAGCGCGATCGCCCGGCCCACCGGCGTGGGGTCGGTGACGTCCCATCCGAGGGGGGCTCGCCGGCCCCACGCGTCCGAGATCCGGTCGAAGCCGGGGATCCCCTTGCCCGCCATCGTGCGGAGCGGCCCCGCCGACACGGTGTTCACGCGGATCCCCTTCGGCCCCAGGTCGCGCGCCAGGTACCGCGTCACGGACTCCAGGCTCGCCTTCGCGACGCCCATCCAGTCGTAGACCGGCCAGGCGACGCGCCCGTCGAAGTCCAGGCTCACGATCGACGCACCCCGCGGCAGCAGCGGGAGCAGGCCGACCGCGATCGCCTTCAGGCTGAACGCGCTCGTCTGGATCGCGGTCGCCACCGACTCCCAGGGGGTGTTCAGGAAGTTCCCGCCCAGGGCATCCTGCGGCGCGAACGCGATCGCGTGCAGGAACCCGTCGAGCGTGCCCCAGCGCGACGCGAGCTCATCGCGGACCGTGTCGATCTGCGCCGGGTCGTTCGCGTCGAGCTCCAGCACGTCGGGCGGATCCGGCAACCGCTTCGCCACCTTCTGCGTCAGGCTCGTGGCGCGACCGAAGCTCGACAGGACGATCTCGGCGCCCTGCTCCTGCGCCGCCCGCGCGGCGGCGAACGCGATCGACTGCGGGGTGAGGACCCCGGTGATCAGGAGCTTCTTGCCCGCCAGCAGGTCCGGCACTACCCCGTCCCCGCGTCGGTGATCTCCCAGGTGAGGTTGCCCTCGTCGTCGGTCTGCGTCACCGAGACCGTCGCCGTGCTCCCGTCGGACCCGGAGGCCGTGCACTCGAACGTGTCGCCGGCCTTCGCCTCGATGTCGTCGGGGCATTCGACGGTGAGCCCGGTCACCTCGAGCTGGGTCTCCAGCTGATCCTTCAACGTGCCCTCCAGCTCCGTCGAGTCGAGCGTCTTCGAGCAGGCGGCGGCCGCGAGGACCAGGACGAGCACGCCGACGGCGCGGACGAGCGTGGAGCGCATGGGTGTGGATCCCTCCTCCGGTGCGGTCGCATGAGGGTAGTCACGGCCGCAGGGAGGGTCAACGCGCCGGCGGCGACCTCGGCGCCCGCGTCCGGCCCCGACGGCCGCGTAGCATCTCGGCCGTGGATCTGGGGATCGAGGGGAAGGTCGCGCTCGTCACCGCCGCATCCAGGGGCCTCGGCCGCGGGGCGGCCCTCGCGCTGTCGCGCGAGGGAGCCAAGGTGGCGATCTGCGCCCGCGACCCCGATGCGCTCGGCGCCGCCGCCGCCGCGATGCCCGGTGAGGTCCTTGCGATCCCCGCCGACGTCACGGAGCCCGACGCGCCGGCGCGCCTCGTCGCCGCGGCCGTCGAGCGCTTCGGCGGCCTCGACATCCTGGTCGCGAACGCCGGCGGGCCCGCGCAGGCTCGGGCGCTCGACGTCGAGGGCGACGCGCTGATGGCCGCGATCAACGCGAACCAGCTCACCTCGATCCGACTCGTCCAGGCCGCCGTCCCGCACATGCGCGCGGCCGCCTGGGGTCGGATCTGCCTGATCACGTCGAGCTCGATCAAGCAGCCGATCCCCACGCTCGCGTACTCGAACGTCGCGCGGACGGGGCTGTGGGCATGGGCGAAGACCGCGGCCCAGGACCTGATCGACGACGGCATCACGTTGAACCTCGCCTGCCCGGGCCTGCACGCCACCGATCGCGTCAAGGAGCTGGGCTTCGAGGGGCGCCTCGGCGATCCGGAGGACTTCGGCCGCGTCGTCGCGTTCCTGTGCTCGGACACGGCCCGGTTCGTGAGCGGCACGGCGGTCCAGGTGGACGGCGCCGGCACGATCGGGCTGCTCTAGGACACGGATAGGAGGACGACCGAGCGATGACGCCGGTGGACGACACGGACGAGGAGCGGGCGACCGAGCTGGCGGATCGGTTCTGGGAGCGCCTGCTGGAGCTCGAGCCGCTGATCGCGACGTCGGTGGGCGACGAGCGCTACGACGATCGCCTCTCCGATCCCGGCGAGGCGGGTCGAGCGGCGATCGCCGACGCCAGCCGCGCCGTGCTGGACGAGCTCGCCGCGATCGACGTCGCGGCGCTGCCCGCGTCGCTGCGCGGCACGCTCGACGTCGGCGAGGCGATGGCGCGCCGCGCGCTCGCCGAGGTCGAGCACCGGGAGGACCGGCTCCGCGTCGCCTCGCACTTCGCCGGGCCGGCGCAGATCCTGGCCGAGATCGCGTCGCTCCAACGAGCCGACACGCCCGAGCGGCTCGACCGGTACGAGGCGCGCCTGCGCGCGATCCCCGCCTACCTGGACGCGTGGTCGGAGATCGCCCGCGAGGGCGTCGCGACCAGGGTCACGTCTCCCCGGGTCGTGGCGGAGCGGGCGGTCGCCCAGGTGGAACGCCTGCTCGCGCTCGCGCCGGAGGACTCCCCCGCCCTGATGCCCGCTCGGGGACGACGACGCGTCGCGCGGGCGGATCGCCGCGGTGGTCCGCGACGTCGTGAACCCCGCGTTCGTCGCGTTCCTCGCGACGCTCCGCGAGGCGACTCCCCGCGTCGACCGAGACGATCGGCGTCACCGCCCTGCCGGACGGCGACGCGCTGTACGCGACCGCGATCCTCGCGTGGACGTCCCTGCCGCTCGATCCGGCGGAGGTCCACGCGATCGGCGTCGAGAGCTACGACGCGATCCAGGAGGAACGGCGACGAGGTCGCGGAGCGCCTCGGGTTCGCGAGCGCGGACGAGGCGCTCGCGGCGCACGAGGCGAGCGGCGCGAACCACGCGGCGACGCGCGAGCAGATGCTCGAGCTCGCGCGCTCGCAGGTCGCGCGCAGCTGGGAGGTCGCGAAGGACTGGTTCGGACGGATGCCGACCGCGAACTGCGAGGTGAAGCCCGTGGAGGAGTTCCGCGAGGCCGACACGCCGGGCGGGTTCTACTTCCCGCCGACCGAGGACGGGTCGCGCCCCGGCGCGTACTACATCAACACCTCGGACCTCGACCAGCGCCCGCTGCACCACGTGGCGAGCCTCACCTACCACGAGGCGAACCCGGGCCATCACTTCCAGATCTCGATCGACCAGGAGGCGACCGACCGACCGCCGCTGCGCCGGTTCGGCGGGATCTTCGCGGGGAGCGCGTACGCGGAGGGGTGGGGGCTCTACTCGGAGCGCCTCGCCGACGAGATGGGCCTGTACCTCGACGACTGGGAGCGGCTGGGGATGCTCGACGGCCAGGGGCTGCGCGCGGCGCGCCTGGTCACCGACACGGGGATCCATGCGCTCGGCTGGACGCGCGAGCGCGCGGTCGACACCCTGGTGGCGATCGGGATGCCGATGATCGACGCGACGATCGAGGTGGACCGCTACATCTCGCTCCCCGGGCAGGCGCTCGCCTACATGATCGGGATGCGCGAGATCGTCGCGGCGCGCCGGGTCGCCGAGGAGCGCGAGGGAGCCGCGTTCTCGCTCTCCGCGTTCCACGATCGCGTGCTCGCGCTCGGATCGCTGCCGCTGCCGGCCTTCCGCCGCGAGATGGGCCTCGGCCCGGCCGCCTGAGCTCCGACGGCCGTGGGCATAGACTCCGGCCGACACCGAGCATCGGGAGGAACCGCCGTGGACGTCGAGATCGGGTACGCACCGTCCTTCGCGATGGGAACGATCAAGCTCGCGCCCGGGAGCGAGGTGAAGGTCGAGGCCGGGGCGATGGCGAGCATGTCGGGCGGCGTCCAGATCGAGACCGGGTCGCAGGGCGGGCTCCTCGGCGGCCTCAAGCGCTCGGTGCTCGGCGGCGAGAGCTTCTTCATCAACACGTTCACGGCGCCCCAGGGCGGCGAGGTCTCGGTGGCCGCGAAGCTCCCCGGCGACCTCGTGACGATGCCGCTCGACGGCTCGAGGACGTTGTTCGTCCAGTCGGGGTCGTGGATCGCATCGGACGCGGGGATCACGGTCGACACGAAGTGGGGCGGCGCGAAGACGTTCTTCAGCGGGGAGGGACTCTTCCTGCTGAAGTGCACCGGCACCGGAGACCTGCTCGCCTCGAGCTACGGCGCGATCGCGTCGCGCGACCTCGCGCCCGGGGAGGTCTACGTGATCGACACCGGACACCTCGTCGCGTTCGAGGAGGGCGTCGGCTACGAGGTCCACAAGGCCGGGAGCTGGAAGTCCACGATCCTCGGCGCCGAGGGGCTCGTCGCGCACTTCACCGGGCCCGGCCGGATCTGGCAACAGACGCGGAGCCAGCAGGACCTCCTGGGCTGGATCAACGCCAACATGCCCGGGAACCGGAACTAGCGGATCGGCTCGTAGTCTGGGTCAGACTACCGGCGTCGGTCCATCCGGCCGCCGGGCCGACAGCAGCAGGTACTCGAGGACCCCGCGGCGCCACAGCAGCGTCACCTGATCCAGCAGCAGCCGGCTCGCGAGCTCGAACGAACGCGGCACCGACCCGTCGAACCCGCGGTCGAGCCGGTCGCGCGCGAACCGCAGCGCGGGCGCGATCACCTGATCGCCGACGAGCTCGGTCCGGACGTCGACGAAGCCCGCGCGCCGCGCCCGATCGGCGATCTCCTGTGGCGTCTGCGCGGCACGGACGTTCAACCCCCACACCCGCAGCTGCGTGAGCCCGGCGACGAGCTCGCCGGGCGTCCGCGGCCGCCGCATCGTCGGGACGTCCGACATCGTGAGCGACGCCGCCGGGACGCAGGACCCGGAACGCCTCGGCGAAGAACCGCGCCCGCGACGGGAAGTGGAACGCCGCCTCCACGCTGATCACGCCGTCGAACGCAGCCGGCGCGCAGCGGCAGCCGCGTCGCGTCGGCGTTCACGGGGAGGGCGCCCGCCTCGGATAGGCGGGCGCGACCGGCCACGAGCTGCGACCTCGTGATGTTGACGGCGACGAGCCGCCGCGGCTCCGCCGCGGCGGCGATCACCGGGTCCTGCGCCCCGAGGCCGTTGCCGACGTCCAGCACGTCGCCGCCGGCCGGCAGGTCGGCGGCGACCCGCTCGACCAGCCGCCGGACGGCGACCGGCGCCTCGTCCGGGTCCGAGCCGTCGCCCTCCCAGAGCCCGAGGTTCAGCCAGCCGGGCGCGAGCGCCAGGAAGAACTCCGGGCCGATGCTGTCGTAGACGGTCGCGGCCGGGTTCGACCCCTGGCGGAGCAGGCCGAGGCCGTGCCTCACGTTCTCGCGCGTCCACCGAGCCGAGGCCACCGCCCCACCGTAGCGGCCGCCACGAGCACCGGGCGCTTGGCCTTCACTGTGCCCCGGCAGGTGACCGGGGAGGTGGTGGCTCAGATCGCGGTCCCGGCGTTGCGCCCCGTGCGACGACGTATGAGAACGGCCCCTGCGACCACGGCCAGCAAGACCGCCACCGCGAGGAGCCTCGAGGTCAACGTCGGGCCCTCGCTCGCTGCCGGCACCTCGGCGACCTCCGGCTCCGGCTGGACGAGAGGGTTCCACGGCCCAGGTTCCCCGTAACCCAGCTCCTGGACATGCGTCCCGTCGAGATCCGCGATCTCGAGCGTGCCGAGCAAGTTGCGGCAAGGAGCGTCGCCGCATGTCCACGGCGGCACGTTGATGAACGAACCGGGATAGAGATCCGCGAACGCGATGCGGGTGCCGTCCGGTGACCAATACGGATACGCCCCACCCGGGATCGCGAGCGTGAGTCCCGAGCCGTCGGCGCCGACGACGTAGATCCCTTCGGATCCGAGGCCGAACGCGAGCCGTTCTCCGTCGGGAGACCAGGCGAGGTTGTGGATGCGGTCTGCCTCCAGGTCGTCGACGAGGATGCGCGAGCCGCTTCCGTCGGCGTTCATCACCCGAAGTTGGTGAACGAGTCCGTTCGCTGCTGTCCCCCGACCCGTCGAAGTAGGCGATCTGTGTCCCGTCGGGGGAGTACGTCGGGTTGTAGGCCAACGCCTGGACCCTCCCCTGGATATCGAACCAGCGGCGGCTGGCGGTTCGGAGCACCCGCGGCGTGCCGCCATGCGCGTCGACCACGTAGATGGACGACCTACTCGCGTAGATGACCTGGGATCCGTCGGGGGAGAACGAGCCCCCTCTGTCGCCGTGGGACCGCGCGGCCCCGTGCACGTACCCCTCGCTCGTGGCCAGGTATGTCTCGGTGCCGTCCGCGTCGAGGACGAAGAGGTCGACCGATCGCCACGGGAACTCGCTGTTCCGCCGCAGGATGACCAGCTTCGAGCCGTCACTCGACCAGGCCAGCGGCGCCCCTGTTTCCGTGCTCAGCTGGATCTGGCTGTTCGGGTCGTCCGGACGCGTGGGATCCACCGCCCAGATCCCGTCCTCGTCGCCGTAGACGATCCAGCCGCCGACCTCCGAGAAGATCCCTGGGGGCTTCGGCGCTGGCTCGTCCGCCGGACGGTCAACGCTTCGGAAGGTGCGAACAAGCAACGCGACGCTCAAGAGCGCAAGAACGATCGCGATCGCTCCTGCAGACAACCTCCGGTTCCGTTCCTTCCGTTCGCGGCGAACGACCAGCGAATCCATGACGTCGCGCGGAGGAGCGAATCGTTCACGAGCTCGTTGCAGCATCTCCTTGGTGTCATCCATCTGCATCACCCATGTTCTGTTTGAGCGCGGCCCGGCCCCGCGAGACCAGGACCCGGACGGTGGCTGCCCTGATCCCCATCACGCGCCCCGCATCCTCCGAGGAGAGGTCGAGCAGATCGACCAACACGATGCTCTGACGCTGCCTCGGCGTAAGAGCCCCAAGGGCGCGAACAACCGCGTCACGTGTTTCGACCTCTGCGAGCTCGTCGCGACGCGGAGCGAGTCCGATCGCGCGCTTGAGCGCGAGAGATGCCCGGCGGATCCGCTTGCGGTAGAGGTTCAGCGCGGTGCGGTAGAGGTACCCGGCCGGATCCTCCATGCCCCCGACCGTGTCCCACCGTTCCCAGACCTTCAGGAAGGCCTCCTGCATCACGTCTTCTGCCTCGCATCGATCCCTCGTGATCAGGCAAAGCGCGCCGAACAAACCTGCCTTCTCCACATCGACGAGATCTTCGAAGGTTCCAGCCGTCTGCTCCCCCACATCGGACAGCGACGGGAAGGGCACGATACGGATCGACTCATTCATCCCTGCATGAACCCTTGAGCGACGCGATCTGATTATGGACCGGCCCGATCACCCGCCACGTGTCGCCCGACACGATCCACGCGGCCGCGTCTCGCGAGCCGCCCGCGCCGGGGGCGCGTGGCGCTATCGCACCCCGCGAACGCTGTGCGCTCAGATCGCGGTCCCGGCGTGCGCCCCGTGCGACGACGTATGAGAACGGCCCCTGCGATCACGGCCAGCAAGACCGCCACCGCAAGGAGCCTCGAGGTCAACGTCGGGCCCTCGCTCGCTGCCGGCACCTCGGCGACCTCCGGCTCCGGCTGGACGAGAGGGTTCCACGGCCCAGGTTCCCCGTAACCCAGCTCCTGGACATGCGTCCCGTCGAGAGCCGCGATCTCGAGCGTGCCGAGCGAGGGGCAAGTAGGAGCGAGGCCGCATGTCCACGACGGTCGAGAGTCCGAACGGGATCGAGATCCGCGAACGCGATGCGGGTGCCGTCCGGTGACCAATACGGATACGCCCCACCCGGGATCGCGAGCGTGAGTCCCGAGCCGTCGGCGCCGACGACGTAGATCCCCTCGGATCCGAGGCCGAACGCGAGCCGTTCTCCGTCGGGAGACCAGGCGAGGTTGTAGATGCGGTCTGCCTCCAGGTCGTCGACGAGGATGCGCGAGCCGCTTCCGTCGGCGTTCATCACCCGAAGTTGGTGAACGAGTCCTTCGTGCTGTCCCCCGACCCGTCGAAGTAGGCGATCTGTGTCCCGTCGGGGGAGTACGTCGGGTTGTAGGCCAACGCCTGGACCCTTATCCCGTTGGCCGTGAACCAGAACCAGCGGCGGCTGGCGGTTCGGAGCACCCGCGGCGTGCCGCCATGCGCGTCGACCACGTAGATGGACGACCTGCTCGCGTAGATGACCTGGGATCCGTCGGGGGAGAACGAGCCCCCGATGTCCCCGTGGGACCCCGCGGCCACGCGTCAGTTGTACTTCTCGCTCGTGGCCAGGTAGTGTCTCGGTGCCGTCCGCGTCGAGGACGAAGAGGTCGACCGATCGCCACGGGAACTCGCTGTTCCGCCGCAGGATGAGCAGCTTCGAGCCGTCACTCGACCAGGCCAGCGGCGCCCCTGTTTCCGTGCTCAGCTGGATCTGGCTGTTCGGGTCGTCCGGACGCGTGGGATCCACCGCCCAGATCCCGTCCTCGTCGCCGTAGACGATCCAGCCGCCGACCCCCGAGAAGATCCCTGGGGGCTTCGGCACTGGCTCGTCCGCGGGACGCTTCGAGGCGCTGAAGGCACGCGTCAGGGCCAAGACGCTCAAGAGGGTGAGGACGATCGCGAGCGCACCCGCGCCGATCCGCTGGTTCCGCCGCTTGCGGTCGCGCCGGCGCAGGAGCCGCTCGAACGATCCGTCAGGGGCTCGGAACAACTCGGCTGCCCGCTCGACCTCCGCCCGATCGATCATGATCGTTCCTCCATCCCCGCTCGCGCCTCGGCCCGCCCCCGGCTCGCGTGAGCCCGAACGGTGGCCGCCTTCATGCCGAGGATCCGTCCCGCCTCCTCGGACGAGTAGCCGAACATCGTCGTGAGGACGATCGATGCGCGTTCCGCCGGAGGGAGCCGGCGGATGAGGCGAACGACCTCGTCCCGGTCCTCGACCGCGGCGAGATCGTCGACGCGCGGCGCGAGTGCGGCCGTCCGACGGATGGCCAGCACGCCGCGCCGGTACCGGCTCCTGACCACGTTCATGGCCGTCCGGAACAGGAACCCGACCGGCTCGTCCATCGCGCCGACCCGGTCCCATCGCTCCCAGACCTTCAGGTAGGCGTCTTGCATGACCTCCTCCGCCTCGTGGCGGTTCCCGGTGATGAGGCAGAGCCCGCCGAACAGCCGCTGATGGGTCTGCTCGAAGAAGTCCTCGAAGCTTCGCGATCCTTCGATCACCTGCGCCCCTCCGCTCGCGAGCCCGGGCACCGCTCTCGGTGGGATCGCCATCGTGTGCCATGAACGCACGAGGAGCCAGTTCTGCTGTGGCGCGGAGGGAACTTCCGCCTCCGAACGGCAGGCCGCGTTCGTTCAGCGACCCTGCCGAGTTCCCTACGACTCAGGTGGGAGCGGGATGGAGTGGAACAGCGCGATCTTCCACTCGCCACCCTCGCGCCGGAGCACGCATGTGGTTGGCGCCGAGATGTGAGCGCGCTCTCCGGCGAGCGTGTAGTCCTGCTCGAGCCAGAACGTCACGGTTCGGCGCGTGTCCCCCCGTGACCTCGGGGACTCCACTGAGGAAGCAGGGCGGTTGCTCGGCATCAAGGCGAACACGGTCCGCGTGCTCACCACGCGGGCTCGGGCCTCACTTCGGCGGACCTCGGAGGAACGAACGTGATCGACGAACGCGAGCTCGTGCGCCGCGCGGTGCAGGCACTTGCTCCACCCGAACCCGCCTTCGAGCGGCTGCTGCGCCGACGCGACCTGAAGGTGCGGAACAGGAAGTTGTCCGCAGGAGCGACCGCGATCGCTCTTGCGCTCTTGGGCATCGCGTTCCTGGTTGGCAGCTTCCGGGGTGGTGACCGTCCGGCGGATGAGTCCGCGCCGAAGCCCCCTGGCATCTTCTCGGAGGTCGGCGGCTGGATCGCGTACGGGAACCAGTCAGGGATCTCGGAATGGAGTCCGAGGCCGAGCCGATGCGCTGATCCTGCTGAGCCAGGAGAAGGGGACCCGGTCGCCTGGTCGAGCGACGGCTCCAAGCTACTCATCTCGCGACAGCGAGTGGTCCGGGACCAGCAAGAGGACGGGGTCCATCGGGCACGGAACCTCTTCGTGCTGAACGCGGATGGAAGCGAGACGCGCCTGACGGAGGGCGATCACTGGATCGAACGAGGCTCCTTCTCCCCGGACGGGACGAAGGTCGTCTACTCGGAGCAGGGAAGGGCCGGGCGATCCGTCGATCTACCTGGTCGACGCCGCAGGCGGCACACCTCAGATCCTGCTAACGCGCTCGCGGGGGAGACAGCATCGGAAGGGCGGCGTACCCGACGTTCTCCCCCGACGGATCCCAGATCGCTTTCGTCGATGGGTTGGGGGGCGCGGGGACCATCTTCATGGTGATGAACGCCGACGGGAGCGACGCGCGCGTCTTGCTTCACGACGAGACGTTCCAGGGGGCGGGTCACATCTACAGCCTCGTTTGGTCTCCCGGATGGCACACCGTCTGGCGTTCGACTCCGACTCCGCCTATGGCATCTACACGTTCAGGGCTGATGGCCGGGCTCACCTCGCATCCACTTGCGCGAGATCTCTGGTCGATGCCCTGTGCGTCGGACGCGATCAGCGCGAGAGCCGCGTCGACATCCGACTCGTCCAGGGCTTCGAAGATCCGCTGCACCACCGCGCTCAGGTCACCCGACATCACTACGCGCCTCCTCATGGCCCGTGCGGGCTTGCCGGATGTCGACCATACGCCGTCGAGACCAGGCGGGCGAGATCGGGTCCGCCAGGCGGATCGGCCGAGCCCCTACCCGTAGCACCCGCAGAAGTACCACCCTCCACGCCAGCTCAGATACCGGAGTTCATCGATCTCGCGGGCATCGCCGGTCCCGTCGGCGTTCGCGACCAACCAGACCGCCGCTCCGTCGGTCGTGGTGGATCCGAAGGCGATCCGTGTGCCGTCGGGTGACCAGACCGGGCTGCCTCCGTAGTCGAACGCGAAGGGTGCCGGTGCCGACTCGAGGAGCAGGCTCGGGGCCGAGCCGTCCGGCGACCCGGTCCAGATCTGCATCTGCCGCTCGTCACCTCCTCCGGAGAACGTGGCGTAGGCCATCCTGGTCCCATCGGGCGACCACGAGAGGTTCGGCGAGAAGTGGACGCTCTGGACCTCGTGATCCTCGGCGAGCTGATGCATGTCCGATCCGTCCGCGTTCATGACGAACAACGTGTCGACACCGTAGGCGTCCCGGATGTGCCCCGCCTGGACCGCGATGTGCTCGCCGTCCGGCGACCACTGGATCCCGAAACCGGACCCGAAGTCCCCGCCGGCCACGTATCCGAGCGAGCTCGCGAGCAGGGAATGCTCGCCGCCACCCACGCCCACCGAATAGACCGACCCTCGTCTCGTGCCGTACGCGATCCGGGTCCCGTCCGGTGACCACGCGAGCGACGCCACGTGACCCTCCGTGTCACCGAGGTCGGTTCGGTCGCCGGTCGCCGGATCCATGAGCACCAGCGAGTCACCATCGATCGATCCGCGCCGCGCGACCACGAGCTGCGCGCCGGCGGCCGACCATGCCCAGACCTCGTTGAACGGGCCGAGATCCGGGTCCTCGAAGCAGGGCCTCGTGAACTGCCGAGGCTCGTCCTGCCCGTTCGTGACCCAGAGCCCGGCCGTCGGGATCCGGGGGCCGCACCCCAAGACCTCGATCGCGACCCATCTCCCGTCGGCGGACCAGGCGGCGCTTCCGATGTGGTACCTCTTCAGCTGGCCCAGCGCGCCGGCAGCGACGAGCGTGCGCACCTCACCCGTGTCCGGGTCCAGAGCGACGAGGTCGGCCAGATCGCGAGCGTCGTCGTCCGCGTACGTGATGATCTCCCCGTTCCGGCGGAGTGCCGTGTCGGTCGGGGTGGGCGTGGGGTCGGCCGGACGCTCGGCGTCGCTGAAGGCGCGGGTCACGGCGACGAAGCTCAGGAGCGCGAGGACGATCGCGAGCACCCCCGCGCCGATCCGCTGGTTCCGCCGCTTGCGGTCGCGCCGGCGCAGCAACCGTTCGAAGTGGCCGCGCTCGAGGTCGACCGTCGTACCCTCACGCTCGAGCAGTTCTGCGACGCTAGGCATCATCGACCTCCATCGCCCGACGGAACGACTCACGACCTTGGTGCGATAAGGACCGGACCGTGGACGCCTGCACCCCGAGCGCGCGTCCGGCATCGTTGGGGCTGAACCCGAGCATCTCGGTCAGCACGAGGGCAGCGCGCTGACGCGGCGGGAGCGTCGAGAGCACCCGCCGCACGGAGTCGCGGTCGTCCGCATCTGCGAAGTCGTCCCGCGAGGGCGCGAGCCCGATGGTTCGGCGGATCGCCAACACGGCCCGCCGATGTCGCTTCCGGAACAGGTTCATGGCCGTGCGGTAGAGGTATCCGACGGGGTCGTCCATCGCCCCGACCCGCTCCCACCGCTCCCAGAGCTTGAGGAACGCGTCCTGCATGAGCTCCTCCGCCTCCGCACGCTCCCCGGTCACGAGCCAGAGGCGACGGAACAGCGTCAGGCTCTCGGCGTCGTAGAAGGTCTCGAAGCTCCGGGACGCCTCCAGCCTCTCGGAGGCGGGAGCCTCCGCGGCCAGGTGCAGTGGCTCGTTCATGTCTTGACGATGAACCCTCGGCGGGCTCCGAACGTGCAGGCGCTCAGCGCGAAGTGTAGGGAACGGACCCCTCGGGCCGGGTTCAGGTGTGGCTGGCGATCAGGTGCGCGTACGCGCGCGCACCGGGTCCCGTCAGGTGGTACCCGTCCGGGGCGAACCACGCCGGGTGGTGCGCGGAGGCGTCGTACCACCCGATCAGATGGGCGTTCGCGCTCGAACGGGAGCAGCCGCGGAGCCGGTGGTTGTTCGCCACGCGCCACCCCGCGGCACCTTCAGGGTGACGAGGTAGACGTCGCGGTTCGGACCCACGGCCCGGGTCAGGCGGTCGCAGTCCGCCCGCTCCAGGTAGCCGTTGTTCCCGAGATGGACCACGACCCGGCGCGGCAGCGTGCCCGCGGCCGCCATCGATCGAACCCGGCGCATCCCGGCCTCGAACTGCCGCGAGACCACGGCGTCGACGCGGATCCCGTGGGCCCGGAGCTCGGAGCCGGGCGCCGAGCATCACCGAGTCCCCGATCCCGAGCGTGCCCGGCGGGATCCGCCACGACGGGGTTCGGTTCGGCCCCCGCGCCGGCTCCCCCGGATCGATCATCGCGGACGCCGGCCCGGCCGAGAGCAGCACGGCCGTGGCCACGGCGAGCGCGACGGCGGACGAGCGACGGATGCGGGGGGTCGGGATCATCGGATGCGCTCCGGGCGGACGACCGGGCCCGGCCATGCTAGCGGACGCGCGCCGGTCAGCTCGCCGCGCGCCAGGCGTCGCGCAGCTTCACCCGGCCGCCCGTCTGCAGCACCGCGCCCGCGTACACGCGCCCCGCCAACGGGATCAGGAGCGCGGTCGATCCGATCAGCAGGACCAGCGCCAGCACGATCTGCGGCGGCGTCGCCGAGCCGAGCGAGATGCGCACCGGCATCGCCAGCGCGGAGGAGATCGGCAGGATCGACGCGACGACGGACAGGGTGGAGTCCGGATCCTCGATCGCGCCGATCGAGATGATGAACGACGCCAGGATCAACAGGTTGAGCGGCACGATCGCGTTCTGCAGCTCCTCCACGCGGGCGACGAGCGCGCCCGCCGCCGCGAACAGCGACGCGTAGAACGCGAACCCCAGCACGAACCACCCGATCGCCAGCGTCGCGGTCCCGATCGTGTGGGTCGGCACCTCCAACGCCCCCGTGACCGACGCGAGGACGATGCCGTAGACGAGGATGAACAGCAGCTGGAGGAGCCCGAGCGCTCCGATCCCGGCGATCTTGCCCGCCAGGAGCTGCCGCGCGCGGATCGTGGACAGCAGGATCTCGACGACCCGCGAGGCCTTCTCCTCGATCACCCCCGAGGCGACCCAGAAGCCGTAGCCGAAGATCTGGCCGTACAGCAGCAGCACCACGACGAAGGTCACCGTCGAGTTCGACTCGCGATCGGGATCCCGAGGTCGGAGCGACGCCACGGGGAGCGGCGCGGGGTCGAGGAGCTCGGCGGCCTCGGACGGGCTCACCCCGGCCTCCTGCAGGGCACCGCGGATCCGCTCGGCGACGATCGCGGTCTGCACGATCGACCCCAGCGGATCCGGCGGTTCCTGCCACACGAGCAGGCGTTCGCCGTCGATGATCACCGCGTCCAGCGACCCGTCCTCCAAGCCCCGCTCGGCCGCCGCGCGGTCGGCGACGGTGCGGGTCCGGACCTCGGCTCCCTGCGAGGACGCGGCCCGCACGACCAGGGGCCCGAGCCGCGCCGAGGACGCCCCCAGCAGCCCCACGTCGAAGGTCGGCCGGCCGCTCCCGCCGAACGCGGACACCAGGATGAAGACCGTGATCAGGACGAGCGTGACCGACGTGGAGATCACGAACCCCTTGTCCCGCAGGCGGACCCAGAAGTCGCGCCGTGCGACCAGCCTCCACGCGCCGCGGTCGGTCTCCCGGGCCGCGGCGGTCTCGGGTCGCTCGCTGCTCATGGCGCCACCGCCTCGCGGAACAGGTCGGTGAGCGTCGGCTCGACGCGGCTGAAGTGCCGGACGTCGCCGGCGGCGCGCGCGAGGTCCAGGACGCGCTGCTCGTCGACGTCGTCCGCGAGCTCGAGCACCACGCCGTCGTCCGTCGCGGGAGCGACCGGGACCACGCCCGGGATGGCCTCGAACCACCCGTCCGCGCCGCCGGCGACCTCGACCCGCAGGCGCCGGTGGTGCCGCGACGCCCGGAGCTCATCGATCGACCCGGACGCCACGATCCGCCCGTGGTTGATCATCACGACGCGATCGCAGAGCCGCTCGACCAGCTCGAGCTGATGGCTCGAGAACACGACCGGGACGTCGCGTTCCCGCGCCTCGCCGCGCAGCACGCCGGACAGGACGTCCACGCCGACCGGGTCGAGGCCCGAGAACGGCTCGTCGAGCACGAGCAGGTCCGGCCGGTGCACGAGCGCCGCCGCCAGCTGGACGCGTTGCTGGTTGCCGAGCGAGAGCGCCTCGACGCGGTCGCCGGAGCGCTCGGCGACGCCGAGCACCTCCGTGATCGCACCCGCCCGCTCGATCGCATCTGCCTTCGAGAGCCCGTGGAGCCGGGCGAGGTAGACGAGCTGGTCGCGGACGCGCATCTTGGGGTACAGCCCGCGCTCCTCGGGCATGTAGCCGAACCGCCGGCGGGCCGAGGCATCCACCGCGCGTCCGCGCCAGCGGACCTCGCCCGCGTCGGGGTCGAGCACGCCGAGCGCGATGCGCATCGCCGTCGTCTTGCCTGCGCCGTTCGGCCCCACGAAGCCGACGATCTGGCCCGGCGGCGCGTCGAACGACACGCCGTCGAGCGCGACGATCTCGCCGAACGTGCGGCGGAGGTCGATCAGCTCCAGCATGCCGCCCCTCGCGAGCGCCCGGCGCGCCGCACTACAGGATGCGCGCCTTCGTCGGCTCGACCCGGATCCCGACCGAGTAGTCGGCCGCGTAGCTCGCCGAGGTCCACCCGTACGCGTCGACGTAGGACCGGTACCGGTCGATGTAGGCGGGAACCCGGTCGGCCGGCGGCGCCTCGGGATCGACGGCGGCGCGGCCCTCCACGATCACGACGTCCTCGTCGCCCGCCTCGTCGCTCTGCAGGTGCAGCGAGACCCGGGGGTTCGCGGCGATGTTCCGCAGCTTCGGCCGGCCGGGCTGCGAGTACAGGTGGAACGCCTCGCCGTCCCACCAGAACCAGACCGGCGTGGTGCTCGGCTGACCCTCGGGGGTCACCGTGGTCAGCCACACGATGATCTCGGTCCCGAACCGCTCCAGGGCGCGGGCGTGCTTCGGGTCGCTCGGATCGAAGATCGCCATGCCCCGACTATACCGGAGGCTCGGGGATCGCCGACCGCGCGCGACCCGGGAGGCCGCCGTCAGGCGGGGGGCGACGGCAAGGCGCTCGGCTCCGCCGGGCCGGACGGCTCGGACGACCCCGGGCGACCTCCCACACGCGGTTCAGGTGCTCCTGCGTGTACAGACCGATCCCGGCCGCGACGACGATCAGCAGGATCACGTTCAGGGCCGGCGAGATCTCCTGCTGGATGCCGAGGCGCTGCTCCATCGCGACGACGTGCTTCGACGTGTTGTAGACCGAGATGAACGGCGGGACGATGATCAGCCACCCGAGCGTGATCGCGAGCAGGGCCATGCCCGGGCGGACGGTCTCGTCGTGCTCGAACCGGCGGATCTCGTCGTTGACCTTGTAGTACCAGTAGAAGAAGTAGATGCCGAGCGTGACGATCGAGAGCGCGAGGACGCCGAGCGGGTCGCGCTTCAGGTAGCTCTCGCCCTCGATCCGAACGGTCTCGGCCATCGCCCTACCCTACCGGCGGGTCGGCGACGCCGATCACGTGACCGATCCAGTCGTCGCGGTCGGCGGCGTCCAGCAGCGCCGTCGCGAAGGCCGCACGCGCGATCGAGCGTCCCGGCGCCTTGCCGTCCACCACCGCGACGTACGGTTCGTCGGCGGGGTCGTCCGTCAGGAACGGGGTCGCGACCACGGTCCAGTCCAGGTCGCTCGCGCGCAGGATCGCGACGTCGCGACGATGCTCGGCGGCCACGTTCGCGTACTCGCCGGTCACCTCGTCGTCGGTGAACACCCTCGCGTTGGCCGCGATCACGACCCGGCGCACGCCCACCGACCCCATCGCGTGCACGATCGTCCGCGTCGCGTCGGAGATCTCGGTGACCGTGACGCCGGCGACCGGGCCCAGCGCGGAGATCACCGCGTCCTGCCCCACCAGCACGCCCGCCACGGCGTCCGCGTCGCCCGGATCGCCCTGCCGGACGTGCACCGCGTCGGGGAACCACTGCTTCGACGCGTCGCGGACGAAGGCGGTCACGTCGTGACCTCGCCGCATGCCCAGCTCGACGACGAGGCGGCCGGTGCGTCCGCTCGCCCCGAAGACGACGATCCGGCGTCCGCCCTCGGCCATCGCGTGCCTCTCGTCCGGGGCGGCCTCAGGTGAAGAGCCAGACGGAGACCGCCGCGATCGCGACGATCCCGATCGCGACCGCGATCAACGTGTACGTCAGGGTCCGGCCGCCGCCCGACCGGTCGTGCGTGTCGAGCCCGATGTCGTGCGCCACCTCGCGCTCCCGCTGATGGTGCATCTGCTCGAGGTCGGTCTTCGTGCCGGCCTTCGGCAGGTGTCGGCGCCCCTTGCGCTTCTTCCCGCTGCTGCCCATAGGTTGAACCCTATAGGGCTGGGGCGCTGCCGACGCCGGCGAACCACGCCTCGGTGCCGGTGATCCCGAGCGCGGTCACGACCGTCGCGATGGAGCGACTACCTGACGCGGCGTTCGTGAAGGTGCCGACGAGGCCGGTGAAGCGGACCCGTGGCTCGCTGATCCTGGAGCTGCATGACGTCCCTCCCGGATGACGCGGACCGGCCGGCCCGCTGGGCCGGTCGGTCGTGTCGGCGGGCGGGTCCGCTCAGTGGCAGGGTTCCACCGTTGCCCGGGGGACGAGCCCCTGTTCGATGAGCCGCTTCGTGCGGTACGGCTCGCCGGCGAGCGTCGCCTCCGGGATGACTCCGGCGGCGACCCCGGCCATCACCGCGCGCTCGTCGGGGCAGTACAGCGGCGCCACCGGCGCCACGGCGGCCTCGAGCGTCGCACTTGGGACCAGGCCCTCGGCCACGAGCTGCTTCGTGCGGAACGGTTCCCGCGTGAGCACGGAGCGTGGCAGGACGCCGTCGGCTACCAGCCGGATCGTCGTCGCCTCGTCCCGCGTGTAGATCGCGCTCCCGACTCGGTTCCCGACGTCCACCGAGCCCTGCGTCCAGAGCGTCCACACCGCCGTCCCGATGACCCCGGCGATCGCCAGGATCGCGATCGCCCCCGTCCCCCGGCCGATGCCCGGCCGAGGAGCGGACAACGTGGTGCCGTCCCGATCGATCGTGCCTTCCATCTCGACCTCCCTTCCCGTCGCCCTCAGATCGAGGCCTCGATGCGAGGGTGGATCCACCCGGACAGCTCGCGGATCATGCTTGCGACCTCCTGCTCTTCACGATCGACCGGACCGGAAGAGCGCGATCGGTGGAACTCGACGGCGTACCTCGGCGGACGGACGGCCATCAGCTGGCTCCGAGCGAACCCAGGTCCGCCCACGCCGCCGCGACGACCGCGGCCGTCTGCGGGTCACGGACCGCCAGACGCGAGTCCACCTCCGTCGGCTGGATGAGGCCGGCGGCCAGGCCGTCGATCCACGAGACCGCCTGCCGGAGCTGTGCCGGCTCGGTGAGCGAGCTCAGATCCGACCACGCCGCCATGACGGCCTTCGCCGTCTCCGGGTCCCGGGCGGCGAGCCGCGCGTCGACCTCTGGCGGCAGGATGCGGCCGGTGGCCAGGCCATCGATCCACTCGGTAGCCGTTCGGATGGCGACGAGTCCCGCCTTCGGGTGGCTCAGACCGTGGACGGGTCCAGCGGCCCCCGAACCGGCGAGGGATGAAGCTGGTTCCCCCCGCGACGAGACCGCGATCGTCGCGACGACGAGCGTCGTGCAGGCGACGACCCCCGCGATCACCCAGCCACGGGTTCGGTTCACCGGCCTCGAGGCCGCGTGGTCCGCCGGCGACCCCTGGTAGGCCTCGTCGGCTGCTCGCTGATCCTGGAGCTCCATGACGTCCCTCCTTCCTCGGTGGCTCGAAAGCTAGTGAGGAGGGAGGGCCCACCGAAACGTGGAAACCCACACGGTTTGCTCGAGGCCCTACGGGTCGGAGGCGGACACCCTTCGGCTGAGATGTCGCACGAGCTCCGCCCGCGATCGGATCCCGAGCTTGCGGTAGATCTGGGTCAGGGCGGACTCGACCGTGCGGTCGGCGACGACGAGGATCGCAGCGATCTCCTTGTTCCGCTTGCCCTCGGCGACGAGCTCGGCGATGCGCCGTTCGCTCGGCGTGAGCTCGTCGCCCGCCGGCGTGCGTCCACCGATGCGTCCGAGCTCGTTCCGGGCCCGATCGGCCCAGATGGCCGCGCCGAGCTCCTCGAAGATCGCGAGGGCCTCGCCGAGCGCCTGGCGAGCGGCCGCCCTCATCCTCGCCTGCCTCCGCGTCATGCCGAGCGCGAGGAGGGTGCGTCCTCGATCGAACGGGATCGGGACGCGCTGGTGCTGCTCCAGAGCGCGCTCGAACGACGCCAGCGCGCCCTCGCGATCCCCCTGCGCCGCCTGCAGGAGCCCACGGCACCGACCGGCGGCCGCGAGCGCGGATGCTCGGTCGAGCCGCTGCGCCTCCGCCTCGAGTCGCTCCAGGATCGTCGCGGCCTCCTCGAGGCGATCGAGCGCGACCAACGCCTCGATCTCGTCCGGCACGAAGCGCATCGAGCCCGGCTCGCGGACGCCGCCGGCCTCCAGCCGTTGGACGAGCGGACCGAGGACGCGGTCGACGGCGTCAGGATGGTCGAGCGATAGCTCGAGCACGCCGATCGCGGTCGAGGCCAGGATGGTCGCGATCATGACGCCCTGCTCCTCCGCCCGGTCGAGGACGTCCGTCACCACACCGGCGGACCCGTCGAGCGTGCCGGTCGAGGCCTCGACCAACACCTGCACGCCGAGAGCGAACAGCCGCTGGGACTCCTGTCCGATCTGCGACGAGAGCTCGATCGACTCCTGAGCGAGGTGCTGGGCGCTCGTCCAGCTCCCGATCAGGTACTCGACGAGGCTGGCGTTCGCCAAGGTCCACGCCAGGGAGCTCTCCTCTCCCCGCTCCTCCGCACGGGCGCGGAGGGACCGGAACACCTCCCGTGCCTCGACCAGTTCGTCCACCCACGTCAGGTTCGCGCCGAGGGTGAAGGCGGGACTCGAGGCGAGCCGCGGGCTGATCGTGTCCCCGCCGAGATCTTGAGCGCGAGCGATCGCTTCTCGCCAGCTGTTCCCGCCCATGAGGGCGTCGGAGAGCGCGAACTCGGTGACCGCCTCGACCTGTGCCCGTGCGTCCCCGCTCTCCTCTGCCAGAGCGAGGGCCGTCATCGCGTGCTCCGCTGCCGACGGCAGGTCCGAGCGTTGGAGGTTGAGGGCGCCGGCGAGGCCCGACTCGAGCCACGGACGGAGCGTCGGATCGTCGTCCGCTTCCGCGAGGCCGGCCCGGAAGAGCTCTGCCGCGCGACGGCGGTCTCCTTCGAAGAGGAAGCCGCTCCCCTGCCAGTACAGAACCTCGCTGCGCTCGTGGCCCGAAGCGGCGGCTCGGTCTGCAGAGCGCAGGAGCTCGTGCATCCGGCCGCTGTCCCCCGTCTCGAACGCGGCGACGGCCGCATGGATCGTGCGTCGATGGCGCGCCTCGTGGTCGGCCGCAGGCGTGAGCCGCCTCGCCTGCTCCGACAGTTCGGCGGCGGTCGCAAGGGCGCCGCGACCCTGCGCGCGGCGGGCCTCCGCCTCGAGCACCCCGGCGATCCGCTCGTCCTCGGTCGCCGCCGACAGTGCGAGGTGTCGCGCGCGTTCCTCCGGATCCGAGACGATCCCCGCGAGCATCGCGTGCACCGCCCGTCGCTCCTCGTTGCCACCCGATGCGTACACCGCCGAGGCCAGCAGGGGGTGGGAGAAGCGGATCCGATCTCGCTCGATCAAGATCACGCCGGCCGCGAGCGCGGGACGCAGGACCGGCTCGGGATCGGAGCCCGCGATCCGCTCGAGGATCCGGAGCGTCGGTTGCGACAGCGCGGAGGTGGCCAAGAGGACCTCCCGCGTCTCGTCCGGAAGACCGGCGAGGCGGTCCGTAACGAGGGTCGAGAGCTCGCCCGGGAGCGGCTCGTCCGGCTCGAGCCCGACCGCGCCACGCTCGAGGGCATGGCCGATCTCGAGCGCGTAGAACGGGTTCCCCCCGGAGAGCTCGTACAGCCTGCGGAGCTTCGGCCGCGCGAGAAGGAGCCCGAGTCGGTCGTGCAGGAGCCGCTGCGTCGCGGCGAGGCTGAGCGGACCAACCTCCAGCACGCGCACCTGACCCTCTGGGAACGCGCGGTCGATCTCGGGAGATCCCGGGGACGACGTGGTCCGCCACCCGTACAGCAGGCCGACGGGTTCCCCCCGCAGACGCCGGAACGCGAACGCGAGAGCCGACGCCGAAGACCGGTCGAGCCATTGCAGATCATCGATCGCGATCACGATCCGATGCTCGGCGGACATCGCTCGGAGGCCTCCCAGGAGCGCGAGCGAGATCGCTCGTTCGTCCGGCGGCGGACCATCGAGGTCTTCGAGCAGGAGCGCCACGGCGAGCGCACGTCGTTGCGGTTCGGGCAGCGCCGTCAGGATCTCGTCCAGGCACGTCTCGAGCAGGTCGCCGAGCCCGGCGAAGGACAACGCGATCTCCGACTCCACCGGCCTCGTCGTGAGGACCCGATGCGAGGCGGCCGCGGCCGCCATGCCCGTGCGCCAGAGCGTGGTCTTGCCGATCCCGGCCTCCCCTCGGAGAGCGAAGGCGCCCGGGAACGACCCCGGTTCGTCGAGCCATGCGGCGATGGATCGGACCTCGTCCTCACGACCGACCAGACCCTCGGGTTCCGGATCCACCGGGTAGCCATAGCACGCATATCCAGCGGATGCAGGTCCGAGGGTCGGTCGCCCGCGCTGCTGTCGGCTACGCCGCGTCGGAGGCGGCGGGAGCCGCCTCCGACCGAAGGGCCACCTCGAGCACGTCGCCGAGATCCTCGGCGACGTGGAACGCGATCTGCTCGCGCACCTGCTCGGGGACGTCCTCCAGGTCGCCCTCGTTCCGCTTGGGGAGGACGACCTCGGTGAGCCCCGCCCGGTGCGCGGCGAGCACCTTCTGCTTCACGCCCCCGATCGGCAGCACGCGGCCCTGCAGCGTGACCTCGCCGGTCATGCCGACGTTCGCGCGCACCGGGGTGTCGGTCAGCAGCGAGACCAACGCGGTCGTCATCGTGACGCCGGCGCTCGGCCCGTCCTTCGGCACCGCGCCGGCCGGCACGTGCACGTGGAACCGGCCCTTCAGCCGCTCCGTCGGGATCCCCAGCTCGTCGGCGTGCGCCCGCACGTAGCTGAGCGCGATCTGCGCGGACTCCTTCATCACGTCGCCGAGCTGCCCGGTGAGCGTGAGCCCGTCCGACTCGCTCGCGTCGCGGCTCGCCTCGATGAACAGGACGTCGCCGCCGACGCCCGTGACGGCGAGGCCCGTGGCCACGCCCGGCACCGCGGTCCGATCGGCGGCCTCGAAGAAGAACTGCTGGCGGCCGAGGAACGTCCGCACGTCGTCGGCGTCGATCGTGATCGGCGCCGTCGCGTCGCCCGACGCGAGCTTCGTCGCCACCTTCCGCAGCGCCTTGCCGATCTCGCGCTCGAGGTTGCGGACCCCGGCCTCGCGGGTGTAGTCGCCGACGATCGCGCGCAGGGCGTCGTCGGTCAGCACGACCTCGTCGTCGCGCAGGCCGTTCCGCTCCCGCTGACGCGCGACCAGGTGGTGCTTCGCGATCGCGACCTTCTCGTCCTCGGTGTAGCCGTCGATCCGGATCACCTCCATCCGGTCGAACAGCGGCCCGGGGATCGTCTCGGCCACGTTCGCGGTCGTGATGAACAGGACCTCGGACAGGTCGAGGTCGACGTCGAGGTAGTGGTCGCGGAACGTGTGGTTCTGCGCCGGGTCCAGCACCTCGAGCAGCGCGGACGACGGGTCGCCGCGCCAGTCGGCGCCGACCTTGTCGATCTCGTCCAGCATCATCACCGGGTTCTTCGTGCCGGCGTCCTTCAGCGCGCGGACGATGCGGCCCGGCAGCGCGCCGACGTAGGTGCGCCGGTGCCCGCGGATCTCGGCCTCGTCGTGGATCCCGCCGAGCGAGACGCGCACGAACCTCCGCCCGAGGGCGCGCGCGACCGACTCGCCGAGCGACGTCTTGCCGACGCCCGGGGGTCCGACCAGCGTGAGGATCGCGCCGGATCCGCGCCCGGTCGCCTCGCCGAGGCCGCGCTCCTGACGGAGCTTGCGCACCGCCAGGTACTCGAGGATGCGGTCCTTCACGTCCTGCAGGCCCTCGTGGTCGGCGTCCAGCACGGCGCGCGCCTCGGAGATATCGAGGTTGTCGTCCGTGCGCACGCTCCACGGCAGCTCGGTCATCCAGTCGAGGTACGTCCGGATCCACCCGTACTCGGGCGACTGCTCGGAGGTGCGCTCCAGCCGGCCCAGCTCGCGCTCGGCCTCCTTGCGGACGTCCTCCGGCATCCCGGCGGCCTCGATCTTGGCGCGGTACTCCTCGACGACGTTCTCCTCGCCGTCCTCGCCGAGCTCCTTGCGGATCGCGCTCATCTGCTCGCGCAGCAGGAACTCGCGCTGGCGCTTCTCCATCCCCTCGGAGACCTCGGTGCGGATCTTGTCCTTCAGCTCGAGGTCGGCGAGCGTGTCCTTCGCCCAGGCGAGCACCTTCTCGAGGCGCGCCTCGACGTCGGTCGTCTCGAGCACCTCGATCTTCCGCTCGAACGACAGGTCCGGGGAGTAGCCGGCGGTGTCGGCGATCGCGCCCGGATCGGTGATCCCGCGGAGGAACTCCGCGACCTGCGGCACGCCGCGCGCCTCGACGATGTTCTCGACCACGGCGCGGTACTCGCGCGCGAGGGTCGTCGCCCGCTCGGTCTCGCCGCCCTCCTCGACGGGCTCGATCTGGACCCAGGTGGCCTCGCCGGTCCCGGGGATCCCGAGGCCGACCGCGGCGCGGCGCAGGCCACGGATCACGACCGCCTCCACGCCGCCGCGGAGCTGGCCGACGTCCTCGACCTTCGCGACGGTCCCGATCCGCGCGTAGCGGCCGTCGATCCGGGGAACCAGCAGCAGCACGCCGTCCGCATCGGCGGCGGCGTGGATCGCGGCGCGCGCCTCGTCGGACTCGATCGTGAGGGTCACGACCATGCCGGGCAGCACGACGCCGGTGGTCAGGGGCAGCAGGGGTAGGGCACGGGTATCGATCTCGGCCATGGCGTTCACGTCTCCTGACGGGAGGTTCCACGGCCAAGAACGGGCGGCGGGGCCGTCGCTATTCCCAGGCGTAAGCATGATTACAGCCCGTTGACCAGGCCGACGAGCCCGACCGCCACGCGGCGACCGGATGCTCCACGACGTGCCCCGAGGCAAGGAACCGCAACCGGCCCCGCCGCGACCGCCCTATCCTGCGCACATGGCGGATCCCGAGGCCGCGCGGCTCCTGTACGCGCAGCTCGCGGAGCGGGTCGACCACCGCCTCTACGGCATGGCCGGGCCGCTGCGTCTGGTGATGGTCGGCATCCTCACCGGCGCCCACGTGCTGATCGACGACGTCCCGGGGGTCGGCAAGACGACGCTCGTCCGGATGCTCGCGGCCCTGCTCGGCCTGTCCTTCCGGCGCATCCAGTTCACGCCGGACCTGATGCCCACCGACATCACGGGGACCTCGGTGCTCGACCTGCGGTCGAACACGTTCGCGTTCCGCCCGGGGCCGATCTTCACGCAGGTCCTGCTGGCCGACGAGATCAACCGGGCCACGCCGAAGACGCAGTCCGCGCTGCTCGAGGCGATGCAGGAGCATCAGGTGACCGTGGACGGGGAGAGCCACCCGATGCCCGAGCCGTTCTTCGTGCTGGCGACCCAGAACCCGATCGAGCTCGAGGGGACGTTCCCGCTCCCCGAGGCCCAGCTCGACCGGTTCCTCCTGCGCGTCCGCCTCGGGTACCCGGACGAGCAGCAGGAGGAGCGGATCCTCACGACCCCTCCGGGCGACCGGGTCGTCCCGACCGAGCCGCTCCCGGATCTCCCGCCGATGGACGCGCTCCGCTCGGCCGTCGCGGACGTCCGGATGGAGGCACCGGTCCGCCGGTACGTGATCGCGATCGCGGCGTCCACCCGGGCGCACCCGGAGCTGGCCGTCGGGGCCAGCCCCCGGGCGGTCGAGCAGATGGGCGACGCCGTCCGCGCGGTGGCGCTGCTGCACGGGCGCGACTACGTCCTGCCCGACGACGTCAAGGAGGTCGCCGATCCCGTCCTCGCCCACCGCATCGTCCCGACGACCGACGCGCGGATCCGGGACCGGACCGCGGAGGAGATCCTCCGCGAGGTGATCCGCGAGGTCCCGGTCCCGACCGAGCTCGACGAGGCCTGAGACGGATACCTCCGACCGCCGCGCCGTCGCGATCGTCGTGGCCGCGGTCGCGGTCGTACTGGGGGTCGCGTGGGGTCGGCCGGTGATCGTGCTGTGGGCGGCCGCGGTCGGCTCGATCGGGCTCGGGGCCGCGTGGTGGGTCCGGGCCGCGTGGACCGGCGTCGACGTCACGGCGGAGTTCCGGCCGTCGCGGTCCTTCGCGGGCGAGCCGGTCGAGCTGGTCGTGCGGGTCGTCAACGCGAAGCGGCTCCCCCTGCCGATCGTCCGGCTGCTGATCCGCCTGCCCGATGGCCTCGCGCCCGACGCGGCCCCCGATCCCACCGGCCTGCGTGGCTACCGTCGACGGCTGTCGGTCCCGGGGCGGGGCGAGGCCGTCCTGCGCCTCCCGGTGTTCGCGATCGCCCGGGGCGAGTACTGGCTCGAGCACGTCCGCGTGGAGCTGACGGACCCGTTCGACCTGGCCCCGAGCGCCCGCCAGGTCGAGGTCGAGCAGGCGCTCATCGTGCTGCCCGGGCCGGCCGGCGAGGGGCCGGTCCGGATCCGTCGATGGCTCCCGTTCGGGTCCCCGCAACCGGGCGCCCGGCTCTTCGAGGACCGGGAGCACTTCGCCGGCGTCCGCGACTACGCCCCGGGCGACCCGATGCACCACGTCCACTGGCGGCTGTCCGCGCACGCGGGCCGGCTCCAGACGAAGCGCTTCGAGCCGACGCGCTCCGCCGAGGTGTTGTTCGCGCTCGACCTCTCGGCCGGCGAGCCGTTCTGGCACGCCGTCGACCCCCCGGGCGCGGAGGAGACGATCGGGTGGGCGAGCTACCTCGCCCGCCAAGCGATCCACGCGGGCTGGCGGGCGGGGATCGTCGCGAACACCCACCTGCGCAAGGGCCGTGGACCGTTGCGCCTGGCTCCGTCCGCTTCGGTCGGCCACGAGGCGGCGCTGTTCGCGGCGCTCGCGCGGATGCCGAACCAACCGACGAACGACCTCGGGCCCGTGCTCCGCGAGGTGGGACGGAGGCTGACGCGCCGAACGACGATCGTCGTGATCTCCCCGAACCCCGGCCCGGGGCTCGACCGAGAGGTCGAGACGCTGCGCCGCCGGGGATCGGACGTCCTGCTGCTCGCACCGGGTTCCGGGGGGAACGGATGAGCGACCTCCACGGCGACGGGCGGACGCCCCGGGACCGCTCGGCGGGCCGCGCCGCCGGCCTGGCCGCGCTCGCCGAGGCGTGCGCCCTCGCCCTGCCGGTCCACCTGCTCGTGACCGAGGCCGGCCCCGCCGCGATCGGGCCGGGAGCGTTCGCCGCCGTGTTCCTCCCGGCCTTCGCCGCCGCGGCCTGGGTGGTGGCCGCGCACCGCGACCGGACGTGGATCACCGGGGCCCTGGTCGCGGCCTCGATCGCGGTGGGGCTGTGGATGGGGCGGGACGGGGTCGGCGCGGTGGCGGTGATCCTGCCGGCGACGCTCCTGCTCGTCTGGCGGGTCACGCTCGTCGGATCGCGCGACCCCGCGACGCCGATGGGGACGTCGTTCGTCGTCGTCGCGGTGGCGCTCGGGCTCGAGTCGATCGCGTCGACCGGCGCGCAACCCTCCTGGAGCGTCCCGTTGGTCGCCCTCATCCCGATCGCGTTCTGCGCGGCGCTCGCGAGCCGCGCGACGACGGTGTGGTCCGAAGGCGACGCCCGCGAGGTCGCGGCGGAGGCGCGCGGCGCGTGGATCCGGCGTTCGCTGCGGGCCGGGGTCGGGCTCGCCCTGGGGATGTGCGCCGTGGCGGCGCTCGGCGTCCGGGGTGGCATCCTCGACCGGTTCGCGGCGTGGCTGGCGCCGGTGGGGAACCTCCTCGCATCGGCCTTCGTGTGGATCGCGGCCCAGCTCGCCCGGCCGTTCCTGTGGCTCGCGGAACGGGCGAACCTGGACCCGGAAGGGGTCCGCCGCGCGCTGGCCCGGCTCCAGCAGGACGCGGACGAGGCCCGGCGCACCGCGGAGCGAACGGCGTCCGGCGGTTCGGGCCTCGGGCGGGTGTTCGGGTTCCTCCTGCTCTCGGCGGTGATCGTCGGGCTCGTCGCGCTGATCCGGCGGAGCCGCCCGAGGGCGCCGTCGTCGGCGCCCGCGGTGCCCGGACCGGGGACGGTGACGGTGACGGTGGCGGCGAGCGGGTCGGAGGCGGCCGTCGCCCGGCCCCGCTCGGTCCGGCTGCCCGCCGACCGGGTCCGGCGCTGGTACGCGCGGACGCTCGTCGACCTCGCCCGGGCCGGCATCGCGAAGGACCCGGCCGCGACGCCGGCCGAGTTCCGCGACGACGTCGCCCGCCGGGTCCCGAGGATCGCCGACGGGTTCGCGGCCCTCACGGACGCCTACCAGGACGTCCGGTACGGGGCGGCGGTGCTCGATCCGGCCGCGCTCGGCCGGCTCCGCGAGACCCATCGACGCCTCACGCGCGAGCTCCGCCGGACGGCCCCGCTCCGCGACCCCCCTCCGCCGGCGCCGGCGTAGGCCGGCTCAGGCCGGGATCGCGCCCTGCAGGACCTCGGATGGAAGGGCTCGCTGTTCCGAACGGGACGATGATCCGATGGACTTTCGACGTAGGGCCGATTGACACCCGGTGCAGGGTCGCCCGAGACTGACGAGAGGTCCGGGGAGAGCGAGGGTGGGTCCACCATGAGCCAGTCGACGCAGGACGGATCATCCGCGAGCCAGTCACCCATGAGCGGCGACGGGATCCGCGGGCAGAGCTTCGGGACCGTGCGAAGGGGGTTCGACCCGGCTCAGGTGTCGGTCTACCTGAACCGCGTGGCCGATCAGGTCGAGACCCTGGAGAAGCGCGTCGCGGAGCTCGAGTCCGAGCCGGTTCGGCCCGAGCCGGTCGCGGGGTCGGTCGAGGCGGCCGAGACGGGATCGTCGGATCCCTACGCGACGATGTCGTCGCAGCTCGCCGGCGTGATGAAGGCGTTCGACCAGGATGTGGAGCGACTCCGGGCGGAGGCTGAGGCCGAAGCGGACCGGACGATCTCCGACGCGAAGGCCGAGTCTGAGCGGATCCGGTTGGACGCGGAGAACCGGGCCAACGAGGTGGTCGCCGGCGCTCGCGGCTCGCTCGAAGGGTTCAAACGGGATGCCGAAGCGGAGATCGCGCAGCTGACGGAGAAGCGAGCGTCGATCACGAGCGAGCTCCGCGCCGTCCGCCAGCGGCTGTTGGTCGCGATCGACCAGCTCCCGAAGCCCGACGTCCAGGAGACATCGGCGCCCCCGAACGCCCCCGATGTGGTGGAGATCGTCGACGAGAGCGCGGATCGGACCCCGACCCCCGGCTAGCGACGTAACGGTTGCTGGGACCGTGCGGATGGAGCGCAAGGGTCCGCAAGTCGTCCGGGACGGAACGTGGCCGATTGTCACCGGCCTTCGGTAGGGTCTTCGAGTCATGGCGGATCCGATCATCCGCACGGAACGGCTCGTCAAGCACTTCGGCGAGGTCGAGGCCCTGAAGGGCATCGATCTGGAGGTGCAGGGCGGGACCGTGTTCGGCCTGCTCGGCCCGAACGGGGCGGGCAAGACGACCGGCGTCCGCATCCTGACGACGCTGCTGCTGCCCACCAGCGGCCGCGCCGAGGTCGACGGGCTCGACGTGGTCCGCGACGCCGAGGAGCTGCGCTACCGGATCGGCCTCGCCGGGCAGAGCGCCGCGGTCGACGAGAACCTCACCGGCATGGAGAACCTGGAGCTCGTCGGACGCCTCTACCACCTCCCGAAGGCAGAGGCGCGACGCCGCAGCGGCGAGATCCTCGAGCGGTTCGGCCTCGCCGACGCCGCGAACCGGTCCGCGAAGACCTACTCGGGCGGCATGCGACGGCGCCTCGACCTCGCCGCGAGCCTGGTCGGACGCCCCGAGATCATGTTCCTGGACGAGCCGACGACCGGCCTCGACCCGCGCAGCCGCATGGACGTCTGGGAGTTCATCCGCGAGCTGAAGGACGAGGGCACGACGCTCCTGCTCACCACGCAGTACCTGGAGGAGGCCGACCAGCTCGCGGACCGGATCGCGGTGATCGACGTCGGCAGCGTGATCGCCGAGGGCACCTCCGACGAGCTGAAGGATCAGATCGGCGGCGAGGTGGTCGAGCTCCACGTGCAGGATCGCGCCGACCTCGGCCGCGTGACCGAGGCGCTCGCCGGCGTCGGCACGGGCGAGCCCGGGATCGACCAGGACGAGGCGCGGGTGCGGATCCCGGTCGGGAACGACGGGCCCGTCGCCCTGCTGGAGACGGTCCGGCGGCTCGACGACACGGGCATCGGGCTCGCCGACATCGCCCTGCACCGGCCGACGCTCGACGACGTGTTCATGACCCTCACGGGCCGGAGCGCGGAGCAGGGCGAGGACGCCGACGCCGCATCGAACGGCAAGCGCCGGGGCCGCAAGCGCGCGCGCAAGGCGAAGGAGACGAGCGACGCATGAGCGCCACGCTCGAGCTGACGCGCGGCGGGCGGCGGGCGCCATCCGGGATCCCCGCACGCGTGCGGCGGTCGGTCCGCGACACGCTCCTCGTCGCCCGGCGCAACGTGGTCACGCTCACGCGCGTGCCCGCGGTCTTCGTCTTCGAGCTGGTCCAGCCGATCATGTTCGTCCTGCTGTTCGTGTTCATCTACGCGGATCAGCTGTCGCAGCTCCCACCCGGACTGGACTACGTCCAGTTCCTGATGCCGGGGATCTTCATCCAGAACGCCCTGTTCCAGTCGACGAACACCGCGATCGGCCTGGCCGAGGACCTCAAGACCGGGATCATGGATCGGTTCCGCTCGCTGCCGATGGCGCGCTCCGCCGTCCTGGCCGGCCGGACCACCTCCGACCTGATCAAGAACGGGCTCCTGCTCACGATCGTGATCGGGGTCGGCTACCTGGTGGGGTTCGCGTTCCAGAACGGGTTCTTCAGCGCGATCGCGATGTACGCGCTCGTGATCGCCGTCGGGTTCGCGTTCTCGTGGATCTCGGCGTGCATCGGTCTGTGGCTGAAGCAGGTGGAGGCCGTGCAGGCGGCGAGCTTCACGTGGATCTTCCCGGTGGTGTTCGTCAGCTCCGCGTTCGTCCCCGTCGAGGGCATGGCCAGCTTCCTGCAGCCGATCGCCCGCGCGAACCCCGTCACGGTCTGGTGCAACCTCGCCCGCTACCTGGCGAACGGACCGGTCGGGATCCTCGACGCCAGCGGCCAGCCGTCCGCGACGTTCGAGGCGCTCGTGGTCAAGTCACTCCTGTGGCTGGCCGTGATCCTGATCGTGTTCATCCCGCTCGCGATCCGGCTGTACCGCAAGCTCGACTGACGCGGCCGCCGGCGCTCAGCCTCACCCCCTGACCTGCCGAAACCTTCGGTATGGCCATGGCCGAGGTGATCTGCGGGTCCTGCGGCGCGATCAACCGCGCGTCCGCCGACACGTGCTGGCGCTGCCTCGAGGCGATCGAGGCGACCGAGCCCGCCCCCGCGCCTCGAGCCGTCCCTTCCTCGACCTAGGACGCGTCTCCTCAGAACCCCACCACGGGTATCGTGCCGTGCGCAGCGTCGCGGTCAGCGGAGGCCCGAGGGGCTGAAGGGGAACGTGGACGGATGGGCAGCTACGTGCTGGATCTCCAGGAGATCGACCGGACGCACGTCGCGGTCGTCGGCGGCAAGGGCGCGCACCTCGGGGAGCTTTCGCGGATCGAAGGCATCCACGTGCCGGCCGGCTTCTGCGTGACGACGGACGCCTTCCGGCGGATCATGGCGGAAGCGCCGTCGATCGACGAACGGCTCGATCGGCTGTCGCGCCTGAACCCGGACGACCGGGACGCGATCCGCACGCTCGGCGCGGAGATCCGCCGGACCCTCGAAGGGATCGCGATCCCCGACGATCTGGCGGAGGCGATCACCCGCGCGCTCGCCCGGCTCGGCGAGCGACGCCGCCTACGCCGTCCGCTCCAGCGCGACGGCGGAGGACCTGCCGACGGCCTCCTTCGCGGGCCAGCAGGACACGTACCTGAACGTCGTGGGGCCGGCGGCGATCCTCGAGCACGTCAGCCGCTGCTGGGCATCGCTGTTCACCGAGCGGGCCGTGACCTACCGCCTGCGGAACGGCTTCGACCACCGGAAGGTCCAGATGGCCGTGGTCGTGCAGCGGATGGTCTTCCCGGAAGCTGCCGGCGTCCTCTTCACGGCCGACCCCGTCACGGGCAACCGGAAGGTCGCCGTCGTGGAGGCCACCTTCGGCCTCGGCGAGGCCCTGGTCTCCGGCCTGGTGAACGCCGACGCCTACCAGGTGCGGGACGGCGAGGTCGTCGCCAGGGCCGTCGCGACCAAGCAGCTCGCCATCCAACCCCTGCCGGCCGGCGGGACGCAGGAACAGGCGATCGACCCGGCGCGGCAGGAGCAGCCGGCGCTGACGGATGCGCAGGTCGTGCGGCTCGCGCAGCTCGGCCGGCGGATCGAAGCGCACTTCGGCCGCCCCCAGGACATCGAATGGTGCCTGGTCGACGACGGCTTCCAGATCGTCCAGAGCCGGGCGATCACCACGCTGTTCCCCATCCCCGCGGCCGACGATGGCGAGAACCACGTCTACGTCTCCGTCGGTCATCAGCAGATGATGACCGACGCCATGAAGCCCCTGGGGCTCTCGTTCTGGCAGCTGACGACCCCTCGGCCCATGGCCGAGGCCGGCGGGCGGCTGTTCGTCGACGTCACCCAGATCCTGGCCTCGCCCGCGAGCCGCGCCAGCCTCCTCGAGCTCATGGGGAAGTCCGATCCGCTGATCAGGGACGCGGTGCAGACCATCCTCGACCGCGACGACTTCATCCCGTCGCGCCCGGACGAGGGTCCCGCCTGGACGCCACCCGGCGGCGGGTCGGCACCGATCGAGACCGATCCGGCCATCGTCACCGAGCTGATCGAGCACAACCAGGCTTCCATCGCCGCCTTGAAACGCGACATCCAGACGTTGTCCGGAGCGGCGCTGCTCGACTTCATCCTGGCGGACATCCAGGAGCTGAGGCGGATCCTGTTCGATCCGCGGAGCCATCAGGTGTTCATGGGGGCGATGGAGGCCGCGTGGTGGCTGAACGAGCAGCTGGAGGCGTGGCTGGGCGAGAAGAACGTGGCCGACACGCTCACGCGGTCCGTCCCCCACAACGTCACGTCGGAGATGGGGCTGGCGCTCCTGGACGTCGCGGACGTGATCCGCCCGCATCCGGAGGTGGTGGCGTTCCTGCAACGACGTCGAGGACGAGGGCTTCCTGGACGAGCTGGCCACGATCGCGGGCGGGCGGGAAGCGCGAGACGCCATCGAGGCGTGGCTCGAAACGTACGGCATGCGCTGCGTCGGCGAGATCGACATCACCAGGCCGCGTTGGAGCGAACGCCCCACCACGCTCGTGCCCGTGATCCTCGGCAACGTCGAGAACTTCGAGCCGGGCGCCGGCGCGCGGCGCTTCGAGCAAGGGCGGCAGGAGGCATGGGCGAAGGAACAGGACGTGCTGGAGCGGTTGCGGGCCTTGCCGGACGGTGAGCAGAAGGCCGAAGAGACCAAGCGGATGATCGACCGGGTCCGGACCTACATCGGGTACCGCGAGTACCCGAAGTACGGCATGGTCAGCCGCTACTTCGTCTACAAGCGGGCCCTGCTGGACGAGGCCGAGCGCCTCGTGCAGGCCGATGTGCTTCGTGAGGAGGAAGACATCTTCTACCTCACGTTCCAGGAGCTACAGGACGTCGTGCGCGAGAACCACGTGGATGCCCAGCTCATCCAACAGCGCAAGGACGCGTTCCGGTCCTATGAAGCGCTCACACCGCCGCGGGTGCTCACGTCGGACGGCGAGGTCGTCGCCGGCGCGTACCGACGCGATGACGTGCCGGCCGGTGCGCTGGTCGGCTTGGCCGTTTCCGCCGGGACCATCGAGGGGCGGGCCCGCGTCATCCTGGATATGGCGCAGGCCGATCTCGAAGCGGGCGACATCCTGGTCACGGCCTACACGGACCCCAGCTGGTCGCCGCTGTTCGTCGCGATCACGGGCCTGGTGACGGAGGTGGGGGGCCTGATGACCCACGGCGCGGTGATCGCACGCGAGTACGGATTACCGGCCGTCGTGGGCGTGGAGCACGCCACCCGGCTGATCCGAGATGGGCAGCGGATCCGCGTGCACGGAACGGACGGGTACGTCGAGATCCTGCCCTAGGGCTCCCGCAGCTTCCAGAAGCTGTCCTTCTTGACGATGAGGTCGTCGTCCCCGATCGTCCAGAGGTCGCAACCCCGGACCTCGATCCGATCGCCGCCGACCTCGGTGCCCGTGATCGTCCACTCGGAGACGCCGCGCGATCCCGTCGCGAAGTGGTCGTCCTCGCCGTAGTGGACGTCGGGGATGCCCTCGAAGCGAGCGGCCAGCCCGCGGCGAACCTCCGCCTTGCCGACGAACCTGCGTCCCCACGGGTCCGGGCCACGAGGAGACTCGAAGACACAGCCCTCGGCGAAGTTCGCCATGATCGCCTCGACGTCGTGGTCGTTGAACCCGTTCAGGACCCGCCGGAGCATGTGGACGGTTCGCTCGTTCGACATCAACCCATCCCCCTCATCGTCGACGCACGATCGGAACCTCGGTCCCGCCGGAGGTCGCCCGGCAGGCCCGTCTCGGTATAGCCGGTCCTGTCCATCTCCCGGCCACTTCGCATCCCTACACTCGAGCGGTGCTAGGAGGAGAGCGGTGAAGGATTCCAACGGCGGGACGCGCTTGGTGGCAGAGTTCGCGGGCACGTTCTCGCGGGAGACCGTGCTGGAGTGTCTCCGAGACACCGCGACGCGATGGGCCGGCGCCCCGGTCCAGACATTCGTGGGGCTCTTGAGTGAACGGTTCGCCCGGGAGCGCCTTCGCGCGGAGGCGCGCATCCTGAACGAGGCGCACGCCGCCGCGGGTCTCGCCTAGGCGCGAGTCCATCCCCGCGCCGTGTAGGGCGTTGGACCTCGGTCAGTACGCCGTGACGTCGGCTTCCGAGTACTGGGCCATCGATGGTGCTGACGTGACGCCCGCACGCTCCATCGCTTCCTTCAAGGCCGGGTCGCTCGCGAACGCGGCCGCACCCTCCGCAGACGCGAACGTCGTGACGACGATCACCGCGGTCGGGTCGTCGACCCCGCGGTAGACGCGGTGCCCGGTCGCGCCGTGCTTCTCACGAAGGGCCCGGTTCCCGTCGAAGACCACCTTCCATGCGTCGAAGTCCGCAACGCTGGACTGGACCACCATCTGCACGCTCATGAGGCTCCTGCCTTCCGGTCGGAAACACCACGGTACCGGTCGGTGGTTCGGTCGACCCGCCACGCGATCCCGCGAGGACGACGTTCACCGTCACGGATGTGGGCGATCGCGATCCTCATCGGTTCAGGGGTCCGCTTGCCGGAACCTCGAGGGTGGCGTCGCCCCGATCGCGGGAGGGTGTTGGACCACCTCGTTCACGCAGACGTAGGCCTGCACCCACCACGCTTGCGTCTCCTCGTCGATCTCGCCCTCGCCGACGACGAAGCTCGTGTTCAGCCATCGATAGCGCTCGTGATCGCTCAGGAACTCCGCCCTGGTCAGGATGGCTCGGCGGCCGACGTCCGGAGGGTCTTCCTGGACGCTCTGCCCATGCAGGGAGATGAGGATCTCCGCGCCGTCCTCGGTCCTGATCACCCCCCGGAGGTTGGGCGTCCAGACCCCGTCCTCCCGCCTGCGGGGGTAGTTGGCCCATCGAACGCTCCCCTGAAGCACGTCGCCCGAGACCGCGCCTTCCCCCCAGCCGAACCCAGCGGCCTCCGCGGTGCCGAACGGAAGCACCCATGCGCCGTCGGCGTATCGCATCGATAGGCGGCAGAGCGGCTCGCAGTCGCATCGTTCGCCGTGGAGTCTAGGCCGCAACACGCCTACGCCGCCTGGCAAGGCCGCCACCAGCTGTAGCCGTCTCTCGATCCGGCCGAGGCGCGGTCACCAGGGCTTGGCCGCTCACGTAGGATGCGCCGGGAGGAGGCGTTCGCACGATGGCGGATCCGATCGCGGACATCATCGGGGACTACCGAGCCTTCGCGGCGATGCAGCGCGACCGTCTCGTCGCCCGCGGCATCGACATCGCGCCCTACCCGCTCAGCCACCTCGCGGTCCGCGTCGCCGATTGGGACCTGTACGTCCATCAGCGCACGCTCCTCGAGCGCCATGCGAGGACGAACCGCGAGAACGTCTGGAACGGGCGTCCGATCTCCTTGATCGTGCTCGCCGAGCCGCTCGAGGTCCTGGACGGGACCCCGGTCTCGCGCATCGAGCTGATCCCGCCCGTTCACCAGCGCGTCTACCGGATGGGCCTCGAGCACCTCGGCGTCGTCATCGGTGAAGGATTCGACGAGTTCTCGCGGGTGCATCGGGCCGCGCTCACCGGCCAGCAGTTCCAGAGTTCCGAGGTCGAGCCGGTCTACGTGCTGTTCGAGGACTTCACCCACGTGAAGTTCTACCGGCGCTCCTTCTTCGACGTCGTCGAGGACGCGGAAGGGCGCTTCGAGGGCTTCACGCACGTCGACGACTGGGTCCCGCAGCGGCTGGTCACGGCCACCGGCCCGAACCCGTTGCCGCGGTAACCCGGCCCCCCCGGGGGGAGGTGGGGTGTCCGGTCGGGTCGCGCCGGTCGCATCGTTCGCCATCGAGTCCAGGCCGGCCGGGACCTTCGACCCTGCCGGGCCCGCGGATCCCGCCGCAGGATGGGTGCAGCACAGCGCAGGCGTGAGGTGGTGATCGCGGTGTTCCACGACCGGCAGGAGGCGGGCCAGGTGCTCGCCGAGCGTCTCTCGGTGCTCCGGCCGAGCGATCCCGTGGTGCTGGGGATCGCGCGCGGCGGCGTCGTGGTCGCCGCCGAGGTGGCGCGCGCGCTGCGCGCGCCGCTGGACGTGACCGTGGTCCGCAAGCTCGGCGTGCCGTGGCACCCGGAGCTCGGCTTCGGGGCGCTCGGCGAGGACGGCGTCGTCGTGCTGAACGACGCGCTGATCGAGGCGACCGGCCTGTCGCCGGAGGACGTCGAGGGCGTCGTGCGGATCGAGCGGGCGGAGCTCGAACGCCGCGTGCGTCGGTACCGCGGCGACCGACCGCCGGTGGCGCTGCGCGGCCGGACCGCGATCGTCGTGGACGACGGGATCGCGACGGGCTCCACGATCCGCGCGGCCCTCGAGGCCGTCCGCCGGCGCGGCCCGGACCGGTTGATCCTCGCGGTCCCGGTCGCGCCGCCGCGGACGGTCCGCGCGCTCCGCGGCGACGTCGACGAGCTCGTCGTCGTCGGGTCGGACGAGCCCTTCCTCGCGGTCGGCCAGTTCTACGACACGTTCCCGCAGACCTCCGACGACGAGGTGACGGCGCTGCTCGCCGCGGCGCCCGCGCCGATCGCCGGGGCGCGGACGACGCGCATCCAGGAGGCGCGCATGCCCTGGAGATCCCGGTCGGGTCGGTCTCGATCCGTCGGGGACCTCACGCTGCCGCCCGACCCGGTGGGGGTGGTCCTGTTCGCCCACGGCAGCGGGAGCAGCCGGTTCAGCCCCCGCAACCGCGCGGTCGCCGGGCGCCTGCGTTCCGACGGCCTGGGCACGCTCCTGCTCGACCTGCTCACCCCCGACGAGGAGCGCGACCGCGCGAAGGTGTTCGACATCGAGCTCCTCGCCGACCGCCTCGAGGCGGCCGCCCGGTCCGTCCGCGACGACCCGCGGACCGCCGGGCTGCCGATCGCGTACTTCGGGGCCAGCACCGGCGCCGCCGCCGCGCTCGTCGCGGCCGCGGATCCGGCCGTGCCGGTCGAGGCGATCGTCAGCCGGGGCGGCCGGCCCGACCTGGCCGGCGTGGTGCTCGGCGCCGTGACGGCGCCCACCCTCCTGATCGTCGGCGGCGACGATCCCGTGGTCCTCGGCCTGAACCGGGACGCGGCCTCGGCCCTGCGGTGCGAGCACCGGATCGAGGTGATCCCCGGCGCGACGCACCTGTTCGAGGAGCCCGGCGCCCTGGAGCGGGTCGCCGACCTCGCGTCCGGCTGGTTCGTCCGCCATCTCGCCTCCGCCCCGGCGGGGGTCGTCGGAACAGATCCCGCGTAGCCTGGGTTGCAACCCTGAACGTGTCGGTGGGATGCGCCATCCTGCCGGCGACCGATCGCATCCGAGGGGGACGACCGTGGCGGCTGTTGGGGTTCGAGGGCGACAACGCGCGGGAGAAGGTCGTCGTCCTGCTGACGATGTGCTTCGCCCTCGCGATGGTGATGCTCGACAACACCGTCGTGAACGTGGCGTTGCCGAAGATCAGCGAGGAGCTCGGCGCGGGGGTCTCCGGCCTGCAGTGGATCGTGGACGGCTACGTCCTCGTGCTCGCGTCGCTCCTGCTCACGGGCGGCATCGTCGGGGACCGCTACGGACGCAAGAAGACGTTCCTCGCCGGCCTCGCGGTGTTCACGGTCGCCTCGCTCGGCTGCGGGATCTCGGAGGGCACCGGCCAGCTGATCGCGTTCCGCGCGCTCCAGGGGGTCGGCGCCGCGCTCCTGCTGCCCGGGACGCTGTCGATCATCACGGTCACGTTCCCGCCGCACGAGCGCGCGAAGGCGATCGGCCTGTGGGCGGGCATGTCCGGCCTGGCGCTCGCGCTCGGCCCGACGGTCGGCGGCCTGATGGTCGAGCACCTCGGCTGGCAGTCGATCTTCTTCCTGAACGTCCCGATCGGGATCGTCGCGTTCCTCGTGGCCACCCGGACGGTCAAGGAATCGGTCTCCGCCGAGGAGCGGCAGCTCGACCTGCCCGGCCTGGCGCTCGGGACGGCGGGGCTGTTCAGCCTCACGTACGCCCTGATCGAGGCGAACCAGAAGGGCTGGGGCGACCCGCTGATCGTCTCGACGCTCGTGGGCGGGTTCCTCCTGATCGGGGCGTTCCTGTACTGGGAGCTGCACGCGCCGCACCCGATGATGCCGCTGCGGTTCTTCCGGATCCCCGCGTTCTCGGCGGGCAACACGGTGGCGTTCTCGGTGTCGCTCGGGATGTTCGCGACGTTCTTCTTCCTGTCGCTGTACATGCAGCTGATCCGCGGCTACACGCCGTTCGAGGCGGGCGTGCGGTTCCTGCCGATGACGCTCGCGATCGTGTTCACCGCGCCGCTCGCCGGGAAGTACGCGTCGACGCACGGCTCGCGCGCCCCGATGACCTACGGGCTGCTGCTCGCCGGCGGGGGGCTGCTGTTCTTCGGGACGCAGCTCGAGATCGACACGTCGTACTGGCTGATGCTGCCGGTGTTCATCATCATGGGCCACGGGATGGCCTCGGTGATGGCGCCGATGACGGCCGCCGTGATGAACGCGGTCGGCCCCCAGCGCGCGGGCCTCGGATCCGCGATGACGAACACGAGCCGCGAGGTGGGCGGCGTCTTCGGGATCGCGCTGCTCGGCACGATCCTGACGACGAGGCTGCAGTCGTCGCTGACCCCGGCGCTCTCCGGCCTCGGGCTCACGAGCGCGCAGCAGCAGGCGATCGCGACGGCCGGCGGCCACGGCACCCTGGACGCGGCCGTGCTGAAGGGGCTCTCCCCCGCCCAGGCGGCCGGCGTCTACCACGCGTACAGCGAGGCGTTCATGGCCGGCTTCCACGTGGCGCTGTTCGTGGGCGGCATGGTGCTGATGGTCGCGGCGATCGTGGCGAACCGGTTCATCCCGGGACGCGACGCGGTGCGGGTGATGGCGCCCGGCGACGAGCACCACGCCGTCGCCGCGGCCGAGGCCTGAGTCCCGGAACGGCCCCGGACAGACGGAAAGGGCCGGTCGCCCGGCCCTCCACGTGAACTCGGTGTTCCGATTACGTCTGGCGCGCTACGGGGCGGCCTCCCACAGCGTCGCCTGAGCCTCCTCGAGCTGGCCGAGGACGCCCCGGAGGGCCGGGAGCGGAGCCGCCAGGCGCGCGTCCTCGAGCTCGTCCATGATCTGGAGCGCGAGCTCCAACGACCCCCGCGCGGCCTCGATCTGGCGCCGGCTCTGGACGAGCTCGGTCAGGGCGCGGTTCGCGGTGAACGGGATCACTTGCGCTTCTGCGTCGATCTGCTGCATCGGAACCTCCTCATCGAGAACCTGCGTCGCCGGCCGGGCGGCGACCAGCGCCGGGAGCCGTAGGAAAAGCACGCCGTACGGCGCATGCCGTAGGGCCGCATCCGGATAGCCTCGGGTCGATAGCGCTACTCCGCCGACGGGATCGGAGCAACGTTGGGTGACGACGCCCACGATCGACGCCTCGGCCGGCGAGAGGCGCTGAAGAAGGCCGCCGCGATCGGGGGTGCGCTCTGGGTGGTCCCCGCCGTTCAGAGCGTGAACATGACCCAGGCGTGGGCGCAGGTCGGGTCCGACTCCCCCGGTCCCGGATGGGGACCCAGCTCCCGAACAGGACCCGGTCACCGAGCGTCGCTACACGGTCCGATTCGACATCGGTCGGCGCGGCGCCGTCTGCTCCCAGCCGTCCGAGCAGCTCGTGCCGCTGCCTCGCCGCGGAACCGCTCGCGGGCGGGTGCTCGTTCGCCCGGGCCATCGTACGGCGGCCGCGGCGTGTGGACGGTGACGATCTCGGGACAGGGTGCCCGCGTGCTCGAGGGTTCTTCCGTGTGCGGCGATCGTCGAGGGGGTTGCGCGGCCGGATCACCCGTGGGCACGAACGCGATGGCGTTCGAACCTCACCGTCATGGACGGCGCGGGCGGCCGCATCGGATCGCCCACATCGAGCTCACGTTCTCCCTGCCCACGTCTCCCGCGCTGGCGGGGACCCAGTGAGCGTCACGATGCCCGATGAGCGGGCGTGGGCCTACCGGAGTCCCGGCTATCGGGCGCTGAACCTCAGCTTCGGCGTGCGGACCACCGATCCCGAGGTCGGGGCGTACCTGGATCACGTCCTCTCCGGGCTGACCGACGGCGGGGAGGATCCGGAGATCTGGTACTCGATCACCCGCTCGAGCCGACGGGACGGGATGACGTCTATCCCGTGTACTTCGGTTCGGAGCTCCTCGTTCGCGCCCATAGCCCGGCGTTCGCCGTCGAGACCCTCCTCTGGCATCTCAACGGCGCCACCGTCGACCGGGCCGACCCCCTCGTCGTGCTCCACGCGGGCGGCGTCGCCCTGAACGGCGCGGGGGTCATCATCTGCGGACCGTCGGGGTCCGGGAAGACCACGCTCACGGCCGCCCTGGTGCGTGCCGGGTTCCGGTACCTCACCGACGAAGCCCTCGCCATCGACCCGGCGACCCGCCGCCTCCTCCCGTACCCGAAGGCGTTGGCGATCAAGCGCGGCTCGTGGGGGCTCCTCGCGGACCTCCGACCGCCTCGGTCGGACCTCGCTCGAGGCGTGTGGCACGTGGTCCCGACCGACATCCGATCCGATGCGATCGCGGGCGCCACCAGGCCCTCGCTGGTCCTCCTGCCGACGCGCGGAGGACCTGAGGAACCGACCGACGGGGACGAGATCCAGGAAGTGAGCCGCGCCGAGGCGCTGGTGGAGCTGTTCCGGCAGAGCTTCGGATCCGACCAGCCGGCCCGCACCCTGCACACCCTCGCCGACGTCCTAGCGGAGTGCGCGTGCTTCCGGGTGTCCACCCGAGATCTGGGCCGCGTCGTCCGACACGTCACCGAGCATGACGATGACGCCCGCCGGATGACCGCGTCCCAACGCTCGACCGAGCACCTCGCGGCGCGCCGCGAGGTCTCAGACCGTGATCGTGACGCTGTCCGAGCCCTCACTCGTCGTCGAGGACAACACGACCTCGCCGGTGTAGTCGGGTGGGATCGAGACCCACCGCGCGTCAGATAGGCTTCGAGTTGGACTGGGTCAAGGCTGGTCTCTGTCATCGATCTCACTCTCCTTGAGGGCTACGGGCAGGGTCGCAGGTCTCCGACACGAGAGGACCGTGCAAGTTCCTGCGATCCCACAGTGTGAATGCCGCGACAGAGCGATCCGCCGCCCGCCGCGATGCAGTCGCAGCACGCTGTCGTCGGGTCGAACGTGATGAACGAGGTGACGGGCGGAGGAGGGCCAACCGGATCGATCGTCGCTGAGATGCACGCCGCGCACAGCTCCGACCCCGGTGCCTCCTGGGCGTGCGCCGGGATCCTCAGCGACTGCACGACGGGCGTCGCCCACACGAGACCACCCACGATGGCCCCACGCTTGATGAGGGTCCTTCGGGGGATCCCGGCCTTTCGGCCCTCGCTGTCTTGACCCATGATGGCCTCCCAACCGCGGTCGGATCGATCGAAGGTCAACGTAGCGGTCCACCTGGGGTCGGCACCCCCCTCGTTCGCGCCATCGTTCGTACGCAGGCGAGGCCGCGACTTTCGTACGCAGCACCCGTGTGCTCTCTACGCGCCCGCTACGCGCGGATCCCGCGGATCGCCTCCGCGACCCCCTCGACCTGGGCATCCGTCATCCCCACCCACAGCGGGAGGGTGAGCGCCTGTTCGGCGGCCAGCTCCGTGACCGGCAGCTCCCCCGCCGCACCCCCCGGCACCCGGTAGGCCTTCATGGCATGGACGGGCGGCGAGTAGTACCGGCGGGTCTCGATGCCTTCGCGCGCCAGCATCTCGGCCGCGGCGTCCGCATCGAGACCGAACTCGTCGGCGTCGATCAGCACCGAGTAGTCCTTGTAGGTGCTGGTGTCGCCCGCCGGGACCTCCGGGATCCGCACGCCCGGCGTCCCCGCGAGCGCCGCCGTGTACGCCGCCGCCAGGCGGTTCCGCTCGGCCAGCCGCTCGTCGAGGTCCTCGAGCGACGCGAGGGCGGTCGCCGCGTGCAGCTCCGACATCCGGGCGTTCAGGCCGACGAACCGGCAGTCGTAGTCGCCCGGGTTGCCGTAGTCGCGCCCGATCCGGCAGCGCTCCGCGAGCAGGTCGTCGTTCGTCGCGATCAGGCCGCCCTCGGCCGCCACGACCACCTTCGTCGGCGACAGGCTGAACACCTCGGCGTCGCCGAAGCCCCCGACCCGCGTGCCCGCGCGCGTCGACCCGAACGCGTGGGCCGCGTCGAAGAACAGGCGCAGGCCGTGCTCCCGCGCGACGGCGCGGAGCCCCTCGACGTCGCACGGCGTGCCGTAGATGTGCGTCGCCAGGATCGCCGACGTGTGCATGCCCACCGAGCGCCGCACCGAGTCCGGGGACAGCGTCAGCGTGCGCCGGTCGATGTCGGCGAACACCGGGCGGAGGCCGTTCCACTGCACCGCGTGCGCGGTCGCGGCGAACGTGAACGACGGCACGATCACGTCCCCGGAGAGCTCGGCCGCGCGGAGCACCAGCATCAGGCCGGCCGTGCACGAGGACACCGCGATGCAGTGCCGCACGCCCAGGTAGTCGGCCGTCAGCTCCTCGAACCGACGGACGTACGGGCCGTTCGTCAGGACGCCGCTGCGCAGGATCGCTTCCACGTCGGCCGCGACCCGAGCCGGATCGGCGACGCGCGGACGGGCCAGCGGGAGCCCGTCGGGGAACGCCATGGCTCCCGGCGAGCGGCGAGCCTCCTGGATCGGTTCGATCGTCATCGTGCCCCTTTCGAGATGGAGACGGGCTGCGGTCGGGTGTCGAGGAGGAGCTGGGTCGCGCCGACCACGGTGCGCGCGACCCGTCGTTCGTCGAACAGGTCCTCGGCGCGCGTCCGCGCCGACGACGCCCATGCGCCGGCGGAGCACCGGGTCCTGCAGGAGCCGCACGATCGCGTCGGCCAGGCGGACCGGATCGCGGACCGGCACCAGGAACCCCTCGACGCCGTCCCGGACGACCTCCCGGCACCCGCGGATGTCGGTGAGCACCTGCGGCAGGCCGCTCGCGGCGGCCTCGACCGCGGACCGCGGCAGGCCCTCGCGCCACGACGGCAGCACGAACACGTCCATCAGCGCCATCAGGTCCGCGATGTCCTCGCGCCAGCCGGTGAACACGACGTCGTCGCGGACCCGCTCGATCGCCTCGGCGGTGATGGCGTCCTCCTTGTCCAGGTCGGAGCCACCAACGGCCAGGAACCGCGCGTTCGGGATCCGGGAGCGCACGATCCGCGCGGCGTCGAACAGCTCCTCGTAGCCCTTCTCGCGGACCATCCGGCCGACCGTGCCGACGACCAGCTCGTCCTCGCCGATCCCGAGCTCGGCCCGGAGCTTGCGCACGCGCTCGTCGCCCGCGAGCGCGGGGGTGAACGCCGTCGAGGTCGATCCCGTTCCCCAGGTGGAGCGACCGATCCCGGCGCACCAGATGCAGCCGTCGCGCCCACGCGAGGTCCTCGGCCGACTGGTACAGCTCCAGGTCGCTGCAGCGCGCGGCGATCCACTCCGCCGCCAGCACCGGCGCGCGGCGGCGGAGCCGGTCCTCGGGCGTCGCGTACAGGCCGTGCACGGTGTTCATCACGCGCGGGACGCCGGCGACGCGGGCCGCGACGCGCCCGATCACCCCGGGCTTCGGGTTGTGCGTGTGCACCAGGTCGAAGCGCTCGCGCCGGAAGATCGCCACCAGCTCCCGGAACGCGCGCACGTCGGACCGTGGATCCCACGCGCGCGTGGCACCCGGCCAGGCGATGTGACGGATGCCCTCGGCCTCCAGGTCGCGCGACCCACGGCCCCGGCGCGCTGATCGTCGTGACGTCGAACCCGGCGTCGCGCAGCGCCCGGAGCTGCGGGAGCAGGAGGAACCGCAGGCTCAGGTCGACCGTGGTGACGTGGGCGATCCTGGCGACCGCCCTCACGCCCTCCCCCACGGTCCCCGCCCGAGCGCGCGGTAGAGCCAGGCCTCGGTGTCGAGCTGCCCACGCACCTTGCGGCGGAAGAAGAACCGGCCGTCGCTCCGCAGGATCGGCACCCGTCCCAGCCGGTAGGGGTCGATCCGCCCGGCCCGGTTGGTCGTCCACGCGTCGAGCGCCGCCGTGCGGAAGAGCCGCCGAGCCGCGCGGTCCGCGGCCGGGGACCCGACGGCCCACGGGTACGCGAAGTGCGTGCACGCCGTCCCCAGGTGGTCCTCGATCAGGTCCTTGCTCCGGCGCATCTCGTCCTCCGACTCGCGCCTCGGTCGCCTTCGACAGGTCGGCGTGACCGTGCGTGTGCGACCCGATCGTCACGAGCCCGGTGTCCACCGCCTCGCGCAGCTGGGTCCACGTCAGCGCGTCGCTCGACGGCGCGCCGTCGCCGTTCGCGACCAGGCCCGTCGCCAGGTACAGCACGGCCGGGACGCGGTGCTTCACGAGCAGCGGCAGCGCGGCGTCGTGGAAGTCGCGGTAGCCGTCGTCGAACGTCACCACCACGCCCCCGCCGTTCGTGCCGCTCAGCGCCTCGTCCAGGGTCAGGACGTGCTCGTTCGCCGCCAGGTCCTCCAGGTGACCCTCGAAGACGTCCGCGTCCAGCTCGATCTCGGAGCGGGACGGGCCGATCCGGTGGTACAGCAGGATGACGACGTCACCGGGCCGTCGCCGCGCCGGCAACCCCATCGGGGTGACCGCCGCCTTCGATGCTTTCCTCGCGAGGCTCATCACCGTCACGTCGTGACCTCCTGAACGGAACGGCCTGGGCCGTCCCCACCAATGCGGCGGCCGTGAGCGGCACGGCCGGGAAGTGCAGCACGTAGTCGACGCAGGCATGGATGCCGAGGGCGGCGAGCGATGCCGCCCCGAGCGCGACCACCACGTCGGGCGCGGGGTGCACCCACAGGCGGGCGAACCCCCACGCGAACACGAGCACGAGCAGCGCGAGCCCCGCCCATCCGAGCTCGACCCCCTGCTGCAGGAACTCGTTGTGGGCCCAGCTCGCGTCCGGGTCGCGGATCGCCGTCGGCGCCACGTCCTTGAAGCGTCCCGGGCCCACGCCGCCCGGATGGGCGGCGATGATCGAGAGCGACTCGTGCCAGAGCACGACCCGTCGCTCGGTCAGGCGCGCGGACGAACGGCCCGTCGTCCCCCGCGTGATACGTCGCGCCGAGCACCACCGTGCCGGCGAGCACCAGCCCGACGACGGCGCCGGCCAGGACGACCGACACGCGCACGCCAGCGCGCCCCGCCGAGACCGATCAGCGCGACGGCGATCGCCAGGAGACTCGACGCCGGCGGCCCACGAATCGACCGCGGCGACGATCGCGAACGGCACCGCGACCGCGATCGCCAGCAGACGGAGCCACGACCGGCGCGCCGCACCGGCAACCATCAGCGCGGCGATCGCGGCCTGGACGTAGAACGCCCCGGTCGCGTTCCGGTACCCGAACGGTCCACCGAGCGGTCCGCCCCCCACGACCGGACCGAACGCCACGCCGACGGCGATCGCGGCGACCACGACCGCGGCCGGGACCAGCATCCGATGGACGCGCCCCAGGACCCGCCCCACGAGCAGCGCCGCCGCCGATCCCAGGATCAGCGTCACGACCGGCCCCGCGGCGCCTCCGTTCCGAGCGGCGGCGAGCACGGCCGCTCCGACGTAGAGCGCCGAGGAGCATCACCCCGACTGCCGTCGATCGGCCCGAACCGATCGGTTCGGCGCCCTCACACGCCGACGGCCTCGGTCCGAGAACGCTGCGACGACGATCGGGTGAAGGTAGGTCGCCGGCGGGATCGAGAAGAGCACCAGGAACAACGGATAGACCTGGACCCGCTGGCGGGCCAGCAGGCCGAAGTTCGCGTAGCTCGAGTAGGCCACGATGAACAGCACGCTGAAGACGAGGCAGAACACGACGAACGGCTGCTCGTCGGAGCGATCGCAGGGCCGCCAGCCCCCATCGGAACCGTGCGAGGCAGAGGATCAACAGGGCGGTCCCCTCGATCGCGCTCAGGAAGGACTGGAAGTTGTGGGCCTCGAAGACGAACGGGCGGAAGAGCACCGTGACGGCGGCGACCGGAGCCCGCGCGGGCCTGGTGACGATCGACGGGACGAACGCGGAACCCCCTTCCGACGTGCGGCTCTGGACGCCGGTCAACGTCGAGCTGATCCCCCCGCTGGTGTCGATCCCGGCGTTCTGGAGGAACCGGTCGGAGCGGCCGACGCAGCACCGCCGCGGAGACGACCACGACGACGATCAACCCGCCCTTCACGACCGGCCCGAGCTCCCGGAGGTCCACCCTGCTCTTGCGCGTGACCACGGCCGCCGCGAGCGACACGCGCCACCAGGGCCGCCATGGGCGGACGAACCATGCCCGCCATCCAGAGCCCGCCGACGCAGGGAAGCACCCCCCGCCAGGCCGCATACGTGAGGATCTTGGCCACCCCGTACGCGGCGATCCCCAAGGCTGAACATCATCCAGGCCTCCTTGCCGATGCTCGACGGCCAGAACACGAGCGACGGCAGGAAGAACAGGAGATGGGCGTACGACCGGCGCCGCCCGAGCGGCACCGCGATCGTGAACGCCCGGTAGAAGAGGAACAGCCCCCAGAACCCGAGCCACGAGAAGAACACGAACCCGCCCAGCTTCGAGGGACCGATGAGCGCGTAGACGAGACCGGTCACGTTCTCGATGAAGGATGTTCCGGTCACCAGATGCACACCGGCGAAGTCCAGATGCCGGAAGTCGCCGGCGAGCTCGACGCCCGCCCTGTGGTACCGACCTGCGTCCGCGTTCCCACCGTAGACCGAGAAGGCGACGTAGTACCGAGCCACGGCGCCCGCGAGCTTCACGACCAGCGCGAGGAGCAACAGGCGGAAGGTGCCCGGATCGGCTTCCCTCGATCGCTTGGCGCCGGAGCGATCGGAACCGACACGCCGATCAGGATCGGCGCCAGGAGCACCGCGCCCCACACATCGAACGAGGTCCGATCGACGAGGACGAGCGCGACCGACACGTATGCGGCGATCGCGGCCAGCCCGAGCACGAGCGCGACGGTGGGACCAGCCTTCGCCGAGGGGATGCGGCCGGCCTCCATCAGAAGACCTCCAGGTCGCCGAGCGACAGAGCCCAGGACGCCATGTCGAGCGGATCCGGATCGAGGTCGTGGCCCAGCGTGTTCACCACGAGCGTCATGCCTCCGGGAACCCGAACGAACATCGCCCGCCGAGCGGCGTGAGAGGCGGCCGAAGGGGCCGGGAAGCTGCACGTGAGATGGTCGACGCGCGCCGACCGGCCCGCGGCCCGCAGGAGCCCGCCGGCCGTGCGCGCGTCGTCGCCGCGCACGATGGTCTCCGCGATCGTGGCCTCGGCGAGCGACCCGCGCGGTCGGACCCGGAAGATCGAGAGGCCGTCGAGACGACCCTGCCGTCCGGTCCCCCACCGCTCGGTAGTCGAGCAACGGAGCGCGTCCGTATCGCCATCTGAGGTACGCCGCGTCCCGAGGTGTCGCGAGGCCCGGCGACGGCTCACGGTCAGCGAGCAACCCGCCGAGCCCGTCGTCCGCCAAGGCGTCCGACGCGCGAGGCGCGCCACAGGCGGGCACGTCCCCCGCCTCCGTCGCCGTTCGCCACGACCTCGCGTGCGCCGCGAACCGGATCGGTCGTCGCACGCGCACGGAGATCGGCACGGTTCCGACGACCCCCCAGCCCATCTTCAGGTAGCCCGGGCAGGCTCTTCTCGTTGGGGGTGTTGAAGATGAAGTCGGCCTCGTCCCGGAGCGTGTCGAGCGCCTCACGCGTGAGCTTCGAGAAGATCCCGCGCCCTTGATGGTCGGGGTGCGTCGCCGTATCGACGGCACGTACCGCTCGGAACCGCCGCTCGCCCGCCGTGAACTCCCACCGCATGAACGCGCGGAGCCCCACGATCCGGCCGTCGGTCTCCGCGACCAACATGAAGGAACGCCCGAACGGGTTCTCCAGATGCTTCCAGCGGAAGAACTCGGGCGGGCGCGTCCCGGCCGGACCCCCGCCCAGCGACGCCCCGAGCAAGCGCGAGCACGGCCGGCTCGTCCTCGTCTCGGTACCGGCGGATGTCCAGCGCCATGCGCGTCCCGCTCATGCGAGCAGCTCCTCGTAGACCTCTTCCATACGCCGGACCGCGGTGCGGATGTCGAACCGGGTCGCACGCTCGCGTCCGGCCTCCCCCATCCGTCGGCGGAGCGGCTCGTCCTCGAGCAGGGTGACGACGCGGTCCGCGAGCGCCTGGGTATCGCCGGGCGGGACCACGAAGCCCTGCTCGCCGTCGTGGATCACCTCGGGCATCCCGCCGACCGCCGTGACGACCGCCGGCGTGCCGAGCGCCAGAGCTTCGATCACCGCGATGGAAAGACCCTCGAACTCCGACGACATCGCGAACACGTCGAACGCGGCGGCCAGGCGCTGGGCGTCGTCGCGGAACCCCGTGAACAGCACCGTCCGGTCGAGCCCCTGCTCGTGCGCCAAGCGCCGGATCTCGCCTTCGAGGACCCCGGTGCCCACCAGCACGAAGCGCACGTCGGGAACGCGGCGCCGCACCAGTCCCGCCACCTTCAGCATCCGGTCGAGCCGCTTGTGCGTCTTGAAGTTCGCCACCGTGCCGACCACGGGCGCGTCGGGGGCGATGCCCAGCTCGGCACGCACCCCGTCGACCCCCTCCCATCGGGCGACGTCGTCGGGATCGATGCCGTGGTACAGCACCTCCACGGGCGGCATGCGGCGGCCTCGCAGGATCCGCGGATACCTGATCGAGTCGCGCACGTGCTCGGAGACGGCGAAGACGTGATCGCTCCTCGGGAAGGTGAGCGCGTTCGCCCAGTACGTCATCGGGTGGTAGCGCTCCCACAGGTTGTGCTCGGTATAGACACGGCGGACCCTCGACGGGGCCGCCACCCGTGCGGCGACGGCGACGGTCGGCGAATGCGAGTGGATGAGGTCGATCTCGCGGTCGTGAACGAGCCGACGGAGGCGCGCCACCCATCCCGCTCCCCGGGCACCGCCGAGGCAGTGCACCGGGAGCCCCGCGCCCTCGCAGCTGGGGGACGAGCGCATCCTTCCACGGGAGGCGGTAGGCCACCTCGTACTCGGAAACGGTCGGAGTGGTACGGCACCGCGCTGACGAGGAGCTGCTCCGCCCCTCCTCTCCCGAGGCCCTTGATGAGGCTCAAGACGCGGTAGGTCCGCATCGGCTACTCCCTAGATGGCAGGCTCGGTCAGAGAAGGCCGTGCTTGGACACGCGGACGTTGCCCAGGTACAGCGTGTCCAGCCCGCAGGTCATGAACGTCCGGATCGCGTCCTCCGGCGAGCACACGATGGGCTCGCCGTTCAGGTTGAAGCTGGTGTTCAGCACGATCGGCACCCCGGTGAGCTCCTCGAAGTGCTTGATCAGCGCGTGGTAGCGCGGGTTGTCGTCGGGCTCGACCGTCTGGAGCCGGCCGCTCCCGTCGACGTGGACGACCGACGGCACCTCCGCGCGCTTCTCGGGCCTGAACATGAAGACCCGCTCCATGAACGGGACCCGTGCGTCGTCGGAGCATTCGAAGTAGTCGCTCACCCGCTCCGCCAGGATCGCCGGCGCGAACGGACGGAACGCCTCGCGGAACTTCACGGCCCGGTTCAAGACGTCACGTCCGTCGCTCCGCCGCGGATCGAGCAGGATCGACCGGTTCCCCAGCGCGCGCTGGCCGAACTCCATCCGTCCCTGGAACCATCCGACGATCCGGCCCTCGGCCAGCTCCTCCGCCGCTCGCCGCGAGGGGTCGTCGACGACCTCCGTGCCCGGCAGCTTGTACCGGCGGGCGACCTCGAGGCACTCGTCGTCGCTGTACTGCGGGACCCCAGTAGTTGTGTGAGGACAACGCGGGTCGGCTCCCCGTGCGCAGGTTGTGCAGGAACAGCGCGGCGCCCACCGAGGTGCCGGAGTCGTCGGGCGAACCCGAGACGTAGCACGTGGAGAACGGTGTGACCTCGGTCGCCATCCCGTTGAAGACGCTGTTCATGAACGAGCCGCCGGAGAGGATGACGCTGTCCAGGCCCGAGCGCTCGTGCAGCGTCGCGAGCAGCTTGGTGACGGTCTCCTCGAACACCCGCTGCATCGCGGCCGCCAGCGACTCGTGACGCTCCGTGATCGCCTCGTCGCGGCCGCGCGGCGGTCCGAACTCCTCGACGAACGCGTCGGAGTACAGGCGACGGTCCCAGAAGTTGTAGTGCTGCGAAGTACTCGAGCGCCAGCCGGAAGGTCCCGTCCTCCTCGACGGCGATCAGCTTGCTCAGCCGGTCGTAGGTGTCCCCCATCGCGTCGGCGTAGGACGCGAGCGCCATCACCTTCCACTCGTCCGAGTCCGGCTTGAAGCCCAGGAACTGGGTGACCATCCCGTAGAAGAGCCCGAGCGAGTGCGGGTAGTGGACCTCGGACAGCACCTGCACGTCGCCGCCGGACAGGACGCCACCCTCCGCCGTGAGCGTCTCCCCACGCCCGTCCATCACCAGGAACGCCACCGGGTCTTCGGAACACACCGTGAGCGCGTTGCCGAGGTGGGCGTGGTAGTGATCGACGAACGTGACCGGCGGAGCGTCCTTCGCCAGGTTCGTCAGGGTCATCTCACCGTTCGGCGGCGTACCCAGGAGCGCGGCGAGCCGCGCCGGGACCTGCGCGAGGTGCTCCGTCCGCCAGCGCCGCGCGTCCAGGTAGCCGGCGGGCGTCGACTGGACCTCGATCGCCGGGTTCCAGGCCACCGCGATCTCGTCGATGTCGTGAATCGTCAGGCCCGCCTCCTCGAGACAGCGGTCGATCGCCAGCGTCGGGAAGACGCGGCTCTGCTTCTTGCGGTCGAGTCGTTCCTCGGGGATCGCCGACACCACCTCGCCGTCGACGACGACCGCCGCCGAACAGATGTAGACGTCGTGCGCGATCCCAAGGATCTTCACCGTTCATCACCCTCCTTGACCGCTCCCCGGAACTCCTTGACCGTGGCCGATCCGGGCTGGTTGATGTCCTCTCGCCGCCACACGTGGGCGAAGGTTCGGACCAGGATCCTCAGATCGAGGCCCAGCGACCGATGGTCCACGTACCAGACGTCCAGCTCGAGCTTCTGCTCCCAGGTCAGGGCGTTCCGGCCGTTCACCTGGGCCCATCCCGTGATCCCCGGGCGAACCTCGTGCCTCCGCGCCTGCGTCTCCGAGTAGCGGTCCAGGTACCGCATCAGGAGCGGGCGGGGCCCCACCAGGCTCATCTCGCCCTTCAGCACGTTCACGAGCTCGGGCAGCTCGTCGAGGCTGGTCGACCGGATGAAGGCACCGGTCGGCGTCAGACGCTCGCCGTCCGATGTCTCATCGCCATCCGGTCCGACGCCCCGCATCGTTCGGAACTTGAGGATCGTGAACGGGCGGCCGTGCAGACCCGGGCGCTCCTGGCGGAAGAGCACCGGTGGGCCGAGCGAGCGCCGAACCACGACCGCCACCGCGGCGATCACCGGCGAGAGCACGATGAGCCCTAGCGGTCGCGAACGACACGTCGATGCACCGCTTCAGTCGTTCGTAGGATCGTTCGGTCACAGAACCCGTGGCCCCTAGGCTCGGCCCATCGCGGTCGACGCGGCGTTCCCGGCGGCGCGCTCATCGCCGCCGCGGGATCTCGTCCAGATGAAGTAGTAGCCGCGCTCGCCTTCCACGGTCTCCACCCACTCCAGACCCGATGCCGCGATCATGCCCTCGAAGTCCTGGGGTGAGGAGAAGAGCGCGTTCTCCTGAACGACGACCGAGCCTCCCTGATGGAGGTGCGATCCCACCTGAGCGTAGAACCGGCGGTGGATGGACCAATCAGGATCCATGTAGAGGATCCCGGGCCGATCGATGTGAGGAACGACGTTGCCCGTTCCGGAATGAGGAGGGTTGGCGACGACGAGATCCCACTTCCTGTCCGCAGGGACGGCATCGAAGCAATCCGAGCGGTAGATCTCCACCGTCGACTCCAGCGCGTTCTCCTCTACGGTCTTCGCGGCGACTTCCACCGCTGCTGGGTTCACGTCCGCGAGGGCGAGGTGCTCGCACAGGCCTTCGCTCAGCATGGAGAAGCCGATGAATCCCGGCCCAGCGCACCATTCGAAGGCCGTCCGGACCGGCCCGATCCTGTCGTGCACGAAGGGGATGAACTGTTGCCCGAAGGTCCGCCCACCGCCGTCGAGCTCATGCGTGTAGTAGACGTTGAGTCGGCCGTACCGTTCGATATCCAACGCACTGCCTTCCGGCACGATCGCCTCCTTCCCGCTCGGCTGGAACGGCCTCGTCACGCGAGCACCGCTTCGTAGAGGTCCCGGTACCGAGGTGCCACGCGATCGATGGAGAACTCCGTGACACACCGTTGGCGCGCGGCCTCGACCCATGGCGTTGCGGGTGACGCCGTCCGCCAGGAGGTCGACCAGCGCGTCGACCAGGTTCCGCTCCTCACCCCACGGCACGAGCCGGCCCGTTCGACCGTCGATCACCACCTCGCCGACACCCGCGACGTCGTAGGCAACGGATGGCGTGCCCAGCATCCCCGACTCGATGAGCGAGGCGGGCATCCCCTCCATGCCGTCGGGCCGGCTCGCGAAGAGCAGCACGTCGGCCATCGAGAGGAGGTCCGGGACATCCGTGCGAACGCCGAGCATGCGCACCCGGTCCTGCAGACCGAGCGATGACACCTCGGCCTCCATGCGCGAGCGCATCGGTCCGTCCCCCAGGACCACGTAGACCGCTTCCGGGAGCCGACGAAGAGCCTCGGCCGCGACGCGAAGGAGCGCCGCAGGATCCTTCTCCCACGTGAGCGCGCCCATCGACAGGACGACCGGCACGTCACCCTCGATGCCCAGGTCCTTCCGCGTCACGGAAGGATCCGCGTAGGCGAGCAGCCGATCGGCATCCACGGCGTTCGGGATCGTGACGATGCGGTCCGGCGGGATCTTCAAGAGCGTCATCGACTCCCGGCGAACGGCTTCCGCGACCGCGACCACCCGCGCCGTGCGTCGGACGAGGCGTTGATACCCGAGCCTTCGCCATCCGCTCCGCAGATGCCGGAGGCGCACCTCCGATCCGGCGATAGACGATCGGTGCGTCAGGGTGAGCCAGCACCGAGACCTTCATCGCCTCGCCGCCGTGCGCCTGGATCACGTGGGGCCGCAACCTGTGAACGAGCCGACGCAGACGAGCCATCCGGACGAGACCCTCTCCACCGAGGAGATGCGTGGCCGCTTCGAACTCGACCGAGGGGGCGCGACCCGGCCGCAGGCTCACCACCTGCTGCGCGGTTCCCAGCCCATCGAGCGCGCGGACGAGGTCGGCCGCGAAGATCTCCGCTCCGCGACGCTGGGTCGTGGCCACGACGTGGAGGACGCGCATCTGCGCCATCAGGCGACGGTCCTCATCCGCATCGCGAGTGCCGATCGATCGCTTGCGCCATCAGTTCCTCGAATCGATCGGGTCACGAGATCGACGGACATCTCGGGCCGACGGCTGTGCTCGAGCGCACGCTCCGACAGAGCCGCGCATACCGATCCTGGTCATCCCAGACCTCCGAGAGGGCTTCCAGCCAAGCCACGCTTGGAGTCCGGGGCGTCACGAGGATGCCACCCGGTCCAACCGATTCCGGCAGACCACCGACGCGGCTCGCGACGGTCGGGATCCCACTGATCTGCGCTTCGGAGACGACCCGAGCACCACGGCTCCTCCCACTGGCTCGGTACGAGCAGCAAGCGGCAGTCGCGGAACAACCGCTGTCGGATCGTGCGTCGCCTTTCGGATCTCGATGTTCCCAAGCCTTCGAGCCTCTCGTTCGGAGACTCCGCAGAGCCGCAGCGTTCGATCCGCCAACTGAGGCTGAACACGAATGGGACGTCGGGACGATGCTCGGCGAGGTCGAGGGCGACGTCGACGCCCTTCTTCGGGACCGGGTTGACGAAGAGGACCTTCTCCTTCGTGGATGCGAGCTGGTATCGCTCGGGGGGAACACGGACGGCAGGAAGGTTGCCTTCACGCCGAGCGCCGCGATCTGACCAGCCATGAACGCGGAGTTCGTCACCACGAGGTCAACGGGCGCATCGCGAGCGACGGGGATGGCGGCGTCCACCCTCACGTACAGGATCGTTGGTCGGTCGGCACACTCGCGCAGTGCGGCGACCGCGAAGTCGGGGTCCGTTCCCGTCACGACCACGACATCGGGCGGAGCTCCCTGCACCGCAGACCGCAGCGTCCGGAGGGGGCGGATGGAACTCACGGTTGCGCACCCCGCCTCGGAAACGGCATGTTCCAAGATCCGACCTGTGGTGCTCACGAGCGCCTGATCGAACAGGCCTCGGATCGACCTCCGCTTCACCGAAGCAAGGAGGGAGACGTCGTTCCCCCTGTTCGCCAGTGCGGCCGCGAGATACCGCGTGCTCATCTCGGCCCCACCGACATGCGACAGATGCGCCTTTCCCACGAAGAGGACCCGAAGGCTCGTGGGCTTCACTGAACCGGTGATCGCTTCGTCCTGCTCAAGCATGCTTGGGCTCCGGGAGGGGTTGCCTAGGGGGCTCGTTGGACGTGACTCAGATCGAGTTGCTGTTGACACGCGATGAGATCGGCGACGCTGGGATGGTCCACAGATCGTCCTGAAGAGCCCCCACACTGGCTGCACTCGCCAGCGATCGGATCTGCTCGTTGAAGTCGGAGATCGCCGAGAGGATGGAGGGCCGGAAGCCAGCGTGATCCGCGGCCTTGATCAGACCTTGGAGATCCTTAGGAAGACACGTACCGCCGAACCCACGCTCCGCCGTCACACTCAGGTGGTCTGGACCGATGCGTCGATCCAGACCGACGCCATCCTTGATGTCGTTCCACGCCACCCCGAAGGCGTCGCATACGAGTGCGAGCTCATTGGCGAGTGAGACCTTGGCTGCGAGCATCGCGTTCGAGCTCAGCTTGATGCACTCGGCCTCGATCGGACTCACGACCACGAACGGCGCATCGGGTGCGATCCTGACGAGCAGATCACGCAGCGTGTCGTGAGCCTCCGGCGTTCTCGCTCCTACGACGATGCGATCAGGGCTCACCAACGTCTGAAGCGGCCTTGCTGCGACGAGGAACTCAGGAACGCTCGCGAGCTGCAACCTGGGGAACTCTGTCGCCAGGCGGTCGGAGGTTCCGGGCGGCACCGTCGATTTGACGGCGACGATGGTTCCGTCGGTGAGAGACGGCTCGACATCGCGGACCGCCTTCCAGACCGCCACCGTGTCGAGCGTGCCGTCGTCCGATGCGGGTGTTGGCACGCAGATGAACACCACGTGCGCGTCGGCGAGCGCCTCCGGATCGCTCGCGCCCCAGGTACGGGTCGAACCCTCGCACGGTCACGCCGGCCCTGGTCATCGCCTGAGCGAGGGTGCCTCCCACGACGCCGAGACCAACGACTCCGATGATCCTCACGACGATCTCCTTTCTCCTCATCGCACTGGCGCGGATTCCTTGCAGCACCAGAGATCCAGACCTGGGGTTCGGGTCGGCTCGACTGAGGGCACACGCTCCGGCTCGAGCCCGAGCGGTCGCCCCTGTGGGCGACGCCGAAGGAACAGCTAGTCGCCCGCCACGCCTCGCGGCGCCGCGCCGCGCAGGAGGAGTTCGAAGATCGCGAGCGGCCGAATCCCACACCGTCGACCATCGCAAGTCGTCGACGGCGCAACGGTTCGATCCCCCCGCCCGGCGGGCTAGGTCCGCGTCGGTCAGGAATCGGCAGACTTCCGCTGCGAAGCCCCGAGGGTCATCGCAGACGCGCAGACCGTCAGATGGAGCGATGCCCTCGGCCCCCACGGAGGACGCCACTACCGGGCGACCGGCAGCCATCGCCTCCACCACCTTCAGCTTGGTCCCACCGCCGGCGAAGAGCGGGGCGACGACGAGACGGCTCTTCGAGTACTCCTCTGCGATCGAGTCACGCCACCCAACGAAGGACACGTCTGGATATGAACCGAAGCCCTCCCAGCCAACCCCGACGACGCGGAGATGCGCTCCGGGCACTCGCTTCCTCACCAACGGCCACGCATCACGTAGGAACCAAGCGAGACCGAACGCATTCGGGTTCATAGAACGCCAGGAGCGATGAATAGGACTTCCTGACCCTCAGCTCGTTCGGAGGAGGAACGGACCAGAGTTCATCGCCAGCCCCGTTAGGGATCAGCTGAGCCTTACCGTCCGGAAAATCGCCTGCGAGCCGATCGAGCTCAACCGACGAAACGAACCAAACCCGATCGGCCTCTGTGACACTCACCCGCTGCCATCGCGAATACTTCCGGGCCGAAACTTCCGCGGCTGCCCGGTGAACCAAGTCCGGGGCGATCCTCGCGAGTCCTCTAAGGCGTGAGGAATCATCGTCATGCAGGACGAGGAGCCGTCGTCGAGCGGCAACATCCTCGCGACAGCCCACGTGCTCGACGTCTCCGCTTGCACCACATCGTAGCTCTCCGTCTCGACTCCACTCTTCAAGTGAGCGTGATGGCACTGCCATGCGAGAGGCGGCCGCAGGGCCACATGCCTGCGATACCGACGACTTCCCAGAGGGATCGTTGAATATCGGCTCACAGATTCCGCGATCCGGGTAGGTAGCTCCTGCTCGTGGGGAAACAGGTAGTGGAGGACATCCACGTCGTGTCCGCTACCTACGTACGACTCGAGCATCGAGGAAATCCTCGTGGCGAAGCCACTGCCTCGCAGCGAGCGGGCGACCAAGACCGCGAATCTTCACTTGGACGTCTCTAGTTGCACGGTGCCCAGCCTTCCTCCATCACGCGGCGATCGCAGACTCAGGCGGTGGTCGTCGAGCATAAGGGAGTCACGCTTGAGCGCTGGACGACCGACCCACGAGCGAAATCGAAGAACCACCGTGCGCCCTGCTGTCCGCCATGCACCCTGAACTGATGCTCGGCGACTCACCCGTGATGAATCCTCACCAACGCTGATCGGGGTTCAGAGCGGCACGTCAAGGGTGCTTCGAAGCGCACTCGACTCGGTCGCCCGGCACACAGAGGTAGTTGCGTTCAAGCCTTCTCAAGTCTGCTGAGATCTGTGGTTGCTCAGCAATGCCAGCCTTCGAAATGCGCCAGAAGCGGTATCCCGCGTCGCAGAAGGATGCGTGTCACCCGTGGCAGGTGGTCGCTCTCAAACGTGAGTGCCTCGGTGAAGATTATGGGCCGGTCCTCCGCAAGGATTCGGGTCATACCGGCCAACACCTTGTCCTCCGCACCCTCGACGTCGATCTTCACAAGGCTCACCGGCGGACCACCGCTCATCAACTCGTCTACCGTGATCGTGGGCACCTCAACCACATCGACGCTAGTTCCAGAACCCACCGAGGCCAATCGAGATGTACCCGGAAGCTCCCGTCGTGTTACCGCGAAGGACGCCGAACCAACATGGTCGGAAGCGGCAGCGACGACGACACGGCATCGGTCTGCCCAGCCGTTCGCCTCGACGTTTGCGCTCAGCCGCTCGGCGACCCTCGCGACCGGCTTCGATGGCGGTGACATGCGCGTTCGGGTTGACACTGCACGCGGTGAGCGCATAGATGCCGGTGTTTCCCCCCACATCCACTATCTGATCGCATCTAGAGGCCACCCGCGTGAAGAGCGGCAGAGTTTCCGGCTCGTACTGAGGGAACGCGAACCAGAACATGCGTCGGCCGAGGCGATCGTGCTCAACGGACACGTACCTGGTAGCCATTTCCGCCGGGCACCTTGACATGGAACTCGCGCTGGATGGGAATCCTCACCAGCAGCGCCCACGGGAGAAGCCCCACGTGAGCGGGTACCCTCAGGGCGTCGGTCAGAGAGTTCGCTCCTGCCCACCCACCCGAGCAGCCTCTCCTCACCGTGTTTCTCGCGACGCCCATTGCTCCCTCTGTTCTTCTCGAGCTCCCACCACGCAGCTAGAACCCGTCATTAGACCGCGGGCCTCAACCTCCCGCGCGCCGCCGGCCGCCTGCGGAATCGCCGCATTCGTGACAAGCGAATCATTCTCCTCTTCAGGGACTTGCTCGCGCGCCGAAGATCGGCCTCGGCCCGAGCCGTAGGGCGTCGCCCCGCAAGTGGGTCCGACAGTCTCGTAGCGGTCCGCTCGTAACCAAAGCGTTCCAAGGTCGGCCCCACAAGCACGTCGGCGAGTTCCACGTCTGGAGGCGACAAGTCCCGACGCCAGTCCCTGACACCCATCACCGGAGCCTGGTGCAGGTAGCGTGTGATACTCGTGACTGGGTACTCCCTTTAGTACCTCGTCAGCTCGCACATGGTATCCGAGCATCGCAGGCTGATACTCCAGCTCCAAGAAGCGTGACAATCCACGAAGAATCGCCTCGGGATTCTTGATCAAGTCCTCATACAGCACTTCGCGATATCGAAGGGGCCCGAGCCGACGCCCCTCCCGGCGGCCGACAAGCACTCGACGCTCCCAGAAGAGCAAGGCATGACCGTATGTCTGAAAGACCGAACCCCATACCAGTGGATATGAGCGACTGGGCGACGTCTCTGCCGTCTCGGATCAGGTGGATGAACCGCGTTTCCGGAAGCAGCTCGTGCTATCGACCTCATGCTCCCCACATATTCCGGTGTCTTATCCCCGTACCGGCACTTGCCTCGCGACGCGGCGTAGAGATCGTATACCAGGCGGACGGCGGCAGCCGTGTCAGCAGGGTGGTTCTCTTGAACCGCCGACCGCACGATATCGTTATCCATATCCCATCGAACGAACCAGCGATGGGAACAGAGCTCATCGAGGAACGCGTCTGAGTCGAACCCATCGTTCGTTTCGAACCGACTCCCTTTGACTTGCGAAGCTCGCCACGAAATAGGATTCTGGAGGGATCGCGAGCTCGCTGTGGGAATCCAACATGGCACGGAGGAGCGTGGTGCCCGATCGAGGGCATCCAACAACGAATGGAACGACCGGAAATTGTAGACTCAGCTCAGCTGGGGGTCGCCTGACCTCCGTCCTCCCGACGAGGCCACAAACACCGTAATCGTATGAAGCGGAGTAGCTCATGACGTCCTAGACTCGCCGATTCTCGTCCGGGTCGGTGACCGACCCAAACAACCATCGAGTCCCGGCGTTGAGACCACCTAGATTGAGCCCCTGCGAAACAGGACCGACGCTCGCCACGAAGCGATCCTCCTGTAGACATGGGAGCACAGCGCCGCGCGATGAGTTTCAGCCGCTGCCTCGGAGGTCTGTGGAATTCAAGCAGGTAGCCGACATTGGCTTGATCAAGACGTCGTTCGTTCGCGTCCAGCAACCGACTTAGCCAACAACGGACCGAGTTGGGAACCTTCGGCCAGTCAGCTGCCCGAGCCATGAAGTCCCTGCGGTCATGGAAGTCGACACCGCTCGCCCAAGACGTCGATGAGCTCTCCTCCGAGGCTTCCCGCCCGGCCATCTTTCTGACGTCAAAGTCCACCAAGATCGACTTGAACCGCTCGAGCCAGCCGGAAGCAGCCAAGTCCCGTGAGCACCTCCCATTCGTGCCCTTCAACGTTCAGCTTCACGAAGATGGCGTCGCCAATGTCCATCTCGCGCTCGAACCAATCCGAGGCGCGCTCCACGCTCACAACCGTTTCCTGTGGACCGTCGCCACGCGGTGGCCGTTCGTGAAACGAGGCTCCCACGGCCCCCTCTGACAGGAGTGTCATCCGGCCTTCATCGATCGCTCAGACCAACCGGCGTGTATCCGCAATCGGTCGCTTCGCAGTCGCCCTAGCTGCCGCACAGCGCTCGGCGATGGCTCTATCGCGTGAACCTTCGACATGCGAGAAGATCGGGTCCAGCGCGACGGCAACCGTTTCGCCGACATGCGCCCCGATGTCAACGAACACGCTTGCTCGTTTCCACTAGGTCGCTCATTCCCGTCAGTGACTGTCACCAGGGTTCGGTCGAACAGCTCGGCAATCTTCCGAGCCTCGAAGGCCTCCGCACGATCGAGGGCGCATCGACTCATCGACTCGGTAGTAGGGTGGCGTCAGTTGTCATCCTTCTGACGATCGCCGCTCCGGCCCTCGGGTCTCCACGGTCGAACAGGCAGTGCGGACGAGCGACCCTGTCAGGATCTCCGAGTTGCCACCCGACATCCGCGGCTATCACCGGGATGCCACTTGCTATGGCCTCCAGGATCGCTCGACTGCAACTCTCCCTCTCCGAAGTCACGACGAGGAGATCGATCTCTCGCATGATGGCCTCGGAGTCGACATAGCCCCGCCAACTCAAAGACTGGCTCACTCCAAGCGTCGCGAGCTAGGTCCCTGCACTCATCCACGTAGGCGAATCGGTCTTCGTTCGCGTCGAGACCGGTGCCGAAGAACGAGCCAATGCAGCGTTGAGGTCCGCCGACGTGCCCAGCGATCTGAATCGCGACGTCCAGATCCCTTGACTCGTCGACGGCTTCCGATCCATCCGATCTTTGGTGTGACGGGATGGCAGCTGCCGCTCCTCGCTTCGCGATGCTTCGTAACTGCATTCGGCACAACGCCCAAAGGGGTTACGCGCATGCAGTGCACCAGGGTGGCCAAACCGTAGTTCGACGGAGCCATCGCGTACACTCGCAATCCCGTTCGCTGCCAGTGCCCATCGCGGAGCGAGCGACGCCTCCCGGGTGGCGCGGAGTCGCGGAAGATAAGGACCACGGGTTCCCGGCGCAATCTGGCCGTGGGGGCGACTATCCAGACGCCCGTCAACCCGTTCACTACCCAAATGAGCCTTTGGTTGACGACCCCAATGCGGGCGGCGCATCGAGCGGCCGCACGAAGCTTCGACCAACGCTGACGGAACGGCGACGGTAGCTCCAGCACGAGCGAGTCGCGATCGGCGCGATCTCGCGCGAACTCAAGAAAGGCTCCGGGAGCAGCGAGATAGTGCGCCTTTGTGCGAACTGCCGCCAGCAAGGACCGCAAGGGACCTGGGAGGACCTCCGCACCCTCCAAGGGGGTCGACGTACACGACCTGACTTCCATCGGGAGTCGACGATCTGCAGTACTATGCACATATGTCGATGATTCGCGCCCGCTGCCGGTATTCGTTGGCGCGAGCTCTCCGGTCCTCTGAGCCTCGACCTCGTTGAGGTGCTTCTCGCGCATAAGCTCCCTCACCTCTCGAGATCCGTCTCTTCGGCAAACCTCGGGAATCGATATCGCCCGTGCTGCGTTGACCGCCTGTCCCGAGCTCACCGAGCTAGCGTGGCCGCGATCGGAGGTCCAATCTCTGACCTGGGGAGGAGATCATCGGCGAGGACGGTCTGTGCGCCCACGGAGCTCAGGCGAAGGTGCCTATCTCGCTGACGCTCCCGTTCTGCAGAGTCCATCTGCCAGGCGCTCGCGTTGTCGAGACGCTGAACGCGAAGGACTGACCCACGCCGCCCATAGGAAAGGAAGGTGATGTCGCTGGGAAGCAGGTCTCGTCCGTCAACCGCGGGTCGCACGAGGTCGTAGTGTCTGACACCCGCGAGAGCCATCTGTATCGGTATCTGGGTTGCCTCGATGCGTAGATCCTCGAATACCTCAGGGGTCCCGACCTGTCGGATGGGTCCCTTCGGTGCGAAGCGAAGACCGATGTGCTCGTTCTTGAGCGTGAGTCCTCGGAAGCGGTTGCCGGTGCGATTCCTCGCTACCTCCCCGTGAGCGAAGCCATACGACTGGAGGTCGTCCCGTTCTCTGCCGTCAGCACGGTGTCGCAACCGAGGTTGAAGATGTACGCCCCAGCGATCACGCCGACGAAATTGGTTCCGATAGACGGTGAATCGCTTCACCAACTGCGGTCGGCCGGCGTTCACGTTCTGCCAGAAGTACGCACCCTTGTTCGCGTTGTTGTGAGCGACGTTGTCCTCGAACGTCCAGCCATCGCCTGCGACCAGCTTGGCCTTCTCCGGCCAGTTGAAGCCGGCGTTCCATGCCCCGACCGCGGCGCACCCCCTGACGATGTTCCGCGCGCCTCCCCGAAGAACGAATCCATAGGTGTCGTCAGGCTTCTCACCGGCGATCACAGGGCCAGCGAAACAACGGTCCCATAGGATGTTGTTGCTCCTATCCTTAACGACATCGCCGTCCCACCAGTACGGCGATTCCTGGACGGCATAGGCGATGCAGTCCCGGAGCGTGATCCCGTGCGAGGCGTGCGTCACGAAGGCGTGCGAACCCGCGTCGCGCACGACGGTGGCCTCCACCGTGGATCCCCTCGCCGAGGCTCCGCACATGTGGAAGTGAAGAGGGTACCGGCCCAACACCTTCTTCTTACCCTTGCGAGGTCCGAGGTACCGCATCGCGACGCCGCGGATGGTATGTACGGTCGGGACGTCGTTCCGGATGAACACGTGACTTCGACCGCTGGGGGTTCCCTCGATACGCACGTTCCTCGTGAGGTTCAGCACCTCTGCCGCAGGCACGTCGGCACGGGCACGAGGAACCGGGCTCCCCTTGGCGAACGTGGAGAAGCTCCCGTTCGATCCGAACTGCCCCACCGCGACAGGAGCCACGACCAGCTCATCCTGACCCGACCATGTCGGATCGTCCCCGGTGCGGTTCCATCCCGCCTTGGGTGTGCCTCGCAGGTCCAGCTTTCCGGCGCCCATCACCCACAGACCCACGTCGCTTGCGATCGGGCGCATCCCGCCACCGACGAATGCCGATTCCCGAACATCGATGAACCGCAGGATGTGCGTGACCCCTGGGTTCGGTTTCATCTCGAGGGTGCCCATCACGATGACGTTGGCTCGAGTCTCGATGGTCGTGTCCGCGGCGGGATCGAACCGAAGCGTCCGCCCCGCTTCGACGGTGTAGGGAGCATCCAGGAGGGTGTAGCCGGAGGCGATGTCGGACGTGCCGTGGTCCGCGATCGCGGCCTCGCCGCGCGTCGGACGTAGCGCGCCAGCCAATGCATAGCCCGCCGCGGATGCCGCCGCAGCTGTGAGGAACGCCCGTCGAGACGTCATCCCAGCCACCTTAGCCGGGACCCTTCCTGTTGCAACCACCCGGCGCTGGCATGCTTCATAGCGGTCTCCCTGCCGCCGCCAGATCGACGGCCTGGCGGTAGAAGGCGTTCGAGTCGTAGAGCGTGGCCGCAGGAGCGAACGCCTCCAGTCGTCCGTCGCGGATCACCATCACTCGGTCACACTGGCTCAGCGTGGTGAGGCGGTGCGCGACGACGATGAGCGTGAGGGAGCCTCGCAGGCCCTCGAGCGATTCCTGGATCAGGTGCTCCGACTGCGGGTCGAGCGAGCTGGTCGGTTCGTCGAGGATCAGGAGCTCAGGACCACCGGCCAGGGCCCGAGCCAGACAGAGGCGCTGGCGTTGGCCGCCTGAGACCGCGTCTGCACGCTGGCCGATGATCGTCTGGTAGCCGTCGGCCCACGACGTGATGTCGTGCATCGATGTGCGCCAGACGAGCCGCACGCTCGATCGCGCCGTCGTCCACCCAGTCCCGGTGGAAGCGGATGTTCTCCGCCGCGGTCCCGCCGAGCAGGTGCGGCTCCTGAGGAAGGTAGGCGACCTTCCGGTGCCAGGCACTCGTCGTCGATCTCGACGGCTGGGATGCCGTTCACCAGGTAGCGGCCGGACGACGGCTCGCGCAGGCGGAGGAGCAGCTGCACGAGCGTCGACTTCCCGGCGCCCGACGGCCCCACCACGCCGATGGCCTCGCCGGCTCGTATGGAGAAGCTGACGTCTCGGAGAACGGGCATGCCGGGCTGGTAGCGCGAAGGACACGGACTCGAACTCGATGGTTCGGATCGAGTCGATCGGGCGATCGCCGGGATGCCGCGCGTTCGCGCGGTAGCGCTCGATCGTCTCCGGTCAGCCGGTCGAGGTAGGGAAGCGCCTCCCCGAGACCCTGGTACGCGGTCTGGAGCTGCTGGCCATAGGCGGAGGCTCGGACGAGCAGGAGAACGACCGCGCCGAGAGCTGCCAAGCGGTTCGTGCCGATGGCGTACAGCAGCGCGAGTCCCGGCCACGAGGAGGAAGATCACGGCGCTCTGATACACGACCGGCACGATCGCGCTCAGCGTGCGGGTGCGCACGAAGTGCTCCTCGGAGCGACTCGACGAGCGAGTCGATCCTCGACCGCTCGGCCTCTGCGGCACCGAAGACCTCGCACCTCCTCGGCCATCCGAACGGATTCGGCAACGCCCGACGCCTGCGCGATCGACGCGGCGGACGTCGCCGCGGACCAGCGGCGCACGCGGCGCGACAGTGGGCGCAAGGCGGCGAAGAGCACAGCTGCCGTCGCCATGACCGCCGCGGCCACGCCGGCGCTGAGGAGGAACGCGGAGACAGCGAGCGTGAGGAACATCAGCCCGGCGGAGAAGCCGCCGGCCAGCTGCAGGACGGCGTTCCCCGCCTGCGACGACTGCCCACCCATCAGCTCTTGGAGGTGGCCTTCCTTCTCCTTCGCCTTCTCGGACCACGAGGCGGCCAGGAACGAGCCGAAGAGCTGATCTCGGAGTTGGCTCTGCACTTCCCCGCTGAGGCGAGCGGGGAGTCGGACGACGACGACCTGGAGGAGCAGACGGACGACCGCCAGGACGCCTGCGACCAGCAGGAGTTCGGACGTTCCGCCCGTGAAGCTCGATCGGTCCGAAGCTCGACGGCCGGCGGATCCGGTCGCCGTCGACATCGTGGTCGCGATGAGAGCGATCAGGGCCAGCACACCAGCCTCGGCGAGGCCCGCGCCCGGCCGAGGCAGCCGGCGATCGCGACGACGGTCCAGCGGCGCCGGCCCAGGAGCGGAGACAGCCGTGCGATCGACCTGCGAACGCGACCCAGCGGCCCGCGCACGCCGCCGGGCAGGAGGTGCCTCGGCGTTCATCCCCACACCTGCTCCCTGACGCTCGGCGATCCGCACCTTGGCCCAGCGCATCGGCACCCGCCACCGACGCAGGTGGGCGAAGCCGCCAGTCCCGACGCGAGCCGTCAGGAACTCTCGGTCCGGGAGGACCAAGGCCAAGGCGTACGCCGCCTTCCCCCGGACGCCCGGGATCGCCCGGAGCGTCGCGATCGCCGTGCCGCCCTGGTCCCGCCGCTCCCCCGTGTAGGCCCTGAAGCGCGCGGGTGTCTCGTTCGGGCGCCTCGGCAGCGAGGAGGTTCCGGCCTCCGACGGGACCGGCGCGGCGAGCGTTGCCGAAGCCGTCGCGAACGCATGCTGGAGCACCGCCGCCAGGTGCCATTCGCGAGCCCACCGCGACAGGACGTCCCAATCGACGTCGCCTTCCGCCGCGACCTGCAGGACGTCGCGGAGCGGAACGAGCTTGGGCGAACGCGCCCCGAGACACGCGTGCATCGCGACGTTCAGCGAGCATCCCGGTGTCGTCCAACCGCGCGATGCGGCGGCCGCCGAGCGGGAACGTCGCCGCTCCGGTCGAGCAGCTCCTCCGCATCGGATCCATTGCGCGAACGGACCCCAGCCGGGCGTCCGATGGAGGTCCACCTCGACGCCTGTCGTCCGGGTGCTTGTGGACGCTCGCCCTGCCGAACCGAACGTCGAACCCGGGCCGTGGCTCGGGCTGCCGGCGCACATGTCCGAGCGTCTCGGAGCAGCCTGCACGCTCGCTCGTAGTCTCCGGAGCCGACGAGCAGGTCGAGGTCGGCGAAGGAGCGCAGGCACGGATCCGCGTACACGGTGTGGGCCACCGACGCGCCCTTCAGCACGGCGAACGGGATGATCTCCGCATCGAACGCGTCGGCGAGCCCGAGCAGCTTCCGCTCCACGCTGAGGCACCAGGCCATCGCGTCACGGTGCGCGGTGAGCAGCTCCGAAGCCTGCGCGCTCCGACAGCTTGAGCCAGCCCGCCGCCTCGCTCTCGACCGCGAGCCCCGTGATGCGTTCCTTCCGCACCCGAGACAACAGCGGCTGCCATAGCTGGTCGGGAACGTCGGTGTGCTCAGGTTCCGGCACGTCCGGCAGCCCGAACCCCGCGATCGCTCGCGTCACGACGTCCAGCCCGGTGCTCAGCCATCGAAGTCCTGCACCTCCTCGACGACGCCGAGGCGCACCAAGCTGTCCAGGCAGCCGTCGACCTCCGCTGCGATCTCGGACGGCCGCTCGCCGTGCGCGAACGCCAACCGGTCGCACGAGGTCGACCACGGTCCTCGGCGTTCGGAGCTCGTCCCACACCGCGGCCGCCCCACCCGTCAGCTCGTGCACCTCGCCGCTCGTCGGCGTCGTCACCAGGACGTCGCTGCCGACGCGCCGACTCAACGCCACCGTCGATCGCTGGAAGCGGATCCCCGTCGGTCCCCTCACGGCTCGACCGCGTTCGGCCGCCTCATCGATGGACCGGTGCTTTGGACTCGATCAGCTGGGCGATCCGGGAGATCGTGCCGAAGTGCTCGGGGATCAGTTCCTCGTCCTCCACCGTCACGCCCCACTCGTCTTCGATGAACGAGACCAGGTTGAGGATCCCCAAGCGAATCGAGGATGCCTCGCTCGAGCAGCGGGGTCTCGTTGCCGAGCTCGTCCGGGCTTCCATCGAGCCAGACGTCGCTGAGGATGAACGTTCGAAGCCTGTCCGAGATCATCGTGTCGCGACCTCCATCCGTTGAGCGTCCAGGAGCGCCTGTCGATCGATCTTGCCCGTCGAGGTCTTGGGGAGAGCGTCGACGAGCTGGAAGGATCCGGGGATCATGTACCGGGGGATCCGGCCGGCGCAGAAACGGGCGAGCTCGGCGTCGTCCACTCCGTCGTGTACCACCAGGCAGGCGACGATCCTGTTCGTGATGAACTCGTCGGGGATCGCCAGCGACCGCGCATTCGACGACACCGGCGTGGGCATGCAGGGTCGATTCGATCTCCTGCAGCTCGATCCTGTAGCCGCGGCTCTTGATCTGATGGTCGCGTCGTCCGAGCAGCTCGAACGTTCCGTCGGCATCCGCCCGGACGAGGTCACCGGTCCGGTAGGCGGGGTCGCGAGGCCCGGTCCCGAGGGGTTCCGGGACGAGCGAGCGCGCGGTCCGTTCCGGATCGCCCCAGTACCCCTGCATGACGGTCGGCCCGCGCACCCAGAGCTCACCTTCCTCCCCGGGTCGCGCCCGGTGTCCGTCGGCGCGTGACGGCGAACACCTCAACGTTCGGGATCGCCTCGCCGATCGGGATGGACACCTCGTCGTCGACGAGCGGCGGCACCTCGTAGTAGGTGCAGACGTTCGTCTCGGTCGGGCCGTAGAGGTTGAAGAAGCCGACGTGAGGCAGGGCGGCCATCAGGCGTCGCAGGTGCTTGGTGGGGAAGACCTCGCCCGCGAACAGGATCGTCCGCAGCTGCGGGCAGGACCCGGGCTCCAGGTTCCCGCGCAGCGCGAGCATGGTCAGGATCGAGGGAACCGAGTACCAGACCGTGATGCGCGCGTTCCTCGATGAACCTCACGACCTCGAGCGGGAACGACCGAGGCCTGACGCGGAACGAGCGTGACGCTCGCTCCCGCGCTCGCCGCGGCGAACAGGTCGAAGATGCTCAGGTCGAAATGGAGCGGCGCGTGGCTCGACAGCCGGTCGTCGGCCCGAACGGCGAACCGCTCGGCGGCCCACTCCACGAACGCCAGCGCGTTCCGATGGGAGAGCATCACGCCCTTCGGGCTCCCGGTCGATCCCGACGTGTAGAGGATGTAGGCCAGATCCAGATCGATCGAACGAACGTCGGGGGGCCGCGCCGGCTGAGCATCGATCGCCTCGGCGCCGACGATGCTGGCAGCCGACGGCATCGGTCCGGCTCCAGGTTCGGATCCGCCGAGGACGACGAGGGTCCGGATCGGAGCGCCGTCCTCCAGGATGCCGCGTCCACGCGTCCGCCTCGTCTGACCCGGTGAGCAGGACCTCGATCCCGCAATCGCGAGCGATGTACGCCAGTCGTGGCGCGGGCGCCTCGGGATCGAGCGGGACGTACGCCGCTCCGGCCTTCATCACCCCGTAGATGCCGATGATCGATTCCAGGGACTTCTCCAGGTAGAGGCCGACGCGATCGCCCTTGCGGACGCCTCGCTCCAGCAGGAGGTTGGCCACCTGGTTCGACCGCTGCTCGAGCGCCCCGTACGTCAGCTGTCGCTCGCCGTCGACGACCGCCACGTCATCGGGCGACCGCTCGGCGGAACGTTGGAGCAGGTGGTGCAGGAGGTATCGCATGCGCAGCTCCCTACAGTCCCATGCAGGCCGCGATGATGTTGCGCTGCATCTCCGATGTGCCCGAGTAGATCCGCCCGGCGACGGCGTCGCGAACCTCGCGCTCGAGCCCGTACTCCTCCATGTATCCGTACCCTCCGTGCACCTGAAGCGCATCCAGGCTCGACGTGAGGAACGACTCGCTGATGTAGAGCTTGGTCATGGCGGACTCCAGCTTCGCCGGACGTCCCTGTGACTTCAGCCACGCCGTCCGGTAGAGCAGCAGGCGCGCGGCTTCGAGGCGGACCTTCATCTCGACGAGCCGGTGGGCGACCGCCTGGTTCTTCCCGATCGGCTTCCCGAACTGGCGGCGCGTGCGCGCGTGCTCGACGCTCCGCTCCAGCTGGCGGGTCATCGTTCCGATGGCGCTCGCCAGGATGCAGCTCCGCTCCCACTCCATGCTCGAGTTGAAGACCGCCATCCCGGCTCCGAGGCTCCCGAGCAACGCGTTCGCGGGCACCTCGCAGTCCTCGAGCACGACCTCGCTCATCGGCGAGGTCGTGAGGCCCATCTTGTGGAAGGGCGGTCCGACGCTGAGCCCGGGCGCGTCACGCTCGACGAGGAACGCCGACAGCCCCGCGAAGCCGGCGGCCGGATCGGTTGAGGCGAAGACCACGAACACGTCGGCCACCGGCGCATTGGTGATGAAGGTCTTCGTTCCGTTCAGCACGAAGCCATCACCGTGCCGCACGGCGGTCGTCGAGAGACTGAACGCGTCCGATCCCGAATCCGGCTCCGTCATCGCCTGGACGCCGATCATCGAACCGTCGCAGAGGCGCGGCAGGTAGCGCTCCTGCTGCTCATCCGTCCCGAACTTCAGGATCGGCATCTCGCACGACCACATCTGCGCGTTGAGCGAGAACAGGAGGCCGTTGTCGCGGCAGCCGTAGCCCAGCGCTTCCATCGCCAAGACGACGGTCAACGCGTCGGCCCCCTGCCCTCCGAGTCGCTCCGGGATCGGGAGCCCCTGGATCCCCATCGCCGCCAGCTTCTTCCATGCCTCGTACGGGAACCGGGATCGCGGCATCTCGCTCCGTGAGGGTCCCGCTCAACTCTCGCTGTGCGAACGCGACGAGCGAGTCTTTGAAGGCGCGCTGCTCATCGGTCCACTCGAAGTCCATTGCACTCACGCTCTCTTCGGGTCTGCCCACGAGGCTACCGTGCTGGAAGGCGGACCAGCCGGTCGGTGATGAGGTCGAGCACCTCGTCTTGGACGTCGACGCTCGTGAAGCCGTGAACCCGCGGCGGGAGGACGGTCAGCTCGACGTTCCGATCGGCCTGCAAGACCTTCCCTAGTGGCCCGGCCCTTGCTCGCTCGAAGTCCGCGAACAGGTCGTCGCTCGCCGTAGATGATCGAGATGGGTAGCTCCCGTTCGGCGAGTACGTCGAAGAGGTTCGAGGAAGCGAGCGCTGATCGCGTAGCGCCCTTGCCGGTCCTCGGAGCCACCTCACCGGACCGGATCGCGTGACGAAGCTTCTCCCTCGCCACTCTCGCGTACACACGACGACGCTCGGCGTGCATCAGTCCGCGAGGGTTCGGGGCTTCACCGCACGACGGACGTAGTCCCGAGCGGTCAACTCTGCGGCCATCCGCGTGCGACCATCGCCTCACCCATCTCGAAATCACGAACGGGTGGACAGATGAGGATCAGCGCCACCAAGCCCTCGGTGTCTCGGCGCGGCCGCGAGAGCCGTCCTCGCTCCGAAGCACGACCCGACGAGCACGAACCGCTGGACGCCCTCGATCCCGCAGGCACCGGATGGCCCCCTTGCAGATCGAGGACGAACGGTTCCGCCAGATGGAAACGATCGAGGGTCCCGGTGCTCTCTCCGACGCCGTGATAGTCGAAGCGGAAGCCGTGGAACCCATGTGCAGAGACGCTGCGACACAGACGGACCGAGAGGTCATTGACGTTCGTCGACAGCGGCGTCCCGGCACCGGGAACGATGATCACCGCGACGCCTCGCACCTGGTCCCGCGGTCTCGTCAAGATCCCGAACAGCAGGTGCTCGCCGGCGTCGAACCAGACCGGCGTCTCCTGGCGCGACGTGGCCGGCACGACAGTGTTCATCGACGCACCTCCGCCGGAGCGACCTGAGCTCCCAGCCAGTCGACGGTGGTCGAGACCGTCTCCTCGGTCAGCAGGTCCGGCTGTTCGCGATCCTTGCCGACTCCCCGGAACCACCACCCGGCCGTGTTGGTGACCCGATGGATCGTGACCGGCATCCCGAGCGACGACAGATCGCCCACGAGGCGTGCGTACCCGGGCGTCAACTCCCGACTCGCTGCGATCTGCATCAGCAGGATCGGTCGCCAGGTCGCTCGCCGAGCTCGGTCCGCAGCTCTCTCCCTTCGAGGCTCTGGACCAGGCTCGAGGTAGATCGGATAGCCGTAGATGTCGAGCCACCCTTGTCGGAGGAGCTGATCCATCAGCCCGTCGCTCGGAGACGCGATCCGAAGGAGCACCGGCGAGACCTCCGATCACGCGAGCCCGGATCGGCCTCCCGCAGGTAGCTGGCGGGCTCGAGCACCGGCTCCCACAGAGCCAGCGGAGCGGCGTCGTGTGATGCGGCCGTGGCCGCGGCGACGAAGCCTCCGAGACGGCACCCGACGAACGCGAGTCGATCGACACCCGTCGCGGATCTGAGGAGGTCCACGGCAGTGAGGGCGTCTTCCTTCAGCGATGCGAAGGCTCATCGCTCGAGGGTCCCCGTCGCTGTGGCCTTGACCTCGGTAGTGGAAGCGCACGACCGCATGACCAGCGCGGGAGAGCGCCCGTCCGAGCAGGACCTCGTTCCGGTAGTTCTTCGCGAAGTCTGCGTGAAGGGGTGGGCAGATGACGACGCCGCTTCGGACCCACTGATCCAGAGGCGTCGACAGCGTGGCGAAGAGCCGGTGGTTCCCATCCCCTACGAAACCGACATCGATCCGCGTGTCAGCATCGGTGCGAGAGACCGACGACCAGGACCCGCTCTGCTTCATCGTCATGGATCGACCCTCCTCGATCGCATCACAGCCGCACCACGTTCGGCCGGCGGTTCGGCGCGAACGCGTTCCGGGCGTCGAACACGAGCTTCGCGTGCTCCGCCACCCAGTCCAGGTCGTACGCGCTGTGCGGCGTCAGCACCGCGACCAGGTCGGCGCGCGCGACCGCGTGGTTCGTGAGCTCGGTCCGATGCAGCGTCATGCCGTTCAGCGTGACGTCTTCGACGTACGGGTCGTGGAACTCCACCTTGGCGCCGCGCTTGTGCAGCAGGTGCATGATCTTCACCGCGGGCGACTCGCGGACGTCGCCCACGTCGGGCTTGTACGCGGCGCCCAGCACCAGGATGCGCGCGTCCTTCACCGACCGGCGCCCGTCGTTCAGCACCTCGCCGATCCGTCCCGCCACCCACGCCGGCATCTGCGCGTTGATGTCCTCGGCCTCCTCCAGCACCCGGAACTGATGCCCGGCGTCGCGCCGCATCTGCCAGGACAGGTACGTCGGGTCGAGCGGGATGCAGTGCCCCCCGACGCCGGGTCCCGGGTAGAAGGGCATGAACCCGAACGGCTTCGTCGCGGCGGCGTCGATGACCTCCCAGACGTCGATCTCGACCTCGTGGCAGAGCATCGCCATCTCGTTCGCGAGCGCGATGTTCACGTGGCGGAACGTGTTCTCCAGCAGCTTCGCGAGCTCGGCCGCCCGGCACGAGCTGACCGGCATCACCTTGTCCACGAGCTGCTCGTAGAACAGGACCGCCAGGCCCGTGGACTCGGGGTTCATGCCGCCGACCACGCGCGGCACCTGGCGGAACGTGAACTCCGCGTTGCCCGGGTCGATCCGCTCCGGCGAGTAGGCCAGCAGGAAGTCGCGTCCGGCGGCCAGGCCCGACGTCTCCAGGAGCGGCTTGACGCGCTGATCGGTGGTGCCCGGATACGTCGTCGACTCGAGCACGACGAGCGAGCCCGGGCGCAGGTGCGTCGCGACGTTCCCGCAGGCGTCGTCGATGAACGACAGGTCGGGCGTGCCGTCCCGCAGCGGCGTCGGGACGCAGACGAAGACCAGATGGCTCTCCGCGACGACGTCCGCCGACGTGCGTGAAGTCGAGCCGTCCGGTCTGCGAACGCCGCTGCGGAAGGTCTGGTCGTCGACGCCGGCGACGACCGGCTGTCCCGTCGGACAGCGCCGCCACGCGCCGGGCGTCGACGTCGACGCCGGTCACGCGGAAGCCGGCCTCGGCGGCCGCGCACGCGAGCGACAGCCCCACGTACCCCTGCCCGACGACGGCGACCCGGGCGGTTCGGTTCAGGATGCGTCGACGGAGATCCGCGGTGGCACGCATGAGCGGTCCTCTTCCTTGGGTCTAGCGAACGCGGGCGCGGTCGGTTCAGGACGGCGCGGCGTCGAACGCCGGATCGCCGAGCTCGACGATCCGCCGGATCACCGCGCCGCGGCGACGGAAGCACTGTCGCCGGCTGATCTTCAGCTCGCGCGCGACCTCGTGGGCCGGGAGCTGACGCAGGTACCACAGGTACAGGAGCCGTCGGTCCCGCTCGGCGATCAGCTGCATCCGCCGGCACAGCTCGTCGCGCTCCGGGAGCGTGTCCAGCAGGCCCGGCGCGGATCCCGTCCGACGCGAACGCTCTCGCGGCGGTTGCCGATCCGGTAGACCGACGAGGTGCTCGGCTGCCACCAGTCGGTGTAGGTGATCAGCGCCCACACGACCTGGTTAGCCGAGGAGAGCACGGACCTCTCCTGACGTTAGACGGTAGCCGTCCGCCGAGTGCCGCACCAGACGGGGAATACCCTTACCCACGGCCGGCCACATGTCTCGCTGGGGGTCGCTCGCCCATGGGTCCCGACCCTCGACCTGGCTGACCGCCGGGTCGAGGCGATCCCGGATCGGACACGTGCTGAGTCCCGTGCTTCGAGGTGAGACCCCTCGAGCAGCGCCCGCAGGTCCATCAGTTGTTGCGACAGGGCCGCGCCGGCCGACGGTGACACCTCGCCCGGTCGGCGGGACGATCCTGCATCGGGAACCGCGACCGGTTCCGGGATGATCCGGCGTCGCCGGAGGTCGGCATCTCGGACCGCGTGTCCACGGGGCTCTCGGCGTCCGGCGCCGGTACCACGGGTTCCGGCGTCGGCGCGGTTCCTGGACGGGCTGATCGGCTGGCGGTCCGCTCGGCGGCCTTCCGCATCTTCCTGGTCGGCCGGTACATGCGCCGCTTCGCCAGGGGGATCGAGAACTCCCGCGCGTCGTTCAGGACGACGCCGACCCGCTCGGCTCCCATGCGCTGCAGGAGCTCGGCGGCGTTCGCGGCGAGCTCCCGGCGGGTCTTGCCGGCCCGGGCGACCAGCACGACCCCGTCGACCTGCGGGAGGAGCGGGACGACGTCGCTCGCCACCACCAGCGGCGCGCAGTCCAGGATGACGACGTCCGTGACCCTCCTCAGGCGTTCCATGAACCGGCTGCATCCTGACGGAGCCGAGGAGCTCCCCGGGGTCGCTCGGAGGTCGATGCCGCTCGGGAGCACGGCGACCCGCACCACCGAGCACGGCTCCAGGTACGGAGCGAGGTCGAGCGACGCCTCGGGTCGGGATGCCGTTCACGCAGGTCGCATCGGCGAGCCCGGGCTCGATCGGGAACGCCGAAGGGCCGGTGGATCGCGGGCCGTCGCAGGTCGCACGAGACCACCAGCACCCGGCTGCCCGTCCTGCGCGTAGGCGACGGCGAGGTTCGCCGCCACGGTGGTCTTGCCGTCGCGCGCCTCCGGGCTGGTGACCAGGATCGTCTTGGCGTCCGCCGAGCCGTCGCGGCGCGTGCCGTCCCGTCGCCGCCGCTCGAGCGTCCATCGTCTCGTCGCCAGGCAGAGGAGGCGGAACGCGTCCGCCGCGCGCGAGTACGGATGCGTGGCGCGTCACCACGCCTCCCGCGGCGCCGGCGGCGGATCGCCGGGATCTCGGCGAGCACGGGGAGCCCGAACGCCTCCTCCGCCGACGCCGGTGGAACGGATCCTGGTGTCGAACCGCTCGAGGACGAGCGCGAGGGCGATCCCGGCGAGGAGCCCGAAGAGGGCCGCGAGGAGCACGCGGACCTGTGCGGCTCTTCGGCGCCTGGAAGGCGCCCGCCGGTCTGGCGCGGGGATCCGGCTCGGCCGTGGCCGGCTGGATCACCGCGAGCGAGACGGGCGCCGTCCGCACCGATCTGCGAGCTGGGCGAGCGCCGCCTGGAGGGACGCGATGACCGTCGGATCGGCCGACTGCTGCTGGAGCGCCTTGATCTGCTGCCTGAGCAGCCGCTCGCTGCTGCTCGATCTGAGCGGTGTTGAGCTCGCCGAGGTACGCGATCAGCGCGTGTGAGAACGCCGTGGAGATCGCCTCGGCGTCCGCCGGGTCCTTCGCCGTCGCCGTGACGTCGAGGAAGCCCGCCGTCTCGATCGGCCGATCGCCTGGATCCGCGACCTGAGCTCGAGCGGGATCCCCTCGTAGTTCAGGTTCCCGGCGGCGATCGCGGCGACGTCGCGGCAGCGCGCACCAACTGCGCGAGCGTGGCCATGTTCGTGATCGGCGCCGTCACCTGACCGACGATCGGCGTCGCCGGGGTCCCACAGCACCGTCGTCGCCGAGTAGTCCGCGTCGGCGGCGGACGCCGGCGCGGCGTCGAGGGCGGCCACCGTCGTCGTGACCCAGGCCGCCCCGGCCGCGACCACGACGGCGAGCACGATCACCCACCAACGCCGCCGGAGGGCCCTCAGGTAGTGGATGGGCTCCACGCGCCGCTCCTCCCCCTCGGTCAGCATCGCGACGGCCGCCGCCTGGTTCGGCACGTCGAGCCGCTTGAACGCGCGGGTCTTGTGCTGCTCGACGGTCTTCGCGCTGATGCCGAGCGCGCGGGCGATCTGCTTGCCGGCCATCCCCTTCGCGGCCAGACGCAGCACCTGCTCCTCGCGCGCGGACAGGACCGCTCCGCCGCGCGACGCGCGGCCGAGCGCCCGGCGCGAGCGCGGACGCGAGGTGGGACGACGGGCGCGTCGATCGCGACGACCACCCCGCCCTCCCCGTCGTCGCCGACGTCGGTCCCGCCGATCACGACGACCCGGAGACCCCGCTTGCGCATGCGGCCGACCGCGCCCTCGGCCCCGGGGATCCGCGCGTCGATCGCGACGACGTCGGCCTGCTCGGCGCGTCGCTCGGCCTCGACGGCGCTCGTCGCGACGCCGACGGGCGCGAGCGCCGGGTAGCGCGCCAGGGCCGCGGCGATCCCCTCGGCGGCGAGGGTCTCCCGGTGCGCGACGACGACCGCTCGAACGCTCACGACGCCGCCTCCGACGGCCTCGGGGACCGGACCACATCGTCGGCTCCTCGCGCGCCGGATGCACTCGGCGAGCTCGGCCTGCCGCCCCTCCGACGGCGAGCGACTCCATCTCCCGCAGGCGTCGTCGCAGCGCCGCGGGATCCGGACGCGGCGGCGTGGCCACGACGATGCCCGGGTCGCCCGGTCGGGCGCGGGCGCCTCGTCGTCGTCGACGAGCTCCTCGTGTCGCTTCTCCCCCGGCCGGGCGCCGACGATCTGCACGGCCACGTCGCGGCCCGGCACCCGCCCCGACAGCCGGATCAGCTTGTTGGCGAGCTCGAGGATGTTCACCGGCTCGCCCATCTCGAGCGTGAACACCTCGCCGCCGTGCGCGAGCGTGGCCGCCTGCAGCACGAGCTGCACGGCCTCCTCCACGCTCATGAAGTAGCGGGTCATCTCGGGGTCGGTCACCGTCACCGGTCCGCCCGCGGCGATCTGGCTGAGGAACGTCGGGCACGACCGAGCCGCGGCTGCCGAGCACGTTGCCGAACCGGACGGCGCACAGGATGGTCCGCGGCCGGCGAGCCCGCGGACGATGTCCTCCGCCATCCGCTTCGAGCCACCCATCACGCTCGTCGGCCGAACGGCCTTGTCGGTCGAGATCAGGACGAAGCGCTCGGTGCCCGACGAGCCGCCGCGGCCTCCACGACGTTCGTCGTCCCGAGGACGTTCGTGAGGAGCGCCTCCTGCGGATGCTCCTCCAGGATCGGCACGTGCTTGTGGGCGGCCGCATGGAAGACCACCTGCGGGTCGGTGCTCGCGGAACACCTCGAGCATGCGCTCCCGATCGCGGACGTCCGCCAGGACGGACGTGGTCCGCGGCGCCGTCGAGCGTCACCAGCAGGTCGTGCAGGTGGGTCTCGTCGTTGTCGAGGAGCGCGAGGCTCGTCGGGCTCGAAGGTCGCGGACCTGCCGCGCGATCTCGGAGCCGATCGACCCGCCCGCGCCCGGTGATCAGCACGCGCTTGCCGCGCAGGAGCTGCCGCACGGCGGCGAGGTCGGTCTCGACCTGCCGCACGGCCCAGGAGGTCCTCGATCCGCAGGTCGCGCAGATCGCGAGCGGTGACCCGCCCGCCGACGATGCTCGCGGACCGACGGCAGGACGCGCAGCGAGACGTCGGCCTCCTCGCACCGCGTGGCCACGTCGCGGATCGAGCTCGCTCGTGGCCGTCGGGATCGCCAGCAGCACCTGATCGACGCCGAACGCTGCGGACGAGCTCGGGGATCGCGGCCCGGCCACCCACCACGGCGACGCCGTGGAGCGACCGGCCCGAGCGTGCGCGGGTCGTCGTCGACCAGCCCGACGACCTGCAGACCGCATCTCCGGATGCGCGCAGGATGTCGTCGAGCGACCTGCGCGCCGGCGTCGCCGGCCCCCATCAGGAGGACCCGCGTCGGCTGCTCCTCGACGCCGCGCCGGCGGAACGCGAAGAGTCGGCTCTGGAAGCGGATCGCGCCGGAGGCCATCACCGTCGGCCGCGCTCCCGAACGACGATCACGGAGAGCGGGATCGGCCGGTGCGCCGGGTCCGACGACCACATCACCAGCCCGAACACGCCGACGAAGCTCGCGAGCGCCGGCCAGGAGCACGCTCCGCGCCTCCTGGACGCTCGCGTAGCGCCACATCTGCCCGTAGAGACCGAACAGGTAGTTGGCGAGCAGATGGATCGACGGCGATCACGCGGGATGAGCGACCAGAAGTACACGCCAGTTCTGCGGCGGGCACGGAGCCGTGGAACCGCAGCACGAGGGGCATCAGGTACGCGGGCACGACCACCATGAGGTCGATCGCCGCCAGCGGCATGTCGCGCCGGATCCTGGCGACGATCCGGCCGGGCAGCCCGACGGGTCCCCCGGCGGGGAGCGGCCCGGTCGACTCGTTCACGCGTCGCCGCCGTCGGCACGGTCCGGGAGGTAGCGACCGCCGTTCACGGCGGCGCCCAACACCCCGACGAGGTGCGGGGTGGTGGTCCACTGCGCCTCCAGCACCTCGGAGCGAGCGAGCATGCGGCCCACCGTCTCGAGGCTCCGGCCACCCAGCAGACCGAGGTTGCGGATCGACCAGCCGAGGTTGAACAGTGCGGGTGCACGCGTCGCGGGACCGAGCGACGACGCCGACCGGCCGCCCACGATGAGGACGCGGTCGACCGGCGTCTCTTCTTCCACCATCACGCGGAGGTCCTCCTGAGGGCCGGTCGGGACGAGATCCTCGAACACGTCGAGGGCGTCATCGGGGAGATCCAGCGTCCGGCGCACCGGGGTCAGGTGACCGCTCTCGTGATCGAGCGCCACCGTCACGACACCCGGCAAGGTCGAGATCGATCGAGCGTCGGATCTGTCGGCCGGCCGTGTTGACCATGGGGACCATGAACCACGGGATCAGGACCGTCGTGCCGCAGCCCTGCACGACCGACGCCTCCAGGTAGACGGCGTCGTCTCGAGCGGGGAACGTCATGGTCTCGAGCGCATAGAGGAAGCTCCGCGCAACGGCGCGGATGTCCAGCGTGCGAACGACGTCGACCGTCCCCCGATACAGGATGTGGAGCCGTTTCCCGGTACGACCGCTCACGCTCGAATCGTCCTCGGCGACGATCGAGAAGAGCGGGTCGTGGTAGGGCTCCGGCGGCTCGACCCGCTGGTAGTTGCCCAGGACGTGGCCGACCCACCCGGCGACGACGGGCGAGGTCGTGCGGACCCCGAACCGTTGCCCCTCGACCTCGAACCAGTCGCACGTCGCCCAGGACAGCCGGTCGAGCTTCGCCATGCACGGGCTCGAGGACGGCCGGGTCTCGCTCATCGGCCGGGTCTCGCTCATGGGCCGGTCCCGACCGTCGTCGCCGACGCGGCCGGAGCTGAGGAGGCCCGACGTGCGGAACCGCCGGATGAGGGCGCGGACCTCCGGCTCGACCTCGCCGACCGGGACCTCGAAGGCCTCGGCGATGTCGGCGGACATCTCCTTCATCGTCGACGTCCCGTCGCAGAGTCCGAACACGACGGTCGCCGTGGGATTCAGGTGGTGCAGATCGTGGCTCTCCTCGTCGTAGATCACCGCCTCGCCGTCGAGCTCGACGACGGTGAGGTCGTCACGAGCCCTGGGCTTGACCTGTGGCATCGCTGCCCCTCCACGTCAGGATGTCGGCCTCCTCGAACCGGAGGAGGACCCTCCGCAGATCCTCGACCACCACCTCGCGCGGCAGACCCGACAGCTCGCAGATGGCCTCGACCATCTCGTCGGGCTCCGTGTCGCCGTCGCAGAGCACCCAGATCGCCATCGCCGTGGCGTTCAGCATGTGGACGGTGCCCGAGCTCGGGTCGTAGACCACGTTCTCGGTCTCCGACTGCCGGAGCCAGACGTCGGCCTTGCGCATCGGCCGCCCGTTGCGCGTCAGCACGCTCACGTCGGCGCTCCCGCGAGGTCGTCGAGGATCCCGTTCTGCGTCACGAAGGCGGCCGCCTCCAGCCGGGAGTGGACGGCGAGCTTGCCGAGCACGTTCTGGATGTGGGTGCGCGCCGTCTCCGGGCTGATCACCAGGTGCTGCGCGATCACGTCGTTGTCGCGCGCCCTGGGCGACCAGCGCGAGCACCTCCCGCTCCCGGCGCGTGAGCCTGCGCCATCTGCTTGAGCGCCTCGTCCCGCTCGCGTCGCCGCAGGATCAGGCGCTGCAGGAGGGCGCCGAGCATCCGGGGCGGCACGAGCGCCTCCCCGCGGTGGACGGCGCGGGTCGCGTCGATCAGCTCGGCGAGCGGCGAGCCCTTCGAGAGGTAGCCGCTGGCGCCCGCCTCGAGCGCCTGGACCAGGACCTGCTCGTCCTCCTGCCCGCTGAACACGATCACCCGGCAATCGGGCACGCCGCACGCTGATCTGCTCCGTCGCCCGGATCCCGTCGCAGTTCGGCAGGTCCGCGTCGAGCAGCGCGACGTCGGGCTGGATCCGCTCGACCTCGGCGATCGCCTGCAGCCCGTCGACCGCCTCGCCGACCACCTCGAGGTCGTCCTCGTTCGACAGCACGACCTTGACGGCCTCGCGGAACAGCGACTGCTCGTCCGCGAGCAGCACGCGGATCGTGCCGTCACCATCGGTCACTCAGGCTCCCTCCCAGCGGAGCCTCGACCGTAACGAGTCGATGAACGCAGGACATGCGCCGCGCGACGTAGCCCGGATACGCCAGACGGACCACCCGCCGTCCCGGCGCGGCTGAGGCCACCCGACCGATACGGCCTCCGTCCGAAGATCTACGGTCGAGGATGGGATCAGGCGCTACGAGGAGCGTTTCACCAGGTCGAGCCGTACGGCGAAGGCCGCGGCCTCGAGCCGGGAGTGCACCTGGAGCTTCGAGAGGATCCCCTGGACGTGCGTCCGCACCGTGTTCGGCGACACGCCGAGCCGTTCCGCGATCTCCCCGCTGGACGCCCCCTCGGCGAGCAGCTGCAGCACTTCGATCTCACGCTCGGTGAGCTGCTCGACCAGGAGCTCGTCGTGCGACCGTTGACCGTTCGAGCGACCGGGTTGTCTGCCGAGCCGGTGCGGGAACACCGTCTGTCCGTCGGCGATGCTCTCCAGCGCCCGGCGGAACTGCCCCGGATCGGAGTTCTTCGTCAGGTACCCGTTGAACCCCGAGCGGAGCGCGTCCTGCACGGAACGCTCGTCCTCGAGCGCGGTCAGCGCCACGACCTTGATCCCCGGAGCCGCTCGCATGATGTCTCTCCCCAACGCGATCCCGTGATCGTCGGGGAGGCCGATATCCACGAGGACGAGGTCGGGGCAACGCTCGCGGACCGCGATCCGCGCTTCGTGACCGGTGAGGACGACCTCGACGTCCACCACGCCCATCGCAGCCAGCGACTGACCGATCGCCTCGGCGAAGAGGCGATGGTCGTCCACGATCAAGACGCGGATCGGATCCTCCCATGGTCGGCGAGCGGAAGGTCGACGTGGAACTCCGTACCCGGCCGGGCGGCACGCAAACCGATCACGCCCCCGTGCGCCTCGACGATCCGACGCGCGATGAACAGGCCGAGCCCGGAGCCGGATCGGCTCTCGCCGCCGACGTGGCCACGGGCGAACGGGTCGAAGATCAGGTGGCGCTCCGCGGCCGGTACCCCCGGCCCTCGGTCGCGGATGCGGACGCGGCCGTAGCCATCCACGGCACCGACCGTGACGGTCACGGTCGACCCGGACGGCGAGTACGCGAGCGCGTTGCGGATCAGGTTCGACACGGCGACCCGAAGCTGGCTCGCTTCGGCGCTCACGGGGACCCCGACCGAGCCGACGAGGACGACATCGCCCTCGGGAGACTCCCGTCGACACGACGTCACGCACTCGTCCACGATCTCGAACAGGTCGACGGATCGCTTGTGCAACGAAGCCGAGCCCGTCGACCATCGCAGGAGCGGGTCCACCAACCCGGCCAGCTGGTCGAGCTCGTCGCGGCTCTGCTGCAGCAGCTCCTGGCTCTTCCGCTCGCGTTCGTCGATGCGGACGTGCCCCAGGGCCGCCCGCGCACCGACCAACGGCCCGCGCAGTTCGTGCGCCGTCCACGCCAGCGCCAGATCGAGGTTGTCGTTGCGCATCCGCGCCCATTCGACCGCGCGGAGCTGGACGAGGTTCTCGTCCAGGAGCGCCCCGACGGCCTTGACGAACGCGCGCTGGTCGGGGCGGAGGTCCGCGGCGAGCAGGACGGCCTCGCCGGCGGCGACGGCCTCGATCCGGTCCCGCGTGGCTGCCTGGCCGACGCGGGCCGCCAACCGGTTCCGCGTGGTTCGGCCGGGCCGCGAGGCGCTCACGCCCTGAACCGCGCGGCCGATCTCGCCGCGGCGAGGCCCGATCCCACGGGCGGCCACCACGAACCATCCGGCCCCCGAGCGATCCGGGAGCAGGCCGGCGAGCGGGATCCGGAGCTGTTCGAACGACAGCTGGACCACGCTCCGAACGGCGGCGGTGGTGGTCTGGGAACGGAGCAACGCGGCCGAGATCTCCAGCATGGCAAGCATCTCGCGGACGCTGCGGGCATCGTCCTGCCGCTCGCGGGTCGAACGCGTCCATCGCTCGATGGGGTCGCGGACCGACGTCCGGACGTCCTCCATCTGATTTCCTCCCCACGCGAGCGAACCGAGTCTCGAACGCGGAGCGCGTTCTTGTCAAACCGTTCTTGTCAACCTGGCGTCCTACAGAGATTCAAGCCCTCGGGCTGCACGGAGCCGCGAACGCGTACCGAACGTACGGTGAACGATGGGTGCGGCGGGTATCGGGCGGGGTTACGCTGGTGTGCCCGCACCATCGACCCCTCCCCCGCAGGTCGGTCTAGTGGAGCGTGCGTGATGGAGCCGATCGAGGTCGAGACGGGGAGGGCCCTGCGGGAGGCCCGGCTCGCGGCCGGGCTCACCCTCCGGGAGGTCGGCGAGCGCTCCGGCGGCGCGTTCAAGCCGACCGCGGTCGCCGGGTACGAGCGGGCGGAGCGGGGCATCTCGCTCGAGCGCTTCTGCGCCCTGTGCGCGTTCTACGGGCTGGCGCCGGACCGCCTGCTGAGCGAGATCGTCGAGGTCGTCGAGCGGGAACGGGTGATCTTCGTCAGCGACGTCGAGCTCACCCCGGTCGATGTCACCCCGGTCGACGTCACCGCGGTCGACGTCACCGCGGTCGACGTGCCGGATCCGTCCGGCGTCTGATCGAGGCCCACACCAGCAGCGCCACCGCCACGCCCGCCGCGTCGGCGACCCAGTCCAGGAACTCCGTGTCGCGGCCGGTCAGGTGCTGGACCAGCTCCAACGCGCCTCCCGCCGCCACCGCCGCCACGCCGATCCACACCGCCGATCCGGGGAAGCGGCCGGACCCGCGGCCCGGGCGCCAGTCCGCGGCGAGCGCGAGCAGGAAGACGGTCACCGCGTACGCGCCCGCGTGGTAGAGCTTGTCCACGTGCGGGATCGAGCCCGCGTCCGGTGGGTCCGGGCCGACCGTCCACACGACCGTGACCGCGGTGACGACGAACGCGCTCGCCCACAGGAGCGCGATCGACGCGCGCGATCCGGCGCGCCGGATCCGCCTCGACCCGGTCAGGCACCGGGCTTGAACACCATCACGCCGATCACGACGACGAGCACGACCTGATCGATCCGGGCGATCGCGAAGATCTGCGCGATCGCCGCCTGCGCCGTCGGCGACGTCGGTCCCTCGGACGGGATCAGCGGCCGCCAGCCGCTCCGCGCGCGGGCGGATGAACCAGTTGCCCGTGACGAAGGTGGCCGCGTAGCCGATGCAGCCCGAGCCAGATCCACGTGTCGCTGAAGTCCAGGGCCGGGCGCGTACAGGACCAGGGCGAGCCCGGCGAGCAGGACCGTGATCGACGACCCGATCAGCAGCGGCGTCGCCGCCGCGACCTGCGCCGCGAAGCCACGCGAGCGCCTCGGGCTCGCCCGCGCGGCGCAGCCGGGTGCCGGCGTACTGGAAGTACAGCCCCGTCCCGACCCAGATCACGGCCGCGAGGATGTGGATCAGCTTCAGGGTGTCGTAGATCTCGGGGCTGAACGCGAGCACGGGCGTCTCCTAGGGCGTCGGGTGCCGCGCATCGTAGTTCCAGAACCCCGGCGCGAACCACCGGAGCACCCCGATCCCGACGATCGTGAGGATCCCGCCGGAGACGATCGAGCCGGGCACGCTCCACACGCTCGCGACGACGCCGGACTCGAGGTCGCCCAGGGAGGGACCGGTCGCCCACACCGCCATCCCGATGCCGTCGAGGCGCCCGCGGAACCGGTCCTGCACCGCCGCCTGCAGGATCGAGTGGCGGAAGATGCCGCTCACCATGTCGCCCGCGCCGGCGATCGTGAGCATCGCGATCGAGAGCCAGGCCGTCGTGGAGAACCCGAACACGACGATCGCGGCCGCCCACACGACGATCGCGACCATGATCGCGCGCCCCTGGCGGCGGACGTGCTTCGCCCGGCCCGAGAAGACGCTCGCGAGCAGCGAGCCGGCCGCGATCGCCCCGTAGAGCAGCCCGAGCAGGACCGGGCCCGCCGTCCAGCTGGTCGGCCGCGACCGCCGGGAACAGCGCCAGCGGGAACGCGAAGACCATCGCGTTCAGGTCCGCCAGGAACACCGACTGGATCGTCCGCTTCCCCTTCAGGAACCGGAACCCCTCCTTGATCGACGCCCAGCCGAAGCGCTCCGCGTCCTCGGCCGGCGGCGACGGGCGCATCCGCAGGACCATCGCGATCACGACCAGGAACGTCGCCGCGTCGAACAGGAACGCCCCCGCCGGCTCGATCACGGCGATCAGCACGCCCGCGACGACGGGCGCGACCATGTAGTCGAGGCTGCCGATCCCGGACTCCAGGGCGTTCGCCGAGGGCAGCAGGCCCGGGTCCAGCAGCCGGGCCGGCCAGGTCGACAGCGCCGGGCGGTTGAAGGTCCCGACCCCGGCCGAGAGCGTCGCGAACACGTACAGCGGCCAGAGCATGGGCTCGGGGCGCAGGGCGTTCAGCGCCAGCAGCAGCGACAGCACCGCGAGGAAGAGCGTGGGTGACGATCACCAGCCGGCGCCGTTCGACCGCGTCGGCGACCGCGCCCCCGACGATCGGGAAGACGATCACCGGGACGAGCGCGCACAGCCCGAGCAGGCCGACCGCGAGCGTCGAGTGGGTGAGGTCGTAGACCTGGAACGGCACGACCACCTCGACGATGCCGTCGCCGAAGTCCGAGATCGAGCGGCCGATGAACAGGGAGCGGAAGTCGCGCGAGATCCGCAGCGGCGTGACGTCCATGAGGTGCCCGCGCGCACGCGCGAGGAGCCCCGGCGACGCGGGCTCCTCGGGATCGGGGATCCGGTCCCCGTCGGGGTGGAAGCGCTCGGACACGGCGGAGAACGCTAGCGGACGCGCGGTCGCGCGGCCGCCGGCGAACCCCGTTGCTGCTCGATCAGGGCGGTGGCATCACCCGGCGTCCACACCCGCCGGGGGCCACCGCGCCGCGGTCGTCCGCGCTACATCTTCCCCATGATGCTGCTGACGGCGTTCGCGTCGAAGGCGCGCATCGTCTGCGAACGCACGTTCCCGAGCGAGGAGACCTTCGCGAGGAACGCCACCGCGGTCTCGTCGTCGGGGAACTCCGAGATCGCGATCATGTCGTACTGGCCCATCGTCCAGTAGACCTCCATCGAGCCGCCCATCTCCGCCGCGGCCTTCTGAGCCGCCTCGGCGCGACCGACCGTGTCGGCGGCCGTCTTGGCCCCCTGGTCGGTCCAGTTCAACAAGCTGACGAACCGTGCCATGTCTCCCCCTTCATCCGTCGGTAGACCGACCCTACGCCCATCGGGCCACGTTCGGGAAGGCGCGTGCGTCACGGCCCTAGCGGATCAGGCGGGAGAGGCGCCGGTCCGCGAGGATCTTAGCGGATCAGGCGCGAGAGGCGCCGGTCGGCGAGGATCTTGCCCGCCGGTCTGGCACGTCGGGCAGTACGTCACCTCGTGCGACTCGTACGAGACGCGCCGCAGGTCGTCGCCGCAGACGGGGCACGGCTCCCCGTACTTCCCGTGGACGGTGAAGTGGTCGCCGATCTTCGTCGGCAGCCCGCCGGTGCGCCGGCGCTCGGCCGCGAGGGCGTCGTCGAGGATCGCGCGCGAGCGCGTCCAGCAGCCGCTCCCGCTCGTCGCCGGTCAGCTTCGCGAGGGACGCGTACGGCGAGAGCTTCGCCCGGTGCAGCACGTCGTCCGCGTACCCGCGCCCGACCCCGGCGACCGTGCGCTGATCGCGCAGGATCGTGTGGATCCGGCGGGTGTCCATCCCCACGCGGACGAAGGCCGCGAAGCCCTCGGACAGCGCCTCGGGCCCGAGCTTGGCGAGCGGCCCGTCGTCGCCGGGCGCGAGCACCCACCAGCCGGCCTTGCGCTCGTGCCCGAACTCCTTGACGAGCACGCTCGGCCGGTCCGTCGCCCGGATCCGCAGCACCGATCCCCGCGGCTTCGTGGCCTTGGGCGGCGACTCGACGTCGACGCGTCCGCCCTGCGAGAGGTGGAAGAGCAGGCGGGACCCGCCGTCCAGGTCGATCACGACGAACTTGCCCCGCCGCCCGACGCGCTCGATCGTGCGGCCCGCCAGCTCGTCGGGCCGCGGCGCGAACGTCTTGAGCGACGAGAACGACAGGGTGTCCAACCGGTGGAGCTCGGCCCCGGCGAGGACCTCGTCGAGCCGCTCGGCGAGCGCCTGGACCTCGGGCATCTCGGGCATCGGCGGCCCCCGTCGGTCAGCCGGCGAGCCGCTCGGCGGCGTCGCCCACGATCGCGATGCACTCCTCGATCCGGTCGCGGTGCGTGCGGTGGCTCACGATGCAGGCGCGCAGCACGTACCCCCCGTGCACGAGCGTGCTCGACAGGAACACCCGCTTCGTGTCGTTGATCGCCTGCAGGAACCGGCGGTTCGTCGCCTCGTCGGCGCCGCGGAGCCGGAACGCGACGACGGTGAGCTGCGGCGCCCACGGGATCTCCACGCCCGGGATCGCCGAGAGGCCGCGGTGAAGCACGTCCGTCAGGTCGAGCTTCTCGTCGAGGGCCTCGCGGAACGCGCCCACGCCGTGGACCGAGAGCGGCAGCCACAGCCGGAACCCGCGGTTCGCCCGCGACAGCTCGGGCGAGTACTCGGTGAAGTTCGGGAGCTCCTCCTCGGGGGCGAGGTCCTGCAGGTACGCGGCGCCCTCGAAGTGGGCGTCGCGAAGCGCCGCGCCGTCGCGGACGACGAGCGAGCCGATCCCGTACGGCAGGAACAGCCCCTTGTGCGGGTCCAGGGTGATCGAGTCGGCCCGCGTGATCCCGCGGAACCGCTCGCGTCCCCGCTCGGTCAGCTGGAAGAACCCCCCGTACGCCGCGTCCACGTGCATCCACAGGCCCTCGCGCGCGGCGACGTCGGCGACCGCGTCGAGGGGATCGATCGCGCCGGTGTTCGTCGTGCCGGCCGACGGCACGACCAGGAACGGGCGCAGCCCCGCCGCCCGGTCCTCGCGGACCATCGCGGCGAGCGCCTCCGGATCCATCCGGAGCTCGGCGTCCGTCGGCACGAGGCGCAGGTTGCGCCGGGAGAACCCGGCCAGGTTCGCGGCCTTCGAGATGCTCGCGTGGACCTGCTCGCTCACGTAGTACGTCCCGTCGAGGAAGTCCTCGCCGAGGCGCGCGTGCCGCGCGGTCACGATCGCCGAGAGGTTCGCCATCGAGCCGCCGCTCGTGAGCAGCCCGCGCGCCTCCTCGGGGTAGTCGAACAGGTCGCAGATCCAGCGCACGCAGTTCTGCTCGAGCTGCACGACCGCGGGGCTCGGGCCCCACAGGTTCGCGTAGCGGTTCACGCCCTGCGCCAGGAACTCGCCGAGCGCGGCCGTGTAGAGCCCGCCGCCCGGGATGTACGCCAGGTAGCCGGGGCCGGCGAACTCGTACGTGCGCGCGATCGCGTCGCGCATCCGCCCGAACACCTCGTCGAAGTCCACGCCGAGCTCCGGGGGCGAGCCGCGGAGCGCCCGGGCCTGCTGGAGCGCGCCCTCGGTGTTGGAGGCGGGCGCGTCGTCGAGGCCCCCGATGAAGTCCACGAGGTACTCGACGACCGCCTCGCCCATCGCGCGCATGTCCTCGGGCTTGGGGTCGAGCGGCAGCATCGCGATCAGGCCCGCGGCGCCGTGACGGCGTCCAGCAGCTTGCGCGAGGCCTCGGCCACCTCGTCGACCGCCGCCCCGAAGGCCTCCTCGTTGCGCTTCGACGGCTCGCGGTAGCCGCTCACCTTGCGGACGAACTGCAGGGCCGCGGCGCGGATCTCGTCCTCGGTCGCCACCTCGTCGCGCACGCGGAGCGTCTTGATCGATCGGCACATGCCGTCGATGTTACCGGCGCACCAGCTCCCGGACGCGCCCGGCGGCGGCGTCCGCCTCGGCCAGCTCCCGCGTCGTCGGCGCGTGGCCGGAGAACCGCTCCCGCTCGAACGTCCGCACGACGAGCTCGGCCGACCGGACGACCTCGTCGGCCAGGGCGGGATCGGACGAGAGCGCGCGCAGGAACTCGCTCGGCGTCTCGGTCTCGTCCCGGCGATGCCCCGCCGGGCCGAGGGCCGCCACGAGCGACGCGAAGGCGGCGGCCGCGCCGGTCGGGCGCGGGCCGCGGGCGCGGCGTCGGCGCCATCGCCGCAGCCCGAGCGCGACGAGCCCGCCCAGCGCGAGGACCGCGGCCGTCGAGCGGCCACGCGCGCACCAGGGCGATCCCGGCGTCGCGCACGATCCCCGCGACCGCCGTCACCGCCCGCTTGACGGGCTCGGGCGTGATCGAGGCCACGAACCGGCCGAGCGCCGCCAGCGCCTCCCCCGCGATGAACCGCGGGCCCTGGGTGTCCGTGACGTTCGGGACGCCGAACGTCGGGTCGTACGGCACCCACCCGACGAGCGGGTAGAAGACCTCGACCCACGCGTGCGCGTCGGACTGGCGCACCTCGACGTAGCCGGTGAGCGGGTTGCGCGCGCCGGGTCCGTACCCGGTGACGAGGCGCGTGGGGATCCCCAGCGTCCGCAGCATCACCGCCATCGAGCTCGCGATCTGCTCGCAGAACCCGCGGCGCGTCTCGAACAGGAAGTGGTCCACGGCGTCCACCCCGACGGGATCCCGCGGCACGTCGAGGTCGTACACGGTGTGCTCGCGGAGCCAGGACTGGACCGCGATCACCCGGTCGTACTCGGACGTGGCGCCGGCGGTGATGCGCCGGGACAGGTCGCCCACCCGCGAGGGCAGCGCGACCGGGAGCTGGAGGTAGCGGTCCGAGACCCGGGGCAGGGCCGACGGCGCGGACGGGTAGGCGCCCGAGGAGACCGCGCGCAGGAGCGCGGGCGTCGTGACGGGGACCTGCGAGATCGACGGAGTACACGAGGCCCTCGTCCAGCAGGAACGGGGCGCGGATCGAGCCGTACCGATCCACCGCGAGGGTGCTCGCCGGGAAGTACACCTGCGCCGGGACGGCGGCCGCGAACAGCACGTTCGGCTGCGGGGTGTCCACGTAGAACGTCTGGGTGAGCGAGACCGACGGCGCGGTGAAGCCGAAGTTCCGGCGGAACAGCTCGGGCGGCATCACGGACGACCCGGTCTCGTCCTGCGGCTGCATCGGCCGCGTGCGGTCGTCGTCGATCGTCCAGGTCACGCCGTCGTACGTGTCGAACGCCTGCGCGCGCCAGAGCGTCGCCTGGGTCGCCCGCACGCGGAAGGCGATCTCGTCCGAGAGACGCCCGCGCGCCCGCAGGTCCACCACGTCGCCGAACCCCGGGTAGGCGTCCGGGGCGAAGTCGACCACGCCGTCGGGCGCCGCGGCGGGCAGGCCGGGGTTCTCGACGCCGCCGTCGAACGACTCCACGGGTCGCGCCAGGCCGAGCGCGAACGGCGGGGCGTGGATCGGCGTGCCCGGGACCCGCGGCATCGACAGGAACGCGACCGCGGTCGCGGACAGCACCACCAGCCCCGTGAACGCGAACGTGCGAGCGGGGGCGAACGGGGCGGTCCGCGCACGGACCCGGCGGGTGGAGACCGGCGCGGTCACGGACCCGGCCCTCGGACGGCTCGACAGGGCGAGCCACACGCCCGCGAGCGCGGACCACGGGAGCAGGAAGAAGAGGTAGGACGTGGAGAGCGAGATGGCCCCGGCCTCCGCCATCAGGATCAGGCTCGACGCCATCGAGAAGCCGAGGTCGCGCCGGCGCGGGACGTCGAACGCGTGCAGCACCTGTACCCACAGGAAGAGCGACCCGAGCGGGACGCGCGCCTGGTCCACGTTCGACGCGTACTGGACCGCCTGCAGGAACTGCGCGAACGCCGCCATCATCCCGATCGCGAGCAGGACCTTCGTCGTCACGTTCGACCGCGCGCGCACGCGGTACGAGAAGAGGTAGCCGACGGGCGCGAGCACCAGGGCGGCGACCGCCGAGGTGGCGTCCACCGCGCCCTGGGCGATCACCGCGAGGATCGAGACCTCGACCGCGAGGGCGACGACGACCCGCATCGGCACCGAGTCCTCGGGCGGCTCCTTGCCGCGGCGGAACGCGCGGAGGTTCACGGCGCGGCGACCCCCGCGGGCTCGAGGGCCGCGGACGCGCGCCCGGCCAGGGCGTCCGCCAGCTCGTCGGCCGGCCGCCACGGATACGTCGCGAACCCGGTGCGCCGCAGGTCGGCGACGAGCGCGTCGGCCTCGGCGGAGGGCAGCGCGAACCGACCGGCGGCCGACGGATCGAGCACGATCGGGATCGCGACCACGCGCGCGCCGGAGGCGGCGAGCGTCACGAGCGCCGGGACGAGGGCCGGGGCCGCGTTGACCCGCCAGGTCGGGAGGATCGCGACGACCGTCTCGGCCCCCTGGAGGGCGTCCGCCAGCTCGGGCGCCGCGTCCGCGATCGATCGCCCGGACGGCGTGACCCGGCCCAGCCTCCGCAGGAGCGCGCGTCCGTCCTCGTGGGCCGTGACCTCCACCTCGAGCTCGCCGGCCACGAGCAGCCGCGCGCCCTGTCCGTCGGCGGCCGCCGCCAGCGCGATCGAGGCGGCGGCGGAGCACGCCGCGTCGAGCGGCGTCCACGCCTCGCCCGCGTCGGCGACGGTGTCCACCACGATCGCGATCCGCCGCGTGCGTTCCTCCTCGAACTCGCGGACCATCACGGAGCCCGTCCGGGCCGTGGACGGCCAGTGGACGTGGCGCATGCTGTCGCCGGACCGGTACTCCCGCACGCCGAGGAACTCCGGTCCCGCCCCGCGCCGCGGCGCGCTGTGGAGCGCGCGCTCGGAGGTCGCGGTCGCGTCGAGGAACGGGAGCGTCGCGAGCGGCGAGACCTTCGGGAGCACGAGGCAGTCCGCGGGGGCGGGGGTGGGGCGGCGCCGTTCGGCGACGCCGAACGGCGCCGCGGAACGGAGCGTGACGGTCCCGCCCTCCTGCGGTCCGCGTCGCTCCGCGACGCGGACCGCCCCCAGCTCGACGCGCTCGCCCGGCCGGAGCGTCCCGACCTCGAACGACGCCGGCGAGAACATCGGGTCGTCGACCACGATCCCGGTCCGGAGCCCGCGCGTCGGGTTGGTCAGGACGAGCTCGACGTAGGCCTCGTCGCCCTGATGCACCTCGGCCGGGGCGCGCCGCTCGACGCGCACGCCGCGCGTCATGCGACCGGGCAGGGCCGCCCCGGCGATCACCGTCCCGGCCAGGAGCGCCGACAGGACGAAGAGCCAACCGGCCTGGACGTTCGTACCCAAGAGGAAGAGGACGACCGCTCCCCCCACGAGCGCCGCGGCCCGCTTGCGGAGCCGGAACGCCCGCCGCCGGCGCGGCACGGCTCAGGCCTTCCCGACGACGCCCAGCGGGACCGGGACCTCATCGAGCACCCGGCGGACGACGTCGCGTCCGACGCCGCTCCCCCGGCCCTGCCGCGGGATCAGCCGGTGCGCGAGCACGGCCGGCGCCATCGCCTTCACGTCGTCCGGCAGGACGAAGTCGCGTCCGAGCGCGGTCGCGCGCGCCTGCGCGCTCCGCACGAGGGCGACGCTCGCGCGGGGCGAGGCCCCGAGCGCCACCTCCTGGGCGGCGCGCGTCGCCTGGGCGAGCGCCACGGCGTAGTCGACGACGGTCCGGTCGACGTGGACCTCACGGACCGCGCGCTGACACGCGATGACCTCGTCGGTCGAGAGCACGGCCTCCAGGTCCTCGATCGGGTGGCGCGTGAGCTGCCGGTGCACGACGTCGGCCGCGTGCCGATGATCCGGGTAGCCGACCGGAACGGTCATCGTGAAGCGGTCGAGCTGGCCCTCGGGGAGCGGATACGTTCCGTGCTGCTCGATCGGGTTCTCGGTGGCGATCACGACGAACGGCCGCGGCAGCGCGTGCGTCACGCCCTCGACGGTGACCTGCCGCTCCTCCATCGGCTCCAGCAGGGCCGACTGCGTGCGCGGCGTGGTGCGGTTGATCTCGTCGACCAGGACGACGTTCGCGAAGACCGGCCCGGGCTGGAAGCGGAACGCGTGCTGGCCCTGGTCGTAGACGCTGATGCCCGTCACGTCGGACGGCAGCAGGTCCGGGGTGGCCTGCACCCGCGAGAACTCCCCGCCGATCGAGCGGGCCAGGGCGCGGGCGAGCATCGTCTTGCCGACCCCCGGGACGCCCTCCAGCAGCAGGTTGCCGTCGGCGAACAGGCAGATCGTCGCGGCCTCCACCGCCTCGTCGTTGCCGGCGATCACCCGCTCGACGTTCTCGACCACGCGTCGGAACGCCGCGGTCGTTCCGCCCACGGCGGGCTCGGGAAGGCTCACCTCAGAGGTTTCGACGGAGCGCCACCGGCGCTTGAGGCTCGGCCCGAGCGCCGACCGGCGCGATGCCTACCCGTCCTTGCGCGCCCGGAGCGAGTACATCAGCGGGATCGTGCCGACCTGGTCCTCGGGGAAGCCGTAGGACCCGTCCTGCAGCTCCCGCAGGAACGGGACCGGCCAGTCGAGGACGCGCTTCTCGTCGAGCAGCTCGATCCGCAGGCCGGCGTCCGCGAGCGCCGTCACGATCTCCCCGAGCGAGTGGTTCCAGCCGTGCTCGACCTCGGCGTCCACGTCGGCATCCGGGTCGGCGTAGGAGCCCTGGACCGGGAACGTGATCGTCTCGCCGCCCCAGTAGTCGAACCCGAAGTGCAGGTCGTTGGGCCGCTCCTGCTCGTCGGCGACCGCCCAGAACACCGGGTGGGCCTCGTGGACGTAGAAGATCCCGCCCGGCTTCACGAACCCCGCGACGATCCGCGCCCACGTCGGGATGTCGGGGAGCCAGCAGAGGGCGCCGCGGGACGTGTACACGACGTCGAACGTCTCGCCGACGAGCGGGCCGGGCAGGTCGTACACGTTCGAGACGACGAACCGGGAGCGGTCGCCGAGGCCGGTCTCGGCGGCGAGCTCGCGCGCGAACGCGATCGCCGGCTCCGAGAAGTCCACGCCGGTGACCGTCGCGCCGAGCCGCGCCCACGACAGCGTGTCCAGGCCGAAGTGGCACTGGACGTGCAGCAGCGTCTTGCCCTCGACGTCGCCGACCTCGTCGCGTTCGAACGGCCGGATCCGGTGGTCGTGCGGGTCGTCGCGGAACCGTTGCACGTCGTAGAACGAGCCGGTCGTGTGGATCGCCGTGTACGCGTCCCAGAGCTTGCGGTTGTCGGCGAGCTCGTGCTCGTGACCCTCGACGCCGGACGTCATCGGCCGGGTTCGCGGGCCTGGGCGTCGCCGGCGCCGCGGTCGCGGTCGCCGCCGATGTCGCGGGCGCGGACGGCGAGCGACGAGATCGCCTCCAGCACGCACCGGTGCGCGAGCGAGCGCCGTCACCTCGCCCTGGTCGTACGGCGGCGACACCTCCACGACGTCCATCCCGACGAGGTCCACGTCGCGGACGATCTGGCGGATCGCCCGCAGCAGCTCGCGCGCGAGCATCCCGCCGGACTCCGGCGTGCCGGTGCCGGGCGCCATGCCCGGATCGACCACGTCGATGTCGACGGACAGGTAGATCGCGTCGGGGCCGTCGAGCGCCTCGGCGATCGCGTCGGCGATCACGGCGTCCGCGCCGCGCTCCTCGAGCTCGACCATCGTGTGCCAGCGGAACCCCTGCTCGCGCATCCAGCCGAACGTGTCCTGGTCCGGCCAGTACCCGCGGAGCCCCACCTGCACGAAGTTGCGGCCCGCGACCCAGCCCTCCTCGACGAGGCGGCGCATCGGCTCGCCGTGGCCGATCAGCGAGCCCCACTGCTCCTCGCCGGCGTCGGCGTGCGCGTCGAAGTGGACGATGCCGATCGAGCGCGGGTGCTGCACGCGCGCGACGGCCGCGGCCGACGGGTACGTGATCGAGTGGTCGCCGCCGAGCACGATCGGCAGGACCCCCGCGCTCGCGACCCGGTGGACCTTCTCGTGGATCACGCGGAGCGAGCGAGCGCCGCGTCCCGGGACGATCGGCGCGTCGCCGGCGTCGACGACGGTGACCTCGTTGAACGGCTCGACGTCCTGCTGGATCGACCACGCGTATGGGCGTGCTCCAGTGGTACGGGGCGCTCCGGATCGCGCGCGGTCCGAACCGCGCGCCCGGCCTCGCGGAGACCGAGTCGTCGTAGGGAGCGCCCACGATCGCGACGTCCGCGCCCGCCGCACGGAGCGCCTCCTCGTCGTGACAGAACGGCAGCTTGTGGAACGAGCCGCGCCAGTCCGAGTAGTACGGCAGGTCGGTCCAGTCGAACTCACCGAACTCGTCGTCCGCGCGCAGCTCGGAGGTCTCGAGGCGGAAGTCGCGCTCGTCGCTCATGGCGCGACAGCTTCCCACGAACGGCCCACACCCGGGTCGCGGATCGCCCGGCCGGTCTGCCGGGACGCTTCCCTCAGGGGCCCTCGATCTCTTCCCGGAGGGCACCGAGGATCTCGAGCTCCGCCAGGTCGCGGGGCCGTCCCGCCGCGCGCTTCATCCGGATCAGGTCGTCGAGCGACGCGAACGGCACGACGAGGCCGTCCAGGTCCACATCCACCGCCCCGGGCAGCAGATCCTCGTAGCCGAGCGTTCCAGCCGGCGTCCCCAGCAGATCGAGGTCGCCGAGGTCGGTCGCGAGGGTGAAGTGGTCGCCGGCGGCCAACGATCGCGCGTCGAGCCGGAACGGCACATCCTCGTCGACGCCGCGGAGCCGCGCGTGCAGCGAGCGCAGGACGCCGGCCAGGCGAGCGAGGTTGTCCGGGGAGCGCTCGTAACAGACGTCGAGATCCTGGGTGACCGACGGCGAGCCGTGCGCCGCCCCGGCCACGCCGCCCACCACGACGAAGCGGACGCCGGCCTCTGGAGGGCGGCGAGCGCCCCGAGCGGATCGAAGGCGCTCACGCCCTCACCGCCCGAGCCCGCCCGTGGATCCGGCGGATCGCCTCGGCCGCGGCCGCGAGATCCTCGAGCCGCTCGCGAGGCGTTCGAGCGAGACGTTCGCGGATCTGCCCGCGGTCGACGCCGTCGCCCAGCCGCGTCGCGAGCTCGAGCTCATGGCCGGACGCGCGAAGCAGCCGCGCCAAGGTGTCGGTGCGCGGTGTGAGCGCGCCCGCCTCGATGCGACCGACGGTGGACTGCGGCACGCCCGCCCGCGCGGCCAGGGCGCGCTGCGTGAGGCCGGACCGGCGCCGAGCGTTCCTGAGCATCGTCCGAGCTTCCATCGCCTGATAGCATACCCGCTATCAGAGAGCTGTCCTCGCCGGATCCGCTCGGCGCGCCTCGATCGGGAGGCGGATCGTTCGGCCTCCGGGGCGAAACGCTCGCCGGCCCCTTGACATCCGAACGTATGTTCGATATGGTAGATGTCTTGATCCGCCGAACCCGGTCCTCCCCCGGAACGGAACGGCTCGTGGCAACCGAACCCGGCAGCATCGACACCCTGACGTCGCGCGTGCATCGGCTGCATCGCGACATCTCCGCTCTCCAGCACCGACTGCTCGAAGCGCTGACCCAGCTCGGGGAGGCGGAGGCCTGGGTCGAGGACGGCGCGCACGACATGGCGCACTGGACCACGATGCAGCTGGGCATCTCTCGCTGGAAGGCCGAGCGCTGGCTCGCCTCCGGGCGGGCGTTGCGGACGCTCCCCACCACCGCCGACGCCTTCGCAAGGGGTGAGCTCGGCATCGACAAGGTGGTCGAGCTCACCCGCTTCGCCGAGTTCGACGACGAGGACGCCCTCGTTCGGTGGGCGCGAGGCGTCTCCTCGGGGGCGATCCGACGCGCGGGGGACCTGCGGGCGCGCGAAGGGGTCGAGGCGGACACGGCCGCAGCGGAGCGCGATCGCTGGCTCGAGTACCGCTACACGGACGGCGGCCGCCGGTTCCATCTCGACGCCGAGCTGCCCGGTGCGGCCGGCGCGGTCGTCGCGCGAGCGTTCGACCGCCTCGGCGACGAGATCCCGATCATGCCCGACGAGGAGCCCGACCGGCTCGTGGGCGCCAGGCGGGCCGACGCGCTCGTCGCGCTCTGCTCGGCTCGGATCGCCGACGACCCCGACCAGGATCGGGCCACCGTCGTCGTCCACGCGGAGCTCGACGCCGTGATCGACGACGACGCCAACGCCCTGATCGAGGACGGGCCGGTGATCGCCGGCTCCACGCTGCACCGCCTCCTCTGCAACGCGCGGTTGCAGACCGTCGTCGAGCATCCGGATGGCACCGTGCGGTCCGTCGCTCGCCTCTCGCGCGAGCCGGCGCCGTGGATGATGCGGCAGCTGCGCCATCGCGACGGGACCTGTCGGTTCCCCGGGTGCGACGCCAGGCGCTTCACGCAGGCGCATCACGTCGAGTGGTGGTCCCGCGGCGGGGCGACCGACCTCGACAACCTCGTGCTGGTGTGCGCGTTCCACCACCGGCTCGTGCACGAGCACGGCTGGGGTCTCACGCGCGACGGCGACGGTGAGGTCACGTGGGTCCGACCCGAGGGCGCTCGATCGCGTGCCGCCCCAGGCGACGCCCGGCCTTCCTCGACGGCCAGCGATCGCCGGTCCCGCGCTGCGCCCGACGCGGCCTAGCCGAACCGGGACCTAGGACGCGTCTCCCTGCCCGAGGACTGGGATGGCCGAGGCCCATATATCCCCTGCTCAAGTGCCCCGTGATGTCGCCGAGAGGAAGGGGTAGGGGAAGCCTCCCGGTTGCCCTGAAGGATGACCGACCATGCTCCTGTCGAGATCGACTCGGACCGCGCGAAGCGGTATCCGCACCTCGGCGCGCCTCTGCTTGACCGTGTCGCTCGTCTCGGGCGTGCTGGCGCTCGCGCCCTCGGCGACGGCCGCCCGGATGCCGACCCTGTCGATCCGCAACCTGACGGTGGACGAAGGCGACGCCGGATCCGTGAAGGCCGTCTTCGTCGTGAAGCTCTCGCGGGCGGCGGACGTGAAGGTCCACTACCGCACCCACGCCGGGACCGCCACGCTCGACGACTTCGGGAGGACCCACGGCACGCTCCGATTCACGAAGGGTGGAGCGACCTCGCGTCGGATCGTCGTCAGGATCACCGGGGACACGTTCGCCGAGACCGATGAGACGTTCACGGTGCATCTCACGAAGCCCAAGGGGGCGGAGATCGGGCGCGGCGTCGGCCGTGCTTCGATCGTCGATGACGACGACCCGAGCACGGGCGGTTCCTCGCTCATCATCGGTGACCTGACGATCACCGAGGGGAATACCGGTACCACGGACGCGGTGTTCGACGTGACGCTGTCGGCGTCGGCGCCGACCCAGGTTTCGGTCGACTTCGCGGCATCGAACGGCACGGCCGGCTCGAGCGACTACAACCCGGCCGGGGGGACACTCATCTTCGCGCCGGGCGACACCGCGAAGCAGGTGACCGTCCAGGTGATCGGAGACACGCTCGCTGAGCCTAGCGAGAACTTCAGGGTCACACTGTCGGAGGCCGAGGGAGCCACGATCCTCGACGCGGTCGGGCTAGGCACGATCACCGACGACGACAGCGGAGGGTCTGTGATCCCGTCGCTGGCGATCGCGAACGCGACCGTCACCGAGGGGAACAGTGGCTCCGTGAGCGCCGTCTTCACCGTCACCCTGTCGGCGCCCAGTTCGGCCACGGTCACGGTCGGCTACGCGACGGCCCCCGGTTCGGCGACCGCGCCCGCCGACTACGCCTCGGCCAGCGGGACAGTGACGTTCAACCCCGGTGAGACCTCACAGCAGGTCGTCGTCCTGGTGCAGGGCGACACCGCCAGCGAGGCGAACGAGACGTTCTCGGTGAACCTCTCCGGCGCCACGAACTCCACCATCGCGGACGCGTCGGGCCTGGGCACGATCACGGACAACGACACCGCCTCGATCTCGATCGGAGCGTCCACCGTCACCGAGGGCAACGTCGGCACGACGAACGCCGTCTTCAACGTTGGCCTCTCGGCGCCGAGCAGCAACACCGTGACCGTCGACTACGCCACGGCCAACGGTTCGGCTACCGCCCCGGCCGATTACGTCGCCGACAGCGACACCGTCACGTTCAACCCGGGCGAGGTCTCCAAGCAGATCGTCGTCCAGGTGACCGGCGACATAGTGATCGAGTCGAACGAGACGTACTCCGTGGGCCTGTCGAACTCCACGAACGCCACCATCGCCGGTTCGGGCTTCGGGCTGGGAACGATCACGGATGACGACAACCGGACCATCTCGATCGGCAACTCCACGGTGACAGAGGGGAACAGCGGAACCGTGAACGCCGTCTTCACCGTCACCCTGTCGGCTTCCAGCGGGAATACGGTCACCGTGGGCTTCAGCACGGCCGACGGCTCGGCGGTTTCGCCCGCTGATTACGCCTCCGTGAGCGGCACCGTGACGTTCAATCCGGGCGAGACGACGAAGCAGATCATCGTGCAGGTCGTAGGTGAAACCGTCGTCGAGCAGAACGAGACCTATTCGGTGAACCTCTCGAGCTCCACCAACGCCACCATCGCCGGCTCCGGCATCGGTCTGGGCACGATCACCAACAACGATTGATCCCGGCCCGGGTCGGGCTAGTTCCTCGTGCGATCCGCGAGGATCTGGCGCGCCGCGTTCGCGCCCGGTCCGCCGGTCACGCCGCCCCCCGGATGCGCCCCCGAACCCGCCAGGTAGAGCCCGTCGACCACGAACCGGTAGCGAGCCTCGCCGTTCAAGGGGCGCCACGCGAAGAACTGATCGAGCCCCGGCTCCGCGTGGTACACGTGGCCGCCCGACAGGCGGTACTCGGTCTCGAACGCCTCGGGCGTGATGACCTGACGCGCCTCGACCAGCTCGCCGAGGCCCGGCGCGTACCGCTCGAGCGCCTTGACCGTGAGGTCACCGAGCCGCTCGCGCTCGTCCGACCACTCCCCCTCACGCAGACGCCGCGGCGCCGCCTCGACCAGCACGCTCATCACGTGCTTGCCCTCGGGCGCGAGCGACGGGTCCAGGAACGTCGGGATCGTCGCCTCCATCCACGGGTCCTCGGCGACGTGCCCGTACTTCCACGCATCCTTCGCACGCTCGACGTGGTCGATGCTCGTGCCCATCACGATCCGGCCCCGCAGACGCGCCGCGTCGTCGTCGGCTCCGTGGCCGGCGCCGTGGAAAACCGGCACCCCACCGAGCGCGAGGTTCACCTTGGCGGTCGCCCCGGGCTGACGGATGTTGCCGGCGCGCCACACCATCTCGGGCCCGAGCTCGGTCGGATCGACGAGCGAGAGCGTCCGCTTCGGGTCGGCCGCCGAGACCACGACCCGCGCGTCGAGCGCGGACCCGTCGGCCAGCGTCACCCCGACGGCCCGCCCGTCGCGCGTCCTGATCTCGGCCACCTCGGCGCCCGTGCGGATCTCGGCCCCGAACGCCGTCGCGGCCGCCCCGAGCGCGTCGGCGAGGGCGCCGGTGCCGCCGCGCGCGATCGTCGCTTGGCCCGCGGCTCCGCCGTCGTTGCCGGCCGAGTCGTTCAGGAAGACGGCGGCGCTCCCGGCCGCCCATGGCCCGGTCGCCGTGTAGAGGACGCCGCGCGTCGAGAGGGGTCCGCGAACGGCCTCGAGTTCGAACGCCTCGCCCACCAGGTCGGCGACCGCCATCGGGAGCGCGCGGATCGCCTCGCGGCCGGCCTTGGCGCCCAGGTCCCTGAACGCCTTGCCGAGCTTCAACCCCATGATCGCGTCGCCGATCGACGGGGACTTCACGTCGGGCGGCGTCGACGCGTTGATGTAGGCCAGGAACGATGCGACCGCGCGGACCTTCCGATCGAACGTCGGGTAGGCGTCCGCGTCGTGGGCGTTCCGCGCGCGGAGCTCCTCGGCCGTGCGGGCGGTGTCGGCCCACAACGTCACCGAGGATCCGTCGGGATGCGGCGCGTGCACGCGCACCTCGGACGAGAGCAGCTCCAGCCCGTGCGAACCGAGCCGGAGATCCTTCACGACCGAGGGCCGCAGCCGGCCGACGGTGTGCGCGATGCCCGGCGCCGTGAAGCCCGGCGCGATCTCGGCGTTCGCGAGGATGCCGCCGACCCGATCGCGAGCCTCCAGGACCGTCACGCGGGCGCCGGCCTTCGCGAGGTACGCGGCCGCGACCAGCCCGTTGTGGCCGCCGCCGATGACGATCACGTCGTCGCGCGCCACCTCAGGCGACCTTCCGCCCGCGCTTCGCGTCCTTCAGGTACTCGAGCGCGGCGATCCGCCCCGGCGCGCCCATGATGCCGCCGCCGGGGTGCGTGGCCGAACCGCACATCCACAGGTCCTTGACCGGCGTCCGGTAGCGCGCCCACCCCGGGACGGGCCGGTTGAAGAACAGCTGCTCCAGCGAGAGCTCGCCCTGGAAGATGTTCCCCTCGGTGAGGCCGGTGACCTGCTCGATGTCCTTCGGCGTGATGAACATCGCGTGCTCGATCTTCGAGCGGATGTCCGGGAAGCGCTCCTCGAGCGTGTCGATCACGTTCTGACCGAACGCCTCGCGCTCCGCGTCGTTCCACTCCTTGCCGGGCTCGAGCTTGTACGGCGCGTACTGCACGAAGCAGCTCATGATGTGCTTGCCCGGCGGCGCCATCGACGGGTCGACGAGCGTCGGGATGATGCAGTCGATGTACGGCCGCGCGCTGAACCGACCGAACTTCGCGTCGTCGTACGCGCGCTCCATGTAGTCGAGCGACGGCGAGAAGCTGATCGCGCCGCGGAGCCACGGCCCGACGCCCGGCTTGCACGCGAGCTCGGGCAGGCCCGAGAGCGCCAGGTTCACCTTCCCGGACGACCCCCGGTACTTGTAGCGCCTCACCTCGGCCTCGAACGCCGGGTCCAGCGCGCCGGGCTCGAGCAGCCGCAGGAACGTGAGGTTCGAATCCACCGACGACATCACCGCGTCGGCGAGGATCGTCTCGCCGCTCTCGAGCGTGACCCCGGTCGTGCGGCCGCCCGCGACGTCGATCCGCGCGACCGGGGCCTCGGTGCGGATCTCCACGCCGAGCGCCCGGGCCGCGCTCCCGATCGCCGTGCTGATGCCGCCGGTCCCGCCCTTCGGGATCCCCCATGCGCGGAACGCGCCGTCGATCTCGCCCATGTAGTGATGCAGCAGCACGTAGGCCGTGCCGGGCGAGCGCGGACCCTGGAACGTCCCGATGATGCCGGAGGCGCTCATCGTCGCCTTGAGCGGCTCGGTCTCGAACCACTGGTCCAGGAAGTCGGCCGCGCTCATCGTCATCAGCTGGATGAACGTGGTCTGCAGCTTCTTCGGGAGGTCGCGGAACGCCTTCGCGAGGCCCGCGACCGGCAGCCAGTGCGTCGGCGAGATCTTCCCCGGGTCGGGCGGCACGATCGACAGGATGGGCTTGATGAACCGCGCCATCTCGGCCATCAGCAGGCCGTACTCCTCGTACGCCTCGGCGTCGCCCCGCGACCACCGCCGGAGCTCGCGCACCGTCTCGCCGTGATCGTTCACGCGCCAGAGGGAGTCGTCGTCGAGGGGGGTGATCGTGCCGTCGAGGGGCAGGATCTCGAGGCCGTGCTTCGGCAGCTCCAGCTCGCGGATGATCTCGGGCCGCAGCAGCGACACGACGTAGGAGTAGACCGAGAACCGGAACCCCGGGAAGATCTCCTCGGTCACGGCCGCACCCCCGAGGACGTGGCGTCGCTCCAGCACCACGACCTTCTTGCCCGCCTTCGCGAGATAGGCCGCGGTGGTCAGGCCGTTGTGCCCGCCCCCGATCACGACCGCGTCGTAGCGTTCGGCCATCGCCCCTCCTGGGAACCGTGTCGCGCCGGCGGCGCCGCGACCGCGGGTCATCCGACCCGTGTCGGCGGGGCGCGGATGCGCCGGCCGCCCATGCTATCCGCGGGGTTCGGGCGGCACCAAACCGGCCTTGACCTCAGGTCAGCGGAGGGATCCCGGTTCGCCGTGACGGACGCGAGCACGAGGGGACCGAGCGGGACCCCGGCCGGCGGCCGGGGTCCCGCTCCCATCACGCCGCCCGCCGTTCCGTGAGACGATCGCGCGATGGCCGACCTGACCGGCGTCGATCCCGACGAGGTCAGGGATCTGGAGCAACGCGAGAACACGCGGTTCGTCGAGGGACATCCCCGATCGATGGCGGCGATCGACCGCGCACGGAGCACGATGCCGCGCGGCGTCCCGATGGCGTGGATGGACGACCTGTACGAGCACCCGCCGGTCGTGGTCGATCGCGGCAAGGGTGCGTCGTTCACCGACATCGACGGGCACACGTACACGGATCTGTACGTCGCCGACATGAGCGCGTTCTGCGGGCACGCACCGGGTCCGGTGGTCGACGCGGTGGCGGCGCGGATGGCGCTCGGCAACCAGTTCCTCCTGCCGAGCGCGGACGCGGTGCCGGTGGCCGAGCACCTCGCGGCGCGCTACCGGATGCCGAAGTGGCAGTTCACGCTCTCGGCCACCCAGGCCAACACCGAGGTGATCCGCCTGGCTCGCGAGGCCACCGGGCGTGACGTCGTCCTGCTGTTCGACGGCAAGTACCACGGGCTCGAGGACACGACGCTCGTCGTGCTCGAGGGCGGCGAGGTCGTCCCCGAGTACGACGGCCTCCCGAGCGGGATCGCCGGTCGCACGCGCGTGATCGGCTTCAACGACGTCGAGGCCCTGGAGCGAGCCCTCGCACCCGGTGACGTCGCGCTCGTCCTGGCCGAGCCGGCGATGACGAACGTGGGGTTCATCCTGCCCGAGCCCGGGTTCCACGAGGCGCTGCGCCGCTCGACCCGCGAGACCGGCACGATCCTCGCGCTCGACGAGACGCACTCCCTCGTCTGCGCATACGCCGGCCTCTGCGGGCTGTGGGACCTCGAGCCCGACGCCCTGGTGCTCGGGAAGGCGATCGCCGCCGGCGTCCCCCTCGGCGCGTACGGGATGAACGAGCGGCTCGCCTCGCTGATCGCGCAGCCGGAGGACTCCCACGTGGTGTCCGGCGCGGTGGTCCCCGAGGTCGCCACGGGCGGCACGCTGTTCGCGAACGCGCTCTCGATGGCCGCCGGCCTCGCCGCGCTCACCGAGGTCCTGACCCCGGAGGCGTTCGAACGGACCGGCCGACTCGGGGACCGGCTCGCCGACGGCCTCCGCGCGGCGATCGCGCGGGCGGGACTCGGCTGGTCCGTGGTGCAGGAGGGAGCGCACGCCTGTTACTTCTTCGAACCGGAGCCTCCGAGGAACGGCGCCGCATCGCGCGCGGCCGACGACCCGGGGCTCCGGGCGCTGATCCGCGTCTACATGGCGAACCGCGAGGTGTGGGAATCGGGCTGGTGGCTGGGGCCGACCGTGTCGATCGCCCACACCGAGGCGGACGTCGACCGCTACCTGGGGGTGTTCGGGCGCTTCCTGTCCGACGTGACCTAGGCCGCGTCGCCGCCCCGCTCGAACCCGCGCTCGGCCTCAGCGCACCGCCTTCTTCACGAGCGAGCGGATCTTCGACTCCTCGGTGGCGGTCAGTGCCTTCAGCGCGAAGGAGGTCGGCCACATGGCCCCCTCGTCGAGGTTCGCCGTGTCGTTGAAGCCGAACGTCGCGTACCTCGCCTTGAACTTGTCCGCGCTCTGGAAGAAGCAGACGATCTTGCCGTCCTTGGCGTAGGCGGGCATCCCGTACCAGGTCCTCGGCGAGAGGTCCGGCGCGCTGGCCTTGACGATCGCGTGGAACCGCTCGGCCATGACGCGATCCGGTTCCGGCATCTCGGCGATCTTCGCGAGCACGTCGCGCTCCGCCTCCTCCTGGTTCTTCGCCGTCTTCAGCTCCCGGGCGCGCTCCCTCATCGCGGCACGTTCCTCGGCCGTGAATCCGTCGGACCCCTTGCCGGTCGCGGTGGTGCGCGTCGTGGACTTCTGCGTGCTCTTCTTCGCCGGTTTCCTCTCAGCCATCGTGAAGCACCTCCTTGCGTCGAACGGATCCCGGTCGCTCGACCTCGGTCGCGATCGCCGGGCGGATCAGCGAAGCTCCTGGATGCGGATCAGGTTGCCCGCGGGATCGCGGAAGGCGCAGTCGCGGATCCCGTACGGTTGGTCGGTCGGCTCCTGGACGACCTCGGCGTCGCCGGCCTGCAGCCGCTCGAAGGTCGCATCGAGGTCGGCCGTCGCGAGGTTGATGCTGGCGTAGGTGCCCTTGGCCATCATCTCGGCGATCGTGCGCCGCTCGTCGTCGGTCATGCCGGGGGTGGCGGCCGGCGGATACAGGACGATCGACGTGCCGGGCTGGTCGGGAGGGCCGACCGTGATCCAGTGCATCCCGCCGTACTCGACGTCGCCCCGGACATCGAAGCCGAGGGTGTCGCGATAGAAGGCCAGGGATGCGTCGGGGTCGTCGTGCGGGAGCATGGCCTGGTGGATGGTGATGTCCATGGCGGTCAGGCTAGCTGCGGCTCGGCGGCCGGCGCTTCTCGATTCCTGATCGGTCTGGTCACCTGCTTCGCCACGCACGGCGCCATCCCCGCCGTGGCGAACGCCTGGTCGCGCCGGTAGGCGCTGGGCGGCACACCGACCAGCTCCGTGAAGCGGGTGCTGAAGGTGCCCAGCGACGAGCAACCGACCTCGAAACAGACCTCGGTGACGCTGAGATCGCCACGACGCAGCAGCGCCATCGCGCGCTCGATGCGCCGTGTCATCAGGTAGCTGTACGGCGATTCGCCGTAGGCGCGCCGGAACTCGCGGCTGAGGTGCCCGGCCGACAGGTGGGCGCCGCGGGCGAGCGCCTCGACGTCCAGCGGCTGGGCGTACTCCCGGTCGATGCGGTCGCGGACGCGGCGAAGGACCGCGAGGTCGCGCAGGTGCTGCGCCGCGGCGGATCGGCTCGTCACCTCCGAGATGGTGCCACGTCGCGCGGGGGTTGCCTAGCGGCCGCGGGCCTGACCACTGGTCAACGGAGATGCGGTCGCCCGGGCGGGGCCGTCCGCTAGCCTGACGCCCATGCCAGCGACGAGGGGCGTCCGTTGAGCGTCGGCACCGCGTTCTTCCCGCGCGAGGCGGAGCTGAACCGCAAGCTCGCCTGGGGCGAGTGGTCCGGCTACCACGCCGCCGCGGTCTATTCGGACTTCCACGACATCGAGTACAACGCGATCCGCGAGGCCGCGGCCGTGATCGACGTCTCGCCGCTCTACAAGTACGTCGTCTCGGGGCCCGACGCCGCGCGCCTGCTCGACCGCGTCATGACGCGCGACATCGGCACGCTCGAGCCCGACCAGGTCGTCTACTCCCCCTGGTGCGACGAGGACGGCAACGTCCTCGACGACGGCACGATCGCGCGGCTCGGCGACGACGGGTTCCGCGTCACCGCCGCCGACGCGTGCGGGCGATGGTTCGGCCTGAACGCGACCGGTCTCGACGTCGCGATCGACGACGTCAGCGACTCGACCGCGGCCCTCGCGCTCCAGGGGAAGCTCGCGCGCGAGGTTCTGCAGGAGGCGACGGGCGAGGATTGGAGCGACCTGCGCTACTACCGTCGCCGCCACGCCACGATCGCGGACGTCGAGATCGACGTGTCCCGGACGGGATACACGGGCGACCGCGGCTACGAGCTGTGGATCCCGGTCGAGGGGGCGCTCGCCGTCTGGGACCGGCTCTTCGACGTCGGACAGCGCTACGGCATCCATCCGGCCGGGATCCGCGCGATGGACGTGTCGCGCGTCGAGGCCGGGCTGATCCTGATCGAGGTGGAGTACACGAGCGCGCGGCACGCGTTCGCCCCCGAGCAGCTCTACTCCCCGTTCGAGCTCGGCCTCGGCCGGCTCGTCGATCTCCGGAAGGAGACGAACTTCGTCGGCCGCCGGGCGCTGCTCGCCGAGCAGCGGGCGGGCGGTCCCGAGCGACGCCTCGTCGGGCTCGAGCTCGAGTGGGCGGGGATCGAGGGCCTCTTCTCGAAGCACGACCTGGCCCCGGCCGTCTCGCCGATGGTCCACCGCGATCCGGTCCCGGTGTACAAGGAGGGGCGTCGGGTCGGACGCGCCACCAGCATCACCTGGGGCCCGACGATCAAGAAGATGGTCGGCTTCGGCTCGGTGGACCGCCGGTTCGAGCGGCCGGGGACGCGGCTGTCGGTCGAGTGGAGCGTCGAGGGCGAGCGAGGCAAGGTCGACGCGACGGTCGTGCGGACCCCGTTCCTCGACCTGGAGCGCAAGCGCAGCTAGCGCGTCAGCCGGAGGACCGCTGCCGGTCGCGGATCCACGCGATGTGCGCGCGGTGGTCCCTCGCCCGCGTCGTGTGAAGTCCTCCGGCCGCAGGTGCTTCCGCCTCCCCGATCCGCATCGGCCCCAGCGTAGGCGACTCCACGGAGTTGCCACGTCCATCTCCCGGTCGTCCCGGGCGCCTCTGCCAGAATCGACGGGTCATGGCGCGCCCGACCCCCAGGTCCTCGATCCTGTTCGCGCTGGCCGGAGGGCTGGTGGCGTTGGTCCTCGGCTTCGCGCGCGGCGCGCTGGTCGGATGGGTCGCCGGCCTCGTCGTGCTGGCGATCCTGCTGATCGTCGTCGGGGTGCGGTCCCGGGCCGACGCGCCCGCCGACCCGGGCCGGCGGCGGTTCCTGCTGCTCACCGGGCTCGGCGGACTCCTCGCCGTCGCCGGCGGGGGCCTCCTCGGTCGGTGGGCGAAGCAGCTGTCGCGCCCCGACCCGATGCCGGTCCAGGAGGCGATGGCGCAGGACCTCGGCGCCGACTACATGGAGCTCGTCCGTCGCGCGTACCACCCGGGACGGTCCGGCGACCTCCAGCTCGTGCTGGCGCCCGGCAACAGCTCCAACTACCCGCCGGAGTCGCGGAACCTGGATCGCTTCTACGTCGCGACGTCGCACGCCTCGGTCTGGATGTACCTCGAGCGCGTGCCGTTGGTGCTCTACGGCCCCGGACGGGTCGCCCCGTCCGACAACGCCGACCGCGTGACCCTCGCCGACCTCGCGCCCACGGCCGCCACGTTCATGGGGTTCGACGGCTGGCCGCCCGACCGGGCCGGGAGGCCGCTCCCCGATCAGCCCTCGGAGGTCCCGGGCGAGGCCACGGCCGCGCCGAAGCTGATCGTGACGTTCGTGATCGACGGCGGCGGGTGGAACGCGCTGCAGCTCTGGCCGGAGCGGTGGCCCACCCTGAGGCGCCTGATGGCCGAGGGGGCGAACCACCGTGGGGCGATCACGGGCTCGTTCCCCGCGGTGACGGCGTGCGCGCACGCGACGATCGGCACGGGCACGTTCCCCGACGAGCACGGCATCACGGGCCACAACATCCGCGACGGCAGCAAGGTCCGCAAGGCCTACGGCGAGGCCGGCCGCGCCGACCCCGGGGACCTCCTGGTCCCGACGTTCGCCGAGCTGTGGAGCGAGGCGACAGGCGGTCGTGCCTGGATCGGCCAGATCGGCTACCAGGTCTGGCACATGGGGATGATCGGCTCCGGCCGCGCGCCCGGCGCGCCGGCGACCGGCTCATCCGAGGAGCTGCCGGTCGGCGTCTACTGGGACGAGCACCAGACGAAGGACAACGGCGCCGGCGCGTGGGCGCCGCACAACCCCGAGCTCTTCCGGATGCCCGAGGGCGCCCCGGGCCTCGAGGTCTACGAGGCGCACGCCGCCGAGACCCCGGTCCCCCCGTTCACCCCGGACGCCGGCCCGGCCCCGCGGCAGATCGCGTGCTGCTCGCCCCCCGTGGTCCGCTACCAGGGGGACCTGATCGAGGCGACCCTGCGGAACGAGCCGATCGGCCAGAGCGGCGTGACCGACCTCCTGTACATCAACTACAAGGCTCCCGATTACGCGGGCCACGTCTACGGCCTGGCCGCCGAGGAGACCGGCGACATGATCGAGGAGGTGGACGCGCAGCTCGCGCGCCTGGTCGGCACGCTCGACGAGCTCTGGCCCGGCGAGTACCTGCTGTTCGTCACCGCCGACCACGGCCAGTGCCCGCTCCCCGACTCCGTGGACGGCGTCCGGCTCGATCCGATCCAGCTCGGCGACGCGATCGAGCGCGAGTTCGGCGGCGGCCCGTTCGCGGTGGTGCAGAACGTCGTCCCGTCGGAGGTGTACCTGCACACCGACGTCCTGTGGCAGCACGGCGCATCGGTCGACGACGTCGCCGCCTTCCTGCAGGACTACCGCTACCGCCAGAACATCGGTCCGTACGTGCCCGCGAGCGCGATCGAGCAGGACCTGCTCGACGAGAAGGAGTTCTCGGCGGTGTTCGGCACGCGGTTCCTGGCGTCGCTCGCGACGCGCGATGCGGCGGCGTTCGGCGAGACGACGTACGCGGACGCGGATCCGACCGGCGTCCCCGCGCCCCCGGCCTGATCGCGATGCCGCTCGACCTGACCGCCGACGATCGCGCGATCGCTCGGCGGTGCTCGCGGCGACGCGGCGGCCCTCGCGATGCGGATCCTCGTCGAGCTGGGCACGATCGCGGACGCCGAGCGGCTGATCGACGTCGTCTCCGCGCACGTCGACAGCTGCCTGTACCACGGGCCGGCGGGCCTGGACTTCGCCTCCCGGCTCCTCGAGGGAGGCGCACGGGTCGTCGTGCCGACGACGCTGAACGTGTCGTCGCTCGACCTGCTCCACCCCGGCCTGGTCCGCCTCGACGCGCGCACGGCGGCGGACGCACGGCGGCTGATGGATGCCTACCTCGCGATGGGCTGCCGACCGACCTGGACGTGCGCGCCCTATCAGCTCGCGGACCGGCCCCGACCCGGAGCGCACATCGCGTGGGCGGAGTCCAACGCGATCGTGTTCGCGAACTCGGTGCTCGGCGCCCGGACCGAGCGCTACGGCGACTTCGTCGACATCTGCGCCGCCATCACCGGGCGCGTCCCGCTCACCGGCCTGCACACCGACGAGGGGCGTCGCGCCCGCGCGGTCTTCCGGCTGGACGGGGTGCGGGAACGGCTGCTCGAGGACGAGACCCTGCCCACGCTCGTCGGTCACGTGGTCGGTCGCCGGACGGGCGGCCTGGTGCCGGCGATCGTGGGGCTGCCGGTGTCGACCTCGGAGGACCGCCTCAAGGCGCTCGGGGCGGCGGCGGCGTCCTCCGGCGCCGTCGCGATGTTCCACGCCGTCGGCATCACGCCCGAGGCCCCGACGCTCGACGCGGCGACCGGCGGTCTCGAGCCGGAGCTCGAGGCGACGATCGGCGAGGGGGACCTCCGCGCGGCGCGCGCCGAGCTGACCACGGTCGCCGGCGGGCGCCTCGGCGCCGTGAGCGTCGGCACGCCGCACTGCTCGCTCGCCGAGCTGGAGCGCCTGGCCGAGCTGGTCGGAGGGACCGCGGCAAGCGTGCCGTTCTACGCGAACGTCGGCCGCGACACCCTGGCCGAAGCCGCGCGTCGCGGGCTGGACGCTCGACTCGCGGATGCCGGGGTCACGATCGTCAGCGACACCTGCACGTACATCACCCCGATCCTGCACGACCTCGACGGGCCGGTCATGACGAACTCGGGGAAGTGGGCCTGGTACGCCCCGAGCAACCTCGGGTTCGACGTGGTGTTCGGCTCGATGCGACGAGTGCGTCCGCTCCGCCGCGATCGGCCGCGTCTGGCGCGACCCCGGCGCGTGGGGCGACGACGATGCCTGAGGCCCGGACGCTCGTCGCCGGTCGGGCCGAGGGGTCCGCGCTCGTGCTGGACGAGCCGCTGAGCTTCTGGGGCGGGCTCGATCCGGCGACCGGCCGGCTGATCGACGTCCACCACCCGCAGCACGGGGCGGTCCTCACGGGACGCGTGCTCGTGATGCCGGCGGGGCGCGGCTCGAGCTCCAGCTCGTACGTCCTGGCCGAGGCGATCCGGGTCGGCATCGCGCCCGGCGGCGATCGTGCTCGGCGAGCCCGACCCGATCGTGGCGCTCGGCGCGATCGTCGCCCGGGAGCTGTACGGGACGCGGATGCCCGTCGTGCGGTTGGAGACCGAAGCGTACGACCGCCTCATCGACGGCGTTGGGTTGCAGCTCTCGGCGACCGCCGACAGGGTCTTGCTCGAGCCGACGGGATAGGACTGCATCACCCAGATACGATGACTGACCGTGCGCGTGTTCATCAGCTATAGGCGTGACGATGCGGCGGGACACGCCGGCCGGATCGCCGACAAGCTCGCAGCAACGTACGGCCACGACTCGGTCTTCATGGACGTCGATGCCATCGGAAGCGGCCGCGACTTCGTGGCGGCGATCGATCATGCCATCGGGGATGCGGACGTCGTCCTCGTCGTGATCGGCCCCGCATGGTCCAGCATCGTCGGTCCCGATGGGCATCCGCGCCTGAATGACCCCAGCGATCTGGTCCGACTTGAGGTCGAGGCCGCTGTAGGTCGTGGCATCCGAACGATCCCGATCCTCGTGGCAGGGGCATCGATGCCCACGACCTCTGAGCTTCCCCCATCGCTTTCATCGGTCGGCCGACTCAATGCCATGGAGATCGCTGATCGGAGCTTCCATCGCGACCTCGATCTCGTGATCTCCAGCCTCGAAGAGGAGGCCGCGGGAACCTCAGGAGAAGGTGAACCCCCGGGCCGCTCGTGCACGACGTGTGGATGGTCGGTCCCGGCGGATGCTCGCTTCTGCCCATCGTGCGGAGCCGCACTGATCCCAACCGGAAGCCGCACCCGCACGATCGAAGAGCGACGGATCGTCTCGATCCTGTTCGCCGACCTGGCAGGGTTCACGTCCCACTCCGACCAGGCCGACCCCGAGGACGTCCGGCGCACACTCGTCCCCTTCCATGCTCTGGCCAAGGAGGAGATCGAGCGCTTCGGGGGCGTCCTGGACAAGTTCATCGGCGACGCGGCGATGGGCGTCTTCGGCGCACCCATCGCCCATGAGGATGACCCCGAGCGCGCCCTCCGGGCCGCCTTCGCGATCCAGGCACGGGCCGACGAGCTCGCGCTCGCGGTGCGCGTCGCGGTGAACACGGGAGAGGCCGTCGTCGCGTTCGCGACCGGACCCCACGTCGGGGAGAACGTGGCGGGAGACGTCGTCAACACGGCGTCCCGCATGCAGGGGGTCGCGCCGCTCGGGAACATCGTCGTCGGCGGATCGACGTTCCTCGCGACGCGCGCCTCGGCTGACTTCGTCGAGCTCGACGCCGTGTCGGTGAAGGGCAAGGCCGACCCGTTGCGGGTATGGCGTGCGGTCGGACTCCGGTCGGATGCCCCGCTGCGGGACGAGGACGACCCGCCGCCGTTCGTCGGTCGCGAGCGCGAGCGCGCGCTCCTGCGCGAGTTGTTCCGGCGCACGATCGGCGAGCGGACCGCCCAGCTCGTCACGATCGTGGGCGATCCCGGGATCGGCAAGACCCGGCTCGTCGCCGACCTCGCGGAGCACGTGCGCTCGACCGATCAGGCCGTGTCGTGGTTCCGCGGCCGCTGTCCCCCGTACGGGGACGCCGTGACGTTCGCGCCTCTCGAGCAGGTCGTCCGGGGCGTGACGGGGATCATGCGCTCCGACGACCGGGCGACGGCGCTCGACAAGCTCGCGTCGACCGTACGCGACCTCACGGACACGGCCCGAGGAGGCGGACTGGCTCCGTTCGCGCCTCGCGCCCCTGGTCGGCGCCGCCGATCAGGACGCGACGGGCGTCGATCGCGACGAATCGTTCACCGCCTGGGCGCGCTTCCTGGAGCTCGAGGCCGAGCGCCGGCCGCTCGTCCTGGTGGTGGAAGACCTGCAGTGGGCAGATCCACCGATGCTCGAGTTCCTGGACCGCCTCGCCGCCCACCTGGAACGGACGCCGCTGCTGCTCGTGTGCACTGCCCGGCCCGAGCTGTTCGACCTCCGGACGGACTGGGGCGGCGGGAAGGCGAACGCCTCCACGATCTCGCTGTCGCCCCTCGACGAGCAGGAGATGCTGACCCTCCTCGGCGGCCTCATCGTGCGGACGTTCCTCCCCGAGGGGTCGGAGGGATCGCTGATCGCGAGCGCCGGTGGGAACCCGCTCTTCGCGCTCGAGTTCGTGCGCATGCTGGGCGACCGCGGGGCGGCAGCGCTGACGCCCGACGGAGGAGAGGCCGGCTCCGTGGGCGAGGTCCGGTGCCCCAGTCGATCCAGGGGCTGATCGCCGCGCGCTTGGACGCGCTCACCCAGGTCCAACGGGCCTCGTGCAGGACGCGGCCGTGATCGGCGACCCGTTCTGGGTGGGTGCGCTCGCGGCCACCGCACCGCCGGACGTGGACGTGCCGGCCGAGCTGCGCGAGCTCCAGCGCCGGGGGATGGTCCGGCCCGCGGCACAGCGCTCGCTCGAGGGGGAGGCGGAGTTCGGGTTCTCCCACACCCTGATCCGCGACGTGGCCTACGGGCAGATCCCGCGGGCACGACGCGCGGAACGGCACCGCGAGACCGTCCGCTGGCTGGAGGACGCGGCGGCCGGGCGCCTGGACGACCTGGCCGAGCGGCTCGCGTTCCACGCCTGGGAGGCCCTGCGGCTCGCGCGGGCGGCCGCGCTCACCGATGACCTCGAGGCCGATCGAAGACGACGCCCGTCGGTTCCTCAAGCTCGCCGGCGATCGGGAGACCTCGCTCGACCTCGAGCAGGCGTCCGCCTCGTACGGGCGTGCGCTCGAGCTCGCGCCGCCCGGCCACGCCGATCGCCCCATCCTGCTCCAGCTCTGGACCTCGGTCGCCTGGCGCGCGGGGAAGATCGACGCCGACGAGGCGGTGGCGAGCTATCGAGAGGCGCTCGAGGCGGCGCTCGCGGCCGACGACCGCACGACGGCGGTCCGCGTCCTGCGCCGCCTGTACTTCCAGCTCGGGCAGCAAGGCGACACCGTGACGGCACGGGAGATGCTCGACCGCGGGATCGCGATGCTCGAGGGCGACGAGCCCTCGGCCCTGCTCGGGGAGCTCTACGCCTGCCGCGCCGAGGACGAGATGTTCGCCGGCCGGACCGAGGAGTCGCTCCGCTGGGCGGACCGCTCGCTGGAGCTCCCGCAGACGGACGGCTCGCGGCTGATCGCGCTGCACATCCGCGGGAACGCGCGCTGCGAGATGGGCGACCTCGCGGGCGGCATGGACGACCTGTGGGCGGCGCTCCGTCAGGCCGAGGAGACGGGCACGGCCCTCGACGTGTCCACGTGCAACTCGTACCTCGCGGAGTGGGTCGGGCTGACCGAGGGGCCGCGTGAGGGGCTCGAGCTCAACCGGACCGGCATCGAGGTCTGCGAACGACGGGGGATCCGGGGCCAGGCGATGTGGAGCCGGGCCGAGTCGCTGTGGCTCCTGTACGACCTCGGCGACTGGGACGAGGTCCGTTCCCGATCGTCGGCGCTGCGGACGTGGGGTGGCGAGCGAGGGGATTCCCAGATCGAGACGGTGGCCCGCTCGTACGAGGCGCGGGTCCAGGTCCAGCGCGGTGAAGCGGGATCCGCCGCCGACCTGATCGAGCCGGCGCTGCCCGTCGCGCGCCGGATCGAGGACCTGCAGATCCTCGCCCCGACCCTGCTCGTCGCGATCCAGGTCGCCGCGGCCCGCGGCGACGCCGACGGTGCTCGCGACCTGCTGAAGGAGTTCGACGCGGTCACCGAGGACGGCCCCGTCGAGTACCGCGAGGTCCAGTGCCTGGAGGCCGTGCGCTGCGCGCTCGCGCTCGGCGAGCGAGCCCTCGCCGAGCGGCTCGTCCGGGACCGACCGATGCACCACTGGCGAGCCCGCGCCGCCGTGACCGCGGCTCGGGCCCTGCTCGCGGAGGCGTCGGGCGAGGTCCGCGAGGCGCTCGCCGGCTTCTCGGAGGCCGGCGAGAGCTGGCGATCCCGCGGTTGCGTGCCGGAGCAGGCGCACGCGATGCACGGTGAGGCGCGGTGCCTTCGGAAGCTCGGGTCGGAGGAGGACGCCGATCGGGTCGCGGCGGAGGCGAACGAGGCGTTCGTGCGACTCGGGATCCCCCCGGCGGGGACCGGCTAGGCCGGGCTCGCCCGGCCCGCTCGCGCAGCAGATGCGGCTCGAGCTCGTAGCCCGCCGCAGGAACAGGAACCCGAGCCCCAGGTTCGCGATCAGCTCCACGTCGGGCGGCCGGGCGAGCCCCGACCATCGTGGCGTGCAGGGAGCCGATCGGTTCGAGCACGGGCGGAGCGTACTTCGGCGCTCGGAACGAAAGCGCAGAGCGATCGACCTAGCGCGAACACCCGTAGTATGAAGCCCGCCAGACGCCGGCAGATCCGTGCGGAGCCGGCCGAGCGAGTGGGAGGTTCTCATGGGGATGAGGCGACGTTCGAGGCGCCGGGGCCTCGTCGCAGGTGCGGCGGTTGGCCACCACATGGCCAAGAAGAGCGCCGAGCGGCAACAGGCCGAGTACAGGGTCAGGAGCAGGCGCAGTACGAGGCTCCAGCCGAACCGGCGCAGTACGCGCCGCCTCCGGCGGACCCGGCCGACCAGATCGAACACCTCGCACAGTTGCACGCCTCGGGTGCGCTGACGGACGAAGAGTTCGCGGCAGCTAAGGCGAAGGCGCTGGCGACCTGAACGAACCGCGGATCGTCAGGAGACGTTCGCCGGCTCGATATGCGTTGAGGAAGGTGGCTGTGATGGGTGGATCGCGTACGGACGTGCTGAAGAAGGCGATCGAGGCCGAGGTGGGTGGTGAAGAGGTCGATCTGAGCACCATGTTCACCGACGATGTCGTCGGCTGGTCGCCGTACGCCAGCGTCTCGGGGCTCATGGCGCTCACCGAGCTCGCCGCCCTCCGCGACGTGGCGTTCTCCAACGTGGTCATCTACTTCCGAGGGCTCGACGAGGTGGGCAACAAGGCGTTCGCCGAATGGCTCATCGACGCCGACCACACGGGTCCGCTCGTCCTCGGTGAGGATGCGGTGCTCGAGGCGACGGGACGGCACGTCCAGTTGGCGGGCGCCACGGTGGCCGACTTCCGCGACGGGAAGATCCGGTCCTATCGGACGTACTTCGACGATGTCTCGCTGATCGAGCAGCTCGCCGGCGCCTGACGCAGCCGGCGCGGTGGAGTTCCACGTCGAGAACGATCCGGATCCGCTCGACATCGGATTCCTCGAAACGCAGATCCGTCGGGAGGCGTCCGCCGCCATGGGACTCGGCGACGAGGTCGACCTGGCGATCTTCGTGCGCGAGGGTGGCAAGGTGGTTGCCGGCATCAGCGGCTGGACCTGGGGCGATTGCTGCGAGCTGACGAGCCTCTGGGTGGAGCCGGCGCGTCGAGGTCGCTGGCTCGGACCCCGGCTCCTCGCCGCCGCTGAGGCCGAGGCCGCGGCGCGTGGCTGCACGCAGACCATCCATCTCACGTACGACTTCCAGGCCCGGCGCCTGTACGAGTGGGCGGGCTACGAACTGATCGGGCGCGTCGAGGACTTCCCCTCCGGAGCGGACGTCCTCTGGTACCGCAAGCGCCTGACGCCACCCGAGGCGCCGACGTCGTGAAGGATCACCCGGCGACGGCCGTGACGACCTGACGGGCCTCGGAAGGACAGCGGGCGTGGTGGAGGTGAGGGGATTCGAACCCCTGTCTCTGGGCGACCGTCCGGGGCTTCTCCGGGCGCAGCCAGGCGGTTGAAGTTCGCCTCGAGGCTCCCGCCGGCGGAGACCCTCTCGGCTAGTCCGGGTGCGATGTCCGGCGCCGGCCCCCGCACGGAACCGTCGCCGTGAGCCTGCTCACGACGCCCATCCCTCGGTCGCAGGCGGCCCGAGGGGGGCGGCTACTTGATTAAGCAGCGAGCGCGTAGTTATCGGCGCTTGTGTTGGTTCCGGCGTTTAACGAGACTCCGGAGATCTCGGCCCGCTTCACCCGGACGGGATCCGTCCAGATCGAAGCCAGTACACCCCCATATGCGGTTGTCCTTCCGAGTATACGGTCGGACCACGACCCGACCGAAGGCCTCAGCGACCCCCGCCGCCCGCCGCGAGCGCCCGCTCCCCCAGCTCGAGGATCACGTCGGCGAGGAGGTCCGCGTCGGCCGGCTCGGTCCGCCAGTTGACGAACGTGGGACGGAACGCCGTCCGGCCGCCGTAGTCGGTGGTCCCGACGTAGACGCGTCCATCCTGCAGGATCGCCCGGCCGATCTCGGCGTTCAGCGCGTTCAGCCGGTCCTCGTCGAGGCCCTGTGGCCGATAGCGGAAGCAGACGATGTTCAGGGGGACGTCGGCGAGCCGCTCCAGGTCCGGTTCGCGGTCCACGCGATCGGCCAGCCGTGCCGCCAGGTCCAGACCGCGCTCCACGATCGCCCGGTAGCCGCTGCGGCCGTACGCCCGCAGCGTCGCCCACACCGGGATCGCGCGGGACCGCCTCGACATCTCGGGCCCGAGCCACCCCCAGTTCGGACGATCGTATCCGACCCCCGGGAGGTACGCGGCGCCGACGCCTCCGAACACCGGCGCGAGGCGCGACGGTTCGCGCAGGAACGCGAACCCGCAGTCGTAGGCCACGTTCAACCACTTGTGCCCGTCGGCGATCACGGAGTCCGCTCGCTCGATGCCCGCGAGCAGGTGCTCGGTGCGTGGCGAGAGCGCCGCGAAGAGTCCGAACGCCCCGTCCACGTGCAGCCAGGCGCCGTATCGCTCCGCCAGCTCGGCCATCGGGGCGACCGGATCGAAGTCGCCCGCGTTCACCTCGCCGGCGCTGCAGATCACGATCGCCGGCGTCCCGTCGAGCGCCCGCAGCGCGTCCTCCATCGCCGCGAGGTCCACGCGGCCCACCGGGTCGCGCGCGAACACCTGCACGCGGGCCCGGCCGATCCCGAGCATCCCGAGCGCCTTCACGTCGCTCGGGTGGAGGTATCCGCCGGCCAGGACGGGGACGGGCGGAAGCCCCGCCAGGCCGTCGCGGTCCACGTCCACGCCGTGTCGTTCCGCCCACCAGCTGCGCGCGGCCGCCAACGCGGTGAAGTTGGCCATCGTGGCCCCGGTGGTGAGCACGCCGCCCCAGGTCGGCGGCAGCCGGAAGAGATCGAGGAGCCACGCGATCGAGACGGATTCGAGCCGGGCGGCCAGGGGCGATGCGTCCCAGGCGCCGGCGCACTGGTCGATCGTCGCGGCGATCCACTCCGCCCCCATCGCGGCCGGGGTCACGCCGCCGATCACCCAGTGGAAGAAGCGCGGTCCCGCCGACCGCACCGAGGCGGGCACGCCGTCCTCGAACAGCTCGCTCAGGGCCGTCAGCGCCCCGTCGCCCTCCTCGGGCAGCGGCCCGCCGAACGCCGCCTCCACGGTCTCCGCGGCGGGCTCGCGCACGGGCGCCGCGTCGAGCGCGCCGAGGTACCGATCGGCCTCCTTGGCCACGAAGGCCGTCACGTCGGGGATCTCGTCGCGGGTCGGCTCGGGCATCGGCGCGCTCCTCGGTCGGTCGGTCGGCGGCTCGGAGGGAGCCTACCGAGGCAGCCGCGGACCCGCCCGCCGCGAGCGCCGCGCCGCCCTACCGGCGCCGGCCCAGCTCGCGCTCGACCTCGCGCGCCTGATCCCGCTCGGCGATCGACCGCCGCTTCTCGTACTCGCGCTTGCCGCGGCCCAGGCCGAGCTCGACCTTCGCCAGCCCGTGGGTGAAGTAGATCCGCATGGGCACGAGCGCCAGTCGCTGCTCGGCCATCTTCGAGTCGAGCTTGTCGATCTCGCGCCGGTGCAGCAGGAGCTTCCGCGGCCGCACCGCGACGTGGCGGCGCTTGTCGCCCTGCTCGTACGGGGGGATGTGCAGCCCCTCGAGCCACGCCTCGCCGTCGCGGACGCGCGCGAACGCCTCGGCCAGGGACGCGCGGCCGCCGCGGAGCGACTTCACCTCGTCGCCGGTGAGCCGGATGCCGGCCTCGAACCGCTCGAGGATCTGATAGTCGTGCCGCGCCTTGCGGTTGGATGCGACGGTCTTCTCGCCGTCGTCGGACGTCGGCGCCATGCGCGCAGCCTAGACGTCGAGGAAGCGGCGCATCCCGATCGTCCCGGCCACGATCGCGACGATCGCGGCGGCGATCAGGATCCACGGTGCGATCGCCAGCACGTCGGAGTTCTGGACCAGCGGGAAGAACTGGATCTCGTCGCGCAGCCGGTCCACGAAGACCACCTTCAGCAGGAACAAGGCGAAGATCGCGGCGGTCGCGCCGAGGAGCGACTCGACGAGCCCCTCGATCAGGAACGGCACGCGGATCCGCCAGTTCGTCGCGCCGACCAGGCGCATGATGCCGATCTCCTTGCGCCGAGCGAACATCCCCATCCGCAGGGTGTTCGCGATCAGCGCCACCGCGGAGGCGAGCATGATCACGGCGATCGACAGGATCCCCACCGAGAGCACGCGCGTGATGGCGACCAGGCGCGACAGGACCTCGCGGTAGTCCTGGACCGTGTCCACGCCCGGCTGTCCTTCCACCGCCGCCCGGACCTGCTCGAACTGCGCCGTGTCGGCGAGGGTCACCCGTAACGACGCCGGCAGCGGGTTGTCCTCGGGATGCTGCGGATCGTCGCACTTGATGTTCTCGACGAAGATCGGCTGGTTCGCGAACAGCTCCTGGAACCGCGTGCAGGCGTCGTCCTTGCTCTCGAAGCGAACCTGATCGACGGCCGGGAGCGACTCGAGCCGATCGGTCAGCAGCGCCACCGTGTCGGGGTTCACCGGATCCGTCAGGTAGACGGCGACCTGCACGTTGCCGGTCCACGCGTCGATCACCAGGTTGAACTCGCGAGCGATCAGCAGGGCGAGCCCGAACAGGAACAGCGCGATGAACGCCGTGGACATCGCCGCGAACGCGACGATGCCGTTGCGGCGCAGGCCGGAGGCGGTCTCGCGGAAGTACCGCTCCATGACCCCCGCCATCAGCTGTACACCCCGCGCGCCTGGTCGCGGACCACGTGACCCTTCTCGAGCTCGACGACGCGCTTGCGCATCGCGTCGACGATCGCCTGGTCGTGCGTGGCCATCACGACGGTGGTCCCGATCCGGTTCACCTTGTCCAGGAGGCGCATGATGTCCACGCTGGTGTTCGGGTCCAGGTTGCCCGTCGGCTCGTCCGCCAGCAGGACGAGCGGGCGGTTCACGCACGCACGCGCGATCGAGACGCGCTGTTGCTCGCCGCCCGAGAGCTCGTCGGGGTAGCTGTTGAGCTTGTCGCCGAGCCCCACGTACTCGAGGATCTCGGGGACCCGCTGGTCGATCACGTGCTTCGGCTTGCCGATCACCTCGAGCCCGAACGACACGTTCTCGAACACCGTCTTGTCGGAGAGGAGCTTGTAGTCCTGGAAGACGGTGCCGATGTTGCGCCGGAGGTAGGGCACCTTGAACGACGAGATCTTGGCGAGGTTCTTCCCGGCGACGTAGACATCGCCCTCCGTCGCCTCCTCCTCCTTGAGCAGGAGGCGGATCATCGTCGACTTGCCCGAGCCGGATGGGCCCACGATGAAGACGAACTCGCCCTTCTCGATCTCGACGGTGACGTCCTCGAGCGCGGTGACGCCGTTGCGATACGTCTTCGTGACGTGCTGGATACTGATCATGAGTGGAGGGGTTCGAACGAAGGTTCGGTGGAGCCGGACCAGGCTACCAGTTCCCCTCGCGGAACCCGGGAGCGTCGCTAGGCTGATGGGCCATGACCTCCACGGCCGTCGACGCGGTGGCTGCGCCGCGCGGCGCCGACCTCCGCGCGACCGACGGGCCGTGGCGCCGCGCGGCGGCGGCGTGTGCCGGCCCGGCCCTGATCGTGGGCCTGGTCCTGTTCGCGCTGCGGGGCTTCGCGTTCCACCCCCTCCTGACGAACGACCACCCCGACCTGCTGTCCTTCTGGCTGCCGCGGTTCGGGTTCCTCGGCCGCTCGCTCGCCGCCGGGCACGTCCCGCTCTGGAACCCGTACGAGATGATCGGCTACCGCTTCGCGGCCGATCCGCAGAGCGGGTTCCTCTACGTGCCCGCGATGGCGCTGTTCGGCACGCTGTCCCCCGGCGCGGCCCTCCGCGCGCTGATCGTGCTGAACCCGATGCTCGCGGGGCTCGGGCTCTACGGGTTCCTGCGCCTGGAGCGCCTCGGTCGGCTCGCGGCGACCGCGGGTGGGCTGGCGGTGGCGATGGCGATGGCCACGTCCGAGCTCGCGATCTCGATGCCGTTCGCCGGCTTCCTCGCGTGGACGACGGTCGTGCTGATCGGGGCCTCGGGCTACCGTCAGGCGGCCCGGTGGTCGCGCCGCTTCCTGTGGCTCGCGCTCGCCGCGTTCGCCTGGTCGCAGGTGGCGAACGCGCACATGAGCCACGGCCTCGTGATGTGCTCGCTGCTGGTCGCGTCCTACCTGATCGCCTACGCGGTCGCGGACGTCCGGGCGGGCGCCGCGCGCGGCTGGCCCGCCGCCGGCCGCGTCGCGCTGTTCCTGGCGGCGATGCCGCTCGCGAGCCTGGCGGTGCTGATCCCGCGGCTCGCGTTCATCGGATCCTCGAGCCTGCACGTCGGCTACGACGCGCTCGGTGAGCCGCTGAAGGAGACCGCGAACCTGCGGGAGCGGCCGATCGTGACGAACGGCGTGTGGGCCGCGTGGCCGCTCGCCTTCGGCATGGCGCCGGGCGCCTACCTGGGCGCGACGCTGTTGCTCGCCGTCCCCCTCGCGCTGCGGGCCCGCCGATGGCGGCCGCTCGTGTGGGGCGTCGGGGGCGCCTTCGCGCTGACGTGGGTCCTGATGCTGAACGCCGTGGTCGCCGCCGGATGGTTCCGCGCGCTGATGGGCCGCGTCCCGTTCGGCGACGTGTACCTCCACAACCCGGGCCGCCTGCGGTACCTCGCCTGCCTCGCGCTCCCGGTGCTCGGGGCGGTGGGCCTGCAGGGCCTGCGGGACGCGCCCCTCGAGCCGCGACGCGCGGCCTGGTGGCTCGGCGGCGGCGTCGCCGCCCTGCTCGTGCTGCCGATGGCGTTCGGCGCGAAGCCGGTTCGGGTCGTCCTGATCGCGGCCGCGATGCTCGTCGCGGTCCCGGTCCTGTTCGCGCTGGCGACCCGCCGGTGGCGATGGGCGACGGTCGGGGTGGTCGCGATCCTCGCGGTCGAGCTCACGGCGAGCGCGGTCGCATCCAACGTCTACGACGGAGGCACCGTCTTCACCGGTCTCGAGGCGGGCGACCACCCGAACCTGGTGCCGCAACCGCTCCGGTACCCGGACATCCCCGAGGCCGACTACCTCCGGCCGACGCCCTTCGTGCAGATCCTGCGCGACCAGGACGAGCGGTACCTGACCTGGGCGCCGCCGGCGGCGTTCTTCGAGAAGGGCTACCTGTTCGCCCAGCGACCGCAGGACTGGCCGGCGCTCGCGATGGGACGCGGCACGCTCTTCGGGATCCCCGACGCCCTCGGGTACAACCCGGTCCAGCTGCTGCGGTACTGGACCTACATCCGGGCCACGAACGCGCTCGACGTCTTCTACAACGCGTCGGTGATCTCGCGTCCCTCGCTCGAGGACGTGCGCCTGATGGGGATCCGCTACCTCGTCGTGCCCCAGGGCACGGCCGACCGCACGCTGCCGAGCCGGGTCGTCGCCCGGGCCGACGACTACGAGCTGGTCGAGGTGTACGGCTGGGAGCCGCTCGCATCGGTCGTGACGGACTGGACGGTCGCCGACCACCCGGTCGACGCCCTCCGTGCGGTGCTCGAGCCCGGCTTCGATCCCGGGCGGGTCGCCGTCCTCGAGTCCGATCCCGGGTTCCCCGCGACCCCCAGCGGCGCCCCGTCCGCCGGCCGGGTGATCTCGGCGACCCCCGAGGAGGTGCGGGTCGCGGTCGACGCCGCCGACCCGTCGATCCTCGTCGTGCGGACGACGTACGACCCGGGATGGACCGCCACCGTCGACGGGCGGCCCGCGCCCGTGATCCCGACCGATCACCTCGTCCAGGGCGTCCCGGTCCCGGCCGGGTCCCACGAGGTGCGCCTGACCTACCGTGACGCCGACATCGACCGGGGGCTGCTCGCGAGCGCGATCGTCTGGCTCGCGCTCGCGATCGCCGGTGGCGCGGCGGTCGCGCTCGAGCGCCGGCGGTCGCGGAGCGACCCGGCCCAGCCGCCCGACGCGGCCTAGCGCTCGACCGCGGCCCTAGCCGCCCGGCGCGCCCGCCGCCGACGCCCGACGGCGGAGCTCCGCCTCGATGAATCGGTCGAGGTCGCCGTCCAGCACCCGCTGCGGATCGCCGACCTCCTCCTCGGTCCGATGGTCCTTGACCATCTGGTACGGCGCCAGCACGTACGAACGGATCTGCGAACCGAAGTCCACGGCCTTGCGTTCCCCCCGGATCGAGTCCATCTGCTCCTCGCGCTCCCGGCGCTGGAGCTCGGCCAGGCGGGCCTTCAGGATCGCCATCGCCACGGCGCGGTTCTGCATCTGCGAGCGTTCGTTCTGACACGCCACCACGATCCCGGTCGGCAGGTGGGTGATCCGGACCGCCGAGTCGGTCGTGTTCACCGACTGGCCACCCGGACCCGACGAGCGGAAGACGTCGATCCGAAGATCGCCCTCGTCCACCTCGACGTCGTCGGCCTCGGTCTCGTCGAGGGCCGGGATCACGTCGAGGGACGCGAACGAGGTGTGGCGCCGCTTCTGTGAGTCGAACGGGCTGATCCGGACGAGCCGATGGACCCCGCGCTCCGCCGAGAGCAGGCCGTACGCGTTCGGCCCGTGGACCTGGAACGTCGCCGACTTGATCCCGGCTTCCTCGCCGTAGTGGATCTCGTCGACCTCGGGCTTGAAGCCTTCGTTCTCAGCCCAGCGCGTGTACATCCGGAGCAACATGTCGGCCCAGTCCTGCGACTCCGTTCCCCCGGCCCCGGCGTTGATCGTGGCGATCGCGTCGTTCGCGTCGTACTCGCCGGAGAGCAGGGCCGCGAGCTCCACCTTCTCGAGCTCCTGCGCCAGTGCCTCCACCGAGGCGCCGAGCTCCCGCTCGAGCTCCGCGTCCGAACCCTCCTCCGCCAGGAGCTCGTCGAGCGCCCGCACGTCATCCGCCTTCCGCTGCAGCGACTCCCAGCGGTCGATACCGGCCTTCAGGCGGGCGAGCTTCGTGGTCAGCTGCTGACCGCGGGCGGGGTCGTCCCAGAGCGCCGGATCCGAGGCTTGCCGCTCGAGCTCGGCCACCTGCGCGCGCTTACCGTCGACGTCAAAGGAACTCCTTCGCGGCCGAGACGCGCTGCGTGAGCTCGTCGATCCGTTCGGTGTGGTCGCTCATATGTCGCGAGTGTATCGACCCCCGACCCGCGCACGATCTCGGTCGTTCGATCTCGACCCGTCCCGTTCCCGCGTGCCGGATGTCACGGAGGCTCGGTCCGCCCCGGCACCGACCCGTCCAGGCCCCGGTGCCTAGCGTCGCCTCAGCACACGCGCCGGATGGCGCAACGAAGGGAAGGGAGGAGCCGTGAGCGCACAGGGAACCCTCACCGTCGGGAGGACCGGACACGTCCCGATGTGGCCCATCGTGGTGGCGATCCTCGGCGTGACCGTCGGGATCATCGGCCTCACGGTCGGCCTCACGGTCCCGAAGGACTCGACCGCCGATGTCGTGGCCAGCGTCGCGGCGACCGAGGTCGCGGCGAACTCGAGCGCGGCCGTCCGCGAGGCCGGGGCGTACGCGACCACGCAGCCGGCGACAGTCTTCCCCGGAGCCCTCGAGACGGCGGGCGTCGCGATCCCGCAGCTCGATCCGGCCGACTTCGCGAGCGAGCAGGCCGCGAAGGTGCGAGCTCGTTACGAAGCGATGGCCCGCTTCGGCTCCACGGGCGGCGCACCGGAACCGATCGTGATCGGCGACTTCGTCTGCCATCAGTGCCGATGACGAGCCGCAGGCAGGGAAGGGCGGCCGGCGCAGCCGGCCGCCCTTCCCTATGTGTGTGTGCCGCTTCTCGTTCCATCGTCCGCCGGGAGGGATCGCGTGCGGGCGGCCGGGTCACCGGCGATCGGCCGCGTGATGGACGTCACCCCCGCTCGGTGGCGACGGCCACCGAGCCGGACCGGGTGGTGGCTCTACGGTTCGCACGTGAGGTCGCGACGGAGCGGCCGAGGGGACACGAGGAGGCGGAGATGAGCGCCAAGGCCGGAACCTTCGAGCAGGTGCAGACCGGGATCAGCTGGACCGGCGGATGGATCGCCGCGGCCCTCTTGGCGGTCGTCCTGGCGGTGACGCTGTACGCGATGAGCCGTTCGGACGGGCCGGCGGAGCCGGTCTCGCAGACGGCTCGGTACGAGGTCACCGATCAGCTCTCGGGCGGCCCCTCGAGGATCGCGACCGGCGAGCCGGCCGCGCCCACCCGGACCGGGATCCGGATCGGGGACACGATCTGCCACCAGTGCCGATAGCAGGTACCCCCCTCTCTCGGCCGCGAAGGGGCCGGTCCGAACGGACCGGCCCCTTCCTCATGCGGAGGCGTCAAGCTCGCCCGTGCGGACCGAGGATCGTCAGGAGACCGGCGCGACCGCGCCGTGGCACTTCTTGTACTTCTTGCCCGAGCCGCAGGGACAGGGCGCGTTCCGCGGCACCTTGTCGCTGAACGCCTGCTGCGGGTTGCTGGCCTGTGCGGGAGCGGCCTGGCCCCCGCCCTCCTCGACCGCGGCCCGGTTGTCCGAGACCCGTTGCGGCCGCGCCTGCTGCGCCTCGGGGCGCACGAACTCGACGCGGTAGATGTAGCGCACGAAGTCGGCCCGGATCGAGTCCGTCAGCTCGTTGAACATGTCGAACGCCTCGCGCTGGTACTCGCTCAAGGGGTCCCGCTGGGCGTAGGAGCGCAGGTGGATCCCCTCCTGCAGGTAGTCCATCTCGTAGAGGTGCTCGCGCCACTTCGTGTCCGTGATGTTCAGCAGGACGACCCGCTCCAGGTCGCGCATCACGGGCGGCGTGACCGTCGCCTCCTTCGCCTCGTACGCCTCGAGCGCCTCCTCGACGAACCGCGCCTGGAGCATGGCCAGGTCGTCCTGCCCGGCGATGTCAGCGACCGCCGTCTTCACGGGGTAGATCTCGCCCAGCCCGACGAGCAGCGCGTCGAGGTCCCAATCCTCGGGGAAGACCTCCGCCGGGCAATAGGTGGCGACGACCTCGCCGACGACGTCCTCGACGAACCCGAGGACCTGCTCCTTGAGGTCGGCCCCCTCCAGGATCTTCTTGCGCTCGCCGTAGATCGCCTCGCGCTGGGCGTTCATCACGTCGTCGTACTTCAGGACGTTCTTGCGGCGCTCGTAGTTCAGCTCCTCGATCTGCTTCTGGGCGTTCTCGACGGCGCGGGTGACCATCTTCGCCTGGATCGGCTCGTCGTCGGGCCACTTCAGCCGCTCCATGATCGAGGCGACCCGGTCGGAGGCGAACAGGCGCATCAGGTCGTCGCCGAGCGAGAGGTAGAACCGGGACGCGCCCGGGTCGCCCTGGCGCCCCGACCGGCCACGGAGCTGGTTGTCGATCCGCCGGGACTCGTGGCGCTCGGTCCCGAGGACGTAGAGGCCGCCCAGCTCGACCACCTCGTCGTGCTCGGCGTCGGTCTGCGCCTGCAGCTTCGCGAGGATCGGCTCGTACTCGGCCTCGTATCCCGCCCGCTCCTCCTCGTCCATCTCGAACAACAGGTAGCGGTCGTTGTCCCACTCGCGCGCCGCCATCTCCTGGCGGGCCAGGTACTCGGGGTTCCCGCCGAGCAGGATGTCGACGCCGCGGCCCGCCATGTTCGTCGCCACCGTGACCGAGCCCTTCCGCCCGGCCTGGGCGACGATCACGGCCTCCTTCTCGTGGTTCTTCGCGTTCAGGACGCTGTGCTGGACGCCGCGGCGGTTCAGCTTGCCCGACAGGAGCTCCGACTTCTCGATCGAGACGGTCCCCACGAGGATCGGCTGGCCGAGCTCGTTCCGCTCGATGATGTCCTCGACGACGGCGTCCCACTTCGCGTCCTCGCCCTTGTAGATCAGGTCCATCTGGTCGTCGCGGACCATCGGGCGGTTCGTGGGGATCTCGAGGACGCCGATCTCGTACGTCGCTTCGAACTCGGTGAGCTGGGTCTTCGCGGTCCCCGTCATGCCGGCGAGCTTGTCGTACATCTTGAAGTAGTTCTGGATCGTGATCGTGGCGAGCGTCTGGTTCTCCTCCTTGATCCGGACGCCCTCCTTCGCCTCGATCGCCTGGTGCAGGCCCTCCGAGTAGCGCCGGCCCTCCAGCACACGTCCCGTGAACTCGTCGACGATCTTGACCTCGCCGTGCTGCACGACGTACTCGACGTCGCGCTTGTACAGCTCCTTCGCGCGCAGCGCGTTCTGGAGGTGGTGGACGAGGGGCGTGTTCACGTGCTCGTAGAGGTTCTCGATGCCGAGGCGGGCCTCGACCTTCGCCACGCCGGACTCCGTGACGGCGACCTGGTGCTTGGACTCGTCGACCTCGTAGTCCTCGTCGCGCCGCAGGCCCGGGGCGATCCGGGCGAACGTCTGGTACCACTTCGCGCTGTCGGCCACCATCCCGCTGATGATCAGCGGCGTGCGCGCCTCGTCGATCAGGATCGAGTCCACCTCGTCGACGATCGCGTAGTGATGGCCGCGCTGGACCATGTCCTCCTTGCGCATCGCCATGTTGTCGCGCAGGTAGTCGAAGCCGAACTCGTTGTTCGTGCCGTACGTGACGTCGGCGGCGTACTGCGGACGGCGCTCGGCCGGCGACATCGAGGCCTGGATCAGGCCGACGGAGATGCCGAGCGCTCGGTAGATCGGCCCCATCCACTCCGAGTCGCGCTTGGCGAGGTAGTCGTTCACCGTGACGATGTGCACGCCGTCGCCGCCCAGCGAGTTGAGGTACGCGGGCATCGTCGCCACGAGCGTCTTGCCCTCGCCGGTCTTCATCTCGGCGATGTTCCCCCGGTGCAGCGCCGCCGCCCCCATCACCTGGACGTCGAAGTGCCGCTTGCCGGTCGACCGGCGCGAAGCCTCGCGGACCGCGGCGAAGGCCTCGGGGAGGAGGTCGTCGAGGGACTCGCCGTTGCCCGCCCGCTCGCGGAACTCGAGGGTCTTGGCCTTCAGCTCCTCGTCCGTGAGGTCCTCGAACTCGGGCTCGTAGGTGAGCACGATCTGTCCGATCGACTCGAGGTTCTTGACCTTGCGGCCTTCGCCGAGGTTGGCGATCTTGTCGAGGACGGGCAAACGAGGATCCTTCCCGAGGGCTTCGTGGGTCCTTCGATTCTATCGGCCGTCGGGTTCAGGCCCCGGATGCGACCGGGGCGCGCACGCCCGGGTCCCGCATCCGCAGCACGACCGCCAGGACCGCCGCGACCGCCAGGGCCAGCCCGACCCCGAGCGGCCCGAAGCCGTAGGCCTCCAGGACCAGGCCCCCGGCGAGCCCGGCGACCGCGGAGCAGAGGCTCACCAGCAGGTCGGTGAAGCCGAGGGCGCCGGCGCGCTCGTTCGGCTGCGTCGCGTCGCTGATCACGGCCGTCGCCCCGAGGAAGGTCGCCGACCACCCGATCCCGATCGCGAACAGGCCGAGGCCGATGACCCAGGACGATGCCTCGGTGGCCGTGATCAGCGCCCCCGCGATGCTGACGACGCACCCCCACACCAACCCGGTCCGATGCCCCCATCGGTCCATCCAGCGACCGATCAGGGGGGCGAACGCGAACATCCCGGCGACGTGCACGCTGATCACGACCGAGATCGCCGTGCCGCCGTGGTGGAGGGCATGCAGGGCGGTGGGGGTCACGCCCATGATCCCCACCATGACGACCTGACCGATGGCCGCGGCGAGCACGGCGACCCGGAAGGCGGGGACCCGCAGGAGCTCGCGCGGTCGTCGCCCGCCCGCCGGCGCCTCGGCCTCGACGACGGCCAGGTCCCGCGGGTCGGGCCGGACCCCGAGGACCGCGACGATCGCGCCGATCGCGCCGATGGGGACGACGATCCACGGCAGGACCCACGGGTCGAGGCCGCGGGCTTCCGCCACGTCCTGCAGGAGGGCGACCAGGAGCGGGCCGCCCACCGCCCCGATCGTCCCGATCGCGAGGAGCCAGCCGATCGCCCGGCCGCGCTCCTGCGGCGGGTACATGTCCGCCACGGCCGCCCGACCCAGGTTCGCCCCGCCCGACGCGAGCCCGAAGGGGATCGAGCACGCGAGGAGCAGCGGGAACGAATCGGCGACGATCGCGAGCGCGGACCCGATGCCCGCCACCCCGCTCAACGCGTAGGCGAGCAGCAGCCCCGGCCGGCGGCCGACGCGGTCCATCCATCGTCCGATCGCGATCGCGCCGACCGCGGCCGAGCAGAAGTAGACCGCCCACAGCACGCCCGTCGCCCCGTCGTTGCCGGTCATCTCGCTCGCCGCCACGGCGCCGATCACCAGCAGCGGCGGGAAGCTCAGCTGGATGGCGCCCTGCGCCACGACCAGCCGGTGGGTGTTCCGTCGGACGAGCCGCTCCCGATCCCGGATCGCAGGAGCCTCCTCCACGGACGGTGCCCTCAGATCGACCCGGTGAGCTCGCCCAGGCGCTCGATCAGCTCGGCGTTGGCCGCGTAGTCGACGGGGCATGCGATCACCGAGACCACGTCGTCGTCGAGCGCCTTGCGCAGCGTCGGGGCCAGCTCGTCGGCCGAGCCGATCGCGTACCCGGTCGCGCCGAAGCTCTCGGCCAGCCGCACGAAGTCGGGGTTCCCGAACGCCACCGCGGACCGGCGCGAGAACTGGATGTCCTGCTTCCATCCGATCAGGCCGTAGCCGCCGTCGACCCAGACCAGGACGACGAACGGCACGCGCTCCCGCACGGCCGTCTCCAGCTCGGCCACGCTCATCAGGAACGCACCGTCCCCCATCGCCGCCAGGACCTTCCGTTCGGGATGCACGAGCTTCGCCGCGAACGCCCCCGGCAGCGAGAACGCCATCGTCGCGAGGCCGTTCGAGATCAGGCAGGTGTTCGGGCGATACGTCGGATACAGACGGGCCATCCACATCTTCACGGCCCCGGTGTCGCACAGCACGATGTCGTCCACGCCCATCGCCGCGCGGATGTCCGCGACGATCCGCGGCGGCCGCAGCGGGAAGCGAGCGTCGGCCGCGCCGCGCTCCAGCTCCTCCCCCACCAGCCCCCGAACCGGCGGCGCCCACCCGCGCACCGCGTGGATGTCCGCGGCGGATGCGATCGCGTCGAGCGCCTCCCCGATGCTCCCCTGGAGCCCGACCGCGAGGGTGTAGTTCGCATCGACCTCGGCGATCGTGCGATGGACGTGCACGATCCGCTTGTCGCGGTCGGGATTCCACCGCAGGGGCGAGTATTCGACGAGGTCGTACCCGACGGCCACGACCACGTCGGCGCGGTCGAACCCGAAGTTCGCGTAGTCCTTGACCATGAAGCCGATCGTGCCGAGCGCGTTCGGATGGTCGTCCGGGAAGACGCCCTTGCCCAAGAACGTGGTGGCGACCGGGACGTTCAGCTGCTCCGAGAACCGGATCAGCGCGGCGCCGGCGTCGTCGCGGGCCACGCCGGGTCCGGCCAGCACGACGGGGTGCTCGGCCGCCTCCAACACCTCGACGGCCCGCATCACCTGTTCGTCGGCGGGTGCCGGATCCCGCGGCACGTTGACGGTGAGCGGCGACCCGTCGGTGACGCGCTCGGCGATGTCCTCGGGGACCACCAGGAACGTCGCGCCCGGGCGTTCGGTCTGAGCCTGCTTGAACGCCTTGCGCACCATCTCGGGCGCCGCCTCCGGCACCGTCACCATCCCGCCCCACTTCGTGACCGGGTGGTAGAGCCCGACGATGTCGACGAACTGATGCGACTCCTTGTAGATCCGGTTCAACCCCCCCTGCGCGGTGATCGCGACGAGTGGGTGGGAGTCGAGCTGCGCGTTGGCGATCCCGAGCAGCAGGTTGATCGCACCCGGGCCGAGGGTGGCGAGGCACACGCCCGCCTTGCCGGTCAACGCTCCGTACGTGTCGGCCATGAAGGCGGCGCCGCGCTCGTCGCGGGTCGTGACGAACCGGATCGTCGAGTCCGCCAGGGCGTCGATCATGTGGAGGTTCTCCTCGCCGGGCAGCCCGAACACGTACTCCACGCCCTCGTTCTCGAGGCACTCCACGATCAGCCGCGCGACGGTGCGTGGGCGGGATGCTCCGGTCATCCCCGCCAGGCTAGACGACCTGGCGGGTGAGCTGCGCGTGACCGACGTGCTCGCGGAGATGGGCGAGCGCATGGATCAGCGCCCAGGCCGCGTCGACCGGTTCGTCCGCCAGCGGACCGGGACGCCACGGCGCCGTCGCCGTACGTGCCGGATCGAACGGCCGCTCCGACGCGAGCAGCGTCCGGCACTCCGCGGCGACCGCGTCGACGTCGCGGAGGAAGCCCTCGGGATCGTCGACCACGACCGCGAACTCGGCGGGCCGGTCGCGGAGAGGCAGCGGGGCGTCGAGGGCCAGGCTCAGCCACGACCGGGTGCTGTGCAGGGCGTGGGTCGCGAGGACCGCGAGCCCGTTCGTCTCCTCGCCCGCCGGCCGGCGGTTCAGTCGCTCGGCCGTGCAGCCGTCGACCGCCGCCCGTAACTGGTCGAGGGAGTCGTCCAGGATCCGGCGCGCCGCCTCGATCGTGGGATCCGGCACGTCAGCTGATCTCGATCATCTTCTCGCGCACGGCGTAGACGACCGCCTCCATGCGCGAATGGAGATGAAGCTTCTCCAGGATGTTGCGGATGTGGTTCTTCACCGTGTTCTCGGAGATGAACAGCTCCTTCGCGATGTCGCGGTTGTTGAGCCCCTGCGCGACGAGCCGCAGGACCTCCATCTCGCGGTCGGTGAGCCGCGGGGCCGGCATCTGCGGGCGCTCGTCCGTGGCCTTCGACATCGCCGCGAACTCCGTGAGCAGCTTCGATGCCATCGACGGCGAGATCCTCGACTGGCCGGCCCACACGGACCGGATGGCATCCGCGACCTCTTCGATCGGGATCTCCTTCAGCAGGTAGCCCGAGGCCCCCGCCTTGATCGCGTCGTATAGATCCGCTTCCTCGTCGCTGATCGTGAGCATCAGGATCTTCACGTGCGGCAGGAGGTCCTTGATCTCGCCCGCCGCCTCGATCCCGGATCGCTTCGGCATGCGGACGTCCATGAGGACGACGTCGGGCATCAGCTCGGTCACCTTCTCGACGGCCTCGGCCCCGTCGGACGCCTCCCCGACCAACTCCAGGTCGGGTTCGTTCTGCAGGACCATCTCCAGGCCCCGGCGGAACAAGGCGTGGTCGTCCACGACCATCACGCGCAGGCGGTCGGCGGCGGACGGGTCGTCGTCGGGTGCAGGCATATCGTCGTTCTCCAAGCGGCTCACGCGATCACTCCCCGGTCGGGCGACGGAACTACTCTTCGGCGGTATCGGCAGGACCGGGGGTCCGACTTGCGGAGTCTAGAGGATTCTTCTTGCCCGACCTGCGGAACCGCCGGAACAGGCGCGAGCGCCGCTTCCCGTGGTAGTCGCGGAGCTGTCGCTCCAGTCGGTCGGCGAGACGATCGAGGGCGGGCGTCACCTCTTCGGCCTCGGCATGCGCCCGGAAGGACTTCCGAGGCGTATGCATCGCGGCCTCGACCCGCTTCGTGCCATCGATCGTGGGGTGGCTCTCGGAGATGAACTCGAGGTCGATCCGGATCACCCGCGGATCCATCCGCTCGAGGCGGGCGAGCTTGTGCCTCGCCGTCTCCCTGAGGTCGTCGTCCACCGCCACGCCGCGGCCGGTGAACGTCAGCTCCACGCGCTCGACCTCCTTCGCCTGCGGTGATGGACTCCCGCCCGGCTGACCTGGTCTTTGCCCCCACACTCGCCTGCTGAGGGGTTCGCCGGCCCGAGGGCCGGCTTAGCGCCTTCTCCCGGTCACCCGGGGCAGGACTTACATCTAAACCGCGCCATGCTCGACGACCAACGGTCGCCTTACGTGGGTCGCTTCGCCCGCGGCTGGCGTCGACTACCGGGGAAGATCCCCGGGCAACCACAGACCCGGACGAGAGCCCGGCTGAGTATAGTCACGCCCCTCCTCGCGGACGCCACCGCGGGACCGCACGACGGCGGCGGTCGGCTCCCGCAACGAGCGTGCGGCGGTCGCCAGCACGACGGTGGTCGCCCCCGCCTCGCGGAGCGCCCGGGCGCAATCACCGGCCGTCGCGCCGGTCGTGAGGACGTCGTCGACGAGGAGCACCCGGGACGGAGCCTCGCGCCCGACCGGCGCGAACACGCCTCGCATCGCGCTCCGCCGCTCCGCGGCGGTGCGCCGCGCCTGCGAGCCCTCGGCCGGGGCCCGACGGCACAGACGCACCACCGGGCGGTCGAGCCTCCGGCCCACCGAGACCGCCAGCGCCCGCGCCTGATCGAACCCGCGCTCCCCCAGACGCCGCCGAGCGAGCGGGACCCACGTCACGGCGTCGACCGGCGGGAGCTCGACCGCCACCACGGCGTCCGCGAGCGCCGCCGCGATGCTCCGCCATCCGGAGAACTTCAGGCGGTGGATCGCGTCCTTCGCCGGCCCGGCGTACCGGAAGGGCGCGCGCGCCAGGTCGATCGTGGCCGGCGGACAATCCGCGCACGACGCGACGTCGGATCCCGGGGAGCCGCACCGCCGACACCACGGTGGGATCGTCGTCTCGAGCGCCCGACGGCAGCCCGGGCAGAACGGCCATGGCCCTCGGGCGCAGCCCGCGCACCGCGGCGGGAAGACGACCTCGAGAGCGCGATCGAGCACCCGGCGACGCTACGCCGGGTCGCCGACACTCACGGCAGGGAGATCTCCACGGACCCGGCGCTCCCCCGCACGTCGATCGTGACCGCCGCCTGGCTCTTCAGCAGGGGATAGGCGGTGACGCTCCCCCGGCCCTCCCCCTCGTCGAAGACGGCGTCGAGGACCGGGACGCGGGCTCCGTCGGCGAACAGCCGGACGTCGATCGGCCCGGGCGAGGCGTACCGGAGCGTCAGCGAGTCGCCGACGCAGTCCAGCTGCTCGAGCCGCGCCTTGGGCCCGCCCTCGACCTGCACCGCCTTGTTGACCGGGATCTGGCCCCGACGGACGGTGGCGCGCGGCCACGGGACGGAGAACCGCTCGCCGGGACGCACGGTGGCAGCGGAGCCGTCGATCGCGACCTCGCACTCCAGCGTGTACCAGCCCGCGGTCAGCTCGGTCAGTCCGAACTCGAAGGGGACGAACGTGTCCAGGTTGGGCGCCACGTCGAGGGTGAGGGGCTCCACGTCGATCGTCCGCCCCGCCGAACCGGCGACCTCCCGCACTCGCGCCACGGAGATCCGTACCTGGTGCGGATCCCCGTCGGCGGCCCGCAGCACGAACGCGCCCTTCACCGACGCCGGGAAGCGCTCGAAGTGCGCGCGGAACGACACCAGGTCCTGTGCGTTCACGTGCCCTGCTGCCAGGAATGGAGGTACGCGTCCTGCTCCTCGGTGAGGCGATCGATCTCCACCCCCATCGCCTGGAGCTTCAGGCTCGCGACCTCCTTGTCGATCTCCACCGGCACGGGATAGACCTCTTCGCCCAGCTCGGCGTGATGCTTCACCACCCATTCCACCGCCAGCGCCTGGTTCGCGAACGACATATCCATCACGGCGGCGGGGTGACCCTCGGCGGCGGCCAGGTTCACGAGCCGGCCCTCGCCGAGCAGGTGCAACCGCCGGCCGTCCGCGAGCGTGAACTCGTCCACGAACTCGCGGATCCGCCGCGTCTTGACGGCGAGCGCCGCGAGCGCCGGCTTGTCGATCTCGACGTCGAAGTGGCCCGAGTTCGCCAGGATCGCCCCGTCCTTCATCCGCTCGAGGTGCTCCGAGCGGATCACGCTCGTGTCGCCCGTGACGGTGATGAACACGTCCCCGATCGCCGCCGCCTCGAGGATCGGCATCACCCGGTAGCCCTCCATCAGCGCCTCGAGCGCGGCGGTCGGGTCGACCTCGGTGATCACGACGTGCGCTCCGAGGCCGCGGGCCCTCGACGCCACGCCCCGGCCGCACATCCCGTACCCGCACACGACGATCGTCCGACCGGCGATGAGCCGGTTCGTCGACCGCATGATCGCGTCCATCGTGGACTGGCCGGTCCCGAACCGATTGTCGAACAGGTGCTTGGTGTCGGCGTCGTTCACCGAGACGATCGGGTACCTGAGCGCCCCGTCGGCCGCCATGGCTCGCAGGCGGATCACGCCGGTCGTGGTCTCCTCGGTCCCGCCCATGATCTCGCCGAGCTGATCCGCCCGGCGCTGGTGGAGCTCGCTCACCATGTCCGCCCCGTCGTCCATCGTGATCTGGGGCCGTTGGTCGAGCACGGCGTTGATGTGCCGGAAGAAGGTCTCGGTGTCCTCCCCCTTGATCGCGAACGTCCGGATCCCGCTCTGGTCGCAGAGCGCCGCGGCGACGTCGTCCTGCGTCGACAGGGGGTTCGAGGCGCAGAGCGAGACGTCCGCACCGCCCGCCGCGAGCGTCTCCATCAGGTTGGCGGTCTCGGTCGTCACGTGCAGGCACGCGGCGATCCCCACCCCGTCGAGCGGGCGCTCCTTCTCGAACCGCTCGCGGATCAGCGCGAGCACCGGCATCTCGCCGGCGGCCCACTCGATGCGCTCGCGCCCCGTGGGCGCGAGCGCCAGGTCTCTCACGTCACATTCCATCTCAGGACCCTCCTCCCGCGATCCGCGGGAGGAGGTCCACCAGGAGCCGTCCCACCGCCGGCGCGGTCTCGTTGCCCACGCGCACGACCTCTTCGTGCTCGACGTGCTCACCGAGTGCGTTCGTCACCATGCTCATGCCCAGCACCCGCATCTCCAACGCCCGTGCCGGCACGACCTCCGGCACGGTCGACATCCCGACCACCGTGGCGCCCGCGAGGGCCAGCAATCGGAGCTCGGCCGGCGTCTCGAACGCCGGTCCGGACATCGCCGCGTACACGCCGGGCTCGATCTTCAGCCCCAACGCCCGTCCCCGCTCGAGCGCCAAGTCCGCCAGCTCGGGATCGTAGGCGTCGCGCAGGCCGACGAACGCCGGCATCCCGTCGGGATAGCGCCAGCCCCGGAGCGGCGCGACGCCCATCAGGTTCAGGTGGTCGGTGAGCACCACGACGGTCCCGGCCGGCAGGTCGGCGTCGAGCCCGCCCGCGGCGGCCGTCACCACCAGCGTGCGCGCCCCGAGGGCGTGCGCCAGGCGAGGGAGGAGCGCGGGCGTATCCATCCCGTGTCCCTCGTAGAAGTGGACCCGTCCCGAGTACGACGCGACCGGCACCCCGGCGAGGTGGCCGAGGGTGAGCGTCCCGGCGTGTCCGGGCACCCCGGGCGGCGGGAACCCGGGCAGGTCGGTGAACGCGAACGTGGCCTCGGCGACGAGATCCGCCCCGAGGGCGGGACCGAGGCCCGATCCCAGGATCAATCCGACCGAGGGCTCGAGCGCGGTGCGGTCCCGCACCAGCGCGGCCGCCTGCTCAGCGAGATCGTCACCCGGACCCGGCAGGCCCGCCGAGGTCACCCGGCGCCACCCGATAGCGCCGCCTTCAGACGGTCGATCACGTCGACGGGCGTCGGGTCGACGCCGCGGGCGAACGCCACGTAGACGCTCGTCAGATCCCCCATGGCGATCAGCGACATCAGCTGCGCCAACGTCGACGCGCCGGTCGCCCAGACCTCCTCGGTGAGCGCCCCCGCGCCCCGTGCCGCCTCGAGGGACAGCGGGTACCGCGGCGGGAGCTCGGCGTCCTCGTTCGCGTGACGGAGGGCGATCACGACGGACCGGTCGCCCTGTCGGTCGGACCAGCCGACCAGCTCGTTGTGGTCGAGCTCCGACATCGACGACCACCAGGCCGGGATCTTCCCGTTCTCGTTCAGCTGGGTCTTCCAGCGCATCGCCGCGACGGCCCCGATCCCGTCGGCGCCCCAGACCACCGGGATCCGGTCGCCGATCCGCACCGCGAGGGCCTTCGCCGGGTTCGTCTCGGTGGGGACGTCCGGGGCGGACGTCGCCATCACGTCCGCGACCCGATCGATCGCCTCGCTCACATCGTCACCCTGCTTCGGCAGGAGCCCCGTGGACTCGAGCGCGCCGAGCGCGGCGAACCCCAGGTGCCCCAGTGCGGCCCTCGGCTGGAACCCTCCGGGCACGGGCACCACGGCCACCCCGGCGGCGCTCGCCTCCGCCGCGATCGTGCCTCCCGAGGTGATCGTCAGGACACGGCACCCGCGCACGACGGCTTCCCGGAAGCTCGCCAGGGTCTCGGCCGTGTTCCCCGAGTAGGAGGAGCACACCACCAGCGTGTGGGGACCCGCGTAGGCGGGCAGGACCGGCGACCGGTTGACCTCGACCGGGATGCCGAGACGGTCACGGAAGACCGACCGGACCACGTCGCCGGCGACCGCCGAGCCGCCCATGCCGCAGAACAGCACCGCCGTCGCTCCGTCGGCGGTCGGCAGATCGGCCACCGCGCGCGCCGCGTCGTAGGCGGTCCGACAGTCCCGAGGGAACCCCAGGGCCGCCCCGAGCATGTCCTGCGGATCGCCGGACCGGAGGGCCTCGACGTCGTCGAGGTTCGTCACGTGCGCCCGCCCCCCGGCTTCTCGGCCTCGTCGATCAACATCACGGGGATGTCGTCGCGGACCGGGTACCGGTAGCCACACGTCCGGCAGACGATCACCTGGTCGGCCTCGCGGTAGTCGACCTCGCCCCGGTCGTTCGGACAGACCAGGATCTCGAGCAGCTGTGGGTCGAGCGTCACGTGTCCCTCCCCTTCTCCGGCCCCTCTTCCGGCCCTTCCTCGGGCCCTGCCTCCGGACCGCGGATCAGACGCAGGAGCATCGAGGTCCGCTCCTCGAGGAGCTCGGCGGTCCGCGCCTCGACGTTCAGGCGCAGCAACGGCTCCGTGTTGGACGGGCGCACGTTGCACCACCAGTCGTCGAACTCTACCGTCAGCCCGTCGAGCCGATCCTGCCGTCCGTCGGCGAGCGCGATCGCGATCTCCTCGATCTTCGCCCTCGGGTCGTCGACCTTCGAGTTGATCTCCCCCGAGTCGGCGTACCGGCGGAAGGGCTGCAGCAGCTCGGACAACGACACGCCGGCGTCGGAGAGCTCCCCCAGCACGACGACGGCCGCGATCAGCCCCGAGTCCGCCCGGTAGTTGTCGCGGAAGTAGTAGTGACCGGAGTGCTCGCCGCCGAAGATCGCGCCCGTCTCCGCCATCACCTCCTTGATGAAGGAGTGACCGACGCGGGTCCGGAAGGGAACGCCACCGTGCTCGCGGATCACCTCGGGAACCACCCACGAGCAGATCAGGTTGTACAGGATCGTCGCGCCCGACTCCCGCCGGAGCATCGCGCGCGCCACGAGGGCGGTCACGAGCGAGCCGCTCACGTCGTCCGCGCGCTCGTCCACGAGGAACACGCGATCGGCGTCGCCGTCGAACGCGAGGCCGATGTCCGCGCGCTGCTCGGTCACCGCCGCCCGCAGGAACCGCTGGTTCTCCGGGTCGATCGGGTCGGCGGGATGGTTCGGGAAGGTCCCATCGAGCTCGGGGAACAGATGCGTGACCGTCACCGGGAGCCGGTCGAGCACCGCCGGCGCGACCAGGCCGCCCATCCCGTTGGCGGTATCGATCGCGAGGCGGAGCGGGCGGATCGTCTCGACGTCGACGAACCCCAGGACGTGCTCGACGTAGCGGTCGAGCAGGTCGCGACGTTGCACGGAGCCCCGCGCCGGGACCGGCGGCGGCTCCGGCGCCTCGACCGCGGCCCGGATGTCGCGCAACCCGGTGTCCTCCCCCACCGGCTTCGCGCCGGCGAGGCAGAACTTCAGCCCGTTGTACTGCTTGGGGTTGTGGCTCGCGGTGATCATGACCCCGGGGAGCCCGAGCGAGCCTGAGGCGAAGTAGAGCAGGTCGGTCGAGGCGAGACCCAGGTCGACGACGTCGGCGCCGCGCCCCGTGGCGCCATCGGCGAACGCGGATGCGAACCCCTCGGAGGAGAGCCTGCTATCCCGCCCGATCAGGATCGATGGGGCTCCCGACCAATCGGTGAAGGCCTGACCGATCCGCCGGACGAGGTCCTCATCCAGGTCGACGGGAACGACGCCCCGGATGTCGTAGGCCTTGAAGACGCGATCGAGGTCCGACGCGGTGCGCACGGACCGCATCCTACGAAGGTGCCGCGCGCGGCGTCAGGGCGAAGGTGATGCGGCGAGCCCGGTTACTTCTGGACCACGAGCCCGATGACGGAGTTGAGCGGGACCTGCTCGCCGTCGCGGTACCACCACTTGGCCTCGCACAGGTGGCACGTCGTGAAGGCGAGATCGCGCCCGCTCACCGCCATCGTGATGGTGATGAGGTCGCCGGATCGGCAGTGAGGGCAACTTCCGTTGGTGTCTGACATCGTGGCATCAGGGTGCCCGAACGGCGCGACCCGAGCCATAGCACGTCGCGACCGAATCTCCTGGGCACTCCGAGCGGCCCCACGCATCGGCCGCGACGGCACGGAGACATCCCCCGGATCCCTCGTCCCTCCGTCGAACGACGGAGGGACGTTCGGACCTCAGCCCGTGAGGACCGGCGCGCCCGTGCGCTGGTCACGCACGGTCCAACCGACGGGCGCCGACATCCGGGCGACGTGCTCCTCGCACAGGTCCAAGAGGTTCGGATCGGGTTCGGTGAGCAGATCGGCCACGAGGACCTCCCGCTCCGCGTAGCGCAACGAGACCGTGACCGAGGGGGGGCTGCCGCATCGCATCTTCGCGCACCGCCGCACGGGCGCACGGTAGATCACACGCGTGTGATCCGCAAGCATCCGGACCCCGAGATCGGGATCAGAGCACGAAGACGCGGGTCCCGATCGGGACGAGGGGGTACAGCGCCTCGACGTCGGACATGTACATCCGGATGCAGCCGTGGGAGGCGTTCGTCCCGATCGAGTTCACGTCGTAGGTCCCGTGGATCCGGATCCCCGACGCGTCGAGGTAGAGCGCCCGCGTGCCGAGCGGGTTGCCGGGGCCGGGCGGGATCGACATCGGCAGATCGGCCCCCCACGTGTCCGGCGCGGGGTTGTACCAGGTGGGGTTCTCCGCCTTGTTGACGATCGTCCACTGGCCGGACGGGGTCACGTACCCGGCGGCCGCCGTCGCGACCGGGTAGTGACGCACGATCTCGAAGCCGTCGTAGAGGTACAGCTCGTTGATGCTGCGATCGACCACGATCGTCTTCCCCAGCCTCGCGTCGGGGATCTTCGGTCGGAGGATCCGGACGGGCAGCCGCACCGAGCTCGCGCTCTCGTCCAGGGCGGCGAGCAGCCGCTGGGACGCGATGTTGGATCCGAGGGCCTGACCACGCCGGGCGTGGCGGAAGGTGACCTCGACGCCGTCGAACCGCACCGCTGCGTCGACCGGGGCGACCGCGATCTCGTCCGCGACCCGATCCACGAGCGACGACACCGTGCCGCCGTCGAACGTGAGGGCCACGTCGACCTCGACCGGCTCGTCTCGCCAGCGGTGCCAGACCCGAGCGAGGAAGCCCACCGACGATGTGGCGTCGAGGGCCTGGTCGACCGCGGCCTCCGTGTCGGCGCCCTGCCCGAGCTCGCGCGGGGTGATCGTCCACGCCTGATCCGCCGCGTGCACCTGGAGGGGGGCGTCGAGTCGCCCCGCGGCCGCACGCTCGACGGCGTCGATCGCCTGCGATCGCGTCATCCCGCCGACGTCGACCCCACCCACGGTGACGCCGGGAAGGATCGTGTCCGCGGTCGCGCGATCGTAGCGATAGGCGGCGTACGCGGCACCGGCGACCGAGAGCAGCACGATGGCGGCCGCCACGGTGACGACCACGACGGCGCCCCGGAAGCGTCGTTTGGCGTGTCTGCCTCGCTCCATGGAACCTGCCTCACGGGATGGACGACCGACGGGGAGTTCGCCGGTCCGACGATGATAGCGACTCGTCGGGTTCCCGCGCGGAGCAACCGACGGGCGAGCGCCGATGTTCCCGGTCGGGGCCGAACTCAGGGACCGTCGGCCGGCACCGCCACGCCCATCGCGAGCGCGTAGGTCGACAGGCCGCTGTTCCCGAGCGAGGTGGACGCCGCGAGCGCGACGACGGGGCCGTCGGCCGTGATCAGGATCGAGGCATCGGGTGTCTGCGCCCAGAAGCCCCGGGGCACCTGCAACGCCCGTCCGGCCTCGAGCTGCACGACGAGATCGTTCGGACCTTCGTCCGTGAGGGCATGCAGCGTGACGGTCACCGGATCGTTCCCGGGATCGACGAGGATCAGGCCCGGCACGACCGGCTCGCCGATCGTGGCCGGCAGGACGACCCAGCGGTCGGCCGGAGCTAACCCGCCGCCCGTCGCGGCCCAGTCGTTGCCCACCCCGATCGCTCGAAGGGCCGCCGACACCTCCCCGTCGCCCTGGGTCACGACCTCCACGGAGCCCGGCCCTTCGACCGGGATCGGGTACGTGGCCGCCGACGCCGGTCCCTGCCCCGCCTCGGTGAGCCCACCCGCGGGCGTCGCCTCCTCGCTCGAGAGCAACGTCGCACCGAACTGCACCGGATCCACCCCCGGCACCATCAGGGAGAGCACCGTCTGCCCGGCTCCCGCACCGACCGGCAGGAAGGCCCTCGAGGCGAGCGTGCCCGAAGCGATGGTCGAGCGGATCCCGCCGTCCCGCCCGATCCCGAGGCTCGCGACCGCGACGCGCCCGATCGACGCCTCGACCTGGGCGCCGAGCGCCGCTTCGCCGAGCGCCAAGGTGTTCAGTCGGATCGCGCGGCTGCGGTGCGCCGGCAGGACCACGTCGTTGACCGCGGAATCCCGGATCGGCGCACGCGTCTTGGTCAGGAGGAACACATCGAACGCCGCGGGCGTGTCGAACGGGTTCATCACGACGAGGTAGGCGTCCTGTCCCTGCTCGGTGGTGCCGTCGGGCGCGAACCACCGCTGGCCCGCGGACGCGGCGCACGGCTCGGACGCGACGCCGATCTCGCCCGAACCTCCTTGTGCGACCCACCCGGCGGCGAGCCAGCCGCCGAAGAACTCGACGAACGTCGACGCGGCACGGGTCTTCGCGACCACCGCGACGGTCCGAGATGCCCCGGGATCCACGGAGACGGTCACCGGCTTGCGGGGCCGACCGGAGGTGAGCGAGGTGAGCCGGGCCGTCACCGGCGTGTCTCCCGGATTCGCGAGGTGGATCTGGACCTGCCACTTCGGGCCGCCGCCGTGCGGGCACGACCAGGCGCCCGAGGTCGCGACCCCGGTCTCCGGAGCCTCCTCGGGCGACGACCCGAGGCCGCGTTCGAGTGCGAACCCCCCGGCCACCACCACCGCGACGGTGAGCAAGGCCAGCCAGCCCTGACCCCGGGCACGGTCGCGGTGTCGCTCGGCCCTCACGTCCGCATCCCCGGGTCTACCGGCTCGTACCGGGAGACGGGCTTGCGCGTGATCCAGAGCGCCGCGATCCACAGGAGCCCCAGCAGGGCGATCTCGATCGTCCTGACCGACTGCGCCGTGTACCGGATCCGGACCGGCCCCGCCTCGACGGGGAACGAGAGCGACCAGCCGAACGACTCGCGAGGACCGACGGCTCCGTTCAGCGCGAGCAGCTCCCAATCTCGGTCGAAGGCGTCGCCGACCTGGACGACGCCGTCCAGGGGCGCGACGCCCTCCCAACCGCCCTCGACGGTCCGCAGGGGCGTCGCGGGTGCAGGTGGCATCGCCGCGATCGTCGCGAGGTCTGCCGACGCCACGGTCTCCGCGTCCGCCTCGGGGAGCACCGACGCCGGGGGGATCGCGGCGCCGTTGCGGTAGATCCGCAGGCCCCGCTCGAGGACGAGGTCCAGATCGACCTGTCGATCCAGGAGATCTGCGGCGGCTTCCGGCAGATCGTCGTCCGCCGCCACGACGAAGCGGACACCGAGCGGCGCGAGCAGGGCGCCCCCGTGCTCGGTGGTCCCCGACAGGATCTCGTTGAGCGCCTCGCCGAGGTATCTGGTGCCGCCTCCGTTCATCGCACGCCCCGTGTCGATCGCGACGATGCCGTCCCGACCGGTGAGCGCGTAGCGGATCGACGCCGGGCCGGCGGGGGCCACGGCCTGGGGATCACCGCCGGGAGCGGGGAACCGGCGCTCGTCGTCCGCGCCCACCCACAGGACCCGGAAGTCCCCGTGGGCCTCGCCCGCCGTGACGGCCCACGCGGGCGGTACCGCGGCCGGACCGCCAACGGCCCAGCCCCCGACCATCGCGCTCACCGCTTGGAGGAAGATGCCGGCGCCGAGCACCACCGCGAGCAGGCCGGTCGCGATCTGCCGCAGGCCGAACGACTCGCGCCCGAGCCCTCCCAGCGCCGATGCCAGCCCGAACCCGATCACCAAGGCCTCGCCCGCCGCCGCGAGCCCCAGGTAGACGGGTGCGTTCGCGAGCGCGACCGGAAGGTATCCCGCGCTCCCGAGCCACGCGAGGCCGAGAGCCACCACCGCGCCGAGGACCGCGCGACCCGCCGCGCCCCGGTACCGGGGGCCTACCAGGGCGAAGGCGATGAGCGCGGCCACCGGCAGGAAGGCGGCCACGATCCACGACCCCGGCCCGCCGCCGAGCGCCAGCCGACCGAGGTCCCCGAGGTCGGTCGTGCCGATCCCCGAACCGAGCGCGGCGCCGTCGTCCGCGAGGATCGTCGGGACGAAGGGGAACAGCAGGAGCCCGGCGAAGACGACCGACGCCCCCGCGAGGACGAGCCCCCGTCCGCGGACCCGCCCGAACACGAGTTGGATCACGAGCATGATCGCGGCGGCGATCGCGATGCCCGGTACGAAGGCGACGGCGACGGCGAGCGTCACCCCGAGCCCGGCGGCGAACCGCCGCCCTCCGCCCGGAGGGGCGTCCGAACCGAAGGCCACCTCGAGGCGTTCGGCGATGGCGGGGAGCACCGCGAGGGCGACGAGCAGGGCGATCCGTCCCTCGGAGAACGACCAGAGCACGAGCGCCGACAACACGTACGCCGAGGCGGCAACGACCGCTGCGCCCGGCCTCCCCGTGAGACGCGCGATCGCTCGATATGCCAGCACCCCCGCCAGGACGACCCCGCCGGCGAGCATCACCTTCTGCGCGATCGCGGTGCTCGCGAACGTCAGCCACGAGATCCCACCCATCGCGCCGAGCGCGGGGCTCGCCGCGAGGGTCCCGCCGAGCGCCGTCGTCCGGAAGCCTGAGGCCAGCTCCGCGAAGAACCCGCTGAACGAGTCCGGGAACGCCGGGAGGGCACCGCCCGCCAGCGGTTCGGGTCCGATCAACTGACGGAACGCGAACGCGCCGACCACGACCGCGAAGAACGACGCGACGAAGACGGGATGCTGGCCGACGAGCGATGCCGTCCGGTCACGCAAGCGCCGGCCCGCCGAGGCGTCCGCGTCCTCATCGTCGATCTCCCGTTGCTCGTCGAGGATCTGTCCCGCGGACTCGAACCAGCGCGGGAACTTCAGCCCGCCGGATTCCATGAATCGACGGAGCTCGCGATCGGGGACGCTACGGACGGACTGAACCCTCACCCGTCGCGCGACCGTCCCCGGGAGGTGGATGAGGTTCCATCCCCAGGCGGCCAGGAGATCGAACGACTCCTCGAACCGGCGGGAGAGGAGCAGGAAGACGAGCCGGACGAGTGAGAGCAGCAGGTCGACCGGCAGCAACCACAGGAGCGAGATCACGGATGCGTTCTTCAGCAGCGAAGCCAGGGCGGCGCGATCCTCGTAGTAGCGCTCGCTCCGCCGCCGCTGGCGCTCCCGCCGCTCGCCGGTCGCGCCGGCGCGGCGGTGTCGCGCACGCGCGAGCGGCGTCATCAGCACCCTGAACCCGGCGAGGCGCACGCGCCAACAGAGATCGAGATCGTCGTGCCGCGCGTCGAGCCGCTCGTCGAACAACCCCGCGCGGGTCCACGCCTCGCGCGAGATCAACATCGCGCACGACGAGACGCAGAGGACCTCGAGGACCCGGTCGAACTGCCCCTGATCGATCTCCCCCGGCTGCAGCGGCGTGTACGGATGTCCGAACCGGTCCGCCGAGCGGCCCACGTCGAGCAGGAGACGTGGATCCCGCCAGTCGACGACCTTGGGACCCACCACGCCGACGCCCTCGACCCCGATGTCGTGCGCCGCCTCTACCATCCGAGCGACCGCGTCGGGGTCCAGCGTCGTGTCGTCGTGCAGGACGAGGAGGTGGTCGGCCTCTCGCGCAGCGGGGATCTTCAGTGCGGCCCGCATCGCGCCGGCGAAGCCCGTCCGCTCGCGCAGCGCGATGACGCGGCGCTCCCCGAGCGCCTGGTTCAGGATCTCGACGGTGCCGTCGGTGGACACATCGTCCACGGCCACGATGCCCAGCCGGGGATAGCGCTGCTCGGCGAGCGCTGCGAGGCATCCGCGGAGCCAACCCGCCGCGTCGCGCGTCACTAGGACGACGAGGACGGAGGGCGCGCCTTCGGACGGGGTTCCGGTGGAAGATCCAGTCATCGCGTGCGCGGGTTCCCGCGCGGCGCGGAGCCTAGCACGGGCCCTGAAGCGCAATGCGGAAGGGGGCCCGAAGGCCCCCTTCGACGCCGAGCGACCGCGATCAGCGCTTGCGCGCTGCGGGCTTGCGGGCGGCCGTCTTCTTGCGGGCCGCGGGCTTGCGGGCGGCCGTCTTCTTGCGCGCCGCGGGCTTGCGAGCGGCCGTCTTCTTCCGGGCCGCGCCGACCTTCCGGCGTGCCGTGGTCTTGCGGGCGGCCGTCTTCTTGCGAGCGGCCGTCTTCTTCGCGGCGATCTTCTTCGCGGCCGACCTTCCGGCGGGCCGTGGTCTTCTTCGCGGCCACCTTCCGGCGGGCCGTGGTCTTCTTCGCGGCCACCTTCTTGCGGGCCGCGCCGACCTTCCGGCGGGCCGTGGTCTTGCGGGCGGCGACCTTCCTGCGCGCGGTCGTCTTCTTCGCGGCCACCTTCCGGCGGGCCGTGGTCTTGCGGGCGGCGACCTTCTTGCGCGCGGCCGTCTTCTTCCGTGCCGCCGGTCTCTTGGCTGCCGGCTTCCTGGCTGCTGCCATTCCCTCCCCCTTTCCTACACCCGAGTCACGACGCCATGCGCTTGAGGCGGCGCCGTTCCCGTTCGCTCATCCCGCCCCACACGCCGTACCGCTCATCGCGTCGCAGGGCGTAGTTCAGGCATTCGATCCGAACGGGACACTCGCTGCAGATCCTCTTGGCCTCCCGCGATGAGCCTCCCTTCTCGGGGAAGAAGATCTCCGGGTCGTAGTCACGACACCGCGCTCGCTCTTGCCAAGGGATGTAATGGTGCACTCCGGTCTCCCCCCGAAATCACATGCGTGTGATTCTGAGGGAAGAACGCCCTCGATGGCAAGACCTTTTTCCGAGGACGTTCCCTGCCTCACATCCCTCAGTTCTGATCTACGGCGTCATCGTGTCGAGCGGAGAGGGCGCATGCAAGTGCTCGGACCGAGAAATCAGGTCGTCTAGCCACTTGACGATATCGGTCAGGTGGGTTGACGGATCACACGCCGACGGAGACGCGATCGTAGGTCGTCGTCCGCACCGCGGGGATCCGGCCGATCCCTCGGATCGCGTCATCGAACCCCGACGGCTCCATCGCGATCCCGTGGTCCGCGCCGGCCATCCGGCTGATCGTCTCCTCCATCAACGTTCCGCCGAAGTCGTTCGCGCCCGCCTGCAGGATGGCCTGGCATGCGTCGACGCCGAGCTTGACCCACGACACCTGGATGTTCGGGATCAGCCCGTCCAGGAGGATCCGCGCGACGGCATGCATCCGGAGGCTGTCCTCGAACGGCGGGCCCGGCCGCGCGGCGCCCGCGAGATAGATGGGTGCGTTCTGATGGACGAACGGGAGCGGGACGAACTCGGTGAACCCCCCGGTGTCCGCCTGGATGCGGCCGATCCGCCGCAGGTGAGCGACCCAGTGCTCGGGCCGATCGACGTGGCCGAACATGATCGTTGCGCTGCTGCGGATCCCCAGGTCGTGAGCCGTGCGGACGATCTGCTCCCACGTGTCGGCGGGCAGCTTGCCCTTGGTCAGCAGCCAGCGGATCTCGTCGTCGAGGATCTCGGCGGCGGTTCCCGGGATCGTCCCCAGCCCGCGCGAGCGGCATTCCTGCAGGAATTCCCGGAACGAGATCCCGAGCCGGGTGGCGCCGTTGAGGATCTCCATCGGACTGAACGCGTGGATGTGCATCTGTGGGGTGCGCGACTTCACCGCGTCGAGGAGGTCGAAGTAGAACGTCCCCGGGAGGTCGGGATGGATCCCTCCCTGCATGCACACCTCCGTCGCGCCCACGAGCCATGCCTCCTCGGCGCGATCGGCCACCTGATCGAGGGTCAACGTGTACGACTCGGGGTCGACCTCGCGCTGCGCGAACGCGCAGAAGCGGCACCCGACGTAGCACACGTTCGTGAAGTTGATGTTCCGGTTGATCACGTAGGTGATCTCGTCGCCGACCGCGTCGTGCCGCAGATCGTCCGCGACCCGGCACAATCGGTCGAGATCCCGTCCGTCAGCCGAGAAGAGCCCGAGCGCCGCCCCATCGTCGATGGGCCGCCCCTGCGCCGCTCGCGTGAGCGTCGCTGCGATCGCCGCCGAGCCGCCGGCCGGCCGGATGAGGTCACGAACGAGCGAGCCGAGCGCCGCCACCTCCTCCAGGTCGCCGTAGACGACCTCGGCATCGTCCCGCAGGCCTGCCTCCCCGGCCTTGGCGAACGTGAGCGCCGTGGTCCGCGCCTTCCACATCACGTCGGGGTCCTGCCACCGGATCGGCTCGGGGCGCGTGTCGGGACGGGCCCGGCCGTCGGACGCCATCAGCGCCGCGACCGGGGCGCGCATCTTCCCGGCCAGGTACGGGTCGGGGCGGAGCGCGAACCCGGGGTGGATCGCCAGCCGCTCGCGGAGCTCCAGGCCACGGGCGGCGGTGGTGGCGGCGAGCGCCTCGATCGCCGGCCACGGGCGCTCCGGGTTGACGTGATCCGGAGTCAGTGGCGACACCCCACCCCAGTCGTCGATGCCGGCGTCGAGCAGGCGCGACCGCTGCTCGGGATCCGATAGGTTCGGGGGCGCCTGCACGTGCATCGCGGCCCCGAAGACGACGCGCGTGGTGGCGACCGCCGCCAGGAACTCCTCATCCGAAGGCTCCGGAGCCGCGCGCATCGCCGTCCCCGGCTTCGCGCGGAAGTTCTGCACGATGATCTCCTGCAGGTGGCGGTACCGCCGGTGCGCGTCGCGCAGCGCGAAGAGCGAGGCCGCGCGCTCGCGCTCGGTCTCGCCGATCCCCACGAGGATCCCGGACGTGAACGGGATCGCGAGACGCCCCGCGTCCTCGACCGTCCGCAGCCGGATCGCCGGGAGCTTGTCCGGCGAGCCGAAGTGGGGACCGCCGCGCTCCGAGAGCCGATCGGACGACGTCTCGAGCATGATCCCCATCGAGGCGCTCACGTGCTTCAGGCTCGCGAGCTCCTCGTACGACATCACGCCCGGGTTGAGGTGCGGCAAGAGGCCGGTCTCCTCGATCACACGGATCGCGGCCGCCCGCACGTACTCGAGCGTCGTGCGGTACCCGCGCGCCGCCAGCCACGCCCGCGCCTCCGGGTACCGCTCCTCGGGACGATCGCCCAGCGTGAAGAGGGCTTCCTTGCAGCCCATCCGACGCCCCGTCTCGGCGATCGTCACGACCTCTTCGGGCGTGAGGAACGGCTGATCGAGCTTGGCGGGAGGCTTCGCGAACGTGCAGTAGTGGCAATGGTCCCGGCAGAGCATCGTCAGCGGGATGAACACCTTGCGCGAGTACGTGACGATCCGCCCGTGTCCCAGATCGCGCAGGCGCGCCGAGATCGACAGCAGCCGGGAGAGGTCCGCACCCCGCGCGGACAGGAGCGACGCGGTCTCGTCGAGCGAGAGGGACTTCCCGGCCTCGGCCCGCGCGAGCGCCCGACGGAGCTCGTGGGCGTTCGCCTCGGGCATGACGGCGAGCCTACTACGCTCTCCCGCCATGAAGACGCTCGCGCTGGCGGGTGGGATCGGGGCCGGGAGGTTCCTGCGGGGACTGATCCGGGTCGTGCCGAGCGAGGACCTCACGGTGGTCGTCAACGTCGCCGACGACATCGTGATCCACGGCCTCCACGTGTCCCCCGATCCCGATTCCGTCACGTACTGGCTCGGGGATGCGTTCGACCGGGAACGTGGCTGGGGACGTCGCCACGAGACGTTCCGCGCGACGGAAGAGCTGCGGGCCTTCGGATCGGACGAGGCGTGGTTCACCCTGGGGGACCTCGACCTCGCGACCCACCTCTTCCGGACCGGCCGCCTGGCGCGCGGCGACCGCCTCTCGGAGGTGACCGAGGCGATCGCGCGGCGGTTCGGCGTCACGGCCACGATCGTCCCCGCGACCGACGATCCGCTCGTCACGAGGGTCGACGCGGTGGACCCGGACGGCAACGAGCGCGATCTGCACTTCCAGGAGTACTGGGTCGAGCGCCACGCGGCCGATCGTGTGACGGGGATCCGATACGTCGGGGCCGACCGGGCCCGACCCGCGCCCGGCGTGCTCGCGGCGATCGCGGATGCTCAGGCGATCGTGATCTGCCCGTCGAACCCGGTCGTCTCGATCGGACCGATCCTGTCGGTGCCGGGGATCCGCGACGCGCTCGCGGCGCGTCGCCCGGTCGTCACGGGCGTGAGCGGGATCGTCGGCGGAGCCCCGGTCGCCGGGATGGCCGATCGGCTGATGCCGGCGGCGGGGATCGAGGTGAGCGCGGCCGGGGTCGCCGAGGCGTACCGCGACCTGGTCGGCGGCTGGCTCGTGGATGAGCGCGATCGTGGGCTGCTGCCTCGGATCGCGACCCTCGGGATCCGGACCGATGCCACGGACACGATCATGGTCGACGACGACCGCGCCGAGTCGGTGGCCCGAGCCGCGCTGGACCTCGTCTCGTGACGCTCCGCATCGAACCCGTCATCGGGCTGCCGGAGATCCGGTCGGGCGACGACCTCGCCGGCCTCTTGGCCGAGCCGCTGCGGACGCTCGACCCCCGATCGACGGACGTCGTCGTCGTCACCCAGAAGATCGTCTCCAAGTCCGAGGGCAGGGTGGTCCCGGTGGATGCGGTCGACGCGCGAGCGTGGATCGAGCGGGAGACCCTCCGGGTGGTGGCGCGACGCGGCGATCTGATCGTCGCGGAGACGCGTCACGGCTTCGTGTGCGCGAACGCCGGCGTCGACGCCTCCAACGTCGACGCCGGCACCGTGTCGCTCCTGCCGGAGGATCCCGACGACTCCGCGGAGCGGCTCCGGCGCGGACTGCACGACCGGCTCGGGACCTGGTTCGGGGTCGTGATCACCGACACGTTCGGCCGGCCGTGGCGCAACGGCGTCGTGAACGTCGCGATCGGCTGCGCCGGGATCCCGGCGATCGTCGACCTGCGCGGGACGCCCGACGACCGGGGGCGGGCCCTCGAGACGACGGTGGTCGCGCTGGCCGACGAGATCGCGGCCGCGTGCGGCCTCGTGATGGGGAAGGCGGCGCGCGTCCCGGCGGCGGTGGTGCGGGGGCTCGAGCCCCCGGCCGGACCGCCGGGACGCGCGCGGGACCTCGTGCGCCGGCCCGAGGAGGATCTGTTCCGCTCGGGGACGATCGAGCCGTGACGCCCCGGAGGGCGGGCCGGGGCCCGCCCTCCCGTCCAGGCGACCGGTCGGCTAGGCGAGCAGCCCGCGGACGAAGTACCAGAGGAAGATCGCCGCCACGACGTACAGGAGCGGGTGGACGTCTCGAGCCTTGCCCTGCAGGACCTTGATCACGACGTAGGAGAGGAAGCCGGCCCCGACCCCGTTCGTGATCGAGTACGTGAACGGCATCAGCACGATCGTGAGCATCGCCGGGATGCCCATCGCCGGATCGCGCCAGTCGATCTCGCCGACCGCGCGCATCATGAAGTAGCCGACCAGCACGAGCACCGGCGCCGTGGCCTCGGGCGGGATCACCCCCGCGATCGGCGAGAAGAAGATCGCGAGCAGGAACAGGGCGCCGATGACGACGGCCGTCAGCCCCGTGCGCCCTCCCTCCTCGATGCCCGACGCGCTCTCGATGAAGGTCGTGTTCGACGATGCCGACGCGGCACCGCCCGCCGCGGCCGCCAGGCTGTCGACCAACAGGACCTTCTTCATCGCCGGGAGCTTGCCCTCGTCGTCGAGGAGCCCGGCCTCGTCGGCCAGGCCGACCGCGGTGCCCATCGTGTCGAAGAAGTCCGACAGCATGACCGCGATGATCGCCGCGAGCGCGGTCGCGATCCCGAGCGCGTCGAACACCCCGAAGTCGAAGTTCCCGATCAGCGCGAAGTCGGGGGTCGACACGACGTCGCTCGGGATCTGCGCGATCCCGTTCGCCCAGATCGCGCCGTCGCCCCATACCTCGTTCAGGACGATCGCGAACACCGTGGTGGCGAGGATCCCGATCAGCAGGCCCCCCTTGACCTTGCGCACCACGAGCATCGAGGTCAGGGCGAGCCCGACGGCGAAGGTCAGCACGTGGAGGTTCGACAGGTCCGGGTTCAGCGTGATGACGGTGCCTTCGCCCGCCACGACGATGCCGCCGTTCACGAGCCCGATGATCGCCAGGAACAGGCCGATCCCGATCCCGATCGCCCGCTTCAGGTCCATCGGGATCGCCTCGAGGATCGCCTCTCGGACGCCCGTGAGCACGAGCGCGGTGATCAGCAGGCCTTCGATCACGATCACGCCCATCGCCTGCTCCCACGTCAGCCCGAGCGTGGCGACCAAGGTGAACGCGACGAACCCGTTCAGCCCGAGCCCGGCCGCGAGCGCGAAGGGGACGTTCGCGTACAACCCCATCGCGATCGTCACCACGCCGGCCACGAGCGCCGTCACCGTGAGGACGGCCGGGAACGCGAGCGAGGTCCCGTTCGCGTCCGGCACCGCCCCCAGGATCGCCGGGTTGACGAACAGGATGTAGGCCATCGTCAGCCAGGTCACGACCCCCGCGACGATCTCGGCGCGCACCGACGAACCTCGCTCGGTGATCTTGAAGAACCGATCGATCCCGCCGACGTCGGCCTCGCCGACGCGCACGACTTCGTCCTGATCGGTGGTTGCCATCGCACCCCCCCTGTGCACCCGGCGCCGCGGAACGCCGGCGTCCCCGGGGAAGGCGGCCGAAGCATAGGGAGGCCCCGCCCGCCCGCGCAACCGCCGTCCGGCCGGTAAGCTGCCGGTCCCCCAGGCGAGACCGGACGAGGAACGGGTGGCGACGAAGAGCGGAACACGAGGTCAGGGGTCCGACGACCGACGACCGACGAAGGCCGAGCGCAAGGAGCAGGCCAGGCTCGAGCGCGAGCAGATCCAGCGCCGGGTCACGCGCCGACGGCGCAGCCGGACCCTCGGCCTCGCGCTGGTGGCGGTCGCCGTCGTCGCCATCGTGGTCGGCGTGGTCGTGCTGCAGCCGGCCGACGCCCCAGCGACCGCGGACGCGCCCGAAGCGCTGCTGCAGGAGGCGGCGTCCGCCGCGGAGGCCGCCGGGTGCGACGACGTCCAGACGGTCGATCCCTACGGGGGCGTGTCGGACCCCGATGCGCCCGGCTACCAGGATCAGGTGCACATCGGCAGCGGCGAGTTCCTGACCGGCCCCGCCCTCTCCACCTATCCCAGCATCCCGCCCACGTCGGGGCCACACGCCGCGATCCCGCCCGGCCCGATCGCCGCCGGCGTGTACGACTCCCCGCCCGACCTCTACCGCGCGATCCATTCGCTGGAGCACGGCGCCTCGATCGTCTGGTACCGGCCGGGCACCTCCCAGGCGGCGCTCGACCGCCTGACCGCCTTCTACGGCCAGTCCCTCGACGATGCCTCGGTCGGCCAGGACCGGGTGATCGTGGCCCCGTACGACTACCCCGACCAGGGCGAGGCCGGGCAGCTCCCGAGCGGCGTGAACATGGCCATCGTCGCCTGGCACCGCCTGCAGGGTTGCGGGGCCGTCAGCCTGCCGGTCGCGTTCGACTTCACCTCGCGGTTCAGCGCGCCCCCGTGGGGCGACCGGACCTATGAGGGCGAGGCGCCCGAAGCCGGGGCGACGCTCTAGCCGTGGCGACCACGAAGAAGAAGCGCCGGCGGCCGAGCGGTGCGACGACGACGTCCCCGACCGCCGGCCGCGGCGGGGCGAACGAAGCTCGCCGCGAGCGGAAGGAGCAGGCCCGCCAGGCGCGTGAGGCCGAGCGCAAGCGCGCAGCCCGGCAGGCTGCCTTCCGCCGCGCCATCACGCTCTCGGTCGTGGGCGTGGTCGCGGTCGGCGTGTACCTGGCGTACGACTGGCTCAACCGAGGCGCCGCGGCCCGGCCGATCCCCGCCGCGGCGATCCGCGCGGCGGAAGCCGCGGGCTGCACGACCGTCGAGACCCCCCTCGGTTCCGCACCCGGCAACCAGCACCTGCAGGCCGGGCAGGCCTACACGTACGACCAGCACCCCGCGACCTCGGGCTGGCACGACCCGTCGCCCCTCCCCCTCGACCCGAAGGTGTACGACTCGCCAATCAGCGAGACGAACGCGGTGCACAACCTCGAGCACTCGGGCGTGATCGTGTACTACCAGGACACCGGCGACGCCTCGCTCTCGACGGATGCGGTCGATCAGCTCGCGACGCTCGTGAACGGGTCGACGAACGTCCTGATGGCGCCGTACCCCGGCCTGCCCGAGGGCCAAGCGATGGCGCTGGCCGCCTGGAACAAGCTCCAGACGTGCCCCCCCGCCGTGACGCCCCAGCAGGCCGAGACGATCGCGGGTGGGTTCATCGAGGCGTACGCCTGCACGCGCAACGCGCCGGAGCCGGCCGCGTCCGGCGTGTGCTGAGCACGGCCGCGCACGGATCCGATCACCGAGCGGCGCGGCCGCCCAACGACCGGCCGCTCACGAGACGCTGCAGGCTCCCGCCGCCGGACACAGGATCGAGCCTCGTTCGAAGGTCGCCGACGTCCCGCCGTTCGCGTGCTCCTGCACGCGTGACGTGGGCCATCCGAGCGCACCGCTCGCGCCGCCGTGGGAGAGGTACGCGGCGAGCACCGGCCCCCACAGGGCGAACGCGCCGACCCCGGGCGAGGCGTAGATCCGGCCGTTCGCGAAGTTCATGCGGCTGCACCCCGCGCAGCCTCCGCGGCCTTGCTCGGCGCTCCCCACCTGGTCCGACACCGGGAGCCCCAGGACCCCCGACGCCCCTCCGACCCCCAGGTACTCGTCGTAGATCGCGCCCCGGATCCAGACCGTGAGGTCGACCCCGCCGTTGCGGTAGATCGCTCCCTCCTGGAACGCCTGCCGGCTCCCGCCCGGCAGCACCTTCAGCGTCGAGGTCGGCACGCCGGGACGGCACATCAGTTCGTCGTACGCGATGCGGATCGGGCCGAGCACGTTGCGATCGACGTCGATCCACACGCGGTCGTCCGGCAACGACAGGGCCGAGCGCAGCTCCGAGCCCGAGATCGCGGCGTCGCCGACGGCCCCGCGGATCACGATCTGGTCGATCCTCCCCGACACGCCGCGCGTCGCCCGACCGAACCCCGAGACCACGCCGATGTCGCCCGTGTACGGCGCGAGCGCGCTCGTGACCTGCGCCGCGGAGAATCCACGGCTCCAATCCGTCCACGGGTTCGCGGACGTGTACTCACCGGGATCGCACACGCCCGCGAGGTACGGGTACAGCTCGAGCGGCGTCCCCCACTGGATCGGGAGGTCCTCGGTATGTCCACCGTCCGAGGCCGTGAAGACCGTCAGCGCCACCTTGCCCGCGTAGGTCACGATGTCGTTCGCGGTCGACGTGACCGCCTTCGACCAGCGGTCGCCCTCGGTCCCGCCCTCCTTGTCCCACCCGACGTACACCTGATCGTTCGCACCGTCCTCCAAGTGGCAGTTGCAGTCCGTCCGGAGCCCGGACCGCCGCATCCGGTACAGGGCGAAGCTCCGCGCCGCGATCGCCTGCGTGCGGAGCGCCTCCATCGGCCAGCTGCTCGGGACCTCGCCGATGCCGAGGAGGTACTCCTCGAACGGTACCGAGGCGATCAGCCGCATCCTGCATCCGTTCGCGCAGTTCGTCAGGTTGAACTCGAGCAAGCCCCGGTTGTACGTCGCCCCGCCCTCGGGCACGATCACGCGCGCTTCCTCGCCCGTGTACGTCGCGTACAGGTGGAACGCCGGACCGCCCCAGGTTCGGTCGCCGACCACGGCGCCGGCGGCATCGAGCACGCGGTACCCGTCATCCGCGGCCTCCACCGACCACGTCTGCCCCGCGGGGATCTTGCCGACGGGCGTGCCGTCGAGCGGCGCGCGCACCCACAGGCGGACCGGACCGGCCTGCGCGGTGAGGTGGATCATGCGGACGCCGGACGTGAGCCCGACGCGGATGTCCCCGGGTGGCTTCGGCAGGATCTCGACGGAGGTACCGGAATAGAAGTGCTCGAGGATCCGCGCGTGCCGCCACCCGTCCTTCGCCAGGCCGTAGGCGCCCCATTGGGACAATCCGAGCCCGTGACCCCAGCCTGACCCGTAGAAGGTGAACCCGTCCGCCCGGGCTCCGCCGGACGCGAGCGCCCCGCCCGCGACGGTCAGGGGGAACAGGGCCGCGGTGACGGCCACGACGAGCGCGAGCGTGCGGAGGCGTCGCATCTTCGAGGGGGCGTCACCCCTTGGGGAGGGGCCGCCCGCACCGTACCACATCGACCCGCGCGGACCGGGGGTTTACGGGCTCGGATCCGGCTCAGGCCTCGGGTGCCGAGAACGGTTGCACGCGAGCGTTTTCGAGCGTCTCGCCGTCCGGGACGGACGCCCCCTCCCCGAGCACCGACGACGAGACCACGGCGCCGGACCCCACCGTCGCCCCGGGTCCGACGATCGAGCCCGTGACGCGCGATCCCGCCCCGATCGAGCAGCCCGGGTGCAGGACCGAGTCGTCGACCTGCGCGTCGTGCCCGACCCGGGCGCCGGGACCAACGGCCACCCGAGGCCCGAGGCGAGCGCTCGGCTCGATCACCGCGTCCCCGGCGACCCACGGGGCGGCGTACGTCACCCCGGCGACCCGCCCGTCGAGGAGATCGAAGTGCGCCTGGAGGTAGTTCTCGGGCGTGCCGAGGTCCCGCCAGTACGCGCCGGAGGCGAAGCCGTAGACCGGCCGCCCGCCGTCGATCACGCCCGGGAAGATCTCGCGCTCGATCGAGATCGGGCGATCGGCCGTCCAGGCGGCGAGGGCCCGGGGGTCCAGCACGTAGGTCCCGGCGTTGACGTCGCCGGGGATCGGTTCCTGGGGCTTCTCACGGAACGCGCGGATGCGGCCGTCGGGCTCGAGCTCCACGAGTCCGAACGCCCGCGCGTCGTCCACGTGATGCAACGCGATCGTGGCCGCGGCGTCGTGCTCGCGATGCAACGCGAGCATCGCCGTCATGTCGAGGTCGGTGAGGATGTCGCCGTTCAGGGCGAAGAACGGTTCGTCGGGCTCCAGCCTATGAACGGCGTTGACGATCGCGCCGCCGGTGTCGAGGGCCTCGCGCTCGGTCACCCACGCGATCGCCGGCTCGCCGTGGCGCGACGCGATGAACGGGTCGAACAGCTCTTCGAGGTACGGCGAGGACATCACCACCTCGTGGACGCCGTGGCGGACGAGCCGGTCGAGCGTGTGGTCGAGGATCGCGCGGTCCACGAGCGGCAGGAGCTCCTTCTTCACCGTCGCGGTCAGCGGCCGCAGCCGCGTGCCCTGCCCGCCGACCAGCACTACCGCCTTCACGAGCTCCGCACCCTCTCCGCCAGCCACGCCACCTCCGCCCGGATCCGGAGGGCGGCCCATGCCAGCGGCAAGGTTAGCCGCCGCCAGCCCTCGGCGCGGTGCTTGCGGTAGTAGCGGTAGACGCTCGCGGAGTGCATCCGGTAGGTGCGACGGCCGCGCCCGGTCGAGACCCCGATCTCGTGCACGATCTCGACCGCGGGGGTGAACCGGACGGTCCAGCCGGCGTCGCGTAGCCGCGTCGCCAGGTCGAGCTCCTCGCCGTACAGGAGGAACCCCTCGTCCAACGGTCCCACCGCGTCCAGCGCGACGCGAGGCAGCAGCATGCAGCATCCCGACACCCAGTCGACCTCGCGCTCGGTCCGCCGGTCCCATCCGTCCAGGTGGTACCGGCGGGTGAACCGGTTGCGCGGGGCGACCGCGCCGAAGAACGCATGGCCGGCCGCGTCGAACACGCCGGGGAACGACCGGCCGCTCGGGTAGACCGTCCCGTCGGGGTTGCGGACCATCGGCCCGATCAGGCCTGTGCGCGGATGGCGGCGGGCGACGGCCACGTACTCCGCGAGGGTCCCGGCGAACCACTCCGTGTCGGGGTTCAGCAGCAGCACGAACGGCGCCGAGGTGGCGCGGATCCCCTGGTTCCACGCGGGTGAGAGGTAGACGTTCTCGGGGTTCTCGATCAGCCGCGCCCACGGATGCGCGGCGACCGCCTTCCGGTGGCTGCCGTCCGACGAGGCGTTGTCCACCACCAGGACGTCCATCGCGAGGTCACCGCGATGCGCCTCGAGGCTCGCGAGGCACCGTTCCAGGTAGTCGCCCGCGTTGTAGTTGACGATCACCACGGCGAGGTCCGCCGTGCCCGGGTCCGTCATCCGTGATGCGGGGTCTGGGCGATCAGCACGATGCCCACCATGATGAAGAACACGCCGACCCACCGCACGACCGGGACCTGCTGGTGCAGCCAGAAGCGGTCGAACAGCAGGATCAGCACGTAGGTGAGCGAGGCGAACGGATAGGCGAACGAGAGCGACGTCCGCGACAGGACGGCCAGCCACACGAACGCCGACAGGCCGAAGAGCACCAGCCCGAGCCAGACCTGCGGGGTCGTGACGACGTCTCCGAGGGACTCGGCGTTCAACTTCAGGGCGCCGCTCGACGCCGTCACGTGGTTCATGCCCTGCTTCAGCGTGAGCTGCGCGACGGCAGCCAGCGAGACGGACAGCAGGATCAAGCCGATCAGCATCGTCAGGTACTTCCCTTCGGGTCGGTGGTGGGTGGTGGGGTCCGCGGGCACGCTCACAGGTCCTCGATCTCCGCGTCGACCGGCACCTCGATCCGCTCCTGGACCCTGGGAGCCTCCACCACTTCGAACAGGTATCGCTGGGTCTGCACGTGGTAGAGCGCACCCGTCCGGCGCGACGACAGGCCGATCGTCACCCAGTACTTGCCGGCCTGGTAGGGGAACGACGGGATCGTGAAGCGGACCCGCTTCTTCCCGTCGAAGGGCGCGATGTCGATCCCGTGCCCCGACGTCCGGGCATCCAGGATGGGATGGTTCGTGGCCCCGTCCAGGATCTCGAAGTCCACGTCCAGGTCGTCCACCGGTTCGTTCGTGCGGACATCGATCCGGATCGTGAGCGGGTCGCCGGCGAGGACCGGCCCCTCGATCCGACCGGACGCGCGCACCAGCTCGACCGAAGCGATCTCGGCCCGACGCGATCCCTCCTCGGGCACGAACCCGGGGTCGGTCACGCCCAGCAGGACGTACCGCATCTCGCGCACGACGTCGTCTGGGGCACCCGTCGCGTGGACGCGGCCGTGGTGCAGCATCACCGCGCGGTCGCAGACCTCGCGCACCGTGTCGAGCGCGTGCGTGACCAGGACGATCGTGCGGCCCTCGGCCTGGAAGCGACCCACCCGCTCCAGGCAGCGCGCCTGGAAGGCCTCGTCGCCGACCGCTAGGACCTCGTCGATCAGCAGGATGTCCGGTTCTACGTGAACCGCGACCGCGAACCCGAGCCGCACGAGCATCCCCGAGGAGTAGAACTTCGTCTGGTTGTCCATGAACTCACCGAGCTCGGCGAACGCGACGATGTCGTCGAGGACCCGGTCCGTGTCGCGGCGCGACAGTCCCAGGAACGAGGCGTTCAGATACACGTTCTCGCGACCCGTGAGCTCGGGATGGAACCCCGCGCCGAGCTCGAGCAGGGCGGCGAGGCGCCCCCGGGAACGGATCACGCCTTCGGTCGGGCGGAGGATCCCCGCGATGCATTTCAACAGCGTGGTCTTCCCGGAGCCGTTGTGGCCGATCAGCCCGAGCGTGCCGCCGTCGGGCACGTCGATCGAGACGTCGCGCAGCGCCCAGAAGTCCTCCGATCGCATCCGTCCGGAGAGCAGGCGCTGCTTGACCGACGTCGGCTTCTCCCGGAACAGGCGGAAGCGCTTCGAGACGCCCTCGACCTCGATCGCGGCGGTCACAGCTCCTCCGCGAAGTCGCCCGAGCGACGGAAGAACAGGCGCCAGGACAGGTAGAGCAGGAGCGTCGAGGCGACGATGACGATCGCCAGGACGCCGACGAGCCAGGCGACGCTCACGTCGGGCAGGACCGGCACGGTCGTCGTCACGCCGTCGATCGTCGTCTCGGGCGCCACCGCTCCGTACAGGGCGCGCTGGAACCCGAACACGATGTCGGCGAGCGGGTTCAACAGGAACGCGTTCCACAGGTCGATCCCCAGGAACGTCTTCCCGGACAACTTCTCCTGCACGAGCGCGCCCGGATACACGATCGGCGTCGCCCAGAACCACACGAGCATCGCGAGCCCCACCAGGTGCCCCACGTCGCGATAGCGGACGTTCAGCGCCGACGCCCAGAACACGAGGGCGGTCGTGAACACCAGCAGTGCGACGAACGACATCGGGTACAGCACGAGCGCGGGCAGGTGGAACCCGTACCCGGTGACGAGCATGAACAGGAGCAGGACGGCCGACTGCAGCACGAGGTCCACGAGCGCCACGCCGACCGTCGCGAGCGGCAGGATCTCGCGCGGGAAGGCCACCTTCTTCACGAGGTTCGCGTTGTCGATCACGGCGCGGGTCCCGTTCGTGAGCGACGTGTTGAACAGGTTCCACGCCAGCAGGCCCGAGAGCAGGAAGACCGGGTAGTGCGGGGTCTGGTTGCCGAGCACCCGCACGACGAACGTGAACACGGCCAGGAACACCACCGGGTTCAGCAGGGACCACACGGCGCCGAGCACCGAGGCCGTGTACTTGACCTTCAGCTCCTTGCGGATCAGGTTCGCGAGGATCTCGCGGTAGGCGGCGATCTCTCGCAGGCGGCTCAGCACGCGCAGGCGCGGGGCCTCGGACGTGCGTTCGGTGACGGTCGCGGTGGCGATGGTCCGGCGCTCCCTGAACGGATCGAGCTGACGGGATCAGGCGTTCGCGCTGGTCAGCGGCTGCTCAGCGCGCGGACGAGTCTAGCAACGGACCCTCGTCGGACCCGCGATGATCCGATGGAGACCGCCGGAACGCCTCGAACGCCCGCGCGTAGCCGACGCCGATCCCCTCCCCCACCGCGGCCTCGTCCACCCCCATGTCGGCCAGGGATTTCGCCCAGATCCCGAGCGCCGCGTGCGCGGGATCGCCGGCGAGCGCCAGCGTCGCCTCGATGGCCTCCTCGTACCCGCGCGCGGTGGCTTCGGAGGTGGCCAGGCCCTCGACGTGGGCGCGCGCCGCCGCGCCCATCCGGACGCGGCGATCCTGATCCGCCAGCAGCTCCGCGATCGCCCGACCCAGCTCCGCCGGCTCGGGCACCCCCGCCGCCACGTGGACCACCAGGTCCCCGGGAACGTCGAGGTACGCGCCGGTGGCAGACACGATCGACGGCTTGCCCGCCTGCATCGCCCGCGAGAGCGACCCGCTCGCCTCGCCCCTCGTCGGGTGACGGAGGTCGACCACGACGTCGGAGGCCACGAGCCAGGCGCGGAACTCGTCGTCGGTCACGTCGGTCGCGAGCGTCGCGCGCGGCCCGAGCCCCGCACGGCGGATCAGCTGTTCGGGGTCGTACCCGGGGATCCGCCGCCCGACGAGCGCGATGTGCACCCCCTCGTCGAGGCCGCCCACGGCGGCCAGGAGCGGCTCCAGCTGCTTCGCCGGGTTCAGATCGCCCGGGGCGAGCACGAGCGCGCGCATCCCGCGGGCGGCGAGCCCGGCACGGATCGCTCGGGCGCGCGGCTCGGCGCGCCCGAACGCGGCGGGGTCCTCGACCGAGGGATGCGGCACGACGAAGACGGGCGTCCGGCACCCCAGCTCCTGCAGGTACCCGCGACCGAAGTTCCCGTGCACCACGATCCCGCGGGCCCGTCGGGCGACGTGAGCCGCCCACGGGATCCGAAGGGGGTCGTTGCGGAGGATGTCGGGAGAGGTGAGGTTGCGCTGCAGCGCCTGCGCCTCGCGCAGCGCCTTGAACGCGAGCGGGTCGCCGAGCGTCCGCAGGGCGGCGACGAAGTCGTCGAGCGCCAGGTCGTGCAGGACGATCAGCGAGGCGGGCGCGACGTAGGTCGCACGGTAGGGCTCGAGGTGGAACTCGGCGTTGTTCCCGAGCTGGAACACCCCGAGGTGGTAGCCGTGCAGTCGCGGCGTCATCCGAGGCTCGAACGGCCACACGACGTCCACCCGGTGTCGCTCCATGAACCCGATCCGCTCGAGGCCGTCGAGCACCGCGCGGTCGTAACTCGCGATGCCGGTCGGGGCGGGCGGGAGCGGTCCGCAGAACAGGACCTCCCCGACCGACCCCGGACCGGGCGGGCCGGGATCGGAGAGCACGCGGCGCGCGAGCCTCGAGAGCCGGTCGCGGATCATGCGTCGAGCAGTCGCGTGACCACGTCCGGCCAGCGGGGAACCTCGGCACGGACGACGGCGTTGCCCGCGCGCCCGAGGCGCTCCGCGAGGTCACGGTCCGAGTACAGGCGATCGAACGCCTCCGCGATCGCGCGAGGCTCGGGCGGCACGACCGCCCCCGTCTCGCCCTCGAAGACGAACTCGAGTGGCCCGCCGCTGTCCGTGAGGGTCACGACCGGCCTCGCGGCGGCGAACCCCTCGATCGTGACATAGCCGTAGTCCTCGTCGAACGGTCCGTAGTACACGGCCAGGGCCGTCTCGTAGAGCTCGTACAACCGCTCGTCCGAGGCGCCGATCTCGAAGCTCACGCGGTCGCCGACGCCCGCACGCTCGACGCGATCGCGGAGCGACCGCTCGTCCGGGCCGCGCCCCACGAGCACGAGACGAACGCCCGTGCGCACGTGCGCCATCGCGTCGATCGCGAGCGACTGGCGCTTGAGGCTCTCCATCCGGCTGGGGAAGACGACGTGATCGCCGATCGGTCCGGCCGGTTTGTCCAGCAGCGCCTCCATCACCGGCGAGGGGTGGTACAGCGGTTCGGCCGGGATCCGCAGCGAGTCCCACAACCGAGCCTGCACGTTCTTCGAGTTCGTGAAGACGCGCTTGGCCTCGTTCAGCGCGAGGCGGTCGGCGTTCCAGACCATGTCGCGGACGGCGGCGCCGTCGTGCTGACGCGAGAGGTCGGCGAAGTCGGGATGGTCCCACAACTCGTAGGCCGTGCGGTGCTGATGCATCAGCCACACGATCTTGCGCTCGTGCTCGACGAGGTACGCGGGGAACTTCAAACCGATGACCGCGTCCACCCGCAGACCGTTCGACTCGGTGATGTCGAAGCTCCGCCACACGGCCATCTGATGCGCGAGCTGCGACGCCGGGTACCACTTGCCGGCGATCTGGACCAGGTCCGCCTCGTGACCGGCGGCTCGCAGCGCGCGCGTCAGTTGTTCGGCATGCGTCTCGGCTCCGCCGCGGACGAACGCGGTCTGAGGATGCAGGACCGCGACCCTCACGGGGAGGGTTCCTCGCGCTCGCCGGCGTCGACCTCGCCGGCCGCGCGGCGGAGCTGCCCGATCTCGACCTCGGCGGCCATCAATCGCTCGGCGAGCCCGGTCGTGAGCTCGGTGAGGTCCCCGACGACCCGGTCGTACCGGCGCGACACCGGGCGCAACGTGCGGAAGAGTCCGTACTTCAGCCTCCGGCGCCAACGCGACGGCGACGCCAGGTACCCCTCACCTTGCGGGACGGACGCGAGCTCGTCGGCGCGCAGCTGCGCCGCGAGGTCCATCAGGCGGTCGCGCACCTCGGGGGTGGTCAGGCGCGCCCGGGAGACGCGATCCTGTGCCCAGTAGAGCTCGCGGGCGAGCTCGGAGGCGGCGGGGTCGGGCTCGGTGGGATCGGGTTGGCCAGCCATCGGCGCAGGTCAGCGTAGCATCCGACCTTCCCGCGACCGCCAGCGGACCCGGCGGGCGGCTAGGCGCCGAGGAACGCTCGGAGCGCCTCGTCGAGCGAGGGCATCGGCTCGAGCCCGAGCGCCGGCAGCCGGACGCTCGTGAGGGACGCATCCGTCGGGCGCGGCGCGGGGAGCACGAGGTCGGATGAGGCCTGCCGTTCGACCTCGCCCGACAAACCACCGATCGCCTTGGCTCGCGTCAGCACGTCGAACCAACAGGCGCGCTCGGGTCCGGCCACGTGGTAGGTGCCGGGACGACCCGCCAGCACGAGCGGCAGCAGCCGCGCGGCGAGCTCCCGCACAGGGGTCGGCGTCCCGAACCGGTCCGCCAGCCCGCCCACCGTCTCCCCCGCGCGGAGCCGCTCGATCGCGGTGCTCGCGTAATCCGCTCCTCCGCCGAAGACCTGGCCGGTCCGCACGATCACGTGGCGCCACCAGGCCTCACGCACCAGGCGCTCCCCGGCGAGCTTCGTCCGGCCGTAGACCGACAGCGGCCGTGGGTCGTCGAACTCGTCGTAGGCCGCGCCCTTCGTGCCGTCGAAGACGTAGTCGGTCGACACGTGCAGCAGCCACGCGTCCGTCACCCGGGCCGCGAGGGCGAGGCTCTGCGGGCCATGCGCGTTGTCGCGCCAGGCTCGCCCCGGATCGGACTCGTTCGCGTCCACCGCGGTGAACGCCGCCAGGTTCACGATCAGGTGCGGCTCGAGGGGCGGCACCGACCGCATCACGGCGTCGTGATCGCCGATGTCGAGCTCGGCGTGCGTGAACGCGGACACCGAATGGTGCGCGGGCAGCTGCGCGAGGAAGGTCCGGGCGAGCCCGCCGCCGGCGCCCGTGACGACCAGCCTCACCCCGCGACCCCGGCGAGCATCGCCTCGACCCACCCACGGTGATCGCGGTACCAGGCCACGGTCCGGGCGAGCCCCTCGTCGAAGGCCACCTCGGGCGCCCACCCCAGCGCGCGCAGGCGCGCGTCGTCGAGGCCGTAGCGGAAGTCGTGGCCGGGCCGGGCGTCGACGAACGCGATCGTCGCCGGGTCGGCCCCCGCGAGCACGCAGATGCGCTGCGCCAGCTCGAGGTTCGTGAGCTCGGTCCCGCTCCCGATGTTGTACGTGCCTCCCGGCTCGCCGCGTTCGAGGACCACGAGGCATGCCCGTGCCCAGTCGGTGACGTACAACCATTCGCGACGTTGCTCACCCGCGTCGTACACGGGGAGGGGACGGCCGTCGAGGGCGGCCGTCGCGAACACCGGGATCGCCTTCTCGGGGTTCTGGCGGGGGCCGTACGCGTTCGTGCCGCGGACGATCGTGACGGGGACGCCGAAGGTCACGTGATAGGCGCGGGCGATCAGCTCGGCGGCCGCCTTGCTCGCGGCGTACGGGCTCCGTGGGGCGGGCGCGTCGTCCTCGTGGAACGCCGAGCCCTCGCGTCCTTCGCCGTAGACCTCGTCGGTCGAGACGAGCAGGAGGGGACGCCCGCGGTCGCGACACGCGTCCAACACCACCTGCGTGCCGAGCACGTTCGTACGGATGAACTCGCCCGGCCCCTCGATGCTCCGGTCGACGTGGGACTCCGCCGCCGCGTGCACCACCCGGTCGACGCCGTCGACCAGCGCTCCCACCGCCGCGGGATCGGTCACGTCCCCGCGCACGAACCGGAAGCGCGGGTGGTCGTCGTGCAGCGAGAGGTTCTCCAAGCTCCCGGCGTAGGTCAGCTTGTCCAGCACGGTGACCTGCACGCGAGGGTCGGCGAGCAGGGCGTCGATCAGATGTGAGCCGATGAAGCCGGCGCCGCCCGTCACGAGCACGTGGGTATCGCTGGTCATCGGCAGGGCCTTTCGGGTGTGCGCCGAGTCTATCCGGGCCCACCCACCTCGGGCCCACCCACCTCGGGCCCCCCTCCGCGGCCCCGTGGAGCACCTCGGCGGTCTGCTGCGCCGTGCGCTCCCACGTGAACCGAGCCGCGCGCGCCACGCCGGAGGCCGACAGCATGGCCCGCAGGTCCTCGTCCCCGAGCAGCTCGGCCAGACCCGCCGCGATCGACGCGGTGTCCTCCGGGTCCACCAGGATCGCCGCGTCTCCCGCCACCTCGGGAAGCGACGATCCGTTCGCGGTCACCACGGGGACCCCGGCGGCGAACGCTTCCAGGACCGGGAAGCCGAACCCCTCGTAGCGCGACGGGTAGGCGAGGACCGTCGCCCCCGAGAACAGCGCCACCTTGTCCCGTTCCGACACGTAGCCCGTGCGCACGATCCGCCGCTGCATCCCTTCGGGGAGCGCCGCGACGGCTTCCTCGACCTGCTCGACCGCCTTCGGCAACCAGGCCACGGGACCCCCGGCGATCACGAGCGACGCGGCCGTCCCCAGCTGGCCGAACGCGGCGACCAGACGCGCGAGGTTCTTGCGCGGCTCGATCCCACCGACGAACAGGACGTACGCGCCCTCGATCCCGAACTTGCGGCGCACGGCGTCGATGCTCGCCTGCGAGACCGGCGCGTACACGTCGGCGTCCACGCCGTGATGGATCACGTGGACGCGGTCCGGCTCGAGCGATCGCCAGTCCAGCAGATCCTCACGCGCCGAGGCCGACGGCACGATCACGGCGGGCGCCGCCTCCACCGAGCGCGCGAGCCGGCGCCGCCATCCGGCGTCGAACTGGGGCGCGCTCTCCGGGATGCGCAGGAACGCGAGGTCGTGCACGACCGGGACCGCCCGCTCCGGCCGGCCGGTCCGCGGTGGCAGGAAATTCGTCCCGAGGAGCACGTCGAACTCCCCGGCGAGCCATTCGACCCGGGGGAACCCGAGCCGCCACGACAGGGGCTGGAACAGACGCGACGGGATCCGTGACGCCTTCTCGGTGAGGTTCGGCAACTCCAACGCCGCGAAGCGCCGCCGGCCCCGGAACACCCCTCGGACGTCGAGGTACCAGGCCACGAAGTCCGTCCCGGGGTCGGCGGCGGGCAGGTGGCGGACCATCCGGCGCACGTAGTGCGGGATCCCGGTGCCGCGCGGTCCCAGCGCCGGACGGGCGTCGATCACGACTCGCACGCGCGACAGGCTAGCCGAGGCACTGCACCCTTCGGACCCGGCCCGGTTCGGCGCGCGGCTGCGGGTCAGCCGAGCTCGACGCGCCCGTGGTCGCCGACGACCAGGCGATGGATGCCCGGCTCCCCGGAGTGCCGCACCTCCGCGCCGCGTCCGAGGATCGAGTCCGCGAGCGCCTCCACGCCGTTGACCCGGCAGTCCTCCATCACGATCGAGCCCCGGATCACGCTGCGCTGGACGACGCAGTTCCGCTCGATCGAGACGTCGGGTCCGATCGTCGAGTCCTCGATCACGGTGTCGGGGCCGATCGACACCGGGCCGACGATGCGCGAACGGATCACCTTCGCGCCCTCGCCGAGCGCCACGACGCCCTCGATCGTCGACGCCTCGTCGACCTGCCCGACGGTCGGAGCCGGCTGCAGGGCACCGAGCAAGACGCGGTTCGCCTCCAGGAGATCCGCCGGCCGTCCCGTGTCCTTCCACCACCCGCTCACCATCTCCGCCCGGACGGTCCGGCCGTGGTCGATCAGCCATTGGATCGCCTCGGTGATCTCGTACTCGCCGCGCCACGATGGCTCCAGCGTGTCGATCGCCTCGTGGATCGCGTCGTCGAACAGATACACGCCGACGAGGGCCAGGTCGCTGACGTGCTCCCGCGGCTTCTCGACGAGGCGCACCACCCGCTCGCCGTCGAGGACCGCGACGCCGAATCGTTCGGGCTCGGGCACGCGTGCGAGGAAGATCTGCGCGTCCGGCCGCGTGCGCTCGAACTCTTGAACGAAGCGCGACACCCCCTCGAGCAGGACGTTGTCGCCCAGGTACATCAGGAACGGTGCGCCCGCGACGAAGTCGCGGGCGCACCGGACGGCGTCGGCCAGGCCGAGCGGCGCCGCCTGCGGGACGTAGGTCACGTCGAGGCCCCATGCCGAACCGTCACCCACCGCCGCGCGGATCTCGTCGCCGGTGGAGCCGATCACGATCCCGACCTCGGTGATACCGGCGTCGTGGATGCTCTCGAGCGCGTGGAACAGGATCGGCGAGCCGGCCACCGGGATCAGCTGCTTCGCGTTCGTGTGCGTGAGCGGGCGCAGGCGCGACCCCTCGCCCCCCGCCAGGACCAGCGCGCGCATCAGCCGCTCGCGTCGATGCAGTCGTCGGACGAGGGCGTCTCCGATCCCCCGATCGGCTGCGGCCGGTAGCTCGGCGTCACGAAGACCGCTACCGACGCGCCGCCCAGGTCGTCCACCGGGACCAGCCGCAGGTCGGGGAAGTACCGCGCGACGACCTGAGCCTCGACCCCGCCCTCCGGCGTGTACGCGATCGCCGAGCCGCCGACGTCGGCCCCGAACGCCGCGTACGTGACGATCCCCGGGGTGACGTCGAACCCGCCCTCCGACAGGACCCGCTCGACCTCGTCCGCGGCGGTCGCCCGTCCGTGCTCGACGACGGGCACGCGGATCGTCGCCTCCGAGGGCGGCGTCCCGGCGAGGTCGGTCCCGACCGATGGCAGCGGCCCACCGTCGCGGAGCGCGGCGAACAGATCCTCGGCGGCCGGGTCCATACGGATCACCGACAGGCCGTCGATCGTCTCGCCCGTGCCGGACACGGCGCGGAAGTCGGCGGCGCCGGTGGTGATCCCCCGCAGCTGCCCCACGAGGTAGACGAGGTCGGCCGGCGAGAGCTCTCGGTCGCGCGTCATGTTGCGCAGGATCGGGTGGATCAGGGTCGGGACCCGGACGAGCTCGGACGGCTGCAGCAGCCGGTTGATCAAGGCCCGCAGGAACTGCTGCTGCCGGCTGATCCGAGCGAAGTCCGGCACGGTGTCGCACGGCAGGTGGCGGGTGCGGACGTACGCGAGCGCCTGGTACCCGTCGAGCGTCTGGCATCCGGCCTTCAGGTCGAGGCCGGCATTGATGTCGAACAGGTCGGTCGGGATGCACATCTCGACGCCGCCGAGGGCGTCGACCACGCCCTGGAACCCGCCGAGGTCGACGTACAGGAAGTGGTTGATCCGCAGCCCCGTCAGCTTGTGCAGGGTCTTGGCCACGAGCAGCGGGCCGCCGCCGTCGATCCCGCCCTCGAACGCGCTGTTGATCTTGCCGAACCCGTGGCCGGGGATGTCGACCCAGAGGTCGCGCGGGAACGACAGGATCACCACCTTCTGCCGCTTCGGGTCCGAATGGACGATCATGATCGTGTCCGAGCGGTTCTCGCCACCGATCACCTCGTCGCTGCCGAACTGCTCCTGCTGCTCGGGGGTGAGGTTCGAGCGTGAGTCGCTCCCGAGCAGGAGGTAGTTGCAGACGTTGCGGACGCATGGGCCGCCGACGTCCGGCGGCGCTTCGGCCGTCGAGCCACGCGCCTCGAACCCCCCGATCGTGCCTTCCCCCCTGGCCTGTTGATAGGCGGCGAGGCCGTACGCGGAGCCGGCGGCGATCAGCAGCGCGATCGTCGCCGAGACGCCGACGAACAGCCGCGTGGCGCGGCCGTGCGGGTGCGGGGAGGGAGGCGGGCTCGCCATCCGTTCCAGCGTACCCGGGGGCTCGAGGGGTCCGTTCCACGGCCCCTGTGATGTTCCTGTGGCGCGGCGAGCGACCGCTAGGATGGTCGTGGCGCGAGATGCGCAGGTCAGGAGCGGTGAGGTGGTCGGTGACCCGGTCAACGTGCTGTTGGTAGCGCTGGACGAACCGCTCCGGCGGGAGCTCGAGCTCGACGACGGGTGCGAGGTCGCCGCGGTGGCCACGTTCGAGGGAGCCCTCACCGACGCGGCGGACCCCGATGCGATCGTGATCGACCTGCTCGGCCTGTCGCCGCTCGAGGTCGTGGAGGGTCTGCGGTCCGTCGCGCCCGATGCCGCGCTGATCGTCGTCACCTCGGCCGACGCCGCCGCCGACGGCGCGATCGCGATGCACGCGGGGGCGGAGGATCATCTGGTCCGCGGCTCCATCCCCGCCGGGCTGCTCCCGCGCGCCGTGCGCTACGCGGTGGGGATGCGACGGCTGCGGACCGACCTCGCCACGCAGGACGAGGCGACCGGACTCCCGAACCTCCGCGGGTTCCAGCCGATCGCCGAGCACCACCTGCGCATGGCCGACCGCGCCCGGACGCCCGTCGTGTTCCTGTTCGTCCGGCTCGAGGGGGCAGGGCCGGGGACGACCCCCGACGCCGTCGCGGTGGCGCGCGAGGCGGCCTCGATCGTGCTCGAGGCGGTGCGCGACTCCGACGTCCCGGCGCGGGTGGCTTCGGACACGTTCTGCATCCTGCTCACGGGCGACGCGGCCGGGGCCGAGACGCTCGTGCTCTCCCGTCTCGTCGAGGCGATCGCCGTCCACAACGCCCGGCGGGACCGGCCTCGACCGCTCGCGCTCTCGGTGGGGAGCGCCCTGTACGAGCCCGGATCCACGGACGGGCCGGCGTCCCTGGCCCAGATCCTCGAGCAGGCCGATCGCCGGTTGGCGGAGCCGAGGCCCGACGAGCGATCCGACGCCTGATGGACGCGGCCTGAGTGCCCGGCCTGAGTGCCCGGCCTGAGTGCCCGGCCTGAGTGCCCGGCCTGAGTGCCCGGCCTGAGTGCCCGGCCTGAGTACGCCGGCCTGAGTACGCAGGCTTTGCCCCGCCTTAATCCCGGGTTGCCCGGGCGCTTGGACGGATCCCCCTAGCGTGCTTGCTAGGAACTCCACGAAGGAGGACGTGCCATGAACAAGCGCTCCGCGATCACCGTCGCCCTCGGGCTCGTCGCGGCCCTCGTGGTCGGCGGCGTCGGGCTCACGATGGGGATGACGGGCCCGGCACCCAGCCTCGCCTCGGTGCGCGACCCGGCCCCGAAGGTCCGGACGATCCACCGAACGGTCACCGTGCACAGGCCGGCCGCCGCGTCGGCTGCGACCGTCGTCGGCACGGCGCCGACCGCCTCCATGAGCGCCGGCGCCCAAGGCGATGACGGATACGAGGACGAGGGCTACGAGGACGAGGGCTATGGAGAGGACCACGGCGGCTCGAGCCACGAAGGCGAGGACCACGGGGGCGAAGATGACTGAGGCTCGCCCCCGCCGGCGCTGGCCGAAGCGTGCGGTCCGGGCCCTCGCCTGGAGCGCCGCGGGCGCGGCGTTCCTGACCGGTCTCGGGGCCCTCGGGGCGGCGCCGCAGCCCTTCGGCGCCGCCGCAGCGGCGCCGATCCGTCAGAAGGTGATCATCCGGCGGATCGTCAAGCGCGTGGTGATCGTCGACCCGGTCCAAGCACCGGTCACGATCCCGGCGACGTCCTCGACGTCGACCGGCCAGGCCCCGAGCGTTCCCGCGCCCGCCCCCGCACCGGCTCCCACGTCGTCGGGAGGTTCGTAGGGATGAGCACCGAGACGTTCCTGCGCTCCGCGTTCCGCGCGATGGGGACCGACGTCACCGTCCTCACGCCGATCGCCGCGCACGAGGAGGCTCTCGGGCGCGTCCGCGAGACGTTCGAGACGGAGGAGCAGCGCTACTCCCGCTTCCGCGACGACAGCGAGCTCTCGCACGTGAACCGAGCCGCCGGTTCGTGGTGCCGGATCTCGGCTGGCTTCGAGGCCCTCCTGCGCTTCGCGACCGGCCAGGCGCGGATCACCGCGGGACGGTTCGACCCGACGCTGCTGGCGGCGGTCCGATCGGCCGGGTACGACCGCGACTTCGCCGAGCTCGCGCGCGGTCCGGGCAGGCCGATGGGAGCACGCGTGCCGGGCGGCGGCTGGCGGACGATCCGTATCGAGCCGGGCCGCGTCCTGATCCCGGACGGGATCGGGATCGACCTCGGCGGGGTCGCGAAGGGCTGGACCGTGGACCTGGCGGCGGCCGCCGCGCTCGAGGCGGGGGTCGCCTGGGCACTCGTCAACGCGGGAGGGGACCTGCGGATCGCGGGAGAGGCCCCCCCGCTCGAGGTGGCGATCGAGGACCCCGCCGATCGCTCGGCCGAGGCGCTGCGCGTGCGGCTCGCGGCCGGAGGCCTGGCGACGTCGTCGATCCGTGTCCGCGCCTGGGGCGACGGTCGCCATCACCTGATCGATCCGTCGACGGGTGCGCCGGCCGACGACGCGGTGATCCAGGCGAGCGTCTGGGCGGCCACGTGCGCCGAGGCCGAGACCCTCGCGACGTGGGTCTTGCTCACCGGGCGCTCGGCGCTCGACCGCGTGGCGGGGGCGATCGTCACGCGCGACGGCGACCTGGTCACGAGCTTCCCCGCCGCCGCACGGGAGGCCGCCGCATGAGCACGTGGATCGTCCTTCGGGCGGCCGGGATCGGCGCCTACGTCGCGCTGTTCCTGGCCGTCGCCTGGGGGCTGATCGGGACCACCTCGCTCGTCGCGAAGCGCATCTCGAAGCCGTCCGCGAACACCTTCCACGGCGTGGTCGCGGCCGCCGGGTTCGTCCTGCTCCTCGTGCACCTGGGCGGCCTGCTGATCGACCGGTTCGTCCCGTTCGGGATCTGGGACGTGACGATCCCGATGCGGTCGACCTTCCGGCCGGTCGCGATCACCGCCGGGATCCTCGCGATGTACGGGATGGCGATCGTCCTCGCGTCGTCGTGGGCCCGCAAGCGCGTGGGCACGACGTGGTGGCGGCGGATCCATCAGCTCTCGGTGCCGATCTTCACGCTCGCGCTCTTGCACGGCGTGTTCGCCGGCACCGACACCGAGCGGCCGTGGATGTCCTGGCTCTACGCCGCGACGGGCCTCGTCACGCTGTTCCTGGTGATCGTGCGCGGGCTGACGGCGGGCTACCGCGCGCCGAGACCCGCACGCCCGGCGCCGGTCACGCCGGAGGCTGGCTGAGCCCGGCGTCGAGGAACAGGTCCGCCGACGCCACGTCGTCGACCTCCCAGACCAGGTGATCGTCGACCTTCACGACGCCGGGGACATGTCCGGTCCGCGCGACGACCCCTTCGGCTTGCGAGCGGAGCTCGACCTCGCCCTCCAGATGCACGCGGCCCTCGTGCACCGTGATGTCGATCGCGTCCGGAGGAAGGAAGAGCTCGGCGCCGAGCGCCCGCCGCACACCATCGGCGATCTCGTCGTCGCCGAGGAGGAAGGCCGCGAGCAGGTCCACGCGCGAGACGATCCCCACGACGTGTCCCTCGGGATCGACGACGGGGAGCCGGGCCACCTTGTTCTCGTGCATCCGGTGGACCGCGTCCAGGAGCGACGCCTCCGGCTCGATCGTCACGGCCGGGCTCGTCATCACCTCGCCGGCCGTGTCGCCCCGGGTCACCTTCCCCGGACGCGCATCACGGGCCGAGGAGGGGACGGGGTCCAGGAACTCGATCTCCTCGCGCAGCAGCAGGTCGGACTCGGACACGAGCCCGACGATCGTGCGGTCCGCATCCAGGACGGGCAGGGCGCTCACGCGGAACTCGCGCATCAAGCGAACGAGCTCCGGGAAGGGATCCTCGGCGTGGGCGACCGCCACCGTCCGCGTCATGACGTCCAGCACCCTCTGGGTCATGGCTGTCACCTCCCGTTCAGAAGAAGGTACCCCTCCGGGGAGCATTCGACCCAGGGGCGTTCGGGGGTTCAGGCCCGGGACCATCGGCCCCGGCCGCGCCGACCTGCGCTGGGGCGGGGCGGCCGCCTATCCGGCGAGCATCTGGCGGAGCACCAGCCTGAGGATCCCGCCGTTCGCGAAGTACTCGAGCTCGGCGGCTCCGTCGATCCGGACCGTGGCCGGGAACGTCGCGGCGGTCCCGTCCTCGCCGAGCGCCTCGACCGTGACGCGCATGCCGGCAGACACCCCCGCGTCGAGGCCCCGCACCGCGAACGTCTCGCGCCCCGTGAGCCCGAGCGACGCGGCCGAGTCACCGGCGACGAACTCGAGCGGCAGGATGCCCATCCCGACGAGGTTGCTGCGGTGGATCCGCTCGAAGCTCTCGGCGATCGCGAACCGGACGCCGAGGAGCAACGGACCCTTCGCCGCCCAGTCGCGCGACGAGCCGCTGCCGTACTCCTTGCCGGCGATCACACCGAGCGGCACGCCCTCGTCGGCGTAGCGGCCCGACGCCGCGAACACGGTCATCGTGTCCCCGCTCGGCCGGTGCGTCGTCCACGGGCCCTCGGTCCCCGGCGCGAGCTCGTTCCGCAACCGGATGTTCGCGAACGTGCCGCGCGCCATCACCTCGAAGTTGCCGCGCCGTGCACCGTAGCTGTTGAACGCCGCCGGCGGCACGCCTTTCGCCTGGAGGAACTCCCCCGCGGGCGAATCGGCCTTGATCGAGCCGGCCGGCGAGATGTGGTCGGTCGTGATCGAGTCGCCGACCTTCACCAGGATCCGGGCGCCCTCGATGTCGCCGGCGCCGGCCTCGGGACGGTCGAGCCCCTCGAAGAACGGCGGCTCTTGGACGTAGGTCGAGGTCGGGTCCCACGCGTACATCGGGCCGGTCGGGGCCGGCAGCGCGTTCCAGTGCTCGTCGCCGTCCCAGATCCGGGCGTACTGCTCGCGGAACTGCTCCGGCTCGACGGCCGTGGCGATCGCGTCCGCGACCTCCCGTGGCGTCGGCCACAGGTCGCGCAGGTACACCGGCCCGTTCGCGCCCTGCCCGATCGGGTCGGCGCGTCAGGTCGAGCTGCACGGTGCCGGACAGCGCGTAGGCGACGCACAGGGGCGGCGAGGCCAGGTAGCTCGCGCGCACCTGCGGGTGGATCCGCCCTTCGAAGTTCCGGTTGCCGGAGAGCACGGCCACCACGTTCAGGTCGCCCGCCTCGACGGCGGCCGACACATCGTCCGGCAGCGGCCCCGAGTTCCCGATGCACGTCGTGCAGCCGTAGCCGACCAGCGCGAACCCGAGCTTGTCGAGGTACGGCGTGAGGCCGGCGCGATCGAGGTACTCGGTCACGACGCGCGAGCCCGGCGCGAGACTCGTCTTGACCCACGGCCTCACATCGAGCCCCGCCTCGACCGCCTTCTTCGCCAGGAGCCCCGCCGCGAGCATCACCGACGGGTTCGACGTGTTCGTGCAGCTGGTGATCGCGGCGATCACGACCGAGCCGTGGCCGACGGACTCCCCGTCCAGCCGGACCGGCGGCGCGTCCGGGTCGATCGTCCCGTCGGTGTCGACGGCCACCTCGGAAGAGCCGCCCTCCTCCACCCACCGGCCGACCTCGGTCGGCTTCGGATCGGGCTCGAGGCCGTCGCGGAACGCGGCGACGAACGAACCCCAGACGCCCTGCAGGGGAACGCGGTCCTGCGGGCGCTTCGGCCCGGCGACCGAGGGCACGATCGCGGACAGATCGAGCTCGAGGACCTCGCTGAAGACCGGCTCGGGATCGCCGTCGGCTCGGAAGAGGCCCTGCTCCTTCGCGTAGCGATCGACCAGGTCCACGCGGTCGTCACGTCCCGTGAACGCCAGGTACCGGAGCGTCTCGGCGTCGATCGGGAAGTACGAGGACGTGGCTCCGTACTCCGGGCACATGTTCGACAGCGTCGCGCGGTCGGCGATCGAGAGCGACGAGAGCCCGTCGCCGAAGAACTCGACGAACCGCGCGACCACGCCATGTGCGCGCAGCATCTCGGTGAGGGTCAGCACGAGGTCCGTCGCCGTCGTCCCGGCGGGCAGCGCGCCCACGATCCGGATCCCGACGACGTCCGGCTGCGGCAGGAAGATCGGCTGCCCGAGCATCGCCGCCTCGGCCTCGATCCCGCCGACGCCCCAGCCGAGCACGCCGAGGCCGTTGATCATCGTGGTGTGCGAGTCGGTCCCCACGACCGTGTCGGGGAACGCGACGCCGTCGCGAACCGTCACGACCTGTCCGAGGTGCTCGAGGTTCACCTGGTGGCAGATCCCGGCGCCCGGCGGCACGACGCGCAGGCCGTCGAACGCCTGCTGCGCCCAGCGGAGCAGGGCGTAGCGCTCGGCGTTGCGCTCGGTACTCCCACTCGATGTTGGCCGCGTATGCCCCCTCGCTCCGGAAGAGGTCGACCTGCACGGAGTGGTCGATGATCAGGTCGGCCGGCACCAGCGGGTTCACCTTCGCGGGGTCGCCGCCGGAGCGCGCCATCGCCGAGCGCATCGCGGCGAGGTCGACGACCGCGGGGACGCCGGTGAGGTCCTGCATCAGCACCCGGCCCGGCATGAACGCGATGTCGCTCGCCGGACCCGGCCACGCGGCCAGGGCTCGCACGTCGTCGTCGGACACGTCGCGCGTGCCGGCGCGGCGCAGCAGGTTCTCGAGGAGGATCAGGACGGTCTTCGGCAGGCGCGCCAGGTCGCCGACGCCTTGGTCGGTGAGCCAGCTCAGGCGGTGCAGATCGACGGCGCCGTCGGCGGTCTCGAGCGAGCCGCGGGCGCCGGCAAGTTCGGAGGTCATCGTTGCGTCGTTCCCCTTCGTCGCGAGACGGCCCTTCCATCCTCCCACGCAGACGGGTGCTGCGTCGGGTGGTTCGCGTCGGCGCCGCGCGTCGGTCTTGATCGCTTCCTTGTGCTCCATCCGCGCCGCGCGGCGGAGCTTCGCCTCGCGCTGACGTCGCTGCTCGGTCTCGGTCTCGGCGACGATCGGCGGCACCGGCGCGGGCTGTCCGTCCTCGTCGATCGCGACGAACACCAGGTACGCGCTCGCGGCGTGCACCTTCCGGCCGGTGATCGGGTTCTCGGCCTCGACGCGGACGCCGCACTCCATCGACGTGGTGCCGACGTCGTTCACGGACGCGTGCAGCGTCAGGACCTCGCCGATGTGCACCGGCTCCAGGAACGTCATCTCGTCGAGCGAGACCGTCACGCCAGGCCCTCGGCGTGCCGGATCGCGGCGAGCGCCGCGGCCGTGTCGACCAGGCGCATCACGACGCCGCCGTGCACGTTGCCGGCGACGTTCGCGTCGGTGACCTCCATCATCTGCGTGAGCGTCACGCGCGAGGCGGAGGCCGGCTTCGGGGCGCGGGTCGACCCCTCGGGCGCAGGCTCGGTCATCGCGGGCATCCTACGTCCGCGATGCAGGGCGGCCGCTACGCTGGCCCGATGCGACGCGCGATCCGGGCGGCCGCGCTCGTCCTGCTCGCCGCCGCCTGCACCGGGGAACCCGCCGCCATCCCGTCGGCGACGGGATCCACGACCTCGCCGGTTCCGAGCGCGACCGGCGTGCCCCCGACGGCCACCGCGACGAACGAGCCGTCACCGAGCCCGTCCGTCGAGCCGACCGGCATCCCGCCGGGCGTCCCCGGCTCGTTCGACCAGGACGTCGACCCATCCGAGATCCCGCCACGCTCGCTGGTCCCGCCCGGTACGACCGTGACCGACGTCTGGTACGCGGACACCCTGGTCGCGCAGACGATCCTGGTCGCCTACGTGGAGCCCGGGACCGACCCGCTGCAGCAGGAGCACGCCCTGGTGGTGTGGCGCCGGTTCGAGGGGCAGCCGGACCCGTGGCGGCCGGTGTTCGGCCTGCACGACCCGCCCGAGCGCGGCGTGCTGGGGATCCGGGCGCTGATCGGCGACGCCACGGGCGACGGTTCGCCGGACGCGCTGACGTTCGAGGAGACCGGCGGCTCGGGCGCCTGCGGGACGTGGCGCGTGATCGACCTCGCGGCGAACGTCCAGGTGTTCAAGCGGAAGACCTGCGACGCGACGATCGACCTGTCGGCCGACCCCGTCGGGCTGTCGGTGCGCGAGGCGGTCTTCGAGCCGGGCGACGCCCACTGCTGCCCGAGCGCGATGCGGACGACCGTCCTGACGTTCGACGCGGCCACGGGCGAGTGGATCGTCGCCTCGACCGCGACCGAGCCGACCTGAGGCGTCCGATGACCGCGGCCCGGGTGCTGTGCACGTTCGCCGGCGGCAGCGGCCACGCCGACCCGCTCGTCCCGGTCGCGGTCGCGCTGCGGGACGCGGGGCACGAGGTGGCGTTCCACGGCCGCCGCTCGGGAGCTTCCACGGTCGTCGAGCGCGGGTTCACGCTCTTCCCCGACCCGGACGAGGCGCCGGGCGATCCCCGATCGATCGCTCCGCTCGAGCCGATCGACCGCGCCCGCGAGGAGCGGGACTTCCGCGCCGGCTTCGCCGAACGCCTCGCGCGTTCGAGGTCGACGAAGGTCACCGAGACCCGTGGCCACGTGGGGGCCCGACGTGATCGTGTGCGACGAAGCCGACTTCGGGGCGATGCTCGCCGCTGAGCGGCTCGGGATCCCCCACGCGGTCGTCCTGGTGAACGCGTCCGGCTCATTCGGACGGACGGAGGTCGTCGCGCCCGCCCTCCGGCGCGTGCGCCGCGACCTCGGCCTGGATCCGGACGGCGGTCGGATCGATGCGTCAGTGGGTGCGCTCGACGCTGAACCCGTTCCCGCCGAGCTTCCGCGACCCGCGGTTCCCGCTGCCCGGACGCGAGCGTGTCCTTCCGGCCGGCCCCGGTCGACGCGACGGACGGCAACCGTCCCGGCGTCGATCGAACGCCTGAGCGGCGACGGTCCGACTGATCTACGTGACGCTCGGGACGATCTTCCCGGCGGAGTCGGGCGACCTCTTCCCGCGGCTGCTGACGGCGATCGGTTCGCTCGGACGTCAGCGCGATCGTGACGATCGGGCGCGAGCTCGATCCCGGCGCGGTTCGGACCGCAGCCCGACCGGATCGTCGTCGAGCGCTTCGTCCCGCAGGACGCGATCCTGGCGCGCTGCGACCTGGTCGTGAACCATGCCGGCTCGGGCAGCATCCTCGGCGCGCTCGCGCACGGCCTACCGATCGTCGCGCTGCCGCTCGGCGCCGACCAGCCGTGGAACGCCGATCGCATCGAGACGCTCGGCCTGGGCGTCGTCCTCGACGCGCTCACGGCGACGCCGGGCGACCTGGCGGCCGCGATCCGTGCCGCCCTGAGCGACGCGACGATGCGCGCTCGGGCGGCCGCGATGCGCGACGAGCTCGATCGGTTGCCCGGCGTGGAGACGACGGTCCCGCTCCTCGAGGACCTGGCCGGCACCTCGAGCACGGGCGCGACCTGAGCCCGGACGCGAGGCGGGGGCGGCGCCGCGCGCCGTTCCCGACGCGTGGCGCCGCCCCCGGGCGCCGTCCTCGCAGATCCGTCTACTCCGGAGCCCCCCAGCTGAGCAGCGGCGCTCCGCTCTCCAGCAGCGACTTGAGGTCGGACAGGACCCAGTTCCAGCCGCCCAGGCCGCCGGCGCCGATCTGCTCCTCGGGCTCCATGCCCCCCGACACGAGCATCGCGAGGTTCGGCGCGCCCTCGAGCTCGTGCGTCACGGTGAGCCGCGAGATGCCGCCCGCGCCCTCGGCGATCTCGTAGGTCAGCTTCGTGAAGCCCTCCTCGGCCAGGCCCGGATCCATCAGCATCCGCCAGGTCTGGACCAGCTTGCGGGGCGGGTCGGCCTCGATCACCTCGCCGTCCACGACGACGTCGGGGACGGGCATGCCCATCGCCTCGCCGCCGGCCTTCATCGCGTCGCTCGCCCGGCCCTCGTAGCGACTGCCGGGCTCCAGCCCGGACCCCCAGACCGTGATCGCACCGTAGCCGTACCGCTCGGTCCAGGCGGTGTCGGTGATCGCATCCCAGATCGCCTGGGGCGTGGCCTTGATGTACACGCGGTAGACCTGCGTGGTCACCGCCGTCTGCGTCGCTGCCGTCATGCCAGCTCCTCCCGTTCCAGCTCGTGCTTCAGGTCGGCGAGCGCCGAGACCCGCTCCTCCCGGTACTTGTCGATCCACCGGTCGTGGATCAGCCGGATCGGCACGGGGTTCAGGAAGTGCAGCTTCTCCCGCCCCTGCCGCTTCGTGACCACGAGGCCGGCGTCCTCGAGCACGCGCAGGTGCTTCATCACCCCGAAGCGCGTCATCTCCAGGCCGTACTCCAGCTGCCCGAGCGTGCGGCCGTCCCGCTCGAAGAGCCGGTCCAGGAGGTGGCGGCGCGTGGGATCCGCGAGCGCCTTGAAGATCCGGTCGTCGTCGTGCACGGGCCGAGGATAGGTGACCGTTCGGTCACATGTCAACCTCCGGCCCGCGCGAGGGATCGGCGCGCCGCGTTGCCGCGGTCGAGGCGGTACCCGCAGGATGGGGGGTCCGACCAGGGAGGGAACCCCACGATGACGGACCAGACCCCACCGACCGGCGTCGTCTCGGCGCACAGCGACGCCGGCGGCATCACGATCGTCCGGATCTTCGACGCGCCGCGCGAGCTGGTCTTCCAGGCGTTCACGCGCAAGGAGGACTTCGCGCAGTGGTTCGGCGAGTACGGGTCGAGCGTGCCGCTCGAGACGATCGACATGGACGCGCAGGTCGGCGGCCGATGGAACCTGATCATGCTCCACGGCCCCGACCGGCTGGAGCTCCCGTTCGGCGGCGTGTTCCTGGAGATCGAGGAGCCCGAGCGCGTCGTGATGACGATCGAGGTGCCCGGCGAGATGGACGACGCCGAGCACCCCGAGGTCTTCACCGCGGTCCTGCGCGACCTCGGCGACGGCCGGACGGAGCTCACGCTCACCCAGACCGGCGGCAACCTCCCGCCCGACGAGTACTCGCGTGCCCTGCGCGGTGAGCTGATCTTCACCGACCGGCTGGGCGAGCACCTCGCGAGCCTGAAGGCCCGGCACGACCAAGACGAGGAGCGGAGCTCGGCGAGCCCCCGACCGTAGGGCCGGGCTCCACGGTCGCGTCGTCCGGGCGGGATACCCTCCGCCCATGGCGCGGATGTACGTGGAGGGGTGGGCGCCCGAGTACGGGGCGCCGTTCGATCCGGACGAGCAGCTCGCCCCCGCCGAGGGCGAGGTCGATCCCACCGTCGAGCTGCGGGACTGGGAGCCGCTCGAGGGCGCGGACGACGGCTGCGAGCGGATCGCGTTCGTCGACGGCGTGCGCCGGGTCGACGCGCGCCTGCTGATGGACGACCCGGCGGCCGGGCCGATCCCGGGCATCTGCGGGACGTTCGCGGTGGGCGCGACGCTGTGGCACCGGGCCGAGCGCCGCTCCGAGATCCGCGACGTGAAGGTCGAGCGCTGGGCCGTGCTCGCGGGCGGCCACGCCGACGAGCTGCCGGCGGTCGACCTGGAGCCGCCGTACCGTTCGACGACCACGCCGTCGGACGATCCGTCGCATCTGGTGAAGGAGCTCCACACGCGGATGCGCCGGGCCGAGGGCGAGCTGGCCTCGTCGCTCGCCGCGGGGACGTTCGTCGTCGCGGACGGCCCGCTGAACAGGCCGCTCGCCGCGCTGCCGGTCGTCGGATACATCAAGACCCACCGCGTGACCTACCTGCCGACCGACCAGAACGCCGTGATCGCCGAGCTCGCCCCCGGGCAGCGCACGCCGCTGTTCACGATCGCCGCCGATCGGCCCGACGTGTGTCGGTACTCCTGGTACGTCCGCCTGGCGATGCTGCGCGGCGGGCATTCCTGGACGGGCATCGTCCGCTGCGAGGCCTCGGGGCGCCTGGCGAAGGACGAGGTCCGGACGATCGCCGACCGGACGGCCGCCCTGCTGCCGCTGGTCGGCTCCGAACCGCATCTCGACCCGCGGGCGCCACAGAACCTGGTGCCCATCGGCGCGCTGGAACGCGAGCTCCGTCACCGGATGGGCGATCCCGGTCTCGTCTATCGGGCGCTGCGGCACGCGGTCAGCGAGCGCGCGGCGTCCTGAAGCCCGGCGCGCCTCCCCGGGGGCGTCGGGGGGCGGGGCTACGATACGGACCCATGAGGCGAGGGGGCCGCGCGACCGGCCGGGGTGGACCGTGGGCGTGAGCGACGACGGCGTCGGCCGGGTCCTCGGCTCGGAGCACTCGTCCACCGCGGCGTTCCGCGTCGTCCTGGACGACGACGATTTCCTCCAGCTCGACGACCTGGTCGTCGTGCGGACCCAGGTGCCGAAGGCCGGTGAGGTCAAGACCTACGGCGTCGTCACCGAGGCCGAGGCCGTCTACGAAGGCGCGGCCTACGAGTCGGACACCCATCGCGTCGCCGAGCTCGGCATCATGCCCGCCGCGAAGGTCCGGACGGCGCGGGTGGCGGTCACGCGCGTCGACCCGGAGGTCTGGGTCTCCCCCGATCCCGGCGAGATCGTCGAACGAGCGACCGGCGAGGAGCGCGCGAAGGCCCTCTACGTGGACGAGATGGGCCGGCCGCTCGCGATCGGGATCGGCCGCGACGGTGAGCCGGTCAGCGTCGATCTCGACTTCTTCGACGGCCGCAAGGGCGGCCACATGTCGATCAGTGGCATCAGCGGCGTCGCGACGAAGACCTCGTTCGCGCTCTTCTTCCTGCGGATGCTGACCGCGAACCCGTCGATCCTCGGCGAGGGGGCGGCGAACCTGCGTGTCCTGGTGTTCAACGTCAAGGGCGAGGACCTGCTGTGGCTCGACAAGCCGAACAGGCACTTCGACGACGGGGCCGCCGCGGGGTGGGCGACGCTCGGGGTCGAGCCCGGCCCGTTCCCGTCGGTCCGGTTCTGGGCGCCGCCGCGCCCGCGCTCGGGCGACGTGATCGTCCCCGACACCGGCGGCCGCCTGGACGGCGTGGATGCGTTCGCGTGGACGCCGCGCGAGTTCGTCGACGAGGACCTCCTGCAGTTCTGCTTCACCGACGCGAACGACACCCGCAACCAGCTGCCGTTCATCCGCGAGCGGGTGCAGGCGCAGCTGAAGCGGTTCGCGGTCGACGTCGAGGGCATGCCCGGCGCGATCGTCCTGCGCGACCCGCGGGAGTCGCCGGACGGCGCCTGGCGCGGACTCACCGTCGGTCCCCAGGCGGGCGAGCGGATCGTGACCGATCTCGGCTCGCTCGTCGACGCGCTCGAGGAATTCCTGGAGCCGGAGACCGGCGACGAGCCCGACCTCGCGTGGAGCGGTCGGGTCCAGGCGGGCACCGTGTCCGCGTTCATGCGCCGGCTGCACGCGGCCGCGGCCCGGATGAACCACCTCGTCCGCGCCGGCGAGAGCCGGCGGATCGACCGCACCGCCGCGAGCGTCACGGTCATCGCGATCCAGTCGCTGCACGATCAGGCGCAGCGCTTCGTGGTCGGGGCGCTGCTGAACGAGGCGTTCCACGAGAAGGAGCAGACCGGCCAGCGCCTGCCGCTCTCGGTCGTCGTCCTGGACGAGCTGAACAAGTACGCCCCGCGCGACGGCTCGGGGCCGCTGAAGGACATGCTCGTCGACATCGCGCAACGTGGGCGTTCGCTCGGGATCCTCCTCGTCGGCGCGCAGCAGACCGCATCGCGCGTCGCGTCCGAGGTGCTCGAGAACGCCGCGATCCGCGTGAGCGGCCGGCTGGACGCCGCCGAGGCCGAGCGCGCCGAGTACGGCTGGATGCTCCCGTCGACCCGCGCCCGCGCCCGCCTGTTGAAGCCGGGGACGATGGTGATCTCGCAACCGGCGATCCCCGTGCCGCTCGTCGTGACCTTCCCCTTCCCGCCGTGGGCGACCCGGAAGGAGGAGGTGGCGACGGACGCCGGCGACGATCCGTTCGCCGGCCTGTAGCGGACGCCGGCGCTCCGTCCTCCCCCCGACATGAGGATCCTCCACACCGCGGACTGGCACATCGGCAAGCGCCTGGGCCGGCACGACCGGATGCCGGAGTTCCGCGACGTGCTCGCCGAGGTGGAGCGGATCGCCGAGGAGCGGCGCGTCGACCTGGTGCTCGTGGCGGGCGATGTCTGGGACCGGGCGATGCCGCCGGTCGACGCGCTCGCGCTGGGGCTCGAGGCCCTGCAGCGGCTCGCGGCGCACGCCCCGGTCGTCGCGGTCGCCGGCAACCACGACTCCCCAGAGCTGTTCGAGGCACTCGCGCCGTACCTGCGCGAGCAGGGCAAGGGGGTCCACCTGATCGGCCGGATCCGCGGCCCGCGCGACGGCGGCTTGCTCGGGCCCGACGTGCTCGGCGTTCCCGCGGTCGTCGCCGCGTTCCCGTTCCTGCGCGAGGGCCGGGTCGTCGACTTCATGCGGGACGCGGGCGAGTGGTACGGCGCCTACGCGGCGAAGGTCGGCGCGATCACGACGGCGTACAACGAGGCGTTGGTCGAGGCCGCCGGTGCCGACGCTGCGCCGATCCTCGTCGCGCACTTCCTCGTGAACGGCGTGAAGGTCGCCCGCGGCGCGCCGCGCGGCGAGCGCGAGCTCCACATGGGGGCCGCGTACGCGGCCACCCCTCAGGCGATCCCCCCGGGACCCCAGTACGTCGCGATGGGCCACATCCATGCGCCCCAGCCGGTCCCGTCGGCCGCGGTGCCGGCGCACTACGCGGGGTCCCTGCTCCCGCTCGACTTCGGGGAGGCCGGCGAGGAGAAGCGCGTCGTGATCGTCGACGTCGATCCCGGCTCGCTCGCCACCGTGACCTCGGTGCCGCTCTCGTCGGGCCGGCCGCTCCGCCGGGAGACCGGGACCTGGGACGAGCTCGCGGCGCGCGCGGACGAGCTGGCGGACGCGTACCTAGACCTCACGGTGGAGGTCGGCGGCGCCGACGTCGACCTCGGCCGGCGCGCCGCCGACGCGTTCCCGTTCCTGGTGAACGTGCGGGCGCAGCGGCCGGCGGCCGAGCGCGTCGTGCGCGCCGCCGAGGAACGACCGACCGACGACGGCCTGTACGCGGAGTTCGTCCGGCGCTCGACCGGCGAGGAGCCACCGGCCGAGCTGCTGAGGCTGTTCCGCGACGTCTTGGACGAGGCGCTCGATGCGACCGCTTGAGCTCACCGTCGACGGGTTCCGCTCCTATCGCACGTCGCAGACGTTCGACTGGCGCGGCCGACATCTGGTCGGGATCGTCGGCCCGATCGGCGCGGGGAAGTCCTCGATCCTGGACGCGATCGCGTTCGCGCTGTTCGGCAAGACCCCGACGTTCGAGCGCGACACACGCTCGCTGATCCACCAGCTCTCCGACCAAGGACACGTCCAGCTCGTGTTCGAGGTCGACGGTCAGGTCTGGCGGGCGCAGCGCGCGCTCCGCCGCAAGGGCCAGAGCGGCCACAAGCTCGAGCGCCTCAGCGCGGACGCGGCCGACGCGACCGTCGAGGAGAGCATCCAGGGCGAGAGACCGACCCGCGAGCGCGTGGAGACGCTCCTGGGGATGGGGTTCGACGCGTTCCGCCGGTCGGTGCTGCTGGCGCAGAACCGATTCCAGGAGTTCCTCAAGGCCTCACCGACCCAGCGGAACGAGGTCCTGAAGGGTGTGTTCGGGTACGAGCGGTTCGACGCGGCGCTCGATGTGGCCAAGCGTCGCACCGCGACGGCCGAGGCCACGCTGGTCGAGCTCGACCGCGAGGGCGAGCGCTTGCTCCGTGCGCGGGAGGAGCTCGATGCGGCGCGCGAGCGCGCCGCATCGAGCGCGGCCCGGCAGCGGGAGCTGGCCGACGCCGCCCACAGGGCGGCGTCGATCGAGGTTGCGCGCGCAGAGGCCGAGCTCAAGGCGACCGACGCCCGCCGGGAGCTGACGCGTCTCGAGGAGGTCGGCTCGCGGGTGGCGGACGCCGGAGACGTGGACGGCCTCGCCGACGAAGCGGCGCTCGCGGCCGACCGGCTCGCGGCCGCGGTCGCGGCGGCGGAGGAGGCCGAGGCGGAGCGGATCGCGGCGAAGCGGGCGTTCGAGGGGGTCGAGGCGAGGACCGGGGACGGCCTCGAGGTGTTCGCCGAGCTCGTCGCGCGCCACGACCAGTCCGCGAAGGTCTCGGCCGAGGCGGCCGCGTCGCTCGTCGAGGCCCGGAGCGCGGCCGACGCCGCAGCGGCCGCGCTCGCGACGCACGAGGCGGACGCGGCGCGCGCGCAGACCGGCGCGACCCACGCCGAGCAGGCGGCGGCGGAGCGGACCTCGGCGGTGGCGGCCGCCGAGGCGTCCCTGCACGATGCCCGGCACGCGCAGATGGCGTTCGCCCTCCGCACCGAGCTCGTGGTCGGCGAGCCCTGCTCCGTGTGCGCCCGCCCGGTCGAGGCGACGCCGGCGCGCGGGCGCGCCCCGAGGACGCTCACCGCGGCCGAGCGGGCGCTCGAGACCGCGCGGACGGCCGAGGCGAAGGCGCGAACGGCGCGCGAGACGGCCGTCGGGGCGCTCGCAACGGCCGAGGAACGGATCGTCGCCGCGCGGGCGGAGGCCGCGCGGTGCGAGGCCGAGGCGGTGCGGGCGCGGGACGCCGAGGTGGCCGCGGCGGCGGAGCTCGCCGCGATCAAGGGCGAGCTCATCGATCGGCTCGGCGAGGGCGACCCGCGCGCGCTCCTCGCCGAGCGGAGCGACGAGCTCGCGGCGGCCCGGGGGTCGCTCGACGCGGCGGAGCAGGCCGCGCGTCGCGCGCGGGAGGCGGCCGAGACGGTCCGCACCGAGGGCGGCCGGGCACAACGGGCCGTCGTGGCGCTCGCGGGCCGGCTGGCGCAGGCGTGGGGGCTCCTCGGCGAGGCACACGACGTCGACCCGGATCCCGGGGCGGTGCGGTCGGCGTTCGTCGCGCTGGGCGAGCGGATCGTCGCGCTTCTGGGGGAGGCGGCGGCGGCGCTCGAGGCGGCCGAGGCCGACGCGGGGAAGTCGTCCGAGGCCCGGACCGCCGCGCTCGCCGCGGTCGGCCTGGGGCCCGAGGACGACGTCCGCGCGGCCGCCGCCGACGCGCAGGCGGCCCAGGCGGCCGCGGCGCAGCAGGTGGCGACGCTGGAGGCGACCCTCGCGGAGGGCGCCGACCTCGAGCGGCGGCTCGCGGAGACGGCGGCCCGGCGCGACCTCGCGCGGCGGCTCCAGCAGGACCTGCAGCCGTCGCGATTCCTCGGGTTCGTCCTGGAGGAGGAGCGCGCGGCGCTCGCGGAGCTCGGCAGCGCGCACCTCGAGGAGCTCACCGGCGGGAGCTTCCGGTTCAGCGACGACGACGCGTTCCGCGTGGTCGACCTGAACGCCGGCGGCGCCGAGCGGAGCGCCGACTCGCTCTCCGGCGGCGAGACGTTCCTGGCCTCGCTCGCGCTCGCGCTCGCGCTCGCCGAGATGGTCACCCGGGGCGGCGGCCGCCTGGACGCCTTCTTCCTGGACGAGGGGTTCGGGAGCCTCGACCCCGAGCACATCGACCGCGCGATGGATGGCATCGGTCGACTGGTGGCGAACGACGAGGGCCGCCTCGTCGTCCTCGTCAGCCATGTGGCCGAGATGCGCGACGCGATCGAGGACCTGATCGTGCTCGACAAGCACGACGTCACGGGGGACACGATCGTCCGTTCGGGCGCCATGCTCGAGGCCTGAGCGACCAGGTCCGCGACCCAGGGCTGCCGCCCCGGAACGGATGCACGGCTCGCGACGGCCACGCATCCCTCCCCCGGGGGGTTCTGCGGGCTAGGCCTTCCGGCCCAGACCCTTCGACGGAGATACGCCCTGTGGCCGACTGTGGTCGGGCGGAGGACGGACCGATATCTCATGCGGGCCCATAGCTCGATAGGGGAACGATGGCCGGCACCAGCAGCGTGTATCGCATCGCCAGGAGCCTGCTGATCGGCCTGACCGCGGTGCTCGCGATCGGGGTGATCGGCTCCTTCTACATGGGCGTCCGCGCGACGAACGCCGCACGGACGCTCGCGCGGGATGAGGCCGTCTCGATCGTCGACAACTCCTTGCCGTTCATCTTCACGACCTCCGACCTGGTCACGCCGGCGAGCGACACGAAGGCCGACGAGATCGACACCGACCTCGCGCAGGTGATCTACGACCCGACCGCGTACGACGACGTCGCGATCTACTCGCCGTCGGGCACGATCGTCTACGCGACGGACCACGACCTCATCGGCCAGCGCCCCACCGAGGCGCGCGACCCGGTCCGCGCTGCGGCCCGTGGCGTCGTGACGATCGACCAACGTGACGGGCAGTTCTCGATCCTCGCCCCGCTGTCGCTCCGCACGGGCGGGGAGATGAGCGCGGCGGTCCAGCTGACCCGCGACGACGGTCCGATCGGATCGGCGGCCGGCCCGTGGCGCTTCAACGCGATCTTCCTGGGCATCGCCCTCATCGTGGTCGGCTTCCTCCTGTGGAGGATCGGCCGCCTCTCCGCGACGGCCGTGGCCACCCAGGCGTTCGCCCCGTCCGCGGGCGCCGCCCGGATCGCCGGCATGACCCCGCGCGCGATCGAGGTCAGCACGCCCGGTCTGCGCGAGGAAGGGGACGCCCGCCGCAAGGCCGAAGAGCGCGCGACCGCCGCCGAGCAGCGGCTCCAGGTGCTGCAGGACCAGTACAAGGTGACGCTCGACGAGCTCCACAACGTCCAGCGGGCGGTGGCCGAGCGAGCGGCTGCCCCGACGGGCCCCGACCCGGAGACGGAGTCGCGGCTGCTGAAGTCCGAGGGCCGCGTGCGACTGCTCGAGGGCCAGCTCGCGGCGATGAGCTCGGAGCGCGACAAGCTCGCGAAGCAGATGGTCGAGGCCGCGACCTCGCCGAAGGGCGACCCCGAGCTCGAGCAGCGCAGCCGCATGGTGCAGCAGGAGGCGATCGGCCTGCGGGCGGAGCTCGAGGGCGCGCAGACCGAGCTCTCGCTGACGCGCCGGCAGCTCGAGGCGATCAAGGACGAGGCCGGGCGCGCGCAGGAGGTGCAGCAGAGCTTCGACGCCGCACAGGTCGAGATCCAGCACGCGAAGGACGCCCTGCAGGCGTCCAAGGTGGACGCCGAGCAGGCGCGGGCCGAGCTCGAGGACGCGCGGTCCGAGATGCGCGCGCTCCGCACCGAGGAGCAGCGCGCGGCCGTCCTCGAGGAGGAGCTCCGCTCGACGAAGGCCGAGCTCGACAGCCTGAAGGCGTCGCACAGCGCCGAGCTGGTGGAGCGCGAGACGGACTTCGAGTCGATGGTCCGTCGCACGCGCGAGGAGTTCCAGGCCGAGCTCGACTCGATCCAGAAGGACCTGAAGCGTCAGTTCGCGCAGCGCGAGGATGAGCTCCAGCAGAAGCTCACCGAGAGCGAGGCCGCGTTCACGGCGCAGGAGGCCGCGCTCACCGAGCAGATCGCGGCCCGCGAGCAGGAGCTGACCGCACAGCTGGCCGCGCGCGAGAGCGAGTTGACCGGCGAGATCAGCACGCGCGAGACGAAGCTCCAGCGCAAGCTGGAGGAGCGCGAGGCCGAGCTCCGGCACGCGCTCGAGGAGCGCGAGGCCGAGCTCCGGCACGCGCTCGAGGAGCGCGAGAGCGACCTCGGAGCCGAGCTCGCCAAGACCCGCAAGGAAGCGAAGGCGGCCGCGGGGGAGCTCGAGGTGGCGCACCGGGAGCTCCAGTCGGCGCGCGACGAGCTGGCCGCGATCGAGCGGGAGTCCGGCGACGGGCGCGAGCAGCTCCGCAAGGCGAACGAGGAGTTGGTCCGGTCCCAGACCGAGATCGAGACCCTCCAGCAGGAGCTCGCGGAGGCTCAGCGCCGGATGTCCGATGCCGAGACGGAGGTCGGTGCCGCCACCGCCGAGGTGCAGGCCGAGCTCCGGCGGGGCCTTGAGCTGACCGAGCGCGCGGAGGCCGCCGAACGCGACCTGCGCACCGAGCGCGAGCGCGCCGAGCAGACCCAGGTCGAGCTCGCGGGGCTGCGGAGCGAGGCCGACGCCGTCCGGGCCGACGCCGAGCGCGCGCGTCAGGAGTCGGGTGAGCTCGCCGAGCAGCTCGCGACCGCGGCGGCCGCGCACCAGGAGCAGGTGGCGGAGCTGACGGCACAGATCGCCGAGCGCCCCGACATGGACGAGATCCTGCGGGCGAGCCAGGAACGCCTGGCGACCCAGACCGAGCGCCTGGTCGAGGTCGAGGAGCGCGCGCACAAGGCCGAGCGCGAGCTGACGCAGTCGCTGGCGCGCACCGAGGAGCTCGAGACCGAGCTCCGCCAGGTCCAGCTCGAGAAGGCGATGCGGGACCTCCGGGACCAAGAGGCCGCCGCCGCGGCCGCCTCGCACGGACCGGTCATGAGCGAGGAGGACATCCTCGAGGACCGTCGCGCGTCCACGCCGTTCACGAAGGAGCTCTCGCTCGACGCGCAGAAGACGATCTCGCAGATCATGGGCGTGACGAAGATCCTGAAGTTCAAGAAGGACGCGAAGGATCAGACGCAGCTGATCAAGCAGCTGACGAGCCAGGTCCGTCGCCTGGAGCACACGGTCGCGGACCTCGCCGACGTCGACGCGTTGGTGCACGGCTCGGTCGAGCTGGCGCTCCGCCGATCCGACCTCGAGGCGCTGGTCTCTCGCGTGGTCGAGGAGTCGGCCGTGAACCAGGACCACGACGTCCGGATCGAGTCGGAGCCGGTCGTGGTCGGCGTCGACCCGCTGCGCGTCGAGCAGATGCTCGCCGGCCTGCTCCGGGCCTCCGGCGAGCGCACGGCGACGGGCAAGCTGATCACGGTCCGCCTCGCGAACCACGACGGCGGGGCGCTGATCTCGGTGGAGGACCCGGAGCCGTCCTCGGACGCGTCGATGAGCCCGGTCGTGCAGCGCCTCGCCGAGGTGCACGGCGGCTGGGCCAGGGTCGAGGGTCGGGAGAGCGGCGGGTCGAGCTTCCAGGTGTTCCTGCCCGACGGCGGCCGTGAGAGCGCCGCCGACGGCGAGGCTCCGTCCGCCGAGACGCTCCAGATCGTCGTGAACGCCCCGACGCCCACACCCCCGGCCCCCGAGCCGGAGGAGACCCCCTGGTCGCAGTCCGAAGAGGCGCTGCTGGTCCAGGAGCTGCACCGCCTGTCCGCGGAGGACTGAGCGCATCGGCGAGCGGGGCCGCTCGCGTTCGTGCCGGGGTCAGTCGAAGGCCTTCAGGAGCTCCCGCGAGATCACCAGTCGTTGGATCTGGTTGGTGCCCTCGTAGATCTGCGTGATCTTCGCGTCGCGCATGAACCGCTCGGCCGGGTACTCCTTGATGTAGCCGTAGCCGCCGAGGATCTGGACCGCGTCCGTCGTGATCGCCATCGCGGCGTCCGACGCGAAGCACTTCGCGACGCTCGCATGGTACGTGAGGCGCGGATCGCCCGCGTCGCAGGCGGCGAGCGCCCGGTAGGTCAGCACGCGCGCGGCCTCGAGCTTCATCGCCATGTCGGCGAGCATGAACCGGATCCCCTCGAAGTCGACGATCCGCTGGTCGAACTGCTTGCGCTCGGCGCCGTAGCTGAGCGCGAGGTCCAGCGCCCCCTGCGCGATCCCGACGGCTTGCGCGGCGATCACCGGCCGCGAGAAGTCGAGCGTGCGCATCGCGGTCGCGAAGCCGGTCCCCTCCTCGCCGATCAGCCGGTCGGCCGGGATCAGAGCGTCCTCGAGGATCACCTCGCGCGTGGGCGAGCCCTTGATCCCCATCTTCTCCTCGGGCTTGCCGAACGAGACGCCGGGGTCGTCCCGCATCACCAGGAACGCCGACACGCCCTTCGACCGCAGGGTCGGGTCCTTCGTGGCGAAGACGACGTACGCGTGGGAGACGCCGGCGCCGGTGATGAACCGTTTCGTGCCGGTGAGCGTGAAGCCGTCGTCCGTCCGCGCGTAGCGCGTGGTCATCGCGACCGCGTCGGAGCCGGCCCCGGCCTCGGTGAGCGCGTACGACATCAGGACCTCGCCGCGGCAGATCCCGCCGATCATCGCGGCGCGCTGCGCGTCGGTGCCGGCGAGCGTCAGGGGGATCACGCCGAGCTTCGACACGATCGGGGTCAGGGCCACGCCCGCGGAGACGCGCGAGAGCTCCTCGATCAGGACGCCGAACGCCAGCGCGCCGCCCCCGGAGCCGCCGTGCACCTCGGGGTAGCCGACCTCCATCAGGTCGTGCTTGACGAGCGCGGCGTAGACATCCTCCGGCCATTCGTCGTCGTGGTCGATCTGCACGGCGCGCGGGCCGATCACGTGCTCGGCGAACGCCCGCACCGACGCTCGGAACTCCTCCAACTCGTCGGGGAGCTCGAACCGCCCGGCGTCGCTCATCGTTCGGCCCGGTAGTCCATCTCAGACTAGAGGCGCCGGATGACCAGCGCGTCGCCCTGTCCGCCTCCGCCGCAGATCGCGGCGCCACCCAGGTCGACGCCCCGCCGGCGCATCTCGTGGGCGAGCGTCAACACGATCCGGGCTCCGCTCGCCCCGATCGGATGTCCGAGCGCCACGGCGCCGCCGTTGACGTTCACGAGCTCGTCGTCGACGCCGAGCATCCGTGCGGCGTGCAGCGAGACCGCGGCGAACGCCTCGTTGATCTCGACGAGGCCCAGGTCGTGCGCGTCCAGGTCCGCCTTCTTCAGGGCCTTCTGCATCGCGAGCGCGGGCACCGTGTGCAGCGACGGGTAGCGGTCCGCCGACATCCCGTAGGCGACGATCTCGGCGAGCGGCGAGAGGCCCAGCCGCTCGGCGCGCTCGGCGCTCGTGACGACGATCGCCGCCGCGCCGTCGGAGATCTGGCTGGCGTTCCCGGCGGTGACGGAGCCGTCGAGCGTGAACGACGGCTTCAGCGTGGCCAGCCGCTCCTCGCTCGTGTCCGGGCGGATCCCCTCGTCGCGGTCGAACACGACGGGCTCGCCCGTGCGCTGCGGGACCTCGACCGGCACGACCTCCTCGGCCAGCCGTCCCTCGTCCCAGGCCGCGGCGGCCCGGTGGTGCGAGCGCGCCGCCCACGCGTCCTGCTCCTCGCGCGTGACCCCGAGCTCCTTGCTGACGATGTCGGTGCCCTCGCCCATGTGGTGGTCGTGGAAGCTGGACCACAGGCCGTCGTGGATCATCGCGTCGACGAGCGGCGCGTCGCCCAGCCGGGAGCCCGTCGCGCGCCTTCGGCAGCAGGTAGGGCGCGTTCGTCATCGACTCCATCCCGCCCGCCACGACGACGTCGAGCTCGCCGGCGCGGATCATCTGGTCGGCGATCGCGATCGCCGACGTGCCGGACAGGCACACCTTGTTGACCGTCAGGGCCGGGATCTCCTTGGGGACGCCGGCGTCGACGGCGGCCTGGCGCGCCGTGATCTGGCCGGTCCCAGCCTGGATCACGTGGCCCATGACCACGTACTCGACCTGGTCGGGCGCGACGCCCGCCCGTTCCAGCGCGGCCCGGATCGCGATCGCGCCCAGGTCCATCGCGTCGAACCCGGCGAGCGAGCCCTGGAACTTGCCGATCGGGGTGCGCGCGCCCGCGACGATGACCGACCGCGTCATGGGTGGAGTCTACCGGCGCGCCATCGCTCGAAGATCTCTCGGCTGTCCAGGCAGAACCCCTCGGTCGCGAGCATCCGGTCGAGCTCCTCGGGCGTGACCCGTCCGCTCCAGGCGACCTCGCTCGGCTGGTGGACCACCGGTCCGTCCCAGGTCACCTCGTAGACGGCCCCCCACGCCTCGCCGCTCGGGCCCGAGTAGCGGTGACGGAACAGCGCCGTGAGGGCCACGCCCGCGATCCCGAGCTCCTCCTCGAGCTCGCGCGCGGCGCAGTCGTCGTAGGACTCGCCGCTCGCCAGCACGCCGCCGGCGAACACGTCGTACGCGCCGGGGTAGACATCCTTCGTCTCGGTGCGTCGATGGACGAGGAAGCGTCCGTCGCTGCCGCGGACCATCACGTACGCGCAGCGGTGCAGGAGGTTCCGTTCGCGGATCTCGCGGCGCGGAACGGTGTCGATCACGCGGTCGTCCTCGTCGACGACATCGACGAGCTCGTCAGCCGGATCCACGACCGGAGCCTACGCGCGGATCGGCTCGGTCAGTTGCGGTTCGCGAGCGCCTTCTCGATCACCTCGAGGATCTCGGCGCCGACCAGCTCGTCGCGCTCGATCAGCGCGTCACGGAGCGCGGCGTGGATGTCGCGGTTCTCCTCGAGCACGGCACGCACGCGGACGCGCTGGGCCTCGAGGATGTCCTCGACCCGCTGCTTGCCCTCCCCGTCGCCGAGCACCTTCGCGACCAGGTTCGTCCGGCTGACCGCCCCCTCGGCGACCGCGTCGAACGAGATCAACGAGCCGGCCATCCCGAACGAGCCGACCATCTGCGCCGCGAGCGCCGTGGCGTGGGCGAGGTCGCTCGCCGGTCCGGTGCCGCTCTCCCCCAGGCACATCTCCTCGGCGACCAGGCCGCCGAGCGCGATCGCGATGCTCGACTCGATCTCGCTGCGAGAGCGGGTGAATCGCTCCTCCTCGTCGCCGTGCGCCAGCAGGCCGAGCGATCCGCGCCGCTTGATGATCGACAGGACCTCGAGCCGCCGGTCCTTCCCGAGCAGGTGCGCGACGGTCGCGTGGCCGGCCTCGTGCGTGGCGACCGCCTCGCGATCGCCCTCGGTGTAGACGACCGGCTGCTTGATGCCGATCTCGTCGGTGAGCTTCGCCTCGTAGACATCGTTGCGGCCCATCGACCGTCGCCCCTCCCGGAGCGCGACCAGGAGCGCCTCGTCGAAGAGGTGCTCGAGCATCACGGGGGTGTAGCCGAACGTGTCGTGGGCCAGGCGCTCGCGCTCGGACGGCAGATCGAGCTCGGGCTCGTGCGCCTTGCGGTCCATGAAGAAGTCGATCAGATCCTGACGGCCTTGCTTCGTCGGCACGTCGAAGTAGAGACGGCGATCGAACCGCCCCGGCCGAAGGAGCGCGGGATCGAGCGCATCGGCGCGGTTCGTCGCCGCGATCAGCAGGATGTTGTTGTAGGCGGGCTTGGCCGGCGCGAACCTCCGGTCGGGCGGCAGGTACGAGTTGATCCAGTTGATGGAGCGGCCTCGCATCCGCGTCCGCCACGGCGGCTGATCGAACGACTGCATCTGGATCAGCAGCTCGTTCACCATGCCGCCGTTGCCCCCGGAGATCATCGGGGAGACGACGCGACCCAGACCGTCGGCGACCGGGGACGCCGCCAGGGCCCCGGTCGATGGCGAAGCCATCAGGCCGCCGGGCGCCGGGCTCATGCCCAGCGCGTCGCGGCTCATGCCGATCGCGTCGATCTCCTCGATGAACCCGATCGCTCCCCCCTCCTTGCGGGCGGCCTTGCGCAGCGCCTTGAAGTACGAGCGGATCTTCGAGCCGGTCATGCCGAACCACATCGACTGGAACGCCGGCGCCGAGATGAACAGGAAGGGCACGCCGGCCTGCTTGGCCATCGCCTTGGCCAGGTACGTCTTGCCCGTGCCGGGCGGTCCCTCGAACAGCACGCCGCGCCGCGGGGTCCCGCCGAGCTCATCGCGGAACGTCGCGTAGCCCAGGAACACGTCGAGCGTGCGCGCCACCTCGTCGACCTGACCGTCGAGGCCACGGATGTCGGTGAGGCCGATCTCGACCTGCTCGGGGTGCACGGTGATGTGCGGGGAGCGCCCCGAGAACAGCGGCATCGCGACCATCATCCCGATGGCGGCGATCAGGAGCAGGACCGGCAGGAACATGAACCAGTCGTCGGGCAGGCTCGGCAGTTGGATCGGGTTGTTCGTGGCCAGGCGGTACCACAGCCACGCGTCCACCACTCCGATCACGACGAGCGCCCGGATCAGCTTGCTCCGGCGCGTGCGTTCGCGCTGGCGGAACACGTCGGCCCGGCCTCGCGTGAGGATCTCGGATCCCTCGAGCAGCGGCGCGATCGCGGAGCGGTGTTCGTCGGTCACGGGTGGCGGCCCCCTGTGTCGGTCGATGCGCCCACGGCGCACGACCGACGCTACGCCCATGGTTCTCCCCCGCACATCGGCCGTTGGTCCCTCGGACGGGTCCGAACGGCCGGGTGGTCGGCCGGACCGGGTGACCACCCGCCGGATCCGGCCACCCGCTAGGGTGCGCGGATGGCGCGCACGCCGAGCCCCGACGTCCGGACCCAGGACAAGGCCCTGATCGGGGCGCTGCTGCGCGAGCTGCGACGGGCCGCCGGCTACCGTTCGGTCGAGGGCGTGGCCTCGAAGAAGGGCTCCCCGGCCTCCCGCCAGACGATCTACGCGTACGAGCGGGGCGGCCTCGTCCCGTCGCTCGCGCAGTTCCTGGCCCTCGTGGAGTTCTACGTGCTCGACGCGCCGGCTCCCGGACGGGAAGCCGGAGGCCGACCTGCGCGCGCAGGGGATCGCCGCCGTGACCCGGGCGCTGTCGCTGCGGGCGTACCACGTCGTGCAGGCGCGGGACCTGATCGACCGGATGCAGCCGGATCCGCGGGGGAAGACGTGACGATCGCGCTCACCGACCTCGATCACGTGGGCATCGCCGTGGAGGACCTGGAGGCGGCGGTCGAGCGGTACCGGACGACCCTCGGCGTCGAGCCGAGCCATCGGGAGCGCGTCGAGGACCAGGGCGTCGAGGAGGCGCTCTTCGCGGTCGGCACGTCGTACATCCAGCTGCTCGGCGCGCTCGGCCCGGACACACCGGTCGGACGGCATCTCGCGAAGCGCGGACCGGGCGTGCACCACGTCGCGTACCGGGTCGTGGACGTCGTCGCCGCGCTCGAGCACCTGCGGGGCGCCGGCGTGGAGCTGATCGACGAGGCGCCGCGCTCCGGCTCCCGGGGAACGCTGATCGCGTTCGTGCACCCGCGATCGATGGGCGGGGTCCTCGTCGAGCTCGTGCAGGAGCGCTAGGGCAGGTCCTTCAGGCCGGGCGCGGGCGCCTGGACCAGGATCGCCACGTTCCCCTCGGGGAGCTCGCCGTCGCCCATCAGCTGGTGGACGTGGCCGGTCTGCTCGTACCGGTACGTCTCGCCGAGCGTCGTCGTCACCGTCCCGTCGATCACGAGCTGGTTGAAGGCGGCGGCTTGCTCGTCGTTGAACAGGTGCGAACCCTGGTAGCGCTTCTGCAGGTACCAGAGGTAGCGGACGTCGATCATCGTGTCGTAGCCGCTGGTGCCCGCGCAGATCACGATCATGCCCCCGCGATCGCAGACGAAGTTCGACGTGGGGATCGTGTCCTGGCCGGGGTGCTCGAAGACGATCCGCGGGTTGCGGCGCTCACCCAGCGCGTCCCAGATCGCCTTGCCGAACGCTTTCGCGCCGTCGAACCACCCCTTCCACTCCGCGGAGTCCCACGGCGGCGGCACGCCCCAGTGGTCGAAGTTCCGGCGGTTGATGGAGCCGACGGCGCCGAGCTTCTCGCAGTACTCGCCCTTCTCGTCGCTCGCCGACGACGGCGACCGCCTTGCCGCCGGCGTTCGTCACGAGCTGGATCGCGAGCGAACCGAGGCCGCCCGAGCCGCCCCAGACCAGGACGACGTCGCCCGGCTCGACCACGTGCGGCGGCCAGCCGAAGAGCATCCGGTAGGCGGTCGCGCCCGTGAGCGTCGGCGCGGCCGCCTCCTCCCACGTCAGGTGGTCGGCCTTCGGCAGACACTGATGTGCCTGCACCTTGCAGAACTGCGCGAACGACCCCCAGCACGTGTCGTAGCCCCAGACGCGGAACGAATCGGCGAGGCCCGGATCGCCACCGGCGAGGACCTTCGGATCGTCGTGGTCCCACTGCCCCGCGTGCACGACGACGCGATCCCCGACCGCGACGTCGGTCACCTGGTCCCCGACCGCGTACACGATGCCGCTCGCGTCCGACCCCACGATGTGGAAGTCCGTCGGCTCACCCCAGCGGGCCTGGGTCTTCGTGACGTCGACCGGCATCCCCCTTGCGGCCCAGACGTTGTTGAAGTTCACGCCGCCGGCCATCACCATCACGAGCGCGTCGTGCGGCCCGAGCTCCGGGACGTCGATCACCTCGTCGAGGATCGCGTCCTTCGGTTCGCCGTAGCGCTCGGGGCGGACGAGCTGCGCATGCATGCGGGCCGGCACCTCGCCGATCGGGGGCAGCTCGCCGATGTCGTACAGGTCCTTCGCCATGGGTCTCACCTTCCGCGTCGGCCGACGCTCGGCTGCACCCTAGCAAGGGGCGTGGCGACGCCGTGGTGGCTGGCGACGATCAGCCGGCGTCGGGTCGCGGCGGTGCGGCGCCGCCCGCCGGTGGCTCCGGCAACCCGCTCCCGCCCGCCGGTGGGAGCGTCGAGCCGTCGAGCGGCCCGGCGAACCCGCCGGTGGACCCGGGGATCCGCCCGAGCATCCCGGCGCCGGACGAGCCGCCGCCGCGCCGCGGCCGGAAGGACGCGTTCAGGTCCGCCTCGCTGAAGGCGCCCGATGCGTCGCCCGTCGTGGCGTAGCGGTACAGCGCCGCGTTGAAGACGCCCGAGAGCGCCGCGCCGACCGCCATCAAGGCGCCGATCGCGAGCACCAGGACCGGCACGCCGACGACCGGGACCGCCGCCGCGAGCGCGCCGCCGATCAGCATCACCGGGATCGACACGATCACGATCGCGAGGCCGATCGTGGCGTTGCCGATGAACTGCTCCCCCCAGCGCTGGCGGAAGATCGACGCCGAGCGCTTGATCGACCCCCCGACCCCCAGCGGTTCGTAGAGCAGGACCGGCACGACGAAGAACGTGATCACGTTCCACGCGACGCCGATGATCCCGATCAGGATCCGACCGAGCAGCCCGAACCGTTCCTGCAGCGAGCGCAGGATCATGCCCACGGTCGCGGTGATCAGCGCCCAGACGAAGATCTTCCCGACGTGCTGGCGCGCGAGCGCCAGGCCGTCGGAGATCCTCGCGTCGTGGCCCTCGAGCCGGCGCATCGCGGTCCCGATCACCGCCGCGTTGAAGAAGATCGTCACGAACGCGAGCGCCACGTACAGCACGAACCCCAGCACGTACAGCGCCGGGCTCACCGACCCGCCCCGCTCGGGGAGCCCGATCCCCCAGGCGCCGAGCGCGAAGACCGCCATCACCACGAGCGAGCACACGAACGAGAGCACCGGGAGCCACAGGAGCTCTCGGTCCTGTCGCACCACCGCCCAGCTCGCCTTGGCGAGCCGGAACCCACGCGAGATCGAACCCATCGTCGTCGTCCTCCCGGACGTGTCGGCGTGACCCTCCCAGTATCGGCAGCCGAGGCCGCTATCGCGAGGACACCGCCGCCGCCCGGTCGGGCGGGTCCGCGGCGGGGCAGGTCTCGGCCACCGGACACCAGCCGCACCACGGCCCGGGGGTGAGCTCGAGCACGCGGCCGTCGCCGAGGCCGGCCGCGGTCCGCGCGGCGTCGACCACGCGATCCACCGCCCGGCCGAGCGTCTCCTCGGTGACGTCCTCGGCCTGCCACTCCCCGCTGTCCAGGAAGAACGACGCCACGCGGTAGGGCGGCACGCCGAGCCGGAGCGTCAGCAGCAGCGCGTAGAACCGCAGGTCCTCGACGTACTCCGGATGCGCGCCCGCGCTCTTGAGGTCGATCACCAGCCGGCGGGCCGCGGGGTCCTCCCGCGGCTGGCGCCCGAGCACCAGGTCCACCTTGCCGGAGAGGACGAGCCCGCCGTCGAGCAGCTCGGCGCGGGCGCGGAACTCGGTCATCGGCGTCAGCTCGCCGCGCAGCTCGCGCAGCGGCGGGAACGACGCCCGGAACAGCTCGATCGCGCGCACGGTCTCCATCAGGAGCAGGTCGCGCTCGACGGGTTCCGTCCGCTCCCAGAACTCCGCGAACCGCTCCTCGCGCGTCACGAGGCGCTCGGCCGACTTCGCCGCCAGGGCGTGGGCGTCGAGCTCGTCGCGCACCCCGACCTCGATCTCGATCGCCGTGTGCAACAGGACGCCGGTCGCCGAGCGCTCGCCGTGCTCGAAGGGCGTCGCCGCCCCGGCGCCGGAGATCTTCGCGTCGAAGAGCCCGGGGCAGCGGTCGTGGTCCTTGAGCTTCTCCTTGCCGAGCCACAGCGGCGGCTCGAACACCAGGTCCGACAGCTCGTCGCGGATCCGGTCGGCGAGCCGCTCCGGGAGGTCGGCGGCGAACACCGGCCGCTCCTGCTGGCCGATCAGGCGATCGAGGGTCCGGCGCTGCGGATCCGTGAGGAGCACGGCCGCATGGTAGTTCTGGGGACCGACATGGCCGAGACCCCCGACGAGATCCTGCGCGCCCTGGCCGACCCGGAACGCCTCCGGGTCGCCGGCGCCCTGGCGCGCGCGGACGCCGGCTCACGGGAGCTGGCGGAGGCCCTCGAGCTTCCGCTCGCCCGCGTCCGCAAGCACCTGAACCGCCTGAGCGGCACCGGCGTCGCCCGCCTCAACGACGACCGCCGGACCTACCGGCTGGACCCCGAGACCCTGCGCTGGGCCGCCGAGCAGGTCGGGCCGCCTCGCGGCGCGGGGCTCGCCCTGGGCGCCGCGAACGACGACGAGGAGGCCGTGCTGCGCGCGTTCTTCCGCGACGGCCGCCTGACCGAGATCCCGGGCAAGGCGTCGAAGCGCCGGATCGTCCTGGAGCGGATCGCCCTGGAGTTCGAGCCGGGCGTCCACTACGACGAGCGCGAGGTGAACGCGATCGTCGGGCGGTTCTTCGCCGACCACGCCGCGCTCCGCCGCTACCTCGTGGACGAGCGGTTCCTCGACCGGGACCACGGCGTGTACTGGCGTGCCGGCGGCCGCGTCGAGGTCTAACGCCGCGCCCGCTCAGGGCTCGGGCGTGATCTCGAGGTCCGTCTGCGAGCCGTCGCCGTAGTAGCGGACATGCCGGTAGTCGAAATCCGCGAGCACGCGCAGGGCCTTCGGCACCCGGTCGGCGTCGGGGATCCGCGCCCAGAGCGCGCTCAGCCCGTCCCGGGCGTACCCCACGTACCGGTCGCGGCCCTCGACGTCGTCGAGGAACGTCCCGAGCGCCTTGTCGGTGGCGCGGAGCCGCTCCGCGTACGCCTCGAAGTTCGCCAGGATCTCCTCGGCGTCGTATCGCTTCAGATCCCGCGACGCGAAGCCCGCGTCGACGAGCGCCGCTTCCGCCCGCTCGGCCTCGCCGGCGTCCGTGAGCATCACGACCAGGAAGCCCTGCGGCCGGAAGTTCCACGCCTTGTGGGTCGGGTGCTCGCGGTCGTAGATATCCATCGGGAACGGCTCGTCGCGGTCGCTCACGCCGTGTCCCCCCTCACGCGATCAGCGCGACGCCCATCGCCAGGAGCCAGACGGACCACGCGACGTACAGGATCGGGATCGCCGCGCCGGCGAGCGGCCAGCCGCCCTCCTCGTTCGGCCCCAGGAACTCGGCCGACCCGAGGACGAGCCCCGCGCCGATCGCGATCCCGGGCCAGCCGAGCCACGACGGCATCACCGAGCCCTGGACCACGGCGAACCCGATCAGCAGCGACCACAGGCCGGTGAACAGGTAGCCGAGGTGCTCGCCCACCCCGACGCCGAGGTACCGATGCGCCGCACCGAAGACCGCGTCGTTCGCGGCGCGCTGCATCGCGTCCAGGGACGGGTCGGCATCGGCGCGGGCGAGCATCGGCACCAGGTAGACCCAGCGGAGCAGGCCGAGCATCTGGACGACGCCGGCGATCACCCCGACCGTGGTCGCCACGACCACCAGCGCGTCCATCCCCAGGACCAGCGCCAGCAGGACGGCCGAGACGATCAGCAGGAGGCCCGACAGCGTGAACGCCCACCAGAGCAGGATCAGCCCCGGCCCGCCGGCGCGGAACCGCTCCAGGATCTCCGGCGTGGGACGGCGCAGGATGTCCGGGTAGTCGAACCGCGTCGCGAGCAGCGTGAACGTGACGTTGAACCACAGCGGCGCCGCGATCAAGAAGGCGCCGGCGACGTCCTCGACGTTCACGCGGGCGTGCCATCGAGGGGGGACGTCTCGGCCGAGGCACCCGCTCGACCCAGGAGCCAGAGCACGCCCGCGAGCAGCAGCGTGAGCGTCGCCGCCCCCGACAGGCCGGGGTTCGCCCAGCGGTCGTCGGGGTCGACGCCGATCGACACGGTCACGGTCCACCCGAGGGCCCACGCGATGGCCGTCGCGGGGATCCACCAGACGCTCGACGCGACGAGGCCGCGCAGCAGCCACCACTGCGCCAGGCCGATCCCGGCGCCGCTCACGGCGCCCAGCAGCGCGAGGTCGCCCACGTCGTCGCCGTAGCCGAACGCCGCGTACCCGAGCGCCATGCCGACGGCCAGGCCGACCGCGGTGGCGACGATCCAGCGCGCGTCGGCGCCGATCCTCCGGAGCGCGAGCCATTGCGCCAGGCCGATCACGGCGCCCGAGACCGCGCCCGCGAGCAGCGCCGTCCCCGTCGCGTCGACCGGACCCGCCACGGCGCGCGCCGCGAGTCCGGCGAACGGGAAGGCGACCAGCGTGGCGATCCACGCGAGGAGGTCCTTCCCGTCGATCCGGCGTTCGGGCATCTCCGGCGAAGCCTAGCGCCCACGCGGACGGGACGCGGATCGGCACGCCGCGTTGCCCCGAGAGGCAACCTCCGCTCGACGGGCCCCCACGAGCGGTGCTAGGTTCTGGCGCACCCCACCGCGCGGTCCCTGCGCACCGCCTTCCCCGTACGGACCTCTCGGTGGACGACGTCATCCGACCGGGAGCGAGATGCGCGAACGAGGGATCCGCAGGGCCGTCGCGATCGCAGCGACGGTCGGTGCCGTTGCCACGATCTCCGCCCTCCCCGCCCAGGCGTTCACGCAGGGCGCCGCCACGCCCCGCGACGAACGCACGGGGCCCTGCCCGCTCACCCGGGTCGACGGCGAGACGATCCAGGACTTCTCGCGACGGATCATCACCTGCGTCGCCGACCGCTGGCCGGTCCCCGGCGGCGCCGAGACGGCGATCTGCATCGCCGACCGTGAGAGCGGCCTGATCCCCACCGCGTCGTCACCGACCGGCCTGTACCTGGGGCTCTTCCAGCACAGCGCGGCCGCCTGGGGCGATCGGTACCTCGAGTGGACCCGCCCCTCCTGGGGACTCAAGCCGAACGCCCTGAACGGTCGCACGAACGCCGTCGTCACGTTGCGGATGGTGAACGCCGAGGGCTGGGGCCCGTGGGCGGGCGTGGGCTGCTGAGCCCGGCCGCCGCCGCAGGGGCCGGGTCTACACTCCGGTCATGACGACCACCGACGAACGGCCACCCGGCGCCGCCGAAGACCCGGAACGTCCACCCACCGTCGAGGAACGCATCGAAGAGCTCCGGCGGCGGCGCAAGGCCACGCGTTCGCCGGGCGGGCGCGACGCCGCGAAGAAGCAGCACGACCGCGGCAAGCTGACGGCCCGCGAGCGGCTCGACGTCTTGATGGATCGGGGCTCGTTCGTCGAGACCGATCCGTTCGTGGTCCATCGCGCTCACGACTTCGGGATGGATCGGAAGCGCCCGCCCGGCGACGGCATCGTCACCGGCTACGGAACGATCGACGGCCGCAACGTCTTCGTCGCCTCTCAGGACTTCACGGTCTTCGGCGGCTCGATGGGCGAGGTGATGGCGCAGAAGGTCTGCAAGGTGATGGACCTCGCGATGCAGACGGGCTCCCCGTTCATCTCGATCAACGACTCCGGCGGCGCGCGGATCCAGGAGGGCGCCGCATCCCTCGCCGGCTACGGCCACATCTTCGAGCGGAACGTGCGGGCCTCGGGCGTGATCCCCCAGATCAGCGTGATCATGGGGCCGTGCGCCGGCGGCGCCGTCTACTCCCCCGCGATCACCGACTTCACCTTCATGGTGAAGGAGACCTCGCACATGTTCATCACCGGTCCAGACGTGATCAAGACGGTCACGGGCGAGGAGGTGACGTTCGAGGAGCTCGGCGGAGCGATGACCCACGCCGCCGAATCGGGCGTGGCCGCGTTCATCGGCGAAGACGACGAGGACGTCCTGCAGCGCGTCCGGTACCTGCTGTCGTTCCTTCCGTCGAACAACCTGGAGGACCCGCCGGCGTACGCCGCGACCGACGACCCGCAGCGCCACGACGAGGGCCTCACGCACCTGGTGCCGGACACCGCCCGCGAGCCGTACGACATGCACGAGGTGATCCGCCGCGTGGTCGACGACGGCGAGTTCCTGGAGGTCTTCCCGTATTGGGCGATGAACGTCGTCACCGGCTTCGCCCGCCTGGACGGGCGCACGATCGGCATCGTCGCGAACCAGCCGAAGGTCCTGGCCGGCACGCTCGACATCGACGCCAGCGAGAAGGCGTCGCGGTTCGTCCGATTCTGCGACGCGTTCAACGTCCCGATCGTCACGTTCGTCGACGTCCCCGGGTTCCTGCCGGGCAAGGAGCAGGAGTACGGCGGCATCATCCGTCACGGCGCGAAGCTCCTGTACGCCTTCGCGGAGGCGACGGTGCCGCGCCTGACCGTGATCACGCGCAAGGCGTACGGCGGCGCCTACGTCGTCATGAACTCGAAGCACCTGCGCGCGGACGTCTCGTTCGCCTGGCCCACCGCGGAGATCGCGGTGATGGGCGCCGAGGGCGCGGTGAACGTCGTGTTCCGCAAGGAGATCGAGAAGGCGCCGGACCCTGCGGCGAAGCGAGCCGAGCTGATCGACGACTACCGGCGGAAGTTCTCGACGCCCTACGCGGCGGCCGAGCGCGGGTTCATCGATGACGTGATCGAGCCGGCGCAGACCCGCCCGCGGTTGATCCAAGCGATGCGGGTGCTCTCGACGAAGCGCGAGCAGATCCCCGCTCGCAAACACGGGAACATCCCGCTGTGATCGGCGACGGCACGAAGCGACGATTCGACCTGCCGGACGGGCTCACGCCCGAAGAGGAGCGCGCGATCCTCATGGGCCTCGAGCGCTACTTCTCCCAGGAGAGTCCGAAGCCGCGGCCGTGGGTGCTGCAGGGACGGCTCGAGGCGATGGGGATCGGCCAGCTCCAGGCCCGGAAGTTCGCGCGGCAGCCGTGGCTCGTGCGGACGGCGTTCGCCCGCCGTGGCACCGCATCGACGATCGGTCGCGGCGACGTCCGGTAGTCTGGTTCAGACTAGAGAGCGATCGTGACGGCGATCAGGACGCGCGAGGCGGCGGGGCGGGGCGACGCGCTCGCGGCGTTCGAGACGGAGTCGTGTTCGCCGCCCAGGTTCTGGGCGAACGGTCCCGGTGACCGCTACGGCCGGCACGAGCACGGCTACCACAAGGTCCTGTTCTGTCTGAAGGGCTCGATCGTGTTCCACACCGACGACGGCGACGTCGAGCTGGTGGCCGGCGACCGGCTCGACCTCGAGCCGGGCACGTCGCACGGGGCCACGGTCGGACCGGACGGCTGCAGCTGCGTGGAAGCCAGCTGCTGATCACCGGCGCCGGGACGCCACGACCTCTTCGAACAGCTCGGGCCACGGCGGCGGGTCGCCCGTGACCAGCGGCGCACGGGCCCGGCGCGTCCGCGTGCTCGAGGGGACCGCCGCGTTGCGGGCCGGGTCCGCGAGCTCCTCGATGGCCGCGGCGAGCGCCTCGCGGTCGCGCGGCGGCACGAGCCGCCCCCGATCGGGTCGACCGCCGAGCACCTCGGCCGGCCCGCCGTGGTCGGTCGCGATCACCGGCACGCCGCACGCGAGCGCCTCGACCATCGCCAGGCCGAACGGCTCCGGCTCGGTGGAGGGCAGCACGAAGACGTCGAGGTCGGCGTCGAGCGCACCGACGTCGTCGATCGGTCCGAGCCAGTGGACGTCCGGCAGGCCCGCCGCGCGCTCCGCGAGCTCCCGCTCGTAGCGCTCCTTCCCGGGCACCGCGGGCCCGGCGATCGTCAGATGCACCGCAGGCAACCCGGACGGCCTGCGCTCGATCAGGAGCTTCCATGCCTGGAGCAGGACGCCGAACCCCTTCCACGTGTCGATCCGCCCCACCGCGCCGACCAGGACCGCATCGTCCGGGACGCCGAGATCGGCCCGGGCCATCCCCGCCCTCGCCGGCGAGAACCGCTCGGGATCCACGGCGTCGGTGAACACCCGGCCGTCGCGCGGATCGAGCTGCGCGGCGATCGCACCGGACATCGACACGACGACGGTGGCGAAGTTCCGAGTGAGGAATCGCTCGAACCGCAGGGCCGCGGCCGACTGCACCACGATCTCGCGCGCGACCCACACGTGCGGCCGCCCCGTGAGCCAGGCGGCGGCCCAGCCGTACCACGAGTGCAGGGAGTTCGAGACGACGACGTCGGCCCTCACGCGCCGGACCAGCCGCGCGAGCCGCGCGACCGCGAACGGCCAGGCGAGCGCGTACCCGAGCCAGTAGACGAGATCGGCGCCCGTCGTGATCCGCCGCATCGGCACGACGTGGGCCGCGGCGCCGGCGTCCCGGAGCGCATCGCGGAGCTCCGGCGGTTCGGGAACGGCCACGTGCACGTCGAACCGGTCCGCCGGCAGGGAACGGATCATCTCGACCAACGCCTGATCCGAGCCGCCGCGTCCCGCGACGGGCTGGACCGCGAGCACCCGGAGCATCCCGCGATGCTAGCCGGGCGATGCGCGGCGGCGCAGGGCCGCGGCCGAGCGCCGACGGACCCGCCGATACACTCCGCCGCATGACGACCCCGCTGGTCGGCCTGGTGGCGGAGCAGCTCTTCCAGCGGCCGTCCGGCGGCATCGGCACGTACGTGAAGGGGCTCCTCCGGACGCTCCCGGCCGCAGGCGTCGAGGTCCGTCCCGTGGTCGCGCGGCACGGAGACCAGGAGCTCGCTGACTCGGACCTGAGCGGCGCGATCCGGCTCACCCTGCCGCGCACCGCCCTCTACGAGGCGTGGGGACGGCTCGGGCGCCCGACCGTGCCCGGCACGCTCGACCTGATCCACGCGACGAGCCTCGCCTACCCGTTCGCCGAGCGCCGGCCGATCGTCGTGACCGTGCACGATCTGCTGTTCCGCACGTTCCCCGAGGCGTACACCGCCCGCGGGGTCGCGTTCCACGAACGCGGCGTCGCACACCTCGGCGACGTGGACGCGGCCCTGTGCCCGTCCGCGTCGACGGCCGATTCCGTCAGGGCGCTCCCGAACGCCCCGCCGATCGTCGAGGTCACCCCCCTGGGCTGCGACCTGCGCGCGGCGTCCGAGTCGCAGGTGATCGAAGCGCTCGCAGCGCTCGGCGTCCGCCGGCCGTACGTGTTGTGGATCGGCTCCCGCGAGCCGCGGAAGAACCTGCGCGGCGTGATCGAGGCGTTCGCGTCGGCATCGCGCGGCGGACTCGACCCGGCGACGCGGCTCGTCCTCGCCGGGCCCGCCGGGTGGGGCGAGGATCCGACGGATGCCCTCGTCGCGGAGCTCGGCCTGGCCGATCGGATCGTCTCGCCCGGGTACGTCGATGGGCCCGTCAAGGCGGCGCTCTTGACCGGAGCCGCGGCGTTCCTGTTCCCGTCGCTCGGCGAGGGCTTCGGCCTTCCGGTGCTCGAGGCGATGGCGTGCGGGGCGCCGGTCATCGCGTCGGACCGCGCGGCGCTGCCCGAGGTTGCGGGCGACGCCGCGCTCCTGGTGGCGCCGGAGGCAGAGCGCCTCGGCGAGGCGCTCGGCCGGGTGCTGACGGATCCCGCGCTCGCGCACGATCTGCGCGAGCGCGGCCTGGCCCGCGCCGCGGGGTTCACCTGGGAGCGCACCGCGCGCCTGACCGCCGACGTGTACCGACGGGTCCTGGACCGCGCGTGACCCGGAGCAGCGGCGCGGTCGGCGTGACCTCGGGTCACGCGACCCGGCCTCAGCGTTCGCGCCGGCCCCGGGTAGGCTCCGGCACCATGGGTCCCGCCGGCCACACCGCCCCGAACCGGGGCTGGACCACGCCCGTGCCGCCGCGCGTGGCGGCCGCCCTCGCGCTCGGGATCGTCGTGGTCGTCGTCGGATGGTCGGCGATCGCCGACGCCCGGCCGCGCGTCCAGGGCGGACACGCCTCCGGCTCCCGGATGGCTCCGGGCGAGCTCCGCGGCGACGGGACGATCGAGCTCGCGGTCATGACGTACAACATCCGCGAGGGTGGCGTCCACGGCCCGTGGCGCAAGACGGTCGAGGCGGTCCGGACCGCCGGCGCCGACGTCGTCGGGCTGCAGGAGCCGTTCGGCAACACCCGCAAGCTCGCGCGCTCGCTCGGGTGGTACGCCGCACCGCGGCTGCACACGATCTCGCGCTACCCGATCCTCGAGCCACCCGGGAGCGACGGGCGGTGGGGCTGGCTCCTCGTCGCGCCGGGCAAGGTCGTGACGATCGCGAACGTGCACAACCCGTCGTGGCCCTACAGCGTCGACCTGCTGCGGACCGGGTCGGCGACCCGCGCGGAGGTGATGGCGATCGAGCGGCACTACCGGCTGCGGTGGATGCGGCCCTTCCTGGACTCGCTGGCGCCGCAGCTCGCCTCGGATGCGCCCGTGTTCTTCACCGGCGACTTCAACAGCCCGTCGTGGCGCGATTGGACGCGCGAGGTCGTGCGCGCCCAGGGGTGGCAGCCGCCGACGGTCCGATCGTTCGCGCCGCGGATCCCGATCCGGTGGCCGGTCTCGGTGCGGATGGAGGCGGCCGGGTTCCGCGATCCGTACCGCGAGATCCACCCCGACGCGATCGCGGAGCCGGGGTTCACCTGGACCTCGGGCCACCCCGGGATCTCACCCTGGGACGTGTTCGACCGGATCGACTTCGTCTGGGCGGCGGGCGCGTCCGAGACGCTCGACAGCGTCATCGTCGGGGACGACGATCCGATGTCCGACGTGGTGGTCGAGCCGTGGCCGTCGGATCACCGCGCGGTCGTGAGCACGTTCCGGGTCACCCCCGCGTACGCGCCGGCGTTCGTCGCGCCGCTCGACGTGCGGGTCCCGGCCGGTCCCCCCGTCCGGGTGGCGTTCCTCGACCCACCCGCGGCCGGACGAACGCTCGGCCTCTGGCCCGCCGGGGCCGACCCGTCCTCGACGGCGCCCGCGTCGACCGCCGCCGTGGCCGACGACGCGGGCTCGGGGACGATCGCGATCGCGACCGACGGCCTCGTCCCGGGGGTGTACACGTCCGGCATCGCCCGCCCGGGCGGGGTTCCGCTGGTCGGCGGGTCGTTCGCCCTGGTCGATCCCGCCGCGCCGGTCACGCTCGAGGTCGCGTCCGGGACGTTCGCCGTGGGCGAGCCGATCATCGTGACGTGGACGAACGCGCCCGGCAATCGCTACGACTGGCTCGACGTGCATGCGGCGGACGCGACGCCGACGACGGGCCGGCTCTGGAACTGGCGGTACATCGGCGCGAGGGTGTTCGGCTCGGCCGCGATCAAGGCGGAGGCGACGGGCAACTGGCCGCTCCCGCCGGGCAGATACCGGATCTCGCTCTGCGTCGACGATGGGTTCGACTGCCTCGCGACCACGCGGGCGTTCCGCATCGTGGCCTGACCCGGGAGGCGGCGGGATCGCCGCTGGGGCTTCAGGCGTCCGCGTCCTCCCAGCCGTAGAGCATCACGAGCACGAACAACGCGAAGACGATCACGTGCACGACGGTGCACCACAGGCAGATCGCGCGGATCACGAAGAGCTCGGCGTAGACGAGCCAGAGCACCATGCCCATCCCACCGGCGACGTCGGCCAGGCGGGCCCAGCGCACCCAGGGCGTCCGCGACCGCCACGCGGGGGGCGACACGAGCGCGGCGGTCGCGACGAACCACACGAGGCCGAGCAACGCGACGGGGATCCCGAGCATCTTGGATTGCGCGCTCGTCGTGACGCGCTCGCAGTCCACGAGCCCCGACCCGCTGCACGCGAGGATCGATGACGACGTGTAGTGGACGACGGTCAGGTACGCCGACACGGCGACCCCCGCGATCGCGAGCCCCAGCGTCGTCGGGGCCAGCCACGATGGGCGGGTCATCCCGACGCGAGGGCGTCGGTACCCTGCTGGACGCCGGGCGCCGTGCAGACGGCCGCGGGCTCCCCGCCGGTCAGCTCGCAGATCGCGGCCGTGAACACGTTCGCGCTCGCGAGGACCTCCTGCGCGATCGGGTCGTCCGGGTCGTGGAGCGCGCTCGCGATCTCCTCCCAGGTCTTCCCCTGCAACACGTCCGGCAGGAGGCTCGCCCCGGAGAGCACGTAGCGGTTGCCGATCAGCAGGAACGGGATGCTGCCGGCGCTCGGCGTGTACGGGGGGGCGTCGAACGTCTGGAACAGCTGCTGCTGCTCTGGCGTGAGGGTGTCGAGCGGTTCGTAGCTCGTGCCTGCGGCGTTCAACTCGTTCGTCGCCGTCTCGACGCCCGCGAACGTGAGCACGTCGCTGTGGAAGCTCGAGCCGTGGAACGTGAGCGTCGAGGTGTTCGGGTAGATGTCCTCCGCCCCGGAGCTCGAGAGGCCCAGGCCGGAGAAGCTCCCGAACCGCGAGAGCGCGACGACCAACGCCCACCGTTCGGCGGCGCAATACGGGCAGTACTCTGCCCCGACGTACAGGATCGCCGGCATGCCGTCGACGGTGTAGGCGGGGGTCGATGCGGGGAGCGCGTTCGGGACCGTATCCACACCGTCGGCCCCGACCGCGTCGAGCGCGGACGCCGGCACCGACGTCACGTCGGCGATCACCTGCTCCGTCGCCGTCGCGCCGATCGCGTCGGGCGTCGAGTCACGGTTGACGAACCCGAACCCGACCATCACGACGACGACCCCGACCACCGCCGCGATCGCGATCATGCCAGGCGACATCCGGCCCCGGCGTGCGTTCTTGCGCTTGCGGATCTGCTTCTGCTTCGCCCGCTGCCCGTTGGGCGAAGCGCCCTTCTTACGTTGCGCGGTACGGCTCGTCATGGCTCCCTCGATCCGTTCGGTGAGGCCAGGCTGGACGGCGGCGCCGAGGGCGAGGGGTGCCGGTCGGCACGGGCGCGTCGGGACCTTCGACCCACCCTGGGTTCGCTCGTCACGCCGCACCGGTTCGGAGGCATGGCGCGCGGACGTCCCGGGAGGCCCGGGCTAGCCACCGGGGTAGAAGCCGCCGCCGGACTTCTTCCCGAGGCGCCCCGCGGCTACCATCCGTCGCAGCAGCGGCGGGGGTGCGTACCGCGGGTCGCGGAACTCCGCATGCAGGACCTCTCCGATCGCGAGCATCGTGTCGAGGCCGATCAGGTCCATCAGGGCGAGCGGCCCCATCGGGTGTGCGAGGCCCAGGTGGATCGCGGTGTCGATGTCCTCGCGGGTCGCGAACCCGTCCTGATACAGGCGCACCGCGTCGAACAGGTACGGGACCAGCAGGCGGTTCACGATGAACCCGGCCTCGTCCTTGGCGGTCACGCAGGTCTTTCCGAGCACCTCGGTGCCGTAGGCGCGGACGAACGCGAGCGTCTCGTCCGACGTCGTGAGCGCCGGCGTCAGCTCGAGCAGGGCCATCACCGGCGGCGGGTTGAAGAAGTGCATCCCGACGACCCGGTCCGGGCGGCCGCTGGCGAGCGCCAGCTCGACGATCGGGATCGACGAGGTGTTCGAGGCCAGCACGACCTCCGGCCGGGTGATCGCGCCGAGGCTGGCGAAGATCGCACGCTTCGTCGAAGGCTCCTCCGTCGCGGCCTCGATCACGAGGTCGACGTCGACGAGCGCCTCCAGCTCGGTGACGCCCTCGACCCGACCGAGCACGGCCTCGGCGTCCGTCGGGTCGAGCTTCCCGCGATCGACGGCCTTGGCGACCGACCGTTCGATCGCCGAGCGGCCCTTCTCGGCGAGCTCCTCGCTCCCCTCGACGAACCGGACGGCCGCCCCGGCCCGGGCCACGACCTCCACGATGCCGGAGCCCATCAGCCCCGCACCGACCACGCCGACCCGCCGAACGTCCTCGGCTCGCACCGATCTCGACCCCCGACCCCCGTCTCGTCCGGCGGCAAGCCTACAATCCTGCCCATGGTGCCTCGCTCGGATCGACGCGGCATCGCCGCCCTGCTGGTGGCGGTCGGCGGCGTGCTCGCCGGGCACTGGCTGACCTACCGCCTCGTGGCGCCGTCGGGACATGCGCGCGACACGCTGCTCGCCGGGACGGGGCACGGCTACCTCTCGTACGCGAACGACCTCGCGTTGATCCTGGCGCTCGCGGCGATCGCCGCGATCTTCCTCGGGCGGCTCTGCCTGCACGATGGCGGCGAGCTCGACCTCCGGACCCTCGCGATCCGCTTGATCGTCTTCCAGACGTCCGCGTTCGCCGCGATGGAGGGACTCGAGCGGGTGACCGCGGGCGCGTCGCCCGCCGGCCTCCTGCATCACGGTTTGCTCCCGCTCGGCCTCGGCGTCCAAGCACTCGTGGCGCTCGCGATCACGCTGCTGATCCGGTGGCTCCTGCGGATGGCCGACGCCGTCGCGACCCTGCTCGGTGTCACCGGACCGCGACGGCGCGAGGCGGTGCGGGTGGTCCCCTGCCCCGGCGACCACGTCGTGGTCCGCTCGGTCGCCCGATCGGCGGTCGGCGTCCGCGGTCCCCCCTCCCTCCCGGTCATCGGCTGACCCGTCCGCGCCCACCGGCGCGGTTCCGCGATGAACGAGAAGGAGAGACGATCATGCGCTTGCGCGCGAAGCTCGCCCTCGCCGCCGCCGCGGCGGCCCTGACGATGCTCACGATCCCCGGCGTCGCCCTCGCCCACGGCCACGCGGGCGAGGGGGACCTCGAGATGACGATCGGGTTCGCCGAGGAGCCCGCGTACGCAGGACTCCCGAACGCGGTGCAGCTGATGCTGATCCACGACGGGAAGGCGGTGACGGACCTCGGGGACACGCTCCAGGTGGAGGTGACCTTCGGCGACGAGACCTCCGACCCGATGACGCTCGAGCCGTGGTTCGAGGTCGGGGAATGGGGGACGCCGGGCGAGTACCGAGCCCCGTTCACACCGTCGCAGGTCGGGCCGTACACGTTCCACTTCACCGGCACCGTGGACGGCGAGGAGATCGACGAGACGATGACCTCGGGACCGAAGACCTTCAGCGAGGTCGAGGACCTGGCCGCCTCGGAGTTCCCCGCCGTGAACGCGCCGTCCACCCAGGAACTCGCCGATCGGATCGAACAGGAGTCGACCCGGACCCAGGGTGCGGCCGACGCGGCGACCGAGGCGGCGGCGGCGGCGAGCACCGCGGCCGATGACGCGTCCTCGGCCAAGACGCTCGGCCTGATCGGGATCGTCGTCGGGACCGCCGGGCTCGTCGTCGCCGTGATCGCGCTCGTGACCCGGAAGCGCACCTGAGGAACCCCTCATGCTCGCGCACGCGGGAGCCGCCGACGAGTCCCTCGCCCTGCTGCTGTTGACGGCGGGGCTCTGGACGGGCTGGGCGGTGGTCTCCCGCGCGCGCGGCACCGGGTTCCCGGGGATGCCGGTCGCGGCGGCCTGGGGGCTCGGGGTCCTCGCCGTCGTCCTGATGGTGAGCGCGCTGCTGGTTCCCCGGGCGCTGTTCCCCAGGACCCCCGCCGCCCCCACGCCCACCGCCGAGCGCCCCGCGTCGACCGCCTCGCTCGCGATCGACGAGCCGCCGACCGGCGGGGACGTCGAAGGCGATGAGCTCGACGTCGTGATGGAGCTCGACGGGGGGACGATCGTCGACGCGACGAGCACCCGGCTCACGCCCGACACCGGCCACATCCACCTGAGCCTCGACGGCCGGGTGGTGTCGATGACGTACGGTCTCGTGCAGGTGATCGACCTGCGCGGCCTCTCGCCCGGCGAGCACACGCTCGAAGCGGAATTCGTCGCCGCGGACCACGGTCCCTTCGCGCCGCGCGTGACGGACACGATCAGGTTCCGGATCGGGGCCGCGAGCCCATGAGGACCCGGCGGCGATCGCCGCGGACGCAGATGGGGACCGGGACGCGGGCGACCCTGATCCTGACCCTCGGGATCCTGGCGATCGTCGCGTGGCCCGGGTGTCGCCCGGGCGCACGCGAACCTCGACCGTTCCGATCCGGCCGACGGCGCCCAGCTCGATGCGCCGCCCGACCGGCTCTCCCTGACGTTCACCGAACGGCCCGACCCGGCGCTCTCGTCGATCGAGCTCCTGAACGAGAACGGGGGTGCGGTCGCGATCGGGCCGGTGGAGCGCGATCCGAGGGACGCCGACACGCTCACCGCTTCGATCACCGGCGAGCTCGCCGACGGGACCTACACGGTCGCCTGGCGGGTGGTGTCCGAGGAGGATGGGCACTCGACCGCGGGGGCGTTCGCGTTCGGCGTGGGCGAGGCTCCGGCGGAGACGCCCGCCGTCCCGCAGGCCCCGGAGACGCCGGGCGTCTCCCCGCTCGCCGTGGCGGGCAAGGCGCTCCTCTACGCGGGGCTCGCGATCCTCGTCGCGGCCGCCGTCGTCGGTCTCTGGGTGCTCGGCGGCGCGATCCCCGCGCGTCGCGCGGTCCTGGTCGGCGGCGGGGTGGCCGCGCTCCTCGGCTCGCTCCTGCTGCTCGTCGCCGAGGCGGACACCCTCGGGGTGAGCGTCGGCGACCTCGCGGGCTCGGCGACCGGCGCGCTGTTCATCCGTCTCGTCGTCGCCTCGGCGGTGGCGGCCGCCCTCGCGGCGGTCGCCGCGTTCGTGCCGGGCTGGAAGACCCTGGCCCTGACGGGCGCCGGAGCCGCCGCGGCCATGCTGATCCGGGCCGACGGAGGACACGCCGCCGCGAGCTCGCCGGCCTGGCTCCAGGTCGGCCTGCAGTGGTTCCACTTCGTCGCCGTGGGCGTCTGGATCGGGGGCCTGGCCCTCGTGTTCGGCGTTCGTCCGGAGGCGCCGGGACGATCCCCCGGTCGACGAGGTGCGTCGGTACTCCCGCCTCGCGGGGTATGCGCTCGCGGTCGTCGTCGTCACCGGGGTCGTCCGAGCGGCGAACGAGCTCGGCGGCATCGGTTGGTGGACGCGGGCGTTCGACACGTCCTACGGGACGACGTTGGTCGTGAAGATCGTCGTCGTGCTCGCCGTGATCGCGCTCGGGGCATGGAACCGCTACCGATCGATCCCACGTCTCGGCGACCGACCCGGGATGCTCCGCCGCGTGATGGCGATCGAGCTCGTCGCCGCCCTCGGCGTCTTCTCGCTGACGGGCGTCCTGACCTCGCTCCCGCCCGAGCCACCCGCGGCCCCGACGCCCGCGCCGCCGCAACGGATCGTCGCCGAGGGGAGCGACTTCGCGACGACGATGCGCCTGCGCCTGACCGTCGCCCCCGGGGAGCCGGGACCCAACCGCTTCGAGCTGCGCGTCCTCGACTACGACACCGGGGATCCGCTGACCGTGGACCGCGCCGCCCTCCGGTTCGACACGCCGACACGGCCGGACCTCCCGACCAGCCGGCTCGAACTCGCGTCGCGGGGCGATGGATGGGTCGCGGACGGCACGTCGCTCTCGGTCCCCGGCGTGTGGACGGTGACGGCCTCGATCCAGCGGGGCGCCGAGGGGACCGAGGTCCCGCTCGTCCTCGTCGTCGAGGACCCGGATCAGCGCGACGTCGTGGCGACGGCGCCGGATCAGCCGGACATCCACACGATCACGTTCCCGGGCGGGGATCAGCTCCAGGTCTACCTCGATCCCGCGGCCGCCGGGCCCGGGCAGGTGCACCTGACCGCGTTCGACGCGCAGGGGGCCGAGCTCCCGATCGACGAGCTGCGGATCGTCGCCGTCCCGCCCGACGGCGCGCCGCGCACGCTCACGCCCGAGCGGTTCTCCCCGGGACACTTCGTGACGCCGGTGGAGCTGACCGAGGGCGACTGGACCTTCGTGGCCGTGGCCGACACCGCGGCCGGCGACTCCCTGACGGCGTCCTTCGACCAGACCGTGGCCGGCTGAGGTGTCGGGTCGGGGCGGTAGGGTGCCGCCGATGCGCTCGACGGAGAGGCGGAGGAGGCGTCGCCGGCTCGGCGCGGCCCGGGTCGCGGTCGCGCTGCTCCTGGTCGCGTGCGGGGGGAGCGACGCGGCCGGTCCCTCGGGCCCTCTCCGGCTCCTCGGGAGGCCCGACGGCGTCGGGTCCGCGTCCGGCCAGCACCGGAACCCTGACGATCGTCTCCCCGACCGACGGACAGGTGATCGAGGGTTCGACCGTCGAGCTGAAGGTCGACCTGGAGGGGGCGACGCTCGTTCCGGCGACGACCGCGGACATCGTGCCCGACGAGGGCCACCTGCACGTGATCCTCGACGACCGACTGATCTCGATGACGTCGGGGCTCGAGCAGACGATCCCCGACGTCGCGCCGGGCCAGCACCTGCTGAAGGTCGAGTTCGTCGCGAGCGACCACGCGCCGTTCGACCCGCGGGTGATCGCCGCCGTCTCGTTCGAGACGACGGGGTAAGCTCGCGCGTCGTGACGACACGGAGCCTCGCGCCCGGCGCAGGGACGGCGGCCCGCGGCCGGATCGCTCCGGCCGGCGTCGTCACGTTGCTGGGTGTCGGGGCGCTGCTGCTGCGCGGCCGGATCGTCTCACTGCCGGGCGGTCCGCGGATCGCGCTGCTCGCCCTGCTGCTCGGCTCCGTCGCGGTCGCCGCGCTGACCGTTCCGGTGGCGGCGGGCGTGAGACGCGAACGTCGCGGCGCCGTCCTCGTCGTCGGCGCGGCCGCGGTCCTGCTGGCGACGGCCGCCGCCCTCCCCGCCGTCCCGGCCCCGCTCGGGCCGTGGGCGCTTCCCCTCGCGTTGCTCGCCGCGGTCGCCGAGGAGGCGCTGTTCCGGCGGGCGATGTACGGCTGGCTCGAGCCCGCGGGACCGGCGATCGCGATCGCGGTCACGGCGACCGCCTTCGCGCTGATCCACCTCCCGCTGTACGGAGCCGCGGCGCTGCCGGTGGACCTGGGCGCCGGGCTGCTGCTGTCGTGGCAGCGCTGGGCCTCGGGCACCTGGGCCGTCCCGGCGGCGACGCACGGCCTGGCGAACGCCCTGGCGGTGGCGCTCCGGTGAGGCGCGCGTTCGTCCTCGTCCTCGGGCTCGCCCTGCTGACCCCCGCGTGCACGGGCGACGCGGCCGACCCCGTCCGGGTCGGAGCCCTGTACCCGCTCTCGGGTTCGCAGGGACCGGGCGGGATCGACGAGCACCGAGGGGCACTGCTCGCCGCGGACCTCGTGAACGCGGACGGCGGGGTCGACGGTCGCCCGATCGAGCTCACCTCGATCGACGTCACCGGCCCCGACGCCGCCCCCGGCGCCGTGGCGCGGCTGGACGAGGACGGGATCGACCTGGTCCTCGGGAGCTACGGCAGCACGATCTCGGCGCCGGCCGCCGCGGCGGCGGCGGCGCGCGGCATGCTCTTCTGGGAGACGGGCGCCGTCGGCATGCTGCCGCCCGCGGCCGACCGGGGCGGGCTCACGTTCCGCGTGCCCCCGACGGGCGGCGTCCTCGGCCGAGCGGCGATCGCGTACGTCTCCGACGAGCTCGCGCCGTCGGAGGAGCTCGATCCCGCCACGCTCCGCTACGCCGTGTCGTTCGTCGACGACGTCTACGGCCGTTCGGTGGCGGGCGGGGCGATCGACGAGATCCGCACCCGCGGGCTCACCCTCGTCGGCTCGTTCGGGTACGACTTCCGCACGGTCGACATGCGCCGGCTCGTGCACCGGATCGCGGCCGGCCGCCCCGACGTGCTGTTCGTCTCGGCGTACCTCGAGGACGCGATCGCGCTCCGCCGCGAGCTCGTGCGCCAACACGTCCCGCTCGTCGCGAACATCGGCACGTCGTCGAGCTACTGCATGCCGGCGTTCGGCGCGACGCTCGGCGCCCAGGCGGTCGGCGTGTTCGCCTCGGACAAGCCGTCGGCGACCGCGATCGACCCGAGCGGCCTGCGCCCGGCCGCGGCCGCGCTGCTGGCGCGGGCGAACGCCGCCTACCGCGACCGCTGGGGCGCCGACATGAGCCCGGCCGCCCTGGCGGGCTTCTCGGCCGCCTGGGCGCTGTTCGCGAACGTGATGGCGGCCGCTGCGACCCTCTCGCCGGGCGACGTGGCCGATGCCGCGCGCGCCGTCGACCTCCCGTCCGGGAGCCTGCCGAACGGCAGCGGCCTGCGGTTCGGGGCGGTCGGCACGCCGGACGCCGGCGACAACCTCGCGGCGGCCAGCGTGATCTGGGAGTGGGTCGCCCCGGGCCGGGCGGCCGTGATCTGGCCGCCGGCGTTCGCGAGCGCGCCGATCGATCCAGCCAGCGACGACGACGCGTGGTGAGCCGTCGCGCCCGGGCACCGGCCTCCGGCCGACCGCCGGCCGCGAGCCGCCGGGCGGTCGTCGCATCGGGGACCCTCGTCGTCCTCGCGTACGTCCTGCTCGCCGTCGCGTCGAACCGCCTGAGCCCGCTCGCGAGCGGACCGATGCTGGACGGCCTCGGCCCGCTCGCCCCCTATCGCTGGGTCGCTCCGCCGCCGGAGCTCGCCGCCACGAACCAGCCGCCCAGCAAGGGGCGGTTCGACGTGACCCTCGGGAGCAAGGGCTCGGAGGCGAGCACGTTCGTGCTGTCCGACAACCAGGTCACGCTGATCTTCCCGGAGGGCGCCTTCCGCGCGAAAGCGGCCCAGATCCAGGTGCGCGTCAAGGTCGACCCGGTCGACCCTGCGGCCCTCGGTCCCCCGCCGGCCGGCCAGACGGCGTTCGGCAACGCCTATCGGCTGAGCGCCACCTACGTGCCGAGCGGCGATCCCGTCGAGGAGCTCCGGGCGCCGATCGATGCGTTCTTGACCTATCCGGTGACGGCGACGCTCACGTCGGCGAACCACCGCAACGCCACGTCCCCCGATGGACGGACCTGGACGATCCAGGACGGGACGGACGCCCACGCGCTGCAGCAGGTCGAGGGCCCGGTCCCCCAACTCGGGTACGTCATGGTCGTCGGGGTCCTCGGAGCATCCTCGCCGAGCGCCTCGGCCGACGGCACGGGCAACCGAACGCTCGCGATCGGCCTGATCGTCGCGGCGGTGTGCGTCGGGCTCGTGGGCGTGGGCCTCATCCTGCGTGGCCGGAACGCCGGGCCCCCCGGCACACGGCCCTCGGGACCGGCGTCGCGCCGGGGATCGCGGCGGTAGTCCGAGGCGGCTACCCGCAGGCGTCCACGAGCAGGGGGTACGGGTTCAGGGCGCTGCCGATCGCCGAGTACCCGTAGTAGCTGACCGGCCAGCTGGCCGGGGTCGCGTTCGGATGGAACTCGAAGTGGTCGTGGTTGATCGAGCCGGCGTCGCCGGTGCTCCCGACGTACCCGATGACATCGCCCGCCTGCACCGGGCCGTTCGAGGCGTCGGAGTAGGCCGAGAGGTGCGCGTTGTACACGTACCCCATCGCGCCGTAGACGTAGACGGCCAGACCGCCGAGGGTGTTCTGCGACGCGCGAGCCGTTCCGGCGAACGGCGCGCGGATCGGCGTGCCGAGCGGCGCCATGATGTCGACGCCCGCGTGCAGGTGATAGCCGCCGGCGTACCGGGGCGCGCCGAACCCGTCGCCGTACGCGCGCGGGCCGTCGACGGGACACACCTGCAGGGTGCCGGCCCAACCCGAGGGCATCGCGATGCTCGCGTGCGGGGTCCCGCCGGTGAACTGGCTCTGGACCCACCGCTGCCGTTCCTTCGAGAGCTTCTTCGCGTAGCCCTCGGCCTCGGTCTTCTTCGCCGCGATGTCCTCGTAGATCCGTTGCGCCTCGGCGAGGGCCTCGTTCAGCTCACGGTTCTTCGCGTCGAGCCGCCGCACGACCTCCTTCTGGTCGGCGCGGAGCTCCGCCAGGTCCCGCTCCTTCGCGGCGAGCTCGTTCTTCGTGTTCTGGACGTCGGTCGCGAGGTCGGCGTCGGTCTGCGCGACCACCTCGATGAACTCGAGGCGGTCGGAGAGGTCCGTGAACGACGTCGCGCCCAGCAGGAACTCGAGACCCGTGCCCGGCCCGTTGATGAAGGCCTGGCGCGCGCGCTCGTTCAGCCGGGTCACGATCGCGTCGTATCGCTCGCGCGCACGGTCGAGGTCGCGCTGCGTCGCGAGCAGCTTCGAGGTGATCAGCTCGTAGCGGGCGGTTTCACGATCCAGGACGATCGCCAGGGCGTCCGCGCGCGCCGAGATCTCGTCGAGCCGGCGGAACGCGGCCCGGACCTCGTTCCGCAGCTCGATCACGCGCGCCTTGGCCTCGCGCACCTCCTGCGCCGAGGGCACCGCCGAGGCATGCAGCGGCGCGAGACCGGCCACCGCGATCAACGCGATCGTCACGGCCCCGAAGCGGAACGGCGTGGGGAAGCGCTTCGAGAACCTGGTCATCGAGCTCCCAGAGCTTGGCGGACGGCGGCCACGGTGCCAACCCCGCCGGCACAGCCTCCCCCGGGGACGAGGTCGATTCAACCATCGACGAGGGCGCGGGCCGCCTCCGGTTCGGCGAGGGCCTGGAGCCAGGCGTGCGCCTCGAGGATCGCGCGGGCCTCCTCGAGCCGATCCCCGCCGCCCACCACGTGCGACCCGAAGAGCCGTCCCGTCCACCACACGTCGGCGGCGCGGTAGTTGCGCTGCGCGGGAGGGCTCGCCTCGATCGCCGCCAGCGACCGGCCGAGCGCGATGTCCCGATCGCCGTCGACCCACGCCACGACGCACTCGGCCCGCGCGAGCGCCGCGTCGGCGCCCGGCTCGTTCGTAGCCACGCGCGCGGCCGGGTCCTCGAGCGTCTGGCGGGCACCGACCGTGTCGCCCTGCATCGCCTGGATCGTCGCGAGCTCGGCCACCGCCCACGCGAGGAGCGAACGCTCCTTGAGGGCGTGGCAGATCTGCACGACCTCGCGCAGGTCCCGCTCGGCTTCCTCGAGACGGCCGGAGTTGTGCAGGATCTCGGCGCGCTCCCCCAGGGCGCTCGCGTACTCCCATCGGGCGCCCAGCTCCCGATGCCCGGCGACCGCGCGTTCGGCATGCTGGAGCGCCTCGGGGAGCCGAAGCATGCGCCGCAGCGAGGCCGCGACCTTCTCCTCGGCCGTGGCCACCGAGAACTCCTGTCCCGCGTCTCGGCCGATCGCGAGGGCCTCCTCCGAGCGGGCCAGCGCCTGTCGCTCGTCGTCGTCGATCGAGATCACCGAGGCCAGACCCAACAGGGCGCGCGCCTCGGCCAGCGGATCGGACGCCTCGGCCCCGCGCGTGACGGCGAGCGCCTCCTCGAACATCGCGCGCGAACGCGACAGGTCGTTGCGCCAGTACGGCACCCATGCCGCCATGAGCAGCACGCGGGCGAGGGTCGCCGGATCGCCGAGCCGTCTCGCCGCCTCCAGCGCCCGGTCGAACAGGGCCGCCGCCTCCCGGTCGTCGCTGCGCAGCGTGAGCGTGATGTCGCCGAGGAACCGCGAGGCCTTCGCGCAGACCACGTCGCTGGCATCGCCACCCAGCTCGAGCGCCCGCCGGAGGGTCGCCTCGGCGTCGTCGAAGTCGCCGAGCCAGTACCGCGACTCGCCGAGGTTGGCCAGGATCAGGGCCTCGCGCACCCCCCAGGTCTCGTCGGGACCGGCCAGGGCGAGCGCGCGCTCGTACAGGTCGACCGCGGCGCGCGACTCGACGCGTCGTCGGGCGATGTCGCCGGCGCCCGCGAGCGCCTCCACCGCCCGCTCCGCGAGGGCGCGGTCCCGCGGGTTCAGGTCCAGGGCGGCCAGGGCCGCCTGCTCCAGGTGGTACGCGATCGTCCGCGGGAACCGATCCCGTGTCGCCTCGGACGACAGCCGGTTCGCGACCCGCAGGTGCAGCCGCTGGCGCTCGCGCTTGGCGAGGCTCTCGTACGCCACGTCGCGCAGGACGTCGCTGCGGAAGCGCCAGGCGCCGGGCCGATCGGCATCGTGGACGAGCCACTCCTGCTCCTCCGCCTCCTCGAGGAGCTCCTTGCGGGGTTCGGTCACCATCTCGAGGTCGCCCAGGTCGAACCGCCCGCCCGGGAAGACCGAGGACCGGCGCACGAGCTCGCGCGTGGGGGCCGTCAGCTCGTCGAGCCGCGCGGCCACCACGGCCTGGACGGTCGGCGGAAGGAGCGTGGGCCCGGCGGGACGCCCCCCGCGGGCCGCGGGCTGGCGATCCTCCCGGAACATGCCCGTGATCTCGATGATGAACAGCGGGTTGCCGCCCGCATGGGCGGCGACCCGCTGCGCGTCCTCCGGCCCGAGCTCGCCCGCTTCGCGGGCGAGCTCCGCCCCCTGCTCCTGCGTGAGCGGTTCCACCCACAGGGTCACGGCGTCCGAGAGCCCACCCGGCCAGCCGGGCCGCTCGGAGAGCAGCTCCCCACGCCCCGCGGCCACCACCAGCAACGGAAGCTTCCGGGCGTCGCGCATCAGCTGCTCGATCAGGTCCAGGAGCAACGGGTCGGACTGATGCAGGTCCTCGAAGACGAGCACGATCGGACCCGAGGCCGCCAAGCCCTGCACCATGGCGCGCACGCCCAGGCGGACCTCCGCGGCGTGGTAGCGGTTCTCCTCGGTTCCGGCCTCGCCCTCGCCCAGGGCGAGGGCGAGGCGCTGGGCGATCCGACCGGCCTCCTCCGGCTCGGCCCACTCCCCCGCGGCGTCGCGGAGCCGCTCCAGCACCCGTGGGGTGGGCGCGTCGGGGTCCTCGCCGATCTGCTTGTAGATCATCTGGGCGATCGGCCAGAAGGTCACGTCCTCCTCGAACGCGCTCGAGCGCCCCATGAGGACGGTGGCGTCGTCGACCCCCGCGAGGAACTCCTCGATCACGCGGCCCTTGCCGATCCCCGGCTCGCCCAGCAGCGTGACCAGGTGCGCCCGTTCGCGATCGCGCGCGCGGGCGAACGTGTCCTGCAGGAGCGCGAGCTCGCGGAGCCGGTTCACGAACGGGATCGTCGAGCGGGTCGCCCGCGGGGCGAGCCCGATCACGGGCCAGACCGGGATCTCGGTGTCGAACCCCTTCGCGGCGAGCAGCCGCACGGGGCCGAACTCGACGGCGGTGCGCGCCAGCTCGTGCGTCGTCGGACCCACGAGGACCTCGCCGGGCTCGGCGCCCTGCTGGAGCCGGGCGCCGACGTTCACCTCCGAGCCGATCACGAGGTTCCGGTCCGTCGCGGTCCCCACGGCGACCGGGCCGGTGTTCACCCCGACGCGGACCCGCATCGGCATCGGGAGCCCGACCTCCTTCCCGAGCTGCCCGGTGCGCTGCACGATCGCGAGGGCGGCGCGGATCGCCCGGATCGCGTCGTCGTCGTGCGCCACCGGGATCCCGAAGACCCCCAGCACCGCGTCGCCGATGAAGCTCTCCGCCCGTCCACGCAGCCACGTGATCTCCTGCGTGACCATCCCGTGGAACGCCGCGAGCACCTCACGGAAGCGTTCGGGGTCGAGCCGGGAGGCGAGCCCGGTGGAGTCCGCCAGGTCGACGAAGACGACGGTCACGATCCGGCGCTCGGACGCGAGCGGGACCGACGTCGGCGCCCCGCAGTTCGGGCAGAACTTCGCGTCGGGGGGAAGGGGCTCGCCGCAGCGGGGGCAGGTGGCCTGGCTCACCCGTGCCGGTATTCGATCAGCTGGACCGGGTTGCCGTCGGGATCGCGGAACGTCGCGAACCGCGCGAACCCCTCGACCTCGCCGACGTACGCGTCGAACGTGGCGCCCCGCTCCTCGAGCGCGGCGCGTTCGAGGTCCAGGTCCTCCACGCGGAAGACCGCGGTCCCGCTCCCCGGGGGCGGCTCATCGGTCCCGTGCAGCGCCAGGCGCACGGCGCCCGCGTCGAACTCGGCCCAGTCGTCGCCGCTGCGGCGCACGACGGGGAGCCCGACCACGTCTCGGTAGAACGCGACCGAGGCGTCCATGTTCCGGGTCCAGTAGTAGACGTGGTCGATGCCGACGATCGCCATGGGGCCGATGGTACTTCGCGGGCCGGGGCCTCCGGCTGGTACCGGCGGCTCCGCGCGGGGTAGCGTGCCGCGCATGGCCTCGGGGGCGCCGCTCGGGATCTGGCATCGGCTGCGGTGGGTCGTCGTCGCGCTGGCGGCGGTCGTGGCGTTCGGGGTGGGCGGCTACATGGTGCTCGAGGGGTGGTCGTTCCTCGACGCGCTCTACATGACGGTGATGACCCTCACCACCGTCGGCTACCGCGAGGTCCGCCCGCTCGACACGAGCGGGCGGGTGTTCACGATCGCGCTGATCGTGCTGGGGGTGGGGCTCGCCCTCGGGACGATCACGCTGTTCGCGGGGTTGATCGCCGAGGGCGGGACGATGCGGCGGCTGAGGAGGCGCAGGATGGACCGGCGGATCGAACAGATGCGGGATCACTTCATCGTCTGCGCGTACGGGCGCGTGGGACGCGCCGTCGCACGCGAGCTGGCACGCGTCCGGACCCCGTTCGTCGTCGTGGACCCGAAGGAGGAGCTGCGCGAGCGGATGGAGGCCGACGGCGTGGCGTTCGTCATCGACGATCCGTCCCTGGAGCCGGTGCTCCGGGCGGCGGGCGTGGAGCGCGCCGCCGGGCTGCTGTGCGCCGTGGACTCGGACGCGACGAACGTCTACATCACCCTGATGGCCCGGTCGCTCAACCCGGACCTGATGATCGTGGCGCGCGCCTCCGAGCCCGGGTCGGAGGCGAGGCTCGAGCGCGCCGGCGCGAACCGCGTCGTGTCGCCCTTCGTCACGAGCGGCCGACACATGGCGCTGATGGCGCTCCGCCCGCAGGTCGTCGATCCCCTGGAGGCGGGCTCGCTCGGCGAGCGTTCGCTCGAGGTGGAGGAGCGCCTGATCGAGCCGGACTCCCCGCTCGTGTCGCGATCGGTGGCGGCCGCCGGCGCGACCGTGCTCGCGATCCGACGCGCCGACGGACGGGTGGTCACGAGCCCCGCGCCGTCGGAGACCCTCGCCGGCGGCGACGTCGTCCTGCTGCTCTCGAACGAGATCGGCGGCGGCGACCGCGCCGAGCCCTAGCTACGCCTGGCCGAGGATCCGCGCCTTCTGGGCCTGGAACTCCTCCTCGGTGAGCACGCCCTTCGCGCGCAGGTCGGCGAGCCGCTCGAGCTCGGTGACGACCGAAGGGGCGGCGCCCGGCGGCGCGACGGGCGCGGACGGGGTCGCCGGCGGCGCCGCGGCGGCGGGTTGCGGGGTGAACATCCGCTGCTGGTCCTTCTCGCGCTCCTGGTAGATCGTCTTCTGGACCTCTTCCGGGTTCCGGATGGCCCCGAACTCCTGACGTCCGGCCTCCGAGGCCGAGTGGATGATCAGCGAGCCCGCGCCGATGATCCGCTCGAACACGGACTGCTTGAACCGGACGTCGTTCACGGCCTCGTACGGGATGTCCATCGACCGCTTCGCGAACCAACCCTCGCGATGGATGATCCGGTCGGTCGTCACGACGAAGTGCGAGGTCAGCCACCAGACCAGGCGGCGGACCGGGTAGGCGATCAGCGCGACCGCGAGCGCCAACAGGATCAGCCAGTTCAGCCCGTCGATCAACGTGAGGAGCCAGATCGCGACGGCGACCTCGAGGACGGCCACGAGCCCGGCGACGGCGAGCGCGATCCAGTGCGGCCGCAGGTCGAGGACGATCTCCTCACCGGGAACCAGCAGGCGCGTCGGGAACCCCATCGAGTGCGGACGCTACCTCGGGGCCGTGCCGCCAGCAACCGGCCCGGCCGCGTCGCCGCCCGCATGCCGGACCTCGCCCGACACGATCGCGACGGGTCCCCGGCGGGTCCGCACCACGAGCGCCCCGCGGGGATCCACGTCGATCGCCGTGCCACGGACGGCCGAGCCGTCCAGCCGCTCGACCTCCACGTGACGGCCGAGGGTGACCGAGACCGCCCGCCAGGCTGCGATCACGCTCGGCCCGAACGAGCCCGGATCGGATCGGTACCGCGCCGCGAACCGCTCGAGGAACGCCGCGAGCAGTCGGGCCGGATCGATCGCTCCCAGCCCGCGTGCGCGCGGCTCGTCCTCGGGGACGTCGAGGTTCACCCCCACGCCCACGACCGCGTGACGGATCGCGTCGTCGTCGACCACGGCCTCGACGAGGACCCCGCCGACCTTGCCGCCGTCGCGCACCAGGTCGTTCGGCCACTCGCAGGCGACGGCGAGCGCCCCGGGTGGCGCCGAGGCCGCCTCCGCCATCGCCGCCCCCGCGAGCAGCGGGAGCAGCCCGGCCCCCCCGGGACCGAACGTCGGACGCAGCACGAACGAGACGAGCAGGGCGCCGCCGGGTCGGTCGGACCAGCTCCGCCCCAGCCGCCCACGTCCCTCCGTCTGATGGCCCGCACCCACGAGCGTCCACTCGGGGGCTCCCTCCTCGGCCATCCGCAGGGCCGTGGCGTTCGTGGAGCCGGTAACCTCGTCGAAGCGCACGGGAGCGACCGCGCCGATCGCGACGAGCGCGCGCTGCAGGTCAGCGGCCGAAAGCACAGGTTTGACTCCCTCCCAACGGAGCCCGATTATCGCGAGCCAGCCGTGGCGACGAAACAGCGTGTCCTGATCGCGAACCGGGGCGAGATCGCCGTCCGGATCATCCGGACGTGCCGCGAGCTCGGGATCCCGACGGTGGCGGTGTACTCGGACGCCGATCGCGACGCGCTGCACGTGGAGATGGCGGACGCCGCCTACCGGATCGGGCCCGGCCTCGCGTCGGAGTCGTACCTGTCGATCGGCGCCGTCCTGGAGGCCGCCCGGCGCGCCCGGGCCACGTTGATCCACCCCGGCTACGGGTTCCTCGCCGAGCGGGCTCAGTTCGCCGCCGCGGTGACGGATGCGGGCTTCACCTTCGTCGGGCCCTCCGCCGAGGCGATGGAGCTGATGGGCGACAAGGCGGCGGCGCGGCGCGTCGCCGATCGCAGCGGCGTCCCGATCGTGCCCGGCACGCCCGAGCCGGTGGATCTGCGCCAGGCCCGCAAGCAGGCGGCGCGGATCGGCTACCCCCTGGTCGTGAAGGCCGCGTTCGGCGGGGGCGGCAAGGGGATGCACGTCGTCCGCGACGCCGAGCACCTCGAGGAGGCGCTCCGCCGCGCCGCCCGCGAGGCGCAGTCGTACTTCGGGCGCCCCGAGGTCTTCCTGGAGCGATACGTCGAGCACGCGCACCACGTCGAGGCCCAGATCCTCGCGGACGCGCACGGGAACGTCGTGTTCCTCGGCGAGCGCGACTGCTCGGTCCAGCGGCGGCACCAGAAGCTGATCGAGGAGACGCCGTCCCCGGTGATGGACGAGTCGATGCGGACGCGGTTCGCAGAGGCGGCGATCGCACTCGCGCGCGAGGCGAGCTACGTGAACGCGGGCACGGTCGAGTGCATCGTCGACGAGGACGGCTCGTTCTACTTCCTCGAGATGAACACCCGGCTGCAGGTCGAGCACACCGTCACCGAGGCGGTCACGGGCTACGACCTCGTCGCCCTCCAGCTCGCCGTCGCCCTGGGCGAGCGGCTCCGGCTCGACCCGGCGCCGCGCGGACACGCGATGCAGTGCCGGATCAACGCGGAGGACCCCGCCCGGAACTTCCTCCCCGGGCCTGGGCGGGTGACGCGCTACGAGGAGCCGAGCGGCCCCTTCGTCCGCGTCGATTCCGGCATCACCGCCGGCCGGGACATCCCCGGCGACTACGACTCGATGTTCGCGAAGCTGATCGTCTCGGCCGAGGACCGCGAGCGTGCGCGGCGACGGATGCTCCGCGCGCTGGACGAGTTCGTCGTGGAGGGGGTGCCCACCACGATCCCGCTCCAGCGCTGGATCCTGGAGACCAAGGAGTTCCGGGCCTCGACGCACACGACGACCTGGCTGGAGCGGGCCCTCGCCGAGGTGGATCTCCCGACCCAGCTCGACCTGCAGCCGGCCCCGCCGCCGGCGGCCGAGGGGCGCCCGGCCGACATCCTGGTCGAGGTCGACGGGCGGCGCGTCCCGGTCCGGATCTTCGACGAGCGGCGCGAGGTGGCCCCGCGGGCGCCCGCGAGCGCCAGCGGCCACGGCGGCGAGCACGTCCACGGCGAGATCCACGCCCCGATGCAGGGCACGATCCTCAAGGTCCTCGTGGAGAAGGGGCAGGAGATCCGGGCCGGCGAGGTCGTCTGCATCCTGGAGGCGATGAAGATGGAGAACCACATCGCCTCGACGCGCGACGGCGAGGTCACGGAGCTCCCGATCCGCGCCGGCCAGGTCGTCGAGACCGGCCAGACCCTCGCGGTGATCGACTAACCGCGGACGCGGTCGAGGAACCCGCCCACGACCTCCACGTAGTGCTCGGTCTCCTCGACGAACGTCATGTGGCCGCTGTCCTCGAAGACCACGAGCTCGGCGTCGTCCATCGCCGACGCCATGGACTCCGACGCCTCGACCGAGCACGCGCGATCGTGGCGCCCGGCCAGGACGAGGACCGGCTGCGTGACGTCGCCCAGACGGTCCTCGACCTCGATGCCGCCGTAGCCCTCGGCCGAGAGCTTCCGGAGCACGTCCGGGGCGTAGACCGTGTCCGCCGTCCGCTCCAGGTACTCCGCGACCCTCGGATCGAGCGGGTCGGCGAAGTGGAACGGGAACTGATCGGCCATGAGCTCCGCGAGCTCCTCCTGGGTCTGCACGAACGGCTCCCGCGCCCACGACCGCGTGACCTGCTCACGGAGCTCCGCCGGCTCGAACGACGCGAGGTTCGCCTCGACCGCCGCGAGGAAGCGCGTGGACGCGATGCCCCCCGACACGATCGTCGCGGCCGCCATCCCCGGATAGTCGACCGCGTTCTGCAGCGCGACCAACGCGCCGTACGAGTGCCCGAGGACGGCGTAGCGAGCCAGCCGCATCGCTCGCGCCAGCATCACCACGTCCTGCGCGTGGCGCTCGAGGGTCCACGTCGCCTCGGGCGCCTTCGGCGAACGGCCGTTCGCGCGGAGGTCGATCAGGAGCAGCCGGACCCCCCGTTCGGTCAGCGGATCGAGGTAGTCGGCGAACTCGTGGTGGTCGAGCCCGGGGCCGCCGTGGATCACGATCAGCGGCAGCGCGTCGGCCGCGCCCCGTTCCACGACCCACAGTTCGGTGTCGTCGATCGCGACGAGCCGGCCGTCGCAGCTCACGCGCGCGGATCCCCCCAAGCGTCGCGCCCGACGATCCGGAACCCGGCGCCCCGCACCTTGTACGCCCGGTTCACCGAGATCAGCAGCGCCGTCATCGTCTCGGCGATCCGAGCGCTGGACAGCGATCCGCAGTCCACCCATCGCAGGTTCGGGATGTCCTCGATCAGCGCCCCGATCGTGGCCTTCGCGTCCGCGTCGTCGCCGCAGACCAGCACGTCGCTGTCGAGCGGCGTCTCGAGGTCCTGCAGCCCGTGCCCGGCGACCGTGTGGAACGCGGCCACGACCTTGACCCCTTCGGCGAGGATCGCCTCGGCCTGCTCGGCCGCCGAGCCGTGCCACGGCCGGACGACCTGCCAGGCCTTGCCGCCGACGGCCGTGGCGAGCGGGCTCGTCGCGTCCATCACCACCGTCCCGGGCGCGATCGCGTCCTTCACGGACCGGTAGATGTCAGCCTGGCCGGCGAACGGGACCGTCACCAGCACGACCGGCGCCGAGGCGGCCGCCGCCTCGTTCGTGGTGCCGTCGATCGCGCCGGCGCCACCCAGCTGCTCGATCGCGCGGGCGGCGGTCGCGGCGCCGCGTTCGGCGTCGCGCGAGCCGATCGTCACGTGGTGACCGGCCTTCCCGAGCCGCAGGGTGAGGCCGAACCCTTCCTCGCCGGTCCCGCCGATCACCGCGACGTCCATCGTCCGCCGAGCTTACCCGTCGGCGCCCGCGCGCCCGCCCGCCGGTAGGGTCCGGTCGTGGACGTCTTCACGGCGATCGTCGAGCTCGCGGTCGGCGCCGCCTGCATCGCGGTCGGGATCGGCGCGGCACGGTCCCGGCCCGCCGCGGCCGTCCGGCTGCTCGGGTGGCTGCTCGCGGTCGCCGGAGCGGTCGCCGTGGCGCACGCGGTGTCGGCCTGGGCCTAGTCCGAGACGGACTAGTGGGTGGAGCGGTACTCGCCGAACTCGGCCCGCAGGACGTCGGAGACCTCGCCGAGGGTCGCGCCGATCCGGAGCGCCTCCCGCATCGGCGGGAGCAGGTTGCCCGTGCCGGAGGCCGTCCCGGCGACGTCGTCCAGGGCGCGACGGAGGGCGTCGGCGTCGCGGGCCGCGCGGAAGGCCCGCAGACGCTCGACCTGTCGCGCGACCTCCGCCTCGCCGACCTGCTGCAGCTCGACCGGTTTCTCCTGGTCGTCGACGAAGCGGTTCACCCCGACGATCACCCGCTCGCCCGCCTCGATCCCCCGCTGGATCAGGAACGCGGCCTCGTGGATCTCGTCCTGGTAGAAGCCGGCCTCGATCGCGGGGACCGCGCCCCCCATCGCATCGATCCGATCGAGGTACCCGGCCGCGAGCGCCTCGAGCTCGTCGGTGAGCGTCTCGACGTAGTACGACCCCCCGACCGGATCGGCGACGTTCACCACCCCGGTCTCGTGGGCGATCACCTGCTGGGTGCGCAGCGCGATCGTCGCCGCGTGCTCCGTGGGGAGAGCCAGCGCCTCGTCGAACGAGTTCGTGTGCAGCGACTGCGTCCCGCCCAGGACCGCCGCGAGGGCCTCGAGCGCGGTGCGCACGATGTTGTTCTCGGGCTGTTGCGCGGTGAGGGTGGCGCCGCCCGTCTGCGTGTGGAACCGGAGCATCGCGCTGCGTGGATCCTTCGCCCCGAACCGCTCGGTCATGATCCGCGCCCACATCCGGCGCGCGGCACGGAACTTCGCGATCTCCTCGAAGAAGTGCATGTGGCAGGCGAAGAAGAACGACAGCCGAGGCCCGAACTCGTCGACGTCGAGGCCCGCGTCGAGGGCCGCCCGCACGTAGGCGATGCCGTTCGCCAGCGTGAACGCGATCTCCTGGGCGGCCGTCGCGCCGGCCTCCCGCATGTGATAGCCGCTGATCGAGATCGTGTTCCAGCGCGGGATCCGCTCGCCGCAGTACGCGAACAGATCGGTGATCAGGCGCATCGACGGCTCCGGCGGGTAGATGTAGGTCCCGCGTGCCGCGTACTCCTTCAGCAGATCGTTCTGGACGGTGCCGCCGATCGCGTCGGGTCCGACCCCGTGCTCCCCGGCGACCAACTCGTAGAGCAGCAGGAGGATCGGGGCCGTCGCGTTGATCGTCATCGAGGTGGTCACGCGGTCGAGCGGGATCCCGTCGAAGAGGCGCCGCATGTCGTCGATCGTGTCGATCGCCACGCCGGTCTTCCCGACCTCGCCCTCGGCGCGCGGGTGATCGGAGTCGAGGCCCATCTGCGTCGGGAGGTCGAACGCCACCGACAGCCCGGTCTGGCCCTGGTCCAGCAGGTACCGGAACCGGCCGTTCGTCTCCTCGGCCGTCGCCATCCCCGCGTACTGCCGCATCGTCCACAGCCGCGAGCGGTACATGTCCGGATAGACGCCCCGGGTGAACGGTGGCTCGCCCGGGAGGCCGAGCTGCTTCGCCGGATCGAAGCCGACGAGGTCGTCGGCGGAGTACACGGGCCGGAGCTCGATCCCGGAGTCGGTGCGTCGCGGCTCCGACACGTCAGTCCTCGATCAGCAGGTCGGCCTCGCGCAACGCACGCTTCGCCGCCTCCAGCGCGTCCTGGTTCGGCGACCGCACCGTATGGAGGTGGACCCCGCCGGTCAACGCCGACAGCGGCGCCTGGCCGCTCCGCTCGAGCATCCCCGCGTAGCGCTCGATATCGGCGCGGGACTCCACCATGAGGTTCGCGCGGATCTCGCCGTAGATCGCGTGCTCGACGACGACGTCGAGGACCGCGATGCCGTGATCCACGAGGATCCCCAGCTCCTCGCGGCCCAGGTCGCGCGCGTGCCGGCACGCGATCACGTCGGTGGGGCCGCTCGCCCGGTCGATCAGCACGTAGCCCTTCGGGCTGCCCATGATCGGATGGCCAGCCGCCCGGAGGATCGCGACGTCGTTCACGATCACCTGCCGGCTCACGCCCAGGCGTTTGGCCAGGTCGGACCCGGTGACCGGGTCGTCCGCGTCCCGCAGGATGCGGCCGAGCCGGTCCCGGCGGCGCTCGGATGCGACGGCTGCCATCGAGAGGCAGTGTACGGAGCGGCCGCATCCGACGCGGCACGCGGTCCCGGCGGCCGCTATCGTGCGCGGATGGACATCGTCGATCCCCGCTTCGATGCGTACATGCGGTCGCGGCTGGACCGCTTCGACGAGCCGGTGCTCGCGGAGATGGAGGCCGAGGCCGCGGCGGACGGGTTCCCGATCGTCGGCCGCAACGTCGGGGTCACGCTCGAGATCCTGGCCCGCGCGATCGGCGCCAGCCGGATCGTCGAGCTCGGCTCGGGGTTCGGGTACTCGGGGTACTGGCACGCGCGCGCCGTGGGACCGGACGGCGAGCTGCACCTGACCGACGGCGACCCCGAGAACGCGCGCAAGGCCGAGGACTACCTGACACGCGCGGGCCTCTGGTCGGCGGTCACGTTCCACGTGGGCGACGCCGTGGCGTCGCTCGCGGCGCTGGAGGGCGCCTTCGACATCGTCTTCTGCGACATCGACAAGGAGGGATACCCGGATGCCTGGCGGGCGGCGCGCGAGCGGATCCGTCCCGGCGGGCTGTACGTCTGCGACAACGTGCTCGGCTATGGCCTCGGCAACGTGGTCGAGGGCGGCGGCGCGGCCGAAGCCGTGCGCGAGCACAACGCGATGATCGCCTCCGACGAGCGGTACCTCTCGACGATCGTTCCGACCCGCGAGGGCGTGATGGTCGCGATCCGCCTCGGGTGAGCTGTGGAGCCGGCCGATCTCGCCCTCGCGATCCTCGGGTTCGGCGGCGCGGCGGCCGCGGCGGTGATCGGGGTCCGGCGCCTGCGGGTCCTGTGGGCTGAGCTGCGGGCGTCGAACATGCCGGACCGGGTCCGCACGGCGACCGAGCTCTGGCAGGCCGCGTGGCTCGTCACGATCGTCGTGCTGCTCGGCGCCGTGGGCGTGGCCGGCGCGGTGCCCTCGATCGGGTTCGACGCGATCCGCGCCGTCCTGCTCCCGGCGTTCCTGGTCCTGCTGGGCGTCATGGCCTGGCGCCTGCGGATGATGTCCCGGTGGGCGCGCGAGCTCCGGGTCGAGCGGGGTCTGCCGCCGCGCGCGAGGGCGCCTCAGCGGCGCCGCGGGCGCTGATACGCTGGACCGGAACTCCTTTGGCGACCCGATCGAAACGCAAGAGCGACTATGGCCCGATCTACAAGGGCCACGAGGGCCAGTGGTCGTGGCTCGCGCATCGCGTCACCGGCGTCGCGATCATCCTGTTCCTGTTCGCCCACGTGATCGACACCGCGGTGGTCGGCTGGGGACCCGAGGCCTATAACCGCGTCGCGTCCGTCTATCACAACCCGATCGTCCGGCTGCTCGAGCTGGGGCTCGTCGCCGCCGTGCTCTACCACGCGATCAACGGCACGAAGATCCTGCTGATCGACTTCTTCCCGAGCCTGGTCAAGCACATCCGGGGGCTCGGCATCGCGACCGCGCTGCTCTTCGTGGCCTCGATGATCCCCATCGTCTACATCATGGGCAAGGGCATCGTCGACCTGCTGCCGGAGTACTTCTGATGGCGACGGCGACCGAGCCGCAGCGCGCGACGCCGGAGTTCCCCGGCGGACGCCGGCCCGTCGGCGCAGGCCGAGAGCGCCCCGTCGGCGGGTTCGAGCTCTGGTCGTGGCTGTTCATGCGCATCTCGGGACTGGTGCTGCTGGTCCTCGCCGTCGGCCACGTGCTGATCATGCACGTGTTCGACGAGGGCGTGGACCGCGTCGACTTCGCGTTCATCGCGCTGCGCTGGCAGAGTCCGTTCTGGCGGACCTGGGACTGGATGCTGCTGGTCCTCGCCCTGATCCACGGGATCAACGGGCTGCGCGTGATCACGCTCGACTACGTGAGGCCCGCGGGCGTGCGCTTCGCGGCGAACATGGTCTTCTACGTGCTGGGGTTCGTGCTGTTCGTCCTGGGATCCGTGATCGTGTTCACGTTCGATCCCTCGAAGTGGCCGGGCGCGGTGTGACCGAAGGACCGGGCGTCCGATGACGGTCACGCACACCTACGACGCCGTGATCGTCGGTGCCGGCGGCGCCGGGCTCCGAGCGGCGATCGAGGCGTCCGGGCGCGTGCGGACCGCGGTGATCTCGAAGCTCTACCCGACCCGGTCCCACACCGGCGCGGCGCAGGGCGGCGTGTGCGCAGCCCTCGGCAACATGGAGGAAGACTCGCCAGAGTGGCACGCCTTCGACACGGTCAAGGGCGGCGACTACCTCGTCGACCAGCCGGCGGCGCAGCTGATGTGCGAGGAGGCCGTCGACGCGATCTACGAGCTCGAGCACTGGGGGCTGCCGTTCAACCGGACGCCGGACGGCAAGATCGCCCAGCGTCGGTTCGGCGGTCACACGCGCAACCACGGCGAGGGACCGGTGATGCGGGCGTGCTACGCGGCCGACCGCACCGGCCACATGATCCTGCAGACGCTCTACCAGCAGTGCGTCAAGCGGAACGTCCGGTTCTTCAACGAGTTCTACTGCCTCGACCTGTTGCGCGACCCGGACGGGGGGACGGCCGGCGTGGTCGCCTACGAGCTCGCCTCCGGCGAGCTGCACGTGTTCCGGGCCAAGAGCGTGCTGTTCGCGACCGGCGGCTACGGGCGCATGTTCAAGGTGTCGTCGAACGCGCACGCGCTGACGGGTGACGGTCCGGCCGTGGCGTACCGGCGCGGCATCCCGCTCGAGGACATGGAGTTCTTCCAGTTCCATCCGACGGGCCTGTACAAGCTCGGGATCCTGTTGTCGGAGGGCGCGCGCGGCGAGGGCGCGATCGTGCTGAACAAGGACGGCGAGCGCTTCATGGAGCGCTACGCCCCGACGATCAAGGACCTCGCGCCTCGCGACGTCGTCTCGCGCGCGATCTACCAGGAGATCAAGGAAGGGCGGGGCGACGGCCCGGCGGGCGACTACGTCTACCTGGACTTCCGCCACCTCGATCCCAAGGTGCTCGAGGAGAAGCTCCCCGACATCACGGAGTTCGCGCGCGTCTACCTGCGGGTAGAGCCCACGAAGGAGCTCGTCCCGATCCAGCCCACGGCCCACTACGCGATGGGCGGCATCCCGACCGACGTCGAGGGGCAGGTGGTGGACGGACCCGACGAGACGCCGGTGCCCGGCCTGTACGCGGCGGGAGAGTGTGCCTGCGTGAGCGTGCACGGCGCGAACCGCCTGGGGACGAACTCGCTGCTGGACATCGTCGTGTTCGGACGCCGGGGAGGCGCGCACATGGCGGAGCACGCGTCGAGCGTCGACCTGCCGCCGCTCCCGGAGCGCGCCACCGGCGAGACCCTCGAGCGGCTGAACGCGATCCTCAACCGCGACGGCGGCGACAGCGCCGCCGACATCCGCGAGGAGCTCCAGGCGCAGATGTTCGACCTGGCGTTCGTGGTACGCACCGACGATGGGCTCGCGAAGATGCAGGAGGTCCTCGGCAACCTCCGCGACCGCTACGCACGCGTCGGCGTCGGCGACCGCGGCAGCGTCTACAACACCGATCTGATGGAGACGGTCGAGCTCGGGTTCCTGCTCGACTGCGCGGAGACGCTGGTCGCGGCCGCCCGTGCGCGGACCGAGAGCCGCGGCGGACACTACCGCGAGGACCACCCGCTCCGCGACGACGCGAACTGGATGCAGCATTCGCTCGCGTACCGGCAGGACGACGGTTCGGTGCGTCTCGAGTACAAGCCCGTCAAGATGGGGCCGTACGTCCCGATGGAGCGCAAGTACTGATGACGAGGGGAGCCTGATGGCCACGGCGGCCGACGTCTTGGAGGCGACGGACCGACTGGAGCGGAGCCGGAGCGGGAAGGTCGAGCTCACGCTGCGGATCCGTCGGTTCAACCCGGAGGTGTCGGACGAGGCCTGGTGGGACGAGTTCGTCGTGCACATGGACCCGACGGACCGGGTCCTCGACGCGCTCCACGAGGTCAAGTGGCGGCACGACGGCACCCTCTCGCTCCGGCGATCGTGCGCGCACGGGGTCTGCGGCTCGGACGCGATGCTGATCAACGGTCGCAACGCGCTGGCCTGCAAGGTCCTGGTCCAGGACGTCGCCCCGAAGGCGACGGTCGAGCCGATCAGAGGCCTGGCCGTGCTCAAGGATCTGATCGTCGACATGGAGCCGTTCTTCGAGGGCTACAAGAGCGTGCTGCCGTTCCTGGTGAACGACGACGGCGAGCCCGATCGCGAGCGCTACCAGTCGCCCGAGGACCGGGCGCGGTACGACGACACCACGAAGTGCATCCTCTGCGCCGCCTGCACCACCTCGTGCCCGATCTTCTGGGGGGACGAGGAGTACGTCGGACCGGCCGCGATCGTGAACGCGCACCGGTTCATCTTCGACTCGCGCGATACGGGCGCCCGGGAGCGGCTCAAGATCCTCTCGGAGAAGACGGGGGTGTTCCGCTGCCGGACCACTTTCAACTGTACGGACGCCTGCCCGCGGGGCATCCAGGTGACGAAGGCGATCCAAGAGGTCAAGCGCTCGATCCTGTTCGATCGCTTCTGACGCCGTCGACCCGCGACCTCGTTCAGGCTGCCGTGATCCGGATGAGCGCCCGAGGTGTGTAGCCGCTCGCGACGCCGTCCTCCACCGAGACGCCCCGGAACCGGAGCCGTCCCGCCCTCCCGGGCGTGAACCGGAACGCGGTCGCGCCCGGCTCGAGCGCCACCGTTCTCCACGGCCCGGCGCCGCGCTTGCGCTCGAGGGCGAAGGTCCGTCCCGCGACCGTCGTGGACGCGAGCGTGATCGTGATCTCCGTTCCGATCGTGACCGGGCCGGCGGGCGAGATCGCGAGCGGCACGACGACCACCCCGTGCATCGACGCGTGGATCGCGCAGTGATAGCGGAACGTGCCCGCCGATCCGAACGCGACGCTCGCGGACCCGCCGCCGGCGATCGTCCCCGTGTCCCAGAAGCCCTCGTCCGACGTCGAGGTATGGGCGACGGCGTAGCCCGTGTTGGAGAACGTCACGGTCTCGCCGAGGCTCGCCGTGAGGGTCGACGGGGAGAACGCGAGGTTCGCGATCACGACCGTCTGATCGGCCCGAGCGGGGATCGCCGGCACCACCACCAGGGCGAGCGTGACGAGCGCAGCGATACGTCGCATGATCCCCTCCTCCGCGGATGGACCCAGGTAGTACGGACCGCGGGTGCGCCCGGTTCGCGGCGGCTAAGCTCGCGCCGCATGACCCACCTCGTGACCCTGATCCCGGGCGACGGCATCGGACCGGAGGTCGCGCACGCGACGCGGCGGGTACTCGACGCCGCCGGCGCGGACCTCGAGTGGATCGAGCGGCCCGCGGGGGCTTCGGCGCTCGAGACCCACGGCGCCCTCCTGCCGGAGGAGACCGTCGACGCGATCCGCGCCTGCCGGGTGGCGATCAAGGGGCCGATCACGACCCCCGTCGGAACCGGCTTCCGCAGCGTCAACGTCGCCCTCCGCCAAGATCTGGACCTGTTCGCCGCGGTCCGGCCCGCGCGGGCGCTCCCGGGCGTGACGGTCCGCCATCCCGGCGTGGACCTGGTCGTGATCCGAGAGAACACCGAGGACCTGTACCAAGGCGTGGAGTTCGCGGCGGGCTCCCCCGAGGCCGTCGAGCTGCGGCGCGAGCTCCACGAGCTCGCCGGGTTCGACGTTCCACCCAGCGCCGGCATCACCGTCAAGCCCATCTCGGTCACGGGCACCGAACGCATCGTGCGGTTCGCGTTCGAGTACGCGCGCAACCATGGACGTCGCTCGATCACCGTGGGCCACAAGGCGACGATCATGCGGTACTCGGACGGCGTGTTCGTGCGGACGGCCGAACGCGCAGCGTCCGACGAGATGCTTCGCGGGAACATCGCCTACGAGGAGGTCCAGATCGACCACCTGTCGATGCGCTTGGCCCTCGATCCGAGGGCGTTCGACGTCCTGTTGCTGCCGAACCTCTACGGCGACATCCTCTCGGACCTCTGCGCGGGACTGGTCGGCGGGCTCGGCCTGATCCCCGGCGCGAACATCGGGTGGGAGTACGCGGTGTTCGAGCCGGTGCACGGGAGCGCTCCGGACATCGCGGGCCGGGGCCTCGCGAACCCCATCGCGATGATCCTCTCCGGCGCCATGATGCTGCGCCACCTCGGGGAGCTCGGAGCGGCCGGCCGGGTCGAGCGGGCCGTGGACCAGGTCCTCGAGGCCGGCGAGCCGCGAACGCCCGACCTCGGCGGGACCGCGAGCACCGACGACGTCGCGACCGCGATCGCGCGTCTCGTCGCGGACTGACCCCGAGGGTCGAGCGTGAGGGCGATGGGTGCTTCGCCCCTGGCCGTGCAGGTGCGAGACTCCCGTCGATGCTTGCCGTGGTGAAGCCGAGCCCGCTCCGCCTGTGGGGCTTCCTGCTGACGGTGATCGGGGGGGCGGCCCTCGCGTTCGGCTCGGTCTCGGACTGGGCCGCCGTCAGCCTCGGCGGGACCGATGAGGGTGCCGTCGCGACGAAGGGGATCGACGTGTGGCAGGGCAAGGTCACGCTCGCCCTCGGCGTCCTGATCGTCATCGGGATCCTCGTGCTCCGGTTCGTGCGCCCCGAGCGGCGGACGGGGCTCGCCGTGGCGATCATCGCGATGGGGTTCGTCGCGCTCGCGATGGCCGTCTGGTGCCTCTCGTCGCTCGAGGCGGTCGTGACGGACACCGGGGTCGACGCGCTCGTCCAGACGATCGTGACACAGCTCGGGTTGACCGAGTCGCAGGCACGCCAGCTCGTCGAGCAGGCGCTCGGGACGGCCGGCATCGAGGTCAAGGCCCAGGCCGGTCTCTGGGTCGCGCTGTTCGGCGCGGTCCTCGCCACGATCGGAGGCCTCGTGGACCTGGCGTGGGTCCGTCGGAAGCGCGAGCTCGGAGACGCGATCGACGTCGACACGCACCCGGAGCCCCCGACGGCGACCGGCGACGCGGGGACGGCACGCCTCGACCCGAGCGATCCGGAACCCGGCTCCTAGAGCTTCGCCAGGTCGGCGCACTTCTCCCGGATGCCCTCGGCGGCACCCCGGAGCGAAGCGAGCTCGTCGTCGTTCAGGTCGAGCTCCACGATCCGCTCGACGCCGCCGCGCCCGAGCTTCGCCGGAACGCCGACGTAGACGTCCGAGATCCCGTACTCGCCCGTGCACCACGCGCAGACGGGCAGCACGTCGTCGACGTTCCCCGCGATCGCTGCGACCATCCGCGTGACCGACGCACTCGGTGCGTAGTACGCGCTTCCCTTCTTGAGCAGCGACACGATCTCGGCACCGCCGTCGCGCGTCCGTCGGAACAGCCGCTCGAGCGTGGCCTCGTCGACCAGCTCCGGGAGCGGCTTCCCATCCACGGTCGCATGACGCGGGAGCGCGATCATGGCGTCGCCGTGCGAGCCGAGCGTCATCGCCTCGACGACCAGGGGCGAGACGCCCAACTCCTCGGCGATGAAGAACCGCAGGCGGGCCGAGTCGAGGACCCCGGCCATCCCCATCACGCGCTCCTTCGGGAACCCGCTCACATCGGCCGCCAGGAACGTCATCTCGTCGAGCGGGTTCGTCACCACGATCACGATGGCGTCGGGCGAGCCGGGCGCAACCTGTTCGACGACGCTCCGCATGATCGCGGCGTTCTTGCCGAGGAGATCCATGCGGCTCATCCCCGGCTGGCGGGGGAACCCGGCCGTGATCACGACGACGTCCGACCCCGCCGTGTCCGCGTAGTCGTTCGTGCCCACGATCGCCGGCTCGAAGCCCTCGACGGGGGATGACTCCTTGAGGTCCAGGGCGAGGCCCTGCGGGAGGCCTTCGACGATGTCGATCAGGCACACCTCGGCGATGCCCTTCTCCACCAGGCGCATGGCGGTGGTCTGGCCCACGAATCCGCTGCCGACGACCGTGACCTTCATGTTGGTTCCGCTCCTCGTTCCGCTGGTCGGAGCCATGCTACCCACCCGGTGCTCGCCGACGGTCTGAAGGAGGTCCGCGAGCGATCCGACCGTGCCGGGCCACGAGCGGAGGCCCAGAATCCCGGGGGCCCCCTGTGCCCGCACCCCCCCGGATGCCGATACAGCGATGATGGCCTCGCAACCGACCACCCGTCCCGAGACGTGGGTGCCCGCCGGCGCCGAGCGGGGCGGTGCCCCGGCGACCGCTCCGAACGGGGGCTCGACGGTGACGGAGGGGCCCGCGGCCCGGCGCAGCCCGTCCGTGCCGCGCCCGCCGAAGGAGTCCCGGGAGCCCGAGCCGAAGCGGGCGTCGAGCGTCGGGCGACGGCTCGCGGACCTGCGGTGGGTCGCCCTGGGGATCGCGGTCCCGTGGGCCTGGTACCTGGTGCGCGATCTCGGCCCTGCGATGCAGCTGGTCGCGTTCGCCCTGCCGCTGGTGGTCGCCGCGTGCCTGGTCGGCCTGATCGTCGCCGCGTTCGACGGGAAGCGGATCACGACGGTGTTGGTCGCGATATCGGTGGCGCTGTTCGGATGGGTGACGATCATGGGACCACGGAGCGCACAGCCCTCCCCCCTCCCCCAGGATCCGGTCCGTGTCGCCACGATCGCGACCGGGGATCGGCCCCTGGATGCCAAGACGCTCGCGGCCGCGGTGTCGCGCTCGCGCGCCGATGTCGTCCTGATCGCGTCCGCGTCCAAGCGGCAGCGGGAGTTGGCGTCGGGCCTGAAGGGCTTCGAAGGACGCCTGGTGCGTGCTCCCTTCGTGGTGCTCTCCCGGTTCCCGGTCGATGAGCTCCCGCTCGCGAAGGGGCTCGCGAAGGACCTGACGATCCGGGTCCAGGTGCAGCGCCCCGGCGGCACGTTCATCCTCTACGGCGTGAACAGCGGCACCTCACCGCTCGACGCCGCGCTCCACATCCCCGTGCGTCCCGATCGGCTGCGCCAGGCGATCGTCACGGAAGACCTTCCGGTCGTGCTCCTGGGCGATCTGGGGATCACGGATCGTTCCACGGAGTACCGCGACCTGATCGAGGTCCTGCGGGACGCGATGCGGGCCGGCGCTTCCGCGCAGAGCACCCTCGTCTCGCCGGTCTGGACCCCGCTGCTCCTGCGGGTGGATCACGTGCTGACGTGGGCGTCGTGGTGCGCGCGCGGCGGCGAGTCGTTCGACGTGCCGGGCTCGGAGCACGTCGGGCTGTCGGTCGCGGTCGGACCGTGCCCGACCCGGCGGGCCTAGTCCGACAGCGCCGCGACCACCGCGTCGGCAACCTCGATCGTCGTCGCGGGGGCCCGGTCGTCCGCCGGTACCCGAAGATCGCGGGTGACGTGCGTGCCCTCCGCGAGCACGGCGGCGATCGCGGCCTCGAGCCGGTCGCCCGCCTCCGTCTCCGTGAGGTGACGGAGCATCATCGCGCCCGACAGCATCAGCCCGACCGGGTTCGCGAGGTGACGCCCGGCCAGGCGCGGCGCCGTGCCGTGCGTCGCCTCGAAGACGGCGATCGTGTCCCCGAAGTGTCCGCCCGGGGCGACCCCCAGGCCGCCGATCAGGCCCGCTCCCAGGTCCGACACGATGTCCCCGTAGAGGTTCGGCATGACCAGGACGTCGAACCGCTCCGGCGTGCGGATCAGCTCCATGCAGAGCGCGTCGATGATGCGGTCCTCGAACGCGACGTCGGGGAACCCATCGGCGGCGACCAGCCGGGCCACCTCCAGGAAGAGCCCGTCGGTGACCTTCATGATGTTCGCCTTGTGGCTCGCCGTGACGAGCCGCCGGCCACCCGACCGCGCGAGCTCGAAGGCGTAGCGGACGATCCGCTCGCTCCCCTCCCGACTGATCGTCTTGATCGACACACCGCTGTCCTCGCGGATCCTCCGGCCCGTCGCCGCCTCGATGAACCGGATCAACTCCTTCGTGTCCGGCTCTCCCATCGCGAACTCGATGCCGGTGTACATCCCCTCGGTGTTCTCGCGCACGACGATCAGGTCGACGTCCCCGTACACGCTCGGCACGCCGGCGTACCGACGGCACGGACGGACGCACGCGAACAGGTCGAGTTCCTGCCGGAGCGTGACGTTCACGCTCCGCAGCCCGCTCGTCACCGGCGTCTCGACGGGCCCCTTCAGCGCCACGCCGGTGCCGCGGATCGAGGTGATGGTGGCATCCGGGAGCGGGGATCCGGTCCGGGCGAACGCGCCCGCCCCCATCTCCCGGCGGTCCCACTCGATCCGCACCCCGGTGGCCTCGACGACGCGTCGCGTGGCCTCCACGACCTCGGGCCCGATCCCGTCGCCCGGGATCAGCGTCACCCGATGGCTCACCCAGCTTCCTCCAGCGTCGCGTCGTCGGCCCCGCCGGTATCCTGGCAGACGTGACGGAGAAGGGCCTCCGCGAGGTCATCGCCGCCGATACGAACATCTCCGACATCGACGGGGAACGCGGACGCCTGTGGTACGTCGGATACGAGATCGGCGACCTGGCCGAGCACATCAGCTACGAAGAGGCCGTCTACCTGCTGCATCATCTCGACCTGCCGACGAAGGACCAGCTCGAGGGCCTGAACGAGTTCCTCGTCCGCGAACGCGAGCCATCGCCGTTCCTCGCGCGGCTGATGCCGACCCTCGCCCAGCAGGCGTCGCCCATGTCGATGCTCCGCACGTCGATCTCGGCCGCGTCCACCTACGACCCCGACGGATGGGACGAGTCCGCCGAGGCGCAGCTGCGCAAGGCGTTGCGCCTCGTGGCGAAGACCCCGACGCTCATCGCGAGCTACCACCGACACCGGACCGGGCAGGACGTCCTGCCGTCCAACCCGAAGCTCTCGCACGCCGCGAACTTCCTGTGGATGCTGCTGGGCGAGGAGCCCGACCCCGAGGACGCGCGAGCCCTCGACGCCACGTTCGTCCTGTACGCCGACCACACGATGAACGCCTCGACCTTCACGGCGCGGATCATCGCCTCGACCCTCGCCGACATGTTCTCGGCGATCACCGGCGCGATCGCCGCCCTGAAGGGTCCGCTCCACGGCGGGGCGAACGAGGAGGCGATGAAGATGCTCGAGGAGATCGGCTCGCCCGATCGCGCCGAGGCCTACGTCCGCGACCGCCTCGAGCGCCACGAGAAGATCATGGGGTTCGGCCACGCCGTCTACCGCACGATGGATCCGCGTGCGACGGTGCTGAAGCGACTCTCGCGCGAGGTCTGTGAGCGCGCTCACGACCTGCGCTGGTACGAGATCTCGGAGGCGATCGAATCCACGGTGCACGAGCAGAAGGGCCTGTGGCCGAACGTCGACTTCTATGCGGCGAGCGTGTACCACGTGCTCGGCATCCCGACGGACCTGATGACGCCGATCTTCGCCCTGGCTCGGATGGCGGGGTGGACCGCGCACGTCCGCGAGCAGTACGCCGACAACCGGGTGATCCGCCCGGGCTCGGTGTACATCGGGCCGACCGACCGCGCCTGGGTGCCCGTGGAGGAGCGCGGCTGACCACGCCGGCGCAGGTAGTCTGACGCAGACTACCTGGCGAACACCTCGACCCCCCCGACGATCGTCCGCTCGATGCGCACGTCCAGGATCGCCCGCGGATCGTCCGACGCGGACAGATCGGTGGAGCAGACGGCCAGGTCCGCCACCTTCCCCGGCGTGATCGACCCCCGGTCGTCGTCCACGCCGACGGCCCAGGCGGACCCCAGCGTGTACGCGCGGATCGCCGTCGCGAGGTCCACGGTCTCCTCCGGGACCCATGCACCCGTGCCGTCCAGATCCGCCCGGGTGAGTGCCGTGTAGATCCCGATCATCGGATCCATCTCCGCGACGTTCCAGTCGGACGAGAAGGCGAGCGTGGCACCCGAGTCCCGGAGCGAGCGGAACGCCCACGCGTGTGGCCACCGGCTCGGACCGACGTTCGCACGCCAGTCCGCCACGATCGACGGGGCGCAATGACGGGGCTGCATGCACGCCGCGACGCGCAACGCGGCGAATCGGCCCACGTCGTCCGGATGCAGGCACTCCACGTGGACGATCAGGTGCCGCGGGCCGGTGTCGCCGTTGGCCTCCCGCGCCGCCGCGAACGCGTCGAGCGCGATCCGGATCCCGCGGTCGCCCGTCGCGTGGATGTGACACGGCCAGCCTCGCGCGTCGAGATCGGTGACGACCGCGGTGAGCTCCGCCGGGTCCCAGAACGGCTCCCCTCGCTCGTCGGGGCGGTTCGCGTAGGGCTCGAGCATCGCCGCCGTCCACGGCTCGATCACGTCGTCGGCGTACAGCTTGATCGCCCCGACCCGAAGCCGGTCGTCGTCGAACCGAGCGCGGGCCGCATCGAACTCCCGGCGCTCGGTCTCGGTGGTCCCCACGGGATGGAACATCGCCGCGACCAGCCGAGAGCGAAGGCGACCCTCGGCGCGGGCGCGTTCGAAGATCCACAGGTCGTCCGGCGAGTTCTGGGGTTCGACCACGGTCGTGATGCCGTAGCCGATCGCGAGGTCGAGGCTCTCCAGGGTCCGCTCGTACTGGAGTTCCCGCCCGTAGCCGGGGACCACGGCCTCGAGCGCGGCCTGCCCCCGCCGGCTGATCCCCATCACGGCGAAGTCCGTGAGGAACCCGGTCGGTTCGCCCGCGTCGTCCAGCCGCACCCGCCCGAACGGCACCGATCCGACGCCGCGCTCGATCCCGAACGCGGCCATCGCCTCGCGGTTCAGCCAGACGTTGTGAACGTCGTAGGAGAACAGGAAGGCCGGGCGCCCGTCCGTCAGGCCCTCGAGGTCCTCCCAGGTCGGCAGCCGGCCGCCCGGGAGCGCCGCGTAGTTCCAGCCGACCCCCTCGATCCACGCGTGCTCGGGGTGCGCGTCGGCGAAGGCGCGCACCCGGGACCGGAGCTCGTCGAGCGTGGCGGCACCGGCGAGGTCCACCTCGAGGGGGTTCGAGCCCAGCCGCACGTGGTTGTGGCTGTCGACGATGCCCGGGAGGACCGTGGCGCCGCGCGCGTCCACGACCTCGGTGGCCGCACCGACGTGCGCTCCGGCGTCGCCGTCGGCGCCGACCCAGGCGATCCGGTCGCCCGCGACGCCGACCGCCGAGGCGGTCGGCATGCGTTCGTCCACCGTGACGACCGCGGCGTTGCGGATCACGAGGTCCACGGCGTCACCAGGCACCGGTGGGACGCGGGAACAGGCCCGCGCCCTCGACCACCTTCACCACCAGGTCGTCGCGGCCCATCCCCATCAGGTGGATCCCGGCGACGCCCTCGATCCGGCGCACCGCGTTCACGACGCCGATCGTCAGCTCGAGGCCGGCCGCCTCCGCTTCATCACCCGCCGCGTCGAGCGCCCGCAGCAGCTCCGCCGGGATCCGCACACCGGGCAGGTGCTCCTGCATGGAACGGGCGCCGGCGGCGCTGCGCAACGGGACGAGCCCGACGATCACGCGCGCTCGCTCGAAGACGCCCAGCCCGCGGATCCGGTCCGCCCACGCGGCGAGAAGTTCCACGTCGTAGGCGATCTGCGTCCAGATCACGTCGGCCCCGGCGTCGAGCTTCGACTCGAGGCGCGCAGGATCGTACGGATCGGCGAGCGGGAGGTCGGCGACGCCGATCAGGTAGCGAGGAGGCTCGGCCAGCCCCGCCCCGGAGAGCAGGGTGCCCTCGTCTCGCATCCGGCGCGCCAGCGCGACGACCTCGTTCACCGTGAGATCGCCGACCGCCACCGCATCGGGATGGTCGCCGACCGCGAGCGGATCGCCCGAGAGGCAGAGCACGTTGCGCGCACCGAGCGCCCACGCGCCCAACAGGTCCGCGGTGATCGCCAGGCGGTTGCGGTCGCGGCAGGTCAGCTGGACGGTTGGCTCGAGCCCGGCGTCCGCGACCGCGCGGACGCCGGCGAGGGGCGACATGTGCGCCGAGGCCGTCGGGTTGTCCGTGAGGTTCACGGCGTCCACGTAGCCGACGAGCGCGCGGGCGTGCGCGGTGACGGGCGACGCGTCGGCCGAGCGCGGCGGCACCACCTCGCTCGTGACGCAGAACTGGCCGGAGGCGAGGAGCGCGGCCAGCCGCCCGCCGGCGGTCACCGGCCGCCGTACGCCTGGGTCTCGGCGGCCGACACCGTGTTCACCAGGAGCATCGCGACGGTCATCGGGCCGACGCCGCCCGGGACCGGCGTGATCAGCCCCGCCACCTCGCTCGCCTCGCCGAAGCGCACGTCGCCGACCAGTCCCTCGTCGGTCCGGTGCATCCCGACGTCGATCACGGTGGCGCCCGGCTTGATCATGTCCCCGCCGATCAGCTCCGGGACGCCGGCGGCGGCGACCAGGATGTCGGCGCGTCGGGTGTGGTCGGCGAGCCCCTTCGTCTTCACGTGACAGATCGTGACGGTGGCGTTCCCACGGATGGAGTCCTGCGCCAGCATGATCGAGAGCGGCGCGCCGACGAGCTCCCCGTAGCCGACGACGACGACCTCGGCGCCCTGCAGCTCGGTCCCGCTGCGGAGCAGGAGCTCCACGATGCCGTAGGGCGTCGCCGGCGGGAACGTGGGCTCCCCGCGGACCATCATGCCGACGTTCGTCGGATGCAGCCCGTCGACGTCCTTGGCCGGATCCATGGTCCGCTGCACCTCCAGCTCGCGCACGTGCGGCGGCATCGGGAGCTGGACGATGATCCCGTGGATCTCGGGGTCGCGGTTCAACCGCCGGATCGTGGCGTGCAGCTCTCCCTCGGTCACGTAGGCCGGCATATCCACCTGTTCGGACCGGATCCCGACGTCCGCGCAGGCCTTGTGCTTCGAGCCGACGTAGATGCGAGAGGCCTGGTCGTCGCCCACGAGGACGGCGGCCAGGCCGGGGGTCACGCCCCGTTCGGCGAGCGCGCGTACGCGCTCCGCGACCTCCGAGCGGATCTGCGCGGCGATCGCCTTGCCGTCGAGGATCTGGGCGGTCACGGTGGAGCATCCTATCGGGTGCGACGCCCCCGGCCGGGCACGCTCAGTGGCGGAAGTGCCGGACCCCGGTGAGCACGACCGCCATCCGTCGGGCCTCCGCGGCGGCGAGGACCGCCTCGTCGCCCTTCGATCCCCCCGGGTGGATCACCGCGGTGCAGCCCGCGTCCGCGGCCACCTCCAGGGCATCGGGGAACGGGAAGAACGCGTCGCTCGCGAGGACGGCGCCCGCGGCCCGTCCCCCCGCCTTGCGCGTCGCGATCCACGAGGCGTCCACCCGCGACATCTGCCCGGCGCCGATCCCGACGGTGGCGCCGTCCCTCACCAGCACGATCGTGTTCGACTTCACGCGCCACGCGATCGTCCAGGCGAGCGCGAGATCCGCCCACTCCCGCTCCGTGGGCTCACGGCTCGACACCACCTTCCAGTCGTCCCGGGTCTCGGTCACCACGTCCCGGTCCTGGATCAGCGCCCCGCCGGGCAACGGACGCACGTCGGGTCCGGCATCTCGCTGCAGCGGGGCCCGGACCACGCGGAGGTTGGGCCGCTCCGCGAACGCGGCGAGCGCCTCGTCGTCGAATGCGGGGGCGATCACCACCTCGGTGAAGACATCGCGCATCGCGGCTGCGGCCGATCCGTCGCACGTCCCGTGGAACGCCACGATCCCGCCGAACGCGCTGACCTCGTCGCACGCGAACGCCGCGGCGTACGACGCCGCAGGCGTGCCGAGCGCCGCGGCGCCGCACGGGTTGTTGTGTTTGACGATCGCGGCGGAGCCCGCGGGCATCGCCGCGACCAGCTCGGCGGCGGCGAAGGCGTCGAGCCAGTTGTTGAACGACATGTCCTTGCCCTGCAGGACCTCAGCGCCGCCGAGCGGTCCCGTTCCGGCCACCGCTCGGTAGAGGGCGCCCCGCTGGTGCGGGTTCTCGCCGTACCGAAGCTCGCCGAGCTTCTCGTAGGCGAGCCCGACGAAGCTGGGGAGCTGCTCCCCCGCCTCTCGCGCGGCGAACCAGCCGGCGACGGCGGCGTCGTAGGCCGCGGTGTGGGCGAAGGCCTCGGCCGCCAGCGCACGACGCGTCGCGTCGGACAGCCCGCCGTCGCGTCGGAGCTCGTCGACGATCCCCGCGTAGCGAGTGGGGTCCGTCACGACGCCGACCGACGCGTGGTTCTTCGCGGCCGCGCGGATCATCGCGGGGCCACCGATGTCGATCTGCTCGATCACGTCGTCGGGTCCCGCGCCGCTCGCGACCGTCTCGCGGAACGGGTACAGGTTCACCACGACCAGGTCGAACGGCTCGATCGCGTGCGTGGCGAGCTCCGCCTCGTGCTCGGGTCGCCGGCGGTCGGCCAGGATCCCGCCGTGGATCTTCGGATGCAAGGTCTTCACGCGGCCGCCGAGCATCTCGGGCGATCCCGTGACCTCCTCGACCGAGGTCACCGGCAGGCCCGCGTCGCGGAGGGTCGCGGCGGTGCCCCCCGACGACACGAGCGCCACCCCGAGCTCGTCCAGCGCGCGGGCGAGGCCGACGACCCCGGCCTTGTCGAAGACGGCCAGCAGCGCCCGCCGCACCGGCCGGACGTCGCTCATGCCGCCCCCTCGTCGATCGTCACCGAACGTCCCTCCACGCGGAGCCCGCCGCGCAGCAGCGCTCGGATCGCCGCCGGGAGCAGCCGGTGCTCCACCTCGTGGACCCGGGCCTCCAGGGACTCCCAGTCGTCGTCGTCGCGGATCGGGATCGCCTCTTGGAGCACGACGGGCCCGGTGTCGACGCCGGCATCGACCAGGAAGACGGTGACGCCGGTGACCTTCGCCCCGTAGGCGAGCGCGTCGCGGACACCGTGCATCCCGGGGAAGGCCGGCAGGAGCGACGGGTGAACGTTCAACCATCGGCCGGCATAGGCATCGAGTACGGAAGCGCCCAGCACGCGCATGTATCCCGCGCTCACGATCACGTCGATGCCGCGATCCCGCAGCAGGGTCGCCACGGCCTCCTCGAAGGCCGCCCGATCCCCGAAGTCCGCCGGAACGATCACCGCGCCGTCCACCCCGGCGGACGACGCGCGCTCCAACGCGAACACGCCGGGCCGATCCGACAGGACGAGCGCGACGTGCGGGCGGATCTGCGGGTCGTCGAGCAGCGCCTGCAGGTTCGTCCCCGAGCCGGAGACCAACACCGCGACCCGCTGACCCATGACGGCGGCATGCTACCGAACCGCCCCCTAAGCTTGCCCCATGCCGCCCGACGATCGCGTCACGAAGGTCGCCGATCGGTGCGCGTCCCACCCGGGACGCCCCAAGGCCGCCGATTGCGAACGATGCGGCCGGGCGCTCTGCATCGTCTGCGCCGTGCCGGTACGCGGGGTCGCGTACGGCCCGGAGTGCCTGGATACGGTGCTCGGCGACGACGCGGTGCTCGTCGAAGCCCCGAAGCCGACGCGGGCCCCGGCGGATCGCGCGGCCGGCGTGGCGCTCGCCGTCGCCCTGATCGCCACCTTCGCGCCGTGGACGCGCTTCGGGACGGGTTCGGGCTGGTGGCACGGGGCGTGGAGCCCCGACGTTCGGTGGTCGATGCTCGCCGCCGTCGCCGCGGTCGTCGCCGTGGTCGCGTGGGTCGTCGCCGGGCCGGGGCGCAGGCGCGCGCGGCTGGGTCGACGGGTATGCATGGTGGCGTGCGTGGCCGTCGCGATCGGCTCGCTCTTCGCGTTCCTCAACCCGCCGCCGTTCACCAAGCCTGCCTCGGCGCCGTGGATCGCGCTCGCGGCGTCCGTGGCAGCGCTCGTCGCGCTCGCGATCGTCCCGCGACGTCCGGATCCCGGCGAGGCCTGAGGCCTCGAAGCGGCCCGGCTCCCCGGTCGAGTGTTTGACTCGCCCCCGGACGAGGGCTTCAATCGTTCCGGTCGCGACGGTGGTCGTCGCGTCATTCGCGACGTGCCCCGAAAGGAGCCGGCATGGAGAACAAGCCTGCAGGGGGGTTCGATATCTCGGGCCTGACCACGGCCAGCAAGATCATGCTCGTGAGCGGGATCCTCCTGCTGATCGACAGCTTCCTGAGTTGGCAGCGCGTCTGCGTCGATTTCGGCGATTTCGGCGGCGGGTGCGCCGGGGCGAGCGCCTGGGCCGGCAGCGGGAGCTTCGCCGGCGTGATCATGGGGATCCTGCTGATCGTGCTCGTCATCTGGGAGGTCGTACAGCTCGCCAACATGGCGGGGAACATCCAGATCGGGATCCCGCCGACGAAGGGGAGCGCCTACCTAGGGTTCGCGGTCGTGGGCTTCGGCGTCCTGAAGTTCATCATCGTGCTGTTCAGCTCGGTCAAGCCGTCGCTCTTCGGGTGGATCGGACTGGTCCTGCTCGTGATCCTCGGCTACGGCTCGTGGATGAAGTACCAGGAGGTCGAGGCGGGCTCGATGGGCAGCAGCAGCCCTCCCGGCGACTCCGGATTCAGCGCCTGAACCGAAGACCCTCGTCCGAAGGGCGGCCGCACGCTGCGGCCGCCCTTCGCGCATCCGCGATCCGCGGGCGCTCCTCGGTCGCGCGGATGCGGCGAGAGGAGCCCGCCGGGCTCGTTCCGGGTAGCCTGTAGACCCCGACGAGCGGAAAGGCGTCGAGCGTGAAGAAGTGCCCCTACTGCGCGGAGATGATCCAGGACGAGGCGATCAAGTGCCGCTACTGCCTCAGCGATCTGACCGTCCCGGCCCCCGGTGCGTCCCCCGGTTCATCCGACGCCGACACCGCCGTCGCGGCCGAGACGCAGGAGGGGTCGAGCCCGGCACAGACCGACGCCGGCGCCACCGCCGAACCGGCGAGCGCGACGGAGGTCGCGTCGGCGCCGAGCGAACCCGTGGCGGCCGAGCCGACGTCGGGCGGAGCGCCCCCGTCCGGATCCGCCACCACCACAGAGGTTCGGTACACCCACTCCGGATACCGGTACGTCCTCGGCTACGGCGACGACTTCTTCGGGATCTGGGACCGTCAATCGCCGTCGGTCGCCGCGGAGCGGTTCCCACGGACCGACGATGGGTGGCAGCGTGCCTGGACCCGGTTCATCGGTCTCGAGCCGAACCACGTCGCGGTCCCGGCCTCCGGTGGCGGCACCACCTCACCGGTGGACAACGACGTCCTGCAGTACACGCACTCCGGCCAGCGGTACCTGCTGGGGTACGGCCGGGGCTTCTTCGGGATCTGGGACCGGCAGGCGCCGGCGGTGCCGGTCGAGCGCTTCAGCCGCGACGACGCCGGATGGGCGGCCGCGTGGCACCGGTACAACCAGCTCGAGACGCACTACACGGAGGTCGGGCTCTCCTCGACCTCCGGCGGCGACGCCTCGGGCTGATCAGCGGAGCGCGTCGCGGACCAGCTCGCCTACCTGGGTCGGCGTGCGGCCCACGCGGACGCCGACCGCCTCGAGCGCATCGGCCTTCGCCGCCGCCGTCCCCACCGAGCCGGTGACGATGGCGCCGGCATGTCCCATGCGCTTGCCGGGTGGCGCCTCGAAGCCCGCGATGTAGCCGACCACCGGCTTCGAGACGTGGCCGGCGATGTAGGCGGCGGCGCGCTCCTCGTCGTCCCCGCCGATCTCCCCGACCATCACCACGAGATCGGTCGCCGCGTCCTCCTCGAAGCGCGCGAGCGACTCGACGAACCCGATCCCGTGGACCGGATCGCCGCCCATGCCGACGCACGTCGATTGCCCCAGGCCGAGCTGCGTCAGCTCGTGGACGATCTGGTAGACGAGCGTGCCCGAGCGGGAGACGAGCCCGACGCGTCCCGGCGCACAGATCTCGCCGGGGATGATCCCCACGTTGGCCGCGCCCGGCGAGATCAAGCCTGGACAGTTCGGCCCCACCAGCGTCGTCCCGGTGGCCCGCAGGTAGCTGTGGACGATCGCCATGTCGCGGACGGGGATCCCCTCGGTGATGCAGACCACGACGTCGATCCCGGCGTCGGCCGCCTCGAGGACCGCCTCGGCGGCGAACCGCGGCGGCACGAAGACCATCGAGGTGTTCGCTCCGGTCTCCCGGACCGCGTCGGCGACCGTGTCGAACACCGGGATCCCCTCGACCGACTCCCCCGCCTTGCCGGGCGTGACCCCGGCGACGACCGCGGTCCCGTAGGCCCGGTTGCGCACCGTGTGGAACGTCCCCTCGCGCCCGGTGATCCCCTGCACGACGAGGCGCGTCTCGGCTCCGATCAAGATGCTCATACCGGCCCCCCGGCGGCCAGCCGCGTCGCCGTCTCCGCGGCCTCGAGCATCGTCGCCGCCGCCACGATCCGCGGATGTGCGGCCTCGGTCAGGATCCGGCGACCCTCCTCGGCGTTCGTCCCGTCGAGGCGCACGACGATCGGCACGCTCGCCTCGACGCGATCGAGCGCCTCCAGGATGCCCCGCGCCACGAGGTCCCCGCGAGTGATCCCGCCGAAGATGTTCACGAAGACGGCCCTCACCGCCGGATCGGAGAGGATGACCTGCAGCGAGGTCGCCATCGTGTCGGCGCTCGCTCCGCCACCGACGTCGAGGAAGTTCGCCGCCTTGCCGCCCGCCTGCGCGACCACGTCGAGCGTGGACATCACCAACCCCGCCCCGTTGCCGATGATCCCGACGTCGCCGTCGAGCTTCACGTACTGGAGGCCCGCCTCCTTCGCGCGCGCCTCGACGGGATCGATCGGGAACGACGCCTTCAACGCCTCCAGGGCCGGTCGGCGCGAGAGCGCGTTGTCGTCGATCGTGACCTTCGCATCGAGCGCCACGACGCTCCCGTCCTCGAGCTGCACGAGCGGGTTGACCTCGAGCAGGGTCGCGTCCTGGTCCTCGAGCAGCCCCCAGAGCCGGCGGAGCACGTCCGACGCGCCATCCCGAGCATCCGGCGGCAAGACGGCGGTCAGCTCGCGGAGGTGGTAGGCCCTCAGGGACAGGAGCGGGTCCACGTGGACGCGACGCAGGGCCTCCGGGCGCGTCCGGGCGAGCTCCTCGATGTCCACGCCGCCCTCGGCGGTCATCATCGCCAGGTAGTCCCCGGCGGAGCGGTCGAGCAGGATCGAGGTGTAGAACTCGCGCGCGATCGGCAGGAGCTCCTCGACGAGCACGCGGGTCACCGGAAGGTCCTTGAAGCCCTCGCTCAGCATCCGGTCGGCCTCCGCGGCCGCGCGCTCCGGCGAGTCCACCAGCACCACGCCGCCGCCCTTGCCGCGACCGCCGATCTGGACCTGCACCTTCACCACCGAGCGGCCGCCGAGCTCGCGCGTGGCGGCGGCCGCCTCGTCCGCGCTCGTCGCGACGATCCCACGCGGCGTGGGGATCCCGGCCGCGCGGAAGAGGTCCTTCCCCTGGTGCTCGTAGAGGTCCAACTCAGGCGGTCCCGCGCTCGAGGCGGTCGCGGAGCCATGCGGCGATGTCTTGCGTCGAGGCGCCCGGGGTGAAGATCTTCTCCACGCCCGCCTCCGCGAGCTTCGGGATGTCGCCGGCCGGGATCACGCCGCCACCGAAGACGAGGACGTCGCCCACCCCGCGCTCCTCGAGCTGTTCGACCACCCGGGGGAACAGGGTCATGTGCGCGCCGGAGTGACAGGAAAGCCCCACCGCGTCGGCGTCCTCTTGGACCACCGCCTCGGCGATCTGCTCGGGCGTCTGCCGCAGGCCCGTGTAGATCACCTCGAAGCCGGCGTCGCGGAGGGCCCGGGCCACGATCTTCGCGCCCCGGTCGTGCCCGTCGAGCCCGGGTTTCGCGACGATCACGCGGTACGTCTCGGCCATCGCGCGGCAGTCTAGAAGAAGGCCCCGGTTGCGGCCCGAACGGCCCGCGGGACAAGATGCCGCGTGGACCGACCGGAGACGCGTTACGCCAAGACCGCGGACGGGGTCTGAGGTGCTGGTCTCCCAGACCGTCAAGGAACTCACCGCAGGGTCCGGCTTGGCGTTCGAAGACGCCGGCGAGCATGGGCTCAAGGGCGTCCCGGACCGCTGGCACCTGTATCGGGTGGCGGGCTGATGGGAAGGCTCGATGGGAAGGTCGCGCTCATCACCGGCGCCGGGAGCGGCATGGGGCGGGAGGCCGCCCGGGTCTTCGCGAAGGAGGGGGCGGGGATCGCCGCGCTCGATCTGGACGCCTCGTCCCTCGAGGCGACGGACGCGGCCGTCCGAGCCGCCGACGGAGAGATCGCGACGTTCGTCGCTGACGTCGCGGACGAGGGGCAGGTGCGAGACGCGATCGCGGGGGCCGTCGAGCGGTTCGGCGCGTTGCACATCCTCTACAACAACGCGGGCGTGCTCTGGCGCGACCGTGACCTCGGCGTCCTCGACACGGACGAGGCCGTGTGGGACCGCGTGATGGCGATCAACCTCAAGGGCATGGTCTGGGTGTGCAAGCACGGGGTCCCCGAGCTGATCCGCGCGGGGGGTGGCTCGGTCGTGAACGTCGGCTCGGTCTCGGCGTTGCTCGGCGACACGGTGCCGCAGGACGCCTACACCGCCAGCAAGGGCGCCGTGATCTCGCTCACGCGCTCGCTCGCCGTGCAGTTCGCCCCCCAGGGCGTCCGCGCGAACTGCATCCACCCGGGGTTCATCGACACGCCGCTGCAGACCGTCCGGACGACCGATGCGGCCTGGGTCGCAGGGGCGAGGGCCGCGATCCCGCTCGGACGGCTCGGGACGCCGGGCGATGTCGTGAACGCCGCGCTGTTCCTCGCGAGCGATGAATCCTCGTACATCACGGGGGCCGAGCTCGTGGTCGACGGCGGCACGATGGTCGTGTGAGCGATGGCCGAGCTCGACGACATCCGGCGACCGATCGTCGACTACGTGGAGTCGTGGCTGGACGCCGACGCGGAGCGGATGGGGTCATGCCTGCATCCCGCCCTCGCCAAACGCGCGATCGTCGACCCCGATTCCGGGGCCTTGACGCTCGACGAGGCGCCCTTCGCCGTGATGACGACCGATGCCGTCGCGGGCGGACCCAAGCCCTACAGGAAGACGATGGAGATCGACCTCCTCGATCGGACCGGCGACATCGCCTCCGCTCGGGTCGTCTCCGAGCCCTTCGTGGATCACCTGCATCTCGCGCGCTTCGGCGATCGCTGGCTGATCGTGAACGTGCTCTACCGACGGCGCCCGGCGGCGGACGCCCCCGGCGACCCGGTCCCTGCCCGGCTGGTGCTCGACGCCTACGCGTCCTCGTGGTTCGACCGCGACGTGGAGCAGGCCCGCGCGGTCTACCACCCCGACTTCGTCGAGCGCCGCGACGCCCTCCCCGACGACGGGCTCGAACTCGAGGAGGTCTCGATGCAGGACGTGGTCGACGAGGTGACCGAAGGCGCGCCCCATGGGGTCGAGCGGAGCTGGGACGCCCGCGTCCTGAGCATCGACGGCGACGTGGCGAGCGGCGTCGTGTCGGTCGGGCCGTGGGACGTGGACGCGCACCTCGGGCGGTTCGGGGACCGCTGGCTGATCGTGAACATCCTGTACAGGACGAACGCGGAGACCGCCCGGCGAGGGGCCTCATTAGACTCCTCCGTGCTCGAGGCGTACTGCACACCGCTGTCGGTCGCACCCGGGGACGCGGTCGGGCTCCACGTCTCGACGGATGCCGACACGTTCGACGTGGAGATCGCTCGTGACGGGGCGAGCCGACGTGGTCTGGCAGACCGGGACGTCGCCGGTCGCGCCATCGAACCCCCGACGACGCGAGCGCGAACGGTTGCGGGTGGCCAGCGACGCTCGAGATCCCGGTCGACGCAACGTGGCGCTCCGGGTACTACGCCGTCACGCTGACCGCCGGGGACGAGCGCGCGGACGCCTGCTTCGTGGTTCGACCCTCCACGACCGACCGCGCACCGATCCTGCTCGTGCTCGCGACCTCCACGTGGAACGCGTACAACGACTGGGGGGGACCGTCCCTGTACACGGGCGGGACGCGGGTGTCGTTCGAGCGGCCGTTCGCGAAGGGGTTCCTGGTCAAACCCGAGCCCGTCGGCCGGATGATGCAGCCGGTGCCGGACCGCGAGGCGATGGGATATCGCACGTGGGCGCGACCCCTGGGCCTGTCCGACTGGAGCGGAGGCGCCGGCTGGTGGAACTGGGAGCGGCCGTTCCTGCGCTGGGCCGAGGCGAACGGGTACCGGATCGACGTGGCGACCTCCCAGGATCTGGACGCGCAGCCGGAGCTCCTCGACGACTATCGGCTCAGCCTGCACGTGGGGCACGACGAGTACTGGTCCCGCGGGATGCGCGACGCCCTCGATCGGTTCGTCGCGGCGGGAGGCAACGCCGCGATCTTCAGCGGGAACACCTGCTTCTGGCAGGTCCGCTTCGACGACGACCGCCGGGCGATGACGGGCTTCAAGTACCGCGCCGACGAGGATCCGGTCCTCGGCACCGCCGACGAGCACCTGCTCACCGGGGCGTGGTCGGACCGGAGGGTCGGGCATCCGGAGACCTCGACGATCGGCCTCACGTTCACCCGTGGCGGCTACTCCCGGTACGGGCTGGGTGCGCCGGAGGCATCGGCCGGCTACACGGTCCATCGGCCCGACCACTGGGCCTTCGCCGGGACCGGCCTGGGGCGTGACGACGTCTTCGGGGCGCGCGACGCGATCGTCGCGTACGAGGTGGACGGCTGCGCCCTCAGACCGCGCGACGGGCTCCCCGTCCCGACCCACGAGGACGGTGCCCCGGAGTCGCTCGAGATCCTCGCGACCGCCCCCGCGAGCCTCTGGACCCAGGACGAGCAGCCCACCCGCTACGCCCACGAGCCGGGCGAGCGTGAGCATGTGGCGGCGGCGCTCTTCGGCGACGCGTCACCCGGACACGTCGCGGCCCTCGCGGACAACCACGCCGTGATGGGCGTCTTCGATCGGCCGGGCGGCGGGACGGTGTTCAACGCCGGGGTGATCGACTGGGCCTTCGGGCTGAAGCACGGCGATCCGGTCGTCGAGCGCATCACCCGCAACGTGCTCGACCGGCTGAGCGGCTGACCATCCGATCGCGGAGCCGCCGGACGATCTGGATGGACTAGCCTCCCCGGCATCGGATCGAGGGAGGGTTCGCGAGATGAGGAGGTCTGCGCGACCGGCGCGATCGTGCTCGTCGTGTGGATATCGCTGGGCGTCGCGTTCTCGGCCGGCGCACCCGCCTCGGCCACGGCGAGCGCAACGACCGGACATCGATCCGAGCGCCGGGATCTCGAACCTCGACCACCTGATCTTCGTCGTGCAGGAGAACCGATCGTTCGACCACTACTTCGGAACCTTCCCCGGCGCGGACGGCCTGCCGAGGCGGCCGACGGCACGCATGGCGGCATGCATCCCCGACCCCGAGGCCGGCCGGCTGCTTCGCGCCCGTACCACGACCGGGACGTGTACGACGAGGGAGGGCCGCACAACCAGGCCGCGTCACGGATCACGGTTCACGGTGGTGCGATGGATGGGGCGATCCGCGCCCTGCAGACGATCCCCACGTCCTGCCGGAAGCACCCGCGCCCCGCGTGCGCGGCGGCCAAGCGCGGACCGCAGGGGCAGCCGGACCTCCTCGGCTACCACACCGCGCACGAGATCCCGAACTACTGGGCGTACGCGCGAACCTACGGCCTCCAGGATCGGATGTTCGCGCCGTCGGACTCGTGGACCCTGCCGTCGCACCTGTACCTGGTCTCGGCCTGGTCGGCCACCTGCCCCCGGCCGATGGACCCGATGAGCTGCCGGTCGGATCTGAAGTTGCCCGGCAACAACGTCGCCGGCAACGGGAGGATCTGGACGCCGGCAGACGGTGCGCCGCGACCCTACGCATGGGCGGACATCACCTGGCTGCTCTCGAACGCCGGCGTCAGCTGGGGTTACTACGTGGGACGCGGGACCTGCATCCTGCCACCTTGTGAACCTCGCCAACCCCCGAACACGAACCCGATCCAGAACCCGCTTCCCGGGTTCCGTACGGTGAAGGCGACGGACGGGTTCGTGAACATCAAGTATCACGGGAGGTTCTTCGAGGCGGCCGCGAACGGGAACCTCCCGGCGGTGTCGTGGGTGATGTCGTCGTACGGCGACAGCGAGCACCCGCCGGACTCGATCTGGAACGGCCAGGCCTGGGTCACGCGTGTCGTGAACGCGGTGATGCAGGGCCCCGAGGAGCAGTGGCTCCACACGGCGATCTTCATCACGTGGGACGACTGGGGCGGGTTCTACGATCACGTGCGGCCGATCCGGATCGACCCGAACGGCTACGGGATCCGCGTCCCGGGCATCGTCGTGAGCCCGTGGGTCCGACCGGGCTCGATCGATCACCAGACCCTGTCGTTCGACGCGTACCTCAAGCTGATCGAGGATCGGTTCCTGGCCGGCCAGCGACTCGACCCCGCGACCGACGGCTGGCCCGACGCCAGACCGTCCGTTCGGGAGGAGGCGGCTCGATTGGGTGACCTCGCGCTGGAGTTCGACTTCTCGCAGGACCCGATCCCACCACTGATCCTCGAGCTGTGGCCGAACGGGGCCGTGCCGGACGCCCATCCCGCCCCCTGGAGCGGCGGATGAGTCGGATCCGGCGGCTGGCGGAGCGCACGGCGGCGGCCGGGCTGGCGATCGCCCTCATCCTCGGCTGCGCCACGATCGCGCACGCCGGAGCCCCGCGCGGTCAGTTCGTGTCCCGTTGCGGGTACTCGCACTCCCTGCCCGACGACCCGATCCTGCATCCGGACATGCCCGGCATGTCGCACCGCCACGACTTCTTCGGCAGTACCGAGACGGCGGCGAGCGCCACCGCGCAACAGCTGATGCGAGGAGGCTCGACGTGCCGGCTGGCCAAGGACACCGCCGCGTACTGGTTCCCGTCCGGGTACGCCGGGGGGGAGGTCTTGATCCCGACGTTCGCGAAGGCGTACTACTTCGGCCTGCCCCTCCGGGAGGTCGTCGTTCCGCCGTTCGGGCTCCAGATGGTCGCGGGCAACCCCGACGCCCTGGCGCCCGGCGAGAACCCTCACGCCACCTGGTCCTGTGGAGCGGAGGGCGTGCGCCGAACGCCGGTCGCCGACCATCCGTACGACTGCACGCCCTACGCCGAGCGATGGGCGTTCGTCGACAGCGTGGTCGCACGCTTGCAGTTCCCGAACTGCTGGGACGGGCAGGGACTCGGACCGGAAGCGGTCGTGTACACGACGGATCGCCGATGCCCCGAGGGGTACCGGGTCCGCCTCCCGGCCTTCCGGACGCAGATCCACTTCGGGATCCTGGATCCCTGTGGGGCGGGGGCGGACTGCGCACCGGGCTCGACCGGCGACGGCGTGACCCTCCATCTCGCGAGCGGTCCTTACTACACGCTGCATGCCGACTTCTGGAACACGTGGCGTCCCGGTGTCCTGGCACGGCTCGTGCGGACCTGTCTCAACGTCCACCGGGCCTGCGGGACCGTCGCCGACCGGCCGGCGCTGGCTGAGGTCCGCAGGCTCCGCGGATGATCGTCCCGACGCGGCCCGCCCGAGGGGGCGGCCCTATACTCGGGACCCGATGCCCAAGCGGTTCCAGATCCGCCCGCCGGGCCTCAAGCCCACCACGAAGGTCGGCACGTTCGGACCGTACCGGGGCCGGCTCGGCCTCGCATGGGTGATCGCCCCGTTGATCGCCGGGGTCCTGATCCTCGTCGCCGGATACCTCGCGCTCTTCCGCTGATCCGGGATGCGCTGGGACGCGTTCGCCTCCGCGTGCCCCGAGATCGCGGACCTCGCCCTGGAGCGGCTGACGGCCCACGAGCTCTGCATGCTCGGCACGCTCCGCGCCGACGGCTCGCCGCGGATCACCCCGTGCGAGTTCGACGTCGCGGCGGGCGAGCTCATGCTCGGCATGATGTGGCAGAGCCGCAAGGCGCTCGACCTGCTCCGTGACCCGCGGTGCGTCGTCCACAGCTGCACGAGCGATCGGATGGGGACCGAGGGCGACGCCAAGCTCTACGGAACGGCGATACGGGTCGAGGACACCGAGCGGCGCGGGGCCTACCGCGACGCGATCCGGCGGCGGATCGACTGGGCACCCGACGAGCCGAACTTCCACCTCTTCGCGCTCGACGTGACGTCCGCGGGGTTCATCACCTTCCAGGAGCCCCGGCGAGCGCTGGCGTGGGACGAGGGCACGGGGCTCCGCGAGCTCGCCCACCCCGGCTGAGCCGGCCGGGTCACCCAACCTTGCGCAGCGGCGCGTAGGCGAGCAGCACGCGCTTCTCCCCCACGTCGCCGAACCGGATCGTCGCCTCGGCGTCGTCGCCGGCACCGGAGACGGTCAGCACCACGCCCTCGCCCCAGCGCTCGTGCGCGACCGTGTCGCCGGCCACGATGGCGGGCGCCTCGCGCCGCGGGACCCCGACCGGGCGCGGAGGCGACCAGCCGGGCGCCACCTCCACGGCCTCGCCGCGACCGGGAAGCCCAACGACCGAGTACCCGCGTTGGGCTTCGGCGTGGATCGCAGCCCCGGCACCACGCCCCCGATGTCGGCTCCGTGCCTCCGCCTCGCGTACGTCCAGCAGGTGCTCCGGGATCTCGGACAGGAACCGCGAGGGCGGGTTGTACTGGGTCTGGCCGAAGAGCGTCCGGCTCCATGCGTAGGCCAGGTACAACCGCTGCTGCGCCCGGGTGATGCCGACGTAGGCGAGGCGGCGTTCCTCCTCGAGCGCGGCCGAGTCGGTCATCGACCGGTAGTGCGGGAAGATCCCATCCTCCAGCCCCACGATGAACACCACGGGGAACTCGAGGCCCTTCGCGATGTGCAGCGTCATCAGCGTGATCGCGGACTCGTCCTCGTCGTACTCGTCCTGCTCCCCGACCAGCGAGACCTGCTCCAAGAAGCCCGCGAGGTCCGTGTCCGGCTCCCGCGCGACGATCTCGGCCGCCACCCCGGCGAGCTCCTGGAGGTTCTCGATCCGGCCCTGCGCCTCGATCGTCCGCTCCTCCTCGAGCTCGGCGAGGTAGCCGGACTCCTGGGTAGCGAACTCGACCATCCGGGCCGGACCCGCGCCGTCGTCCAGGTGCCGCTGGAGCGCCTCGACCACCTGGACGAAGCCGAACACCGCGCCCTTCGCGCGCGTACCGAGCGTGGCGATCCGGTCCACCTGCCGGCACGCGTCGAGCACGTGGATCCCCTCGTCGTACGCGAACGTCTCGACCGAGGCCACGGTCGCGTCGCCGATCCCACGCTTCGGTGTGTTCACGACGCGCCGGAACGAGATCACGTCCTGCGGGTTCACCAGCAGGCGGAGGTACGCGAGGATGTCCTTGATCTCCTTGCGCTGGTAGAAGCGCACGCCGCCGAACACGCGGTACGGGGTGCCGATCCGCATCAGCACGTCCTCGAGCACCCGGCTCTGGGCGTTCGTCCGGTAGAAGACGGCGACGTCGCGGTAGCGGAACCCCTCGGACGCTCGCAGCCGTTCGATCTCGTCGGCGACGAAGAACGCCTCGTCGTGCTCGTCCTCCGCCCGGTAGCGGACGGTCAGCTCGCCGTTCGGCGCCTCGGTCCACAGGCTCTTCGGCTTGCGCTGGACGTTGTTCGCGATCAGCGCGTTCGCGATCTCGAGGATGTTCTGCGTGGAGCGGTAGTTCTGCTCCATCAGGAACACCGCCGCGTCGGGATAGTCGCGCTCGAAGTCCAGGATGTTCTGGATCGTTGCTCCGCGCCACGAGTAGACCCCTTGGTCGGCGTCCCCCACGACGCAGACGTTGCGATACTTCGCCGCGAGCTGGTTCACGAGCTCGTACTGCGCTCGGTTCGTGTCCTGGTACTCGTCCACCAGGATGTAGCGGAACCGCTCCTGGTAGTGCTGCAGCACCTCCGGATGCTCGTCGAACAGCCGCACCATCTCCGAGATCAGATCGTCGAAGTCGAGCGCCCCCGCGGCCTTCTTGCGCCGCTCGTACTCGGCGTACACCTTCGCGATCGTCTCCTCGTAGAAGTTGCCCGCCTGCTCGGCGAACCGGTCCGGGCCGATCACCTGATCCTTCGCCCGGCCGATGCCGGCGGCCATCGCCTTCGGCGGGAACCGCTTCGGGTCGAGGTCGAGGTCCTTCAGGACCTGCGCGATCAACCGCTCGGTATCGCCGTCGTCGTAGATCGTGAAGCTCGACGGGACGCCCAGGTGCGCGTGCTCCCGTCGGAGGATCCGCGCGCACGCCGAGTGGAACGTGAGGATCCACATCCCGTGGGCCATCCGAGCGCCCATCAATCCCTCGACGCGCTCGGCCATCTCGCGGGCGGCCTTGTTCGTGAACGTGATCGCGAGGATCTGACCCGGTGAGACGTCGCGCTCGCGGATCAGGTACGCGATCCGGTGCGTCAGGGCTCGGGTCTTCCCCGACCCGGCGCCGGCGACGATCAGGACCGGGCCATCGGTGTGCAGCACGGCCTCGGCCTGGATGTCGTTCAGGCCTTCGAGGAGGGGGGACACGGTCGCCACGACCCGATGCTAACGCGCCCTCGGGACGCCCCCCGCCGGACGTTCGTTGTGCACCTCGCGGACCGGCCGTACCCTGGACCGACGTGGACGCCGAAGCCCTTCCCCGCACCCAGGCGCCTGCAGCCCGGCGACGGCCGCTCTGGAGCACGATCCTGCATTGGTTCGGCATCGCCTGCCTCATGCTCGCCGCGGGCGTCGCCGGCTACATCGGCTGGCTCCTGTGGGGAACCGGGCTCGAGACGACGGCGGCCCAGGCGGACCTCAAGCAGGGCTTCGAGGCGGTCGTGGACACGCAGACGCCGGAGCAGGCGCCGCCTCCGGGCGTGGCGCCGCTCCGCGGCTCGGCCTACGCGGAGCTCGTGATCCCCCGGATCGACCTCGACATGATCGTCGTGCAGGGGACGGACACCGAGTCGCTGAAGAAGGGTCCGGGCCACTACCCGGACACCGCCGACCCCTGGGACGGCACCGGCCGGGTCGGCATCGCCGGGCACCGCACGACCTACCTCGCCCCGTTCCACGATCTCGACGCGATGCGGCTGGGCGATCCGATCACCTTGCGGACGGAGTTCGGCACGTTCGAGTACCGGGTGACGGAGGTCTTCGTGATCGCGTCGGAGGGCTCGGGCGTCGTGCTCAGCCAGACGACCGAGCCCACGTTGGTCCTGACGACCTGCCACCCGAGGTACTCCTCGAGCCAGCGGCTGATCGTGACGGCCGAGCGGCTCTGAGCCGAGCCGATCACCGATCCGGCGTGGTCCGGATCAGCCTCCGTCGTCCGTCGAGCGGCAGCCGACGACGGCGGGCCACAGATCCACGAGCCGGTGGAAGCACTGGTTCACCTTCACCCAGGGCTGGAACGTGAGGTCGGCCGTGCGCAGGTCGTCGAAGGGGCACGGGTCGTCGATCACCCGCAACCGCAGCGCACCCGCCGCCCGCTTCCATCGATAGCTGCCCTCCATCGAGGAGCAGTTCGAGTCGTTGAACAGGGTGAGCGTGCCGCCGTCGACCGTGAAGTGACCCGACGCACGGAACCCGGAGATCTGGTGCTCAAGGAAGTACCGGCCCTCGAAGAAGATCAGCGTCGACAGGCCCGCATCCCGCCGGAACGGGATGCAGCGCAGGCACCGGTACGGCAGCCCCACCAGCGGTCCCCCCACGTCGTCGATCGAGGTCACACGCAGGTACGTCCCGTCGATCGGCGTGGCCGCGCGCGGCGGACCGGGCCGCGTGTAGGCGTACGGCTCGACCTCGGGCGGCAGGTCGAACGACCGCGCCGCCATGTAGACGCCGCCCACCTTGACCAGGTCCACCGGGGAGGGTGAGGCGGACGGGCGGACGGGCGGACGCGCCGCGGGCGTCGCGTCGCGCGTCGCCGTCGCCGACCCCACCCCGAACCCGATCGCGACCCCGAGCGCCAGGGCGACGACGGCCGACGCGCTCGTCCGCTTCGCCATGGCTGCAGGCTATCGGTGTGGCGCGAGACCTGTCAAACCGCTACGCTGGTCTCGCATGGACCCGGCGCGCATCGCCCGGCTGGGCGAGACCGAGGAGCCCGGCGACCGTCCCACCGCTCCCGGCTCGCTCCGGCTGATCCAGCGGTTCCTGAACTCGCACAACCACGAGTTCCCGCCCGAGGCGGATCGGCTGGGCACGCCCGCGCGGGCGGCCGCGTGGCTGTCGGCGAGCGGATCGCTGGGGGCCGGCGAACGCGTGACGGAGGCCGACCGGCGGCGCCTGGTCGCGCTCCGCGGTGCGCTCCGCGAGCTCGTGGCCACGGCGGGCCCGCCGCCTCCGGCCCTCCGTCGCGAGGCGGCCACCCCGATCGCCGTCGCGTTCGACGATCGAGGGCTCCCGGTGCTCGTCGCGAGCGGGAGCGGCATCGACGGCGCGATCTCGGCGATCCTGGCCGCCGTCGCGGCGGCATCGCTCGAGGGCTCGTGGGGGCGGCTGAAGACGTGTCGCGAGTGCCGGTGGGCGTTCTACGACCGATCGAAGAACCGGTCGGGGACCTGGTGCGCGATGCGGATCTGCGGCAACCGGACGAAGAACCGCAGCTACCGCCGGCGGCGCGGCGGCGCGGTTCGGGAGACCGGCTGATCGCCTCGCACGAACGGGCTCACTCCCACTCGATCGTGCCGGGCGGTTTCGACGTGACGTCGTAGGCGACCCGGTTCACGCCCGGCACCTCGCGGATGACCCGTTGGGCGATCCGGTCGAGCACGTCGTACGGGAGCCGCGCCCAGTCGGCGGTCATCGCGTCCTCGCTCGTCACGGCCCGGACCACGACCGGGTGCTCATAGGTCCGGCCGTCGCCCATGACGCCGACGCTCCGCACGTCGGCGAGCAGGATCGCGAACGCCTGCCAGGTCTCGCGCTCGAGACCCGCACGCTTGATCTCCTCGCGGACGACGCGGTCGGCGCCACGCAGGACCGCGAGCCGTTCGGCGGTCACCTCTCCCATGATCCGCACGGCCAAGCCGGGGCCGGGGAACGGCTGGCGCTGCACGATCTCCTCGGGCAGCCCCAGCTCCGCGCCGACGACCCGGACCTCGTCCTTGAACAGGTCGCGGAGCGGCTCGACGAGCGCGAGGTCCATCTCCTCGGGCAGCCCACCCACGTTGTGGTGGCTCTTGATGTTGGCCGCCGTCGCCGACCCCGACTCGATCACGTCCGGGTAGAGCGTCCCCTGGACCAGGAACCGCGCGTCGGCGTGATCGCGGGCGACCTCCTCGAACACCCGGATGAACTCCTCGCCGATCACCTTGCGCTTGCGTTCGGGGTCGGTAATGCCCGCCAATCTCTCCAGGAACCGATCGGTCGCCTTCACGTGGATCAGCGGCACGTGGAAGTGGCGGCCGAACGTCTCCTCGACCTGGTCCGGCTCCCCTTCGCGGTTGAGTCCGTGGTCCACGAACACGCACGTGAGCTGGTCCCCGACCGCCCGGTGCACCAGGAGCGCGGCGACGGCCGAGTCCACGCCGCCCGAGAGCGCGCAGAGCACCTCCGCGACGCCGACCTGCTCTCGGATCTGGGCGACCGCACGATCGATCACGTTCGCGGGCGTCCAGTCGGGCAGCAGGCCACACCCCTCGTAGAGGAAGCGCTTCATCACCTGCGGCCCCCTCGGGGTGTGGGCCACTTCGGGGTGGAACTGGACCGCGTAGAGGCCGCGCTCCGGGTCCTCCATCGAGGCGATCGGGATCGCCTCCGTGTGCGAGGTGACCCGGAACCCCTCCGGGGCTCGGACGACGGCGTCGCCGTGCGACATCCAGACCGGCTCCTCGGCCGAGAGGTCCTGCAGCAGCACGCCCGGGGCGTCCACGATCACGGTCGTCCGGCCGTATTCGCGCTGACCCGTGGCGGCGACCTCCCCGCCGAGGTCGCGCGCCATCAGCTGGTGCCCGTAGCAGATCCCGAGGACCGGGACGCCGAGGTCCAGGATCCGCGGATCGATGGCCGGCGCGCCGTCCTCGTACACCGACGCCGGCCCGCCCGAGAGGATCAACCCGGCCGGGCGCATCCGCCTGAGCTCACCGATCGGCGTGTCGTGCGCGACGATCTCGGAGTACACGTGACACTCGCGGACCCGGCGCGCGATCAGCTGCGCGTACTGCGCCCCGAGGTCGAGGACGAGGACGGGACGCGGATGGCCTCGGTCGCCGTCCCGCGCGCCGGTCACGGCCTCAGTGGCCCATCCCGACACGTTGCTGGGTCTGGTACGTCTTGCCCTCGGTCTTGATCGCGGGCGCCATCACCAGCTCGGCCTTCTGGAACTCCTTCACGTTCGCGTAACCCGTCGTCGCCATGCTGGTCGCGAGCGCACCGAACAGGTTGAACGTGCCGTCGTTCTCGTGAGCGGGACCGATCAAGATCTCCTCGAGCGACGCGACCTGCTGCGTCTTGACGCGCGCGCCGCGCGGGAGCGTCGGATGGAACGTGGCCATCCCCCAGTGGTAGCCGCGGCCGGGCGCCTCGTAGGCGCGGGTGAGCGGCGAGCCGATCATCACGGCGTCGGCGCCACAGGCGATCGCCTTGGCGATATCGCCCCCGGTCCGCATCCCCCCGTCCGCGATCACGTGCACGTACCGTCCGGTCTCGTGCTGGTGCTCACGCCTGGCGGCGGCGGCGTCGGCGATCGCCGTCGCCTGGGGGACGCCGACCCCGAGCACCCCGCGCGTCGTGCACGCGTTCCCTGGCCCCACGCCCACGAGCACCCCGACCGCCCCGGTGCGCATCAGATGCAGGGCCGTCGAGTACGACGCGCACCCGCCCACGATCACGGGGATGTCGAACGCCGGGACGAACTCCTTCAGGTTGAGCGGCTCCGAGCGGCTCGAGACGTGCTCGCCCGAGACCACGGTGCCCTGGATCACGAGTACGTCGAGTTCGGCCTCGAGGACGAGCGTCGCGTACCGTTCCACCCGAGCGGGCGTGAGCGAGGCGCAGGCGGTCGCGCCACCCTCCTTGATCTCGCGGATCCGGCGACCGATCAGCTCCTCCTTGATCGGCTCGAGGTACAGCTCCTGCATGCGGCGGGTCGCCTTCTCGTCGGGGAGCGACGCGATCTCCTCGTAGATCGGGGTGGGGTCCTCGTACCGCGTCCAGAGGCCCTCGAGGTTGAGGCAGGCGAGCCCACCCAGACGCGCGACCTCGATCGCCGTCGCCGGCGAGACGCTCGCGTCCATCGCGGAGGCCATCATCGGCAGCGGGAACGTGTAGGCGTCGATCTCCCAGCTGATATCGACGTCGTCGGGGTCGCGGGTCCGCCGTGACGGGACGATCGCGACCTCGTCGAACCCGTAGGCGCGCCGCGCCGTCTTCCCGATCCCGATCTCGACCTCCATGGCCTACCCCCGCTCGCCCGCCGCCGGTCCCGGGAACGCGAGACGCCCACCCGTTGCCGGATGGGCGCCGCGAACCTGCATGGCCTCAGGGTAACAGGTCGCTCAGGCCTCCTTGGCCACGTGTCCCGTCTCGGTGACGCGGAGGTCGGTGAGACCGGAGTGCACCCGATCGCCCTCGATCATCACGCTCGCGTCCTCGAGGTAGCCGAGCTCGGCCAGCGTCTCCAAGACGTGCACCAGCGACTCCTCGGGAGCCTCCGCGAGCGTGTCGATCACCAGCTCCGGATGCTCGGGCGCCTCGTAGGGGTCGTCCACCCCGGTGAAGCCGGTGATCTCGCCGGCGAGCGCCTTCTTGTACAGGCCCTTGGGATCACGGTTCGCGGCGATCTCGTCCACGGTCGCGTGCACGTAGACCTCGACGAACGCGCCGATCTGCGCGCGGGCAGCGTCCCGGGTCTCCTTGTACGGCGAGATCGGACAGCAGATCGTGGCGACGCCGTTGCGGGTCAACAGGTCCGCCACGTACGCGATCCGCAGGATGTTCGTGTCGCGGTCCTCCTTCGAGAACCCCAGACCCTTGGAGAGGTTCTTGCGCACCTCGTCGCCGTCGAGGATCTCGGTCTGCATCCCTCGCGCCTGGAACTCGTGGTAGAGCATCTCGGCGATCGTCGACTTGCCGGCGCCGGACAGGCCGGTGAACCAGACGGTGAACCCCTCTCGCGTCACAGGAAGCTCCTTCCGGCGGCACCCTCGAGCGGCGGGGCGCCGTACAGATCCAGGATCGTCGGTCCCACGTCGACCAGGTTCAGCCCGCCGACGCGGCCGCTCCGCTGACCCGGCGCGCCCGACATCACGAGGACGCCGTCGCGATCGTGGTTGGCCCCGTCGGGGCCCGTGTCGTTCTCGTACGTGTAGAGGCTGGGGTTGCCCACCGACCCGACCGACCTCCAGGCGAGATCCCCGAAGTAGACGATCAGATCCGGCGCCACGCCCTTGACGTCGGGGTAGACGTCCTGGGGCTTGAGGACCTTGGTCCCCAAGGGCTCGCCGTCGGGCCCGAGCTGCGCCTCGAGCTTCGCGATCAGCTCGTCGCGCACCTCCTCGTAGCGCGCCGGCTCGATCACACCCTGCGGCTCGCGCCCCTTCACGTTGAGGAAGCATCGCCCGTAGTACCCGCCGTCGCCCCAGACCAACGTGCGGCTCCAATCGATCTGCGCATCCTTGATGGGAACCGGGCCGTTCACCGGCTCGGTGAGCGTCAGGTACCCCTCCTGGATCAACCAATCGTTGAAGCAGAGCCCGCCCATCATCGGGCGGGCGCCGTGGTCCGACATCAGCATCGTGACCGCGTCGCCGGGGATCAGCTCCATCAGCGACCCGATCTCACGGTCCAGGAAGCGGTAGTACTCGCGGAAGATCCCCTCGTACTTGTTCCCGGGCTCGTAGAGGGGATGGACCGGATCGACGTACTGCCAGAAGACGTGATGGAGCCGGTCGGGTGCGATGTCGCAGACCATGAAGAAGTCCCAGGGCTTCTCCTTGATGAGCCGCCGCGCGACCTGGAACCGTCGCTCCGTCATCCGGAACACCTGGTCGAGGGTCACGTCGAAGCCGGCCTCGCGGAAGTTCGGGATGTCGAAGATGTAGTTGCCCGGACCTCCCAGCTCGTCGTCGATCTCGACCTCGAGCTCCTGCGGATACGCCCACCGCTCCGCGGACGGCGGCGTCAGGAAGCAGCCGACGCGCCAACCCGGGAACTCCTTGGGCGGCGGGAACGACGGCGGCACGCCGATCAGGCACGATCGCTTGCCCATCGCGCCCAGCACATCCCAGACGGCGGGTGCCTTGATCGAGCCCGCATGCGCGATCGACAGCCCGTCGTACGAGGCGTCCTTGCGGTTCCGGAACCCGTAGATGCCGAGCTCGCCCGGCGTCTTGCTGGTGAGGGCGCAGGCCCAGGCGGGCACGGTGATCGGCGGGGTGATGCTCGCGAGGTCGCCGAACATCCCGCCTGCAATCAGCGATCGGATGTTCGGCACCTCGTCGGCCAGGTCGCGGAACAGGAGCTGGGGCGTGGCACAATCGAGGCCGATCACGGCGACCCGGGGTCCTTGCTGCATCGGGAACGTCCTTCTGTCGGTCGGGTCCGTCTGTCCCCGGGCGCGCTCGCGCGACGGGGCGATCCGGCGGTTCACGTATCCTACCAACCGCCCGAAACCCCCCACCAACCTGCGGAGATGGCGATCCGGTGAAGGTGCTGCGCACGACGCTGTACACGGGCGCGGTCGTCTGGGCAGCCTCGGGGATGGCCCTCGCGATCGCCCCTCACTACCTCATCCACGAGCTCTTCCGGAACGCGTTCATCCGAGACTGGGCCCTGATCCGGACCCTGGGGGTCGTGGCGATCGGCATGGCGATGCTGATGGTCCTGGTCGCCCAGCGGCTCGAGGACGTCTGGTGGTGGGCGTGGGCGTTCATCGTCACGACCGCCGGCGTGGCGACGGTGAACGGCCTGCACGCTGCGTTCGGCGATCGCTCCGGTCGGGCGCAACTCATGTTCTGGCTGATCGCCGGCATCAACGCCGCTCTGTGTGCCGGGCTGCTCCTCGGCATGGGCCGGACCGCGCAGGAGCAACCCTTCGCCTGAGCCGGGCCCGGATCAGGCCCTCGTGCGCACGGTCTCGATCCGCTCCAGCGCGAGGCGGGTCGCCGCCACCTGCGGCGTGATCGCGTCTCGCTCGGCCAGCTCGAGCACGCGCTCGAGCGTGCCTCCGATCGCCGCGAGCCTCGCCGCCATCTCCTCCGCCGACCACCCGAGCCGCTCGTACCCAGCCAGGTGCAGCACACCACCGGCGTTCACCACGAAGTCGGGCGCGTACAGGATGTCGCGCGCCGCGATCCGATCGGCGTCCTCTGGGTCCGCGAGCTGGTTGTTCGCGGCGCCCGCCACGATGGCGCAGCGGAGGCGCGGGACCGTCTCGGCGTTCAGGACCCCGCCCGTCGCGCACGGGGCGAGGACGTCGCACTCCGCGTCGATGATGGCTTCCGGCGCGACGATCGAGGCGCCGACGTCGTCGGCCACTGCCGAGGCGCGCCTGCCGTCGACGTCCGCGAGCGTGAGCGCCGCGCCCGCGTCGGCGAGGAGGCGGGCGAGCGGTCCGCCCACCGCGCCTGCGCCCTGGATCGCGATCGTGCGGTTCCCGAGGTCCGGCGATCCGAACACGTGAGCGACGGCGGCCCGGATCCCGTGGAACACCCCGAGCGCCGTGTCCGGCGCCGAGGTCCCCGAGCCGCCGGCCGCGACGCTCCGACCCATCACGTGCGGACATCGCTCCCACACGACGTCCATGTCTCGCTCGCCGGTGTTCATGTCACAGGCGGTCACGTAGCTCCCGCCGAGCGAGTCGACGAGGTCCGCGTACCGCTCGAGGAGGAGCCGGCGCGCGTCACCGTCCGGGATCGCCGGGACGGCCAGCACGGACTTCCCGCCTCCGAAGTCGATGCCCGCGAGGGCGTTCTTCCACGTCATCGCCGACGACAAGCGGAGGACGTCACCGAGGGCGTCTTCGACGCTCGGATAGACCTTCATCCGGGTGCCGCCGAACCCGGGACCGAGGGCGGTCGAGTGCACGCCGACGAACAGCCATGCCTCGGTCGCCGCGTCGAACCGCGAGGCCACGAACTCACCATCCCAGCCCCGGAGCAGCTCCTCGAACATCGCGGGCGAAGTCTAGTGAGCGGGACGGATCCGGCTAGTCGCCGCCGGCCGCGCGCTCGATCGCGGCGACCCCGGCGGCCCACGCCGCGTCGACGTCGGCACCCGGAGGGAACCGGCCGTTCAGCTCGAGCATGACGAGGCCGTGCGCCATCCCCCAGGCGGCCCGCGCGAGCTCGCGCGTGCCCGTGGCCGCCAGGAGCGGCGCTGCTGCCCGTGCCTCGACACCATCGGGCAACCGTTCGCGCCGCAGCGGTCGATCGTTCATCAGTCGGTACAGGTCCGGGCGGTCGTGCGCGAACCTCCGGTACGCGCCGGCCACGGCCCGCAGTGGCCGGCGGCGGTCGCGGCGAACGGCCGCCTCGAAGCGCACCGCGACGTCCTCGAACCCGAGCGCGATCAGCTCGAGCTCCACGGCCTCCTTGTCCGGGTAGTGCTTGTAGAGCGACGAGGCCTTGATCCCGAGCTCCGCGGCGAGCCGACGCATCGTCAGGGCGGATCCACCGTCCTCCTCGAGGATCGTGAGCGCCGCGTCGACGATCTGGCGTCGTCGCTCGGTCGGGACGGGATCGCTCGCCATCGGCTGATCCGGACCGACCGCGCTCGCCGGCCTCACGCCGACACCCGGCGAGCGCTCACCTGCTCGGCGAGCGCGCGGTTCATCGCCTCGAACCCCCGCAGCGTTCGCGGCAGGAGCGACCGGCGCAGCGGCCGCACCAACGCTCCGCGGAACCGCTCGGACTGGACGAGCCGGGTGCCACGTCCTGCGTCGATCGGAACCAGCTCGAATCGGTGCGCGCCGTCGAACAGATGCGGCACACCCAACACGCCGAGCCACGCGAAGGTCCGATCGGGATCGTGATCGGTGACCTTCGGGTGCATCGTGATCCCCCGACCGCCCGGCGGCTGCAACCGCACGAGCAGCCGGTCCCCCACGTCCGCGGTGCCCTCGATCCTCGTGATGAACGGGTTCCAGCGGCCATAGGACCCGAAGTCCATCAGGACGCTCCAGACCTCCGCCGGGCTCGCGGCGATGTCGATCTGCGCGTGCAGCTCGTTCGTCCCCGTCATGTGCCGCTCCTCTCGCCACGGCTAACACTGTTAGCCTCGTGGGCGCAGCATAGGCTAACGTCGTTAGCCTGTCAACCCGCGACGGCTCGGCCGGGGGACGCGAACGGGGCGGGCCGAGAAGGCCCGCCCCGCGGACAGCGCGTCCGTTCCGGACTCAGTGCATGTGTCCGTGGCCGCCCCCGGCGGCCTCGGACTCGTCCTCCTCGGGCTTCTCGACCACGGCGCTCTCGGTCGTGAGGATCAGCGCCGCGATCGAGGCGGCGTTCTGCAGCGCCGACCGAGTGACCTTGGCGGGGTCGATGATCCCGGCCTTCACCATGTTCACCCACTCGCCCGTCGCGGCATCGAACCCCTTGCCCTTGCCGTCGCTCTCGGCGCGGATCTGCTGCACGACGACCGCACCCTCGTAGCCCGCGTTCTGGGCGATCCGCCGGGCGGGCTCGGCGAGCGCGGCCACGACGATCGATGCGCCGGTCGCTTCGTCGCCCTCCAGGTCGAGCTTCTCCAGGGCCTTCTCGGCACGGATCAGCGTGACGCCTCCGCCCGGGACGATGCCCTCCTCGACCGCGGCACGGGTCGCGGAGACGGCGTCCTCGATGCGGTGCTTCTTCTCCTTGAGCTCGACCTCGGTGGCCGCGCCGACCTTGATGACGGCGACCCCGCCGGAGAGCTTCGCGAGCCGCTCCTGCAGCTTCTCGCGGTCCCAGTCCGAGTCGGTCTTCTCGATCTCGGCCTTGATCTGGTTGATCCGGCCCTTCACCTCGTCGTCGGAACCCGCCCCCTCGACGATCGTCGTGTCGTCCTTCGTCACGACGATCTTGCGCGCCTTGCCCAGCAGGTCGAGCGTGACGTTCTCGAGCTTCAGGCCGACCTCCTCCGAGATCACCTGACCGCCGGTGAGGATCGCCATGTCCTGAAGCATCGCCTTGCGGCGGTCGCCGAACCCGGGCGCCTTGATCGCGACGGCGTTGAACGTGCCGCGGATCTTGTTGACCACCAGCGTCGCGAGGGCTTCGCCCTCGACGTCCTCGGCGATGATCGCGAGGGGCTTGCCGGCCTGCATCACCTTCTCGAGCACCGGCACGAGCTCCTGCACGCTCGAGATCTTCTTGTTCACGATCAGCAGGTGCGGCTCGTCGAGGACGGCCTCCTGCCGGTCGGGGTCCGAGATGAAGTAGGGCGAGATGTAGCCCTTGTCGAACTGCATCCCCTCCACGAACTCGAGCTCCATGCCGAACGTGTTCGACTCCTCGACGGTGATGACGCCGTCCTTGCCGACCTTGTCGAGCGCCTCGGCGATCGTCTCCCCGATCGAGGGGTCGGCGGCCGAGATCGACGCGACCTGCGCGACCTCCTCCTTCGACTCCACGTCCTTCGACTGCTCCTTGATCGCGTCTACGGCGGCCTCGACCGCGCGCTCGATGCCGCGCTTGAGCGCCATCGGGTTCGCCCCGGCCGCGACGTTCTTCAGGCCGGCCTTCACCATCGCGCGCGCGAGGACCGTGGCCGTGGTGGTGCCGTCACCGGCGACGTCGTTCGTCTTGGTGGCGACCTCCTTCGTGAGCTGGGCGCCCATGTTCTCCCACGGGTCGTCGAGCTCGATCTCCTTGGCGATCGTCACGCCGTCGTTCGTGATCGTGGGCGCTCCCCACTTCTTGTCGAGCACCACGTTCTGGCCCTTGGGCCCGAGCGTGATGGCGACCGCGTCGGCGAGCTTGTCGACGCCGGCCTCCAGGCCGCGCCGCGCATCCTCGCCGAACTTCAATAGCTTCGAAGCCACGGCTCCTCCTTCGGTCGTTCAGATGGAACGGGCCCCGGCGCGTGTCCGCGCGCGAGGCCCCGTCCCGACGCTTGGGCGCTACTTCTTGTTGACGACGGCGAGCACGTCGCGGGCCGACAGGATCAGGTACTCCTCGCCCTCGACCTTCACCTCGGTGCCGCCGTACTTCGAGTAGATCACGGTGTCGCCGACCTTCACGTCGACCGGGATCCGCTTCTCGCCGTCCTCGTCCCAACGGCCCTCGCCCACGGCCACGACGGTGCCCTCCTGGGGCTTCTCCTTCGCGGTGTCGGGGATCACGAGACCCGACGAGGTCATCTCGTCACCCTCGTTCGCGTGGACCACGATGCGGTCCTCGAGCGGCTTCAGGCTGAAGTCCTTCGCCATGCTGGTTGCCCTCCTCGCGTTAGCACTCGACCTGCTTGAGTGCTAACAGGATAGCGACGAGAGTCACCCTCGTTCGCGTGGACCACGATGCGGTCCTCGAGCGGCTTCAGGCTGAAGTCCTTCGCCATGCTGGTTGCCCTCCTCGCGTTAGCACTCGACCTGCTTGAGTGCTAACAGGATAGCGACGAGAGTGCCAAGGGTCAACGCGGCCGGAGGCGGGTCAGTCTCTCGGCTCGAAACTGATGCGTCCCCGCTTCTTCGCGAGGAGCCAGCGCGGGTTGGCCGCGTTCAGCCGGAGGCTCAGGAGGCGGCCCCGGATGGTCTCGCCCAGGTCGCCGCGGCCGTGCTGGTCGCGGACCATGCGACTCTCGCGTTCCATGGCCTCCGCATCGAGGGAGATCTGTGCCGGGTGGAGACGGAATCGACCTAGGGTAGCCCGCATGATCCTGGGGTGCTGGAGTCGGAGCGCGCGCGCGTACCAATCGTAGTCCCCGCAGTTCCGGTACGCGAGATCGAACGTCCCGACGAGGTCGACGAAGGACCGGCGGGCCCACACGGTCTGCTGAGGGATGCACGACCAGCCGAGCCCCAGGTACGAAGGGAGCGAGAGGTGAACGGGCGTCATCCGACCGAGGACGTCGCCGTGCTCATCGATGTACTCCACCCGACCGCAGAGCCACCCGAGGCCCGGGTCGCGGGCGAACGCCGACGCGATCCGCGAGAGCGCCTCGGGCGCGATCTCATCGTCGGCGTTGATGTACCCGACGATCGACCCTCGAACGAGCGACATCCCTCGGTTGATCGCGTCGTACATCCCTTGGTCTTCCGTGGAAGTGACGACCCTGGTCGGATAATCGGAGGCGATCTCTGTCGTCCGGTCCGTGGACCCCCCGTCGACCAATACGTGGTCGATGCGGATCGTTCCGTCTTGCTGGTCCCAGATCGAGCGAAGCGTCGACGCAAGGAACTCCTCGCCGTTGAGGGTCGGCGTCACTACCCCAACCGTCACCGGCTCAGACATCGTGAGTCCTCTCCACGTTGGACTTCCTCCGCCGCAAGGCACTGCGGGAACGAGACGTCATGTATCGTAACGTCCGCGTCCGAACCTGACCGGATGAGTCGATGACCCAACCGATCTTCTTGCTCTCACTGCCGCGTTCGGGGTCCACCCTCGTGCAACGGGTCCTCGGGATGCATCCCGACGTGGCGACGGCGCCCGAGCCCTGGCTCCTGCTTCCCCAGGTGTACGCACTCCGCGAGCGCGGTGCGGCGGCGGAGTACGCCCACGTCTCGGCCGCTCGGGCGATCACCGCCTTCGCGGACGGTCTCCCGAACGGGCTCGACGACTACCTCTCCGAGATCCGAGGATTCGCGTTGAACCTCTATGGCCTCGCGGGAGGCGGGACCGCCTACTTCCTAGACAAGACCCCGCGCTACTACTTCATCGTGGATGACCTTTACCGGCTCTTCCCTGAGGCTCGTTTCGTATTCCTCTGGAGGAACCCACTGAGCGTCGTCGCATCGATCGTGGAGACCTGGGCGAAGGGGCGGTGGGCGCTGGACCGATGGACCGTGGATCTCCACGAGGGCGTCGAGCGTCTCGTGGAGGCGTCCGCTGAGGCTCGGCCCGGCACCAGCGCGACCCGGTTCGAGGATCTGATCGGGACCCCGGAGGTGAGCTGGCCGCGACTCTTCGGAGAGCTTGGTCTGGACTTCCAACCCGACATCCTGCAGCGCGTCGGCGACCGGAGGCTGACCGGCAGGATGGGCGATCCAACGGGCCAACATCGATACGAGCTGATCGACCGCGAGCCGCTCCAGAAGTGGCGAGCGACGATCTCGACGCCCGTGCGGAAGCGGTGGATGAGGAGCTACCTGCGCTGGATCGGTCGCGCACGACTCGCCACCATGGGGTACGAACTCGACGAACTGGAACGGGACCTCGAGACGTCTCGCACCGATCTCCGAAGCGTGGCTTCAGATGCCATCTTCGGAGTGGGCAGTCGGGCCAACGGATTCGCACGAGATCGCGCCGCACGGTTCGCGTGGCACCGCCCTCCCAGGTGACGGCTGCCGGACGAGCTCCTTGAGCAGGATCGACCGGGCATCAACGATCCGATCTTCGCGTCAGCTCCTCGTACAGCTCGCCCGCTTCGAAGCGAAGGCGTCGTAGTCGATCGACCTCGTATCGGGTGCGAAGCTCGGCCTTGGCCCCCTCCCGCTCCGCGGTCGGCTTGGCGACCCATCGCACATCTCCCGTGCCTCCGAACATCGCTCTGTCCAGCTCGCCGATCCGCTGGAACACGCGATCGACGTTCTCGGGCGTGTGCTCGAACTCGGCGAACCGCGTCCCGAACCTCTGGTTGACGCGACGGATCACACCGCTGAAGTCAGACGTGACGTCTTCGAACGTGCACACCGAGAGGTGCTCCCGCCAGGGCAGGATCCGACGATGGAAGCGGATCCAGGCGTGCAAGGGGGGCGAAGGAGGGATCCCCCGGAGGATCATCTGAGAAAGCACGACGGCTGAGGGCTCCCGCACGATCACCAGAACCGGCCGACGAAGACGGACCGCGCGGATGACCTGCGCGGCGGAATGAGTGTGATGAACCACTCGGACGGGCGACGGCTGAGCGAGTTGGAAGGCGGCGACTGCGAACGTGTTACCTGATCGCCCCATGCCCTCGATCACGAGTTCGGTCGAGGGATCGACCATCCACATCTCGTCGTGTCGATGACGGATCCAGATGAGAGGCGCGTAGACGGATGGATACGCGTTCAGGAGATACCTGACCGAATACGGAACGCCGCGGATCCACTCGCGTAGGGGTTCAGACGAAGTCGGGGGCATCTGAACCTCAGGATATGCGGTCGAGATACAAGCGGTCGAGCTTGCGTTCATCCGTTCACGGCCCCAGTCCAGCGTCGCTCACGGCCGATCCGCGACGCCATCGGGCGAGCCTTCGCAGAGAGGCTCGGGGGCGATGCGTGCGATCGGTCTAGGCCGTATCGACGGATCGTCCCGAGGTTGGTTCAACTATCCTTGGTCGGACGCCCGGAGGACTCGATGACGAGGATTGCGCCGGCTTGAACCCAGCGGATGGACATCGCGCCAACGAGCCCGCACCCCAGCTTCGCGCGGCGAGCGATGCTGAAGGCGCGTTGGAATCCATCCGGAGACGCCTCATCCGCGGCTCCGGATGGGTCTTGCTCGCGCGAGGCATCGGGATACCCCTCGGGGTCCTGATCAACGCGCTCCTAGCCCGCATGCTCACGAAGACGGAGTTCGGTGCCTACCTCACGTCCTTCACGTTGGTGATCATCGGCAGCGTGGTTGCGCAGCTCGGGCTGGATCGAGCCATCGTGCGCCTGGTTTCCGAGTCCCTCGGCGATCTCGCAACCAGGTCGCGCTCGTCAGACGATCCATCGGTCGTTCATGATCGGGGCGGCATCCTCGGCGACGGTGGCGATCGGGCTGATGCTCGTAGGCCCATACTTCGCGCGGACCGTTCTCGATTCCACCCTGGTGGCGGCTGTGATGCCGCTTACGGCTGGCTGGTTGGCGGCATACTCGATCCAATCCCTCGTCGTGGAGTCGTTCCGAGGACTCCAGGACTTCCGTAGCGCGAACATGTACGACACGATCCTCACGGATGTGGCCCTGGCAACGGCCTTCGGGGTCATGTGGGTCTTCGGGCCGCGCCAAGCCACGCTCAACACGATCATCCTGATCATCTGTGCGATCACCGCGATCATCGCAACCATCGCAGGCATGCGCTTGCGTAAGCAGATCAGGATCATCCACGGATCCGGACAGCTCCTGAGCGGCGAGATCTTCGCCATCGCGTGGCCGTCGCTCATCACGAACATCGCGAGCTACTTGCTGTCGAGCGGAACGGATCTGCTGATCCTTGGCGCCTTCCGACAACAGTCGCAGGTCGCCGTGTACGGGGCCGCGACCCGCCTGGTCATCCTCGTCGCTACCCCGCTCTGGATCCTCCGCGGGGTGTTGCCCCCGATGATCTCGGAGCTGTACGCACAGGGACACAAGCGCGAGCTCGAGCGAACGCTCCGTGCCGGGGCAACGATGGCGGGGCTCCCGTCCTTCGCTATCCTCGTGGTGTTCCTGCTCTTCGGTGGACCGGTGATGGGCCTAGCCTACGGAGCGAACTACGAGTCCGGAGCCACGGTCCTCGCGGTGCTGGCGGTGGGGAGGATGGTCGCCGTCTGGGCTGGGGCGAGCGGCGTCACGCTGCTGATGACGGGCCATCAGAAGGCGATGATGACCATCACCGTCTGCACGGGCATCGCGTCCCTGTGCGGAGGCATCCTCGTCGCTCCTCGTTTCGGATCTCTCGGGATCGCCACCGTCACCGCCACCGTCGCCGTGGTGCAGAACCTCCTCCAGATCGCGGTGGTCCGACGGAGGGTCGGCGTTTGGTCACAGATGCAGTTCTCCCCTCGGATGCTGCACCGGTTCCTCCTCGGCAGGAGGACTCAACGTGATGTGGATGCGTCCAACGGGTAGCCGAACCGACGCATGAGGGGCCAGGCGGTCGCCGTTACGCCTCGAAGCTGGCCCCGGCTCAGTTTGCGCCTCCACTCATCGTCGACCTGGAATCGGATCTCTCCCGTCGCCGACCGCATCCGGTTCCCTGCGATCAGGTGATCCTCTCGAAAGCGGAGCTCTCCGGACGGACCGATAGCGACATGCGAATCTTGTATGTCGATCCCGGCGAACCTCGCGACCCGACGACATTCGACCCAGGGGTCCTGGACGAAGGATTCGTACCGAAGCACTTCGGTCGGCACGCCTCGACGAGCGAGGAAGCCGAAGGACGAGTTGATCCAAGTCCACCGCAATCCGGTCTTGGAAGGGCGACGACGTACCCGATAGTCGCTGCCCTGTCTCTTGACGACCTTGAGGTTGGAATAGGCGACGCCTCGAGGGTCTCGCACGAGATGGACCACGCGGGTATCGATCGTCGGATCCAGGCTCATGGCGAACACGTGGACGGGGACCTTCATGGAGTCGACGATGACGGCGCCGCCGGCGACATCGGAGATCGCGAGATAGAGACGTGTCATCAGGTGTCGATACGCGTCGAGCTTTCGCCGAAAACTCGAGGAGAGGGAGGGGTACGTGATCAGCGGGAGTGCGAAGGGCTGCGGGAACGGAAGGTCCTTCAAGACGAGCGAGTTCCGGAGCGCGGTCGCCGCCTCGGCGTCGAATCCGGCCCACCCTCCGAAGGCGCGATCACCGACGCTCGACCAGAACGGACAATCTCGAACCGAGGATCCACACCCGCAGGCACGCCCGTCGATCAGCGCCTTGTCCCAGAGATGGCCGATCTCCCCGATCGCGCAGAAACCGGGTATCCCTCCGATGATCCGAGAGAAGACGGTCGCCCCGTTCTGCCCGGTCCCCGCCACCAACAAGACACGAACGCTCCCGACCCCCACCGATCCCCTTCGTTCCGTACATGACCCGGAGTCTGAGCAACCACGGGTTGTATCGAAGTCTACTGTTATCCTCCGACGGTGAGAGGAGACGGACGCTTGGATCAACCGCCGTTGCTCCCACGAACACGTTCTCTCGAGCGACCGTCGGCGAAGTGGGAGAGAGGGCGGACTCCATCTCGAACGGTGGCAGGATGAAGCCCCGGAGTTGACGCTGACTCCTCGATCCGTCGGTCGGACCGTCGAGGACCACAGCCTGGGAGCGAGGCTTCAGGCTGCGCGCTGGGTGTTACGGAACCGCATCGCCGAGCACCCGCGCCTCTATCTACCGGTCGCTGGTCGCAGGTATCCGGACGCGGTTCTCACCGACGAGACCGACCTGGTGATCGACGGTTTCACCCGCTCGGCTGTGACCTTCACATCGATCGCTTTCCAGCTGGCGCAGAGCACGCGGGTGCGTGTCGCGTTCACCCTCCATTCGGTTGGTCACATCCTCGCCGCGGCTGAGCGTGGCGTTCCAGCGCTCGTCACGATCCGGGACCCGGACCAAGTCGCCCTCTCCGCGGTCATCCGGGAGCCCTTCCTCTCCATCGGCGACGTCATGGCAGCCTATTCGCGCTTCTACGGCAGACTCTGGCCCGTTCGACGATCCCTCGCGGTCGTCAGTTTCGACCAGGTCGTTACCGATCTCGGATCCGTGATCAGACAGCTCAACGCCCAGTTCAGCACCTCCTTCGACGAGTTCGAACACACGGAACAGAACGTGCGTCTGTGTTACGGCATCATCGACGATCGATCCAAGCGGGAACCGTGGCTGCGTGCGATCGGTTGGTTCCAAGGGGGCAAGATCACGTACGAGGCGTATCTCCAGGCGGTGGAATCCAGGAGATCAGCCGCGGGGCCGGACCGACAGGTCCCGGAACGGAGCGTCCCTCGACCCTCGCGCCAACGGGAGGCCTTCAAGGACAGGATCCGAGAAGCGCTCGGGGATCCTCGGATCATGGGCGTTCGCACCAGGGCGCTGCTGACGTATCGGTCATTCCTTCAAGACGAGCGGTAATCCTGGGTGCGATCGTCGCGATCCGCCGGAGCTAAGGAGTCCCGCGTCGTCGCGCGCGATCCCCGATCAGCTTCAGAACGGCCAGATCTCGAGCCCGTGGATCGCGTTCCTCAGGTCCATCGAGAGGTTGACGGTCGCGATCACTTCGGGGGGGTCGAAGCGGTACAGCGAGACCGTCGCCGGTGAGGATCCGGCCACGAAGGTATCGCCATCGCCAACCACCGCCAGCCCGCGGCCGAACGCCTGCCGAGCCATGTCCCGCGTGACGTCGGAGTGCCGCAGATCCTCCCTCGCGTATCGCTTGATCGGCCAGGATCGCAGAAGCCGACCTCGACGATCAACGTACGCGACCCGGTCGGTGGCGGTGTGATTCATGAGGGCGCCCGCTCTGAACGGCCGTGCGTTGTGCGTCCCGTAGGGGACGTGTGCGTAGCGGGTCAACCGGTCCTCGCCGATCCTCCATAACGTCCCGGCGTTCACTCCGCAGCAGAACAACCCCGAAGCTTCTGCCACCACGCTGTTGATATGGATCGTGTCTCCGGCCGCAGGGCCGTCATCCGCCTCGGGATCGAACGAGACGAACGAAGGTCGGGGCCTCACCCCGAGCCGGCGCCGACCCTTCCAGGCGGAGCCGTATCGCAGCACGTAGCCACGTGTGAACCGCTCTGCCAAGAGATCGTATTCCAGCACGCTGTCGAAGCCGGTTGAGGTCACGAACAGGCGATCGCCCGCGACGCAGATCTCGTGACAATGACGAAGGTATCGATTGCCGAATGAACCGAGCGGCTCCAATTGGCGATCGAACACGAAGATCTCGTCGCTAGCCGCAAGGAAGACTCGCTCCCGATGGAACGCGATCCCGCGGAGACCGCGGTCCCCACCACGGCCCTCCCAGTCGATCGACGCTGCGTTCCAGTCGATGCGTTGATCCACCGACCCGGTCGCCATATCCACGAGGTAGACACCGCCGTGACTCTGACCTTGATCGGCGGACCGAACGACCGAGCTCACGATCACCTTGGGTGGCCTCTTACTCGACGCCATCGGTTGCTCAGAAGGTGCCGTATTCAACGGTCCCCTCGGCCCCGTCATGCAACGACCCGGCAGCGCGCATCACCATCGGACGCTCCCGCCAGCGAGCGCTGGAGGGGTTGTCGAGACGCCTCGGCCAGGCTCCTGAGTCTCCCGATCGTCCGCATCCTCCCCTTCCTCGCCGGACGTCCTGCCATCTCGCACGACCAGCATGGCCAAGCCGTACGTCATGCCGATCACGGCGGAACGCGACATCCCCTCCAAGACCGGATTGAAGGCAGCCGCCACGAAGAAACAGTTGAAGCCCACCAACAGGAGGCGCACGAGCCCGGCACGTGTGTCTCTCGCCTGGGCCACGAAGTTCCTGTGTGCCCGTGTCAGGGTGATGTTCAACGTCAGGATGAAGGCGAGCAAGAGACCGAGCCCGACCAGTCCGCCCTCTCTCAGGAAGAGGACGTAATCGTTGTGGAACGGAAGCTGGATGACCGTTCCATTCCGCGATCTGATCGTCTGCGCCACCGTCCCGCCGGTGAACGCATTGCCGAAGAAGGGGGACGTCTTCCAATCCTCGATCCCGGAACTCCATATCGCCACCCGAACACTGCTCGCGTTCGACTTGCCGACCGCGACGAAGTAGTCCCCGGTGACCTCTTCAACGCGCGACACATGAGCGAGCGCGAAGAGGGTCGCCAGCAAGGCGATCGACGCGAAGACGTAGGGCCGTGCTCGCGAAGCCCGGGGTTTCGTGACGCTGAACGTAACGATGGTCGCGATCACACAGAGGATCGATGTAGCCGATGGATAGGCGGCGAAGTTCGCTGCCTCCAGCCCGCAGAGAGCCACAAGCAACCACCGTCGTCTCGCCACGATCGCCCCGGCGATCCCGAACATGACGAAGGTGAACTGCGCATTCCGGAATTGCTTGTACTTGGCAAGATCCGGAAGGACGCCGGAGTTGACGAGCGCCGCAACGAGGAGGTACAAGGCCCCGACCAGGGTGATCGCCAGGAGGATCCTCTTGCACTCGTCATCCGTCGGCGACCGAAGGACGAGCAGGTAGAGGATCGCGAGCGACAACGGCAGGAACACGACCCTCGCAGAGGTACCCGATCCCTGGATCATCGACGCGTACAGGGACCCGGCGAGCCCCATGAGCAAGATCGCGAGGAAGATCTTGTCGGTAACGGTCGTCGTGCGCACGTATGGGGTTCTAAGGCGGGTCCAGTCGTAGAGAACGACGATCACGGGCACCGCGAGGATCAGGTACTTCTTCGAGCCGCCACGGTCGAAGAAGTTGAATATGTCCATGGCCGTAACGAACATGATGAAGACGGTGACCCTCGCGTACCGGTAGCCTTCTGTCGATGGGCCTCGACCCATGGCCCTCGCGCTCACAGGATCACCCGCCCGGACAAGGCTGTTCGCGCAGCCCGAGCGCGACGTCCCGTGGGCAGCTCGAACGCATACCGTGACGCCGTCACCGTGACCCCGCCAAGTCGAGTCGATCACCCATCGCCATCCGATACTCGGATTCCAGGGCGGCCAGCCCTCGCTCAGGAGTGAATCGATCACGCCACGCCCTCAAGGCTTCGTTCCCCATCCGTTCGCTCTCGGCGTCGTCGAGCAATCGTCCCACGACTTCCGCCCACGCCGCCGGGTCGTCGACGGTCGCGAGGTAGCCGGTCTTCCCGGATTCCACGGCCTCTGGCAGTGCGCCGACATCACTCGCGATCACCGGAACCCCGGCGGCATACGCCTCGGTGATCACCCGGGGGGCTGCTTCGTACCACCGCGAGGGGATGAGAACCGCGCGCGCCGAGGCCAGGAGATCTGGCACTTCCTCGGCAGCCACCGCTCCGAGGAACGACACGCCGGGCGGGGCCTCAGACCGAAGCTTCGGCGCTTCCGGTCCATCTCCTGCGATCAAGAGCCTCGCCTTCGGGCTCGACCTCCAAGCCGATATCAGCGTGTCGACACCCTTCTCGTGAGCGATCCTTCCGAGGAAGAGGAAGTAGTCACCGGCTCCTCGCCTGATCCGCGCCGGGGGTGTGAAGTTCGGTTTGACTCCGATCGCCCCTGGCGCGATGCCCGCATCGATGTGTCGATCTCGAACGAAGTTGCTCACCGCTAGGTACCTGGAGACGGAGTCGAACGTTCCGATCCCTCGATGGAGGGTGACGGACGCAGCCACCGCGGCGCTCCCTGCGACCGACCCTCGGTAACAGCGGTGAACGACACCCCTCCATGGCACGTGGCCGAGACAGTCCTCGCATGGGCGATCTCCGCGGAGGAGATTGGCTGGGAGGCACATCAGCCGGTAGTTGTGGAGTGTGATGACCGTCGCGGCGCCCCCGCGTCTCCCAGCCCGCAAGACCGCCGGCGACAATGCCGGGAAGAGGTTGTGTGCGTGAACGATGTCCACGCTCTCTTTGGCCACGAAATCCCGTACGACGCGGTAGGCGTGTGAAGACCAGATCGTCGAGATCCCGGCCCGCACCTGCTCCGAGAACGTCGATGCGACGGGCTCCGGCGTGAATCGCCACACATCGTGGCCGGCCCGTCGCAGCAACGCTGCTTCATCCTCCAGCACGCGGTTCTCACCCGAGGTCGGCCCGGAGAGGTATCGCGAGTGGACGAGGAGGATGCGCATCGTAGTATCCGCTGTCATCGAGGCAGCGATCGCGCGCGGGATCGTTTCCAGACACGTGGCGGATGGTAGTCGGTTGCCCTCGGCCCAGGCATCGGTCCCAAGACTCCGGCGTTCGGCCACGTCTCACCATCCGCCCTAGAACCATCCCCATGGATCGCGAACCGATTTGCCTTTCGGCGCGCCACCGGATCGTGTTCCGTCGGACGCATCTCTCTCGCGCATGCGCAGAGCGTGCGGGCCGACACGTCCGTTGACGCGGACCCCGCAACCCGTGCCCTCGGTCGACGGATCCGGGAGCAGGTCCGCGCGGATCTGCAACGGCGCCCCTGATATCCTTCCCTGATGACTACCTCGTTGCCTTCGTGACGGGAGCGACGTCCAGCCGGCGACGAGAGGACCCTGTCGTGATCTTCCTGCATGTCGGGAAGACGGCTGGCACGACCATCAGGCAGATCCTTCGGAGACAGTATCCGCCACGAGACACCCTGGTCATCCTGAATCCTCCGCTCCGAGACGCGGGAAGATCGGAACGGCTGACACGGGAGCGGACGCTAGACTACTTCGCTTCCCTGCCCGAGGCGGAGCGCAACCGGCCCTCGTTGATCATCGGACACATCGTCTTCGGCTTACACCGGTTCATCAGTCGTCCCGCCACCTACTTCACCCTCCTCCGCGACCCGGTAGCGCTGACGGTCTCGCAATACAACTTCGTGCGTCGGACGCCTAACCATCCGCTTCATGATGATGCCCGCACCCGATCCCTAGAGGACTACGTCAAGAGTGGGATCAGCCTTGAGACCGACAACAGCCAAACGCGAGCGCTCTCCGGAGACCGAACGACACCGTTCGGTGGGTGCACCGAGCGATTGCTCTCGGAAGCGAGATCGAACGCTGAGGCGTCGTTCGCCGTCGTCGGCCTCGTCGAGCGGTTCGACGAGTCCCTACTGCTGCTCAAGGATGCCTTCGGTTGGAGAGACCCCTTCTACCTGCGAACCAACGTGAGCCGCGCTCGGAAGGATCCACTCCCCTCCGGCGTTCGAGCGCGGATCGAGGAGCAGAATCGGTTCGATATGGAGCTGTACTCGTGGGCGACAGCCCGCTTCCAACGGACCGTCGAGGAGACGCCCGATCTCGAGGACGCTCTCCAGAGGTTCCATCGGGCGAACCGATCCCATGCCCCGATCGGCTGGCTGACCGAGGCGCTCCCGAGACAGATCGTCCGTAGCGCTAGGAGGGTCGCCAAGAAGTAGGCGCAGCCCGAGGCCAACCGAGGTGCGGTCGAGCGGACAACCCCCTCACGGAATCGACTTCACGCTCTCGCAGTCCACCGCGACGTCGTTGCCGAGTCCCCCGATGCAAACATCGAAGCCTGGGCCGCCGATCAGGAGGTCGTTGCCGTCTCCGCTCGTCAGCCTGTCGTCGCCGTCCCCGCCCTCCAAGCGGTCGTCGTCGGGCCCACCGAGGAGCACGTCGGCGCCACCGCGTCCGTAGAGTCCGTCCGCGCCGACGGCACCCTTCAGCGTGTCGTCTCCCTCCCCTCCGTCGATCACGTCATTTCCCGCAGACCCGACGATCAGGTCGAGCCCTACCTCTCCCATCAGCGTGTCGTCGCCACCTCCACCGGTCACCGAATCGTCGTCCGAACCCGCGCAGATAACGTCGTGTCCACCGCGACCTTCTACGTCGTCATTGCCCGCGAGGGTGGAGATGACATCCGCCTGTGCGGTTCCAAGGATGGCGTCGCCTCCCGCCGTTCCGATGATCGTGGCAGGCAAGCCCGCACAGGTCTCCGGCAGCACGGCGTCCACCTGGTGGTTCGAGACGACCACCTCGATCGGATCGTGGAACGTGTCGACCACGCCGGGGACAGGAGAGACGGGCGTCTGGGTCCCGGTAAAGGGGTCGACGCGAACGATGCCGCCCCCGACATCTCCGTACGTACCGTCACCCGCGAAACCGTCTTGGCTTGCCACGAGGATCTGACCTTGTCCGTCCACCGACACACCGGAGGTGGCGTGGAGGAAGCCATCTGAGGTGAGCTTCGATTGGCCCCCGGTGGTCCGATCGACGCGGATCACGCCGCCACTCGAATTGGTGTAGGCGTTCTCGTCTCCGACGATGACGTTCCCCGAGGGCTCGACCGCGATGCCGAGCGGGGTGAGGAAGTCGCCCTGCGGGGAAACCACGGCCTGAGCTCCGGTCACGGGGTCGATCCCGATCACCCGACCCCCACCCCCGCCCGCCGTGTGTTCATCGGCGACCAGGATGTATCCGCTCGGGTCGAGCGTGACGCCCCTCGGGTTCCGCAGGAAGCCATCGTGGGCGAGGACGGTCTGCAACCCGGTCACGGGATCGACGCGGAAGACCGCTCCGTTCCCCTGGGGAGGGATCGCCGCCGGATCCACGACGATGAGGCTCCCATCGGCCTCGATAGCGACGTCGGAGGGGGCCTTGAACATTCCTCCCTCGGATATGATGGTCTGCAACCCCGTCGCGAGATCGAGGCGGATCAGCGCACCCGGGCCTCCTCGCGCATCTTGATCAGCGATGATGAGTCGCCCGCCGGCATCCATCGCAGCTCCGAAGGGGTCCTTGAGGTACCCATCCGCGGCGATCAGGGTCTGCGTCCCCGAAACCGGGTCGACCTTGAGGACCTTCCCGTTACCCGAGATGTCACGGTCGACGACGATGAGATCCCCGATGTTGACGACAGGCTCCGCCGACGCTACGGTCGGCGCGAGGAGCGTTGCGGAGAAGATGATCCCGCAGACCGCGATCCGCAGGATGTTGAGCCGAGTAGGGAAGGTCATGCGAACTCCTTGATCCGGGTGACGCGAACCCCTACCAACGACCGACGTACCATCGAGGGGGGACGATAGGGCCAGGCGAACACGTTACCGCGGCCGGACCATGCGTGACATAGGCCTTCTGGCTCGACCTTCGAAGGGGTCGAACATCCGATCACTGCCGCTCCGGACCGGGGCTCGCTAGCGGTCACCGGCGCCCCGATCCGGCGGGAGCCCGGCCCCGCTTGAAATGGAGACGATCGGACACGACCCCGGCGACGAACCGAGGATTGCCCACGAGGTATCGACCCGCAGAGCCGGCGAGGCTCCGATGCGAGTCGGAAGAGCCACTCGAGGCCGGCGTCCTGCATCCAGCGGGGGGCCCTCTGGCTCGTCCCCGCCAGGAAATCGAACGCCGCTCCCACGCACAGGATCACCGGCGCCGCGTCGAGCCCGCCAGGCGCCCGGCCATGACGTCCTGCTTCGGCGCCCCCAGGCCGATCCACAGCACCTGCGCCGCTGAGTCCCGCATCCGCTGAGCGCTCGCCTCGACTTCATCGTCGGAGAGCGTTCGGAACGGGGGCGACTCCGCTCCGACGATCTGGATGCCTGGGTATGACCCGTCCAGCGTCGCTCGAGCCGCGCGAGGGTCTCCGGACGCCCTCCGTAGAGGTAGTGCCGCAGGCTCGGTCGACCCCCCAGTCGGAGAGGAGCTCCGTGCCATCGGCACCGGCCAGCCGCTCCGTCTTCGACCCGAACATCCGGGCGGCCCATGCGACCGGCATCCCGTCCGGGACGTTCAGCGAACCCACGTTCAAGACCTCTCGATAGGCGGGGTCGGTCCGCGCTTCGACGGTGGGATGGGCAGCGCAGAAGTGAACGACGTGGCTGTGACCGCACGGAGGAACCCAGAGATCGCGTCGATGAACGTCCCGGGCGTGACCGGATCGATCCGGACACCGTTCACTTTCGGCCACTCGACTCGCTCGCGGCAGCGACGCTCCGCGCCAACGAGGACGGACGATCGGTCGGGGAAGGGCGGCTGCTCACTCGCCCTTCACCGACTTGCGGCGACCTGCTCGGACGCCGGTGGGCGGCGTGCCGCGGCCGGTCAGCATGAAGTCGAGGATCGCCCCGAACCTCGTCGGCGTCCTTCGTCGCGAAGTACCAGTCGAACGTCCGCTTCAGTCCGTCCGCGAACGGACACCTGCGGCTCCCATCCGAGGAGCTCCTTCGCCAGCGAGTTGTCGGCAACGCGATTCATCGGTCCGACCGGCATGTCGAGCTGCTTGACGATCTCCGGCTCGTACCCGGCCAGCTCACACACCATGCGGACCGCGTCGATCACCTTCACCCGCTCCATCGTTCCCAGGTTGACCGCGGTGCCGTCGTCGATGCGTTCGGCCGACCGGATCGTTCCTTCGACGATGTCGTCGACGTACGTCCAGTTCCGGATCTGCTCGCCGTTGCCCCAGACGAAGAACGGGTCCTGCTTCAGGAACGCCCGGGCGATCATCGCGATCACGGCGTGGTTCTCGACTCCGCGTGGCCCGTACACGGTGAAGTATCGACACGATGCGGTCTTCATGCCGTACTCGGCGTGCATCGCCCGCAGCGTCAGCTCGCCGGCCATCTTCGCGAGGCCGTACAGGCCGTCCGGGTCGTACCCGGGCGCCTTCTCCATGTCCTCGGTGAGGAACAGCGTCTCCCCGGGATCCGCCTGGAGGTAGAGCGGGTAGATGCAGCCGGAGGACGCGTAGACGATCTGCTCGACCGCCGGCGTCCAGCGCCGAGCGGAACAGGACCGCGTCCAAGCCCAGGTTCGTGGAACATGCGTACTGATGGAGGTCGACGTACCCGCGACCGCCGTGATCGGCCGCGAGGTGGAAGATCACATCGATACCGTCGACGGCCGGCGCGCGACATCAGGGTCTCGGAGATCGCCGCTGGATCAGCTCGACGGATCCGTCGTCGACGACTCCCTGGATGTTGCTCAGGACGCCGCTCGAGAGATCGTCGACCACGCGGACCGACGCACCACGGGCGAGCAACGCATCGACCAGCGTCGACCCGATGAACGAGGCCCCGCCCGTCACGAGGACCTTCTTGGATGCCCACGTGTATCCCATGAGATCGCTCCTTCTCCCGCTTCGCCGCTCCAGGCCGCTAACCCCGCTGCGCCGCCCCGGGAGAACTCCCGCAGGCGGCGCGACGACAGCGGCTACGGGGTGACCTTGAACTTCATCCCGGTGCTCTTCGCCGAACCGCCCGGCGTCGTGATCTTGATGATCCCCTTGGAGAAGCCGGCCGGGACGATCGCCGTGATCTGCACGTCGGAGTCCACGGTGAAGCTCGTCGCCGGAACGTCCCGAACGTGACGACCGGTGCTCCCGTGAAGACCGGTTCCCTGGATCACGACCGGGGTCCCCATCGGACCGGACATCGGCGAGAACGTCGTGATCGTCGGAACCGGCGGCGGCGGTGGCCCCTCCGACGAGCACGAAGCGGGCGAACCCCGATTGCGGCAGCCCGTCGAGATCGACGTGAACCACCCCCGACGAAGAGGTGTCGCTCGTGATCTGCATCGCCCAGGCGCCGATGTAGTTCTCGGCGCCGACGCCCGACCCGGGTGCGCTCTGGCCGCGGAAGGGGTACATCTGCGGGAACCAGTCGCAGTAGAAGGCGCCGGTCGCCGGGTTGACGCTGACGAGACCGTGCGCCCACACGTTGCTCCCGCACGAGGTGATCCGGTAGTCGAGGACGGCGGTGCCGAAGTGGCCGCCGACGAACAGGCGCGTGCCGTCCGGCGACAGGGCCAACGCTTCGCGTTCCCCGGCGATCCTTGTGACCAGATCCGCATCGCGCAGCCCCCGCCGACGGAGCACTCGTCCGGAGCCGCTGGTCGTCATGGTCTCGTTGAACGCGTGAACCCGTTCGGCGTCCTGCCCCACGCGACGAAGACGCGACTGGCCGTGGACAGGATCGTCCCAGGTGATGTTCGGGACCGTCGTACGGGTTGCTCGGACGACTCGCCGGGGATCGTCGCCCACGGGACCCTCCAGCGAGGAGCGAGCCGTCCGTCAGCGTGACTCGAGCGATCGTGTTGCGCGGCGTGCCGTTCACGTAGAAGTAGTTCCCGCCGACGAACAGGCTGTTGCCGTCGTGAGCCAGCGAGCCATGCATGGACGTTCCCGGTCCCGCCGTTCGTGACGGGACCACAGCTCGTGCCGGGCGGGAACTGGCTGGGACACGGGTTCGTCCCTGCGGTCGCCGATGGGACCCAGGCGTTGCTGAGGCTCCCGTCGACCGCGGAGATCGCCGCGAGGTGCTCACGGGTCGAGCCGTTGACCCGCGTGAAGTTGCCGCCCAGGTAGACGAGATCGACCGTCGCGATGGATCACGTTGCACCGTGCCGTTGGGCGAGATCGTCACGGACGGGGTCGACCTGGGTTCCGGTCGCGGCGTCGACGGCGGCGAAGTATCTGCGCGCTGCGCCGTTCACGGCATCGAACTTCCCGCCGAGTAGAGCGTCTGACCGTCCGATCGAAACGGCGAGCGCTTGATCCTCGTCGGCTCCGCTGCTGTTGGTAACAGCCGCGGTGAAGCGCGGGATGTAGGCCCCGGTATCGTGTCGAAGGCGGCGAGGTTCTGCACTGGAACCGTCTGCCCGGGGGCCTTCGCCAGAATCGAACGTCCCACCCACGTAGAGCACGTTCCCGGATCGAGCCAACGCGTAGGTCTTGCCGTTCGTGCTTCCACGTGCGGGTCGGGCGAGTTCGACAGCGCGGAAGCGGGCTCCGCAACGACGACGAGCCCAGCCACCAGGGCGAGCAGGCGCCGCGATCCGCACGGACCGGGGAAGCTTCATCTCCATCACTCCTTTGTCCTACATCGTGACAACCGCCAGGTCTGCTGTACGTCCGACACGGGGGAGGCCGTTCGAGGGGCACATGGTATCGGCTGGGGGAGGCGACCAGCATCCGCCATTCGGGCGATTCGACCCCCTGCCGGCTAGGCCATCTGCCATGGGAGGGCCTTAGGGTCTTCGCCAGCACGCGACGGACCCTCCGCCCTATTGAGCTGGTCGAACCAAGGACCTACACTCCTCGGCCGTATGAAGATCAAGATCCTCTGTACGCTCGGCCCGGCCTCGCTCGAGACCGAGGTCCTGCGCGGGATGGACGAGCGCGGTGTCGATCTCTTCCGCATCAACCTGTCGCATACGCCCGTTGGACGCCGTCGATCCGACGATCGCTGAGGGTCCGTCCGTGCATCGTCGACGCCCATCTCCCTGGACACCGAGGGCGCGCAGGTCCGCTGCGGGTCGATGCCGGATGGCGTCGCCCTCGAGGAGGGCCAACAGGTCCTCCTGACGCGCGAGGCGATCGTGGGCGATCGTGAGAGGTTCACCCTTTGGCCGAGCGTCGTCTTCGAGACACTAGCTCCAGGGACGTTGATCGGAGTGGACTTCGACGGGGCCATGCTCGAGATCACGCGGCGTGGGGGGATCCGAGGCGTGGGCTTCAGTGGTCCACGGAGGTCGGGTCCGCTCGAACAAGGCGGTGACCGTCGACCCGCCTCCTTCGCTGCCTCGCTCTCCGAGAAGGACGAGTCGGCGATCGCGATCGGTGCACGTCTCGGCATCACCCACTACGCACTCTCGTTCGCGAGCGTGCGCGCGGACGTCGATCGCATCCGGAGCTTGGCACCGGCCGGGGCACACATCATGGCGAAGCTCGAGAGCCGGGCAGGCGTGCGCCACATGGACGGCGTGATCGAGGCGGCCGACTCGATCGTGATCATCGACCGCGGGGACCTCTCACATGACCTCCCCTTCGAATCGGTCCCGTACTACCAGAAGGCGATCGTGAGACGCGCGAACCGGTGGAACCGACCGGTCTACGTCGCGACGAACCTCCTCGAATAGCTTGGTGACGAGCCAGACGCCGACGATCGCCGAGGCCAACGACATCGCGAATACACTGCTCGATGGGGTCCACGGGCTCGTGCTTGCCGCGGAGACGGCCATCGGACTCGATCCCCTGGGCTCGATCGATCTCGTCCGACGAGCGATCCGCGCCTTCGAGCAGGCGAGCGAAGCGGGATTGTTGCTCGACGATCGCACTCGACTCGAGGTTGCCACGTAGCCGAGGCCCCAGCGATCGAAGTGACGATGGAGATTCTGTGCTGAGCTCGACGCATCCTGGAGACTCCGGCGGCCCGCTTCCGACGACCGAAGACGACTGGTCTAGGCCGTTCCGCTACATCCTCGACCATCCGTCCCTTGGGTCACCTCTAGGGGCGTCGTATCATCGGGTCGCCGCTCCACCCATGACCTAACCCGACGCAAGGAGTTCGCGTGCAGCCCCTGCATTCCGCCAAGCAGAATGAGGAGTACGTCGATCTTCGTGGCTACCTCGCGATCCTGCGCCGGCGAGCGCCGGTCATCTTGGGGATCGCGGCTATCTGCTTGGGACTCGCGTTCGCCTACACGAGGCTCCAGACCCCCATCTACACCTCGACGGCTCGGGTCCTCCTCAAGCCCCCTCCAGGGAACACGGTCGAGAACCTGAGCAACGTCATCAGCGTCGAAACCGAGGCACAGGTCGTCAAGTCCGAGGTAGTCGCGGTTGCCGCGAGCGAGACGCTCGACACGACCCTCGAACCGCTCCAACTCCTCAAGCGCGTGTCGGTGCAGACGACGCCGGGGAGCTTCATCATGGCGATCTCGTTTTCGTCACCGGACCCAGAGCGCGCCGCGCTCGGCGCGAATGCGTTCGCAGAGGCATACATCAGCTTCCGTCGCAAAGAGTACGAAGACCAGATCGCGAGTCAGGAAAGATCGATCGAAGCTCAGATGCATGATCTGCAACGCGAGCAGACGGAGCAGAACCAGATCCTCGAGGAGAATCCCCCGGGTACGATTGCCTATCGCACCGCCCAGGACGCGCTCAGCCAACTCAGCATCAGGCTAGCGGTCCTCGCCTCGGCCCTTAGCGAGCTCCCCCAGGTCGTCGACACCGGCCAGGTGATCTTGTCCGCCTCGGTGCCAGTTTCGCCGTCCAGCCCGAATGTCCAGCTGAACCTCGCGATCGGCCTTCTTCTCGGCGTGCTCGCCGGGGTGGGCGCTGCCCTCGTGGCAGAGCGGATGGACGATCGCGTTCACGACTCATCGGAGCTCTACCGATTCACGGACGCTCCGGTGCTCGCGTACGTGCCCCACACCGGGGAGAGGAAGAAGCCCAGACGGAGCACCCAGCTCGTGGTTCGCCTGCAGCCTCATAGTCCTGCGGCCGAGGCCTACAGGACGGTCCGCACAGGCATCTTGAGCATGGCCCAGCGTCGAGGCCTCGTCGTGATCGCCTTCGTCAGTCCTGTCCAGGGTGAAGGTAAGTCCATGACCTGCGCGAACATCGCCGCGGCGCTGGGGCAGACCGGGAGGCGTGTCCTTGCGATCTCGGTCGACATCCGTCGCCCAACCCTTCACGAGTTCCTCGGTGTACCGAACGAGCTGGGCCTCACCGAGGTCCTGGCCGGCGAGGTGGCGTTCGGGGAGGCGGTCCAGCGATCCGAGATGGGAGGGATCTGGCTCCTCAGCGGCGGCCAACAATCCTCCGAGCCAGCCGAGCTCCTCCAATCGCCCGCGATGGGGCAACTCTTGACATCGGTTCGAGATAGCTTCGACTTCGTGATCCTCGACTGTCCTCCGATACTCGGGCTCGCCGACTCGCTCTCGATCCTCCCACTCGCCGATGCGACGCTACTTGTCGTGGCGGCGGGAAGGACACAAGGCGGTGCTCTCGTGGAGGCGAACGAGCGGCTCGCCCGGGTCGGCGTCGCGATCGAAGGCGCGATCGTGAACGACGTCCGCATCCGTCGGGGTCATCCCGGACACCGGGCGTACGGCTACTACCGCTCGGTGGCGGAGTACTTGGACGTCGGCGAACCGCGTCAGGGCGTGGATAGGGACGACCAAGCGGTGAGGACCCCCCGCCGAGTGGTGTCGAAAATGGTCGTCGGCGCGACATCTGATGCCAACGGGAGCGAAGCCTCGGGGCAGAAGACCGAAGTCACCGAGCCACTCGGGAACGGGATCCATTCAGGCTCCGGCGTGTCCGAACCGGAGACGGAAGCGACGCCCCGCTAGAACGGTTTCCGCATCCGAGGACGCTGACACCACCTCGCCCGAGGGCGAACCCGGAACGGGCCCTCTGGGGGGTCATGGCTCCGCCGGCCGCCGCGACCGCACCGGATCGGGAGCGCCCGCCGGCCCACACGCCTCCGGGCCGGCGGCCCCCTCCCGTCAGATCCCCTTCAGGTAGGCGACGGTCTCCGCGAGGCCGTCCTCGAGATGGGTCCACGGCTTCCACGCGATCGCGCTCGCGGCGGCCGAGATGTCCAGGGCGATCCGGCGCAGCTCACCCGGCGGGAGCGGCCCGCGCTCGGGCTCCCGGTCGAACCCGATGATGTCGGCGAGCAGCCGATAGAGGTGGTTCACGCTCGTCTCTAGTCCCGTGCCCACGTTCACGAGCTTGCCCGAGCCGCGGTCGATCGCCTGCACGAACGCGTGGACCGTGTCGTCGATGAACACGTAGTCACGCGTCTGGTTCCCGTCCCCGAAGATCGTCGGCGTCTCCCCTGCGAGCATCTTGGCGGAGAAGATCGAGATCACCCCGGCCTCACCGTAGGGGTCCTGCCGAGGTCCGTACACGTTGCCGAGGGCGAGCGCGGTGTGTTCGAGGCCGCGGTAGCGCTGGTAGAAGTCGAGGTAGTCCACCGAGACCTTCTTGGAGATGCCGTAGGGCGAGGTGGGGCGGGAGCCCTGGGCGCTCGTCTCCTTCGCAGGAACGCGCTTCGGCTCCCCGTACAGCGTGCCCCCGCTCGCGGCGTAGATCACCTTGCGGACGCCGGTCTTGACGGCGCACTCGAGGACGTTCAGCAACCCCATCACGTTGATCGAGGCGTCCCTCACCGGATCCTCGAGCGAGGGCCGCACGCCGGACTGCGCGGCGAGGTGGAACACGATCTCTGGCCGGTGGCGTTCGAACAACGGCAGGAGCCCCTCGGCGCGCACGTCCATGTTGAAGAACGTGAACTCCTTGCCGTAGCCGCGCGCCTCCGCGAGGTTCGCGATGCGGCCCGTCGCGAGGTCGTCCACGCTGACCACGCGGTAGCCCTCCGCCAGGAGGCGGTCGGCGAGATGCGAGGCGATGAACCCGGCGCCCCCGGTCACCAGGACGGTCGTCACGAGGCCAACCTTAGGTTGGGATCGGCCCCGGTGTCGAACGAGGTCCGTTCTCCCCGAGCGAGTCTCGCGGCTCCGATGCATGCGATCATCGCGGCGTTGTCGGTGCACAGGTCGAGCGGGGGGAAGAGGACCCGGACCCCGGCGACCGCACCGTCGCGCTCCATCCGCTCACGCAGGCGGGTGTTCGCCACGACGCCGCCGCCCAGCAACACCGTGCCCACGCCTCGCTCCGTGGCCGCCCGCAAGGTCTTCGACACCTGCACGTCGACGATCGCTTCCTGGAAGCTCGCCGCCAGATCGGCGGCATCGATCGTCCGGCCCGCGGCGCGCTCGCCCTTCACGTGTCGCAACACGGCCGTCTTCAACCCGCTCATCGAGAAGTCGAGATCGCCGGAGTCCTCCATCGCGCGCGGGAATCGGATCGCGTCCGGATCGCCGTCGCGCGCCAGCCGGTCGAGCGCCGGGCCGCCGGGGAACCCGAGACCCAGCAGGCGCGCCACCTTGTCGAACGCCTCCCCCGCCGCGTCGTCGAGGGTCTGTCCGAGGACCTCGTGCCGGTGCATCTCGGGGATGTGGACGATCATCGTGTGCCCGCCCGACACGATCAGGGCCACGTAGGGAGGCTGCGGTCGGCCGTGGACCAGGAAGTTGGCCCACACGTGCCCCTCGAGGTGGTTGACGCCGATCAGGGGCGCCCCGGTGGCGAGCGCGACGGCCTTCGCGCCCGCCATCCCGACGAGCAGGGCCCCGACGAGGCCGGGACCCACCGTCACGGCGACCCCGTCCAGCGCGCCGAACCCCGAGAGCCCCGCGCCGACGAGCGCCTCCTCCATCAGCGGGTTCAGCGCCTCCACGTGGGCGCGCGCGGCGACCTCTGGAACGACCCCACCGAACCGCTCGTGCAGGTGCGCCTGGGCGGCGATCAGGTTCGCGCGGACGAGGTAGCCATCCTCCACCACCGCGACGGCCGTCTCGTCGCATGAGGTCTCGATACCGAGGGTGATCACCTCGGGCGCACGCCCTCGGGCAGCTCGTCCGCGATCTCCCGGAGCCGGGCGGCGTAGGCGCGCGTGCGGACGTCGTCGGTCCACATGATCAGCGCGTCCTCGTTCAGCTCCTGGTAGTAGTTGCGTCGGATCCCGACCGGGCGGAACCCGAACCGGCCGTACATCCGCTGCGCGCCCCAGTTCGAGACCCGGACCTCCAACGACACGGCATGCGCGCCCATCGCGATGCCCCCGCGCATCAGCTCGAGCAGCAGCCGGGAGCCGATCTTGTGGCGATGCTGGTTCGGATCCACCGCGATGTTCGTCACGTGCGCCTCGTCGCCGTAGCAGATGAGTCCTCCGTACCCCACGACCTCGCGCTCGACCCGCGCCACCAGGTAGGAACGGTTCGCCGGATCGGTCATCTCCGCGATGAACAGGTTCGGGGACCAGGGGCGCGCGTAGACCTGGCGCTCGATGACCATGACGCCGCGCAGGTGGCGGCGGCGCATCCGGGTCACCTCGAGCCTAGGCGCCTCGGGCTCGCTGATCCCAAGCGATCTCCGCATCCGATCTCCTCAGGTACAACGGGACGACATCGAACGGCCGGTCGAACTCCTCGCGCAGGAACCGGGGCGCGGCGAGCTCGACCAGCGCCGCGGCGTCCGGATGGGCGACCGACGGCGAGGCGAACTCGACCTGGCTCCCCAGCTGTTCGATCTCACGCCGGTACAGGATGGCACCGTTGCCCACGCACAACACCTCGCCGGGGAGCGCGGCGAGCTCGGCCACGAGGTGGTCCACGTGGCCGACGGCGTGGTCGGTCTCGCGGATCACGCCGCCCGGAAGGGGTTGATAGAGCGACCAGAAGATCTCGTTGCGCCGGGCGTCGATCACGGCCGCGATCCGCCGAGGGGTGTAGCGAACGCTGTAGGCGAGCGCGTCGAGGCTGGTGATCCCCACGATCGGGAGCGTGAGGACCTGGGCGAGGGTCTTCGCGGTCTCGACCCCGACCCGCAGCCCCGTGAACAGACCGGGGCCGATGCCGACGGCGATGCCGCCGACCCGGGAGAGGTCGAGGCTCGTGAACCGGAGCAGCGCCTCGAGGGCCGGGGTCACGGATTCCTGACGGGCCGCGCCCGCGATCCGGATCGAGCCCAGCACCTCGGTGTCGCTCCCGAGGGCGACCGAGGTCTGGGGCGTCGAGGTGTCGATGCCGACGACGATCATGCCGTCGCCCCCCACGCCGCGACGCCGTGTTCGAGCCGTTCCCACCGCTCCGCCCAGGAGGGACCGCTCGCTGAAAGGACGACGCGCCGCACGTCGGAACCGGGATCGGGCTCGGACAGCTCCACCTGCAGGCGCTCGGGGGGCAGCACGTCGCCGACGGCGTCGCCCCACTCGACGAGGAGGATCGTGTGGCCCGCGTCGAGCAGCTCGTCGAGTCCGAGGTCGAGCACGTCCTGCACGCGGTCCAGGCGGTAGACGTCCGCGTGGATCATGTCGAGGCGCCCGCCGCCGTACTCCCGGACCAGCGTGAACGTCGGCGACGCGACCGGATCCTCGGACCCGAGCCCTTGCGCGATGCCCTGGACGAGGGTCGTCTTCCCGGCCCCCAGCTCGCCGGTGAGGATCCCCGTGTCGCCGGCACGGAAGACGTCGGCGAGCGCGCGGCCGATCGCCCGCGTTTCGTCCGCCGTCGCCGACCGGAGCTCGATCCCCATCAGAAGAGCCCCAGCTGCTCCTCGGGCTCGGGGGGCAGGACGACGGTCTCGGGCGTGGGCGGGTTCAGGGTCCGATCGATCGTCGCGCGGACGATCCCGAAGTCGTCCTGCAGCTCCTGGAACTGCCGCGAACCCTCGCCGCCTCCGTGCAGGATCGCGGCGGGGTGGAACGTGGGGATCACCCAACGACCGTGCCAGGGGAACGTCTGACCTCGCACGCGCGTGATCCCCTGCTTCGTGTTCAGGACGAACCTCGTGGCGAAGTTCCCGAGCGTGACGACGACGGACGGCTGCACGATCGAGATCGTCTCCACGAGCCAGGGCGTGCACGCCTCGATCTCGTCCGGCAAGGGATCCCGGTTGCCGGGCGGGCGGCATCGCAGGACGTTCGCGATGTATACCTCGCGACGCTCGAGACCGATGCCGTTCAGGACCTTCGTCAGCAGCTGACCTGCGGCGCCGACGAACGGCTCGCCCTGCTTGTCCTCGTGGAACCCCGGCGCCTCGCCGATCAGCATCAGGTCGGCGTCCGCGGCGCCGACGCCGAAGACGACCTGGGTGCGGGTCTCCGACAACCGGCATCGGGTGCACGTGGATGCCTCGAGGGCGACCTCGGCGAGCGCCCGGGTCACGTGACTGCCCCGTCCGCGACCGCCGGAGCCCCCGGGACGCCGGTCGCCGCCCGGACGCCGCGCCGGATCGCCTCGGCGACCGCCTCGGCCGCGAGCTCGGGGAGCCTGGTCCGATCGGCCTCGGCCTCGCCCGTCGCGAGGGCGAACGCGACGTCGCCGTCCCAATGGGTGTGGGCCGGGCGAACGGCGAGCGCCAACCCGTCGTGAGCCGCGTAGGTCAGCCTGAGGGCGTGCGGGAGCGAGAGCCGGGCGTTCGTCGCCACGCAGACGAGCGTGGTGTTCGCGATCGGCCACATCGTCGGCGTCGCATCGGGGTCACCCCGGTTCGCGGCGAGCGACGAGCCGTCCTCCTCCACGATGCGCCCCAGCGCGTTCACGGCCGCCAGCGCCCCCACGATCACGTCACCGTACCGCGTCGAGGCCGACCCCACGCCGCCCTTCATCCCCATGCGGGGGTCCGGGAGCTTCGCGACGGTCGCGCCCGTTCCCGCACCGACCGAGCCTTCGAGGGGCGGCCCCTCGTCGGCCGCCTCGCAGGCGGCGTAGCCCGCATCCGCGTCCGGCCGGGCGTTCGGGTCTCCGACGCCGAGGTCGAACAGCACGGCGCCCGCGACGATCGGGATCCGTGCCGGGCCCGCCCGGAACCCTCGGCCCCGCTCCTCGAGCCAGCGCTGGACCCCGACCGCGGCCGCGAGCCCGAAGCCGCTGCCGCCGGTCAACAGGACCGCGTCGACCCCCGTCCCGATCGACCCGGGACGGAGCCCGTCGGTCCCGACGGTCGCGGGGGCTCCGCCGCGGGCCTCGGCGGCGCCGACCGTGCCCTCGGGCGTGAGGATGACGGTGCAGCCGGTGATCCCCACCGGATCCGTCCAGTGCCCGACCCGGATCCCGGGGACGTCGGTGATCAAGCGGTGCCCCGCTCGCCGGCCGGGCGACGGCGCGCCTTCGGTGGCGACTTCGGGTCGCCCGTCGCCGAGGTGCCGGAACGCGCCCGACGACGCGACGTGGGCTTCGTCGCCGTCGGCGCGCGCACGCATCGATCGGCGAACCGCTCGATGGCCCGGTTCAGCTCCTCGGGCCGCTCCAGCATCGCGATGTGGCCGGCGCCGGGCAGGATCGTGAGCTCACCCTGCGGCAGCCCCCCCGCCAGCTCGACGGCCGCGGCCGGCGGGGTCACGCGATCGTGCTCCCCCACGATCACGAGGGCCGGCACCACGACCCGCGGCAGCGCATGGCGGAGGTCCATCTCCATCAGGTCGGCGAGCCCGTCGGTCCAGACCTGCGACGAGGCACGTCCGGCGAGGGCGACGACGTGATCGACGACGTTGCGCGGCGCGTCCGGGCCGAACTGCGTGACCCGCGCGACCACGCCGCCCACGTCGGCCGGGCTCGCGAGGACCGCGCGCCGCAGCCGGTCCACGCGCCCCGCCGCGGTGCGCAGGCTCCCGAGCCGCGGGCGCAGGAGCTCGGTCACCGAGCCCATCGCCCCGCGGATCAGCTGACCCGAGGCCGCGCCGATCAACACCACGCCGGCGATCCGGGGGCCGAAGAGCTCCGGGCGCAGCTCCGCCAGGGCGAGGATCGCCATCGCGCCCATGCTGTGGCCGATCACCACGGCCGGGGCATCGGGCGAGACGGCGTCGAGCACGGCGGCGATGTCGCGGCCCATCGCGCGGAGCGTCAGGTCGCCGTCGGCTGCCGCGGCGCTCGCGCCGTGGGATCGATGGTCCATCAGGACGCATCGGAACCGTTCCGACAGGGTGGGCCACTGCTCGGACCAGGTGGACAGGTCGAGGCTGAACCCGTGCGCGAACAGCAGCACGGGCGCGGCCGGATCGCCGGCCGCGCGGACGACGATCTCCGTGCCGTCGAACGATCGAACGGGCGGGAGGCCCTCGGGGGGGATCTGTCCCACCGGCGCGTGCTCGTGATGCTGCCGGTGGCGGCGTCGGACGACGGCGCCGACGGTGCCGGCGGCGACCGCGCCGGCGGCGATCCCCGCGGTCACCACGGCCGTCCGTCGGCGCGTCATCCGACGTACACCCGCGGGACGCGACGGCCGATCCGCGTCACGATCTCGTACCCGATCGTCCCGGCCAGGCCGGCAAGCTCCTCGGCACCGATCTCCTCGTCTCCCTGCGCCCCGATCAGCACGACCTCGTCCCCCGGCTCCACGGGGCCGTCGCCGCAATCGATCATGAGCTGATCCATCGTCACGTTCCCGGCGACCCGTCGGCGCCGCCCTCGGATCAGGACGTCGGCCCGCGAGGACAGCGACCGAGGGTAGCCGTCGGCGTACCCGACCGGCACCGTCGCGATCGATGCATCGCGGTCGAGCCGGTAGTGGAGCCCGTAGGAGATCCGCTCGCCCGCCGAGAGCGGCTTCACGTTCACGACCGTCGAGCGCCAACCGAGCGCGGGCCGGAGCCCGAGGTCGTCGCCGACGCCGGGCGCAGGCGGCAGCCCGTAGATCCCGATGCCGGGCCGGACGAGGGACAGATGCGAACGCGGATGCACGATCACGCCCCCGGTGTTCGCCGCGTGCAGCACCCCGGGATCGTGCCCGGCCGCGCGCACCCCGTCGACGGCGGCCTCGAACCGATCGAGCTGGAGCTCCGTCGCGACCGGGTCCTCGGCCGAGACGGCCAGGTGCGTCCAGAAGCCCTCGAGCCGCAGGCCGGCGGCGAGCACGCGCTCCACGAACCCCGTGGCCTCCTCGGGGGGCCAGAGGCCGCCTCGGTGCATGCCGGTGTCCACCTTCACGTGAACACCGAGCGGGCGTCCGCCGGCCGCGGCGGCGAGGCGGCGGGCGGCGGCGTCCGTGTACAGGGGCGGCGTGAGGCGAGCCTCGATCGCGGCGCGCTCGGAGCCCTCCGGGAGCTCGGACAGGACGAGCACCGGCACCGTGACGCCCGCCGACCGGAGCGCGAGCCCCTCTTCGACCAGGGCCACCCCGACCCAGGTCGCGCCGCCCTCGAGGGCGGCTCGGGCGACCTCGGGTGCTCCGTGCCCGTACGCGTCTGCCTTCACGACCGCCATCAGCGCGGCACCCCCGGGCTTCAGGACGCCGACGTTGTGACGGATCGCGCCGAGGTCGACCTCGACCCGGGTCGCGCGGAAGTCCGTCACGCGAGCCTCACGTGGGCAACGGCATCGGGGATCGCGTCGATCAGGTCGCCGGCGACCACCCCCTCCCCCCGTTCGCTCCCGGCCGACAGCCCCGCCAGCCCGTGGAGGTACGCCCCGGCCGACGCCGCGTCCCCGGGAGCCGTGCCGCGAGCCAGCAGCCCCGCGATCATGCCCGTGAGGACGTCGCCCGACCCCGCGGTCGCGAGGAAGGCGCTGCCCGTGGGGTTGATCGCGACCGTCCCTCTGGGCTCCGCCACGACCGTGCGGCTCCCCTTGAGCAGGGTGGTGCAGCCGGTCGATGCGGCGAGCTCCCGCACGGCTCCCAGGCGGTCCCGTTCGAGCTCGAGGCCCTCCACCCCGGTGAGCCGGGAGAACTCCCCCGCGTGGGGCGTGAGGACGGCGTCGGCCTCCCGCTCGGCGAGATCGGCGGCTCGGCCCGCGAACGCGTTGAGCCCGTCCGCATCCAGGACCAGCGGGACCGGAGCGTTACGCACCAGCGCGCGGACGAACCCCGCCGTCTCGGGGTGCGTCGAGAGCCCGGGCCCGAGCGCCAGGGCGTCCGCCCGTTCGGCCGCCTCCAGCACCACCGGCAGGGCCGACGACGACACGGAGCCCTCGGCCGTCTCGGGCAGCGCTCGGAACGTCGCCTCGGTCAGTCCCGCGCCGACGACGGGCAGGACGCTCGAGGGAACGGCCACGGTGACCAGGCCGGCGCCGACCCGACCCGCCGCACGCGCGATCAGCCGTGCAGCGCCCGGCATCTCCCGCGAGCCCGCGACGATCAGCACGACGCCGGACGCTCGCTTGTGGGTGTCCGCATCGCGCACGGGCAACGCCGCGCACACGTCCTCGGGCTCGATCAGGAACGCGTCCGCCCGGATCAGGTCGTCGGGGAAGCCGATGTCGACGACCCGCAGCATCCCCGCGCGCTCCGCGCCGGGCAGCAGGACGGCGCCCACCTTCGCGGCACCGAACGTGACCGTGAGGTCCGCGCGCACCGCGACGCCCTCGACCGCACCCGAGGCGCCGTCCACCCCCGACGGGATGTCCACGGCCACCACCGGCACCCCCGGCTCGACGAGCCCAGCGATGGCCTCGGCCCACGCATCGTCCGGCCGTCCGCGGAACCCGGTCCCGAAGATCGCGTCGATCGCCACGTCGGCTCGCGCGACCTCCCGTTCGAGCGTCGCCGGTGAGAACGGAAGGACCCGAACACGGTCCACCTCCCCGAGCCGCACCAGATGCGTCGCGGCCGGCTCCCGCAGGTCGCTCCCCACCTCGAGCAGCACCACGGTCGCGACCACGCCCCATCGCGAGAGGTGCCGAGCCGCCGCCAGGCCGTCCCCACCGTTGTTGCCCTTCCCGCACACGATCACGGCACGACGCCCGTAGGCGCCGCCGACGAGGTCGACGGCGGCCCGCGCCACGGCGCGTCCCGCCCGGTCCATCAGGTCGGTCGCGGCGGTTCCCCTCGCCTGCGTGGCCCGGTCCAGCTCGGTCGCCTGATCCGGCGTGAGCACCGGCTTCATCCGCGCACCGCCACGGCGAACGCCACCGCGTTCGCCCGCTCGTGGGTGAACGTGATCAGGACGCGCTCGACCCCCAGCGCGTCCGCCCGCCGCTTCGCGTTGCCCTCCAGGACGATCTCGGGTGCGCCGCTCGGCGCACGCCGGACGTGGATGTCCTGCCAGCGCCTCCCGCGGTACCCGCCGAGCGCCTTGATGACCGCCTCTCGCGCCGCGAACCGGCCCGCGTACGACTCGGCCGGACGAGCCTTCGAATCGCAGTAGGCGCGCTCCTCCGGCGTGAACACCCGCTCGCGCATCGTCGGGTGCCGCTCGAGCGCGCGCTCCACACGGGCGATCTCGCTGATGTCGACCCCGAGCCCGACGATCTCCACGGACGGAAGGCTAGACGACGGGAGCCCGTCGTCGGCTCCCGTCCCCCGGAGGATCGACGACCGCTAGCCGACCGAGCGCGGCACCACGTCGAGGACGCCGGTCTCCGGGCTGTCGAAGAGCCGGATCACCCGGACCTCGCCGTCGCCCAGCCGCGCCGCGATCAGGGATCCCCACGAGGTCCCGAACGCGGTGCGCCCGCTGAGCGTCGATGCTCCCGCGTACCAGCCGTCGAACCCGAACACCGGCTCCGCGGTCGCGGCCTGGATCACGAAGGCCCGGCTGCCGTCGCGGGGCAGGAACGCGAACCGCCGATCGTCGATCCACGCGAGGTCGCCGAAGGCGAACAGCGTGTCGAGTTCGAACCGGTCGGCCGCGGCACCGGCGCGGGCGACCACGAAGACCGATGAGGCGCCGTCACGATCGGACGTCAGCCCCGCGACCCAGGTCCCCGAGGGCGACAGCGACAGCGCGGAAGCGCCGACCGGGACCGTCGCGAACGCCGCGAGCCGGCCCGTCGTCGGGTTCAGCAGCGAGAGCGATCGACCGTCGAGCACGAGGATGCGATCACCGTCGATCGTCACGCTCCGGGCCGAACCGTGCCAGACGATCCGATCGTCCCGCCCGTCGATCCGGTGGACCCAGTGCTCGCCCCCGTGCCGTTCGATGGCGACCATCCGGCTCCCGGACCGGCTCAAGCAGACCGCCGCGAGCCGCGGCGAGCGAGGGCCACTCACGAGCTCGATCCTTCGGATCACCCGGAGCGAGGGCAGGTCGCGCAGGACCACGAAACCGGAACGATCCACCCGCGCCGCCTCCACGACCCGACGGGATCCCGGACACAGGTCCACGTCGATCGCGTACCCGTCGCCGGGGCCGTACGCGAGCGTCTTCCCCTCGGCGTCCAGGCCCATCAGGCGGTGCGGGCCGATGTTGACCCCGACGACGAACCGCGTCGGCCCCCGACCGTCGGGCACCGGCAGCGGAGCCGCGGCCCGCATGAGCAGGTCGGGGTCGATCTGGCTGCAGAGCCCGGACCACCAACGCCCGTCCTGCTGAGCGATGAACGCGCCGATCCGATCTCCGATCTCCGCCTCGAAGGCACAGGAGGCGTCGCTCGACCCGGCACGGAGCTCGATCGTGGCGCCGAGATCTCCCTTGACGGCCGTTTCGACCTCGAAGGTGTAGTCCGCGTACGCGGGCTCGTCCTCGGCCGGGCGCACGCCGGTCAGCGTCCCGATGAACGCGCCTTCGGCCCGCTGCAGCGCGTCGCGCGGGTCCCCGAGGAAGCAGGAACACGCGTGGGCCGCGGGGGCGACCAAGAGCGACAGCGTGACGGCCGAGACGACGAGCAGAGGCGCGCGGCGCCGGAGGGTCCGTGGCTTCATGCGCTCCTCATGCCGCGGCGCTACTCGACCGTGACGCTCTTCGCGAGGTTCCTGGGCTGATCCACGTCGCATCCGCGGAGCTTCGCTACGTGGTACGCGAACAGCTGCAGCGGGACGGTCACGACGACGGGCGAGAGCAGCTCGGGGGTGCGCGGGACCTCGACGACGTGGTCCACGATGCCGGGGAGCTCGGAGTCCCCCTCGGTGACCACGGCGATCACCGACGCACCCCGGGCCCGGACCTCCTGGATGTTCGAGACCATCTTCGGGTACACGTGGCACTCGGTCGCCACCGCGACGACCAGCACCCCGGGCTCGACCAGCGCGATGGGTCCGTGCTTCAGCTCTCCGCCCGGGTGGCCCTCCGCGTGGATGTAGCTGATCTCCTTGAGCTTCAGGGCGCCCTCGAGGGCGGCCGGGTATCCGGTGTGGCGACCGATGAAGAGCACGTCCCGTGCACCGTGGTAGCGGACCGCGAGGCTCCGGACGATCGGGTCCGTGACCTCGATCGCGCGCGCGACCTGCGCCGGCAGCTCGTCCATCCGCGCGAGGACCTCGGCGATCTCGCTCGGGAACATCGCCCCGCGGACCTGCGCCAGGTAGAGGGCGACGAGGAAGAGGGAGGCCATCTGGGTCGCGAAGGTCTTCGTGGCGGCGACGCCGATCTCGGGGCCGGCATGCATGTACAGGACGGCGTCGGCCTCCCGGGCCAGCGAGGACCCGACCGTGTTCGTCACCGCGATCACGTGCGAGCCCTGTCGCTTCGCGTGCCGCGCCGCTTCCAACGTGTCGATCGTCTCGCCGGACTGGCTCACGGCGAGGGTCAGCGTGTCGGGTCCGAGCACGGGATCCCGATAGCGGAACTCCGACGCGATCTCGATCTCGACCGGGAGCCGCGTCCAGTGCTCGACCGCGTACTTCGCGACCATCCCGGAGTGGAACGCGGTGCCGCACGCCACGACGAACACCTTGTCGACCTCACGCAGCACGTCGTCACTGATCCGGAGCTCGTCCATCACGATCCGCTCGTCGACCACCCGGCCGCTCAGCGTGTCGCGGAGGGCCGCGGGCTGCTCGTGGATCTCCTTCAGCATGAAGTCGTCGTAGCCGCCCTTGCGCGCGCGCGCGACGTCCCGCTCGATCTCGAGCGGGACCGGGTCCACCGGCGTTCCGTCGAACGATGTCACCCGCACGCCGTCGCGGCGGACCTCGACGAGCTGGCCCTCCTCGACGGGGATCACGATCCCGCTGCGATCGAGCAGCGCGGGGATGTCGGAGGCGAGCAGGGCCTCCCCGTCCCCGACCCCGACCACGAGCGGCGAGGAGACCTTCGCCCCGACGATCAACCCGGGGTCGTCGGAGGACAGGGCCACGATCGCGTAGGCGCCCTCGAGCTCGCGGACCGTCGCACGGACCGCCTCGGCGAGCCCGAGATCGAGCCTCGTCTCCAGCAGGTGCGCGATGCATTCCGTGTCCGTCTCGGACGCGAAGACGTGCCCCTCCTTCTCCAGCCGGGATCGGAGCGATCGGAAGTTCTCGAGGATGCCGTTGTGGATCACGGCGACCCGGCCCGCGCAGTCCACGTGCGGATGCGCATTGGCGTCGGTGGGCGCCCCGTGCGTGGCCCAGCGCGTGTGCCCGATCCCCGTCGAACCCGCGAGACCGTCGGCAGCGAGCGCCGCCTCGAGCTCCGAGAGCTTCCCGGCGCGCTTGGTCACGCTCAGCCCGCCGTCCGCGACGGCGACGCCCGCGGAGTCGTATCCGCGGTATTCGAGCCGTCGCAGACCCTCGAGGATGATCGGGAGTGCCTGGTCGGGACCCACGTAGCCCACGATGCCGCACATGAGGTCGTTCGAGCCTAGCAGGGCGCCGACGACACCCGGGTCAGGCCGCGCCGAGCGATGCGACGACGGCCCCGGCGATCGCCTCCGCCTCCCGCTCGGCGGCCGCGCCGTCCTCGGCCTCGACCATCACCCGCACGAGCGGCTCGGTCCCCGACGCGCGGACCAGGACCCGCCCGGCTCCTGCGAACGCCTCCTCGGCCCGGCGGACCGCGGTCCATACGTCGTCCGCGCCTGGCAGCCCCGACCGGTCCCGGACACGGACGTTCACGATCACCTGCGGGAACCGGCGCATGCACGCCGCGAGCTGCGCGACCGAGGTCCCGTCCGCGACCGCCAGCGAGAGGAACCGGACCGCCGTCAGGAGGCCGTCGCCGGTCGTGGCGTGCTCGCGGAAGATCACGTGCCCCGATTGCTCGCCGCCGAGCATCGCGCCGGTCCGCAGCATCTCCTCGAGCACGTACCGGTCGCCCACCTGCGTCGTGACGACCTCGATGCCCGCATCCCGCATCGCCTGATGGAAACCCAGGTTCGCCATCACCGTGGTGACGACGCGATGTCCGTCGAGCCGGCCGGCGTGATCCATGTGCAGCGCGCACGCGGCGAGCACCTGATCGCCGTCGACGACGTTGCCTCCCGCGTCGGCGAAGACGGCCCGGTCGGCGTCGCCGTCGTGGGCGACCCCCGCGTCGGCGCCGAGGCGCACGACCTCCGACGCGACCACCTCCGGATGCAGCGCGCCGCACCCGACGTTGATGTTGTCGCCATCGGGCGCATCGTGGATCGCGTGGACCTCGGCGCCCAGCCGCATGAGCACCTCGGGCGCGAACCCGGACGCCGCGCCGTTCGCACAGTCCACCACGACGCGCAGCCCGTCGAGCTTGCCCTCGGCGGAGGCGATCAGGTGGTCGAGGTAGCGCTCGCGCCCCGCGGCTGGCTCGAGAGATCGGCCGGCGGAGGAGGCAGGCGCACGCTCGATCAGGGCGGCCTCGATCTCATCCTCCATCTCGTCAGGCAGCTTCATCCCCGACGCGTCGAAGAACTTGATCCCGTTGTCGCCCGGCGGGTTGTGGGACGCGGAGATCACGACCCCCGCGGATGCTCCGAGCTCGACGGTGAGGAACGCGATCGCCGGGGTCGGCTCCACGCCCACGAGGACGGCGTCGCCACCGGCCGACCGGATGCCATCGACCAGCGCACGCTCCAACCAGCCGCCGGACCGGCGCGTGTCTCGACCGATCACGATCGACGGTCGCTCGTCTCGGTGCCGACGCAAGACGAGGACCGCCGCACGGCCCAGATCCGTGGCGAGGTCTTCGGTCAGGTCGGTCCCGGCGACGCCACGGATGCCGTCGGTGCCGAACAGTCGCGCCATCGGTGCCAGGCTACCGGAGGTGGCGTTCACCCCGCGGTCGACCGGCGGGCCGCGCGGGTGATCGACGAGGATGTCGCCGGCGTGGGAGGATCGGCCTCATGGCGGAACTGGTCAGGGTGTATTCGAGCGGCAACACGTTCGACGGCGAGCTCACGAGGGGACGGCTCGAGGCCGAGGGGATCCCGGTCATGGTGAAGGGCGAGGGCGAGGGACCGTACCGCGCCGGACCCGTCGACCTCTGGGTCCCGGCGGAGCGGGAGGCGGATGCCAGGGCCATCCTCAGCGCGATCGAACGCGGAGAGTTCGCGGTGGACAACGACGATGCCGACACCGCTCCGGATGATGGAACCGACCATCCGGCCGACTGAGGTCAGCGCTTCGAGTACTGCGGCGCCTTACGGGCCTTCTTCAGCCCGTACTTGCGGCGCTCCTTCTCGCGGGCGTCCCGGGTGAGGTAGCCCTCAGCCTTCAACTGCGCCCGCAGCTCGGGGTCGAGCTCGATCAAGGCCCGGGCGATCCCCAACCGGAGCGCACCCGCCTGCCCGTTGATCCCGCCGCCCTTGATCGTGGCGACGACGTCGAAGTCCTTCTCACGACCGACCAGCCGTAGCGGTGACTGTGCGACCATCCGATGCACGCGCGTCGGGAAGTATTCGTCGAGCGAACGGCCACCGATGTCGAAGTTCCCCGAGCCGGGAACGAGGCGCACGCGGGCGACGGCTTCCTTCCGACGGCCGGTGATGATCTTCATCGCGCTGGGGGCCACCTACGACTCCTCCTCGTCCTTCGCTGGTTTCTTCGCGGGCTTCGCGGTTGACTTCGTGGCCGACGCCTTCGCGGCGGAGCGCTTGGCCGCCGATGGTGCCGCGGACCGTTCCGCGGCGCTCTTCGTGGCGGTGGTCTTCTTGGGGGTCGTCCTCTTGGCGGTGGTCCCCTTGGCGGTCGTCTTGGCGGTGGTCCTCTTGGCGGTCGTCTTCTTCGCCGGGCCCTTCGCGGGCTTCGGACCGGCCGGAGCCGCGTCGCTCGACCCGCTCGCGGCGCGCCCCGGCCCCTTCACGTGTCGCGGCTTGAGGGGCGTCGGTTCGGGCAGGCCCTCCCACTGGGGACGTTCACCCGGCGAGAGGGCGACCGGCTGCTGTGCCTGGTGCGGATGGTCCGGCCCAGCGACGACGTGGAGCTTCTTGCCCATCGCCCGTCCGAGCCGGTTCTTCGGCAGCATGCCCCGGACGGCCTTCTCGATGGCGAACGCCGGTCGTTCGGCCATCAGGCGGTCGTAGCGGACGCCCTTGATGCCGCCCGGGTACCCGGAGTGCCGGTAGGCGACCTTCTTCATCTCCTTGCCACCCGTCAGGACCGCCTTCTCGGCGTTGACGATGATCACGTGATCGCCGGTGTCCATGTGTGGCGCGAAGATCGGCTTGTGCTTGCCCCGCAGCACCGCGGCCGCCTCCGACGCAAGGCGCCCGAGTACCTGGCCGTCGGCGTCCATGACGTACCAGCGGCGCTCGATGTGCTCGGGCTTGGGTGAGTAGGTCTTCATGATGCGTAACAGAGTGAACGGCCGGGCAGCTCCCGGCCGACGGCCCATGCTACCTGCGACGTTGCACGGGCGTCAAAGGTGCGACCCGGCCCGCCGTCCGAACCGGACGCGCTCGAGGGTCAGGCCGTGCGGCGGCGCGATGCGCGCCGCCGCGGACCGGTCGAGGGCCTCGAGGATCCGATCGAGCCCGGAGGGCTCGATCGACCCCTCACCCACGGCGACGAGGGTCCCCACCAGCGATCGCACCATCTGGTGGCAGAAGGCGTTGGCTCGCAGACCGAACCGTACCGAGTCGCCCGACCGCGCCACCGTGAGCCGCAGCAGGTTTCGGGTCGTGGACCGCTCGGCGTCTCGGCGACAGAACGACGCGAAATCGTGGATCCCGACCAGCGCCCGGGCCCCGAGCCGCATGCGCGCGATCGACAGCTCGCCGGGCCGATGCCACCGGAACCGCGCCGCGAACGGATCCGGGAACGGCCCGATATCGACCCGGTAGACGTACTCGCGCGCCGAGGCGGACGCCCGGGCGTCGAACCCCGCCGCGACCGCGGCCGCGCGCGTCACCACGACCTCCGGTGCCAGTCGCCCGTTCAGCGCGCGCTGGAGCCGCACGGGGTCGGTCCCGGACATGGTCCTGAACGACGCGACCTGACCGCGCGCGTGGACGCCGGCGTCGGTCCGGCCGGCGACCGACAATCGGACCGGTGCACCGAGGATCGGCTCGAGGGACCCGAGGAGCGTCCCCTCGACCGTTCGGATCCGCGGATCCCGCTGCCGTGCCCAACCCCGGAAGCCGGTGCCGTCGTACGCCAGGTCGAGTCGGAGCGTGCGCTCGACGGGCATGCTCGGAGTATGCCGGAGGGCGGGCCTGCGGCCCGCCCTCCATGCCTCGGACCCGGCTCAGCCCTCGCGCTCGACCAGTTCGATCCGAGCCATCGGGGCACCGTCGCCCTTGCGCTGCCCGAGCTTGAGGATCCGCGTGTATCCGCCCGGACGCTCGGAGAAGCGGGGGCCGATCTCGTGGAACAGACGCGCGACGACGTCACGGTCGGGGATGTCCTTGAGGACCTCGCGACGCGCCGCCAGGTCGCCGCGCTTGGCGTACGTGATCAGCTTCTCGGCGTACGGTCGCAGCGCCTTGGCCTTCGCCTCGGTCGTGTCGATCGCCTCGTGCACGAACAGCTGGGAGGCGAGCCCGGAGAGCAGGAGCCTCTGGTGGCTCGGGTTCGAACCGAGGCGCGGGCCCTTCTTCGGCTTCGGCACGTCACTCCTCCCGAAGGCCCAGGCCGAGCTCCTCGAGCTTGGCCTTCACCTCGTCGATCGACTTCTGGCCGAAGTTGCGGATGTCCATCAGCTCGGACTCCGACTTCTGCACCAGGTCGCCGACCGCGTTGATCCCCTCGCGCTTGAGGCAGTTGTAGGACCGGACGGAGAGGTTCAGCTCTTCGATCGTGATCTGGTAGTCGCTCGGGAGCTCCTCGTCTTCGGCCGGACCCACCGTGACGGACGCCGCCTCGGCCAGCTCGCTGAAGAGCTGGACCAGCTCGAGCAGGGTCCCGCCTGCGGAGGCCACGGCCTCGCTGGGCGTGACGGAGCCGTCGGTCTCGACGTCGAGGATCAGCCGATCGCGGTCGGTCATCTGCTCCACGCGCGTGTTCTCAACCGTGTAGGAGACCTTGCGCACCGGCGAGAAGATCGAGTCCACGGGGATCACGCCGATCGGATCCCGCGGCTTCTTGTTCTTGTCAGCCATCCGATATCCGACGCCACGCTCGACGGTCATCTCCATCTCGAGCGTCGCGCCCTTGCCGAGGGTGGCGAGATGCAGCTCGGGGTTGAGGATGTCGACGCCCGCCGGGGGAGCGATGTCCCCGGCGGTGACCTCCGCGGGACCCTTGCCCTTCAGGTAGACCGTGGTGGGCTCGTCCAGGTCCGAACGGATCACGAGCTCCTTGAGGTTCAAGATGATGTCGGTTACGTCCTCCGTGACCTTCGGGATGGTCGCGAACTCGTGCAGCACACCATCGATGCGTACCGACGAGATCGCGGCACCCGGGATCGACGACAGCAGCGTGCGACGCAGGGAGTTCCCGACCGTGTAGCCGAAGCCCGGCTCGAGCGGCTCGATCGTGAACCGCGAACGGGTCGGCGTGACGACTTCCTCAGTGATCTGAGGCCTTGCGACGATGAACACAGCGCTTCCTCCTTCGGCGAGGGATCATCCAGTCCTTCCTCGCCCTCTCGGTGCCCCCGACGACCGACGGGCCGGTCGGGACGCGCCACCGCTCAGACGCGGCGGCGCTTGCGCGGCCGGCACCCGTTGTGGGGAACCGGCGTCACATCTTGGATGCCCGCCACCTCGAGCCCCGCCGCGGCGAGCGAGCGGATCGCGGTCTCGCGGCCGGAGCCGGGACCCTTGACGAAGACGTCGACCTTCTGCAGACCGTGCTCCTGGGCCTGCCGAGCTGCCTTCTCGGCCGCGAGCTGCGCGGCGAACGGCGTGGACTTGCGCGACCCCTTGAACCCGACGTTGCCGGCGCTCGCCCAGCTGAGCGTGTTGCCCTGCAGGTCGGTGATCGTGACGATCGTGTTGTTGAACGTCGACTTGATGTGCGCCTGGCCGTGGACGACGTGCTTCTTCTCGCGCTTGCGTGTCTTCTTCGCTTTGGGCTTCGCCAACTCAGGTCACCTCGTCACTTCTTCCGCGCGGCCTTCTTCTTGCCGGCGATCGCCTTCTTCGGGCCCTTGCGTGTACGCGCGTTCGTGTGCGTGCGCTGTCCGCGGACCGGCAGGCTGCGACGGTGCCGGACACCCTGGTAGCAGCCGATCTCGATCTTGCGCTTGATGTCCTGGGCGACCTCACGGCGGAGATCCCCCTCGACCTTGTAGGTGCGGTCGATGAACTCGCGGATCTTCATGACCTCGTCTTCCGACAGGTCGCGCACCTTGGTTCCGCCCTCGACCCCGGCGCCGTCCACGATCTGGTAGGCGCGGGTCTGCCCGATGCCGTAGATGTAGCGGAGCGCCACGTCCAGCCGCTTGTCGCGGGGGAGGTCGACGCCTGCGATCCGTGCCACCTGTTCGCGTCCTTCCTAGCCCTGCCGCTGCTTGTGCCGCGGGTTCGAGCAGATCACCAGGATCCGGCCACGGCGACGGATCACGCGACACCGGTCGCAGATCTTCTTCACCGACGGCCGAACCTTCATCGTGCGCTCCTACTTGTACCGGTACACCACACGGCCTCTGGTGAGGTCGTACGGCGACAGTTCCACCAGGACGCGGTCCCCCGGCAGGATCCGGATGTAGTGCATCCGCATCTTGCCCGAGATGTGCGCCAGGACCTTATGGCCGTTCTCGAGCTCCACCCGGAACATGGCGTTGGGCAACGGTTCGACGACCGTCCCCTCGACCTCGATCGCATCCTTCTTCGGCACGCTCCAGATGGTCCCGTCTGCTTGTGGCTCGCACCCCGAGGCCGGTGACCAGCGTGAACCTGCCTCCGGCAGGGGCGAACGGTCAGTATACGGGCGGCCTGCGGTTCACGTCCACGCGGAAACGCGTTCCTCAGTCCGGATCGCCGCCGCGTCGGGCGGTGAGGACCTCGTGGCCCACGGACGTCACCGCGATCGTGTGCTCGAAGTGGGCGGCCAAAGACCCATCGGCGGTGACGACGGTCCACTCGTCGGGCAGGACCCGGGTCTCGTGGCTCCCGAGCATCACCATCGGCTCGACCGCCACGACCAGCCCAGGCTTGAGCTCCGGGCCCCGCCCGGGTGCTCCGAAGTTCTGGATGAACGGGTCCTCGTGCATCGCCCGGCCGATCCCATGCCCCCCGTACTCGCGCACGAGGGTGAACCCGGCACCCTCGGCCACCTGCTGGATCGCCGCGCCGATGTCCGACAACCTGGCCCCCGGTCGGATCACCTCGATCGCCGCGTCGAGCGCCTCCTCGGTCGCCCGCACCAGCTTCTCCGCCTCCGGCGACGGTGCCCGCCCGCCAACGATCACGGTGACCGCGGAATCCCCTTGGAAACCGTCGTGGATCGCCCCGCAGTCGAGCGACAGCACGTCACCCACCTGCAGCACACGCGTGGCGGACGGGATCCCGTGCACGATCTCGTCGTTGATCGACGTGCAGATCGTGCCCGGGAACGGCGACTTGTGCGGGGCCCCGTACCCCAGGAACGACGGCGTCGCGCCGGACGCGCGGATCGTCCGCTCGGCGATCCGGTCGAGTTCGGCCGTGGTGATCCCCGGACGGACCTCGTCGAGCATCGCCTCGATCGCGGCCGCGGTGATCGCGCCGGCCCGGCGCATCTTGTCGATCTCCTCGGGCGACTTGTAGATGATCACGGCTCGATGTCCGCCAGCGCGTCGATCGTCCGAGCCGTCACCTGATCTTCGGGCGCTTGCGCATCGACCTCGCGGAGCATGCCGCGCTCCCGATAGAAGGACTCGAGCGGTCGGGTCTGCTCCGCGTAGACCGCGATCCGCCGACGGACCGTCAGCTCGTCGTCGTCCGCGCGTCGTTCGAGACGGTGCCCGCAGGAATCGCAGATACCCTCCACCGCAGGTGGTTTGAACTCGGCGTTGTAGGTCCGCTTGCAGTTGGGGCAGGTCCAGCGACCCGAGAGACGCCGGACCGCCATGTCGTCGCTGATCGAGAACTTGAGCAGGGCGTCGATCGGGCGATCCAGTTCGCCGAGCGCGTCCTCCAGCGCCTCCGCCTGCGCGACCGTACGGGGGAATCCATCGAGGATGAATCCCTTCTCGGCGTCCGGCTCCCTCAGCCGATCCATGACCATCTGCACGACGAGGTCGTCCGGGACGTACTCCCCGCGGTCCATGAACGAACGGGCCCGGATCCCGAGCGGTGACCCGTCCTGAACGTGTTCGCGGAGGATGTCGCCCGTGGAGATCTGCGGGATCCCGTAGCGCTCCGACAGCCGAGCCGCTTGCGTCCCCTTGCCCGCGCCCGGAGGCCCCAGGAGCACGAGGCGCATGGCTACTTCAGGAAGCCCTCGTAGTGACGCATCATCAGCTGCGACTCGATCTGCTTCATCGTCTCGAGCGCGACCCCGACGGTGATCAGCACCGAGGTGCCGCCGAACGGGAACTGCGTGATCGCCCAGTACGCGAGCACGATCGTCGGAAGCAGCGCGATCGCCGCCAGGAAGAGCGAGCCCGGCAGCGTGATGCGGGTGAGGACGTAGTTCAGGTAGTTCGCCGTGGGCGGCCCGGGGCGGATGCCCGGGATGAACCCGCCCTGCTTGCGGATCTGGTCGGCGGTCCGCACGGGGTCGAACTGGATCGCGGAGTAGAAGTACGCGAAGAACACGACCAGCAGGGTCAGCAGCGCCATGTAGACGATGCTCCGCTGGTTGTTCACGTAGTTATTCACGAAGTTCTGGAACCAGTCGGCGTGGTAGACGCTCGCGAGCAGCGTCGGGAAGTACAGCACCGAGGTGGCGAAGATGATCGGGATCACGCCGGCCTGGTTCACCTTCAGCGGGAGGTAGGTGCTCCCGCCCGTGGTCATCCGCCGCCCGACCACTCGTTTGGCGTACTGGATCGGGATCCGTCGTTGACCCTGGTCCATGAAGACCACGGCCACGATGATCGCGAGCCCGATGAAGCAGATCACGATGAACTTGCCGGTCCCTCCCGTCTGCAGGATCGCGTTGCCCTCGGAGGGCAGCGACGAGATCACGCTCGTGAAGATCAGGATCGACATCCCGTTGCCGACGCCGCGCTGGGTGATCAGCTCCCCGAGCCACATCACGGTCGCGGTCCCCGCCGTGAACGTGAGCACGATCAGCATGACGTTCGGCGCCGTGAAGGTCCCCGGCGGGAAGATGTCGACCCCGCTCCCGCCCTGCGCGTTCGGGTTATGGAAGAGGAAGACGAGCCCGGTGGCCTGCAGGAGGGCCAGCACGACCGTGACGTAGCGCGTCCACTGGTTGATCTTCTTCGTGCCCTGCTCGCCCTGATCCTGCCACTGCTGCAGCTTCGGGATCACGACGGTGAGGAGTTGCATGATGATCGAGCTCGTGATGTACGGCATGATCCCGAGCCCGAAGACCGCCATCCGTCCGAGCGCGCCGCCCGAGAACAGGTCGATGAACTGCAGGAAGCTCGTGCCGTCGGTGTTCCCCAGCTGCCGCTGCAGCTCGCCGATGTCGACCACCGGAACGGGGACGTGCGCCCCGAACCGGTAGACGGCGATGATGGCCAGCGTGAAGAGGATCTTGTTGCGGAGATCCGGGACCCGGAACGCGTTGAGGAAAGCCTTCAGCACGGCGCTCTATCGTACTCCCGACTAGCCAACGACCTCGGCGCGCCCACCGGCGGCCTCGATCTTGGCCTTCGCTGCGGCGGAGAAGGCGTGCGCCTTCACCACCAGGGCTTTGTCCATCTCCCCGCGGGCGAGCACCTTCACCGGACGACCCTTGCGGGCGAGCCCGTGCTCGTACAGCGCCTCCGGCGACACCTCGCCGTCGAAGTACTTCGCGAGGATCTCGACGTTCACGGGGGCGAACGCGACGCGGTTGGGGTTGGTGAACCCCTTCAGCTTCGGGACCCGCCGCTGCAGCGGCATCTGCCCGCCCTCGAAGTACGCGGGGACGTTCTTGCGTGCTCCCGTGCCCTTCGTGCCGCGACCGGCGGTCTTCCCACCGGCGCCGGCACGGCCACGGCCCACGCGCTTGCGTTCCTTCGTCGAGCCCTCCGCGGGACGGAGGTGATGGACCTTCATGCCTCGACCTCCTCCACGTCGACGAGATGCTTGACCTTCTCGATCATGCCGCGGACGTCGGGACGGTCGTCCTTGACCACGGAGTCGTTCATGCGGTGCAACCCGAGCCGGCGCACCGTGTCCTTCTGATCCTGCGGGCGCCCGATCACGCTCCGGCGCTGGGTGACCTTGAGCTTGCTCATCGCCGGCCTCGCGACGGACCCGGCGGACGCGAGGGCTCGTCCGAGTACACCTCTTCGAGCGCGGCCGCACGCTTCGCCTGGAGCTGTGCCTCGGCCGCCGCCACGGCGGCGAGCATCGGCTTGGGCGCGACCTCATGCACGTCGCGCCCGCGGAGCTGGGCGATCTGGGCCGGCCTGCGCAGGTCGTGGAGGCCCTGGACCGCCGCCTTGAGGATGTTGATCTGGTTCGAGGAGCCGAGCGACTTCGACAGGATGTCCTTGATCCCGGCGCACTCCACCAGAGCCCGGACCGGACCACCGGCGATGACCCCGGTCCCCGGGGCGGCCGGCTTCAGCAGGACGCGGCCAGCGCCCGCCTGCCCGATCACCTCATGAGGGATCGTCGTCCCCATCATCGGGACCTCGAACATCTTCCGGCGAGCCTCCTCGACGCCCTTGGCGATCGCCGCGGGGACCTCCTTGGCCTTGCCGTAGCCGACCCCCACGCGACCGGCCCCGTCGCCGACGACGACGAGCGCGGCGAACGAGAACCGGCGACCGCCCTTGACGACCTTGGCCACGCGGTTGATCGAGATGACCCGTTCCTCGAACGGGCTCTTGTCCTGCGGGTTCGCGTCGTATCGCCTCATGTCAGATCTGGAGTCCTCCCTCGCGGGCGCCTTCGGCGACCGCCGCGACGCGCCCGTGGAACTGCCGCCCGCCGCGATCGAACACCACGCGCTCGATGCCCGCGTCCTTGGCCCGGCCGGCGATCAGCTCGCCGACCGCCTTCGCGCGGGCCGTCTTGCCTTCGGCCTTCACCTCGGCGTCGGAGGCCTGCGCGATCGTCGTGGCACGCATGTCGTCGATGAGCTGGGCGTAGATGTGCCGGTTCGACCGGAACACCGCCAGACGCGGTCGCTCCGCGCTGCCCGACACCTTCTTGCGCACCCGCGCGTGCCGGCGCAGCCTCGCCTCCCGCTTCGTCTTCGCGTCGCTCATGCGGCACCCGTCTTCGCGGCCTTGCCGGCCTTCTTCCGGACGTACTCTCCCTCGTACCGGATCCCCTTGCCCTTGTACGGCTCGGGCTTCCGGACCTTGCGGATGTTGGCGGCCGTCTCCCCGACCTGCTGCTTGTCGTTGCCCCGCACGACGATCTGGGTGGGAGCCGGCACCTCGAACTCGATCCCTAGGGGCTGCGTCACCACGACCGGATGGGAATAGCCCGCCGCGATCTCGAGGTCCTTGCCCTTCATCGCCGCCCGGTATCCGACCCCGACGATCTGCAGACGCTTCTCGAACCCGTTCGTGACCCCTTCCACCATGTTGGCGAGCAACGACCGGGTGAGGCCGTGCAGGCTCCGGTGGAACGCTTCGTCGTCGGGTCGCTCCACCCGCACCACGCCGTCCTCGATCGACACCCGCATGTCGGGGTGCACGAGTTGGGTGAGCGAGCCCCTGGGCCCCTTCACCGTCACCACGTTGCCCTCTGCGACGTCCACCTGGACGTCGGTCGGGATCTGGATGGGCTGCTTCCCGATCCTGCTCATCGCCTGCCTGTCCTTCGGTCCTTGGCCACCGGCCGGTCGCTCACCATACGAAGGCGAGCACCTCGCCGCCGATACCCTTGCGGGACGCCTCTCGATCCGTCATCACACCTTGCGACGTGGAGACGATCGCGATGCCGAGGCCCCCCATGACCCGCGGCAGCTCGCCCCGGCCCGCGTACATCCTGCGACCGGGCTTCGAGATCCGCTTCAGCCCGGTGATCGTGCGCGTCCGACCCTTCCCGTACTTGAGTCGGATCCGGTACGCCGCCTGCGTTCCCTCGCCATCCCTCTCGAACGCCTCGATATAGCCCTCCTGCTGGAGGATCCGCAGCACGGACGCGTTCAGCTTCGAGACCGGAGCGATCAGATCGTCCTTGTACGCGAGGTTCGCGTTGCGGATCCGGGTCAGCAGGTCCGCGACCGGGTCCGAGACGTTCGACGAGAACCGCCGTTGCGTGCTCACCATGAGGACTTCGTCACCCCCGGTAGCTCGCCGGCGTGCGCCAGCTGACGGAAGCAGATCCGGCACAGCAAGAGCTTCCGGTAGACCGCGCGCGATCGCCCGCAACGGCGGCAGCGCGTGTACGCCCGAACCCGGAACTTCGGCTGCTGCCGCTGCTTGTTCAGGAGTGCCTTCTTCGCCATGTCCCTATCCTCAGCTCGCCTGCGAGACCGCCTCGGCGCCCGCGAACGGGAAGCCGAGGGCCCGCAACAGCGCGCGTCCCTCGTCGTCGTCGCGGGCCGTCGTCACGATCGTGATGTCCATCCCGCGCACCTTCACCACCTTGTCGTAGTCGACCTCCGGGAAGATCAGCTGCTCGGTCACGCCGAGCGTGTAGTTCCCGCGGCCGTCGAAGGCATCGGGATCGAGCCCGCGGAAGTCCCGGATCCGCGGCAACGCCAACGTGACGAGCCGGTCGAGGAACTCCCACATCCGATCGCCCCGGAGCGTGACCTTCGCTCCGATCGCCATGCCCTCGCGGAGCTTGAACCCCGCGATCGACTTCCTGGCCTTCGTGATCACCGGCTTCTGGCCCGTGATCACCGTGAGGTCGTCGAGCGCGGCCTCGAGCATACGAGCATCCTTGACCGCGTCGCCCACGCCCATGTTGACCACGATCTTCTCGAGCCGAGGCACCTCCATCGGGTTGCCGAGGCTCAGCTCCTGCTGCAGCTTGGGCAGCAGCTCCTCCCGGAACCGGACCTTCATCCGAGGCAGGTACGTGTCGCTCACAGGTCCGCCTCGCACTTGCGGCAGATCCGGATCTTCCCGTCCTCGTCCATCCGGTAACCGACACGGGTCGGCTGGCCACAGCTGCCGCAGACGATCTGGACGTTCGAGATGTCGATGAACATCTCGGCGTCGATGATCCCTCCCTGCTGGAGCTGCTGCCCACCCGTGGAGCGTTTGCCGGACGCGCGCAGGTGCTTCTTCGCCAGGGCGACACCGTCGACCATCACGCGGCCCTCGCCCGGAAGCACCCGGACGACACGGCCTTCCTTGCCGCGGTCCTTCCCGGCCATCACCCGCACGTTGTCGTCCTTCTTGATGTTGACGCCTGGCATGTCTAGAGCACCTCCGGCGCGAGCGAGATGATCTTCATGAATCGCTTCTCGCGCAGCTCTCGCGCGACCGGCCCGAAGATGCGGGTGCCGCGCGGGTTCTTCTGTTCGTTGATGATCACGACCGCGTTGTCGTCGAAGCGGATGTACGAGCCATCCGGCCGGCGACGCTCCTTGGCGGTCCGGACGACCACCGCGCGGACCACCTCGCCCTTCTTGACCGCACCGCCGGGCAACGCGTCCTTCACGGTCCCGACGATCATGTCGCCGACCCCAGCGTACCGACGCGCCGATCCACCGAGCACGCGGATGCAGAGGACCTCCTTGGCCCCCGTGTTGTCCGCGACCTTGCAGCGCGTCTCCTGCTGGATCACTTCTCAGCTCCTACTTGGCCCGCTCGACGATCTCGATGACGCGCCAACGCTTCGACTTCGACAGCGGGCGGGTCTCCATCACACGCACGGTGTCGCCGATGTGGGCGTCGTTCGACTCGTCGTGCGCGGCCAGCTTCGATGACCGCCGCACCGTCTTGTCGTACATCGCGTGGCGGATCTGGCGGTCGATCCGCACGACGACCGTCTTGTCCATCTTGTCCGACACGACCACCCCGGTCCGGACCTTCCGCCGTCCGCGCTCGGTCGTCATCTGCTCCTCACTCACGACTGGTTCTCCTCCTCGCCCGCGATCCGGTCGAGCTCCCGTTCGCGGAGCACCGTCGCGATCCGCGCCACGTCGTGCCGCACCGCCTTCAACCGTGTGGGGTTGTCGAGCTGCCCCGTCGCCAGCTGGAAGCGCAGGTTGAAGAGCTCTTCCTTCGCGGACTCGATCCGATCCACGAGCTCCTCGTCCGGCAGCTCACGCAGCTCTGCAGCCTTGCTGGCCATCTACTCCCCCACCCGCGAGATGAACTTCGTCTTGATCGGCAGCTTGTGCTGGGCCCGGCTCATCGCCTCACGCGCGAGGCTCTCGGGGACCCCGGCCAACTCGAACATCACGCGGCCCGGCTTGACGACCGCGACCCATCCCTCGGGGTTGCCCTTCCCCGAGCCCATCCGCGTCTCGGCGGGCTTCTTCGTGAAGGGCTTGTCGGGGAAGATGTTGATCCACACCTTCCCGCCACGGCGGATGTGGCGCGTGATCGCGACGCGCGCCGCTTCGATCTGACGGTTCGTGATCCACGCCGGCTCGAGGGCAACCAGGCCGTAGTCGCCGAACTGGATCTCGGTCCCGCCCTTCGCCATGCCGCGGCGACGACCTCGATGCACCTTGCGGTGCTTGACCTTCTTGGGCGCGAGCATCAGGCGTCACCACCCTCCGCGGGTGCCTCGGGCACCGCGGCGTCCGGCGCGGGAGCGGGTTGCGCGGCCTCGGGCGCGGGAGCGGGTTGCGCGGCCTCGGGCGCGGGAGCGGGTTGCGCGGCCTCGGGCGCGGGAGCGGGTTGCGCGGCCTCGGGCGCGGGAGCGGGTTGCGCGGCCTCGGGCGCGGGAGCGGGTTGCGCGGCCTCGGCCGTCGCCGACCTCCGTCGCGGAGGCGCCGGCTGCGCGTCGGCGCCGGCGCGACCGCCACCGCCGACCCGGGCGCGAGCCAAGGCGCGCTCGGTCTCCTGCTCGCGGTACGGGATCTCGTCGCCGTGGTAGATCCACACCTTCACGCCGATCTGTCCGAACGTCGTCTTCGCCTCTGCCGTGCCGTAGTCCACCTTCGCGCGCAGCGTGTGCAGGGGCACCCGACCCTCGCGGTACCACTCGCGGCGCGACATCTCGGTGCCACCGAGGCGTCCGGCCGCCTGGACCTTGACGCCGAGGGCACCGGCACGCATCGCGGTCTGGACCGCCCGCCGCATCGCGCGACGGAACGCCACCCGACCGACGAGCTGCTCGGCGACCCCTTGGGCGAGGAGCGCCGCATCGGTCTCCGGACGCGACTCGCTCGCTGCCTGGTTCATGTCCTCGACCTTCACGTCGACGCGCTTCTTCGTGTAGCGCTCGATGTCCTTTCGCAGGCGATCCACCTCCGCGCCCTTGCGCCCGATCACGATGCCGGGGCGTGCGGTGCGGATGAAGACCCAGATCTGATCGCCCTTGCGCTCGATGTCGATCGACGAGATGCCCGCGCGGGACAGCCGGGATCGGATGTGTTTGCGGATCCAGACGTCCTCGTGGAGCTGGTCCGCGTAGTCCTTGCGCGCGTACCAGTTGGACTTCCAGGGGTAGATGACCCCCAGTCGGAACCCGTACGGGTTGACCTTGTGACCCACTAGCCCTCGTCTCCCATCGTCTTCACCACGACCGTCACGTGCGAGGTCCGCTTCCGGACCCGCGTCGCGCGTCCGTAGGCGCGAGGCCGGAAGCGTCGCAACGTCGGCCCCTCGTCCACCCACGCCCGCTCCACCAACAGGTTGTCCGCGATCACGCCCGGCTGCCGCTCGGCGTTCGCCACGGCCGAGTCGAGGAGCTTCTCGACGTCGCGCGAGGCCCCGAGGGGCGAGAAGCGGAGGATCCGGCGGGCCTCCTGCACGTGCTGCCCGCGGATCAGGTCCACGACCCGCCGCATCTTGCGCGGCGATGTCCGGACGTACTTCACGCTCGCTCGGGCCTCCATGTTCAGCGCACCCCCGTCCGACGCTCGGATCCGGCGTGCGACCGGAACGTGCGCGTCGGCGCGAACTCGCCGAGCTTGTGCCCGACCATCGACTCGGAGATGAACACCGGGACATGCTTGCGGCCGTCGTGCACGGCGATCGTGTGCCCGATCATGTCGGGCACGATCGTCGAGCGTCGTGACCAGGTCTTCACGACGCGCTTGTCGTTCTTCCTGTTCATCTCGTCGACCTTGACCATCAGATGCTCGTCGACGAACGGGCCCTTCTTCACAGACCTCGGCATCAGCCACGACCCTTCCCACGGCGCCGGACGATGTCCTTGTTCGACGCCTTGTTCTTCTTCCTCGTCCGACCTTCCTTCTTGCCCCAGGGCGACGTCGGGTGTCGACCGCCGGAGGACTTGCCCTCCCCGCCGCCCAACGGGTGGTCGACGGGGTTCATCGCCACGCCGCGGACCGACGGACGCCGGTTCTTCCACCGAGCTCGCCCGGCCTTGCCGAGCGAGATCAGCTCGTGCTCCGGGTTGCTCACCACGCCCACCGTCGCCTTGCACGTAGCGGGGACGAGGCGCGTCTCGCCCGAGGGGAGGCGCAGGGTCGCCTTGGCGCCCTCCTTCGCCATCAGCTGGACGCTCGTGCCCGCCGAGCGCGCCATCTTGGCGCCGGCGCCGGGCTTCAGCTCGATCGCGTGCACGACGGTCCCGACCGGGATGTTGCGCAGCGGCAGCGCGTTGCCGGGGCGGATCTCGGCATCGGGTCCCGACATCAGGCGGTCGCCGACCGAAACGCCCTGCGGCGCAAGGATGTAGCGCTTCTCGCCGTCGGCGTAATGGAGCAGCGCGATCCTCGCGCTCCGGTTCGGGTCGTACTCGATGTGCGCCACCTTGGCCGGAACGCCGTCCTTGTTCCGACGGAAGTCGATGATCCGGAACCGACGCTTGGTGCCGCCGCCCTGGTGCCGAGCGGTGATCCGGCCGTGGACGTTGCGCCCGGCCTTCTTCCGACCCTTCGCGACCAACGACTTCTCGGGCCGAGACCGCGTGATCTCGTCGAAGGAGGACACGCTGGCGCCGCGGCGTCCCGGTGTCGTCGGCTTGTACTTACGGACGGCCATGACTCACTTCCCCAGCTCGAAGATCTCGATCGCGTCGCCCTCGGCGAGCGTCACGATCGCGCGCTTCTCGTCGGCGCGCTTGCCCTTCGTCCACCCGCGGCGCTTGACCTTCCCGCGCCGATTCAACGTGTTCACCGAGGTCACACGAACGTCCCAGATCGTCTGGACGGCCTCCTTGATCTGGGTCTTGTTCGCCCGGCGGTCGACCAGGAACGTGTACGAGTTCAGCTCCAGCCCGGCGTAGGACTTCTCCGAGACGATCGGGCGGATGATGACGTCGCGCGGCGACTTCATGCCTCGACCTCCCCGTCCTCGCCCGTGGCGTCCATCGAGGCCGCCGCACCCGCCGATGCGGCTGCCTTGCCCTCGAGGACATCGAGAGCCGCGGTCGTGAACACGACGCGGTCCGCACGCAGGACGTCGTAGGTGCTCAGGCTCGGCGCGAACGTCACCCGGACGCTCCGGAGGTTCCGGAACGACCTCTCGATCGTCTCGTCCGGCGCAGGCAGGACGACGAGGACCTTCCCGTCGGCCTCCAATGCCCCGAGCAACGCGACGGCCTCGCGCGTCTTCGGGACATCGAAGGACGGATCCTCGACGGCCACGAGCTTGCCGCTCTGCAGCGCGTCGGTGAGCGCCGAGCGGAGCGCGCCACGCCTCATCTTCTTGTTGACCCGTAGGTCGTGCGAGCGAGGCTGAGGACCGTGGGAGATGCCGCCGCCGACCCACTGTGGGGACCGGATCGACCCCTGCCGAGCCCGGCCGGTTCCCTTCTGACGCCACGGCTTCTTGCCGCCGCCCGCGACGTCTCCGCGGGTCTTCGTGCTGTGGGTCCCCGCGCGGAGGCTGGCGAGGCCGGCGATCACGACCTGGTGCATCAGCGGGACGTTCACCGTGGAGGCGAAGATCTCGTCCGGGAGCTCGCGGCTGCCCGCCCTCGTCCCTGCCGGATCGAAGACGTCGATCGTCGCCATCACGCCCCCTTCCCCGCCGGGGCCTTCACGGCCGAACGCACCATCACGAGTCCACCGTTCGGTCCAGGGACCGCGCCCTTGACCAAGAGCAGGTTCCGCTCGGCGTCGGCCTGGACGACCTCGAGGTTCAGGACGGTGACGCGTTGGTTCCCGTGGTGGCCCGCCATCCGCATGCCTTTGAAGACGCGGGATGGCGTCGCGCAGGCGCCGATCGATCCCGGGGACCGGTGCTTGCGCTCGGTCCCGTGGCTCGCACCGAGGCCGCCGAACCCGTGGCGCTTCATGACGCCGGCGAAGCCCTTGCCCTTCGACACCCCGACCACGTCCGCCCGCTCACCGGCGGCGAACAGGTCGGCTCGGAGCTCTTGCCCGGGCGTGTAGCTGGCGGCGTCGTCGGTGCGGAGCTCGACGAGGTGGCGTCCGGGCTGACCGCCGTGCGCGTCGAAATGACCCTGCATCGGCTTCGTCAGGTCGTTGCGCCGCGGCTCGGCGAAGGCGAGCTGGACGGCGTCGTAGCCGTCGTGTTCCTTCGTCTTGACCTGCGCGACGAAGCACGGGCCGGCCTTGATGACCGTCACCGGCACCGCGCGGGTGTCCTCGAAGATCTGGGTCATGCCCAGCTTCTCGCCCAAGATGCCCTTCACGTCACCCATCCTCAGAGCTTGATCTCGATGTCCACTCCGGCCGACAGGTTCAGGCGTTGCAGCTCCTGCACCGTCTTGGAGGTGGCGTCGACGATGTCGATCAACCGCTTGTGCGTGAGCATCTGGAAGTGCTCACGTGAGTCCTTGTACTTGTGCGGCGACCGGATGACCGTGTAGATACGGCGCTCGGTCGGCAGCGGCACCGGTCCGACGACCTTCGCGCCGGTGCGTGTCACGTGCTCGACGATGTCGCGCGCCGCCACGTCCAGCATCCGGTGGTCGTACGCCCGGAGCTTGATGCGGATCTTCGGTCCTGCCACTCGCGCCTTCTCTCTCGTCCGCTCCGTCGCCCTACTTCAGGATCTTCGTCACGCGGCCGGCACCCACGGTGCGGCCACCCTCGCGGATCGCGAACCGCAGGCCCTCTTCCATGGCGATCGGGGCGATCATCTCGACCGTCATCTCGACGTTGTCGCCCGGCATCACCATCTCGACGCCCTCGGGCAGGTTCGCCGTGCCGGTGACGTCGGTCGTGCGGAAGTAGAACTGCGGGCGGTAGCCGTTGAAGAACGGCGTGTGCCGGCCGCCCTCGTCCTTGGACAGGATGTAGACCTGGGCCGTGAAGTTCGTGTGCGGGGTGATCGAGCCCGGGGTCGCGAGCACCTGGCCGCGCTCGACCTCGTCCTTGTCGATCCCGCGCAGCAAGATCCCGACGTTGTCGCCGGCCTGGACCTCATCGAGCAGCTTGCGGAACATCTCGAGGTCGGTGGCGGTCGTCTTGCGGGTGTCGCGGATCCCGACGATCTCGACCTCGGACATCTTGGCGAGCTTGCCCTGCTCCACGCGGCCGGTCACGACCGTGCCGCGCCCGGTGATCGAGAACACGTCCTCGATCGGCATCAGGAACGGCTTGTCGGTCTCGCGCACCGGCTCGGCGATGTAGGTGTCGCAGGCCTGCATCAGCTCGTCGATCTTGCCGACCCACGCCTCGTCGCCCTCCAGCGCCTTCAGCGCCGAGACCTGGATCACGGGGGTGTCGTCGCCGGGGAACTCGTAGGAGGTGAGCAGCTCACGGACCTCGAGCTCGACGAGCTCGAGCAGCTCGGGGTCGTCGACCATGTCGCACTTGTTGAGCGCGACCACGATGTAGGGGACGCCGACCTGGCGGGCGAGCAGCACGTGCTCGCGGGTCTGGGGCATCGGGCCGTCGGCCGCGGAGACCACCAGGATCGCGCCGTCGATCTGGGCGGCTCCGGTGATCATGTTCTTGATGTAGTCGGCGTGGCCCGGCATGTCGACGTGGGCGTAGTGACGGTTCTCGGTCTCGTACTCCACGTGGGCGATCGCGATCGTGATGCCGCGCTCGCGCTCCTCCGGCGCCTTGTCGATCTCATCGAACGGCGTGAACTGCGCGAGGCCCTTGTCGGCCTGGCGCTTGGTGATCGCCGCCGTGAGCGTCGTCTTGCCGTGGTCGATGTGACCCATCGTGCCGATGTTGACGTGCGGCTTCGTCCGCTCGAACTTCTGCTTGCCCATGTCGTTCCCTCCCCTCGCCCGGCTCCGGGCTACTCCCCGGTCACCCGGGCGACGATCTCTTTCGCGATCTGCGCTGGCACCTCGTGGTAGGCGTGCAGCTGCATCGGGCTGTGCGCGGCGCGACCCTGCGTCCGTGAACGGAGCTCGGTCGCGTAGCCGAAGAGCTCTGCCAGCGGCACGAGCACGAGGATCGACTTCTGGCCGCCGCGGTCGTCGATGCGCTCGATCCGCCCTCGGCGCGCGGTGACGTCGCCCATCACGTCACCCATGAACTCCTCCGGCGTGGTCACCTCGAACTCCATGACCGGTTCGAGCAGCACGGGGTCGGCCCGGCGGGCCGCCTCCTTGACAGCCATCGAGCCCGCGATCTTGAACGCCATCTCAGACGAGTCGACCTCGTGGTACGACCCGTCGGTCAGCGTGGCGCGGACGTCGACCATCGGATACCCGGCCAGGATCCCGTTGTCGAGCGCCTCCTGGATCCCCTGGTCGACCGCCGGGATGTACTCGCGCGGGATCTTGCCGCCGACGATCTTGTTGATGAACTCGTAGCCACCGCCGGGGCCGGTCGGCTCCAGGTCGATCACGACGTGCCCGAACTGACCGCGACCACCCGTCTGCCGGACGAACCGCGCCTCGACCTTGTGGGCCTCGCGACGGATCGTCTCGCGGTAGGCCACCTGCGGCTTGCCGACGTTCGCATCGACGCTGAACTCGCGCTTCAGACGGTCGACCAGGATGTCGAGGTGGAGCTCGCCCATCCCCGAGATGACGGTCTGCCCGGTCTCGTCGTCGTACTTCACGACGAACGTCGGGTCCTCGTCGGCGAGCTTCGCGAGTCCGTTGCCGAGCTTGTCTTGATCGGCCTTCGTCTTCGGCTCGACCGCGACCGAGATCACCGGCGTCGGGAACGTGATCGTCTCCAGGATCACCGGCTGGTCGGGATCGCAGATCGTGTCGCCGGTGGTGGCGTGCTTCAGCCCGACGACCGCGACGATATCGCCGGTATAGGCGGCGTCCTTGTCCTCGCGATGGTTCGCGTGCATCTGGAGGATGCGCCCGATGCGCTCCTTCCGGTCCTTCGTGGAGTCCACGACGTGCGACCCCGCCTTCAGGACCCCCGAGTACACCCGGAGGTACGTGAGGCGGCCGACGTAGGGGTCGGACATGATCTTGAACGCGAGCGCCGAGAACGGCTCATCGTCGCTGGCGTGCCGGACCACCTGATCGCCCGCCGTGGTCGTCCCCTCCACCGGAGGAACGTCGAGCGGGGAGGGCAGGTAGTGGACGATCGCATCCAGCAGCGGCTGGACCCCCTTGTTCTTGAACGCGGAACCGACGAGGACCGGGACCCCCTCGCCCGCGAGGGTCGCGCGACGGATCGCGCGCCGCAGCTCGTCGACGGTGGGCTCCTCCTCATGCACGAACTTCTCCATCAGGGACTCGTCGTGATCGGCGAGCTTCTCGAAGAGGTCGTGTCGGCCGGCGCGGGCGGCGTCGAGGTAGTCATCGGGGATGTCGGTGTCCTTCCACTCCTCGCCCATCTCGCCTTCCCAGTAGTGGCCCTTCATCTCGATGAGATCGATCACGCCGTGGAATTCGGCCTCGGCACCCCAAGGCAGTTGGAGCACGAGGGGGTTCGCGCTCAGGCGGTCGACGATCATCTCGACCGTTCGGCCGAAGTCCGCCCCGGTGCGGTCCATCTTGTTGATGAAGCACATCCGAGGGACCCGGTAGCGATCGGCCTGGCGCCACACCGTCTCGGTCTGGGGCTCGACGCCCGCGACCGAGTCGAAGACCGCGACGGCACCGTCGAGGACGCGGAGGCTGCGCTCGACCTCCACGGTGAAGTCGACGTGGCCCGGGGTGTCGATGATGTTGATCCAGTGGCCCTTCCACTGGCAGGTGGTGGCGGCGGACGTGATCGTGATGCCGCGCTCCCGTTCCTGAACCATCCAGTCCATCTGCGCGGTGCCCTCGTGGACCTCGCCGATCTTGTACGCCTTGCCGGTGTAGTACAGGATCCGTTCGGTCGTCGTGGTCTTGCCCGCGTCGATGTGGGCCATGATCCCGATGTTGCGCGTGCGCGCCAGCGGGTACTCACGGATATCCAGGCCCTTGCCGGGCCTGCCCTTGACGTCCTGGTCGGTCTGTGCCACCTGCATCTTCTCCGCGGGGACCGCCATCAGCCGGTCCCCCTCTCACCAGAAACCGGCCCCGAGAGGCCGGCTCGACGTTTCCCTTCGATCACCATCGGTAGTGCGCGAACGCCCGGTTCGCCTCGGCCATCTTGTGCATGTCCTCGCGCCGCTTGACCGAGGTCCCCGTCCCGTTCGCCGCGTCCATGATCTCGGCGACGAGACGCTCCGCCATCGAGGGCTCACGACGCTGGCGGCTGTAGTTAACGAGCCACCGGAGGGCGAGGGTGGTGCCGCGCTGCGGCTTCACCTCGATCGGTACCTGGTAGGAGGCGCCTCCGACCCGGCGGGATTTCACCTCGAGCATCGGGCGTACGTTCTCGACGGCCTTCTTGAGCGTGATCACCGGATCGTTCGCGGTCCGCTCGGAGATGACCTCGAGCGCCTTGTAGACCGTGCGCTCGGCGACCGTCTTCTTCCCGTGGAGCAGCACCTTGTTCACCAACTGGGTGACCAGCGGGTTCTGGTACACGGGGTCCGGCAGGACCTCGCGGCGAGCGGCGGCGCCCTTGCGTGGCATCGCTACTCGGCACCCTTCTTCGCGCCGTAGCGCGAGCGCGCCTGCTTGCGGTCCTTCACGCCGGCGGTATCGAGGGTGCCGCGGACGATCTTGTATCGAACACCCGGCATGTCCTTCACCCGTCCACCGCGCACGAGCACGATGGAGTGCTCCTGGAGGTTGTGACCCACACCAGGGATGTACGCGGTCACCTCGATCTGCGACGTGAGCCGGACACGAGCGACCTTCCGCAGGGCGGAGTTCGGCTTCTTCGGGGTGGCGGTGTAGACGCGCGTGCAGACGCCCCGCCGCTGAGGGGATCCCTTCAGCGCCGGGCTCTTGGTCTTCGTCTTGGGCTGCTTGCGGCCCTTCCGAACGAGTTGTTGGATCGTGGGCATGGCTGCCTCGTCTGCACTCTGTCGTTGTCAAACACCGGAGCCGGGGTACCACACCCAGACCCGCGGACCGAGTTCCCGGTGCGCAGCGCACGCGCGACGTACCGGGGTCCTCCTCCGGATGGAGATGAGGCGCGCCTGCTGGCCCGCCGAGCCGGGGCGCGACCGCCAAAACTACAGGTCACACGCACGGAGTGTCAACCTGGGACGGTAGGTACCGTCCGACCGTGTCGGCCCCACGCCCGAACCTACCGGATCTCGCGAGGATCGCGGAGCGCGCCGCCCGCGCGGGCGGGGAGATCATCCTCGCGGCCGAGCCCGGCGCCGGTGGCGCCCCCGAGCTCAAGGGCTCCGGTGACTACGTCACCGCGGTCGACCGCGCGAGCGAAGCGGCGATCGTCCGGCTCCTCGCCGAGGCCACGCCCGGCATCCCGGTGGTGGGCGAGGAAGGCGGGGGCCGGTCCGGCGACGAATACTGGCTCGTGGACCCGCTGGACGGCACCGCCAACTTCCTGCACGGGTTCCCCGTCGTTGCCGTCTCGGTGGCGCTGATCCGCGAGACCGTGCCGGTCGCCGGCAGCGTCCACGCCCCCTTCCTCGACCAGACGTACCGGGCCGCCCAGGGCTTCGGGGCCTGGGACGTGCGCGCCGACGGCGGCGAGCTAGTCATCCGGGTCTCGGAGCGCCCGGTGGAGCGGGCGATCGTCGGCACGGGCTTCCCGTTCCGCCGCAAGGCGGACCTCTCCCGGCGCTACCTCGCGACGATGGCTGCCGCACTGGGGCGGTTCGAGGACCTGCGCCGGCCCGGCGCGGCGGCGCTCGACCTCGCTTGGGTCGCGGCCGGGGTGTTCGAGGGATTCTTCGAGCTCGCCCTGGGGCCCTGGGACGTCGCCGCGGGGACGATCCTGGTCCGCGAGGCGGGCGGCGTCGTCTCGGACTGGGGCGGCGGACCTGACGTCCTCGCGGGGAGCATCCTCGCGGGGTCCGAACCGATCCACGCGGCGCTTCTCGAGCTCGCGGCCAGGGCCTGAGGTCACAGGCGCGAGCTCGAGGAGCGCCGGGCGGGGGCCGGATCGACCCCCATCCGAGCGTGCCTTACGTCTCGACCTGCCGGACGCGGGTCGTGTGGTTCGTCAGGAGCGGCCGCGTCTCACCGCAGTTCGCGTCGGCGAGCCATCCATCCAGGCCGCACGTCGACGAGACGTACTCGGCGGTCATCCAGATCGAGTTGTCGATGCCGGGCACCGCGTAACCGTAGTCACCCACCGGGGACGGAACTCTCCGATCGCCGTGCCGCTGAGGCCATCGAGGGTGAGCCACCCACGGCCACGACGTGCACGGCATCGGAGGCGACCCCGAACCCGACCGGGATGAACACGGGGCTCGGACAATGGTCACGCTAGGCCTGGTCGCCCGAAGCGGTCAAGACGACGAACGGCGAGGACCCGTCACCGGATCCCCGCCGTTCGCCGTAGGAAGGGCTACTCGTCCTCGGAGGCGGACAACGATCCGCCGAGCATCTGTTCGGCCTGCTCGCGCGTGAGGCCGACCAGCGCCGGCTCCCCGCCCTCGACCGCGGCTTGCTCGGCGATCTCGCGCTGACGGGCCAGCCAGTACTCCGGGATCGCCTCGGGCTTGATCCGCACCTGGACGTTGCGGTACCGGTGCATGCCCGTGCCGGCCGGGATCAGCTTGCCGATGATCACGTTCTCCTTCAGGCCGAGCAGCGGGTCCGACTTCGCTCCGATGGCAGCGTCGGTGAGCACCCGCGTCGTCTCCTGGAAGGAAGCGGCGGAGAGCCATGAATCGGTCGCGAGCGAGGCCTTCGTGATGCCGAGCAACACCGGGCGCGCCGATGCCGGAACGCCGCCGCTCTCGACGACCTCCGCGTTGCGCTCCTCGAAGGCCCGCCGGGCGATCATGTCCCCGGGGAGGAACTCCGTGTCCCCCGGCTCGATGATGTGCACCTTGCGGAGCATCTGGCGGGCGATCAGCTCGATGTGCTTGTCGTGGATCGTGACGCCCTGGCTCCGGTAGACCTGCTGGACCTCCTCGACCATGTGGAGCTGCAGGGCCATCACACCCTCGACCCGCAGCTTCTCGTGGGGGTTGACCGACCCCTCCGTGAGCTGCTGGCCGACGACCACCGCGTCGCCGTCGGACACCGTGAGCCGCGCCCGGTACGAGACCGGGTACTCGACCATGTCTTCGACGTCCTCCGAGCTGACCCGGATCCGGCGGACGTGCTTCTCCTCGTCGTCCTCGATCGCGACGACGCCGGAGAGCTCGCTGATCTGCGCCTCGCCCTTGGGCTTGCGAGCCTCGAAGAGCTCTACGACGCGAGGCAGACCGTGCGTGATGTCCTCACCGGCGACACCTCCCGTGTGGAACGTCCGCATCGTGAGCTGCGTGCCCGGCTCGCCGATCGATTGCGCGGCGATGATCCCGACCGCCTCGCCGATGTCCACGAGCCGTCCGCTCGCCAGGTTCCGGCCGTAGCACAGCCGGCAGACGCCGACCTCGGCCTCGCAGGTGACGACCGAGCGGACCTGGACGGACTCCACACCGGAGGCCACGACGACCTCGGTGAGCTCGTCGGTCAGCTCCTCGCCGGCCTGGGCGATCTTCTTGCCGCCGACCTTCACGTCCTCGGCCAGGACCCGGCCGAACAGGCTCGTGTCGACGTGCGACGCACGCACCTTGGTCCCGTCGGGCCGCACCACGTTCACCTCGGCCGGGACGCTCCGGTCGGACCCGCAGTCGTCCTCGCGAACGATCAACTCCTGGGCGACGTCGACCAGACGCCGCGTGAGGTATCCGGAGTCGGCCGTCCGCAGCGCCGTATCGGCCAGGCCCTTGCGGGCGCCGTGCGTCGAGATGAAGTACTCGAGCACGGACAGGCCCTCGCGGAAGTTGGACTTGATCGGCCGGGGGATGATCTCACCCTTCGGGTTAGCCACGAGTCCGCGCATGCCGGCGAGCTGCCGGATCTGCATGATGTTCCCGCGGGCGCCCGAGTTGGCCATCATGAAGATCGGGTTCGTGACGGTGAACTGTGCCTCCATGGCGTCCTTCACCTCGTCGGTCGCCTGGGTCCAGATCTCGATCAGCTCCTGACGACGCTCGTCGTCGGTGATGATCCCCTTGCGGTACTGCGTCTCGACCTTGGATGCACGCTTCTCGTGCTCGTCCAGGATCTTCGCCTTGTCCGAAGGCGTGGTGACGTCCTCGACGCCGAGGGTCACGCCTGCGCGCGTCGCGTAGTGGAACCCCAGGTTCTTGAGGTTGTCCAAGACCTGCTCGACGGTCGCCCGGTCGTAGCGGTGGACGGTCTCGTCGACGAACCGGGCCACGTCGCCCTTCAGCACGTGCTGGTTGCGGTACTCGAAGTCGTCGGGGAACGCCTGGTTGAAGATGACCCGTCCGATCGTCGTTCGGATCACCGGGGTCCGGCCATCGCCGTCCCATCCTTCGGGCATGAGCTCGGGTGGGAGCGTCTTACCCTCGAGCCGGATGCGGATCGGGCTGTGGAGCGAGTAGCCCTTGTCATAGGCGAGCAGCGCCTCGGCCGGCGAACCGAACGCAGGCGTCGCCTCTTCCTTGACGTCCTCGTCGATCGCGAGGGTGAGGTAGTACATCCCCAGGACCATGTCCTGCGTCGGCGTGGCGATCGGACGTCCGTGCGCCGGCGACAGGATGTTGTTCGTCGACAGCATCAGGATCCGGGCCTCGGCCTGCGCTTCGGCCGACAGCGGCACGTGCACCGCCATCTGGTCCCCGTCGAAGTCGGCGTTGAACGCCGCACACACGAGCGGGTGGATCTTGATCGCCTTGCCCTCGACCAGGACCGGCTCGAAGGCCTGGATCCCGAGTCGGTGAAGGGTGGGCGCTCGGTTCAGGAGCACCGGATGCTCGCGGATGACCTCCTCGAGGACATCCCACACCTGCGGACGGGCGCGCTCGACCATCCGCTTCGCGCTCTTGATGTTCTGCGCCAGGTTCTGGTCGACGAGCCGCTTCATCACGAACGGCTTGAACAGCTCGAGCGCCATCTGCTTGGGCAGGCCGCACTGGTGCAGGCGGAGCTCCGGACCGACCACGATGACGGAGCGGCCGGAGTAGTCCACGCGCTTGCCGAGCAGGTTCTGACGGAACCGGCCCTGCTTGCCCTTCAGCATGTCCGAGAGCGACTTGAGCGGGCGGTTGCCGGGACCGGTGACGGGACGGCCGCGCCGGCCGTTGTCGAACAGCGCATCCACGGCCTCCTGCAGCATCCGCTTCTCGTTGTTGACGATGATCTCGGGCGCCTGGAGGTCGAGCAGCCGCTTCAGCCGGTTGTTCCGGTTGATCACGCGCCGGTAGAGGTCGTTCAGGTCGGACGTCGCGAACCGGCCGCCGTCCAGCTGCACCATCGGGCGCAGGTCCGGCGGGATCACGGGGACCGCGTCGAGGACCATCCCGAGCGGGGTGGAACGCCCTTCGACGAAGTTCGACACGACCTTCAGTCGCTTGATCGCCTTGAGCCGCCGCGTTCCCTTGCCGTTCTCGATCTGGTCGCGGAGGGATTCCGCCTCGACCGCCACGTCGTAGTCCTGCAGCAGACGCTTGATCGCCTCGGCGCCCATGCCGCCTTCGAAGTAGTCGCCGAACTGCTCGCGGAGCGAGCGGTAGACGGCGTCGTCGGCGACGAGCTGCTTCACGGACAGCCCCTTGAACGCCGCTAGGACGTCATCCAGGTGCTGCGCCTCGCGGGCGGCCTCTTCGGTCCGCTTCTCGATCTCGCGCTGCGCCTCGCGCTTCGCGGCGGAGAGCTGGGCTCCCTTCGCTCCTTCGCCTTCGAGCTCCTTCAGCCGATCCTCGAGCTCGGAGAGCCGACGCTTGATCCAATCGTCGCGATCGGCGTCGATATCCTTCTTCTCCTGCTCGAGCTGGGCCTCGATCTCGGGCAGATCCTTGTGCCGGCGGTCCTCGTCGACCCGCGTGATCACGTAGGCCGCGAAGTAGATGATCCGCTCGAGGTCCTTCGGCGCCAGATCCAGCAGGTAGCCGAGACGGCTCGGGACGCCCTTGAAGTACCAGATGTGGGTGACGGGGGCGGCGAGCTCGATGTGCCCCATCCGGTCGCGCCGGACCTTGCTCCGGGTGATCTCCACCCCGCAGCGCTCACAGATGATCCCCTTGAAGCGGACGCGCTTGTACTTGCCGCAGTGGCACTCCCAGTCCCGCGTCGGACCGAAGATCCGCTCGCAGAACAGGCCGTCCTTCTCCGGCTTCAGCGTCCGGTAGTTGATGGTCTCCGGCTTCTTGACCTCGCCGTTGGACCAGGCGCGGATCTGATCCGCGGTGGCCAGGCCGATCCGGAGCTCATCGAAGTAGTTGACGTCCAGCACTTAGCAGCTCGCCTCCCTTGCGCCTCTTGGGCGTGGCTCGCTCTCCATCCGGTTCAACGCTCGCGTGTTCCCGAGGCTCAATCGAAGTCCGCCCCGGCCGGCTCCCGACGGGACAGGTCGATCCCGAGCTCCTCGGCGGCCCGGAACACGTCCTCGTCGGTCTCCCGCAGCTCGATCTCCTCGCCCGAGCTGGAACGGACCTCCACGTTCAGGCAGAGGGACTGCATCTCCTTGATCAGGACCTTGAACGACTCGGGGATCCCGGGCTCGGGGATGTTCTCGCCCTTGACGATGGCCTCGTAGACCTTCACGCGGCCGAGCACGTCGTCCGACTTGATCGTGAGCAGCTCCTGCAGGGCGTACGCGGCGCCGTAGGCCTCGAGGGCCCAGACCTCCATCTCACCGAAGCGTTGGCCCCCGAACTGCGCCTTCCCGCCCAGCGGCTGCTGGGTGATCATCGAGTACGGGCCGGTCGACCGGGCGTGGATCTTGTCGTCGACGAGGTGGAGCAGCTTCAGGATGTACGCGACCCCGACCGTGACCGGCTCCTCGAAGGGCTGGCCCGAGCGCCCGTCGAACAGACGGGCCTTCCCGACGTCGTCGATCAGCTTCTGACCGTCGGCGTTCGGGTGCGAGCTCCGGATCGCCTCCAGGATCTCGCCCTCGCGGGCACCGTCGAACACGGGCGTGGCCACGTGCACGGGTCCCGGGTGATCGGTCCCGTCCTTCGTGAAGCCCACCAGGGACGCGTAGCCCAGATGCGCCTCGAGGACCTGCCCCAGGTTCATCCGGGACGGGACGCCGAGCGGGTTCAGGATGATGTCGACCGGGGTTCCGTCCTCGAGGAAGGGCATGTCCTCCTCGGGCAGGATCGTCGAGATGACGCCCTTGTTCCCGTGGCGCCCCGCCAGCTTGTCGCCGTCGGAGATCTTCCGCTTCTGGGCGACGTAGACACGGACCAGCTGGTTCACGCCGGGCGGCAGCTCGTCGCCGTCGTCGCGGCTGAACACGCGGACCCCGATCACCTTGCCCTGCTCGCCGTGCGGCACCTTGAGCGAGGTATCGCGGACCTCGCGCGCCTTCTCACCGAAGATCGCGCGGAGCAACCGCTCCTCGGGCGTGAGCTCCGTCTCGCCCTTGGGCGTGACCTTCCCGACCAGGTAGTCGCCCGGGTTCACCTCGGCGCCGATCCGGACGATGCCCCGCTCGTCGAGATCCTTCAGGATCTCCTCCGAGACGTTCGGGATGTCGCGGGTGATCTCCTCCGCGCCGAGCTTGGTGTCGCGGGCGTCGACCTCGTGCTCCTCGATGTGGATCGAGGTCAGCAGGTCGTCCTTGACCAGCCGCTCGGAGATGATGATCGCGTCCTCGTAGTTGTGGCCCTCCCACGGCATGTAGGCGACGACGAGGTTCTTCCCGAGGGCGATCTCGCCGGCCTCGGTGGAGGGACCGTCGGCGATGACCTGGCCCTTCGCCACGCGATCACCGACGCTGACGATCGGCTTCTGGTTGATGTTCGTGCCCTGGTTCGAGCGTCGGAACTTGAGGAGCTTGTACACGCGGAGGTTGCCCGTCCGCTCCTTGATCACGATCTCGTCTGCGGACACATCCTCGACGGTCCCGGCCTCGAGCGTGATGACGACGTCCCCCGCGTCGACCGCGGCGCGGAACTCCACGCCGGTGCCGACGAGCGGCGCCTCGGAGCGCAGCAACGGCACGGCCTGTCGCTGCATGTTGGCCCCCATCAGGGCCCGGTTCGCGTCGTCGTGCTCGAGGAACGGGATCAGCGCGGCCGCGACCGAGACGAGCTGCTTGGGCGAGACGTCCATGTAGTCGACCTCGTCCGGAAGGACGGAGTCGACCTCGCCGCCCTTGCGGCGGACCAGGACCGTGGGCTCGGTGAACTTCCCGGTCTTGTCGATCGCGGCGTTCGCCTGTGCGATGACGTGCTTGTCCTCCTCGTCCGCGGAGAGGTAGTCGATCTTGTCCGTCACCTTGCCGCCGACCACGCGGCGGTACGGGGTCTCGATGAACCCGAACTGGTTGATGCGCCCGTAGGTCGACAGCGACCCGATCAGCCCGATGTTCGGACCCTCCGGCGTCTCGATCGGGCACATCCGGCCGTAGTGCGACGGGTGGACGTCGCGGACCTCGAACCCGGCGCGCTCCCTCGACAGGCCACCCGGCCCGAGGGCGGACAGCCGCCGCTTGTGGGTCAGGCCCGCCAGGGTGTTCGTCTGGTCCATGAACTGCGAGAGCTGCGATGTCCCGAAGAACTCCTTGATCGACGCGACGACCGGACGGATGTTGATCAGCGTCTGCGGCGTGATCGCCTCGACGTCCTGGGTCGTCATCCGCTCCTTCACCACACGCTCCATGCGAGAGAGCCCGATCCGGATCTGGTTCTGGATCAGCTCCCCCACCGAGCGCAGCCGGCGGTTCCCGAAGTGGTCGATGTCGTCGGGGTCGTACCCCTCCTCGCCGGCGTGCAGCTTCACGAGGTACCGGACGGTCTTGATGATGTCCTCGTAGGTCAGGACGGCCTTGTACTTCGGCGCGCCCGCACCCGACTCGTCCTTCTGCATCTCGGAGAACACCCGGTAGCGGATCTGCTCCCAGGCCTTCTTGTCGGGGTTATCGAGCTCGGCGATCGTCTTGGCGTGCGCGCGGAGCTGCTTGAGCGCGTCGCCCGCCGCCGGCCCGAGCTTCTTGTCCACCTTGTGCCGTCCGACCCGCGCGAGGTCGTACCGCTTCGGGTTGAAGAAGAGGTTCTCGAGCAGGGTGCGCGCGGAGTCGGCCGTAGGCGGCTCGCCGGGACGGAGCTTCCGGTAGATGTCCTCGAGCGCCTCTTCCTGCGTCTCGACGTGATCCTTGTCCAGCGTGAGCTGGACCGACGGCGCCTGGTCGAACAGCGCCAGGATCTCGTCGGCCGTCCAACCGAGCGCCTTCAGAAGGACCGTGACGCTCTGGCGGCGCTTCCGGTCGATCCGGACGCCGACCGTGTCCTTCTTGTCGACGTCGAACTCGAGCCACGCGCCCCGGCCCGGGATGATCTTCGCGACGTAGATGTCACGATCGGACGTCTTGTCGGCCTCCCGGCTGAAGTAGACGCCCGGCGAACGGACGAGCTGCGAGACGACGACGCGCTCGGTCCCGTTGATGATGAAGGTGCCCCGCTCGGTCATGATCGGGAAGTCCCCCATGAAGACTTCCTGCTCCTTGATCTCGCCGGTCACCTTGTTGACGAAGGTGGCCTCGACGAAGAGCGGCTGGCTATAGGTGATGTCCTTGTCGCGGCACTCCTCTTCGGAGGCCTTGACCTCCTTGAACTGATGGCGGCCGAAGTAGAGCTGGAACTGTTCGGTGAAGTCCTCGATCGGCGATACCTCTTCGAGGACCTCCTTCAGCCCTTCCGACAGGAGCCAGTCGAAGGACTCCCGCTGGATGCCCACGAGGTCGGGAAGTCCCAACACCTCGTCGAGCTTGGAGAAACTGACACGATCGCGGACAGGGACGAGCTGCTCAGGCAAGAACGATCCCTCCCAGGGAGACGAGCTGGCGCACAGCGAAGCGCGGCGAACGGCACGGCAAACGAGCAGTGTACGCACGGATGCAGGCACAGTCAACCGTGCCTGCCGTCGCCCCGGGCAGGGCAGGGCGGAAGGGTACGCCGTCGTCCGGCCCGGGTCAACCCAGGATCGACCGGACCTCAGGCGTACCCGGGCGGGTCGGCCAGGACCTCCCGCAAGGGCGGGTTCCTCCGATCCCGCTCCGACAGGACCGGGTCGGAGAGCGGCCAGTCGATCCCCAGGTCGGGATCGTCCCAGGCGACGCCCCATTCGTCGTCGCCCGCGTACTCGCGATCCACCAGGTAGAGCAGCGAGAAGGGCTCCGTCGCGGCGAACCCATGGGCCACGCCGGCCGGGATGTACAGCGTCGAAGGACGGGTGGCGTCGAGCTCCTGGGTGACCGCACGTCCGTGCGTCGGGGACCCCGCCCGGAGGTCGAACAAGCGCGGCCGTGGCCCTGCCGGCGACGGGTACCCACAGGTCCGACTGCCGCCGGTGGAAGTGCAGGCCGCGCACCACCCCCGCCGCCGACGTCGAGAGGTTCGCCTGGACCATCGCGGGAACGCCGGCCAGCACGCTCCGGCGGTAGAGCTCAGCGAACGACCCTCGAAGGTCGCCATGGACCTCCAGGGGCCCGAACGCCGCCCCGGCGATCGCGGCCCGGTCCACGGGATCGGTCAGGATGCGTCGGCCCCGGAGGGGGCTCCGACCCACGCGATGGGCTCGGCGTCGACGATGGACGGCTCGTCCGCCGGACCGGCGACCGACTCGATGCCACCGAGGGCCTCGACCATGTCGGCGACCGCGTGCGCCAAACGCACCCCCTGCTCGGACGAGGAGACGCGGACCCCGCGCTGATCGAGCACCGCGAAGAACTCGTCCAGGACCACGCGACGATCCCCGAGCAACGATGCCTCCGACACGTTCAGTGCTTGGGCGAGCTTGGCCAGGGTCTGGATCGACGGCTCGACGTGACCGTTCTCGTACCGGGACAGCCGGGCCTTCGGGATCCCCGACAGATCCTCCAATTCCGACTGGCTGAGACCGGCGCCGACCCGAGCCGCACGCAGGCGATGGCCGAGATGACCGCCGTCGTCAGCGCGCATGGGGACCCGTCTCCTGCTCAGGTGACCGACCGAACCGGCGAACGATAGCACGGGCTCCGACGCACCCGGTACCCGAGGGATCGAACCGGGGCGGGGCCATCGGCCCCGCCCCGGAAGGACTTGCATCCCAGTCGATCTGCTACTTGATCTCGACCGACGCTCCCGCGGCCTCGAGGGCCTCCTTGGCCTTGTCAGCGGCCTCCTTGTTCACGCGCTCCAGCACGGGCTTGGGCGCACCGTCGACCAGGTCCTTGGCCTCCTTCAGACCGAGGCTCGTCAACGCGCGAACCTCCTTGATGACCTGGATCTTCTTGTCGCCGGCGCTCGCGAGGATGACGTCGAACTCCGTCTGCTCCTCCTCCGCTTCGCCGCCGGCGCCGGCGGCTCCGCCTGGGGCGGCCATCATCACCGGAGCGGCCGCGGCCGCCTGCACGTCGAAGGCCTCCTCGAACGCCTTGATGAACTCCGAGAGTTCCAGCAGCGTCATGTCCTTGAACTGCTCGAGCAGGTCGTCGGTGCCGAGCTTCGCCATCGTCATCCCTTCCCTTCTCCGTCGTCTGGGTCGGCTTCCGCGACCTCGGGTTCGTCGTCGGCGGCCGCATCGATCACCGGCGTCGCCGTGGCTTCATCCGCGCCCTCGTCCGTGGCTCGATCGGTCGGCTCCGGCGGAGCGTCGGCGGCCTCGTCGGACACCACGGCCTCCGCCGTTCCGTCCGCAGGTGACGCCTCGGCCTCGGGATCGGCGGGCACCTTCTCCTTGAAGGCCTCCAGGAGCGAGAGGAACCGTGCCGGCGCGGCAGCGAACATGGCCGCGGCACGCGTCATCTCACCCTTCAGCAGGCCGGCGATCTTCGACAGCATGACCTCGCGCGACTCGAGTTCCGCGAGCGCCTTCGCCTCGACGGCCGACAGGACTTTGCCGTCGAGATAGCCGCCCTTCAGGACGAGGGCCGGGAACCGCTTGGCGGCGTCCACGACCTTCTTCGCGGCGGCGACCGGGTCGCCGGCCACGAACGCGACCGCCGACGGACCCTCCAGGAACGACTCGAGCTCCGCGGCCCCGGCGTCGGTCACCGCGCGGCGCATCAGCGTGTTCTTCACCACCGCGAAGGTGGCGCCACCCTCAGCGAGGGATCGGCGCAGTTCGGTGATGTCCGAGACCGTGAGGCCGCGGTACTCGGTGAGCAGCAGCGCCTGGGAGCCCTCGATCCGCTCCTTCAGCTCACTGACCCGCTCGATCTTCTCCGTCTTCGGCATCGCGCCTCCTCACGAATGAACGCGTCCCCGCAGACAGCGGGAACGCGCTCCGGCGCGGTCCTCGATCGGCCTCGGCAGGTACCCCGTGGGATGGTCGTGCTTCCGTGGGGATTACGCGTGACGCCCCTGCGGTCTGCGGCTCGACGAGGTTACCGGCCGACGTCGGGCCCCGACAAGCGGAGTTCGGTTCCGGGGAGCGCGTCGGAAGACGGCTCCTCGGTCCGCATCCGACGATCGAGCAGCACGAGGAGGCTCACCGCGATCGCCCCGATCGCGAACCAGAGCGCGTACGCCCAGGGGGAGATCGGCCGGTAGGTGAAGGACACGCGGTGGTCACCGGGGGGCACCGGAACGCCGACGAGCGCCGGTGCCAGCATCTGGACGGGAACCGGCCGTCCGTCGACCGTCGCGGCCCATCGGGGGTCGAAAGACGCGGACAAGGCGACGACCGCGGGGCGGAACGCCCGGATCCTGCCCGCGAAGGACCCGTCACTCGGGTGAGCGTCTGCGTCCAGCACCTCGCCCGCCGGACCAGCCGGGTCCTCGTCCTCGGCGAGCGTCGGCTCGGCGGCCGGGCGCCCACCGAACGCGACGGTCGGATACCGACCGCGATCCGGCAGGTCCGACCGGAGGAAGCCCGAGGTCGCGGTCGTGAGATCGTCCCTGGTCGCCTCGATCGGCGCCGTGGTGTCGACGACCCGGAAGGGGCCGACCCCGGACACCTCCCACAGGCCGAAGGGCCCATCGGTGGCCAGCAGCGTCGCCGGAACGGCGGGCACGCGCTCCCGGGGCGCGATCACGTAGCGCGCGCCGAACAACGCGTGGTGCCCGGCACGGCCCGGATCGAACCGCGCCTCCGCGCCGGACATCAGCGACCACGTCGGACGCGTGAAGCCCAGGCCGTCGGCCTCTGTCCGCAGCAGCCACAGGTACGCCGGCACCTGACCGATCCGGAAGATCGATCCGCCCCGCGAGCGGAGTCCGGCGAACACCCGACCGGGCCCGGTCGTGGTCGCCCGCTCGACGAGCCGCGCGAACGCCGCGCCGTCGCTCGCATCGGCCGCTCGCTGTTCACCGATCCAGCGTGCGCCGGTCCGCTCGAACCCGGCGCGCTCGAAGACCGCCGGGGCGAGTGCGATCGCCAGGACCGTGGCGAGGACGGCCACCACGACCCCGGGCCGGAACGCGGGAAGCCGGCCCTGGAGCCGGTCGCGGATCCCCCGCGCGGCCCAGGTCGCCCCGGGTCCGGCCAGCAGGACCCCCGCGAGATGGACGCCGACCAGGTAGCGACGCAGGAACAGGTCCTCCGCGCCCGGAAGGAGGTCGATCGCCCATCCGAGGGTGGGACGTCCGAAGAAGAGCAGGAGGCTGAGGGCGCCGACGCCCACCAGGGCACGGCCCGCCTCGTCCCGCCGCCAGCGCACGATCGCCGCGACGACTCCAAGCAGCGCGAGGAGGCTGATCGTGCCGACCCAGCGGTGCGCATCGAACAGCTGGCCACGCCCGAGCCAGGACAGGATCTTGCCCGCTCCGAACGAGTCGTAGTAGAAGGTCCCGGTCGAGGCCTCGTCGTGGATCGTCCAACCCGCGTCCGTCACCAGCGGGATCAGCATCCAGGCGGCGACGGCGAGGCTCCCGACGCCGACGAGCGCGGCCCGCAGGAGCCGCCTGCCGAAGCCCGAGGGCACGATCAGGACCCAGACGCCGAGGGAGAGCAGGGCGAGGTACCCGATGAGCAGGTGGAAGCAGATCGTCAGCCCGATCGCGACCGCCGCCGGAGCCAGGCCGCCGCGACGCGAGACGGCCCGCCAGCCGAGCGCCCAGGCGAACGGCAACGCCCACATCCCCCACAGCTGCGCCCAGACGCCGGATCCCCGCCAGACGTAGCTCCCCCACTCGAACCCGAGCCCGGCCGCGCTCGATACGAGCGGCGCGACCGCCGCCGCGATGGCCGACGCCCACCGATCCATCCCGAACAGACGGGAGCCGAGGTACACGGCGATCGGCCAGGCCGCCAGCAAGAGGTAGAGCGACCAGCGGAACGTGGCAGGACCGAAGAGCACCGTGAGCCCTCCGGTCACGATGTGCGGCAGGCTCTGGTAGTGGTGGAAGCGCGACGCTCCGAGCGAGAGGGAGGGGTACCACCCGTCGAGCGGCAGATGGCCCTCGCGGAAGCGATCGGCGGCCCAGCGGACCATCGAATCGTGGATCGCCGCGTCGTTGGGGTAGGCGACGTCGATGATCTCGGACCGGAGGGTCCACAGGCCGAAGCCGACCGCGATCGCGACGAGCGCGAGAGGCGCGAGGTTCGCTCGCGCCTCTCGCATCGTCGGGAACGGGCTTATTCGACCGTGCCGGACTCGATGCCCTTCGGATGCACGGGATCGATCCGAACGCTCGGCCCCATCGTGGTCGAGATCGCGAGGCTCTTGATGTACCGCCCCTTCGCCGCGGACGGCTTGGACCGAAGGACCTCATCGACGACGGTGAGGTAGTTCTCCCGGAGCGCGTGCTCTTCGAACGACTTCTTGCCGATCACGCAGTGGACGTTGCCTGTGCGGTCGGCCCGGTACTCGACCTTGCCGCCCTTGATGTCTGCGACGGCCTTCGCGATGTCGTTCGTGACGGTTCCCGTCTTCGGGTTCGGCATCAGCCCGCGTGGCCCGAGGACCCGACCGGCCTTCCCGACGGCGGCCATCAGGTCGGGCGTCGCGACCGCTGCGTCGAAGTCGATGTTCCCCTTGACGACCTCCTCGACGAGCTCCTCGCCCCCGACGACGTCGGCACCGGCCTCCTCGGCCTCCTTGGCCTTCTCGCCCACCGCGAAGACCCCCACCCGCACGGATCGCCCGGTGCCGTTCGGCAGCGACACCGTTCCGCGCACGAGCTGGTCGGCCTTCCGCGTGTCGATGCCGAGCCGGAACGCGACCTCCACGGTCTCGTCGAACCGAGCGTCCGGGAAGGACTTCAGCACCGTGAACGCCTCCGTCGGCTGGTACTCCCGCTCCTCATCCACCAACGCAGCGGCCGCTCGATAGCGCTTGCCCTGCTTCGTGCTCACGCGTCCACCTCCACGCCCATGCTCCGCGCGGTGCCGGCGATGATCGCCATCGCGGCTTCCACGTCGTTCGCGTTGAGGTCGGCCATCTTCTGCTCGGCGATCGTGCGCACCTGGGCCTGCGAGAGCTTCGCGACCTTCTCGCGGTTCGGGACCCCCGAACCCTTCTCGATCCCCGCGGCCTGCTTGATCAGCTCGGCGGCGGGCGGCTGCTTCGTGACGAACGAGAACGAGCGGTCCTCGTAGATCGTCAGCTCGACCGGGATCACCTGGCCGGCGAACGGCTGCGTGGCGTCGTTGTACTGCCGGCAGAAGTCCATGATGTTGACGCCGTGCTGCCCCAGGGCCGTGCCGACGGGCGGCGCGGGCGTGGCCTGACCGGCCTTGATCTGGAGCTTGACGACGGCGAGCACCTTCTTCTTCGCCATCTCGCTTCACCTCCTGCGGTCCGTGCGGCCGCCCGGTGGGCGGCCTCCCGCATCCTCGGTTGTCGGGCTCCTGTGGAGCCTCAGACCTTCGACACCTGGTCGAAGCCCAGCTCGACCGGGGTCTCCCGGTCGAAGATGTTGACGAGCACCTTCAGCTTGCTCTGGTCGACGTTGATCTCGCTGATCGTGCCGTTGAAGTCGGCGAAGGGTCCGGACGTGATCTGGACCACGTCGCCCTCCTCGAACCCCAGCCGGAACTGTGGCTTCACCTCTTCCTTCTTCACCGCGAGGATCTTCTCGACCTCGCGTCGCGAGAGCGGCGTGGGCTTCGAGCCGGTCCCCGCAGACACGAACCCGGTCACACCCGGCGTGTTGCGCACGACGTACCAGGAGTCGTTGTCGTACACCATCTTCACCAGGAGGTACCCGGGGAACACCTTCTTCTGGACGACCTGGCGCTTGCCGCTCTTGATCTCCATGACGTCTTCCATCGGGATGTGGACGTCGAAGATCTTGCCCTCCATCTGCATCGTGTGGATCCGCGACTCGAGGTTCGTCTTGACCTTGTTCTCGTAGCCGGCGTAGGTGTGGACGACGTACCAGTCCCCGGGCCCCCGGAACGGGTCGTCGGACGACGATCCGACCTCCTCTACCGTGGCGGGCTCCCGTTCCGTCGCGGGTACCGGGTCGGCTCCGCGAGCGGCGACCGACCCGTTCCGCGAGGGTGTCGCATCGGTGGGCGCCTCCTCGGCCTCCGCCTCCTCGAGCGCGGCGCCGTCCTGGATCAACTCCTCGCCGATCTGGTCGGCGGTGAGCTCCATCTCGACGGCCTCGATCGTGGCCTCCGCGAGCGTCTCCTCGACGGCCGCCTCGCCGAGCTCCTCGATCGCCTCGGCTTCCTCGATCGCTTGGACGATCGCGTCCTCGGCAGCCGACTCGTCGCCGTCGTCCAGGGAGCGGATGGCCTCGGCTACGCCGTCCTCGAGGATCGCGTCGGCCTCTGCGTCGGCCGCCTCCGCGATCGCCTCGGCCTCCACCGCGGCCTCGGCGAGCACCTCGGAGGCGGCGGCGTCGGCTAGATCGTGGACGTCCGCGGCGGCCTCGAGGGCATCGAGCAAGGGGGTCTCCTCCTCGGCGAGGGCGTCGGCGGCGGCCGGCTCCGCCTCGCTCGCGTCGGAAGGCTCGTTGGGATCGGGGATCGCGGGATCGTAGGTCACGGGGGTCCTTCGGGTCAGGTCAGGATGTTGACGATGAGCTTCGAGAATCCGAGGTCCAGGGCGAAGACGAAGGCGGTCATCACGACGACCGTCACGAGCACCACGAGCGTGTAGGACGCGAGCTGGCGCCGCGACGGCCAATCCACCTTGTTCAGCTCCTGGCGGACCTGTCGCAGGAACTCGCGGGCGGGGGTCCGCTTGCGCTTCTCCTGCGTGGCCGCGCGGCGGGTGGTGGCGGCCGGCGTCGCCTGCCGGTCCACGCCGGAACGCTTGCTCTGGCGCTCCTGGCGCTCCTGCGCCCGCTTCATCTGCCTGTTCATGGGTGCTCCCTTGCAGGGGCGGAGGGACTTGAACCCCCAACCGCCGGTTTTGGAGACCGGTGCTCTACCAAGTTGAGCTACGCCCCTCGGCTTCCGGCCGTCCCGGTGGGGGACCTCGGAGCGACCAGTATAGGGTCGGCCCGGAGGGCCCGGCAAAGCCCCGCGTCCCTGACCTGCGCGATCGCGTCGCGCCGAGCGATCTTTGTGCGCCGGGCTACGTGTGCGGGCACCCACCCTGACCTATGCTTCCCGCGTCGCCGTCGCGCCGGCCCCGGAACGCGAGGCCTCTGATGCAAGATCCGGACCCCATGTACCCGCCGGAGCGGTCCGGCTCGATCCGGCGTGGGCGCAACACCCGTCGTCCCGACAACCCACCGCGATGGCGCGAGCCGGCCCCCGACCCCCTCGAGGTCGCGGTCGAGGAACGACTGGACGAAGGGCTCCGCGCGATCGAGGAGCAGGCCTCTTCGCTGATGCGCGAGATCGCGGGTGAGATGTGGCGGGCGTCCGGCGCGGACGTCTCCGACCAGCAGACTCGCATCCTCAACCTGCTCTCGCGTGACCAGACGGTCCGCAGCCTCATCGCGTCGAGCGACGAGCGCTTCCAGGCGATCGCCCTTCGGACCGCGCGGCTCGAGGACTCCCTCGCCGAGCTCGCCGAATCCGGCCGGCAGGTCCGTGAGGCGATCCAGGTCTCGGCGCGATCGATCCACCAGATCGCGGAGTCGCCGACGCTGCAAGGTGTGGACCGCGTGCGGTCCCAGCTGGAACAGGTCGAACACCACATCGCCGCCACGTTCGAGCATCTGAACGAACGCGACGAGGCGCTCACGCGCGGGATCCAGGAGCAGATCGTCGAGCACGGTCGTCTGATCGAGCGCGAGGCCCTTCGCGTCGTCGAGGCGCTGCAGACCTACGTCCCCTCGCCGTCGTCGGGCGACGCGGCGATCAGCCCGGAGACCGGACAGCAGCTGCAGCTCCTGTACGAGCGGATCGATGTCCAACGACGGGCGATCGCCGAGATCGAGGTCGCCCTGGAACGCATGATCGAGACCCGGACGCTCGGGCTCGCCCAGCTGATCCGATCGGATTCCGAGGCCCTGCGCGATCTGATCGTCGAGCGGAGCGAGGCGCAGCAGATCACGCTCCGCGAGACCTTGGACGAGCGGTTGTCGGCGCTCTCGATGGCCGGTGAGGAGCAGGCCGCCGCCCTCGCCCGCACGACCGAGGAGCAGGCGGTGACGCTCGCCCGCACGACCGAGGAGCAGGTGTCGGCCCTCACGCTCGCGGTGAGCGCCGCCATCGAGCGGGGGTTCTCGAGGCTCTCCACCGAGATGGACGACCGCATCGAGGCGATGGTCGAGTCCCGGATGGCGGCCGACGACCGCCTCGACGATCAGGTCGGCGAGCAGCTGGATGAACGTCTGACGGCGCTCGCTCGGATGATCAGATCGGACAACCGGGTCCTCGCCGAGCGGATCGGCGAGGCCGGGGGGCGTGCGGGCGACGGCGACGTGGCGCGTCAGACCCTGCGTGCCGTCAAGGAGCTCCAGGCGACCGTGGGGACGGAGCCGGCCGTCGTGGAGTCGGTGGACCGTCGCTTCCAGGTCATGTCCGAACAGCTCCACCAGGAGACGCAGTCGACCGCCGAAGCGATGGTGAAGGTCGCGGAGGTCCTGGGAGACAAGATCGATCGGCTGACGGTGCGCGTGGACGAGGGCGTCGGCAACGATCTGCAGATCGTGATCGATCGCATGAGCGACGCGATCCAGGCGATGTCCGGCCGCGCGCGTCGCGATCCCGGGCGTTACGAAGCGGACTGAGCGAGGCGGATCTCCGCCTCGCCCTTCCGCACCGCCTGTTCGGTCGTTCCATCGCGTTCCACGGTGACCCAGAGCTCGACGATCACGACGCCGGCCTCCCGGTCGACGCTGCGGACCCGGCCGCCCGCGACGATCGCCTCACCCAGGAAGACGGGGCTGCGGAACTGCGCGAAGAGCCGACCGACGACGCCGTCGGCGCCGACCCAGCGATCGACGCACGCGGCGAGATGGCCCATCGTGAACATCCCGTGCGCGATCACGCCGTCGAACCCCGCCGCGCGCGCGACGGCATCGTCTCGATGCAGGGGGTTCCGATCGCCCGACAGCTCCGCGTATGTCGCGAGGTCGTCACGCACGACGGTGCGCTCGAACGACGGGATGGCGTCGCCGGGGAGCGCGTCGAGGAGGCTCACGACGGGGCCCGTTCGATCATCAACGACCGGCCGACCGCCGCGACCGACCCGTCCGCAGCGAGCAGCTGCGTCTCGATCACGAGGAACCCCGTGTCGCCCCGCTGCCGGACGGATGCGAGCCGGGTCCTGACGGTCACGCGCTCTCCGATCACCAGCGGTCGCACGTACTCGTATTCCTGCGATCCGTGCACGACGCGCGTGAAGTCGAGATCGAGCTCGGGGTCACCCACGATCGTCGGGATCACGGTGAACTCGGCGGCGGTCATGAGCGTCGGGGGAATCGCGGCCGGATCGCCGAACAACGAGGCCATCCCTCGCGCGCGGTCCCGATCCACCTCGAACTCCACATCGGGATAGGTCTTGCCTTCGGCTTCTGGGTTCACGCGCGGCACGCTACCTTCGTGCTCGACCGCGTCGCAACGCAGGATGTGCGTGAACACCGGTCGGGGGCGGCCTACGATGCGGCCGCATGTCTCGGCGCCCGGACCCCATCACGATCGTGATCGCGGACGATCACCGCTCGTTCGGCGAAGCCCTGCAGGTCGCGTTGGGGGCCGAGCCGGATCTCGCCGTGGTCGAAGTCGTCACCGACGGGTCGGCGGCGATCAAGGCCGCATCCGAGCACGACGTCGACGTCGTGCTGCTCGACCTGCAGATGCCGGGCATGAACGGCCTCGAGGCAGCCCGGCGGATCCGGGAGGCGGACCCCGGAACCGCCGTCATCATCCTCACCGGCGCCGACGACCAGCTCGCACTCGGGCGCGCCGTCGGGGCCGGAGCGCACGGCTACCTTCGGAAGACCGAGGCCGTCGGCAACCTGGCCGAATCGATCCGCCGCGTGCATCGAGGCGAGCCCCTCAACAGCCCCGAGGACGTGGAGTCGTCGATCCGCCGCGGCCGGGAGCTGGGGGCCAAGGAGCAAGAGATGGTTCGCCGCCTCGACCGGCTCACACCGCGCGAGCTCGAGATCATCCGGCGGCTGGCCGACGGGGAGAGCACCGAACAGGTGGCGCGGGAGCTCGGGCTCAGCAAGCACACCCTGCGAACCCACACCCAGAACGTCCTGACGAAGCTCGGCGTCCACTCGAAGCTCGAGGCGATCGTCGCCGCGATGCGGCACGGTCGGATCCCGATGAACGGGACGACCCACCTCGGGAACGACGAGGCGGGCGACGACTGACGAGCGAGCCGAGCGGGGACCCGATCAGCGGGTCTCGCGGTGCAGGGTGTGACCCCGGCACCAGCGGCAGTACTTCTTCAGTTCGATCCGGTCGCGGTCGTTCACGCGGTTCTTGACCGTGTTGTAGTTCCGGCGCTTGCACTCGGTGCAGGCGAGCGTGATCTTCGGTCGGTTGTCGGTCTTGGCCATCGCTCAGCTCACTTCAGGATCTTCGTCACGCGGCCGGCACCCACGGTGCGGCCACCCTCGCGGATCGCGAACCGCAGGCCCTCTTCCATGGCGATCGGGGCGATCATCTCGACCGTCATCTCGACGTTGTCGCCCGGCATCACCATCTCGACGCCCTCGGGCAGGTTCGCCGTGCCGGTGACGTCGGTCGTGCGGAAGTAGAACTGCGGGCGGTAGCCGTTGAAGAACGGCGTGTGCCGGCCGCCCTCGTCCTTGGACAGGATGTAGACCTGGGCCGTGAAGTTCGTGTGCGGGGTGATCGAGCCCGGGGTCGCGAGCACCTGGCCGCGCTCGACCTCGTCCTTGTCGATCCCGCGCAGCAAGATCCCGACGTTGTCGCCGGCCTGGACCTCATCGAGCAGCTTGCGGAACATCTCGAGGTCGGTGGCGGTCGTCTTGCGGGTGTCGCGGATCCCGACGATCTCGACCTCGGACATCTTGGCGAGCTTGCCCTGCTCCACGCGGCCGGTCACGACCGTGCCGCGCCCGGTGATCGAGAACACGTCCTCGATCGGCATCAGGAACGGCTTGTCGGTCTCGCGCACCGGCTCGGCGATGTAGGTGTCGCAGGCCTGCATCAGCTCGTCGATCTTGCCGACCCACGCCTCGTCGCCCTCCAGCGCCTTCAGCGCCGAGACCTGGATCACGGGGGTGTCGTCGCCGGGGAACTCGTAGGAGGTGAGCAGCTCACGGACCTCGAGCTCGACGAGCTCGAGCAGCTCGGGGTCGTCGACCATGTCGCACTTGTTGAGCGCGACCACGATGTAGGGGACGCCGACCTGGCGGGCGAGCAGCACGTGCTCGCGGGTCTGGGGCATCGGGCCGTCGGCCGCGGAGACCACCAGGATCGCGCCGTCGATCTGGGCGGCTCCGGTGATCATGTTCTTGATGTAGTCGGCGTGGCCCGGCATGTCGACGTGGGCGTAGTGACGGTTCTCGGTCTCGTACTCCACGTGGGCGATCGCGATCGTGATGCCGCGCTCGCGCTCCTCCGGCGCCTTGTCGATCTCATCGAACGGCGTGAACTGCGCGAGGCCCTTGTCGGCCTGGCGCTTGGTGATCGCCGCCGTGAGCGTCGTCTTGCCGTGGTCGATGTGACCCATCGTGCCGATGTTGACGTGCGGCTTCGTCCGCTCGAACTTCTGCTTGCCCATGGTGCGATCCTTCTCCTTGCCTAGTGGAGCCTCGTCGACCGTTGACGCTGGTAGCGGCGGGTGGACTCGAACCACCGACACAGCGATTATGAGCCGCTTGCTCTGCCCCTGAGCTACGCCGCCCCGGTGCGCAGGGCAGTCTACCTGGGGCGATGCCGCTGCGGCACGCGAAGCGCCCCCAGAGCCGGAGCGGGGAATCGAACCCCGGACCTCCTCCTTACCATGGAGGCGCTCTGCCGACTGAGCTACTCCGGCGGCCGCCCGATGATAGCGAACCGTTCCCCGTTCATTGACCTGGGACCATGCGAAGGATGTCGCGGCTGCTGGTGATCTTCGTGATCGCGGCTGCCTCCTTCGGTGGCAGCGGAGCGATCGACAGGCGGCCGGATCACATCATCTCCTTCCCCGACGCGGGTGCGGAGCTATGGGTCCGAGTCGCCGACTCGTCGGACGAGCGCAGCCGAGGGCTCATGCGGGTGGAGAATCTCCCTCCGGACGAGGGGATGGCCTTCTTCTGGGAGGAGCCGGTCGAGGCGACGTTCTGGATGAAGGACACGCTCATCCCGCTCTCGATCGCGTTCGTCGATCCGGACGGACGGATCATCACGATCGCCGACATGGAGCCGTGCCGCGCGGATCCCTGTCCGACCTACGCCGCGGACGGTCCGTTCGTGCTGGCGGTGGAGGCGAACCGCGGATACTTCGACGAGGCCGGGATCGTCGAGGGCGATCGAGCCCGATTGGAGACCGTCGATGCGTGAGGACTGCCCGCTCTGCGCCGCCGAGCGGATGACCGACTGGCTCCACGAGGACGACGATTGCTGGATCGCGGAGTGCGTCGTCTGCCGGACGCCGATGGTCGTGTGGCGGACGCACGGGCTCCCCGACCCGAACCGCGAAGCGATGCTGCTCGCCCATCTCGAGCGGGTGGCCGCCGAGCGCTACGGCGACGAGGGCTACTACGTGGACCCGGAACGGCGCCGGATCCCCGACCACTGGCACGCGCACGCGAGGCCGGCGGGTGGGTTCTTCGACCCCGCGAGCGAGCTGTACGGCAGGTACGACTAGGGCATCAACGACCTCGTGGCGGTCCCATGACGATCCCGTGACGGCCCTTCCCCCGACGCCCGCGCGTCGCGATGCTCGCGGCATGGACACGACGATGACCCTCGCGCTGATGTTCGTCGGGGCCGGAGCGGTCGCCGCGGGCGCGGTCGGCCTGCTGCTCCCGGCCGGAGAACGTCTCGCCGCATCCGCGCTCGCGCTGGTGATCGGCGCCGGGGCCGGCGTGATCGCGCTCGCGATCGGCTGGAACGGACTCGGCGTCGACGATCAGACCGGATACGAACGCGCGTTCCTGATCGCATCGGCGATCGGGCTCGCCGGCGTGATCGCGAGCTTGGCCGTTTCCTGGAGGCGACGGACCCGCGCCTGACGGACGCTTCGCTTCACCGCCCGACGGATCGGGGGCGTCGGGAAGCGGTCGGCCGTCGCTGGGAGAGGAACGCGCCCCGCGGCCCGTCGCCGGGGATATGAGACGATTCGCCCGTTCGGGGAGCTTGCGTGTCTGCGGCGCAGCACGCACCGATGAGGGGAGCCGCCATGATCCAGGACGGTCCGAGCGGGAGCACGAGCTCCGGGGATGGACGCCGCCTCGGCGGCGGAGCGATCGCCTCGCTCATCGGCGTGGGGTTGCTGGTCGTCTTCATGATCCAGAACACCGAGAGCGTCCAGCTCGACTTCCTGTTCTGGAGCTTCACCTGGCCGCTGTGGCTCCTCGTGCTGGCCTCTGCACTCCTCGGGGCGTTGGTGTGGTTCGGCTTGGGCGTGATGCGCCGTCACCGGCGTCGCAAGGAGCGCCGCCAGGACCGACGGGACTGACCCTCGAGCCGGCCCCGCGGGGTCGGCGTCACCCGTCCCAGCGGACGACGATCGAGTCCCGGATCCCGGGGAGCGGTAGCGACGCCGCCTCCGCCTCGACCGCGTCGCGCGCCACGCGCGAGAGACGGCGCCAGGTCTGGATCGTCACCGTCCGTTGGGCACGTCGCCACGTCCCGACGAGCTCGCCCGCGACGAGGACGCCGCCCGGCCAGACGCGCGAGGTCCAGAGCGCGCGACGGCGATCGGCGTCGGCGACCAAGAGCTCGCGAGCATCTCCCTGGAGGAGGAAGTAGGCGTCCCCGCTCGGGAGGAGCCGTGCGGGCGCCGCCGGTCCCGTCGGAGCGCGGAAGGTCCGCTCGTCGCGGGCGAGGATCCACGCGTCACCCACCGGGGTTCGCACCGGGAGCAACGACCTGCGGAGCGCCTCGAACGCCGCGACGCCACCCCGCGGGGGGATCCCCGCCCACTCGGCGAACGCCCCGGGAGTGGTCGGACCGAAGATGTGCAGGTACCGACGCGCGAGTTCGAGGCGAGCGGCGCGCGGGTCCACCTCGGGTGGCGGCACCGTCCAGACGGTCGGAAGGCGCGCGCCGTCCCAACGGATCACGATCGTGCCGGTCGATGCGGCATACCGGAGCCGGTTGGGGTGTTCGCCGAGCGCGCGCCCCGCCTCGCCGTACGTCATCCTGGCGCCGTCGAGGACGGCGAGCAGGCGGGCGGCCAGGTCCTCCGCGGTCCGCCGGGCGTCGGCCTCGTCCGGCAGCCTGCCGAGCGAGAAGACCGCGAGGTCGCGCGCCGCGACGACGTACGCGTGGTGACGCGGTCCCCAGAGCTGGACGAGCGATGGGTCCTCCCACGTGGACGGTTCCGTCCCCTCGACGCGCGCATGGATCGAGAGGAGCGCGGCCCGGGGCATGCTGTCCTGCAGTCCGGCCCACGCCGCACGTCGGAGCGAGCGCCGTCCTGCCGGCAGCCGATCGTCGAGCGCGCCGACGTTCCGTCGGAACGCGAGGATCTGGGACCGTGACAGGAAGAGGCGAGCCATCGGCGCCTATCGTGGAGAGGGGCGGCCTATCTCGCCACGTGCGGCTCGAGGACGACCACCGCCGTCTCGTGCGGACGCCGCGCCGCGTAGCCGTCCAGGTTCTTGTCCAGCTCACGCCAGCGCTGCCACAGCCGCTCGCGCTCCTCTCCCACGGCGGCCCTGCCGAGCACCTCGCGCCGGATCCCGCCGGCCAGCTCGACGAGCGCTTCCGGGTGGGCCTGCAGGTTCAGCCACCAGGCCGGCTCAGGCGCGCCCCAGCCGTTCATCGCCATCGAGACCAGGTTCGGTCCGTCTTCGCAATAGCCGAGGATCACGCTGCGCGGCTCGCCGCTGCGCCGGCCCGTCGTGGTGAGCCGCAGGGCGCCCCACTTCCCCGGACGGGGAGGCCACAACCCTCTGCGTTTGCGGGTGAGCCGGACGATCCCCCGGTGGACGTGCCAGGCGGTCACGATGAACCAACGCGGTGGCAGGTGTCCCTTGCCCGTGGTCCTCGTAGTGGTTGGATCCGTCATCACGTGTCACCCCGTTCCGGCCATGATGGCAGAGCCCGCGTCCCCCGGTTCAGGGTCAGCGGGGGCAGATGCGTTCCGTCAGCCTCTTGATCGGCAGCGACGGTCCGATGGACTCCGAGACCGAGGGCTTGTCGATCGAGCGGAGCCTTGGCCCGCGGGAGACCGCCCCGTCTCGTGCTGGAGGTCGATACCTGTGGTCGTTGGTCCGTCGCTTCCAGACCCGTCCGTGGTGGGAGTTCTCAGAACTCGCTGACCAGGGCGAATGGTGACGTCGCTTCCGAGTACCCACAGGTTAAGAGGGGTTGTGCCCACACTTGCGCTGCAACCCTTCTGCTCGATCGTTGCTCGGCTCGCGACCGCCTTTACCCGAGAAGCGCAGGCCGCAACCACCTGGACGGTTCCTTCCCGTCGTGGAACCTGGATGTGCGGAGGCGGTGGCGTCTCAGACGCCCGCGCGGGTGAACGTCACGTGTGTGACCCCGCTGGGCGAGGAGGTGGCCTCGACCTGGTAGTCCTTCTCGACGCCCTCCAGTCCGTCCCAGAGCCGAACGCCGCGGCCGAGAAGGATCGGGACGACGACGGTGTGCATGTGATCCACAAGCCCCGCAGCGAGGAGGTCGCGGATCACGGTGGCGCCTCCACCGATGCGCAGGTCCTGTCCGCCCGCAGCCTCTCGAGCGGTCTCGAGCGCTTCGGCGGGCGACACGTCGAGGAAGCGGAACGTCGTCCCACCTTCCATCTCGATCGGCGGACGCGTGTGATGGGTGAGGACGAAGACCGGTGTGTGGAACGGAGGGTTGGGACCCCACGAGCCCTTCCACTCCCGGTCCTCGTGCCATCCTGGGTAGCCGAACTTCCCGGCACCCATGATCTCGGCGCCGATCCCGGGGTCGTGCAGCCGAGCGAAGCGTCGTGAGGGCGAGGGGACCTCCGATCCGGTCGATCCCGGAGCCACAACAGGTGGAGACCATGATCAGGTACGCGGTCCCCGGACGCGCCCGGAAACGCAAGCCGGACGCGACGTTGACCCAGTCGTCGCTGCAGGAGATGAGGTCGAGAGAGCCGGCGCGCTCGATGTAGACCGTCAGCACCGTGTCGTACTCGCTCCCCATCGTGTCGACCTGATACCGACCACCCTCGGTCGGCTCGAATCGGAAGAAGACGGATGAGCTGTTCCCGCATCGCCTCGGTCCGCTGGCCGTCGCATCCGAGGTGTCCTGCTGGTGAACGAACGGGAGCGACGTGACCGGGATCGCACCCTCGGCGGCGATCGGTCGTGGGGGAGGAGATTGAACTCGTGGCCGCGTCGCTCCCTCGACCTCATCGTTCGTGGGTGGTGCCGCCGATGCGGACGTCGTGCCGAGGGCGGCGAGCGCGCAAGCCAATGAAACGGAGACGATCCGGGCGGCCGGCCGCATCGAGGGCCTCCTCCTGCTCCGAGCGGGCGACGGGTACGACGTGCGTCCTCATCCAAGACCTGCACCTGATACCAGTCAAGTTCCTTCGCGACTTTACAGGCCGCTCCCTTTGGCCACTCGGGCATCCTCCCGGAACCGCACCCGAGGATAGCAACGCGGGCCGGACCGCGGGCGGGGCCGCGGGTCGATCGCGGCGCTAGGCTGCCGACATGGCGAAGGAGCAGTTCTCGTTCGACATCGTCTCCGAGGTCGACATGCAGGAGGTCCGCAACGCCGTCGACCAGGCGAGCCGTGAGATCGCCCAGCGGTTCGACTTCAAGAACACCGACACGGAGATCTCCCAGGATCACACGACGATCGAGCTCCGCTCCTCCACCGAGGATCGCCTGAAGGCGGCGGCGCAGGTCCTCAAGGACAAGGCCGTCAAGCGGAACATCCCGCTCAAGGCGCTCTCGGAAGGCGAGGTCCACAGCGCCGCGAAGGGACACGTTCGCCAGGCCGTCACGGTGCTCACGGGGATCGCCGACGAGAAGGCCAAGGAGATCTCGAAGTTCGTCCGGTCGTCGGTCCCGAAGGTCCAGACGCAGATCCAGGGCTTCCAGATCCGGGTCTCGGGCAAGAACAAGGACGACCTGCAGGCGGCGATCCGCGCGGTCAAGGACCGCGACTTCGGGATCGCCCTGCAGTTCACGAACTACCGCCCCTAGCTGGGCGGACGCCGGTTCACACGCGTTGCGCGGGGTCGCGCGCGGCCGGTAGGCTGACCGGACTCAGGAGGTGATACGCGTGGACGTGGACCGTCTGAAAGCGCGTGCGGCGGAGATCGCCGAGAGGGAAACGAAGGTCCTGCTGGATCGGACCCCGGGTTCGAAGGCGCTGCACGAGCGCGCGCTCCGCAGCCTGCCGAACGGGGTGGCCTCCAACTTCCAGGCGGGCGACCCCTACCCCGTGTACCTGGAGCGGGGCTCCGGCTCGAAGGTCTGGGACGTCGACGGGACGCGTTACACGGACTTCCACGGCGGGTTCGGCGTCAACGTGGTGGGCCACGCCCACCCGGTGATCGTCGAAGCGATCCGCACGGTCGCCGACCGGGGGATCCATTTCGCGGTCACCACCGAGGCGACCGTCGCCCTCGCCGAGGAGATCTGCTCGCGGTTCGAGCTCGAGCAGATGCGCTTCGTGAACTCGGGGACCGAGGCGACGATGGACGCGCTGCGCGTCGCCCGGGCGGCGACCGGGCGCGACAAGATCATCAAGATGGAGGGCTCGTACCACGGCCACCACGACTCCGTCCTGTTCTCGGTGGTCCCCGAGGCCGACGTGCTCGGGCTGCGGCACAGCGTGGACCAGGGGGGCAAGGCCTGGTACACGACCGAGCCCACGTCGAAGGGCATCCCGAAGGCGCTGTGGGACACCGTGATCGTCGTGCCGTTCAACGACGCGGCGGCGGTGCAGCAGGCGTTCGCCGATCACCCGGGCGAGGTCGCGGCCGTGATCCTCGAGCCCGTGATGATGAACATCGGGCTCGTGATCCCCCAGCCCGGCTACCTGCAGGCACTGCGGGACGCGTGCGAGGCGAACGGCGCCGCGCTGATCTACGACGAGGTCAAGTGCGGCGGCACGATCGCCTACGGCGGCACCACCGAGCGCTTCGGCGTCCGGCCGCACCTGGCGGCCTACGCGAAGGCGATCGGCGGCGGCGCGACGATCGGAGCGTTCGGCGGCGAGGCCCGGTTCATGGAGTGGGTGACGAAGGGGGCGGCCCAGCAGGGGACGTTCAACGGGAACCCGCTCTCCGCGGCGGCCGGCCTGGCGGCGCTCACGAAGGTCCTCACGCGCGACGCCTACGTCGAGCTCGGTCGCATGGGCACGTTGCTGGCCGAGGGTTGCCGGCGGGCGATGGACGAGAACGGCATCCCCGGCCACACGATGGACCTCGGCGCGAAGGGCTGCGTCTCCTACCGTAGGGAGCCCCTCACGAACTACCGGGACTTCCTGGAGACCGAGCCCGAGTTCTTCTACGCGAGCTTCTCGTGGATGATCAACCGCGGGATCTTCATGACCCCCGGCGACGAGGAGCAGTGGACGATCTCGGTCCAGCACTCCGACGACGACATCCGCACGTACGTGGACGCGTTCGGGGAGTTCTGCGGGGAGCTCGCCGGGTAACGGCAAGCTCCCGAGGGCTCGACGGTTCCCCGAGCGGGGCCGGCCTCCAGGGCCGGCCCCGCGTCGCGTGCGGAGCCCCAGGGAGGACGACGATGCAAGAGATGCACCGGTACACGGAGGAGACCGAGACGCTGTCCCGGGCGATCCAGGATCACGTCCGGCACCGGATCGCCACCCCGCCTCCGCTCGACGGTCCCGCCACCGCCGAGGAGCTCCGCGCCGCGGCCGGCGACACGATCACCCCCGGTGGGATCGGCGGCGCCGAGGCGCTGCGCATCTGGACGGACGTGCTGGCCCCCGCCACGATCTCGACGGACCACCCCGCCTTCCTGGCGTTCGTGCCCGGAGCTCCCAGCCGAGCCAGCGTGCTCTTCGACCTCGCCCTGTCCGCGTCCTCCGTCTACGGAGGCAGCTGGCTCGAGGGGGCCGGCGCGGTCTGGGCCGAGAACGAAGCCCTCCGATGGATCGCCGATCTGGCCGGTATGCCGGCCTCGGCGGGAGGCTGCTTCGTGTCCGGCGGCACCGGTGGGAACCTGTCCGCGCTGATCGCGGCTCGGCACACGACGGCCATCCGGAACGGACGACCGGCGCGCTGGAAGGTCGCGGCGGCGGACACCGTGCACTCGTCCGTGGCCTCAGCCGCGGCCGTCATGGACGTCGAGATCATCGCGGTGCCCCACGACGAGCGCGGGCGCCTCACGGCGGACCGGCTGGCCGCGGCGCTGAGCGACGCGGATGCGGACGGGCTCTTCGCGGTCGTCGCGAGCGCGGGGTCGACGAACGCCGGCGTCGTGGACGATCTGGCGGGGATCGCGGACGTGTGCGCCGATCGTGGGGTCTGGTTCCACGTGGACGGCGCCTACGGCGGCGCCGGGCTCGCCGCTCCGTCCGTGCGCGACCGGTTCGCGGGGATCGAGCGCGCGGATTCCTTCATCGTGGACCCGCACAAGTGGCTCTTCGCGCCGTTCGACGCCTGCGCGCTGCTGTACCGCGATCCCGCCCTGGCACGCGCGGCGCACCGCCAGGAGGCTTCGTACCTCGACTCGCTGAACGCCGCCTCGGAGTGGAACGCGAGCGACTACGCGCACCACCTCACCCGACGCGCCCGCGGCATGCCGCTGTGGTTCTCGCTCGCCACGTACGGGACCGACGCCTACCGCGACGCCGTCGAGCGCGTGCTCCGGATCACGCGGGAGAGCGCCGACGAGATCCGCGGCCGGGCTGAGCTGGAGCTGTTGATGGAGCCGGAGCTCTCGGTGCTGCTCTTCCGCCGGCTGGGATGGGGCCCGACGACTACGAGTCGTGGTGGCGCCGGACGCTCGACGCGCAGATCGGCTTCGTGCAGCCGACGACCTGGGACGGCGAGAAGGTCGCGCGGCTCTGCTTCGTCAACCCGCTCACGACGATCGACCACGTGCGGGCGATCCTGGACCAGATGGCCTGAACGGAGGTGGCCCCGGCGCGAACGCCGGGGCCACCGGAGGTCCGTTCCGCGTCGGATCAGCCGGAGATCGGCGATCCCGCCGCGGATCTCACGCCCGATCGCCTCGAGGCGGGCGATCCGCTCGTCGGTCGGCGGGTGCGTCGAGAACAGGTTCGCGAACCCGCGTCCCTTCAGGGCGGCCATCGGGTTCATGATGAACAGGTGGGCCTCGGCCGGGCTCACGCTCGCGGGCGGCGGGACCCGCTGAACCGCCACCTCGAGCTTGCGGAGCGCGCCCGCGAGCGCCTCCGGATCGTGGGAGAGGTATGCACCCGACTCGTCGGCCTGGTACTCGCGCGACCGCGAGACCGCCATCTGGATCACCGCCGCCGCGATCGGGGCGAGGATCCACGCGAACAGCATCCCGAGGCCGCTCCCGCCCCGGTCGTCGTTGCCACCGAAGAAGAACGCGAACCGTGCCAGGAAGGTGATGCTCATGCCGATCGCCGCGGCGATCGACGAGATCAGGATGTCTCGGTTCGCGACGTGGGAGAGCTCGTGGGCGAGCACACCGCGGAGCTCGCGCTCGTCGAGGAGCTGCAGGATCCCCGCGGTGACCGAGACGGCCGCGTGCTGCGGGTTCCGGCCGGTCGCGAAGGCGTTCGGCTGGGCCATCGCCGAGACGTAGATCGCGGGCATCGGCAGGCTCCGGGCCTGGGTGAGCTCGCGGACGATCTTGTACAGCTGCGGCTGCTCCTGCTCCGTGACGGGCTTGGAACGGGTCGTCGCGATCGCGATCTTGTCCGAGTACCAGTACATCGAGAAGTTGAACACCAGCGCGAAGCCAAGGGCCCAGATCGCGCCGGACGTCCCACCGATCCATGCGCCGATCAGCACGAACAGGCCGCCGAGGGCGGCGATCAGGATCCAAGTCTTGACCCGATTGATCCCGGGTTGCACGGTCGCTCCCTCCTTCGGATCCCGCACGAGCGCGGGCATCCTTCCGATGCTCTCACAGGGCGTTCGTTCCGCTGCAGGACCAGGTTCGGCCATGAACCTGAGCGAAGGCTGAGCGGCGCTAACCTCCCACGAGCGTGGAGATCCCCGCGGCGTCGGCGAACGGCGTCGGGAAGACGAAGAGCGCCACGATCGCGACCGTCGCGAGGGCGACGACCGCCGTGACCAGGGCCGGGGAGCGCAGCTGCGACTCGTCCTCCGCGGGCTCGAAGATCATCTGCCGCGGGACGGCGAAGTAGTAGTAGATGCTCACGACCGAGTTGATCAACATGATCACCGCGAGTGAGATGCCGAGCGCCCCGCCGCGATCGATCGCGACCCGGAAGATGAAGATCTTCGCCCAGAACCCTCCCGTGGGCGGCACGCCGGCAAGCGAGATCATGAACGTGGTCATCCCCACCGCCAGGAGCGGTGCCGTGCGGATCAGCCCGGCGAAGTCCTTGATCAGCAGCCGCGGGTGGCGGCGGCTGACGGCGGTCGCCACCGCGAACGCGCCCAGGTTCATCACCCCGTAGATCAGGATGTAGGCGACGGCGGCGGCGAACGCGTCCTTGTTCGTCACGGCGTCGTTCGTCACCAGGGCGAACGGCAACAACATGTAGCCGGCCTGGGCGATCCCCGAGTAGGCCAGCAGCCGCACCACCTGGTTCTGCTGCAGGGCGACGAGGTTCCCGACCGTCATCGTCGCGATCGAGAGGAACGCGAAGATCGGGACCCAGAACTCCCACTGGCCGATGAAGGCGACGAACATCAGCTGCAGCAGGCCCGCGAAGCCCGCCGCCTTGGACGCGACGGCCAGGAACGCCGCCACCGGGACCGGCGCGCCTTCGTACGTGTCGGGTGCCCAGAACTGGAACGGGAACGCGGAGACCTTGAACGCGAACCCCACCACGACGAACAGGATCGCGGCGAGCGCGAGCGTCTCCTGGTCCGCGGGCAGGTCGGTGAGCTTCGTCGCGATCGCCGACAAGCCCGTCTCACCGCCCGTGACGCCGTAGATCAGGCTCATCCCGAAGAGCATCACGGCGGTCGACAGGACGCCGATCAGGAAGAACTTCAGGCCGCCCTCGTTCCCGAGCGGATCGGACTTGCGGAACGCAGCCATCAGGAACCCGGGCGCCGATACCAGCTCGAGCGAGATGAACAGCAGCAGCAGGTCCCGGGAGGCCGGCATCAGCATGCAGCCCAGGAAGGACGTCAGCAGGAGGAAGTAGTACTCACCCTGGTAGAAGCCGCCTTCGCGGAAGTAGCGCAGCGAGATCGCGAGCACGACGATCGCGACCGTCAGGAAGAAGAGCTGGAACAGCACGGCGAAGTTGTCGACGACGAAGGTGCCGCCGAACGTCGAGCGTGGCGTGCTCCCGATGAGCGTGAGCTCGGCGATCAGGGTCGCGACGACCCCGATCATCGACAGCGGCATCGCCAACCACTTCCGCCCCGAGGAGAGGAAGACGTCCACCACGAGGACGACCACGATCGTGCCCGAGAGGATCAGCTCGGGGAGGATCGCGTGGTAGTCGATGGCGTTCATCGCCCGCTCCTCGCGAACGCGCTCACGATCCGAACAGCGCCATCAGGCTCGACACGGCGTTGTCCGTGACCCCGAACACCAGCCCGGGGAACAGGCCCAGGACGAGGATCCCGACGAGCAGCGGGACCCAGGCGAGCCACTCCACGGTCAGGATGTCGCTGAAGGAGTGCTCGGCCCAGTTCTGGGGCATCACCCCGAGGTTCACCCGTTGGAGCATCCAGAGGAAGTAGCCCGCGGTGAGGATCGTGCCGATCCCCCCCGCGATCATGAACGCGCGGAAGAGCGTGACGTTCAGGCCGGCCCCCGGATCGAAGGACGACAGCAGGGCCATCACCTCACCCCAGAACCCCGCGAGACCGGGCAGCCCGAGCGAGGCGATCGCGACGAAGGCGAAGATGCCCGCCAGCTTCGGCATCCGCTGCGCCATCCCGCCGCCGATCACGGCGATCTCGCGCGTGTGGTAGCGGTCGTAGATCGACCCGACGCAGAAGAAGAGCATGCCCGTGATCAAGCCGTGCGCGACCATCCCGAAGATGGCCGCCTGGATCCCGATCTCGGTGAGCGTGGCGATGCCGAGCATCACGAACCCCATGTGGCCGACGGATGAGAAGGCGATCAGGCGCTTGAGGTCCTTCTGGGCGAGGCACGCGAGCGCGGCGTACACGATCGCGATCGCCGCGAGCCCGCCGATCCACGGCGCGTAGGCCTGAGCACCTTCCGGGAGCACGGGGAGCGCGATCCGGATGAAGCCGTACGTGCCCATCTTCAGCATGATCCCCGCCAGCAGGACGGACCCGATCGTCGGCGCCTCGGTGTGCGCGTCGGGGAGCCAGGTGTGGAACGGCCACATCGGCACCTTCACGGCGAAGCCCAGCGCGACCGCGCCGAACACGACCAGCTGGAACGTATGACTGAACCCACCGGACGCCCCGAACTCGGTGAGCCGCACCAGGTCGAAGGTGTGGGGATCTGGCCCGAGGAAATACATCGCGAGGAAGCCGAGGAGCATGAACACCGATCCGAACAACGTGTAGAGGAAGAACTTGATCGCCGCGTACTCGCGGTTGGACGAGCCCCAGATCCCGATCAGGAAGTACATCGGGACCAGCACCATCTCCCAGAAGACGAAGAACAGGATCAGGTCGAAGGCGATGAACGTGCCGGCCATCCCGGTCTCGAGCAGGAGCATCAGCGCGAGGAACGCCTTCGTGCGGCCCGGGTCGGGGACGTACCGCCAGGTATAGATCGCACACAGGAACGACAGGACGAACGTCAGCACGTACAGCGGCATCGAGATCCCGTCGATCGCCACGTGGTACCGGACGCCGATCGCGGGGATCCAGCTGACGTCGACCGTGTACTGCAGGCCGCCGTGCGAGTAGTCGAACCCGGTCGCGATCGCGATCGCACAGATCGTGGCGGCGGCGGTCACGCCGATCCCCAGCCCGCGGACCAGCCGGTCCTTCTCCCGTGGGATGCACAGGATCACCAGCGCGCCCGCGATGGGCAAGAACGTGGTGATCGTGATCGCCGATCCTTCCCAGCTCATCGATGCCTCACGCTCCCTCTCATGCGATCCTCACGAAGACGATGGTCAGGGCGATCACGCCCACGAACAGCGCCACGGCGTACCACTGGACGTTGCCGGTCTGGATGAACCGCAGCACGCCGCTGAACCCGCGGGTCACCTGGCCGGCACCGTTCACCGCGCCGTCGATGACCGTGCGGTCGAACCAGCTGATCGCGGCTGCGGCACGGCGCGTGACGTGCGCGGCGCCGTTCACGACGCCGTCCAGCACGTGCTGGTTGAACCAGTACACGCCGGCCGAGACCGTGTCCCGGATCGGGTAGACGATGCCCTTCAGGTAGACGTCGTCCAGGTAGTACTTGTTCACGAGGACCCGCGAGAACCCACCCATCTCCAGGGTCGGATCCGGATCCCGGTACCGGCGGTAGACGAACCAGCCGACGACCACCCCCAAGACGGCGGCCGCGATCGAGAGGCCGGCGACCCACGGGACGATCTCGACGGCTTCCGGATGCTCCAGGAAGACCCAGTCGAAGAAGACGGCCCCGGCCGGGCCGGCCCCCAGGAACCCCACGGCGAGCGTCGCCCCGGCGAGGGCCACGAGTGGCCCGGTCATGCTGGCGGGCGACTCGTGCGGGTGCGCCTCGCTCCGGAGCTCGCCGAAGAACGTCATCAGCACCATCCGCGTCGTGTAGAACGCCGTGATCACCGCGGTGACCAGCAACAGCGTGAACACCACCTCGTGACCCTCCGAAGCTGCCACCAGGAGCTCGTCCTTCGACCAGAACCCGGCCAGGGGCGGGAGGCCGGCGAGCGCCGCGGAACCGATCACGAACGTCCAGAAGGTGACCGGCATCTTCCGGCGGAGCCCGCCCATGTCGCGCATGTCGTTCGAATGCACGGCGTGGATCACCGACCCGGCGCCCAGGAAGAGCAGGGCCTTGAAGAACGCGTGCGTGAACAGGTGGAAGAACGCCGCGTCGCGCCCGGCCTCCCCCACCGACATCAGGATCACCATGTAGGCGAGCTGCGAGATCGTCGAGTACGCCAGCACCTTCTTGATGTCGAACTGGACCAACGCCAGCAACGCGGCGCCGAACATCGTGATGCCGCCCACGATGCCCACCACCTGCAGGACCACCGGATCGGCGGCCAGGAACACCTGGTACATCCGTCCGACGAGGTACACGCCCGCGGCCACCATCGTCGCGGCGTGGATCAGGGCCGACACCGGCGTCGGACCGGCCATCGCGTCCGGCAGCCAGACGTGCAGCGGGAACTGCGCCGACTTGCCGATCGTGCCTCCGAAGAGCAGGAGCGCCGCGGCCGAGACGAGCGCCGGGGACACGGCGGGTCCGCCGACGAGCTCGGAGATCTCCTGGATGTTCGACGTCGTGAAGCCCGTCGCGAAGATCAGCGCGAAGATCCCGAACATGAAGGGCACGTCGCCGACGCGGGTCGTCAGGAACGCCTTGATCGCGGCGCTCGAGTTCTCCTTCTCCTCGTACCAGTGCCCGATCAGGAGGTACGAGCAGACGCCCATGATCTCCCAGCCGACCAGCAGCTGGATCAGGTTGTCGGCGATCACGACGTTCAACATCGCCCCGGTGAACATCGACAGGACGACGTAGAACCAGGTGAATCGAACGTCGCCGTGCATGTAGCCCAGCGAGTAGACGTGGACGCAGAGCGAGACCGAGGTGACGACGACCAACATCACGGCCGTCAGCCCGTCCACGTACTGGCCGAGCTCGAGCTCGAGCGAGCCGACGGAGAACCAGCTGACGCTGCTCGCGTAGATCCCGCCTCCCTGGACGAAGTGCCACAGGACCGCGAGCGACATCACGAACCCGGCACCGACGGCGAGGATCCCGAACCCGCTCCCCTTGCCGGGCATGCGCTTACCGAAGAACAGGATCAACGCCGCCGACAGGAACGGCAGCAGGGCGATGACCCAGGTGTATCGGATGATCCCGGTCGCGACGGCGTCGGTGGTCTCGGCTACCACTTCAGGAGGTTCACCTCGTCCACGTTGATCGTCGCGCGGTTGCGGAAGAGCAGGATCACGATCGCCAGACCGATCCCGACCTCGGCCGCAGCCACGGCGATCACGAACAGGGCGAACACCTGCCCCGTGATGTCGCCCAGCTGCGCGGCGAACGCCACCAGGTTCACGTTGACGGCGTTCAGCATCAGCTCGATCGCCATCAGGACCATGACCGCGTTGCGGCGGGCCAGGACGCCGTAGACGCCGGCCGAGAACAGGAAGGCCGAGAAGATCAGGATCAGTGGTAGCCGGATCACGTGCCGTCGTCCTTGCGCGCCAGCACGACGGCCCCGATCAGTGCGGCCAGGAGCAGGAACGAGATCGCCTCGAAGGGCAGGATGTACGATCGGAACATCGCCGACCCGACCTGCTCGGTGGTGGTCCGGACCGGTTCGAACGCCGAGGCATCACCGCGCACGTCGAAGGCGTCCTGGATCATGAAGACCAGGCCGGCGAAGATCCCGAGCCCGACGATCGCGCCCACCCAACGGTGCTGGTTGTCGAGCGTGTCGCGACCGATCGGCGCCTTCGTCAGCATGAGGCCGAACAGGAACAGGATCACGATCGCGCCGACGTAGATCAGGATCTGGACCCACGCGACGAACTCGGCCCCGAGGATCAGGTAGATGCCGCCGACCGAGAGCAACGACAACACGAGGTACAGCGCCGCATGGACCACGTTGCGCGCGGTCACGACCGCCACGGCCGACGCGGCCCCCACCACGGCGAGCACGATGAACGCGTACTCCTGCGCCGACACGGCCTAGGACCCCTCCCCCGCGCCAACCGTCGCCACGGGGGCCTCGGCCGCGAGGGGCTCAGCGCCGTCCTCGAGCGGTGGCGGAGGCAGGACCTTGTAGGTCCACTCCTCGAGCCGCTCCTTCTCGTGCGTCATCAGATCGATCTGGTACTCCCCGTACTCGAACTCCGGGCTCCAGAACAGCGCGTCGAAGGGGCAGACCTCCACGCAGATGCCGCAGTACATGCAGAGCGCGTAGTCGATCGCGAAGCGGTCCAGCACCTTGACCGAGCGGGCACGACCGCCACCCGCGGGCTCGTGCGATTCCTTGTGCGCATCGATGTAGATGCACCAGTCGGGGCACTCGCGCGAGCACTTGTAGCAGACGGTGCAGTTGGCCTCCTTGAGGGCGATCACGCCGCGGGTCCGGGCCGGCAGATCGGGCTTGACGTGCGGGTACTGCTGCGTCACGGCGGGGTGCAGCATCGTCTTCAGCGTGACCCCGAGGCCCTTCAGCAGCCCTTGGCCGATGCCGGCCTCGGGCGCTTCGGCCCGGTCGTCGTCATCCGACGCCACGATCCCCTCCCTTCCCTCGTCCGTTCCTACTTCACGGCGACCTTGACGACCGCCACCACCATGATCTGCAACAGCGCCAGTGGGATCAGCACGAGCCAGGAGAACCGCTGGAGCTGATCCTCCCGCAGCCGCGGATACGTGGCCCGGAGCCAGATCACGATGAAGGAGAGCGCGGCGATCTTGCCCAGCATCATGAGCGGCCCCGGGATCGGGATCCCCGGCAGCGGCAGGTACCCCCCCAGGAAGAGCACGGACGCGACGCCTGCGAGCGCGACGATCCCTCCGTACTCGGCCAAGAGGAAGAACGCGAACTTGAGCCCGGTGTACTCCGTGTACGCGCCGAAGATGATCTCGGAGTCCGCGACCGGCATGTCGAACGGTGGGCGCGTGAGCTCCGCCAACGAGGCCATCATGAAGATCAGGAACCCGATGATCTGCGGGATCACGAACCAGTAGTTGCTCTGAGCCTCGACGATCCCCACCAGCGAGAGCGTTCCGGCCTGCATCACGATGGCGGCGGCGGCGAGCACGAGGGGCAACTCGTAGGCGATCAGCTGGGCGGCCGCGCGCAGGGCGCCGATCAGCGAGAACTTGTTCGCCGATGACCACCCGGCCATCAGCACGCCGATCACCGAGACCGACGACATCGCCAGCACGAAGAAGATGCCGATGTCCAGGTCGACGGCCCAGACCGATGGGCTGAACGGAAGCACGACGAGGATCGCGATGTACGGGATCATCGCCACCGCCGGCGCGAGCGAGAAGACGCCCCGGTCGGCCGCCGCAGGCACGATGTCTTCCTTCTGGACGAACTTCACCCCGTCCGCGACGAGCTGCGCCCATCCGTGGAAGGCCCCGGCCTCCATCGGACCGAGGCGCGCCTGCATGTGCGCGAGGACCTTGTGCTCCACGTACCCGATCGCGAGCGGCACGATCAGGAAGAACGCCATCACGAAGACGGTCTTGAGGATCACGACGACCCAGACGTTGTCGAACCACTGCTCGACGATCGACGCGCCGGCCTGGGCGATCACTCCTCCGCTTCCTCCTCGCCCTCGACGGCGCCCGGCCACGGCTTCGCCTCGCGGGTCATCAGGGGGAAGTCCTTGCGGAGCGGGTGGCCCTCGAAGGGCTCGGAGAGGAGCAACTTGACCGGCTGGGGATGTCCCTCGAAGTGGATCCCGAACATCTCCAGCGTCTCGCGCTCGTGCCAGTCGGACGTCGGGTAGAGGTCCGACACCGTGGGACAGACCGGATCCTCGTGCGGGAGGAGAACCTTCACGCGAACGTTGTGGTGATGCAGCGTCGAGAACAGATGGGTCACGACCTCGAGCCCGCGCTCGGGTCCGAAGTCGACGCCCCCGGTGAAGTCGCAGTAGTCGCAGGCGAACTCCGGCTCGTCCCGAAGGAAGCGACAGATGTCTCGGTAGCGATCGATCGAGACCGTGGCGACGGCGTGCCCGTGCTGCTCGACGACGTCGACGATGGCATCGCCGAACCGCGCCCGAAGGCGCGAGGCGACCTCGTCAGGCGCGAGCCGGTGCGGCGTCCCTGCCACTGAACTTCTCCTGGATGTCCTCGTCCTTGATCTTCTGCTGCAGCAGCACGATGCCGTGCAGGAGCGCCTCGGGCCTGGGCGGGCAACCGGGGACATAGACGTCGACCGGGATGATCTGGTCGACGCCCTTCGTGACCGAATACGAGTCCCAGTAGGGGCCGCCGCAGTTCGAGCACGATCCGAACGAGATCACGTACTTCGGATCGGGGATCTGGTCGTAGACGCGCTTCAGGGCCGGCGCCATCTTGTCGGTCAGCGTTCCGGCCACCACGAGCAGGTCGGCCTGGCGCGGCCCGTGCGCGAACGGGATCACGCCGAGCCGGATGAAGTCGTGCTTCGCGGTGGACGTCGCGATCAGCTCGATCGCGCAACAGGCGAGGCCGAAGTTCATCACCCACAAGGAGTAGCGGCGGCCCCAGTTCAGGAGGAACTTCACGGGCTGGATCCGCGGCAACGGCGTCCGCTCGGTGATCAGGCCCACCTCAGCACGCCCTTCCGCCAGGCGTACAGCAGCCCGACCGCGAGGATGCCGATGAAGATGCCCATCTCGACGACGGCCGTGTACCCGAGCGACTCGAACACACGCGCCCACGGGAACAGGAACACGCTCTCTACGTCGAAGATCACGAACAGGAAGCCGTAGACGTAGTAGCGGACCTGGCTCTGCGACCACCCTTCGCCCACGGGGTCGATGCCGCATTCATAGGTGGTGAGCTTGGCCGGGAGGGGGCGGTGAGGGGCGATCAGCCGGGCGGCCCCGAAGGCCACGGCCACGAGCGCGGCCCCAGCGATCACGACCGCGAGCACGACGCCGTAGGACTGGTAGTAGCTAGTCACGCTTGTGAACGCTTTCCCGAGCGCGGATCCTAGCAGGATCACTCATGCTGGATCCCCAGCTCCGCATCGCGCCGCCAGGAACCGAGCGAGCTGCTGGAACGCGTGACGGGCAACCCCCTCCGGCAGCGCCTCCGTGAGGCGGATCGCCCGTGCGACCTCGGCGGTCACGGCTTCCCGGGCCACCTGGACCGACCCGCCGCCCTGCACGATCTGCAGGGCGCGATCCAGGAGCTCACCGTCGGGCGGGCCGTGCGAGAGGATCCGCGCGAGCTCGGCCCGGTCTGGATCGTGCGCGAGGGCGTGGAGCACAGGAAGGGTGTACACGCCTTCCTTCAGGTCCTGGCCCGGCTCCTTACCCAGCTCGAGCTGGGTCGCGGTGATGTCCATGATGTCGTCCGAGAGCTGGAAGGCCATCCCCAGCGCCTGCCCGAACGCCTCCAGGACGTCGATGTGATCCGGCGTCGAGTCCGACAGCATGCCGCCGAGCCGGCAGGAGGTGCCGATCAGCGAAGCGGTCTTGCGACGGATGATCTCGAGGTAGGCCTCCTCCGACTGCTCCACCTTGCCGGAGCTGTCCACCTCCCGGATCTGCCCATCGCACAGCACGGCGATCGTCCTCGCGAGGAGCCGGCACACGTCCGTTCCCAGCTCGGTCGAGATCTCGGAGGCGCGCGCGAACAGGAAGTCGCCGGTCAGGATCGCGACGGTGTTGTCCCAGCGCATGTTCGCCGACGGCGCTCCGCGTCGACGATCCGCCTCATCGATCACGTCGTCGTGGTACAGGGTCGCCAGGTGGACCAGCTCGATCGCGACCGACCCGGGGATCAGGCGTGGGTCGGCGGGGTCGCCGAACCTACCCGCCAGCAGCACCAACATCGCGCGGAACCGCTTCCCGCCCGCAGCGATCAGGTAGGACGAGGTCTCGGAGAGCAATCCGGAGGCCTCGACCCGAACGGCCTTCTCGAGGGCACCCTCCACCTGATCGAGACGGGTCCGGATCTCCGCCTCCAGGACGGGGTCGGGCGCCTCCAACCCGGGGAGCACGCGACGGCTCATCGGGTCACCATCGCAGCACCGAGGCCTCGCGGAGGATGCCGGAGAGGAGGCCGGGGAAGATGCCGAGCGCCAGCGTCAGGAAGGCCGGGATCGCGATCGCGACCCTCGGCAGCAGCGACGGATCACGGTCGTGCTCGGCCTGCGGCTCCTGCATGTACATCAGGACGATCAGCCGCAGGTAGAAGAACGCCGCGACGACGCTCGAGCCCACCCCGATGAGCGCGAGCGACCAATTCCCCGCCCCGATCGCCGCCCCGAACACCCCGGCCTTGGCGATGAATCCGGCCGTTGGCGGGATCCCGGCGAGGGACAGCAGGAAGAGCGTCATCAGCCCAGCGAGCAGCGGGGAGCGCCGCGCCAACCCCGCGTAGGCCGAGAACGATGTCTGCTCCTCTCCCCGGGCCGAAACGAGCATCACGATCCCGAAGGCCCCGAGCGTCATGATGGCGTACACGATCAGGTAGAACAGGGCCGCGCTGATCCCGGTCTGGTTCGCGGCCGTGAGCCCGGTGAGGATGAAGCCGGCGTGGGCGATGCTCGAGTACGCGAGCATCCGCTTCACGTCGGATTGCGCGATCGCGAGCACGCTCCCGACGATCATCGACGCCGCCGCGAGGACCCACACCACCGGGGTCCAGTCCCACGTGATCGGCTGGAACGCGACATCGAGGACCCGTATCAGGGCCATGAACGCCGCGACCTTCGTCGCCGCCGACATGTACGCGGTCACCGGCGTGGGCGCCCCCTGGTAGACGTCGGGCGTCCACATGTGGAACGGCACGGACGACACCTTGAAGGCGAACGCGACCACCAGGAACGCGAAGGCCAGCAGGACGATCGCGAGATCACCCGTCGACCCGGTGAGCGCGTTCGCGATCGCCCGGATCTTCGTGGTCCCGGTCGCTCCGTAGGCCATCGCGACACCGTAGAGGAAGAACGCCGACGAGAACGCACCGAGGAGGAAGTACTTCATCGCCGCCTCGCTGGAACCGCGGCGTCCGGTGATCCCGGTGAGCACGTAGAGCGAGAGCGAGAGGATCTCCAGAGCGAGGAACGTGACGATCAGATCGTTCGCCGCCGTGATGAGCGTCATCCCGGCGGTGGCGAACAGCAGGAGCGGGTAGAACTCGCCGCGGACCTCGTCCCCGGACCGCGCGAAGTAGTGCGTTCCGTATACGAGCGCGAACGTGGCGATCGCCACGAGCAGGACCCGCGCCACCACCGAGAACCGGTCGACGGACACCATGCCTCGGAGCACGGTCTCGGTCCCTTCGTGGTTCCAGAGCAGGATCGAGACCGCGGCGGTCCCGGCCAGCCCGATCGACGCGACCAGCACGTGCAGCCGTCGGTCGGACGGCCGGGCGAACGCCTCGTAGAGCAGCCCGATGATCGCCGTGGCGCACAGGACCAGCTCGGGGAGGATCGGGACGAGATCGATCTCGGGGGTCCGGATCACGTCGACCCCTCCCCCTCGCTCCGCTCGGAAGGTGTCAGGGCGATCGCGGCCTGGCCGAGGTCGGTCTCTCGATCGGTCGGCGCGACATGTTGCACGACCGCGGCGGTCGTGGGATCGATGCGGTCGGTGAGGATCTTGGGATACACCCCGAAGACCAGCAGGAGCGCGAGCACCGGGGCGAGGACGACCACCTCGCGGAGGCTTACGTCCGGCAGGTGGCGATGGTCCTCGTCCAGCACCGGCCCGTAGGCCATCCGCTGGTACGACCACAGGAGGTAGATCGCCGCGAGGACGACCGCGACCGCCGCGAGCGAGCCGAACCACGGGCTCACCATGAACGAGCCGGCGATCACCAGGAACTCACCGACGAAGTTGTTGAGCCCAGGCAACCCCACCGAGGCGAGCACCGCGAACAGGAACGCGCCCGTCAGCCAGGGCATGACCGCCGCGAGCCCGCCCATCCGGCCGAGGTCGCGCGTGTGGGTGCGCTCGTAGACCATGCCTGACGAGCAGGAACAGGGCTCCCGTCGAGAGCCCGTGGTTGACCATCTGCAGGACGCCTCCGGTCACGGACTGGTCGGTGAACGCGAAGATCCCGAGCACCACGAACCCGAGGTGGGAAACGGACGAATACGCGACGAGTCGCTTGATGTCCGTCTGCATCACCGCCACGACCGCGCCGTAGATGATCCCGATCACGGCGAGGATCGCGACGAAGGTCGCGAAGTACCGGGAGGCTTCGGGGAACAACGCCAGGTTGAAGCGGATCAGGCCGTAGGCGCCCACCTTCAGGAGCACGGCCGCCAGCAGGACCGACCCCGCCGTCGGCGCCTCGGTGTGGGCGTCGGGCAGCCACGTGTGCAGCGGGAAGACCGGAACCTTGACCGCGAAGGCGACGAAGAACGCCAGGAAGAGCCAACGCGCCGTGACGGGCGCCAAGCGTGCCGGCCACCGCCGTCAGTTCGCGGAGATCGAACGTTCCGGCCCCGAGCGACGCCGACCGCGGGAGTACAGGAACAGGATTCCGACGAGCAGGAACGCCGAGTCCGGCCATCGTGTACAGGAAGAACTTGACCGCGGCGTAGACGCGACGCTCGCCCCCCCACCCACCGATCAGGAAGTACATCGGGACCAGGATCGCCTCGAAGAAGACGAAGAACAGGAGCAGGTCGAGCGCCACGAACGACCCCACGACCGCGATCTCGAGGATCAGCATCGAGAGGAAGTAGCGGCGGACGTTCCGATCGATCGACCACGAGACGAGCACGGCGATCGGCATGAGGAACGTGGTGAGCAACACCATCCACAGGCTCACGCCATCGATCCCGACCAGGTACTGCAGCCCGAGGTCCTGCACCCAGGTGGCCTGCTCGACCATCTGGAAGCCGGGCACCTGCGTATCGAACCGGCCGAGGACGGCGAGGGAAGCGACGAACGTCGCGATCGTCGTGACCAGCGCCACGATCCGGGCACCATCGTCGGACAGCGGGCGCCAGACCAACAGGATCACGACGCCCGCCACCGGGAGGAAGGTGACGATCGTGAGCAGGTGATCCGTCATATCCGGAACCCCAGGAAGACCAGGACGCCGACCGCGCCGGCGAACAGGAACAGCGCGTAGGTCCGGACGAACCCCGTCTGGATCCGCCGGCCGGTGAGCGCGAGCCGGCGCACCGAGCCACCGACACCGTTGACGGCACCGTCGATCACCCGCTCGTCGATCTCGCGGGCGGAGAAGGCGGCGACCGCCTTGCCGGGCTGGATCACGACGGCGTCGTACGCGCGATCGACGTACCAGCCGCTCGCGAACAGCCGCGGGATCGACCCCAGACGCTCGCGCAGCGCGAGCCAGTCCACCCTGCCCGAGCCGTACACGAGCCACGCGACCGCGAGCCCGGTGAGCGAGATCACCACGGCGATCACGAACAGCGCGGGCTTCGCGAGGCCGGCGACCCCCTCGGGAACGGCGCCGTGTACCGGCTCCAAGAGGTGCTCGAGTCGGCCCTCCGGCGAGGTGCTGAGGTAGCCGGCGAAGGCGGTACCGATCGCGAGCAACACGAGCGGGAGCCACATCACCGGCGGGCGACTCGTGCGCGTGCTCAGCTTCCTCGCTGCGGGGACGACCGAAGAACGTCAGGAACAGGAGCCGCCCGATGTAGAAGGCGGAGAGCAACGCGCCGAACGCGCCCAGCACGTAGACCCAGACGCGGCCCTGGGCGTTCGCCACCTCGAGGATCAGGTCCTTGGCGAAGAAGCCGGCCAGAGGAGGCAACCCCGCGAGCGCCAACGCTCCGATCGTGAACGTGACCCCGGTGATCGGCATGCGCCGGATCAGGCCACCCATGCGCCGCATGTCCGTCTCCCCGTGCATCCCGTGCATCACGGACCCCGCGCCCAGGAACATCAGGGCCTTGTAGAAGGCGTGCGCGACCAGCATGAACATCGCGAGGGAGTACGCGCGCATCCCCGCCGCGATGAACATGTAACCGAGCTGACTGATCGTGGAGTACGCGAGCACCCGCTTGATGTCGTCCTGTCCGATCGCGCAGGTCGCCGCGAAGAGCGCCGTGAACAGCCCGACGAACAGGACGACGGTGAGCGCCGTCCCAGACAGTTCGAACAGCACGTGCGAGCGCACCACCAGGTAGACGCCGGCGGTCACCATCGTCGCCGCGTGGATCAGCGCCGAAACGGGGGACGGACCCGCCATCGCGTCGGGCAGCCACACGTGCAACGGCACCTGGGCGGACTTGCCGATCGCGCCGGCGAACAGCAGGAGCGCGATCGCGGTCGCGGTGCCCTTCGTGATCGTGCTCCCGGCGCTGCCGAAGATCGCGGTGAAGTCGAGCGTCCCGAACTTCACCGCCAGGAGCGCGAGGCCGACCAGCATGAACGTGTCGCCGATCCGGGTCGTGATGAACGCCTTCTTCGCGGCGTTCGCGTTCTCGGTCTTCTCGAACCAGAAGCCGATCAGCAGGTAGGAGCACAGGCCGACCCCCTCCCACCCCAGGTACAGGAGCAGGTAGTTCTGGGCGAGGACCAGCACCAGCATGAAGAAGACGAACAGGTTCAGGTAGGCGAAGTAGCGGCCGTAGCGTGGATCGCCGGCCATATAGCCGATCGAATAGACGTGGATCAGCGTCCCGATCCCGGTGACCACCAGGATCATCACCATCGACAGCGCGTCGAGCCGCAGGTCGACCCCCACGGAGAACGAGCCGACGTCGATCCACTCGAAGAGATGCCGGACGTATAGGCGTTCATCGCCGGGGGCCTCCAACAGTCCCAGTGCGATCATCGCGGCGAGGGCGAACGAGGCGCCGACCAGGACCGACGCGATCAGCCCGGCGCCGCGCCCGAGCCGCTTGCCCGCGAACAGGTTCAGCGCGGCGCCGGCGAGCGGGAGGACCGGGACCAGCCAGATCAGCTGCATCGCCGACGTCGGCACCGCGATCGGCGAGAGCTCCCCTACCACCGGAGGTCCTTCAGCTCGTCGACGTTGACCGTGTGCCGCCGGCGGTACACCGCGACGATGATCGCGAGCCCGACGACCACCTCGGCGGCGGCCACGACCATCGAGAAGAAGGCGAGGACCTGTCCGTCGAGGTTCCCATGCATCCGGGAGAAGGCCACGAGCGCCAGGTTGGCCGCGTTCAGCTGCAGCTCGACCGACATGAACATCACGAGCGCGTTGCGCCGGACCAGGACACCGACGCTCCCGATCGCGAACAGGATCGCCGACAGGACCAGGAAGTAGGCGATCGGCGTGCTCACGGCACCGGCTCCGCCTGCGTCGCCGCGCCGGCTCCCGTCGTCGGGCCGGCCCCCGTCGTCGGGCCCGGGAGCCCGGCGTCGGCCGGACCCGCGGCGGCGGCGGCTTCCGCCTGCGTGATCGCGCGCGCCTTGCGATGGGCGAGGATCATCGCGGCGATCGCGGCGATGATCAGCAGGATCGACGTCACCTCGAAGGGGAAGAAGTAGTCACGGAACAGGACGCGCGCGAGCGCCTGCGTGTTGCCGTCGGCGTTCACCGCGTCGAACCCGTCGGGCGCGACCGCCGAGAACCCGATCCCGGCCCGGATCGCCAAGGTCACCTCGAGCACGAACGCGGCCCCGAAGGCGATCGCGAGCCAGCGCTGCCCGAGCAGCCGCTCTCGGAGGTCCTCGGTCCGGTCGACCCCGAGCAGCATGATCACGAACAGGAACAGGACCATGATCGCGCCGGCGTACACGATGATCTGCACGGCGAACAGGAACGGCGCGTCGAGGATCAGGTAGAAGACCGCGAGGCAGAAGAAGTTCACGATCAGGAACAGCGCCGCGTGGATCGCGTTGCGCATCATGAGCATCGCGATGCCGCTCGCGACCGAGAGCGGCGCGAACACCCAGAAGACGAGCAGGTCGGCCGACAACTACCGCCCCTCCCGGTCGACGGGGTCGGACCCCAGCTCGGGTGGCGCCTCCAGCAAACGCTCCTTCGTCCAGATCGCGTCCTCACGGGTCGTGAAGGCCATCTCGTAGTAGCTGGTGAGGGTGAGCGCTCGCGTGGGACACGCCTCGACGCACAGGCCGCACATGATGCAGCGGAGGTAGTTGATCTGGTAGTCCTTCGCGTAGCGCTCGCCCGGTGAGACGGGAGCTTCAGGGTCGTTGTCCTCGCCCTCGACCCAGATCGCGTCGGCCGGGCAGGCGAACGCGCAGAGCTCGCACCCGATGCACTTCTCGAGCCCGTTCTCATGCTTGTTCAGCAGGTGCCGCCCGATGTGGGAGCGCTCGGGCGGAGGGACGATCTCGCCCGGGTACTGCTCGGTGTCGTCGCGGCGGAACGTCTGCTTCCAGACCGTTCCCATCCCCTTGGCGATCGCGACGGCGGCGTCCACGAAGGTCTGCGCGGGTTCGCGCGGCTCCCGGTCGCTCACGTCGACACCTCCTCGTCTGCTCGTTCGTCCGGGCTCGGGGCAGCGCGAGGCCCGACGAGGGGTGCGAGGAGCGAGACGAGCAGCACGACCCCGAGGATCGCCGCGGCGCCGACCAGGATCGCGCGCCGCCCGAAGTGATCGGGAAGGACCACGACCGCGGCCGTGATCATCACCCAGACCAGGCCGAACGGGATCAGGACCTTCCAGCCGAGGTTCATCAGGCGGTCGTAGCGCATCCGCGGAAGGGTGGCGCGAACGAGGATGTAGACGTAGATGATCGCGGTCACCTTGAGCAGGAACCACAGGATCGGCCACAGCCCGTGGAGGAACGCCGGCGCCGGTCCACGCCAACCGCCCAGGAACAGGGTCGTCGCGATCGCGGCGACCGTCACCGTGTTCACGTACTCGCCGAGGTAGAACATCGCGAACTTGATGCCCGAGTACTCGGTGTGGAACCCGGCCACGAGCTCGGTCTCGGCCTCCGCCAGGTCGAACGGTGGCCGGTTCGTCTCCGCCAGGCCGCACACGAGGTAGACCACGAACGCGGGGAACTGCGGGATCACGTTCCAGACCCGGTCCTGTGCGTCGACGATCTCACTCATCCGCAGGTGACCCGCGTACATCAGGACCGCGACGAGGGCGAGGCCCATCCCGACCTCGTAGGAGACCATCTGCGCCGACGAGCGGATCGACCCGAGCAGCGGGTAGTTCGACCCGCTCGACCAACCCGCGAGCACGATCGCGTAGACGCCGATCGAGGTCATCGCGAGCACCCACAGGACGCCGACGTTCAGGTCCGCGATCTGCAGCGGCACCTCGCGGCCGAACAGCTCCACGGGCGCGCCGAACGGGACGACGGCGAAGGCCAGGAACGCCGGCAGCATCGCGATCACGGGGGCGATCAGGTACACGGGCCGGTCGGCGTCGGTGGGGGTGATGCCCTCCTTGAAGAACAGCTTGATGCCGTCCGCGATGGTGATCAGGATCCCGCGCGGCCCGGCCCGCATCGGCCCCTTCCGCGTCTGGAAGTCGGCGATCACCTTGCGCTCCATCCAGATGTAGATCATCACGGCGATCAGCAGCGCGAAGAACACGACGACGACGCGACCGATCAGCAGGAGCCAGTCGAGCCAGTCCATCTAGCCCCCATCCCCCGCGGCGACCGTCGAGGCCGTCCGGGCGCCGTCACCGGTCTGGATGCCCGCGTCGGTTTCGGCACCGCCGACGGGTCGGATCGTCGCCGAGATCGTGAACGAGCCGGCGAGGAGCGTGTTCGCGGCGAACCCCGGCTGGTTGAACGGCACGAACGCCGCCCCCGGTGCGACGTGTTCGGTGATCCGGACCGGCAGCTCGGCCTCGCCGGCGCTCGTGCGGATCAGCGCGCGACCTCCAGGGGCGAGCCCGCGCGCGGCGGCGGCATCCGGATGTACCTCGACGAACGCCTCGTCCTCGAGCGCGGCCTTCAGCTCGTCGGCCCCGTCGGACAGCCGGCCCTCGTCGACCAGCAGCGGGTACGTGAACAGGGCGAGCTCGTCGTCACCGAGCACGGCCGGGGGGGCCTCGACGGCCGCCTGCCCGGCGGCAGCCTGCCCGGCGGCGGCCTCGCGCGGCGCGAGCAGCCGGCCCATCTCGTCGTGGAGCTCGTCCAGCGTCTCGAAACCGAGATCCCCGCCCGCCGCGAGCGCCAGGCTCGCGAAGATCTCCCAGTCCGCGAGGGAGATCCCCTGCGACCCCCGGATCGGGCGGAGCCGCTGGCTCCGGCCCTCCCAGGTCGTGACGTGGCCGTCCTTCTCGAGGAACGGTGCGGCCGGCAGGAACGCGTCCGCGAACGGCTGCATCGATCCGAGCTCCAACGACTGGACGACCTTCCGAGGGACGTTCTCCAGGGCCCGACGGGCGAGCGCCGCGTCGGGGTAGTCGCGGAGCGGGTCGACGCCGATCAGGAACAGGACGTCGATCTCGCGGTCGGCGCAGGCCTCGAGGATCCCTCTCCAGTTCCGCCCTTCCTGAGCGGCCAGGATCGGGCCCCAGAGCGCCTCGACCTCGGCCCGCTCGTCGTCCACGCCGAACCGTCGTCCCCCGGGCAGCAGGAACGGATGGACGCCCGCGGCGAGGGCTCCCCGGTCGTTCGCGCGTCGGGTCACGTACGCGAACCGCGCGCCCGTCGCGCGGGCGAGCCGCTCCGCGGCGGAGACCCCCTGCGGGTGCGCGCTCAGCCGCGGTCCCGCGATCACCAGACCACGGTCCCCGGCATCCCGCAGGGCTTCGGTCGCCGCCGCGATCTCGGGCCGGGGGCGTCCCCCCTCGGGCTCCATCAACCGAGCCTCGTCGCCCGGCCGACACGAGACGTGCTCGGCGAGGTCCGAGAGCCGGGTGCGACGCGGGTGCAGCACGAAGATCCGCGCCCCCCGGCGGGCCGCCTTCCGCAGCCGCAGGTGCAGGATCGGCACCTCCTGCTCGGCATCGAGCCCGGCGACGAGGATCACCGAGGCGCGCTCGACATCGGCGTAGGTCACGGCCTGGGGTCCGCGGGCGATCCCGGCCTCCGCGAGACCGCCGCCTTCGTCGCGCCGGTGGTCGAGGTCGTTCGTGTTGAAGACCGTCCGCGCGAGCTTCGAGAGGGCGAAGTAGTCCTCGTCGGCCAGGCGTCCGCCCGTCAGGAACGCGACCCGCGAGCCGCGGCCCCATCCCGCGATCGTGGTGAGCGCCTCGCCGAACGAGACGGGCTCCAGGCCCCGGTCTCGGAGCAAGGGCGTCGTGATCCGGTCGGGCGCGTCGGCGAAGCGGAAGGCGAAGCGGCCCTTATCGCAGAGCCACGCGTCGTTCACGTCGAGGTTGTCCCGCGCGAGCTGCCGCACGACCTCGCCTCGCCGGACGTCGAGCTTGATGTTGCAGCCGGCGCTGCAGTGCGGGCAGATCGTGTCGACCGTGCTGAGGTCGAACGGCCGGGCCACGAACCGGTAGGGCGTGGCCGTCAGCGCGCCGACGGGACAGATCTGGATCGTGTTGCCGCTGAACGGCGACCGGAAGTCCTCGCCCGCCGCGATCCCCACCTGCTCACCCGCGCCCCGGGCGAACAGCTCGAGGAAGCGATCGCCCGAGACCTGATCGCAGAAGCGCGTGCACCGCGCACACAGGACGCACCGCTCTCGATCGAGGTTCACCAGGGGCGAGAGCGGGAGGGGCTTCGGGTAGACGCGCTTCGCTTCGCGGTAGCGGCTCTCCCCGGGACCGAAGGCGAGGGCCTGATCCTGGAGCGGGCATTCCCCACCGCGATCGCACACCGGGCAGTCGAGCGGATGGTTCAGCAGCAGGAACTCGAGGTTCGCGACCTGAGCGTCACGGGCCTCCTCGCTGGTGTTCTGGGACATGACGACCATCCCGGGGGCGACCGTGGTCGTGCACGACGTGAAGAGCTTGCGCTGCCCCTCGATCTCGACGTAGCACTGTCGGCACGCGCCCACGGGGTCGAGGAGGGGGTGGTCGCAGAACCGCGGGATCTCGATCCCGAGCTGCTCGGCGGCGCGGATGATCAGCGTTCCCGCCGGGACCGTGACCTCCTTGCCGTCGATCGTCAGCGTGACGAGGTCGCTCACGCGCCGGCCTCCGCCATCGTGGACCGGCCGTCGACCGCGGGCGGGACGAGCCCCGCGATCCCCGGCCCGATGCCCGTGACCGGGCAACGCCCCTCGCGCACGTGCGCGTCGTACTCGTCCGCGAAGTACTTGAGCGTCGACGAGATCGGCGACACGGCGCCGTCCGCGAGCGCGCAGAACGCGCGGAACAGGATGTTCTGACCCATCTCCCCCATCAGCGGGATGTCCTCCGGCCGGCCGTACCCCTCCTCGATCCGGCCCAGGACGCGCGTGGCCCACCACGTCCCCTCGCGGCACGGCGTGCACTTGCCGCACGACTCGTGGGCGTAGAACTGGACCAGGCGCCGCGCCGCCTCGACCATGCAATCCGTTTCGTCCAGGACGATCACGGCGCCGGTCCCGAGCAGCGACCCGGCCTCCGCGATCGATTCGAAGTCGAGCCCGACCTCCAGGTGATCGGCGGTGAGGAACGGCGTGGACGACCCGCCGGGTGTCCACGCCTTGAGCGCCTTGCCGCCGAGGACGCCGCCCGCATGGTCCTCGAGCAGGACCCGGAACGGCGTGCCGAGCGGCACCTCGTAGTTGCCCGGCCGCTCGACCTTGCCCGAGACCGTGAACATCTTCGTTCCGGGCGCCTTCTCCGTGCCCCACCGACGGAACCAGTCGGCGCCGTTGCGGACGATCGGGGGCACGTTCATCAGCGTCTCGACGTTGTTGATCACGGTGGGGCTCTCGTACAGGCCCTCCACCGCGGGGAAGGGCGGGCGGAGCCGGGGCTGGCCTCGGTAGCCCTCGAGCGACGACAGCAGCGCGGTCTCCTCGCCGCAGATGTACGCGCCGGCGCCGCGATGCAGCACGATGTCCAGGTCGTAGCCGCTGCCCATGAGGTCCTTGCCGAGGTAGCCGGCCGCGTACGCCTCCTCGAGCGCACGCTGCACGACGATCCCCTGCCACAGGTACTCGCCACGGACGTAGACGAACGCCGCATGACACTCGATCGCCCGCGCGGCGATCGCCACGCCCTCGATCAGCGCATGCGGCTCCCGCTCCACGAGCTCACGGTTGTTGCACGTGCCGGGCTCCGACTCGTCGAAGTTGCAGACCACGTACGTAGGCTTGCCGGTGTCCAGCGGGACGAACGACCACTTCATCCCCGTCGGGAAGCCGGCCCCGCCCCGCCCGCGCAGGCCCGAGTCCTTCACGAGCTGGATCAGGTCGGCGCCGGTCATCGCGAGCGCGGTCCGGAGCGCCGCGTAGCCGCCGGCCGCCTCGTACCCAGCGAGCGGGATCACCGAGTCGTCGCCCCAGCGCGCGGTGAGGATCCGCTCGGTCTCGCTCACGACCCCACCTCGACGGGATCGACCGCGATCGGCGCGGGCGCCTGCGGCTCTGGCGGCGGGCCTTCGAGCCCGGCGAGGATCCGCGACGCGTAGCGGAAGCTCTCCACGGCGGGGCCGCGGGCCGGCTCGGGAACCGTGCCGGATCGGAGCGCCGCGACGATGTCGGCCACGCGCTCGGGGGTCACCCGGTCGTGGTTCGCGGCGTTCACCTGGACCACCGGCGCCAGCTCGCACACCCCGAGGCACTCTTCTTCGTGGACCGAGAAGATGCCGTCGTCGGACCGCTCACCGCCGTGCGGGATCCCGGTCTCGCGGTGCGCCGCCTCGTAGACCTCCTTCGCACCGCGGAGCGCGCAGGACAGGTTCGTGCACACCGCGATCAGATGGGTCCCGGTCTCGCGCAACCGGAGCATCGTGTAGAAGCTCGCGACCGCTTCCACTTCGGCGGTCGTGATGCCGAGCAGTTCCCCCACCGCGCGGAGCCCTTCGCGGGTGACCCGCCCCTCGATCGACTGCGCGAGGTAGAGCAGCGGCATCACGGCCGACCGTTCGCGCCCTCGCGGGTAGCGAGCCACGATCGAGCTGGCCTCCTCGAGCGTCGTCCCCTCGAAGAGCGCCATCAGCGATCGACACCACCCATCACGGGATCGACGCTGGCGATCGCCGCGATCGCGTCGGCGACCAGGTAGCCCTCGACCATCTTCGCCGTGGCCTGCAGGTTCGCGAACGAGGGATCGCGGATCTTCACGCGGTACGGCCGGTACCCCCCGTCGGACACGACGTAGAAGCCGAGCTCGCCCCGGGGGGACTCGACGGCCTCGTAGACCTCGCCGGCCGGCACCTCCACGCCCTGGGTCACCATCTTGAAGTGATGGATCAGCGCCTCCATCGACTCCTCCATGATGTGGCGGATGTAGGCCGGCGAGTTGCCGATGCCGTCGGGCCCGACCTCGAGCTGTGCCGGCCATCGGACCTTCGGATCCTCGATCATCACCGGGCCGGGTTCCCGCAGCCGGTCCAGGCACTGCTCGACGATCCGCATCGACTCCCGCATCTCCTGGAGCCGGACGCGGTATCGGCCGTAGGCGTCGGCGGTCTCCACCACCGGGACGTCGAACTCGAAGGTCTCGTAGCCGCAGTAGGGAGCGTCCTTGCGGAGATCGGCCGCGACGCCTGCCGAGCGCAGGATCGGCCCGGTGACGCCGAGGGCGAGACAGTCCGCCGCGGACAGGACGCCGACGCCCTGGTTGCGCTGCATCCAGATCGGGTTGTCGTCCAGGAGGGTCTCGTACTCGTCGATCCGGCCGGGCATCACGCGGAGGAAGTCGTGGATCTGCTCCTCGGCCCCGGGCTGGAGATCCATGATCACGCCGCCGATCCGGATGTACGCATGGTTCATGCGCAGGCCCGTGGTCGCCTCGAAGATCTCGAGCAGGACCTCGCGCTCGCGGAACCCGTAGAGCATCACCGACACGGCCCCGAGCTCCAGGCCCCCGGTCGCCAGCCAGACCAGGTGGGAAGAGATCCGGTTCAGCTCGCAGAACAGGACCCGGAGCAGCTGGGCTCGCGGAGGCGCCTCGATCCCGAGCAGCCGTTCGACCGCGAGGCAGTAGCCGAGCTCGTTGAAGAACGGCGACAGGTAGTCGGCTCGCGTGACGTACGTGACGCCCTGCTGCCAGGTCCGGTACTCCGTGTTCTTCTCGATACCCGTGTGCAGGTAGCCGATCACCGGCTTGCAGGAGATGACGGTCTCGCCGTCCAGCTCGAGGAGGAGGCGCAACACCCCATGGGTAGAGGGGTGCTGCGGCCCCATGTTGATGATCATCGTCTCCTGGCGGATCTCGCCGGAGGCGTCGCGGGGCAGCTGCTCGACGGGACCGGCCATGATCAGGTGGTCGTGCGACGATCCACCGGGGGGATGAAGGCATCCACGAACCGGGTGTTGACCCCGCCCAGCTCCTCGTCCTTCCGCAGGGGGAACCCCTCCCAGTCGTCGGGCAACAGGATCCGCGTCAGGTCGGGGTGGCCCGGGAAGGCGATGCCGAAGAAGTCGTAGGTCTCCCGCTCGTGCCAGTTGGCCGCGGGGAACACCGCGGTGATGCTCGGGACCTGGGGATCGTCCTCCGGCACGCCGACCTTCACCCGCAGGCGGTGGGCGCGGGCGATCGACCGCATCTCGTAGGCGACCCAGAACCTGGGGTCCTGGCCGGGACGGTCCACGGCGGTGACCGACGAGCAGAAGGCGAGGTCGAGCTCCGGGTCGTCCCGGAGCCAGGCGAGAGCCTCGAGCAGGTCGGTCCGGTCGACCACGATCGACGCCTCGCCGCGCGCCACGAGGACGTCCGGCCATCGCTCGCGCACGCGGTCCGCGAGCTCCTGCGCGATCACTTGAACGGCTCCGCGGTCCGGACCTTCTCCTGCAGCGTGAGGATGCCGTGCATCAGCATCTCCGGCTTGGGCGGACAGCCGGGCACGTAGACGTCGACCGGGACGATCGTGTCCACGCCCTGGACGATCGCGTAGTTCGTGAACATCCCGCCCGCCGAAGCGCAGACACCCATCGAGATCACCCAGCGGGGCTCCGGCATCTGGTCGTAGATCCGCCGCAGGACGGGGGCCATCTTCTGGGAGACGCGGCCCGCGACGATCATCAGATCCGACTGACGGGGGGAGGCGCGGAACAGCTCCATCCCCCACCGGGAGAGGTCGTACCGGCCGGCGCCCGTGGACATCATCTCGATCGCGCAGCACGCGAGCCCGAAGGTGGCCGGCCACATCGACTGCTTGCGAGCCCACCCCACCGCGCGGTCGACCGTGGTCAGCAGGACGCCGCGGCGGACCTCGTCCTCGACCTCCTCGGGGGTCTTCCCGAGCTGGACGCCGGCGAGCCGCTCAACGGGCACCGACCACCTCCGGGTCGGGGTCGGGAACCGAGTGCTCGATCCGCTCCTGGACGGCCTGCGGCTCCTCGCCCCAGTCCAGTCCACCCTTGCGCCAGACGTAGGCGTAGGCGACGAACACCAGGGAGATGAAGACCCCCATCTCGACCAGCCCGAACAGGCCGAGGTTGCGGAACTCGACGGCCCACGGGAACAGGAAGATCGTCTCGATGTCGAAGATGATGAACAGCATCGCGACGACATAGAACTTGACCGGGAACCGCTCGCCCTTGGGGAGACGCACGGGGTCGTTGCCGCACTCGTACGGCATCAGCTTGACGGGATCCGGCCGGTTCGGGCGGACCAGTGAGGACACGAACAGCGACGCCACTGCGAAGAGGAACGCGAGGGCCGCGAGGACCAGGATCGGCAGGTACTCGCTCAGCACGCGGGGCATCCTACCCGGGGGTCCGTCACGACGCCCTCGACAGCCGTTGCAGCAGGTAGAACAACCGATCCTGGGCGTCACCATCCCGCCCGTCCGAGATGTTGCCCATGACCCGCAACGCGAAGTTCATGACCGCCGGACGCGGCAGCATCCATCTCGTCGCCAGGCCCATCACCGCGGGGTTGCCGATCGCCCGGGCGAACCCGCGGCCGATCGCGAAGTACCGCCCGTAGCGCTGCTGGAGCTCGGTCGGGTACATCATCGCGACCCCCGGGCGCCGAGCGACCAGGGATTCGTGGATCAGCTCCGCCGCGATCTCCGCCGTCTCCATCGCATAGGCGATCCCCTCGCCGTTCATGGGGTTCACCGCCCCCGCGGCGTCGCCGACGAGGAGCATGCCGGGCACCGCTTGGGGGACCCGGTTGAAGCTCATCGGCAGGGGCCCCGAGAGCAGCCGACCCTCCGCGGTCTCCTCGGACACGCCGTACGACGGGGGGAGCATCGACGCGAACGCGTCGAACAGCCGCTGGGCGGAGACGTCCTTGAAGTTCTTGAACGTGTTGAGCAACCCCGCGCCGAGGTTGATCGTGCCGCCCGCCACGGGGAAGAGCCAGCCGTAGCCCGGCAGCAGCAGATCCCCCTCCCACAGGTCCAGCCACGATTCCAGCCACGGGCCCGGGTGATAGTCGGTGCGGTAGTACCGGCGCGCGGCGATCCCGAGGGGACGCGTGTCGTCGCGCGCGACGCCCACCGGAGCCGCGAAGCGCGAAGCGGCACCGTCGGCGGCGATCACGAAGCGGGAGCGGATCGGGGTGAGCTCGCCGTCGCGCTCGCCGGCGGGCCGGACGAACGAGCCGGAGACCCACCCCTCGTCGAGGATCGGCTCGACGGCGTCCGTGGCCTCCATCAGCCGGGCTCCGGCCTTGACGGCCCGCTCTGCGAGGATCGCGTCGAAGTCGTGGCGGGTGCGCACGACCCCGAAGTCGGGCCAGGACGTGAGCTCGGGGAACGGCAGCTCGATCGTGTCGCGACGGGAGTGGACCCGGAGGCCCCGGACGCGCTCGAACCCCGGCTCGTCCGGATCGATCCCCATCCGGCCCATCGCGGCCACGCCGCGCGGGGTGAGCCCGTCGCCGCAGACCTTCTCGCGCGGGAACCGAGCGCGCTCCACGATCGTCACGTCGATCCCGTGGCGCGCCAGATGATAGGCCGCCGCCGACCCCCCCGGTCCGGCCCCGACCACCAGGACGTCCGTGTCGATCCCGGTCACCCGCTCCCCTCGCAGCTTGTGAAAATCTTCACGAGCGGGAGCGTACCCGCTCGTGAAAGGTTTCACGACGAGCCTACGCGGGGCCGCTCTCCCGGACAATCCCGGGCGCCCGCGCATGGTCCCAAACGCGGGCGGCGCTCGGCACGACCCGGACGAACCCGATCGCCGGAACGTCGCGGGTGATCTGCTCGAACCCGTCACCGGCGACCGATGCGCGGTACTTCTCGTGCCAGGCGGACATCGGGATCCGCATGTCCGGATGCTCCACGGCCGAGAGCTCGCCGGTCCCGTCGATCCGGACGCCGGCGAGCTCCGTCCACGTGAGGCCACGGTCGATCACCAGGCTCAGGTCCGGCCGGGCCTCCAGGTTCCGCCAGGTCGAGTCGCCTCGGGGCGTGGCCACGAACAGCCCGGCATCGATCCAGACGAACCAGCGGCTCGCGACGTGCGGCAGCCCGTCCGGATCGACGGTCGCGATCCGGCACGAGGGCGCGTCGCGGAAGCTCCGTCGGAGCGGCTCGAGGCCGCCCGGGTCCATCAGCCCGCTCCCACGCGCCCGGCGAGGTCCGCGAGGTCCTCGACGACGTCGATCGGCAGCACCTCCGGATCGAGAGCCTCGATCGCCTCGTGCACGAGCGCGCGGATCCTCGACCGGTCGACCAGGCCCCGGTCGTTGTCGCGGAGGTCGTCCATCAGCTGGAACGCCTCGCCGAGCGGTTCGCCGTAGGCGGCGAGCCGCTCGATCACGACGGGGGTCGCGTCGCCCAAGGTGGCGCCGATCGCGAGCGGCTCGGCCACCGTGTACGAACCGCCGCGCATCCTCGCGACGCGGCCCGGTGCCGACGCACCCGCCGAGGCCGTCACGTCGAGGACCTGCCCGGCGGCCATCTCGACGCGCATGGACGCGTAGATCCGCAGGACCGGGACCAGGCGGTCGGCGGGGAACCCGGAGTCGAGGAGGAGACGGTCCGCGAGCACCGCGGCCAGATCGCCGGCGAGGATCGCGAGGGAACGACCGGTCCGCGCCGGTTCCGCCGCTCCCGAGCGCCCCGCCTGGTCGCCCAGCCACCGGTAGCTCGACGCCACACCACGGCGCTGCGGACTCTCGTCGATGAGGTCGTCGTGGATCAAGGCCATCGCGTGCAGCAGCTCGAGCGCGGCCGCCGCCCGCAGGATGGCGTCCCCCTTCGGGTCGCCGCCGGCGGCACGGAACCCCAGGACGCAGAACGCCGGTCGAAGCCGCTTCCCGCCGGCTCCGACCAGCCGGCCGATCTCGTCGACGAGGATCGCCGACGCCGGATCGAGCTCGACCATGGTCACGCGCGCGTCTCGGATGGCGGCGTCGAGAGCCCCGTCCACCTGGGTGCGGATCCGCTCCGCCCTATCCACGGCCGATGTGGGAGACGAGCCGGGCACGGGTGCACGGTACCCGAAGCGCGCCGCGGCGGAGCGACGGATATCATGGCGCCGAGCCCTGGGCTCCCGACCGGATGAACCGCTTCCAGAAGCTGACCCTCGCCACCGCGGGCACCACGATCGTGCTGTTCGCCGTGGGCGGGCTCGTGCGCGGGACCGGGTCCGGCCTCGGATGCTCCACCTGGCCGGCGTGCGAACCGGGGCAGCTCTTCCCGAGCGGGACGATCCACTCGCTGATCGAGTTCTCACACCGAGCGCTCGTCTTCGTCGTCAGCGCGCTGATCCTGTGGACCGCGATCGAGGCGTTCCGTCGCTACCGATCGGTCCCGTCGCTGTTCCGGCCGGCGATCGCCGCGATCCCGCTCGTCCTCGGCCAGGCGGTCCTCGGCGGCGTCGTCGTGCACACGGACCTCGACCCCGCGTGGGTCACGGTGCACTTCGCCGTGGCCCTCGGCCTGGTCGCCGACGTCACGTTCCTCGCGGCCCGCGCCGTCCTGATGGACCGGCCGATCGAGGGCGGGACCGGCGTGGACCGGGGGCTCGCGCGTCTCACCTGGGCGACCACGGGGTCGCTCGCCGCGCTGCTGCTGGTGGGCACGTACGTGCGCGCGCGCGACGCGGGGCTGGCGTTCACGGATTGGCCGCTCCTCGGCGGCCGGCTCGTTCCCGGGCTCGACGGGTACACGACGCCGATGTTCCTGCACCGCCTGCTGGCCGCCGTGGTGTTCCTGCTGGTCCTGTGGATCGCGATCCGCGCGCGCACCGCGGCCCCGCGCGCGCCCGAGCTCGTGCGGCTCTCCACGGTGCTCCTGGCGCTCTTCGCCGCCCAGATCCTCTCGGGCGCCGCGAACGTCTGGAGCCGGCTCCGACCGTGGGCGGTGGTCCTGCACGTGGCGCTCTCGGTGCTGATCTGGGCCACGATGGTCGCCATGGCCACCGTGGCCGACCGGCTCTCGCGCCCGGCGCCGGCGGCCACGGGCGAGCGGCCAGGGACGACGCCGCCCGGCTCGATCCGGGAGCGGGTGACCGCGTACGTCCGCCTGACGAAGCCTCGCATCATCGTGCTGCTGCTGATCACGACCGTGCCGGCGATGATCCTGGCGGCTGAAGGGATCCCCTCGCTCGGCCTGATGCTCGCCACGCTGGCCGGCGGCACGATCGCCGCCGGCTCCGCGAACGCGATCAACATGTACCTGGACCGCGACATCGACGAGGTGATGCGCCGGACGCGGCAGCGGCCCCTGCCCGCGCACGCCGTCACGCCGGCCCATGCGCTGCGGTTCGGCTTCGTCCTGGGGGCGATCGCCTTCTACTTCCTCGCGATCGCGGTCAACGTCTTGGCCGCCACGCTCGCCCTGTCGGCGATCGCGTTCTACGTCTTCGTCTACACGATGTGGCTGAAGCGCTCGAGCCCGCAGAACATCGTGATCGGAGGCGCCGCCGGCGCCGTGCCGGCCCTGGTGGGATGGGCGGCCGTGACCGGGTCGGTAGCCCTGCCGGCGTGGATCCTGTTCGCGATCGTGTTCGTGTGGACCCCCCCGCACTTCTGGGCGCTCTCGATGCGGTTCCAGGGCGACTACGCGGCCGCCGGCGTGCCGATGCTGCCGGTCGTCCGCGGAGAAGACGAGACGCGGCGACAGATCTTCCTCTACTCGCTGCTGCTGTTCGCCGTCACGCTGATCCTGGTCCCGGTCGGTCACATGGGACCCGTCTACCTGGTGACGGCGCTCGCGCTCGGCGGCTCCTTCGTGTACCGGAGCCTGCGCCTGTGGCGAGACGGTGGCGACGCCCTCGCCTGGCGGCTGTTCAAGTACTCGATCGTCTACCTCGCCGCGCTCTTCGGCGCCGTAGCCGTCGATGCGATCGTGTCCTGAGCCGTCAGGACGCCAGGAGCTCGTCGATCAGCCCCGCGAGCTCGGTTTCGTTCGTCCGGCCGTACACGGCGTAGCGGATCGTCCCGGAGCGATCCACCACGTAGGTGTCCGGGAGGCCGACGAACCCCAGGTCGTCGGCGAACGCCCCCGCGTGATCGACGAGGCTCGGATACGTGACCCCCGTGGTCTCGACGAACGCGCGCGCCTTGTCCTCGTCGTTGCGGTAGTTGATGCCGAGGAACACCACCCCGCGGTCGCGGTATCGCTCGGAGAGGCGCTGCAGGGCCGGCATCTCCTCGAGGCACGGGCCGCACCACTCGGCCCACACGTTCACGACGGCCACCGACCCGCGGAGCGCCGCCGTGTCGGCGGTGTCGCCGTCCAGGGTGGGACCCTGCAGCCGCGGGAGCGGCCGGTCCATCGCCGTGACGCCGGGCTCGAGCCCCGAGCCGTCGGCCCGGCGCTCGATCAGGTAGATGCCGGCCACGACCACCGCGACGACGAGCACGCCGAAGGGGATCAGCTTCCGCACGAAGCCACCCTAGCAATCGGTCGTCCCGGACCCGCGGTCGCGCACGGTTCGGACGGCGGGAAGGGCGTCAGCCCGAGGGTCCGCTGGCGCCCGTGGCACCGGTGGGCGGCGGAGGCTCGCCGCCGCCACCACCACCACCGCCGCCACCGTCCGCCTCGACGACCACCGAGCCAGACATCGTCGGGTGGGTGTTGCAGTGGAAGTAGTAGGTCCCGACGGGGAACGCCGGGAGGTCGTAGACGATCTGGTCGGGTCCCGTGACGTTCGCCCCGTCGAACAGCGGCGCGTCGAGCGACTGCTCGTTGGGGAAGATCGCGATGTTGTGCACCACCGCGGGGTCCTTGTTGTCGAACGTGAGCTGCGTCGGCTGGTCGGGCGGCAGGTTGATCACGTCGGTATCGAACGCGAGTCCGCTCGCGCTCACGACGAGCCCGCCGCCGCCACCCTCGGAGGCCTCGATCGTCCCCGTCATCGTCGAGGGGTGCACGGCGCAGTGGAAGAAGTAGGTGCCCGGCTCGAGCGGCTCGAGCGGCACCGTCTCCTTGGCCACCCCGGCGATCACGTTGCCCTCGGCCAGGGTGGGCGCGCTGTCGTCCTGGCCGCCGAAGACGACCACGTTGTGCTGGATGCTCGGATCCTGGTTGTCGAACTCGATGCTCACAGGCTCGCCCGAGGGGACCGAGAGGTGGTCGGGCGAGAACCCGTCCACGGCGGCCCCCGGCGGCGCGGCGAGCACGGCCACGAAACCCTCGCCCTCGCCCTCCGACGGGGCGAACGCCAACACCGCGATCCCGCCGGCCACCATCGCGACCCCGGCCACGACCCCGAACATCGAGAAGAGGGCCCCGTTCGGCTGCCGCTTGCGCGAGGCGATCAGGGCCGCCGTCGTCACGATCGTCGCGGCGACCACGAGCGCCACGCCCGTCGCCGCATCCGGACTCGTGGCCAGCAGGACGCGGGAGAACCCGAACAGGACGAGCAGGATCAGCACGAGCGCGCCGAGCGGGATCAGGACCGGGAGCAGGAGCCCCTCTCGGTTCGGCCGTTCGCTCATCGCGACAGCCCCGCTCGGATCTCACGCTCGACGCCGGCCATCGCGGTCGGGTCCCACCCGTCCTGTGCGCGCTCCTGGGCGTGCCAGCGGAAGAAGACGACCGCGATGAACCCCCACAGGATCAGCCCGCCGATCAGCTTCATGATCAGCCCGGCGATGAGCTGGTCGGTGAGCGCATCGACGCCCCAGATCCGGGGGAAGGTGCCGTACACCGGGTACAGGAGGTGATCGCCGAACGTCAGGAACGACGCCGGGATCGTCGGCGTCAGCGATTGCAGGAAGAGGTACATCATCTGGCCGGGAGCCGACAGCGCCGGCAACTCTGGGAGCGGCGACATCACCGGCCACCACATCACGAGCGCCGAAGCCACGAGCAGGACGTGCAGCCCGAAGTGGATCCACTCGGATCCGACCGAGAGCTCGACCACGGCCGGCCAGTGCATGAACAGCAGGATCGCGTTGAAGGTCAGCAGGGCCACGAGCGGGCGGGTCATGAACCGGAAGACGCGTTCCACGGTCCGGTTCCGCAGGAGGACGCGCAGCATCCAAGGAGGCATCCCCGCGATCAGCAACGGCGGTGCCACCAGGCTGAAGAGCAGGTGCTGGGTCATGTGGACGCTGTACAGGTAGCGCTCGGCCAGATCATGGATCGGCCAGCCCGCCCCGAACATCAGCACGCCGACACCCGTCAGGAACAGGACCGTGCGGCGGCGGACCGGAGCCTCGCCGGTCGCTTCCTGATGCCGCCCAAGGGCGATCAGGTACGCGGCGACGATCGAGCCGAACAAGAGCCAGACGTCCAGATGGACGTGCCAGGCGGGGAGCGTCACCGGGTCACCTCAGGAACGTCCGGAAGGTGATGAGCACGATCAGGTACAGGGTGGCCGCGCCCGCCAGTCCCATCACGAAGAACCGCGCGTAGCGCCGATCGTCGAACCGCAGATGCATGAACCACAGCACGACGAGGGTGAACTTCACGACGGCCACCACGAACAGCGTCGTGACGAGCACGGCGGTGCTCGTGTTCAGGTAGTAGACCAGGACCTCGAAGGCGGTCAGCCCGCCCAGGATCAGGCCGATCCGGATGTACTCCTTCGCGCTGGGATGCGGGCGGCGTCCCCGGTGCTCGTAGGGATCACCGGGCCGGTCCCCCAGCTCCCGCTGGAGCTCGGACTCCGTCTCGGCCATCGCTCAGCCCCCTCCGCCCACGGCGCGCCCGGTCGGGATCAGGTACACGACCGTGAAGATCACGATCCAGACGATGTCCACGAAGTGCCAATACAGGCCCACCATCTCGATCGGGAACGCCGGCTCGCCCGGCAGACGGTCGGCGAAGGACAGCCCGATCAGCGAGAGCAGCATCAGGATCCCGACCGTGACGTGAACGCCATGGAACCCGGTGAGCACGTAGAACGTCGTGCCGAACAGGTTCGTGGTGATCGCCAGGCCCTCGCGATAGAAGGCCGTGAACTCGTACACCTGACCGCCGACGAACGTCATGCCCAGCATCGCGGTGGCGAGGAGCCATAGACGCATCCGGGAGAAGTCGCGCTGCTGGGCGGCGGCGAGCGCGAGCACCATCGTGAGCGAGCTCGCGAGCAGCACGAACGACGAGACCGACGTATAGGGGATGTCGAAGACGTCGGCGGGGTACGGCCCGGTCTGGCTCGCCCCGCGGTACAGGACGTAGCTCGTGATCAGCGCCCCGAACAGCAGGCACTCCGACGCCAGGAACATCCACATCGCGAGCTTGGTCGACGGCAGACCCGTCGAGGTCTCGTGCTCCGCGTGCTTCGCCGGTGCCGCCACGTCCGCCACGGTCGCTACTCCGCCACCGAGGGCTCGACGGCCCATCCGTACAACCCGACCAACAGGGCCAGGGCGCCGACGCCCACCAGCCACCACCCGTAGATCACGCCGTAGGCCATGATCGGGAGGCCCGCGGCGGCGACCAGCGGCCAGAACGACGGCCCCGGGAGGTGGATCCCGTGGGCGCCTTCGTGCGGGTCGTCGTGGTCCGCCCCACCCGCCTGGACCGGGACGAGCTTCCCGCTCTTGTCCTGGGCGTACTTGCGGTGCCAGAACTCGTCCAGCGAGTGCACGACCGGCGTCTCCGCGAAGTTGTACTCGGGCGGCGGACACGAGGTCGTCCATTCGAGGGTGCGCGCGTCCCAGGGGTCCTCGTTCTCGATGCCCTTCGGCTTCAGCTGCGTGCGGACGACGTTGACGATGAAGACGAGGATCGCGACCGCGATCAGGAACGCGCCGACCGTCGAGACCTGGTTCCAGAAGGTGAGGCCCAGCGACTCGGGATACGTGTACTCACGGCGGATCATGCCCTGGAGCCCGAGGACGTGCATCGGCCCGAAGGCCAGGTTGAACCCGACGATCATGATCCAGAAGTGGATCTTCCCGAGTCGCTCCGAGAGCATCCGCGCGAAGATCTTCGGCCACCAGTAGAAGAGGCCCGCGAACAGGCCGAAGATCGCGCCCCCGAAGAGCACGTAGTGGAAGTGGGCGACGATGTAGTAGGTGTCGGTCTGCTGGTAGTCGGCCGGCACGATCGCATGCGTGACCCCGGACAGGCCCCCGATCACGAACATCGTCACCGTGCCGATCGAGAACAACATCGGCGCGGTGAACCGGAGGTCACCCCCGTACATCGTCGCCATCCAGTTGAAGATCTTGACCCCCGTGGGGATCGCGATGATCGCGGTCGAGATGCCGAACGCGGTGTTCGCCACGGGGCCGAGGCCCACCGCGAACATGTGGTGGGCCCACACGCCGAACCCGATGAACCCGATCGCGATCCCGGAGAACACCACGAACTGGTAGCCGAACAGCGGCTTGCGGCTGAACACCGGGATCGTCTCGGAGATGATCCCGAAGGCCGGCAGGATCAGGATGTAGACCTCGGGGTGGCCGAAGAGCCAGAACAGGTGCTGCCACAGGACCGGATCGCCCCCGGCCGTCGGATCGAAGAAGTGCGTGCCCCATCGACGGTCGAACAGCAGCTCGAACAGGCCGACCGTGATGATGGGCAGCGAGAAGACGAGCAACAGCTGCACGACGAGACCCATCCACACGAAGACGGGCAACCGGAAGAAGGTCATGCCGGGTGCGCGCATGTTGATCACGGTGACCGCCAGGTTCACGGCCCCGGCGGTGGACGCGATCCCGGTGATGAGCAGCCCGAGGGCGTAGAAGGTCATCCCGGGGGTGGGATCGGTCGTGCTGTTCGGCGCGTAGCCGAACCACCCGCCGTTCGGCGCGCCGCCCAGGAACCAGCTCGAGTAGAGGAACAGTCCGCCGAGCAGGAAGGCCCAGTAGCTGAAGGCGTTCAGCCGCGGGAACGCGACGTCGCGCGCGCCGATCATCAGCGGGATCAGGTAGTTGAAGAACGCCGAGGACATCGGCATCACGAACAGGAAGATCATCGTGAGGCCGTGCATCGTGAAGATCTGGTTGTACTGATCCGCGTTCAACAGCGTCCCGTCCGGCTGCGCGAGCTGGGCCCGGATCAACAGCGCCTCCGTCCCGCCGATCAGGAAGAAGACGAAGGCCGTGACCCCGTACAGGATCCCGATCTTCTTGTGGTCCACGGTCGTGAACCAGCTCCACACACCGTGGGTGGCGCTCGGGCGACGGAGCAGGCCCCGTGAGCCCGCGGCGGGAACGCTCACGCTCGCCACGTCGCCGCCCCCGTCACGTCAGGCTCTCCAGGTACGCGACGAGCGCGTCGATCTCGTCCTCGCTCAGGTGGTAGTTCGGCATCTTCGCGCCGAGCTTCACGGCGTTCGGGTCCCGTAACCAAGCGCGAAGGGCCTCCGTGTCGGTCGTCTCCCAGTCGCAGCCGGCGAAGCACTCGTGCGTCGGGTCGGCGAACCGCGTGAGGTTCGGCCCGGCCACCCCCGCCGCTGGCGTGCCTCCGATCGTGTGACACGCGACGCACGTCCCACGGTCGCCTGAGAGCGGGGTCATGAAGATGTCCATCCCGCGCTGCGCGAGCGCGTCGGTGGGCATGACCGCTGGCTGCTTGTGGTTCGCGACCCACGCGTCCCAGTCCTCCGCCGAGAGCGCCACCACCCGCGTCTTCATCAGCCCGTGCTGCAGGCCGCAGAACTCGGCGCACTGCCCGGTGTACGTGCCCGGATGATCCGCCGCCATCAGGATGTGGTTGGTCCTGCCCGGCACGACGTCCTGCTTGCCGAACAGCTCGGGGATCCAGAACGAGTGGATCACCTGATGATCGTTCGCGCCGCCGCCCTTGGACTCGAGCGAGAGGTAGACGGGCCGCCCCGCCGGGATCACCAGGACGTCGGCGACGGTGATCGGGCCGTTCGGCGGGTAGTCGGTCACCATGTCGTCGTCGGTGTAGACGAAGCCCCACCACCACTGGTACCCCTCCACCGTCACATGGAGCGCGTCGTCCGGTGGCTTGCGCGCAAGCTCCCAGATCCCCGCCACGGTCGGCACGGTGACGAACGCGAGGACCAGCGTCGGCAGGATCGTCCAGCCGATCTCCAGGCGCGTGTTCCCGTGCAGCTGGGCCGGCAGCTGATCCCGGCCCTTGCGGTGCCGGTACCGGATGACGATCCAGACGATGCCGCCCTCGACGATCACGAAGACCGCGACCGCGACCCAGAAGACGGGCACGAACAGGTCCTTGATCGTCTGGGCGTTGGGACCCTGCGGGTTCAGCGAGTCCTGGCTGGCGTTGGGCGCGCAGGCGGCCAGCAGCAGGCCGAGGGCCGCGAGGCCCAGGACCCAGAGCAGCCTCTTCCGCACGTCGGTCATGTCTCCCGGATGCTGGGGCGAGGGCTCAGCCGGTGAGCCGCGCGCACTGTATCACCGACCCCCTCGATCCCGGATGACGGTCCGGTCACTTCGCGTAGGAGTGCAACCCCACGATCCACAGGTTCACCGCGTAGTACGTGATCAGCAACGCGACGAAGCCGACCATCGCGATCACGGCCGCACGCCGCCCCTTCCATCCCGACGTCGCGCGCGCATGCAGGTACCCCGCGAAGATCACCCACGTGATGAACGACCACGTCTCCTTCGGATCCCAACCCCAGTAGCGACCCCACGCCTCCTGGGCCCAGATCGCCCCCGCGATCACCGCGAAGGTCCAGATCGGGAACGCGAAGGCGTAGATCCGGTACGCGACACGGTCGAGGGTCGCGGCCGAGGGCAACCGCCCGCGCCGCTCGGTCGAGGCCGGGGCCGCCGGCTCGTCGGCGTCCGGCGCGAAGTCCGGCGGGACGTCCAGGTCGATCGACCCGCCCATGATCGGGGCCGGATCCTGCGCGGCAAGCGTCGCCGTCCGCCGACGATCGACGCGATCCTGGATCAGGTACAGGATCGTGACGATGCTCCCCAGTGCGAGCAGCGAGGAGCCCGTGATCGCCGCCACCACGTGGATCTTGATCCAGTACGAGTTGAGCGCCGGCACGAGGGGCCCGGGCCCGACGTACAGGAACGAGACGGCGACCGCCATCGTGAAGACCGCGAACATCAAGGCGAAGCCGCCGAGCGTGCGGATCCGGTAGTAGCCCTCGACGATCAGCAGGTAGCCGGCGACCACCAGCAACGCCAGGAGCGACGAGTACTCGTACATGTTCCCCCAGGGAACGCGATCGGCCGCGATGCCCCGCGCCACCACGGACACGACGTTCGCCGCGAGCCCGACGAAGGCGATCGTCCGCGCGACCGTCCAGATGGGCGTGCGTCGGAAGGCCAGGTAGGCGAAGTAGCCGACCATCGCGGCGAGGTACGCGAAGAGCGCCACGTTGAAGGCGTCGTTCGAGACCCGGGCCCACTCGGTCGCCGTCATCGGATCCCCACCTTCTCCTCCCGCGTCGCCGGCGCTTCCCCGGCCGCCTTCGCGAGCGCGTCGACCAGCCTCGGGAACTCCTCCTCGAACCGCGCCTTGCGTTGCAGTGCGAACCCCCCCACCCTCAGGACCGAGCCATCCCCGTCGGGTTCGGCCCGGACCCAGACCTTCCGACGCGACCCGTACAGGGCGGGGAGGAGCCCGAGCAGGATGAGGATAGCGGCGACCAGGACGAACGGGACCCCCGCATCGCGGCTCACCTGGAGCACGGTGTACTTGCGCAGCTCGGGGAACCCGATCGTCAGGGAGTCCGCCGTGTCCGGTTCCGTCACGACCCGTCCGTCCTCGAGGCCGACGATCTGGTCGGCGCCAACGATCCCCGTCGCCTCACGCGTCATGTTCGTCGTGTCCAGAGAAAGGGGCGAGGGATCGGTCAGCCGTCCGCTCCACACGGCGTAGCGGATCAGCGGCTGGAAGGCGTTCGTCATCGCCACCGGCTCGCCCGTCTCGAGCATCTGCACGAACGCGCGGCTGTCGGGCCACAGCTCGAGGTCGATGCCGACCTGCGGTGTGAGCGCGGGGAGCTTGAGCACCCCGCGCCACGGCATCGCGAGCTGCGGCACGCCCTCGGGAGCCTCGTCCTGGACGAACACGATCGGCTCGGAGGCGATCGGCTCGCCGTCGCGCCGGATCACGACGACGGGCGCCCAGCCGAACCCGAACTGGTAGAGACGGAGCCCCTCGATCCCCGCGGGCCGGTTCACGCGGATGTCCTCGCGCCGGATCGGCCCGCCGTCGGCGGCGAGCAGCTCCACCCGTGAGACGAAGTCCATCGGCTGGCCGGTCCGCTCGTAGCGATCCTCGAAATCGATCAGCCGGACGCCGATCCCCGTGAACCGGCCGTCGAAGAACCGGCCGGCGCGGATCTGGCCGTCGTAGTTCGCGGCCGCGTCCACCCACGTGTCCCCCTCGACGATCACGGCCCGGCCGGAGAACCCGGTGCCCTTGCCGTAGATCACACCGACGAGCACCAGGATGAACGCCCAGTGGAACAGGAGGCTCCCGGCCTCGCGCAGGGTCCCCTTCTCGGCGGCGAGCGCCGCCCGATCGGGATCGCGCGCGACCCGGAAGAACCGGCGGCGGAGGATCCGCTCCGATGCGGCGACCGCCTCCTGGGGGGCGAGGCCTACGCGGCGCTCCCGATACTGCGGGAAGGCGTCGATCTCGCGCGCCTGCACGGGCCGCTGCCGGACCGCCCGGAGCAGCGCGCGGGTCCTCGGAACCAGGCAGGCGACGAGCGAGACGAACAGCAAGGTGGTGATGAGCGCGAACCACCAGGTCCCGAAGACGTCGAACAAGCCGAGCCGCTGGTACAGCGCCCCGATCAGCGGATGATCCTGTCGGTACTCGAGCACGCGCGCCGGCGAGTTGGGCGCCTGCGGCACGAGCGACCCGGCGACCGACGCGAGCGCGAGCAGCAGGAGCAGGATCAGGGCGGTCCGCATCGACCGGAGGGTCCGCCACACGAAGGCGAAGGACTGCGACAACGTGGGCGGCGGGGACGTGGAGGCCATGGACGCCCGCCTATCCTACGGTCGGCCGCGCCGTCGGGCGGGGCCGCTCCCGCCGGCGAGCCTCAGCTCGCGCTGGCGGACTACAGCCCCGGGGCGTACCGGGCGAGCGGCGCCAGCAGGCGGGTGAAGGTTCCGGTCAGCATCATCACGCCCACCACGATGAGCAGCACCCCCGAGACGCCGGCGATCGCAGGGTAGTTGCGACGGATCCAGCCCACCGCCCCCATCAGGCGCTGCACGCCGAGGCCGACCAGTAGGAACGGCAGGCCTAAGCCGAGGGAGTAGACGAACAGGAGCATCGCGCCGCGGGCCGAGCTGCCCGACGAGGCCGCGAGCGCGAGGATGCCTCCCAGTACCGGCCCGATGCACGGGGTCCACCCCGCCGCGAACGCCATCCCGAGCGGCAGGGCTCCGACGGTCCCCGGGTGGGCGCGCTCGAGCAGCGGGCGCCGCTCGGAGAAGAGCGCCGCCGGTCCCCGTCCGAGCGCGTACAGCAGCATCACCAGACCCAGGCAGATCACGATCGCCCCGCCGATCCGCTGCGCGGTCGTCGATCGCAGCGCGCGGAAGACCTCGGTCCCGGCGGCGCCCAGCAGCGTGAAGACGATCGAGAACCCGAGGATGAAGAGCAGGATGGGCAGGAGCGGCCGCTCGTCCTCGTCGATCGCGCGCCCGCCGCTGACGAACGACACGTAGCCCGGGACCAACGGGAAGACGCACGGCGAGGCGAACGACACCACGCCGGCGACGAACGCGAGCACGGGCGCCCACCACGACGACAACCCGCTCTCCACGATGTCGGCAACCATCCGGCCCGTCAGTCTAGGGAGGCCGACTCCGGAGGTTGCGGCGTCCCCGGACGGGCGCCATAGTGTCGTCGTGCTTCGTGAACGGATTCACAAGCTGCCCGCCCGCGGAAGCCGTTCGGACCCCGTGGCTATAATCGCCCCGCCCCCGGAAGAGGCGAGACGAGAGGCATGAGTCAGGTCGCCACGTCGGACAAGTCGAAGCTGGCCCAGCGGTTGGAGCGGCCGAAGGCGCGGGCGGAATCGCTGCTCAAGTCGTTCGAATGGGACTGGACGCGGGCCGTCGTCTTCTCCGTCGGGCTCACCTTCTTCCTGTTGATCACGACGTCGGTGATCCCGTCGTTCTGGCTGTACTTCGCCGACCAGAAGCTCAAGTGGGACGGCTCCGGGCCGAACGGGTTCTGGCTGAAGGAGCTCCGCGACGCCGTCGCCATGGGCCTCGTCACGCTGCCGATCATCGTCACCCTGGTGGTCGCCGCGATCATGCAGAACTGGCGGCGCAAGCTGCGCGGGCAATCCGGTGACGTCCGGCCGACCGGTGGGTATCGGTAGGGGTCGGGATGCCGTTCACCAAGACCGAGGTCGACATCCACGAGGACTACGTCGTTGAGGCGGTGGACCCCGCGTGGCTCGCGCAAGGGGTCAGGTCGCCGAAGCACCTGATGCTCGACCCGGACAACTGCATCCTGTGCCGCGCCTGCGAGGACGTCTGCCCGTGGAACTGCATCTTCATGCTGTCGCCGGACATCGTGGAGGACGCGGAGGAGGAGTCCGTCGGAGCCGAGGTGGGGGTCGCGACCGCGATCTTCGTCGTCGACGACAACGCCTGCACGCGGTGCTCCGTGTGCGTGGACCGATGCCCGACCGACACGCTGTACTATGCGCGCCTGCCCGAGGGGTCGACGGGCGGGAGCCGCACGATGGCCGCGGTCCCGACGTCACAGGCGTCATCGGAGTAGCGGGCCCGTCGGGCTCGAGGGGAACGGGAGAGGGAGCCGGGTGAAGCTGAAGCCGCCGTCGCCGAGCGAGCTGGGCGACCGCATCCGGGAGACCGAGGTCTGGAAGTCGATCTTCCGCCCCGGGTCCATCTTCCGGAAGGGCTACAAGGACACGTCGCGCGACCGGGCCCTCGCGACGATGAACAACGTTCTGTACCACCTGCACCCCGTGAAGGTGAAGCGGCACGGTCTGAAGCTCACCTACACGTTCTGCCTGGGCGGGCTGTCCTTCTTCCTGTTCATCCTGCTGACCGTCACGGGGATCTTCCTGATGTTCTTCTACCGGCCGATGGCCGACATCGGCGGCGCCCAGGCCTACACGGACATGCAATCGATCCGGACGTCGGTCTTCTTCGGCGACCTGGTCCGCAACTTCCACCGATGGGGCGCCCACCTGATGGTCCTGTCGGTGACGCTGCACATGGCGCGGGTCTTCTATACGGGGGCCTACAAGCCGCCCCGCGAGTTCAACTGGGTCGTCGGCGTGATCCTGTTGTTCCTGACGCTCGGCCTCTCGTTCACCGGCTACCTGCTGCCCTGGGACCAGCTCGCGATCTGGGCGGTCACCGTGGGCACGAGCCTCGCGGGGTACTCGCCGTTCATCGCGAAGCAGGCGAACTTCCTGCTGCTGGGCGGCGTGGTCGTCGGGCCGAACACCCTGCTCCGTTGGTACGTCCTGCACGTGTTGGCGCTGCCGTTCGTCCTGGTGATCTTCCTGGCGGTGCACTTCTGGAGGATCCGCAAGGACGGCGGCATCTCGGGACCGCTGTAGACGAGAGGGACGGGCATGGCACGCGAGGACACGCCGCTCGACCAGGAGGTCTTCGACAAGACCCTCGAGGCCGAGCTCGCGAAGGGGTCCGACAAGCGCGTGGCCGAAGGACGCGCGCGTTCGGCCGCCGTGCGGGCGTACAAGGCGGCCCACCCGGAAGAGGCCGAGGCTCACGCCGCGCCCGCCGCCGCGGCGACGGCCCCGAGCGATGGCGCCCCGGCGCCCGCCCCGGTGGCGGCCGCGGCACCCGCCGCCGTGGCCGCCGGCCCGGTCGCGACGGCGGCACCGATGGCCGCACCGGTGGCCGCACCGGTGCGCGAGGCTCCGCTGCCCACCGGCAACCTCCCCACCCCGAAGAAGGGCGCTCCCGACAAGCATCGGTTGCTCGCCCTCGTGCCCCCGGAAGGGATCCAGCGCGTCGAGCGCGAGCAGGGCGACCGCGTGAACGTGTGGCCGCACCTGCTCGTCGAGGAGTTCGTCGCCATGCTGATCATGACGGCGGGGCTCCTGGTGTTCTCCACGTTCCTGAACGCCCCGCTCCGGGAGCTCGCGAACGCGAACCTGACCCCGAACCCCTCGAAGGCCCCCTGGTACTTCCTGGGCCTGCAGGAGCTGCTCCGCTACTTCCATCCGATGATCGCCGGGATCACGATCCCGACCTTCATCCTCGTCGGGCTCGCGGCGGTCCCGTACGTGGACCGCAACCCGAGCACGAAGCCGGGCGACCGCAAGATCGCGCTCACGCTGCTCACGATCCTGTTCATGTTCGGCGCCACCCTCACGATCATCGGCTGCTTCTTCCGCGGACCGGGCTACAACTTCACGTGGCCGTGGGCCCAAGGGGTGTTCTTCGAGCTATGACGCTCGCCGTCTCCTCCGGACTGATCGCGGCGATCGTCGTGCTCGTCGTGCTCGATCTGTTCGCGATCGCGTTCGGGCTCTCGTTCGTCCGGGCTCGTCGTGCCCAGGAGGAGGCGGCGAGGGCGGCGGGGCTGCCGCCCCCGGCGGAGAAGCCCGCACCGGCGCTCTCGCGGCGCGACTTCTTCCGGCGAGGGCTCCTCGTCTCGCTCGTGGTGTTCGGCGCCCAGTTCGGGGGGGCGTCCCTCGCGTTCATGTGGCCGAACCTGCGGGGAGGCTTCGGCTCGGTGATCAACGCCGGACCGCTCGAGGACATCCAGGCGGAGATCCAGGACACCCAGGCCCCGGTCTACAACGGCGCCGGTCGCTTCTACATCGTGCCGTGGGACGGGAAGGTGACGGCGGACGCCGACTACCCCACCGAGGGGGTGACCGCGGACGGCATCATGCCGCTGTACCAGCGTTGCGTGCACCTCGGGTGCCGCGTGCCGTTCTGCGGTTCCTCCAAGTGGTTCGAGTGTCCCTGCCATGGGTCGAAGTACAACGAGGCCGGCGAGTATCAGCTCGGGCCCGCGCCGCGCGGGATGGACCGATTCAAGATCACCGTGGAGGGCGGCAACGTGCTGGTCGACACGTCCGAGGTGATCCTCGGACCGCCTCGCGGGACCGACACGATCAGCGAGCCGCCTCAAGGCCCCTTCTGCGTGGCGCCGGGATAGGGGGACGACCGAGAACATGCTGGCGCTCTCGGACACCGCGGGGGTGGTGCTGCTCGTCCTCGGTGGCATCTTCGTGGTGGCCGCAGGCGGTGCGCTCCTGCTCCGCAGCCGGGCACGGAAGGAAGCGACCACCGACATCCCGCACGGGATGCGGCCCGGCCCCTCGGACCCGGCCCTCGAGACCCCGCTCCTGCAGAAGGCGCAGGGCTGGGGTCTCGTCCTGGTGACGTTCTTCGTCGTGTGGCTCCCGATCTACTGGCTCGCGGAGCCAAGCGCGAACCTGAAGCAAGAGGAGGAGCTGAAGACGCAGGCGATCGCCCGCGGCGAGCTCGCCGTGCAGCTCTTCTCCGAGGAGAACCAGCTGGGGGTGGGCTGCGTCCGCTGCCACGGACCCGAGCTCCGCGGCGGCGTGATCACGGCCGGCTCGAACCCCGACGGGACCCCCGCCTACGCCTACCCTCCGGACCTGACGAACCTCTGCGCGGGCCCGTTCGGCAGCCCGCCGCACAACGCGATCACCTCGACCCAGGACATCTACCAGGTGATCATGCAGGGCCGGAACGCGATGCCGTCGTGGAGCATCAGGTACCAGGGCGCGCTCGATGACCAGCAGATCAACGACCTCGTGAACTATCTCGTCGCGATGAGCTCCGAGAACGTCCCCTTCGAGGACAACGTCTGCCTCAACCCCGAGGCCTCCGCGCGCGCGGTGGAACAAGCGACCGCGGCCGGCACGGTGCTGGAGCGTCCCTGATGGAAGCGCATAGCTGCCTGTTCTGGGCGATCGAGTGCGGGACCCTCGTCAAGGGGATCGGGGTCACGCTCGCCGCCTTCACCCTGTTCGTGGGGAGCGTCTACCTCCTGCTCACGTTCGTCCTGGGTCGGTGGATGGGGTACCTCGTCCTGATGGTCTCGTTCTCGGGTTGGATGATCATGTTCTCGGCGCTGTGGCTGTTCGGGTTCTGGTCGCAGGGCCTCGAGACGCCGACCAACCTCGGGCCACGCGGCTCGGAGCCGGCTTGGGTCGTGTTGGAGGGCGGACTCGGCACCGCCTCCGAGGCGTACGACGCGTTCGCGGAGTACCCGGCGGGACCCTGGGAAGCGCCGACGGAGGCCCAGATCGCCTCGGTCCAGTCGGTCTCCGGGGCCGCGCAGTCGTTCCTCGCCGAGCAGGCGAACGAGGAGCTTGGGCTCGAGGAGGGTGACCCGACCGCGGTGACCGGCACGCAGTTCGTGATCGACTCGATCATGTTCGCCCCCGAGGACGGAACGTCGCTCGCGGTCGTGCAGGCGCACTTCTCAGGCGGCGGCCCCGTGGTGACCGTCTCGCTGTATCACGACTCGGGAAGCGTCCCGCGCTACTCGTACATGTTCCTGGTGGGGTCGATCCTGCTGTTCCTGATCCACCTGCCGTTGCTCGATCGCGCCGAGAAGAAGCGCAAGGCGTTCCTCACGGGCGGCACGGCGCCGGCCTGGTACGGTCCGGCCTGACCGAAGGGAGGGAAACGATGATCGGAGCCATCGAAGTTCCCCTCCTCGATCAGGGGAGCGTCCAGTTCATCCTGATGGTCGTGATGCTCGTCGCGGTGCTGTTCCTCATGTGGATCTCGATCCCGAAGTAGCGACGCTCCCCGTCCCCCTCTGGCCCCGTCGCTTGACCTCCGCGAGCGCCGCGTTGCGCTGCTCGTAGAAGGCCAGGATCTGCAGTTCGATCGCCAGGTCGACCTTGCGCACCGACACGCCCTCGGGCACCGAGATCACGGCCGGGGCGAAGTTCAGGATCGAGCGGACGCCCGCGGCGACGAGGCGGTCGGCGACGTCTTGGACGGCACCCGCCGGGGTCGCGATCACGCCGATCGCGATCCGGTGGCGCCGCACGAGCTGGGACAGCTCGTCCACGTGCCGGACCGACAGATCGCCGACCCGCTCCCCCACCTTGGCCGCGTCGCTGTCCACGAGCGCGGCCACGCTGAACCCCCGTTCCGGGAAGCCCTTGTAGTTCGCGAGCGCGTGCCCGAGGTTCCCGATCCCGACGATCACGATCGGCCAGTCCTGCGTCAGCCCGAGGACCCGGCGGACCTGGTGGATGAGGTAGGCCACGTCGTAGCCGACCCCGCGCGTCCCGTACGAGCCGAGATGGGAGAGGTCCTTGCGGACCTTGGCCGAGTTCACGCCGGCCGCCTCCGCGAGGGCCTCGGACGAGACCGTCTGGACGCCGGACTCGGCCAGGTCCACCAGCGCGCGCAGGTAGACGGGCAGCCGTCCGACGGTGGCCTCCGGGATCGGCCCGCGCCCCTGCTCCGACCGCGAGCCCCGCTGCATGGCAGGAGCCTAGTGCCCGTCGCGGCCCGTTCTCAAGTTCACAAGCGCCCCGCCACCTCGGCGGCGAACGCCGACGGGTCGACCGCGAGCTCGAACCGCTCCTCGCCGTCGATCAGGACGACCGGGACCCGGATGCCGTAGGCGAGCTCGAGCGCGTCGTCGGACTCGACGTTCACTTCGACGAGCTCGAACCCCGACCGGGCCCGCGCGCCCTCGATCACGGCGCGGGCCTCGTCGCAGAGGTGACAGCCCGGCCGCGAGTACAGCAGCACCTGCATGCGGCGATGCTACCCACGGACCGCCCGGCCGCGCCTGATAGAACAGGGGCCGTGGCCGACCTGGACGTCGAGGACCTGGAGCTGCACCGCCGGCTGAACGATGGGGACCGCGAGGCGTTCGACGAGCTGTACCGGCGGTACTCGCCGACGGCCTACGGCCTCGCGTACCGGCTCACGGGACAGCAGATCCTGGCCCAGGACGTCGTCCACGACGCGTTCATGGCCCTGTGGCGCGCGCCGGAGGCGTACGACCCGGCCCGGGGCGCGTTCCGGACCTTCTTCCTCTCGCTGGTCCACCATCGCGCCGTGGACACGGTCCGTCGCGAGGAACGGATGCGCAAACGGACCGAGCGCGCGGCGAACCTCGAGCCCTTCGTCGGCGAAGACGTAGCGGAAGGGGTGGTCGACCTCGCCGCGATCGGCGAGCGTCGCCGTGAGGTCCGCGAGGCACTCACGACCCTCCCGCCGGAGCAGCGGCAGGTGTTGGAGATGGCCTACTTCGACGGCAAGACCCAGGCGACGATCGCCGACGAGATCGGCATCCCGCTCGGGACCGTGAAGACGAGGACCCTGGCGGCCATGCGGAAGCTCCGCCGGGCCCTCTATCGGGAGGACTGAGTGGTCGAGCCCCACGACGAGATCGAGGCCCTGCTTGCCGGGTACGTGCTGCGCGGCCTGTCCGGGCCCGACGCCGCCCGGGCCGACGGCCTGCTCTCCGATCACGTCCCCACCTGCGCGGCGTGCCGTGATTCGCTCGCTCGGTTCCAGGGCATCACCGCCGAGCTCGCGTTCGTCGCCGAACCGCTGCCTCCGCCCGACCTCCTCCTCACCCGCCTCCACCGAGAGCTCCGGCCGCGCTCGCGGCGGCAGGGACCGGTCCGGATCCTCGCGGTCGCGGCCGGGTTCGTCGCCGTCGTGGGCCTCACGGGGCTCACGGTCTCGCAGGGGATGCGGGCGGGCGGGCTCCAGGAGCGGGCGAACCACCTGTCGAACATGCTGGACCTGGCGAGCCAACCCGACGCCCAGGTGACGTCGCTGTCCGGGACCTCCTCCCCCGCCCCACTCACCGAGATCGCCGCGCCCGGGACGGAGGTCTTCTACCTCTTCGGTCGGAACGTCCCGTCGCCGCCGCCCGGCGAGGTCTATCGCGTCTGGCTCGTCTCGGGCGACACGTCGACGCCGGTGGGCGAGTTCCGTCCGGACGACGGGCTCGTGGCGATCCGGCTCGCCTTCGACCCCACGCGGTTCGACGAGATCCTGATCACCGTCGAGCCCGAGGCCTCGGAGCCCGGCACCCCGGCCGACGTGGTCTGGCGCGCGGCCAGCTGAGCCTGCTCGACCGACGTCATCCCGGGGACGTCGCCGTCGCGGGCATCCCGGCGGACCGGGAGGCCCGCAGGAACCCCAGGAACATCACGACGATCCCCACCGACAGCGCGACCGAGAACCCCAGGAGGTTGCCGAGCGCGGCGAACGCCGAGCCGAACCCCGCGATCACGGTCGCACCGACCACGATCAGCAGCGTCCCGACGAAGCGGTCCCGGAGCTCTGGTCGGCCGCGCATCCGCCACGCTGACCAGAGCGCGCCCCCGACGAGGATCAGGTACGAGGGGATCGAGATCAGCTGCGGCAGCCGGTGCGCGGCCGTCCCGTCGCCGAACACCTCCTTGCCCGACGGCAGGGACTCGCCGAGCGGGGCCACCGCGTAGGTCGCCTCCCTCATCACGACGAGGACCGCGATCGTGACCGCGAGCAGGGATGCCCAGACCGCGATCGTGACGTCGCGCCGGGGCGCGAGGAGCTGGATCTCGCCGCCGGCGAGGAACGGGACGTTCAGGACCGCGCCGAAGATCCAGTAGATCTCGAAGCCGGTGCTGGTCCAGCCGTTCAGGGCTCCGAACGCGACCACGCCGGAGGCGGCCGCGTACATCGCGAGCGCGATCGCCCACGCGAGCTGATACGGCCGGCGACGATCGAGGTACGCCCGCGCGAGCATCGTCGCGAAGACGGCTGCGACGACGGCCGCCACGAGCGGGAAGACCCACATGCGGCCAGGATACGTGCGAACGACCGAGGACCGATGGGCGAGCGATCCGGCCGTTCGGGCCCAGTTGTGGCTAGGTCGTGACGATCCGCGCGGGGGTCTTGGCGTGCCCCCGATGGACCCCGTACGATCGGCTGGCATGCCTTCCCCGCCAGTCATCTTCTCAACGGCGGCTCTCTTCGGCCGACCGCTCGAGCACACCCTCCGGACGGCGGCCGAGGCCGGGTTCGAAGGGGTTGAGGTGATGGTCACGCGCGACCCCGCGAGCCAGGATCCGCGGGAGATGCGCCGCCTGGCCGACCGATACGGCTTGGCGATCGGCGCGCTGCACGCGCCCTGCCTGCTGGTCACGCGCCCGGTGTGGGGCGTGGACCCGGTCGGCAAGATCGACCGATCCGTCGCGGTCGCCGAGGACGCGGGCATCCCGCTCGTCGTCGTCCACCCCCCGTACCGCTGGCAGCGGCACTACCGGCGTTGGCTCGACGACTCACTCCCGCAGCTGAGTGCCACGAGCGGGATCACGGTCGCCGTCGAGAACATGTTCCCGGTGCACGTCGCGGGGCGACCGCTCATCTTCCACGCGAACCAGGACCTGGACGCGCTCGTAGGGCTCCCGGACCTCGTGCTCGACACGAGCCACGCCGCGGTGGCCGCGCACGACCTGCTCGCCGTTCGCCGGCGTCTGAACGGACGACTCCGTCACGTGCACCTGTCCGACAACGCGGGCAGGGGCTGGGATTCCCACCTGCCACCCGGCGACGGCGTGCTCCCGATCGACGCGTTCCTGGACGAGCTGGCCGACGACGGCTACGCCGGAGCGGTCTCGCTCGAGGTGGACCTGCGCCGCCACCTCGCCGACCGCGCGGAGCTCCTGCGCGTGATGACCGCGATGCGCGAGCGCTGCGAACGACGGCTGCTCCCGCTCGCCGCGTGAACCGGCGGCGTCGGGCGCGCTGCTAGCCTCCTCGCCGTGCGACGTCCCACGCTGGTCATGATCATCGTGCTGTTCGTGGTGCTCGCCGGCGCCGCGATCGCCCAGATCGTGATCGCGTCCGGCGACCAGCCCGCGTATCAGGGCCCGATGAGCCCCGGCCAGTTGCCGAGCGTCTCGGCGACTCCGACCCCTTAGGCCGAGGGACCGAGCCCCTCGCGAGGTCGGCCGGGATCGAGCGGCGTCGGCGGCTCGATCGCCTCGAGCACCACCGCGCGTCCGACCACCAGCCCCAGCGTCTCGGCGGCGCTCCCGCTGTTCACGACCAGCGCCACCTGACCCTGCGAGTCGAGCAGCGCGGCGACCGCGCCCGGCGGAACGTCCGAGAAGATCCCCACGCGGGGGATCACGCGGCCGCCGACCGACATCGTGTCGCCGATCCCCGCGGCTTCGAGATCCTCCGCCCGGGCGTTCAGCTGCACGTTGCCGAAACCGTCCACGCCCAGCACCCTCGCGCCGATCGCGCCGGCCGCCACCATGGGGCCGGGCATCTCGAGCGTGCGGAGGGTCTCGGGATCGATGGCGGGACCGAGCGCGTCCGGTGCGAGGCCGCGGGCGAGGTGTGCCGCGGCCGGCGCGAAGACGTCCCGGCCGTGGAAGGTTCGCGACACGGGGCGCAGCACGACGTCGTCGGCGCGGACCTCGACGACGCCGGCGACGCCCCCCAGCTCGTCCCACGCGAACGACAGGAGCCCGTTGTCGGGTCCGACGAGGTCCACCCCGGAAGTCGTCTGCACCGCGATCGCCCGGCGCTCCGATCCGACGCCGGGATCGACGACCGCGAGGTACACCGCATCGTCGGGGAGGTACGGGACCGAGCGACCGAGCGTGATCGCGCCGCGAAGGACGTCCTGTCGGGGTACCGCGTGCGACAGGTCGATCACGCGAGACCCCGGCGCGATGCGGGCCATGACGCCGTGGCACACGCCGACGAACTCGTCGGCCAGGCCGTAGTCGGTGAGGAAGACGATCGGACGGCTCATGTCGCGGGGAGGTGCTGCGCGAGCCATCCGAGGATCAGGTTCCGGGCGATCTCGGCCTGGTTGCCGGTCAGCAGGTCCGTCCCATGGTCGCCGGTCGTCAGGATCTCGACCCGCTTCGGGGGCAGGCCTTGGTCGTAGAGGCGCTGCGCGACCTCGGCCGCGGATCCGTCCGATACGCCCGCGAGATGGAGCTTCGCCGCCGTGATGCGCTGGATGGTCTCCGGCGTCGCCGCCAGGCCATCGATCGCGTCGGGGGCCGAGAGCGTGATGACCACGTCGATCTCGTCGCCGAGCTCCGACGCCACGACGAGGGACGCCGTCCCGCCCATGCTCGCCCCGACCAGCCCGACGTGGCGGACCCCCTGGGAGCGGAGGAACTCGACGGCTCCCTGGACGTCCTGCCAGATCGCACCGACGTCCTTCTCGCCCTCCGAGCACCCCGCGGCTCCGCCGGGGCAGTAGCCGCGGAAGTCGAACGTCACGGCACGGTACCCCGAGCCCCCGAGGCGATCGGCGAAGTCGAACCAGGAGCTCTGATCCGCCGGAAGCATGTGCGCGAGGACGATGCCGGCCGTTGCCGAGTCGGGCCCGAAGAGGCGTCCGCTCAGCTCGACCCCGTCGGTCGATGCGAAGGTCACCGCCGTCGAGTCCTCGAGCGCCTGCTGGCGGATCTCGTCGGACTGGTTGCAGCCTGCGAGGGCGACGAGCGCGGTCACGATGATGACGATCCGGAACCGATCGAGCGCGCGCACGGCGACCGCTGGGCTACTTGCCCAGCTTCATGCGCTGATGCCGCGTGCGCTTGAGGAGCTTCTTGTGCTTCTTCTTGCGCATCTTCTTGCGGCGCTTCTTGATCAGCGAGGGCAAGCGTTCAGCCTTTCACTCGGTTCCGAACAGGTTCCGGAGATCGACCCGCTTCGCGCGGTTCTGCGCCTCCAGGCGGACGGATCCCAGTCTAAGCGCCTTGGGCGGCTCTGCCACGGGCGAGATCAGCCGGAGCACCCCGTCGGCGGCCACGTACTCGAGGTAACCGATCCCGGGGGTCCCGCCCGCCCCGTCCGACAGACCCACCAGGAGCCGGTCGAGCTGCGACAGGTCGAACAGCGGGGGCAGCGCGGGCATGAACACCGTCGGCCGGATCCGGAAGCGTTGGAGCTCGCCCGCGAAGTACCGAGCCATCATCCGCTCGCGATGCTCGGCGCGTTGCTCGACGCTCGTCGGTACCACCGAGGGATGGACCCCGAGGGCGACCACGTCGATCCCGAAGAACCGATCGATCACGCCGAGGATCGGCGCCAGCTCCTCCCCACGCTGCAGGCCCACGATCAGGTCCGGTTCGAGCAGATCCACCATGTGGTACTTCGCGAGCTGACCGTAGATGCCCGACACCGGGCCGCTCGTGTCCACCACCACGAGGTCCGCCCCGTCCAGTCGGGCCCGATCGTGCAGCCGGGACATCCCCGCCACGAGGGGCAGGAGGTAGCCCTCGGACGAGGTCGACCCCACGAAGGCGAGGCGGTCGGCGTCGGCGAGCCGGTCGAGCGTCAGGTCGTCGGGGGACCGGACGTGCTTGAGGCCGACCGTGGCCGGTGGCCCCACGGTCTTCTGCCCGACGTCGGCGTCGAGGTACGCGACCGAGCGGCCGAGCGTGAGCGCGTACGCCGCGATCGCGCGAGCGAGCGTGCTCTTCCCGGCGTCCAGGCCGCCGACGAACAGCACGGTGTGCGCGTCACGGGCGGCTCGGTCTACGAGCCGGTCGTGCTCGTTCAGGGTGCGCCTCCTCCGCCCTTCCGCGGAGGTCGGCGGCTGCCGTGCGCGGTGGCTACCCCGCCTCGGTGTATCGCTCGGTCAGGTAGCTATGGATGTCTTCCTCGCGGAGCCGATAGCTCCGTCCCACCCGCAGGGCGGGCATCTCTCCGGTCTTGATCAATCGGTAGACGGTCATCCGGGATACGCGCAAGAGGTCCGCGACCTCGTTCACGGTCAACAGCCGAGCCTCGGTGAAGGGTTCTCTCCTCACGGGGCGCCATACTAGGGGAACCCCCCGACCCGCGGATAGCCCCTCTTCCGCGGCTGGTCAGGCGGCCCGTGCGGCTCAGGCGCGCGGGAACCGAGCGGCGATGGCCTGCAGGCATGGCCAGTAGGCGTCCGGCGCCACGTGGTCGTCCATCACGACCACGACCTCGGTCCGGCGCTGGGCTTTCGCGAGGATCAGGGCGGGGTCGTTCACATCGGCCACCGAGAGCGTCTCGATCCCGGCTTCGATCGCGGCGCCGGCGAACCCGTGGTCGGCGAGGACCAGATCGGGGGCCACGGCTCGGAGGATGCGCTCCATCGCCGCGGGGCTGTGCGTGTGGCGGGGCTCGCGCCCGTCGGTGAGGAGCGAAACGCCGTCGAACCGGTCCACGAACCAGTCGTGCGGGAGGTGCGGATCACGCCAGCGGAGATCGTTCGGCGGGGCGAGCACCTCGGCCCCGTTGGCCGCCGCGAGACCCGCGATCTCGCGGTACAGGAGCGACAGCCCGATCGGGTGACCGGTGGCCACGAGGAGCGTCCGGCGGTCGCGGGCCGCGGCGCCGAGCCGATCGCCGAGCGCCTCGCACTCGGCCAGGATCGGTTCTGGCCGGATGTCCACCGGACCGTACCGTGCCTCATGATCGATCGGCGCGCCGGCCGCATCGGCGACCAGGTCGAGGATCCGGTCCAGGTCGAACGCGCCGGGCAGCCCCGAGAGGCCGAACAGCTTGTCGGGATCGCCCTCGTTCAGCATCAGGGCGTTGCCGCGGACGTTGTCGAGCGGGTGGGTCGCCGTCCCCGCCACCCCGCCCGCGAGCAGGCCGCGCAGGAGTTCGTCGCGAGGGTATGCCCGTGTCCGCCACCGCTCGTCGAGCACCGGGAGTCGAGCCGCATGGGCTGCGATAACGTCGGACGTCCGGCCGGCCATCGTGGCCCGCCATCGTAGGGGGGATCCGTGGAGCTGAAGGGCGCGGTGGCGGTCGTCACCGGGGCGTCGGCCGGGATCGGCGAGGCGACGGCGGTCGCGTTCGCGCAGCGAGGCGCCACGGTCGTGCTCGCCGCGCGCCGGCTGGATCGACTCGAAGAGCTGGCCGACCGGATCGAACGCGCCGGGGGCCGAGCCCTCGCCCTGCGCTGCGACGTCGTCGACGCCGAGCAGCTGGCGCGCCTCGAGAGTGTCGTCCGGGAAGCCTTCGGCGGCACCGACGTGCTCGTGAACAACGCGGGCGTCCCCGGGGGCGGACGGTTCGAGGACCTCACGTTCGACCAGATCGATGCGATCGTGCGCGTGAACCTGATCGGCGTGATGTTCGGGACGCGGGCGTTCCTACCCGGGATGGTCCGCCGCGGGCGCGGGCATGTCGTCAACGTCGCGTCGCTGGCGGGCCGGTTCGCCGGCCCGGGCGCCGCCGTCTACACCGCCACGAAACACGGGGTGGTGGCGTTCTCGGAATCCCTCAACTACGAGACCGAGGAGCGAGGGGTCCGCGTGACCTCGGTGAACCCGGGGTTCGTCGCCACGGAGGGCTTCCCCCAGGACCACCTCGACCCGCGGCTCGTGCTGCCGGTGGAGCGGGTGACGCGGGCGATCGTGCGCGTGGTCCGCGACGGGATCGCGCCCGAGTATTCGATCCCGCGGTGGCTGGGTCCGCTCCAGGCCTTCCGCGTCCTCACGCCGCCGCTCTACCGATGGGGGATCCGCACGATCCGCGACCAGGGCTACCGTGCCACCCGGCCCCGCGATCGGCCCGACGCGGGGTGAGCCGGTTTCCGGGACCGGCGCCCGCGCGGTAGCGTCGGAGCGATGGACGAGGTCAGGTTCGACACGGTCGCGATCACGATGGCCCTCGATCCGGAACCCCGACCGAGCGACGGGGCCGGGTGAGCACGGCCGCGAAGACGGGCACCGCACCGGTCGAGGTGGACCGGCCGATCGGCGACGAGGTCGTCGAGCCAGACCGCCCGTGGCTCGTGATCGTCTGGAACGACCCGGTGAACCTGATGTCGTACGTGACGTGGGTGTTCCAGAAACTCTTCGGCTACAGCCGTCGCAAGGCCGAGCGGCTGATGTGGGACGTCCACACGAAGGGCAGGGCCGTCGTGTCGAGCGGACCCCGGGAGAAGGCCGAGTTCGACGTGTCGCGCCTGCACGCCCACGGGCTCTGGGCGACGATGGAGAAGGACCGCTGATGCCGCGACACCTCATCAAGCGCACGCGGCGCGGGTACGAGCTGCGGCTCGGCCCCGACGAACGTGAGGTCCTCCGTGGGCTCCCCGCACAGCTCCGTCAGCTGCTCGAGGAGGAGAGCCCGTCGAGCGACGCGGCGATGGCTCGTCTGTACCCGCCCGCCTACCCCGACGATCCGCTGCGGAACCTCGAGTTCGAGATGGTGGCGGGCGACGAACTCACGAAGCAGCGCCTGGCCGCGATCGAGACGATGGAACGCTCGCTCGAGTCCGAACGGCTCACCGAAGACGAGCTCACGGCCTGGATCGGGGTCGTGAACGACCTGCGACTCGTGCTGGGAACGCGGCTCGAGATCACCGAGGAGACGCGGGAACAGGACTTCCCGCAGGACGATCCGCGCCGCTCGGCGTTCACCCTGTACGCCTACCTCACCTACTTGGTGGACGAGGGCGTCGGCGCACTCTCGGGCGTCTCTGGGATCAGGACCGGACCCGACGACGGCGGCGGCGGCGGCGGCGGCGAGGACGCGACGCTCTAGTCTGGCTCAGACTACTTGCCGGAGCGATCCCGTCGGAACAGCCGGGAGAAGAAGCCGGAGCGTCGGGGATCGTGGGCGTGCAGCTGCTCGTCCATCTCGTGTCGGCGCGCGGCCTCCTCCAGCTCGCGCTCCTCGATCCGGGACGAACCCTCCCCCTCTGGTCGACCCGGCATCGCGTTGATCCCGCGTCCGGTCACGAACCCACACTATGCGTCGATCGAGTGACGAACAAGGCTCGCGGGCCCTTCGGCTCTGGCGCTCGACCGCTCAGCGGACCGGCGAGCCAACGACGTGCACCTTGACCATGTTCGTGGTCGTCTTGCCGGCCGGGGACGCCGCGGCCATGACCACGTGGTCGCCGTCGCCGGCGAGCGCGTGTTCGACCAGCCCGCGATCCATCAGCGAGATCATCTCGTCGGTGTCGGCGGGCGGGACGGCCGGGAGTGGACGCACGCCCCACAGCAGCTCCGTGCCTCGCCGAACGCCGGCGTCCGGGATGAAGGCGAAGACCGGCACGCTCGGACGTTCGGCGGCCAGCAGCCTGGCCGTGCGTCCCGTCTCCGTGTAACACGTGATCGCGACGGCCACGGGGTCCTCGTCGACGATCGCGGCGGCCGCATGGGCGACGGCGGCCCCCACGCCCGCATGCATGCAGTCGGGCTCGCGCGTGCGGTACTCGGTCCCGCGCTCCTCGGCCGCGCGCACGATCCGGATCGCCGCCGACGCCGCCTCGAACGGGTACTCGCCGATCGCGGTCTCGCCCGACAGCATGATCGCGTCGGCGCCGTCCAGGACGGCGTTCGCGACGTCGGTCGCCTCGGCACGGGTGGGGCGCGGGGCGTGGATCATCGACTCGAGCATCTGGGTCGCGACGATGGATGGCCTGCCGGCCCTGCGGGCCGCGAGGAGCAGGTCCTTCTGGAGCAGCGGGATCTCCTCCATCGGCAGCTCGACCCCCAGGTCGCCCCGGGCCACCATCAGCCCGTCGGCCACCTCCAGGATCCGGTCGATCTGGTCGACGGCCGGCTTCGTCTCGATCTTCGCCACGATCGGCACGGCCCGCTCCCCCATCGCATCGCGTAGCTCGTCCACGTCGGCGGCCTCTCGGACGAACGATTGCGCCACGAGGTCGACGCCGAGCTCGAGCATCACGGACAGCGCCGCACGGTCGCGATCGGTGACGGCCGGGAGCCCGAGGCGCTCCGCCGGGACGTTCACCCCCTGATGGGAGCGGACCACCCCGCCACGCACGCACTCGGTGACCACGGTCGCTCCCTCGAGCGCGACGACGACCAGTTCGACGGCGCCGTCGGCAAGCAGGATCCGGTCCCCCTCGCGCAGGTCGCCGGCGAGGCCCGGATACGTCGTCGTCGTTCCGCCCGCGTCCCCGTCGCCCTCCGGGCGGAGGCGGAAGGCCTGGCTGGGCTGGAAGCGGAACGGATCGGGATCGAGCGACCCCAGCCGGACCTTGGGGCCGGGGAGGTCGGCGAGGATCGCGAGCGTGCGCCCGGTCTCGGCCTCCACGTCGCGGACGATCGAGACGGAGCGGGCGTGATCGGCCGCCGAGCCGTGGGACGCGTTCAGGCGGAAGATCGTGGCGCCAGCGCGGGCCAGGCCACGCACCATCTTCGGGGTCGCGCTCGCCGGGCCCAGCGTGCACACGAGCTTCGTCCGGGGCTCGGTCGTCGGTCGCTCGGTCATCGGGACGCTCCGGGCTCGCGCGGGACCGCGGACGGAGGGTCGGACAGCGTCACAGGCACCGCGTCCCGCAGCTGGAACTCCGCCTCCTCGATCCAGGCCTCGGGGAGCTCGTCCGGCAGCTCGACGCCCGCCATCTCGGCAAAGTAGATCGTCCATGCCCGTGGCACGACCCGCGCCCACTGGTATCCGCCGCCACCCGTCGCGATCCACCGCCCGCCGGCGGCGCGGTGCGCCAGGTCGTGCAGCTCCTTCGCGGTCTCGCGGTACGCGCGGGTCGTGAGCTCGAACTGGGCGAGGGGGTCGAGGACGTGCGTGTCGCACCCGAGCTGCGTCACCAGGACGTCCGGCGCGAAGCGTTCGACCTCCGCGGGCACGACCTGGCGGAACGCCGCGAGCCACTCGTCGTCACCGGTGAACGGCGGGAGGGGGACGTTCACCGCACTTCCCGGAGCGTTCGGGCCGCCGCGTTCGCTCGCATCGCCGGTGCCCGGGAAGAACCACGGCGCGAACTCGTGGATCGAGATCGTCAGGACACGCGGGTCGTCGTAGAAGATGAACTGCGGCCCGTCGCCGTGATGGACGTCCACGTCGACGTACGCGACCCGATCCACCCCCTCCCGCAGGAGCCACGCGATCGCCACCGCCGGGTCGTCGTACACGCAGAACCCCGACGCGCGCTCGGGCATCGCATGGTGCAGCCCGCCGGCCGCGTTGAAGGCGTGCGCCGCCTCGCCGGACCACACGGACCGCGCGGCCTCGACGGAGGCCCCGGCCACCACGGCGGCGGCCTCGTGCATCCCTTCGAAGATCGGGTTGTCGCCGGGCCCATAGCCGAAGCGGCCCCACGCGCCCTCCTCGCCATGCCCCGCACGCCGGGTCGCGTCCACGAACGCGGCGGAATGGACGAGCTCGATCGTGGCGTCGTCGGCGGCGTCCGCCGCGACGGTGCGGACGTGCGCCTCCCGATCCAGGCCGTAGGCCCGGATCAGCGACCAGGTGAGCAGCACCCGCTCCGGACGGAGCGGGTGCTGTGGTCCGTGGTCGTAGCGCCGGGCCTCCGGCGCGACGACGAGCGCGACGGACTCGCTCACGGGACCGAGCGGATCGCATCCACGGTGCGTTCGACGATCAGGTCGGCCTCCGCGTCGGTCAGCACGAAGGGCGGACCGAGCATCACGAGGTCGCCGTTCGCCCCGTCCACGTGACCGGTGCTCGCGTACAGCAATAGGCCCCCCTCGCGCGCGGTCGCGACCACGCGCTCGGTCACGCCGTCCTCCCGAGCGAACGGCTCGGCCGTCCCACGGTCTCGGACCAGCTCGACGCCGATCATGAGGCCGAGCCCCCGGATGTCGCCGACCGTGGGCACCTCGGAGAGCTCGGCACGCAGCCCGGCTCGGATCCGCTCGCCGAGCTCGGAGCTCCGCTCGACGAGGCCGTCGTCGGACAGACGGCGCAGGACCGCCCGGCCGACGGCGGCGCCGAGCGCGTTGTGCGACCAGGTGAACCCGTGCACGAACGGCGCCGACGTCACCGTGTCGAACACCTCGACGCTCGCGGCTGCGAACCCGAACGGCACGTAGCCGCTCGTCGCGCCCTTCCCCGCCGTCAGGATGTCGGGGCGGATCCCCCAATGCTCCATGCCGAACCATCTGCCGGTGCGGCCGAACCCCGTCATCACCTCGTCCGCGATCAGGAGGATCCCGTGCCGACGGCAGACCTCGGCGATCGCGGGCCAGTAGTCGTCGGCGGGCACGGCCGCGGCGAGCGTCGCGCCCGCGACCGGCTCCGCGAGGAACGCGGCGATCGTGCCGCCGCCGCCGGCCTGCTGGATCATCCGCTCGAGCTCCGCCGCGTGCCACGCGCCGCAGCCCTCGGGGTGCTGCGGGTTCTCGCACCGGTACTCGTACGCGGCCGGGGCATGGAGGAAGCGTCCGAGCCACGGCGTGTACGGCTTGCGCAGGGGCTCCTTGCCGCTCGCGTCGAGCGCCCCGAGCGTGTTGCCGTGGTAGGAGCTCCGGCGGGCGATCACCGTCGTGCGCTCGAACTCCCCGCGGGCCAGGTGATACGCGCGGGCCATCTTGATCGCGGTCTCGACGGCCTCGCTGCCACCGGACACGGGGTAGATCCGCGCATCGTCCATCGGGAGCACCGTCGCGACCTCGTCGGCGTACGCCTCGAGCGCCTCGGTCGTGAACATCGTCCCGTGGACGTACTGGGTCCTCGCGAGCTGGTCGGTCGCCGCCTCGATCAGGGATCGGTCCCCGTGTCCGACGTTCGACACGATCGCCCCGCCGGCGCCGTCCAGGTAGCGCTTCCCGTCGGCGTCGACGATCCACGCGCCCTCCGCCGACACGGCGACCGGGAGCGACCGGCCGACGACGCGCGGGAAGACGTGGCTCAGGGCAGCCGTCCCGGTTGTTCGCGCATCGCGGACACGGTAGCGCCTACCCGGTGTGCACGCCGAGCGGGTCGAGCTCCTCGCGGAGCAGGCGGAGCTCCTCATCGCTCGGCGGCGTGGTCTCCCCCAGGTCGTCCGCCACCTTCGGCTCCCACCCGGTGTTGGCGCGCACGTCGTCGATCGTGACGCTCGGGTGCAGCGTCAGCAGGGTCATCTCGCCCGTCGCCGCATCGAACCCGTAGGTGCCGAGATCGGTGACCACCGACGTCGGGCCGCTCCCGGACCATCCGCGGGCCCGGTCGTGTTCGGGGTCGCCCGAATGGCCCGGCGAGGTCCGGAAGTCGAGGCGATCCACGAACGACCGCGGCGCCTGGCGCATGATCACGAGGATCTGCCGGGCGTGGATCGCGATCTCGCACGCGCCGCCCGAACCCGGCAGGCGGACCTTCGGCGCGGCGTAGTCGCCGATCACGGTGGTGTTCAGGTTGCCGAACCGGTCGATCTGAGCGCCGCCCAGGAACGCGACGTCGATCAGCCCCGCTTGCAGGTAGAACGCGAAGAGCTCGAACATCGAGGTGATCGCGGTCGATCCGGTCGCGAGCGTCGGATCGCCGATCGAGAGCGGGAGCCGCTCGGGACGCGCCCCGAAGACCCCCGACTCGTAGACGAGCTGAAGCTCCGGGGCCACGGTGCGCTGCGCCAGGTTGCAGACGATGTTCGGCAGACCCACCCCGACGAAGCAGTTGTGCACGCCGCGGAGCAGCCGGGCGCTCGCCGCGATCATGATCTCGTTCTTCGAATAGCCGGCGGGGTTGCGCTCGCTCACGCGTACCGTCCGTAGTCGACCTCGCCGGACAACGCGGGCTCGGGGCGCAGGCCGTCCCAGTGGGCGGCGCCCCACTTCTCGACGTAGTCGGCGTGCGTCTGCAGCCCGAACACCCATTCGTCGAGCCACGCATCGAGCGCCTCCGGGTCACGGGAGATCCGATCCCAGGCGACGTAGAACGCGTTGTCACGATCGTAGTAGCCCTGGGCGAACGACGGGTGGCACGCGAACGGCTGCTCGACCACGGCGTCGACGACCACGCCGGGGATCACCGTGCGGTTCGGGTCGCGACGGATCACCGCTTCTTCGACCAGCTCCTCCACGACCACGATCACGCGTTCGGCCGCGAACGCCGCCTCCTTCTGGCAGCCGAGCAGCCCCCAGATCTGCGCGTTGCCCTCCGCGTCGGCACGCTGCGCGTGGACGATCGTGACGTCCGGGCACAGCGGCGGCACCACGAAGACCTCGTCGCCGTCGTCGTAGGGCGAGCGCATCGGCCGGATCTTCGGGTTCACCGACGGGATGTCGCTCTCGTAGTAGGAACGGATCGGGAAGAACGGTAGGTTCGCCGCCCCGGCCAAGTAGCGGCAGACCATGCCGAAGTGCGAGTACTCCTCGATCTCGAGCGGCGCCGGGTCCGCGTCCTCGATCCGGCGACGGACCGCGTGCAGGGACCCGACGCCCGGGTTCCCGAGCCAGCTGAAGATCAGCTTCGTGGCCACCCCCGCCCCGATCATCTGGTCGTAGATCACGTCCGGGGTCATGCGCGCGAGCGTGAGCTTGCGCTTGCGCTGGCGGATGATCTCGTGCCCCGCCGCGAAGCAGATCAGGTGGGTGAAGCCCTCGATCGCGACCGTGTCGCCGTCCCGTACCAGCTCCGCGACCGCGTCGTGCATCGACGCGACCTTCGAGGTCGTCACGCGGGCTCCCCCAGCGGGGTCCATCCGTCCGCCGGCCCGCGGAGCACGCAGAACTCGTTCCCCTCCGGATCCTGCATCACGGTCCAGAAGCTGCCGCCCTCGTCGACGCGAACGACGACCGTCGCGCCGAGCCCGACGAGCCGCTCGACCTCGTCGGCCATCGCCACGCCGGGTCGCAGGTCGAGATGGATCCGGTCCTTCACCACCTTGGGCTCGGGGACGGGCTGGAAGAAGATCCCGCGGACGCCGGCGGTCGGATCGTCGATCCAGGACCCCTCCGGGTCCAGGTCCGAGGCCTCGAACCCCAGCGCCGCGGCCCAGAAGGTCGCCAGGCGCACCGGGTCGGCGCAGTCGATCGTGAGCGAGTCGAACCCGAGCGTCATCGCGACAGGCGGCCCTCTACGATCCCGCGTCCCCGACCTCGTCGAGGGCCTCCTCGAACACGTCCAGCGCGGTCCGCGCCTGGTCCTCGCGGAACACGAGCGGAGGCGACATCCGGATCGTGCTCTCGCCGCACCCCAGCGCGAGCAGGCCCTTGCGGAACGCGGCCCGCTCCACCGCGATCATCGCGTCGTGGTCGGGCAGCTCGACGCCGATCATCAAGGCGAGCCCCCGGATCTCGCGGATCCGGTCGTTCCGCTCCTGCAGGTCCCGCAGGCCGTTCAGGAGCACGTCACCCACCTTCGAGGCGTTCTCGAGCAGATCTTCGTCGCGGATCACGTCGATCGTGGCGAGCGCGGCCGCGCACGACACGGGGTTCCCGCCGTAGGTGGATCCGTGCGTCCCGATCGTCCACGTCATCTTCTCGTCCTTCGCGATCATGGCGCCGAGCGGCATCCCGCTCGCGATGCCCTTGCCCGCCAGCAGGATGTCGGGCTCGACCCCCATGTGCTCGACCGCCCAGAGCTTCCCCGTGCGTCCCATGCCGCACTGGACCTCGTCGCAGACGAGGAAGATCCCGTGGCGGTCGCAGAGCTCGCGGAGCGCCATCAGCCAACCGTCGGGCGGCACGATGTACCCGCCCTCGCCCAGGATCGGCTCGACGACGATCGCGGCCACCTCGAGCGGCGACACCATCTTGCGGAACAGGAAGTGCTCGATGTAGTCGATCGTGGGGAACCCATCCTCGGCGGAACCGGGCGCCATCTGCATGTCGCGGCCATCGCCGTAGTACGCGTGCAGCACGCCGGGCAGCAGCGGCCCGAACCCCGCGCGGTAGCCCGCCTTCGACGCGGTGAGCGACACGCTCCCGTAGGACCGGCCGTGGAACGAGTTGTAGAACGCGAGGATGTACTGCCGTCCGGTCGCCCACCGCGCGAGCTTCATCCCGGCCTCGACCGCCTCGGTCCCGGAGTTGGTGAGGAACGTGCGGACGGGGCCGGACATCGGCGCGATCTCGTCGAGCCGCTCCGCCACCTCCGAGTAGATCGGCAGGAAGAAGTCGCTCGCCGAGTAGTGGATCAGCTCGGCCGCCTGCGCCTGGATCGCCTCGACGACCTTCGGGTGGCAGTGTCCCGTCGATGCGACGGCGATCCCGGCGTTCAGGTCGAGGAACCGGTTGCCGTCGACGTCCTCCACCACCGATCCCGCGCCTCGAGCGGGAACGAATTCGTACACGCGAGGCAGTGAAGGACTGGTCACCCGCGCGTCGCGTTCCAGGACCGTCCGGGCGTTCGGCCCGGGGACCTCGGTGATCAGGCTCGGGGCCTCGGCGGTCGCCAGGCCTTCGATCTCGATGTCCTCGAGGCTCACTCCGAGATCACCGTCCGCGACTGCTCCCGCAGGTACTGGGTGACGTAGTACGGACCGCCCCCGGCCTTGCCCGTGGTTCCGGAGCCCTTCCAGCCACCGAACGGCTGCACGCCGGGCCAGGCCCCCGTGGTGGCCCCGGCCCGACGGTTCACGTACACCACGCCCGCCTGGATCCGGTCGAGCCACTCGTCGACCTCGGCCCGGTCCTGGCTGAAGAACCCGGCCGTCAGCCCGTACTCGGTCGCGTTGGCCCGCTCGATCGCATCGTCGAGCTCGTCGAACGGCGCGACCGTCACGAACGGGACGAAGAGCTCCTTCTTCCAGAGCCAGCTGTCGTCCGGCACCTCGGCGATCGTCGGCTGCACGAAGAGCCCGCGCCCGAGGTCGCCCTCGGTGATCCGTTCCCCACCCGTGACGAGCGTGCCGTTCTTGCTCGCCTCGGCCGCGGCCTCCTCGAACGTGTCGAGCGCGGCCTCGTTGATGATCGGTCCGAGGTAGACGTCGCGCTGCAGCGGGTCGCCGACCTTGATCTTCTCCGTCTTCTCCTTGAGCAGGCCGAGGAAATCGTCGTAGACCTCGCGCTCGACGAACACCCGTGAGCACGCGGAGCACTTCTGCCCGCCGAACCCGAACGCCGAACGCAGCACGCCGTCGGTCGCGACGTCGAGATCGGCGTTCTTCGTGACGATCGCCGGGTTCTTCCCGCCCATCTCGCAGATCACGGGCTTCGGGACCTGCGTAGCGAACTCCTTGTAGATCGTCATGCCGACCTGGTACGAGCCGGTGAACGTGATCCCGCCGACGTCGGGGTGCTTCCACAGGGCCTCGCCAGCCACGGCGCCGCGGCCGCTCACCAGGTGGAACGCGCCGGCGGGCACGCCGCCGTCGCGGTAGCACTCGTAGAGCTTGTAGCCGAGCAGCGCCCCCTGGTTCGAGGGCTTGAGGACCACGCAGTTGCCGGCGACCAGCGCGCCGGAGGACGGGCCGCCCGACAGCGCCATCGGGAAGTTGAACGGGCTGATCACGGCCCACACCCCGTAGGGCCGCATCACGTCGTAGTAGTCGCCGGGCGCCCCGAGACCGCTCATCGGCGTGCGGAAGCCCTCGTGCTTGTCCATCTCGTCGCAGTTCCAGCGGATCAGCTCGGCGGTCTCCTGGACGTCGCCGAGGGCCTCCAGGCGGCTCTTCCCGACCTCGTAGGCCATCAGCGCCGCGAGGTCGAACAGCCGCTCCTCCATGACGTCGGCCACGGTGCGGAGGATGCGGACGCGCTCCTGCCACCCCATCCGGTCCCACTCGAGCGAGAACGCCTTGGCCGCCGCGACCGCGTCCTCGACGTCCTCGGGCGTGGCCTGGGAGAACCGCCCGATCACGACGTCGTGGTCGATCGGCGACGGCTCGGCGTAGACGTCCTCGCGCCAACGCTCCTCGCCGTTGACGACGACCGGGTAGGCCTTGCCGAGCTCCTCCTTCATCCGCTCGGCCGCCTCGTCGTAGGCCTGCTGGAGCTCCTCGTTGTCGGCGGAAAGGGTCGCGTAGGTGATGCGGAACTTCGTCGCCATGGGACGCCATCTCCCTTCGGATGCGCGGTGCGAACCGCAGGTCGTAGCGTTCGCCATCGTAGCCGAGGCCCCTCGGCGACGGCCATCCGAGCCTGACCGCGGGTTCGGGACGCAAACCCCGGAAATCGCAGGTGGCGGGGCGTATGCTTCGGCTCCCTGATGAGGCTCGTGACCTACGACCGGAGGGGGCACCGGCGACTGGGAGCGATCCTCGGGGGTGAGGTCGTCGACCTGCCCGACGCGGTCGGGCACCCGGCGTTCCCCACCACCTTGGAGACCCTGGTAGCGAGCAGCGGCGGGACCGTGATGGACGCCGCCCGTGCCGCCCTCGACCGCGACGACGCGATGGACCACGTCGCGAAGGACGCCGAGCTGCTGACGCCGCTGTTCCCCCGGTCGCTCCTCGCGCCCGACTCCCTCGAGGTCGAACGGTCGCTCGTGGGACCGGAGCAGGTCGTGCCGTGGCCGGCGGGGGCGGCGTGGCTCGACTACGAGCCGAAGGTGGCAGCCGTCCTCGGCCTGGAGGCGAGCCGGATCTCCGCGGACGAGGCGGCCCCCCACGTGTTCGGGTACACGCTCGTCAACGACTGGGCCGCGCACAGGGAGAACGGCGACCCGATGCCGACCGCGGAGGGCCTGCCGATCGCGATCGGCCCGTGCGTGGTCACGGCGGACGAGCTCGACCCGCAGGCGATGTTCCTGCACGCGAAGGTGGACCGCCGCGACCTGGTGAAGGGGAACCTGAACGGCGCGGCGCGGAGCCTGTTCGCCCTGATCGGCGCGGCGTCCCAGGAGGCCGTCCTGGAGCGCGGCGACGCCTTCGCCCTGGCACCGTTCGGCGCCGACGACGCGGACCCGGCCCGGCGGCTCTGGCCGGGTGCGCTGATCGAGCTCTCGGCGGAAGGGATCGGGACCCTCCGCAACCGCCTGTCACCTCGTCCGTGAACCGATCCCGGCCCCTGGCGGTGGAGCGGATCGCGGCCGGCGGCCGCCGCGACTAGCGCTTCTTCGCGGCCTTGCGGGCGGCGCCGCGCTCGGCGGCCTGCTTCGCCTCCCGCTCCTTCTTCCTGCGCTCGCGGTCGTGCGCCCAGCGCACCTTCGGTCGGTCGCCTCGGCCCATCAGGGGTCCTCCTCTTCGTCGCCGCCCTTGGCGAGCTCCAGGCTCCGCTTCCGGGCGGCATCGATCGCGTTCAGGAACGCGGCCCGCACCCCCGCCTCCTCGAGGTGACGGATCGCCTCGATCGTCGTGCCGCCGGGCGACGTCACCATCTCCCGCAGCTCGACCGGGTGCCGACCGGTATCGCGCAGCATCTTCGCCGAGCCGAGCATCGTCTGGATGATCAGCTCGGTCGCGACGTCGCGCGAGAGCCCTAGGAGGATACAGGCCTCGATCATCGCCTCGGCCAGCAGGAAGAAGTAGGCGGGGCCGGATCCGCTGGTGGCCGTGACGGCGTCCAGGTGCGTCTCCTTCAGGCGCAGGACCTTGCCCACGTACCCGAGGAGCTCCTCGGCGGTCTGCAGGTGCGCGTCCGTCGCGTGCGAGCCCGCGGAGATCACCGACATCGCCTCGTCGACCATGACGGGCACGTTCGACATCACGCGGACGACGGGGACGTCGTCGGGGAGGTGCTTCTCGACGAAAGACGTGCGGATCCCGGCCGCGAACGTGATCACCAGGTCGTCCGGCGCGACGGCTCCCCGCGCCTGCTCGATCAAGACCTCCATATCCTGCGGCTTCGCCATCAGGACGATCACGTCGGAGCCGCGGACGGCCTCGGCGTTGTCGAGCGTCGCCTCGATCCCGTACTTGCCGGCCAGCTCGCGGGCGCGCTCCTCGCGGCGACAGGTCACGGTGATCTCGTCCGCCGTCCGCCCGCCGGACCGGATCAGGCCCGAGATCAGCGCCTCGGCCATCCGGCCGCCACCCAGGAACGCCACGTGTCGATCGCTCATCGGCTCGACACGGTAGCGCACGACCAGGGCGGATGGCCTCCGCTACGGCCGGGCCGCGATGCCGTCGCGCAGGACCTCGACGAACTCCCGGATCCGGATCGAGCGGCGCTCGGGCCGGCGGTGGATCAGCCCGGGGTCGAGCTCCTCCGACACGAGGGCGTCCTGGAAGCGCTCGGCGAGCCAGTCGAGGGCCGCCGCCATCATCTCCGGGTCCACGTCGTCGCGGAGCTCCCCGCGGCCGACGCCGAACTCGACGAACTCGAGCGTCCCGTACGGATCCTCGCTGCGCATGAACCGGTCGATCGGCCGGCGGAGTTCCAGGCCGGCGTCGTGCCGGCCGATCATCGCCATCCGGTTCGGGACCCAGTCCTCCTGCACCGACTCCTCGGTCCGCTCGAGCCACCAGTCGAACGTGGTCCAGAACCCCTGCGCCACGACCTCGGGGGGCGCGTCGAGCCACGCCGGGAGCATCGAGACCGCCCGGCGGTAGGCGGCGAAGAACAACCCCTCCTTGGTCTCGAAGTCGAGGAAGACGGTCCCCTTCGCGACGCCGACCTCGGTGGCGATGTCCTCGACCCGGCCGGCACGGTAGCCGCGCTCCGCGAAGTGACGCATCGCCACGTCGATCGTCCGCTCGCGCCGGGCCTCGATCGCGGGCGCTCGGCGCGAGCCGGCCGGGCGACGGAGGGCGGGGTCGTGCGCCGGGTCCGAGGCCGGGTCGGTCATCGCGGCTCAGGATAGGCCCACAACGACAGAACCCGAGGGACCTCCGGCTCGCCGGGAACCGAAGCTCCCAACCACCGTCAGCCCCTCGGGCTCTGATGCTCCAAGCAACCTCCGCGCGCGTCGCGCGGTCCCGGACCCGCGACGGGCTCGCCTTGCGGCGCTCCCGCGCGGCGGTCGCGGCCTTGGCCTTGCGGCCCCGCCGGCGACCCCGTTCGGACCTTGCATCCCTTGCGGGTCACCCGATCCGTCCGTGCCGTTCAGGTCTTGCGACCTTCCCGGCGTCCCCGTCCGGCCTCGCGGCCTTCCGGGGCATGAGGCCCGGTTCCGCCTTGCGGCTTCCCCGGATCTCGTCCGGTCCCCTCGCGTCGATTGCTTCGACTGCTTGGAGCGAAGCGGAATCTACCGGCGGTCCCGGAGGCGGTCAACTCGACGTTTCCGCAGGTCAGCGCATATATCTGCAGGTCACGGCCTCGGGAGAAAGAGTGACAATTCGAGGCTCCGAGCGGCGACGATCCGCCGCGCGCGCATCCGCCCAGGTCAGGGCGTGTTCACCACGGATCCGCCGACGGTTCGCCGGCCGTTCGTCGCACCGTCGGGCGCGCCGAGGAGCTCGGCGTAGACGGCCGCGAGCTCCGTCGCCGTCGCGTCCCACGTGAACCGGAGCGCCTGACGGGTCGCGCGTGCGCCCAGCCGATCGGCCAGCGCCGGGTCGCGCAGCAATTGCAGCAGCCGGCCCGCATGGTCGGCGGGATCGTGCCCCTCGACGAGGAACCCGGTTCCGCCGTCCTCCACCACGTACCGGAGCCCGCCCACCGCCGCCGCGACCACCGGGGTCCCGACCGCCTGCGCCTCCAGCGCGACGAGCCCGAACGACTCCGAGCGCGACGGCACCAGCACCACGTCCGCGGCGGCGTAGAAGTCCGCGAGCAGCGGCTGCGGCTGCGGCGGGAAGAGCATCACCCGTTCGCTGACGCCCAGGGCGCCCGCCAGCTCCAGCAGCCGGGCGACCTCGGCGCCGTGTGTCGATCCGCTCGGACCGCCGACGATCGCGAGCACCAGGTCGCCGGCGGCATCGGGGTCGCGGGCGACGGCCTCGGCGAGCGTGCGGACCGCCACGTCCGGGCCTTTGTGTGGCTGCAGCCGCCCCACGTACAGGGCCAGGCGCAACCCGGCCAGGTGGAGACGCTCGCGGGCCTCCGCCCGCGGGCGCGGGGCGAAGATCGTGTGATCGACCCCCGGAGGGACGATCCGGACCTGCTCCGGATCGGCCCGGTAGAGCCCGACCAGCTGGGACGCCTCGACGGGGGTCACGGCGAGGACCCGGTCGGCCTCCGCGATGACGCGCTCCTCGCCGGCGAGCCGCGCCGCCGACTCCGCCGTCTCTCCCCGGGCGAGCGAGTAGTTCTTGACCTTCCCGAGCGTGTGGAACGATGCGACCAGCGGGACGCCGAGCGCGCGCTTCGCGGAGCGCCCGACCCAGCCCGACAGCCAGTAGTGGCTGTGGACGATGTCGTACCCCCCGTCCGTTCGGGCGTGGCGGACCACCCCGCCGAAGAACTCCGGCAGGTACCGCACGAGCTCGGCTTTCGGAACCGGCGCGTGGGGACCGGCCGGGATGTGGACGACCCGGACCCCCTCGGACAGGGGGACGACGTCGGGCACGTCCGGGGCCCGACGTCGGGTCATCAGGTCCACGGTCAGGCCGCGCGCCGCGAGGCGCGCGGCGACCTCGCGGATGTAGACGTTCATGCCGCCCGAGTCGCCCGTGCCGGGCTGATCGAGCGGGGACGTGTGGACCGATAGGACGGCCACGCGCGGATCGGCTGCCAAGGCTCCTCCGGGTCTCGTCGGGCGAAGGTGGACCTCTTCGGATGGTACGAGCGAGCCAGCGTTCCGATGTGCGGGAACCTGCGCGAACCTCCGGGCGGCCGCTGGCCTGCGGGACGCAACCGCGGGCCTCCCGGACGCAGCCGCGGGTCGTCCGGGCCGCGTCGCGTCGTCTAGCGCCGGTCGAGACGCAGCATGGGCTCGAGGTGCCCGACCGTGCGTCCGCCGCCGGTGAGCGGCGGCCGTGCGTGCCGCACCAGCGTCTTGACGTGGGCCGCGGTGAGCCCGTCGACCGCGACCAGGGCGGCGACCAGGGCGGGCGGCACGGCCCGGTACCCACCGTCGGCCACCTTCACCGCGACGCCGAGGCCCGAGGGCAGCACCGCCGCACAGCCGAGGCCCTCGGCGCCCGCCTTCGCCACGACGTCGCCCGTCGCCTGCATGATGTCGGTATCGTCGCGCCGCCTTCCGCCGACCAGGTACGGCTCGGCGAGCATGGCCCCGACGCAGCGTTCGGCGGTCGGGGCGAGCGCCCCGAGTCGCTCCGGCTCGGCCAGGCGCGCGTACAGGGTGGCCATCGCGCGCAGCGGCATCGCGTGCACCGGGACGCCGCACCCGTCCACGCCGACCTCGACGTCGTCCACGCCGGCCGCCGCGATCACGGCGCGCAGGATCCTGCGCTGCAGCGGGTGGCCTGCGCGCGGATACGTTTCCGGGTTCCAACCAGCGCGCACGCACGCGAGGAGCATCGCGGCGTGCTTCCCGGAGCAGTTGTGCAGGATCTTGTGCTTGTGCTGCGCTCGGGCCATCGAGTCCGGATCGAGCGGCCAGCCCGGGGGGTTGCGCAGCGCCTCGGCGTCCAGGTCGGCGCGCTGGAGCACCGCGCGCACCGCACCTACGTGGACCGGCTCGCCGTTGTGCGACGCGCACGCGATCGCGACCTCACGGTCGGGCAGTTCCTCGCCGATCGCGCGCAACGCGACCGACGCCTGGAGCGGCTTCGTGCAGCTCCGTGCGAACACGGCCCGCCCGGGATCGCCGGCGGAGGCGACGAGTCGCCCGTCGGCGTCGCAGACGGCGACGTGGCCAAGGTGCACGGATTCCTCGACCCCGGACCGGACGACGCGCACGAGCGGGACGGCGGAGGCCATCGCGGACCTCAGCGAAGGGCGAGGGAGGGATCGTCCTTGTAGCGGCGCTTCAGCTCGTCCTGAACGACGTCGAGCACCCGGATCACGTCGCTCCGCGCGGCGGAGACCTCGCGCTCCTCACCGAGGAGCACCTGCACCGCGTCGGCGAGCCGCTCGTCGTCGAGGGCCGAGGGATCGGAGATCCCGGCGTCGGCCACCAGGCGCTCGACGCGGCGGCGCGCCATCGTGAGCTCCTCCTCGGGGATGCTCACCCGAACCGCCTCGCCGCGCGAGCCGCCCGGTGACTCGTCCCCGGCGAGGATCGTCGCGAGCCGCTCGATCAACGGCGCGTGCTCGCTGTCGGAGGACCGAGCGTCCAGCTCGGCCTTCAGGATCTCGGCCCGCCCCTGCACCAGGCGGCGCAGCAACGAGAGGTACTCGCGCTCGGCCAGGCATTCGTCGCGCTTGGCCCGCAAGGCCTCGAGGTCGAGGGCGTCCAGGGCGTCGGTGTAGGACGCCGATCGGATCCGGTCGATCCGTCGGTTGCCGCCGGGCTGATCGCTCACGGGCCGTATCCTACGGCGCCCCGCGGACCCGGACGGGACGCCGTTCCGGTCGGGGACGCTCGATCAGCAGACGGCGAGCAGCATCCCGTAGGGATCGATCGCCGAACCGCCGCCCGGGTGGTACTCGAAGTGCAGGTGGTTCACGTTCGTGTCGCCGGTCGAACCGACGTAGCCGATCACCGTGCCGGCGCCCACTTGGCCCGACGCGCCGTACGAGCTGAAGTGCGCGTAGTACGTCCAGTCCGAGCTCCCGGAGTGGTACAGGATCACGGCGTTGCCCCCGAGGGAGTTCGGCGCTTGAACGGCGTTGCCGTCGTGCGTGGCCACGACGGGCGTCCCGTACGGCGCGATCATGTCGATGCCCTGGTGCGTCCGACCGCCCGGCCGAGGCCAGCCGAAGGAATCCACGAACGACACCGGCCCCTGGACCGGGCAGATCGAGATCGCGCCCGACCCACCGACGGGATACGAACCGCCACCGCCGCCGCTCTGCGGCGGAAGGCCGATCTGCCGCTGCGCCTGCTCGTCCTCGTACTTCGCGTACAGCTCGTCGTAGAGGTCCTGCGCCTCCTGCAGCAGCGATCCGATCGAGGCCTTCTGGCCCTCGAGGGCGTCGGCGGCCTTCGCCTGCTCCTCGGCCTGCTGGGCGTACCGCGCGCGCTCGCGGGTGAGCTGCTCGCTCTGCACGGCTACCTCGGTCGCCAGGTCCTCGTCACCCTGCGCGATGTTCGTCGCGAACTGCAGCCGGTCCGCGAAGTCCGTGAACGTGGTCGAGCCGAGGAGCGCTCCGAGCGTCTCCGTGCCGCCGCCGATGTAGATCGCGCGGACCCGGCGGTCGAGCCGCAGCTGGATGTGCTGCAGCCGCGCCTCGAGCTCCGCGATCCGCTCGCGCGCCTGCGCGACCGCGGCCTGCGTCTGCGCGAGCTGCGTCTCGGTCTCCTGCCACTGCTGGGTGACGGAGGCGAGTCTCGCGCGGACGTCGGCGACGCGCGCCTTCGCCGCGTTCATCTCGCTCTCCGTGTCGGCCCTCGCGGGGACGGCGAGCGCCAGCGCCGCGATCAGCGCCAGGAACAGCGCCGCACGGCGCGACGGATGGGAAGGGGCGTCGTTCAGGTCTGCCTCATCGTTCGGAGGTCCGAACGCCTTCGGACGTTCCGGGGAGGCTACCAGTGGCCCCGGAGCGCGCTCAACCGGCGAACGGCTGGGACCGGCTAGCCCCGCATCGCGTCGATCAGGATGTCGGCAACCTCGGGCCGGCTGAACTCCTGCGGCGGGCGCTCGCCGGCGCGGAGCATCTCGCGGACCTTCGTGCCGGAGAGCGAGACCCGATCCTCCTCGCCGTGCGGACAGGTCTTGGGTGACGCCATCCCCTCGCACCGATCGCACCAGAACGAATGCTCGAAGTTCAGCGTCTGGATCCCGAGCTCGCCGGGCTCGAACTCCTCGAAGATCTCCTGCGCATCGTAGGTGCCGTAGTACGTGCCGACGCCCGCGTGGTCGCGTCCCACGATGAAGTGGGTGCAGCCGTAGTTCTTGCGGCAGATCGCGTGCCAGATCGCCTCGCGAGGCCCCGCATAGCGCATCGCGGCGGGGAAGACGCTGACCATCGCCCGGTCCTTCGGGTAGTACCCCTCGAAGAGCGCCTCGTAGCAGCGCATCCGGACGTCGGCCGGGACGTCGTCGCCCTTCGTGGCCCCCACCAGCGGGTGGACCAAGAGGCCGTCGACGATCTCGAGCGCGCACTTCTGGATGTACTCGTGGGCGCGGTGGATCGGGTTGCGCGTCTGGAAGCCGACGATCGTGTTCCAGCCGCGCTCGGCGAACGCGTCGCGGGTCTGCGCCGGCGTCAGCCGGTAGGTCCGGAAGTCGTCGTGCGCCGGCAACCGCAGGACCTGGATCTGGCCGGCCACGCAGAGCTCCCCGGCGTCGTGCAGCGCGCTCACGCCCGGATGCTCGACGTCCTCGGTCCGGTAGACGGCGAGCGCCTCCTTCGCCTTGTCCCGGCGGAAGAGCTCGGAGATCCGCAGGACCGCGAGCGGCTCGCCGCCCTCGGTCGCGCAGAGCGCGACCGACTCCGCGCCGCCCAGCCGGTGCGACGTGTCCTCGTCGATCGACAGGGTGACGGGGATCGCCCAGGCCAGGCCGTCGACGAGGTGCATCGTCTCCAGGATCGCGTGGTAGTCGCGCTCACCCTGGAAGCCGGTCAGCGGCGAGAGGGCCCCCACGGCAAGCATCTCGAGGTCCGAGAGCTCACGCTCGGAGACCACGATCTTGGGCAGGTTGGCGGTCTCCGCGCGGAGCGCGTCGGCCGCGGCGCCCTCCACCAGCAGGTTCACGAGCGTGCCGCCGTGCGGGGCGATCGCGTGTGCGTCGGACATCGTCGGGTCAGCCTTTCGGTCGGGGTCGCCCGTGGAGGAGGACCCCCCGGGAGGCCGTCAGCATACGAAACGACCCTGGGGTAGACTCCCGCCGCGCCGGAAGGCCAGGCGGCCGGCCGGCGCGGAGCCCCTTCGATGCAGACGCTCCTCCCCGCCGACGAGCTCGTCGCGCTCAACCTCGCGTTCGAGGACGCCCATCCTCGGGCGATCCTCGAGTGGGCGCTGCTCGAGGCCGGGTTCGAGCGGATCGCGCTCGCCTCCGCGTTCCAGGCCGAGGGCACGATCGCGATGCACCTCGCCACCCGGATCCGGCCCGACGTCCCGGTGCTGTTCCTCGAGACCGGCTATCAGTTCGCCGAGACGCTCGCGTTCAAGGAGCGCCTGACCGAGCTCCTCGGGCTGAACGTCGTCGACCTGGTGGGCGAGTACACGGTCGAACGCCAGGCCGCGGAGTTCGGGGCCCGCCTCTTCGAACGCGACCCGGAGCTCTGCTGCGAGCTGAACAAGGTGCGGCCGATGTTCGAGGCGCTGCGGGAGATGGATGCCTGGATCACGGCCTTCCGCCGGGATTCCTCGCCGACGCGGGCAAACGCGCCGTTCGTGGAGCAGTACGAGCTGGAGCCCGAGCGATTCATCGTGAAGATCAACCCGATGGCGGCGTGGACCCGGGCCCAGGTCTGGGGCTACCTCCGCGAGCACGACCTCCCGCACAACCCCCTGTACGACCTCGGCTACTCCTCCATCGGGTGCGCGCCCTGCACCCGGATCCGGTTCGCGGACGAGCCGGAGCGCGCAGGGCGATGGGCCGGCCTGGCGAAGTGGGAGTGCGGGATCCAGACGAAGCGGGCCTAGGCCACGACCCAGAGCGCCTCGCGGGCGAGCTCGATCTCGAGCCGCCGATGATCCCCGAGCGAGTCGCCGTCCACCTGCGCCGGGAACGGCTCCGCCGCGGTGACCAGCACGTGCGAGGCATCGTGCACGTAGTCGATGTCGCGCCCGGTGACGTGGCGCGCGGAGCCGAACACCTGCAAGGCGATCCGCGGGATGCTGCGCCGGTTCAGCTTGCGGACCGACAGGACGTCGAGCCCGGACTCGAGCGACGCCTCGGGCGTCATCCGCAGTCCCCGTCCCTTGTAGTACGTGTACGGGTCCGTCCGCCCGACCATCACGGAGAGGGACGGCGTCGGCTCGCCACCGTCGATCCGGACCTCGAGGTCGGGGCGCTTGCCCGCGTAGCCGATCATGAGCTCCCACGCGACCGCGCGGAACGCGGCCCGGTCGAACTTGGCTTTCGTGTTCGGGAACTTCTCGTCGAGCCGCTGCATCGCCGCCGCGTCGACGCCGGCGCCGCAGTTGACGGCGAAGTAGCGCCCGTCGGCGCGCCCGAGGTTCAACTTGAACGCCTCGTCGTCGAGCGCCTTGCCGATCAGGACGCCGGTCGCCTCGACGGGATCCGTCGGGAGGTCGAGCGCCCGGACCAGGATGTTCGTGGCCCCGCCGGGCAGGACGCCGAGCGCGGTCTCGGACCCGGCCAGGGCGTTCACGACCTCGTTGATCGTCCCGTCGCCCGAGAAGACGACCGCGAGGTCGACCCCGTCGGCCACCGCCTGCTGGGCGATCTCGTAGGCGTGGTTGCGCTCCTTGGTCTCGGTGACCTCCAACCGGAAATCCGCCGAGAGGGCCTTCTCGATCACCGCGAGCGTGGGCTTCGACACCGTCCGCGCGACGGGGTTGACGATGAGCAGGACGCGATGGAAGCGCATGAGGGGGCCCGCTCAGTATGACAGGCCCGTTCGGTACGCTCCCGCCGTGGATCGGGGCGACTGGATCTCGATCGTGCTGGTGCTGCACGTCCTGGGAGCCATCCTCGGCCTCGGGACGAACCTGACGTACGGGCTGATCGCGGCCGTCGGCGAGCGGGCCGGCGGAGCCGGGCGCACCTACGGCTTGCGACTGATCCAGCAGCTGGACGGGCACCTCGCGAACCCCGCGTACGTCGCCCAGCTGGTGACCGGGCTGATCCTCGTGTGGCTGCTCGAGCTGGATCTGTTCGACACGTCATGGCTGCTCGTGGCGCTGGTCCTCTACGCGGGGGTGGCCGTCACCGGGATCACCGTCTACGGCCCGGTGCTCCGACGGCAGGTGGCGCTGGCCGAGCGGCTGGAGGCGGCCGGCGAGGGTGGCGATCCCGCGCTGGCGGCCGAGTACGCGGCCGTCGCCCGACGATCCACCATCCTGGGGATCGCGGTGACGTTGGCCGTGGTGCTGATCGTCGTGCTGATGGTGGTGAAGCCGTCGCTCTGGTGAGCTGGTCGCGGCCTTCCGCCACGATAGTGGGGCGGACACGGGCCTGCGCTCCGGCTATGACAGGAGGCTGACGCGATGCGGCGGCTCCGCCCGCCGTCCTGTCAGGACGCTGACAAGTTCCCGTCAGTGTCCTGGCGATCGTCGGGTGAAGGGACCGGCTCGGTCGTCAGCCGGCTGACGACGGCCGACCGAACCTGGTGGGGTTCGGTCGCGGATGTCGGTGCCGCGCGATAGACCAACACCGATGACACGGGCTGATCGCGCACACGATCGGGTGCCCGGCGAACCCGGATGGGCGTCGGGTCGCCATGTCGTGAGCGCCTCTCGCCGACTCAGCCGGACGCTGGATGGCGGGATCGATCGTTGCCTAGAGGGATGCGCCATCACGGGAGCTCAGCTCGAGATGCTCGACCTGCTGTCGCTGGATCGCAACGCCCATGCCGCCGCGCTCGCACGCAACCTCGGGATCAGCCGGCAGTCGGCCGGTGCGTTGATCGGGCGGCTTCGACGCAGCGGCCTCGTCGAGCTCCTCCCGCTCGACCTGGGCGTCCGCATCCCCGCGATCACTGAGGAGGGGCGACGGCGACGGGGTCTCGCGAACGAGGCACTCTGGCCACTCCTTCGCCGGATCGAGGCGATCGATCTCGACGAGCGCGCGTGGTTCGTCGACACCGTCGAACGACTCGTCCGAACACTGGCGCGCGAGGACGACCTCGCCGGTTGGCCGGGCTAGCCGCCACTCACGGGCGGCAGCAACGCCACCTCGTCCCCCTCGGCCACCGGCGTCGAGCGATCGGCCCGCTCCCCGTTGACCACGAACGACGCGACCGCGGCCACCCGGGCGAACCGCTCCCCGTGGCGCGCGCTGAGGTCATCCACCAGCTCGCCGACGGTCCGGCCGGTCGCCTGCACCTCCGACGCGCCCGCGTCCTCGCGCAGGGACGCGAACAGCCGCACCCGGATCGCCGTCATCGCTGGTCAAGCGTACCGGCGAGGGTGCCGACCGGCTAAGGTGAGAGAACCGGAGCCGAGAGCCATGCCCGTCATCGTCCTGCTCGCCGATCGCGACCCCGAGACCGCCCTCCCTGCGCTCGGGGAGCTGCGGCCCGACCTCAAGTGGGAGCCGCTCGCGCTCGGCTCGCTCGGTCACGTCCTCGAACTCGATCCCCAGGCCGTCCTGGTCGACGCCGGCGAGAACCCGGCTCAGGCCTGGTCGGTCCTGCAAGAGCTCCGCTCCCGCGATCCGCGAGTGCCCACGCTCCTGCTGGTCGAGCGGGCCGAGCTCGAGCGCTACCCCTGGCCCGAGGTCGCCGACGAGTTCGTCTACCCGGGCGCACCGGCGGGCGAGCTCCGCGTCCGTCTCGCGATGCTCCGCCGTCGTGCCGGCGCCGGGGACGGCTCCGTGATCCGCTTGGGTCCCGTCGCGATCGACGTCGAGACCTACCAGGTGACGGCATCGGGACGCCCCCTCGACCTCACCTTCAAGGAGTTCGAGCTCCTGCGGTTCCTCGCCTCCCATCCCGGGCGGGTCTACACGCGCCCGGCGCTCCTGCGCGAGGTGTGGGGCTACGACTTCTACGGCGGGACCCGGACCGTCGACGTCCACGTCCGGCGCCTCAGGGCCAAGCTCGGCCCCGAGCACGAGCAGCTGATCGAGACCATCCGCAGCGTCGGCTACCGCGCCGCCGACCCCGCGTAACCGAGAGTTAACGCCGCAGAAACGGAACCCCTCCACCCCGCCCCTACGCTGGCTGGCGTCCGACGAGGCAGCAAGGGGGAAGGCCGTGACCACACCGAAGGACGTCCTGGCGCTCGCGAAGGAGCAGGGGGCGGCGATCGTCGACTTCCGCTTCTGTGACCTGCCGGGGCTGATGCAGCACTTCTCGTCGCCGATCTCGGAGCTGACCGAGGATCTGTTCGAGGACGGGATCGGCTTCGACGGCAGCTCGATCCGCGGGTTCCAGGAGATCCAGGAGTCCGACATGCTCCTGGTGCCGGACCCCGACACCGCGTACATGGATCCGTTCACGGCGGCCCCGACGCTGAACATCAACTGCTTCGTGAAGGACCCGGTCACCGGCGAGATGTACAGCCGCGACCCGCGCTACGTCGCGAGGAAGGCCGAGCTCTATCTGAAGCAGTCCGGCATCGCCGACATCAGCTACTGGGGACCGGAGGCCGAGTTCTACATCTTCGACTCGATCCGGTTCGATCAGAACCAGCACGAGGGCTACTACCACATCGATGCCGACGAGGGCGTCTGGAACTCCGGCGCCGAGCAGGGCGGCAAGAACCTCGGGTACCGGCCGCGCTACAAGGAGGGCTACTTCCCGCTTCCCCCCATGGACCAGTACCAGGACCTCCGCAGCGAGATGGTGCTGAACCTCGAGAAGGTCGGGATCAAGATCGAGGTCCACCATCACGAAGTGGGCACGGCCGGTCAGGCCGAGATCGACATGCGATACGACACGCTGCTGCGGACCGCGGACAACGTCCTGAAGTACAAGTACGTCGTCAAGAACACGGCGTGGCGGGCCGGCAAGACCGTCACGTTCATGCCGAAGCCGCTGTTCCAGGACAACGGCTCGGGGATGCACACGCACCAGAGCCTGTGGTCGGCCGACGAGAACCTGTTCTGGGACGAGGTCGGCTACGCGGGCATCAGCGACATGGCTCGCTACTACATCGGCGGCCTCCTCGCGCATGCGCCGTCGCTCCTCGCGTTCACGAACCCGACGACGAACTCGTACCGGCGGCTCGTTCCCGGCTACGAGGCGCCGATCAACCTCGTGTACAGCCAGCGGAACCGCAGCGCCTGCATCCGGATCCCCGTGTTCTCGAAGAGCCCGGCCACCAAGCGCCTGGAGTTCCGCACGCCGGACCCGACGTGCAACCCGTACCTCGCGTTCAGCGCGATGCTGATGGCGGGACTCGACGGGATCAAGAACAAGATCGAGCCGCCCGAGCCGATGGACAAGGACCTCTACGACCTGCCGCCGGAGGAGAAGGCGCTCGTCAAGCAGGTTCCTGGTTCCCTCGAAGAGGTGCTCGACAACCTCGAGGCCGACCACCAGTGGTTGCTCGAGGGCGGTGTGTTCACGCAGGACGTGATCGACACCTGGATCGAGTACAAGCGGATGCATGAGCTCGACCCCGTGCGCCTGCGCCCGCACCCGTACGAGTTCCACCTGTACTACGACGTCTGATCCCCCACCCCACCGCACCGCGGAGGAGCCGGCCCGACGGGGCCGGCTCCTCCGCGTGTGATCCGTCGTCGCACCTGACCCCCTATCATCCGCGCGATGGCGGGCAGGAAGCCGGTTCGGATCGACGACGTCGCGCGCGAGGCCGGCGTCTCGATCACGACCGTCTCGCACGCGCTGTCGGGCAAGGGACGGCTCCCGGTCGAGACGCGGGAGCGGGTCCGCCGCGTGGCGGCCGACCTCGGCTACGCGCCGAACCCCGCCGCGCGCAGCCTCGCCGGCGGCAAGGTCGGCCTGATCGCGACGTTCGTCTCGCTACCGGGGAACTCCCCGCTCGCGTTCACCGAGATCGACTACTACGTCCGGCTGATCACCGCCGCCACCTCGGCCGCGATCGAGCGGGGCTACTCGCTGGTCGTCGCACCCTCGAACGCCGGCGCCGAGACCTGGAGCCGGCTGCCGCTCGACGGCGCGATCGTGATCGATCCGGCGAGCGGCGATCCCGGGCTCAGGTCGCTGCGTGATCACGGCGGTCCGCTCGTCCTGATCGGACGCGACCTGAACGGGCGTCCGGACGACGTGGTGGTCCAGAACGACCACGCGGCCGCCACGCGAACCGTGCTGGACCATCTGGTCGACGCGGGCGCGCAACACGCGGCGCTCTTGACGCTCGAGCCGTACGAGTCCTTCACGGCCGATGCGCTCGACACGTACCACGCCTGGTGCACCGAGCGCCGGGTGGAGCCCGTGGTCGGGCTGACCCCGGCCGACTCGACGTCGGACCTGGTCGCGTTCCGCGAAGCGGCCGCAGCGTTCGTCCGTCGTCCGGATCGGCCCGATGGGGTGTTCTGCATGTACGAACGGCTCGGCGTGGAGGTCCTCCGCGCCGCACGCGAGGTCGGGCTCGCGATCCCTACGGTGCTGCGCGTCGCCGCGATCTCGGAGATCGGGCTCGCCGAGACGTCCGATCCCCCGATGACGACCCTCGAGATCAACCCGGACGAGCTCGGCGCGCGGGCGGCGCACCTCCTGATGGACCGCGTCGAGGGCCTGCCCGCCGTGAGCGCCCTCGACGTTCCCACCTGGCTCGTCGAACGCGCGTCGACGGTCGGCTAGCCGCGGCGCTCCCGGGCGAGCCCTTCGATCAGATCCGCAGCGACGACCTTGCCGTCGCGGGCGCGGATCGCCTCGCCGTTCGCGGACATGCGGGCCCGCATGTCCGCGTCGTCCAGCAGACGCGCGATCGCGAGGTGCATCTCGGCCTCGTCGAACGCGTACGTTTCCAGCCGGACGCCGAACCCGAGCTCATCCACGCGCTGGGCGTTGTCGTACTGATCCCAGAACAAGGGGAGCACGATCATCGGCTTGCCGAAGTGGAACGCCTCGGTCGTCGTGTTGTTCCCGCCGTGGGTGATCACGAGGTCCACGTGCGGCAGGATGCTCGTCTGCGGGAGCCGGTCGCCTCCCCACATGTTGTCGGGGAGATCGAACTCGTCGGCACGAGGACCCTTCGACACGATGAACCGGTTCGGCGAGCGCGAGAGCACGTCCACCAGCCGCCGCATCAGCTCCACGTCCGCAGAGCCGAGCGAACCCAGCGAGAGGTAGATCAGGGCGCCCTCGCCGCGCGCGAGCGACGGCGGCACGTCCCACGGATCGTCCGTCGTGCGCACGCTCGACTCCAGGCGATGCCACGTCGATCCGAGCGGCCTCGACCGCGGGTAGTCCGCGATCTCCGGGTAGACCGACAGGTTGAGGTCCGAGGACTCGTGGATGAACTCGAGGTCCGGGAGCGGCGGCGCCCCCTGCTCGACGACCCACGCGTCGTAGGCGCCCCAGGTCTCGCGGTGCACGCGCTCGTACTCCTCGGCGAACGCGGGCCACGGCGAGCGATCGTCGATCGGGTAGCCGCTGAACGTCGGGGGCAGCTCCGGGTCCTTCATCTCGAGGGGGTTGCAGCTCATGATCCGCACCCACGGGGCGCGCTGGGTCATCAGGGCCGGGAACGAGCAGACGTTGTCCTCGACGATCACGTCCGGCTGCGCTCGGTCCAGGATCGCCCGCAGCTGTGGCTCGCAGTACCGCGCGCCGTCGATCAGCGAGGCCCACACGGGCTGGATGAACGTCGCCAGCTGCTCGATCGTCGGTTTGCGGAACTCCGGCGCGGTCTCGGTGATGAAGTCGGTCCAGAACTGGCCGGCGTCTTGCTCCGCGTCGGGCGGCGGCGCCAGGTCGACCAGGTCTTCCTCGAACCCGAGCGGCTCGAGCCGCCCCTTCCACGACGCCTCGGCGGCGAAGACCACCCGGTGGCCGCGGTCCGCCAGGACCTTGCCGATCCCGATGCAGTTGTTCGTCGGGCCATAGGCGCTCTCCGGCATGAAGACGATCGTGAGGCTCGCGTCCCCCATCCTCCTTGCCTCCCCGTGGGTTTGCGAAAGCGCTTGTGCAGCGTACGAACCAGCCTATACGATGCCGCGCCAGGGGAGAGAAGCCCGCCGCGGCGGGCGAGGAGGGGGCTTCGATCATGCGCGCACGCACGATCCGCATCGCCGTCCTGATCGCCGTGCTCGGCGTGGTGGCGGCCGCCTGCGGTTCCGACGACGAGCCGACGGCGTCCGGGGCGACGGCGGGGGCGTCGGGCGCGTCGGGCGCGACCGCGCCCGAGGAACTCGGCGGGACGCTCGTGATCTCGAACTGGGACGCCTACATGCCGGAGAACCTGATCCCGGACTTCGAGGCGGCCACCGGCGTGACGGTCGAGCTCGCGAACCACACGACGAACGAGGACATCATGGGCAAGATCACCGCCCAGAACGGCACCGGCTTCGACCTGGTGTTCGTCTCGGGACCGTTCGTGCAGGCGCTCGTGAACCAGGGCTGGGCGGCCGAGATCGACCACGGCCAGATCCCGAACCTCGCGAACCTGTATCCCGAGGCGAACGAGCTCGGCTACGACCCGGGCAACACGCACTCGGTCCCCTACACGTGGGGCACGACGGGGATCTGCTACCGGTCGGACCTCGTGAAGGATGCACCCACCTCCTGGGAGCTCTTCCGTGATCCCCCGGCGGACCTGAAGGGCAAGATGACGATGCTCGGCACGGATCGCTGGCTGTTGCAGCCGGCGCTGCTGTCGGCCGGCGCGTCGATCAACACGACGGACCCCGCCGAGATCGATGCCGCCACGCAGTGGACCCAGGAGGCCAAACCGAACCTGCTGGGCTTCGACGACACGACCTTCTACTCGAAGCTCGTCTCCGGCGAGGCGAGCGCGGTGCAAGCGTGGGACGGCTGGTGCGAGTACGGTCGCGCCGAGGACGCGAACATCGACTTCGTGATCCCCGATGAGGGGAGCGACGTGTGGACCGACACGATGGTGATCTTGGAGTCGAGCGAGAACCAGGCGGCCGCGCACGCCTTCATCGACTTCGTGCTGACGCCGGAGATCGGCAAGGCCGTCACCGAGCTGGTCCTGTACAAGGTGCCGAACGTCCCGGCGATGGAAGCGGTCGACCCCGCCGTGATCGAGCAGTTCCCGACCCTCGCGATCACGCCGCAGGAGCTCCTGGCGCAGGAGCCCGAGGAGGACCTCGGACCCGAGGGCCTGCAGCTGTGGACCGAGGCCGTGACGGAGATCAAGTCGAGCTAGCGCCGCGCGTGGTGCGCCCGACGTGAGAGCCGCGGCGCGGCCGGCGATGCCCGCGAGCCGGCCGCGCCGCGTCATCCTTCCCCGGGTCGTGCTGGTCGGGCCCGCGTTCGTCTATTGGGCCGTGCTGTTCCTGCTGCCGGTCGGGATCTTGCTGGCGTACAGCTTCTTCCAGCGTGGGCCGTTCGGCGGCGTGGTGTACGAGCCGACGCTCGACAACTACCGGCGGCTGTTCGACCCGCTGTACCTGAAGGTCCTGCTGTCGTCGGTCCGGCTCGCGGCGACCTCGACCGCGATCGCGCTCCTGATCGGGTACCCGGCCGCGTACTTCATCGCGACGGCCGAGCGGCGCTGGCGCGTGCCGCTGCTGGTCCTGGTGATCCTGCCGTTCTGGACGAGCTTCCTGATCCGGACCTACGCGTGGATCGTCTTGCTGAACCCGGTCGGGCTGATCAACGAGGTGGCCGGCTGGTTCGGACTCGGCCCGTTCGACCTGCTGTACAACGAGTTCGCGATCGTCGTCGGCCTGGTCTACGCGTACCTGCCGCTGATGATCTTGCCGATCTACGCCTCGATCGAACGGCTCGGTCCCGCGACGCGCGAGGCGGCGGGCGACCTCTACGCATCGCCGTTCTCGGTCCTGCGAAGGGTGCTGGTGCCCCTGACGCTCCCGGGCATCGTGGCCGGCTGCATCTTCGTGTTCGTCCCGAGCCTCGGGAACTTCATCGTGCCCGACCTGCTGGGTGGCGGCCAGGCGATCATGGTCGGGAACCTGATCCAGCAGCAGTTCCTGCAAGCGCGCGACTGGCCCTTCGGGGCGACGATCGCGATGGCGGTGGTCGTGCTGATGCTCGTGCTGCTGTTCATCCAGGCGAGCGTGCTGCGGCGGGACCGGAGGCTGAGCGGTGAGCGCTGAGGCCGCCGGGCTGACGCCGGCGCAGGTGGAACGGCGCAAGGATCGGCGCGTGCGCGGGCGTCGCGCCCTCCGTGTGCACATGGGTTTGCTGTTCGCGTTCCTGTACCTGCCGATCGCGGTGCTGGTCGTGCTGTCGTTCAACGAGAGCGGCCTGCCGACATCGTGGGGCGGGTTCTCGCTCACCTGGTACCGCAGCGTGCTGCAGAACGAGGAGATCCTTTCCGCCGTGAAGAACACGTTGTTCGTGGCGGTGGCGGTGACGGCCGTCGCGACGGTGCTCGGCACCCTCTTGGCGATCGGGTTGCATCGCACCGTGCGCGGGCGGACGCTCGACGCGGTGCTGTTCCTGCCGGCGGTGATCCCGGACATCGTGCTGGCGATCGGTCTGCTGTCGTTCTTCAACCTGTTGAAGGTGACGCTCGGGCTGCAGACGATCGTCCTGTCGCACGTGGTCTTCGACATGGTGTTCGTGGCGGCGATCGTGCGGACGCGCCTGTCCTACGCGGATCCCGCCGTCGAGGAGGCCGCGGCCGACCTGTACGCCGGTCCGGTGACGGTGTTCTTCCGGGTGACCCTGCCGATGATCGCGCCCGGGATCGTGGCGGGCGCGCTGGTGGCGTTCACGCTCTCGGTCGACGAGTTCGTGGTCGCGTATTTCAACTCGGGACCGACCTCGATCACGTTCCCGATCAAGATCTACTCGATGATCCGCTTCGGCGTGACGCCCGAGATCAACGCGATCGCCGCGTTCGTGCTGGCGGTGAGCCTGGTGCTGGTGTTCCTGGCGCTGCGGGTGTCGCGGTCGCGGGCCGACGGGAAGGTGCGGCTGGGACCGATCGGGTGAGCGACGGTCAGCCGAGCCGGGCGGCCCGTAGGGCCAGGTAGCGCTGCTCCGGGAGGCTCGCCGTCTTCCGCGCCGCGACCCGGTAGGCCGCCCGCGCGGCATCCACGTCGCCGGTGAGCTCGAGCAGGTGGGCGCGCACCGCCTCCAGCCGATGCGTCTGCGCGAGGCGTTCGTCGCCGTCCAGCGTGCCCAGGACCGCGAGTCCGGCCCGCGGCCCGTGGACCTTCGCCACGGCGACCGCGCGGCTGAGCGTCACGATCGGCCCCGGCGCCACCCGCTCCAGGACGTCGTAGAGCGCCAGGATCTGCGGCCAGTCGGTCTCCTCGTCCGAGACCGCCTCGTCGTGGACCGCCGCGATCGCGGCCTGGAGCTGGTACGGACCCACCGCGCCGGACCCGAGCGTGCGCGTCAACAGCTCCACACCCTCGTCGATCTGGGGTCGGTCCCACAGCTCACGGCGCTGATCGGCCAGCTGGACCGGCATCCCCTCCGCGTCCGCCCGGGCGGCCCGCCGCGCGTCGGTGAGCAGCATCAGGGCGAGGAGCCCGGCCACCTCCGACTCCCGTGGCAGCAGCCCGTGGAGGATCCGCGTCAGGCGGATCGCCTCGGCCGTCAGGTCGGTCCGCTGAAGGGAGGGGCCGGCGCTCGCCGTGTACCCCTCGTTGAAGACCAGGTACAGGACGTGCAACACGACCCGCAGCCGCTCGGCCCGCTCGGGCTCCGGAGGGAGCTCGAACGGGATGCCCGACCGACGGATGCTCTGCTTCGCTCGGCTGATCCGCTGCGCCATCGTCGCCTCGGGCACCAGGAACGCGTTCGCGATCTCCCCGGTCGTCAGACCGCCCACCGCCCGCAGGGTGAGCGCCAGCTGCGAAGGGATCGAGAGCGAGGGGTGGCAGCAGAGGAAGAGCAGGGCGATCGTGTCGTCGGCCGAAGGGGGCTCGCCGACCTCGGCCGGCGTCATCGCGACCACGGCCTCCTCGCGCCGTCGCCGGGAGGTCTCGCTCCGCACCTCGTCGACCAGGCGGCGCGAGGCCACGGTGACGAGCCAGCCGCGCGGGTGCTCCGGGATCCCGTCCTCCGGCCACCGTTGCGACGCGGCGAGCAGCGCCTCCTGGACCGCGTCCTCGCACGCGTCGAAGGCGCCGTAGCGGCGGACGAGCGCGCCGAGGACCTGCGGCGCGAGCTCGCGCAGCAGGTCCTCGGCGGATGACGTCATGGTCCGCTCCGATGGCCGGCCCTGCGGCCGCTACGCGGCCTCGGCCGCCCGCCGCAGCTCCGCGATGTCGATCTTCTGCATCTTGAACATCGCCTCCATCGCACGGCGCGCCCGCTCGGGGTCGGGGTCGGTCAGCAGCTCCGGGAGCGCGGTCGGCGTGATCTGCCACGAGAGCCCGTAGCGGTCCTTCAGCCAACCGCACATGCTCTCCTCGCCGCCGTCGGCGGTGAGCGCGTTCCAGAAATGGTCGACCTCGTCCTGGGTCTCGCAACGAACCACGAACGACACCGATTCGTTGAAGCTGAACTCCGGCCCGCCGTTCAGCGCGGAGAAGGCCTGCCCTTCGAGCTCGAAGGCCACGGTCATCGCGCTGCCGGGCTCGCCGGGACCGGCCTCGGTGTAGCGCGACACCTCGGTGATCCTCGAGCCGCTCGGGTCGCCGCCCGGGCGCCCGTTGAACACCGCGACGTAGCGCTCCGCTGCGGCTTCCGCCTGCCCGTCGAACCACAGCATCGGGGTGATCGTCTGCTCCGCCTGCATCGTCTGCTCCTTCCCTCGTCGTGCCCGCTCGGGTCGGACCGTGCCCTCCTCAGACCTCCGGAGGGGCGTCCGCGACCTGCCGCACCTCGACCGGTCCTCCAGTGAACGCCACGCACCGCGACGCGATCTCGACGGCACGTTCCTCGGCAGCCTCGATGATCCACCAACCGGCGAGGGACTCCTTCGCCTCGGCGAACGGCCCGTCGGTCGGGTACGGGGACGCCGTCCACCAGGCGGACCGTCTTCGCGAGGCTCGGATCCACCAGGCCCTGGCCGTCGACGAACTCGCCGGCATCCCGGATCTCCCGGTCGATCGCCTGCATGAAGGCGATCATCTCCCGGATCCACTCCGGGGTCCGGGTCTCCATCATCGTGTTCTGGTCCCCGAACATCATGATGATGTACTTCATCCGCGCTCGCTCCTTCCGATCGGCGCCCGGGTGGCGCGCTCACCCCAAGGTCGGAGCGGTCGCGCCGTTCTCGACATCCTCGGACGGATCTACCCGTCCTCCGGCATCCACGAACCCACCGCGACCCGGAACGGATGGACCTCCACCTCGCGCCAGACGTCGCCGGTGACGTAGGGGTCGTGCTCGAGCCAGTCGTTCAGGTCTTCGCGCGACGGGAACTCCACCAGCAGGACGGAACCGCGCATCGTGCCCTCGTCGTCGAGGATCGCGCCACCGATCAGGACGTTCCCCGCACGGACGAACGGCTCGATCCCGGCCAGGTGTCCCGGCCGGGCCGCATGCCGCCGCTCGGGTGCGTCTGGGTCCGTGCCGTCCCGCCCGATCACGATGAACCGCATCGGCCTCGACCTCCTCATGGACGATCTGGGGTCAGCAAACTACCCGCTTCGTGCGAGAGGCGCGGGCGGTACGCTTCCGCGGGTTGGAGGAGGCCGGATGACCTGCTCGGCATGCGGAACCGAGAACGAGGCGTCGCGCAAGTTCTGCAAGGAATGCGGCGCGCCGCTGGCGCTGGTCTGCCCCGCCTGCGGCGCGACGAACTCCGGCGACAGCAAGTTCTGCGGGGAGTGCGGGACCGCGCTCACGGCGACCGCGACGCCAGCACCGGCGGCCGCGGTCGCTGCAACCTCGACCGAGCGCCGGTTCGTCTCAGTGCTCTTCGCCGACCTCGTGGGCTTCACCACGCTCTCCGAGCACCGCGACGCCGAGGACGTGCGCGAGCTCCTCACGCGCTACTTCGACGCGGCTCGCGCGACGATCGAGCGCCACGGCGGCATCGTCGAGAAGTTCATCGGCGACGCGGTGATGGCCGTCTGGGGAACGCCGGTGGCGCACGAGGACGATGCGGAACGCGCCGTCCGCACGGCGCTCGAGCTGGTGGATGCGGTCCAAGCGCTGGGACACGAGGTCGGGATCGACCTCCAGGCGCGCGCCGGCGTGCTGACCGGCGAGGCGGCGGCGATCGTCGGCGACGCCTCGCAGGGGATGGTCACGGGCGACCTCGTGAACACCGCCTCGCGCCTGCAGTCGGCGGCCGAGCCAGGCACCGTCCTGGTCGGTGAGACGACGGTTCAGACCGCGGCGCGGGCGATCGCCTTCGAGGAGGTCGGCGCGCTCTCGCTGAAGGGCAAGGACGAGCCGGTGCCGGCCTGGCGGGCGGTCCGCATCCTGGCGCAGGTGGGCGGGGCGGGCCGCTCGGACGTCCTCGAGCCGCCCTTCGTGGGGCGGAGCGAGGAGCTCCGCCTGATCAAGGACCTCCTGCACGCCACCGAGCGGGAGCGCAAGGCACGTCTGGCCTCGGTCATGGGGATCGGCGGGATCGGCAAGTCGCGTCTGGCGTGGGAGTTCCTCAAGTACATCGACGGGCTCACGCACGACGTCTTCTGGCACCAGGGCCGGTGCCCGGCGTACGGCGACGGCATCGCGTTCTGGGCGCTGGGCGAGATGGTGCGGATGCGCGCGCGGATCGCCGAGTCCGACGAGCGCGCGGAGTCGCGGGGCAAGCTGTCCGCCACGGTCGCCGAGTACGTCCCCGACGAGGACGAGCGGCGGTGGATCGAGCCGCGGCTCGCGCACCTGCTGGGCCTCGAGGACGCGACCACGGGCGAGCGCGACGAGCTCTTCTCGGCGTGGCGCACGTTCTTCGAGCGCATCGCCGACCGTGGACCGACGGTCATGGTGTTCGAGGACCTCCAGTGGGCCGACCCCGGCCTGCTCGACTTCATCGAGTCGATGCTCGAGTGGTCCAAGGACCTCCCGATCTTCATCGTCACGCTCGCGCGCCCGGAGCTCGCCGACCGGCGGCCGAACTGGGGCGCCGAGCAGCGGAGCTTCACCTCCCTCCGCCTCGAGCCGCTCTCCGACGACGCGATGGCCGCGCTCGTCGAGGGGTTCGTGCTCGGGCTGGAACCGGCGGACGTCGCGCGCATCGTCGAGCGCGCGGAGGGCGTGCCCCTGTACGCGGTCGAGACGGTCCGGATGCTCGCCGACCGCGGCATCCTCGAGGTCCGCGGTGACCGGTACCGGCTGGTGGGCGACCTCGGCACCCTCGAGATCCCGGGCACGCTCCAAGCGCTGATCGCTGCGCGCCTGGACGCGCTGGACCCCGAGGATCGCGCGCTCCTGCAGGACGCCTCGGTCCTGGGCAAGAGCTTCCCCCTGGGGTCGCTCATCGCCGTCGCCGGCCGCGCGCGCGAGGCGCTCGAGCCGCGGCTGCGCGAGCTCGTGCGCAAGGAGTTCCTCGTGCAGGAACGCGACCCTCGCTCCCCCGAGCGCGGCCAGTACGCGTTCCTGCAGGGCGTGATCCGCGAGGTGGCGTACGGGACGCTTGCGAAGGCGGACAGACGCGCGAAGCACCTGGCCACGGCCCACCACCTGGAGTCGGTCGGCGACGAGGAGCTCGCCGGCGTGGTCGCCGCGCACTACGTGGAGGCGTTCCGCGCCACGTCGGAGGGGCCCGACGCGGAGGCGCTCGCCGCCCGCGCACGCGACTGGCTCTCGCAGGCGAGCGAGCGAGCTCGCTCGCTGGGCTCGGCGGAGCAGGCGCTCAGCTACGCCGAACAGGCCCTGGCGATCACGCCGGCGGGCCGCGAACGCGCCGACCTGCTCCGGCAGGCGGGGCATGTCGGCGATCGACATCGCCGACGGCGATCGCGCGATCGCGTACCTCGACGAGGCGATCGCGACCTTCCGGGAGCTCGGGGACCCGGCCTCGGCCGCCCGCGCGACCGCGCTCTGCGTCCGGCCGCTGCGCGGCGAGGGTCGTCACCCCGAGGCGATGGAGCGCCTGCAGGCGGCGCTCGCGGAGATCGGGGAGGACGGGGACGAGCAAGCTCGGGCGGAGCTGTATCGAGCGTTCGCCGAGGAGTCCTGGACGGTCGGCTCGAACGAGGACGCCCTCGAGTGGGGGGAGCGCACGCTGGCGCTGGCCGAGAAGCTCGATGACCCCGAGCTGTTCGCCGATGGGCTCGGCCTGCGGGCCGCCACGTTGCACGCGCTCGGCCGTCGGCGCGAGGCGATGATCGCGAACGAAGGGGTCCTGGCCTTCGCGGAGGAGACCGGGAGCCTTCGGGCGGTATCCGAGGCGCTCATGTCGCGTGGCATCTTCCTGATCGAGGACGATCCCGTCGCGGCGATGGAGGCGGAGTTCGAGTCGGCCGAGGCCGCCCGGCGGGCCGGGAGCCGCCCCACGGAGGTGATCGCGCTCACGAACGCGGTCGAGGCCGCCGTCGACCTCGGAAGGTGGCGGGACGCGGAAGAGGCGCTGGCGACGGTGGGAGCCATGGAGGTGAGCGGGACCCTCGCGGACGGGATCGACCTGAGCACCGCGCTGCTGGCCGCGTTCCGCGGGAACTTCGCCGAGGCCGATGACCGCCTCGAGGCGACGACCGCCAAGGGCTCCGATCACCTCGCGGCGCGCACGTGGTACCTCCGGACGCGTGCGATGGTCGAGTTGCTCCGCGGCGACCTGGACGGGGCGTACACGCTCGGCATGGAGGCGATCCACGCCGATCCCGCCGGGATGAACACCCCGAACGCCGTGTGGGATGCGGCGCGGGCGGCTCTATGGATGCGCGACGCGGCGAGGGTGCAGGCGGCCATCGACGCGACCGCGCCGCTTCGAGGGCGTTGGGCGGCGGCGATCCGCACCACCCTCCGCGCCGGCCTCGCAGCGATCGAGGGCCGGCGCGAGGAGTCGGCCTCGGCGTACCAGGAGGCCTTGACCGAGTGGGACGCGATGGGTTGCCCCATCGATCACGCCTACACGGCGATCGACGCGATCACGTTGCTCCCGAACGAGCCCGTCGCGATCGAGGCCGCCGCGCAGGCCCGCGCGAGGCTCGAGGAGCTCGGCGCGAAGCCGCTGCTGGAGCGCCTGGCGATGGCCGAGCACCCGGCGCCGGCGGACGCGTCGTAGGTCGGAGCCCACGATGGCCACGCTGTCCTACTCGGCGATCGCGTCGCTGGACGGGTACGTCGCGGACGCCGACGGCGGCTTCGACTGGGCCGAGCCCGACGAGGAGCTGCACGCCTTCGTCAACGACCTCGCACGGCCGGTCGGCACCTACCTCCTGGGTCGGCGGATGCACGAGGTGCTGCTCGCCTGGGACACGATGGACGTCACCGGCGAGCCGCCGGTGATCCGCGACTTCGCGGCGATCTGGCGCGCGGCCGACAAGGTCGTCTACTCCTCGACGCTGGATGCCGTGTCGAGCGCTCGCACGCGGCTCGAGCGCACCTTCGACCCCGGGGCGGTCAGGCGGATGAAGGCCCAGGCCGACCGCGACCTGACCGTCGGCGGTCCCGGACTCGCCGGGCAGGCGATCGCAGCCGGGCTGGTCGACGAGCTCCACCTGTTCCTGACCCCGATCGTGGTGGGAGGCGGAACGCGCGCCCTTCCCGACGGCGTCCGGGTGTCGCTCGAGCTGCTGGAGGAACGCCGCTTCAGGAACGGAACGGTTTACCTCCGCTACGTCGTGACGACGGCGTGACCTCGATCACGGTGGCCAGCCGACTTCTCATGGCAGGCTGCTCCGGGTATGCTGGCATACCATGAGGAGGACCACCGTGAAGCTGCCGGAGGACCTCGACGCGAAGCTGCGAGCCGAGGCGGAGCGCCGAGGCATGACCGTCTCCGCCCTCACGCGGGAGGCGATCGAGACCTATCTGAACGGAGGTCCCCGGCGGATCCTTCGGGCGGCGGGAGTGGTCCGAAGCGGTTCCGGGGACGCATCTCGGAGGGTCGACGAGATCTTCGGAGAGATCCTCGACGAGAAGCGACGGCTGGGGGAGCTGTAGGCCTCGTCGTCGATGCCGGGCCGCTGATCGCGTATCTCGACGCGAATGATCACGACCATCGGGCCAGCGTCGAGATCCTGACGAGCCATCCCGGACCCATCTTCGTGCCCATGCTCGTCATCGCAGAGGTCGCGCACTTCGTCGGTCGCAGCGGTGGTGCGACCGCGGAGGTGGACTTCCTCGCCGACCTGGGTCATGGCGCCCTGGAGCCGATCGCGGTCGATCCCCAGGACTGGCCGCGGATCATGGAGCTGGTCTGGCGGTACCGCGATCTGTCCTTGGGCACGGTCGATGCGTCGGTCGTCGCGCTCGCCGAGCGGCTGAAGATCACGCAGATCGCGACCCTCGACCGCAAGCACTTCTCGGTCGTGAAGCCGCTGCACGTCGAGGCGTTCGAGCTGCTGCCCTAGGCGCCACCCTGTTCGCGGCCACCGGCCCCGACGTGGAACCGGGAGGCGACGAGGGCCCCGCTCACCCGTTCGAGCTGCTCGGCGATGCCGTCCAGACGCGGCTCGACCCCGTCGAGCGAGCCGCCCTTCGCCTGTTCCTCGAGCTGACGGCTCGAGACCGCGAGATCCGTCGCGCCGAACGTCGCGACGTTCGACGTCAGGGTGTGCAGCGCGCGCCGGACCTCGTCCGCATCCCCGGACGCCACGCCCGCCCGCGCCGACTCGACCAGCCCCGGGGCGTCGGCGACGAACTGGTCGATCAGGTCGGACACGATCGCCTGATCGCCCCCCATGCCGTCGAGGAGTCGCTGCACGACCCGTTCGTCGAACACCGCCTGCGAAGGAGGGAGCCTTCGGCTCCCCACGCCTCGGCGCCCGCTCGAGCGCCGCCACCAGGTCCTCGATCCGGATCGGCTTGACCACGTAGTCGTTCATGCCGGCGGCCAGGAACCGCTCGCGGTCGCCCTGCATCGCCTCGGCCGTCATCGCGACGATCCACGGACGCTCGTCGGGACCCCACCGCTCGAGGATCTGCCGCGTCGCCTCGACGCCGTCCATCTCCGGCATCTGAACGTCGCTCAGCAGCAGGTCGTACGGCTGGCGCTCGAGCGCCTCGAGCGCCTCGATGCCGTTGCCGGCCACGTCGGCCCGGTACCCGAGCTTCTCGAGCATCCGCAGCGCCAGCGTCTGGTTCACGGCGTTGTCCTCCGCCAGCAGGATGCGGAGCGGGTGCTTCGAGCCCAGCTCCGGGTCGATCGCGCCGTCATGCCGTCCTCCGCTCGATCCTCCGGCGTGACGCCCAGCACGGATGCCAGCGCCGCCTGCAGCGGCGAGGCCTTGATCGGCTTCGTCACGAACGCCTCGACCGCGGCCGTCTCCCACCGGGGGTCGGACTCGATCTCGCGTCGCCCGACCGACGAGGCGATCACCACGGGGACGTCGGGCGTCCGCTCGTGGAGGCGCGCCGCCACGTCCAGGCCGTCCAGGCCGGGCATCAGCATGTCGAGCACCGCGACGTCGAGCCGTTCGTCGCCGAGCGTCGCCAGCGCCCCGTCGCCGTCCGCCGCCTCGACCACCTCCATCCCCCAGGCGCCGAGCAGCGCGCGTCATGAGCCGCCGGTTCGTCGCGTTGTCGTCGACGACCAGGGCGCGGCGACCGGAGAACGACCCGTCCCGGCGGAGCGCGGTCGGGGTCATGTCCGTCTCGCCCACCTCGAACGTCACATGGAACGTGCTCCCCTCGCCCGGCACGCCCGTGCTCTCGACCCAGACCGTGCCGTTCATCAGCTCCGCGAGCCGCCGGCTGATCGCGAGACCCAGCCCGGTACCGCCGTATCGCCGGCTCGTCGAGACGTCGGCCTGGCTGAACGACCGGAACAGCCGCTCGATCCGATCGGCAGGGATCCCGATCCCGGTGTCGCGGACCGTCACCTCGAACCCGACCTTCCCGGTCGTCCGCGCCGGCGCGGACGAGACCGTCACCGCGACCTCGCCCTGCTCGGTGAACTTCACGGCGTTGTTCAGCAGGTTCAGCAGGATCTGGCGCAGCCGGCTGACGTCCCCGACCGCGACCTCCGGCGTTCCGGGCTCGATCCAGTACGCGACCTCGATGCCCTTCTTGGCGGCGAGCGGACCGACCAGCTCGATCGCCGACTCGATGCAGCCGCGGACGTCGAACGGGGTCTCCTCCAGGTCCATCTTCCCGGCCTCGATCTTCGAGAAGTCCAGGATGTCGTTGATGATCGCCAGGAGCGCCTCGCCGCTCGACGAGACCGTCGTCGCGTACTCGCGCTGCTCGTCGTTCAGCTCCGTGCCCAGCAAGAGACCGCTCATGCCGATGATCGCGTTCATCGGGGTGCGGATCTCGTGGCTCATCGTCGCCAGGAACGCGCTCTTCGCCTCGTTCGCCGCGTCGGCGCTCCGCCGAGCCTCCTGCAGCTCGGTCACGTCGTGATAGATGGCGTAGTAGCCCTGGTGATCGCCGTCGACCACCAGCGGCACGATGTCGATCTCGACCTCGACGAACTTCTCGTCGGCCCTCATCCGGCGGGTCAGCCGGTGAGCCCGGCCATGCTCGATCGCATCGCGGATGATCGCCACGCCTTCATCCGCGTACTCCGAGGACTTGATCACGAGCGAGTCGATCGTGCGCCCGATCGCGTCCTGCGCCGAGTAGCCGAACAACCGCTCGGCCGCGGGGTTCCAGCCGGACACGACCTCGTCGCGATCCATCGTGACGACCGCGACCGGGCTGATCTCGACCAGCGACTCGAAGTACGTCTTCTGCCGGCCGACCTCCTGGAACAGGCGCGCGGTCTCGATCGCGATCGCCGCCTGCTGCGAGAGACCGACCAAGAAGTTGAGGTCGTTGGCGTTGAACAGCTCCGCGTCGGGCGGCTTCCGCCAGATCGCCATCATCCCGATCACCCGCCCCCGGGCGAGGAGGGGGGCAGCCATCAACCGCTCATCCTCGTCGTCGAGCGAGCCCGGGATCTGGACGAACCGTGGGTCCCTGTTCGGGTCGTTCACGAACTCGGCCGCCCCTCGGCTCGCTAGGTCGCCGATGATGCCCTCGCCGAGCAGGATCACGTCGGCCATGATCGGCTCCGCGAGGTTGCCGAGCGCCACGAGGGGCACGTACCGCTCCGAGCCCTCTTCCAGGAAGACGGCGCTCGTGTCCGCTCGCAGCAGGTCCTTCGCGCGCTCCGCGATCCGCCGAAGCACCGCATCGAGGTCGAGCAGTCCGCCGATCTCCCGACTCAGATCTGCGAGGGTCGCCATCTCGCTGCCCCGCCGCTGCGCCTCCTCGAAGAGCCGCGCGTTCTCGAGCGCCACGGTCAGGCTCCCGGCGAGGGTGGTCAGCAGACGCACGTCGTCGCCGCTGAACGCGTGCTCACGATCCAGGTTCTGGAGCGAGATCACGCCGACCCCGCGATCGCCCACCAGCAGCGGCACGAAGACCGTCGACTTCGGGGGTTCGCCCACCAGGACGGCGGGCTGCCCGACCGCCGCGGAGGCGCTCTCGATGTCCTGGTTGACGACGACCGGCTCGCGGGTCTCGAGCGCCACCTTCCGGAACCCCATCACCTCGATCGGCTCGTGGGGGATCCGCACACCGCGCTCGATCGTGTAGGGGAAGGACATCCGCCCCGGGTCCGCGTCCACGATGGCGATGTCGACCACCTGAGCGTCGAAGATCTCCTGGATACGGTCGCCCAGCACGTCGAACATCGCCTGCATCTCGAGCCGTTCGGCCAGGGCGCGACGGACGTCGTTGATCAGCGCGAGCTCGCTGTTGCGCTGGCGGATCTCCTCGAACAGGCGCGCGTTCTCGAGCGCGACGCTCAGGCTCCCGGCGAGCGTGGCCAGGAGCCGCACGTCCGCGTCGCTGAACGCATGCTCGCGGTCCAGGTTCTGCAGCGAGATCACGCCGATCCCTCGGTCACCGACGACCAGGGGAACGAAGAGGCATGACTTCGTCGGCTCGCCGCTGAGGACGTACGGTTGTCCCGACCCGGGCTGCGACCGCTTCGATGTCCTCGTTGATCACGTACGGCTCGCGCGTCTCGAGCGCGATCCTGCGGAACCCGATCACCTCCAGCGGCTCGTCGGGGAACCGCACGCCACGCTCGATCGTGTACGGGAAGCGGATCAGGTTGCTGGTCGGGGTCGAGGATGCCGATGTCGACGACCTGTGCGTCGAAGATCTCCTGGATCCGGTCCCCGACCAGGTCGTACATCGCCTGCATCTCGAGCCGCTCGGCGAGGCCACGCTGGACGTCGTTCACGAGCGCGAGCTCGGCGCTCCGCTGGCGCGTCTCGTTCAGCAGGCGGGTGCGCTCGAGCGCGGTCGCGATGTGCTCCCCGACGACCGTCAGGATCTCCAGGTCGGACTGGGTCAGGCGCTTGTCCGGCGTGTACGTCTGCACGACGAGGACCCCGAGGGTCCGACCCTCCGACTTCAGCGGGACGCCGAGCCAGTCCTGCCCCGTCTCGCCGACGAGCTCGAGCTCGCCAGCGGCGATCAGCTCGTCGAATCCCGGCGTATCGAGGAGCAGCGGCTCGCCGACCCGGAGGAGGTAGGCGGTCGACCCCCGCGCGTTCCCGACGCCGAACGGCTCCCAGACGTTCGGATCCGGGACGTCGAGGTCGACCTCGTCCACGTAGTACGGGAAGTTGATCATCTGGCGCTCGTCGTCGTAGAGCGCGATGTAGAAGTTGCTGGCGTCCATCAGCTCGCCGACGATGCCGTGCATCGCGGCGTAGAACTGCTGCATGTCGGTCACCGTGCCGGCCGCCTGCGCGATGCGATAGAGGGCGGCGTCGATCTGCGCACGAGCCTCGAGCTCGCGGACCCGGCGCTTCAGCTTCTTCTGGTCGCCGGCCTTCTTCTCCTTGCCGCCCATCAGCGCTCGGCACCGTCCTCGAGGCCCCAGACCTTGATCCGGGATCGGCGGCCGCGGATCTCGAACTCGTCGACGAAGACGAGCCCATCGGTCGACCGCAGCGAGGCGTAGGTCCCCTCGCCGAGCAGGACGGCGTGCGGCGTCTGCTTCGTGAGCCCCTCGATCCGGGACGCGGTGTTCACGGTGTCGCCGATCACGGCGTAGTCCATGCGTCGCTCCGAGCCCACGCTTCCGGACATCACCGGGCCCGAGCTCAGCCCGATCCCCATGCGGAAGCCCTCGCCGATCTCGGACGCCTCCAGCCACGCGTTGAACTCGCCGAGCTGCTCGGTCGCCATCGAGCGGGCCGCCGCCACGGCCTGGTCGGCGTGATCGTCCGTCGGCACCGGCGCGCCGAACGCGGCCATCACCCCGTCGCCCATGTAGTCGACGAGCGTGCCGCCGTGATCGAGGATCGCGTCGGTCATGAGCCCCTGGTACCGGTTGAGCACCTCGATCACCTGATCCACCGGACGCGCCTCCGCGAACGGCGTGAAGCCGCGCAGGTCGCCGAAGAGCACCGTGCCGGTGAGCGACTCGGCCGGGATCGTGGCGTCGCCGTCCGTGCGATCGAGCAGCGCGCCGGCGACCGACTCCGGCAGGAAGCGCGCGAAGACGCTGCGCACCCGCTCCCGTTCCAGGTCGTGCAGCCGCTTGCGGTTCAGGCCCGCGTTCACCCGCGCGCGCAGGATCACCGGATCGAACGGCTTCGGCAGGAAGTCCTCCGCGCCCATCTCGATGCATCGGACGACGCTCTCGGCGTCGTCGACCCCGCTGATCACGATCACCGGCAGGTGGCGGAGCGCGTCGTCACCCTTGATGCGCTCGAGGACCTCCATGCCGTCCATCCCCGGCATGACGAGGTCCAGCAGCACCACGTCGGGTGGCTCCTCGGCCAGCATGGCGAGGGCGGACTCCCCGTCGCCGGCGGAGGATGTCCGATGGCCTTGGCGCTCGAGGCTGGCGGTCAGCAGACGACGGTTCAGCGGGTCGTCGTCGATCACCAAGATGTTGCCCACTCCGCCCCCGGTCTCGTCAGGTCGGCGGGAGTCTTTCACGCACGGCGCGGCGGCAACAAGCACGGAGCGGCATGCTGGGGGGATGGACTGGGTCCTGCACGTGGACATGGACGAGTTCATCGCCGCGGTCGAGATCCTGCGCCGACCCGAGCTCCGTGGGAAGCCCGTGGTCGTGGGCGGCGACGGCGACCCCACGAAGCGCGGCGTGGTCTCGACCGCGAACTACGAGGCGCGCCGGTTCGGGATCGGCTCGGCGATGCCGCTGCGCACCGCGTACAAGCGGAACCCCGACGCGGTGTTCCTGCCGGTCGACGGGCCGGCGTACGACGAGGCGTCGCGCCACGTGATGGACGTGCTCCGCTCGTTCCCGGCGGTCGTCGAGGTCTGGGGCTGGGACGAGGCGTTCATGGGCGTCGAGACCGACGACCCCGAGGCGTTCGCGCGCTCGGTGCAGGCCGCGGTGCTCGAGCGGACCCAGCTCTGGTGCTCGATCGGCGTCGGCGACACGAAGCTCCGCGCGAAGCTCGCGAGCGGGTTCGCGAAGCCGCGCGGCGTCTACCGCCTGACCGCCGCAGAGTGGGACGAGGTGATGGGCGATCGCCCCACCGACGCGCTGTGGGGCGTCGGCACGAAGACCGCCCGGCGATTGGAGGCGATCGGGATCCATACGGTGCGCCAGCTCGCGACCGCCGACCCGGAGCTGCTGGCATCGACGTTCGGCCCGCGCACCGGCCCCTGGCTCCGCGAGCTCGGCCGCGGCGAGGGCGGCTCGGAGGTGAGCGCAGAGCCCTGGGTCCGCCGCGGCATCAGCCACGAGCGCACCTTCCAGCAGGACCTGGAGGACCCCGACGAGATCCGCCGCGAGCTCCGACGCCTGGTCTCGGAGCTGATGGACGACATCCGCAAGGACGGCCGCCCCGTGATGCGCGTGACGGTGAAGGTCCGGTTCGTCCCGTTCACGACGCAGCCAGAAGCAGCTGAAGCTGCCGGAGCCGACGACGGACGAGGCTGCGATCGAGACGGCCGCGCTCGAGGTGCTCGGCAGGTTCGAGCTGCAGCGGAAGGTGCGGCTGCTGGGCGTGAGGGCCGAGTTCGTTGAGTCAGAATCACAGAACTCGCAGCGAGGGGGAGAGTCATGACACGCAATGATCCTTCGGTTCCCAAACCAAGCTACCGATTGGGTCATGAGTACCGGGACACCGGTCGATCAAGCGACCCGGACGATCAGTTTCTGGCGTGGATCAACATCCCCGGGAGTGGCATCCGAAACATGGGCGGCATCCGGCCGCTCAAGTTCGCAAACACGACGCTTCCCGCACACGCCTACATCATCCTGGTTACAGATGAGCGATCGACACTTAGCGCGTCGAACCCTTGGGAAGATCTCATAGATGTCCGTGCCGGCCGCATCGTGTATTGGGGTGACGCGAAGTTCGGGAAGAAGAGAGTCGACGAGTTCGTTGGCAACCGATCGCTTCGAGCGGCCTGGGAACAGGTGCTTGAGAACAACCGCGAGCTGATTCCACCGATCCTGCACTTCTCCAAGATCCGGACGGGGTGGCTAGTGTTCAACGGCTTGTGTGTCCTGGACGCGCTGGAACTGACTTGGTTCGAGGATGAGGCTGGACGACCAGTCAAGAACTACCGCGCCCACCTGACGATCCTCGACCAAGAGGAAGTTCCCCTCGACTGGCTGCATCGTAGGGCATCGGTTTCGTCGTCGGCCTCATTGAGCAAGGACGGCCCCGACGTCTGGCGGCGATACCTTGCGGGCTTCGCAGATCCCCTTCGCGTCTGGGCGCCCCGAGTGAGGCCACGAGATGCGCAGCTGCCACCACCCGGTTCGAACGACGATGCCGTCCTCGACCAGCTCGTTGCGATGGATCCCACTCGTTTCGAGGCTGCAGTTGTCTCCATATTCAGAGAGCTCGACATTCGACACGAGATCACACGGACGAGGCCCACAGGAGACGGAGGATTCGACTTCTTTGGGAACTTCCTGCTCCCACCGCCTCTTGACTACGAGATCAGCTTCTTGGGCGAGGCCAAGAAGTTCGGGACGCGACACGCGGTCGATCCCAAGCACGTATCCCGACTCGTGGCCCGACTGGGCAGGGGGCAGTACGGTCTGTTCGTTACGACTTCCTTCTACACGCGCCAAGCCCAGGAGGAGGTCTACTCCGACGGCTACCCGACTCGCCTGATCTCAGGCGGAGAGCTTGTTCGCATGATGAGGGCTCTGAGGATCGCCAGAGGATCGGCGATCTCAGCGGCATGGCTTCAAGCCGTTGAGTCCGAAATGGCTAGCCACGTTCGACGCGAGCGCCCCTAGTCGGACTGTCGGAAGTCTTCGAGTTGCCAACTGCTTTCCAGCAATACATGGGTGTTCTGGCTGATCTCTGGCCACTCCACACTGATCTGACGTTCGACCGCTTCTCTGTCCATTCCTCTAGGTCCTCTGATCTCGGTTTCGATGCTGTGGAGGAATGTGGCAGTGAGGCGGACGGCATAGCGCGACCCCTCGACCTCCCCGGCTGATGTCGTCGCGAAGCGAACTACACGGGCTCGTGCCGCTACGGATGTGTCCGGAAGATCGCGTCGCCTGAACACCGACTCAATGACCCACGCACCCTCTCGAACCGAATCGGGAGGATCGCTGTTCAAGGGAGCCACACACCAGGAACGCGCATCAGCACGTCCTCGCAGCAGGATGCCCTCGGGATCAGGAAACCCTGCACTCGTCCAGTGGATGCCCGCCCACCATTCGATCTCGGGATCGAGATCAGCGACCTGACAGCGAGTCACGCGGATGTCGCGATACCCAACCTCCCAACGACCTTCAACTGGAGAGGTCACAGAGCTCCGATCGGAGCCCGACAAGGCCCAAGACCAATAGTGGGCTGCGCGCTCAGCCTCCTCCTCCGACACGTAGACCTCTGGAGGGAACTCGATGGCGAGGCCGTCAGTCACAAGCAGAAGCCAGACCCACATGCCTTCGATCTACAGTACGAGAGGACCAAGCGAAGTGATCTCCATCACTGCTTTGCGCGCTCACTGCCTCACAAAGAGGCTGCCGGTCTCGGCCCGCCAAGTAGTCTTTCCCATGTAGGCAGCGACCCGTCATGATGCTCTTCCCCGTCGGAGAGGAGCCACGCATGATCGCCGCGGACATCTCGTTCTGGGCCTTCCTGTGGTACGCGTTCGCCGGGCTGGTGATCGGGCTGATCGCGCGCGCGATCCTGCCGGGGCGCCAGAACATGAACATCCTCGTGACGATCGCGCTGGGCGTGGTCTCCGCGATCGCCGGCGCGTTCCTGTGGAACGCGATCTTCAAGGACCAGTCGGGCGTCGCCTGGATCGGCGGCGTCGTCGTGGCGATCATCATCCTGTGGCTGTACGCGCGGTTCGCGCCGAAGACCGGCGGCCGGACGGCCGCCTGAGGCGCCGACCCACCGAACGCCCTTCCGCGGAGCACGAGCGGGCTCCTGCTAGCCTCCTTCTTCAACACATCGAACGACGACCGTTCGGATGCCCGTACCATCGTCGCCCGCGTCCCGGGACGTTCGGGGCACGAGAGGAGATCGGTCTGCCTCGATCAGGAACACCGCGGCCCAAGGCCCGTCTGCTCGCGGTCGCCGTGATGGCGGTCGCCCTCATCGGCCTGGCGCTCGGTGACGGAGCGTCGGCGCCGCCGGCCCGCGCCGCGGCGCCGCACCGAGCGATCGAACCCGCGCTCGGGATCTTCAACCTGGACCACCTGATCTTCATCGTCCAGGAGAACCGCTCGTTCGATCACTACTTCGGGACGTTCCCGGGCGCGGACGGGATCCCGGATGACGTCTGCGTGAAGGATCCCGAAGCCGGCGGCCGCTGCCGGCGTCCGTACCACGACAGGAATCACTACGACGAAGGCGGCCCACACAACGTGAAGGCGTCGCGGATCACCGTCGCCGATGGGCAGATGGACGGGCAGATCCGGGCACTGGTCAAGATCGGCAACCTATGCAGGGCGAACCCCGATCGTCCCGGCTGTCCCGAGGCGTCGCCGGGACCCCAGGGAACGCCGGACATCATGGGGTACCACACGGCGGCCGAGATCCCGAACTACTGGGCCTACGCGCGCACGTACACGCTCCAGGACCGCATGTTCGCCCCGTCGGACTCCTGGACCCTGCCGGCACACCTGTTCCTCGTGTCGGGATGGTCGGCGCGGTGTCCAGACCTGAACGATCCGATGAGCTGCCGCTCGGACCAGAAGTTCCCTGGACGCAACGCGGCCGACGGTGATCGGAAGTACTGGATCCCGGCCGACGGCAAGCCCCGCCCCTACCTGTGGGCCGACATCACGTGGCTCCTGCACCAAGGGGGCGTGGACTGGGCCTACTACGTGGGAGACGACACCTGCATCAAGCCGCCGTGCCCGGAGCTGTCCGAGACCGAGGACAACATCACGAACCCGATCATGAACCCCCTGCCCGGGTTCAAGACCGTGGAGGTGACGAAGCAGTTCGGTCGGGTCACCCCGCACAGCGAGTTCTTCGAGGCGGCCGAGAACGGGACCTTGCCGTCCGTGTCGTGGGTCGTGCCGTCGTTCGGCAACAGCGAGCACCCGCCCGACTCGATCTCGAACGGGCAGGCGTGGGTCACGCGGCTCGTGAACGCCGTGATGCGCGGGCCGTACGAGCAGTGGCTCCACACCGCGATCTTCGTCACCTGGGACGACTGGGGCGGCTTCTACGACCACGTGCCCCCGATCCAGATCGACCCGAACGGCTACGGGATCCGCGTCCCGGCGTTCATGATCAGCCCGTGGTCCAAGCCCGGCGCGATCGACAGCTCGGTGCTGTCGTTCGACGCCTACCTCAAGCTGATCGAGGACCGGTTCCTGAGCGGCGCTCGCCTCGATCCGGCGACGGACGGTTGGCCCGATCCGCGACCGACGGTCCGCGAGGACATCGGGATCCTCGGGGACCTGCGCTATGAGTTCGACTTCTCGCAGGAGCCCATCCCGCCCCTGATCCTCCCGGAGCTCCCGAACCGCACCGTCCTGCAGGCCGATCCGGCCGCGTGGGCGGGGGGATGAGCCCGCTCCCCCGGGGTGGAGGCCTCGGGCGGGCGGCGTGGGTCGTGGCCGCGCTCTGCCTGATCGCGGCCGCGTGTACCGACGATCCCGGCGAGGGACCGACCTCCACTCCGTCCACATCCATCTCCGCGTCGTCCTCGCCGCCGGGCTCGTCTCCCTCGCCGGACGGCTCGATCGACCCGGCGCTCGGGATCATGAACATCGACCACGTCATCGTCGTGGTCCAGGAGAACCGGTCGTTCGACGAGTACTTCGGGACCTTCCCCGGGGCCGACGGCCTGCCCCGGGACGCCGACGGCCGGTTCACGACCTGCGTCCCGGATCCGCAGGCGGGGAGGTGCTGGCCCCCGTACCACGACCGGGACTTCTTCGACGAGGGAGGGCCCCACGGCCTGGTCGCCTCGCGCATCACCGTGAACGACGGCGCGATGGACGGCTCGATCGAAGCGCTCCAGCTGATCGGCAACGGGTGCGACAAGAAGCCCGACGCGTACCCCTGCATCCACGCGCACCCGGGCCCGATCGGGCAACCCGACGTCATGGGGTTCCACACCGCCCGAGAGCTGCCGAACTACTGGGCCTACGCTCGCCGCTACACGCTCCAGGATCACCTGTTCGCGCCGACGGACTCCTGGACCCTGCCGTCGCACCTGTTCCTGGTCTCCGCGTGGTCCGCGTCCTGCCCGGAGCTCGACGACGTGATGAGCTGCCGATCCGACCTGAAGCATCCGGGCGCCAACGCCGCCAGCAACGGCAGGGTGTGGATCCCCGAGGACGGAGCGCCGCGACCCTACCTGTGGGCGGACATCACGTGGCTGCTGAACGTCCACGACGTGAGCTGGGCCTACTACGTCGGGCCGGGGACCTGCGTGCTGCCCCCGTGCGACGGGCTCTCTGGGCCGGCCACCGCGCCGGTGCAGAACCCGCTCCCCGGGTTCACGACCGTGGAGCAGACGGACACGTTCGCGAACATCCAGTCGAACCGGAACTACTTCGATGCGGCCGCGGACGGGACGCTCCCGTCCGTGTCCTGGGTGATGCCCACGGAGGGCGTGAGCGAGCACCCGCCGGACAACATCGCGGACGGCGCGGCGTGGGTGACGCGCGTGGTGAACGCGGCGATGCGCGGCCCCGACTGGCTGCACACGGCGATCTTCCTGACGTGGGATGACTGGGGCGGCTTCTACGACCACGAGCCGCCGATCCACGTCGACGAGAACGGCTACGGGATCCGCGTCCCGGGGATCCTGATCAGCCCGTGGGCTCGGCGCGGCTGGATCGATCACCAGACGCTGTCGTTCGACGCGTACCTGAAGTTCATCGAGGACCGGTTCCTGGGAGGCGCGCGCTTGGATCCGGACACGGACGGGTGGCCCGATCCCCGGCCGACGGTCCGTGAAGAGATCCCCGCGCTCGGTGACCTGTCGAAGGAGTTCGACTTCGACCAGGAGCCGATCCCGCCGCTCTTCCTGTCGCCCTACCCCGACGACCTGCCGGGACCGATCCACACGCCCACGATCCACTGGTCGAACGGGTAGGCGACGCCTTCCAGCCCTGTCGGCCTGGGTGCGTACACTCTGAGGATGCCGCTCTACGAGTACGAGTGCTCGGCCTGCGGGTCGCTGTTCGAGCAGCGCCGGGCGATGGGCGACGACGCGCCCGCCTGTCCGACCTGCAGCTCCGAGCACGTGCTCCGCCGGATCTCGATGTTCGCGGCGTCCACGTCGAGCGGCGGGTTCCGCGGCTCGGCGCCCGCGGCGGGTGGCGGTGGGTGCGCCTGCGGCGGCAGCTGCATGTGCGGCGCCCACTGAGCGGACATGTCGGAGGACCGCTCCTTCGTCGAGGAGAACACGCGGGAGCGCGAGCGGCTCCGCGCCCTGGTCGAGCGTCTGAGCGAGGACGAGCTCCGGCTCGCCGTGAACCCGCATTGGACGGTCGCGGCCGTGTTCGGCCACATCGCGTTCTGGGACGCCCGGATCCTGGCGCTGGCCGACAAGTTCGAGCGCGGCGTCCCGTTCTCGGAGACCGACACCGAGCCGGAGGACGTGGACTGGATCAACGACGCGTCGCGCCCGCTGATCCACGCGATCCCGCCGCTCGAGGCCGCCCGGCTGACGCTGCGGATCGCCGAGGAGACGGACGCTCGCGTCGCGACCCTGCCGCCCGAGCGTCTCTGGCCCCGCGATCCCGACAGCCCGCTCTACGCCGTGCGGGCCGCCCATCGGGGCGAGCACCTCGACGACGTCGAGGCCGCGCTTCGCGCCCGGTCTTGACGGCCGGCGTCGACACACGGTCACCCTTGCGCGAACGCGATGGCCGGGCGTACGGTCGAAGGACCGCGACCACGGGGAGGATCCATGGGTGACGTCGCACGCAACATCCAGGTCGTCGAGCGGCTGGAGCGCGCCTACAACGAGCGCGACTACGACACGGTCCGCGCCAGCGTCGCCGCCGACCTGATCCCGCACACGACCGGATCGGAGATGCTGCCGCCCGGCGTGGAAGGCGCGATCGCCTCGAACGAGGCGTCGCACGGCTCGTTCTCGGACCGGACGACCGAGATCGTCGACATCTTCGGCGACAGCGACAAGGTCGTCTCGCACGTCCGGTTGACGGGCACGAACGACGGCGGCGTCCCGTTCATGAACCTGCCGGCGAACGGCAAGCAGGTCGACTTCGACTGGATCCAGATCTCGCGGCACGCCGACGACGGGACGATCGTCGAGACGTGGTCCCAGATGGACCTCCCGACGATGATGGTGCAGCTGGGGGTCATGCCGGCCCCGGAGGGGATGTGAGTCATGGCCACGCCTGAGCAGAACGCTGCGACCGTCCGCGACCTGATCGAACGCACGCTCAACGAGGGCGACATGGCGTTCGCCGACAAGGTGCTCTCCGATGCCTACGTCGAGAAGACCCCGATGCCGGGGAGCGCCGGCGACAAGGCGAGCGCGATCGCGATGTTCACGATGATGCGCGAGCAGACCCCGGACTACCGCATCGAGATCGAGGACGTGATCGCCTCTGGCGACAAGGTGGCGGTCCGCAGCACGATGCACGGCACGGACACGAACGGCTTCATGCCGGGGATGCCGGCGACGAACAAGCCCTTCGCGATGGGTGCGATCGACGTGTTCACGTTCGACGAGGCCGGGATGAACACCGAGCACTACGGCATCTACGACATCGCCGGGACGATGGCCCAGCTCGGCCTCGCGCCCGGCGGGTAGCGACCGCGATCTCCGCGCCCTCACTCAGGGCGAACCGAACTCGCACCCCTCGAACTCGTCCTTGCCGCGCCCGCCGATGCACAGATCCTTCCCACCCTCGGCGGACAGTCGGTCGGGACCGTCTCCGCCATCGAGGACGTCGCGGCCGGCCCCCGCCGTGAGCGTGTCGGCGCCCACCTGCCCCGATAGGACGTCGGCGCCCGCGCCGCTCGTGAGCGTGTCGTCGCCGTCACCGCCGACGAGGACGTCCGCGCCGTCGGAGGTGACGATCGTGTCGTTCCCGTCCTGGCCGGCGATCGTGTCGTTCCCGCCGGCGCCGTCGATCGTGTCGTCGCCGGGCCCCGCCAGGATGAGGTCGTCGCCGGACGTGCCGGTCAGGTGGTCGTCGCCGTCCGAGCCGCAGATCACGCCGGGCAGTTCGGCGCAGGCGAGCGCCGTGACCTCGAGCTCCGTGAGCGGTGCGTCGTAGAGCCGGATCCGCGAGACGGCACCCGCCGACGCCTCGAGGCCCATCGTCAGCCGGTCGTCCCGGAAGAACCGGAGGGTATCGCCCTCGGCGATCACGGCGTGCCGCTCGGAGTCGTCGAACGAGAACTGCTGCACGCCGTTCACGTACCCCGCGACCGTCCCGGAGGCGTCCCGGGTCAGCACGACCAGGGCGTAGGTGTCCGCCAGGATCGAGGCGGGCGTCGCGAGCGCGGTCGGATACAGGTTCAGCTGACCGTAGAAGCTGTACAGCCCGGCATCGTCGGACCCGCCCGCGAAGTCGACCAGCTTCCGCCATCCCTCGATCTCGTGGAGCCGGAACAGGAGCTCGATCGTGTAGCTCTCGCCGTCGACCAGGTCGGTCGTCGGCGAGAGACGAAGGCCGTTCCGCATCGGGAAGCGCAGCACGGTCCGAGTGGTGCCGAGGACGTCCTCGTCGACGAACGCGTTCTCCCCCTTGCCGATCGCGACGAGATCCGGAGCCGACGCCACCGAGCTCGCGAGCGTCCCCTCGAAGGCGTATTCGGCCACCGCGGCGGCCGACCGTGCGGGTCCGACCCCGACGGCGAACGCCTGGACCGTGATCACCGTGACGACGACGAACGCCTTGATCGTCCGCATGAGCCCCTCCCTGCCCGTATGGTCGACGCGCCCGGGCACACAGCGAGCCGATCCGACATCCACATCCTTACAGACGCTCGCGGGGCCCGGAACGCTGAGGGCGGAACCAGATCCGTCCGGCGCGCGGCTTGCTCGATCGCGTGGCGGACCGTAGCGTCGTTCACCGATGCCCTGGAACCCGCATATCCCGCCGGAGATCCGAACCGTCCACCTGGGCGAGTTCACGCCGGAGCACGCCGACCAGCTGGGCGAGGCGTTCGATGCCGCCGGGATCTGGTGGTGGACGAAGGAGCGCGGCGGGATCGGCCGGATCTGGCAGCTCGGCGTGGAGGTCTTCGTCGATCGCGACCGTCTGGACGAGGCGCGCACGCTCGCGTCCGCGATCATCGAGGCCCACCAGTAGTCTGAGATGGACTAGCGACATCCAAGGGACCCCCTAGGCGCGATGGGCTTGCTACCCGCCGCCGACCCCGTCCAGGATGCCTCCATGGAGATCCCCGAGACCCGCTACGCGAAGACGGCGGACGGCGTCCACATCGCCTACCAGGTCGTCGGCGACGGTCCGATCGACCTCGTCTGGGTGATCGGGCTGGACCTCCAACATCGAGGCGCTCTGGGAGGAGCCGAACCTCGCCCGATACCTGACGCGGCTCGCGTCGTTCTCGCGGCTGATCCTGTTCGACAAGCGCGGGGTCGGCCTCTCCGACCGCGTCCCCGCCGACCGGCTCCCGAGCCTCGAGACGCGGATGGACGACGTCCGGGCCGTGATGGATGCCGTCGGCTCGGAGCGCGCCATCGTCTTCGGCGTCTCCGAGGGTGGGCCGATGGCGATCCTGTTCGCCGCCACGTACCCGGAGCGGACGGTCGGGCTGATCCTGTACGGCACCGTGGCCGACTACACGGTCCGCGATCCGAACTACGGGTCCCTCGACGAGTCGGACGAGTACCTCGCCTACATCGACGAGCACTGGGGCACCGTGGAGCACGCGCGAGAGGAGATCCGCACGTGGGGCGCGCCGAGCCACGCGGACGACGAGCGGCTGGTCCAATGGCTCGCCTCGTACCTGCGTCGGGCCGCGAGCCCGGGGGCCGCGATCGCGCTGTCGCGCATGAACCGCGAGATCAACGCCTCCCACGCGCTCCCCGCGATCCACGTCCCCACGCTGGTGCTGGCCAAGACCGACGATCGTGACTTCCCGATCGAGCAGGTGCGGGAGGAGACCGCCCGGATCGCCGGGGCCAGGCTGGTCGAGTTCCCGGGCGACGAGCACTTCTTCTGGGTCGGCGAGTACGACGGGATGCTCGACGAGATCGAGCGGTTCGTCGCGGGCCTGGGGGTCGAGGAGGCGCAGCTGCAGCGTTCGCTCGCCACCGTGCTGTTCACCGACATCGTCGGGTCGACCGAGAAGGCGGCCGAGCTCGGGGACCGTGGGTGGAAGGAGCTCGTCGAGGCGCACCACGCGCGCGTCCGCGGACAGCTCGCGCGCTACCGCGGCGATGAGGTCGACACGGCGGGCGACGGCTTCTTCGCGGCGTTCGACGGCCCGGCGCGCGCGGTGCGGTGCGCGGGGGCGATCGGTGCCGCGGTCCAGCCGCTCGGGGTCGAGGTGCGCGCCGGGGTCCACACCGGCGAGGTGGAGGTGATCGACGGCAAGGTCGGCGGGCTCGCGGTCGTGATCGGGGCGCGGGTCGGCGCGAAGGCGGGCCCGTCGGAGATCCTCGTGTCGCAGACCGTGAAGGACCTGACGGCCGGGTCCGGCCTGGTGTTCGAGGACGCCGGCGAGCACGAGCTGAAGGGCGTACCCGACCGCTGGCACCTCTACCGGGTCGCGGGCTGAGGCGCGGGATCTGCCGATGGCGTCGCTTGAGGACGCGGTCGACGCGATCGCGGATCGGACCGGGTTCTCCGGCGTTGTCCGCGTCGACCGTTCGGGCGGCGTCGAGTTGGCGAAGGCCTACGGCCTCGCCGACAGAGAGCGGGGGGTGCCGAACACCGTCGAGACGTCGTTCGCGACCGCGAGCGGCACGAAGACCCTCACCGCGCTCACCGTCATGAGCCTGATCCAGGACGGCACGCTCGAGCTCGAGACGACCGCGCGCTCGGTGCTGGGCGACGACCTTCCGCTGATCGACGATCGCGTGACGGTCGAGCACTTGCTGGCGCACCGGTCCGGGATCGGCGACTACCTGGACGAGGACGCGATCGAGGACATCAACGACTTCGTGCTCCCGGTCCCGTTCCAGGAGCTCGCGACGACCGAGGCGTTCGTGGCGATCCTCGACGGCTACCCGCAGGTCTTCGAGCCCGGCGAGCGGTTCGCCTACAACAACGGCGGCTACGTCGTGCTGGCGCTGATCGCCGAGCGGGTGAGCGGTCAGCCGTTCCACGACCTGGTGCTCCGTCGCGTCTGTGAGCCGGCGGGCATGCCGCACACCGCGTTCCTGCGCACCGACGAGCTGCCGGGACGATGCCGCGCTCGGCTACCTGCGACCGCGACGGCGGCCGGACGAACGCGCTGCAGCTCCCGGTCCGCGGGAACGGGGACGGCGGCATCTACACGACCGCCGCCGACCTGGCCGCGCTCTGGGACGCGCTGTTCGCCGGCCGGATCGTGTCGCGCGCCACGGTCGACGAGATGCTCCGCCCGCGCAGCGCCTTCCCCGACGGAGTCGAAGCGCTACGGCCTCGGGTTCCACGTCGACGCCACGCGCGACGACGTGACGTGGCTCGAGGGCTACGACGCGGGCGCGTCGATGTTCAGCACGCACGTCGCATCCGCGGACCTCACCGCGACGGTGATCGCGAACTGGACCGACGGCGCATGGCCGATCCAGGAGCTCCTGGACGAGCGCCTCGGAACCTAGCCCGCCCATCTCTTCATCGGCGTGGATCCACGCGCCCTCGCCCGAACCCCGGCTCGTACCCCGGACTATTCAGTGTTACTATGTACCGGGTAGTCACTAACACTGAGTAGCCGGAGGAGGGCGTGTTCCGTGGGCAGGCAGGTGACGGAGATGCTCAAGGGGACGCTGGAGGGCATCGTTCTCGCGATCCTGTCCGGCCGGCCCGCATACGGCTACGAGATCACGGCATGGCTACGGGAGAAGGGCTTCTCGGACATCGCCGAAGGGACCGTCTACGCGCTGCTCATCAGGGTCGAGCAGCGCGGCCTCGTCGACGTGGAGAAGGTCCCCTCCGAGAAGGGGCCACCGCGCAAGGTGTACTCCCTCAACGCTCAGGGCAAGGAACATCTCGAGGAGTTCTGGAGGACCTGGAGCTTCCTCGCAGAACGGCTCGAACAGCTCCGCGAAGGAGGCGGGTGACATGTTCATCTCCAAGGTGATCGGCGACAAGAAGCGGTGGCGGCGGTACAAGGCACGCAAGGAGCAGCTTCCGCCGAACTATCGCGCGGCACTCGATGCCGTGCAGCGGTACACCTACTACCGGGGACCGGGGACGGGGGACGCCTCGATGTCGTTGCTGGAGGACCTCGCCGACGTCTTCGAGCAGGCCGCGGCGAGCGACACCCCGATCAAGGACATCGTCGGGGACGACCCCGTGGAGTTCGCCGAGGGGTTCATCCGCAACTACGAGGACAGCTCCTGGATCAACAAGGAGCAGGAGCGTCTGACCCGCGCCATCGAGGAAGCCGCCGCAGAAGAGGCCGGAGACGAAGGGGGTTCCCCGTGACGACACGAACCTCCCAGGGGATCCACGTGCTGGGCCTCGAGAAGTCGTACGGGGAGCTGCGCGTGCTGCGCGGCGTGGACTTCGACGTAGCGCGGGGCAGCATCTTCGCCCTGCTCGGCTCCAACGGCGCGGGCAAGACCACGGTCGTGAGGATCCTGTCCACGCTGCTCAAGCCCGACGCGGGGACGGCCACCGTCGTGGGCTTCGACGTCGCCACGCAGCCGGCGAACGTGCGGGGATCCTTCAGCCTCACCGGGCAGTTCGCGGCCGTGGACGAGATCCTCACCGGGCGAGAGAACCTGGTGCTGGTGGCCCGGTTGCGGCGCCTGGATGGCGCGGACCGGATCGCGGATGACCTGTTGGCTCGCTTCCAGCTCACCGACGCGGCGGAGCGACGGGTGTCGACGTATTCCGGAGGCATGCGCCGTCGCCTGGACATCGCGATGAGCCTCATCGGGGATCCGCCGGTGATCTTCCTGGACGAGCCGACCACCGGGCTCGACCCTCAGTCTCGCGTCGAGGTGTGGAACAGCGTCAAAGCGCTCGCCGGGCAGGGCACGACGGTGCTGCTCACCACGCAGTACCTGGACGAGGCCGAGCAGCTCGCCGATCGGATCGCGATCCTCCACGAGGGACGGATCATCGCGAACGGCACCCTCGCCGAGCTGAAGGGGCTCCTCCCGCCCGCCGAGGTCGAGTACGTCGAGAAGCAACCGTCCCTGGAGGAGATCTTCCTCGCCATCATCGGCAACGACGCCGACGCGGCGACGACCAGCGCCGACCGCACGGACGACTAGGGAGCGACGATGACCACGCACGCCTTCGACAACACCGCCGTCTTGCTGGGCCGATCCATGCGCCACATCACACGCAGCCTGGACACCATCATCACGGTCGCGATCATGCCGATCGCCCTCATGCTGCTGTTCGTCTACGTGTTCGGCGGCGCGATCGACAGCGGGTCGGATCGGTACGTGAACTACCTGCTGCCCGGGATCCTGATCATCACGATCGTGATGGGCACGTCCTACACCGCGTTCCGGCTGTTCACGGACATGCAGGGCGGGGTCTTCGAGCGATTCCAGTCCATGCCGATCGCGCGGTCCAGCGTGCTGTGGGCGCACGTGCTGGCCGCGATGGTCTCCACGCTCATCTCGCTCGTGGTCGTCATGCTCGTCGCCGTCCTCATGGGATTCCGCTCACCGGCGGGAGCGCTGGCATGGCTCGCCGTCGCCGGGATCCTCTTCCTGTTCACCATGGCGGTGACCTGGATCGCCGTCATCGCCGGCCTGTCCGCGAAGAGCGTGGACGGCGTGGGCGCCTTCTCCTATCCGATCATCTTCCTCGCATTCATCAGCTCGGCGTTCGTGCCCACCGACACCATGCCGGGCCCGGTGCGCGCCTTCGCCGAGAACCAACCCGTGACATCCATCGTCACCACGATCCGCGACCTGTTCACGCAGCAGCCGGTCAGCGCCGACATCTGGATCGCCCTCGCCTGGTGCCTGCTCATCCTCATCGTCGCCTATGCCCTCGCGATGGCCGCCTACCACCGCAAGATCGCCTAAGGATCTGTCTGCGGCGGAACGATCTGCAAGGCCTCGCGCCCATCACCCGGTTGGACGACCTGGCTGGACATCACAGCGAGGGCCCGAGTACGAGCGCGCCCTCGACGGAGCCCGAACGGAGCGCGGCCAACGCGTCGTTCGCGCGCTCGAGCGGGTACGGCGTGACGGTCGAGACGATCGGCACCTGCGGCGCGAGCGCCAGGAACTCGACGCCGTCGGCCCGGGTGAGGTTGGCGACCGAGCGCAGGACCCGCTCCCCCCAGAGCCGCTCGTACGGGAACGACGGGATATCGCTCATGTGGATCTCGCCGCAGACGACGGTCCCGCCGGGCGCCACGGCCGCGAGCGCCGCGGGCACCAGCTCCCCCGCCGGGGCGAACAGGATCGCGGCGTCGAGTTCCTCGGGCGGGCGCTCGTCGGAACCCCCCGCCCACTCGGCCCCGACCTCGCGCGCGAACGCCTGCGCCCGCCCATCGCCCGGCCGGGTGAACGCGAACACCCGCCGTCCCTGCCAGCGCGCCACCTGGGTCACCAGGTGCGCCGCGGCGCCGAACCCGTAGATCCCGAGGCGCTCGGCGTCGCCGGCGAGCTTCAGGCAGCGCCAGCCGATCGTCCCGGCGCACAGCAGCGGCGCGGCCTGGAGGTCGGCGTAGCCCTCGGGGATCGGAAGGCAGGCGCGCGCGTCGGCCACGGTCGTCTCCGCATAGCCGCCGTCGATCTGGTATCCCGTGAACCGGGCCCGCGCGCAGAGGTTCTCGCGACCGGTCGTGCAGTACCGGCACTCGCCGCAGGTCCAGCCGAGCCACGGGACGCCGACTCGGTCGCCGACCTCGAGCGTCTCCACCTCCGGCCCGATCCGCTCGACGACCCCGACGATCTGGTGGCCGAGGATCAGCGGCACCTTCGCGTCGGGGAGGTCGCCGTCGGCGACGTGGAGGTCGGTCCGGCAGACCCCACAGACCGACACGCGGATCCGCACCTCGTCGGGGCCGGGTTCGCGCGGCTCGAGCTCGACCGCCGAGAGCGGTAGGCCGGGTGAATCGAGGACGATCGCGCGCATCAGCCGCGGAGCGTGATCCGGGTGCCGATGTTCGGGGTCGGGTTGTAGCGACGGAACGCGACGCCGCTCCACGCGATCAGCCGCCTGCCCGTCCACGCGATCGAGCTGTCGCCGAACCGGTTGAAGGGCGAGTCGCCGGCGCGGATCACGCTCCAGGCATCCGTGCCCACGTCGTAGAGCTGCAGCCGGCGGCCGTCGCACGCCTGGACGAGCCGATCGCCGAGCCAGGCGTGTTGCCCGCCCCGCGCGAGCACGCACGGGCCCCGGCCGCCCGAGCGCCACGCGTCGGTGGCCGGGTCGTACAGGAGGATGCGGCTCCGCGTGCCACTCGCGACGAACGCCGCCTCACTCCCGGTCCAGCCGACGGCACGCAGCGCGACGGAGACCGGCGGATCGAGGGTCTCGACCGTGTCCGTCGCCGGGTCGTACGCCAGGGCGACCCACTCCGCATCGGTGCAGGTCGAACCGAGCTCGGGGCAGTGGAACCAAAGCCCCGTCACGATGATCCGCTCGCCGTCCCAGACGGCCCCCGACGGGATCAAGGCCTCGAATGCGTCCAGCGCTGGGAGCGCGCGCCAGTGCCCCCCGGGCGTGACCGCGGCGGCGACGGGAGACGCGAAGCCGTCGCCCTGCGTCCCGCCGATGATCACCAGCTCGTCGCCGGTCCACGCCGAGACGTAGCCCTCTCGCGGCCCGAGCGGGCCCCCGGGGAGCTTCCGCCACGCATCCGCCGCAGGATCGTAGACGGCGCCGCGCGCCGGACCGTCGGGTGAGTTGCCGGCCCAGAAGATCGCGAGCTCGCCCGTCCAGGCGGCCGCCGAGCCTCCGCCGCCGCGGACCCCCGCCGGGGCGTTCGCGATCCGGCGCCACGTGTCGGTCGTCGTGTCGTAGGCGGCCCCGTCCCGGTTCACCACGAACCCGCCGCGAGGACCGCGCGTATAGCCGCCCCATACGATCATCTCGTCGCCGGTCCAGACCGTGCCAGCGCTGATGCGGCCCTCGATCGGCGCGGGCGCGAGGGGCCGCCACCTCGCATCGGGGCCCGTCGACGTCGCGGGGCTTCGGCTCGCGACCGCGGAAGACGACGAGGCGACGAGGCCGACGACGAACACGAGCGCGCCCACCAGGGCCACTCCCGCGCTGCTGCGCACCGACGACGACTTCATCGATGCCAGTGTCCCAGCGGGCGTCGACCGCGCCGGCGCCGAGGGTCCCGCCGTCGACGGGACCGCTACTCAGACCACGAAGGCGCAGCCGTCCCAGAAGGCCCGCACCCGCCGGCGGATCTTGCCGGTCGCCTCGATGTGGAGCTCCCGAGGGAGCCGCCGCATCCACGGCGGCACGAACACCAAGAACCCCTTCGTCTCGAAGCGCCGCCACTCGAGCGCGTCCTCTGGGGGCTCGGTCGATGTGCGCAGGACCTTCGCCCATCCCCGGACGGTCCCCGCCGTCGCCACCCACACGAACAGCAGGCCGCCCTGATCGTTGATCATCGAGCGCGCTTCGGGAGTGGACAGGATGCGCATGAGGACGGTTTCGGCTCCGACCACCTCAGACATTGAGTCCGAGGACCCGATACCCGACGAGGTCTGCGGGGAACCCGTGGTTCCGGCCCGAGCGCGCTCAGGCGTCCTCGTGGAAGACGCGCTCCATCGCGCGGCGCGCACGGCGCGTGATCCTCAGGTAGTCGTCCAGGAAGCTCTGCCGCGCGTGTTCCTCGTAGCCGAGCCGCCGCGCGAGCACCGTCTGCTCGTCCGGGGACGCGGGAACGGCCTCGGCGTGCAACCGGCGGTCGATCTCGAGCGCGTTCTTCACGTCCATGCAGAACACGAACGCATCGCCGAGCTCGCGCGCGACGCTCCCTTCGATCAGGCGCGCCGCGGCGAGACGTTCGATCGCCTCGAGCGTCCGACGGGATCGGACCTCGGGGTTGGCACCGCCGGACCGCATCAGCTCCAGCTCGACGGCGAACTGCACGTCGGCGAGGGACCCGATCCCCAACTTGAAGTGGAACTTCGCGGCCTCGGGCGGCTTCACCCGCTCGCGCTCGATCCGCTCGCGCATCCGACGGACCTCGGCGACCCGATCCACGGTGATCCCGTCGGGCGGATAGGCGAAGTCCGCGGCGTTCAGCTCGAACCTCCGGCCCAGCGCGGGGTCGCCCGCGACCGCTCGGGCTCGCAGCAGCGCCTGGAACTCCCACGTCTCCGCGTACCGCTCCCAGTACTCGAGGTAGCTCGCGAGCGATCGCGCGAGCGGGCCGTTGCGCCCCTCCGGCCGGAGGTCGGCGTCGGGCTCCCAGCCCGCCTCGCGCACGGCGCGCATCACGCGCTCCGCCGCGCCGACCGCACGCCGGAGGTCGTCGGGTCCCTCGCCGTCGTAGACGAACAGCAGGTCCAGGTCCGAGGCGACGTTCAGCTCCTGCGCGCCGAGCTTGCCCATCCCGATCACCGCGAACGGCAGCTCCGGCTCCGCGCCCGCGACCGCCTCCGAGACCACGCGATCGGCGACCGCCGCCAGGGCCTCTCCCGTCTGCGCGGGGAGGAGCTCGCGGGCGGCCGATCGCGCGATCGCGCCCACGAGCGCCGCCTGCGCGTCGACCGGATCGGACGGCTCGGCGAGCGAACCGAGGCGATCGACGTCGGCCACCAGCAGGTCGGTGGCGAACGAGCTGGCGGCCACCAGGTGCGCCAGTCGTCGAGCCGCGGTCGGATCGTTCGCCAGCAGATCCGCCGGCTCGTGCCGGTCCCCGACCGATTCCGCCACGCGGAGCAGCCGGACCAGCGCCGCGTCCGGGTTCGCCGCCGATGCGAGCGGGGGCGCCATCACGGGGAACATGTGCGCGAGGACCTTCCCGATCCGGACGCTCGGATCCACGAGCCGCTGCAGCACCTCGTATGAGCGGGCCGGCGTCGCGAACCCCAGTCCACCCAGGAGCTCCTCGGTCGCCGCGCGATCGACGCCCGGACGCGGCGCCACCGGGCCCGCGAACGCCTCGAGCAGCGGCCGGTAGAACAGCCGCTCGTGGATCCCGCGGACGCGCTCGGTCTGTCGCTCGTACTCGGCCGCCAGCGCGGCGGCATCGCCCAGACCCAGCGCGCGCGCCAGCACCGACCGCGCGTGCGGGTCCGTGGGGAGGTCGTGCGTCTGGAGGTCGCGCACGATCTGGAGCCGGTGTTCCAGTCGCCGGAGGAACCGGTACGCGTCGGCCAGAGCGTCGGCGTCCCCGTGCGCGACGAACCCCTCGTCCGCGAGGGCCGCGAGGGCGCGGAGCGTGTTCGGGTCGCGCAACCGCTCGTCCCGGCGGCCGTGCACGATCTGGAGCAGCTGCACCGCGAACTCCACGTCGCGGATCCCGCCCCGGCCGCGCTTGACCTCGGTGAGCTCCTTGCCGCGTCGGCGGATGTACTCCTCGAGTCGAACCTTGGTACGGCGGACATCGTCGATCGCGACCGGCTTGAGCTCCGGTGGGTACACGGACGGGGCGACGCCCGCGAGGAACGCGGCGCCGGTGGAAGGATCGCCCGCGACCGCCCTCGACTTGATCATCGCCTGGCGCTCCCAGGTGGCGGCGTCGTGCTCGTAGTACGCGACGGTCGCCCCGAGGCTCCGGGAGAGGGCGCCGCCCCGTCCGCCGGGGCGGAGCGTGGGATCGACACGCAGCCCGATCCCCTCCGCGGTCGGCTCGGACAGCAGACGGATCAGCGCGGCGGCGGACGTGGCCGCGCCGCCCGGGTCCGCGCCGTCGCCGTGCACGAAGATCACGTCGACGTCGCTCGCGTAGTTCAGCTCCGACCCGCCGAGCTTGCCGAGACCGATCACGGCGAGGCCGATCGCGGACGCCGTCCGTGCGCAGGCGAACGCGAGGCACGCCTCGGCCACCGCGCTGATCTGCTCGACGACGTCCTCGAGCCCCGCGCCCATCAGGTCGGCGGCCGCCACCCGCAGCATCGCTCGTCGCCGGAACCTGCGGAGCCCGTCGGCCGGACCGACCTCCGAAGCCAGCACCGCCAGTTCCTCGTCCAGTGCGGCCCGGGCGCGCGGACGCACGTCGGCGAGCTCGACGGTCTCACCGGGATGACGCACGAGCAGGTCGGCCGCCGCCGTCGAGAACCCTAGGAGGCGAACGGCGATCGGGAGCACGTCGGGCCGGGCGAGCAGCTCGCGCGCCGCGGGATCCTCCCCCACGCGCGACAGCGCGACGCGCGCCAGCTCGGGATCGGGGGCCTCGGCCAGCGCCCGGCCGAGCGTCTCGGGGTCGAGGTCGAGCATGCCGACACGCTAGTGCCTCGGCGGGACGTCACGGGGAGCGTGCTCCGCCCCGTCTCCGCGAACGTAACGGACCCGTAACGAAGCCGGCGCGCGGCCCGTCTACCCTCGACGACATGGCCCTGTCAGCCGAAGCCGACTACGTCCTGCGCACGGTCGAGGAGCGCGGGATCCGCTTCATCCGCCTGTGGTTCACCGACGTCCTGGGGTTCCTGAAGTCGTTCACGATCACGTCGCAGGAGCTCGAAGGGGCGTTCGCCGAGGGGATGGGCTTCGACGGCTCGTCGATCGAGGGCTTCAGCCGCATCCAGGAATCGGACATGGTGGCGGTGCCCGACCCCGCGACCTTCCAGATCATCCCGTGGAAGTCCGAGGCCGAGGTCGCGCGGATGTTCTGCGACGTCTACGACCCGGACGGGACACCGTTCGACGGTGATCCTCGCGGCGTCCTGAAGCGGCAGCTGAAGCGCGCCGCCGACCTGGGATTCACGTTCTACGTCGGGCCCGAGCTCGAGTACTTCTACTTCCGGTCGGTCGAGGAGCCCGAGTTCCTCGACCAGGGCGGCTACTTCGACGAGACGCCGCTCGACGTCGCCACCGACTACCGCAAACGCACCGTCGGGTACCTCGAGTCGATGGGGATCCCCGTCGAGTACGTCCACCACGAGGTGGCCCCCTCGCAGCACGAGATCGACCTGCGCTACACGGACGCGCTCTCGATGGCGGACAACGTGATGACGTACCGCCTGACCGTGAAGGAGGTCGCCCAGGAGTTCGGGATCTACGCGACGTTCATGCCGAAGCCCGTGATGGGCGTGAACGGTAGCGGGATGCATACGCATCAGTCCCTGTTCGAGGGCGACCGCAACGCGTTCTTCGACGCGACCGACGAGTACCACCTGTCCAAGCTCGCGAAGTCCTACATCGCCGGGATCCTGCGCCACGCGCCCGAGATCACGCTCGTGACGAACCAATGGGTGAACTCGTACAAGCGGCTGATCCCCGGGTACGAGGCCCCGGTGTACGTGTGCTGGGCCCGGCGGAACCGGAGCGCCCTGGTCCGGGTCCCGATGTACAAGCCCGGGAAGGAGGGCGCCACGCGGATCGAGTACCGCTCGCCGGATCCGGCGTGCAACCCCTACCTCGCGTTCGCGGCGATGCTCGCCGCCGGCCTGGCGGGGATCGAGGGCGAGTACGAGCTGCCGCCCGAGGCGTCGAACAACATCTACGAGATGACCGAGGAGGAGCGCGAGACCGCCGGGATCCGCTCCCTCCCCGAGGACCTGGTGGAGGCGATCCACCTGGCGGAGCGGTCGGAGGTCCTCCGCGCCGCCCTCGGGGACCACGTCCACGAGTTCCTGATCCGCAACAAGCGCGCGGAGTGGGACTCGTTCAAGGCGTACGTCACCCCCTACGAGCTGGAGCGATACCTCCCGATCCTGTAGACAGCGAACGGAACCTACGTCGGCGTGAAGCGGTGGCTCAGCTGCGCACGACCACGCGGCCACACATGCCGCTGCACGCTCCCCCGCTGACGGTCCCGTGGATCGTGCAGTAGAACCGGAACGTCCCGGACGCGTTGAACCGCCGCTTCACCTTGGCCCCGACGGGGAGCGAGCGGTCGAAGCTCCAGTTCCCACCGTAGGCCCGGATGTGATGGACGCCGCTCACGCCCTTCCAACGCACGGTGGTGCCCCGGTCGACGATCAGGCTCGCCGGCGACCAGCTGACGCCCGAACCTCGGATCACCGGGGCAGCCTGCGCGGGCGCGGCGAGCGACACCACGAGTGCGGCAGCGGCAACGACCGTCAGCCAGCGGCGCATCGGGACCACCTCCAGGACCATCGACGGTGAGGGACTTCGGTACTACGGGCGGGTCCGGGGACCGGATGGGTCTGCATGGAACATCCCTCGATCACGACACGCGGACCGACCCGCACATCCCGGAGCAGACGCCGTTCAGCAGCGTGGAATGCAACGTGCAGCGGAACCGGAACGTCCCACGGCGCGAGAACCGGTACTTCGTCGAGGCGCCCGAGGGGAGTGACTCACCGAAGGTCCAGTTCGACCCGTACGCGTAGACGTTGTGGATCAGGCCGGTGCTCTTCCACTTCACGACCGCGCCCCGGGAGACCGAGACCGAGGCCGGCGACCATCGGATGTCCAGACCTCGGATCACGACGGGAGCACCGCTCGCCGGGTCGCCGACGACCATCATGGCCGTCGCGATCAACGCGGCCGCGAACCATCCGCGCCACCGCCGCCTCGCCCCCACCCGCGTCATGGAGCAGAGGGTAGAACAGGTTCCCCTAACCTTCACCCCTCCGTGACCGCCGTGGCCATGTCGGGCCGCGGAACCGTGAGGGAACGACGCCTGGCTACGGGGTTGGCCGAGAGGCGATGAGGCTCACGTCATGAGCGCACGCTGGTCGGCTTGCGTCCGAAGCGGACGACCCCATAGGGTTATCGGGATGGAGCCTGACCCGAAGCTCACGCCCGCCCTCGGCGAGGCGCGCAAGCGTCGTCAGACGCTGCACGACGCCCTCGTCCACCTGGAGATGGCGATCAGCTCCCCGGCGGCCGGCAGGGTCCCGGATTGGACGGCGCAGGTGACGAAGGATCTCGTCGGGGTCCGCGACGCCTTCGATCAACACATCGAGGCGACCGAGAAACCGGGCGGGCTCTACGAGGAGATCATGGAGCGGGCCCCGCGCCTCGTCCACACCGTCAACAAGCTCCGCGAGGAGCACCCGTCGATCGCCGCCTCGATCGCGTCCACCGTCGACCGCGTCGAAGGGGGCGAGGTGGGCACGGACGCTTGGCCGATCGACCAGGTCCGCGACGACCTCCAGCGCTTGATCGGCGGCCTCGTCCGGCACCGTCAGAAGGGCGCGGACCTGGTCTGGGAGGCGTACAACGTGGACATCGGCGGGACCGAGTAGCGGCAGTACGCTTCCGGCGTGCTCCGCGTCGCGCTCGGCCAGCTGAACACGACCGTCGGCGACCTCGGCGCCAACGTCGACGCGATGCTCGCGTGGATCGACCGCGCAGAAGCGGCCGGCGCTCACCTCGTCTGCTTCCCGGAGCTCGCGCTCACCGGATACCCCCCGGAGGACCTGCTGCTGCGTGACGAGTTCGTGCGCGACAACCTCGACGCGCTCGAACGGTTGGCGGCGGCAACCAGCGGTCGGACCGCGGATGTCGTGGTCGGGTTCGTCGACCGGACGGAAGCCGGGATCCACAACGCCGCGGCGCTGATCAGGTCGGGCGCTGTGGTCGAGCGCTACCACAAGATCCAGCTCCCGAACTACGGCGTGTTCGACGAGAAGCGCTACTTCGTCGCCGGGACGAGGACCCTGCGCATCCCGGTCGCCGGCTCGGACGTCGGGGTCTCGGTCTGCGAGGACGCCTGGGACGGCGAGCTGCCGTTCGCCACGTACGTGGGCGCCGGGCTGATCGCGAACATCAACGCGTCGCCGTACCACCGCCGCAAGGTGACCGAACGCGAGGAGATCTGCCGGCGCCGCGCGCTCCAGACCGGGGCCTGGATCGTCTACGTCAACGCGGTCGGCGGACAGGACGAGCTGGTGTTCGACGGCGGGAGCATGGTCGTCGCCCCCGACGGCTCGGTCGCGTGCCGTGCCGCCATGTTCGAGGAAGACCTGCTGGTCGTGGACATCGAGGGGACCACGGCGAGCCCCGACCACGGGTCCACGTGGCCGGGCGAGACCGAGGAGATCTACCGGGCGCTCACGCTCGGCCTCGGCGACTACGTACGGAAGAACGGGTTCCGCGACGTCGTGGTCGGCCTGTCCGGAGGGATCGACTCCTCGCTCGTGGCGACGCTCGCCGCGGACGCGCTCGGTCCGCAGGCCGTCCACGTCCTGGCGATGCCGTCGCCGTACTCGTCACCGGAGAGCGTCGAGGATGCGGCCGACTGCGCGGAGCGCCTCGGTGTCCGGATCGACACGGTCCCGATCACCGACGTCTACGACGCGTACCGGGCCGCGCTGGCGAACGTGTTCGGCGACCGTCCGGCGGACGTCACCGAGGAGAACCTGCAGGCCCGGATCCGCGGCAACTACCTGATGGCGCTGTCGAACAAGTTCGGCTCGCTCGTGCTCGCGACCGGGAACAAGAGCGAGTACGCGGTCGGCTACGCGACGCTCTACGGTGACATGGCCGGTGGGTTCGCGCCGATCAAGGACGTCCCGAAGACCCTCGTCTACGAGCTCGCCGCATGGCGGAACGCCCGGGGCGATCCGGCGCCGATCCCCGAACGGGTGATGACGAAGCCGCCGTCGGCCGAGCTCCGGCCCGACCAGCTGGACACGGACTCGCTCCCTCCGTACGACCGCCTCGACCCGATCGTCGAGGCCTACGTCGAGGACGATCTCGGGGTCGAGCAGATCGTCGCGGCGGGGCACGATCGCACGACGGTCGAACGGGTGATCCGCATGATCGACCGCGCCGAGTACAAGCGCCGGCAGGCGGCGCCCGGCGTGAAGATCACGCCGAAGGCGTTCGGTCGCGACCGACGGATGCCGATCACGAACCGCTACGTCGACCGCTGAGGCCGGCGCCGCGATCCGTGACCGGCATCCGGGGTCAGACGAGCTCCCAGGTGACGCTGACCGAGACCTGCGACTCGATCGTCGGCGCCTCGATCGGCGTGGGCGCCCCACCCTCCGCTGCGACGGCCATGTCACGTCCGTAGTAGATCGGCGGGTACGTCGGGGCACTCGCCTCGATCATCGTCACGACCTGCCCGAGCGAAGCGTCGCCCGCGCCCGCCATGATCTCGGCCTTGCCGCGCGCGTCTCGCACGGCGTCGGCGAGCGCGCGGTCCATCGCCGGGTTGTCCTCGGAGAGCGTGAACGAGATGCCGTTCGTGAGGTTGGCGCCGGCGTCGACACCGGCGTCGATCACCTCGCCGGCCTTCGACACGTCGTGCACCGTCACTTCGACCTGGTTCGACGCCTGGTAGCCGGTGATGTCGGTCCCGCTGCTGCCGTACGTCGGCCACAGGCTCACGTTGCTGGTCGCCAGGTCGTCCTTCGTGATCCCCAGGGCAGCCAGGGCGGACAGCACCTTCGTCATCCGCTCGGCGTTCTGCTGCAGGGCCCCCTGCGCCGTGTTCGCTTCGGTCTGGACCCCGAGCGACACGACGGCCTGGTCGGGAGCGGAACGGATCGTCGCCGTGCCCGACACGGTCACGGTGCGACGATCGGTCGGAGCGGGGTCGGTGCCGGAGTCCTGCGCGACGGACGGCAGCTGGAGCGCCACCACCGCGCCGAGCACGATCCCGGCCACCACGTACCCGATGCGCTTCATCGCGGTGCCTCCTCTCGGTTCGACCGCGGTGAGACGCGGGGACCGGCGTCTTCGGTTCCCTAGAATCCCGGCGGGGCCGGTAGCTCAGCCTGGTTAGAGCAGGGGGCTTTTAACCCTCGTGTCGCGGGTTCGAATCCTGCCCGGCCCACGGAGAGATCGCCGCGGCAGGTGTCGTCTCGAGCCGAGTCGAGCCCTCCCGGCGGCTAGCACCGCCGGATAGACTCCGAAGACGGATCCCGTCGCCGGAGGTGACCGCGTGTCGGAACGCCCGATCGAGGGCGTGGCAGCGTTGCGCCCATACCTGCCGCGACTGTTGATCGGCTGGCTCGCTGAGGCGCCGGGCACGACGCTCCGGGCGATCGACGGCACGATGGTGTTCGCCGATATCTCCGGATTCACGAAGATGTCGGAGCGCTTGGCCCGCAAGGGGCGTGTCGGCGCCGAAGAGCTGACCGAAGTCATCGGCGCGGTCTTCGCGCGGCTGCTCGCGGTCGCCTACGGGGAGGGCGGAGGTCTCATCAAGTTCGGCGGCGACGCCCTGCTCCTGTGGTTCAGCGGGGAAGGCCACCCGACGAAGGGCGCCAGAGCAGCCGTGGGCATGCGTCAGGCCCTGCGCGGGATCGGCCCCATCCAGACGACCGCCGGCAACGTGAGGCTCCGGATGTCGGTCGGGCTACACAGCGGAAGGTTCCACTTCTTCCTCGTCGGCGATCGACATCGGGAGTTGCTCATCACAGGTCCCGCTGCAAGCGAGACCGTCTCGATGGAGGGAACAGCCGTCGCTGGCGAGATCCTCGCGAGTCGCGCGACGATGGAGCTCCTGCCACCCCGGATCGTCGGGAGGCCGAAGGGAGACGGCATCCTGCTGCGGAGCGCGCCCATGGATCTGCCCGGAGCGTGGCCCGCGACCGAGGCTTCGCTCGAAGGGGTCGACCTCCTCTCCTGCATCCCGATCGCGCTCCGTGAGCACGTGCTCGCCGGCGTGACCGATCCCGGACACCGGGCGGTGACGGTCGCGTTCGTCCGCTTCGAAGGTATCGACGAGCTCCTGCGAACCGCCGGACCGGAGGTCGTCGCCTACGGGCTCGACGAGCTCGTTCGGGTCGTCCAGAGCGCGTGTGAGAAGCACGCGGTGACGTTCCTCGAGTCCGACATCGACCGAGACGGCGGGAAGATCTACCTGGTCTCCGGCGCGCCATCGGCCCTCGGCGACGACGCGGATCGCATGCTGCTGACGGCCCGCGCGATCGTCGACGCCTCGACGACCATCCCGGTCCGCATCGGCGTCAACCGAGGTGGGATCTTCGCCGGCGACATCGGACCGAGCTACCGGCGCACCTACTCGGTCATGGGGGACACGGTGAACCTCGCCGCGCGCGTCATGGCGCGGGCCGCCCCTCGCGAGATCCTGACCACCGAGCCGGTCCTCGAAGCGTCCTCGGTGCGGTTCGAGACCGAGATGCTCGAGCCGTTCATGGTCAAGGGGAAGCAGCAGCCGGTCGTGGCGCATCGGCTGGGGCCCGTCCTCGGGAGCAGCCGGACCGAGGTCTTGGCGGACCTCCGACTGGTCGGCAGGGAACGGGAGCTCGACGTCCTGCGAGCGGCGATCGACCGGTTGGTGGACGGTTGCGGCGCACTCGTCGAGTTGACCGGCGACGCCGGTGCCGGCAAGAGCCGTCTGATCCAGGAGCTGCGCGTTCAGGCGCCTGCCGACATCGCGTGGCACGCGGTCGCCTGCGATCCGTACGAGGCCTCGACCCCGTACTTCCCCTTCAGGCCGCTCCTCAGGGCGTTGCTCGGCATCCCTGAAGGGCTCGATCACGAGGAGGCCGTGGCCACGTTCACGGCGCGCGTCGAGCAGGCGTGCCCCGAGCTGATGCCATGGCTGCCACTGCTCGCGGTCCCGCTCGACCTGGAGATCCCTGATACGCCCGAGGTCGCCGCCTGGATGAGCGGTTCCGTCGAGAGCGGATGGAGCAGGCGATCGGCGATCTGCTCGTGGAGTTCGCCGGGGGTCCGGCCGTGGCGGTGATCGAGGACGCTCAGTGGATGGACGAGGCGTCGGCCGATCTCGTGCTGGCGATCGCCGCCCGGATGGACGAGCTCGCGCTGCTGATCCTCGTACCCCGGCGAGACGGATCATCCGATGGTCGACGAGGGGTCGGCCGACGACGGGAGGATCCGGTTGGCGCTCGGCGCGCTCGCGCATGAAGCATGCGTGGCGTTGATCCATGAGGCGACGGATGAGCAACCGCTCCGGCCTCAAGCCGTCGAGGCGCTGGCGCGGCGATCGGGCGGCAGCCCGCGGTTCCTGAAGGCCCTGTTGTTCGAGGTGTTAACGACCGGCGGCTCGATCGACGAGCTCCCGGGCTCGATCGAAGGCGTGGTGACGGCCCAGATCGATCGGTTGCCCCCGAGGATCCGGACCCGTCTGCGGAGCCTGTCGGTCCTGGGGCAGAGCTTCACCCTCGAGATGGCCGGACGGGTGCTGGAGGAGGCGGGAGCCGCCGAGGCACGACCTGATCGACCCCCGTTCGTTCGAGGGGTTGATCGAGGCGGACGGGAGGGGCAGCTTCCGGTTCCGCAACGGACTCGTCCGAGACGTGGCGTACGGGAGCCTCCCGTTCCGCCGGCGACGGGAGCTCCACGCCCGGGTGGGAGAAGCCCTCGAGGCCGAGGCCGGCGCCGACGTCGACGACGTCGCGGAGCTCCTCTCGGTGCACTACTTCTACGCCCAGCGCTACGAGGAGGCATGGCGCTTCTCTCGGGTGGCGGCCGAGCAGGCGTCTCAGATCTACGCGAACGTCGAGGCTCGTGACTTCTTCCTGCGAGCGCTCGAGGCGTCGGGCAGGCTGTCGGCGCCGGACCGGCGTGAGGTCGTCGCGGCGGCCGAGGCGCTCGGGGATGTGCGGATGCGGCTGGGGGAATACCGGGAGGCCGAGCGAGCGTACCGGGGCGCGAGGCGGCACGTGGACGGCGATCCGATCGCCCAGGCGCGTCTGCTCCTGAAGGAAGCGCTCGTCCTGGACGTCGAGGGAAGGTTCCCGCAGGCGCTCGGGACGCTGACACGCGGCACGCGCTTGCTGGAGAACGGCGATCCTGGCGTGGCCGGGCTCCGCGCGCAGCTCGCAGCCCACTACGCAGGCATCCGCTGGGCGCAGGGTCGCAACCGCGATGCGATCCGATGGTCCCGCGTCGCGCTCGCCGACGGCGAGGCGGCGAACGAGCTCGACGCCACCGCGCACGCGCTCTACGTCTTGGACATCGCGGAGCACTCGCTCGGGCTCTCCCGCGGTGGCGAGCATTCGCAGCGTGCGCTCGATCTGTACGAGGAGCTGGGCAACCTCTCGAAGCAAGGCGACGTGTTGAACAACCTCGGGTACTACGCCTACTTCCAGGGGGACTGGTCGGCGGCGCTCTCGTACTACGAGCGAGCTCGCGACCTCTTCCTGCGGACCGGCAACGTGGTGGATGCTGCGCTCGACGAGGGGAACATCGGCGACGTCCTCCTGTTCCAAGGCCGCCTCGACGAGGCGGCGCAGCAGTTCGCCGATGCGCTCCGGATCTTCAGGGCCTCCGGCGTTCGGCCCTATGAAGTGTTCGCTCTGGCGGAACTGGCCGCGACCGAGTCACGGGCGGGCAGGTTCGATGAGGCGTCCGCCATGTTCGACCAAGCGGAGGCGCTCGTCCGAGAGGTCGGCGACGAGTACGCGGCCGACGTGGCGGGGCTGCGCGCCGAGTCGCTCGTGCTGCAAGGGTTGCCCCACGAAGCCATACCGGTCATCGATGCGCTGCTCTCGTCGCTCCCCGCCAAGCACCACTTCGTGCCATGGGTGCTGCGCAATCGAGGCTACGCGCTGGCACAGACCGGTGATCGCGCCGGCGCCGAGCAGACCCTACGCAAGAGCTTGCGGTCGGCGCGCTCTCAAGGTGCGGACCACGACGTCGCCTTCGCGCTGGAGGCGTTCCTGCGATCCGGGCTATCCGATGGGCGGTCGGCCGCCGAGATGCGACAGGAACGGGACGCACTCAACGAGCGCCTCGGTATCGTCCAGGTACCGAGCGTTCCACTCCCTGAAGCCTGCTAGCCACATCGCAGCCGCCGGGTTGACCCCGGCGGCTGCGATGTCGCGTCCCTCAGTGTTTCCCCTTCGGTGGGTCGAACTCGTTGACGTACAGGACGGAGTGGAGGATCGCCTGGCTCCCTCCGATGAGCTCGACGGACTGCGTGACGCACGCTTGTCCATCGAGGGAGACGGGTTGCTGTTGGTCCAGCCCATCATCGATCGTGTTGCAGAGAGGGACCAGGTGGCCGAACTCGGGGTCGGGGTTCGGCGGGGTCGGCGCCTTGCAGAACGGGAACGGCCCGTCGAACGGGAGCGTGATCGAGTCCGTGAATTGTACTGGGGTGACGGTGCCCATCGGGAGATCGGGATCGTGGATGATGGTCACGGTGCCGGCGATCCCCTCGCCCGCGAAGCCCTCGCAGAAGAGCTGGTTGGTCTCGATGATGAGCGTCGTCCCCGGCGGCGCGCTCACGGTGTGTCCGGGGCTGAACTCCGCCTCGCAGGGGTTACAGCTGCTGTCGGTGTTCGTGATGTTGAACGGTCCGCTGGGTTCGGAACCCAAGCCCGTAACGCCTGCCTCGAGCTGGTAGCCGGAACTCGTCGTGTCGATCGCGAGGTCCGAGAACGTGGCCACCCCACCCGAGGTCAGCGCGCATACGTTCCCTGGCGGAGGGATGCACCCGGTCGATGTCCCCGACAGGCTCGCGGAGCCCGAGGGATCGGTGCCGATGCTGATGTCGACCTGGGTTCCGTCGGGCGCCGGGTTGCCGAAGCCGTCCTCGACCGTCACCTCGACGTCACCGTCGTTGATCGGTTGGTCGAGGATCGTATCCGTCGGCGGGATGCTGAAGCTGATCGACAGCGTGCCGAGGGTGATGCTGAACGACGCCGGGGCGGTGGTGAGTGACGCCGCAGCATCCGATGCCGTCATGGTGTACGCGCCGACGGTGGGACCCACCGTGAGGCCGGAGAACATGGCGATGCCCATCGAGTTGGTCAGCTGAGCTCCGGGTGTGGAGGCAAGTCCGGTTGACGCCAACGTCACCGACTCCCCGAGCAGGGGGTTGTCCGCAGCGTCCGTCACCTTCACCGTGACGTTGGCCATCGTTCCACCGGCTTGCGTGGAGGTTGGGCCCGAAACGAAGGCGATCTTCGCCGCTGGTCCGTGGTCGGTCTCTGAGACCACTCGGAACAGCGTGTCGTTCGTCCCCAGGCTGGAGCCCACGGTGCTGGGGGATGGGCTGCCTGTCCCCCCGCCTCTCAGGGCGATCGAGGTAAGTAGGTTCTTGGGGTGGAGTCGGATCTCGTCGAACAGAGGCTTCCCGGTCCGGTCGATCACCATGCGCACCCTTGTGCCTGATCCGGAGATCGGCTTCGTGACGCTGTCGACCTTCGCCCCGTTGAAGTAGAGATCAGCGACGGCGGTGGCGTTCCCCCATCCCTGGAGATCGAGCTCGGCGCGGTCGACACCGATGCCGGGCCCCGTATCGATGTCGGTCCCGAGCTTGATCCGCAACGCCCAGTTCGGAGCGTCCACGCGGCCACAGTTCAGATACTTGACCCCAAGGCCGTTGTTGCTGAGGCCGACGCGATTGAGCGTGAATGAGGTTGTGCCGCCCGTGAGATTCACCCACTGGGGCCCGGTGAGCGAGGTCACGGGGCATGATCCGGCGATCGACTGGACGGCGCCCGGCGTCGGCCTGTCGAACCTGAAGTACTTCCCGTCATTATCGAGGTGCAGTCTCAGCATCCCGACTTCCGTCCGCACCGGGGTCGACTGCGCAACCGACCCCGACACGACGATGGCGCCGAGCAACACCATGACACCGAATATCAGGCTGATCTTCCGCCGGCGTTTGTCTCGCATGCGTTCGCTCCCTTCGGGGGTTGTGGAGCCTTTGACCTTGCACCCTTCGGCGTAGCGCAGACTCATACTCCGGGACCAGTCAGCCCCCTTTGCGGCGTAGGCCGAACAGCGGATGCACCGTATTCCGGTTGCCATGGAGACGTCAACCGGCCGATGGCGGAGGCGGTCCACTAGAGGATCGGCAGTACCGCTCGAGCTCGTATGCGAGGTCGAGCGCCTCGGAAGGTCCATCTCTCGTCCTCGTGACCACGACCCGTTGCAGCTCGGCGGGCGCGAGCACCGACGATCGCGGACAGGGCTCGGTCCCGCATCGCGGCCTCGCTCGTCGTCGAGCTGCAGCTCGAGCCGCTCGCGGACCCGCTCGGTGGCGCCGGATCGTCGTCGCGGGCTCGAGATCGCCCGCCTCGGCGAGCCCACGGCGGAGACATCGAGGCAGTACGGCGGTGAGGGATCCCTCGCGGAACGCCCAGGCGCGCTCGTCGCCGCCGACGGGCGGTTCCGGCGCGCCCGCTCGGCAGCTCAGGCCGGAGGATCGCGCGTCTCGGCCAGTCCGACGAGGGTGAAGGCCTCGCACCGCGACTGCCCGCCCTCGGACGAACGACAGGTTCTCCCGGAAGATCCCGTCCGCCCGCTCATGCCCATCCACGCTCTTCGCGATGGTCGCGAGGTTCAACCGGCACGATCGAGATGCCGACGCCGTTATCGACCTCGAGCGCGAGTTCGAGCGCCTCCGCGTAGAGCGCCTCGGCCTCATCGAGCTCCCCGGCCTCCCACGCGTTCGCGGCGCGGAGCTTCATGTCCTGGAACCGATCCGCGACCCCTCCGAGGCGCATCACGAGATCGGCCGCCTCGTCCGATGCGGCGATCGCGGCGACGTGATCGCCCTGTCGATAGGCCATCGTCGCCAGGGCCGACAGCAGTCGGACGCGCGTCTCGTCTTCGACGGGCGAGACGGCGAGCGCCCGTTCCAGCCAGGCCCGAGCCTCGGCGTACCGGTCCCGCATGATCCAGTACATGGGAAGGGCGACGGTGATGCTCCTGCACGAGGTCCACGTCGCCGTCCGAGACCCCGCGATCGACGGCCGAGCGCAGGTTGCCGATCTCGGCATCGAGCGGAGCGATCGGCGAGCTCCTCGGGCTCGCCGCGGAGCAGCTCGGCGTCCACCGCCTCGGCCAGCGCCTCGGCAGTAGTCCGCGTGGGCCCGCCGCGTTCCGACCTCCTCGCCGGCGTCCCGGAGCTGCTCGGCGGCGAACTCCTGGATCGAGGTCAGCATCCACAGACGGGACCCGCCATCGGCCGACGTTGCAGCATGCTCTTGTCGACCAGGCCCTGGAGGACATCGACGTCTTCCTGGGTGACCACCTCCGCAGCCTCGACGGTGCAGCCACCGACGAACACCGACATCCGAGCGAACGCGGCTCGTTCCTCGGGCGACAGGAGGTCGTGGCTCCAGGCGATCGTCGCTCGGAGCGTGGCCTGACGCGCATCGGACCCGCGGCCGCCCTTGAGCAGATCGAGTCGCGAGGCGAGCCGCTCCGAGAGCTGCTCGAGCGAGAACAGCTTGAGCCGCGGCGCGGCGAGCTGCAGCGCGAGCGGGAGCCGATCGAGGCGGTCGCAGACCTCGCTCGCCGCCGGGCCGGGATGGATCTCCACGCCGTGGGCCGCGGCTCTGGTCACGAAGAGCTCGACGGCATCGTCGTGCTCCATCGCGGTCACGGCGTACTCACGCTCGGCATCCACCTGCAGCCGCTCGCGGCTCGTCACGAGGAACGTCGGCCCCTCGGCCCTGGAGAGCAGGTCGGCGACATCGGTCGCGATCTCGGGCAGGAGATGCTCTGCGTTATCGAGCAGGACGAGCGTCCGCTTCCCGCCGAGTCGGTCCGTCAACAGGTCGATCAGCGAGGTCTGCCGCCTCCTCGGGCACGCCGAGCGCAAGCGCGACACGGGACAGGATCAGTCGCGGTCCGTGAGATCCGCCAGCGGCACCCACCAGAGGCCGTCCGGGAAGGACCCGGCCGCTTCGGCGGCGGCCTGCAACGCGAGGCGCGTCTTCCCCGTGCCGCCCGGGCCGGTCAGGGTCAACAGCTTCACGTCCTCACGTCCGAGCAGGTCCGCGACCGCCCCCACATCCCGCTCGCGGCCGATGAAGACGGTCGCGGGCACGGGCAGGTTCGCGCGGTACAGGGACCGGATCGGCGGGAACGTCCCCGTCGCCGAGCTGGTACACGCGCTCGGGCGCCTGCAGGTCCTTGAACCGGTGATCGCCGAGATCCACCAGCCGGAACCGCTCGGGATCGACCAGGTCGGCGGTCGCCCCCGAGAGCAGGACCTGACCGCCGCTCCCGGCCGCGGCGATCCGGGCGGCTCGGTGGACATCGGCACCCACGTAGCCCTCCGCCGTTCGAACCGCCGTTCCCGTGTGGACCCCGACGCGGACACGGATGGGACCGGATGCCAGCGCTCGGCCACCCTCCTCCGCGGCCTCGAGGGCCTCGACCGGCGAGGGGAACGCGAAGAAGAACGCGTCACCCTGGGTATCGACCTCGAGACCCCCGTGACGCCCGAAGGCCCCCCGCAGCAGGCGACGGTGCTCGGCCAGCGCGTCCGCGTACGTCGCCTCACCGAGCCGATGCAGGAGCTGCGTCGACCCCTCGACGTCCGTGAACAGGAACGTCACGGACCCTTCCGGGAGTTCGGTCCGCATCGCCGAACCGTAGTGCGCGGCGCGCCTCACGGCCAGCGGAGGGCTACGACGACCCGGGCTGCAGACCCCGACGGACGCTCAGGAGCCGAACCGCTCGAGCAGCAGGCCGTGCCGGAGGCCTCGGTCGCTCACCGTCAGCGACCCCCGGCCGAGCTTGTCCATGACCGTGCGGACGATGCACGCGCCCGCCAGGATCACGTCGGCGCGCTTGGGCTGCAGGCCGACGATCTCGCGGCGACCGTCGGCGTTGAGCAACCGGTACCGCTCGATCTGGCGTTCGATCTCGTCCCGGTCGAGGACGGTCCCCTGCACCACGTCGGGATCGTAGGTCGCCAGGGCGTGCTTCACGGCCGTGATGTTCGTGATGGCGCCGCCCATCCCGACGAGGGCGTCGGGTGATCGGCGCCCGTCGATCCGGGCGAGGTCCTGAGCGATCGCGGCCAGGGCGTCGTCGAGCACCTCGTGCGACACCGCCCGGCCGAGCCCGAACCGCTCCGTGTAGCGGACCGCGCCGACCTCCAGGCTGAACCGCTCGTCCACCCGCGAACCGTGGCCGAACGTGAACTGCGTGCTGCCGCCGCCCGTATCGAAGATCGCGAGCGACCCCTCGGCGAGGCCGAGGCCCGCCTCGACGGCTCGGTACGCGAGCCGGCTCTCCTCCTCGCCCGAGACGACCTCGACCGATAGGCCGACCCGATCCCGGATCGCGGCGAGCGCCTCGCCCGCGTTGACGGCGATCCGCAGGCCGGCGGTGCCGACCGCGACGATCGCCGTGGTCCCCTCGCGGCGCGCCTCCTCGACCATCCCCTCGATCGCGGTCACGGTCCGTTCCAGCGGCTCGGGCGCGATCGTCCCGTGCTCCCGCAGGCCCTCCCCGAGCCGGGAGATCTCCGCTCGGTCGACGATCGTCCGCCATGTTCCGTCGGCGGCGCGCTCCCCGACGTGGAACTTGACCGAGTTCGTCCCGACGTCGATCGCGGCGAACCGTTGCGGCTCATCGTCGAGCAGGGCCGGGAGGGCCTTCGGATAGCTCGTGTTCGCCCAGCCCCCGAGCCCGACGTCGCGCACCGCCGCCATCACGGCGTCGGGATCCTCGGATTCGATCGCGACCGTGCGGACCGGTCGACCGTCCGCCCTGACCTCCGAGAGCTCGGCCATGCAGCCGCCCACGGTGTATCGAGCCCGTCGCTTGCGGACCCGCACGACGCGGGCGAGTCCCTCGGGCTCCACCAGCTCTTCGAGGAAGCGTTCGAGCGGGTACCGGTCACGCCCCATCGGCGGCGGATGCAGGTCGAGCGCGTCGAGGACCTTCCTCGCGTCGTCGGCGGAGAGCGGGAACGCGGCCTTCATCACCGGCTCCCATCGCTCGAGGCCATCGGCATCGACCTCGCGGAGAACCTTGATGTCGATCAGGTCGTCGCGCACCTTCACGTTCTCCCCGCCGGGAGACAGCAGGTACAGCTCATCGCTCTCCTGGACGCTCCCGGGGGTCATCGCCGCGAACGCTTCCTCGGCCGGGCCGAACCTCCGGCCGAAGGCCCGCCATTCCCACCGAGGAACGACGGCGCTCATCGCTCGTCCACTCCCTCGAAACCGGGTGGGATGCCGCTCATCTGGCGCCAGGCTAGCGCACGCCCTCTGGGCATGGATCGCCCAGATCGACGTGCCGAGCGTCGATCAGGAGCAGGAAGGCACGGCCTTCAGTTCGGCGGCCACCGCGTCGATCGTCGCCGCGACCTCGGTCACGCGATCGCGGTAGACGCCGAGCGCGTCGCGTCGAGCGGTCCGGAGCTCCCGGAGCCAGCCCGTGGGGTCGGTCGGGCCACCCGAGCCCGCCTTCCCGAGCGCTCGATACACCGCGAACAGGTCGAGCGGCTCGGAGAGCTGACCCTGAGCGCCCCATGAGATGTGCTCGTAGTCCGGGTCGTGGTGGAGCTGTTCGACGTCGAACGACGCACGGCTCAGGATCGCCGCGAGCCCGTTCAGGTCCACGGCCCCGACGGCTCGCTGGGCCGCGGCCCAGCGGTCGTGACGGATCCCAGCGATCGCGGCCCCCAGCATCGCCAGGTCCCACTGCGATTGTTCATGCGGGTAGATCGTGTCGTCCAGGAAGGACAGGGCGGTGAACCCGTCGAGCGAGACGCGCAGGGCTTCCCGCTCGTGGCCGAACGCGCAGGACGATCCCGGCGCCCTCTTCGCCGCGCGCCACGCCGAGACGAGGCGGTCGACGGCGGTCGATACGGCCTCAGCATCGGCACCGTAGGCCCGCATCGTCGCCGCGTCGAGGTGTCGCCGAAGGTGCCGGATCCGCGTCCCGAAGTCGTACGGCGCGAGCGCACCGTCCAGATCGAGCGCGACCCGTGACTCGGCCTGCAGGACCGGCAGGAGCGACGGGAAGTCGAGGGTGTCGATCGCGTCGTAGTCCGTGTGGTAGCGCGACCAGTAGGACGGGCCGGATGCCCCGAACGTGATCGCCGGCGCGCCCTCCGCGGTGTACGTGAAGTTGTCCTGCCACGCGTACACCTCGGAAAGACCGAACCCGTCGATCAGCCCGTCGGCCTGGCTCTCGCCGAGCGAGGTCCGCGACGAACGTCCGGAGCTCCCGGGGCAAGCTCGCGCTCAGCCGGTAGGGCGGCGAGTGGACCTCCCAGTTCAGGATCGCGACCGCATCGGACTGCCACTCCGTATGAGAGACGGTGATGCGATGGAACGCTCCCTGGAGCCAGTCGTAGTACGCATCCGCGAGGCCGTACTCCTCCCCCGTCACGGGTGCGAAGATCCACGTGTACGCGGGTCGGTATCCGCTCTCGACGACGGCCTTGGCGAGCGCCAGCACCATCCCGACCGAGACCGAGTCGTCGGCCGCCGACGTGAACCACGCGTCGTGATGCGCCGTGAACACGATCGCCCGGTCCGGGTACACCGACCCGGTGATCCGGCCGATCGCCTGATGCGCGGTCGCATCGAGGAGGTTCTCGGCGTCCACCGTGACCGTCGCGTCCACGCGACCGGCGTCGAGCGCGCGCGTCAGCTTCGCGGCCGAGCGCTTGCTGATGATCGCGAGCGGCGCGCAGAGCGTCGTGCTGCACTCGCCGTCGTTGCTGCCCAGCGCGCGGCCATCGCCCGCCGAGTACCAGGCGTGGTCGGGCGCCGACGCCATGATCACGGCCGCCGCGCCGTGGACCGTCGCCTCGTACGCGATGTAGTTCGGCCACATCCCGAGCGAGTCGTAGTCCCAGCGGGCGAACACGATCTTGCCCTCGACGTCGAGCCCGCGGTACTCGCGCGGCGGTGCCGTAGCCCGACCGGAACGACCTGGCCCGGTGACGCCCACCGGCCGGCGTCCCGGGCACCCCGCCGTTCGAGGACGCCGCGAACGTCGCGTCGAGACCGACGCCGCGCGACCCGCACCGAGCCACCCTCGAACCGCCACCCGTCCCCGGTGAACGTCTCGACGGCGACGTCCTCCAGCCCGATCGCCGACATCTCGCCGGCGATGTACTCGGCGGTCTCGTTCGTCCTCGGGCGTCCCGAGCACGCGGAACCCGAGCGGCGACGAGCCGATCGTGCCGAGGTGGCGGGTGACCTCCTCGACGTAGCCCATGTCCAGGTGCTGGAGCGGGTCGCCCTGCGCGGACGCGACGCCCTGCGGCACGCCGCCCGCGGCGATCGAGAGGGCCAGCATCGACGCCACCATCGCGCCGAGCCGGGTCCGGGTCCGTGCCGTCATCGTGTCCTCCTGCTTCGGTCGGGGGTCGCGGTCAGGCGCTGCAGCGCATCCAGGATCAGCTCGAGGCCGAACCGGAAGGCGGCCTCGTCGTCCTGGTACAGGTGCGGGGCGGCGGCGACGGCGTGCGGGAAGTCGTCGGCCGGCAGCATCGCGAAGCTCGCGCGCCACGCCAGGTCGACCTCGTCGCCGACCTGCGCGTCCAGGCTGGACGCGCCCGCCGTGTAGTTCTCCAGGACTTGGAAGGCGAGCGCGGCCCGCGCCGGGTCCAGGCCGGCGTCCGCGAGCGCGGCGAGCACCACCTCGGCGATCCGCTGGTTGTTCGCGAGCGGGTCGGGCGAGGTGGCGAGCACGGGCGCGAGGGCGGGATGGCTGAGGTAGACACGGCGAGCCCGGAGGCTCACCTCCGTCAGGTCCCGCCGCCACGCCCCCTCGGGGCGGAAGCCCTCGAGGACGCGCCCGAGCAGGCGGTCGGCCACGGCCGTCAGGAGCTCCTCCTTGCTCCGGAAGTGCCGGTACATCGCGGTCGGGTCGACCCCGAGGTCGGCTCCCAGCCGACGCAGGGTGACGGCCTCGAGCCCCTCGCGGTCGGCGAGCGCGATGCACGCGTCGACGATCGTGTCGGGACGGAGCCGGCCGGGTGGGCGCGCGCCGTCGGAGGTCCGCTTCCGCGCGCTCGCGGCGGTCGTGCCGGGGCTCGCCTGCCGGGAAGGCATGTCGGCGCATCCTGCCAGGGAGGTCGCTGGGTGTCAACAGCGATGACAACACCGGTGACACGCTCGGCGGGAGGATGGACCGGGGCAGGCGGCAGGGGCGGCCCGGAGGGTCGCCCCTGCCGCCGGTGGTGGGGTCAGCTGTCGGTCGCGGTCGCGGCGGCACCGCTCGTCGCGTCGCCGCTCGCGCTCGCGTCCTCGTCGGGACACGGCGGCCGACTCTCGTCCGACCCGGTCGCGCCGCTCGAACCGCTCGAACCGGCGCTCGCGCTCGGCGTGGACGACTGTGCCAGCGCGGCGCCGGCTCCGACCGTCCCGACCGACAGGGCCGCGGCGGTGAGGCCGAGACCCAGCATCGCCTTGCGGATCCTCGGGGTCATGTTCGTCACCTCCTCTCGTTCCCTCGTCCGGGCCAGCAGACCAACCCGATCCGAGGATCCGGCGAGCCCCGGCCGAGGATCGGCCGGGGGTCGGCTGAGGAGATGCGGGGCCAGGGGGAGGGTCAGGCGGCGCCGATCCGCACCACCGAGCGGATCACCTCGCCCGCGAGCATCGCCCGGAACGCCTCGCGGAGATCGTCGTCCGTGAGCCCGAGCTCGCGCGTGACCATCCGCCTCAGGTCGAGCCGGCCGTCGACCGCCCACCCGATCCAGGTCGCGAAGTCCTCGGGCAGCGGATCGCCGCCGTCGGTCACCAGGAGCGCGATCTTGCGGGCGTAGGCTCCCCCGCCCTCGCGGCTCCACGCGAGCGTCACGTCGCTCTCGGGCGGCGGGACGCCGATCGCGACCGCGGTCCCGGCGCGAGCGAGCATCCCGACGGCCTGGCCGACGACGCCCGGCACGCCGGTCGCCTCGAAGGCGACGTCGACGCCGACGCCGTCGGTCAGCCCGCGGACCGCGGCCACCGGGTCGCCGGCCGAGGCGTCGACGACGTCGGTCGCGCCGAACGTGCGGGCGACCTCGAGCTTGGCCGGCACCCGGTCGACGGCGATCGTCCGTTCCGCGCCCGCGATCCGGGCGCCCTGCAGCGCCGCGAGGCCGATCCCGCCGAGCCCGATCACCGCCACCGTCGACCCGGGCCGCACGTCCGCCGTGTTCACGGCCGCGCCGACCCCCGTCGACGACACCGCAGCCCAGCAGGCAGAGGCTCGACGAGGTCCGCGCCGGCGGGAACGCGGGATCGCCTGCGCCGCGTGCACCACCGTGTGCGAGGCGAGCGTGCCGAGCGACAGCGTCCCTTCCAGCGGCGTGCCGTCGGCGCGCCGGACGCGCGGCGGCTGCGTCCACGCGTGCTCGCACTTCCGCGGCAACCCGTGCGTGCAGGGGCGGCAGGTCCCGCACGGGACCGCCCAGGCGAGCAGGACCGGGTCGCCGGCCGCGACGTGCGTGACGCCCTCACCGACGTCGTCGACGACGCCGGCGCCCTCGTGGCCCAGGAGCATCGGGAACGGCGCGCCCCAGTTCCCGTGCTCGATCGCCCAGACGTCGCTGTGACAGACGCCGCTCGCGACGATGCGCACGAGCACCTCGCCGGGCCCTGGTCGGTCCACGACGATCGGCTCGACCCGGACGGTCGCGCCGGCCTCGCCGACGACCGCCCCGACCGCGTCGACCGGCGTCTGGGTCACGCGACGGACCCTACGCGAGCTGCCGAGGTCTGTCGCACCCGCCGGATACCCTCGCGCGATCGGCGATCCTTCGAGGAGGCGATGGCGCTGCTCGGCCACGCCCGGCTGGCCGGCGAGGACGACGCCCGGGCGCGTGGCGAAAGGCTCCTCGCGTCGCTCGGGTCGGGGTCCCTAGCTCCCGACTCGCGCCGGCCACCCCGCGGCGCCTACCCTGCCGCCATGCCTGCCTGCTCGGTCTGCGGCGCGTCGAACCCGGAGGGCTCGCGGTTCTGCAACGCGTGCGGCGCGAAGCTCGCGGAAGCGGCCGATGAGCGCTCGGGTGAGCGTCGCGTCGTGACGATGCTGTTCTGCGACGTCCGCGGCTCGACGGCGATGGCGGAGACGCTCGACGCCGAGGCGTGGACCGACATCATGAACTCGGCGTACGAGCTCCTGATCGAACCCGTCGTGCGCCACGAGGGCACCGTCGCGCGCCTGATGGGCGACGCGATCCTCGCGTTCTTCGGCGCTCCGACCGCGCACGAGGACGACCCGCAGCGAGCCGTGATGTCGGGTCTCGAGATCGTCTCGGCGATCGCGCCGCTCAAGGAACGGCTGAAGGCGGAGCGAGGGCTCGACCTCGACGTCCGGGTCGGCATCAACACCGGACCGGTCGTCGTCGGCCAGGTCGGCTCGGACCTCCGTTCCGAGTACACGGCGATGGGCGACGCGGTGAACGTCGCCGCCCGGATGGAGCAGACGGCCGAGCCCGGAACGGTCCAGATCACCGAGGACACGTACCGGCTCGTCGCGGACCTGTTCGACGTCGAGGACCTCGGGCGCATCGAGGTGAAGGGCAAGCGCGAGCCCCTGCCGGCGTACCGCGTCCGCGGGCGGCTCGCGGCGCCGTGGCGGGTGCGCGCGGGACGGACGCTCGAGACCCCGCTCGTCGGCCGCGAGCGCGAGCTCGAGCGCGTGCGCTCGGCGCTCGAGCGCACCGGTCAAGGGGTCGGCACCGTGGTGCTCCTCGTCGGTGAGCCCGGCATCGGCAAGAGCCGGCTCGTCGAGGAGGCGGACGCGATCTGGGCCGAGCTCGAACCGGAGGACGACCGGCGGTGGGACCGCTGGTATTGCGTGCCGTACGACGCCATGCAGCCGTATGCGCAGTATCGGCGTCTGATCCGCGAGCGAGCTGGGATCGACGAGCGCGATCCACCGGACGTCGCGCGCTCGAAGATCGCGGCGTTGATGGGCGCGCTCGCGCACGAGGACTTCCGCGAGCAGAGCGAGCGGGTGACCCGCGCGCTGCTCGGTGTCGAGCTCGAGGACGAGGAGCCGCTCGAGGGCGAAGCGTTCCAGCGCGCCGCGACCGAGCTCGTCGTGGGTGCGACGCTCGTGCACGGCGGCCGGCACCTGATCGTCTTCGAGGACCTGCATTGGTGCGACCAGGCGTCGCTCGACCTCGTCCGCGCGACGACCGCGCTCGTCGCCGAGCAGCCGTACGTGGTCGTGGCGACGTTCCGCCCCGATCCGAACGCCGTCTCATGGGGCTTCAAGGAGTGGCTCGAGCGCGAGCTGGCGGATCGCACCGAGACGATCGCCCTCGAGCCGCTCGACGGACGCGAGAGCGAGCGGCTGATCGACGAGCTCCTGCCCGGCGCCGAGCTGCCGCCTGAGCTCCGCGACCGGATCCTCGAGCGCACCGAGGGCAACCCGCTGTTCGTGCAGGAGGTCGTCCGCTCGCTCGTCGACGCGGGTGCGCTCGAACGCGCGGGCGAGGTCCTGCGCCTGACCGACGACACCGCCGTCGGCTCTATCCCGAACACGGTGCAGAGCCTGATCATGGTCGGGTTCGACCGGTTGCCCGAACGCACCCGGCGCACGCTCCAGACCGCCGCCGTGATCGGGCGGACGTTCGACGAGGACGTGCTTCGGTCGGTGATCGGGGACGGCGAGGTCGGCGGCGACCTGCGCGAGCTCGAGCGGCGCGACCTGATCCGCGCCGTCACGGGATCGCCCGGCGAGTACACGTTCCGACACGCGCTCACGCAGGAGGCGGCGTACGACTCGCTGCTCGTGAAACACCGCCGCGAGATCCACCACCGGGTCGCGGAGGGGATCGAGGCCGGCAGCGCCGACCGGCTCGCCGACGTCGCCGCGCTGCTCGTGCACCACTACGTGGAGGCGGGGGACGACGAAGCGACCCTCCGCTTCGCGCTGCTCGCGGGCGAGACGGCGCGACGGCTGTACGCCAACAGCGAGGCGGCGGCGCACTACCGGACGGCGATCGACGCGGGCGCTCCGGCTCGGTGCCGACTCCGAGGTGCTGCGATCGGCGTTCGGCGAACGGGGCGGGTCGCTCGAGGTCGCGGGCCGTCATCACGAGGCGGTGGCGGAGTACGAGGAGATGCGCAAGATCGCGCGCGAGCGCGGTGACGAGGCGATGGAGCTCGACGCGAACATGGCGCTCGCGCTGCTGTACGGAACCCCCTCGCCGCTGTTCGACCCCGAGGTCGGACGGGAGCTCTCCGAGGAGAACGCCGTCGTGGCGCGGCGCCTCGGTGACCGGGCGGCCGAGGCGCGTGCGCTCTGGAACGTCGTCGTCTCGAACATCTACGGGAACGGCGACGACGACCGCGCGGTCGAGGCCGGCGAGGCGTCGCTCGCGATCGCGCGGGAGCTGGGCGCGCGCGAGCAGGTCGCGTTCACGCTCCAGGACGTCTCGCGCACCGATATGAGCCGGGGCGACTTCCCGACCGCCTGGGAGCGGCTGTCCGAGGCGCGCGGCATCTGGGAGGAGCTCGGGAACGTCCCGATGCTCGGGGAGAACCTCACGGCCTCGAGCCTGATGCGGTTGATCCGGGGCGAGCACGCGAAGGCGATGGAGGAGGCGCGCCGGGCGTTCGCGATCTCCGAGGAGATCGGCAACCGCTGGGGCGCTTCGTACGCGCTCATCCCCGTCTACCGGATCGAGCTCGACCTCGGGCGGGTCGGCGACGCGATCGCGTCGATCGACCGATCCCGCGAGCTCGGCGAGCAGGGTGGCTTCGCGTACGCCGCCGTCGAATCCCGAGCCGAGTTCGCCAGCGTGGTGGCCTGGGCCGGCGACGGCGAACGGGCGCTCGCGCTCGCGGACGAGGCGTACGCGATCGCGCTCGAGCGGATCGCGCCGGGCGTCATGGTCGCCACCGTGGCTCGCGCCGAGGCGTTGCTCGCGCTCGGCGACCTCGAGGGAGCGCGGGAGGCGTTGGCGGGGTTCGACTCGGCGAAGCTGCCCGACATCCAACGATCGTTCACGGCCGCGGCGGCCGGGCTCACCCGCTCCCGGCTCGAGCTCGCGGCCGGCGCTCCGGCCGCCGCGGCCGGAGCCGCCGAGCCCCTCCTCGAGCGGCTCCGGGCGACCGGCGCCGAGATCTTCGTCGCGGAGGCGCTCGCGACGCTCGCGAGGGCGCGGGTCGCCGCCGGCGAGCTCGACGACGCCGAACGCCTCGTCGGCGAGTCGCTCGAGCGCTCGAGCCGGCTGGGCGAGCGCCTGGCGCGATGGTCCGCGCTCGAGGTCCTCGCCGAGATCCGCGATCGGCGCGGAGACGCCGACGGCGCCGCCGATGCTCGGCGCGAGATCCGTGCGATCGCCGACGAGGTGACACGCGACATCGACGACGATGCCCTCCGGCGCGGCTTCGCCGCGCGAGCTGCGGCGGCCGGCGGCTCGACGAGATGAACCTTGCGCGCGTCGAGTACCACTTCTCGGACCTGTTGAGCGTTCTCGAGTCAGGTCGTGACGCCCAAGGGTGGACGCAGGAGTGGATCGAGGCGATGTCGGCCACACCGCCTAGGGTTCGAGCGGTGCGGACCATGGTGGTAGCCACCCAGCGTCAGCGCGCGTTCGACGCAGAGATCCCTCGGACGCATCGCGAGCTGGCCGGACCCCGCGGGACCGCGCTCGTCGAGGTCCCGACGACGCGACGGGAACGGGCGCGGGGCCTCCGCCGACGCGCGGGCCTGGCGCCCGGCACCGGCCTGCTGCTCGAGCGCTGCCGGTCGGTCCACACGATCGGGATGCGCTTCCCGATCGCCGTGGCGTTCCTGGACCGCGATCTCATGGTGCTCGAGGTCCGGCGGGTCCCCGCCGGCAGGCTGCTGCGGCCGCGCTGGCGCTCCCGGCACGTCCTGGAGCTGCCGATCGGCGCCGACGTGCGCGTCGGGGACCGGTTCAGCCGCTCGGCGGCTCGCGGACCGCGTACCACTCCCGGTGCTCGGCGCACCGGCCGTCCGCCGCGAACGTGAGCAGCAGGAGCCCGTCCCACTCGCGGACCGCGGCTCGCCCTCGTTCCGGGCGCGGACGTGCCAGTGCGCGACGACCACGTCGCCGTCGACCGCCAGCACCTCCGAGGCGTGCTCGACGTCCTCCTGGCGCCCGCTCGTCCAGCGGCGGACGATCTCGTCGCGCCCGACCCACGGCTCGGCGAACGGCGACACGGCGTAGACGGCGTCCTCGGTGAACAGCGCGCGCGACGTCGTCGGGGTCGTTCGAGACCCACGCGGCGAAGTAGCGGTCGAGCCACGCTCGGGCGGCGGAGCGATCCATGACGAGGGACGATAGCCGCTGGTGAGAGGCGCTCCGGGCCGCCCAGCTATACTCTCCCGGCGTCTCCCGAGGTCGTACGATGACCGGGACCTCGAGCCCCCATCGTCTAGCGGCCTAGGACACCGCCCTTTCAAGGCGGCGGCACGGGTTCGAATCCCGTTGGGGGCACGCGGTTGGCACCGTAACCACATATCTGCGGGTGTGGAGGAGTCCGGAGTCCTCACCGCCCTGTCAAGGCGGAGATCGCGGGATCGAAGCCCGTCACCCGCGCGAGAGCCGTCACCGAGCGAGCGTCGCTCGCGGCGACCTCACGGCCAGGTAGCTCAGATGGCAGAGCACGCGGCTGAAAACCGCGGTGTCGGCAGTTCGATTCTGCCCCTGGCCACCATCGCCGCGCGAGCGCCGGGTCAGTTCATGACCTCGCGGCTGCGGACCTCCGCCCACCGCGAGAGCACGCCCTGGTAGATGTCGGCCGACCGCGGGTACTCGCCGGCCTCCAGGGCCTCGAGCGCGTCGTGCAGGTCGCGCGCCGAGCGATCGTCGTCCAGCTCGTCCCACGACAAGACGTCGCAGAGCGACCCGTAGTCGAGCTCGACGAGCGACCCCGGGTCGAACGTGGCTAGCCACTGATGCATGTCGAGGATCAGGTCCGAGATCGGACCGAGCTCGGACCGGCGGAGCACCGGGATCGCCTGCTCGGCGCGGCGCATCGCTCGGCGGATCGTCGTGCCGTACCGCAGGCGGACCCGGCCGAACGGATCCTCCTCGAGCGAACGATCCTCGTCCCGGAAGAGCACGAACCAGCGGATCGGGACGTGCCAGGCCGCGACGTGCGCGAACGGCGAGACATGAGGGTCGCGCCGCCGGAACCGGCCGAGCTCGCGCTGCGCGCGCTTGCGGTCCTTCCTCGAGACGTAGTCGTCGGCGAGCTCGAGACCGGACGTCGCCGCGAACCCCGCGATCGCGGTCAGGACGCGCAGGCGAACGCGCCACGGGCTCACGTACGTCCGACCGTCGACCACCCGGATCTCGGCATGCTCGCCGTCGGCCGGCGAGATCATGCCGAGCGCGCCCGACCCCGGGCGGTCGGCGTAGCGCGGCCGGACCGTCGGGGCCCGGCTCCCCTCGACGAGGTACCGCTCCCAATGGAGCTGCTCCTCGCGCTCGAACGCATCGATCGGCTGGTAGACGCGCAGGGTTGCCGTCGGGACCACGTCGCGGAGTCTAGCGGCACCGGCCATCCCCTATGCTCTCGGCGTTCCCGGGTCAGGAGCTGAAGCGTCGTGGACATCCCCGAGCACTGGAGCGGCGGCGAACCGGACCGGATCGTCGCCCCCGACGGGAGCGAGGTCGGTGATCCCGACGTCGGACTCGGACCGGACGAGCTCCGGGATCTGTTGCGGCAGATGGTGTTCGCGCGCCAGCTCGACCGCGCCTGCATGGCCCTCCAGCGGCAGGGAGAGCTGACCGTCTACCCGCCGTTCGAGGGGCAGGAAGCGGCGCAGGTGGGCAGCGCGGCGGCCCTCGCCGAGGACGACATGGTCTTCCCCTCGTTCCGCGAGCTGGCCGCCGCGGTGGTCCGCGGCGTGGACCCGGTGCAGTACCTCGCGTACCACCGCGGCTCCTGGCACGGCGGACCCTACGACCCGAGAGCGACCCGGTTCGCGCCGATCTGCGTGCCGACCGCGACCCAGATCTGTCATGCGGTCGGCTACGCCCTGGGTCAGCGGCTCGACGCGACGGACGGCTGCACGCTCGCGTACTTCGGCGACGGCTCGGCCAGCGAGGGCGACTTCCACGAGGCCGCCAACCTCGCGGCGGTGTTCCGGGCTCCGGTCGTGCTCTTCTGCCAGAACAACGGGTGGGCGATCAGCGTGCCGACCGGCCTGCAGACCGTGGGGGAGATCTGGCGGCGCGCCGACGGCTACGGGTTCCCCGGGGTCCGCGTCGACGGGAACGACGTGCTGGCCGTCTACCGGGCGACGAAGGAGGCGGCCGACCGCGCACGTTCCGGCGGCGGCCCCACCCTGATCGAGGCCCTCACCTACCGGCTCGGGCCGCACACGACCGCGGACGACAGCTCCCGCTACCGCGACGACGCGGAGGTCGAGCGATGGCGGGCGTTCGACCCGATCCCGCGGTTCCGGACCTGGCTCGTCGCCGCCGGGCACGCCGACGAGGGCTTCGTCGAGGCGTGCGAGCGCGAGGCCGACGAGCGCGTCGCCGCGATCCGGGCCGCCCTGATCGCGAGCGAGCCGCCGCCCGCCGCGTGGGTGTTCGACTGGGTCTACGCCTCGCCCCCGGAGCCGTTCCTGCGCCAACGGGCCGAGGCGCTGGGCGATGGCTGAGCACACGATGGTCGCCGCGCTGAACGCGGCGCTCGGCGATGCGCTCGACGCCGATCCGCGGGTGCTCGTCTTCGGCGAGGACGTGGGCCGCCTCGGCGGGGTCTTCCGTGTGACGGACGGGCTGCAGGAGCGGTTCGGCGCCGAGCGGGTGTTCGACACGCCGATCGCCGAGTCGGGCTTCACCGGGATGGCGATCGGACTGGCGCTCGCCGGATGGCGCTCGGTGATCGAGATGCAGTTCGACGGGTTCTCGTACCCGGCGCTGGAGCAGATCATCAGCCACCTCGCGAAGTACCGGGAACGCACGCGCGGGAGGGTCGAGCTGCCGGTCACGGTCCGGATCCCGTCGTTCGGGGGGATCCGTGGGAAGGAGCACCACGGGGAAAGCCCGGAGACCTACTACGTCCACACGGCCGGGCTGAAGGTCATCTCCCCGTCCACCCCGCTCGACGCCTACGGTCTGCTGCGCGCCGCGATCGACGACCCCGACCCGGTGATCGTCCTGGAGCCGAAGGCCCGCTACTGGACGAAGGAGGAGGGCGAGCTCGCCGTCGATGGGCCCGGGATCGGACGAGGACGCATCCTGCGCGACGGCGACGCGTGCACGATCGTGACGTACGGCTCGATGGTGGCACGCGCCCTGGAGGCCGCCGACGCCCTGGCGAGCGCGGGGATCGACGCCCGCGTCCTGGACCTCCGGTCGCTCTCGCCGCTGGATCTGGAGCTGCTCGGGACCTGCGTGCGGGAGACCGGGCGGATCGTCGTGGTCCACGAGGCGCCGCTCACCCTCGGGATGGGGGCCGAGATCGCGGCGCGGGCGATGGAGACGGCGTTCGACTACCTAGAGGCACCGGTCGCGCGCGTCACCGGGTGGGACACCCCGTACCCGCCCGCGGCCCTGGAGGGCGTCTACCTCCCGAGCGCCGAGCGGATCGCCGAGGCCGTCCGCCGGACGGTGGCGTACTGATGGCCGAGCGCCGCTTCGTGCTGCCCGACCTGGGCGAGGGCCTCGAGGAGGCGACGATCACGGCCTGGCTGGTCGCCGAGGGCGACGAGGTCGCCCTGAATCAGCCGCTGGTCGAGGTCGAGACGGCGAAGGCGACGGTCGAGATCCCGTCCCCGTTCGTCGGCCGGATCGCGCGGCTCCACGCCGCGACCGGCGGGTCGGTCCCGGTGGGTGGGGCGCTCGTCACCGTCGAGGTCGAAGGCGCCGACGAAGGATCGGAGGCGCCGGCGACCGGCGCGCGCGCGGCGGCCACGCCCGCGGTGCGCCGGCTCGCGAAGGAGCTCGGCGTGGATCTCGCCACGGTGACGCCGACCGGCGAGGGCGGTCGCACGACCGCCGACGACGTACGACGGGCGGTCGGCGGATCGGCGCAGGGCGGCTCGGCGGATGCGACGCGCGAGACGACGGCCCCCGGCGGCGACGACGTCGACCGGATCCCGCTCACGCCCACGCGCCGGACGATCGCGGCGAACCTGGAGCAGCAGGCCACGATCCCCCAGGTGACCACGTTCAGGACCCTCGATGCGTCCGCGCTCGAGGGGATCCGCGCGGAGCTCGGCGTCTCGCCGCTCCCCGTCCTGATCGCGGCGCTGGCCCGGGTGGTGGCGGACCACCCGCTGATGAACGCGTCGTGGGCCGACGACGCGATCGTCGTTCATCGCTCGGTGCACGTCGGGGTCGCGACCGACACCGAGCGCGGCCTGGTCGTGCCGGTGGTCCGCCGGGCCGACGGACGAGGGATCGCCGAGCTGGCGTCGGAGGTCCGGCGGCTCGCGTCCGCCGCGCGCGAGGGCACGCTGACGCCGGAGGAGACCGTGGGAGCCACGATCGCGGTCAGCAACACGGGGAGCTACGGGAGCGAGTCGGGGACCCCGATCCTGTCCCCCGGCACGTCCGTCACGATCGCGCTCGGGCGGATCGCCCCGCGCGCCCTGGTGGTGGACGCCGAGGTCGTCGCCCGACCGGCCGCCACGCTGTCGATCACGTTCGACCACCGGGTGCTCGACGGCGCCGCCGTCGGACGAGCCGCGAACCAGCTCGTCGACCTGCTGCATGACCCGAACGCCCTGCGAGACTTGCCTCGATGAAGATCGTCTCCCTGCTGCCGTCCGCGACCGAGATCGTCTACGCCCTGGGACTGGGCGACGACCTGGTCGGGGTCACGGACGAATGCGACTTCCCGCCGGACGCCGTCACGAAGCCGGTCGTCTCGCGGAGCGCCCTCCCTCAGGGGCGGCCCCTCTCGTCGGCCGAGATCGACACCGCGGTCCGCGCGCAGCTGGACGGAGGGAAGCCGCTGTACGTGCTCGACACCGACCTGTTGCGACGCGAGCAGCCGGACGTGATCCTCACGCAGGACCTCTGCCGCGTCTGCGCCGTCCCCGCCGGGCAGGTGGAGGAGGCGCTCGCGAAGCTCGGGCTCTCCACGGATACGCGCGTCGTCTCCCTCGACCCACACACGCTCGAGGAGATCATCGCCCAGGTCGAGACCGTGGGCGCACTGCTCCACGTCGAGGAACGGGGGCGCCAGCTCGCGGACGTGATGCGGACGCGCGTCGCGAGAGCGAAGGAGACCGCCGCACGACTTCCCTCGATCCGGGTGCTCGCGATCGAGTGGGCGGAGCCGCCGTCCGTGGCCGGCCACTGGGTGCCCGAGATGGTGGAGGCCATCGGGGGTTCGAACCTGCTGAACGAGAAGGGCGGACGGGCGCGACCCGTGACGCATCGCGAGATCCGCGACGCGACCCCCGAGGTGCTCGTCTTCATGCCGTGCGGCTACTACCTGGAGGAAGCCGAAGAGGAGGGGACGGCGCTCCTCGCGCATCCGGAGCTCGCCGACACGCCGGCGGCCCGCAACGGCAACGTGTTCGCGGTCGACGCGACCTCGTTCTTCTCCCGGCCGGGACCGCGGATCGTGGACGGCGTCGAGATCCTGGGGTGGGCGATCCATCCGGAGGCGTACCCGGAGCCGCCGTCCGGGACGATCGCCCGGATCGGATGAGCGCGACCGGGGCGAGCGGCCCGGGCCGCCGATCCGTCCTGTCGACGTCGGAGGGCCAGAACCGCGGCGCCTTCACCATCCGCGACTGGGGCCTGTTCGCCTCGATCGGCGGGATCTGGGGCGCCTCGTTCCTGTTCATCGCCGTCGGGCTCGAGGCGTTCGAGCCCGGGGTGATCACCTGGGCCCGCGTCGTGCTCGGCGCGGCCGTCCTGTGGCTGCTGCCGGCCTCGCGGACCCCGATCCCCCGGCACGACCGCCCGCGCCTCGTGGCCGTCAGCGTGCTGTGGGTCGCGATCCCCTTCACGCTCTTCCCGCTCGCGGAACAGCACATCACGTCCGCCCTCACCGGGTTGCTGAACGGCGCCGTCCCGATCATGACCGCCGCGGCCGGCGCGATCATGCTGCGGAGGCTCCCGGACCGTTCGCACCTCGCCGGCCTCGCGGTCGGGTTCCTCGGTGTGGCCATCATCGCGCTCCCCGCGGCGGGCAGCGGCTCCAGCGAGGCGATCGGCGTGGCGATGGTGCTCGTCGCGATCACCTGCTACGGGTGCGCGGCGAACATCGCCGTCCCGTTGACGCAGCGCCACGGATCCCTGCCCGTGATGGCGCGGATGCTCACCATCGCCGCGGTGCTCACGACGCCGTTCGGGATCGCGGGGCTGTTCGCGTCGAGCTTCCGGCTCGCGTCGTTCGCCGCGGTCGCGGTGCTCGGCCTGGTCGGCACCGGGCTCGCCTTCTGGATCATGGGACGGCTGATCGCACGCGTGGGGGCGACGCGGGCGGCGTTCGCGATCTACCTCACGCCCGTCGTGGCCCTGATCCTCGGGGTGGTCTTCCTCGACGAACGGATCCACGCGGGGGCGATCGCCGGCGTCACACTGGTGATCGCCGGGGCGATCCTCGCGTCGCGGAAGGAGACGACGTCGTGAATCCGAGCGAGCCGGTGCCGCCGATCCTCGAGTTCGACCCGGCCCCGACGGCCGTGATCGAGCCCTCGGAGCAGATCGAACCGATCGACGTCCCGGCGCACGCGGTGCTCTGCTTCTTCCAGGACGTGATCGACACGGTCGTCGCCGAGCGCGGCGGCCGTCTGATCCACCGGATCGTGTCCGAGATCGGGCCGAACCCGATCTTCGAGATCGAGCTGGAGGGCCGCCGGCTCGCGGTCGTGCATCCGGGGGTCGGCGCCCCGCTCGCCGCCGGGTTCCTCGAGGAGCTGATCGCCCTCGGGTGCCGCGCCTTCGTGGCCTGCGGGGGCGCGGGGGTCCTCGTCCCGGAGCTGGCGCTCGGGCACGCGATCGTGCCCGAGCGGGCGATCCGGGACGAGGGGACCTCGTACCACTACCTGCCGCCGGGCCGTTCGGTGGAGCCGACGCGGCAGGCGGTCGAGGCGATCGTCGCGACGCTGCAGGCCCACGACGTCCCCTACGTGACCGGGACGACCTGGACGACCGACGGCCTGTACCGCGAGACGAAGGCGAAGGTCGAGCGGCGCGTCGCCGAGGGCTGCCTGACGGTGGAGATGGAAGCGGCCGCGTTCTTCGCCGTCGCCGCGTTCCGCGGCGTGGCGTTCGGCCAGGTCCTGTACGCGGGCGACGACCTGTCCGGCGAGTCGTGGGATCCACGGGGGTGGGACGACCACGCGACGAGCCGCGAGCTCCTGTTCCGCGTGGCTGCCGAGGCGTGCCTCCGGTTGCCGCCCGAACCCGCGCCGCCGGTATCCTCCGCGCCATGAGCGGCCGGAACCTCGTCACGCCCGCCGACCTCGGCAAGCGCGTCTCGTTCCAGTTCGAGCTCCCGAACGGGTTCCTCGGCGAGGCGGTCGGGGTCTTCGAGCGATGGGACGAGGAGGCCGAGACCTACTTCGTCCGCAAGCGCGACGGGGAGGTCGCCCGGGTCCCGGCGCGCGGCGTGCGGTTCGGCAAGGTGATCGACGACCCGGCGGGGGCGCGGGCATGAGCGAGCTGCCGACCGCCCACATCCGACGGCGCCTCGGGAGCGAGGACGCCCACTACGGCGGGAACCTCGTGGCCGGCGCGAAGCAGCTCGAGGTGGTCGGCGACCTGATCACCGAGCTCGCGATGCGCTACGACGGCGACGAGGGGCTCTTCCGCGCGTACGAGTCCGTGGAGTTCCTGGCGCCTCTGTACGCCGGCGACTGGATCGAGGCGTCGGGCCGGATCGTGTCGGTCGGCAACACCAGCCGCCGCTGCGAGTTCGAGGTCTGGAAGATCGGCGGACCGAGACCGGACGTCAGCGAGTCGGCGGCCGAGTTCCTGGACGAGCCGGTCCTCACGTGCCGCGCGGTAGGCACGACCGTCGTGACGAAGGACCACCAGCGGTTCCCGCACGACGACTAGTCTGGCGCAGACTAGCGAGGGCGGCCGTAACGGACGAGCGTCCGATCCGGAAGGCGCGGGAACGGCGCCGCGTCAGCTGACGGGCGCCTCGTCGAGGTCGTGCAGCACCTCGATGAGGTCTTCCACGTTGAACGGCTTGGGGACGTACGCGTCGGCGCCCATCTCGGCGGCGCGGGCGCGATCCCGCAGGCTCGACAGCGCCGACACCACGATCACGCGCGGACGCTGATCGCTCGGCAGCTGCATGAGCTCCTCGAGGACCGCCCACCCGTCCATCGTCGGCATCATGATGTCGAGCAGCATCAGCTTCGGGTGGAAGAGCTCGATCGCCTCCATCGCCGCCTGCCCGTCGCGGGCGAGGAACGTGGTGTAGCCCTCGGCCTCCAGGCTGAACTGGAGCACCCAGACCACCTGGGGCTCGTCGTCCACGACGAGGACGCTGTTGTTCGGTTCGGTCGCGGTTGCCGTCATACCTATCCGAAGGTACGGCGCGAACGAGCGGTCTCTGTATCGGGAGGACGGGCGGTTCGGCGGGGACCGCATGGACTAAACCTTGTGCCGGTCAAGCTCCGTGCGGGGGATGTCTGTCTGGCCCGCGGATCGAAGAGCCCAGGTCAGACCGGGTGCACGCCGGGCGAGGATCCGACCCGTCCGATGCGGCACGCCGCGGGACCCGCCAGGTCCATCGCGGCGACCGCCTCGCCCGGGGCGACGACCAGGACCATCCCGATCCCCATGTTGAAGGTGCCGAGTAGGTCCGCCTCCGGCGCCCCGGTCGCCTCGCGCAGCAGCCCGAAGATGGGCGGCTCGACCCACGACCCGCGCTCGAGATCGGCCCCGAGGCCGTCCGGGAGGGCGCGGGGCAGGTTCTCGAGCAGCCCGCCGCCCGTGATGTGCGCCGCGGCGTGCAGCAGCTCCGCGCGGTGCAGCGCCAGCACGGTCGGCGCGTAGATCGCGCACGGCTCGAGGAGCTCGTCCGCGAGCGGGCGATCGAGCCCGGGCGGGATCGCGTCGAGCGCGTACCGGTCCAGGAGCGCGGCGCGCGACGAGCGAGTACCCGTTCGCGTGCAGGCCCGTCGATGGGAGCCCGATCAGGACATCGCCCTCGCCGACCCGGTGCGGTCCGAGCCTCCGGTCCTCATCCACGACGCCGACGCAGAACCCGGCCAGATCGAACGCGTCGGCGTCCATCACACCCGGGTGCTCGGCCGTCTCCCCACCCAGCAGCGCGCAGCCGGCGCGCCGGCACCCCTCGGCGACGCCCTCGACGATCGCGGCCACGCGCTCCGGGACGACCGTCCCCACCGCGAGGTAGTCCAGGAAGAACCAGGGCTCGGCGCCCGTGCAGACGACGTCGTCGGCGCACATCGCCACGAGGTCGATCCCCACCGTGTCGAGCCGTCCGGTGAGCCGAGCGACCTCGAGCTTCGTCCCGACGCCGTCGGTCGCCGCCGCCAGCAGACGCCCGTCGCCGATCCGGAAGAGGCCGGCGAACCCGCCGACGTCGTCCGCCACCTCCGGACGGCGCGTGCGCGCGGCGAGGTCGGCGATCAGGGCGACGGCCTTGGCGGCCGCCTCGGTGTCGACGCCGGCGGCCCGATACGCCTCGCTCACGAGGTGGGCAGCTCGAGCTGCGGTTCCAGGACGAACTTGCCGACGTGCTCGGGCACCTCGACCGGGTACTCGCCGTCGAAGCAGGCTCGGCAGAAGCCCTCCCGCTCCCCACCGGAGGCCGCCACGAGGCCGTCGAGCGACAGGTAGCCGAGCGAGTCGGCGCCGACGAACGCCCGGATCTCGTCGACGACGAGATCCGAGGCGACCAGCTCGTGGCGCGTGGACATGTCGATCCCGTAGAAGCAGGGCCACTGGATCGGCGGGCACGTGATCCGCAGGTGGATCCCGGTCGCACCGGCCTCGCGGAGCACCTGCACGGTCTGTCGCGTCGTCGTCCCGCGGACGATCGAGTCGTCCACGACCACGAGGCGCTTGCCGCGGATCGAGTCCGGCAGCGGGTTCAGCTTCAGCTTGACCCCGCGGTCCCGCAGCGACTGCGAGGGCTGGATGAACGTCCGGCCCACGTAGCTGTTCTTGATCAGCCCCTCGCCGTAGGCGATCCCGCTCACCTCCGCGTAGCCCTGCGCCGCCGCGTGCCCGGTCGCCGGGACGCCGATCACGAGGTCCGCGTCGGTCGGATGCTCCGTCGCCAGGCGACGGCCCATCTCCCGGCGCGCCTCGTGGACCGAGCGGTCGTCGAGGCGCGAGTCGGGCCGCGCGAGGTACACGAACTCGAAGATGCATAGGGCGCGCCGGGGAGACTCGGCGAACCGCGACGCGTGCAGGCCCCGGTCGTCGATCCGGATCAGCTCGCCCGGCTCGACGTCGCGGACCAGGGTGGCGCCGACGATGTCGAGCGCGCAGGTCTCGGAGGCCACGCAGAAGCCGCCCGGGAGCCGCCCGATCGACAGCGGCCGGATCCCGTGTGGGTCGCGGGCCGCGTAGACGCTCCGCTCGTCCATCATCACGAAGCTGAAGGCGCCTCGGAGCGTCGGCAGCACGCGGAGCGCCGCCTCGTCGAACGACGCGCCGGCGGCCATCGCCTCCGAGAGCAGCGTCGTGACGACGTCGGTGTCGGTCGTCGCGCCGCGGCGCTTCCCGGCCCGCTCGGCGAGCTCGCCGGTGTTCACGAGGTTCCCGTTGTGGCCGAGGGCGATCGAGCGCATCCCGTCGGTCTTGAAGACCGGTTGCGCGTTCTCCCACGTGGTCGAGCCGGTCGTCGAGTACCGGGTGTGGCCGATCCCCAGGTCGCCCTGCAGCGTGGTGAGCGTGGCCTCGGTGAAGACCTGGCTCACGAGCCCGAGGTCCTTGTAGACGAGCAGGTTCGTCCCGTCGGAGACCGCGATCCCGGCCGATTCCTGCCCGCGGTGCTGCTGGGCGAAGAGGCCGAAGTAGGTGAGCCGGGCGACGTCCTCGCCGGGCGCCCATACGCCGAAGAGGCCGCATTCCTCCTTCGGTGACTCGGCGCCCACGAGGCATCCAGCCTAACAGCGAGCCGCGGGCGTCCCGGCTCCTCAGGTCCAGACGGCCTCGCGGAAGTCCCGCCCGAGCCGGATCGCGTCGCGGAATCCCTCGAGCGCATGCGCGTCCCGACGGGCGTGGTAGCGCTCCATCGCCTCGCGTTCAGGGGTCCGCCCCGAGAGCCAGTCGTCGATCGCCTCGGCCAGGAACGTGGCGTGCATCCCGGCGTTGTCCATCCCGGCCCCCGTCCATGGGTCCTGGTGGATCGAGGCATCCCCGACGAGCGCCCAGCCCGGACCCCACGGGATCCGGATGTAGTTCGGCTCGGCGCCGCAGCCCAGGAACCGACCCACGACCCGGCCCGCTCGGGCCCGGAGGGTACCGCCCGTGCGGTGAGCCCGCAGACGACCGCCGACGTGCTACTACTTCGTGGTCCCGGAGCGCGCAGAGGGGAGCTCGGAACGATGGGAGGTCGAGGATCCGGCGCCATCGTCGGCGTCTACGAGACCGATGAGCAGGCCAGGTTCGCCTTCGGGGAGCTCGGATCGGCGGGGATCGCCGATGACGACGTGTCGGTGATCGGCCGCGGCGAGGACGAGGGGGACGCGGCCGCGTTCGCCGCTCCGGACAGCCCGACGGCCACGGGTGCGGCGCGCGGCGCCGTGGTCGGCGGCGCGGTCGCGGCGGTCGCGATGTTCATGGTGCCGGGCGGCGCCGGGGTGTTCCTGGCCAGCGGGATGCTCGGAGGCCTGATGATGGGCGCGGCGGTCGGCGGTGGGCTCGGGGTCCTCGCCGAGATCGGCGTCCCGACCGAGGCGATCCCGGACTTCGAGGAGGACCTCGCCGGGGATCGGTACCTCGTCGTCGTCCACGGCGACGAGGAGGCGCTGGAGACCGCGTGGTCGGTGATGGACATGACCGACCGGGAAACGCTCACGCGCTACTGAGCGGGAGGGATCCGCCCACCCTCGAGCTCGAGCAGGATCTCCTTGCGCTCGACCCCGCCGCCGTAGCCGCCCAGGGTGCCGCCGGCCCGCAGGACGCGGTGGCACGGGATCACGATCGGGATGGGGTTCGAGCCGAGCGCGTTCCCGACGGCCCGGGCCGCGCGCGGGTTCCCGATCGTTCGGGCGATCGCGCCGTACGTGCTCGTCCGCCCGAACGGGATCCGGGCCGTCGCCGACAGGACGTCCCGGGCGATCCCGTGGATCAGCCGGCGATCGAGCGCCAGATCGAACCGATCCCGCCGGTGCCCGAAGTACTCGTCGAGCTCGCGACGGACGTCGTCCGTGGCGCGGTCCGAGGCCAAGATCCGGGGGGACACGCGCGCGGCGAGCTCGGCGAGCACGTCGTCCCGACCCTCGGACTCGAAGGCCACGCGGACCAGGCCCCGCGGCGTGACCGCTACCAGGAGCTCGCCGACCGGGGAGCCGACCTCGGCGAACGACACGTCGAGCAGCCCCTCGGCGGCGGCGAGGTCGCCGAGCCGGTCGGCGGCCGCCTGCGACCGGCGGTTCGCCTCGCCGCGGTCCGCCAGCCGCTTCAGCGGGTTCGTCGTCATCCGATCCGCTCCCTCAGTCGTCTCATCGCCTGCGACACGTTCGCCCGGGCCGCCTCCTCGCTGGTCCCCATCAGCTCCGCGATCTCCTCGTACGGGCGATCCAGCACGTGCCGGTGGACCACGGCCACGCGCTGCTTCGCCGGGAGCGCGCGGACCGCCGCCCAGACGGGGTCGTCGCCGTCGATGCCGGCGGTCCGGTCTTCGGGCGCCGCCGACTCCGGGACGTCGGGGACGGGCCGGGGCCGCCGGCCCCGAGCCCGGTGGTGGTCGATCGCCTTGCGGGACGCGATCCGCAGGATCCACCGGTCCAGATGTTCGCCATCGCGCAGCCGCGGGTACGCGCGGAGCGCCGACAGGAACGTCTCCTGGAAGCAGTCGTCCGCGGCGTCGGGACCGACCGCCACCGAGAGGAACCGATAGACGGTCGCACGGTGTCGATCCACGAGGTCCTGGAACGGCGGGACGGGGGTCACCGCCACCAGAGGCGCTGCAGCTCGAGCGGGTCGCCCCCGGACACCGGCCTGCGAGGACCGGGGCGGCGACGCCGGCGGGCCAGGGTCCGGCGGTACTCGCGGTCCGGCTCCGTCACGCGCCATGGTCCCCATCGATCCTCGAACATCTTCCCCGCCCTCCTCGTCCGGCGTCAGACGAACAACGCGCGGGGGGCACCGGACGTGAGACGCGGGTCAGCCCAGGCCGAGGACGACCGGGACGCGGTCGTGAGCATCCACGACGTGGTCGGCCTCGGGGCCCGTGCCCGCGGGCGCGTCGTGGAAGTAGCGGTACCGGATCGTCGTCATGCCCAGCGCCCTGGCGCCCGCGACGTCGGTCCGTCGGCCGTCTCCGACGTGCGCGGCGCGCTCGGGATCCGTCACGCCCAACGCGCCCAGAGCGAGGAGGAAGGCCTCGGGGAACGGCTTGAAGCAACCGGTCTCGTCTGAGAACGACCAGGCGTCGAACGCGTCCAGGATCCCGAACGCGTCGAGGCGTTCACGCAGCACGGTGGATGGGGTGATCCCGACGTCGCAGACGATGCCCAGCCGGAGCCCGGCGCCGCGCAGCGAACGCAGGCAGCCCTCGATGCCCGGCGCCAGATGCAGGGGCGCCGTCCGTCCGACGTCCGCGAACACGTCCAACAGCGCGTCCCGCACCTCGCTCGTCGGGGCGATGTCCAGGAACCGGCACATCAGGTCGGTGGCGTCCGCCGTCGCATGCGGCTCGTTCGCGTACCAGCGCTCGTGGAAGACCTCCCAGTTGCGGTCGAAGGCCTCGACGACCCGCTCCTCGGCCACGGGGGTTCCGGCGTCCCGCAGGATCTCGACCCAGGCCTGGACGTGGCGGTCGCGCATCGTCCCCTGGTCCTCGGCGTGGCCGCCGTTGCGCTCGGAGACGAGCGTCTCCCAGAAATCGAACGTGACCGCGTCGATCACACGGCCTCGCCGAGCAGCTCGGGGATCGCCCGTTCGTAGGCGTCGCGCAGGACGGCCACGGTGGTGTCGAAGAGACCGTCGGCCACCACGCGCGGCCCGCCCGTCTCTCCGAGCCGCGTGCACGGCACGCCGTGGCCGGTGGCGAGCTCGACGAAGCGATCCTCGTTCGCCGCATCGACCGATACGATCGCGCGCGAAGCCGACTCGCTGAACAGCGCGACGTGGGCGGGCAGGTCGCCGCCGATCGTCACCGCGCACCCGTGGCCGCCCTCGATCGCGGACTCGACGAGGGCGATCGCCAGCCCGCCGTCGCCCAGGTCGTGGGCGCTCGCGAGCACGTCGCGGCTCGCGGCCTCGACCAGGAGATCGATCAGGGCGCGCTCGGACCCGAGGTCGAGGGCAGGCGGGCGGCCGCCCAGGTGCCCGAGGACCGCCTCGGCGAACTCCGAGCCGCCGAGCTCGGCGAACGTCTCACCCAGCAGGTAGACGGCGAGCCCCGCCCGCGGGAACCCGGTCGGGACGCGCAGCCGGTGATCGGCCAGCAGGCCGAGCATCCCGATCACGGGCGTGGGCCAGATCGCGGAGCCCCCGGACTCGTTGTAGAAGCTCACGTTCCCGCCCGTGACGGGCGTGCCGAGCGCGCGACACGCGTCACCGATCCCGCGGACCGACTCGGCGAACTGCCACATCACGACCGGCCGCTCCGGGTTGCCGAAGTTCAGGCAGTTCGTGATCGCGATCGGCCGCGCGCCCGTGACGGCCACGTTGCGCGCGGCCTCGGCGACCGCGTGCATCGCACCGAGGTACGGATCGAGGTGGCCGAACCGGCCCTTCCCGTCGGTCGAGAGCGCGAGGCCCTTCATCGTGCCGGGCACCCGGACGACCGCGGCATCCGACCCGGCGCCGGCGACGGTCTGACCCTGCACGCGCGAGTCGTACTGCTCGAAGACCCAGCGCTTGCTCGCGACGTTCGGCGATCGCAGGACCGCGAGGAGCGCGTCGAGGGGATCCCCGTCGAACGGGGCGAAGGCCGGATCGTCCAGCTCGTCCGCCGGCGCCGGCGGCTCGATCGGCCGCGCGTACTCCGGTCCCTCGTCGGCGAGCGCGCGCGCCGGGATCTCCGCGACGACCTCGCCGTCGCGCCGCACCGTGAGGATGCCGCCCGGCGCCACGGTCGCGACGACCGAGGAGGCGAGCCCCCACCGCTCGCAGACGGCGCGGACCTCGGACAGCCTCGACGGATGGACGACCGCCAGCATGCGCTCCTGCGACTCGCTGACCAGGATCTCGAAGGGCTCCATGCCCGGCTCGCGCAGCGGCACCGCATCCAGGTCGAGCTCCGCGCCCATCCCGGCGCGCGCGGCCGACTCGCTGACGGCGCACGTGATCCCCGCGCCCCCCAGGTCCTGCAGACCCTCCAGCAGGTCCCGCTCGACCATCTCGAGCGACGCCTCGATCAGGAGCTTCTCCGCGAACGGATCGCCGATCTGGACCGACGGCCGCGAGGCCTCGCTCCCCTCCTCGAGGGTCGCCGAGGCGAGGACGCTGACCCCACCGATCCCGTCGCGACCGGTCGACGCCCCGAACAGGAGCATCAGCGACCCCGCGTGGACCTCGTGCGACGTGGACGTGATGAGCTCGTCCGCCCGCGCCACGCCGACGCACATCACGTCGACCGTGGGGTTCGCCGCGTGCGGCTCGGCGAAGCGGATCTCGCCGCCGACGGTCGGGACGCCGATGCAGTTGCCGTACCCCCCGATCCCGGCGACGACGCCTCCCAGCAGCCAGCGGTTCCGCTCGTCGCCGAGCGGGCCGAACATCAGCGGGTCGAGCAGCGCCACCGGGCGCGCGCCCATCGCGACGATGTCGCGCACGATCCCGCCGACGCCCGTCGCGGCGCCCTGGTAAGGCTCGATCGCCGATGGATGCGAGTGCGATTCCATCTTGAAGACGACGGCGTATCCATCCCCGACGTCCACGGCGCCCGCGTCCTGGCCCGGGCCGACGAGGACCGCGCTCCCCTCGGTCGGGAGCGTCCGCAGGTGAGCCTTGCTCGACTTGTACGAGCAGTGCTCCGACCACATCGCCCCGAACATCGCGAGCTCCGTGGGGTTCGGGTCCCGTCCGAGGATCCGTCGGATCCGCTCGAGCTCGTCGTCGGTGAGCCCGAGCGCTCGATGCAGGAGGCGGTCGACGTCCGACACCTCGGGTTCAGACCTTCGCGAGCGCGTGCGTGAGGAGCGAGGCGAACAGCGGCTCGCCGCCCGTCGGACCGACGTCGGGATCGACCGCGTGCTCGGGGTGCGGCATCAGGCCGACGACGTTGCCGGCGGCGTTGCGGACGCCGGCGATGTTGCGCGCGCTGCCGTTCGGGTTGTGCGCGTCGTCGATCGTCCCGTCGGGAGCACAGTAGCGGAAGACGACCTGCCCCTCGCCCTCGAGCCGATCGAGTTCCTCGGCGTTCGCGACGAACTGCCCCTCGCCGTGCTTGATCGGGATCTCGACGACCTCGCCGGGGAGCAGGTCGGCCGTGAGCGGCGTCCGCGACGAGTCGACGCGCAGGCACACGTCGCGGCAGACGAACCGGAGCGATCGGTTCCGGATCAGCGCGCCGGGCAGGAGCCCGCTCTCGCAGAGGATCTGGAACCCGTTGCAGATCCCGAGCACCGGGCCACCGGCGGCGGCGAACGCGTGCACCGACCCCATGATCGGTGCGAACCGCGCGATGGCCCCGGTCCGCAGGTAGTCGCCGTACGAGAACCCGCCCGGCAGGATCACGGCGTCGACGCCCCGCAGGTCGAGATCGGCGTGCCAGAGCGCGACCCCGCTTCCCCCCATCGTCTCGACGGCCCGCAGCGCGTCGCGATCATCGAGGGATCCCGGGAACGTGATCACACCGACGCGGGGTGCTCCGGCGTCCACGCTCAGGTTCCCTCGGTCTCGAGGACGCGGTACCCCTCGATCACGGGGTTCGACAGGAGGCGGATCGCCATCTCCTCCACCTGAGCACGGGCGGAGGGCTCGTCCGGAGCCTCCACGGTCAGGCGGATGTGCTTGCCCACGTGAACGTCCCGGACGTTCGTCCAGCCGAGCGCGGGCAGCGCGCCCTCGACGGCCTTGCCCTGGGGATCGGACAACCCGGGCTTCAGGGTGACGAGCACCTCGAAGACGAAGTCGCTCACGCCGCGCCCATCCGCGTGCGGTACGCCTCGAACGGCTCGCCGACGATGCGCTCGTACGACTCGCGGTAGCGGTCCGCCGTCGCCGTCACGACGTCGTCCGGCAGGTCCGGGGGCGGCGGCTCATGGTTCCAGCCGCTCGCGTCCAGCCAGTCGCGCACGTACTGCTTGTCGAACGACGGCTGCGCCCCGCCGGCCTGGTACCGGTCGAGCGGCCAGAAGCGCGAGGAGTCGGGCGTGCACACCTCGTCGATCAGGACGATCTCACCGTCGATGAACCCGAACTCGAACTTCGTGTCCGCGAGGATGATCCCTCGCTCCCGCGCGACGTCCGCGGCGAGCTCGTAGATCGAGAGCGTGAGCTCCTTCAGCCTCTGCGCTAGGCCGGTCCCGATCAGCTCGTCGGTCTCGGCCGGGGTGAGCGGCAGGTCGTGGCCCTCGTTCGCCTTGGTCGTGGGCGTGAAGATCGGCTCGGGCAGCCGCTCGGACTCGACGAGGCCCGCAGGAAGCGGGATCCCGCACACGGCCTGCTCCCTGCGGTATTGGGACCAACCGCTGCCCGTGATGTAGCCGCGCGCGACGCACTCGACCGGGATCACCTCGGCCCGCCGCACGAGCATCGCCCGGCCTGCCAGGTCGGCCTCGGCCGCCCCCTCGCCGAGGTCGGCGAGATCGGCCGAGATCAAGTGGTTCGCGACGAGTTCGGCGGTCCGTTCGAACCAGAACAGCGACAGACCGGTCAGGACCCGACCCTTGTCGGGGATCGGCGTCGGCAGCACGACGTCGAACGCGCTGATGCGATCGCTCGCGACCATCAGCAGTCGGTCCTCGCCCGCGTCGTAGATATCGCGCACCTTGCCGGTCGCACGCAGGTCCCCCATCGTCGTCACGTCTCCGAGCCCTCCTCCTCGACCGGGAGCTTCTCCAGCCGCTCGAACACCCCACCCAGGTTGCGCAGGAACCGCTCCGGCCGGAACAGTTCCGCCAGCTCGTCGGTGGCGATCCGCGCGGTCACCTCGGGATCGGCCTCCAGCGCCGCGCGGAACCCACGCCCCTCGTCCCAGGCCGCCGCCGCGGCGCGCTGCGCGATCGCGTACGCCTCGTCGCGCGAGCACCCGGAGTCGATCAGGGCCAGGAGCACCGACTGGCTGAACGCCAGCCCGCCGTCGGCCTCCAGGTTCGCACGCATCCGGTCGGGGAAGATCCGCAGGCCTTCCATCACCCACGTCAGCTCGCGCAGCATGAACGCCAGCAGCCCGGTGGCGTCGGGGAAGATCACCCGCTCCGCGGACGAGTGCGAGATGTCGCGCTCGTGCCAGAGCGCGACGTCCTCGAACGCGACTTGCGCGTGCCCGCGGATCACGCGGGCGAGCCCGCTCACGCGCTCGCTCACGACGGGGTTCCGCTTGTGCGGCATCGCGCTCGAGCCCTTCTGGCCCGCCGCGAACGGCTCCTGCACCTCGCGGACCTCGGTGCGCGCGAGGTGCCGGATCTCGGTCGCCATCTTGTCGAGCGTCGAGGCGACGATCGCGAGCGTCGCGAGGTACTCGGCGTGGCGATCCCGTTGGATCACCTGCGTCGAGGCCTCCTCGGGACGGAGGCCGAGCCGGGCGCAGACGAGCTGCTCCACGCGAGGGTCGACCTCGGCGTACGTGCCGACCGCGCCGCTGATCGCTCCCACGCTCACCGTCTCTCGCGCGCGCCGGAGCCGCTCGCGGTCGCGGTCCAGCTCGAACGCCCACACGGCGAGCTTGAACCCGAAGCTGATCGGCTCGGCATGCACCCCGTGCGACCGCCCGACCATGACCGTGTCCCGGTGGGCGAGCGCGAGGCGCTTCACGACCGCCAGCAGCCGCTCGAGCTCGCTCAGCAACAGGTCCGCGGCGGCCCGGAGCTGCAGCGCGAACGCGGTGTCGAGCACGTCCGAGGACGTCATCCCGAAGTGGACCCAGCGGCCCGCGTCGCCGACGGACTCCCCCACGACCTGGACGAACGCGGCGACGTCGTGCCGCGTGACGGCCTCGACCTCGAGGACCCGCTCGACGGTGAAGGCCGCCCGCTCGCGCACGGCGGCGGCGTCCGCCGCCGGCAGCTTCCCGAGCTCGGCCCACGCCTCGACGGCGAGGATCTCGATCTCGAGCCAGTGCCCGAGGCGCGCCTCGTCGGACCAGACGGCCGTCATCTCGGGGAGCGCGTACCGGGGGATCACGCCGACGGCTTCCCGCGGATCGCGCTGCCCGTCCCCGGCGTCACAGCTTCAGGCCCTCCGCCAGGTCGTCCTTGAACCGCCAGAGCAGGGTCTGCACGCCGGGGTCCGAGAGGGCGACGATCTGGGCGGCGAGGACCGCCGCGTTCACCGCGGCCTCGACGCCCACGGTCGCCACGGGGACGCCGGTCGGCATCTGCGCCGTGATCGCGAGCGCCTCGTTGCCCACCATCTGCGGCGCCGTCGCGATCGGCACGCCGATCACGGGCAGGATCGTCCGGGCCGCCACGGCGGCAGCGAGGTGGCCGGAGAGGCCGGTCGAGCAGATCACGGCCTTGAGGCCGCGTTCGAAGGCGGTGCGCGCGTACTCGTCCACCAGGTCGGGGTTCCTGGAGGACGACATGATCCGGACCTCGTGGGCGATGCCGAACTTCTCGAGGATCAGGCCGGCCTGGCGCATCAGCCCCAGCTCCGACGGCGACGCCGCCAGGACCCCCACCCTCGGCGCCTGGTCGCTCACCCGGTCTCCTCCCCCTCGGCCGCTCGCGCGGCGATGTCTCTGCGGTACGTCATGCCGTCGAAGGCGATGCGGTCGCAGGCCTCGTACGCCCGGGCCCGCGCCTCGCGGAGCGACGCGCCGAGCGCGCTCACCGCGAGGACCCGTCCGCCGGCGCTGACCACTCTACCGTCCGCGTCCTCGGTGCCCGAATGGAAGACCGTCACGCCGTCGACCTCATCGGCTGCATCCAGCCCGCGGATCTCCTTCCCGGTCTCGTAGGCGCCCGGGTAGCCGCCGGAGGCGACGACGACGGTCACGGCGGCCTCGCCGGTGTCCGGCCGACCGAGCACCTCCAGACGCCCGTCCGCGCAGGCGGCGAGCGTCTCCGCGAGATCCAGCTCCAGCCGCGGGAGGAGCACCTCGGTCTCCGGATCGCCGAAGCGGCAGTTGAACTCGAGGACCTTGGGGCCGTCGTCGGTCAGCATCAGCCCCGCGAACAGGCAGCCCCGGTACGGCGTGGCCTCGTCCGCGAGCGCTGCGGCGGTCGGCTCCACGGTCTCCGCCCAGATCCGTTCCTCGAGCGCGGGATCGATCCACGGGAGCCCGGAATACGCGCCCATCCCACCCGTGTTCGGGCCGGTATCGCCCTCCCCGATCCGCTTGAAGTCCTGCGCGAGCCCGAGCCGCATCACGCGCTCGCCGTCGAGGAGCGCGAACGCCGACACCTCGGGCCCCCCGAGCACCTCCTCGACCACCACGGTGGAACCCGCGGCGCCGAAGGCGCCGCGGGTGAGCGCGTCCTCGAGCGCCACGATCGCGCTCGCGCGATCGCCGGCCACCGTGACGCCTTTGCCGGCCGCGAGCCCGTCGGCCTTCACGACGGCGCGCCCGCCGAGCTCGTCGACGAACACCGTCGCCTCGTCGACGTGGGTGAACGTGCCCGAGCGCGCGGTCGGGATCCCGTGGCGATGCATCAGGTCCTTCGCGAACGCCTTCGAACCCTCCAGCCGCGCGGCGGCGGCCGACGGCCCGAACACCCTGCGGCCGCGCGCCGCGAGCGCGTCGGCCAGGCCGGCGACCAGGGGCGCCTCGGGCCCGACGACCGTCAGGTCGACGTCCTCGCGCTCCGCGAGCGCCACGATCCCGTCGACGTCGTCCGCCGCGACCGGCACGCGGCGCGCGAGCGAGGAGATCCCCGCGTTGCCGGGCGCGACGAGCAGGTCGTCGACGCGCGGGCTCCGCCGGAGCTTCCACGTCAGGGCGTGCTCGCGGCCGCCGCCCCCGACGACGAGGACCCTCATGCGGCGGGCAGGCTCTGTTCCCGCGCGGGGCCGACCGAGACGACCGACACCGGCACCTCGACCAGCTCCTCGATCCGGCGCACGTACACCTGCGCGGCCTTCGGCAGGTCCTCGAACGACCGGATCTCGTCGATCTCCTCGTTCCAGCCATCGAGCTGCTCGTAGACGGGCTGCGCGCGGTGGAACAGCGACTGGTGCGGCGGGAAGTCGTCGAACTCCTGCCCATCGGCGCGGTACGCGGTGCAGATCTTCACCGTGCCGAACCCGGAGAGCACGTCGAGCTTCGTCAGGAAGAGCTCGGTCAGCCCGTTCAGCCGGACGGCGTACCGCAGGAGCGCGACGTCGAGCCACCCGCAGCGTCGCTTGCGGCCGGTCACGGTCCCGAACTCGTTGCCCCGCACCCCCATCCGGTCGCCGTCGTCGCCCAGGTCCTCGGTCGGGAACGGTCCGGCGCCCACGCGGGTGATGTACGCCTTCACGATCCCGACGACCCGCTCGACCTCCTTCGGACCGATCCCGGCGGACGCGAGCGCGTATCCGGCGACCGGGTTCGACGACGTCACGAAGGGATAGGTCCCGTGGTCGAGGTCGAGGAGCGTGCCCTGCGCGCCTTCGAGCATCACGTGCTTGCCGGCGCGGAGCGCGTCGTGGATCAGGCGCCCGGTGTCGGTCACGTGCGGGGCGAGCCGATCGGCGAGGTCCTGATACTCCTCGACGATCCGGTCGGCGGACAGCGGGAGCCGGTTGTAGACCTTCGCGAGGATCTGGTTCTTCTCGCGCAGGACCACGTCGAGCTTCTCCCGGAAGATCTTCTCGTCGAACAGGTCCTGCACGCGCAGGCCGATCCGCGCCGCCTTGTCGCCGTAGGCGGGTCCGATCCCGCGCTTCGTCGTCCCGAGCGCGTTCTTGCCGAGGAACCGCTCGGTCACCTTCTCGAGCTCGAGGTGGTACGGCATGATCAGGTGGCAGTTGCCCGAGACGACCAGGCGCGAGACGTCCAGCCCTGCCTCGCGCAGCGCGTCCATCTCCTTGACGAGGTGGCGCGGGTCCACCACCACGCCGTCCGCGATCACGGGCGTGATGTGGTCGTACAGGATCCCGGACGGGACCAGCTGCAGCTTCAGCAGTCGGCCCTCGGCGATCACGGTGTGGCCGGCGTTGTTGCCGCCCTGGTAGCGGACCACGGCGTCCATCCGGTCCGCGAGGTAGTCGACCGCCTTGCCCTTGCCCTCGTCCCCCCACTGCGTCCCGAGCACGATGGCGACCGGCATGGGGCTCAGTCTACGGAACGGTCATCGGGCGCGAAACCGATCGGTCCCACGCTGCTCGCCTCAGCGCAGCCGGATCTTCTCGGACGTCTGGAGCTGGACCACCTGACCGTCCTGCAGGACGATCTGGACGGTCCCGAACTCGATGCTCGTGACCAGGTCCGCGACGTTCAGCAGCAGCCGCTGAAGCTCGCCGTCGAGCTCGGCGAACCGCGCCACGGGACCCGATCGCGCGCGGTTCGCGACCTCGAGGACGAGCGGCGGGAGGTCGCTCATCCCTCGGCGGCGGCCTCGGCGGTCACGGGCTCGGGCGGCGCCTCGGACGGACCTCCCTCGTCGACCCCCTGCTCCGGCCGCAGGAACGCCTTCGCGTTGCGCAGGTCGAGCGAGACCTCGTCGCCGGGCTTCGTGCCGTTCACCTCTTCCTGAGGGACGTGTGCGACCAAGACGTGACCGTCCGGCAGCCGGAGGGTCAGCTGCGTCAACCAACCCAGGCGAGACGCGCGCTCGACCGTGGCGCGGATCTGCGACGGGTCGTCGTGGGCCGCGAGCCGGACGTCGTGGGGGCGCACGTACGCGGTCGCGGCCGCGCCCTCCTCCAGGTGCTCGGCGCCGGGCAGGCGGATGTTGCCGAGGTGGACCTGGCCGTCCACGACCTGCCCGTGCAGCACGTTCGCCGAGCCGACGAACCCGGCCACGAACGGGGTCGCGGGGTCGTCGTAGATCTCCTGCGGGGTGCCCGACCTGCTCGACACGGCCCTCGTGCATCACGACGACCTGGTTCGCGAGCTCCATCGCCTCCTCCTGGTCGTGCGTGACCAGGAGGCTCGTCACGCCGAGCTCGCGGTGGAGCTCGTCGAGCCAGCGACGGAGGTCCTGGCGGACGCGCGCGTCGAGGGCGCCGAACGGCTCGTCGAGCAGCAGGACCTCCGGCCGCGGTGCGAGCGCCCGCGCCAGCGCCACGCGCTGCCGCTGCCCGCCGGAGAGCTGGTCCGGGTAGCGGTCGCGGAACGGCGCGAGCTGCACGAGCTCCAGCAGCTCGTCCACACGCTGCCGCTGGAACGCCTTCGACTCCTTGCGCACCGTCAGGCCGAACGCGACGTTGTCGGCGACCGTCATGTGGCGGAACAGGGCGTAGTGCTGGAAGACGAACCCGACCTGGCGCTCCTGCACGCTCTTCGCGGTCAGCTCGTCCTCGCCCATGAAGATCTTGCCCGCGGTCGGGTGCTCGAGCCCGGCGATCATCCGGAGCACCGTGCTCTTGCCCGAGCCGCTCGGACCGAGGAGCGCGGTGATCGCGCCCTCGGGGGCGGTGAAGGTCACGTCGGCGACGGCCTCGAACGAGCCGAACCGCTTCGTGACGCCCTCGACCGCGATCGGTCTGGTCATGGAGTCTCCCTTCCGATCCGGCGCTTCGCGAACTCGATCGCCCCCAACAGGACGACCGAGGTCAACGCCAGCAGCAGGGCCACCACGTAGGCGGACGGCGTCTGGCGCTCCTCGAGCGCGCGGAAGATGTAGAGCGTGGCGGTCTCGGTCTGACCCTGGATCAGCCCGCTGACCACCAGGACCGCGCCGATCTCCCCGATCGCGCGCGCGGCCGACAGGGCCACCCCGTAGAGGAGCCCCCATCGGATGTTCGGCACCGTCACCTTGCGGAACGACTGCCACACGGAGGCGCCGAGCGTCCGAGCGGCGTCCTCCTCGTCGACCCCGACCTCCTCGAGGACCGGTTGCACCTCGCGGATCACGAACGGGATCGAGATGAAGATCGTCACGAGGATCATCGACGGCAGCGCGAAGATGATCTGGATCCCGCGCGCCGCGAAGAAGTCCGCGAACCAGCCGCCCGTGCCGAACAGCAGCACGCACGCCAGGCCGACGGTGACCGGCGACAGCGCGAAGGGCAGGTCGACCAGCGCGTTGAGGAAGCTCCGGCCGACGAACCGCTGGCGGACCAGCACCCACGCGACGATCACCCCGAACACGCCGGTCACGACGACCGTGATCACCGTGATGATGAGGGTCAGGTAGAAGGCGTGCTGCACGTCCGGCTGCTTGAGCGTGTCCGTGATCACGCTCAGGCCCGGCTTCAGCGCGGTCCAGAGGATCCCGACGAGCGGGATCAGCAGCAGGATCGAGACCGACACCAGCGTCGCGGCGATCAGCAGGCGACGGGTCCGCCGCGACCGTCGGAGGTCCAGGCGCGCGCCCTCGGTGGTGGCGACCGCGCTCACTCGGCCTCCTTGCGCTTGAGCAGGCGCGTGGTCACCAGGACCAGCACGAACGAGATGCCGAACAGCAGCGACGCCACGGCGGCCGCCTCGGCGGGCCGGAACTGCGCGGCGAGCTGGAAGATGAAGACGGGGGCCGTGAGCGTCTCGCCGGTCCGGTTGCCCGAGACCAGGACGATGCTGCCGAACTCACCGATCGCCCGCGCGAAGGACAGCAGGGCGCCGGCCGCGATCGCGGAGCGGATCGCCGGGAGCACGATCCGACGGAACGTCGTCCACCCCGTGGCACCGAGGGTGGACGCGGCCTCCTCCTCGGCGGGGTCGAGCTCCTGGAGCACGGGCTGGACGGTGCGGATCGTGAACGGCAACGTCACCACCAGGAGCGCGAGGAGGATGCCGAGCGGGGCGAAGATCACGTCGATCCCGATGCTCGACAGGAACCGGCCGACGGGTGAGCTCGGACCGTACAGCGCCACGATCATCACGCCGGTGACCAGCGTCGGGATCGCGAGCGGCAGGTCGACGACCGCCGACAGGGCGTTGCGACCCGGGAAGCGGTAGCGCACCAGGACCCAGGCGATCATCGTGCCCAGGACCGCGTTGATCGTGGCCGCGAGGGCCGACGTGATCAGCGTGAGCCAGAGCGCCTGCCACGCGCCGGGGACGGCGAACGCCGCACGCATCGCGGTCAGCCCGTCCCCGAAACCTTTCGTCAGGATCGCGACGACGGGCAGCAGGATGAAGGCGCCGAGGTAGACGATGGCAGCGCCGCGCAGGCTCGCGTGACGGATCCGTGCAGCTGCGCGATGGGAGATCGATCGCGTCCGGACCCGCGGGAGTGACTGCGCGGCGCTGCTCATCGTCGGCTCTTACGCTCCCCCGGCGATCGCCTGGGTCGCGATGCCGGTGTCGCTGAACAGCTCCTCGTTCAGGGCGTCCCATCCGCCGATCTCGTCGACGGTCCAGAGGTCCTCGATCGCCGGGAACCCGTTGTCGGGATCGCCCGCCTTCGCCTCGGCGAGGTCCGTCGAGCGCAGGAACCCGACCGAGTGGTACAGGTCCTTCACCTCGGGCGTGTGCAGGTAGTCGATGAACGCCTCGGCGATCTCACGGACGCAGTGCTCGTCGGCGTACGTGTCGACGAGCGCCACCGGGTTCTCGATCAGGACCGACGACGGGGTGTAGACGGCCTCGTCCTCGAGACCCGCCTTCTGCGCGGTCTTCACCTCGTTCTCGTAGGTGATCGCCACGTCGCCGTTGCCGGCCTCGAAGTTCTGGATCGAGTCACGGGCGCTCTTATCGAACGTGATCACGTTGCCGAGGAACCCGTTCAGGAGCTCGGTCGCCCCCGCCTGGTCGTCCTTGGCGACCCCGGCGTAGCCGCGCAGGGCCGAGCCCCAGGCCGACACGATGTTCCAGCGCGCGCCGCCGCTCTGCGCGGGGTCGGGCGTGAGGATCTCGGTGCCGGACGCGGTCAGGTCGTTCCAGTCCGCGTACCCGTTCGGGTTACCTGGCCGCACGTCGAAGACGACGACCGACGTCGAGACCATGCCTGCGTCCGGGGCCGTGGTCCAGTCGTGGGTGATCAGGCCGGCGTCGGCGATCACGTCGACGTCGGGCGCCAGCGAGAGCGCGACGATGTCGGCCGGATAGCCGTTGATCACGTTCTGGGCCTGCGTGGTGCTGCCGGCGTACGACTCGTTGAAGATCACGACCTGACCGTCGTGCTCTTCCTTCCAGGCCGAGGTGAACGCCGGGATGATCTTGCCGTAGACCTCGCGCGGCGTGCTGTACGCGGCGAAGTTGATCACGGGCTGCTCGGCGGGCGTGCACTCGCCGGAGCCGCCGGACGAACCCGAGGCGGTCGCCGACGTGCCGCCCTCGCCGCCGTCGTCGGAGTTGCTGCACGCGGCGGCGATCAGGGCGAGGCTCGCGAGGGCCACCACGGCCCGGAGCTTCGTGGAGCGGTGGAACATCGGGGCTCCTTTCGATCGACCGGTGACGGTCACCGGCGGTCTCTCGACTCGGTCTCCGGTGGTCCGGTCAACCGAAAGGCTTCTCCACGTCGTTCTTCGGAAGACGCGTCACTCCGAAGCGTTCGGTGGAGGGATCGCGCGTCGTCTCCGGTGTGTCCGGTCGAGCGACGTGCGCGGCACAACGTGTACCGGCGGAAGGGGGTAGGTGTCAAGCATCCGAACGGTCGGCGGCCGCCACCGCAACGAGATCGCCACACGTCGGACCGTTGGTCGCAGGCGTCTGCGGCCGAACGACCTATCGACCCTCCCCCGAGGCCGATGCTAGACTCGGCTGCGCAGCTGACCAGAAACACTGGAGGCCGCGACGGGTTCGTTCGTCGCGGCCTTCGTCGTTCCAAACAGGGAGATATCGCGTGGCGCGGACGACCGACCGCGAGGCTGACCTCATCGAGATCGACGGGGAGTTCTGCGTCCCCGCCGAGGCGTACGCACGACGTCACATCCTCACGCCGATCGGCTACGTCGAGCGGAGCCCCTGGTACATCGTCCGCAAGGTCCTGCTCTTCATCCCCGCGATCTTCCTGTTCATCCTCGCGATCCAGATCATGAAGGCGGGGGCCGGCGAGGTCGGGCCGTCGATCCAGGGCCAGTTCCCCTTCGCGAACGGGGTCTCGACGCTCGGCGCCGGCTGGCTCGGCGCGTACTTCGTGCTCTCCGGATCGCCGGTGGCCGCGACCGCGATCAGCCTGTTCGGGGCGGGGACCCTGACGAAGCTCCAGACCTTCACGATGCTGTCAGGCTCCCGCCTGGGCGCGTCGTTCATCGTGTTGCTGACCGGCTTCCTGTACGCGATGAAGGACAAGGGCCGCGACCGCGGAGCGCCGATCGGGATGGGGATCCAGGCCCTCACGATGACGGCGATCGTGTACCTGCCCGGGATGCTGATCGGCTACACGATCCTGCGTGCGGGGGCCCTCGACGGCGTCAACTGGCACGCGTCCGGCAAGCTCGAGGCCCTCTTCGGCAAGGTCTGGGGACCGATCGTCGACTTCGTGCAGGTGCACGTCCACGGCGGCTGGCTCTTCCTGGTCGGCCTCGGCACGATCCTGCTGTCGTTCAAGATCCTCGATCACGTCCTGCCGCAGGTCAGCGGCGACACGACCCTCCGCAAGCGCTCGTCCTGGCTGAAGCACCCGTGGACGATGTTCGGCCTCGGGTGCCTCGTGGCCACCCTGACGCTGTCGGTCTCGGTTGCGCTCACCGTGCTCGTGCCGCTCGCGGTGAAGGGCTACGTCAAGCGCGACGAGGCCCTCCCCTACATCATGGGCGCGAACATCACGACGCTCGCCGACACCCTCGTCGTGGCGATGCTGCAGCCGACCCCGGTCGCGGCGCAGATCGTGCTCGCCGAGGCGATCGGCGTCACGATCGTCTCCCTGCTGATCCTGGCGCTGATCTACGGGCCCGTGAAGCGCTCGGTCCTGCGCCTGGACGACTGGCTCGTGGCCCGGAACCTGCGGCTCGCGCTGTTCGTCGGGGCGTTGTTCCTCCTGCCCGTCGCGCTGCTCCTGTCGGGCCTGTTCGTGGGGAACCCGAACGCCTGAGCGTCGGGCGCGGGTCGTTGACGTGCCCGGAACGCCGTTGCTACTTTCGCCGAGGCAGCTGACCAGACACACTGGAGGCCGCGACGGGTCCCGTCGCGGCCGTCGTCGTCCTCGGGAGCGTGCAGAGGGTCCATCCCCGAACCATGGCTGACGAACCCACATCCGAGCCGGTCGAGCTCGACATGGCGGACCTCACCGACGAGGAGCGGGCGGTGCTGGTCAAGGTGGCCGAGATCGTCCGGCGGATCCGGTTCGGCACGGTCGTGTTGGTGATCCAGGACGGCAAGGTGGTGCAGATCGAGATGGCCGAGAAGTTCCGGTTGCGATGAGCACGGTCGAGGTCCTCCCCGACCCGTTCGACGCCGGTCCCGGCCTGGACGGAGCGCCCAAGCTCAGCGTGCGTGATCTCGTGAAGACGCGCGCGACCACGGCCGGCGCCCAGATCACCGCGGTCGACCACGTGAGCTTCGACGTCCAGCCCGGCGAGTTCGTCTGCCTCCTCGGACCGTCCGGATGCGGCAAGACGACGATCCTCAACATCCTCGCCGGGCTCGACCGGCCGACGGCCGGCTCGGTCCTCGTCGACGGCCGGCCGATCACGGGTCCCGGACCGGACCGCGCGGTCCTGTTCCAGGAGCCCGCGCTGTTCCCGTGGCTCTCGGTCGTCGGCAACATCGAGCTCGCGCTGCGGCTCGCCGGCGTCCCCGCGGACGATCGACGCGCTCGCGCGATGCGGGTCCTCGAGGGCGTCGGCCTGGCCGCCCACGCCGACTCGCAGCCGCACGAGCTCTCGGCCGGGATGCGCCAGCGCGCCGCGCTGGCCCGGGCGCTCTCGACCGACGCCGACGTCCTGCTCTGCGACGAGCCGTTCGGTGCGCTCGACGCCCAGGCGCGCGAGCTCCTGCAGAACGAGCTCCAGCGCGCCTGGCTCGAGAGCGACGGCCGCAAGACGTTCCTGTTCGTGACCCACAACGTGCGTGAGGCGTCCCTGCTGGCGGACCGCGTCCTCGTGATGTCCGCGGCGCCTGGGCAGCTGCTGGAGGAACAGCGGATCTTCGCGCGGCGTCCGCGGAGCCTCGACGATCCGCTCGTATCGCGCGTCGTCTCCGAGATCCACGACCTGCTGATGTCCGAGGTCGGGAAGGGCGGGGATCGATGAGGCGGCTCGCGCGCGAGCTCGGCCCGCCGCTCGCCGGCGTCGCGGGGCTGCTCATCGTGTGGGCGATCGCCGCCGCGTTCACCGGCGATGATGTCCTGCCATCGCCGGCCGTCGTCTGGCGTGCCTTCACCGAAGGGGTCTCGGACGGGACGATCCCCGAGGCCGCGCTGAAGACGCTGCTCCGGCTCGCGTTCTCGTTCGTCACCGCGATCGTCGTCGGAACCGCGCTCGGTGTCGGGCTCGCGCTGAACGAGTTCGCCCGCCGCAGCGTGCGGCCGCTCGTCGTCGCGCTCCAGATCGCGCCGTCGATCGCGTGGCTGCCGCTCGCGGTGGTGTGGTTCGGCGCCACGGAGCGCGCGGTCGTGTTCGTGACGATCGTGGGCGCGTTCCCTTCCGTGACGCTCGCGACGATCTCGGCGTTCCGCCAGGTGCCGCCGCTGCTGACGCGCGCCGGTCGCACCCTCGGGGCCGAGGGATGGGAGTTGTACCGGTCGGTGATCTTCCCCGCGGCGCTCCCGGCCTACGTGGCGGGGCTCCAGCAGGCCTGGGGGTTCGCGTGGAAGGCGCTGATGGCGGCGGAGCTGCTGCTCACCGCGGCGCGCGCGACCGGCCTCGGTCATCTCCTGGCGCAGGAGCAGCTCGACGTGCCCGCGGTGCTGGCGACGCTCGGCGTGATCGTGCTGATCGGCGTCGCCGTCGACTACCTCGTGTTCACGCTGCTCGACCGGCGGATCCGGGGCCGGCGCGGGCTGCTGATCTCGGGCTAATGGCCTCGGTCAGCCGCCGGCGTACACGTCGATGAACCGGCGGTAGTTCGCGGCGATCGTCGTGGCGGCCGCCCCGCGGTCGCTCGTTCCGTCCACGTAGGCCTTCAGCGGGTCCCACCAGATCGAGCGGCCGATCGCGAACCCTGCGTACCCGGGCACGCCCGCCGCGGCGCGGAGCCACCGGTCCACGGCGGCATCGTCGGCGCCCCGGCCGAGGACCACGCAGGACACGTGGTCGCGCCCCGCGACCCGGCACTGGGCGACGGTCTCCTCGCAGTCCTCCCGCCGGTCCAGCCCCTCGATCTTCCAGACGTCGGGCTCGATCCCGGCCTCCTGCAGCTCGGCGATCGCGACGCGCATCAGCTGCGGGCGGAGCTCCGTGTCGAACCGGGCTGCGTCACCATCGACCGTCTCCAGCTGATGCGGCTCTGCCGGCACCAGCAGCTCGAACAGGAACTTCCGGTCCCGGTGGTGGAGCCAGTCCGAGAGGTCCTTCAGCCGCGTCGCCTGTCGTGCGTTCGTCGCGCCGTCGGCCTCCGGGTTGAACCGCACGAGGACCTTGCAGAACGTCGGGTCGAGGTCCTCGATGTGACGGCCGAAGTCCTCGCCGTACTCGAAGTCGAACTCGTCCTGGCCCGATCGCTCCGCGGGCATCGCGAGCACCATGCCCCCCGCCCTCGCCTCCCGGGCGATCGCCTCGCCGAACTGCTCGTCGACCAGGACGCCGGCCGCGGTCCGGTCGGCGCCCGCCTCGAGCGCCGCCAGGAAGCCCTCGAAGATCACGCGCTTCGCGTCGGCGATCCGGGCGGTGTCCTCGGGCGAGGGCGCGCCCTCGACGCCGAAGAACTTCTTCTGGAACGACCCCCGATGGTCGAAGGCCAGGACGTACAGCGTGCCGTCGTACCCGAGCTCCATCACCGCTCCTCCTCCCGCGCGAGCGCGCGGTCCCGGTCGATCGTCTCGGCCGTCCGGGCCAGGCCCGCGGACACGAGCTGCGACAGCAGGACGACGATGCCGGCAGTCGCCCCGACGCGGACCGCGAGGCTCGCGATCAGCCCGCGACAGGTCGAGACGAGCGCGACGGTCTCGTGCGGCGGGCAGGACCCGCCCGCGAACGCCCGGGCCGCGAGCGCCACGCCGAGCCCGACCGCGACGGCCGCCACCACGGCGGTGGCGAGCGGCAGCCGGGAAGCGGGAGAGACGCGCAGGGGTCAGTCCTGTTCGAACGGGTCGACGGGGATCAGCAGCTCGACCTCGACGGGCGCGGCGGCCCTCGCGAACAGCTTCCCGTCCAGCGGCGAGCCGCACACGAACGCGTAGTGCATCGGGACGGCGACCCGGGGCGCGATCGACCGCGCCAGCCCGGCGGCCTCTTCCCAGTCCATCGTGTAGGTCCCGCCGATCGGCAGGAACGTCACGTCGGCCTTCACCTCGTCGAGCTCGGGCGCGTGGTCGGTGTCGCCGGCGTGGTAGTAGGAATGCCCACCCAGGTCCACGACGTAGCCGACCCAGTTGCAGGATCGTGGGTGCTTCTCGAGGCGCTCCTCCACCACGTTGTAGGCGGGCACGGTCGCGATCCGGACGCCCGCGACCTCGTGCGTCTCGCCCGGCGCGACCGGCGTCACGTCGCCCGAGAGCTCCGCCGCCACGTCGCGGGGCGCGACGAGCTTCGTCCCGGGACGCGACAGCCGCGCGATCTCGTCGGGCTGGAAGTGGTCGAAGTGCGCGTGCGTGATCAGGATCAGGTCCGCGGGGTCGGCGTCCTCCGGCGTACCCCACGGGTCGATGTAGACGGTCCGCTCGCCGTCCGACCAGCGAAACGCCGCCTGCCGGTACCACGTGAACCGCTCGAGCACGGGATCCTCCTCGGGCCGAAGGGGCCACCTGTAGTCTGACACGCCGTGGCCGAACCCGGGTCTGACGCCGCCTCCCAGGGGGCCTTCCGCGCGAGCGTCTCGCTCCTGCGGCGCAACCGCGCGTTCCGTCGGCTCTTCTTCGCGTCGGTGATCTCGCTCGGCGGCGATTGGTTCCTGTTCGTCGCGATCGGCGGCCTGATCCTCGACGCCACCGGCAACGCGACGAGCGTCGGCATCGCGATCCTGTGTCAGGAGCTGGCGTTCTTCCTGGCGTCACCGTTCGCCGGCGCGCTCGCCGATCGCCTGGACCGTCGGAAGCTGATGATCGGGTGCGACCTGGCCCGCGCGGCGATCTGCGTCGGGTTCCTGGCCGTCAGCGCGGAGACGATCTGGCTCGCGTACCTGTTGCTGGCCGTCCTGTCGGTCTTCGCGGCGCCGTTCGACCCGGCCTCGTCGGCCGCGATCCCGAACGTCGTGACCGCCGAGGACCTTCCGATCGCGAACGCGCTCGGCGGATCGCTGTGGGGCACGATGCTCGCGATCGGCGCCGCGCTGGGAGGCGTCGTGGCCACGCTCTGGGGTGCGGACACGGCGTTCCTGCTCGACGCGGCGTCGTTCGTGCTCTCGGCGATCCTGCTCTCGGGGATCCGGGTCTCCTTCTCCGAGGCCGAGACGATGGAGGGACGGGAGCACCCGGACGTGGTCGAGGCGACCCGTGAGACGATCCGGTACGCGCGGCGCGACCATCGCGTGCTGTCGCTCGTCGGCGTGAAGGGCGGCTTCGGCCTGGCCGCGGGCGTGCTCGCGCTGATCCCGGTCTTCGGCAAGCAGGTCTTCGACGCGGGCGACATCGGGTTCGGGCTGCTGATGGCGGCCCGCGGCGTCGGGGCGCTGATCGGACCGTTCATCGGCCACCGCCTATCCGGGCGCGACCACGAGCGGTTGCTCCCGGCGATCGGCCTGTCGCTCGCGTTGTTCGGCGTGTCCTACGTCGCGCTCGGCCTCGCGCCGACCCTGCTCATCGCGTCCGGAACGATCTTCATGGCGCACCTCGGCGGCGGGTCGACATGGGTGCTGTCGACCTACGGGCTGCAGCGGATCGTGCCCGACAAGATCCGCGGGCGGATCTTCGCGTTCGACTTCGCCTTGGTGACGCTCTCGCTCGCGCTGTCGAGCCTGGTCGCATCGATCCTCGCCGACCAGATCGGGCCGCGCCAGGCGGCGTTCATCCTGGGCGGCGTCGCGCTCGCGTGGGCGGCGACCTGGTGGATCCTGTCCCGCGGCGTCCGCCGGACCCCGATATTCGAGGGCTGCGGCGAGGCACCGGAGGAGGAGCTGCTACCTCACTCGCACGCGGACTGACCTTCAGTCGTCGGGTCGCTCGGGCGTCGGCGGTGTCGGGTCCTCAGCGGCCGGCGCGGGTTCGACCGCCGGCGTGGCATCGGCCGGAGACGCCTCGGCGGGCGGCGGAACGTTGCCCGTCGCCCCGCCCCCGGCGATCGGCGCGTTCGGCGTCCCGGTCGGCGGTGGAACCGACGGTCCCTCGCCGTCACCGAACGTCACGCCCGGCGTCTCCCCGCCGAAGCTCACCCGCGGGACGCCAGCGTCGCCGCGGAGCGACTCCTCGACCTCGAAGTACTGCTCCTCCTCGAAGTGGAACATGTTCGCGACGACCGACGATGGGAACGCGGCGACGCGCCGGTTGTAGTCGCGGACGTTCGCGTTGTAGAAGCGCCGGGCCGTCTGCAGCCGGTCCTCGGTGTTGGAGAGCTCGGCCTGTAGGGCCAGGAAGTTCTGGTTCGCCTTCAGGTCGGGGTAGTTCTCCACCACGGCGAACAGCTGGCGGAGGGCGGCGACCAAAGGCCCCTCGGCGGCGGCCTGTTCGGCCGGCGAACCGGTCGCGGCGGTCGCCATCGCTCGAGCGTTCGTGACCTGCTCGAAGGTCTCCCGCTCGTGCGACGCGTAGCCCCGGACGGTCTCGACCAGGTTCGGGATCAGGTCGTACCGGCGGCGGAGCTCCGTGTCGATGTTCGCCCACGCGTCCTTGATCAGGGTGCGCTGCGAGATGAACCGGTTGTAGGAGAAGACTGCCGCGATGCCGAGCACCACGACCAGCCCGATGACGATCCAGAGCCAGGTCACGTCGCTTCCTTCCGTTGCGGTCGGGGGAAGCTTAGCCCTCGGGACCACCCGCAGGGCCGATCGGCTCCGTGCCGATCGGCTCCGTGCCGATCGGCTCGGGGGTCCAGCGTCCCTGGAGCCAGCGGTCCTCGTGCGGTCCCTCCATCGGCCGCGGCGGGAACAGGCTCGCGACGACCGTCGGGATCTGCTCGCGGAGGGCGCTCGCCTCGTCGAACAGCAGCAGGACCTGGGGCGCGGGCAGCGTCGGCGCGTGGAGCAGCAGCCGATCCTCGTTCACCGAGACCGTCACGCCCGCAGGCAGACCGAGCAGCGCCTCCATCATCCGCTGGTCCAGGAACGCCACGGCGAACCGGCGGTCGGCGGTCCGGACCTCGAACCGGCGGTTGAACGCTTCCAGCTCGAGCTCGATCCGGTCCAGCCCGACCGCTTCCGAGACGATGTCGAGCGCGTCGCGCGGCTCGACCTGCAGGCGAGGCACGCCGAACGGCAGCTCCACCAGCGCGCAGGTCAGGTTCGTGGTCACGCGCCCCTCGTCGCGATCCTCGACGAACCAGTAGTCGAACACCCGCACGCCCTCCACCGCCTCGGACCAGACCGCGTTCTCGGTCCCACGCGCGTCGCCACGAGCGAACAGCCGGAACGGCAGCCACATCGTGTCCGCGAACGGATCGAGCGGCTGGTACGCCAGCCCGGCGTGCCGGCACAGGAGCATCAGCTCGCGCTGGCGGCCGCCGTGGTGGCGCGCTCGCCAGAGGGCAGCCAGCGCCGCCACGACGAGCACCGCGAACCCGATCGCGAACTCCATCGGCCTCAGGCCGTCCCGCCCGCGGCCGGGTACAGCTCGTACACGACACGCGGCACATGGTCCACGAACGCCTTCGCGGTCCCGAGCAGCGAGACGACCTCGGCCGGCCCGAGCCGCTTGCGGTACACGAGCACCTGGTCGCCGACGACCTCGAACGCGAAGCCCTGTGCCTCGGCCAGGAGCCACGCCATCATCCGCGCGTCCACCAGGTCGTTGGCGAACTTGCGGTCCGGCGACTTCACGTTGAACGTTCGGTTGAACTCCTCGGACTCGAACTCGATGTCGCGGAGCCCGACGTGGTCGGCGAGCGCGGTCAGCACGTTCTCGTTCGCGATCGTCAGGTTCGAGCACGCGGCCGCGACCGGCACGATCGCGGCGTTGAACCGGGAGTAGGAGCGGCTCGTGTGGCCCTGCGCGTCGCGCGTCTCGGTGTAGTACCAGTAGTCGAACGCCCGGACGTCGAGGCCGTGGAACGCGCCCCACAGGACGTTCTCGACCCCCCGCCCGTCCCCACGTCGGAGCAGCTCGAACGGCTCGTTCAGGATGTCGAACGGGTCGTCGGCCGCGTAGCTCAGCCCCAGCTGCCGCGCGACGAACGCCAACTCGTCTCGGCGCTTCTTCTTGGCGTAGTAGGACCACGCCGCCGCGCCGACGGCAACGACGACGAACAGCCCGATGAGGAGTCCTTGATCCATCACCCCGAGTATCGGCGGGGCAGCGGGCGAATCAAGACGTCCCACGCTAGTCCACTACGGACTAGTGGCTCACGCGTCGCTCTGTCTGGCGGCTCCGAAGGCCAAGCCGCCGTCGCCGACGTCCACCGTGACCGTCGAGCCCTCCGAGATCTCGCCCGAGAGCAGCTTCAGGGCCAACGGGTCCTGGAGCTCGCGCTGGATCAGGCGCTTGAGCGGGCGGGCGCCGAACGCCGGGTCGTACCCCTTGTTCGCCAGGTAGTCCTGCGCCTCGTCGGTCAGCTCGAGTCCGATGTTCCGCTCCTGCAAGCGGGCCAGGAGCTGCCGGAGCTGGATCTGGACGATCTGGCGGATCTCGTCGCGGCCGAGCGGCTCGAACACGACGATCTCGTCGATCCGATTGATGAACTCCGGGCGGAAGTAGGTCCGCACGTCCTCGAGCACGGCCTCCTTCTGCTTCTCGCGCGGGATCGACGTGTCGGTGAAGATCGATGACCCCAGGTTCGAGGTCATGATCACGATCGCGTTTCGGAAGTCGACCGTGCGACCCTGGCCGTCGGTGAGCCGGCCGTCGTCCAGCAGCTGCAGCAGGACGTTGAAGACGTCGGTGTGCGCCTTCTCCATCTCGTCCAGCAGCACGACGCTGTACGGGCGGCGCCTGACGGCCTCCGTGAGCTGGCCGCCCTCCTCGAACCCGACGTAGCCGGGCGGCGCGCCGACCAGCCGAGACACGGTGTGGCGCTCCTGGTACTCGCTCATGTCCACGCGCACGATCGCTCGCTCGTCGTCGAACAGGTAGTCGGCCAGCGCTCGCGCAAGCTCGGTCTTGCCGACGCCGGTCGGCCCCAGGAACAGGAACGAGCCGATCGGGCGGTTCGGGTCGGACAGGCCCGCGCGCGAGCGCCGGATCGCGTTCGCGACGGCCCCGACCGCCTCGACCTGGTCCACGACGCGCTCGTGCAGCGCGTCCTCCAGGTGGACGAGCTTCTGCATCTCGCCCTCCATGAGCCTGGAGACCGGGATGCCCGTCCACTTGGCCACGACCTCGGCGACGTCCTCCTCGGTGACCTCCTCCTTCAGCATCTGCTGCTCGGACTGCAGCTCCTCCAAGGCGGCGTTCTCGGCCTCGAGCTCCCGCTCGAGCTCGACGAGCCGGCCGAACCGCAGCTCGGCGGCCCGCTCCAGGTCGCCGTCGCGCTCGGCGCGCTCGAACTCGCCACGCGTCTCCTCGATCTGGGACTTCCGCTCGCGGATCCGGCCGATCCGCTCCTTCTCCTGCTGCCAGTGCGCGATCATCCCCGCGCTCCGCTCGCGCAGGTCGGCGAGTTCCTGCTCCAGGCGCTCCAGGCGCTGCTTCGACGCCTCGTCGGTCTCCTTCTGCAGGGCCATCCGCTCGATCTCGAGCTGCTTGATCCGTCGCTCGACCTCGTCGATCTCGATGGGCATCGAGTCGATCTCGATGCGCAGGCGCGAGGCGCTCTCGTCGACCAGGTCGATCGCCTTGTCCGGCAGGAAGCGCCCGGTGACGTAGCGGTCCGAGAGGACGGCCGCGGCCACCAGGGCGGGGTCCTGGATCCGGACGCCGTGGTGGACCTCGTAGCGCTCCTTCAGCCCGCGCAGGATCGCGATCGTGTCCTCGACCGAAGGCTCCTCGACCAGCACGGGCTGGAACCGGCGCTCCAGGGCGGGATCCTTCTCGATGTTCTTGCGGTACTCGTCGAGCGTCGTCGCGCCGATCGCGCGGAGCTCGCCGCGCGCGAGCATCGGCTTCAGCATGTTGCCCGCGTCCATCGCGCCCTCGGCGGCGCCGGCCCCGACGATCGTGTGGAGCTCGTCGATGAACGTGATGATCTCGCCCTCGGAGTCCGCGATCTCCTTCAGCACGGCCTTCAGCCGCTCCTCGAACTCGCCGCGGTACTTCGAGCCGGCCACCATCGCGCCCAGGTCCAGCGCGATCACCCGCTTGTCCTTCAGCGACTCGGGGACGTCGCCCGCGACGATCCGCTGTGCGAGGCCCTCGACGATCGCGGTCTTGCCGACGCCGGGCTCGCCGATCAGCACGGGGTTGTTCTTCGTCCGGCGCGACAGGACCTGGATCACGCGGCGGACCTCCTCGTCGCGCCCGATCACCGGGTCGAGCTTGCCCGCGCGCGCCTGCTCGGTCAGGTCGCGCCCGTACCGCTCGAGCGCCTGGTACTTCTCCTCGGGGTTCTGGTCGGTGACGCGCTGGCGCCCGCGCACCTCGGCGAGCGCGCTCAGCACGCCGTCGTGCGTCAGCCCGGCCTCCCGCAAGATCCGCGCGGCCGCCGAGTCGCCGTCGAGCAGGGCCAGCAGCAGATGCTCGGTCGAGAGGTACTCGTCGGTCAGCGCCTCGGCCTCGCGGCCGGCGGCGTCGAGCATCCGCCCGGTGGCGGGCGAGATCCGCGCCTCGGCGGCCGCACCCTGCGCGAACACCTTCGGGATCCGATCCAGCGCCTCGTCCACCCGGTCGCGGACGGTCTTCGGCGCGACGTTCAGCTGGTGCAGCAGCGGGTAGACCACGCCCTCGGGGTCGGAGAGCAGCGCGAACAGCACGTGCTCGGGCTCGATCGTCTGCTGGTTGCGCGCCACGGCCTGCTGCTGGGCCTCCGCCAGCGCGGCCTGCGACTTGATCGTCAGCCTGTTCAGGTCCATCGGCTCTCCACGTCCTCGTAGTCGTCCTTCGTGATCGCGTACATCGCGTAGTCGTGCGGGCCGTCCCCGGTCGGCATGAAGCCGCGCATCACGCCCTCGAAGCCGAAGCCCAGGCGCTCCGCGACGCGGCGCATCGGCGCGTTCGCGACGTCGGTCGACAGCTGCACGCGGTGCGCGCCTTCCTCGCGGAACAGGTGACGCGTGAGCTCGACCACCGCGGCCGATCCCACCCCGCGGCCGCGCCGGTCCGGCTCGAACACGTCGATCCCCAGCTCGAAGACGCCGTGCGGCATCCCGCCGCGCACGCTGCGGGCCTGGACCTCGCCGACGAGCTCGCCGTCCGCCTCGATCGCGAGGATCAGGTGGCCGTGCGACCACGCTCCCGACGAGGCGATCCGCTGGCGGATCGACGCCGGATCGGTCGGCCCCCAGTGGATCCCGTCGTCGGTCGGCGCGGCGCGCGCCACCTGCACGAGCCGGTCCAGCTCGTCCTCGCGGAACCCGCGCAGCGTGACCCGGTCGCCGACGATCCGCGTCATCGCTCGCTCCAAGGCCGGGGCGCGAGCGTCCCGAGCGGCACGATCTCGGTCCGCTCGACCCGTCCCGGCATCGCGATCGCCATCCGGTGCTGCAGCCGGTCCTCCAGCTCGCGCACCCGCGCCTGCAGCCGGTCGACCTCGCGCTGCAGCTCCATGATCCGCTTCACGCCGGCCAGGTTCACCCCGGCCTGCTGTGTCAGCTCCTGGATCAGCCGCAGGCGCTCGATGTCGAGCTCGGAGTACCGGCGGCTGTTGCCGCTCGTGCGCTCCGGGTGCAGCAGGCCCTTGCGCTCGTACATCCGCAGCGTCTGCGGGTGCATGCCTGCGAGCTCCGCCGCCACGCTGATCACGAACACCGCACGGTCCGGCCGCGCACCTTCCCGCCGCTCCACCATCACGAGACCCCCAGCCGCTTCCGCGGCGACTCGCCACGCGCCTCGTCGAGCTGCTTCAGCAGCTGCTTCTCCTCCCGGGAGAGCTTCCCGGGCACGTTCACGTTCACGGTGACCAGCAGGTCGCCCGACCCGCTCTTCTTGGGCGCGCCCTTGCCGCGCACGCGGAACGTCGTTCCGGTCGGCGTCCCCGCCGGAACCTTCAGCGTGACCGGGCCGTTCAAGGTCGGGACCTCGACGTTCGCACCGAGCGCCGCCTCGGGATAGCTCACGGGCAGCTCGAGCGTCAGGTCGTCGCCCTTGCGCCCGAAGATCGCGTGGGGCTGGACCCGGACCCGGACGTACAGGTCGCCGGGGGGCCCGCCGCTCGGGCTCGGCTCGCCGCGACCGGCGAGCTTGATCCGCGCCCCGTCCTTCACGCCGGCGGGGATCTTGACCTGGAACTTCCGGGTCCGGCGCTCCACGCCGGTGCCGTGGCAGGTGTGGCACGGCTGCTCGACGACCTGCCCGCGGCCGCGGCACGTCGGACACGTCGACTCCATCTGGAAGAAGCCCTGGTTCACGTCGACCACGCCCGCTCCGTGGCACTGCGGGCACTCCGTCGGCTGGGTGCCCGGCTCGGCGCCGCTCCCGTGGCACGTTCGGCAAACGGCCGGTCCCTTGATCTGCACCGGGACGGTCGTGCCCGCCATCGCGTCGTCGAACGGGATCCGCACGTCGGTCTCGAGGTCGGCGCCTCGCTGCACGCCGGGGCTCCGGCGCGAGCGGCCTCCGCGTGTGCGGCCCCGGCCGAAGGCGCCGAGGAGATCGTCGATGTCGAAGTCGACCTGCTCGTAGCGCACCCCGCCCGGCCAGCCGCCCGCGGTGGCACCCGCGGGCCAGCCCGGCCCCGCCCCGGCGCCGAACCCGCCCGGACCCATCTCGCGGACACGGTCGTACGCCTTGCGCTTCTCCTCGTCGCCCAGGACGTCGTACGCCGCCGAGATCTCCTTGAACCGCTCCTCGGCCTGCTGGTTCCCGGGGTTCGCGTCCGGGTGATGCCGTTGCGCGAGCTTGCGGTAGGCCTTCTTGATCTCCGCCGCGCTCGCGTTCTTCGCGACGCCGAGGGACTGGTAGTAGTCCTTGTCGAACCACTCGCGGCGGACCTCGTCGGCCATCTCAGCTCACCACCCCGTCCGCCATCCGCTCACCGCCGATCCTCGCGGGGCGGCTCAGCGCCGCTCCACGCGCACGCCCGCGGGCCGGATCACGCGCCCGCGCAGCGTGTAGCCGGGCCGCAGCACGTCGGCGACCATCGGGTCGCCGTCGCCCTCGCCGGTCTGCATCAGCGCCTCGTGCCGCTCGGGGTCGAACGGCTTGCCGTCGGCCTCGATCCGCTCGACGCCCTCGGCCCGCAGCGAGTCGAGCAGCTTCGCGTACACGAGCTCCACGCCGTGCAGGAACCGGTCGAAGTCGGGCTTCTCGGTCGCCGCCATCAGGGCCAGCTCGAAGTCGTCGACCACCTCGAGCAGCCGGCGCACGACCGGCTCCGAAGCCATGTCGATCGCGGTCGTCTGCTCCTTCAGCACGCGCTTGCGGTAGTTGTCGAACTCCGCCTGCAGCCGCTTCAGGTGGTCGAGGTACTGCGCCGCCTCGGCGCGCGCAGCCTCGAGGTCCGTCGCCACCTCGGCGGGGTCGGCAGCGGCGTCGGCCGCGCCGACGCCGGGGTCACCGACGGCCGGATCGTGCGGAGCGGTTGCCCCGGCCGCATCGGCCGGGGCGCCATCCGCCCCCGCGTCGTCGACGAACCGGCGGCGGTCCGTGATCCGGATCCGCGGCGTCTCGTCTCCGGGATGCTCGTCCATCAGGAGGCACCGCCTTCGTCCACGATCTCGCCCTCGACCACGTCGTCCTCGGACTCGGTGGCGGCACCGGCCTCGCCGGCCCCCGCGTCCCCGGCCCCGGGCGACCCGGCCTGGGTCGCCTGCTGCTGCTCGTACATCGCCTGCCCGATGCGCTGGAAGACCTGCATCGCGGCGTCGGCCGCCGAGCCGAGCGTCGCGGGCTCGGCCGCCTCGTCCTTCAGGACGTCCTTCAGCTCGTCGTTCGCCTTCGTCAGGTCGGCCTTGTCGCCGTCGGAGACCTTGTCCCCGTTCTCCTGCAGGAATCGCTCGATCTGGTAGGAGACCTGGTCCGCCTGGTTGCGGGCCTCGGCCGCCTGGCGGCGCGCATGGTCCTCAGCCGCGAACTTCTCGGCGTCGACCACCATGCGCTCGACCTCGTCTTTCGACAGGGCCGTGCCACCGGTGATCGTCATCTGCTGCTCCTTGCCGGTGGCGAGGTCCTTCGCGCTCACGTTCACGATGCCGTTCGCATCGATGTCGAACGCGACCTCGATCTGCGGCATGCCGCGCGGGGCCGGCGGGATCCCCATCAGGTGGAACCGCCCGAGCGACTTCACGACGGGAGACATCACGGTCTCGGCCTCGCCCTGCAGGACGTGGATCTCGACCGTGGTCTGGCTGTCGTCGGCGGTCGTGAAGATCTCCGACTTGCGCGTCGGGATCGTCGTGTTGCGCTCGATGAGCTTCGTGAAGATGCCGCCCTTCGTCTCGACGCCGAGCGACAGCGGCGTGACGTCCAGGAGCAGGATGTCCTTGACATCGCCCTTCAGCACGCCCGCCTGGATCGCGGCGCCGACCGCGACGACCTCGTCCGGGTTCACGCCCTTGTGGGGCTCCTTGCCGCCGGTCAGGCGCTTGACGAGCTCCTGGATCATCGGCATGCGCGTGGAGCCACCGACGAGGATCACGTGATCGATCGCGCTCGCGTCCTTGCCCCAGTCCTTGATCGCCTGCTCGAACGGCACCTTGCACCGCTCGACCAGGTCCTCGGTCATGCGCTCGAACTCGCCGCGCGTGAGCTTCTGCTCCAGGTGGAGCGGGCCCTCCGCGGTCGCGGTGATGAACGGCAGGTTGATCGTGCTCTCCGCTACCTGCGACAGTTCGATCTTCGCCTTCTCGGCGGCCTCCTTCAGCCGCTGCAGCGCCATCCGGTCGTTCGACAGGTCGACGCCGTGGTTGTCCTTGAAGGTCTTGACGAGCCAGTCGATGATCCGCTGGTCCCAGTCGTCGCCGCCCAGCTGCGTGTCGCCGTGGGTGGCCTTCACCTCGAAGACCCCCTCGCCGATCTCGAGCAGGGAGACGTCGAAGGTGCCGCCCCCGAGGTCGAAGACGAGCACGGTGTGGTCGCCCGCCTCCTGCTTGTCGAGGCCGTACGCGAGCGCCGCGGCGGTCGGCTCGTTGATGATGCGGAGCACCTCGAGGCCGGCGATCTGGCCCGCCTCCTTGGTGGCCTGGCGCTGCGCGTCGTCGAAGTACGCCGGTACCGTGATCACGGCCTGCGTGACCGTGTCCCCGAGGTATGCCTCGGCGTCGCGCTTCAGCTTGCCGAGGATCTGGGCGGAGATCTCCTGCGCGGTCCACCCCTTGCCGTCGATATCCGTGGACCAGGACCGGTCGCCCATGTGGCGCTTGACCGAACGGATCGTCCGATCCGGGTTGGTGATGGCCTGACGCTTCGCGACCTCACCGACCAGGATCTCGCCGTTCTTCGAGAACCCCACCACCGATGGGGTGGTCCGGGAGCCCTCGGCGTTCGGGACGACGACCGGCTCACCGGCCTCCAGCACGGCGACGACCGAGTTGGTCGTCCCCAGATCTACCCCTACCGCCCGTGCCATGCGTGTCCTCCTTGCAGGATCGATTTCTTCGTGCGTACGAAGCATAGAACTTGAGCGCAACCATGTCATATTCCCGCTGCCCTGCCCGCGGCATAGACTCCGGGCGTGCTGACGGTCGCGCGCGCGGTCCTGCTCGTCGCCTTGCTGGCGACCGCCGGGGCGCTGTTCGCCCGGCGGATGCGGCTGCTGGCGCGGCTGAACGGCCTGGGACGGCCCGTGGACCGCTCCGGCGACCTCCCAGCCCGGGTGACCCGGGAGGCGGGTGAGGTCCTCGGGCAGCGGAAGCTCCTGCAGCGAGCCCTGCCGGGCGCGATGCACGCGATGATCTTCTGGGGCTTCCTGATCCTGCTGACCACGATCGCGGAGGCGCTCGGCCAGGCGATCGATCCCGACTTCGCCCTGCCGGTCGTCGGGCACTGGCGATGGCTGGGGCTGGCGCAGGACGGCTTCGCGAGCCTGGTCCTCGTCGGGCTCGCGATCGCCGTGTGGATCCGCGTCGTGCAGCGCCCGGAGCGGTTCGTCGGCAGCCACCGCATGGAGGCCTACCGGATCCTCGGGTTGATCTTCTGGATCGTCGCGACGTTGTTCCTGATGCGCGGCGCCCGGATCGCCGACGGCTACGTCGACTACCCGCCGGCGTGGACGCCGGTCTCGACCGCCGTCTCGCACCTGTTCACGTGGATGGGCGCGGGGTGGATCGGCTTCTTCGCGCGCGCGTTCCTATGGCTCCACCTGCTGATCGTGATGGGGTTCCTCGTGTACCTGGGGTACTCGAAGCACCTGCACATCATCACGAGCGCGTTCAACGTGTGGTTCACGAGCACCCGGCCGCGCGGCGCCCTGGAGCCGCTGCCGATCGACCTCGAGCGCCTGGAGGCCGGAGAGCAATCGCTCGGCGCGGCCACGATCTCGGATCTGTCGCGCAAGTCGCTGCTGGATCTGTTCGCCTGCACCGAGTGCGGACGCTGCCAGAGCGCCTGCCCCGCATGGAACACCGGCAAGCCGCTGTCGCCGAAGCTGCTGATCATGGACCTGCGGGACCACCTGTTCGACGAGGGCCCCCGGGTCCTGCAGGCGCGCGAGGCGGGCGAGACGATCGAGGCGCACGCGCTCGTGCCCGACATCGTGGACGACGAGGTGCTGTGGGCCTGCACGACGTGCGGGGCCTGCATGGAGGAGTGCCCGGTCGACATCGAGCACATCGACACGATCGTCGACCTGCGTCGCAACCTGGTGATGGCGGAATCACGCTTCCCCGCCGAGGCGGGCTCGTTGATGCGCAACCTCGAGTCCCAGCAGAACCCGTGGGGGGTCGCGCAGTCCGAGCGCGCGGCGTGGGCGGACGGGATGGACGTCCCGATCGTGAACGGCGCGGCGCCCGAGTACCTGTACTGGGTCGGCTGCGCCGGGTCGTTCGACGACCGCGCGAAGCAGATCTCCCGGGCCGTCGCGGAGCTCCTGCAGCGCGCCGGGGTCTCGTTCGCGATCCTCGGGCCGCGGGAGCGGTGCACGGGAGACCCGGCGCGCCGGATCGGCAACGAGTTCCTGTTCCAGACGCTCGCCGAGGAGAACGTCGAGACGATGAACGCGGTCGGCGTCACGAAGGTGATCGCGAACTGCCCCCACTGCTTCAACACCCTGCGCAACGAGTACCCCGCGTACGGGGGCCGGTACGAGGTGATCCACCACACCCAGCTCCTGGCGGACCTGGTGGCGAGCGGCCGGCTGCGGCCCACCGAGGAGGTCGAGACGCTCCTGTCGTACCACGACCCCTGCTACCTGGGGCGGCACAACGACGTCTACGACGCGCCGCGACAGGTCCTGGACTCGGTGCCCGGCGTGCGGACCGTGGAGATGCCCCGGCACGGGCATCGCGGCCTGTGCTGCGGCGCGGGCGGGGCGCGGATGTGGATGGAGGAGCGGATCGGTAAGCGGATCAACGAGGAGCGGATGGACGAGGCGGCCTCCACCGGCGCCGACACGGTCGGCGTCGCCTGTCCGTACTGTCTGATCATGCTCGACGACGGCGCGAAGGGGCGAGGCGACACCACGCAGGTCCTGGACATCGCGCAGGTCGTGCGGCGCAGCCTGGCCGACTAGCCGGCGTCCGCTTCCGACCGCCGCGCGGCGTAGCTCCCGCCGCCGGTGATGGCCGTCCTTCGGTTCAAGCCGAGGCCCTCCGGAGCCGAAAAGGAACTAGAACCAACGGCCCCGACCGAAGGGACGACCACGGAGTGAGCGCTTCCCGCACGCACGCGCGCGCCCCCGAGCGCGCGAGCGTCGACATCGAACAGATCGTCGAGGCTCGACTGCTCGAGGAGCGCACCCGATGGGCGATGCACGTCCACGACGGCCTGACCCAATCCGTCACGAGCATCGTCCTGCGAACCCAGGAACTGCGTCGGCTGATCGCGTCGGATCCCCAGACCGCCCTCGCGGAGCTGGATGTGATCTCGGCCGAGATCCGGGCCGACCTCCGCGGGATCCGCGCGGTGCTCTTCGAGCTCGACCAAGGTGAGATCGTGCACGAGCCGCCGCTCCGGAGCTTCGTGGACGATCTGGTCCGGCGCTGGAAGCTTTCCGCCCGCGTCTCGCTCGAGGGAGACGTGGACGAGGCACCCGCGGCGGTGCTCGAGACCGCGCACGCCGTGATCGCCGAGGCGCTCGCGAACACCGCGAAGCACGCCGACACGATGGACGTCGCCGTCCGCGTGCGCAACGACCGCGACGGCATGCGCGTCGAGGTCGAGGACCGCGGGCGAGGCATGGCGGCGTCGATCAGCGACGACGAACGGATCGAAACGCATCTCGGGCTACGGATGATGCGTACACGTGCCGAAGACATCGGAGGAACCATCGAGATCGGTTCGACGCCCGGGGGCGGGACCCGCGTGGTCGCGCTCCTCCCCGTCGGAGGGCGAGGTGACGAAGGATGAGGATCCTGATCGTGGACGACCACGCGCTGGTGCGCCGTGGCATGAACTACGTCGTGAAGGAAGGCTTCCCGGACGCCGACGTGGTCGAGGCCGAGAGCGCCGCCGCCGCGCTCGAAGCGATGCGTGACCTTCCCGCCGATCTGGCGCTGGTGGACGTGCGGATGCCCGACCTCGACGGCCTCGAGCTCCTCCGCGAACTGAAGGCCGGCTGGTCCGACGTCCCGGTGATCATGCTCTCGACCTATGAGAACGCGCCCTACGTCAAGCGCGCCCTCGCGGACGGCGCGGCCGGCTACCTGCTGAAGGACGCGACGCCGGAGGATCTGTCGCAGGCGATCAACGTCGCGCTCTCCGGCGGCGGGAACGTCCTGTCGCCCCGGGTGATCCAGAACCTGTTCGAGGATGTGGAGTCCGGCTCCCAGAACGGGCACTCCGGCCGGCGCTCCGAGTACAACCTGACCCAGCGCGAGAACGACATCCTGGCGCTCCTCTCCGAGGGACGGAGCAACCGTCAGATCGCCCAGGCGCTGTTCCTGTCCGAGAAGACGGTGAAGGCCCACCTCGCCGCGATCTTCCGCAAGCTCGGTGTGACGAACCGCACGCAGGCCGCGATGGTGGCGGTCCAGCAGATGGGCGTCGGCCCGATGCCGGGGGCCGCGGCGAACGACTAGCTCGGGACTTCGGCGTCGTCGGCGCCGAGGGTGTGCGGTGGGCCGGCTGCCCGGCCGGCCCACCGCCTTCCAAGCTCGGCGGACCTTCGGGCGCCATCGCGCTCAGGTCCGGCCGAACTCCTCGAAGAACCGGCTCGCCGTGGGTCCGCGCTGACCCTGGTACTTGTTCCGCGATCCGCTCGCACCGTAGGGGGTGTCGGCCGGAGTGGTGAGTCGGAAGAACGAGATCTGCCCGATCTTCATCCCCGGGTAGATCGTGATCGGCAGGTTCGCGACGTTCGAGAGCTCGAGCGTCAGGTAGCCGTCCCAGCCCGGGTCGACGTAGCCGGCGGTGGAGTGGATCAACAGGCCGAGCCGGCCGAGCGACGACTTGCCCTCGAGCCTGGCGACCAGGTCATCCGGCAGCGCCACGCGCTCGAACGTCGACCCCAGCACGAACTCGCCGGGATGCAGGATGAACGGCTCGCCCTCGGGCACGGTCACGAGCTCGGTCAGGTCCGCCTGCTCCCTCCGGACGTCGATGTACGGATAGCGATTGTTCTGGAAGACGCGGAACTCATGGTCGACGTGCAGGTCGACAGACGAGGGCTGGACGCACGCGTCGTCGTAGGGGTCGATCACGACGCGGCCGGCCTTGATCTCCTCGCGGATCGTTCGGTCGGACAGGATCATCGGCCGCTGATGCTACCCGTTCGAGACCGCCACCCAGCGCTCGAGCGTCGCGGCCGCGGCGCCCGAATCGATCGCTTCGGCCGCGAGCGGGAGGCCGGCCGCGAGGTCCTCGGCACGGCCCGCCACCTCGATGGCCGCGGCGGCGTTCAGCAGGACCACGTCGCGGCGCGGGCCGGGGTCACCGGCCAGGACGGCGCGAGCGATCGCGGCGCCCGCCTCCGCGTCGCCGCCGCGGAGATCCTCGACCGTCGCGCGCGCCAGGCCGACGGTGGCCGGGTCGAGGTGGCGCTCACGGACCTGCCCGTCGCGCACGTCCAGCACCGTGGAGATGCCGGTCGTGGTGAGCTCGTCCAGGCCGTCCTCGCCCCGGAAGACCTTCGCCCGGACGCCCCGGCGGGCGAGGACCTCGGCGATCAGCGGCAGCATGCTGGCGTCGGAGCAGCCGATCGCGGACCCCGCCGGACGGGCGGGGTTCGTGAGCGGCCCGAGGAAGTTGAAGATCGACGGGACACGGAGCTCGCGGCGGACCGGACCGGCGTGGGCGGCCGCCGGGTGGAAGACGGGCGCGAACATGAACCCGATGCCCGCCTCGCGCACGCAGCGTGCGACCCCGTCGGCGTCGAGGTCGATCTTGACGCCGAGGGCCTCGAGCACGTCCGCCGATCCGCACTGGGACGTGGCCGCGCGGTTCCCGTGCTTCGCGACCCGGACGCCGGCCGCCGCGGCCACGATCGCCGAGACGGTCGAGATGTTGAAGGTGTAGCTGCGGTCCCCGCCCGTGCCGACGATGTCGATCACGTCGTCGCCGGCGTCCACGGGGTTGGCGAACTCGAGCGCCGTCCGCGCCAGGCCGTCGAGCTCGTCGACGGTCTCGCCCTTCGTGCGCAGCGCCATCAGGAACCCGCCGATCTGGCCCGGGGTGGCGTCGCCGTTCATGATCGCGCGCGCCACGGCGGCGGTCTCGTCGGCCGTCAGCGCCTCGTGCGCGACCAGCCGCGAGAGGGTATGGGGCCACAGATCGGGGTCGGGCTCGCTCATGAGGAGGGAACGCTACACTGTGGGCTCCCCGGCGCGCCGGGGGCGTTCCGCGGGTGTGGTTCAATGGTAGAACGCAAGCTTCCCAAGCTTGAAACGGGGGTTCGATTCCCCTCACCCGCTCCGATCCGCGCGCGCGATGAAGCATCCCTCGTTGAGCATCGAAGGCCTCGGCCGTTGATGCACCCCGGTCTCGCGTGGCTCGAGGGCTCCGAGCAGGGCCGCGCGTGGCTCCTCCGACTCCCCGCCGTGGTGGAGGATCGCGCTCGCGCCTGGGACCTGCGTCTCGGTGATCCGTTCGAGTATGCCTTCGCCTCCCTGGCGGTCCGGGCGACGCGTGACCGAGAGCCCGTCGTCCTGAAGATCGGGTTCCCGGACCGCGAGAGCGAGCACGAGGCCGACGCGCTCCGGACCTGGGACGGCGACGGCGCGGTGCGGCTGCTGGCGCAGGACCGCGGCCGCAACGCGATGCTGCTCGAGCGGTGCGAGCCGGGAACGTCGCTGAAGGTGCTCGAGCCGGAACGGGCGCTCGACGTGCTGGCCGGGCTCCTCCCGCGCCTGTGGAAACCGGCCGGTCCGCCCTTCCGGCCGCTCGCCGACGAGGCGGCATGGTGGGCGAGCGATCTGGCGGACCGATGGGAGCGGACCGGGCGACCCTTCGAGCGGCGACTGCTCGATGAGGGGCTCGACCTGCTCGCGACGCTGCCGGTCACCCAGGGCACGACCGTGCTGCTGAACCAGGACCTGCACGCCGACAACGTGCTCGGTGCGACCCGCGAACCCTGGCTCGTGATCGACCCGAAGCCCTTGGCCGGTGAGCGGGAGTTCGGCGTGGCACCGATCGTGCGCGGATCCGAGCTCGGCCACGACGAGCGATCGGTGCTCCGCCGCCTGGACCGACTGACGGATGAGCTCGCCCTCGACCGCGAGCGCGCCCGGGGATGGACGCTCGCCCAGACGCTCGCGTGGGGGTTCGACGACGACGGGGTGCTCCCCGGTCACCTCGACGTCGTGCGCTGGCTGAGCGCTACCGCGCGGTGAGGTAGCGGGTCGCCGTCGGGCACAGGTCGTTCAGCGGACACAGGTGGCACCGCGGCGTCGGCGCCTTGCAGAGCTCGCGCCCCAGCCGGATCAGGCCGACGTGCAGCTCGGTTCGGAGGCCGTCTGGCACGAGCGCATGCAGGATCCGGTCGGCCCGCTCCGCCGAGGTCCCCGCCGGGACCAGGCCCAGCCGCTTCGTGACGCGGTGGACGTGCGTGTCCACGGGCATCGCATCGCGCCACAAGGCGAACGACAGCACGACGGCGGCCGTCTTGGGCCCGATGCCAGGGAGCGAGATCAGGTAGGCGCGCGCCTCGGCATCCGGCATCGCGCGCAGCCGCGAGAGATCGAACGCCCCCTCACGGTCCCGGACCTCGCGCAGGATCGCCTGGATCCTCGGCGCCTTCGTGTCCGCGAGACCGCCGCTGCGGATCGCGTCGGCGACGGCCCTCGTAAGCGACGCCGCGACCTCGTCCCACGACGGGAAGCGCGCACGGAGCGCGGCGAACGCGCGCTCGGCGTTGATGTCGCTCGTGTGCTGGGACAGCACCGTGAGGATCAGCTCGTCGAGCGGGTCCACCCGTCGCGGCGGCTCGAGCGGGCCGAACCGCTTGCGGAGCCGGTTCGCGATCGTTCGGACCCGGCGGCGGTCGGCCGCCGAAGGCGGGGCGGGCGTCGAGGCATCGGGACGGCTGGGCACGTCCGGCGACGGTAGCCGCTACACGGGAGGGGTGTCGCGGGAGGCGTTGCGGAACTGCGTGAGCGCCGGCTCGAAGCTGAGCGGGATCGAGCCGGTGGGACCGTTGCGGTGCTTCGCGACGATCAGCTCCGCCAGCTTCTTCTTCTCGGGGTCTGCGTCGTCGCGATGGATGAACGCGACGATGTCGGAGTCCTGCTCGATCGCGCCGGACTCGCGCAGGTCTGAGAGCTGCGGCCGCTTGTCGGCCCGAGCCTCCGGGTTGCGGTTCAGCTGAGAGAGGGCGACGACGGGGATGTGGAGCTCCTTCGCGAGGAGCTTGAGCGACCGGCTGATCTCGGCGACCTCCTGCTGGCGGTTGTCGGGGCGCTTCGCGGCCGCCGAGGTCATCAGCTGGAGGTAGTCGACGATGATCAGGTCGAGTCCCTGGCGGCTGGAGCGCATGCGCCGGGCCTTCGCGCGGATGTCGACGATGTTGACGTTGCCGGCGTCGACGATGTGCATCGGCGCCTCGTGCAACACCTCGGCGGCCTGCACGATCCGCGACCAGTCGTCGGGGCCGACCCGCTTGCTCCGGATCCGGTCCCACGGCACGCGGGCCTCGGAGCAGAGCAGGCGCATCCCGATCTCGCTGCGGGACATCTCGAGGGAGAACATCGCGGTGGGGTGCCCACCGGCCGCCACGTTGCGGGCGATGTTGATCGCGAGCGAGGACTTGCCGACGCCGGGGCGGGCCGCGATCACGACCAGGTTGCCGGGCTGCAGGCCCGAGGTGAGGTCGTCGATGTCGCGGAACCCGGTCGGCAGACCCGTATACGCCGTCTCGCGGTTCTGGATGTTCTCGAGCTCGCTCATCGCCTGGTCGACGAGGTCGCGCAGCACGGCCATCTCGTCGCTGTCCTCGCGACGCGCGACGTCGTAGATCCGCTGCTCGGCCTGGTCGGCCACGGTCTCGGGATCCTCGGGAGCCGAGTAGGCCATGTCCATGATGTCCGCCGCCGCGCCGATCAACCGGCGCATCAGGGCGGTCTCGGACACGATCCTGGCGTAGTGGCCGGCCGACGCGGGGGTTGGGACCTCGTCGACGAGGTCGCGCAGGTAGAGCGCGCCGCCGACGGTCTCGAGCTGGTCGAGCCGCTTCAGCGTCTCGACGGCCGTCACGATGTCGACGGGCTCGCCTCGCGCGTAGAGGGACTTGAGCGCCTCGTAGATGCGGCCGTTCGCCGAGCGGTAGAAGTCCTCGGGCTGCAGCATCTCGACGACGTCGGCGATCGCGTCACCGGAGAGCATCATCGAGCCGAGGACGGAGGCCTCGGCCTCGACGTTGTTCGGCGGGACGCGGTGCTCGGGCAGACGCCGGACGTCCTCAGCCGTGCGCGCCAAGCTCACCCCTCTCCCCGCCGATGCTGCGAACCGATCCAGGCCCCCGACGGGCGGAGGCTACGCCCCGGGGCGGCCGACCTACAGCGGAAAACGTGGTGGATTCGCAGGTGCCCAGGTCGGACGGCGAGATTTCCTGTCACTCCGGCCGTGACCAGGCATTTCCCCATGTGGAGAACCATGTGGACAACTGTGGATCACAGGTCTGACATCCGGCGGCCGGACGGATGGAGCCGGGCCTTCGGGCCCGGCTCCATCCTCGTGAACCGCTGGCGTGGAGACCGCCTAGGCTTCCGCGGCCACCTCGACGGTGAGGATCGGCTCGACCTCGGGGAAGAGCTTCACCCGTACCTCGTGCGAGCCGACCGAGCGGATCGCCTCGTCGAGGTGCACATCGCGTCGATCGATCGTCACGCCGGTCTGCTCGGAGACGGCCTGCGCGATGTCGGCGGCCGTGACCGACCCGAAGAGCTTCCCCTCCTCGCCGGCCTTCGCCGAGACCCGGAGCGGCCCGGCGGCGATCAGCTTGGAGGCGAGCGCTTCGAACTCGACCTTCTGCTTCGACTGGCGCGAGACGTGTGCGCGCTTCAGGTCCTGCGCGTGCTTGAGCGCCCCCTTCTCCGCCCGGATCGCCAAACCCTGCGGGACCAGGTAGTTGCGCGCGTAGCCGTCGGTGACGTCGACGATGTCGCCGGGGTCGCCCAGCTTCTCGACCGGCTTCTGCAGGATGATCTTCATCGGCTCGAGTACGGCAGCATGGCCATCTCGCGGGCGTTCTTCACGGCCGACGCCACGTCACGCTGGTGCTGCACGCAGTTGCCCGTCACGCGGCGAGCGCGGATCTTCCCTCGCTCGGAGACGAACTTGCGCAGCGCCATCACGTCCTTGTAGTCGACGTAGAAGACGCGGTCCTTGCAGAAGACGCAAACCTTCCGCTTGACCTTCTTCTGCCAGCCCTTGTCGTCCTTCTCGCGCTTGGGGCGCCTCGGCCCCGGTTTCCCTTTACCCGGCATCCAGCGGTGTCTCCTCACTCATGCCGCCGCCCCCGACGGGGGCCACCACCTTCTCGCCCCAGTCGCTCGAGGAGCTTCCGCTGCTCGAGCGCGACTGGCGCTGCACGGTGGCGGTGGCCCACCGGAGGCTCGGGCCGACCTCGTCGGCCTCGATCTCGACGGCGCTGCGCTTCTCTCCCTCCTGGGACTCCCAGGAGCGATACTGCAGGCGGCCGGAGAGCACCACGCGCGTCCCGCGCGTGAGCGACTCGGCCACGTTCTCGGCCAGGGATCGCCAGCAGTTGACCGAGAAGTACGACGCCTCGCCGTCCTTCCAGCCCCCAGCGCCGTCCGGGATCCGCCGGTTCACGGCGATCCGGAACTTGCACACGGCGGCCCCGTTCGGGGTGTAGCGGAGCTCGGGGTCGTCGGTCAGGTTGCCGATCAACGTCACCTGGTTGTCGTTCGCCATCTCACCTCACCACCTTCGTGGTCCGCGTCCCGTCGCGCATGGCTCACGCCGGGGCGGGGGAAGACGCTTCGTCCTCGGCGGGCGCCGCGTCCTCGGACGCCGCGCCGCCTTCGTCGCTCGCCGGTTCGGCCGCGGCCGGAGCCTCGGCCGGGGTTCGTACCGGCGGAGCGGCCTGCGCGGCGCGTGCCGCCCGGGCCGCGGAACGTGCCGCCGCGTCCGCCGCCCGCTTGGCGTTGGCCGCGTCGAGACCCTCGGGGAGGAGCAGGATCTTGTGCCGGATCACCTCGTCGGCGAGGTGCAGCGACCGCTCGAGCTCGGTCTGGGCCGTCGGCTCCGCCGTGAAGCGGATCACGACGTAGTAGCCCTCGGACTGCTTGTCGATCTCGTAGGCGAACCGGCGGCGACCCCACCGATCGATGTTCCCGACCGCTCCGCCGTCGGTCGAAACGACCTTGGCGATGCGGTCCACCGCCGTTCCGACGAGTGCTTCGTCGGCCTCGGCGGGCAGGATGAGCATGACCTCGTACTCCCTCAAACCCACCTCCTCTGGTCTGGACGGCCCCCCACGCGAAGGGGAGCAGGAGTCTCGGGAGACGCCCAGAGTGTACGGGACAGGTCGCGAACGTAGCACCCGCCCACGACACGCCCGCCGGCACGGACCCTATGAAGGGACCGCGTGCCGTCGCATGACGACCCATGTGTGTCGACGGCCGAAGGGTCGCAGGCTCACGTCGGCCAGCCGATCAGGCTCGTCGGTCGTGGAGCCGGACGCCGCGGCCAGGAGCCGGGCTCTCGGTATCCGAGACCCACGCCACGATCGATCGAAGGTCCTTCGGCCCGATGCCCGGTGGCGCAGATGTCCGGCCCAGTCCAACGTCCTCGCGAGGGCCGTGTTGCTCCGTACCTGCATGGCGGCGACACCCCCTGGCTTGACGACCCGGCGAGCCTCTCGAACGTACTCGAGCTGACCCTCCACCGTCGGAACGTGTTGAAGCACGATGTAGCTGAAGACCACGTCGACCGAGGCGTCGGCGATGCCGGACAGGTCGTGACCGTTCCCGTGGATCCACGTCACGTTCGTCAGATGCGGGAGGACGAGCCTCGCACGAGCGAGCATCTCCGATGAGATGTCGAGCGCCACGACACTTCGGAAGAGCTCGGCAAGGCGAGCCGTCATCCGACCCATGCCGCAGCCGATCTCCAAGAGGCTCCCCGCTGGATCGGGGACGATCCCGCAATGAGCCAAGAACGTGTCGGTTTCCTCCCGTCCCGATTCGAAGAACCTGGCGGGGTCGACGCCGGTCGCGATGTACCACTGCGCATCCGAGCGAGCAGCCGCGTCCCAGAATCCTTCCGACGGATCGCTCACGTGGGTCACATCCTCATCGACGATGCGGACGGCGGCTAACCGATCCCGATCCGTGACGGGACCGCTCGCTCTGCGGGTCGATAGGCTATCGGAAGGGCCGTGCACTCACCGAGCCAGGAGGCGCGAGCGATGACCGTCACGATCCACGACCTGCGGGCCTACAAGTCCGAGGGCAAGCGGTTCACGATGCTGACCGCGTACGACTTCCCCACGGCCCAGATCCTCGACCGCGCCGGGGTCCCCGTCCTGCTGGTCGGCGACTCCGTCGGGCGCAACGTGCTGGGCTACCCGAACGAGCTCCCCGTGACGATGCGGGACATGCTCCATCACGTGAAGGCCGTCGTCCGTGGCGCCGAGCACGCGATGGTGGTCGGCGACATGCCATTCATGTCGTTCCAGGCCGCCACCGAGGACGGGATCCGCAACGCCGGCCGCCTGGTCAAGGAGGGCGGCGCCCACGCGGTCAAGATCGAGGGCGTGCACCTCGATCTCGTCCAGCGCCTCGTCGACATCGGGATCCCCGTGATGGCCCACGTGGGCCTCACCCCGCAATCCGTGTACGGGCTCGGCGGCTTCCGGGTTCAGGGCCGTGGCGAGGCCGCGGCGAAGGTCCTCGAGCAAGCGATCCAGCTCGAGAAGGCCGGCGCCTTCGCGATCGTGCTGGAGGCGGTGCCGGCCGAGCTCGGCGCGGAGATCACGCGCGCCGTGCAGGTCCCGACGATCGGGATCGGCGCCGGACCCGGGTGCGACGCCCAGGTCCTGGTGATCCACGACCTGCTCGGGATCACCGAGCATCCGCCGAAGCTCGCGAAGGCGTACGCAGACCTTCGGGCGGAGATGACGACCGCCGTCGAGGCGTTCGTGCGCGACGTGGCGGACGGGACCTTCCCGGACCCCGATCACTCCTACTCGTAGCGCTCGTCGTCGCGCCGCGCGAAATCCCGGGGTGGCCGAGACCCCGACCTAGACTCGCGCCGTGGACGCGGAGGCGAAACGCACGACGTGGCTGGGCGTGGCGATCGGCGTCGCGCTCCTCGCGAGTGATCCTGGCGCTCGCCGTGGCCCCGAGCTTCAGCCCCCGATGGCCGATCGCCGTGATGGGGGCCGCGGTCGCCCTGGAGGCCGCGGTCGCCGTGATGGCCTGGGCCCGGTACCGCGATTCCCGGGATCCGCACGCGCTCCTGGTCTGGGTCGCATTCATCGTGCTCGCCGTGCAGGGGTTCGCGTTCGGCGTGGTGTGGCCGATCGTCGTCAGCGACGACGTGTCGATCTGGGCGGTCACGAGCGGCGTGTCGACCACGACCTACTTCCCGCTCGGGGGCCCGTGGGAGCTGACCTCGGCATATGCGTGGCAGGCCGGCTGGCTGATCGCCGCCGGAGCCTTGTTGCTCGGCCGCCCGTGGTGGGAGCGGCGGGGACGGGCGCCGCTGCGCCCGATCGCCGCCTTCCTGACCGCGGGGGCGGCCCTGCTGGTGATCGACGGGGTGCTGCTCCGCGTCCGGCCGGCCCGGCTCCCCGATGGGGCCTCGGCCGGCGGCCTCGCCGCGGGAGGCGGCGTGATCGGACCGAGCCCGACGGCCGGAGGATGGGTCCTGGCGGTCGTCGCGATCGTCCTGCTGGGGATCGTCGCGTGGCGGGAGCGGCAGGCGTCGCGGACCGATCCCTCGCCGGCGGCCTGGCTCGCCGCCGCCGCGATCCTGGCGATCCCGCTCCAGGTCCTGGCTGCGCGGCATCCGATCGAGGGCCTGCCCTTCGTCCACGTCGTCGACGTCCTGCAGCCGGTCGTGGCCGCGCTCGCGCTCGCCGGCTACGTGGTGCACGAGCGCGCCGAGATCTCGCGGATGCGCCGCGCGTCGGACCGAGCCGACGAGGTGATGGAGGGCCGGGCGGAGATCGCCGCGATGGTCTCGCACGAGGTGCGCGGGCCGGTGTCGACGATCCGCGGCCTGGCCGTCACCGCGAAGAACCAGTACGAGCGCCTGTCCGAGGACGAGCGTCGCGAGTTCCTGGGCATGATCGAGCAGGAGTCCGACCGGCTGCTCGACACGGCGACGCAGGCGTCGCTCGGCCTGAAGGTCGACGCCGACACGCTCGCCTACGACCTCCGGGAGCAGGACCTCGAGCCCGCGATCCTCGCGGGGGTCACCGCGGCCGTCGTCGGCGACCATGCGCTGACGATCGCGATCGAGCCGGACCTCCGTGCCGTGGTCGACCGCAAGTGGTTCGCCGAGGCGATCCACCAGCTCGTCCAGAACGCCGCGAAGTTCTCGCCGCCGGAGGCGCCGATCGACCTCACGGCGTCGCGCGAGGACGAGTGGATCGTCGTGGAGATCGCCGACCGCGGCCCGGGGATCGATCCTTCGCAGGTGGCGGCGGTGTTCGAGAAGTTCACGACGTGGCGTCCGGAGGGCTACTCGCACGCAGCGGGCTCCGGCCTGGGACTCTTCATCACGCGCGGCATCGTGTCGAAGCACAAGGGAACGGTGCTCCCGGCCGATAGAGAGGGTGGGGGTACGATGCTGCGGATCCGACTCCCCAGGACGGAGGGATCGAGTTGACCGACGACGGCGCATCCGGCGTCACGCTGCTGATCTGCGACGACCACAAGATCCTGACCGACGCGCTCTCCACGGTGGTGGGTCTCGACGACACGTTGCAGCTCGTCGCGCCTCCCGTGCAGACGGCCGAGGAGGCGATCGAGCTGTGCGCCGAACACCTCCCCGACGTCGTGCTGATGGACATCGAGCTGAAGGGCGGCATGTCCGGGATCGACGCGACGCGCCGGATCAAGGAGACGTCGCCCTCGACGAAGGTCGTGATCATGACCGCGCACGACGACGACCGGCTGCTGGTGGAGGCGGTCGAGGCGGGCGCCTCGGGATTCCTAGGCAAGGACGAGGCCGCGAACGAGGTCCTGCAGGCGGCGAAGGCCGCGGCTGAGGGCGAGGTCCTGATCGAGCCCGAGACCCTCGCCCGGCTGCTGCCGCAGGTGGCGCGGGAGCGCGAGGCCCAGCGCGACGCGATGATGCTGCTGAACGACCTGACCGACCGGGAGCGCGAGATCCTGTCGCTCCTGGCCGAGGGGATGCGCAACGACGACATCGCCCAGAAGCTCTACATCAGCCCCCAGACGGTGCAGACCCACGTCCGGAACATCCTGGGCAAGCTCCGGGTCCACTCGAAGCTCGAGGCCGTGGCCTTCGCCGTGAAGCACGGCGCCATCACGGTCTGAGGCGCCTCGGGACCTGCGAACCGGTCCCCATCCCCCATCCGGGGGAACGTCGGCCGATCTCCCGAGGTTCTACCCGAACCCGGGTATCAACTTTGGGACCCGTAGATGCCGAAGCTTCGTGTGCGGAACGCCTTGGCAGCGGAACCGCGTAGCGGGGTCCCTCCCCCTCATCGACCCCGCGAACACCGACAACGGTGGCCCGAGCCCACCCCTCCCGGGCTCGGGCCTCCGTCTGTCTCCGATGGGGTCTACGAGAAGATCGAGCGACGGAGTTTGCCCGATCGGGTCCTTGGGAGGTCGCCCACCACCTCGACCGTCCGCGGCACCTTGTAGCTCGCCAGCCCATGCCTGGCACGATCGAGGAGCTCGGAGGGGTCGGGCGGGTCTCCCGGATCGACCGCGACGGCGAGCGCCGTGACCTGCTGGCCCCAATCCGCGTGAGGCCGACCCACGACCACCACGTCGGCGACCTTGGGATGGGTTCGAAGCACGGCTTCGACCTCTTCGGGCCAGACGACCTCTCCGCCGGTGAGGATCGCGTCGTCCAGGCGTCCGTGTACCGTCAACCGTCCTTCGTCGTCGAGATCGCCGGCGTCGCTCGTCCGGAGCCAACCGTCGACCGAGAACGCGATCGCCGTGGCCTGCGGATCGTGCAGGTAGCCCTCCATCAGGGTCGGGCCGCTGAGCTCGATCCGAGCTCGCTCCCCGATGCGGAGCTGCGTTCCTGAGAACGGACGGCCGTCGTAGACGACGCCGCCGCACGACTCGGTGAGTCCGTACGTGGGAACGCAGGCGAGGCCCCGCGCCACCGCAGCGCGCGCGAGCGCGGGCTCGAACGCATCGCCCCCGACCAAGGCGCAGCGGACGCCGGAGGGATCCACCTCAGCCTCGACGACGCGACGCACCATCGACGGGACCAGCGACACGAACGCCTCGCGTCCGGCCTCGACGACCGCTTCGGGATCGAAGCGGTCGAGCGAGACGACCGGTGCGCCCAGGACCGCGCCGCGGAGGTACACGAGGAGGCCGCCGATGTGCGCCGGAGTCAGGCACGCGACCCAGGGGTCGTCCGCGGTCGCCCCGATCGCCTCCGCCGAGGCGCCGATCGCGGCCGTGACGGCGTCCCGCGACAGCTCGGCGAGCCTGGGCCCGCCCTCGGTTCCGGACGTCGCGACCACGACCGCGACGCCGTCGCTGAGCCGTCCGGCATCGCCGAACAGCGTGGTCTCACCTGTGCCGTCCAGGACCGCGGCGGGCCGGGCGCGGTCCACGAGCGCGCGCCGCTCTCCATCGGTCAGGCGCTGATCGAGCGGCAGGAAGGCGATCCCGTCCCGCCAGAGCCCGGCGACGAGGTCGACCCAGGCCGGTCCCGGCGGGAGGTCGATCGCCAGCAGCTCCCCGGACCCCACGCCAAGTCGCTCCGCCGTACCCACGTCCGGTAGGCTAACCAACCGTACGAGTCCACGCTCTCGGAGTGAACGGTCATATGGACGAACGCCCCGGAACGCCCGACTGGCAAGCCTCGGGCGACCACACGGATATCCGGTACGAGACGGCCGAAGGCATCGCGAAGATCACGATCGCGCGCCCGGAGGTCCGCAACGCGTTCCGCCCGCTCACGACGAAGGAGCTGATCCGTGCGTTCGACGTGGCCCGGGACGACCCGGCGATCGGCGTGATCGTCCTGACCGGCGAGGGGCCGGAGGCGTTCTCGAGCGGCGGCGACCAGCGGATCCGAGGCGACGACGGCTACGTCGACGAGCTCGGGATCGGCCGTCTGAACGTCTTGGACCTCCAGATCCAGATCCGCCGATGCCCGAAGCCCGTGGTGGCGATGGTCGCGGGCTACGCGATCGGCGGTGGCCACGTCCTGCACCTGTGCTGCGACCTGACGATCGCGGCGGACAACGCGCGGTTCGGGCAGACGGGACCGCGCGTCGGCTCGTTCGACGCGGGGTACGGGATCGGCTTGCTGGCGCGCCAGATCGGCGAGAAACGCGCGAAGGAGATCTGGTTCCTCTGCCGGCAGTACGATGCCGAGACCGCGCTGTCGTGGGGCCTCGTGAACGCGGTCGTGCCGCTGGATCAGCTCGAGGCCGAGACGGTCCGCTGGTGCCGGGAGATGCTCGAGCTCTCGCCGCTCGCGCTGCGATTGCTGAAGGCCGGCGCGAACGCGGGGATCGACGGGCTGGCCGGCGTGCAGCAGCTCGCGGGCGACGCGACGCTCCTGTACTACCTGAGCGAGGAGGCGCAGGAGGGCCGCGACGCATACGTCCAGAAGCGCCAGCCCGACTTCTCGCGGTTCCCGAAGCGCCCGTGAGCCCGGCGTGAGCGCCGAACCACGCTCGTCGACGCTCGCGGTGTGGTGGCACGGCGCGAGGCCGCGGACGCTCGGCGCCGGCCTGGTGCCCGTCGCCGTCGGCGCGTCCGCGGCCGGTCACGTGATCGGGTGGAGGCTGGCCGCCGCCGTGGTCGTCGCGCTGGGGTTGCAGGTCGGCGTGAACTACGCGAACGACTACTTCGACGGCGTACGTGGCGTGGACACGCACGAGCGGATGGGCCCGCCGCGACTCACACAGAGCGGCGCGGCGTCGCCCAGGGCCGTCCTCGTCGCCGCACTGGTCTGTCTCGGACTCGCGGGCGTCGCCGGCCTGGCGCTGGCGCTCGCGACGTCTCCCGTCCTGATCCTGGTGGTCGGCGCGTTCGCGCTGCTGTCCGCGCTGCTGTACTCCGGCGGTCCGCGGCCGTACGCGGGGCTCGGTCTCGGCGAGCTGATGGTGTTCCTGTTCTTCGGGCTGATGGCTACGTGCGGCACCGCGTTCGTGATGGTCGAGACCGTGCCCGCCGCGGCGTGGTGGGGCGGTACGGGGATGGGATCCCTGGCGGTCGCGATCCTGGTCGCGAACAACCTGCGCGACATCCCGACGGACGCGGCGAGCGGCAAGCGCACGCTCGCGGTGAGGATCGGCGACGGACGCACGCGACGGCTGTATCGGGTCGGCGTCGTGGCGGCGTTCCTGACGGTGATCGTCGGCGTGGTCGTCTTCCTCGTGGACGAGTCGGCGGGGCTGACGCAGTGGGGGCTCTTCGCGCTGGCGGCGTGGCCGTTCGCGATCCGGCCGATGGAGCGCGTCGGGGGCGCGACCGGCCGCGACCTGATCCCGGTGCTGACCGGGACCGCGCTGACCCACGCCGCGTTCGGCCTGCTGCTTTCGCTCGGGCTGATCCTGTGGCACACGACGTCGTGAGCGGCACGGGCGACGCGAACCTGGCGCGGGCCTCGGCGCTCGTGGACGCGCTCGTGGCGGCAGGCGTCCGGCACGCGTGCCTGTCGCCAGGCTCCCGCTCGACGCCGATCGCGCTGGCGCTCGCGCGGCATCCGGCGATCGAGCTCCAGGTGCACCTGGACGAGCGGTCGTCGGCGTTCGTCGCGCTGGGGATCGCGAAGGCGACCGGTGTCCCCGCGATCGCCGCGTGCACGAGCGGGACGGCGGCGGCCGAGTTCCTGCCGGCGGTCGTCGAGGCGAGCCAGGCGCGCGTGCCGCTGCTGGCGCTTGACCGCCGACCGACCCGCCGCGCCTGCGCGGCACCGGCGCGAACCAGACGATCGACCAGGTCGAGCTGTACGGCCGGTACGTGCGTCGCTTCATCGACGCGCCGCTCGACGGCGTGCCCCAGGACTGGGGCGCCGTCGGCGCGGCGGCGATCATGGCCGCGCTCGGCGACCCGCCCGGGCCGATCCATCTGAACCTGCCGTTCGACGAGCCGCTCGTCCCGGAGACCACGGCGGTCACGGCGACGCCCACCGTTACCGGGAGCACCGCACCGTCCGGATCCTCACCGCCTCGATGCGGACGACGTCGCGCGGCTCGCGCGCCGAGCTCGCGACCGAGCGGGGCGTCGTGGTGATCGGGTCGATGGCGTCGCCCCCATGGCCGGTCCTCGCGCTCGCGGAGCGGCTCGGGTGGCCGGTGCTCGCCGAGCCGACGTCGGGCGCGCGGCTCCCCGGCCGGGCGCTCGCGGCCGGACAGCACGTGCTCGGCGCGGGTGCGTGGATGGACGCGCACGCGCCCGACGTGGTCTTCCAGGTCGGCGCGACGCCGACGACGCGGACGACCCAGCGGTTCGTGTCCGGCGCGGATCGGCTCGTGGTCGTGGATCGCGCCCACCTCGAGCCCGACCCGGAGGGACACGCCACGGTGCGGATCGTCGCCGACCCCGACGCGCTCGCCGCGGCCCGTACCCCAGGACGGGCCTGGAGCAGGCGCCTGGTTCGACGGGTGGCGTAACGCCGACGCCGCCACCCGCGCGGCGGTCGACGAAACGCTCGAGGCATCCGACGAGCCGTTCGAAGGTCGGATCGCGCGCGACGTCGCCGCGGCGATCCCGGACGGCGGCACGCTGTTCGTCGGCAACTCGATGCCGGTGCGCGACCTTGACGCGTTCATGGCCCCGCGCGACGGCCTCCGCGTCCTCGCGAACCGCGGCGCGAGCGGGATCGACGGCCTGGTGTCGACCGCCCTCGGGATCGCGGCTGGCGGCGACCGACCGACCGTCGCCCTGCTTGGGGATCTCTCGCTTCTGCACGACGCGGGGGCGCTGCTCTGGAACGGGCCGCGCGGCCTGGACCTCGTGCTCGTCGTGCCGAACAACGACGGCGGCGGGGTGTTCGACTTCACGGGCCAGGGCACGCTGCCCGAACACGAGCGGCTGTTCACCACCCCGCACGGCCTCGACCCTCGGGCCATCGCAGACGCCGCCCGGGTCCCGCACGCCCGGATCGAGCGGGCTGGCGAGCTGATCGCCGCGCTCGGGGAGGCGATCGCGGCGGGAGGGATCCGGCTGCTCGAGGTGCCGGTCGACCGGGCGGCGAACGTTCGGCGCCACGCCCAGGTCCAGGCGGCCGTCGACGCGGCGCTCGCGTAGCCTGCGGGGAAGCACCGCGGCGACGGGAGGCGCGATGGACCTCGACATCCGGATGTTCGACGAGCCCGACGAGACGCGGACCTTCGAGAAGGGCCGGCTGGACCTGATCACGATCGACGGCGCGACGCTCGGACGCGCGAGCTACGAGCCCGGCTGGAAGTGGTCCGAGCACGTCGGTCCGTTGGTCGGCGCGTCCTCCTGCGGTGTCGAGCACCTCGGCTTCGTCGTTTCGGGGCGCGCCGTCGCCGCGATGGACGACGGGACGGTCGTCCCGCTGGACGCCGGCGCGCTGTTCGCGATCCCGTCGGGTCACGACAGCTGGGTCGTCGGCGACGAGCCCTACGTGTCGATCCACCTGATGGGGGCGAGCGACTACGCCGCGCGCCACGACGACGCGTGAGCGAGCCGACGATCCGCCAGGCGTCGCTCGCCGACGTCGACGCGCTGGCCCGGCTCCGCTGGCAGCTGTACACGGAATACCGCCCCGAGATCGACGAGCCGTTCGAGGTGTACCGCGAGCGGTTCGGCGACTTCGCCGCGTGGGCGCTCGCCCGCGACGATTGGCGCGGCTGGGTCGCGGAGGGCCACGACGGGGTCGTCGGCAACGCCTGGCTGCAGACCGTCCCGCGCGTGCCGGCACCGGGCCGCCGCGACCCGAGCCCGATCGGGTACCTGACGAACATGTACGTCGCGGCCGACCTCCGCGGCACCGGGCTCGGCCGCCGTTTGCTGGACACCGTCCTGGACCATTGCCGAGCCGAGGGGTACGAGCTCGTCCTCACCTTCCCCGCCGACGCGGTGTACGGCTTCTACGAGCGTGCCGGTTTCGCGCGTCCGCAGTATCCGGTCGTCCACGAGCTGGAGCGGAGCCACCGATGACCACGCCCAAGCCGATGCTCGCGAAGTCTCAGGAGGAGATCCCGGTCGGCGAGGGCTGGCGGTACGAGCCGAAGTGGGACGGGTTCCGCACGATCGCGACGCGGACCGCGGACGGAGCGGTCACGCTCGCGTCGCGGAACGACCGCCCGCTCGGGCGCTACTTCCCCGAGATCGTCGCGTTGCTCGAGGCGCAGCCGCCCGCCACCTACGTCCTTGACGGCGAGCTCGTGATGATCACCGAGGGCGAGATGAACTTCGACGGCCTGCAGCTGCGGCTGCACCCTGCCGCCTCGCGCGTCAACAAGCTGGCCGCCGAGATCCCCGCGACGTTCGTCCCGTTCGACGTGCTGGAGGTCGACGGTCGCGACGTGCGTGCGCTCGACACGGACCAGCGCCGCGAGGAGCTCGCCGCGTTGGTCGAACGCCTCGGCGGGACGCCGGCGCCGGAGGGACCCGAGGGCCTGCCGCCAGGACCCGCGATGATCCTCACGCCCCGCACCGACGACCCCGAGGTCGCGCGCGCCTGGTTCGAGGACGAGGCGGGCTTCGGGCAGGACGGCCTGGTCGCGCGCCGCGCCGACAGCCGCTACGTCGAGGGCGAGCGCGTGATGGTGAAGATCAAGCACCACCGCACCGCCGACTGCGTCGTCGGCGGGTACCGCAAGGAGCGCAAGGGCGACGGCGTCGGCAGCCTGCTGCTCGGCCTGTACGACCGCGAGGGACGGCTGCACTACGTCGGGCACACGTCCGCGTTCAAGGCGAAGGAGCGGCGCGAGCTCCGCGAGGTCCTCGCGCCGCTCGAAGGCGGCGACGCGTTCGGGTTCGGGGACTGGGGCGACGGGGCGCGGTCTCCGGGCGGTCAGAGCCGCTGGAGCGCCGGCCGCGACCTGGAATGGGTCGGCCTGGAGCCGAAGCTCGTCGTCGAGGTCCGGTTCGAGCGCCTGCAGAGCGGCCGCTTCCGCCACTCGGCGTCGATCGTCCGGTGGCGCCAGGACCGCGACCCGAAGAGCTGCACGTTCGAGCAGCTCGGCGCCGAACCGCCTAGCTGGGAGTTCGAGGGGCCATGAACATCCAGCGGTGCCCCTCGAGGTCGGCGGCGCAGTAGAGCCGGCCCACGGGGATGTCCGCGGGTTCGCGGAAGATCGCGGCACCCGCCGCGCGCGCAGCCTCGCAGTGCGCGTCGACGTCCTCGACGGAGATGAAGACGCCGTCGACCACGAACGGAGAAGCGAGCCAGGCACGAGCGTCGTCGCAGGTTCGTGCGTGCGATGCCGGACTCCGGTACGCGGGGCCGGGCCAGCCGAGCATCACGACGGCGCCGTGGCGTTCCAGCTCCGCGTGCGTCACGCGGCCCTCGGCATCCACGAACCGCTCGCCGCGCTCCCGGAAGCCGAACGCCTGCTGGAGCCATGGGATCGCCGATCCAACGTCCTCGTAGGACACCATCGGGATCGCCTCCTGCTCGGATCCCGCGTCGGATCGCTGGACGCCCATCTGGGACGCACGCTACCCCCAACGGAGCGAGTCGAGGAACGCCCGGAACTTCCGCTCGGTCTCCTCCAGCTCGGCGGCGGGGTCGGAATCAGCGACGATCCCCGCACCGGCGAACAACCGGGCGCGTCGCAGCGTGACCTCGGCGCACCGGAGCGCGATCGCCCACTCGCCGTCGCCGTCCGCGTCCATCCACCCGACCGGACCGGCGTAGCACCCCCGGTCGAACGGCTCCAGCTCGTCGATCAGCGCGAGCGCCGGCTCCCGCGGCGACCCGCCGACCGCCGGCGTCGGATGGAGCAACCCAGCGAGCTCGAGCGCGGTCGGCGGGGGCTCGCGCAGGCGACCCCGGAACGGCGTCCCCAGGTGCCAGACGTTGGCCGTGCCGACCAGCTCGGGCTCGGGCGGGTAGGCGAGTTCCTCGCAGAACGGACCCAAGGTCTCGGCGATCGCGTCCACGACGAAGGCGTGCTCCTCGCGATCCTTCGTCGAGTTGAACAGCCGGTCGGCGGAAGCTCGGTCTTCGCCCGGGTCGCCGAAGCGCGGGGCCGAGCCCGCGAGCGGCGTCGACGCGATCACGCGCCCTCGCCTCGACACGAGCAGCTCGGGCGACGCGCCGATCAGGAACGTGGCGCCGCCCTGGCCGATCGGCGTCGCGAACGTGTAGCAGTCGGGGTCGACCGCCCGCAGGTGGCGCAGCAGGGTCATGGGCTCGAGCGCGCGGCCCGCATCCAGCTCGACGGTGCGGGCCAGCACGACCTTCCCGAGCCCGCCGTCTCGGATCCGATCCACGGCGGTCGCGACGGAGCGCGCGTAGTCGTCACCGGGAGGCTCCGCGCGGAGGCGGGCCTCCTCGAACGCGGCGGCCGGGTGCGGTCCCCGCGCGTCCGCGATGCCCGACCCCTCCTCGAACGGGACCCACGCCCCGCCGCCCGCGGCCCGCACCTCGACCCGGAGCGTGACCGCGGGCTCGAGTCGCCGGACCCCGTAGGTGAGCAGGTGCAACCGCGGCACCCCATGCGTCGCGAAGGGGAACACCCCGACGACGACCGGGCCGGGGCCCGGCGTCGGCACGTCGATCCCGCGGAGCAGCGCGAGCGCCTCGACCGACGCGCGGACGAACCGTTCGGGACCGCCCTCGACCACCACGGGGTGACCCGCGATGCCCGAGACGCCGATCCCGCGACGCTCGAAGAAGAAGGACGGGGCGGGCGTGTGGAGCCGCCGGTAGTCGGCCACGAGGTCGAACGCCGACCCGATCGGCTCGGTGCGGGCGACCAGCCGAGCCGACCCGCTCATGACGCGCGCGTGCCCGTGAGCAGCTGCGCGGCCCCGCCGGTCAGCAGCCGCCGGGACGCGTCGAGGAACCCGGCCTCGGCGAGCATCACGAGCATCCGCTCCGGCGGCGGCAGGTACGCCATCGACCGCGGGAGGTACGCATACGCGTTCCGGTCGGACAGGGCCCCGCCGATCGCGGGCACGACCCGCCGGAAGTAGAGGCCGTGCCCGGCCCGCAACAGCGCGTTCTCTGGCTCGGCCGCATCGAGCAACGCGATCCGGCCGCCGGGCTGCACCACCCGGCCGAGCTCCTCGAAGAACGCCTCCAGGTCGACGACGTTGCGGAGCGCGAAGCCGCACGTGACGCCGGCGGCCGACGCGTCGGGCATCGGGAGCCGCAGGATGTCGGCCTCGACGAGCGGTGCCTCGGTCTTCGCCGCGAGCAGCATCCCGTGCGAGAAGTCGAACCCGACCGCGCGGTACCGAGCGCCGATCAGCTCGCGGCAGAGGTCCCCGGTACCGCACGCGAGGTCCAACACCAGCGCATCGCCCGGCAGGCGCAGCGACCGGACCGCCGTGCGGCGCCATCCCACGTCCAGGCCGAACGTCATCACGCGGTTCACCAGGTCATACCGCCCGGCGATCGTGTCGAAGAGCGAGCGGACCGCGCGCGCCTTCTCCTCGCCCTGCGGCAGCGGCGCGTCGGCGCTCGTCACGGCGCGGATCCCACCTCGATCTGCGCCTCGGCGGTCTCCAGCAGCACGCGCCGGAAGTGGTGCGCCACCAGGTCGGTGACGGCCGGCAGCAGCTCGCGGAACGCCTCGACCATCTGCGCGGCGGCGGCCGCGTCATCGCTCGCCGTGTCACGGATCGGCTTGCGGACGTGCTCGTCGAACAGCTCGACGGCGCGCTCGGCCAGGCCGCGCATCGCGGCGTCCGCGTCGCGCGCCAGCGAGAGCAGGTCGCCCAGCGGCAGGCCGAACTCCAGCAGCCGAAGCGCCGTTCGGACGACCTCGATGTCGGCGGGCGTGTAGCGGGTCCAGCCATCGACCGTCGTGCCGATCCGGATCCCCTCGCGCTCCACGGCCTGGATCAGCGAGGCCGGCACGCCGCTCCGCGCCGCGAACGCGTCCAGGTCCAGCGTCTCGGCGTCGGTGCCGGGCGCACCCCGGGCCACCGCCACCGCGGCCGCCAGGTCCGCGTCGGCGGTGCCCAGCTCGCCGCGAACGACCCGCCCGATCGCCGCGAGCGTCAGGCCCTTGCGCTGGAGGTCACGGATCTCGGCGATCCGCGCCGCGTGGCCCGCCCCGTACCAGGCCACCCGCCCCTCCCGCTCGGGCGGCTCGAGCAGCCCGAGCGACTGGTAGTAGCGGACCGTGTCGACGGACACGTCGCAGGCCGCGGCGAGCTGCTCCACCCGGTACCTCACGACCGTTCACTCTACGAGTGTCCGCTCGCACGGTCCAAGGCATTCCGCGCGACCGACGCGGGCTACGATGCGCGCCGTGGAGCGCGCGCGCCGGCCCGTGAGCCTGCTGCTGGTGCTCGGATGCCTCGGGGGCACGCTCCTGATCTCCGCCGCGATCAAGGCACCGTGCGCGTCGGGGGATTGGGGCGACGGCCGCCAGTACCGGGCGCTCTGCTACTCCGACATCGTCCCGTTGCTCGCGACCGAGCAGCTGGCCGGGGGACGGCTCCCGTTCCTCCAGCCCTGCCTCGAGACCACGGCGAACTGCGACGAGTACCCGGTCCTGACGATGTACTTCCTGCGCGTGGCAGCCTGGATGCCGGGGGGGAGCACCAGCTCCGCGTGGTTCTTCGCGACGAACGCGCTCCTGTTATCGATCTGCGCCGCGGCGATCGCGATCTGCCTCTTCGTGATGGGCGCCAACGCTCTCCGGTTCGCGGTGGCGCCCACCCTGATGATCTACGCGTTCATGAACTGGGATCTGTTCGCGGTCGCCCTGGCGACCGGCGGGCTCCTCGCGTTCTTCCGGCGACGGGACGGCTGGGCGGGCGTCCTGCTGGGGCTCGGCGCGGCGGCCAAGCTCTACCCGGCCCTGCTGCTGATCCCGCTGATCGCGAGCCGGCTGCGCGGACGCGAGCCCGACGCCGCGATCCGGATGGGCTGGGCGGCGGCGGGCACCTGGGTCGTGGTGAACCTCCCGTTCGCGCTGCGGCATCCGTCGGCGTGGTGGACGTTCTTCCACTTCAACTCCGAGCGGCCCGCGGACTGGGACAGCCTCTGGTACCTGGGCTGCCGACACGTGTCGCTGTCGACCATCTGCGAGCACACGGCACGGATCAACCTCCTGTCGGCGGCTCTGTTCGGAGCGACGATCTGGCTGGTCTGGCGGTGGAAGGGCGCGCGGGACCCGAGCTTCCCGCGGTGGACGTTCGGGTTCCCGATCCTGGTGCTCTTCCTGCTCACGAACAAGGTCTACTCGCCGCAGTACGGGCTGTGGCTGCTGCCGTGGTTCGCGCTGGGCGGCGCCAGCACCCGTGCGTTCCTCGCGTTCGAGGCGGCCGACGTCGCGGTGTTCGTCACGCGCTTCTCGTTCTTCGGCGAGCTGTCAGGGTTCGGCGGGCTGCCGTTCGCCTGGTTCGAGCTCGCGATCTGGATCCGCGCGGCGATCCTCGTGTGGATGGTCGTCGCGTGGGTCCGGCGGCGCGAGGACGACTCCCTCCCCGAGCTCGTGCCACGCTCGACCCTCGAGACTCCCGCCGCGGCTCCAACATGAGCACCGCGGGACACGGATCGGAGAACGCCCGCGCCGGGTCGCGACGCCGGCTCGCGGACGTCGAAGGGCTCATCCCGTGCCTGTGGGCGTTCCTGGGGCTCCGGATCGCCGTCTCGCTCTTGTCCGCGATCGCGGTCCGACTGATCGACCTGCGCACATCGATCCCGACCGTTCCGGGCTGGCCTGCGGATCCGGTCACGCCAGGGTGGCACAACCTGGCGACCGGGCTCGTGCGGGAGGACGCGCTGTGGTTCCTGCGGATCGCGACGATCGGGTACCGCCCGGACGACGGGAGCGCCGCGTTCTTCCCGCTGTACCCGATGCTGACCCGGGTCGTGTCGTGGCTCACAGGCGGCCACCCGGTCTTCGCCGCGCTCCTCGTATCGAACCTCGCGTTCCTGGGGGCGCTCTTGGTGCTGTATCGGCTGACCGCGCGCACGTTCTCCGACGGCGTCGCGCGGCGCACGATCGTCTACGTCGCGATCTTCCCCACGGCGTTCTTCTTCCTGGCTCCGTACGCCGAGTCGCTGTTCCTGTTGCTGTCGGTCGCGGCGTTCTGGTTCGCGCGGGACGATCGGTGGTGGCTCGCCGCGCTCGCCGGCGCGGCTGCCGCGCTGACGCGGAGCGTCGGCGTCCTGATCGCGCCCGCGCTCCTGGTGATGGCGTTCGACCGGAGCCGCGACCCGGCGAGGGACCCCGGGGCGGGCCCATGCGCACGCCGGGACGACGTCGCTCGCCGGGCGGGTCATGGCCGCATGCGCCGTGCTGATCGGGCCGCTCCTGTACCTCTCGTGGTGGCAGGTCGCCCACGGGGACCTGCTGGCGCCGCTCGACGCGCAGCGCGGACTGGGGACGGGACGCCACCTTCCCGCTCACGACGCTTTGGCGGTCGGCGGCGATGGCGCTCGGCATCGACCCCGTGCGCGGCGGGAACGGCTACTGGGTCATCGACGGCCTCGTGGTGGGTGTGATCCTCCTCGCCGTGGTGGCCGGCTGGCGACGACTGGCGCCCGCGTACCTCACGTACGCGGCGCTCAGCCTCGCGCTCCCGCTGGCCTACCCCTTCCCCTCGCGGCCCCTGCTCTCGATGCCTCGGTTCGTGGCCGTGATCTTCCCGGCGTTCTGGGTGGTCGGCGACCTGGTCGAGCGCCGCCGGCTGCCCCACACGCTGGTGGTGGCCGCGTTCGCGGGTGGCCTCGGCCTCCTGACGGTCCTGTTCAGCACCTGGTGGTACATCTTCTGATCTTCCCGGGCCTGCAGGAATGCCGCTCGGGTGCCGATTAGGATGGGTGGAACACCCCGAGGGGTCCGACGAACGACGGAGGACGGGTGACGATCAAGGTAGCCATCGCGGACGACCACTCCCTGGTGCGCCAGGGGCTCCGGCGGTACCTCGACATGGCCGACGGGATCGAGGTGATCGGCGAGGCGTCGAACGGGCTCGAGCTCCTGAAGCTGATCGAGGAGGAAGACCCCGAGATCGCCCTGATCGACATCCGGATGCCCGAGATGGACGGCCTCGAGGCAGCCCGCGAGATCCGCGACCGGTTCCCCAAGGTGGGCGTGATCATGCTCACCGCGTACGACGACCGGCAGTTCGTGGTCGAGGCCGTGAAGTCGGGCGCCCGCGGCTACGTCTTGAAGGCTCGCGACGCCGAGCATCTGATCCAAACGGTCCGGCTCGTAGCGGGCGGCAACATGGTGATCGATCCCCAGCTCGTCGTCGCTCTGGCGGAGGAGCTCTCGACGGCGAAGGAGCGCGATCGCCGGGCCGAGACGCTCACCGCCCGCGAGATCGAGGTCCTGCAGCTGCTCGCGTTCGGCCACACGAACCGCGACATCGCCGAGCGCCTCTACATCTCGCCCGACACGGTCAAGACCCACCTCGAGCACATCTTCGAGAAGCTCGGCGCGTCGGACCGCACCGCGGCCGTCGCCGAGGCGCTCCGTCGCCGCCTGATCGAGTAGCGGTGCCTGCCCCCCGGCCGACGTCGTCCGTCGCATCGCGTGACTAGGCCGGGTTAGTCCTTCCGTCCATCAGGGTCCGACGTGTGGGTGATGGAGGAACCCCTCACGAGCGACGAAGATGCAGTCACGACATGACCGAGTACCAGACCCGCCCGCCGGCGCGGCTCGTGGCTGCGCTGTTCCTGTTCGCCGCGTGCGCCGCGCTCGTGGTCTTCGTCCTGTCCCCCGAGGGGACGAGGGAACGAGCGGTCGTCGCTCAGACGCTCGTGACCGCCCTCGCGGTCGCGTGCGCGATCGCGATGTGGCGATGGGCGCGGCGCCCCGGCGCATGGGTGAGCGGCCCGGCGTTGACCGCGATGTTCGCGCTCACCGCGGTCGCGACCGGGGCCTTCCTCGTCAACACGCTCGCGGGCTCGGAGTGGACAGGTCCGACCCCGTACGACGCCGCGTTCCTCCTGCTCCTCGTGCCCGTGCTCGTCGCCGCTCGACGTGAGTTCAAGGCGCACTTCCCGCCCGACGACCGTCGCGAGATCGCGATCGACGTCCTGCTGATCGCCGCGTCGCTCGCGGCGGTCTGCTACGTCGTGATCCTGCCGAACGGCGAGAGCCCGACCGAGACCGCGGTCTCGGCGGGCACGTTCGCCTTGATCGCCACCACGATCTTCACGATCTACGGCGCGCTCGCGATCTGGGTGCCGTCGCCAGCGCACCTGATCCAGTGGGTCGTGTTCACGTCCTTCGCGGGCGCGGTGGTCGCCTTCGGCTGGGAGTGGAGCCAGGGGATGTTCACCGGGCTCTCGACCCCGGCGATGATCCCGTTCCTGCTCGGCCCGGCGGCGCTGACCGCGACCGTGGCGCTGCTGCCGCGCAAGACCGCCACGGGTCCCGGCGAGCGGCCGCTCCGACTCGCGCGGCCGCTGCTCACGAGCATGTCCGTCGCGTGCGCCTGCGTCGCCTTCGTCACGGTGGCCTCGCTCGACGAGACCCGCGGGATCGAGGGCGCCCAGGCGATCGCGATCATCACGATCCTCGGGGCGGGCGTCGCCTTCCGGATCCTCGCGAACCAGCTCCGCAGCACGCAGGCCCATCAGGAGACCGAGGCGGCGCTCTCCGAGAAGGCGCACGCGCTGGCGGAGACCGACGCGGCGCTGCACCGGCTGCGAGAGGTGAACGAGACGCTCCGTGAGTCCGACGAGCACCTGCGCCTGGTGATCGATGCCGCCGTCGACGCGATCGTGGAGCTCGACGAGCGGGGCGCGATCCTTCGCGCGAACGAAGCGTTCTGTCGCATGGTCCACCTCGATCGCGGGTCCATCGAGGGCCAGCTCTGGTCGGCGCTCGCGGCATCGATCGCGGGCGCCGACGCATCGTTCGCCTCGCTCCCCTCCACCGGCCAGGGCACGATCCTCCGGCCGGAGGGACAGCCGCTCTACCTCGAATCCAGGATCTCGGACGTGCCGATGACGCCGCCACGCCGGCTGCTGCTCATCCGCGACGTGACGGCCGGGCGGGTGGCCGACCAGACGATCCGGTCGCTGTTCCAGTTCCTGCAGGACCGCGACGAGGACCGCACCCGACTGCTCCGCCGGACGAACGCCGCGATCGAGGCCGAGCGGAACCGGATCGCCCGCGATCTCCACGACGGCCCCGTCCAGGGCGTGTCGGCGGCGTCGCTCTCCCTCGAGGCCGCGCTGCTGATGGTCAAGGCCGGCGAGACCGAGCGCGGGATGGAGGTCCTGACGAAGATCCGCCGCGAACTCGCCGAGGAGGCCGACGGGCTCCGCCGGCTGATGGCCGGGTTGCGGCCACCGGTCCTCGAGGAGCGCGGTCTGATCCCCGCCCTCCGCGAGACCCTGACGCGGTTCGAGGAGGACCACGACCTGACGGTGCGGTTCACCGGTTCCCTCGCGAGGACGTTGCCCGACGACCTCGAGACGCTCGCGTACCGCGTGGTTCAGGAGGCGCTGTCGAACGTCGCGAAGCACTCCGAGGCGCGGTCGATCACCGTGGCGGTCGAGTCCGACCAGCAACAGCTGCGGATCGAGATCGCGGATGACGGCTGCGGCTTCGACGCGAACGCGGTGCGCGAGTTCCTGCGCATGGGTCGCGTGGGTCTCGCATCGATGCGCGAGCGGGTCGAGCTCGCGAGCGGCACGCTCGTGGTCCGCTCGACGCCGGGGCGCGGGACGACGATCGTCGCGACGTTGCCGGTGGATCAGACGCCCGTCGGGCGCGTGCTCGCCGTCACCGACGCCGGCTGAGGCCGGCGGATCCCGATCGCACCGTCGGGCCGGTCGGACCCGTCGGGCCGGTCGGACCCGTCGGACCGGGGCCGGTCGGACCGGTGGGACCGGTCGGACCGGTCGTCGGCCCGGTCGGGCCCGTGGGCCCCGTGGGCTCCGGCGACGGGCTCTCGCTCGGCGACGGGGACGGCGTCGGCGAGGCCACCGGGTGCTCCGGGCCCACCGTGTACCCATCGAAGGACGGCGTCACGAACCCCTCGACCGGCTGGTCGAGCATCGCCGCCGTCATGAAGTCGCGCCAGATCGCGGCCGGGATCGTCCCGCCGAACACCGGGCACACCCCCTCGACGCAGGTCATCGGGATCTCGCCCTCCGGATACCCGATCCACACGCACGTGGCGAGTTGCGGCGTGAAGCCGCAGAACCAGGCGTCGACGTACTCCTGGGCGGTCCCGGTCTTGCCGGCCGCGGGACGCCCGATGGTCGCCGCGGTCCCGGTGCCGCCGCTGATCACGCCCTCGAGCGCGTAGGTCACGAGGTCGGCATCGTTCGCGTCGAGCACCTGCACGGGCCGGGATGCGACGTCGTCGATCGGGCGGCCGCGGCGGTTCGTCACCTCGACGAACGGCGTGGCCCAGCGGCGGACGCCGCGGTCGGCGATCGTCGCGTACGCGTTCGTCATCTCGAGCGGGTTCACCGCCTCGACACCGAGCGTGATCGAGCACACCGGCTGCAGCTCACTGCGGATCCCCAGGGCGTGCGCCATGTCGGCGACGGTCTGTGGACCGAGCTGCGCGGCCACCTGCGCGAACACGGTGTTCACCGAGTACGCCGTGGCCGCCTTCAGCGTGAACGTCCCGCTCTCCTCGTCCGAGGCGTTCGACAGCGTCCAGGGTTCGCCGTCCGTGTAGCACTCGGGATCGGGGATCGTGATCGTGCCGGGCCCCTGCCAGTACGCGTTCAGGTCGTAGTTGTTGGCCATCGCGGCGGCGAGGGTGAACGGCTTGAACGAGGACCCCGCCTGCCGGCCGGTCCCGCCGAAGTGTTTGCGACCGATCTTCGCGCCGCTCACCGCGAGGTTCACCTGCGAGTCGCGGAAGTCCCGGCCGCCGACCATCGCGAGGATCTCACCGGTCTTCGGGTCGATCGCGACGAGCGCGCCCTCCGGGTCCTCGGAGCTCGGCAGGTGCGCGTTCACGGCCTCCTCCGCGGCCCGCTGCAGCTCGAGATCGAGCGAGGTCGTGACCCGCAGGCCGCCGCCGAACACCTGAGAGCTCCCGTACCGCTTGATCAGCTTCCGCTTCGTGTAGTCGACGAAGTATTCCGTGTCGAGCGGCGAGCTGAAGACCTGGTTCGGCGGGTCGGTGAGCACCTTCCTCGCCTTCAGCCGCTCGGCCTCGTCGCGCTCGAGGTAGCCGTAACGGACCATCTGGTCGAGCGCGTAGTCGCGGCGGACCTTCGCGTCGTCCGGGTACGCGATCGGGTCGAACAGCGAGGGGGCCGTGATGATGCCGGCGAGCGTGGCGGACTGGCGCACGTTGAGCTCGCTCGCGTCGATCCCCCAGTACGTCTGGGCCGCAGCCTCCACGCCGTACGCGCCGTTGCCGAAGTAGACGGTATTCAGGTACCGCGCGAGGATCTGGTCCTTCGTCAGCTCGTGCTCGACCTTGACCGCGAGCATCACCTCGCGGATCTTCTCCTTGATCGTGCGCGGCGGGATCACGTACTCGGTGGTGCCGTCCGGCTGCTCGACGTAGGTGCCGGCGTAGACGAGCTTCACGAGCTGCTGGGTGATCGTGGAGCCGCCCTGCACGACCTCCTTCTTCACGAGGTCGGTCCAGGCCGCGCGGACGATCCCGACCGGGTCGAAGCCGGAATGCTCGTAGAAGCCGTGATCCTCGACCGCGATCACCGCGTCCCGCAGCGACTGCGGCATCTCGTCGATCGGGATCACCGTGCGATCCACGGCACCATGGATGGACGTGAGGAGGTCGCCGTTGCGGTCGTAGAGGTACGTCGACTGGATCGGCGGCAGGGCTTTCGGCAGCTCGATCTGCGAGTACGTGTAGACGACGGCCCCGCTCGCCGCGACCACGCCGAGCATGGGGACGGCGAGGAACACCCACCAGAACCGCCGGAAGAACCCCCTCTTGGCCTTCGGCTTTCCCTTCGGGGCGTGCTTCGGGGCGTGCGCGCCGCCCCGGGTGGAAGGTGATGCGGTGTCCGTCGACACGTCCGCTCCATCCTACCGAGGGTCCCGCCCCCCTACGTTCAAGGGACCGTGGCGTTCGTGTGGCGGGTGCGATCGGGGCCGGACGGCGGAGGGTCGCTCAAGCGGTGGCGATACGGCGCGCCGTGAACGACTCGCGCAGGTGGTTCCAGTGACAGGCGTTGCAGACCTCGACCACGTAGCAGGCGCTGCCCGGGTTCGCGGCGGCGATCTTGAGGCCGGTCTCGATCGACCAGACGCGACCGTTGTCGTCGCGCAGCCCGTCGCCGTAGACGTAGGCCAGAAGGACGAGCTTCACCTTGCCGCAGACCGGGCAGTCGTTGCGCGTCGGCTCGCCGACGTGCTTCGCGGCGCGGACCAGCTCGGGATGCGCGTCGCACAGATCGGTCATCCCGAGGACGCCGAGGCGCGCGTCCCGTAGCAGCGCCCGCTTGGCGAGCGTGTAGTCGATCACGCCGAGCTGCGAGCGATGCGTGCGCCCGAGCGGGGTCCTCTTGGGTCCTGCCATCGGAGAAGCATACCCCTGCCCCCCGATACGGGGGACCCGCCGAAGGTCGCTCCCCGGGTAGCCTTCGGACGGAAGCCGACGGGCACGTGAGGAGCAGCAGGTGGGGCAGATCACGATGGTGGACGGGTCCTCGGCGGCGTGGACGCCGATGGTCGGCTTACCAGGCGAGATCCCCTCGCCGGCGTGGGAGCTCGCGGCGTCGACGAGCGTCGACGGCAGATGCGAGACGGGCCTGTGGCGGCGCGAGCCGGACACGTGGCCGTTCGAGCGGCCCTACGACGAGGTCGCGCTGGTCCTGTCGGGCGCGGCGACGATCGAGACCGACGACGGCCGCGCGTTGCCGCTCGGTCCCGGCGACGTGCTGGTCACGACGAAGGGGTCGAAGGGGGCGTGGCGCATCACCGAGACGCTCACGAAGTTCTTCGCGATCTACCACCACGACGACGCCCCGGACGCGCCGAACGTCCGGCTCGTGCGCGAGGACGGGCTGGGCGACTGGACCGTCCTCGAGAACCCGCCCGGCGACGACGCGCCACCCGGCGAGGAGGTCGTGACGTCGCGCTCGGCGGACCGGCGCTTCGTGACGGGTTTCTGGAGGCGGGCGCCGGAGACCGGCGCGTTCGAGCGGGAGTACGACGAGATCGCCCTGATCCAGGCGGGCGTCGTCGACGTCGAGCCCACGGACGGACCGACGCTCGCGCTCCGGCCCGGCGACGTCCTGGTCACCCCGATGGGGTCGTCCGGCGTGTGGCGCGCCCACGAGGCGGTCCGGAAGTTCTGGGTGGTGTATCACGCCTGACCCGTACGGCGGACTGGAGCCGGGGGCGGAGGCGAACGACGCGGCGCCACGCTTCCCCGAGCCGGGGGGGTTGACCGCGCTGCTCCGCGGCCTTCGCAAGCGATGCCCGCGCTGCGGGGGACGCGACGCGTTCGAACGCTACTTCCAGCTCCGGGCGCGATGCCCACGGTGCGGCCTGCGCTTCCTGGAAGAGGAGGGCGGGTTCCTCGGCGCGATGACGCTGAACTACCTGATCGCCGTCGGTCTGTGGCTGCTGATGCTCGCGATCTGGCTCGCCCTGAGCATCCCCGACGTTCCGGTGGTCCCGATCCTGCTCGCGAGCATCGTGGTGCTGGCGATCGTGCCGATCTGGTTCTACCCGCGATCGAAGATGGTGTGGGCCGCGGTCGAGTACCTGGTCGCGAGGGCCCAGCCGGACTACCGGCCGCCCGCCCCGAGGGATCCTCGGGCCGACGAGCTCGAATGACCGCGCGCCCGACGTGCCGCTAGTCTGAGCCGGACCCGCTGCGGGACGGACCGCGCTCGACGTGGCGGCGCAGCGACTCGAGCCGCCGGTCCCACTCCGCGCCGACATCGACCATCCAACCCATCGCATCGGTCAATGGGCCGGGCGTCACACGGAACCGACGAGCCCGCCCCTCGGCGCTCGCCCGCACCAGGCCGGCCTCCTCGAGCTGCTCCAGGTGCTTCGACACCGCCTGGCGCGAGACCGGCAGCCGCGCCGCCAGTTCGGTCGAGGTGGAGGGGCCGTCCTGCGAGAGCGAACGGAGCACCTCGCGGCGCGTGCCGTCGGAGAGGGCGGCGAAGATCGCATCGACCCTCGGGGCCTCGCTCATCGACGCTTCCCCGAGGCGGCGAGCAGCCCCACGTCGGGGGCGAGGACGCCAGGCGACTCGGTCACCGTGACGGTCGTCCGGTCGTCGTCGGCGAGCTCCAGCTCGAACGCGACCCGCGAGACGTCGCCGACGTGGACCCCGCCGGGACCGAACGAGACGCTCCGCCAGCGGAAGGCGAACCGCCGCGGGGGGTCCACCGCTTCGACGACGCCGCGACGGGCGGTCCCATCGGGCATCCGGAACGCGATCGCGCCACCGGCTCGTGCCTCGAGCTCGACCTCGGCGTCGAACCACGCGCCGAGGCGTTCGGGAACGAGCAGCGCGTCCCAGACCTCCTCGGGCGGCGCCGACAGCGTCACCCGGCGGTGGATCGGCCCACGTCGGCTCGGCTCCATGAAGCCCCCGTCTCGGGCGGGCGGTGCAACCATCCGGTTGCGAAGCGCGCCGTCCGGAGATACGCTGCCTCCATCGCAATCGCTTGGTTGCGACGAGCTCACGATACCCGAGGAGGTCACGGCGTGACAGCGCTCCGGAACCAGCTCGTCCCCACCGTGGTGGAGCCCAGCGACCGCGGCGAGCGGGCGTTCGACATCTACTCGCGGATGCTGCGCGAGCGCGTGGTCTTCCTGGGGAGCCCGATCGACGACGCGGTCGGCAACCTCATCGTCGCGCAGCTGCTCTTCCTCGATGCCGAGGACCCCGGCAAGGACATCGCGCTCTACATCAACTCGCCCGGCGGGGCGACGACGGACCTGTTCGCGATCTACGACACGATGCAGCACCTGATCTCGGCGGTCGCGACCTACTGCCTCGGCCAGGCCGCGTCCGCCGCTGCGGTGCTGCTCGCCGCCGGCGCACCGGGCAGGCGGTACGCCCTCCCGAACTCGCGGGTGCTCCTGCACCAGCCGCACGGCGGGATGGAGGGCCGGTCGACGGATCTGGAGATCCACGCCCGGGAGGCCGTGCGCCAGCGACGGCGGATGGAGGAGATCGTCGCCGAGCACACGGGGCAGCCGCTCGAGCGAGTGACGGCCGACCTGGACCGGGACTTCATCCTCACGGCGGAGGAAGCGAAGACCTACGGCGTCGTGGACGAGGTGGTCACGCGCAAACAGCTCGTCGCCGTCCGCGGGAACAGGGCCGAGGCGCCCGCGCCGGAGCGGGCCGAACGACGTACGGTTGGGCTGTGAGCTGGCATGAGCGGCAACAGGAACGAAGGGTCGTGGTCGCGGAGGTGCGCAGCGCCTCCGACGCCGACTTCCTGAAGCTCACGCTCGCCGTCCACGGGATCGACGCGCTCGTGTCGGCGCCGTCGGTCTTCCCTTCCGTCGACTTCGTCCAGGGCCTCACGGTCAGCGTCCGCGCTTCGGATGAGGAGGCCGCGCGGGGGATCGTTCGGAGCCTGTCGCTCGCGACGGATGGACCCGGAGAGCCTCCGGACGACTAGCCGCGTCGCGTCGACGCGGGCACTACCGGACCGCTTGCCGCAGGACCGTCCGCAGGCGCTCGGGCGCGGACCGACGGGGGTCGCCCAGGTAGAGCTCGTGATGCCTTCCCACGGGCCGGAGCCCCGCCGCGTCGATCGCGTCGTGGAGCCGCTCGATCGTCGGGCGCTCCTGCGCGTACGGCCCGACGTGCAGCACCTGCGCCGATCGACCCTCGTCGAGGTCCTCCACCCGCAAGCTCGTCGCGAGCTTCCGATCGACCCGGTGACGCGCGACGGCGAGCTGCAGGTCGACCTCCTCGTCCGTCGCTTCGGGCGGCAGCGCGATCATCAGCGTCCAGCGCCACGTCTCACGTCCGCCGCCGAGGATCTGCGCCAGATCCGTGACGCCGTCGGTGGTCCACCAGAGCCCCTCGAGCGGGCCGACCTTCCCTTCGATGCCCCGCGCCTTCAGCGCGAACCGTAGTCCGTAGGCGCTGGCGTACAGGCCGGGCATCCGCGCCTCGAACGCCTCAGGGACGGGAGGGCCTTCACCGTCGATCATGACGAACCGGTGGGTAGGGACGTCCAGGAACCGGACCACGCCCTTCGTCGCCTTCAGCTCGTCCTGACGATCGGTGGGTCGTTCGAACACGGTCTCGGTCCTCATCGAGCCCACCTCCCGATGCCAGGTTCTCGCTCCCAGCTTCGCGGTGGACCGGGCGAGGGTCCCGTCCGAGATAGGCCTCCTGGCGTCGCCTTGCCACCGCGGTCCCGTGTGGCGCATCCTCTCTCGACCACCTGACCCTCCGGCGGGGATCCCGCCGGACGAGGGCGGGTGGAAAGGGAGGAACGATGTTCAAGGCACTCCTGGCGGCGTTCGCGATCTTCCTGATCGCGACGTTCCCCGCCACGTGGTTGTTGATGCTCTTCCTGGGCAACGTCGGCCTGGGACTCTCGTACTGGGGCACCCTGCCGCTCGGCGTGATCGTGTCGCTGATCCTCGCAGGGTCGTCGGCCCGCAGCGCCTACGCGTAGCGCGTCGGCACGGTGACGACGGACGACCGGGCGGACCTCACCGGCCTCCTCCGCGATGCGCCGTTGATCGACGGCCACAACGATCTCCTGTGGGCCCTCCGCGAGCTGGCGGGCCGGCGGGGGGACGGCGGGTCCGTCCCCGATCTCGAAGCGCCGACCCCGGAGCTGCAGACCGACCTCCCCCGGCTCGCGGCCGGGGGCGTCGGGGCGCAGTTCTGGTCGGTCTACGTGCCCTCCCACCTGCCGCCGGTCGACGCCGTCACGCAGACGCTCGAGCAGTTCGACGCGTTCTTCGCGTTGCTGAGCCGCCATCCCGGCCGCCTCGAGCAGGCCCGGACCGCGGACGACGTGGAACGGATCTCCCGCGAGGGACGGATCGCGTCGATGATCGGGGTGGAGGGCGGCCACCAGATCGGTGGCTCCCTCGGCGTGCTGCGGATCCTCGCACGGCTCGGAGCCGGGTACCTGACCCTCACGCACAACGATGACACGTCTTGGGCGGACTCGGCCACGGGCGAGCATCCGCACGGGGGCCTCACCGCGTTCGGGGAGGAGGTGGTCCTCGAGCTCAACCGCCTGGGCGTCCTCGTCGATCTCTCCCACGTCTCCGACGACGTGATGCGCCAGGCGATCGAGGTGAGCGAGGCACCGGTGATCTTCTCGCACTCCTCGGCCCGAGCGTTGTGCGACGTGACGCGGAACGTGCCCGACGACGTGATCGAGTTGGTCGGGCGCACCGGCGGCGTGATCATGGTGACGTTCGTGCCGACGTTCGTGGCGCCGGAGGGCGCGGAGGCGAACCGGCGGCAGCTCGCGGAAGCCGATCGCATCAAGCGCGAGCACGCGGACGACCCTGAAGCGCTCCGCGACGCGATGGCCGTCTGGTGGGAGGGGCTCGAGGAGGTGCCCGCGACGGTCGGGCAGGTCGCCGACCACGTGGATCACGTCCGCGCGATCGCGGGCGTCGACCACATCGGGATCGGGGGCGACTACGACGGCGCCGGCGCCATGCCCGAGGGGCTCGAGGACGTCTCGGGGTACCCGGCGCTCTTCACGGAGCTCGTCGCCCGCGGCTACACGGACGACGAGCTCCGGGGGATCGCCGGCCGGAACACGCTCCGGGTGATGCGGGAGGCCCAGCGAGTCTCCGCGCAGCGCGCATGACCGGCCGGCGATCCCCCGGGTTCGATCAGACGGGCGTGGCCGATGCCTCGTTCGAGAGCGCGCCCTCGCCTTCGGCGTTCAAGGCTCGCACCTCGTAGTAGTAGGTCGTCCCGCCGACCACGGCGAAGTCGGCATAAGTCGTGCCGGGCGGCACCGTGGCGAGCAGGGCCTCTTGCCCGCTCGCGGTCGCCCGAAGGATCTCGTACCCGCTGATGGACGAACCGCCGTCCGCCGGGACGGTCCACGAGAGGGTCACGACCAACGACCCCGCGATCGCCGTAAGCGCGGGCGCGGCCGGCACGGCCGTCGCCCCGACGGTCACCGCGAAGCCCTGAGCGCGCTTCGCGCGCTTATGCGTCGCGTCGCCGGCGAAGACCACCCTCATCACGTGGCCGCCCTCGGCCGCGACGTAGCTGACGGTGGCCCGCCCGTCGGACCCGGATGCGAGCGTCATCACCTCGGTCCCGTCGACACGGATCGACAGTAGGGCGCCGGGGAACGGGACCCACTCGTGGTTCGAACGCGTCCGCACCAGGATCGAACCCACGACCGGCGAGCCCGGCGGCACGTTGTGATCCAGCAGCTTGAAGGTGATCTTCGTCACCGGCACGGGTTTCGCGGCGGCGCTGGTCGCGAGCATCCCGACGCACAGGAGCAGGCCCAGGACCAGCGCGACCACCCTGAGCGGGAGACGGAGGTTCTTGTCGAGGACGTCCACGTCGTCGAGGAGGTTCTTGTCCATGCGCTAGCTCCTTCCTCGGGGCTCGTCGGACTGGCCGTGTGGCCCGTCGGACTGGCCGTGTGGCCGTCGGACTGGCCGTGGGGCTGGTCCGACTGGCCGTGTGGCTCGTCGGACTGGCCGTGTGGCTCGTCGGACTGGCCGTGTGGCTCGTCGGACTGGCCGTGGGGCTGGTCCGACTGGCCGTGGGGCTGGTCCGACTGGCCGTGGGGCTGGTCCGACTGGCCGTGTGGCTCGTCCGACTGGCCGTGTGGCTCGTCGGACTGGCCGTGTGGCTCGTCGGACTGGCCGTGGGGGTCGTCGGAGCGGCCGGGCGCATCGGCGGATCCCGTCGTCGTAGGAGCCGACCCGTCCGATGCGTCGCGGGCATCCGGATCCGACCCGACCCCATCGCCCGGACGCGGAACCTCGATGCCGATCTTCGCCAGCAGGTCGTGAGCCACCCGCTGCGCCGGCGAGGGGAGTTCCCCGGCGACGGCGAGACCCCCGGTCCCGACCAGCATCGCCCCGACCAAGACAGCCACGAGCCGGACGCGTGTGCCCCGCGGACCAGCCGTCGCCGCGGTGGTCGCGGGGGGGGCAACCACCGCGGCGCTCAGCGCGTCGGCCATCGCGGCGACGGTTTCCCGCTCGCGAGCGGGGTCCACGAACGCGGGTCGCGCGGCCGCCCGGAGGAGTGCCGCGACCTCCGCATACCCGGCGGGGGCGTCGTCGGGCTCAACGCGCCCGGCGAGGAGCCGGTCGGCGGTGTCCCGATCGAGGGTGAGGTTCCGCATCTCACCCAATGGATCGCGCGACACGGTCATCGCGTTACGGCCTCCGGGGCGACGTTCCGCGCGAGGGTGCGCAGCGCTCGCAGCTGCAGCGCCCGAACCGCACCCGGACGCTTGCCGACGATCCGGGCGACGTCGGCCACGGACAGGTCGGCGACGATCCGGAGGAGCACGACGTCGGCCTGATCGCCCGGCAGGGTGGCGATCCGGGCGATGGCCCGCTCGGTCTCGAGCGCGGTGAGGGCCTCCTCCTCGACGTCCCCGCCCTGGCGCTCGCCGCCGACCAGCTCCTGGGGAACGGGGGTCCTCCCCCGAACGGCCGCCCTTCGGTGCAGATCCAGCAGCCGACGTCTCGCGATCGTGAACACCCAGGCTCGGAACCCCGCCTCGTCACCTCGGAACCGCTCCAGGCCGCGTGCCACGTCGAGCCAGACGTCCGAGGCCAGGTCCTCAGCCTCCCGCGGTTCGCGCGCCGACAGGTAGCGGAGGACCTTGGGGTGGAGATCGCGGTACAGCGTGGCGATCGCCCACTCACCGCCGGCCTGCGCGGCAGCGAGGACGCCCTCGAAGCCTTCGATCGTCATGGTCCCCGGCGCTCCTCGCCCGATCGTGACGACGCGTCACATGAGCAGCTTCGGCGGGCCTTCGGGGGGGCCTTGAGACCCTAGGCGGAGACCGCGACCGGGCGGACGGGCGGCGGGGTGTTCCGGCTCTTCGTGAACCGGACGACCCCGTCGATCGCGGCCACCGCCACCGCCGGCGTGTCGCCGATGCTCAGCGCGCCGAGCGCGTCGGCGGCCTGCGAGCCGAGCGGCGCGTCGACCACCAGCAGGTCCGCCTCCCGCCCGGGCGCGATCACGCCCGTGCCGAGCCGATGCAGGGCCGCCACGTTCCCCGTCGCGGCCGCGACGGCGAGCGCCGGGTCGAGATCCGCCAGGGAGGCGATCCACGACATCGTCCGGAGCATCCCGAGCGGCTGCGCCCCCGAACCGGCCGGGCTGTCGGTGCCGATCACGAGCCGATGCCACTCGTGCCGGCGATCGACCAGTGCGGCGACGTCCGCGGCGGCCTTCACGTTGCCGTTGTGGACGATCTCGACCCGCGCGTCGGTCTCGTCGAGGATCCGCTCGACGTGGTCGATCGGGAGGGCCGTCGGACCGCCGTTCACGTGGCCGGCGACGTCCGGCCGGACCGTCACGACGAAGTCCGCGCCGACGATCCCGCTCCCGGGGATCGACGCACCGCCCGTGTGGACCATCACGCGCATGCCGTTCGCGTGCGCCCACCGTGTCATCTCCGCGGCGGTCTCGGGGTCCTTCACGCCCGAGATCCCGATCTCCCCGACGAGCTCGACGCCGGCCGCGGCCATCTCGCCGAAGTCCGCCTCGGTCAGGCCCGGCTCCAGCAGCACGGCGCCGGCGTGCACCTTGACGCCCGACGGACGCAGGTTCGCGAACGATCGTGCGGCCAAGATCGCGAGCGCCTTCACGCCCGCAGGGTCGGTGGGACGACCGGGGATGTGCGGCTCGCCCGCCGAGATCATCGTGGTCGTCCCGCCGTGCAGGTACGAGTCGATGAAGTCCAGTTGGAGCTGCCGGGGGGTGAAGTCGCCGATCGCCGGGTGCGTGTGGTCGTCGCAGAACCCGGGCATCGCGGTCGCCCCGGCCGCGTCCACGATCGTGGCGATGCCGTCCGCGTCGAGGCCGGCCTCGTCGCCCACGGCGACGATCGTTCCATCGCGAACGACGATCGCGTCCCCCTCGACGGTCGACGCGTCGACATCGCCCGTCACGATCACGCCGAGGTTGCGGATCAGGAGGTCGCCCATGTTCAGCGCAGGCCGTCCTCGCCGATGGCTTCGGCCACCTGGAGACCGCCCACGCGCGGAAGCGGGCGGCCGCCGTCGGTGATCGCGACCGCGATCACCAGCTCGTCGGCCGCGGGCGCATCGGCGATGTGGAGCTCGACGGCATCGAAGTGGCTCCGGACGAACGCGGCGTCCTTGTAGTGGAGCGGGATGTCGAGCGTCGCGCCTGGGCCGCCGCGCTTCTTCGCCGACGGGATGATGGCCGTGCCGCCGCCAACCGCGGCACGCAGCGGTGCCCCGAACTCCGGATGGAGCATCGCGGCGACATGCTCGAGCTCGCCCGCGGTCCCCACGATGCCGCCTTTGCCGTAGCTGTGGACCGGCTTGCCGCCGAGCTGGGCGACCGAGACCGCGCCCAGCATCTCCGAGAGCTCGACGCTCGCACCGACGAGCTCGCTCAGGTCCTCGACGTAGCGTCCGGCGAAGGGGTTGCGCAGCACCGCGGCCGCGATCACCCGGCGGATCGGCGGGTCCACGGCCTGTCCCGCCTCGAGCCGGATCTCCTCGAACGTCGTGACGATCTTGCGGATGTCCGTGGGTCTCACCCCCTGCCGAGACGCGTCGGTTCGGGACCGCCGGACGCTAGCACGGGCTCGATCGGTCCGCGACCCGCGCGCCCGTCCGGCAGCCCGACGGTACGGATCTCGCCATCTAGGCACAGGACGGCCGCGACGATCAGCCCGCGCGACCGCATGCGCTCCGCCTCCGCGACGCCGTCCGCGAGGGCCCGGTCGACCTCGTCGGGGGTCAGCGGCCCGACCTCCGCGGTCACCACCCGCTCGCCCAGATCGGAGTCGGGCTCGAGCTCCGCCGCGGGCACCCGGCGGATCGCCGGATGGCCGGGAAGATCGACGGCGTTCGCGATCAGGGTCGCGGCCGCGTCCGCCCGCGCCGCATCGGCGGCGAGGACCGTCACCGCGTCGGCGATCCCCAGCGAGAAGCTCCGGCCGTGGCGACCGCTCGTGGCCACCCCCCGGACCGGATCGCTCGCGTCGATCGTCGTCTTGCCCGCCAGCACGGGCCGTCGAGGCACCGCCACGAGACCGACGTCGAGCCGCTCCCCCGGCTGCAGCAGCAGGGCGATGTCGCCCCCGTCGTTGACGTAGGCCCGTCGCAGCTCGCCGCCCGCGGCGAGCGCTGCGCAGATCTCGTCGGCCACCGCCCCCGCGACGGCCGCCATCGGGGTGATGAAGGTGTCGTCCGAGAAGGGTCGGACGGCGTCGGCCATGCGGCGCGCCACCGGACCGACCGGCTCGGCACCTGAGCGACCCGGACGGGTCGGCAGCGGCCGGCGAAGCGCCAGCAGCTCGGCGACGAGTTCGTCGAGCAACGGCTGGAACCGGTCCCAGGCCCGGCGGTAGGCCGCCGCGACCGCCTGGGGATCGCCGAACGCCTCGACCACGAGGTCGATCGGCCCGTGCTGCAGGTGCAGGCGGCTCCCGTCGGGCGTGGTGGCCGCGACCGGCCGGTCGCGACGCGCGGCGTCGCTCATCCGCGCCGCACGTCCGTCCGGGCGAGGACGTCGCCGATCGGGACGACGGCGTCCATGTGCCCCCCGAGCGCCGCGTAGTCGTCCAGCCGCATCGTGAACTCGAGCGGCGCGACGAGCGCGGGCGTCGGCACATACCCGAAGGCGCCCGGCGGGACGCGCGTCACGTCGACCATGAACGTGATGCCTCCCCCGGGCCAGACGTACACCGGGGCGCCGCCGCACGTCACGCGCGTGAGGGTCCGGTTCACCGCACGCGTGAGCGCCACCGGGTTGACGGTCGCGCCGGCCCGGAGCGAGCCTCCGGCGCCGGCCATGAACAGCACCGAGGTCATCGCCGGCTCGCAGTTCTCGGCGATCCGCTCGACCGACTGCTGCAGGTCGTCGGGGAGCGGATAGGGCACGGGCCGGAGCTCGTCGTCGAGCACGAAGTACGCGTGATGCTCGCCCGTCGTCCCGATCATCAGCAGCGTCATGCCCGGGCGCGCGACCGCCGGGTCGAAGTCGTTCAGGATCGAAAGGGGGTCCTCGATGTCGGTCCCACCCCACCCCGTCCCCGGGTTCGCGACGTTGAAGTACCGGCCCGGCGTCGATCTCCGGCCCTTGACGCGGATCCCGGTCGGCGGGATCTCGAGGAAGCGACCCGCCTGGTGCTCGGATAGGACGCCGGTGATGTGGTCGTCGACGACGACGACCTCGTCAACGTGCTCGAACCACTGCTGCGCGAACATCCCGATCGTGGCCGAACCACATCCGACGCGCATCCGCTCCTCGACGATGCCGTTGATGCGCGGCGGCTTCCCGGCCTGCAGCACGAGATCGGCTCCGTCGTCGACCGACAGCTCGACGGGTTCCACGTTGCAGAGCGCCAGCAGCGTCTCCATCGTCACGATGCCCTCGCGCTTCGAACCGCCGGTCAGGTGGTTCACGCCGCCGAGGGACAGCATCTGCGACCCGTATTGGCCGGTCGTCACGTGTCCGACCGCCTCGCCCCGCGCCTGCACGATCTGTCGCTCCGCGCCGACGTGGCGATCCGTGTCGATCTTCACATCGACGCCGCAGTAGCTGAAGATCGCCTCCGTCACGACGGTCACGGTGTCGACCCCCTCGATCCTCGCCGAGACGATGAAGGGCGCCGGCTTGTAGTCGGGGTACGTCGTCCCGGAGCCCGCGCCGGTGACGAACACGTCGGCCGCCGGGAGGAGCTCGCCCTCCCAATCCCCCTCGCGCGCGGCGAACGGGACGAGGGCACCGCCCCGCTCCCTCGTCCGCTCCAGCACGAGCAGCGGGTCGACCCGGACCAGCTCGCCCTCGACGTTGCCGTACCGGTCGCACGACCCGGTCCGGCCCGGGCTTGATCACGCAGCGGATGGGGCACGCGTCGCAGACGACGGTGTCCTCGTTCATCGCGCCCCCCCTGCCGCGATCGCCGCGAGCACCCGGTCGGGCGTGGCCGGCAGCCGCCGGATCCCCGAACCGACGGCGTCGCGGATCGCGTTCAGGATCGCCGGCGCGGTGGGGACGAGGGCGTGCTCCCCGATCCCCTTCGCGCCGTACGGCCCGACCGGGTCGACCGACTCGACGAGGACGCAGACGACCTCGGGGACGTCGCCGATCGTCGGGATCAGGTAGTCGTGCAGGTTCTCGTTCCGACCCGGGACGAACTCCTCCATCAGGGCCATGCCGATCCCCTGCGCGACCCCGCCCGCGATCTGCCCCTCGATCAGGGTCGGGTTCACCGCCCGGCCCACGTCGTGCGCAGCCGTGACCCGCACCAGCCGCACGAGCCCGAGCTCCAGGTCGACCTCCAGCTCGGCGAGATGCGCGCCGAAGCCGAACTGCGCGTACGGCACGCCCTGGCCGTTCTCGTCGAGCGGCTGCGTCGGCGGGTCGTACGTGGCGCTGCTCGTGGCCACCATCCCGTCGTCCCCGGTGAACAACGTGCGCAGGTCCACGGTCCTCGTGGTCCCGCGGTCGTGGGTGATCAGTCGCGGTCCGTCGAGCTCGAGATGCGCGGACTCCGATGCATCGGCCAGCACGAGCAGCCGGCTGCGGAGCCGCGTCCCCGCCAGGAAGGTGGCGTTGCCCGAGACGAACGTCTGGCGTGAGGCCGAGCTCTTCCCGGCGTCGGGTGTGACGTCGGTATCGGCCCCGAGGAGCTCGATGCAGCCGATCCCGACGCCGATCGCGTCCGCGCAGATCTGCGCCATCACGGTGTTCGCGCCCTGGCCCATGTCGACCGCGCCCTGGTGCAGGACGACGCGGCCGTCCTCGCGGAGGCCCACCTTGATCGTCGAGGGGTTCGGGAGCGCCGTGTTGCCGCACCCGTACCACATGCCCGCCAGGCCGAACCCGCGGCGGCGTGCGGGTCCCCGGATCGCGTTCGCCTCGACGGCCTCTTCGCGCGCCCGGGCCCAGTGCGGCCGCAGGGCGTCGAGGCAATCGCGGAACCCGACGCCGCCTTCGAACACCTGACCGGTCACGGTCGGTTGGCCCGCGACCAGGGCGTTCTTGTAGCGGAACTCCAGCCGATCCATCCCGACGGCGTCGGCGAGCTCGTCGAACAGGCACTCCTGGGCGATCGTGGATTGCGGCACGCCGAACCCGCGGAAGGCGCCGGCCGGCGGTCCGTTCGTGTGGACGGCGACGGTCTGCGCGCGGTACGCGTCGTAGCGGTACGGCCCACCGGCGTGCACCGGAACGCGGTTCGCGACCGTCGGTCCCCACGACGCGTACGCCCCCGTGTCGAACTCACCCAGGAAGTCCATCGCCACGAGGCGTCCGTCGCGGGTCGCGCCGATCCGCAGGTCCATGCGCGCCGGATGGCGCTTCGTCGTCGACGCCATCGACTCCGGTCGCGTGTACGTGAGCCGCACCGGTCGCCCGAGCTTCCAGGCGGCGAGCGCGAGGTACGGCTGGACGGAGAGATCGAGCTTGCTGCCGAACCCACCCCCCACCGCCGTCGGCTCGATCCTGACGGCGCCGTCCGGCAGACCGAGGATCGCCTCGAGCTCGGTGCGGTCCAGATGCGGGGACTGCGTCGTCACTTGGACCTCGACCCGGTCCCCGACGCGCCGCGCGGACCCGGCCTCGGGTTCGATGTAGGCGTGCTCGACGAACACCGTCTCGAACCGGCCCTCCACCTCGACCACGGCCCCGTCGAACGCGGGCTCGAGGTCTCCGCGCCGGACGAGACCCCGGATCAGGACGTTGCCCTCCCGATCCGGGTGGATCCGCGGCGCTTCGTCGGTTCGCGCCTCGTCGATCGACAGCACGGGTGGGAGCTCGCTCCAGGTGACGGGGAAGGTCGACAGGTCGATCGAGGCCATCGCCTCGGCGTCGCCCACGACCATCGCCACGGCCTCGCCGCGGAACCGCACCTCGCCCTCGGCGAACACCGGTTGGTCGGCGAACGACGGGATCACGCCGAACCGGTTGCGCCCGGGGACGTCGGTGGCGCAGTAGACGTCGACGATCCCTGGGTGTGCCCCGACGAAGGCGCGGAGGTCTCCCAGCTCGAACGCGGCGCGATGGAACGGCGAGCGGATGATCCGGATCTCGAGCGCGTCCTCAGGTACCTCGTCGGCTCCGAACGCCTCCGACCCGTCGACCTTGCGGGGCCCGTCCACGCGGGGGAGGCGATGGCCGACGGCCTTGCCGGCGGGCGGGGGCGACTCGGCCTCCTCCTCCGTCGCGTTCGCGCTCACCACCGCCTCGAGGATCGACCGATACCCCGTGCACCGACACAGCACGCCGCCCAGCGCATCCTTCACCTGCGTCTCCGTCGGACGCGGCTCGATCCGCAGCAGCGCCGCCGCCGACACGAGCATCCCCGGCGTGCAGATCCCGCACTGCGCGGCGCCGGTGCGGAGGAAGGAAGCCTGGAGCGCCGCGACCTCCCCCGAGGCATGGAGACCCTCGAGGGTCTCCACCCGTCGCCCGTCCAGGCGACCGACCGGCACCATGCACGCGCAGACGGGCTCGCCGTCGAGCAGGACCGTGCAGGCGCCACAGTCTCCGGCTTCGCAGCCGACCTTCGTGGCCGTGAGGGCGAGCCGCTCTCGGAGCAGGTCGCTCAGGCGCGTCGCCGATCGAGGGGCTTCGACCCGCACGCCGTTCACCTCGAACGCGACGGGCGTGCTCACGTGGGATCACCTCCGCACGCCGCGAGCACCCGCGCGACCAGGATCGCCGCGGCATCCAGCCGGTACGCCGCCGTCGCCCGCACGTCGTCGATCGGCTCGAGCATCGACAGGTGATCGCGGATCGTCGCCGTCGGGATGCCCTCGACCTCAACCGCCGGCCGACCGCGAAGCTCGTCCTCTAACGAACGGATCCGGCGAGCCACCGGTGAGCAGGCGCCGACCGCGATCCTCGCCGTCGCGACCGACCCATCCGCATCCAGGCCGATCACCGCGGCCACCATCACCACCGAGATCACCAGGTAGCGACGCAGGCCGAGCTTGCGGAACGCCGAGCGAGCATCGTCGATCGGCGGGACGAGCACCGCGGTCAGGAGCTCGTCGGCACCGAGCGCCGTCGCGCGGTAGCCGGTCAGGAACGCCTCGAGCGGCAGCACGCGCACGCCGACCGCAGACGTCAGCTCGACGGACGCGTCGAGCGTCAAGAGCGGCGGGACCCCGTCGGCCGCCGGCGACGCGTTGCACAGGTTGCCGCCGATCGTCGCCGCGTGCTGGATCTGGATCCCGCCCACCTCTCCGGCGGCCGCCCGGAGCCCGTCGAAGCACGCGGGCAGGGGGGCGATGGCCAGGTCCGCCCACCGGGTCAGCGCGCCGATCCGGTACGTGTCCCCCCCGCGAGCGATGCCGCGGAGCTCGGCGAGCCCCCCGATGTCGAGCACGGGTCGGGGCAGCGGACGTCCCACGTGCTGCGCGTAGACGTCGGTGCCACCGGCCAGCACCGAGACCCCCGCGGCCCGCATCTCGATGGCGGCGGCGAGATCGTCCGGAACCAGGTAGTCGACGGCCCAGCCCTCCCCGATCGCCCTGAGGCAGCAGCTTACCGACCGGGGTCCCCCCGGCGCGCGACGGGCGTCGCGCTTGACAACGGCGGCGCGAGGCCACTACGTAGGCGCTCGTGCCGACGAACCGGACGAAACGGATCCTCGACGACGGCGGCGTCGCCCTCGGCGTGATGATCTTCGAGATGGCGACGTCCGGCGTCGGCCGCCTGGCCGCGGGTGCCGGAGCCGACTTCGTCCTGCTCGACCTCGAGCACACGGGGTGGTCGCTCGACCGCGTCGGGCCCGTCCTCGCGGCGATGCGGGCCGACGAGGTCACGCCGCTCGTGCGCGTCCCGGCGACCGTCCCCCACCTGATCGCCGGCAGTCTCGACGCGGGCGCGCTCGGGGTGATGATCCCGATGGTGACCGACGAACGACTGGCCGCGACCGCCGTCCGCGCCGCGAAGTTCCCGCCGGACGGAGCGAGAGGGTACGGACTGCTCTTCCGCGACCAAGCGCATCCGGACGGCATGGGCGCCACGATGCGGTCGGCGAACGAGGAGACCCTGATGATCGTCCAGATCGAGACGGTCGAGGCCCTCGATCGGGTCGACGCGATCGCCCACACGCCCGGCGTGGACGTCGTCTGGGTCGGCCAGTACGACCTCTCGGCCTCGATGGGGATCCCCGGGGAGTTCGACCACGAGCGGATGCGGGAGGCCGACGAACGGGTGCTCGCCGCCTGTCACGAGCACGGCCGCGCGGCCGGCATGCTCGCGGGCGGCACGGATCACGCGGACTCGCTGATCGAGCGCGGCTTCCGATGCGTCGCGGTCGCGAACGACATCCAGCTCTTCGACCGAGGGCTTACGCGCGCGCTCGAGGCCGCGCGCCGCCGGCTTCGGGGACGGCGAGGAGGATCGGATCCCGGAGAGCGGACCCCTTAGCGCTTCGCGCCTCGGTGGGCTGCGCCCGACTGATCTCCTTCGCAGATCGCCCCGTTCACCAACGTGATCCGTTTCGCCCGCGCCTTGTACTCGCCGCGCGTCCGCCCGATGAACGCTCGGTAGTCCCCGTGCTCATCCGTGGACGTCGTGGTGACCCAAACCCAGTCACCATGCCGATGCCGCTTGATCACCACCGGCACGTTCGTGGCGCACGCCTCGTAGCCGTCGTCGACGCTCACGTGCCCGGACGCGTGACGCCGTGAGACGGCGATGGAGACGTTCCGGTCATGACCCCCTCCGCCGCCGCCTTGCACCACGAAGTCCGACCCGCTCGTCGCCGTCCCTGATGATGTGGTGACGGTGATCCTGCCGGTCGTCGCGCCCTGCGGGACGGTCGCGATCACCCGTCCGTCGTTCACGAAGCTGTAGTTGGCCGACGCACCGTTGAACCGCACCGACGTCACACCGGTGAACCGGTTCCCGTTGATCGTCACCGCGGTCCCTGGGTTCCCACCGGATGGCGAGAAGCTGCTGATCGACGGTGCGTTCCCCGTGACGGTGAAGTTCGAGGAGCTCGTGGCGGTTCCGGTGGGTGTCGTCAGCGTGATCCTGCCGGTCGTCGCGCCCGACGGAACGGTTGCCATCACCCTGCCGGCGTTCTGGAAGCTGAAGCTGGCGGAGACCCCATTGAACCTCACCCCGTTGACCCCGGTGAAGTTGCTCCCGTTGATCGTGACCGAGGTGCCGACCGGGCCGCTCGTCGGCGAGAAGTTGCTGATCGACGGCTGGCTTCCCTGGGTCACGGTGAAGTTCGAGGAGCTCGTCGCGGTTCCCGCCGGTGTCGTGAGCGTGATCCTGCCGGTCGATGCGCCGGACGGAACGGTGGCCATCACCCTGCCGGCGTTCTGGAAGCTGAAGACGGCTCCGACCCCATTGAACCTCACCCCGTTGACGCCGGTGAAGTTGCTCCCGTTGATCGTGACCGAGGTGCCGACCGGGCCGCTCGTCGGCGAGAAGTTGCTGATCGACGGCTGGCTTCCCTGGGTCACGGTGAAGTTCGAGGAGCTCGTGGCGGTTCCGGCCGTCGTCGTCAGCGTGATCCTCCCGGTCGTCGCGCCCGACGGCACCGTGGCATTCACCTGCACATCGGAGATGAAGTTGAAGGTTGCGGAGACGCCGTTGAACCTCACCCCGTTGACTCCCGTGAGATGCGAGCCGCTGATCGCAACCTGGGTCCCCGCCGATCCAGACGTCGGGGTGAAGCCTGAGATGATCGGTGCGACGGGGGCGACCGGGACGACGAAGTCGTTGACGCTGAAGCCAGTTCCCTCCGAGGTGGTGACCGAGACCTTCCCCGTGGTCGCGCCGACCGGCACGGTCGCCATCAGGTGCTGGTCGTCGGAGACGTTGTAGGTCGTTCCGATGTTGTTGAATCTGACCGACGTCACCCCCATGGTCCCACCGGTGAAACCAGAGCCCGTCACGGTGACGATCGTCCCGGGCGGCCCGCTCGTCGGGTTGAACGATCCGACGATGGGCGCGGCAGCCGACGCGGGGACCGCGGTGACGGCGAGGAATGCGACAGCCGAAAGCGAGACGATCGCTCCACGGGTGAACGAACGCACGTTGGACGTCATCTCGACCCCTCCCCGGCTCGAGACCCGGGACGTCGGCGCGGTCCGGCACTCGTCCCGAGCGATGGACCTGCCGGCCATCATGGAGCAGCCCGAACGGAGAACACAAGGGGCCGAACGGCCACTTGGAGGGCCGGATACGGAGCCAGGCTATCCTGCGACGATGCCTGTCCGGATCGGCGTCCAGCTACCCGAGGTCGAGCGCGACGTGCGCTGGCCGGAGTACCTCTCGATGGCGCGCGCCGCCGAGGAGGTCGGGTTCGATTCGATCTGGATGGGCGACCACCTGCTCTACCGGGATGACGGACGTCGCGAGCGCGGACCCTGGGAGGCGTGGACGTTGCTGGCGGCGCTCGCGGCCGCCACCGAGCGGGTCCGGCTCGGCCCACTCGTCGCCTGCGCCGCGTTCCACCCGCCGGGGTTGCTGGCGAAGATGGCTGCAACGATCCACGAGCTGAGCGGCGGGCGATTCGTCCTCGGGCTCGGCGCCGGGTGGAACCGGACCGAGTTCGACGCCTTCGGGATCCCGTTCGATCATCGCGTCTCCCGATTCGAGGAGGCGTTCGCGATCGTCCGCGGGCTGCTCGCCGGCGAGCGGATGACGTTCGACGGACGGTTCCACCGGGTCGATGACGCGGTGCTCCTGCCGGTGCCGGCTCGACGACCGACGCTGATGATCGGCAGCGACGGCGAACGGGTGCTTCGGATCGCCCTCCCGTTCGTGGACGCCTGGAACACGTGGTACGACCGCTACGGGAACACGCCGGAGGGGTTCGCTGCGCTCAACGCGCGGATCGACGACGCGGCGGTCAGCGCGGGTCGAGCTCCGCACGACATCGTGCGGAGCGCCTGCATCCGCGTGGTGCTGGATCGATCGGCCGACGAGCGGCCGGTCGATCCGGCGTGTCCGCCGCTCGAGGGCTCCGCCGACCGGATCGCCGACGGGATCCGTGCGATCGCGCAGGCCGGCGCCGACGAGGCGATCCTGGTCGTCACGCCGATCGACGAGCGGTCGATCCGGGAGCTGGCTGAGGTGCTGTCGCTGCTCGAGCGGGAGCGGCGAGCCGGACCCTGACCGGGCGGGCACCCCGGAGCGCCTACGCCTCGCAGGCCTCGACCGTCTCCCCGGCGACGCACGTATCGGTGCCGTTCCCGCCGGCGAGGGCGTCGCCGCCCGGTCCCCCGTCGAGGAGATCGTCGCCGTCGCCGGACGTCGGGAGGAAGAAGTCGCCCCAGATCTCGTCGTTCCCCGCGTCGCCGAAGAGCTCGTCGTCGCCCACCTGACCGTAGATCGTGTCCCCGCCGTCTCCCCCGTGGATCCGGTCACCTCCGTCCGCGGTCTCGGCGTAGATCGCGTTCCCGTAGATCTCGTCGCCGCCGGCTCCGCCGACGATCGTGTCGACGCCGGCACCACCCTCGAGGGCGTCGTCTCCCTCGCCACCCACGACGCGGTCGGTCCCCGCCTCGCCGTGCAGGTCGTCCTCCTCGGGACCGCCGATCAGCTCGTCGTCGCCCGCGCCGCCCCGCAGCGTGTCGCCGCCCGACGCTTCCGCGAGGCCACCGTTCGCGAACAGGCGGTCGCGTCCGGCGCCGCCCTCGAGCCGGTCACCACCCTCCCGCCCGTAGAGCTGGTCGTTCCCGTGGCCGCCGATCAGGTAATCGGAGTCGGATCCCCCGTCGATCAGGTCGTCGCCCGCGCCCGCGTCCACCCGGTCCGCACCCTCGCCCGCGCAGATGCGATCGGCCCCGCCGCCGGCCTGGATCAGGTCCTGGTTGTCGAGGCTCACGATCACGTCCGGACCGGCGGTCCCGTAGATCGTGTTCACGTGATGATCCCCGACGATCGTCGCCGGCCGGCCGAAGCACATCGGGCGCGCGAGCGCGGGCGTCGCGAGTTGCACGATCGACGCCGCGAGCGTCATCGCGAGCAGACCCCGGAGGGATGTCCGGACCGGTCGGGCCATCCCCTTCGATGTCGGCACCCGCGCCCGGCCGCCTTGAGCCCCTCGATCGCGGCCGGCGGCCGTCACGGAGATACTGGATCCCATGTTGGGCCCCCTGCGCGTGTCGCGTTCGATCCTGATCCCGGAACGGGAGTTGCGGTGGCGGTTCAGTCACGCGTCGGGACCAGGAGGCCAGTCCGTGAACACCGCCGATTCGCGCGTCGAGCTCAGCTTCGACGTCGCGGTCAGCTCGGCGTTGGGGCCGGTCCAGCGGAGCCGGGCGCTCGAACGACTGGCCGGCCGCCTCGTCGACGGGGTCATCACCGTCTCGACCCAGGAGGAGCGGTCGCAGTTGCGCAACCGCGAGGTCGCTCGAGAACGGCTGGCGGCGCTCCTCGCCGAGGCGGTCGCTCCACCGCCGCCGCGCCGACGCCCGACGCGGCCGAGCCGCGCCGCGGTCGAGCGCCGCCTGACGGACAAGCGGCGGCGAGCCCAGACGAAGCGGATGCGACGCGCCGACGACGAGTAGCCGCTCGAAACCACCGGTCGGCGTGTAACCCTCCCCCGACGAGGGTTCACCCCTTCCGGACGGCTCGCGGCCCGGCGTAGGCGCTGGTTCACAGGCCCGGGCGGAGCGATCCGCCGGAGGGCGTACCCAGATCCCTCGGGCGTGGGCCCGGGCCCGTCGGGGCGGGGCGCAGACCCGCGGGGCGGACGGCCGAACAGGGTAGCGTGACCCCATGGCGGCCGAGGTCGTGCTCGCGTGTGGGGGTCTACGCAAGTCGTTCGGAGACCGGGTCGCCGTCGACGATGTGGGGTTCACGATCGCGGCCGGTGAGACGTACGGCCTGCTCGGGCCGAACGGCGCCGGCAAGACGACCACGATCTCGATGGTTTGCGGGCTACTGGCGCGCGACGCGGGACGGGTGTCGCTCCGGGGACGGGACCTCAACACCGGCACCGTCGACGTGAAGGCGGCCGTGGGGTTCGTCCCGCAGGAGATCGCGATCTACCCGGACCTGACCGCCCGCGAAAACCTGCGGTTCTTCGGCAGGCTCTACGACCTGACGGGCAAGGAGCTCGACGCGAGGATCGAGCAGGTTCTGTCGACGATCGGCCTTGCCGACCGAGGGAACGAGCGAACCGACGCGTTCTCCGGGGGCATGAAGCGACGGCTGAACATCGGCCTGGGCATGCTGAACGACCCTACGCTGCTCGTCCTGGACGAGCCGACGGTCGGCGTGGACCCGCAGAGCCGCAACGCGATCCTCGACGCGGTGGAGGCGCTCGCGTCCGAGGGCCTCGCCGTCCTCTACACGACCCACTACATGGAAGAGGCAGAGCGGCTCTGCGACCGGGTCGGGATCCTCGACGAGGGAACCCTGAAGGCCGAGGGGACGCGGCGTGAGCTGATCTCGCTCGTCGGCGAGCACGACCGACTGCGGATCGGCGCGCACGGCGACCTCACGGTCGCCGCGCGCGCCGCGCAGACGGTCCCGGGAGTCGAGGCCGCTGTCCCCCGGGACGGCGGCCTCGACGTCCTCGCCCTCGATGTCCGGGCGGTCCTCGCCGACATCGTCCGAGCGGTGGACGGGACCGGTGCCGGGATCACGTCGATGGAGGTCCGCGAGCCCAACCTCGAGGCCGTCTTCCTGCACCTCACCGGCAGAGCCCTCCGCGACGACGGGTGAGCCGATGCGTGACGCGTGGACGATCGCTGCGAAGGATCTCCGGCGGCGCTTCCGCGATCGCACGGCGATCCTGGTGGCGCTCGTCCTGCCCTTCGGGCTCGCTTGGATCTTCAGCCTGACCCTTGGAGACATCGAGACGCAAGGGTTCGAGGCGACGTACACCATCGTCGACGCGGATCTTGGCGGCGAGCTCCCGGCCGAGTTCCGGCGCCTCCTGGAGAGCTTGGACTTCGTCACGCTTCGCGAGGCGTCGTCGGCCGCGAGGGCCGAGGCCCTGGCGGAGGACGGCACGATCGACGCGGCGTTCGTCTTCCCCGCCGGGTTCACGGCTCGGGTGCAGGCCGGGCGCGGAGGCGAGATACGCGTGGTCGGCTCCCCTTCGTCGAGCATCGGCTCGCTCGTAGCGGTCTCACTCGCCCGCTCGTTCGGGTCGAACCTGAACGCGATCGGGCTCTCGGTGGAGGCGGTGGCGGGGACCGGACCGGTCGACCCGGGCCTGGTGGAGCGCGCCCAGGCGGTCCCCGCCGCGGCCGAGGCCCGCGTCGCATCGGCGACGGACCAGGCGGTGTCGCAGTCGACGTTCTTCGCGATCGGCATGGCGGTGTTCTTCCTCTTCTTCGCGGTGGAGTTCGGTGTGCGCGGCTTGCTCGAGGAGCGCGAGGAGGGAACCCTCTCTCGCCTACTCGTCGCGCCGATCCACCCAGCCTCGGTGATCGGCGGCAAGGCGCTCGCCAGCTTCCTCGTCGGGCTCGTGAGCACGACACTGCTGGTGATCACCACGACCTGGCTCTTGCAGGCGGAGTGGGGGGATCCGCTCGGCGTGGTGTTGCTGGTGCTCGGCGGGGTGTTAGCCGCGGTCGGCGTGACGGCGCTCGTCGCGACGCTCGCGACGACGACGGCTCAGGCAGGCGCGTGGGTCTCGATCGTCGCGGTGGTCGGCGGCCTGCTCGGCGGGACGTTCTTCCCGATCTCCCAGGCCGGGTTGCTGGGCACGATCCGATTCCTCTCCCCGCAGGGATGGTTGATGGAGGGGTTCCAAGAGCTCGCATACGGCGGAACGCCAGCCGACATCGGGCTCCCGCTCGCAGGCGTGTTCACGATCGCGCTCGTGACCGGATGGATCGCATGGATCCGGGCGGAGCGGATGGTGGCGCAGTGATGGAACGGCGGGCTGTGTGGATGAGCCGGGAGGGGTCCGGGTGAGCGCGTGGAACAAGGCGTTCGCGATCGCGGGGGTCAACCTGCGTCGCCTGGTCCGGGACAAGACCGGTGCCTTCTTCGTGTTCGTCTTCCCGTTCCTGATCATCCTCGCGATCGGCGCGGCGTTCGGCGCCGGCTTCACACCGAACCTCGGGGTCGTCGTCGCGCCCACAGCGGGCCACCTCGGCCACGACCTCCGCGCACGCCTCGAGGCGACGGAGGACCTAGAGGTCCGGACCTACGCGGACGCCGACGCGCTCCGCCGGGCCGTCGAGCGCGGACAGATCGAGGGCGGCCTGGTGATCCCCGACGGGTACGACGACCGGATCCGAGCGGGCGGCACGGTCCACCTCGTGGTCCTGGCCCGACCGAGCGGCTCGGGGCAGGAGCTGCAGATGACCGTGGGCGCGGTCGTCGACGAGCAGAGCGTCACCGTCCGGGCGGCGCGCTTCGCCGTTTCGGAGGGAGCGGCCGACTTGCTCGACGCCGGCTTGTCGCGGGCCGAAGACTTGGCGACGACGTTCCCCACGGTCGAGGTGGATGCTCGTACCGCCGGCGGCGAGCGCATCGGGACCTTCGAGACCGGCGCGGCGCAGGAGTTGATCCTGTTCGTGTTCCTAACCTCGCTCTCCGCATCCGCGATGCTGATCGAGACGCGGCGCTTCGGCGTCACCCGGCGGATGCTCGCGTCGCCGACCTCGGTCCGCACGATCCTCATCGGTGAAACGCTCGGCCGATACGCGATCGCGCTCGTGCAGGCGCTGCTGATCGTCGGGGGAACGGTCGTGCTGTTCCGGGTGCAGTGGGGGAACCCGGTCACGACGGGGTTGGTGGTGGTGCTGTTCGCGCTGGCGGCGACGGGGGCCGCGATGCTGATGGGGTCGGTGCTTCGGAACGCGGCGCAGGCGGGAGCGATGGGGGTGTTCCTGGGGCTGGTCCTCGCGGCCCTCGGCGGCTGCATGGTGCCGCTCGAGGTCTTCCCGCCGCTGATGTACAAGATCGCGCACCTGACCCCGCACGCGTGGGCGATCGAGGCCCTCAACGGATCGATGGCGACGTCCGCTGGACCGGTCGAGGTGTCGACGGAACTGACCGTCCTCGCCGTCTACGCCCTGGCGTTGCTCACGGTCGCGACGATCCTGCTCCGTCGGACGATCACCGAACGCGCGGCCTGAGGCGTCACCTGTCCTTCCCCTCCCACCCACCCTGGGACTCGGGCGGCGAACCGTCTCGAGGAGGTCGGGGATGACCAGGCCCCCGGCCATGGGAGCCATGACCCAGGGGATGCGTGCTCCGCCGGGACCAGGGTCGGAACGTGACGCAGGCGATGGAGCCCAGAACGGAACCGCGGACGGAACCCTGGGCGGACGAGGATGAGCGCGCGTACCGGTCGGCGCGCGAACGGGCGACGGCGCTCCAGGGCTTCTAGCCCATCTGCTGGTGTACCTGGTGGTGAACGCAGGGCTCTTCGCGATCAACGCGGTGACCAGCGGCGGCGACGGGAGGTGGTGGTGCATCTGGCCGCTGGTCGGCTGGGGGGTGGCGTTGCTGATCCACGGGTTGACGATCTTCGCGGGCGTCTTCTCGATCGACTGGCGCGACCGGAAGGCGATGCAGCTGTACGAGCGCGACCGTCGCCGGCCTCGCTGACGACGATCAGCGACCGGGGCGCATCTCGTAGCGCACGACGAAGAACGTGCGGTCAGCGGAGCGGCGTTCGAGTCGTTCGACGAGATGCATGCCGACCTTCTCCGCCACGCGGATCGACGCGACGTTCTCGTCGCTCGCGTACGCGCGCACGGTGTCCGCGGACAGGCGTTCGAACGCGTACGCGATCAGGGCTCCGACCGCCTCGGTGGCGTACCCGCGGCCCTGCGCCGCGGGCGAGACCGTGTAGCCGATCTTGATCACGCCGGGGTCGTCGTCGGCGGGGCTCAGACCGATGTCGCCGACGAGACGGCCGCCCGTGCGCTCCTCCACGGAGAACTGCACCCAGCCGCCCGGCTCGCCGACCGCGCGTCCGCCCATCCGCTCGATCTCCTCGCGGACGTGGTCCGGGTCGGTGCTGGTCCATCCCTGGTAGCGATGGACGTCGGGATCGCTCCGGTAGGCCGAGATCGCTTCGGCGTCGCCCGGCACCGACCGGCGCAGCCGGAGCCGCTCGGTCAGGATCGGTCGGAAGGCTGGGTCGGCGCGCACGCGGCGGAGCCTAGCGAGCTCGCAGGGGGGACACCCACGGCGAGTCGAGCGCGAAGCCGAAGTGCTCGAGCAGGGCCGCGCGGTACGCGGCGTCGCCCCGGAGCTTCCGGATCGAGCGCACGCCCCGGCGCGTGACGATCACGGCGTGTTCGGAGAGCGTGATCCGCCCCTCGGGCGTCGCGATCGAGCACACCCGTTGGCGGGTGAAGTGCGATGCGGGAGAGGTCTGGTGGAAGGCGCACATCTCCGCGTACTCCGACAGCGCGCGCGGCGTCCGCGTGAACCGGTACTGGGGCTCGGGCGAGGCCCCGGCATGCGGGCGGCGGGTGAGGACCAGCTCGTCTCCGTCGGGCTCCAGCCGGTACGTCCCGTTGTCCTGCGCCTGGTCCAGGCCGGGCTCGAGCCGAAGCGGCTCGACGAACCCGTCGCCGAACCCGACGTCGACGAGCCACGGCCGGGGATCGTCCTCGGCGGCGACCTCGAGCAACAGGTGGTCGAAGGGCGGTCCGTAGCCGTCGTCGCCCTTCACCCCGGCGGCCAGGCGCTCGACACCGAACCCGACGGCGCGAAGGAGTGCCGCGAACGCCCCGTTCAGCTCGTAGCAGAAGCCTCCGCGGCGCTGCTCGACGATCTTGCGGACCAGCAGCTCCTCCTCGAGGACGATCGGCCGGCCGACGTGGATGTCGAGGTTCTCGAACGGGACGGCGTACAGGTGCGCCCGGTGGAGCTCACGGAGGGCCTCGGCCGACGGCGCAGGGGGCAGCGCGAACCCGATGCGGGACAGGTAGGCCTGGACGTCGAGCATGCCCCCAGCATCGCCGATGAGCGGAGGATCAGGGACGTCGCCGGTAGGCGATCGCCCAGCGCTCGGTCCATCCGACGCCGTCGGGCGACGACTCCCATCGCCAGTGGAACCGCCCGGGCTCGATGTCGCCGAAGACCATCCGCTTGTAGGCGTCGTCGCGATCGACCCGGGTGGGTGTCGCGAACACGACCTCGCCGTCGCCGCCGGAACCGACGAACGCCCAGTAGTGCGCGTCCGAGTCGGCCCACGTCTGCCGCCAGGTGCCCAGATGGGCGTCGAAGACGGACAGGCTCGTGCCGGTGAACGCCTCGGGCGCGAACGCCTCGAACCGCTCGACGACGACGGCTCCGTCGAACTCACGGGTGATGCGGTTCGTCCCGGAGCCGCCCTCCCACGTGCAGTCCCACTCGCCGAGCCAGAAGTCGAGCGCGTCCGGTCCCATGGGCACGACCGTAGGACACCGCGCGCTCCGAGGCTTGCGAGAACGTGCCGCTCCCTGGGGCGTGCTCAGTCCGCGGGCGCCAGCCGGTCGACCTCGGCGCGCTCCTCTGATGACAGATCCCAGGCGTGCACCGCCGCGACGTTCGCGCGGACCTGCTCGGGCGTCGTCGCCCCGGCGATCACCGTCGCGACGGCCGGCTGGACGGCGAGCCACGACAACGCGAGCTCGAGCAGGGTATGGCCGCGGTCGGCCGCGAACGCCTCGAGCCGCTCAACCGTCTCGATGCGGGCGTCCAGCAGTTCGTCCTCGAACCCCGGCCTCGCCAGGCGAGACCCGACCGGCGCCGCCTCGCCGCGCCGGTACTTGCCGGTCAGCAGGCCGTTGGCGAGCGGGAAGTACGGGATGAACCCGATCCCGGATCGGACGCAGGCATCGAGCACCGCCGCCTCGGGCTCGCGGTGCAACAGGCTGTAGTGGTTCTGAACGGACGCGAACCCCGGTCCGCCGAGGATCTCGGCCGCGCAGTTGGCCTCCTCGAGCTGAGCGTCGGTGAAGTTCGAGCACCCGATCTCCACGACCTTGCCCTCCCGGACCAACTCGCTCAGTGCGCCGATCGTGTCAGCGATCGGCGTGTCGACGTCGGGGGAGTGCAGCTGATACAGGTCGATGCGGTCCGTGCCGAGGCGCCGGAGGCTCGCCTCGGCGGCCTCGCGAACGTAGGCGGGGCGCGCGCCCGCCTCCCGGCCGAGGTCGCTCCGCATGCCACCGAACTTCGTGGCGATGACCACTCGATCGCGTCGCGTCCCGAGCGCGCGGCCGATGAACTCCTCGCTGAGGCCGTCGCCGTAGTTGTCGGCGGTGTCGAACGTCGTGATGCCGGCGTCGAGGGCGGCCTCGATCACGGTACGCGAGCGATCCTCGTCGATCCGCCGCCCGAAGTTGTTGCAGCCCAACCCAGCCAGGCTCACCTCGATCGTGCCGATCCTCCCCATCCTCATCCTTCCGGGGTCCGATCCTCCAGCTCCCACGCGTGGTCCAGCACGTGCCACGCGATCCGTCGCACCGCGTAGCGTGGCGTCCAGAGCCTGCCGCCGCGCGGCCCCGTCCGGTCCGGCTCGTCCCGCGGGATCGTCCACAGCGCCTCGACGATCGCCGCCCGGACCGGGAGGAGCGCCTCGACGCCCTCCTCGGCGACCTTGATGCCCGCGCCCAGCTTGTTCAGGTACGCGCGATCGGCGTCGGCGACGTGCCGGACGATCTCCTCGGCGTCGCGGCCGCCGCCGCGCGGGCCCTTCGTCAGCTCCGCGCTATCGGTGGCGTCGACGGCCCCGTCGAACGTCCGCCAGCAGCGCACGCAGCACGCGCTCGGACCGCTTCAGGTCGGCCTCGCCGACGGGCGCGCGGTCGGCCGCTGGCGCCGCGCCGGGAGCGCCGAAGTCGGTCGTCGCGTCGCCGTCGACGCGATCCACGACCCGGAGCTCGTCCGCCGCACCCGGCGGCGCGAACCCGAGCCGCGCCGAGGCGATCGCGGCCCGGTAGCGTTCCGCGTACGCGAAGAGCGTTCCGATTGCGGCGTCATCGTCGCGACCGGCGCGGCACCAGCCGGGCCAGTCCAGGGCGCCGGCGAACACGCGCTTGGCGCCGACCTCGAGGTAGACCTCGGTCACATCCGCGTCCCGACCTCGTCGAGGTGCCGCAGGAGGTCGGCCGGATCCTCGTACACGCGGTACGCGCCCGCGCGCTCGAGCTCGTCCTGGCCGTAGCCCCCTGACAGCAGCCCGACGCCCAACGCCCGCGCGCGCCGCGCGGCGAGCAGGTCCCACACGCTGTCTCCGACGACGACGGAGTCCTCGATCTCGACGCCGAGCCGGTCCGCGGCCGCCAGGAAGAGGTCGGGGTCGGGCTTCGCGCGGAGCACCTGGTCGCGCGTCACGATCGGGACGTCGACCGGGATGCCGAGCGCCTCCATCGTGGGCGCGGCGCTCTCGAGCCGGCCGCTCGTCGCGATCGCCCACGGCGTGCCGGTCTCGGTCAGGTAGGCCAGGAGCTCGCATGCGCCGGGGAGCGGGCGGACCTGCTCGCGTCGCTCGGCGTACGCCTCGGCGTGCGCGGCCATCAGCCGCGTGGCCTCCTCCTCGGTGACCGGACGGCCGAGCTCGCGCAGCAGCGCGTTCGCGAACAGCCCGCCGCTCATGCCGATCTTGCGGTGGATCCGCCAGACCGACAGCTCGATGCCGGTGGCCTGCAGCGCGTCGTGCCAGGCCAGGACGTGCTGGTAGACGCTGTCGACGAGCGTGCCGTCCAGGTCGAACAGGTACGCCTGCCGCGCCTCCGCCATGCCGCGCAGCCTAGCGCGGGTCTGGATCGGCGTCGGCCGCGGACTCGACCAGCTCCGTGGGCGCGTGGTGCACGGCAGGGATCGAGCCCAGCTTGCCCGCCTGGTAGTCCTGGAACGCCTGCAGCACCTCGGCTTTCGTGTTCATCACGAACGGGCCCATCCAGGCGACGGGTTCGCCGATCGGTCGCCCGCCCAGGACGATCACCTCGAGCTCGGGCGAACGGCTCTCCTGTCCGGTCGCCGCAGCGACGCGGACGGCGTCACCGGGGCCGAACAGGGCCAGCTGCCCGGTGCGGACCGGCCGTCCCTCGGCGCCGACCGTGCCCTCGCCCGCCAGGACGTAGACGAGCGCGTTGAACGCTGGGTCCCAGGGGAGGTCCAGGCGAGCGCCGGGCGCGATCGACGCGTGGACCATCGCGATCGGGGTGTACGTGTCGCCGGGGCCGCGGCGTCCCTCCAGCTCTCCTGCGATCACGCGCACCAGGGATCCGGCGTCGGCCGAGGCGAACAGCACGACCTCGGACGCCCGCAGGTCCTGGTAGCGCGGCGGCGTCCACTTCTCGGCCCTCGGGAGGTTGACCCAGAGCTGCAGACCGTGGAAGAGCCCTCCGCTCACGACCAGGTGCTCCGGCGGCTTCTCGATGTGGAGGATCCCGGCGCCGGCGGTCATCCATTGCGTGTCGCCGTTCGTGATCACGCCGCCGCCCCCGTTGGAGTCCTGGTGCTCGAAGATCCCGTCGATGATGTAGGTGACGGTCTCGAAGCCGCGGTGCGGGTGCCACGGCGTGCCCTTCGGCTCGCCGGGTGCGTACTCGACCTCGCCCATCTGATCCAGGTGCACGAACGGGTCGAGGTCGGCCAGGTCCACGCCCCAGAACGCGCGTCGGACCGGGAACCCCTCGCCCTCCAGGGCCGAGGGTGCGGTGGTCACGGTGCGCACGGACCGATGGCGGGCGGCGGGCGGGAGCTCCGGGAGTCGCTGCAGTCTGGTGAGGTCGTCGACGGTGACGGCCGGCATCGGGTCCTCCTTCGTCGACCACCGGAACGGGCGGACGGTACCGGGGTATTCCCGCCGGGCCCGGATCAGCGCCCGTCGAGGAGCGGGCGAACGCCACGCTTCACGAGCTGGTCCGCGATGATGTTTCGCTGGATCTCGGAGGTTCCCTCCCAGATCCGATCCACTCGCAGCTCCCGCCAGAACCGCTCAGCGACGTTCTCGCGCATGTACCCGCGCCCGCCGAAGACCTGGACGGCCCGGTCCGCGACGCGGTTCGCCATCTCGCTCGCGTAGAGCTTCGCCATCGAGCAGCGAGCGTGCTGCAGCTTCACGTCGACCCCGTCGTCGATGTCGCGGGCGAGCTGATAGGTCATGAGCCGGGCGGCGTGCAGCTCGGTCGCCGAGTCCGCGAGCATGTGCCCGATCGCCTGGTTCTGAACGATCGGCGTCCCGAACTGCACGCGCTCCTTCGCGAACGCCGTGGCCTCGTCGATCAGCCGTTCCGCCGCACCGCAGCATCGCGCCGCGATCATCAGGCGCTCGTAGCGGAACCACTCGTAGGTGAACGACATCCCGTCGCCCTCCTCGCCGACCAGGTTGGCGGCCGGGACGTGCACGTCCTCGAACGCGACGATCGGATGGTGGTCCCGGTACGTGTGCGAGTACGCGGGGGTCCGCACCACGCGGACGCCGGGCGTGTCAACGTCCACGAAGAACATCGCGTGCTCTCCGTCGTGACCGCCGTCCACGAGCTTCGCCTGGAAGAAGCAGTAGTCGGCGTGGTTGAACGACGTCACGTGCATCTTCGTGCCGTTCAGGACGTATCCATCGCCGTCGCGGCGGGCGGTGGCGACGATCGCGTCGACGTCGGAGCCCGCGCCCTCCTCGGTGATCGCGTAGCACTCGGTCCGCTCGCCGCGGACCGTCGGCACGATCCACGTGTCGAGTTGGAACGGGCTGACGACGGCGGGGGCCCACGCGGGCGGCGTGTGGACGCACCAGCCGAGCGCGTTCGTGACGCGGCCGATCTGCTCGGAGACGAGGACCTGCTGCAGCATCGAGAGCCCGCCCCCGCCGATCTCGGTCGGCATGTTCATCGAGGAGAATCCGAGCTCGACGGCTAGGCGCTCGTGCCGTTCCTTCGCCTCGGTCGGGATCTCGCCGCCGTGCTCTTCCGCGTGCACCTCCCAGGGGATCAGCTCGTCGTCGACGAACCGGCGCGCACGCTCCTGGAGGTCGCGGTCGGCATCGCCGAGCCGGGAGGTTGCCATCACGTGGGCGAGCATACCGCCGCGATTGAACGGTCGTTCAACGGCGGAGGTCGGACCGCTCAGCTCAGGAACTCGAGCCGATCGCGGTGCGCCGCCAGCTGCTCGTGCACGGCCGGGTCGAACGGGTGATCGCGCTCTGGCTCCTCGACGTCGGGCCGCTCCCCGAAGAGCTCGCCGGAGAGGTACCGCTGGCCGGTATCGGCGATCACCGTGACGATCCGGCGGAGCTCGGCGTGCTTCCCCGCGACCTTCAGCGAGGCGACGACGTTGATCCCCGACGACGGGCCGCACAGCAGTCCCTCCTCCCGCGCCAGTCGGCGCGCCATCTCGAGCGCCTGATCGGTCGAGGCCGTCACGATCCCATCCAGCACGGCGAGGTCGAGGTTCCGCGGGACGATCCCGTCACCGATCCCGGGGACGCCGTGGGTGCCCCAGCGCTCCTCCGAGATCAACGGGCACTCGGACGGCTCAACGGCGAATGCGCGCACCGACGGATCGTGCCGCTTCAACGCGCGCGCCACGCCCGTGATCCATCCACCCGTCCCCTGGGCCGCCACGACGGCGTCGACCCGGCCTCCCGACTGCTCCCAGATCTCCTCGCCGCTCCGCTCTTGCGCCGTCGGGTTGTCCGGGTTCTCGAACTCGCCCGGGAAGAAGAACCGCTCCGGCGCGGTCGCCACGATCGCTCGCATCCGCTCGATCGCCAGGTCGATGTCGGTGCCGGCCCCGGGCGTGAGCACCAGCTCCGCCCCGTACGCCTGGATCATGCGCTTGCGCTCCGGACTCATGCCTTCCGGCATCACGATCGTGCAGGCGTACCCCTTGATCGCCGCGGCGGCAGCGCACGCGATCCCGGCATTGCCGGTCGTGCATTCGATGATCGTCATCCCGGGTCGGAGGTCGCCGCGGCGCTCGGCCTCCGCGAGCATGTGCGCGTAGATCCGGTCCTTCACCGAACCGGTCGGGCCGTACCACTCGACCTTCGCGAACAGCTCGATGCCGTCGGGCGCGATCCGGCCCAGCCGGACGAGCGGCGTCCCACCGATCGCCTCGAGCAGCGAATCCGACGACGTGCGCGACCGATCCGGATCCATCGTTCCCCTCCACGGTGACGCCGGGCCGCAACGGTAGCGTGCCGCCGGACGGCGACGGTAGTCGACCGTTGCGTCCCTCGCGACCACGCCCGTCGCCGGGCCTCCCCCGGGACGTCGGCACGGCCGCTCGCTACGCTCGGCGCGATGGGACGGCGAGCTCGTCCGGGCATGGTCGCGTGGCCAAGGGTGCGCGCGATCCGGAGACGTTGATGCGTCGCGCGACGGTCCGAGCGCTCGCGCTCGCCCTCCCGGAGGCCGAGGAACGGGAGACCTGGGAGACGGCGACCTTCCGCGTGCGGAACAAGATCTTCGCGATGTGCTCCGAGCAAGAACGGGAGGTCTGGATCAAGGCGACGCACGATGAGCAACGCGCGCTCGTCGCGATGCATCCGGACGCGTACTTCGTCCCCCCCTACGTCGGATCGAGCGGCTGGGTCGGGGCTCGCGTCGCGCTGGTGGAGCGCGACGAGATGCGGGAGCTCCTGACCGAGGCCTGGCGGATGACGGCGCCGAAGCGTCTCGTCCGCGCCTTCGATGAGGGGAGCGGTGCGTCCCGACCGCCTTGACCGGAACCCTTCGCATCGATACGCTCGGCGCGACGCGATAGTTAGGGTTCTTTACTATTCGCCCGCGTCCTCGGGAGGGATGCCGGATCCGGCCGAACACGCGGCGCCGAGCGGCTCAGGCGTTCGTCGCGGTGATCGTCGCCTCGTGCGGCTCGGTCGGCACGCCACGAGCCGCCGATGCCCCCGATCGCGCCGCGGTCCAGGCGTTCGTGCGGGTGAACCAGGTCGGCTACGACATGGACGCGCCGCAGCGCGCCTACCTCCTCGCCCGCGCCGACGAGGCCGATGCATCGTTCGTCGTGACGAACGATGCAGGCGCCTCCGTCCAGCAGGGCGTGGTCGGGGACGACCTGGGCGCGTGGAGCCGGCGGTTCCCACACGTGTACGCGATCGACCTCGCGCTCGACGAGCCCGGCACCTACACGATCCGCGTCGACGCCGCGACGGCGGCCGCCTCGCCGCCGTTCGCCGTCGGGGATCCGGCGGCGCTGTACGCGCCGCTCCTGGCGAACGCGCTGCGGTTCTACGGCGCCCAGCGGGACGGGCCGGACGTGATCGGGTCGATCCTTCAGCGCCGGCCTGCCCACCTGCACGATCGCAACGCCCGCGTCTACCGACATGCCCACTACGCTCCCGACTACACGATCCGTGATCCGGTCCGGGTGCCTGGGACCGGACGCGTGGACGTCTCCGGCGGCTGGTTCGATGCCGGCGACTACATCAAGGGTGTCCAGACCGAGAGCTACACGGCCGCGATGCTCCTCGTGGCGCGGCGCGACTTCCCGGAGTTGGTCGGGCCCGGGACCGCCGCCGACTTCACGGACGAGCTCCGCTTCGAGCTCGAGTGGCTCTTGCGGATGTGGGACGACCGCACCGGCACGCTGCTGTACCAGGTGGGGTTCGGCGACGGCAGCGAGCGCTACGCGGGCGACCACGATCTCTGGCGGCTCCCGGAGGTCGACGATCACTTCCGTCCGGGCGATCCGCGGTACCGGTTCATCCGCCATCGTCCGGCGTTCCGGGCCGGACCCCCGGGCTCGCCGGTCAGCCCGAACCTCGCCGGACGCCTGTCGGCCGCCTTCGGACTCTGCTCGCAGATCTTCCGCGCGACCGACGCCACGCTCGCGGACCGATGCCTGCGGTCGGGTCAGCGCCTGTTCGACCTTGCCGACACCGACCCCGGGCGCCTCACCACCTTCTCCCCGTTCGACTACTACCCGGAGACCGAGTGGCATTCGGACCTCGAGCTCGGCGCCGTGGAGCTCGCGCTCGCCTCGGGTGCAGGGGACCTCCCCTCCGGCCTCGCGCACCCGGGTCCCACGTACTACCTGACGCGCGCGGCGCGCTGGGCGGAAGCGTACGTCCACGGCGACGAGCTTGGCGACACGCTGAACCTCTACGACGTGAGCGCGCTCGCGCATGCCGAGCTCGTGCGCGCGATCGACGCCGCGGAGGATCCGTCGGGCCTCGCGATCGGTCGCGAGGCGCTGCTCGACGACATCGATCGACAGCTCCGGATGGCGTCCGAGCAGGCCTCCGCTGATCCGTTCGGCTGGGGATACCCCTACGCGGCGTACGACGGGACCTCCCACGGCCAGGGTCTCGCGATCACGGCGGGCCTGTACGCCGGGCTGTCGGGCGATCACACGTGGGACGCCTTCGGACGGACGCAGCTCGACGTGATCCTCGGCGCGAACGCATGGGGCACCACGTTCCTGGTCGGCGCCGGAACGACCTTCCCGAACTGCGTCCACCATCAGATCGCGAACCTGGTCGGGGCGCTGGACGGCTCGTCCCCGGTCGTGCTCGGCGCCGCGGTGAACGGGACGAACAGCAAGAGCCAGTTCCGCTGGCTCGGCCTGCCGTCGGAGGCGAACCGATGCCCCGGGGATCGCTCGGATCCGTTCGCGCGCTTCAACGGGATGCGGGCGCGCTGGTGGGACGACGCGCGGTCGTGGCCGACGGCGGAGCCGGCGATCGACTTCGTGGCGACGACGCCGCTCGCGTTCGCGCTGACGATGAGCGGCTAGTTAGCGCAGCAGATCCGGGTCTGTATCGGCGAGCTTCCGATAGAGGCCGACGGCCATCGCTAGGACGCCGTGTTCCCCTCGGCCAACTCGCTCAGCGGACGTCCGGCGGCGCGGTAAGCCTGGACGATCCCGTGCCGCCATGCCCCCGTGGCCTCGACCTGGTTGAAGGTGAACACGTGGAACCCGGCGATCGCGTATCCCGGGTTCGCGACGAAGGGCTCGATCCGGTTGACGAAGCCATCGGGTCGGTACCCGCCACGACGCATCAGGCGGGCGACCAGACCTCCGTACTTGCTGACGTACTTCACGGATGGACCGACACCAACCCGGAGCGATACCTCGATCAGCCTCCGACGATTGACCGCGCCGGCGATCCCTAGGTGGATCGGCAGGTGGATGCCCCGGGCGCGGATCGTCGCGATCCATCGGGCGACCGCGCCCGGGTCGAAGCAGATCTGGGTCGCGAGGTGCGTGGCGAGTGGAGCCTTGAGATCCAAGGCCTCCTGCAACGCAACCTCCTCGATCAACGGGTGGCCCTCCGGATAGCCGGCGATCCCGATCTCCTTGGGGACCGGGCCCTCGGCGTGGATCGCCTCCAGCAGCTCGAGTGCGGTGCCGTACGCGCCACCGGCGCGATGCCCGTCACCACCCACCACGAACAGATCCGAGATGCCCGCGGCCGCGAGTCGGCCGAGGATCGACCGCAGGTGCTCCCGGCTCTGGACCGTTCGTGCGGACACGTGGGGAACGACACGATAGCCCCCGTTCGCGAGTCGCTCCGCGAGCTCGACGGTTCGGTCGGGACCTTTCGCCGGCGAGCAGGTGACCGTGAGGACCGTCCCCGAGGGCAGGAACCGTTCGACCTGTTCGACGACCCCGGACATCGGGATCACCTCGAAGCGGCTCGCTTCCAGGAGCGAGGCCAGATCGCGGGGGGCCGACGACGTCACGACTTCGGGATCTCCTTCTTCGGATCCCAGTGCGGCATCTCGACCACGTTTGCCTCCACCGCACCCGAGATCGGCGTCTCCACGGTGAGCGAGGTGCCGAGCTTCGCGAACTCGATCGGCAGCATCGCGAACCCGATGTTCTTCTCCAGGCGCGGCGAGAAGCAGGCCGAGGTCACCCGCCCTACGGTCCGACCGTCCACCGAGATGGGGAAGACGTCGATCATCTCGTTGTCGATGTACGAGCCGACCGGTTCCCCGCCGATATCGACGCCGACGAGCTTCTGGCTCACGCCCTCGTCGCGGATCCGTTTCAGCGCGGCTTTGCCGATGAAGTCGGCTTCCTGGTCGAGATCCACCATCCAGGTGTAGTGGTAGCCGACCTCGTACGGGTTGTTCTCGTACCACATGTCCGCCCCGAAGGCGAGGATGCCCCCCTCGATCCGGCGGATATGGCAAGGCCCGATCACACGCAGGTCGACGGGCTTGCCGGCCTCGAGCACCGCGTTCCATAGCTTGACGCCGTTCGCGCTCGCTTCGTGCAGGTAGATCTCGTACCCGACCTCACCCGTGTAGCCCGTCCGTGAGATGACGACGTTCATCCCGCCGATCGTGGTCTGCATCAGACCGTAGTACGGGATGTCCAGCACGGCATCGCCGACCAGGTTCGTCAGGACCTTCTTCGCGTTAGGGCCCTGGATCTGCAGTGGGGCCACATCGATCTCCTGCACCGTGACGTTCATCTTCATGGCATGGGCGATGCCGAGTGCATACAGGTTCACGTCGGAATCGGCGAGGGACAGCCAGAACTCGTCCTCCGCCACGCGCAGCAGGACCGGGTCGTTCAGGATCCCACCGTCGGGGGCCGTGATGAACACGTACTTCGCCTGATCCACCGCGCACTTGTGCAGGTCTCGCGGCACGATCATGTTCGTGAGGTCGAAGGCGTCGGGGCCCTTGATCTGGATCTGCTTCTCCACGCCCACGTCCCAGAGCGTGACGTTCTCGACGAGCGCCCGATACTCACCTACCGGATCACCGTAGTGGCGTGGATGGAACGTGTGGTTGTAGACGCTGTACCGGTGGACCCCGTGCTGGCGCGACGCGTAGAAGTACGGGGACTTGCGGATCCGGGTGTAGAGCAGGATCCCGGGGTCGGTGATCACCTCAGGCAAGGGAACGCCTCCTCTCGTGGTAGCCGAGACGGCGCGAGATCGCCATCGCCGCCTCCATGGTCGCCCGCGCGACGCGCGGGATCTCGATCGAACGGAGTCGGAACGCTGGCCCCGAGACGCTCACCGCGGCGATCGCCACGCCGTCGGCCCGGCGGATCGGCGCCGCCACGGCGTTCAGGCCTTCCTCCAGCTCCTCCAGCGTCTGTGCGTACCCCTTCGCGAGCGCCTCGACCAGCTGCCGCCGCAGGTCCTCGGGATCGGTCACCGTCCAGGGCGTCCGTCGCTCGAAGGGGCCGGCGAGCAGGCTCTCACGGTCGCTGTCGGCGAGGCACGCCAGCAAGACCTTCCCCGAAGCCGAGCAATGCAGCGGCGTCCGCCGCCCGACCCAGTTCACCGACACGATCGCATCGCTGCTGGAGATCTGGTCGACGTACACGACATGGTCGCGGTCGATGACCCCTACCGTCACCGTCTCCCCGGTGCGCTCGGCGAGCTCTTCGAGGATCGGCCTCGCGTGACGGACCAGGTCCACCCCCGCGAACGCGGCTCCCGCCAGATACATCAGGCCCAGGCCTAGCCGGAACTTCTCCGTCGACGGGTTCCGCTCGACCAAGCCGTGCTCGGCGAGGGTCGCGAGCAGGCGGGACGCGGTCGCCTTGTGCACCTCGAGGCGACGCCCGAGTTCGCTGACGCCCAGCTCCCCCTCCTCGGCGATGATCTCGAGGATCCGCACAGCGCGCGAGACGGATTGCACCGCAGCTCCACCGGTTTGGTTGCTCATCCCGCACCTCAGATGCACCATCCGCAACACCACCAAGGATAGGGAAGCCCGGCCGCCTCGGTCAAGCGGGGAGCGGCGAGGGTCGGTCAGTCAGGCTCGTCGGTCAGCTCGGCGGCGAGCAGATCCATCAGCAGGCCGTCGTGCCATCGATCGTCGGGGCCACGCTCGTAGGCGCGCAGCACGCCGACCGGCCGGCCGCGACCCGCCGCGTCGCGGCCGCCCGGTCGAAGGCGGAGCGCGACGCCCAGCCGGGTGCCGCGGCGTTCGCCGCGTCGATCGCGCGCGGCGCGTCGGCCCGGGTGCCCTCGGCGACCGACCCGATCACCTCGCCGCGTCGATCACGAGTGCCCGTCGCGGCCGACGCGCCTCCGCGCCGGTCGACGGGCGAGCGCGTCGGGATCGCCCCGGCCTCCGACGGCCCCAGGTCCCGCCGATGAACAGCTCCACGTGCTCGGCCACCGCGCTCACCTCCGACGCGCGCGGGGGCGGCCCCCGGAGGGCCGCCCCGTCGCGGCGTGCGTCCGATCCGGCTCCGGCGCCTACGCGGCCAGGCCGGCGTCGACCCACGGCTGCCACGTGGACTGGTTCGCGTCGACCCAGCTCTGTGCGGCTGCCTCGGGCTCCACCTTGTCGTCTCCCTGCATCTGGACCGTGACCGCGTTCTGGTCGTCGTTCGACCAGTTCATCGCGGACAGGAACGCGAACGCTGCGGGCGCCTTCGTCTGCAGGTCCGCGTTGAGCGCCTTGTAGAGGTCGTCCTCCGGGTACGCGCAGGCGTACGCCGACGCGTCGTTCAGCGCGGCGTCCTCGCACTCGGGCGTGACGTCCGGGAGCTGGACCATCGTCAGGTCGTACTGGGCGTGCGCCCAGTGCGGCGTCCAGAAGTAGAAGAGGAACGGCGACTGGTCCTGGTACGCCGTGTCGAGGGCCGTGAGCTGCGCGTTCTCCGACCCCGCGTACACGACCTTCAGGTCCAGGCCCAGGTTGTCGGCGATCGGCTGGTCGAAGGTGACGAAGCTCGGGTCGCCGTCCAGGAGCTGGCCCTGGTCGCCGGTCTCCGCCGTGGCGAACTCCGACTCGTTGCCCTTCAACCCTTCCCAGGTGGCGAGGTCCGGGTTCGCGTCGACCATGTAGGTGGGGACCCACCAACCGATCTGGCCGATCGCACCCAGCTGGCCGCCGTCGACGACCCCGTTGTTCCCCTCGATGTACTTCTTGTAGTCCTTGGCGTGACCGGAAGGCCACACCTCGAGGGTCGCGTCGAGGTCCCCCGTCGACAACGCTGGGAACTGCGCGAACTCGTCGATCTCGACCAGCTCCACGGTGTATCCCAGCTGCTGCTCGAGCAGGACCGCGGCCACGTTCGCGTTCGCCGCCGACCCGAGCCACGGGTTCACGGCGATCCGGATCGTGACGTCGCTGTTGTCCGGGACCGCCGGTCCGCTCTCCCCGGTCGCGCCGCCAGTCGCGGCACCGCCGGTCTCGCCGCCGTCGCCGCTGTCGACGTCGCTGCAAGCAGCGGCGACCACCGCGAACATCGCCACGCTCGCGACGATCATCCACCTGCGCGGCTTCCTCATCCGTCCTCCTTCCCCTCCGAACCGTTATCGCCGGGACGCCCCACGAGCGCCCGGGCACGGGTCCACCACATCCCGCCTGTTCCTACGGGCCCGCGCATGCTGCGGGATGCCATCCCGAACGCCTGCGTGATCCGATCGATCACGATCGCCAGCAGCAGGATGCAGATCCCCCCGATCATCCCGCGGGCGATCTCGTCGTGGGCCAGACCCTTGATCACCTCGAGGCCGAGGCCGCCTCCGCCGATCAGGCCCGCGATGATCACGACGGACAGCACCATCATGATCGTCTGGTTGATCCCCAGCAGGATCGAGGGTCGGGCGAGCGGCAGCTGGACCCGACGGAGCAGCTGACCGCGCGTCGCACCGTAGGCGAGCGAGGCCTCGACGGTGTCGTGGGGCACCTGTCGGATGCCGAGGTCGGTGAGCCGGACGCACGGAGGAAGGGCGTAGATCATCGCCGCGATCACGCCGGGGACGCGGCCGACGTTGAACAGCGCGATCACCGGCACGAGGTAGACGAACGCCGGCATCGTCTGCATCGCGTCGAGGGCAGGCTTCGAGAAGCGCTGGAACGAGTCGTGTTGCGCGGCGAGGATCCCGAGCGGGATCGCAACGACGATGGCGAGGACGACGGCGACGATCACCTGGCTGAGGGTGTCCATCGCGATGTCCCACATCCCCAGGAATCCGATCGCAGCGAGGCACGAGAAGGCCATGAGGGCGAGCCGGAACCTCCGCGACGCGACCCAAGCGAGCGCGGCCGCGCCGCCGCATACCATCCACCAGGGAACCCCCAGGAGCAGATCGCGGATCGGATCGAGGGCGTACATCGTGATCGCGTCCGAGACCGCGCGCGTGAAGTCCCCGAAGGTACTGGTGATCCAGTCGATCGCCGCGTTCGCGGGATCGGCGACCGAGATCGTCCAGGCGTCGGGCCACGCCTGCTGGCGGAGGACCTGCCGTCCCACGATCACCGCGAGCGTCGTGGCTAGCGCGGCGGCGATCCAGACCGAGCGCCTCGAGAACGTCCGACCGAAGACCGAGATGCCGGTCTCTCCCCGCCGGTCCCGGGAGCGTTGGCTCCAGGCGTAGCTGACCCGATCCAAGACGATCGCCATCGCGACGATGGCCAGACCCGCGTTCAGGGCCTCGCCCACGTCGAGCGTCTGGAGGGCGTTGTAGACCTCTCGACCGAGACCTTGGAAGCCCACCACGGCGGCGATCACGACCATGCCGAGCGCCATCATGATCGTCTGATTCACGCCGAGCATGATCGAGGGCTTCGCGAGCGGGAGCTGGACCTGCCGCAGGATCTGCCGCTCGGTCGAGCCGTACGCCGAGGCGACCTCGAGCGTGGTGGCCGGGACGCCGCGCACCCCCAGGCTCGTGAGACGGACCGCCGGCGGGAGCGCGAAGATCACCGTGGCGATCAACGCCGTGGTCGTGCCGATGCTGAAGAGCAGGACGAGCGGGATCAGGTACGAGAACGCGGGGATCGTCTGCATCCCGTCGAGGATCGGACGCAGGATCCGCTCGACGCGATCGTGTCGCCCGGCCCAGATCCCCAGTGGGACCCCGATCAGGAGCGCGACCGCGACGGCGACCAGCACCAGCGCGAGGGTGGCGATGCTCTGCTCCCACAGGCCGAGCATGCCCATGACCGCGAACCCCGCGCCCGCGACGATCGCCATCCGCCATCCGGCGATCACTCCGGCGATGCAGACGGCGGCCGTGAGCACACCGAGCCACGTCATCCGGTTCAGGAGCAGCACCAGGTTCTCGAACAGGGCGTTGACCCCGTTCTTGAGCGGCGTCAGCACGTTGACGAAGATCCAGCTCGTGTCGTCGTTCTCGAGGACCCAGTTCTCGGCCGACTCGAACCAGTGACCGATGTCGATCACCCACTTCTCGGGGAACCCCGCCGTGAGCTGCAGGCCGATCAGGGTCACGACGACCGAGATCCCCAGCCAGAACAGCCGACGACCCCACGGGGAGTCGGCGGGCTCGTGGTGGATCGGTCCCCGAGGGGCCGGGATCTCCTCGCCGCCGACCTCTACCTCGGGGGGGGCGTCGAGCATCGCCATCAGTCGACGTCCTCCAGCATCGCCGTCAGCACGGCGGCGCGATCGACGACGCCGACGACCCGGTCGCCGTCGAGCACGCGCAGCGGCAGGTCGGAGTGGACCACGAGCGGGAGCAGCTCCTGGATGATGGTGTCGGCGGAGATGTCGCTCCCGTACGTGCGTCCGTCCGCGCCCACGGGCTCCATGATCGTCCGCGCGGTCAACACGTGAGCCCGGGGAACATCGCGGGTGAAGTCGGCCACGTAGTCGTCCGCCGGATGAGCCACGACGTCTTCCGGCGTCCCCACCTGGACGAAGGCGCCGTCCTTCATGATCGCGATCCGGTTCCCGAGCTTGAGTGCCTCCATCAGATCGTGCGTGATGAAGATCATCGTCTTCTTCACCTCGCGCTGCAGCCGCAGCACCTGGTCCTGCATGTCACGTCGGATCAAGGGATCGAGCGCGCTGAACGGCTCGTCGAACAGCATGATCTCGGGGTCCGTCGCGAGCGCGCGCGCGAGTCCCACCCGCTGCTGCATCCCGCCGGAGAGCTCGTCGGGGTACGCGTTCCCCCACCCGCCGAGACCGACCACGTCCAGCACCTCCTCGGCCTTGCCCAGACGCTCGGCCTTCTCGACCCCGCGCACCTCGAGACCGTACGCCGCGTTCTCGACGATCCGCCGGTGCGGGAAGAGCCCGAAGTGCTGGAAGACCATGCTGATCTTCCGGCGACGAAGGTCGCGGAGCCGGTCGTCGTCGAGCTGCACGACGTCGTCGCCGTCGATCAGCACCTGCCCGGCCGTCGGATCGTGGAGGCGATTGATCATCCGTACCAAGGTCGATTTCCCAGAGCCGGAGAGCCCCATCACGACGAACACCTCGCCCTCCGCCACGTCGAACGAGACGTCGCGGACGGCGGCCACGCATCCGGTCTTCTCGAGGAGCTCCTGGCGGGAGAGCTGCGCGTCCGCAGAGCCGACGATCCGCTCGGCCTTCGGGCCGTACACCTTCCAGACGTTGCGGCACGAGACGGTGGCGTCGTCCACGAACCCCCCTCGATCGACGGCAGCGCGGCCTTCCATCTTGTGCCCCCGACGACGGGCAGCGCAAGGTGGCGGTTGCGGGTGGAGCAACGAGCGACTCGCGCGGGGTCCGCCGGGTCGTGCAGGATAGCCCCATGACCGCCTACGACTTCGTGATCGTAGGGGGCGGCTCGGCCGGCAGCGCCCTCGCCAACCGCCTCTCAGCCGATCCCGGCAACCGGGTGCTGGTCCTCGAGGCGGGACGGCCGGACTACCTGTTCGACGTCTTCATCCACATGCCGGCCGCGCTCACGTTCCCGATCGGGAGCCGGTTCTACGACTGGAAGTACGAATCGGAGCCCGAGCCGTTCATGAACGGCCGCCGCATCTACCACGCGCGCGGCAAGGTCCTCGGGGGCTCGAGCAGCATCAACGGCATGATCTTCCAGCGCGGCAACCCGCTCGACTACGAGCGCTGGGCCGCCGATCCCGGCATGGAGACGTGGGACTACGCCCACTGTCTGCCGTACTTCAAGCGGATGGAAACGTGCCTCGCGGCCGAACGCGACGACGCGAGGCGCGGGCACTCGGGACCGCTCGTCCTCGAGCGCGGGCCGGCGACGAACCCGCTGTTCGGTGCGTTCTTCGAAGCCGTTCAGCAGGCCGGCTACTCGCTCACCGAGGACGTCAACGGGTATCGACAGGAGGGGTTCGCACCGTTCGATCGCAACGTGCATCGCGGTCGCCGGTTGTCGGCGGCCCGCGCGTACCTGCATCCGGTCATGGGCCGACCGAACCTAGAGGTGCAGACGCGGGCGTTCGTGACCCGTGTCCTGTTCGACGGCGCCCGGGCGATCGGCGTCGAGTACACGCGGGGCCGCGGGGAGGCGCGTTCGGTGCGCGCCGGCGAGGTGATCCTGTGTGGCGGCGCGATCAACACCCCGCAGACCCTGCAGGTCTCTGGCGTCGGCAACGCCGCGGAGCTGCGGGCGCTCGGCGTCGAGATCGTGCACGACCTGCCGGGCGTCGGCGAGCACCTACAGGATCACCTCGAGGTCTACGTCCAGTACGCCTGCAAGCAGCCGGTGTCGATGGCGCCCTACCTCCAGTGGCGTTACCGGCCGTGGGTGGGGTTCCAGTGGTTGTTCTTCCGGCGCGGGCCGGGCGCGACGAACCACTTCGAGGGCGGTGGGTTCGCACGTAGCAACGATGACGTCGCCTACCCGAACCTGATGTTCCACTTCCTGCCGATCGCGGTGCGTTACGACGGCTCCGCCCCGGCCGGCGACCACGGGTACCAGGTCCACATCGGCCCGATGTACTCGGACGCGCGCGGCTCGATCAAGATCAAGAGCGCCGATCCGACCGTGCATCCGGCCCTGCGCTTCAACTACCTGTCGACCGAGCAGGACCGTCGCGAGTGGGTCGAGGCGATCCACGTGGCCCGCGACATCCTGAGCCAGCCCGCGATGGACCCGTTCAACGCGGGCGAGATCTCGCCCGGCCCGGCGGTCGCGACCGACGAGGAGATCCTCGAGTGGGTCGCGCGCGACGGCGAGACGGCGCTGCATCCGTCGTGCACGGCCCGCATGGGCGTCGACGAGCTGTCGGTCACCGACCCGCTGACGATGAAGGTGCACGGCCTCGAGGGTCTCCGCGTCGTCGACGCGTCCGTGATGCCCTACGTGACGAACGGCAACATCTACGCGCCCGTGATGATGGTGGCCGAGAAGGCCGCCGACCTGATCCTCGGGAACACCCCGCTCGCGCCCGAGCACACCGACTTCTACCGGCACGAGCGGCCGAAGCCCCGGAGGAAGCGCGCAGCGCCGACGAGCGATCCTGCCGGCGATCCGGCCTAGCCGAGCCCCAGCATCAGCAGGCCGGCCACCACCAACCCGATCCCGACGAACTGGTTCGGCACGAGCCGCTCCCGCAGGATCGCCATCGAGAGCACCACGGCCACCAGTGGGAACACCGCGCTCGCCGCGAGCGTCACCGACACGTAGCCGCGATCGGCGCCGATCGACAGCCCGATCACCCCGACGATGTCCGCGGCCGCCGCGACGAGCGCGAACGCGAGGCCGCGCCGATCCCGCAGCCGCGACGCCTGGGACCGGGCGACGATCGCGAGCGGCACGTAGCACGCCACCTGGGCGACGCGCGAGGACCACAGGCCGACGACCCAGCCGGCGCGCTGCGACAGGTAGCCGAGCAGGAACCCCGCCACCCCGAACGCGACCGCCGAGACGACCGCCCACGGGACGCCGGCGCCGACGCGGCGGATCCCGGCGCGGAACTCCCGCAGGTCGGTCGAGACGAGCATCACGCCGCCGACGGTGACGAGGCTCCCCAGGAGCGCGATCGTCCCCGGACGCTCGTCCAGGAAGACGACCGCCAGCAGGACGCCGACCACGGCGTAGGCGGCTCCGATCGGGCTCACGACCGCCACCGGGCCCAGCTGCAACGCCCGGTAGTGCGTCTGGTAGGCCGCGGCCGCGCACACGCCGTTCAGCGCCACCAACCCGATCACCGGGCCGAGGGGCGCGAGGGGATCGCCCGACCACAGCAGGATCGCGCTGATCACCACGGCCGAGAGCGCCTGCCCGACGATGACGGCCCACAGGCTCCCGACCCGGCGGCCCGCGAGCGCGCCCTCGAAGTCCGCGAGCCCGAACCCGAGGGCCGCGACCAGTCCGTAGATCACGCGCGGCCCGGGCTCACGCGCGCGGGCCGACGACCGGGGGCCGTGCCTCGGCGAGCGCGTCGACCGCGACGGCGCCGTGCTCGGACACGATGAGCGGGTTGGCCTCGAGCGAGCTGAGCCGCGACCGCAGATCGTGCGCGGCGCGCGCGATCGCGGCCACGGCCCGAGCCGTCGCCGCGAGGTCGTGACGGTGCGGATCCAGGCCGCACCGCTCGGCCTGTTCCTGCACGAACCGACGGGCCTGCGCCGGACGCAGCGGTGCCGCGACGAACGTCGCGGCACCGGCCTCGGCGAGCGCGCCACCCGGCCGCATCGTGAGGCAGGCTCCGAACCGCTCGTCGATCACCGCGCCGACGAGCACCTCGGTCCCCGAAGCCATCGCCTGGACCAGGACCCTCGGCGCGCGTGCACCGGCACGCCGGGCTGCCGAGAGGACCTCGGCCGCCGCGATCTCGACGTCGGTCCCGTTCGCGAGGCCGAGGTGCACGCCCCCGAGCTTCGCCTTGTGCGGCAGCTCGGGCGCGAGCGCCTTCACCGCGACGGGGAACCCGATCCGCGCGGCGGCCGTCCGCGCGGCGGCCGGGTCGCGAACGATGGCCTCTGCCGGGCGACGCACCCCGTAGGCAGATAGCAGGGTGGCACCCTGTGCCTCGTCGAGCGGTCCGCTCAGACCGCGGAGCAAGCGGATCGCGCGCGACCGGCCGGCGTGCGGTGGCAGGTCGGGCATGGAACGGACGTTCGCCTGCTGGAGCTCGACCAGCGCGCGGATCGCGCCGGTCGCCGCCCGGTGCCCCTGCAGGAAGGGGATCCCCGCACGACGGATGAACGCGTGCGCGGCCTCGCCGTAGGCGAGCGCGCCCATCGCGACCGAGGCGAAGACCACGCCGGTCTCGCGCCGCAGCGCGCGCACCTCCTCGATCACCGGTTCGGCCCAGGTGCCCTCGTCCTCGGATCGCGGCGGGAAGGCGTCGAACGCGATCATCCCCACGGCGGGGTCGTGCGCCAGCGCCCGCAGGGCCCCGCGGAACATCCGCGTCTCGACCGCGGCCTGCCCCGTGACGTCGAGCGGGTTGTTCTGCGAGGCGAACGCCGGCAGCGCGCGTCGCAGGCGTCGTTTCGTCGTCGCGGAGAACTCGGGCAGTGACAGACCCTGCGCCCCCGCGGCTTCGGCGAACAACGTGCACGCCCCGCCCGATTGCAGCGCCGCGGCCACGCCGGTGGTTCGGAGGCGCCGGTGATGGGACAGGAGGAGCGCGGCCTCGAACATCGTCACCGGATCCTCAACCAACACCACGCCATGTCCACGGAACCAGGCGTCGCGGAGCGCCGTGTCTCCGGCGAGCGCCCCGGTGTGCGCCACGATCGAGCGGCGAGCGGCCTCGCTCCGCCCCTCGGGCGCACAGATCAGGACCGGCTTGCGCGCTTCGCGGAGGGCGTCGAGACCCCGGCCCATCCCGTCGACGTCGCGCATCGTCTCGACGTACGAGGTCACGACCCGGGTGTGCCGATCCGCCGCGGCCCAGACGAAGAGGTCGCCCAGTCCGAGGACCGCTTCGTTCCCCACGCCTAGGACGATCCGCAGACCGAGCCCTCGGTCGCTCGCGAGCTGGCTCATCGTCCAGGCGACCGTCCCGCTCTGAGAGAGCACGGCGATCGACCCCGGGATCGGGCGTGGCGGAGGCGTCGTGCCGTACGGTGCGACGCGCTCGACGTGGTTGACGAACCCCTCCACGTTCGGCCCGAGGACCGGCAGATCGTGCCTGAGCGCGACGGCCCGGAGCTCCGCCTGGAGCCTCCGCCCCTCGTCGCCCGCCTCGGCGAACCCCGAGGAGACCACCATCGCGCTGCGGACGCCCGCTCGCCCGCAGTCGTCCACCATCTGGACCGCGACCCGGGCGGGGACGACGATCACCGCAAGGTCGACACCGCGTGGGAGCTCGCGCACGCTCGCGTGGCAGGGCCGTCCCCACACCTCGAGGTACTTGGGGTTGACCGGGTACAGCTCGCCGTCGAACCCGACGTGCCGGAGCGACCGCTCGATCTCGGGAGCCCAGCTGTCCGGCGACTCCGACGCGCCGACGATCGCGATGGAGCGAGGGACGAGCAGCGGTCGGAGCCGGCTCGGGTTCATCCGGCGGCGTGCGGTCGGGCGGTCAAGACCGGTCGCCCCGGAACTTCGCGTCGCGCCAGGCGATCGCTTCCTTCAGGCCTCGTTCGTTCGTGATCTGCCGGAACTCCGCGCGGGCGGGCAGGTCCGCCGTCTCGATCATCGTGTCGAGCTCGGTGTTCGCCTCGAGCGCCTGCCGGAACCCGGCCACATCCCATGCGCGGTTCACGGCACGTTTCGTGGTCTGGATCACGAACGGCTCGTTCTTCGCGATCTCCTCGGCCAGCGCGACCGTCTCGTCGTCCAGGCGGTCGCGGGGGACCACGCGGTTCACCATGCCGATCCGCAGTGCTTCGTCCGCCGGGATCCGGTCTTCCCCCGTGAACAGCAGCTCCTTGGCCTTCCGCACCCCGACGACCCACGGCAGGAACATCGAGACCACGCCCGACCCGAAGCGCACGTCCACGTACCCGAAGACCGCGTCGTCGGCGGCGACCGCGAGGTCGCACGCGAGCATCAGATCGGTCCCCCCCGCGAGGCAGTAGGAGCGCACGCTCGCGATCACGGGCTTGGGGCAGTCCACGATCTCGAGCATCTTCGCCGTGGAGCCCCGCAGCTCCTCGTGCCAGTGCTTGGCGTCAAGCACGCCACCGCGCGCGTCCTCGTTCAGGTCGTACCCGGCGCAGAACGCGCGGCCGGCGCCGCGGAGGATCACGACCGCGACATCATCGTCTTCGCCGGCCCGTCGGATCGCTTCCGAGAGCGCGGCGACCAGCTCGCCGTTGAGGGCGTTGAGGGCCCGGCCGCGGTTCATCGTCAGGCGGCGGACCGGGCCGAGGTCTTCGGTAACCAACACGGGCTCGTTCGCGGCATCGTCGCTCATGGGGCTCCCCTCCGGTCCGGCGCCACGGCCGGGCGGGCATCGTATCGGCGCCGGGCGGCGAGGCGCCAACGCGCCGGTCCCTCTGCTGAGCGAACCGATCTCTCGTCCGACGCGAACACCCCTCAGGGTCGCCTTGCAAGTGCGAACCACACCGTGGTAATCACCGTTGTCATCGCCTCAGGGGGCCGGATCGCTCGCCCGGCGCCTCCGGGGCGGTCGAAGGGGGCACAGTCATGCAGCATCCGATGGACCGAAGGGCATTCCTCCGCCGCGGCGCAGGCGCCCTCATCGCCGCGCCCAGCCTGGCGTCGATCCTCGCAGCGTGTGCCCGGCCGGGCCAGATCCCCGAGGGGACGGTGCTGGTCCCCCCCGCCCGCCAGGACACTCCGGTCGAGCTCCCGCTCTACGGCGAGCCGATCCCGACGGACACGCCGATCGAAGCCGGGGGGACGCTGCAGGTCTACAACTGGGACTCCTACATGAAGAAGTCGGTCCTCAAGGCCTTCGAAGCGCAGTACGACGTCACGATCGAGTGGACGACCTTCCTCAACATGGAGGAGGGGATCGCCAAGATGAGCACCGGCCAGATCGCGGCGGACGTCTTCTTCCCCACGGTCGACTACCTCGGCCGCCTGAACGAGGCGCAGCTGATGCAGCCGCTGAACCATGAGCTGATCCCGAACCTCGAGGAGAACGTCTGGCCCGCGTTCCGTGACCCCTTCTACGACCGTGGCTGGCGGTACTCGGTCCCCTACGTGATCTGGAACACGGGCATCGCGTATCGACGCGATCACATCGACGATGCGGAAGTGGCTGAGAAGGGGTACGACATCCTGTGGGATCCGGTGTATCACGGGAAGACGGGGTTCTACGACTCGTACCGCGACGCTCTCGGCATGGCGCTCCTCCGCCGCGGCGTGACCGACCTGAACACCGGAGACGCCGAGCAGATCGCATCCGCGAAAGACGACCTCCTCGAGATGATCGATCTGACGGGTGCACAGATCACGGTCAACGGGGTCTACGCCAGGATGCCCGAGGACGAATTCTGGCTCCACCAGGCGTGGTCCGGCGACATCGTCGGCGCACAGTGGTACCTGCCCAAGGGCGTGTCGACCGATGTGCTCGGGTACTGGTTCCCGCCGGATCGACGAGGCGCCGGCTTCAACGACCTGATGGTGATCCCTTCGACGTCGAAGAACCCTCGGCTCGCCCACGAGTTCCTCAACTTCTTCCTCGACGCACACTGGGGGTACCAGAACTTCGCGCTCTGGAACGGGTACCAACCCCCGTTCACCACGATCAAGCCCGCCAACCTGATCGACGACGGCGTCGTGCCCGCCACGATCCCCGACGCCGTCCTCACCAAGGGGGACTACGCCAAGGCCTACTTCCTGCTCGAGCTCGAGCCGGACGTGGACCAACTCTGGTTAGACGCCTGGGACGAAGTGACGGTCGGTGCGTAGCGACGCCGACGCGCTCGCGCGTCCCCGCCGGCGATGGTGGCGTCGCGACGCCGACTCGATCGCGCGCGACACCGGCGTCCACTACCCGCGGTGGTTCTGGCCCTCGTTCGCCTTGCCCGGCGTCATCTGGTTGGCGATCTTCTTCATCCTGCCGATGTACACGGTGGTGTCGGTCGCGTTCGGGACGGTCGATCCGATCTTCCGCGGTCCGATCCCCGTCTACCAGCCCTGGTATTGGACGACCTCGGCGTTCGAGCAAGTCATCAGCCGGTTCATCGGTCCCGCCGCGTTCTGGCAACCGGTCCTCGTCCGTACGCTCTTGTTCGTCCTGGTGGCCAGCTTGATCTGCTTGGTGGTCGGATACGCGGTCGCCTACTACGTCGCCAGGTTCGGGGGGAAACGCAAGACCCTGTTGCTGATCCTGCTCATCTCCCCGTTCTGGATCAGCTACTTGATGCGGATCTTCGCCTGGCAGAGCCTCCTGACCGTAGACGGTTGGGTGAACGACCTGCTGCTTGCCCTCCACCTGATCTCCGAGCCCGTGAACTGGCTCTCGGGTCGAGCGATCACCGTGGTCCTGTCGCTCGTCTACGGATATATCCCCTACATGATCCTGGTGCTCTTCGGCCAGCTCGACCGGATCAATCAGAGCCTGCTCGAAGCCGGCCGGGATCTCGGAGCCAGCCCCGCGCGCACCTTCCTCCGGGTGACCCTGCCCCTATCCCGACAGGCGATCCTCGCGGGCCTGGTGATCGTCTCGCTGCCGATGTTCGGTGACTACTACACGAACGACCTCATGGGTGGGCCCCGGACCCGGATGTACGGGAACCTGATCGACCGCGCGGTCAGCCAGGCCGGGCAAGGACCCCGCGCCGGCGCGCTCGTGATCCTGTTGATCCTGTTCCTGTTCATCCCCATGGGGTACTACCTGCGATCGACGAAGCGCGCCGCGGAGGCACGATGAGCGATACGGCGATCAGGGGATCGACCCTGCCCTCGATCTCGACCCGGTCGAGCTCCGGTGGTTGGTTCCGCAACCCATGGCGGCGGCCCTGGGTGCTGGCGACCGTGACGTGGGGCTATCTCGCGTGGTCGATCCTTCCCGTCATCATCGCGATCATCTTCTCCTTCAACGCCGGACGATCGAGGAGCTCGTGGCAAGGGCTTCTCGTTTCGTTGGTGGTGGCAGGATCCTGACGACGCACTCTTCACGGATCCCGCGTTCCGCAACGCGATCCCGCAGAGCTTCAAGCTCTCGATCCTCACCGTCCTGATCGCCGTACCGCTCGGGACCCTGTTCGCGATCGGACTCGACCGCTGGCGCGGACGGCCGGCGGCCGGCGCGAACTTCGCGATGCTGTTCGCCTTCGTCCTTCCCGAGATCGTGATCGGTGTCTCGATGTTCCTCGTGTTCACCTACCTGATGAACGATCTCTTCGACCTCGGGACGCTCGCCCAGGTGATCGGGCTGGTGACCTATCAGATCTCCTATCCGGTGATCGTCGTCCGAGCACGATTACTCACGATCCCGAAGGACTTCGAGGAGGCCGCGATGGATCTCGGCGCTTCACCCACGCGCGCGGTGCATCGGGTGCTCTTGCCCATGCTCTATCCGGCGGTCTTCGCCAGCGCGGCCCTGGTCTTCGCAGATGCGATCGACGACTTCGTCACGGTGAGATATCTCTGCGCGGCGCAGAACTGTCAGTCCCTGTCGATGATCATCTACGGCTCGGCGCGAGCTTCACCGACACCCGCGGTGAACGCCGCGGCGACGCTGATGCTCATCTCGACGCTGACCGTGGTCGGACTGGCTCTGGTCGTCTACCGGTTCATGACCCGGGGACAACGCACCGAGCAAGAGTCAGGGGTCAAGGAGTTCGTGAGCCTCAACATGTAACGGCAGGCCGGGAGCACCGACGCCTGCTACCCGACCTCGAGCTCTTCGGCTTCCTGCGACTGGGGTCCGCTCGTGTCCTTGAGGACCCGCAGCGCCGATTCCGGCATCCGGACGGCAACGGCGGAGCCCTGCCGGAACGGGAGCTCACCGCCCTCGTTCGGAACCCAGGCTTGGACCCGCCCACCCGTCGCCAGGTTGACGAAGATGTGAAGGACGGACCCGACGTAGACGACTCGCTCCACCATGCCGGGGACGCGATTCGGGCCGGGGTCGCCGGCGGCTCCGAGCTCGATGCGTTCGGGTCTGATCGTGATCTTCACCTCGCCCACCGCGTCGGTCTCGCCTTGGCCGGCCGTGAGCTCGAACTCACCCATCTCGAGCCGACATCCACCCGCTCCCGACCCGAGCGCCTTGGCGTCGAGCAGGTTCGAAACGCCGAGGAAGTCCGCGACGTACGTGGTCGCTGGCTCCTCGTAGATCTCCTCCGGCGGACCCACCTGTTCGACGAGCCCCTGAGACATCACGGCGATCCGGTCGGACATCGTCAGGGCTTCCTCCTGGTCGTGGGTCACGTAGATGAACGTGATCCCGACGCGCTCCTGCAGGGCCTTCAGCTGGACCTGCAGGCCCTTGCGGAGCTTGGCGTCGAGCGCGCCGAGCGGCTCGTCCAACAGCAGCACGGCGGGGTTCAGGATCAGCGCCCGAGCGAGCGCCACGCGCTGTTGCTGCCCGCCTGAGAGCTGGGACGGCCGGCGCTTCGTGAACTGCGTCAGCTGGACGAGGTCGAGCGCGTCGCCGACCCGCTGCTTCGTCTCCTGCTTCGAGGCCTTCTGATAGCGCAGGCCGAACGCGACGTTCTCCTCGACGGAGAGGTGCGGGAACAGCGCGTAGTTCTGGAACACCGTGTTCACGTTGCGCTTGTGCGGCGGCACCTGCGCGACGTCGACCCCGTCGAGGAGGATCTGCCCCTGGGTGGGCCGCTCGAAGCCGGCGATCATCCGCAGCGTCGTGGTCTTACCGCACCCGGACGGGCCGAGCATCGAGAAGAACTCGCCCGACGGCATCTGAAGATTGATGCCGGCCACCGCGGTGAACTCGCCGAAGCGCTTCACCAGGTCGACGAGCTGAACCTCTCCCCCCGCCATCGCCCGCGCAGCATGCCTGACGCCCGGTCCGCCGGTCAAGGTTGACCCACCGTTCAGGCCGTGTGGCAGGATGCCGTGATGGCGGCCGGCGCTGGCGATCGCACCGACCCCGTGCCGGTTGTCCGGTTCCGCCGCGAGATCCTGCCCCTGCTCGCCGGCTATTGGTCGTTCGGTCAGTTCTGGGGCGTGTGGGTCATCCTCGTGTTCGAGTTCCAGCGCGACCGAGGCATCTCCGATCCCCGCCTCGGCATCGACTACACCGCGATCTCGATCACGGCCGTCGTCGTGATGCTGTTCCTCGCCCCCCGTCTACAGACGCTGCCGCTCCGCATCAGCGTGCCGGCGTCGCTCGCCACGCTCGCCGTCGCGACCGTAGCCGTGGCGTTCATCCCGGACGCCGGACTCCCACTGGCGTTCGTGCTGATCGGCCTGGGCAACGGCCTGATCGACGTCTACCTGAACGTCGCCGCGCAACGGTTGGAGGTGCGCTCGCACCGGCCCGTCCTGCAATGGTTGCACGCCTCCTACGCCCTCGGTGGGGTGACCGGAGCCACGATCGCCGGCGCGCTCCGGTTCGCGGACCTCGACTACCGGCTGGGGTTCGCGATCGAGGCCGTCGCCCTCCTCGCGACCGCCGCCTGGACCGCCGCGACGGTCACCCGCGAGCCGCCCGCCGCGGCCGTCCGGACGTCGATGGCGCTCTCGCCGCTGTTCCGGACGCCCGCGCTGTGGATCCCGGCCCTGATCGTGATGGCGACGTTCCTCGTGGAGGGCTCGATGGACGTGTGGTCTGGCCTGTACCTCCGCGACCAGCTCGGTGCGTCGGCCGCCGTCGCCGCGGCGGCGTTCGTCGCGTTCGCCGGCGCCGCGTTCGTTGGGCGCCTCGTGGCGAGCCGCGTGCTCTTCGGGCGCGGTCGCCGCACCACGATCATCCTGGCGGGAACGGGGGCCGCCGTTTCCGGGCTGATCGCGGTCCTCACCGACAGCGTCCTCGTCGTCGGCGCGGCGTTCCTGCTGCTGGGGTTCACGATCTCCGCGGCGTCGCCCGCCGCGTTCGGCCTGGTCGAGGAGATCTCGCCGGCGGACGACCAAGCGAACGCCTTGGCCGCGGTCACGACCGTGGGCTACACCGGGTTCATCTGGAGCCCACCGCTCCTGGGCTGGCTGGCGCAAGCGTTCAGCCTCCGCGCCGCGATGGCGACGATCGTGATCGCCGCGCTCGGGATCGTGGCCGGCGGGCTGGCCGCGCCCCGGGGGCTGGCCGCGCCCCGCGTGCGGTAGCTACTTCAGGTTCACGTTGATGTGCTTCGTCTCCAGGTAGTCATCGAGCCCCTCGCGGCCGAGCTCGCGGCCGATTCCCGACTGCTTGTAACCACCTCACGGCGACTCGGTCGGTGCTGGCTGCGTGTCGTTGATCCACGCGATCGCCGGCGCGACCTTCTGCACCGCCATCATCATCGGGTCGTTCCAAGGCGTGATCGCGGCCGCCACGCCGACCGGCTCCTTCACGACGAGCGACAGCGCGTCGGGGCGAACCGGCGGGATGTCGCCGTAGATCTTCGTCGCCCGGCCGCCGTAGTACTCGAGCATGAAGGCGACCTCGGCGATGTCCTCATGCGCCGCGTCGATCGCGGCCTCGACGTCCGCCGACTGAGAGTTCGGTAGTCCGTGACGGACTAGTGGGCGGGGGGCTCGGGATCGGGCGGCGCCATCCCTATCCCCCAGGCGTCGGCTCCACCATCGACGACCACGGTGGTCCCGGTGATGTACCCGCCGCCGGCCGACGCCAGGAAGGCGATCGTCGCGGCGACCTCCTCCGGCGAACCCGCTCGTCGCATCGGGACCTGCGCGGCGAACGCGTCCACGACGTCCTGGCCGCCGTACTGCAACACCCCCTCGGTCTGGATCAACCCCGCGGCGATGCACACGGCCCGGATCCCGTACTTCGACCACTCGAGCGCGATCCCCGACGCGAACGTCTCGAGCGCCGATCGCGCCATCGACGCGTGCACCATCGACGGCATCCCGCGTCGAGGACTGAACCCCAGGAACGCGATGAACCCGGATCGCTGCGGGATCATCCAACGCGACGCGACCCGCTCGGTCACGTCGAACGACCCGTCCACGTTCAGGCGATGGACCGCGCGGAGCCCTTTGAGCGGGATGTCCTCGAGTGGCGCCGCGAACTGCCCCCCGGCGTTGTTCACCAGGATGTCGACCCGTCCGAACCGCTCGTCGATCAGGTCCAGGAACGCGGCCACCTGATCCGGCTCGCGGACGTCCGTCTGAACGGCGAGGCAGTCCGACCCACCGGCGACGATCTCGTCGCGGACCGCCTCGAGGGGCTCGGCCCGCCTCCCGCAGATCGCGACCGACGCGCCCGTAGCCGCCAGCTCGCGAGCCGTGGCGCGGCCGATGCCCGTGCCCCCGCCGGTCACGATCGCCACCCGGTCCGCGTTCGCGTCCGGGGCCAGGGGCGATCGGAAGGGGCGGCGGTCGATCACACCGACGAGTATGCCGGACGACGTGGTCCGCGGGTTCGCGACGATACTCGTAGGATGAGTGGGATGGGATGGCTGCTCCTGATCCTCGTCCTGATCGCCGCGGCGTTCGGCGTGCTCGGCGCCGTGATCAAGGCCACGGTGTTCGTCGTGCTGACGATCATCTTCGTGGTGCTTACGTTCGCGGTGATCGCGTACCTCGTCTTCAAGCAGCAGGCGCAGAAGATGCAGGAGCAGTTCGAGCGCCGGCTGCAGCCGCCGAAGACCGACTATCCGCCCGGACGCGACGACCGCTACTGATCCGGGGCGGGCGCCCCCGGGTGCTGTTTGAGGAACCGCGCGAGCTCCAGCACACGCTCGCGATCCTCGGGTGCGAGCGGGGCGAGTAGCGCACGGAGCTCCTCAACCGAGGCCAGCAGCAGGCGGGTCTCCTGCAGGTCGGGGTCCTCGTCCCACTCGGAGCCCGTCTCGGGTCCCTCCGTATCGTCGCCCATAACCCGGATGGAACCACATCCGCCGGTCGCTTGGGAGCCTCCCGGGCGAGAACGGGTGCCGAAGCCGTCAGGCGCTTGGATCCTCTCGTCGCCACCCAGCCACGAACCACACGGTTCCTCGACCGATCAACAGGAACGTCAGCGTGAACAGCATCGAGACCGCGAGGAACGCGAGGAAGCGTCCCGGCTCGTCGGGGGACCCGACGATCAGCGACCGTACCGCCACGCCGGCGGGGACCGCCACGAGCCAGGTCCGGAGCAGCGGGGCGAGCCCTCGGCGTCGATACAGGCGCAGGAGGATCGCCGCGCCGAACCAGGCCGCCAGCAACGGGATCGCGTTCCGGAGGAAGATCGCGAGCTGCGACGCCTCCTGATGTCGCTCCATCCCCACCAGGACGAACACGATCAGCGCGAGGGCGTCGGACACGACGAGCGCGGGCGTGGAGAGCGGTTCCGTGTCTCGCCGGGCAGCGGCTCGCATCGCCTCATCATCTCAAGCGCCGTACGCTCGCCGCATGTCGACGTACTCATCGTCGAAGCGTGACCCGGAAGGCTCGCCCGCGCCCGCGACCACCAGGGCGGGTACCCTGCTGGGGGAGCTCCGAGGCGTCGCCGATCCGACGCGTCTGCCGGGCATGGCGCGCGTCAGGATCACGATCGATCGCGCGCTCGGCGTCCCGATCCCCACGCTCCGACGGATCGCCCGCGTGCATCGCGGCGATCATGCGCTAGCGATCGCGCTGTGGGACTCGGGCGTGCACGAAGCGCGGATCCTCGCCTCCATGATCGACGACCCCGCCCGGGTGACGGCCGAGCAGATGGAGGCCTGGGCCGTCGCGTTCGACTCGTGGGACGTGTGCGACCAGGTGACCGGCAACCTGTTCACGCGCACGGCCGACCCGCTCCGGACCGCGCGCGCGTGGACCGCCCGCCCCGAGCCGTTCGTCCGTCGAGCCGGGTTCGCGATGATCGCAGAGCTGGCCCACCGCGATCGCGCGTCGAGCGACGCGGTATGGGAGCGGCAGCTCCCCCTGATCCGGCGAGCGGCGACCGACGAGCGCAACGTCGTGAAGAAGGCGGTGAGCTGGGCGCTCCGGCAGATCGGGAAGCGGAACCTGTACCTCAACGGCCGGGCGATCGCTCAGGCGGAGGCGCTCCTCACCCTCGATGCTCGGAGCGCGCGTTGGATCGCACGGGACGCCCTCCGCGAGCTTCGGAGCGACGCCGTCCGGTCGAGGCTCCGCGAGGACTAGCCCGCTGCGGAGCCGAGCACCGCCTCGGCCTCGAACTCGACCTTCCAACGTGGGTCCAGGAACCCCGCCACGACGACCATGGTCGAGGCGGGACGGACGGTGCCGAAGACGGCGCCGAGCCTGGCCGCAACCGACTCCCAGTCGGACGCGTCGGTGAGGTACGTCCGGGTCCGCACCACGTCGCCCCAGGTCGCACCCGCCGACTCCAACGCGGCCGCGACGATCTCGAGGCACCGGGCGATCTGCTCGCCCGGATCGGGATCGACCTCGCCGTCCGGGCGGATCGGCGCGGTGCCGGACACGAGGACCCGGTCTCCGACGCGGATCGCGCGGCTGAAGCCGATCACCGGTTCGAACGGGGAACCCGACGAGATCAGCCGACGTTCGGTCACGACGGCACCCTAGACGAGGAACGGACCGGGGAGCGCGGGCGCTCCCCGGTCCGTCGCGTGACGTCCGGCTACTGTTGCTCCCGGGCCTCGACCAGCTCGGCAGGCGAGTCCGGCACCGAGAGCGTGTGCGCGGCCTCGTGTCCCTCCACGTCGAGCTTCGGCAGCCACTGCAGCCACTTCGGCAGATACCAATTGCGGTCCCCGAGCAGCTTCATGGCTGAAGGGACCAGGATCGATCGCACGACCGTGGCATCGAGGAACACGGCCACGGCCAGACCGAAGCCCATCTGCTCGAGGCCCGCGATCCGACCGCTCGCGAAGGCGGCGAACACAGCGACCATGATCACGGCGGCGCCCGTGATGATGCCACCGGTGGTCCGCAGGCCGAAGGCCACCGCCTCGGAGTTGTCGCCGGACTTGTCGTACTCCTCGCGGATCCGGGTCAGCAGGAAGACCTGGTAGTCCATCGACAGGCCGAACAGGATGGAGAAGAGGAACAACGGCAGCCAGGATTCGATCGCGTCGACGCGGATGAACCCGAGGTGGTCGGCGATCCAACCGGCCCACGACGGACCGCCCTTCTGGAAGATCAACACGATCAGCCCGTACGCGGCGCCCACCGACAACAGGTTCATCACGATGGCCTTCGCCGGCACCACGACCGACCGGAACACCACCGTCAGCAGCATGAACGACAGCGAGAGCACGAGCAGGATGATGATCGGCGTGTACTGATCGGAGATGTCGAAGAAGTCCTTGACGATCGCCGTGTCGCCGCCGACGAGCACGCCCGAGTCTGCGCCGAAGGCTAGAGGGACGTACGTGTCCCGCATCTCGGTGATCGCGGCCACCGCGATCTCGTTCGACGCGTCAGCCGCCTCGCCGGCCATCGGGAACCGCACGAGCGTCACGGTGCCGTCCGTGCTCGTCTGCGGCGGCAGGGGCTCGGAGAAGGAGGGGTCGTCCGAGGCGGCCGCCTCCAACGCCTCGATCCCTTGCTGCACGCCGGTGTCGGATGACGACCCAGGGATCACGACGTCCGCGGTCGCCTGACCGCCACCGCTCTCAGGGAACTTCGCGATCAACGTGTCGAAGGCGTCCTTCGTCTGGATCCCGTCCGGGATCGTGGCGATGCCCGAGAACCCCAGCTTGATCCCACGCCCGTCGTCCTCGGGGTGCGCCTGCGCCCAATAAGGGAAGGACAGCAGGATCATGAAGCTGGCCGTGAGCACCAGCCACAAGACCGGTCGCGCCATCACGCCGCGTGTCACGGTGTCCCAGAACCCCCCGGCCCGACCGTGCTCCAGCGTTCGGCCCCGCCCGAAGACCCGTCCCGGCTTCACGAGGTGGTCCGAGAACAGCGCCATGAGCGCGGGCAGCAAGGACATGGACAGGGCGATCGAGACGAGGACGACGAGGATCGCGCCGCCGGCGAGTCCGCGGAAGATGGTGGTCGGTACGAGCAGCATGCCGGCGAGCGCCAGCACGACCGTGATCCCGCTGAAGAACACGGCACGGTTCGCCGTCGCCCCCGACCTTCCGATCGCCTCGAGGTTGTCACGTCCTCGTGCGCGCTCCTCGCGGTACCTCGACACGATGAACAGCGAGTAGTCGATCCCGACCGCCAACCCCATCATGGAGATCAGGTTCGGCACGAAGAAGCTGAACCGCCAGAACTGGCCGATCAGCCCGACCAGCCCGAGCGCGGTGACGATCGCGAAGATCCCCAAGATGATCGGCGTGACGCCCGCGAGCAGCGATCCGAACACGATCAGCAGCACGATGATCGCGGCGAAGATGCCGATCGCGTCGCCCCTCTTGAAGTCCTCTTCCGAGATCTTCTTGAAGTCGTCGGTGGAGCTCGGCTCCCCCAGCATGAACAGCTCCGTGTCACCGGTGGTGTAGCGCTCGCGGATCGTGTTGAGGTCCTCGACGATCGACGCCGTCTGATCGGTGTCCGAAACGAGGATGGCGGTGAACAGGACCGCGCTCCCATCCTCTGACGGGATCGGACCGAGCGCGGCTACCGCCGGATCCGCCGCGTCCTCTTCGGAAAGCGGGAACGCGGACGGGACGCTGAGCACGACGTTCGGATCGAGGCCTCGGAGGTCGTCGAGCGCCGCGTTGACTTCCTCGGCGAAGGCGGGATCGGCGACCGCCCCTTCACCTCCCACCATCACGAACGTCTCCGGCGAGACGTCCTGCTCGAGCTTCGCCGCCTCGAGGAGCTTCTGGGCCCGGATCGCCTCCGGGTTGTTCGTGAAGTCGAAGTCGTTCGTCAGCGCCGGGCTGAGCAGCGTGCTCATCGCCGCGAACCCTGCGATCAGGATGGCCGCCCAGATCCCGACGGTCCTCCACGGGTGGCGGCTGCTCGCCCGGGCCAGAGCCTCAGGATTGATCCTCACGGTGCCCCCTTCCGTTCCGGCCCCTCGGCAGCGGCCGATGTCCTTGACGTACGGTGTATGCTTACGCTGTACGACCCTAGGGCGTACACCGTAAGCTTGTCAACCCCGACCGAGGTGAACGTTCCATGACTACCACGAGCGCTCGGGGACGACCCGCCCCCAAGTCGCGCGAGCGACTGACCCGCGACCGGATCGTCGAGGCGGCGCTGCACGTGATGGACACCGAGGGCCTGGACGCCCTGTCGATGCGGCGCGTGGCGCGCGAGGTGGGAGCCGAGGCGATGTCGCTCTACCACCATGTGCGGGACAAGGACGATCTCCTGCAGGGCGTCTGCGACAAGGTGATGGCTGGCTTCGAGTTCCCGCAGGACGACGGCGACTGGGGCATGCGCTGTCGCGCGGGGGCGCGCGCCTGGCGGCGCCTGCTGCAGGCGCACCCCGACCTGATGCGGCTGTTCGCCGAGACGCACGGACCGGCTCCCACCTCGGCCGAGTCCCTCCGACCCACCGAGTTCGCCCTGGCGTTGATCCGCGAGGCCGGACTCTCCGATCGCGACACGGTCCAGGCGTTCCATGCCTTCGGCGGCTACATCCAGGGCTTCGTGATGATGGAGGGCGGCTCGATCAAGGGAGCGGGGCACGACGATAACTTCGCCGCGGACGCGCTCGAGGCCGGCATCTCCCCCGAGGCGTTCCCGGTGCTCTCCGCCGTGGGCCACTACTTCGCCGAGTGCGACGCCGACGAGCAGTTCGAGTTCGGCCTGGACCTGATGATCCGCGGGCTGGAGGCCATGGTCGCCGCACGCCCGGACGACGGATCGCGCGCCGGCACGGACCCCACCGGCCCGGACGCCGACTAGATCAGCCGAAGCTCCCTGCCGACGCGGCCGAAGATCTCGAGCGCCTCCGCCAGGTCGTCGGCCGTGTGATCGGCCGTCACGATCGTGCGGACCCGAGCCTCCCCCCGGGCGACGGTCGGGAACACGATCGCCGGGCAGAACACTCCCTCCTCGAACAGGCGACGGGCGAACGTTTGGGTGGCCTCCTCGTCTCGCGTGATCGCGGGGGTGATCGGCGTCTCGGACATCCCGGTGTCGAACCCGAGCTCTCGAAGCCCCGACTTGAACGAGGCTGAGCGCTCACGCAGACGGACGAGCCGGTCGGGCTCGTCAGCGATCACGTCGAGGGCGGCCAGGCATGCGGCCACGACCGCGGGAGGCGCGGATGTCGAGAACAGGTACGGGCGCCCGCGATTCTGCAGCCAGCCGATCAGGTGCGGTGGACCGGCGATGAACCCTCCGAGGACGCCGATCGCCTTCGACAGAGTGCCGACCTGGACGTCGACACGCCCGTGCAGCCCGAAGTGGTCCACGGTCCCGGCGCCGCCCTCCCCGAGCACACCGGTCGCGTGCGCGTCGTCGAGCATCATGATCGCGCCCCGCCGCTCGGCGACCTCGACCAGATCCGTCAGCGGCGCGATGTCGCCATCCATCGAGAAGACCCCGTCGGTGATCAGGAGCTGACGACGTCCGGGACCTGCGCTCTCCGCGAGCAGGACGTCGGCGGCCTCGACGTCCTTGTGTGGGTAGACCCTGATCTCTGCCCGCGAGAGCCGGGCCCCGTCGATGATGGACGCGTGGTTCAGTCGGTCCGAGACGATCACGTCCTCCTTCGACAGGATCGCCGCGACCGTGCCGGCGTTCGCGGTGAACCCCGACTGGAACATCAGCGCGTCGTCGGCCCGCTTGAACGCCGCGAAGCGGCGTTCAAGCTCGCGGTGCATCGCCATCGACCCCGCGATCGTGCGGACCGCCCCGGTCCCGGCGCCGTAGCGGAGCGCCGCGTCCGCCGCCGCGCGGTTCATCCGGGGATGGTTCGCGAGGCCGAGGTAGTTGTTCGAGGCCAGGTTGATGACGTCGCGGCCGTCGAACCGAGCGCGGGCTCCGGTCGGTCCCTCCAGCGTCCGGGGATGCAGGAGCAATCCGTCGCGCTCCAAGGACGCGAGCTCGTCCTTCAGGTAGTCGAGTGCAGTCATGTCACCCTCCCGGCAGCAGGATCACCTTGCCGGCGTCGCCGGCGGCCGTCGTCGCGAACGCATCCTCGTACGCCGTGAGCGGGAACCGATGCGTGATCACCGGCGACACATCCACACGCCCGGTCGAGAGCAGGGTCGTGGTCTGCTGCCAGGTGCGGAACATCTCGCGCCCGGTGATCCCCTGCAGCCGAGCCTCCTTGAAGATGACCTGATCGTTCAGGTCGAGCGTGACCGGACCGTCCGGCAGGCCGAGGAGCGACATCCGTCCACCGCGCGCGAGCATCCGCGTGCCCTGATCGATCGCCACGGCGTTCCCGCTCATCTCCAGGACGACCTCGGCGCCGACGCCGCCGGTCGCCTCGAGCACGGCCTGCACGGGATCGACCTCGACCGGATCGATCAGGAGGTCCGCCCCGAGCCCACGCGCCATCTCCCGGCGGTTCGGGTTCGGTTCGATCGCGATCACCTTCCAGGCGCCGAGGGAACGCGCGATCCCGACTGCGAACAGTCCGATCGGTCCGCAGCCGAGCACCGCGACGGGGTTCGTCGCGATGTCCTCGCCGCCGCCCGTGCCGAACGCCGCGTGGACCCCGTTGCCGAACGGCTCCATGATCGACGCGACGTCCGGGTGGATGCCCTCGCCTACCACCCATGCGTTCGCGGAGGGGAGCACGACGAAGTCGGCGAACGCGCCGTCCGTGTCGACGCCGAGGATGCGGAGGTGCTCACAGATGTGCGGGCGCCCGCCGCGACACGTGGAGCAGCGCCCGCACGCGATATGCGTCTCCGCCGCGACGAACGCGCCGGGCTCGAGGTGGTGGACCTCGGTGCCGACCGACTCGACCGTCCCGGCCACCTCGTGCCCGAACGTCATCGGCAGACGGCGGATCCGGTTCGCGGCCCACTCGTTCCAGTCGTAGATGTGCAGGTCGGTCCCGCAGAGCGACGCCGCGTGGACCCGGACGAGCACCTCGCCCTCGCCGGGCACGGGGATCGGCATCTCCTCGAGGCGGGCACCGCGCTCCGCCGCGGTCTTGCGGAGGGCGCGCATCGTCCCGGTCACGGCCGGAGCGTATCGTCCGATACCGGGAACCGCGCGGACGTCGTCGGCCGTCCCAATCCGATACCGATCGAGGAGGCCTCATGAAGCACCGGTTGCTGGGCTCGGTCCTCGTGCTCGTCCTCGTGCTCGCGGCGGCCGCCTGCGCCGGTTCCGCGACGGACACCGGAGACGGCGGGACCACCGGCGGGGCGACCGGCGGGGCGACCGGCGGGACCGGGATCACCCACCCGGCCGGCGCGAACGAGCTCGTCCTGCGTGTCCACCAGGAAGGCGGCTTCGTCCCGATCGACTACACGATCGCGGCCGTTCCCGGCTTCTCGCTGTTCGGCGACGGCACGGCGATCACGTCCGGGCCGCAGATCGAGATCTACCCGGGTCCGGCGCTCCCGAACCTGATCGCCACACCGCTCACGGATGACGGCGTGGAGGCGCTGCTCCAGGCGGCGATCGACGCCGGGCTCGAGAAGGACGGCGATCACGTCGACCTCGGAAGCGTCGGGATCTCGGACATGCCCACCACGGTCTTCACGCTCGTCGTCGACGGGACCGAGCACGTGACCCGCGTGTACGCGCTCGGTGCTCTCGCCGAGCAGCCGGCGGGGATGAGCGACGAGGAATGGGCGATCCGGCAGGCTCTCGAGACCTTCGCGGGCCAGGTCGGAGACCTCCGCGCATGGCTCCCCGCCGGTTCGGTGGGCGAGGACGCCCCGTACGTGCCGTCCGCGATGCGGATCTTCGTCGGGCCGTACACCGCCGATCCCCAGCTCGAGCAGTCGGAGGTCGCGTGGCCGCTCGACACGGACCTCGCGTCGGTCGGTCGGCCGACCGACTTCGACGATCGTCGGTGCGCGGTGATCGACGGCTCCGACCTGCAGACGCTGTGGCCACTCGCCGAGCAGGCGAACCAACTGACGCCCTGGACGAGCGAGGGCGGCGTCTACGCGATCGTGTTCCGACCGCTGTTGCCCGACGAGTCTGGCTGCTGAGCGTCGTCAGCGCCGCCGCGTGGGCTTGCGCAGGCTCGAGCGCCGGCCCCCCTTCGAACCGCTGAACACGACGCGCGGCGGGGCGACCTTCATGCCCTCCTGTTCGAACTCCTCGTGCAGGTCGAGGCGAGCGGCCATCCGGCTGACGTCGCCCTGCTGGTCGGGGGTCACGAACGTGATGCTCGTTCCCGTCCTGCCGGCGCGCGCGGTGCGGCCGACGCGATGGACGTATCCCTTGTCCTCGAGCGGCGGGTCGTAGTTCACGACGAGGGTGATGTCGTCGAGGTCGAGCCCGCGCGCCGCGACGTCGGTGGCGATCAGGACCCCGACGTGCTTCTCCTCGAAGCGCTTGAGCGCGCGCTCGCGCGCCTGCTGGGTCATGTCGCCGTGCATCGTGACCGTCGGCACGCCCTGGGCGCGGAGCTGTCGAGCCAGTGAGTCCACCGCGCGCTTCGTGTTCACGAACACGAGCGTCAGCCCCGGTTCGGCCCCGACGAGTTGGACGAGCGTCGTGAGCTTGTCGTGCGTCGCGACGGGGACGAACCGGTGATCGGCCTCCTCGACCGTCTTCCCCTCGGTCTCGATCTCGTGACGGACCGGGTCGCGCGTGTAGACGTCCGCGATGCGGCCCACGGCGCCGTCGAGCGTCGCCGAGAAGAACATCGTCTGCCGATCCTTCGGCAGGAGGCGGACGAGGCGATCGACCTGCGGCTGGAACCCCATGTCGAGCATCCGGTCGGCCTCGTCCAGGACGAGGATCCGGACGCCGTCCAGGCGCACGAGCTTCCGATCGGCGAGGTCCTGCAGGCGACCGGGCGTGGCGATCAGGACGTGCGCGTCGCCGACGCCCTTGGACTGCTCGCGGACGTGGGTTCCGCCGTAGACGACCTTGGCCTTCAGGTGCTTGGCGCGCGCGATGTCGTCGAGATCGTCCTTCACCTGCTGGGCGAGCTCGCGGGTGGGGACGAGGATCAGGGCAGCCGGCCTGTGTTCCTCGTCGGGTCGCAGCTGCTCCACGATCGGGATCGCGAACCCCAGCGTCTTGCCTGACCCGGTCTTCGACTTCGCCAGGGTGTCCCGGCCCGAGGTCGCGTCCTGGATCACCATCACTTGGATCGGGAACGGTCGCTCGATCCCCCGCGCCGCGAGCGTCCGGATCACCGGCTCGGAGACGCCGAGCTCCTGGAAGGACGGTATGGCGGGATCGGACATGCGACTCCGAGCGTACACGCCCGGCATGACGTAGGAGGTCCGCGGGTAGGCTGGATGCGACGTACGCGACGGATCTCGGGGGGACCATGGACGATCGCCTCACGGCCTGGCGAGACCTGGCGAGCCAGCTCGCCGTCGACAGCATCCGAGCGACCACGACGGCCGGCTCCGGACATCCGACCTCCTCGATGTCGGCCGCCGATCTCGTCGCCGTGCTCTTCGCCGATCACCTGCGGATGGATCTCACCGACCCGAAGGGGATCGGGAACGACCGCTTCGTGATGTCGAAGGGGCACGCGGCGCCACTGTTGTACGCGGCCCTCAAGGCGATCGGCGCCATCTCGGACGACGAGCTCCGTTCCCTCCGGCGGTTCGGATCGCCCATCCAGGGGCACCCCGCGCCCGCCCCCGAGCTCCCCTGGGTGGACGTCGCCACGGGATCGCTCGGGCAGGGCCTTGCGATCGGGGTCGGGATGGCCTTCGCGCAGCGGCTCGACGGCTCGGCCGGACGGGTGTGGATCCTGCTCGGCGACTCCGAGATGGCCGAGGGGTCCGTCTGGGAGGCGATGGAGGCCGCGGCGTTCCACGAGGTCCGGGACCTGGTGGCGATCCTGGACCTGAACCGGCTCGGTCAGCGTGGGCCGACGATGCACGGGTGGAAGGCGGACGTCTTCCGCGACCGCGCGATCGCCTTCGGGTGGCACGCGCTCGAGATCGACGGCCACGACGTCGCCGCGATCGATGAGGCGTACCGGGAGGCCGAGGCGACGGATCGCCCCACCTTGGTGATCGCCCGCACCGAGAAGGGGCACGGGGTGTCGTTCCTCGCCGACCAGGAGGGCTGGCACGGCAAGGCGCTCTCTGCGGAGCAAGCGGAGGCCGCGATCGCCGAGCTCGGTGGGCCCCGGTCGATCACGATCACACCGCCCAAGCCGGAACCGTGGGTCCCGCTCGGACCCGTCCGGATCGAGGCCGGAACGCCGCCGGTGTACGAGGCGCCGGTCGCCACGCGCAAGGCGTTCGGGGACGCGCTCGCCTGGCTCGCCGAACATCGTGCCGACGTCGTCGTGCTCGACGGCGAGGTCGGCAACTCCACGTACACCGAGGAGGCGCAGGCCGTCGCGCCGGAGCGCTTCTTCCAGATGTACATCGCGGAGCAGGCGATGATCGGGGCGCAGGTCGGCCTCCAGGCATTGGGCAAGACGGCGTGGAGCGCGACGTTCGGCGCCTTCCTGACCCGCGCCGCGGACATGATCCGGATGGCCGCCGTCTCGCGGGCGGACCTCCGTCTGTGCGGATCGCACGCCGGGGTCTCGATCGGCGAAGACGGCCCGTCGCAGATGGCCGTCGAGGACCTCGCGTTGATGCGGGCGCTCAACGGCTCGACCGTCCTGTACCCGGGCGACGGGCACGCGACCGTCGCGCTCGTCCACACCATGAGCGACCTACCGGGGATCTCCTACCTGCGGACCACCCGCGAGGCGACGCCGATCCTGTACGGCTCGGACGAGCCGTTCCCGGTGGGGGGCAGCAAGACGTTGCGGTCCGGACCCGAGGACCGCGTCACGCTGATCGGGGCCGGTGTGACGCTCCACGCATGCATCGCGGCGGCCGAGCGCCTAGCCGCCGACGGCGTTGCGGCACGCGTGATCGACGCCTATTCGATCAAGCCGATCGACGCCGTCACCGTGCGTCGCGCCGCCGACGAGACCGGCCTGGTCGTCGTCGTCGAGGATCACCGCGTCGAGGGGGGCCTCGGCGACGCCGTCCTGGACGCGCTCGCCGCCACCGGCCCCCTGAGTGGTCGCGTCATCAAGCTCGGTGTCACGCAGATGCCGGGGTCGGGCACACCCGAGGAGCTCCGCGCATGGGCCGGCATCGACACGGACGCGATCGTGGAGCGCGTCGGCCGGGCGCTCAGCTGAGGTTCAGGCGCTCGCCGCCGGGATCAACGGAACGCCCCCGAGGGCGTACGCGATGATCTCCTCCGGCGGGACGGGGCGGCTGAAGAGGAACCCCTGACCCAGGACGCACCCGTGCTCCACCAGGAACCCGAGCTCACCCTCGGTCTCGATCCCCTCCGCGAGCGTGGTCATGCCCAGGCCGCGGCCCAGCTCGATGAACGCCGACACGATGCTCGCGGCCTGCTCGTCCTTGTCGACCCCTGAGACGAACGACCGATCGATCTTCAGGATCTCGACCGGCACCTCACGCAGGCGGGAGAGCGAGGAGTAGCCCGTGCCGAAGTCGTCGATCGCGATCTTCAACCCGCCGTGGTGCAGGTCCCACAGGATCTCCTGCGCCCGGTCCGGATCCATCATCGCGGAGGTCTCCGTGATCTCGACGACGACCTTCGCGGGCTCGAGGCCGCCGCCGCGGATCCGCTCCAGGATCCGCTGGGCCAGGTCGGGCTGCCAGAACTGCCGGGGTGACAGGTTGAAGCCCATCTCGAGGTCGATGCCGAGCTCGCGCCAGACCCCGGCCTGGTAGATCAGCTCCTTCACGACCCAGTCCCCGATCGACTCGATCAGGCCCAGCTCCTCGGCGAGGGGGATGAAGTCTCCAGGCGCCACCATCGAGCCGTCGGGCTCGATCCAGCGGATCAAGGCCTCGACCCCCAGCATCCCGCCGGTCGCGAGCTCCACGACGGGCTGGTAGTGCAGGGTCCAGCGCTGAGACTCCACGGCCTTGCGCAACCGGGTGACCAGCTTGAGCCTCGCGCTCGGGTCGACCGTCCCGGGCACCGAGATCACGTGGCCACCCGGACCGGCCTTCTTGCTCTCGTACATCGCGGCCTCCGCGTTGCGCACGAGGGCACCGGCGTCGTCGGCGTCATGCGGGTAGAGGCTGATCCCCATGCTGGCCGACGCGTAGAGCTCCGTGCCGCCGACCTCGAACGCGGTCGAGAGGGCCTCGTGGATCCGCTGCACCACGGATTCGACCCGGATCATCGCGGCATCCATGTCCCCGGTTCCCTCGCGCTCGAGGTCCGCGAGCAGCAACAGGAACTGATCGCCGCCACGACGCGCCACCAGGTCGGTCTCCCGCGTCGCTTCGCGCAGGCGGTCGGCGACCTCGCGCAGCACGGCGTCGCCGTTCGCATGCCCGAGGCTATCGTTGACCAACCTGAAGTCGTCCAGGTCGAGGACGATCACGGCGACGGCCCCGTCATGGCGATTGGCGCGAGCCATCGAGAGCTCGAGCAGCTCCTCGAACATCGAACGGCTCGGGAGCCCGGTCAGCTCGTCGTGGTATTGCAGGAAGGCCACCGTCTCGTCGCCGCGCTTGCGGTCGCTGACGTCGATCATCACGCCGTGCGAGTAGCGGGCGATCCCCTGCTCGTCGCGCACGATCGCGGCCTCGTCGTGCACCCATACGATCCGTCCGTCCTTCGCGAAGAGCCGGTAGTCGAGGGTGAACGGCTCCCCGGTCTCGTTGTGTCGCGAGTTCTCCGCGATCGCGCGCTCGCGGTCATCGGGATGCAGGATCTTGGGCCACAGGTCCGGATCCGCCAGCCACTCCTGCACCGTGTAGCCCAGGACGCGCTCGACCTGAGGGCTGATGAACAGCGTGGGCGCGGAATCCTGAAGGGCGTCCACGTAGGTGATCGCCGGGATGTTCTCCACGATGGAGCGGTACTGGTGCGCGGTGAAGCGACGATCCTCCGCATCGCGCTGGCGCTCCACGGCCGCCCCCATCGCCAGCGCCACCGCGCGGAGCGCGTCCACCTCGGGAACCGACCAGGTCCGGGCATCGTGCGTGTCGTCGAAGCCGAGGAACCCCCACCACTCGTCGCCCACCGTGACGGGCACGGCCAGCACGGCGTGGACGCCCTCGCCACCGAGGACCCGACGCTCGGGGTCGGGCAGCTCCTCGAGCCCTCCCGCGACGATCCGCCCGGCGCCAAGGAGCTCGATCCACCGAGCGAAGTCGGGAGCGTAGGGGTGCAGGTGGCTGCCGGGGGTGCGGAAGATCGCTCCGACGCCCTCACCGAGCCACTCGAAGCGCAGGTCCATCCACAGCCGGCCGTCCGGTCCCCGGACGTTCTGGAAGGCATAGGCGCGATCGGTGCCGAGCGCCAGGCCGAGGCGCGACAGCACCTCGACCATCTGGTCCTGCCAGGCCTCGTCGCGGAGGAAGCGTCCCGTCGCGAACGCCACCGCTTCGAGGACGGCCTCACCGCGCGCGGCCGGATCCCCCATACCCAGCACCTATCGGCCAGGCCCGCAGCAAGCTGAAGAGGCAGGGTTGCGTTCCGGCGCGACCCTGGACCTAAGGTTGGGTCGCGACCGCCCGGGGAGCGCCGCCTGCTACCCTTCCTCGGCCATGAGCGACTATCGAGAGGTGCTGCACGAGCGGCTCTACGTCCGTGTCCCGGGCGGCGACAAGCTCCGCAAGACCGCGGATGCTCGTCTGAAGCACCTGCTCGCGAACGGTTGGCGCGAGACCGACCGCCAACAGCTCCCCGATCACCTCATGGTCCGGTTCGAGCGCACGGGACACGCTCCGATGAAGGCGCGCCTGCCGAAGGCGGCCCCGGAGATCCGCATCGAGCGGCGGCCCCGTCGCGACGGTGGTCCCGGTGGCGGGCCACGCGGCCGTCGATAGTCCTCCCAGCCGGATATCCTCCGGTCACGTCTCTGGATGCCGGATGGATCGCGGGTATGCTTTGCTGACTCCGGCGAACCTCCGGCCCGCGGTGAAGCGGATCCCCGGCCTCGCCGATACCTGAACCCTGGAGGTGACCGCGTGAGCGCCGTGGACATGCAGACCCCGGCCGGCCGGATCCGGCCCGGACATCGCGATCCGCACGCCCACGCGGCGGAGCAGCCGTTCCGCTACCCGCTCGAGCGCGAGTACGTCGAGCCCGACTGGACCCGCCTCCCCGGCTACCGAGACATCACACCGGAGCAGTGGCGATCGGCCCAGTGGCAGCGCGCTCACACGGTGAAGAACCTGAAGGAGCTCAAGGCGGCCTTCGGCGACCACCTCGATGACGACCTGCTCGCCGACATCGAGCGCGACCAGCAGGAGCGCGCCACGATGTCGATGCTGCTCCCGCCCCAGATGATCAACACGATGGAGGAGGGTGACCTCCGCTACGACCGGGTCCGCCGCTACATGGCGCCCGCGTTCTCCGATCGACAGCCCGAGTGGGCCTCGCACCCGATGGCGTCCCGCGACTCCCTGCACGAGGCCGACATGTGGGCGGTCGAGGGGCTCACCCACCGCTACCCCACGAAGGTGCTCGCCGAGCTGATCCCAACGTGCCCGCAGTACTGCGGCCACTGCACGCGCATGGACCTCGTCGGGAACGACACGCTGCAGGTCCTCAAGTACAAGTTCGAGATCAAGCAGAACGAGCGCTGGGACCTCATGCTCGACTACCTCCGCCGCACCCCTTCGGTTCGCGACGTCGTGGTCTCTGGCGGCGACATGGCGAACGTCCCGATCAAGCGCCTCGTCGACTTCGTCCGCCAGCTCGTCGCGATCGAGAACATCCGCGACATCCGGATCGCGACGAAGGGCCTGATGGGTCTCCCGCAGCACTTCCTGCAGGACGACGTCCGCGCCGGGTTCGAGGCGATGGCGGATGCCGCCCGCTCACGAGGGGTCGACATCGCGCTGCACACCCACGTGAACTGCGCCCAGCAGATCACGCCGCTGGTGGGCGAGGCGGCACGGATGGTCCTGGACGCCGGGTTCCGCGACGTCCGCAACCAAGGGGTGCTGCTGCGGGGCGTCAACACGAAGCCGAACGACCTGCTCGAGCTCTGCTTCATGCTGCTCGACCACGCGAAGATCCTGCCCTACTACTTCTATCTCTGCGACATGATCCCGAACGCCGAGCACTGGCGGACGTCCGTCGCGGAGGCGCAGGACCTCCAGTACACCCTCCTCGGCTACATGCCCGGGTTCGCGACACCGCGCGTCGTGTGCGATGTGCCGTTCGTGGGCAAGCGATGGGTCCACATGCTCGCCGACTACGACCGGGTCCGCGGCATCTCGTACTGGACGAAGAACTACCGGACCGGTATCGAGTTCGACGACCCGGAGGCGTTGACCCGGACCCATCCGTACTACGACCCGATCTACACGCTGCCCGAGGAGGGTCAGGCGTGGTGGCGCGAGCAGATCGCGAAGGGCGAGCTCCACTCGGAGACCGCGTGAGGCGATGACGCGGCTCCTGCACGTCGTCGGCGTCCAGGCGGCTCCGGTGACCGCCGACCCGGAGGGCTCGCTCGACAAGCTGGAGCACCTGGTTCGCATGCTCGATGCGAGCTTCCCGAAGGCGCGGCTGTACCTGTTCCCCGAGCTGTTCCTCACCGGGAGCCACCCCTTCCACCGTTCGTCACCCGTCGAGCTCGTGACGCACCGGATCCCCGGGCCCCTCACCGACCGCCTCGGCGAGATCGCCGCTCGATCGAAGCGATGGCTCCAGCCCGGCTCGATCTACGAACGAGCCGGGGGCCGGACGTACAACACCGCCCTGCTCTTCGCGCCGAACGGCGAGCTCGTGCTCCGCTACCGGAAGCTGTTCCCGTGGATGCCGTTCGAGACGTCGACGCCCGGGAGCGAACCCCCGGGCGTGACGAGCATCCCTCGCGTCGGAACGATCGGCATGATGATCTGCTACGACGGGTGGTTCCCGGAGGTCGCGCGCGGCCTCGCGCTCGCCGGCGCGGAGGCGATCATCGCGCCGACGATGACGTCGACGCCCGACCGTGAGGAGGAGCTGGTCTTGTCCCGGGCGAACGCGATCGTGAACCAATGCTACGTCCTCAACGTCAACGCCGCCCTCACGGTCGGTGGCGGGCGCAGCATCGGCGTCGATCCCGAGGGTCGCGTCCTCTTCGAGGGCGGGAGCGGCGAGGAACTCTTCCCGGAGGTCCTGGATCTCGACCGGGTGCGAACCGTCCGTGAGCGTGGGACGCGCGGGTTGAACCGGATGCTCCGTCAGCTCACCGAGGACGCCCCGGCCGCGGCCTTCCGGCACTACCGCGAGCTGTCGCGGCCTCGGCGCCGGACCTCGTAGGCGGCGACCCACGCCGCCCCCAGCAGCGTCAACGTCGCGATGACGGCGAAGACCGCGCGGCCCGAGGGCCCCACGGGCCCATCGCTCGGCGGCGACGTCGCGGCGGCCGGGGAGGGCACGGGCGAGAGACTCATCGTCGGCGTCGGCGTCGGCGTCGCCACAGACTGGCGCGAGGGTGCCACCATCGGTAGGTGAGGTCGGGCCGAACCCAAGACGTCGCACCGGTGTTCGTCGCGGACGACGGCCGTCCAACGCAGATCCTGGATCGGCACGCCCTCGAGGTCGAGGTCGCGCGTGATCTGCCGACCGGGGACCTGGATCGTGAGCCGGCGGCCGTCCACCGTGCCTCCGAGGAAGACGTTCTGGGCGCGCTCCGGGAGGAGCAGGATCAGGACGCCCTGCTGCGGGACAGCGTCGTATCGGACGATCCGGTTCAGGTCCCGGTAGTAGGCGACGTCGACGACCGAGACCGTGGGATCGCGGATCAGGATGTCCACGCGGAAGGGACGCCCGTCTCGGTCGGGGGCCGTGAGGGGCCCCGCGAACCGAAGATCCCACCGGGCGGACGTGCCGTCTTCGACGATCGAGCCGGTACCCTCGATCAGGTCCGGGGGTTCGCCGGGACCGAGGGCGGACGGTCGACACGGCGCGACGTCGCCCGGCGCATCGGCCGCCGCCATCAGCAGCGGAGCCAGCGACAGGATCGCGAGGACGGAGCGGGGCCGGAGGCCGCGCATCGTCACGACGCCGGGCAGTCCCGTTGCTTCAGGATCAGCTTCTCCAGACGAGGATCGCGCGTGAAGTCGAACGCCCCCGACAACGGATCCGCCTGGGCGTCGCGATCGGTCATCGGCTTCAACCCATGGAGCTCCTCGATGAAGCGCAGCACCGAGGAGAACTCGTAGACCGTGCTGTCGATCCAGCCGCCGTCGGGATTGTCGCCGCGCCGCGTGTACGGCGAGATGACCAGCGCGGGGGTCCGTGGACCCAGGCCCATGATGTCGTAATGCGGCGGGGGCACGTGGTCGTAGAAGCCGCCGAAGTCGTCCCAAACGATCACGATCGCCGTCGTCGGCCAGGACTCGCTGCGCATCACCGCGTTCACGTACTGCACGGTCCAGTTCTCGCCGACGCAGACGTTCGTCCCCGAGCCGGGATGTTCGTTCGCGTTCCCTTCCGGCGGGATCAACCAAGACACGGCCGGCAGCTCCCCGTCCTTCAGGTCCTGCAGGATCGTCTCCGGCGGTTGGACCTTCTCCCACATCGGGCCGAACCGCACATGCCGGATCGCCTGGAGCCCGTTCATCCATTGATCCGCGTTGCCGTAGTACTTCCAGCTGATGCCGTTCTTCTCGAGGAGGTCCGGGAGGACCTTGATGTCGAAGCACGTCCGCGTGTCCTCCCAGTACTGCGAGATCCGGATCAGCTGATCGGGGATCTCCTGCGTGATCTCGTCCTCGAGCTTCATGATCCGCTTGATGTCCTGCTTCGTGAGCCCATCGCGGAAGCGCTTCGTGTACTCCTGCGGGTCGTCGCAGTAGCTACCGGGCGTGTCGGCGTTCGATTTGTTGTCGATGACCCCGTTGGACTGCGCCGCAACCGTGTAGAGGTGCTCGGGGAACGTGGGGCCGTACATCGAGGTGAAGAAGTGATCCGCGAGCGTGAATCGGTCGGCGTAGGCCCAGTAGGCAGGAAGGCTTCCGCGCGAGTGCTGGACGTAACCCGATAGGTCCTGGCCCGAGCCGATGATGTTGAACCCGTTCATCGCGCCGCCGTTGATCGAGTACAACCCCGACGAGAACCCGTGCGTGATGTCGTGCGGCTGGATGTACGGCGCGTCCTTCAGCCGGACCGTCTCGCCGGGAACACACCCCGCGTCGCTGCACTCCAGGGTGCCCCCTTCGGTCGTGCCCTCCGCCCCCGGGTATCGCCCGAAGTAGTGATCGAACGTCCGGTTCTCCTTGATCAGGAAGATCACGTGCTCGATCGGGTTCTGACCGGGAACGATCTGGCCTGGGTTCTCGCCTCCGTCGCCGCCGTTCCCCCCGCCGCCGCCATCGGTCCCCGAAGGCCCCGTCGGGCCGGAGGCGGCCTCGTTCCCCCCCACGGGCCAGAACTGCCAGACGAGGAACACGACCAGCAGGACGGCGAACACGACGAACGCCCGCCGTCTGGCGATCTGCCGGCGGGTGGGGCGACGACGTTGCGACGCCGGTCGGATGACGGGACCGGGAGGCTGCTGCACGGGGGCCGAGTTTATCGACGGTGCGGGTCCGCCGAGCGGAGCTCCTCCAACAACGACGCGAGCCGCACCTGCGCCGCACGGTACCGGGCATGGTCCGCGCGGTTGTCCATCTGATACGGGTCGGCCGGACCGAGCCGACCCGTCAGGTCGTAGAGCTCGCGCGTGCCGTCAGCGGTCTCGATGTACACGAGATCCCGCGTCCGAACCGCCCACCATCGAGCAAGATGTGCGTCGCCCACGTACTCCAAAAGGACGCCAGGTGGACCTCGCCACCGGCCGCCCGACAACGCTCGCGCGAAGCTCCGACCGTCGGATCGGAGGTCCGGGCGGGTGTCGGCGAGCTGGACGAGCGTGGGAGCGAGGTCGACGTTGGACACGAGCCCGGACACGGTCGCCGACCGCTGCCCTGGCATCCGGATCGCGAGCGGGGTGTGGACGCACTCCTCGTACGGGCAGCGCTTGCCTCGGATCCCGTGCTCGCCGAACGAGAAGCCGTTATCGGTCAGGTAGACGATCACGGTGTTCTCCAGCTCACCGCGCACCCGGAGCGCCTCGACGATCCGCCGCACCGCGTCGTCCATGCCGAGCAAGGCCTCACGCTGACGACGCCGTTCGTCCTGGAGCTTCGCGATCTCGGGCGCCGTGTACGGCCGCTTACGGGCGACCCACCGCGGCTTGTCTGAACGATCCCCCTCGGTGACGCTCGGCGGAACGTCCAGCGGGACGTCCGCGAAGGCCCCGACATCGTCGGGCGCGGGGGTGAACGGCGAGTGTGGCGCGCTCGGCGCGAAGTAGAGGAAGAACGGACGGTCGGCCGGAGCATCCTCGATGAACCCCACGGCGTGGTCGGCGAAGAACGTCGTGGCGTACGTCTCCGGGGCGTCGCTCACGCGCATCGGAACACCCTGGTCGACGAAGCCGTACTCGTAGTACGTGGTGCTCACCAAGGTGTTGCGCTTGGCGACCCAGCGGTCCCATCCGGGTGGGATGTACGGACCTCGATCGAACGGATAGCGATTGAGGTACTTCCCGATCAGCGCGGTCGTGTAGCCGGCCTCGTGCAGCCACAGGGGGAGCGTGTCGGTCTCGTCCAACCGCTCACCCTGCTCGTTCCTGCGGACACCGGTGTGGTGAGAGTAGAGACCGGTGAGGATCGAGGCTCGTGACGGACAGCAGAGCGGCGTGTTGATGAACGCGTTCGGGAACCAGAGCCAATGGTCTTCCGGGTCGGCGATCCGCGCCTGGAGCCACGGCATGGCCGGAGGATCCGACGGCAGCGTGTCCGGAGCCTGGTCGTCCGAGAGGATCACGACCAGGTTCGGCCGGGTGCCCCGCCGGTGGGGGGCCGCCGGCTCGGCGAGGACGAGCGTCGCGGCCAGGGCGACCACGACGACGACCAGCGCGGCGATCGGGCGCGCTGCGATGCGATCGCTCATGCCGGCCGCGCGACCGGGCCCGGCGTGACGATCCGGACGGTCATCGGTCCAGCCAACCGCCGTCCCGGCCCTCGCGCGCCGCGACCAGACCGGCGGCGATCGACAGCGCGATCTCGGCGGGTCCCTTCCCGCCCAGATCCAGTCCGAGGGGGGATCGGATCCGGGCGATCGCGCCCTCGGTCAGGCCCATCGACCGCAGGGTCCCCAGGTACGGTGCCACGTGACGCCGGCTGCCCATCACCCCGATGAACCCGGCCGCGCTTGCGAGCAGGGTCGCGAGGGCACCCGCCACGTCGGGCGCATCGTGGTCGGTGAAGACGGCCGCCGTCCGCTCGTCGACCGCCACCGCATCGACGGACGGCGAGACCTCGTCCGCGGCGGCTCGGTGGTCGGCCGAGACGCGTTCGGAGCGGGCTTCCACGAGCACCGACCGGTAGCCCAGCGAGTGAGCGAGCCGGATGACCTCGAGCGCGACCGGCGTCGCCGACACCACGAGCAGGAGCGGCGCAGCCGGATGTGGCTCGACGAAGACCTCGAGGTCGCCGAGGTCGTGATGGAAGGTCGCGGTCCCGGGTCCGGAACCCGACCGGAGCGCGTCGATCCCGGCCTGCAAGGCCGCGGCATCGAACTCGGCACAACCGAGCGTCCCCGATCTCGGTCCGTCGGCGTCCACCACGATCTTCGCCCCGACCGGACACGGCGGTTCGCCGATCCGTCGCACGGCCGTGACCGTCGCTGTGCCCGCCACGTTGCCTGCTGACACCTCGCGCGCTTCGAAGGACTCGCTGCCTACCGCGTGTCGCGCGTGACCGGTCGGATGGTGCCCCGTCGCGCCCGACAGGAGCTCGACGGCGTGCGGGAGGATCGACATCACCGCCTGCAGACCCTCCACGACGCCGGCAGGGCTGCCCGGGAGGTTGACGATCAGGGTGGCGTCCACGCTGCCGACGACCCCCCGGGACAGCGCCGCGAGCGGCGTGTGCCGGAGCCCGTCGGCACGCATCAGCTCCGCCAGGCCCGGCGCCTCCCGCTCGATGATCGCCCGCGTGGCCTCGGGCGTGACGTCGCGGGGACCGAACCCCGTTCCCCCGGTCGTGACGATCAGGGCGTGTTCGGTGACGAGCGAGCGGAGCCGCTCCTCGATGGCCGGCCGCTCGTCCGCCACCACCGACCGGGTCCGGACGTCGAAACCGGCCGTCCGGAGCAGGCGCTCCGCCTCATCGCCGGATCGATCTTCGCGGGTCCCCTGCGAGACGCCGTCAGAGACCGTGAGGACGGCGGCGAGGGTCGCATCCATGCGCGGCATCCTCCCACGGCCGAACCCGGGATGGCCCGAAGCGACCGGGCCGGGTAGGCTGGGCGTCTTCCCATGAGCGAGCCAACCCGCCACCAGCTTCCGGTCGACGGTCCACTCATGGACGCGTTCGGACGGGTCGCCGACGATCTGCGGATCTCGGTCACCGACCGGTGCAACTTCCGGTGCACCTACTGCATGCCGGCCGAGGGGCTCACCTGGCTCCCCCGCGAGCAGCTGCTGACCTTCGAGGAGCTGACCCGGCTGCTCGTGCTCTTCGTGGACCTGGGGGTGCGGTCCCTCAAGATCACCGGGGGGGAACCGACCGTCCGGGCCGACCTGCCCGTCCTCGCCCGGATGTTCCGCGACGCGGCGCCCGACCTCGACATCTCGATCACGACGAACGGCGTGCTCCTGGACCGACTCGCCGCTCCACTCGCGGCGGCGGGCGTGGACCGGGCCACGGTGTCGTGCGACTCGCTCCTGCGCCACCGCTTCGCCGACATGACCCGCCGGGACGCGCTCGAGAAGGTCCTGGCCGGGCTGCGGGCGGCCGAGCGGGCGGGCCTGACGCCGATCAAGATCAACTGCGTCGTGATCGGTGGGACGAACGACGACGAGGTCGTGGACTTCGCCCGATGGGCGCGGGAGACGGGCTACGAGGTGCGCTTCATCGAGTACATGCCGCTCGACGCGGAACATGCGTGGGAGCGCGCGAAGGTCGTGCCCGCCGCGCGGATCCTCGACGCGATCAGCGAGGTGTTCCCCTTGGTCGGGAGCGGACATGGCAACGAGCCCGCGACGACGTACCGGTTCGCCGACGGCGAGCCCGGGTCGATCGGCGTGATCGCGAGCGTGATCGGAGCCGTTCTGCGACACGTGCAACCGCCTGCGCCTGACCGCCGAGGGGGAGATACGGAACTGCTTGTTCGCGCTGGAGGAGACCGACCTCCGTGAGCCGATGCGCGACGGGGCGACGGATGCGGAGCTGATCTCCCTGATCCGCGGGGCCGTATGGACGAAGTGGTCGGGTCACCGGATCAACCATCCGGACTTCGTCCAACCGGTCCGCAGCATGTCGATGATCGGCGGCTGAGCCGCCTACCGCCCTCTTCCGTTCGGGTGCGAGGATGGGCCTGCCCGCTCGGAGCCCGCTGAGGAGGGAGCATGCGCAGCAGAGCGTGGTTCATCTCGAGCCTCGTGGTCCTCGTGACGATGCTCGGGGGCGTCGCGGTCGCTTCGACCCGGATCGCGGCCGAGGAGTCGATGACCGTCTACACGGAGACGGCGAAGTACCGGTTCGTCGACAACGGCAAGCCCGGGTTCTCGGTCGGGGATCACGACGTGTTCTTCGATGCGATCTTCACGGACGAGGCCAAGACCGACCGCATCGGGACGGACCGGGTCGTGGTCGAGTACCTGCCCGCCGACTACGTGATGGTGCAGCTCGAGTACACGATCCAAGGACGGGGCAAGGTGTACGCCGCCGGGACGCTCGATTTCGGCGAGCGCTTCCTCGAGGCGGGAGACGATCTCGCGATCGTCGGCGGTACCGGTGAGTTCGAGAACGTCGGTGGGGCGGTGCATCTCTCCGTCTTCGACGACGAGACGTTCCTGAACGAGATCCATCTGCTCCCCTGAACGGCGTTGCAGCGAGAACGGGGGGGCGGTCGCCCCCCCGTTCGCCGAATGCGATCCGGTCGACTACTCCGCCGAGGCGACCGCAAGGTGGTCGAAGGCCGTCTGGCCTGCGAACTCGCTGAACGAGTGGTTGACGATGTTCGTCGAGTAGATCTCGTTGATGTTCGTGAACGTCCTCGGCACGTACGGGACGATCTCCTCCATCATGAACTTGTCGAAGTCCGCCCAGCACTGGGTGCGCTCGTCGCCGACCGGCAGTGCCTTGCAGGCGGCGAGCTGATCGTCCACGCTCGGGACCGAGGTGATCTCGTAGCCCCACTCCCGCAGTTGCTCGGGCGTCGCGCCGAGGTTGTTGTAGTTGCAGCACGATGGAGTGAGGCTTTCCGAGCCGAAGAGCGGTGGACCGAACGTGATGGGGTCCGGGAAGTCCTGGATCCACCCGAGGGCCGGACAGAACGGCGTGCGCTCGCTGAGCGTGTAGCACTTGTTGTACATCGTGGAGATCTCGAGCTCCCGGATCTGCAGCGTGATGCCCAGGGGTTCGAGGTTCTGGGCGATCAACGCCGCCTGTCGGGGGTTGGGATCGACGTTGGTGGTGATGGTGAGGATGTCTTCGCAGGACGGGTCGTCGCACGTGCCGTCGCCGTCCGTGTCGTACTTCGACTGGGCCATCTCTGCCTTCGCCGCCTCGACGTCGCCGCTGTCGTCAGGCGTGGCGTAGGGGTCGTAGTCCAACAGCAGGTTGTCCGTGAGGCCGTTCGGGAAGATATGGCCGGCGTTCACGCCGACGAGCGGGCCCCCCGCGAGCTGCCTGATCCCGGCCTTGTCGATCGCGAAGTTGACCGCCTTGCGAACATACAGGTCGTCGAACGGCGCGACGGCCAGGTTCATCGAGATGTAGTTCATCGCGTTCTGCGGGTAGGTCGTGAGGTACTGCTGCAGATCCGGATCGGTGCTGTACTTCTGAAGGACATCGGCCGGCGGAACCGCGTCCACGACGTAGTCGAGGTCACCCGCCTCCACCCGGTTGTACAGGTCGGCGACGTCGCCGCCGATAGCGGCTTCCATGCGATCCACGTACGCCGGTCGCAGGTCGTCCGTCGCCGGGTCCCACGACGGGTTGCGCACCAGGACGATCTGGCGACCCGGGATGTACCCGGACACCTGCTCCTGCTGGTCGGGCGGCAGCGAGAAGTCCAGCTGGTCCGTGCCCTCGAACATGTACGGCCCGGTCCCGACGAGGTACCGGCCGTAGTCCTTCGTGTGGCCCTCGGCCACGCCGAGGCGGGCGGACGGATCGTCCGGGTTCGGCGCGATCGGCGCCGCCGACGGCATGGCGAACCGCCAGGCGAGGTCGCCGGTGGGAGCCGACGTCGTCACGACCAAGGTGTGCTCGTCCGGCGCGGACAGACCGGAGATGGTGTCCGCGTCCCCAGCACCGAAGTCAGCGAATCCTTCGATCGCCGAGTAGTAGAAGCTGTAGCCGCCGATGCTCGCCTTCGGGTCGGAGGTCCGCTCCATCGCGCGGATGAAGTCTTGAGCCGTGACCTCGACGTCCTCGAGCGGGGGCGAGTAGAAGATCCCGGTCTTCAGCGTGAAGGTCCAGGTGAGACCGTCCTCCGACACCGTCGGGTCCTCCGCCGCGATGTCTGGACGCAGCTCCGCGCCTCCCTGGTCCACGGGGGAGCCGTTGGTGGCGTAGAGGGTCCTGAGCAAGCAGCAACTGAAGTACTCGAACGAGACCTGGTAGTACTCCTTCTGAGGATCGAACCCAGAGGCAACGTCGCCGACGAGGCCGAATTGGACCGTGCCTCCTGTTGGGATCGCGCCGGTCTCGCCGGTCGCTCCCGTGCCGGTCGGGCCGGTGGTGTCGCCACCCCCATCGTCGCCGCCGCACGCCGCGGCGACGATCGCGAGGATCCCGACCACGGCTACGAGACGCGCAGCCTTCTTCATGCGCACTCCCCCTCTCAGCAAGGACGTCGCCGGATGTTCGCACCGGACCCGCCGGGTGTCCAGCCAACCTCTATACGGCCGGGAACGCGGGGTGGGGTTGCCGCGGAGGGCTCGCCTCGTTCCCGGACCGACCGTCCGGGCTTCATCCGTCGTTCACCCGGGACCCCTAGGGTGAGGCCGCCGAGAGGTGTCGCGCCCCCTCTCCGGCGCGGGGGCCGGGCCCAGCCCGGCCCCCGCGACCCCCTCTCCGGCCCAGGCCGACGGATCAGGCCGGGGCGGGCGGGAGGTTGTGAACCGTTACCGGCTCGATCGGGTCGCCCGGCTCGAACCCCAGGATCTGGGCGTAGAAGGAGAGCTCCGCCTCGGCCGCCCGCACGATGTGCTCGGCCCGGCGGAACCCGTGCTGCTCTCCCTCGAACAGCAGGTAGGCGTAGGGGAGACCCTTCGCCGAGAGCGCCGCCACCATCAGCTCGGCCTGTGCCGGGGGCACGACCTCGTCCTCCGCGCCCTGCAGGATGATCATCGGAGCCGAGAGCATGTCCACGGAGTGGACCGGGGAGCGGGCGCGGTACCGATCGGCGAACTCGGGATACGGTCCGATCAGCGTGTGCTCGTACCGGGCCTCGAACTTGTGCGTCCCGCCCGGCTGCGCGAACGGCTCCAGGTCGGCGATCCCGTAGTAGCTCGCGCCAGCGCGGAAGTCGTCGTGGAACGTCAGCGCGCACAGGGTCGTGTACCCTCCGGCGCTCCCGCCCCGGATCAGCAGACGTGCGCCGTCCACGAGGTCTCGGTCGGCGAGGAACCGGGCGGCGTCGATGCAGTCCAGCGTGTCCACGACGCCCCAGTTCCCCTTCAGGTGCTCGCGGTAGACACGGCCGAACCCAGAGCTGCCCGCGGTAGTTGACGTCGACGACGGCGAAGCCCTCGGCTCGTCCAGAACTGCGTCTCGAGATGCAGCTCGGGGGTCGCCTCGCCGGTCGGGCCACCGTGGCTCATCACGATCAGCGGGGGACGCTCGCCGGGCGGACCGGTGAAGTCGGGGTTCGCCGGCGGATAGAACCACGCGTGCGCCTGCCCACCGTCGCGCGTCGGGAAGTCGACGGCCTCCGGGACCGAGAGGTAGGCGGGGTCGACGCCGGCGTCGTCGCTCTCGCGCAGGACCTCGACCGATCGCGCCGTGAAGTCCAGCATCACGACCTGGGGGGCGATCGTCGGACCAGCCCCGACGTACCCGATCCGGTCGCCCTCGGCGACGACACCGTCGATCACGACGTGCGGGATGTCGAGGTCGAGCAGTTCCTTCGTCTCGGGGTCGAGGATCGCGAGGTGCATCAGGCCGCGCTCGGTGCGGGAACACACGATCCGGCCGTCGCGCGAGGAACGCGTAGCGCGAGAGCCCGAACACCCACTGCGGCTCGCCGAACTCGGCCTCGCGCGGACAGAGCGCCTCGACGCCCCCCTCGCGGAGGCGGTAGAGGTTCCACCACCCGGTCCGATCCGAGACGAAGTGAAGGTCGCCCGCGGGACTCCACGCGGGCTGGAAGATCGACTCGACCGCGAGCTCGCCGGCCACGAGTCGCGCGTCGGAGACCGACCCGTCGGGGGCGAGGTCGCCGACCCAGAGCTCGCTCCCATCCCACGGCATCCAGGGGAGATCCCACGTGGTCCACGCGAGCTGAGAACCGTCGGGTGCGATGCGGGGCGTCGCGTAGAAGTCGCGGCCGCCGGCGACGATCGCGGGTTCGGCCGAACCGTCGGTCGGCAGCATCACGAGCTCGTTCACGACCTCTTCGCCCTCGTGACGCTCGCGGACGCCGATCCATCGCAGGCCGTCGGCCGTGACCCGTCCGTCCGCGTATCGATGTCGGCCCTCGGTCTCCGGCGTGATCGGCGTCGGCTCGGCGCCCGGATCCTGCCGGTAGAGGCGCTGATCCTCGAAGCGACTGAAGATCAGGCCGCCTCGATGGATCGCGTACGCCCCGCCCCCGTACTCATGGACCCGGGTCCGGACGTTGAAGCCTTCCGGGGTCACGTCGACCGGGGCCGCGTACGGATCGCCGGCGACCACGACCGAGCGACCTGCTTCGGTCGGGCGCATCTCCGACCACCGCAGCAGCCCGTCCTCGAGCCAGAGCTGACCGAACCGGACTCCCGACCGGGCGAGCAACGATGCGGAGATCGGCGACGACCAGCTCCCGTACGGTCGCTCGCGCGGCTCGGGACTCACGGGTTCCGTCCCACGATCACCCGGGTGACGCGGAGCGGCCCGCCTTTCGTGCTCTTGACCTCTCGGAAGCCACCGCGACGGTAGAGCGGCATCACCTCGCGAGCCCGATCCGGGTCCACCTCCATCAGGAGCCACCCACCGGATCGGAGCCAGGCCGACGCCTCGCGGATCGTGCGGCGGATCAAACCCAGCCCGTCTGTGCTCCGGTCGGTCAGCGTGTGGGCCGGCTCCCACGACCGGATCTCGTCGGGGAGCGCGTCGATCTCGTCCCGCGCGACGTACGGCGGGTGCAGGGTGATCACGTCGACCCGTCCGCGGAGCTTCTTCGGAAGGGCGTCGAAGAGATCGCCCACGAGGAACCGCGCGGGCAGGTCCAGGTCCTTCGCGTTCCGGCGCGCGAGCTTGATCGCGTCCTTCGACACGTCCGCTCCGAAGACCGCGGCTTGCGGTACCTCGTCCGCCACGGCGAGCGCGATCGTCCCGCCTCCGGTGGCGAGATCCACGAGCACCGGCTTCTTCCGACGGCGGAGACGACGGACGGCTTGCTCGGCGAGGAACTCCGAGGAGTCACGCGGCACGAAGACCCCCGGGATCACGGTCAACTCGATCCCGCGGAACTCGGTGAACCCTTTGATGTACGGGATCGGCTCACCCTCCGCGCGACGCGCGACGAGCCGCTCGAACGTCCGCCGGTCGCGATCGGAGATCGCATCCGTCGGATCCAGCTCCTCACCGACCACGAAACCGAGGAGATCCTCGGCTTCGATCCGCTCTCGCCCCTTCTGCCAGTGATCGATCGAGGGGGACGCCTTGAGGGTCGCGACCGCCTCGTCCAGGACCTTGCGTGCCTTCACGGGAGCGCATCGTACCGGGTGCGGTCGCTACACTCGGCGACATGCCAGGGACCGCTTCGGGGAAGGACGCGCCGGCGAAACCGAAGCGCGCACGCAGCCGCAAGCCCGTTTCGCTGCCGTCCGAGATCCGACTCACCGGGGATCGGTTGGTCGTGCGCACCGCCGGCAACGGCGAGCGCCGTTCGGCGTCCGGACTGCTGATCCCCGCGACGGCCGCGCCGGCACCTCGGCGCCTCGTCTGGGCCGACGTCGAGCTGATCGGACCCGACGTGCGCGTCGCGGAACGTGGCGACCGGGTGCTGTTCCTCCCGTCGTCGGGGCTCGAGGTCGAGCTGGAGGGCGAGGAGCTCGTCCTCCTGCGCGAACGCGACGTCCAGGCCGTCGCCCCCAGCTCGGATGGGAAGTCGGCCGAGCGCCAGCCGGGGCAGTACCTCTAGCGACGTCGCCGAGCCGGCTCAGCCCGGCACGAAGCTGAGCCGGACCGTCCGGACGTCGTTCTCGCGGTTCGGATCCACGATCACGACCCGCTGCCAGGTGCCGAGCGCCAACCGCCGGTCCACGACCGGGATCATGAGCGATGGGCTCACGAATACGGGGAGCAGATGATCGCCGCCGTGCCCGGTCGAGCCGTGCCGGTGACGGTACCGGTCGTCGCGCGGCAGGAGTGCCTCCAAGAGGTCGGCGAGGTCGCCCTCCGAGCCCGAACCGGTCTCCATCAGCCCGACGCCGGCGGTTGCATGCGGGACGAACACGTTCAGCAGCCCGTCGCCGTCGAGCTCGCCGGCCCACCCCTCGACCGCATCGGTGACGTCGACGACCCGACGGTTCGTGGTGTCCAACCGGATCGTCGTGGTGCGCACTACCCCTGGTCCGTCGTTCCGCCCTGGGTCGGGGGCGGATCGGTCTTGGGCGGATCGGTCGCGGGCGGATCGGTCGTCGGAGCGTCGGTCGCGGCGAGGTCAGCCGGCGGAGGCGGCGGTGCGACGGGCGCCGGTGCGACGGGCGCCGGCGCGACGGGCGCGTCGGCGACCGCGGGTGGGGTCGGCGTCGCGACCGGGGCGGGTGCGGTTCCCCCGCCGAATCCCATGTCATCCGGCCCGCCGACGAACCCGGGCGTCGTCGCCCCTGCCGAGGATGCGCCCGCCGCGGGTCGGGCGCTCATCAACACCATCGCGCCGGCGATCAGGGCGACGATCCCGCCCACGAGCGCCCCCCACAGACCGATCCCGGCCGAGACGTCGACGAGTCCCTCGCCGGTGCCCACGTCCACGCCAGCACCCTGCAGCGCCGCGGCGAACGAGCCGAGAGCCTCATCGCGAACGTCGTTGATCTGCGTCAGGTCGTAGACCGTCCACCCGATCCCGACCAGGCCGGCCACGATCATCGCCCCAGCCGCCAACCTCATGTCTGGGCGGATCATCACCACGACCGCGGATCCCAGGACGACGAGGCCCGCGATCAGCGTCCAGATCCCGTCGGCCGGACTCGACATCCCGGACAACGTCCGCGACGTCTCGCCGGGGATCGCGCCCTGGAGGACTGCCTCGTCGACGCCGAGGAGTTCCGCGAGCGCGCCCACGTTCACCGACACGCTCGCCCACGTCAGGAACGAACCGATCACCAGCAGCACCCCACCGATCAGCCCGACGATGACGGGTGCGGACGGTCGCGCGGTACGAGCCTCCATGGATCCTCCCCCTCCGGTGTCCTCGCGATGCAGTGTTCCATCGCACGGTGGACGAGGGAAGCACCTGGGGAGCGAACCCCGATGGCTAGGCGACCGAGCCCTCGGCGAGCACCTCCGTGTGCTCGGCCTCTTCGAACGCGTCGAATCCGAGACGCCAGGACGAGGTGGGCCAGCGGTAGTCGACGACGCCCTCCGTGGGTCGGTACGCGGCCGTGTAGAGCGTGCCGAACCCGTTCGCGTACGCGGTGCTGAACAGCGGCGAACGCAGGAACGACTCTTCGAACGACTCGACCGTCGTCTCGGCATCCTGCAGGAGCTCGACGATGCACCGTTCGCGCTCGACAGTCCTCGTCGCGCGCGCCTGCTCCGGCCACTCGACGATCCCCTGATGGTTCGTCGCCGCCGGGAAGGCGCGGAAGATCGGCTCGCGATCCGGGGAGAGGTACGCCGTGAGCACCGCTCCGCCGGCATCGACCAGCGTGAGGTTGTGCGCAAGGCTGTACGGGAGCCTCCCGAGCGCCGCTCGGGCCGTCGCGACGTCGTCGCAGGTCTCCAGCAGGTACCGGACGACGATGGGGATCCCGAAACCATCGCCGGTGACGCGCCTGCCTCCGAACGTCAGCGAGACCGCGAGCCCGGCCTCGTTCATCCCGTCGAGCAGCCCCCAGAGGCAGTCGCTCGTCCCGATCACGCCGCGATCCCCCAGGCGCGTCGACCACACGATGCCTTCGAACCGCGAGGGGGCGTAGTCGTAGTTGCGGACCAGCCTGGGAGCCTCACGCGTCCACACGCCCTGAGAGCAGGCCGCCAGGTAGGGCGGCGGGCGATAGAGCGAGAGCATCCGCGCGGCGAGGTCCCCTCCGCCGGCCAGCTCGACCACGCGTTCGTACGCGGGCATCAGCTCCGGCATGTGCGCCTGCAGCATGCGGACCGACGTCACGTAGCTCGGTCGGGCCTCCTCGCCCTCGCGCAGGAACCATGCTCGGTAGTGGGGCCACCGTTCCTCGAAGACGGCCCGCCACTTGTCCCCGAGCTCGAGCTCTTGGACCGAGCGGAAGGTGAACGGGATCATCCGCATGGTGGCACCCATCCTGAACGGCCTCGGCCGCGGCTCAAAGCATCTTGAAGCCGAAAGGCTCCGGGCGGACCGGCGCGACCTCCTGGACGATCGGCTCGCTCGCGAACTGCGCGTTTACACCTTCGATCCAGCGTCGTGCTCGATCCCTGAGCTCGTGTCGGTCGTCGAGGAAGCGCCCGCGGGTGACGAGGATGCCGAGGTCCGCTCCGGGGTACCGGTACTGGTCCACGCCGGCGATCCGGAGGTAGAACGCCTCCTGCTCGTCGGCGACCGTGTGCCAATCGGTGTCGCGCCGCGCGAACGAGATCGAGTCGTCGGGGGCCATCCTCCACACACCGGAGGCCGGCGCCGCGACGATCCGCTCGACCCGTTCGTCGGTCTGCTTCAGGATGAACTGGGTCCAGTCGTCGATGTTCCCCGGTTCCGCCCACCGCGCGTTCAACTCGTCGACGTCGATCTCGTAGTCGATGTCCATGAACTCCAGCAGGTGGAACAGGAACAAGGGCATGTCGCCGTACGCGACGGCGGTCACGTTCGTGATCGAGCTCGCGCCGGTGACGCGGGGGTTCAACTCCCCCAGGTAGATCTCGCCCGAGTCCGCATCCGCCAGGAAGTCGAGCTCGAAGTAGCCGCGGTACCCCTCCCGCCGCAACCGTTCGCCCATCGCGAACGTGCGGGAGCGCGCCAGTGCGCGCTGGCGCTCGGTGAGGACGTCGGGGAACACGTCGTTACCGCACCAACCTCCGTGATACGGCGTCAGCTCGGGGAAGCCGGTCAACTCGGCCATCAGCGGACCGACCAGCGTGCCGTGGCGCGTGATCACGGCCTCGATCGCGCACTCGATCGGCTCGATCCGCTCCATGACCTTGATCGCCTGGCCGACGATCTTCCGCTCCTGCTCCTTCCAGTCGCCCTCATCGGCGATGAAGAACGTCGTCTGCCCGGAGTCGCCGTACGGGGTCTGCACGACGAGGTCGCTCCCGAGCCCGGCGCGCTCGGCGAGCGACATGAGTTCGTCGAACGATCCCGCCTCGCCCATCGTGTTCGGGACGCTCGGCACACCGGCCTCGTCACCGAGCTGGGTCGTGACGATCTTCGAGTCGAGCCGATGGCGGAGCGCCGCGGACGGGAACGCCACGTCGAGGCCCACGTGCTCGGCGAGCGACTCCGTCTCCTCGTCGAACATCAGGAACGTGACCTTGCCGCCCGGACCCCGTCGCTGCACGAAGTCGACGACCTCCTTGTGAGACAGCAGGTAGTTGCAGATCTCCTCGATCGATCCGAAGGCACGATGCGCGCGTTCGCGCGGCACGAACACGTTCGGGTGGAAGCCGTCGAACGAGTCGTAGTAGTTGATGAACTTGAAGTTGCGGACCCAGCGATCGATCCCGAGCAGGTTGAACGCCGTCGCCGAGACGAAGTAGATCGGCGTCTGGTTCGTCCGGAAGAAGTGGCGGATCGCGGGCATCCCGCGAAGCGGCTCGCTCTTCGTGAGGACCACGCTCCCTCCCGTGATCGGACGCGCCACGCGTCGGAGGGAACGAGCTTCGCATGGAGGATCTTCGCAGGGCAACGGCGGCGCGAACGACTGGCGGCGTGGCGTGTGCCGTCAGGGGTGTAATGATGTAATCTCCATTGCATGAGCGGACATGGGGCAGGGGCAGGATCGGACGAGCAGATCGCGGGATGGTTCGCCGGGCGGATGCCCGAAGGCTGGTTCGTCGGCCCTCCCGAGGTCGAGATCGACCGCGACGAGATCCTGGTGATCGGCGAGCTCGCGCCCCCGCAACTACCCGCGGACGCCTCCGAGGAGTCGAAGGGCTCGGCGCTCGGGGCGCGGATCTCGGGGTTCCGCGAGGACACCCGGGCCGCACGGATGCGGATCGCCGACGAGGCTCAGCATCGGTTCGGGCGCAAGGTCTCCTGGGGAGCTCGCTGCGGTGAGGTCGACGGGAGGTTCACGACGCTCTCGATCCCCGCGATGACCCGCCTGCGGATGCCCGAGCGGCGCGTGCTGGACACGCTCGTCGAAGCGGGCGTCGCGAGGAGCCGCAGCCACGCCTTGGCCTGGTGCGTCCGGCTGGTCGCGGAACGCCAGGAGGACTGGCTGTCCGACCTCCGGTCCGCCCTCGAACGGGTGGGTGAGGTCCGATCCGAGGGCCCGCGCGACTGACTTCCCCCGGCCCCATCGGGCCGCACCCGCCCCGCTGACCGACCCCCGGGAGGCGGACTCAAGGATCTCGAGACCGGGGCCGAGGCCCCAGGTATGGCCCCCAGCCCCGCCCTGATCCGACGTCGCCTCATCCCGCTTACGCTCCTGCTCGCGCTGGCGATCACCACGATCCCCCAGGTCGGAGCCGGGGCAGGGGCCCTGCAGCATCGCCCGCCACGGTGGGCGCGGGTGGGCGAGGCCGGCGCCGGATCCCCTCGGATCCCCAGCGTGCTCCGGTCTCCGGCGACCGCCAAGCGTGCCGTCGTGTGGTCCGATCTGGACACCGAGGATCGCTGGGCGCGTGCGGCGATCGACCACGTCGGCGCGACGAACGACTGGATGCGGGACTTCGCGCCCGATCCCGACGGCCGCTACCCGTTCCAGCCAGCGACGATCGAGACGCGCAAGTACTTCGCGCGCGCCGTTGTGCGGGCGTTGGCACCGGGGGACGCGGTGGACCCGACCATCACGTTCGCCGATCTCGATCCGAGCGATCCGTTCTACCCGTATGCGAACATCGCCGTCCAGCGCCGGTGGATGCGAAGGACCGCGGCCGGCGGGTTCGCGCCGGACGTCCCGGTGACCACGACGATGGTCCATCGTGTCCTGACGCTCGCCCTGGGGATGGCCCCGGCGATCAAGGCACTCAACCACCTGCACACGGAGGACGGCGTCACGTTCGACCTGCCGTCGAACTTCGGATCGCTGCTGCTCGGGATGCGCCTCGGGCTCCGCTACAACAACCGCTCGGACGAATCGATGGATGTCGGACCGCGCACGCCCCTGTCCAGGGACCAGGTCGCCTACTCCCTGTTCCGCGCGACGACCCAACCGTCGTGGAGCGTCCCGGCACTGATCGAGGAGTACGAAGGGATCGCGCTCCCGAGCCTGTCCGAGGAGGTGCGTGCGATCGTCCAGTGGGGCGTCCGATACGTCGGCTATCCGTACGTTTGGGGCGGCGAATGGGGCTTGGCGTCGACCGCACAGCCGGTGCCCGGCTTCGATTGTTCAGGCCTGACGTGGTGGTTGATGCGCGCGAACGACGGGGGTGCGTGGGCCGTCGCCCCGCCCCGACCGTACTCCGGATGGACCCTCGCGGAGCGATCGAGCGCGGACATGGCCGCCACCGGGAAGCGCCTCACGTACGAGCAGCTCCAACCCGGTGATCTGATGTTCTACGACGGTGACGCCGACGGTCGCGTCGATCACGTCGACACGTTCGTCGGCAACGGCTGGGCGCTCGATTCGTCGAGCACACCCGGCGGCGTCACGCTCATGTGGGTGGGTGACGGCTGGTACCGGGACCACTTCGTCCACGGTCGCCGGATCCTGCAGAGCCTCTAGATCGACGTACCCGTCGCTCGAGCCAGCGCGGCGCGTTCCACGTCGGTGAGCGGGCGCGAGCCCGGGCCGTCCGGAGCCCGCGGCACGACCACCGAAGACGCCTCCGCGGCGAGCGACCCGTCGAGCTTGCGGATCTCCTCCCGGGTGCGGACGCTGGAGCGACCGAACGACTCGATCCAGCATCGGACCACCACCGCTCGATCCTCGAGCCGCAGCTCGCTCCGGTAGTCGATCCCGACGTGCGCGAGCACGAAGTCCCACGTGTCCGCGACCTCACCCAGGATCGAGCTCACGCATCCGTCGCGGCACTCTTCCAGGTAGGTCAGGTAGACCGCGTTGTTCACGTGGCCGTACGCATCGAGATCCCGCCAGCGGATCGGCAGCTGGACCTCGTTCGCGGTGGGGCCGGGATCGGCGAACCCTTCCATCGGAGGCGCATCCTGCCATGGATCGCCACCCGTCGTCCGGGTGGGCCGCAGAAGCGGAACGGCCCGGATGGGGATCCGGGCCGTTCCAGCGGAGAGAGGGGCTCCACCTGGTCCTTCGCCGCACCCGGCGGTCGGGTTCATCCGACCCCGGGTGCAGATGTGGCGATCCCGTGACGGGCCGAACCCGGCTCAGCCGCCGCCGGCAGAGAGGCGTCGGTCGGCCACCGCATGAGCCCGAGCCAGAGCCCGGCGGGAGCCGGTGACGGCCCCGAGGAACTCGTCGCGCCCCAAGGCCAGCAGCCGGAGGGGCGAGCTGGCCCGAACCGTCGCGGTCCTTGGGACGTCGCGGAGCAGGGCGATCTCGCCGAAATGGTCGCCGGGACCCAGCGATCGCACCGGGGCTCCGGCGATCGAGACGTCCGCGGTGCCGTCCACGATCACGTAGAAGCGGTCCCCGGCGTCGCCCTCGCGGATCACCACGGTGCCGTTCGGCATCTCCAGCGGGATCAGGTGCCACGAGAGCTCCTCGGCCACGTGCTCGGGCAGGGGCGAGAAGATCGGGATGCGGCGGAGCAGGGCGAGCTCCGGTCCGGGAACGATCGCGCGCGCGTCGATCCGCATGAGCCAGGGCCAGCATCCGAACGCCACGACGACCAGCAGCAGGCCGGCCGCCAGGATCGCTCCCTCGTCGCCGAACGCCTCCGTGAGGATCGGAACGGCCGCGGACCCGGCGGCGAGGCCCAGCATCAGCAACGCCTCTTGGAGGCCGAACACCCGCGCCAGCACGTCGTCGGGGATCGCCCGTTGCAGCAGCGTCCGCGCCGCGACGTCGAAGACGCTCCGCGCCGCGCCGCAGGCGAAGATCAACGCGAGGACCGGCCCCAGCCGGCCTGCCGACCCCGTGAGGGCGAGGGCCAGGCCGCATGCCGCCAGGCTGAGGCTCATCGCCGCCGACAGCCGGCCGCGGCCGGCCAGGGCGACCGCGCCGGCGGCTCCTACCAGACATCCCACCCCGAACGTCGAGCTGAGGAGCCCGACGCCCGAGCCGCCGACGGCGAGCAGTTCGATCGCGAGGACCGCGTAGAGCACGTCCAGCATCCCGATCAGGAAGTACTGCGATCCGCCGACGACCAGCAGCAAGGTGGCGCCCGGCTCGCGTCGCAGCTCCCGGACGCCATGCATCGCGTCGCGGACCAGCGAGACCGGCTCCGACTCCTCGCCGACCGATGCGGGATCGCCGAGTACCCGCAGATGGGTCACACAGACCACGGCGCCGAGCATCGCGGCCGCCATCACCAGCAGGACGCCGGAAAGCCCGAGGCGGTCGAGGGTCAGCGCGACGAACCCGGGGCCGAGGAGCACCCCGAGCCCCTCCACCATCGACGAGGACGCGTTCGCGGCCGTGAGCTGCTCAGGGGTCTCCGCCAGCTGTGGGAGGATCGCGTTGTGAACGGGCCTCGTGAGCGTGACCGCGCAGCTCGAGGCGATCGCGACCGCGTACGCGAGGACGGCCGGTCCCGACCACATCGCGATCGCCAGGCCGGCGCAGATCGCCGCCTGGATCAGGTACCCGGCGCGGAGCGCGCGGTCGCGGCGCATCCGGTCGCCGACCGTCGCAGCGACGGGGGCGAAGAGGGCCGCGGGGACCAGTAGGGCCACGAGCGCGGTGCCCGCCTCGCGCGCACCCCCTCGCTCGTACGCGTAGATCGTCACGACGATCCATACGGCGTACTCCTGCGCGCTGAACAGGAAGAACGCCGCGAGGACACGACGGAGGGAGGCGTTGCGCAACCCAGCCCGGAGCGCCTCGACCGACCCGCTCATATCCCCTCCGTGGCCGGTCATCGTGCCGATGACCGGCCACGCGGTCAAGCCGGGAAGACGCGAACGGGGCCCCCGAAGGGGCCCCGTTCGCTTCAAGCGTGCGTGGACCTAGAAGTCCATGTCGCCGCCGCCTGGCATCGCGGGCGCCTTCTCCTTCTCGGGCTTCTCCGCGACGATCGCCTCGGTCGTCAGGAAGAGCGCGCCGATCGAGGCTGCGTTCTGCAACGCGGAGCGGGTGACCTTCGTCGGGTCGACGATCCCGAACTTGTACATGTCCCCGTACTCGCCGTTGCCGGCGTTCAGGCCCTGACCCGGGTCGAGCGTGCGAACCTTCTCGACCACGACGCCGCCTTCCAGCCCCGCGTTGAAGGCGATCTGCTTGAGCGGTTCCTCGAGCGAGCGCCGCACGATCGCGGCTCCCGTCGCCTCGTCGCCCTCCAGGTCCACCTTGTCGAGCGCGGCCTGCGCGTTCAGCAGCGCCACGCCGCCGCCGGGAACGATGCCCTCCTCGACCGCGGCCTTCGTCGACTGCACCGCGTCCTCGATCCGGTGCTTCTTCTCCTTGAGCTCGACCTCGGTGGCCGCACCGACCTTGATCACCGCGACGCCACCGGAGAGCTTCGCGAGCCGCTCCTGGAGCTTCTCGCGGTCGTAGTCGGAGTCGGTCTTCTCGATCTCGCTCTTGATCTGATTGATCCGGCCGCTGATCTCCTCGTCCTTGCCACCGCCCTCGACGATCGTCGTCTCGTCTTTCGTCACGACGATCTTGCGCGCGGTGCCCAGCAGGTCGAGCGTGGCGTTCTCGAGCTTCAGGCCGACCTCCTCCGAGATCACCTGACCGCCGGTGAGGATCGCGATGTCCTGCAGCATGGCCTTGCGGCGGTCACCGAACCCGGGGGCCTTCACCGCGACGGACCGGAACGTGCCGCGGACCTTGTTCACGACGAGCGTCGCGAGCGCCTCACCCTCGACGTCCTCGGAGAGCACCAGGACCGGCTTGCCCGTCTGCATGACCTTCTCGAGCACGGGGAGCAGGTCCTTCACGGCGCTGATCTTGCTGTTCGCGATCAGGACGTACGGCTCCTCGAGGATGGTCTCCATGCGCTCGGGGTCGGTGATGAAGTACGCCGAGATGTAGCCCTTGTCGAACCGCATGCCCTCGACGAACTCGAGCTCCATGCCGAACGTGTTCGACTCCTCGACCGTGATCACGCCGTCCTTGCCGACCTTGTCGACCGCCTCGGCGATCGTCTCGCCGATCTCGGGGTCGGCCGCGGAGATCGCCCCGACGTGGGCGATGTCCGCCTTGTCGGTGACCTCGCGCGACTGGTTCTTGATCGACTCGACGGCCAGCTCGACCGCGCGCTCGATGCCACGCTTGAGCGACATCGGGTTCGCGCCCGCCGCGACGTTGCGGAGGCCTTCCTTCACGATCGCTTGAGCTAGGACCGTGGCGGTCGTCGTGCCGTCACCCGCGACGTCGTCGGTCTTCTTCGCGACTTCCTTCACGAGCTCGGCGCCGACCTTCTCGAGCGGATCGTCGAGTTCGATCTCCTTGGCGATCGAGACGCCGTCGTTCGTGATCGTGGGGGCGCCCCACTTCTTCTCGAGGACCACGTTGCGGCCCTTCGGGCCGAGCGTGATCTTCACGGCGTTCGCGAGCTGGTCCATGCCCCGCTCGAGCGCCCGTCGCGCGTCCTCGTCGAACGAGATGATCTTCGCGGCCATCCGTTCCCTCCTCCTTGGTCGTTGGCTCCGTCCTGGCCTCGATGCGGCCGTTCCGGTTCTCAGCCTGCGTTGCCGACTGCTAGCACTCGGCCCTGCCGAGTGCTAATGATTCTAGCGGCTCGCCCCCCGAGGATGGCAACCCCCTCCGGACGTCGCGGGCCTCCGCAGCTACGCTCCCGTCCCCGAACGCGACCGAGCGGAGGCCTCCAGTGCACGACGAACCGAGGTGGGAGCGGCGGTTCCGGGCGCCGCAGATCGGGTTCCCCGCCTGGTCCGCGGCCTTCCCCGACGTGCTCGCGTTCGTGTCCAACGAGAGCGGCGCATGGCAGGCGTGGAGCCTCGACCTGGCGACGAACGAACGCCGCCAGATCACCGACGAGCCCGTCGGCGTGGAGACGGTGCTCGTGGTCCCGGACGGCCGGATCGTCTGGTGGCAGGACGACGTCGGAGACGAGCGAGGCCGGTGGATGGCGTGGTCGGCCGGCGAGGATGCCGCACGAACGCTGATCTCGGCGGTTCCGCATGGATGGTCCGAGGGGATCGGAACCGCGGATGGCGCGATGGCGCTCGGGATCGCGACGGACGACGCCTACCTGATCTACCTGGTGCCCGCTGGCGAAGAACCGCGGCTGATCCGCTCGAGCCCGACGTATCTCGCGCTGGGCGGCCTCGCGTCTCCGCATCTCGGCGGGATCTCGGCGGACGGGAGCCTGGTCTGTGTCCGCCATATCGAGGGGCGGGATCTCGCGCACGAGGCACTCCGCGTGTTCGACCGAACGGGGCGGGTCGTGGGCGACCTGGCGGATGAGGGCGCGAGCCTGGACCCGGCATCCTGGAGCCCGGTCGCGGGCGATCAGCGGCTCGCACTGACCTCGGAGCTCGGCGCCTTCGAACGGCCCGCGATCTGGGACCTGGGCAGCGGGGAGCGTCGGGACCTCGTCATCGAGCTCCCCGGCGCGGTCATCCCGTTGACGTGGTGGCCAGATGGGTCGGCGCTCCTCGCGAAGCACGAGTACGAGGGGCGGGATCAGCTCGTTCGCGTCGAGCTCCCCTCGGGGAGCACCTTCGTCGTGGCGGACACCGGGGGATACCTGTCGGGAGCTGCGGTGCGACCGGACGGGGACGTCTGGTTCCTCACCGAGCACGGCCAAGATCCACCGCGGGTCGTTTCGGCCCGTGGTGATGAGATCCTCGCGCCGCCGGGCCCGAGGGCGCCGGGAGGTCGTCGCGCCGAGCCGATCTGGGCGCCGGGGCCGGGCGGCCCGGTGCAGGCGTTCGTCGTGACGCCCGACGGCGACGGCCCTTGGCCCACGGTCCTCTCGGTCCACGGCGGTCCGGAGTGGCACGAGCGCGATCGCTACGATCCCGAGACGCAGGCCCTCGTGGATGCCGGCTACGCGGTGGCGATGCCCAACTACCGGGGGTCCACCGGCTACGGCGTGACGTTCCGGCGCGCCCTGATCGGCAACCCGTGGTTCCCCGAAACGGAGGACGTGATCGCCACGCTGGACTCGTTGATCGCGCGCGGCGTCACGGATCCCGGCCGCGTCGCGTTCGCGGGATGGTCGTGGGGCGGGTGCCTCGCGTGCCTCGCGGCCGGGCTGCATCCGGATCGGTTCGCGGCCGTGTTCGCCGGGATCCCCTCGGGGGACTTCGTGGCCGCGCATCACGCCTGCATGCCGGAGCTCCGCGCCTACGACCTCGCCCTGTACGGTGGCGGCCCCGACGAGCTGCCCGACATCTGGGCTGAACGGAACCCGATGACCTATGTGGATCGCGTGCGGGCACCGGTCTTGGTGATCGCCGGGCAGCACGACCCGCGATGCCCGCCCGAAGGGATCACGCCCTGGACCGACGCGCTCCTCGCTCGCGGCGTCCCGGTCGAGGCCCACTTCTACGCGGAAGGGCACCACGCGAACCGCATCGACGAACAGGTCGACCACATGCGCCGGATCCTGGACTTCTTCGGCCGCTACGTCTGAGCCCCGGTCACTCCTCCGACGGAACGGTCGCCGACATCTCACGGATCTGCTCGACGATCTCGGCGTTCGCCAGCGTCGTGACGTCCCCGAGCCGGTTGCCCCGGGCCACGTCGCGGAGGAGCCGGCGCATGATCTTCCCCGAGCGCGTCTTCGGCAGGTCCGGCGTGAAGATGATGTCGTCCGGCTTGGCGATCGGACCGATCACGGTCGCCACGTGCTCTCGGAGCTCCTTCAGCATGGCCTCGTCGCCCTCGAAGCCGCCCTTCAGCGTGACGAACGCGACGATCCCCTCGCCCTTCAGCTCGTCGGGTCGCGAGACCACGGCCGCCTCGGCGACCTTCTGATCGTCGACGAGGGCGCTCTCGATCTCGTAGGTCGACAGACGGTGCCCGGCGATGTTCATCACGTCGTCGATCCGCCCCAGCAACCAGAAGTACCCGTCGGCGTCGCGCTTGGCTCCGTCGCCGGCGAGGTAGACCTCGGACCCGTACTTGGCGAAGTAGGTCTGCACGTACCGGTCGGGGTCGCCCCAGATCGTCCGGGCGATCGCCGGCCATGGATGGCGCAGGACCAGGTACCCACCGCCACCGAGCGGGACCGAAGCGCCCTGCTCGTCGACGACGTCCGCTCGGATGCCGGGGAACGGGTTCGTGGCGGAACCAGGCTTCAACGCCGTGATCCCCGGCAGCGGCGTGATGAGGATGGCCCCGGTCTCGGTCTGCCACCAGGTGTCGACGATCGGGCAGCGGCCGCCGCCGATATGGGTCCAGTACCAGATCCAGGCTTCGGGGTTGATCGGCTCCCCGACGGAGCCGAGCAAGCGGAGCGACGAGAGATCGTGCTGCTCGGGATGCTCGGTCCCCCAGCGCATGAACGCACGGATCGCGGTCGGCGCCGTGTACAGGATCGTGGCGCGATACTTCTCGACGATCTCCCAGAGCCGATCCTTCTCCGGCCAGTCCGGGGCGCCCTCGTAGATGATCCCGGTCGTGTGGTTCGCGAGCGGCCCGTAGACGATGTAGCTGTGCCCCGTCACCCACCCGATGTCTGCGGCGCACCAGTACACGTCGTCTTCGTGGATATCGAAGATGAGCCGATGGGTCGTCGCGACCTGGGTGAGGTAGCCGCCGGTCGTGTGCACGATGCCCTTCGGCTTGCCGGTCGTCCCGCTCGTGTACAACAGGAAGAGCAGATCCTCGGCGTCCATCTCCTCCGGCTGACACTCGGTCGGCTCGTCGGCGACCAGGTCGTGGTACCAGAGGTCGCGTCCCTCGACGAAGGCATGCTCGCCGCCCGTACGTCGAACCGTCACGACGTGCTCGATCGACGGGCACTCCGCGACAGCCTCATCGGCGTTCGCCTTCAGGGGGACGACCTGTCCCCGTCGATACCCCCCATCGGCGGTGATGAGGATCTTCGCCTCCGCGTCGTTGATCCGGTCCTTCAGTGACTCCGCGGAGAAGCCCCCGAACACCACGGAGTGCGCCGCACCGATCCGCGCGCACGCGAGCATCGCGACCGGCAGCTCCGGGATCATCCCGAGGTAGATCGCGACCCGATCCCCCTTGCGGACCCCGAGCCGCCTGAGGGCGTTCGCGAGCCGCCCGACCTCGTCGAGCAGCTCCCGGTAGGTCAGCGTCCGCGTATCCCCCGGCTCCCCCTCCCAGTGGTAGGCGACCTTGTCGCCACCGCCGGCCTCGACGTGTCGATCCAGGCAGTTGACCGACACGTTCAGGGTGCCGCCGACGAACCACTTCACCCAGGGCGGGTCCCACTCCATCACGGAGTCCCACGACCGGAACCAGCTGAGGCCCTCGGCCTCCGCGGCCCAGAAGGCCTGCGGGTCCGCGGCGGCTCGTTCGTAGATCTCGGGATCGGTGACGAGGGCCCCTTCCACGAAGCCCGCCGGGGGCTCGAAGACCCGGTGCTCCGAGAGCAGGGCCTCGATGTCGCGCTGCTCGTCGCTCACGTCTGCGCCTCCATCTCTCGCGAGAGGCCGCATCGTACGAGGGTTCCCCCGCCCGTGCGACCCGACCGGGAACGCCCGTGGTGCTTGCAACCGCCCTCCCAGGGCCTCACCATCGCCGCAGGGCCGCCCTAGGGGCGGCCTTCGAGACGCACGGGGGAAGGAGGCAGGCGGTGGCGCAGTACGAGGGCTACTGCATGAAGTGCCGCACGAAGCGCACGTTCGAGGGCCAGGTGGTCACGCTCAAGAACGGTCGCCCCGCGGCGCAAGGCAAGTGCCCGGTGTGCGGAACCACGCTCACCCGGATCCTGGGCAAGGCCGAGGCGGAGGCCGCGAAGGGCTGACCCGCTAGTTCGAACCCGAGAGCAGCTGCTCCGGCGCGAAGATCACCGTGGCCGGAGCGATCCGTTGGTGGCGGGCCGCGAGGTCCGCCACCGTCGTCGTTGCGAACACCTGCTGGACGGCGCGCGCCACGTCCGCCCAGAACCCCTGGAGTCCGCAGCGGGAATCCTGGAAGCACGTGTGATCCGAGGGCTCCAGGCAGAACATCGGGAAGATCTGGCCCTCGATCGCGTCTGCGATCTCGGCCACGGTGATGTCGGCCGGGTCGCGGGCGATCCGACAGCCGCCCCCCGCCCCACGGAAGCTCTCGACCAAACCGGCCTTCGAGAGCGCCCCGAGCTGCTGCTCCAGGAACCGGACCGGGACCTGTTGCCGTTCGGCGATCTCACGGGCAGGGATGAGGGCTCCCCGGTCCCGGCGCTGGGCGAGCTCGATCATCGCGCGCATCGCGTATTCGAGCTTCTGAGACACCTTCAGCACGCTGTCGTTCCTCCCCGGCCAGGGTAGCCCATCTCCCAGGTTCCAGGTATCAACGCGTCGCCCGATCGGCCGACACTGGTACGTAGGGGGAGGCCGAAACCCCCGAGGAAGGAGCGAAGGGATCGATGGCCCGCGTCCTCGTCGTCGACGACGAACCCGATGTCCTGCTGCTCTGCCGCGTCAACCTGCAGCACGCCGGCCACGAGGTCTTCGAGGCCGGCGACGGAGCGCTCGCGATCGAGCTGGCGCGCCGAGAGCTCCCCGACGCGATCGTCCTCGACCTGATGCTCCCCCAGATCGGGGGATACGAGGTCCTGGAGGCGCTGCGGTCCGAGGATGCCACGCGTGAGATCCCGGTCTGCGTGCTGACCGCGAAGGCGCAGCTGGAGGACAAGATCCGATGCTGGCAGGAGGGCGCGTCCGAATTCATGACCAAGCCGTTCTCGCCAGCTGCGCTGACCGAGCTGCTCGAGATGCTGATCGCGATGGGTCCGCAGGAGCGACGCGAACGCCGCGAGGAGACCGTCCGGAGGCTGCTCGACGAGCCGGTCTGGCGCTAGGCGTTGCCCTGGAGGGACTCCAGGTAGTCCACCCCGAGGATGACGACCACGTCGACGCTGGGGTCCACGTCGCCTACCTCCTCGCTCAGCACCTTGACCTTCGCGCCCGGGAAGTAGGTCTCGGCCAGGTAGGTCGCGTCCGACTTGTTCTGCGCGCGGTCCGGGCCCCCGCGGAAGTACACGACCGTTTCGGCGACGGGTGGCGAGGGCACGTTCCCGGGATCCGCGGGCGTGCTGTACCCGTCGTCCTCGAGCGACTGCTGGATCTCTGCGGCGAGGCCCGTCTCGTTCGTCCCGTTGAAGACCTGGACCGTCACGCCCTCGATCTGCGGGCTCGGGGTCACGCGCGGGCTCGGCGTGCTCGACGGGGACGGTGACGCCGAGCCCGTTGGCCCCGTCGGTCCGGTGGGCGTGATCGCCCCGCCGCCGTCAGGCACCGCGCTGGTGCCCGAATCGGCGAACCCGTTCCAGAGGATCGCCACGCCGGCGATCACCAGGGCCACGATGATCACGATCCGGGCGGTGCCGATGTTCACGCCGGGCATCCTATCCGAAGCTCAGGCGCCGAGGGTCGGGCGCCCCCGGCGCCTCAGACCCGGATCCCGAGACGCCCGGCGACGCGCTTGCGACGACGGGCCTCCCGGATGCGCCGAAGTCGCCGGGTGAGCATCGGGTCGTACGCGAGCGCATCGGATCGATCGATCAGCCGGTTCAGCTGCTGGTGGTACCGCGCGGGCGAGATCCCGAACCGCTCGCGGATGGCCCGCTCCTTGGGGACCCCGAGCTTCCAGGCCTCTCGCTCGAAGTCGAGCAACGCACGCTCGCGCTCGTCGAGCGCCACAGCGTCGCCCGCCCGCTCCCCGGTCCGAGTCGGCATCTCCTGCGGAGGCTAGCAACCGTCCCCAGCGGTTCAAGCACCCGATGCGCCTGCTAACGCTCGGCTCCCGAGCGACCGATGACTATGCCGATGGTGCAGGCCGGAGACCACGTCACGCATGAGGTCGTCGCACGCCCCGAGCCGGATCGGACGCGGTCGGTGGCGCAATTGAACATGCTTCACAGCTTGGCGACGAAGCTGAACTCCCTCGGCGACGTCGCCAGCATCGGGAACGCGATCACCGGCGAGCTCCGTACGATCATCGACTACCACAGCTGCCGGGTGTACCTGCTCCAGCCCGACGGCTCGACCCTCGTCCCGGCCTCGTTCCGAGGCGAGATCTTCTCGGACTACGAGAACGACACCGTGGAGAGCCTGACCAGCGAGATCGGCGAGGGCATCACCGGCTGGGTCGCCGAACACCGGACCTCCTTGCTGACCTCGGACGCCCGCGAGGTCGAGTTCGCCGTCCAGATCCCCGGCACGGACGACGTGCTCGAGTCGATGCTCGCGGTCCCGATGCTCGCCGGTGATCAACTGATCGGCGTGATCGTCCTGTCGATGCTCGGGTATGCGAAGTTCGACCTCGAAGACCAGCGGCTCCTCGAGGTGCTCGCCTCCCACGCAGCGGTCGCGTTCGACAACGCGAACCTCTTGCATCTCGAGCGCGAGGCGGCAGCGACCTCCACATCGCTGCTGAACCTCTCGCAGGCGCTCACCCGACGGCGCACGGTGGACGGGATCCTCCAGGAGGCGGTGGAGGCCGTCCCTCGCCTGATCGCATGCGCGAGCGTCGCGGCCTACCTCTGCGACGAGGACACCGGGGACTTCCGGATCGTCCGGATCCTCCAGCTCGACGGGCGCACGGTGGGACGTGCCTCGGAGGACATCCCAGACGTCCCGGCCGATCTGGCCGGATCGTTCCTGGGCGAGCAGGAGGACCCGTTCGTGATCCCGGCGGAGGCCGTGCATCAGGTCCCTCGTCAGCTCTGGTTCTTCGAGGAGGCGCGCGACGTCCTGGTGGCGCCGCTGCGCTGGACGCCGAACGGCATGGGGGTCTTGGCGATGATGGCCTCGTCGCTCGGAAGGCCGTTCCGGGATGGGGAGCTCCGGCTGGCGCGCGGGATCGCCGACGTGACGTCGCTCGCCCTGGGCAACGCCCACCGGCTCTCCGAGCTGGAGCGGTTCCACGAGCTGGTCGACAGCCTCGACGCCGTGTTCTGGGAAGCCGACCCCCACTCGCTACGACTCTCCTTCCTCTCCAGCGGTGCGGAGCACCTCCTGGGCGGGCCTTCCGGCGGATCCGGGCATCGGACCTGGGGCGAGCACGTGATCGAGGAGGATCGGACCGAGGCGCTCGAGCGCATCCGGCAGGCGGTGCATTCGGGAGAGGACCGACAGCTCGAGTATCGGGTCGCGGCGCCGACCGGCAACGTCGTGTGGGTCCGTGACCTGGTGCACGTCGTGGGGCGCGGTCAGCAGATCCGCGGTCTGATGGTGGACATCACCGGTCGCAAGCGGGCCGAGGAAGCGCTCCGCCGAAGCGAGCGCAAGTTCTCCGAGGCGTTCCGGCGCGAGCGCGAGGCCGCCCAGCGGCTGCGGACCCTCGACGACATGAAGAACACGTTCCTCGAGGCCGTCTCCCACGACCTTCGGACCCCGCTGACCTCGATCCTCGGGTCGGCCCTCACGCTCGAGCAGGCGGGCTCCGAGCTGTCCCGCCCCGACGCGGCCGACCTGGTGCGGAGGATCGCCGCGAACGCGCGCAAGCTCGAACGGCTCCTCGGCGACCTGCTGGACCTCGACCGTCTCCAACGCGGGATCGTGACGCCTCAGCGGCGCCCGATCGAGCTCCGCGCGTTGATCGAGCGGAGCATCGAAGGGGCCGAGAACCCCGAGGGCCGGCCGATCGACGTCGAGGTCGACGCGGCCACCGTGTCCGTGGACGCCGCCAAGGTCGAGCGGATCATCGAGAACCTAGTCTCGAATGCTTTGCGGCACACGGCATCCGACGCCCACGTCTGGGTGCGAGCGGCCGGCCGCGACGGCGGCCTCGATCTGGTGGTCGAGGACGAGGGGGCCGGGATCCCTCCCGAGCTCCACGAGGCGATCTTCGAGCCCTTCCGACAGGCGCCAGGGTCCTCGACCGCAGCGCACTCGCCGGGGGTGGGGATCGGGCTCTCGCTCGTCCGCCGGTTCGCCGAACTGCACGGCGGCCGCGCCTGGGTCGAGGACCGGCCCGGTGGCGGTGCATCCTTCCACGTCTTCGTCCCCGGGGGCTGATGGGCGGGAGTGCCGGGCGGCGAGGGGGACCGCCGCCGCCCGGCACGCCCCGCGTGCGGGCGGATGACGCTCAGATGAAGAGCGTCACCGCGTCCTGAGCCTGGAGCAGCGCCGTCGTCGCGCCGGCCGGCGGCTCCAGTCCGTCGATCAGGTCGTCCTTCGTGAGTCCGAGCAGGTCCATCGTCATCTGGCACGGGACCATGTGAACGCCGAGATCGCGCGCCACCTCGAGCAACTCCTGAGGGGAGGCGACGTGGTGTTCATCGGCGAGCTTCTTCATCATCGAAGGCCCCATCCCCGCGAAGTTCATCTTGCCGAGCTTCAGATGCTCGGTCCCTCCGCGGTTCATGAAGGACAGCATCTTCTGCATCCAGTTCTCGCCCGTGATGCGCACGTCGTTCTTCACCAAGGGGAACAACCCCCAGAACGTGAAGAACACGGTCGTCTCCATCCCCATCGCGGCCCCGGTCGTCGCGAGGATGAACGTCGGCCAGACCTTGTCCAGATCGCCGCTCCAGGCCATGATCACGAGCTTGTCGTGATGGGCGCTCTCGCGCTCGTGGCGCTCGACCTCCTCGGCCACGCTCTCGAGCGTCGTCATGTCCGTCATCGCGATCACCTCTTCCGGATGAGGAAGCGGAACACGCCGCCCTCCTCGGTCTGCTCCACGAGCTCGTTCCCGGTCGTCGCGCACCACGCCTGGAAGTCGGGCACGGAGCCTGCGTCGGTGGCGAGGGACTCGATCAGCTCGCCGGGGTTCAGCTCACGGATCGCCTGCGCGGTCTTCGCGATCGGCATCGGGCAGGCGAGGCCCTTCAGGTCGAGCGTCTTCGTCACGGTCTGGCTCATCGTGGTCCCTCCTTCGGCTTGGTGCCGGGCGCGTTCTCCGGGAGGCGGCCCTTGGGGACGGTCTCCCAGTACGCCCGGTTGAAGACCCACTTCGCGATGTGCCAGGCCCGGCTCGGCTGCGGCGGCGTGGGCGGGTGTTCGTAGTCGAACCGGAGCGCGGTCGCCCTGCCGTTCCCGGTCTCCAGGAAGCACATCACGCGACCGCCGTAGTTCTCCTTCGGAGCGGTGCCCTTCACGAGCGAGGCGATCCGGCTCGCGATCACCGGCGCCTCGAAGTGCGCCGTGGACCCGGACTTCGAGATCGGCAGGTTGGTCGCGTCCCCGAGGGCGAAGATCCGGTCTTGGTCCTCGACCTGGAGCGTGAATCGGTCGGTCGGGAGCCAGCCGCTCGGATCCCCGATCCCGGAGTCGATCACGACCTGCTGGCCCTTGTGCGGCGGCACCAGCACCAGGAGGTCGTACTCCACCTTCTCCCCCTCGAGCGACTCCACGGTGCCGGCCGACGGATCGACCGACTCGACGTTGAAGAACGTGGAGAGCTCGATCCCCCGCTCGGTCATGATCGGCTGGATCAGCTTCGACGCGCTCTCGATCGTGAACGCCCGGTTGAGCGGCGACAGGAGCGTCACCTCGCTCCGCCCGCGGATCCCGCGCTTGCGCAGGTACTCCTCGACCATGAACGTGAACTCCACGGGAGCCGGGGGGCACTTGTAGGGGATCCCGGCCACCCCTACGCGGACCTTCCCGCCGCGGAACCGGCGCAGCGCCTCTCGGAGTCGCTCCGCGTCGATCAGCGAGTAGAACCCGTGCGCGCCCTCAACCAGCCCGGGGATCTGGTCGTGCATCAATCGCGCACCGGTCGCGATCACGAGGTAGTCCCACTCGAGGCTCCCGCCGCGCGCGAGCTGCACCGTGTGCGCATCCGGATGGATCCGAACCGCCTCCTCGATCGCCAGGTCCACCCTGGGACGGAGCAGGGTCCGCTCGTCGCGGGACAGCCAGTGCCCGCTCGCCTCGCCGAGCGCCACGTAGAGGTACCCGGGCTGGTACTCGTGCATGCCGGTCGGGTCGACGACCGTCACCTGCGCGTCGCGCCCGAGGCTCTTGTCCACGAGGTTGGCGGCGAGCGTGCCTCCGACCCCTCCCCCGAGCACCACGACGCGCGCGGGCATGGGATCAGCGCGCCTTCCGGATCACGAAGCGGGCGAAGCCCTCCTCGTCGACCGTCTCGACGAGCTCGTGGCCCGCCTTCGCGACCCACGCGGGGATGTCGGTCTTCGAGCCCTCGTCGCTCGAGAGCACCTCGATCACTTCGCCGACGGCACCCTCGCGGATCGCGCCGATCAGGCTCATCAGCGGGCCGGGGCAGGGCATGCCGCGCGCGTCGATCGAGCGGGTGATGTCCGTTGCCGTCGTCATGGTCGTGCCTCCTCAGATGAACGTGACGGGGCCGTCGGCCCCCAGGAAGAACGAGGCCACGCCCCACACGTCGTCGACGAGAGGGTCGAGATCGTCCTTCGTGATCCCGAACATCTCCATCGACAGGGAACAGGCATGGATCCGGACCTCGCCGAGATCCTTCGCCTGGCGGAGCAGTTCGCTCCAGTGGTCGCCTCCGTGGCTCCGCATCAGCTCCGGAGCCTCCGGAGGTGCCTCCGGTGCGACGCCGTGATCCTTCAGGATCCGGTCGGCGCGGAACGCATCGAGCGCCCAGTACTGCAGGAACAGTTCGACCGGGCGGCCCATCGCCGCCGCGCCGACCGTGAGGACCGCCGCGGCCGAGAGCTTGTCGTCCGTGCCGGAGAACAAGACCAGCGAGAGCCTCGGATCGGTAGCCATCGAGCGTCCCCCTTCCCTGCTCCGTGTTCCGCGTTACGGACAGCTTCGGCCGACGATCGGGGCACGCCAGGGGGCGAACCGCCCGGTCTACGGGGGACCCTCGGACCGGGTGGGCTGCCTACCAGGGCGGCGTACGTGCGCCGGCGCTGAGCGGCGGACGGGCGGGCGGTACGCTCCGTCCGTGAGCCTCACCGTCGTGCCGCTCGAGCTCGGGTTCGCGCCCGACGACCTCGCGTTCGTCGCCGATCCCTACCCGGTGTACGCCGAGCTCCGCGACCGGGCGCCCGTCGTGTACGACGAGGCGACCGACCATTGGCTGGTCTCCCGGTACGAGGACGTCAACGCGCTGCTTCGTGATCGACGGTTCGGCCGCACGTACCTGCACCAGGCGACGCACGCCCAGATGGGTCACCCGGACGACCCGCCGGAGCTGGACCCCTTCTGGCACCTGATCCGCAGCGGGATCCTCGACATGGAGCCGCCGGACCATACGCGCGTGCGCGCGCTGGTCTCGAAGGCGTTCACGCCACGCATGGTGGAGTCGCTGCGTCCCGCGATCGAACGCAAGATGGCCGAGCTCGTCGGGTCGGTACGCGGCTCGGGCACCTTCGACCTGATCGCCACGCTCGCCGAACCCCTCCCGGTGTGGGTGATCGCCGAGCTGCTCGGGGTCCCGGAGACGGACCGCGGCCTGCTCCGCCCGTGGTCGGCGGACATCTGCCGGATGTACGAGCTGCACCCGACGGCGGAGGACCGGCGCGTCTCCGTGGCGGCGTGCATCGCCTTCGGCGACTACCTGCGCTCGCTCGCGCGTGAGCGCCGAGCGGATCCCGGCGGCGACCTGATCAGCGAGCTCGCCAGCGTCGTCGACGAGGGCCGGCGCCTGAGCGAGGACGAGCTGGTCGGGACGTGCGTGCTGTTGTTGAACGCCGGGCACGAGGCGAGCGTGAACGTGGCGGGGAACGGGTGGTGGTCGCTGTTCCGTCGCCCGGACGAGCTGGCCCGGCTCCGAGCCGACCACGCGCTGGTCCGCAACGCGATCGAAGAGCTGATGCGTTGGGATACCCCGCTCCAGCTGTTCGAGCGCTGGGTGCTCGAGGACGTCGAGCTGCACCGGGTGCGCATCCCGAAGGGCGCCGAGCTCGGGTTGATCTTCGGCTCGGCGAACCGAGACCCGTCGGTCTTCCCCGACCCCGACCGACTCGACCTCGCGCGGTCGCCGAACCCGCACCTGTCCTTCGGGGCGGGGATCCACTTCTGCCTCGGGGCGCCGCTCGCCCGGCTCGAGCTCGAGATCGCGTTCGGCACGATCCTCGAGCGGTTGCCGAGCCTGGCCCTGGTCGAGGAGCCGCGGTGGAAGCCCAACTACATCATCCGCGGCCTGGAGGGCCTGACGGTCACGGCCTAAGGTCCCGATGCGGGAGAGCCGCCCCCCGCCACGCCGCGAAACGGTCGGAGCCGGCGGTCGGATTCGAACCGACGACCTAGCGATTACAAATCGCTTGCGCTACCGGGCTGCGCCACGCCGGCCAGGCCGAGTCTACCCCCCGCCCTCCGGGCGGAAGGCACGCGAGTACGCGATCAAGGCATACAGGACGAGCCCGTTCAGGACGAGCCCGATCGTCGCCGAGACGCCGGAGCTACCGAGGCTCGCGATCCCCCCGAAGACCCCGAGCCCGGCCAGCGCGATCCCGAGGACACGGCCGGCGTTGGACCGGCGCAGCACGAGCGCGCCCGCCACCACCTCGAGGCCGGAGATGAGGATGGAGATCACCCCGACCGCAACGACCGCATCGCGCGGAACGAGCTCCTCGACGCCCATCGCGTCGCGCGAGAACACGAGCACGATCCCGACGAGCACCCCGAGCGCCCCGAGCACGATCAGGATCGCACCGGCCGCCGTGATCCAGCCGGGCCGGGGCCCGCCGGTCGCGACCGGCGGTGACGCATCCGGCGGGGGGACCTCCGGCGGCGGTGGGAGGTCGCTGGGCGGGTGCGTCGAGGGAGGGAGGCCGCCGCCCCGAGCGGGCGCGGGGACGTCGTCCGTCGGTGGCCCGGGCGGGGGCGGGAGGGTGGTCATCGCGCTAGCCGTTCCGCCGCGGGAGCACGTAGGACCACAGCGCGGCCGCGAGGGCCGCGGCCGCGTTCAGCGAGCCCACCCGCCCCCGCATCGGCAGCGCAACCAGCAGGTCGCAACGCTCCTTCGCGAGCCGCGACATGCCGCGGCCCTCGCTCCCCAACACCAAGGCGAGCGGACCGTCCGGCGCGGGCTCGTCGAACACGCTGGTCCCGCTCTCGCCGTCCAGCCCGACGACCGTGAACCCGCGGTCCCGGAGCCGGTCAAGCGCGCGGGGGATGTTGGCGACGCGGGCGAGCGGGAGGTGCAGCAGCGCCCCGGCCGACGCGCGAACCGCCGCGTCCGTGATCGCCGCCGCGCGTCGCGTGCGGGTGACGACCATCGATGCGCCGGCGGCTTCTGCCGTCCGGACCGCCGCCCCCAGGTTCTGCGGATCCTCGATCCCGTCCAACACGACGACGACGGCCTCGGGAGGGAAGGGGATCGTGGCTAGGTCGCGCTCGCCGAGCGGGCGCGGGGAGGGGGTCGTCGCGAACGCGACGACCCCCTGGTGATCCGACGCCCAGACGTCGAGCGCGGAGCGCTCGACGTCCTCCACCGGTACCCCGGCGACGCGGGCGGCGTCGAGCAACGCCCGCATGCCCGGCGTCGATCGAGCGCCATGAGCGACCGCCACGCGTTCCACGCCGCCGGCGCGCAGGGCCTCGGTCACGGCTCGTCTGCCCCCGATCGTCCGCCGACGAGGACCTGGCGCGTCTCGAGCGCGGCGACGGGGCCGCTCCTCGCGGGTCCCGCTCATGCGAGCACCGCGAGGGCAAGCGCGCCGATCCCGTCGCCGACGAGGCCGAGCCCCTCCGGCCGGGTCGCCTTCACGGAGACGCGGTCCTTGCTCACCCCGATCGCGCGCGCGAGCGCGTCCCTGATATCCGCGCGCCGGGGCGCGATCGCGGGTCGGTCGCAGATCACCGTCACGTCACACGACGCGGGCACGTGGCCGAGCGCGTGGAGCATCTCGACGACCTTGCCGAGCAGCTCGGTCCCGCCGATCCCGGCGGTCGAGGGATCGGCGTCGGGGAAGTGCTGCCCGACGTCTCCCATCGCCGCGGCACCGAGGAGCGCGTCGGCGAGCGCGTGACAGACCGCATCGCCGTCCGAATGCCCGGCGAGCCCCGGTTCGCCGTCGAACCGGATGCCGCCGAGCCACAAGGGTCGCGACGGATCATGCGGATGGACGTCGAAGCCGAGCCCGACCCGAGGCGCGTCAGCCACGTGAGCGCCGCTCCCACGCCTCAGCCCGGGACACGTCCGACGGGGTCGTGATCTTGAAGTTGTCCGGCTCACCGGCGATGGTGCGGACCCGGTAGCCGGCCCACTCGAGCACCGCCGCGTCGTCGGTGAAGGCGCGCGCGGCGGCGGCCGCGCGCGCGTGGGCGTCCCGGAGCGCGACCAGGTCGAACGCCTGGGGGGTCTGCGCCAGGACCAGCCCATCCCTGGGCTCCGTGGCGACGATCAGATCGTCGGCGACGCGCTTGACCGTGTCCGTCACGGGAACGACGGGGATCGCCCCGGCGACACCGTCGGAGCCGGCTCCCTCGGCCGCCGCCGCGATCGCCGCATCGAACAACGACGGGGTCGCGAACGGACGGGCGGCGTCATGGATCGCGACGAGCCCCACCCCATCGGGAACGGCGTCCAGTGCGCAGCGGACCGAATCCTGACGGGTCTCGCCACCCTCGATCACCACGATCCCGGGACCGACGATCGCCAGGACCTCGTCGACCTGGCCGGGCGGTGCGGTCACGATGACGCCTTCGACGCGCGACGCCCTGGCCGCGTCGACGGCCAGGGCCACGATCGGAGCACCGCCGATCCGGAGCAAGGACTTCGGCGTCGTCGCGTCGAGGCGGCGACCGGCGCCCGCCGCGAGGACGATCGCGAAGGCTCGGACCGGCTCCCTCATGCGGGAAGCATGCCAGACGCTCCAGCGCGGGGGGTCGGTGAAGACCGCCGGGCGGTTCAGCCCGGAGCGGTCAGGCGTCCACCTGGGCGAGGGCGGCGAACACCATCCGACCGGTGGTCGTCTGGATCACGTTCGTGACCCGGACCTCGACCTGCGTCCCGATGTGCTCGTCGGACTTCTCCACGACCACCATCGTGCCGTCGTCCAGGTAGCCGACGCCCTGGCCGTGCTCCCGGCCCTCCTTGACGAGGCGGACCGAGATCTCGTCGCCGGCGGAGTACGGCACCCGGAACTTCGACGCCAGGGCGTTGATCTGCGCGACGGGAACCCGCAGCGCCTCGGCGACCTTCGCGAGGTTCGCGTCGACCGTGATCAGGGTCCCACCTCGCTCCCGCGCGAGCCGGACGAGGGCGGCGTCGACGTCCATCACGCCGGCCTCCTCGACGAGCTGGATCTGCACGGTCGGCGCCTTCTGGAGCTCGACGAGCACGTCCAGCCCGCGTCGTCCGCGGGTGCGGCGACGCGGGTCGGACGAGTCCGCGATCGCCTGCAGCTCCCGGAGCACGCCGTCGTGGAGCAGGACCGTGCCGGCGATGAACCCGGTCGCCACGAGGTCCGCGACGCGGCCGTCGATCAGGGCGCTCGTGTCGATCACGTGCAGGTCGCCGCGGCTCGAGACCGCGGCACGAGGCTTCATGCCGACCAGACCGAAGATGTCCTCGTACTTCGCCGATCCGAGCCGGAACCCCAGCGAGAACAGGACCATGTAGATGAAGATGATCGCGGGCCAGGCGGCGGCCGCCGGCAGGAAGAGCAGCGGCACCATCAGTAGGGCACCGACCAACAGCCCGACCACGAGGCCGACGACCCCCCCGGCGAGCTGGGGCGCGGGCGTGCGCCTGAGCTCGCGCTCGATCCCCGTCACGGCGCGCAGCGTGAGTCGCCCGAGCACCCCGCCGATCACGTAGCCGATGCCGGCCCCCAGGAACACGTACAGGACGGTCCGGGCCGCGTTCGGCTCCGCGACCCGGGATCCCACCTCGTAGCCGGCGGCCCCCAGGAGCGCGATGAAGATCGTCCGGACACCCTCGACCAGGCGTCCCTTCACGGCGCTCTTGCGACCCTCCGACGTGGTGTCGCCCATCCCCCACGGTTCCTTCCGTCGGGCCCGGAAACGGGGCCATCCGATGTCTCCCATACCCATCGGCGCCCACGGGGGGCGACCTGAAGCGGTACCCGGAGGAACCCCCGGATGGGGGATGGACTTGGGGTGGGGGGTCGAGCCGTTAGGCCTGAGCCGCCATCTTGACGCCGTGGGCGCCGTCGATGACCTCGTCGATCATCAGCTCGGCCTGCTCCTCCGACTTCCCGGTCGCGTGGGAGAGCTCCGAGATCAGGATCTGGCGGGCCTTCAGGATCATCCGCTTCTCGCCGGCCGAAAGGCCCTTCTCGCGCTCGCGGATCGCGAGGTTCCGCAGCACCTCGGCCACCTGGTAGGGGTCGCCGGAGTGGAGCTTCTCCATGTTGTTCTTGAAGCGGCGGCTCCAGTTGGCGGCCATCGAGGATTCCTCCTCGGTGAGGACCTTCAGGACCTTCTTGACCTCGTTCTTGCTGACGACCCGCCGCAGCCCCACCTGATCGGTGGAATCGACCGGGATCATCAGGGTCAGATCCCCGTACGCGACCCGGAGGACCAGGTAGGTTCGCTTCTCGCCCAGGAATTCCTTCTCGCGAAGCTCCTGGATCACTGCGGCCCCATGTTCCGGATGCACAACGGTGTCGCCTTTACGGAACACGAGACCCCCTACGCGAGAGATGTGGTCGACGGAGCAACGCCTCGGTAAGGGTAACACGCAAGCGGTCGGCGAGGCAACCCAAAACCGCAGGTCAGAGGCCTAATGGACGCCTCGGGGGACATCGGAGGACCTACGCCGAACGACGGTCGGAGGGGTTTTCCACAGGTCGGAGGGCCCATCCGAGCGCGTCGCGAACGTGGCCGACCCGCACGATCCGGAGCCCGTCGGGGCCCGAACGGGGGGCATCCGGGGCGAAGACGGTCGAACACCCCGCCCCGGCGGCCGCCGTGAGTCGCTGTGCCAGGCCGGGAGTGCTCCGGACGGCGCCCGTGAGGGACACCTCCCCGGCGAAGGCCGAGCCGGCCGGGGGCGCGACACCGGTGGCGGCGGAGACGAGCGCGGCGGCGACCGCCAGGTCGCAGCCCGGGTCGTCCACCCGGACCCCACCCGCCGTGGCCGCGAAGAGCTCCGCGCGGGAGAGCGAGCCACCGACCGCCCGGTCGAGCACCGCCGCGACCAGCTGGAACCGCCGCGGGTCGAGGCCCGTCGCCTGACGACGGGCGGGGCCGTCGATGGATCCCACCAGCGCCTGGATCTCGACCGCGATGGCGCGGCGCCCGGCCCGGGGCAGCCCGATCGCCGCCCCGGGGTCGCCGGACCTCGAGCAGAGGACGTCGGTCGGATCGATCTCGCGCAGACCCTCGGGGCCCATCTCGAACCAGGCGCTCTCGCCCTCGGCGCCGAACCGATTCTTCCCGCCCGCCAGCACGCGCAGGCCGGACCGCGGATCGCCCTCGAACGTGAGCACGACGTCCACGGCGTGCTCGAGCGCCCGCGGCCCGGCGAGGTCGCCGTCCTTCGTCACGTGACCGGTGACGAGCACCGCGATCCCCTCGGACTTGGCGAGTCCCACCAACGCGTCGGCCGCGGCGCGGACCTGGGCGACCCCGCCGGCGATATGCGGCGCGTCGGGGTCACGGATCGCCTGGATCGAATCGACGGCGAGCAGGAACGGCCGGACCGATCGCGCGGTCTCCACGACGGCGCCGAGATCACGCCCCGGCGCGAACGACACGGCGTCGACGGGAACCCCGAGCCGGCGGGCCCGCGATGCGACCTGCCGGTGTGATTCCTCGCCCGACACCAGGAGGCAGGCGCAGTCCCCGGCCGAGAGCGCGGAGAGCGCGTGCAACAGCAGCGTGGACTTCCCGATCCCGGGCTCGCCGGCGAGCAGGATCACCGAGGCCGGGACGAGCCCTCCGCCGAGCACCCGATCGATCCCCGCGAGCCCGACCGGCACGCGGTCTTCGACCTCGGACCCGGCCCCCAGTGGCTGGACCGGGGAGACGGCTGAGCCGGGCCCCTCGCGGGTCGCGGCCTCGATCGTGCCCCAGGCGCCGCACCCGGGACAGCGGCCCACCCAGCGTGAGACCTGTTGGCGGCAGTCGCCGCAGACGAAGACGGATCGGGTCCTGGCCACGCCCGGACCCTACGCCGGGGGTCCGACACGGCGTCGGCGCCTGGCGGTGCCTCAGCTCAGGCGATGTACCCCTCGACCGTGCCGGCGTCGCGCAACCTTGCATCGTCTGGATCGAGCCCGGCGTCGCGGAGCGCACGGCGCTGGTGCAGCAGGTCCCAGCACTGGTCGAGCCGGACCTCCAGCTCGCGCAGGCGGTCGCGATCGGCGTCGCTCGCCTCGCCTCGCCCCTCCCGTTGGAAGAGCTCGTGCTCCTCCGCCGCCAACCGGTTGATCGTCTCCAGCACATCGTCCTGGCTCATCGAGACCTCCATGCGTATACTCCGCCCGGGTGCCGACCGTACCACCGACCGTTCGGAAGGAGGGATGAGCACATGGCTGCGATCTCCGTCGCCAGCGTCTGCATGCCTCGTCCCTCCGGTCGCGCGTAGGTCACCACCACCCACGCACCCACCCGCGCAACCGCTCCCGGGACGAGGCGTCCGCTCGCCATCGATCCCGAGGAGGAACCCGCGTTGCACGACGAAGCGTTCGAGCACTTCCTGGACGAAGGGCTCATCCACTCGGTCATCCGACCGATCAAGAGCGGCAAGGAAGCCTCCGTGCACCTGTGCCGCGCCAACCCGAGCACGACCGACGAGCGCCTCGCCGCGCTGAAGGTCTATCACCCGCCCGATCGACGGGCCTTCCGCGACGAGGGCCTGTACCGGGACGGCGAGTTCATCAAGCCGCGGCGGGTCCGCGTCGCCGTGGAGAAGCGCACACGCTTCGGGCGCGAGGTCGCCGGCGCGATCTGGGTCAACCGCGAGTGGGAGATGCTCGTCGAGCTCCACGCGGCGGGCGCCGACGTCCCGCGCGCGATCGCGCGGAGCGATCGCGCGATCCTGATGACCTACGTCGGCGACGAAGACGTCGCCGCGCCGCAGCTGCGCGCGTATCGACCCGATCGAGAGGAGGCCGAGGAGCTGTTCCGGCAGGTGATCCGCAACGTCGAGCTGTTCCTGTACCGCAACGTGATCCACGGGGACCTCTCGCCGTACAACCTGCTGGTCTGGGACGGACGCGTGACGGTGATCGATCTGCCCCAAGCGGTCGACCCGCGGAAGAACCGACACGCCCAAGGCCTGCTCGACCGCGACGTCGAGCGCGTCGTCGAGCACTTCGAGCCGCTCGGCGTGCGCGCGTCGGCCAGGCGGATCTCGTCGGACCTGTGGACCGCATGGGAGTTCGCCGACCTGGTTCCGGAGGAGCTTCGCGGCCTGATGATGTGAGGGGCCGGCGTCGCGGCCGGCCCCGCCGGGGTGCGGGGGGGTTCCATCTTGTTCGGCCTTGCGTCATCCTGGTGTGAACAAGCGCAGCTGCCCGCGGCGGCATCTAGGACGTGATGCAAGCGAAGGGCGGCGTCATCTCGTTCCCAGACAGGCCTCGACCCCCGCGGACTTCTCGACGTTCTTCGTCGAGGAACACCCGAAGGTGTGCAGGGCGCTACTTCGTCACAGGCGATCGGGCCGATGCCGCCGAGCTCTCACAGGATGCCTTCCTGAAGCCGTGGGGACGCTGGGACGAGATCGACCGCGTCGACGATCCCACGGCCTACCTGTTCCGCGTCGCGTTGAACGGCTCCCGGATGCGGACGCGCCGCTATCCGAGCCACGCGCAGGCTGACCGCCCCCGGTCCCGCATCCGACCCGTTCAACGAGATCGACGTCCGAGAGGACATCCGGCGGATGCTGCTCCCAGCTGGCGCCCATGACGTCATCGAGGGAAGGAGGGGAGAGGGGAAGCTCCGCCGATCCAGCCCGCCCGCACGTCGATCGAGAGTGAGGGAACAGATGTCTCGAGTTCGAACGCTTCTCGCAGTAGCCGGAACGATCGTGGCGATCGCCGCCATCATCCCGACGGCTTCGGCGGGCACGACGCTCCAGCCGTTCCACATCACGAAGGAATGCAGCGAGTTCACCGGTGACACCCCGAGCTTCTGCACGATCACCGCCTCTGACCTCGCGGCGATCCCGGTCGGGACGAAGGTCATGTACTGGGGACCGGTGCTCACGGATCCCAACTTCATGAGCAGCCGGGCGGTCCTCCGGGCCGGACACGGCAACAGAGCGTTCGGGTACTGCCAGACGATCGCCGACCCATATCACGGAACGTGCACGTTCTGGAGGGGAACCGGCGCGCTCGATGGGTTCCGCGCGAGCGTGGACGTGACGTATGACTCCGGGGCCGTGTTCGACTGGAACGGGACGTACGTCTTCGACTGACGCTCCGACGCCGGCGCCCCACCAGCAGACGACACCGCGAACGGTGTGCGAAGCCCGGTCCCAGCGGCCGGGCTTCAGCGCGACGAACGCATAGCGTGAGTCGGCCCCGGGAGGAGGAACCCGCCGCTGGTCCGCGGCTGGACGCCGCAGGGTCGGCGGCGCATCCTCAACGCATGGCGCTCCCTGCGCATGCGAGGGACCGTGTACGTGAGCGTGGCGGGCGGCCCGTCGCGCCCGTGATCGTGTCGTGAGCCAGCAGATCTGCCTCCGCTGCGACTGGACCGGAGGAGAGGCGAGCAGCGCCTGTCCACGGTGCGGGGCCGGCCTCTACCGGTCCGCCGACCGCCGACCTCCAGGCCCGGCTCCGGACGAGGAGCGTCCACGGGCACCACGCCCGATCCCCACCGGGCACGAGGCCTCCGCCCGCTCACGACTCGTGCCATCGCCCGCCTCCGCGGCGGACAGCCGGGATGCGGGCGATGGGATCGCGTCACGGGATCCGACCCCGGGCCGACGGTTGACGGTGATCGTCGTCGCCTTCGTGCTGGCGACCGTCGGCATGGCCGGCGCGTTCCTCGGGCGCGCCTCATCGGATCGGAGCGGGGCGACGGGGACCGGTGGTGAGCCGGAGACCGCGGTCGAGCCGGAGCCGCCCCCAGGTGACAGCTCGACCGGTGCCTGGACCGCTCCTCCGTCCACCGGGGTACCGGGTGTCTGCGGGGCGCCGGGATCGGCGACCCCGATCGGGAACGCCCTGATCGAGGACGCTCACGCCACGATCACCGCTGACTACGCGTTCCAAGGTTCGCTCACGTCGTGGGTCGGATCGGCTCCCGACCTCGACGTGAGCGGTCGGAGATCGACCCGCTTCGCCTTCGAGATGGTGTCCGCACGCTCCTACCGCACCGTGCTCTTCTTCGCTCGGAGGAGCGGTCTGGCCCTGACGGGCGTCGACGGGATCGTCGATGCCCGCGGCTACACGGTCGAGCTCCTGTTCCGCTTCGATCGGGTCGACGGCTATCGGAAGATCATCGACTTCCGGAACCGGGTCTCGGATACCGGGCTGTACAGCCTCGACGGCTGCCTGAGCTTCTTCGACGAGACCACGGCCCCACGGCCGGCGCTCGAGGCCGGCCGGTTCGTGCACGTCGTCCTGGTGCGCGATGCCGCGGGCACCGTCGTCGGCTACATCGACGGTGTCGCCCAGCTGTCGCTCCACGATCGCCGCGAGCTAGCGGTGGTCGACTCCGGCGACACGCTCCTGTTCTTCGGCGACGACGTGGAGACGCACGGGCGAGAGTCCTCGAGCGGCGCCGTCGCTCGGATTCGGGTCTACGACGGGCCGATCGGAGCGGACACGGTGGCGGCGGCCTGCGTCGAGCTGCTGGGCGAGGCGTGCGAACCTTCGACCGCGGATTGACCCGCCCGGCTCAGCCCGGGCGTGGGATGTCGGCTCGACGCTACTCGGTCGAGCCGGCGAGCTCGACCGGGGGCGTGTCCGGAGGCAGGATCGCGCCGCCGCCATCGAACACGATCTCGCCGTCCTGCGCGTCGACGATCACGGTCTGGCCGGCGCGGAACTCCTTCCACAGGAGCTTCTCCGCGAGCGGGTCCTCGACCAGGCGCTGGATCGTCCGGCGGAGCGGCCGTGCGCCGAGCGCCATGTCGTAGCCCTGCTCGGCCAGCAGCGACTTCGCGGCGTCGGTCAGCTCGATGTCGATGTCCTTCGCCTTCAGCTGCTCCTCGACCCGCTTCATCATCAGGTCGACGATCGACTTCACGTCCTCCTGCGAGAGCGACCGGAACACGATGACCTCGTCGATCCGGTTCAGGAACTCGGGGCGGAAGCTCTTCTTGAGCTCGTCGGTGACCCGGTCCTTCATCTTCTCGTAGGTGACCTGCTCGTTGGAGCTGGCGGCGAACCCGATCCCCGGGCCCTTCTGGATGTCCCGGGTGCCGAGGTTCGAGGTCATGATGATGATCGTGTTCTTGAAGTCCACCTTGTGGCCCTGCGCGTCGGTCAGGTGCCCGTCCTCGAGCAGCTGTAGCAGCGTGTTGAACACGTCGGGGTGCGCCTTCTCGATCTCGTCGAACAGCACCACGCTGAACGGCTTGCGGCGCACGGCCTCGGTGAGCTGACCGCCCTCCTCGTACCCGACGTAACCCGGAGGCGAGCCGATCAGGCGGCTGACGGTGTGCTTCTCCATGTACTCCGACATGTCGAGCTGGATCAGCGCGTCCTCGTCGCCGAACAGGAACTCCGCGAGCGCGCGCGACAGCTCGGTCTTCCCGACGCCCGACGGGCCCAGGAAGATGAACGACCCGGACGGACGGCGCGGGTCCTTCAGGCCCGAACGTGTGCGGCGGATCGCGCGGGAGAGCGCCGTGACCGCCTCGTTCTGGCTGACGTAGCGCTTGTGGAGCTCGTCCTCCATGCGGAGCAGCTTCTCGGTCTCCTCCTCGGTGAGCTTGAAGACCGGGATGCCCGTCCAGATCGACAGGACCTCGGCGATCTCTTCCTCGTCGACCTCGGACAGGATGTCCATCTCGCCGGACTTCCACTCCTGCTCGCGGCGCGTGCGCTCCTCCTGCAGCTGGCGCTCCTCGTCGCGCAGCGACGCGGCGCGCTCGAAGTCCTGGCCGTCGATCGCCGACTCCTTGCGCAGGCGCACCTCGGCGATCTTCTCGTCGATCTCGCGCACGTCGGGCGGCGCGGTCATGCGCCGGATCCGCATGCGACTGCCGGCCTCGTCGATCAGGTCGATCGCCTTGTCGGGCAGGAAGCGGTCGCTGATGTAGCGGTCGGCGAGGTTCGCGGCCGCGACCAGCGCGTCGTCGGTGAAGTTCACGCGGTGGTGCGCCTCGTAGCGATCGCGCAGGCCCTTGAGGATCTCGATCGTGTGCGGCACCGTCGGCTCGTCGACGGTGATCGGCTGGAACCGGCGCTCGAGCGCGGCGTCCTTCTCGAGGTGCTTGCGGTACTCGTCGCGCGTGGTGGCGCCGATCGTCTGCAGCTCGCCGCGGGCGAGCATCGGCTTGAGGATGCTGGCCGCGTCGATCGCGCCCTCGGCGGCGCCGGCGCCGACCAACGTGTGCAGCTCGTCGATGAACAGGATGATGTCGCCGCGGGTCTTGATCTCCTTGAGCACCTTCTTGAGGCGCTCCTCGAAGTCGCCGCGGTACCGCGAGCCGGCCACCAGGGCGCCGAGGTCCAGCGTGTAGATCTGCTTGCCCTTGAGCGTCTCGGGCACCTCGCCCTTGACGATGTCCTGCGAGAGCCCCTCGACGACGGCCGTCTTGCCGACCCCCGGCTCGCCGATCAGCACCGGGTTGTTCTTCGTCCGGCGCGACAGGACCTGCATGACCCGCTCGATCTCCTTCTCACGGCCGATCACGGGATCGAGCTTGTTCTCGCGGGCGAGCTGGGTGAGGTTCCGGCCGAACTGGTCGAGCACCATCGAGCCCTGCTGGCCCCCCTCGGAGGACCCGCCGGGCGTCTGCTCGCCCTTGCCGCCGGTGTAGCCGGACAGCAGCTGGATCACGGTCTGGCGCACCCGGTTCAGGTCCGCCCCGAGCTTCTGCAGGACCTGCGCGGCGACGCCCTCGCCCTCGCGGATCAGGCCGAGCAGGATGTGCTCGGTGCCGATGTAGTTGTGTCCGAGCTGCAGCGCCTCCCGGAGGCTGAGCTCGAGGACCTTCTTGGCGCGCGGGGTGAACGGGATATGCCCGGTGGGAGCGGCCTGGCCCTGGCCGATGATCTCCTCCACCTGCTGACGGACCGCCTCGAGCGAGATGTTGAGGGACTCGAGCGCCTTGGCGGCGACCCCCTCGCCCTCGTGGATCAACCCGAGCAGGATGTGCTCGGTGCCGATGTAGTTGTGGTTGAGCATCCTCGCTTCTTCTTGCGCGAGGACCACCACGCGTCTGGCTCGGTCCGTGAAGCGTTCGAACATGTCAGCGTCCTCCGGGCCACGACACCCATGTTCCGGTCCCTCGGGGATCCTCGGACCACGTCCTACCCCCGAGTCGCGCCGGGCGCCGCACCCGTTCATCGGCCGCGGCGCCCGCTGGGAGGCAGTATACCCAGCCACCCCGATAAGCCTCGTACGCGACCTGCGTGTTCCCGAGCGACACGGACGCCTCCTTCCCCTAGGTATTCGGATGTTCTCCCGGCGAGGATTAGCTCATCGGACGACGGATGTCAGGTGAGACCGGCGGGGGATGCAGAGATCCTCACGATGTGCGTTGTCGTGGAACGGGTCGTGGTGTGACGATCGGTACGGCCTTCCCCCATCGCCGCCCGAGCGGGTGCGTGCATCGCGAGGAGGGACCATGCCGATCCGCGTCCTGGTCGTCGACGACCACCAGACGTTCCGGAGCGCACTCGTGTGCGCGCTCTCCTGCGTGGACGGGATCCAGGTGATCGGCGAGGCGAGCGGCGGCATCGCGGCATGTGGATCGGCGGTCGAGCTCGAGCCGGACGTGATCGTCATGGACGTCTCGATGCCGGACCTCTCCGGGATCGATGCGATGCAACGGATCCACCGACGCCTGCCCGAGATGCCCGTGGTCTTCCTCACCGCGCGGGGCGACGCGGGCGTCCGCCGCGAGGCGCTCGGCGCCGGCGGCGCCGGCTACGTGACGAAGGGGGCGATGCTCGTCGAGATCGTCCGCGCGCTCCGGGCAGCCGCCGGCGCGGACCGCGAGCCGGAGGCGCCTCCCTCAGTCGGTGTCGCGCCGCTCGACCGACCGGAGCCGCCGGCAGAGCTCGATCAGGAGCTTCTTGGTCAGCTCGGGATGCTGGTCGAGCAAGGCGTTGAAGTCCCATGACGTCATCGACACGGTCCGGAGCGGGGTGACGGCCCGGACCGTCGCGGAGCGGGGGCCGCCGTCGAGGAGGGACATCTCGCCGAAGTAGGCCCCGGGCCCGAGGGTCGTGTGGATCGTGCCGTCGACCTCCACCTCGGCGTCGCCCTGCGTGATCGTGTGGAAGCCCACCCCGGACTCCCCCTGCCGGGCGATCTCCTTCCCCGCCGGGAACTCGACCTCCTTGGCGATCGCAGCCACGCGCTCGAGGTCCTTGTCGCCGAAGCCCGAGAAGAGCGGCACGGACCGGATCCGTGCGATCAGGTCATCCGTCATCGGGTCCCCCCATCGGATACGGACGGGCGGAGCATATCCCGAGCCCGTCGCCCGGCGCTCGGGCGGCCTGCGCTCAGCCCTCCGTCCCGGCCTCGGCCGGCCGGTGGTGTGGGAACGCGATCAGGTCCCGGATCGACGGGGCGTCGGTCAGCACGATCAACAGCCGGTCGATCCCGAGCCCGAGTCCACCCGTCGGCGGCATCCCGTGCTCGAGCGCGCGGAGGAAGTCCTCGTCGAGCGGATGCGCCTCCTCGTCGCCGGCGGCCCGTTCCCGCTGTTGTGCGAGGAACCGCTCGCGCTGGTCGTCCGGATCGGTCAGCTCGGAGTATCCGGTCCCGAGCTCGACCCCGCCGATCACGGGATCGACGTGCTCCGTGAGCCGTGGGTCGTCGCGATGCGGCCGCGCCAGCGGCGAGACCTCGCGCGGGAAGTCGCACACGAACGTCGGCTCGAACAGGCTGGGCTCGACGAGCTTCTCGAAGACCTCCAGCACGATCTTCCCCGGTCCCCATCGCGGGTCCACGGAGACGCCGAGCCGGTCGGCGACGTCGCTCAGATCCGGATCGTCGAGCGAGACCTCTCGCCCGACCGCCTCCGAAACCGAACCCAGCACGGTGATCCGTCTCCACGGACCGGCGAGGTCGAGCTCGGTGCCGCGGAACGGGACCACGGTCGAGCCGCGGACCGCCAACGCGCTCTCGCGGACCAGCGCCTCGGTGAGGTCCATCATCGTGAGGTAGTCGCCGTACGCCTGGTAGACCTCGAGCATCGTGAACTCGGGGTTGTGGGTGCGGTCGATCCCCTCGTTGCGGAAGTTCCGGCCGATCTCGTAGACGCGCTCCAGCCCACCGACCAGCAGGCGCTTCAGGTAGAGCTCGAGCGAGATCCGCAGGGACAGGTCGACGTCGAGCGCTCGGTGATGCGTCGAGAACGGGCGAGCGAGCGCCCCGCCCGCGAGCGGTTGCAGGACCGGCGTCTCCACCTCCCAGAACCCGTTCGCGTCCAGGTAGGCGCGGATCGCGCGGAGCGTCTCGGCGCGGGCGCGCACGTGGAGCCGCGCCTGCGGATCGGTCGCGAGGTGCAGGTACCGCTGACGCTGCTGGAGATCGGGGTCCTGCAGCCCGTGCCACTTCTCCGGGAGCGGGCGGAGCGCCTTCGTCAGCACCGTGAGGCGGTCGACCCGCAGGGACAGCTCGCCGCGCTTCGTGCGGATGACCCGACCGTGAGCGCCGACGATGTCGCCGAGGTCGACGTCTTCGAGCATCGCGTACGCGTCGGGGCCGAGCGTGGCCTCCTCGCAGAACAGCTGTAGGTCGCCCGATCGGTCGCGCCCCACGAGGAAGGTCAGCTTCCCGTGTCGGCGGGCCAGCACGACGCGGCCCGCGACCGTCGCCTCGCGATCCGAGTCCTCCCCCGGCTCGAGCGCACCCTCGAACTCGCGGTGCAACGACGCGGCCTCGGCGTCCGGCTCGAACCGCAGAGCGAACGGCTCGTGCCCGGAGGCGCGCAGCCGCTCGAGCGACTCGCGACGCGCGCGCAACACCTCGGCCTCCCGTGAGAGGGGCTCGTGCGACGCGAACTCGGACGGGTCGGGCGTGAGCTCCTCGTCAGTCATCGACCACCACCGCGTTCTTCTCGAACACCAGCCGAAGACCCTCGAGCGTGAGCCAGGGCTCGTGATGCTCGATCGTGTGGCAATGCGGGATCACGACGGGGGCGAGCCCGCCCGTGGCGACGGTGGTGGCCCCGGGGAGCTCCGCGCGGATCCGCTCGACGATCCCGTCGACCTCGCCGGCCGTGCCGAAGATCAGTCCGGCCTGCAAGGCTTCGACCGTGCTCTTGCCGATCGCTGAGTGCGGCGCCGACAGCTCGACCCGGGTCAGGCGGGCCGCCCGCGAGAACAGGCTCTCCGCCGAGACCTGCAACCCCGGCGCGATCACGCCCCCGAGGAACTCGCCGGCTCCTGAGACGATGTCGAAGTTCGTGCCCGTCCCGAAGTCGACGACGATCGCCGGGCCGCCGAACCGCGTGAACGCCGCGAGCGCGTTCACGACGCGGTCAGCGCCGACCTCACGCGGGTTGTCGGTGAGGACCGGGACCCCCGTCTTCGTCCCGGGGCCGACGATCACCGGAGGGAACGGCAGGTAGCGCTCGGCCAGCTCCCGGATCGCGTGCGTCACGTCGGGGACCACTGACGCGACCACGACGCCCGAGACCGCCCCTTCGAAGGACCATCCCCGCTGCCCCAGGAGGCCCGCGATCATCAGGGCGAGCTCATCCGAGGTTCGCTCCGGCTGCGTCGACACACGCCAGGTGTGAGCGAGCGTCGGCCCGTCGAAGACCCCCAGGACGATCTCGGTGTTGCCGACGTCGGCGGCGAGGAGCATCAGGCGTGCATCGTCGCCCACGCGGTCGCCGGGCGACAACCGCAGGACGACCCGAGCCGTCACTCAGGCAGGGGCAGCGACAGGTTGTCGATCAGCCGCGCCGAAGGGAACCGCACCGCGACGATCGCGCGAGACCCCTGGCCCACGCGCGCGACGGGCACGAAGGTGGCGTCGTCGACGACGGCGACGTAGTCCGGCCGCACCAGGGGGGTCGCGCCGATCTCACGCGCCATCGCCGCCACGAGCACGGCGGGATCCCCCTCGCCGGCCCGCGACCGAACCGCGGCCTCCGAGAGCGCGATGAACAAGCACGACGCCTGCTCGCGCTCCTCGGCCGACAGGTAGGCGTTGCGCGAGGACCGGGCCAGCCCGTCGGGCTCCCGGACGGTGGGACACGCGACCATGCGGACCGCGATCGCCTCCCGCTCGACCATCCGCCGGACCAAGAAGAGTTGCTGGGCGTCCTTCTCGCCGAAGCACGCCGCGTCGGGGCCGACCACCGTGAGCAGACGGTGGACGGCCGTCAGGACGCCGGCGAAGTGCCCAGGGCGAGCGACGCCTTCGAAGGTTCCGCCCACCGGTCCGGGATCCGGCCTCGGCAGGTCGAGGCCGGGCGGATACATCTCCTCGGCGCCCGGCGCCCAGACCGCGTCGACGCCCGCATCGCGGCAGCGCTCGAGGTCCCCGGCCTCGTCCCGCGGGTAGCGAGCCAGGTCCTCGCCGGGTGCGAACTGGAGCGGGTTGACGAAGATCGAGACCACGACCGCATCCGCCTCGACGTGTGCGCGATCGATCAGCGACCGGTGACCCTCGTGGAGTGCCCCCATCGTCGGCACCAGGGCGACGCTCCCGCCGCCGGCGCGACGCGACCGGACCCATGCCGCGACCCGGTCCGCCTCCCGGATCAGCTCCAACGGGCGAGCACCGCCTCCACCTCGGCGCGCGCGTCCGGCTCGAGGCGTCCCCCGGCCGTCGCCAGGTCGAGCGCCATCCGTCCGAGCGCGACGTAGGCCGGCACCGCCGCAGGGGCGACCTCGGCGAGCGCCGTGAGGTTCCGCTCGATCGTGTGGGCATCGCCGCGCACCGCGGGCCCGGTGAGGGCACCAACGGTGCCGAGTCGCTCGACGTTGTCCAGGGTCGCCCGCTGCAGCGGCAGCATCGCCGCCGCCGGATCCGGGACGCCCGCCTCGCGGAACAGGCCTTCGGCGACCGCGGAGAGGACGACGAGGTCGTTCGACGCGATCACCGCGGCCGCGTGGTACCGGGGACGCATCGCGTCGTTCAGGCGGAACGGCCGCGCGCCCACATCGCGGGCGAGGCGCTCCCCCAGCTCGAGCCCCTCGTCGTCGTCGGCCGTGACGGCCGCGGCCGACCCCGCCAGGCGCTCGATCGCGCCATCCACGTCGGCGAAGGTCTGGAGCGGATGGATCGCTAGGCGTCGGCCGTCCACGTCGACCACGAGGCCGAGGACGTCGAGCCCGGAGGCGCCGGACAGGTGCGCGACCCACGCCCCCGGACGCACCCCGCCGCCGGCGACGATCTCGCCGACCGTGCCGGGGATCGCGTCGTCGGGGACCGCGACCAGCGTGAGGTCGGCGCGGGCGGCGGAGCCGGCCGCGTCGAGGACCGGCACCCCGGGGAGGTAGCGGGCCGCGCGCTCGCGCGTGGGCCCGCGACCGGAGACCGCGACGATCCGGTGCCCGGCGCGCTGCAGCAGCACGGCGACGGCGGTCCCCACCCGGCCGGCACCCACCACCGCGACGTCCATCCGCCGCGAGTATCCCAAGCCCGTCAGGGGATCCAGACGATCGGCCCGTCGGGCGGCGGTGCGTCGGCCGGGAGCCTCATCGGGATGAGAGCGCCGTCGCGGATGTACGACAGGGTCGAATCGTCCACGACGAACGCGTCGCCGCGTTCGGAGAACGCGGCGGAGGCGAGGCCCGAGCTCGGGCCCAGGAAGTGGGGGGGATCGAGCCCGTCGCCCGCGCCGCCGTCGAGCACGAAGAGGCCCGTCAGCTCCCCCCAACGGCCTTCGGCGATCACGGAGAGCGAGTCGATCGTCCACGCCAGCACGCGTTCGAGCGCGAAGGGCCGCCCTGGCGTCCCGTAGGCGATCGGGCCGGTGTCACCGAGGCCGCGGAAGAACAGCGAGACGTCCCCGCCCAGCACCTCCGCGCCGCCGTACGTGTCCGACTCCCCCGGGGTCGGCACCACCAACAGGTCGCTCGTCGGCGAGACGGAGACCATCGTGTGGTCGCGCAGGATCCGATGCGCGTGGACGCCGGCGAAGTAGACGTCGGTCCGGCCGTCGCGTCGGAGGGTGAAGAACGTGACGAGGGACGCGCGCCCGATCGTCGTCACGCGGCCGCAGAGGCGGTCCCGCTCGTACTGGCGATCGCGGTCGAGGGTGGCCAGGCGCACGAGGTCGATCGTCACGTGCTGCAGGCATCCGTCGACCAGCGACCCGTCGCGGAGGGCGGCGACGGTCATCCCGCGCCCGTCCCACGCGATCCGGTCCCCGCCGATCAGCCGAACGGGCCGGTCGTCCGGCTCGAGGAACCGCAGGACGGACGCCTGGAGCCCGCCGCCGGCGACACGCGAGGTGACCCCGACCCAACCGGGGTTCGCGCCGTAGGCGTCGATCAGCTCGGCGGGCGAGGGGACGAGCGGCCCCCGTCGCAGCTCGCCCGACACGAGGTCCCATCGCCACAGCGCAGACGTCCCGTCCCCGCGATCGACCGCGTACACGAGGGTCCCGGTGAGCCCGGGCGGGGGGGCGACGGCGTCTCCGGACCGTCCGGGGGCCTGGGCCGCGAGCCAGCCCCCGATCGCGACCGCGACGAGGGCGACGGCGACGAACGACGCGACGCCGCGCGCCCGGCCGCGCGGCGTCGGTGCGCCATCGGGCGCGACCGGGACCTCCGGCTCCGCCGTCGGTCGGCTCCGGGATCCCGACACGGATCGAGACGCTGGGCCCGTCGGCGCGCCGGGGCCCCGCGGGAGGGCGGGCGATCTCCCGAGGGACGGCGTCGGCCTCGCCGTCCCGGGCGGGGTCGACGCGGATGTCCCGGCCGCGGCACGCGCGGCCCGGGCGGATCCCATCCGGTAGAGCGGCTCTCCGCATCGCGGGCAGCGTCGGGCCGGAGCGCCCGACCAGTCGCAGCGGAGGCAGAACGGGTCGCTCACGGGACCGTGGGCAGCGGCGGGGCGAACGGGCGCGCACCGCCGACCGCGTCGGGACCGAGCCGGATGTCGACCAGTCGCCGACCGCCGGGCAGCGCCAGGTCCGGCTCGAGCTCGAGCAGCGGCATCAGGACGAACGCCCGCTCGGCGAGCCGCGGGTGCGGCACGACCAGGTCCGGCTCGTCGATCGCGCGATCGCCGACGAGCAACACGTCCACGTCGATCGTGCGCGGACCCCAACGGACCTCACGCACGCGTCCGAGCGCCGCCTCCACGCGGTGCGCCGCCGCGAGCAGGGCGCGCGGATCCCCGTCCGCCTCGACCTCGATCACGGCGTTGAGGAAGTCGGACTGCGGGGGGCCGCCGACCGGATCGGTCTCCCAGATCCGCGAGGACCGGATGATGCGGATCCCTTCGTCGTCGCGCAGCAGTCGGACCGCGTCGCGCAGGTGCGCCAGTCGATCCTCGATGTTCGACCCGAGCCCGAGGAAGGCCCGTTCGCTCATCGTTGGTCAGTCCCCTCCAGCGGTGGCGGCCGCGGCGACGCCGTCGATCCCGAGCCGCCCGGCCGCGTTCGGCTTGTGCACGATGGCCGTCACGCGCGTGACGTTGTCCAGCCCGAACACCGCGGCCGCGATCGCGCGCGCCAGCACCTCGATCAGGTCGAAGGATCGCTCCTCGATCACCGACCGGACCGCGTCGGTGATCGCTCGGTAGTCGGCCGTGGCGAGGATGTCGTCCCCGGAGACCGTGACGTCGAGGTCGAGATCCACCACGAACGGTTGAGGGTCGTCCTTCTCGCCGGGACTGGCGCCGTGACGGCCCTCGCCGCGGATCCCGGACAGGAACAGCTTCGCGGTGCTCACGCGTCCTCCTCCTCGTCGTCGTCATCTTCCTCCAGGCCGGCCATCTCGACCCAGGGAGGCTTCCGCTCGAGCTGGATCGTGACGATGCCCTCATCTCCGTGGCCGTGGGGCGCGTGGAGGAACCGGGCCCGCAGGTACTCGAAGATCATCGGGACGAGGGTCTCGGGAGCCTCGTCCATCAGGAAGTGGCCGCAGCCGGGCAGGAGGCCCAGGGTCGAGGTCGGGATCGCCTCGTTCAGGCGTTCGCCGATCGCGGATGGGTAGAACGGGTCCTGCTCGCCCCAGAAGATCAGGACCGGGATCTCGAGCCTCCCGAGCTCCACCTCGCGGTCGGCGAGGCCCGTCCCGTCGATCTGCCGGACGTACCGGAAGAAGGACGCGACGCCGTCCGCCCCCGACCACGACCGGAGGTACGCCTCGACGTCGTCGGGCGGGAGGCGATCGGGCTCGACCATGCCGAAGCGCAGGCTCGCGCGGATGCCGGCCGCGACCAGTTCCTCGACCTCCTGGGCCTCGGGCGTGTCCTGGATCTCGCGGGTCGCCGCCGTCGGCCACGCGTCGAACGCCGAGCTCGCGAGCAGGACCATCGCCTCCACGCCGCGCCGGTCCAGGGCGAGGAGCTGGGCGATCCCGCCGCCGTACGAATGCCCGATCACGGCGCACCGGTCGACGTCGAGGCCATCGAGGAGCTCGCTCGTGTAGCCCGCCTGGGCCACCAGGTCCAGGGGCACGCCGGCGGGTCGCTCGGAATCGCCCGTGCCCAGCTGATCGGGGACGATCACGCGGAACCGCGACGACAGGACCGGAACCGCGTGCCGCCACACGTACGACGACTGCGGGAACCCGTGGAGGAGGACGACCGCCGGGCCCTCACCCTCCTCCCGGTACGCGAGCTCGCCGCCGGAGGTCCGGAACCGGCCGGCGGGGGTCACGGCCGCGTCCCGCGGACGATCGCGTCGACGACGCGGACCACCCGCGACATCTCCCGCACGTCGTGCACGCGCACGACGTCGGCGCGCTGCGCCGCGCACCACGCGACCGCCCCCGCCGTCCCCTCGACGCGGTCGTCCGCCTCGGTCCCCGTCAGGGTGCCGATGAACCGCTTCCGGCTGGGCCCGACCAGCACCGGGACCCCCAGCTCGCGCAGGCGCGCCAGGTCGCGCAGGAGCGCCAGGTTGTGCTCGAGGGTCTTCCCGAACCCGATCCCCGGATCGATCGAGAGGTGTCCGCGATCGATCCCGGAGGCCGTGGCGGCGTCCACCCTCGTCGCCAGGAAGCCGCGGACCTCGGCGACGACGTCGTGGTAGGTCGGCTCGTCCTGCATCGTCTTCGGCTCACCCTTCATGTGCATCAGGACGAGGCCCGCACCCGCATCACGGACGGCGGCGAACAGCTCCGGGTCGGACCCCGCGGACACGTCGTTCACGATCGCGGCGCCGGCATCGAGGGCGACACGGGCCACGGCCGCCTTCCGCGTGTCGACGGAAACCGGGACGGCCGTCCGAGCGACGAGTCCCTCGATCACGGGGAGCACCCGGGCGATCTCGTCCTCGGACGACACCGGGTCCGAGCCGGGCCGAGTCGACTCGCCGCCGACGTCGAGGATGTCGGCGCCGTCCGCGACGAGCCGCAGCCCGTGGTCGATCGCCGCATCCGCCTCCAAGAACGAGCCGCCGTCGGAGAAGGAGTCGGGGGTGACGTTCACGACCCCCATCAGCAGCGTCCGCCGACCGACCTCGACCTCGTGAGCACGGCAGGACCACACAGCACCCGTCACGAGGCGCATCGTAGTCCGGGGGTGGTGCGACGACCGCGACGGACTACGGGCGGTGACCCATGTGGTACATCGCCTCCTGGCGAGTGCGCGCGTCGTTGCGGAAGAGCCCGCGCACCGCGGAGGTCACCGTCACGGCCCCGGGCTTCTTGATGCCCCGCATCGTCATGCAGAAGTGCTCGGCCTCGATCACGACGAACACGCCGCGCGGCGAGAGCGCGCGGTCGATCGCCTCGGCGATCTCGGTGGTCAGACGCTCCTGCACCTGGGGCCGCTTCGCGAGCAGGTCGACGACCCTCGCGATCTTCGACAACCCGGTGATCTGCTGGGACTTGTTCGGGATGTAGGCGACGTGCGCCTTGCCCGCGAACGGGATCAGGTGGTGCTCGCACACGCTGTACAGCGGGATGTCGCGGACCATGATCATCTCGTCGTGGTCCGCGCCCTCGACGACCGTGACGAGCGTGCTCGCGTCCCGGCCCACGCCCGCGAAGATCTCCCGGTACATGCGGGCGACCCGGGCCGGCGTCTCGCGCAACCCGCCCCGGTCGGGCTCCTCGCCGATCCCCTCGAGGATCAGGCGCACGCCCTGCTCCACCTTCGCAGCGTCGAACCGATCCTCGTCCATGGCGGACATGCTAGCCGTGAGCAGGAACGAGCCGGTCGAGCATGTCGGGGAGCGCGGTCAGGTCGGCCAGCTCCCCAGCCCGCGGCAGATCGCTCGTCTCATCCCGCCGGTTGATCCAGACGGCGGGCAGCCCGAGCTTCGCGCACGGCTCGATGTCGTGGAACAGGGACGCCGCCACGTGGACGTGCCGTCGCCGGTCCGCGCCGGTCCGCTCGAAGAACGTCTCCCAATGGCCGAACGCGGGCTTGTACGAGCCGATCTCCGACGCGACGACCCGCTCGTCCACCGGGACGCCGATCGCCCGCAGCGACGCGTCGAGGAACGCCGGGTCGGTGTTCGACAGGATCGCGAGCCTCCACCCGCGCTCGCGCAACCGCATGAGCGCATCGGGGACCTCCGCGAACACCGGCCATGAGGGCAGCGAATCGCCGAGGGCCGGCCGCCGCTCCGGCGCGAGGTCGAGCCCTCCCTCGGCCGCCAGCTTCGTCAGGGCCTCGGCGAGCACGGTCCGGTACGGGATCCCGCGGCCCTCCTGCACGACCGGTTCGATCGCCATGTAGCGCTCGAGCAGCGCGTCGGGGTCGGCTGCCGGCCACAGGTCCGCGAGCGTCGCGCGCACCCCGCCGAACCAGTCCACGAGCGTTCCGTAGCAGTCGAAGGTGGCCCAGCGTCCGTCCATGGCCCGCGGAGTCTACCGAGGGCGAGGTCCGTACCAGCCGGGGACGGCTCGGCCGGTCAGGCGGGCGCGAGGCCCGGCCCGCCGAGCGTGCCGGGCGACGGGCGCGGCTCTCGCTTCTGCTGCGCGACGCGCGAGACGGCGAGGCCCGCTCCCCGCTCGTCGGGCTCGCGGGGCTTGCGGCGCTCGACGTCGGCGAAGAACTTCTCGACCTCCTCGCGATCGAGCGTCTCCTTCTCGATCAGCAACGCGGCCAGGGCGTCGAGCTTCGCGCGTTCCTTCGTGAGGATCTCGAGGGCCACGTCGTGCGCCTCGTCGATCAGCTCGCGCACCTCCTGATCGATCTCGAAGGCCACCGCGTCGGAGTAGTCGGGCGTCGAGCCCCAGTCCCGGCCGAGGAACACCTCGCCCTGCTTCTGTCCCAACGTCCGCGGCCCGATCGTGTCGGACATCCCGTACTCGGTCACCATCTGGCGCGCGACCTTGGTCGCCCGCTCGATGTCGTTCGCGGCGCCGGTGGTGACGTCGCCGGCGACGATCTCCTCGGCCACGCGGCCGCCCATCAGCATGGCGAGCTCATCGCGCATCTGCTCCCGCGTCATCAGGAACTTGTCCTGCTCGGGGAGGGTGAGCGTGTAGCCGAGGGCGCGGCCGCGCGGGATCACCGTGATCTTGTGCACCTCGTCGGTGTTCGGCAGGACGTGAGCGACCAGGGCGTGCCCGCCCTCGTGATACGCGATCAGCTTGCGCTCCTGTTCGTCCATCACGCGGCTCTTCCGCTCAGGCCCGGCCATCACGCGATCGACGGCCTCCTCGACCTCCTTCATGGAGATCGCGCGCCGCGAGCGACGGGCCGCGAGGAGCGCCGCTTCGTTGATCACGTTCGCCAGGTCGGCGCCGGTGAACCCGGGCGTGCGCCGCGCCAGCACGTCGAGGTCCACGCGGGCGTCGAGCGGCTTGCCCTTCGCGTGGACCCGCAGGATCGCCTTGCGGCCCTCCAGGTCCGGGCGGTCGATCACGATCTGCCGGTCGAACCGGCCCGGTCGGAGCAGCGCCGGGTCCAGGATGTCCGGGCGGTTCGTTGCGGCCATCAGGATCACGGTGGTCCGCTGGTCGAAGCCGTCCATCTCCACGAGGAGCTGGTTCAGGGTCTGCTCGCGCTCGTCGTGGCCTCCGCCGAGGCCGGCCCCGCGATGGCGCCCGACGGCGTCGATCTCATCGACGAACACGATCGCCGGGGCGCTCGTCTTCGCCTGCTCGAACAGGTCGCGGACGCGGGCCGCCCCGACGCCGACGAACATCTCCACGAAGTCCGACCCGCTGATCGAGAAGAACGGCACGCCCGCCTCGCCGGCCACGGCCCGCGCGAGCAAGGTCTTCCCGGTCCCAGGCGGCCCGAAGAGCAGGACCCCGCGCGGGATCTTCGCCCCCATCGCCTGGAACTTCGCCGGGTTCTGCAGGTACTCCTTGACCTCCTGCAGCTCCTCGATCGCCTCCTCGACGCCCGCGACGTCGGCGAACGTCGTCTTCGGCTCGTCCTTCGACACGACCTTGTGACGGCTCCGACCGAACTGCATCACGCGGCCGCCCCCGCCTTGCGACCGGTTCATCACCCAGATCAGGATCCCGCCGATCAACAGGACGGGCAGGAACACCGTAACGAGCGTGCTGAGCAACCCGTTCGGGAGCTGCGGGTCGACCTTGACGGGCACGCCGGCGTCCCGGAGCTCCTTCACGAGCTCGTCCTCGGACTCGGAGGGGTAGGCCACCTGGTACGTGCCGCCGTCGGAGTAGTTCCCCTCGATCACCTGCTCGCCCTCGAGGAAGTGGGCGTCGCGGATGTCGCCCTGCGCGATCCCCTGCTCGAACTCGGTCAGCGTCAGCTCGGTCCCCGGCTGGTCACGGCCCATGAAGGACAGCACCATCAGGAACACAGCGGTGAGGAGCACGATCCACAGCGTGGGCGTCCGGGTGAGGCGTCGGAGCGGGGTCTCGGGTTGGCTCAGGGATGGCTCCTCGCGCTCGACTCGGAGACGGTTCGGGGCCGCGCGCCTGCGGCGGCGTGGCCCTCGCGCGATGGTAGCACCCGTCGCGGACGAGGCCGCGGCCTCACCGGATCCCCGTGTCGACCCGAAGGGTCACGCGGGTGAAGCGGCCCTCCTCTACCTGGACCGGCTGCGGCGTCGCGGTCGGCGGTCCGCCACCGTCCGTCACGACCGCCAGGACGTAGGTTCCGGGATCCAACGCGACCCGGAAACGCCCCTGGTCGTCGGTCTCGGTCTCGGCCACGACGGTCCCGTCAAGCGCGCTCGCGCGGACGATCCCGACGAACGGTCGATCGGGGCACGGAGATCCGAGCTGCTCGACCGGGCACTGCGGTCCCGCCGTCACGACCCCCTGCACACCCGAGCGCGGCGCCCCGCCCGCGCAGCCGGCGCCGACCACGGCGAGCAGCGCGATCGCGACGGCGACGCGGCGGATCAACGGCCCGGGGGACGCGGGCGAAGCCTCGCGTCCCTCGTGATCACGGCTCCGCGTACGCCTCGGGACGCAGCGTGGCGATGTACGGCAGGTTGCGGTACCGCTCGGCGTAGTCGAGTCCGTACCCGACGACGAACTCGTTCGGGATGTCGAAGCCGACGTACCGGAGATCCAGCTCGACCTGTTGGATCCCTTCCTTGCGCAGCAGCGCCGCCACCTCGAGCGAGGCGGGCTTGCGCGCGGCGAGGTTCTTCAGCAGGTACTTGAGGGTCAGGCCGGAGTCGACGATGTCCTCGACGACCAAGACGTCGAGCCCGTCCAGATCGTGGTCGAGGTCCTTCAGGATCCGAACGACCCCGGAGGTCTTGGTCGCCGCGCCGTAGGACGAGACCGCCATGAAGTCGAACTCGAGCGGGAGCCGGACGTACCGCGCGAGATCGGCCATCATGACGAACGCACCCTTGAGGACCCCCACCAGCAGGAGCGAGCGTCCCGCGTAGTCGGAGCTGATCCGCTCGCCCATCTCGGCGAGCTTGGCCTGGATCTCGTCGGCGCCGATCAGGACGCGATCGATGTCGGGTGCGTAGGCCTCCACGTAGGCGGGCAGTGTAGACAGCGACCCACGATCCATGAGCGTCATCCCGCACCCCTTCCCCGGTTGCCTAGCCCTCGGGGGAAGGACGAGGAGAGACGTGAACATACTCCCGCTCACGCCGGGCCGTCGAGCCGGCCGAGAGGTCGCGCCGCCGGCCGGGCCTCCCCGCGGCCAGGTCGAGGACGGCGCTGACGTCCTCGCGCGTGACCTCGACACCGCCCCGGGCCAGGGCGAGGGCCGCCAGGCGCGAGGCGATCACGGGCGGCAGGGTGAGCAACCGGACCGCGTCCAGGTCCACGCCGTCCACGGTCTCCGTGACCGTGTCGTCCCACGCCGCGAGGACCTCCCGCCCCAGATAAGCGTCGTCCGACGTCAGCAGCTCGGCGGCGCGTGCGAGTGGCTCGCGGATCCCGCGCCCGAGCGCGCGCTCCAGCGCGGGGATGCCCTCCAGGCGCAGGGCGTTCCGCAGCGCGTACGCCGGATCGTCGTTCGTCGGGTCGCGGCGCGGACGCAGGTGCAGCGCGCGGACGAAGGCCTGGACGTCCCGCCTGGGGACGTCCAGGAGGGGGCGGACGTAGGGACCGGCGGCGTGGCGGATCCCCGCCACGCCGCCGGTCCCGCTCCCCGTGAGCAGGCGCAGGAGCACCGTCTCGGCCTGGTCGTCCCGGGTGTGCGCGGTCGCGATCCGAGCGGCGTCCGACCCGCGGGCCACCTCGGCGGCAGCCGCTCGTCGGACGGTTCGCGCCCACGCCTCCACGGATGCGCCCCTCGGAGGTCGGCCCGCCGCGACCCGGAGGTGGAACGGCAGCCGGTGCCGCGCGGCGAGCCGGCGCACGTACCCGGCATCGAGGTCCGACCCCTCCCGCAGCCCGTGATCGAGATGGAACACCTCGAGCCGGATCCGCAGGAGCCGACGCAGGCGGACGAGCGACTCGAGCAGGCAGACGGAATCCGGACCTCCGGACACGCAGACGAGGACGGACTGGCCAGGGAGCGTCAGCTCGTGCTCGCGGATCGTCGCGGTGACCCGCTCCAGCACCCGGGCGACGGCGGGTGGGCGCGAAGGCGACACGGGCTCCGCTAGCCGGCGACCCTCGAGAGCCAGCGGTCGGGCTCCTCGATCTCGCCCGGCCTCGGCAGGTTGTCCGCGGCCGCCCAGACGAGGTTGATCGCCGACATCCCCGCGCGCTCGACGACCCTTCGGACGAACCGCTCCCCGGCGTCGTACTGAGCGATCTTCTGATCGAACCCGATCGCGCGCTGGAACGACCGCTCGACGTTGCCCGATCGTCGCCGCGAGCTGAGCGCGCGACGCATCCGGTCGACGTCCTTCACGTGTTCGCGCGCGACCTCGTTCATCACGTACGACGCGTGGCCTTCCAACAGGGACATCAACGCCTGCATCTTCGCGAAGAGCTCGCGCTGCTCGGGCGAGAGCAGGAGGAAGATCCCGCCCATCCCCCGCCAGTCGGCGCCCCCCCGGATCTCCTCGGCCGCCTTGCGCAGCTGGTTCATGAGCTCGCGTCCGTCGAGCTGCACGCTGTCCAGGTAGGCGTCCACGTGATCGCGCAGGAACGGGCGGAGCCAGCTCGCGGCGCCGAACTGCACCCGGTGCGTCACCTCGTGGATCGCGATCCACAACCGGAAGTCGCGCGGTGGGAGCGTGTAGCGCCGCTCGACCTCGATCACGTTCGGACCCACGAAGTACAGCAAGCCCTCGTCGTCCGGAGGCAGGAACACGTCGTACTGCCCGAGCACCTTCTTCGAGACGTAGCCGAGGAGCACGCCGGCCTGCGCACCCATCGCCTTGCGTTTGAGGTCGGCCCGGCCGGCGCGTTGCGCGACGACGCGCTCGGCGAGCGGCTCGATCAGGCGCTGCAGCCCGTTCAGGTTGGCGCGGATCCACTCGCTCCGCGCCATCACCCACGCTCGCGACCGGAACCCCTGGATCTCGAGATCGGTGAAGGCGCGGATCAGGGACTCCGCGTGTGGGACCAACTCCGCGAGATCCTCGCGCAGCCGCGCCCGCTCCACGGGGGGAACGGAGATCCCCGGACCGGCGAGCCGGCGCCCCACGTCGAGCGCGGTATCCCAGTCGGCCAGGCGGGCGGCCGCCGAGCCCATCGACCAGTCGACCCTCGCGGGATCCATCCGGCGTGAGGGCGTTAGCCCTCGGCCTTCTTCCGCGCGGCGATCATGCCGGCGCGCCGGGCCTGTCCCTCGGCCACGCGGCGGTCGGTGCCCTGCTCGAGGAGCTCGGCGAGCTTGGCGTCGTAGACGTCCTGATCCATCGTCACCTCGACCCGCTCGGCGGGTGCGACCGGAGCCGGTGCGGACGCGGCGGGTGCGGCCGGAGCTGCGGGCGCCTCCGCCGTCGTGGCGGTGGTCGGAGCCGAAGCCGCCGGTGCGGCCGGAGCCGGTGCGGCCGCTGCCGCGGGGGCAGGGGCGGCGACCGGAGCGGGAGCCGCGGCTGGGGCCGGTGCGGCAGCCGCGACCGCGACCGGGACCGGGACCGCGGGCGGCGCGACCACGACCGGAGCGGCCTGAGAGAGATCGACCGCGCGGCGGGGTGGCTCCTGACCAGGCCGGACGCGGTCCGCGTGCACGACCTTCAACGACTCCTCGTCGCGCGCGAACCGCGGCGCGTACCGCATGTACAGGATCACGGTGATCACGACCACCAGGATGCCGAGGATCGTCAGCAGCTGCGCCATGCTGAACACCCAGCCCCCGTTGTTCTCGACCGGGGTGGTGGAGGGGTCGACGGGCGTCTGCGCGAGCGCCGCCGGCATCGCCACGCTCAGGAAGCCCAGGACGGCGGCCGACGTGAGCAGCAGCTTCCGGGCGCGAGCCATCGCGCCGGATTCTCGCAACGGACGGCCCCCGCGGCAACCGACCGGGCGGCCGATGCTCACCGAGTGCGACGCGCGGAGGGGTGCAGGAACGGCACCGATGGCGACCGATCCACGCGCAAGGTCGCGACGATCGACGGCGGCGTGATCACCTCGATCCGTCCCCCGGCCGGGCGACGGACCCGTTCCGCGTAGCCAGCCGGGGTCCATCGGAGCAGCCGGTCGCCGAGGACGAGCCAGGGCCCGTCCTCGCGCAGGACGAACGCGCCGTCCGGGAGATCGGCGATCTGGGCCAGATGGTGCCGCTGCGAACGCGTCCCGTGCGCGAGGCGTTCCGCGTGCAGCCGCGCGTCGATCGCGTCGGCTCCCCGGTCCCGGGGATGCAGCTCGCGCCAGCGCCCGACGAACGCCTGGTAGTCGTCGTGGCGACAGAGGGCACAGGGGCGATGGCCGGCCGCGAAGGCCGTCGCCTCGTCCAGGAAGAACAGCTCCGTGAACCGGCCCGGCTGCATCAGCGGTGACCGGTGCCAGTCCTTGAACCGGAGCCGGCAGGCGATCCAGCGCTTCACGCCGAACGCGCGTCGGATCCGCCCATCCGCGTCGTGCAGGCACCCGCGGTTCCCGTACACGAGCCCACGCGCCGGATCGGCGATCAGTTCCCCGAGCGGCGACACCCGGTTCCGAAGGGGCACCGTTCGGTCAGCTCCCGTGCTCCGCGTCGTAGGCGGCGGCGACGCCCTTCGGCACGCACATCCGCCAGGCGTCCAACACGAGCTCGCGCATCTCGTCCACGTCGATCGCCGATAGGCGCACCTCGAGCCACTGGTAGCGGAGGTCGCCGGGGCTCGGCAGCAGGAACTTGTCCGGTTCGGACGCGATCATCGCGTCGCGCTCGTCCTTCGGGAAGCCGAACCCCATCTGCGTCTCGTCGCGGGAGAAGGCCAGGAAGACGATCCGGCCCACGCGGAACTTCACGCGATCGCGCACGAGGACCTCGATGCTGCGCGGGAGCGTCTGCGCGAAGGCCCGCACGTCGTCGATCGTCACCACGGCCCCGGGAGCGTGACACGGACCGACGACACGGCCGGAGCCGTCACCGCGGACCGGCCGGACCTCAGATCGGATCCCACGGCACGGCCGCGTACGCGTCGGCGAGGGTCTGCATCCACGCGGCCGGCTCGGGCAGCTCCACGTCGTCCACCGCGGCGACCACGGCGATGCCGCGGGCGGACGAGAGGAACGCTCCAGCGAACGACGGGATGTCCCCGAGGCGGATCGGTCCGCGACGCGACGACGTCCCATGAACGGGCAGGCACCCCTCCAGGAGCTGCATCGTGATGCCGTGCAGCAGCGGGGCGTCCGGCCACACCACACCGGCCCCGTCGACGAACCCGACGTTCGCGGTCGCGCCCTCGGACACCGTCCCGTCGGCCGCCGTGAGCAAGGCGTCGTCGAACCCCTCGCGGCGCGCGAGCCGCGAGTAGTAGCCCTGGCCGGTGGCGAGATGCTTCAGGTGCGCCTGCGGCCGCTGGTACGTGACGGAGCGGAGGCGTTGCGGCGAGCGGACGTCGCCCGGCGGCTTGACCGTGACCATGATCGCCGGCTGGCTCTCGCTCTCGAGGCAGTAGACGCGGACCGACGCGTCCCCCGTGTCGCCGAGCGCGTGGCGGATCAAGTCCCGCACGCGCTCCCCCTCGAGCGCGGCATCGAAGAGCTCCCGGTTGGCCGCCTCGAGTCGGGCGAGGTGGAGCGCCAGACCCCGGGTTCGACCGCCACGGACCTGCATCGCCGTGAAATGGCCGAAGGCCGACGCCGTCGACCAGGCGACCTCGGCGCTGACCTGGCGCCCGTCGATCTCGAGCCGTTCCGCGTCGCCCACCTCCACGACGTCACCATCTCACCGGCGGGTCGGGGTGCGCCGAGTCGAGACCTGGTCCGCCGGAAGACGCTCGGATACCCTCGCGCACGGAAGGAGGCGCGATGATCTGCCGGACGCAGGCCATCGTGCCGACCCACGCTTGAGGTCCTGCGGCACCCCTCGAGGATCGGCGCCGAGGGGACTAGAAAGATCGAGCCGGAGATGGGATTCGAACCCATGACCTACCACTTACGAGGCGGTTGCTCTGCCGGGCTGAGCTACTCCGGCCGGCGGCGCTGAGTCTACCGAACGGGGTGTGGGCACCACGCGAGCCGGGGCGTTCCCACGCTCGTCGCGCGCCGCTCCATCGGCGATGATGCGCGCGTGAGCACGAACGGCGAGGTGGGCACCGGTCCGATCCACCGGGTCATGGTCGGGACCGACCGCTCGGAGACGGCCGAGCGGGCCGTCCGATGGGCGGCGGCGTTCGCGGACCTGTACGGCGCCGACCTGCACGTCGTGCAGGTGATCCTGCCCCGCAACCCGGCCGACACGGAGTTCGGCGCGGCCGAGGCGACGCAGGCGCGCGGCGCGGCCGACGCGCTGCAGACCTACGCCACGCAGGTCGCCGGAGAGCGCGGCCACGCGCACGTCGTGATCCACGACGACCCGGCGATGGCGATCGTCGACGCGTCGGCGGAGCACGCGATCGACGTGCTCGTCGTCGGGAACGCGGGCATGGCGGGCCGCAAGGAGTTCCTCCTGGGGAACGTGCCGAACCGGATCAGCCACAACGCGCGTTGCACGGTGATCATCGTGAACACGGCCGGCGACGGCACGAGCGTCGCGCGGCCGGCGCCGGCCGCGACGTCGATCCGCTCCGGTCGCGCCGCGGACGAAGAGCCCGAGACCGAGCCCCACCTGATCGCGCGCGGGACCCGGATCGCATCGGTGTTCGCGAAGCACGGGCTGAAGGAGCTCTTCGGCCGGCCCGACGAGGAGGGGACGGTCGGTCGGCGCCGGATGGCCAAGCGGTTGCGGACAGCGCTCGAGGAGCTCGGGCCGACGTTCGCGAAGCTCGGGCAGATCCTGTCGACGCGCCCGGACCTGCTGCCGCCCGAGTACATCGAGGAGCTCGCCACCCTGCAGGACGACGTGCCGCCGCTCACGGAAGAGCAGGTCGTTCGCGTGATGGAGCAAGAGCTGCGGGTGCCGTGGGAGGACGTCTTCGACCACATCGATGCGGGTCCGCTGGCCGCCGGCACGATCGCGCAGGTCCACCGGGCGACGCTCGCGAACGGCGAGAAGGTCGTCGTCAAGGTCCAGCGTCCCGACGCGAAGGAGCAGATCGAACAGGACCTGGCGCTGTTCGAGGTGTTCGCCGAGAAGGTCAGTCACCGTCCCGGACTGAAGCAGGTGATCGACATCGAGGCGGTCTTCGAGCACCTGTCGGCGTCGCTGCACCGCGAGCTCGACTTCCGGCAGGAGGCGGGCAACATGCGCCGCATGACCGACGTGATCGCCTCGTTCCCGCGGCTGGCCGTCCCCGAGGTCCACGGCGACTACTCCACGTCACGCCTGCTGGTGATGCGCGACGTGCAGGGCGGCCCGATCGGCGACGCCCCGGTGGGGCCGGAGCGCCAGGAGGCGGCGCGACAGCTCCTCGAGTCGTTCTACAAGCAGATCATGGTCGACGGGTTCTTCCACGCCGACCCACACCCGGGGAACCTGATGTGGCAGCCGGATGAGGACCGCCTCTACTTCCTCGACCTCGGGATGGTCGGCGAGGTCGGCGCCGAGATGCGCGAGCAGATGATGCTCCTGCTGATGGCCTTCTGGCAGGAGGACGTCGGCTTCCTGACGGACGTCTCGCTGATGCTGTCGGGTGCGATCGACCGGAGCGACCTGGACGTCGACGCCTTCAGCGAGGAGATCGGCACGCTGATGGCGAAGTACCGCGCCGCGTCGCTCAAGGACATCCAGCTCGGTCCGGTGCTGCAAGAGATGACCGAGATCTCGCTCCGGCACGGCGTGCCGCTGCCGGCGTCCCTGACGCTGACCGGCAAGGCCCTCGCGCAGATGCAGCTCGCAGCGGCGCAGCTCGACCCCGAGCTGGACCCGTTCGACGTCGCGGGGAAGTTCCTGATGCGCACCGTGATGCGCGGGATGGGCGGGAAGCTCGACCCGAAGACGATCTTCTATCAGGCCCAGAAGCTGAAGGTCCGCGCGTTGCGCGTCGTCGAGGCGCTGGAACGGCTGATCGGGGCACGCCCGGGGCAGAAGCTCGAGGTGAACTTCCGGGCGGCGAGCCTCGAGACCACGATCCGGCGTGCCGGCCGACGGCTCGCGCTCGGCCTGACCGCCGGCGCCGCGATCCTCGCGACCGGGCTAACCGCGACGTCCACACGCGTGGCCGGCTGGGTGCCGGCGGCGTTCGCGGTGGTCGCCGGGTTGCTCACGATCGGCCTGTTGATCGACCTGATCCGCCGGCGCGACTAGCCTGTCTAGTCCAAGCCAGACTAGTCGAACTCCGCCTCCGCACCCTTCGAGCGGATCGTCGTGGGCGGCGGGTCGGCCGGCGTCGTCGTGCCGCCCTCGCGCTTCACGGAACGCATCACGGCCTTCTCCAACACGAAGGCCACGACGGCCATGATCACCCCGACGAACCACCGCTCGACGCGCCGGATCCCCTTCGCCTTGCGGCGCTCGACCGTCACGAGGCGGCCCTCGCCCGATCGGGCGCCGGCAGTCGGCCGACGAGCGTGGTCCCCGAGCCCGGGGCGCTGCGGATCTCGAGGGCGCCGTCGAGCGCCGTCAGCCTGTCGGCGATCCCCCTCAGGCCGGATCCGGTCGTCACCCGCGTCGGATCGAACCCACACCCGTCGTCGGCCACGGCGAACTCGAGTACCCCGTTCGTCCGCGCGAGGCTGATCGTGGCCCCGGAGGCCTCAGCGTACTTCGCGACGTTCTGCAGGGCCTCCAGGCACGAGAAGTAGACGGCGGCCTCGACCTCCTGATCGGCTCGCCCGACGCCGCCGTCGCGCACCTCCACCGGGAACCCGACCTTGCGGGCCTGCGCCTCGAGCGCCGCCGGCAGCCCTCGGTCGGCCAGCAACGGCGGATAGATCCCGCGCGCCAGGTCGCGCAGGTCTTCGAGGGCCGTCTGCGTGTCGCCGCGGATCTGGTCGATCAGCGCGCGTGCCTTCGCCGGATCGCGCTCGACCAGGTCGTCGGCGAGCTTCAGCTTCACCGACAGCGCGACGAGCTGCTGCTGGGCGCCGTCGTGGATGTTGCGCTCCAGCCGGCGCCGTTCGTGGTCCTGCGCCTGCACGATGCGCTTCTGCGCCGCCTTCAACTCGGCCAACCGGGCCTTCAGATCCTCGGTCAAGTGCACGTTGCGCAGGACGAGGCCCGCCTGCGCGGCCAGATCCGCGATCAGCTTCTCGTCCGACGGCGAGATCGGGTCGCTCGGCGGCTTCGACACCGCGAGCGCGCCCAAGAGCTCCCCGCCCTGCGTGACTTCGTATACGCGGTCGGCCCCGGCGATCGCGGGCACCGCGCCGTTCGACAGCGCGATCGGGTCGAGGGCTGCAACGTCGGACGGCCATACGGCCACGTCCCGCAGCTCTCGATCGATCGCGAGCCAGACGTCGGCGCGGACGGCGGCGACCCCCTCGCCGAGGATGCGAGCCATACGGGGCAGCACATCCTCGTCGGCATACGCATCGCCGACCCGTTCCGAGAACTCGGCGAGCACCTCGTACGGGGTCGCGCGCTTACCGTAGACGAGCCGGTTGGCGAACCGCGTGAACCGAGCGCGGATCGGCTGGAACGTGACCGCCACGAGCACCGCGGCCACCATCGTCAGGAACGAGCTCCCCTGTCCGAGCCATGTACCGAGCCCGACGACGAGGGCCAGGTACACGAGCGTCGCGAAGATCGCGAGGGCGGCGTACACGACGGTCTTGCGTACGACGAGGTCGAGGTCGTACAGGTGGAACCGCAGGACGGCGATCCCGATCGTGACCGGGAACAGGAGGAAGGCCCCGCCGCCGACGATGGCGGTCAGGAGCGTCTCCTCGCTCGTGAAGGTGGTCGCCGAGATCCCGACGAGCGCCACGAACAATCCGAACGCGACCCACTTGATCTGCTGTCGCTCGACGCCGGACGAGCGCCGGAACCGGAGGATCAGCGATGTGAGCGAGACCGCGAAGATCGCGGGGAACAGGATCGCGATCACCGGATCGAGGCTGGGGAGGTTCCCGGCGGCCTGGATGTAGAAGGGGTTGTCGACCCCGATGTCCTGTGAACCCGTGAGCGTCCGTTGCCCGAACACGAGGGACAGGGCCATCACCGCGAGGAACCCGAAGATGAAGATGAGGAAGGGTCGCCACCGGCGGGACGGGAGCTGCCCGTCGGGGAACAGCAACGGCAGGAGGTAGATCGTCGGCAGGATGCCGAACAGCCACCCGAAGTTGTTGAGGAAGCCGAACGGCACGAGCCAGGCTTCGCTCCACCCGTGCGCGACGCCGTACGTGATGATCTCGCCGCTCAGGAACGAGAAGGCGGTCAGGCACGACGCGTACAGGAGCATGAGGCCGATCCTGTTCCTGCGGTCGCGGCTCACGATCATCGCGCCGACCGCCCCGAACATGGCGAACGCGATGATGTAGGGGATCTGCTCAACGATGCTCTCGCCGTTCTGCCCGACGAACCAGAGGGACACGCCGGCGACCGTGAGGAAGCCTCCGAGGGCCACCCACGGCCAACGAGCGGGCCGCGTGGTCACCGTGGGCACGGGAGTCCGGCTCATCGGACCAGCTGCTCGGCGGTGATCTCACCCGAGGACGACACGGAACACCTCCACCGGCTCTTCACGGCCCTTGATGTGCCGCGGGCCGATCGGCTCGCAGAGCAGGTCCGGGGCAGCCGCGATGGTCGCCGCCGACGCGACGACCTCGCCGCCCTCCGCCTCGGACTGCAACCGCTGCGCCACGTTCACGGCGTCGCCCACGACGGTGTACTCCAGGCGTCCCCCGCCGCCAACCGTTCCGGCGATCACCCAGCCGGTGTTCACGCCGATCCCGACGCCGAGCTCCGGAACGTCGGCATCCCATCCTTCTACGTTCAGCTCGGCCTGGCGCGCCTGCATCGCGATCGCGCACCGGAGGGCGCGCTCGGCGTGGTCCGTTGCCGGCTCGGGCGCGCCGAACACGGCCATCACCGCATCGCCCTGGAACTTGTCGATCATCCCGCCGAGCGCCAGGACGACCTCCGCCATCGCCGACAAGTGCTTGCCGACCACCGCGGCGACGTCGCGAGCGGGTAGGCGCTCCGCGAGCGTCGAGAACCCTCGGATGTCCGAGAAGAGCACGCTCACCTCGACCTCCTGCGGTTCGATCGCCGTCTCCGGCTGCGCCGCGAGGCGGTCCGCGAGCTGCTGCGGGACGAACGAGGCGAGCGTCTTGCGCGACGTGGTCTGCTCCACCACCGCGGCGTGGAGGCGCTTGAACTCGTCGACGACCTCGCTCGACCCGGCGCCGTCGCCGCCCATCCGCCGGAACAGGCCGGTCACCTTCGCGTCGACGGCCTCCTGCGTCGTGCCCAGGGCGTCCGCGATCTCGGCGTAGCCGAGACCGCGGCCCATCATGTCGAGCAGCTCCCGGTCCCGAGCCGCGGCATCGCCGCGGCCCGAGAGCCGCTCCGCGATCGTCGGGTCGACGACGCTCCCGCCCGCGTGCACCTCGCGGATCGCGCGGGCGAGCTCGTCGCCCTGCGCGATCCGGTCCTTCAGCAGGTAGGCGAGGCCGCTGTGTCCCTGGCCCAGGAGCGCGATCGCGTACTCCTCGTCGTCGTGCGCCGAGAGCACGACGACGCCCGTGTCCGGATGGCGTTCGCGGATCGCGTGGGCACAGTCGATCCCTTCGAGCTGGAACGACGGTGGCATCTTGATGTCGGTGACCACGACGTCCGGCATGTGCTCGCCGGCGGTCTCGAGCAGCGAGGGAGCGTCGGCCGCTGCGCCCACGACCTCGATGTCGTCGTAGGAGTCGAGCAGCGCTCGGACGCCCTCGCGCACCAGGACGTTGTCCTCGCCGAGCACGACCCGGATGCTCATCCGCCGCTCCCCTGGGCCCGAGGGGCCCCTTGTACCATCCGCGCATGGCTCCGCCGCGCGCGACCCGACCAGGCACGATACGCGTGGTGTTCGCCGAGGATAACTACCTCGTGCGCGAAGGCACAGCCGCGCTCCTGGCAACGTCCGACGCCGTGGAGCTGGTCGGAACCGCGGCCTCGCGCGACGAGCTGCTCGCCGCGGTCGTGGAGCACGTCCCCGACGCCGTCCTCACGGACATCCGGATGCCCCCGACCGGCACGAACGAGGGGATCGAGGCGGCCAAGACGATCCGCGCCGAGCACCCCGAGATCGGCGTGGTCGTGCTGTCGCAGTTCGCCGACGAGGAGTACGCCTACGAGCTTCTGAAGGACGGCGCCACGGGCCTCGGGTACCTGCTGAAGGAACGCGTCGCCGACGTCGACGAGCTGGTCCGCGCGCTCGGCGAGGTCTCCCGAGGCGGGAGCGTGCTGGACCCGAAGGTCGTCGAGGCGCTCGTGGCCGCGAAGGACCGGATGGCGCACTCGCCCCTCGCGCAGCTGACCGACCGTGAGCGGGAGGTCCTGTCGCACATGGCGCAGGGCCAGAACAACGCGGCCATCGCGTCGTCGCTGTTCCTCACCGAGCGCGCGGTCGAGAAGCACATCAACTCGATGTTCCACAAGCTCGGCCTCTCGGAGGAACCCGACGTGCATCGCCGCGTGATGGCGGTGCTCGCGTTCCTCCGCGAGACCGAGCACGACTGACCCTCCTCCCTCCGGCTACTGAGCGCGCCGGGTGTCGACGACGAGGACGCTGCACGGCGCATGACGCAGGACGAGGTTCGGCACGGAATCCCGCACCCGCCACCAGGTCCCGTGTGCGCCCCGGTTGCCGATCACGATCGTGTCGGCGCGTTCCTCCTCGGCCACCGCGCAGATCCGGTCCGCCACCTCGCCGCGCTCCATCCGCGTTCGGATCGGCAGGTCGTGGAAGCGCGAGCGCAGGCGGTCGAGGTGCCCGGCCGGATCGGGCGAGCGGGCCGGGTCGACCACGCTCCGCCCGTCGGCGTCGGCCTGCACGTACAGGACCAGCAGCTCCGCGCCGCGGTCTCGCGCCATCCGGGCCGCGTCCTCGACGGCGAGGTCCGCGGCGGCGGTCGTATCGGTTCCCACCAGGATCGTTCCCATCGTGGTGCCTCCTTCGGTGCGTGCATCGCCACCGTACGCTCGGGTTGGCCCGGCCGCGACGGCGCCCGCACCACGGATCAGGCGAGCTACCACCACCATCTGGACGGTGGCTCTGCCCCACGACCGGACGGGCCAGCGCCCTTCCGATCCATGCGCGCGAGGTGCGACGATCCGCCCATGAACCGCGCTGCTCGGCAGGAAGGTTGGGCCCCGCCACGAACCGCATGGATCCTCTCGACGGTGGCCGTCGCCCTCGCGATGCTCGGTCTCGGCTACGCGTTCGCCGCGCGCCACGTCACACCGCCTGAGAACATCGGCTTCCCCGGCTACTGGGCGATCCTCGCGATCGGATCCGCCGGCGCCGGTCTGCTCCTCGCTCTCAAGCGTCCGACGAACCCGATCGGATGGCTCTTCCTCGGCGGAGCGGTGCTCTGGGCTCTCGTCCAGCTCGGCGATGCGTACGCGACCTGGGCGGTCGCCGGATCCGCGTCGGGATCGATCGTGGCCAGGATGGCTGCGATGAGCCTCGAATGGATCTGGATCCCGGCTCAGGCGTCGCTCGCGATCGTGTTCACGCTGTTCCCCGACGGACGGTTCCTGTCGGGCCGGTGGCGGGCATGGACGGTCTCGGCCTCCGCGGGTGTGGCGGTCGCCACGCTGACCTCGGCCCTGACCGACCGGCCGACGGTGTACGAGGATGTCGTCAACCCACTCCGGGTTCCGGGGATGTCCCGCATCGGCAGCATCATGCTCGCCGCCCTCGCGCTCCTCCTGCTCATCGGCATGGCGAACCTGGTGGTGCGCTTCCACCGAAGCAGGGGCGACGAGCGACAGCAGATCAAGTGGCTGGTCCCTTCTACGGTCGCGATCGCGGCCGCGTACCTCATCTACGTGGTCGGGTTCGCGATCCCGGAGACCGAGCCGTCGGGAGTGTTCATCCGAGCCACCGAGGCCGTGCTGCTGCTGGCGCTCGCGACGATCCCTCTGGCGATCGCGGTCGCGGTCCTCAAGTACCGCCTGTATGAGATCGACCTCGTGCTCAAGAAGACCGTGATCTTCGCGTTCCTCATGGCGCTCCTGCTCGCGGCCGGGGGCCTGCTCCTCCTGCTCGTCGCGGTGGGCGTGATCCCTTCGCTCGCCGACAGCCCGACGCTCCTGCTGCTCGCCGGGATCGGGTTCGGGCTGCTCGCGATCCCGCTGTACCGCATCGCCACCCGGATCGCCGACCGGGTCGTGTACGCCGGACGGGAGAGCCCCTACCAGGTCCTATCCGCCTTCTCCGCCCAGATCGGCGACGCCTACTCGAACGACGACGTCCTGCAGCGGATGGCGGGCGTCCTCCACGAAGGAACGCGCGCGGAGGTCGCCACGGTCTGGCTCACGGTCGGCGGGAAGCTCGTGCCGGCCGCATGCTGGCCGCCCGGCGCGTGGACGTCGTCGACGCCCCCGGACGATGCGATCGACGTGATCCACCAGGGGGAGTCGCTCGGTGCGCTGTCGGTCCTGATGCCCGCGAACGATCCGCTCGACGCGGGACGCACGACGCTGGTCCGAGACCTGGCCGCGCAGGCTGGGCCCGTGTTGCGGAACGTTCGCCTCATCGAAGAGCTCAAAGCCTCACGCCAACGGCTCGTGGCGGCGCAGGACGAGGAGCGCCGCCGTCTCGAGCGCAACATCCACGACGGCGCGCAGCAGCAGCTCGTCGCCCTGGCCGTGCAGCTTCGGCTCCTGGAGGGGCTCGCCGAGCGCGATCCGGCGAAGGCGCGCGCACTGGCGGTCGAACTGCAGTCGGCCACGACGTCGACGCTCGAGGATCTGCGCGACCTTGCGCGCGGGATCTATCCCCCGCTGCTGGCCGACAAGGGGCTCCCGGCCGCCCTCAAGGCGCAAGCTCGGAAGGCTGCCGTGCCGACCTCGATCCGCGCAAAGGGCATCGAGCGCTACCCGGCCGCGACCGAGTCGACGATCTACTTCTGCGTCCTGGAGGCGCTGAACAACGTCGCGAAGTACGCACACGCGAACGCCGCCACGGTGACGCTCGTAGCCTCGAACGGCGACCTCCGGTTCACGGTCTCCGATGACGGCGTTGGCTTCGACCCGTCGGCCACGGGATACGGGACCGGGTTGCGCGGGATGTCGGATCGCCTGGACGCGATCGGCGGTCGACTGGAGATCCGGAGCGAACCCGGGGTCGGCACGACGGTCGCGGGCACGATCGACGTCGGAGAGCGTCGGTGACGACGCGGGCGCTCGAGGTTCGAAGCGCGCCGGGTGCGGGGACCAGCGTGGCGGGCAGCGTTCCGGTCCGCTGAGGACTCGATTCGACGGGAAGACCGCGAAGGGACGCCTGGAACGGGCCGTCACAGGCTCGGCCTGGCGGGTACCGTCGGGTGTCCTCACGTCCATCGCAGCGTCCTCGGAGGTGCCCGCATGGTCCCTGCTCCACGCATCGGTCGCCGCGCGTGGATCGTCGGCCTCGCGGCCGCCGTCGCGCTCACGACCGTGCTTACGCGCACCTCACCGGCTCCCGCGGGCCCGCGCCCGGTCGCGATCCATCGCGCGGCGCGGACGACCTCCTTCGACGGCCGCACCGGCGGGGTGGCCGTCGGCGTGTCGCGCCGCGTCGCGGCGGCGCGCGTCGAGCTCGCACGCTCGCTGGGCCGGTTCGGCGTGGTCGAGCCGGACCGTCTGACCGGCACGCTCCGGTTCGTGGGCCGTCTGGACGGGTTCCTGACCCGCGCGAGCGACCGCGCCGCTCGCCGGGTCGCGATGGGCTATCTGCGGGCGAACCGCGTGGCCTTCGGGCTGTCCGCGCGCGATCTCCGCACGTTCTCGTTCCGACAGGACTACGTCGACGTGCAGGGCACGCACCATCTGTCGTGGATCCAGCGGTCCCACGGCATCCCCGTGTTCCACAACGGCCTGAAGGCGAGCGTCACGTCGGACGGCGAGCTCGTGAACGTGACCGGCTCCCCCGTGCACCGGCTGCGACCGAACGCCACGACGCCTCTCCTCTCGTCGGGGGCCGCGGTCGCCGTGGCGAGGACGGCGGCCCCTACGACCGGCGCCGCGGCGTCGATCGGCGACGACGCCCAACTCGTGCTGTTCCCGACCGCGCGCGGCGCCCGGATCGCGTGGCGCGTGATCGCGTGGGTCGCGGACGACGACCAGTCGATGTCGGTCGTGGACGCGCGGACCGGTGAGCTGCTGTGGCGACACAGCCTGACGAACGACGACGCGGTGGGCACGGGGCCGGCCGTCGACATCTACCCGGGCGGCGACATCCCGAACGGCGGTGGGGACCTGCTGCCTCGGACGTTCCCGGTCTTCGACGGCTCGGCGCTCTCGGGCAACAACGCGCACGTCTACCTCGACGTGAACGACGACAGCGTCCCCGACCCCAGGGACGAGGTTCCGGCCGTGAGCGGGACCGACTGGTCCTACGCGCCGGTCTTCGACACCACCACCGCGGCGCAGAACTGCTCGAACCACTTCTCCTGCACGTGGGACAAGTCGATCCCGCGGGACTGGCGACGGAACCGCGAGTGGTTCGCGGTCCAGCTCTTCTACTTCCTCAACCGCTTCCACGATCACCTGCTCGCCTCACCGATCGGGTTCACCGAGGCCGCCGGGAACTTCCAGGTGGTGAACGCCTCCGGGGACGGCGAGGGCGGCGATCCGCTCCAGGGAGAGGCGATCGACGGCGCCGACACGGCGAACGGGCGTCCCGACGGGGGCCACGTCAACAACGCGAACATGTCGACGCCGCCGGACGGCCAGCCGCCCACGATGCAGATGTACCTGCAGCGCAAGACGCCGTACTGGCCCGGGATCCCGACCGGCGACTCCGGGACCGAGGCCGAGACCGTCTACCACGAGTTCACGCACGGGCTCTCGAACCGACTCGTCACCTTCCCCGACGGCACGTCGGGACTGGTCGCTCAACAATCCGCCTCGATGGGCGAGGGCTGGAGCGACTGGTACGCGATCGACTTCACGGACGTGAACGGCTGGTTCCAGGACACGCCGGCCAGCGGCGACGCGATCGTGTTCCGGTACTCGGCCGGCGACCAACTCGCCTTCCGGACGGCGGCGGTCGACTGCCCGGTCGACGTCTCGGCCGAGGGTTGTCCAGGCGAGGACATCCCGACCGGCCCCGGAGGCTACACGTACGGAGACCTCGGCCAGATCGTCGGGTTCCCGGAGATCCACGCCGACGGCGAGATCTGGGTCCAGACGCTCTGGCAGGCTCGGGAGGCGCTCGGCTCGGCCGTGATGGAGTCGATCGTCACGCGCGGGATGGAGCTGTCGCCCCCGGCGCCGTCGTTCCTGGACATGCGCAACGCCATCCTGCAGGCGGACGAGATCGTCTTCGATGGCGCGCATCAAGACGTCCTCTGGTCGATCTTCGCCGATCGCGGCATGGGGTACTTCGCCGTCACCGAAGGTCCGGACGACGTCAACCCGACCGAGGACTCCTCGCTGCCGCCGGACTGCACGGCCGAGCCCTGCGGCTCGATCGCAGGGATGATCCGAGACAAGGTGACCGGCGACCCGGTGGCCGATGTGACGGTGGGCATCGAGGGGTTCTCGAGCGGGCTCGCCACCGACCTCACCGACGTCACCTCTGCAGACGGCACGTTCTCGATCGAGGACGTCCCCTTCCACACCTACGCGAAGATCGTGGTCGACGCGGTGGGGTACGAGCCCGTCGAGGTGATCGATCTCGCCGTCGACGGCGACGAGACCCTGAACCGGAAGGTCACCCGGGACTGGGCCGCCCTCGAGGGCGGTGCCACGATCGAGCGCGCCTCGCCGCCCGACTACTCCGAGTTCGGCTGCGGACCCGCGGGCGCGTTCGACCTGCTCCTCGGGTCTGGGTGGGGTTCCGACGCACCGGACTCCACGGCGGGGAGCAGCTTCACGGGCCCCCGATCGATCGTCGTGCGGTTGCCGAGGGCGGTCGACATACGGTCGTTCGGCTTCGATCCCGGGGCCGCGTGCGGCGACCCCCGCGATGCGGGCGTGAAGGCCTTCACGATCCAGACCCGGACGGCCCACGGGCCCTGGATCACGGCCTATGCCTCGGCCACGGCCCTCCCTCAGGGACGGCTGAACGTGCTGGTCCCGCACGCCGGAACGTCGAACGTGGTCTACGTGCGGCTCATCATGCGGTCGAACCGAGGGAACGCGCCGTACATGGACATGTCGGAGCTCTCGGTCCGCGGGAGCTGAGCCGCGCTCGACGACGCGGGCTGGCTCGCCGTCGCGGGTCGTTCCACCTACGACCAACGTTCGGACGAACTCCTGCAACGAACCGACAGGGTCGCCTCGATCGAGGTGTTAGCGTCGCCCGAGACCCGTCGTCCGCCGTCGGGCGGATCCCGCGGTCGATCAGCGACAGAAGGAGGGGTCCCTTGCAGCATCACGTCACCCGCCCGCCGTTCCGGCGAACCCTGGTCACCGTCACCGTCGCCGCCATCGCGCTGGCGATGGTCGCCACGGCGTCCGCCCCGGCATCGTCCGTCGCCCCGAGCACGCGCGCCCGGGCATCGCGTGCGGACACGGGCATCGACGTCCGAGCGGCGGGCGGGCCGGTCGGCGTCCCCCCTCGCGTCGCCGACGCCCGTCGATCCCTGGCGGAGCGACTCGGACCCCAGGGCGTCGTGGTGTCCGACGGCACGACCGGCACGCTCCGGTTCGTCGGCCGGGTGGATGGATACCTGACCCGGACATCCGGTGCGCCCGCCGCGGACGTCGCGATCCGGTACGTTCGCGCGAACCGCACCGCCTTCGGGCTGTCGCCGGGGGACCTGCGGACCCTGTCCCTGCGGGACGACTACGTGGACATCGGGGGCACGCATCACCTGTCGTGGATCCAGAGGACCCGTGGGATCCCGGTCTTCGGCAACGGTCTGAAGGCGAGCGTGACGAAGGACGGTCGGCTGATCAACGTGACCGGCTCCCCCGTCCACGGCCTCCGGCCGAACGCCACCGCGCCACGCGTCGCATCCGGCGCGGCGATCGCGGCCGCACGCGCGAGCGTCGGGGCTGCCGCATCGAGCGGCGACCCCAGGGACGAGGCGCAGCTGGTGCTCTTCGTCACGGGACGCGGGGCCCGTGCTGGCATGGCGGACGACGACGTACGTGTCGTCCAGCCGGATCGACCTTTCCGTCATCGACGCCGTGTCCGGCGCGACCTTGTACCGGACCAACCTGGTCAAGAACGACAGCAACGGCACGGGAAGCGCATGGGCGCTGACGGCATCCGACGGCGTGCCGAACGGTGGAGGCGTCGCGGCGCCGGTCACGTTCCCCGTCGCCGACGGCACGAGGCTGTCGGGCAACAACGCCCACGCCTGGGCCGACGTGAACGACGACGACGTCGCGCAGGCGAGCGAGGAGGTTCCGGCGCTCACCGGCCTCGACTGGAGCGGCTATGCGCCGGCGCTCAGCACGACCGACACCTTCAACTGCTCGACGCTGCGCCCCTGCTCGTGGGATCCGACCACCGCGTTCAGCTGGCGGGCCAACCTGCAGCACAACGTGGAGCAGGTCTACTACTTCGTCAACACGTTCCACGATCACCTGAACGCCGCGCCGATCGGGTTCACCGAGGCGGCCGGGAACTTCGAGCTGACGAACTCGTCCGGACAGGGCGAGGGCGGCGACCCGGTGCACGCGCAGGCGATGGACGGCGCGAACATCGACCACGGCTACCCGGATGGGTTCCACATCGACAACGCGAACATGGCGGTCCCGCCCGACGGGACCCCGCCGATCATGCAGATGTACCTGTTCGTGCCCGTTCAGGGCCTCGAGACGATCCCGGCCGCGAACGGCGGAGACGACGCGGAGGTCGTCTACCACGAGTACACGCACGGGCTGTCGAACCGGCTCGTGACGTACGCCTGACGGCAGTCGGGTGCGCTGAACTCCGCGCAGTCGGGAGCGATGGGCGAGGGGTGGAGCGACTGGTACGCCCTCGACTTCCTGAACGGTCAGGGCTTCAAGCCGGACGATCCCGGCGACGGCAACCTGATCATGGGGTTCTACACGTTCGCCGGACGTCGCTGCGTGCCTCGGCCACCGATTGCCCCGTCGGATCGTCGTCGAGCAACTGCGGCACGCAGTCCGCCGGGAGCGGCGGGTACACGTACGGCGACTTCGGGCACGTGACCGACGGACCGGAGGTGCACGCCGACGGCGAGATCTGGGCCCAGACCTTGTGGCAGCTTCGCCAGCTCCTGGGCCAAACGCTGACGGAGAGCCTCGTCACCCGTGCGATGGAGCTCTCGCCGCCCGAGCCGTCCTTCCTGGACATGCGGAACGCGATCCTGCAGGCGGACCTCGTGGCGAACGCGGGCGTCAACCAGGACGCGATCTGGGGTGTGTTCGCGCAGCGAGGGATGGGCTATTTCTCGTCGGCGACCGACGGCTCCGACACCGCGCCGGTCGAGGACTTCAGCCTCCCGCCCGACTGCGCGGTCGACCCGTGCGGGACGATCCACGGGAGGATCACGAGCAAGGCGACCGGCAAGGGCCTGAAGGACGTGTCCGTGTACGTCGGTGGGCTCGCGTCGGGGTTCGGCAACGACCTCGGCACCCGGACCGCGGCGGACGGCACGTTCCTCATCGAGGACGTGCCGTTCCACGACGCGTACGCGGCGGTCGTGGTCGACGCCCCCGGGTACGAGCAGTCGGTCGCTCTGGACTTCGTCGTCGACGGCGACGAGGTCCTCAGCCGCAAGGTGAACCGCGACTGGGCCGCCTTGGAAGCCGGCGCGAAGCTCGTGTCGGCCACGCCGCCCGATTACACGGCGTTCGGCTGCGGACCGGCCAACGCGTTCGACCTCGCGATGGGGGCCGGGTGGGGTTCCGATGCCCCCGGGAGCGTCTACGGGTCGAACGTGACCGGCCCACGCAAGGCGGTCGTGAAGCTCCCGAAGGCGATCTCGGTCACGACCTTCGGGGTGGCCTCGATGGGCACGTGCGGGGACGGCCCGGGGGCCGGAGTGAAGGGCTTCACGATCCAGACCCGGACCGCAGAACGGCGATTGGATCACCGTCGTGAAGGCGAACGCTCAGAACGACGGGGTTCTGCGGACCTACGAGCCCAGGGGGTCGAACGGGTTGAAGAAGGTCCGCTTCGTGCGGTTCATCATGCGGTCGACCCACGGGGACGACCTGTTCATGGACGTCCTCGAGGTGACGGTCCGGGGCAAGTAGCCGGTGCGGGCCGGGGGCCGGCCGGATCGCACCGGTCCGGCCGGTCTCAGGCCCCGGCCGCGTGGGCCTCCGCCCACGCGGCCTCGAGCCGGTCGGGGCCGAACGAGGCCTTGGGGATGTAGGCGGCGGCCCCGCACTCCGCGGCCCTCGGCGCGTACTCCGCCTCTTCGTACGTCGAGAGCAGCAGCACGACGACCGCGTCCGACGCCGACAGGATCTGTCGGGTGGCATCGAGCCCGTCGATCCCGGGGAGGTTCACGTCCATCAGGACCAGGTCGGGCGACAGCCCAGCGGCGAGCTCGACGGACTCCTCGCCCGACTCCGCCTCTCCCACGACGTCGAACCCATCGGTCGCATCCACGACCATCCGGGCGGCCATGCGGAAGGGCGCCTGATCATCGACGATCAACACGCGAACGGTCATCGCTCATGCATCTCCACGGGTCAGCGTCCCACCGGCACCCGGCCGCTGCCAGTAGTGCCAGCACCACCGTTCGGATGGGCCACCCCTCCCGCGGAACGGATCCGCCGGACGAACCCGTGGAGCCTACGCCGCTTGCTCGCCCAGGCGCAGGAAGGCCCGCTCGAGGACGAGGCGCGGGTTCAGGTTGACGTCTTCCGCGAGCTCCGCTCGCGCCTGTTCGACCCCGGCCAGACCGCGCACCGCCGCGAGGACCGGCGGTGCGTCCCCCGGATCGAGGTCGGCGTTGATCAGGACGTCGGTTCGCCCCCCCACGCCGACCGCGATCCGGTCGCGCAACAGCGACGACACGCCGAGGAGGACCCAGTCGACGAAGTCCCGTTCGGCGCGACGCTCCTTGCGTTGGAACCTCGTCTCGATCCGCCGGATCGCGCCCCGGTAGCCCTCCTCGGGTCGTCCCTTCTCGTCGAGGAACGGCGCCAGCTCGTCGTCGAGCTCCGCCTTCAGTCCCTTCTTGTACGACCCGGCCGCATCGAGCACGACCCCGGCCGCGTCGAGCGCGCCCGCAGGGCCGCGCGCCGCGAGGGCGATCGCCTCGCGCGCGGCGTCGCGGAACGCCAACCCGTCGGCGGCGGTCGCGAGCCGCCGCGCGCGGCCCAGGTTCCCACCGGTCAGCCGCGCGGCGAGTCGGGCCCGCAGCTCGTCCACGCCCTCCGCGACGAGCGCGTCGACGACGAAGGGCTCGGACAGCGCGGCGAACGTGACCACGTGACACCGGGAAAGGACGGTGTCGGGCAGCTCGTGGGCCCGCGCCGACATCAGCAACAGCACGGCATCGGCCGGAGGTTCCTCGAGCACCTTGAGCAGCGTGTCGGCGGCGGCCGGCGAGAGCCGATCGGCCTCGCGGATCACGAAGATCTTCCGGCCGGGCTCCGGCGCCGTCCGGTACGCCGGGTGCCAGACCTCGTCGCGGACCGTGTCCACATGGATGTCGCGTCCCTCCGGCTCCACGAGGAACTCGTTCGGGTGCCGGTCGCCGAGCGCGAGCCGGCAGGATCGGCACGACCCACACCCACCCCGCAGACAGAGCAACGACGCCGCGAACGCCCGCGCCGCGAGCGACTTGCCGGAGCCCTCGGGACCGGCGAAGACGTAGGCGTGATGCGGACGCTCCGCCGCCGCCGAGAGGAACGCGATCGCCGCGTCCTGCCCGGGAACGGCCGACAGCACGGCGCTCATCCGCGGAGGGTACCTCGACCCGCCGACGCCCGGGCCCCACCGTTCACGCGTCCGACCCCCCGTCACGATCGGGACCTGCGCTCCCGTCCCCGTCGGCGTCGGTCGCGCCGCCGTCCTCGTCACGGTCGCGGAGCAGGCGCTCGATCGCGACCCGCACATCCTCGAACACGTCGGCAGGCTGGCGGTCGGCTCGGATCACGATGAACCGCTCGGGGTGTTCCTCGGCGATCTTGAGATAGGCGTCGGACACCTTCGCGTGGAAGTCCTGCCCCTCGAGCTCCATCCGGTCGGGCGCCTCCGTCGAACGGAGCAGCCCGAGCTCCGGCTCGACGTGGAGCAGGATCACGAGGTCCGGGAAGAGCCCCTGCGTGGCCCAGACGTTGAGGGTCAGCACGTCCTGCTCCCCGAGACCGCGAGCCGATCCCTGGTACGCGATCGACGAATCGACGTACCGGTCGCAGATCACGATCCGGCCCTCGGCGAGGGCGGGACGGATGATCGCGCTCACGGTCTGGGCGCGGCTCGCGGCGAAGAGCAACGCCTCGCTGCGCGCGTCGAGCTTCCCGGTCTGCGGGTCCAGCAGGACCTCGCGGATCTTCTCGCCGAGCTCCGTCCCCCCCGGCTCGCGCGTCACCAGGACGTCCAGGCCCTGGGATCGGAGGTGCTCCTCCGCGAGCCGGATCTGCGTGCCCTTGCCGGCGCCCTCGACGCCCTCGAAGGCGATGAAGAGCCCGGTCGCCGGCGGGCGCTTCAGCTTCGGCACGAGCGTGAGCGGGATCGGCCGGGAGATCCGGTACCGGCGCAGGAGCCGGCGCGTGTTGAATCCTGCGCCGGCCGCGAGCAGGCCGGCCGTCGCGAGCGCGAGACGCGTCCCGTCGGGGTCGAACTCGACGTCGATGCCCTTCGTGCCATAGACGGTCGACAGGATAGGGAACAGCACCAACGACAGGAACAGCCCGAGACGCGACAGCGTCGTCAGCGACGCGAACGTCCGTCCCCGGAACTCGTCCGCGACGTTCTCCTGGAGCAGCGTGTAGCCGTTGACCCAGGCGGAACCGCAGGCGACGCCGAGGAAGACCGTGACCGACGCCGCGAGCGGGAAGGTGGGCATCATCGCGAGGACGAGCAGCGTGCCGGCGGCGCCGATCAGCGACCAGACGAACGCGACCTCGCGATCCACGATCTTCGCGACCTGGTTCGATCCCGCCATCCCGATCGCCATGCCGAGGCCGAAGGCCGTCACCATCACGCCCCAGCCGGCCTCGTTCGCACCGAGCGTGCTCTGGACGAAGACGGGTCCGATCGCGAGGACGGCCCCCACCGCCGCGAAGGCGACGAGGATGCCGGCCGTCATCGCCGACGCGATCGAGTCCTCGCGGAGGAACCGGATCCCCTCGACCGTGTCGCGCCACACCCGCGTGAGGTCGAACCGCTCGAGCGTGCGCGAGGCCGGGGTGCGGATCGGGATCCGGCTCACCATGAGCGCGGAGAACGCGAACGTTCCGGCGTCCAGCCACAGGGCGAGGGAGCTCGTGTGGTCGGCGAAGTAGGGGATCCGCGGTCCGAGCACGCTGGTCGAGATCCCGGCGAGGATCGCGAACACCGCCCCGCCGAGCGGGAGGGTCGCGTAGGTGCTCACGAGCCCGATCGCGTTGGCGTTCGCCAGCTGGCGACGCGGGACGAGGTTCGGCAACGAGGCGTCGCGGGCGGGCGTCCACAGGAGCGAGAGGCATTCGATCACGAACGACAGCAGGTAGATGCCCCACAGCTCGCCGAGGAAGGGCATCGCCGCGTAGAGCATCCCGCGCCCGATGTCCGCGGTGATCATCAACCGCTTCCGGTCGAAGCGATCGACGATCGCGCCCGCGATCGGCCCGAAGAGCAGCGCCGGGAGGGTGCGCGCCAGCATCACGCCCGACACCGCCAGGGCGGCGCCGCCGGTGCCCCCGAAGCTCGCCACGAGCGAGGTCACCGCGACGAACCCGACCCAGTCCCCGAGCGACGAGATCGTCATCGCGGCCAGCAGCCGCGAGAACGCGGGGTGGGTCAGCAGATCCTTGAGCGTCGCCGACCGGGTCCCGCGGAGCGCGGCGACCTCGTCGGCGAAGGTCGACACGCTCGCTAGGCCTCGGCGGGTCCGTCGCCGGCGGCCGGAACGGCCGCCGGCGCCTTCCGTCTCGTGCCGGAAGCGCGCCGCTTCGCGGCGCCCTTCTTCGCTCCGGACCGCTTCGCCGGGCTCTTCTTCGCCTTCGCCGCGGCGCGAGCGGCGCGCGCGGCGGACTTCGCGGCCCGGGCCTCGGCCTCCGCCTCCACATCACCCGGCTTCGTGACGTTCAGCTCATCGTCCATCTCCGCCCCGCACGTCCAGCAGCGGATCGACTTCGGCCGGCGGACCAGCAGGCCGCCGCACTCGGGACACGGGCGGTCGGCGATCGGTGGGTGGTTCACCGCGAAGTCGCAGTCCGGGTACCGCTCGCACCCGTACATCAGCCCGAACCGCGTGCGCTTCTCGACGATCTCGCCCTGACCGCATTGCGGGCAGGTCACCCCCGTGCTCGTCGGCGGTTCCTTCTTGATGTACCGACAGTCCGGGTAGCCCGAGCACCCGACGAACGGACCGTACCGACCCACCCGGCGCTGCAGCTGGCGGCCGCAGTCCGGACAGGTCTCGTCCAGCATCTCCGGCTCGGGCCGCTCGCTGCCGTCCATGTTGCGGATGTACCGGCAGTCCGGGTAGTTCGTGCACCCGATGAACTTGCCGTAGCGCCCGAGCTTGACCTCCAGGCGGCCGGGCTCGCGCCCCTCGGTGGGACACAGCGGGCACGTCTCGTCGAGCTCCTCGCTGTAGCGCTCGAACGAGTGCTCGGCCTTCTCGAGGGCGCGCTCGAACGGGCCGTTGAACTCGTGCAGCATCTGGACCTTGGGCAGATCCCCTTCGGCGATGTCGTCGAGCTCCTTCTCCATGTAGGCGGTGAAGCTCGTGTCGACCACGTCGGGGAAGTGCTCGATCAGCTTGTCGATCACGACGCCCGCGACGTCCTCGGGGAAGAACCGCTTGTCCTCCAGGCGCACGTAGCCCCGATCCTGGATCGTCGAGATGATCGAGGCGTAGGTGGACGGGCGGCCGATCCCGAGCTCCTCGAGCGTCTTCACGAGCGAGGCCTCCGTGTACCGGGGCGGGGGCTGCGTGAAGTGCTGCTCGGGCAGGACCTCGAGCATCCGCAGGAGCTGCTCGGCGGTGAGCTCCGGCAGCATCGACTCCGCATCCTCGTCCGGACCCTCGTCGCGGCCCTCGAAGTAGACCCGGCGGAACCCGTCGAAGATCAGGGTCTGGCCGGTCGCGCGCAGGCCGTAGGTCGCGGGCGCGTCGCCGTTCGACGCCGGGGCCACGGCCTCGATGTCCACGCCGACCTGGTTGAAGCGCGCCTCCGCCATCTGGGTGGCCATCGTGCGCTGCCAGATCATCGTGTACAGCCGGAGCTGGTCGCGGTCGAGCGAGGCCGCGACGCGCTGCGGCGTCCGCAGCACCGAGGTTGGCCGCACCGCCTCGTGCGCCTCCTGCGCGTTGCGCGACCGGGTCTTGTACCGGCGGAACTCCGCCAGCCCGTAGGCCTGTCCGTACTCCGTCTTCACGAGCTCGGCGATCTCGCGCAGCGCCGACTCCGCGATGTTCACCGAGTCGGTCCGCATGTAGGTGATGAGGCCGACCGTACCCTCCCCGGGCAGGTCGATCCCTTCGTACAGCCGCTGGGCGATCGACATCGTCCGGCGCGCCCCGAACCCGAGCTTGCGGGCGGCCTCCTGCTGCAACGTCGAGGTCGTGAACGGCGGCGCCGGCGAGCGCTTGCGCTCCTTCTGCTCGACCTTCACCACCCGGTACGCGGCCGCCCGCAGGCGCTCGGCGAGCGAGGCCGCGTCGGCCTCCGCCCCCAGCAGGATGCCCTTCTTGTCCGGGGCGGTCGCGAGCTTCCCGTCGGGGATCTGCACCAGGCGGGCGAGGAACGGCCGCTCCCGGTCCGTCGGGGTCAGCCGGACGTCGACGCTCCAGTACTCGATCGGCAGGAACGCCGCGATCTCGCGCTCCCGCTCCACGATCAGCCGGACGGCAACCGACTGCACGCGCCCGGCCGACAGCCCCGGGCGGACCCGCTTCCACAGGATCGGGCTGATCCGGTACCCGACCAGCCGGTCGAGGATCCGCCGGGCCTCCTGCGCGTCGAACAGCCGCAGGTCCACCGTGCGCGGCTCGCGGAACGCCTCCAGGATCGCGTCCCGGGTGATCTCGGTGAACGTCACCCGCTTCGCCTGCGAGGGATCGACGCCGAGGAGCGTGGCCACGTGATACGCGATCGCCTCGCCCTCGCGGTCGTAGTCGGTCGCGAGGACCAGGTCGTCTGCACCTTTCAGGACCCGCTTCAGCTCGCTCAGGTGCCGCTTCGAGTCCTCCGGCACCTCGTACGTGACGGCGAAGTCGTGCTCGGGATCGACCCCCAGCTTGGACTTGGGGAGGTCCCGGATATGCCCGTACGAAGCCCGGACGGCGTAGTCGCCGCCCAGGTACTTCTCGATCGTCTTCGCCTTGGCGGGCGATTCGACGACCACGAGCGTCTTCGGCATGCGGTTCCGACCTCTTCTCACGGATCCGGGGAGGCGGACGCCGGGGGCGTCCGCGGGGGACGGTACCACCGCCCCCGACCCCGACAAGCATCATCGGCCGGGCGGCGACGGACGCTGAGCAGGTCGCTCGGTCCTCCAGGGGCCGGGCAACACCGCCGGTCAGGATGGTTATTCCCGGGCGGATGCTAGGCTCCGCGCCTCACCTCCCACCCCTGGAGCACCGTGCTCGCCCTGTTCACCGACTTCGTCACGGAGGAGATCCTCCGCTACGGGTACCTGGCGATCTTCGTCCTGATGGTGCTCGAGTCGGCCTGCATCCCCATCCCCTCCGAGGTGACGATGCTCTTCGGCGGGGCGCTCGCGAGCGCAGCGTTCGTGGGCGGAGGGGGCGAGCTCAGCCTGTTCTGGGTGGGGCTCGTCGGGACGCTCGGCAACCTCGTCGGCTCCTGGATCGCGTACGCGGCGGGGGCGTGGGGGGGCCGCCCGCTGGTCGACCGGTTCGGCCGGTACCTGCTGATCCGTCCGCACGAGATCGACCGCGCGCACGCGTGGTTCGAGCGGCACGGCGACGCGGCCGTCTTCTTCTCGCGGTTGCTCCCGGTCGTGCGCACGTTCATCAGCGTCCCGGCGGGGGTCGCCCGCATGAACTTCGGGAAGTTCACCCTCTACACGATCCTCGGCTGCCTGCCGTGGACCTTCGCGCTCGCGTGGATCGGTTACGTCCTCGGGGACAACTGGGCGGCGGCGGAGAAGGTCCTGCGCCCGGTCGCGTGGGCGATCGCGGTCGCGATCTTCGCTGGCGGGATCTGGTGGGTCACGCGCCGCTGGCGGCAGGTGCGGGCGGAGTACGCGGAACTCGATCGATCGAGAGCCGACGGAGCCTGACCGGCGCCGGACTACAGGTTCACGACCATCGTCCAGGACCCGCCCTCGTCCTCGGACACCCTCTCGAACCCGACCCGCTGGTACATCATGCGCGAGCGGTTGTGGACGGCGACCGACAGCGAGAGCGACTGGAACCCTTCCTCGCGCGCCTGCACCATCAGCGCGCGCAGGAGCGTGCCGCCGATCCCCTTGCGACGGTGCATCGGCTCGACCGCCAGGCCGAGCTCGGGGATCTTCTCGTCGACGAACCCGTAGCCGGGCTCCTCGCGGGTGAACAGGCGATACCAGGCGGCGCCGACCGGGACGCCGTCGAGCTCGGCGATCACGCCCGCGTCGCCGGGTCGCCCCCAGCCGTCGTAGAAGCGGTGGAGCATCGGCTCCTCGAGCACCGATTCCATCGGCTCGGTGGGCCAATCGGGGTTCCAGGTGGCCGCCTCGTAGAGCATCTTCTTCAGGAACTCGACGTCGTCCTGGGTGGTCGGTCTGATGTTCACGCGCACCTCTCCGTGCGAAGCTGCCGGTCGACATGGGTACGGTAGCGCAGCGGTGGACCCGGCGAGGTCGCGATCTGGTCGGGACGACGGTCGTGCGCGCGGTCCAGCTCGCGAGCGTCTGGTTGGGGAAGCTCACCCCAGCCGTGCAGACGCGGGTGGTCCGCGGCGTGCAGCTCGCGCTCGAGGTCCACCTGAAGAGCATCCAGGATCAGGTCAGCGTCTACGCGGCGGCGCTCACCTACAACTGCTTCCTCTCGATCCTGCCCCTGGCGCTGGTCGGCCTGTCGATCGCGGGGTACATGGTCGACGAGCTGGGCGCTCCCGGGTGGTTGGAGCGGGTGATCGAGGAGGTCCCGGGTGCGAGCGCGGTCGTGCAGGACCGGGTCGCCTCGCTCCAGGCGGCGCGCGTCGGGCTCGGCCTGGTCGGGCTGATCGGCGCGCTCTGGGTGGGGTCGACGCTGACCAGCCGGGCTCATCGGACCCTCGACCGGATCTTCGGCGGCCACGCGAACTTCCTCGTCAACCGCCTGCGCGCGCTCGGGGTCTCGATCGTCCTGGGCGCGATCCTGCTGACGACGATCGGGGTCGCGAGCTACGTCTCCGGGCTGTCCGCCGACGGCCTGATCGCGCTGCCCGTCGCGTTCGTGATCCGCGTGGCCCTCGCGCTGCTCATGTTCGGGTACTGGCTGCTCGCGTACCGGCTGCTGACGCCGACGCACGGCGTGGCGCTCCGCGACCATCTGACGGGGGCGATCTGGATGACGATCGGGTTCGAGCTCCTGCGCCTCTTCGGCGGGTGGTACGTCGGCCGGTTCGTGGCCAAGGCGAGCGCTCTGTACGGGTCGATCGCGGCGATCTTCGGCCTGCTGATCTTCATCCGGCTCGCGATGTGGCTCTTCCTCTACGGGGCCGAGATCTCGTCGATCCTGCGCGACCAGATCCGGTGGCGCTCAGGCCAGGTCCATCTCCGGCGCGACCGCCTGGAGCCCGGCGATGCTCACCGCGAGGAACTCGTCGAGCGGTAACCCGATCGACGCCTCCACGTCGAAGATCTCCGCGCGGTTGACCCCGGGTGCGAAGGCCTTCTCCTTCAGCTTCTTCTTCACCGAGGAGACCTTCATCCCGTTCGCCTTCTCGGGCCGGACGAGCGCTGAGGCGACCAGGAGTCCGGCGACCGCGTCGGCGTGGACGATCGCTTTCGACATCAGGTCCGTCCGGTAGACCGGATCGGCATGCGCGAGGACCCCGTTCACGATCGGCTCCTCGACGCCGGCCTCCCGGAGCCACCCGGCGGCGAGGTGCGCGTGGTTCGCCGAGTCGTCGCCCGTGTGATCCTGGTCCAGGTCGTGGAACAGGCCGGTCAGCGCCCACCGGTCCTCATCTTCGCCGAAGCGCGCGGCGAGGGCGCGCATCACGCCCTCCACCGAGATCAGGTGCCGGACCGTGGTCTCCTTCAGACACTTCTCCCGGCAGAGCGCGATGGCGTCGTCTCGGTCCATCTCAGGCCTCCGCGCCTGACGGAGCCGTGTCCCGTTCGTCGGAGTGCAGGACGAAGGGCACGCTGCTCAGTACGGCGTTCGGCTCGAACAACAGGAGGCGCTTCACGAACAACGCGTTCTGGTTGTGCAGCAAGAGGTATCGCCACCTCGAGACGACGAACTCGGGCAGGACGACGGTCACGATCGTGTCACCGCGGAGGGTGAATCTTCGGACCTCCTCCAGCATAGGCCCCGTCAGATCGCGGAACGGGGCCTCGACCACGTCGAGCGGGATCGGGAGGCGGCGGTCGAACCAATCCCGCTCGATCCCGACGGCCCCCTCGGGGTCGAGCTCGAACGTGATGGCTCGGGTCTCCTGCGCCCCGAGCGAGACGGCGTAGTTGACGGCTCGGATGGTCGCGTCGTGCACGGCCGAGACGAACACGAGCGTCACGGACCGCCCCGGCAGGAGGGGCTCCGCGCCAGCGTCCCCGAGGTCTCCCTCCACGACGACGGGGATATCGGTGACGACCACGTTCGGCTCGCGCAGGAGCCCGGCCTTCAGGCGGATCAGGTCCCTGCGATGCAGCAGGTAGGACAGGAGCCGTCCGTGGATGGCCTCGGGGACGATCACGGTGACGAAGTCGTCCGGGTCACGGGGGATCGCTCGAACGAACGTCCGGATCGTGCGCAACGGCTCGCGGTGGGCGATCGGCTCCAGGGGGATGTCCTCGGCGAGGCGACGCCATCGCTCCGCCATGTCCCGCGCGATCGTCCCCGTCCTCGAGGGGTGTACCGCGCGGACGTCCGCGTGGCGGATCGACTTCACGTAGCTGATCGCATCGACGGCGGCGGCGTCGAGGCGCTGAACCAGGATCACGACGTGGTTGCGGCTGGGCACACCGAGGTCGACGACTCCACGCCGGAGCTGACCCTGCACCGAGGTGTAGTGGCGGTGGATCGACCGCAGCAGCGGCACGATCAGGGCCATGACCAGGATCGACAGCCAGGCGCCGTGGGCGAACTTCGTCGCCGTGATCACGACCAGCACGACGCCGGTGGTGATCGCGCCGACCGTGTTGATCGCGATCGCCCGCTGCCAGCCCCTGGCCGCCTCCGGGCCACGGCGCCGCTCCGCCAGCCAGTGGCGGACCATCCCGGTCTGCGACAGGGTGAACGACGTGAACACCCCGACGACGTACATCTGGATCAGGCGCGTGAGATCCGCGTCGAACGCATAGATCACGAGGCACGCGGCTAGGCCCAGGCCGATCACGCCGTTCGAGAACACCAACCGGTCCCCGCGGTTCATGAACTGTCGCGGCATGTAGTGATCGCGAGCCAGGATCGCGGACAGCCGGGGGAAGTCCTGGAACGCCGTGTTCGCGGCCAGGACCAGGATCGCCGCCGTGAAGCCCTGCACGAGGTAGAAGCCGAGCCCGCCGCCGAAGACCGTATCCGCGATCTGCGCCACGACCGACCGATGCTCGCTGACCGTGATCCCGTCGATGTGGGTTGCGAGCCAGGAGATCCCGAGGAACATCGAGATCGCGATCACGCCCATGAGCACGAGGGTCTCGGCCGCGTTCCGCGCCTGCGGCCGCCGGAAGGCCGACACGCCGTTCGAGATCGCCTCCACGCCGGTGAGCGCGGTCGATCCGGAAGAGAAGGCGCGCAGGATGACCCAGAGCCCGACCGCGCCCCCCGCGGCCGCCAGGCCCGGGATCGCCTCGACCGGGGCGGCGGTCGGACACCCGCCCAAGCACTGCACCAGACCCAGGGTCACCATCACGAAGATCGCCACGATGAACCCGTACGTGGGCACGGCGAAGACGGTGCCCGACTCCCGCACCCCACGGAGGTTCGCGAGCGTGATCAGGAGCACGAAGCCGATCGCCAGGGCCACCTTGTGGGGCGTGAGCGACGGCAACGCCGAGGTGATCGCGACCACGCCGGCAACCGTGGAGACGACCACGGTCATCATGTAGTCGACGAGCAAGGCCGACGCCGCGATCAATCCCGGATACACGCCCAGGTTCTCGCGGCTCACGATGTAGGCACCCCCGCCGTTGGGATAGGCGCGGACCGTCTGCCGATAGGAAGCGATCACGATGACCATCAGCGTGGAGATCGCGATCGCGATCGGGAACGCGAGCGACTTGGAGGCTGCGCTGGCCGTGAGCAGGACGAGCAGGATCTCTTCGGTCGCGTAGGCGACCGAAGACAGGGCGTCGGACGAGAACACGGGCAGCGCCAGGATCTTGGGCAGGAGGGTGTGCTCGAGCCTCGCGCTCTCGACCGCGCGGCCGACCAGGATGCGCTTGAGCACGCCGCCGGACGGCGCCGTGCGGGTCACCGAGCGAGCCATCGCCCGATGCTACGTGGGGACCGCGTCGATCACACCCCGGCTCGTGGCCGTCGCCCCACGGACCGACTACCCTAAGCCGCCGTGCGCGTGATCATCATGGGCTGTGGCCGCGTGGGGGCGGAGCTGACCGTCAAGCTCTGCGAGGACGGACACGACGTGGCGATCATCGACAAGCGCCACGAGGCCTTCGACCGGATCCCTCCTGGGTTCGCGGCGAAGACGTTCGTGGGACTCGGGTTCGACCGCGACGTCCTGGAGGAGGCGGGGATCAAGGACGCCGACGCGTTCGTCGCGGTCTCGAGCGGGGACAACTCCAACATCGTGTCGGCGCGGGTCGCGCTCGAGCACTACCACGTGCCGAAGGTGGTGGCCCGGATCTACGACCCGCGTCGCGCCGAGATCTACGAGCGGCTGAACATCCCCACGGTCGCGACCGTCCGATGGGGCGTGAAGCAGATCGAGCTGATGCTGTTCCACGATCGCGAGGAGGTTCGGGAGAGCCTGGGAGGCGGCGACCTGGTGCGGCTCCGCGTTCCCGTGCCGCCACACCTCGTGGGCAAGCCGGTCTCCTCGCTCAACATCGCAGACAAGTTGCTGGTCGCGGGCGTCTCCCGCGGGGGCGGTGGCTTCATCCCGCGGGACGACAGCGTGATGCAGGCCGGCGACTTCCTGGCCGTGATCATGGCGAAGGACGGGATGGACCTGCTCGATGAGCGGCTCGCGCCCCCGAGCGGAGACCACGCCTGATGCGCGTCGTCGTGACGGGCGGCGGGGCGGTGGGACGTCACCTGGCGTCCGACCTCGCCGACCGTGGGCACTCGGTCTCGCTGATCGAGCAGAGCCGGGGCGAGGTCGAGCGCCTGACGGCATGGGCCCCGAAGGTGAACGTCATCCTCGGCGACGCGTGCGAACCCTGGGTCCTGGAGAGCGCGGACCTCTCCTCCGCCGATGTCGTCGTCGCGGCGACCGGCGACGACGAGGACAACCTGGTGACCTCGCTCCTTGCCAAGACCGAGTTCGCCGTGCCGCGCGTCCTCGCCCGCGTGAACCATCCGAAGAACGAGTGGCTCTTCACGGAGCAGTGGGGCATCGATGCCGCCGTCTCGCCGCCGCACATCCTCACCGCCATGGTGGAGGAGGCGGTCACGGTCGGCGACCTGGTGCGACTGATCCGCCTAGAGGGGGGGCGCGTGTCGATCGTCGAGATGACCCTGCCGGGAGGGTCGCCGTCGGTCGGGCGGCCGTTGTACGAGCTCCGGCTACCCGCGGACTCGGCGATCGTTGCGATCCTGCGCGAGGGCCACGTCGTGATCCCGCAACCGGAATCGGTCTTCGCGGCCGGGGACGAGATCGTCGCCCTCAGCTCGGCGGAGTCTGAGCGCGCGCTGAGGGAAGCCGTGGTCGGGGCCGGGATGCCCGGCGGCACCCCCGGCGGCGATCAGATGGGCGGAGCCGGGAGCATCTGAATCAAGGCCCGACGTCCGGCGGGCGGGGAAGCTCCGTCGCCGGTCGCGCGGCGGCCCGCTGGGCCTCCACGGCCGCGCGGATCACCCGGTCGCGCTCCAGCAGCAAGGCCAGCTGGTTCGTGAAGGACGAGAGGATCCGTCGCTCCGCGGGCTCGAGCGGGCCGCGCACCCCCCGGAGGACGATCAACCCCAGGTTCCGCCGGCCGACCGAGAGCGGGAAGCGGTCGACGCCCGTTCCCTCGCCGGACATCGGGATCGATCCCGGCTCGGCGTTGACCGTCGCGGCCTCCTCCAACCCGCTCAGGTCCCCGTACGGCTGCACGAAGAGGGCTCCGTCCGAGTAGCCGAACCGGGCGATCACCTCGCGGAGGATCATCGAGTAGCCCTCGCCGCCCGGCCGCGGCTCGACGAGGAGCCGGCTGAGTTCCTGCTGGGTCAGCAGCTCCTGCTCCCGGGCCTCCGCCGCGTCCGCCCGAGCGCTCGCGCGGGCGATCAGCGTCGCGATCAGCGCGGCGAGCGCCAGGAACACGAACAGCATCGCGACGTCCTCGGCCTTGCCGATCCGAAACGTCCCGTAGGGCGGGATGAAGAAGAAGTTGAACGCCAAGAAGGCGGCGACCGAGGCGACGAGCCCAGGAACGAGTCCGCCCACGACGACGGTGGCGATCACCAGGAACAGGAAGAGGAAGCCCTCGGAGAGCGCCGTGATGTCGTCGCGGAACGGGAGCAGGCACAGGCTGAGCGCGAGGGTCCCCACCGTGGCCAGCAGGTAGCCGGCCACGGTCCGGCCCGGTGACGTCACCAGGTATCGACGGACCTCACCCTCGGACGACCCTCCGGCAGCCACGAGGGCCACCTTACGTCACCCCTACACCAGGTCGGCGAGCGCCAGGTTCAGCTCGAGGACGTTCACCCTCGGCTCTCCCAGGAACCCGAGGACACGAGACTCGGTGTGGTCGTCGATCAGCGCCATGACCTCGTCGAGCGACAGGCCATGAACCTCCGCGATGCGAGCCGCCTGCAGCTCCGCGGAGGCGACCGAGATGTGGGGGTCCATCCCGCTGCCGGACGCCGTGACCAGATCGGCCGGGATCTCCGCGGCGGTCAGGTCGGGGTGATACGGCCCCTCCAGGTCGAGGATCGCCTGCACACGCTCGGTGACCAGATCCGCCAGGTCCTGGGACGTCGGTCCCAGGTTCGAGCCGGACGAGGTGGACGCGTCGTAGTCGACCGCCGACGGCCGCCCGTGGAACCACTCCTCACCGTCCCACAGCTGCCCGATCGAGGAGCTCCCCACGACCTGGCCATCGCGCGTCACCAGGGAACCGTCCGCCTTGGCGCTCATCCCTACCTGCGCGACGCCGGTGATCACCAGGGGATAGACCAGCCCGGTCAGGACGCCGAGGACGACGACCGCCAACAGGCCTCGAAGTGCGTTCTTCATCATGGGAAGTTCACCAACCCCAGGAACATGTCGATCAGCTTGATGCCGATGAACGGCACGATGATGCCTCCCAACCCGTAGATCAGGAGGTTCCGGCGCAGGAGCGCGTCGGCCCCGACCGGCCGGTAGCGGACGCCGCGCAGCGCGAGCGGCACGAGCGCCACGATGATCAGGGCGTTGAAGATCACCGCGGACAGGATCGCGGACTCCGGCGTGCTCAGGTTCATCACGTTGAGCTCGTCGAGCACCGGATAGGTCCCGATGAACATCGCGGGGATGATCGCGAAGTACTTCGCGACGTCGTTCGCGATCGAGAACGTCGTGAGCGACCCGCGCGTGATCAGGAGCTGCTTGCCGATCTCCACGATCGACATCAGCTTCGTCGGGTTCGAGTCGAGGTCGACCATGTTGCCGGCCTCCTTGGCCGCGGCCGTGCCCGTGTTCATGGCCACGCCCACGTCGGCCTGGGCGAGCGCCGGCGCGTCGTTCGTGCCGTCGCCGGTCATCGCCACGAGCTTGCCGCCCTCCTGCTCGTGCTTGATGAGGTCCATCTTGGCCTCCGGCGTCGCCTCGGCCAGGAAGTCGTCGACCCCGGACTCGCGTGCGATCGCGGCCGCGGTCAGCACGTTGTCACCGGTGATCATCACGGTGCGGATCCCCATCGTCCGCAGCTGGGCGAAGCGCTCGACCAGCCCTTCCTTGATGATGTCCTTCAGCTCGATCACGCCGAGCGGAACGCGATCACGCGCGACGGCGAGGGGGGTGCCGCCGGCGTTCGCGATCCGCTCGACCTCCGCCTCCAGCTCCGGAGGCAGGTCCCGGCCCGACCAGTTCACGATCGCGTCCACCGCGCCCTTGCGGACCTCGACGCCGTCGAAGTCGATCCCGCTCATCCGGGTCTGTGCGGTGAAGGGGACGAACGACGCCCGCATCTCCATCAGGTCGTGCCCCCGCACGCCGTATCGCTCCTTCGCGAGCACGACGATCGAGCGTCCCTCGGGCGTCTCGTCGGCGAGCGACGCGATCTGCGCGGTCTCGGCGAACTCCTGCTCGTCGAGCCCGGGCGCGGGGTAGAACGCCACGGCCTGGCGGTTGCCCAGGGTGATCGTCCCGGTCTTGTCCAGCAGGAGCGTCGAGACGTCGCCGGCGGCCTCGACCGCCCGGCCGCTCATCGCGAGCACGTTCCGCTGGACCAGGCGGTCCATCCCGGCGATCCCGATCGCGGACAGGAGCCCACCGATCGTCGTCGGGATCAGGCAGACGAACAGGGCGATCAGGACGGCATCGGAGACCCGGCCGCCCGCGTAGATCGCCATCGGCTGCAGCGCCACGCAGACGATCAGGAAGATGATCGTGAACTTGGCGAGCAGGATCGACAGGGCGATCTCGTTCGGGGTCTTCTGGCGGCTGGCGCCTTCGACCAGCTCGATCATCCGGTCGATGAAGGACTGGCCGGGCTCGGCCGTGATCTCCACCTTGATCCAGTCGGAGAGCACCTTCGTGCCCCCCGTCACGGCCGACCGGTCTCCGCCCGACTCGCGGATCACGGGAGCCGACTCGCCGGTGATCGCCGACTCGTCCACCGAGGCGATCCCCTCGACGATGTCGCCATCGCCCGGGATCAGCTCCCCGACGGAGACCATCACGAGGTCGCCCTTGTGCAGCTGGGTCGCCGGCACCGTCTCCTCGCGTCCATCCGAGAGCAGTCGCCGAGCCATGAGGTCCTTGCGGGTCTTGCGGAGGGTCTCCGCCTGGGCCTTCCCGCGGCCTTCCGCCATCGCCTCGGCGAAGTTCGCGAACAGGACCGTGAACCACAGCCCCAGGGTGATCGCCGTATCGAAGGCCACCGGGCCACCGTTCACGATGTCGGCGATCACGCGGATCGTCACCGCGACCGAGACGACCTCGACCACGAAGATCACCGGGTTCTTGAGCAGCGTCCGGGGGTTGAGCTTCAGCAGGCTGTCCCAGATCGCCCGCTTCACGATCGGTCCATCGAACAGCGGCCGCGCGTTCACGGCCCCGTGCTCGAAGTGGGTGTGGCCCGGATCGTCGTTGCGCGACGTCATCGTCGAACCCATCAGAAGAGCCTCCCTTGGTCCTGCAGGAGGTGCTCGACGATCGGACCCAGCGCCAGGCCGGGGAGGAACGTGAGCGCGCCGATCACGAGGATCACGAAAACCAGCAGGACCACGAACAGTCGGGTGTCGGTGTGGAGCGTCCCCTCCGTCTCGGGGACGATGCCCTCGCGGGCGACGCTGCCCGCCAGGGCGAGCGCCGCGAGCAGGGGGACGAAGCGGACGACGATCATCAGCAGGCCGCCGCCGATCGCGTAGAACGGACCGCTGGCGGTCAACCCGGCGAACGCCGATCCGTTGTTGTTCCCCTGCGAGAGGAACGCGTAGAAGATCTCGCTGAAGCCGTGCGGCCCCTGGTTCAGGCGCGCGTCGGTACCCGCGGGGATCACCGAGCCAACGGCCGTCAAGGCCAGGAGGAAGAGGAACGGCACGAGCACCGCGATCACGGAGTACTTCACCTCGCGGGCGCCGATCTTCTTGCCGAGGTACTCGGGCGTTCGTCCGATCATCAGGCCGCCGATGAACACGGCGATCACGACGTAGAAGATCATCCCGTACAGGCCGCTCCCGACGCCGCCGAAGATGACCTCGCCGATCGCCATGTTGAACATCGGCGCGATGCCGCCGAGCGGCCGGTACGAGTCGTGCATCGAGTTCACGCTGCCGTTCGACGCGTCCGTGGTCGTCACCGCCCACAGCGCCGACTCCTCGGGGCCGATCCGGACCTCCTTGCCTTCCATGTTCGGCTCGGAGGCGGCGATCCCCGCGGCGCGCATCGCGCCGGAGGAGCTCTGCTCGGCCGGCACCGTCAGGAGCAGGCCGCCGACCATCAGGACGAACATCGTGGCGAACAGGACCCAGCCCTGCTTCACGTTCCCGACCATCTTGCCGAACGTGTACGTGAGGGCCGCGGGGATCGCGAGGATCGCGAACATCTCGAGGAAGTTGCTCAACGGCCCCCCACCCTCGAACGGGTGCGCGGAGTTCACGTTGAAGAATCCGCCGCCGTTCGTGCCCAGCTGCTTGATCGCGATCTGGCTGGCGACGGGGCCACGGGCGAGGAGCTGCTCGAAGCCCTGGATCCCGGTCGCGGCCTGGGAGTTCGCGAGCGTCTGCACGACACCCTGGCTGATCAGCAGCACGGCCATGATCGCCGCGAGCGGCAGCAGGATGTAGACGGTGCCGCGGACCAGGTCGCGCCAGAAGTTCCCGAGCTCCTCGCGCTTGTTGCGCGTGAAGCCGCGGATCATCGCCACGAGGACGGCCATCCCGACGGCGGCCGACACGAAGTTCTGGAACGTGAGCCCGAGCATCTGGCTCAGGTAGCTCATCGTGAACTCGCCGCCGTACGCCTGCCAGTTCGTGTTCGTGACGAAGCTGGAGGCCGTGTTGAAGGCCACGTACTTGTCGACGGCCGGCATGTCGGTCGGGTTCAGCGGGAGCGAGGACTGCAGCCGGAGCAGCGCGTAGAGCAGCAGCATCCCGATCACGCTGAACCACAGGACCCCCGTGGCGTACCGGCGCCAGGACTGCTCGAGCGTGGGATCGACGCCGATCACACGGTAGATCACGTTCTCGATGCGTCCGTACCGCTCCCGCGTGTAGACGCGGTACATGAACGCGCCGAGCGGTGGCGTGATCAGGATCAGCAGGATCGCGTAGACGATGATGGTCGCCATGGCTAGAACCGTTCGGGACGGATCAGGGCGTACACGAGGTAACCGAGCATCGCGACGGACAGGATCAGCATCAGGACGTCACTCAGGGTCATAGCCGCTCGAACCCCCTCACGAGTGCGAACGCCAGCGCGAACGCAACGCAGGTCAACACGATCAGGACCACGTCGATCATCTCGGGCAACCCCCACGGAACGTCACGGAGCCAACGTACGTCCCCGACATGAGGACCCCGTGAGCGAACGGCCCCGGGACCTTCGGGACCTCTAAAGGACCCCCCTGACCTCTCCCGCAGGACGTCCGGGCTGCCACACTTGCGGCATGGACGTGGGTCCGGGACGCTCGGGGAACGAGGAGCCGGCCTCGGGCGGGACCGACGTTCACCGGATCGACCCGCCGGCGGCGGACTCGATCCGCGGCCTGCTGAGTCCGCCGGGCGCGCGGCGGCGGGTGGCCGGCTACACGCTCGCGGTCGGCGCGAACGCCGTCGCGATCGCCATCCTGCTGCCGCTGCGCGAGGACCTCTCCCTTCACTCGGTCGGGTTCACGTTCCTGCTCGTGGCCGTGGTCTCCGCCGCGGTGGGTGGCTTCGGACCCGGCGCCGTGGGCTCACTGATCGGGTTCGCCGCGTTCAACTTCCTGTTCATCCCGCCGTATGGGACGTTCGCGATCCACGAGGGCGAGGACGTCATCGCCCTGTTCGTCTTCCTCGGCCTCTCGCTGACGATCTCGGCGCTCCTCGCCCGGACCCGCCAGCGAGCCGAGGCCGCGGAGGAGCGCGAACGAGAGCTCCTCGCCCTCCAGGGCCTCTCGAGCGACCTGGTCGGGATGGGACCGGGGACCGAGACGTACGCGACGCTCCTCGACCGCGTCGTGAAGCTCTTCGGGTTCGACGCGGGCGGCCTCTTCGTTCAAGGCGACGGCGGCTTCCGTGGCCTGGAGCGCGTGGTCGTGGTCGGGGAGGACCCCGTGGATGTCAGTCCCGACTGGGACCCGAGGTCGCCGGGATCCCCTCCCGCGCGTCTGCCGCTGAACGTCGGCCACCGGAACCTCGGACTGGTGGTCCTGCAGGGAGAGCGGCCTCCGCTCTCGGCGGCGGAGAGCCGCATCCTGCGGTCGTTCTGCGACCAGCTCGCCCTGGTCCTCGAGCGCGATCGCCTCCTGCGCTCCGCCACGGAGGCGGAGGTCTACCGGCAGGGAGAGGGGATGCGCCGCTCGCTGTTGGCGGCGGTCTCCCACGATCTGCGGAGCCCGCTGGCCGCGATCAAGGCGTCGGTGACGGACCTGATGGATCCGGAGGTCGACCGAACGCCGGAGGACACCCGCGAGGTCCTCGAGACGATCGATCGCGAGACCGACCGCCTGAACGCCCTGATCGCGGATCTCCTCGACATGTCGCGGATCGACGCCGGGCTCCTCAAGGCTCGGGTCGAGCCCGTCGACCTGAACGAGTTCCTGCCGTCCTGCACCGGTCCGGTGAAGAGCACGGCGCAGCGTCCTCGGGTCGACGTCCGGTTGCGTCGAGAGCCGCCGTTCGTCCTGGCCGACCCGGTGTTCCTGGACCGGGTGGTCGCCAACCTGCTGGGGAACGCGGTGCGGGCGAGCCGGGAGACCGGCGCCGACCGGATCGAGGTGACCACGACCCCCGAGGACCGCCGGGTGACGGTCCGGATCATCGATCACGGCCCGGGCATCCCGTCGAGCGCCCGGGAACAGCTCTTCTACCCCTTCTTCGACCTCGACGAACGGAACCCCAAGCTGGGCAACGGGCTCGGACTCGCGATCAGCAAGGGATACATCGACCTGATGGACGGCGAGATCTGGGTGGAGGAGACGCCGGGCGGCGGGGCCACCCTGGCGTTCGCGCTCCCGAAGACGACCGAGGACCGAACGTGAAGGGGACCCGCGTCCTGGTGGTGGACGACGAGGACCAGATCCGCCGTGCGCTCCAGCGAGCGCTCGGGGCCCGGGGGTACGCGGTCGCGACCGCGTCGGACGGGGAACAGGCCCTGGCCGAGGCCGAGTCCTTCATGCCGAACCTGATCGTCCTCGACCTCAACATGCCCGTGATGGGCGGGCTCGAGGTGTGCCGCCGGATCCGCTCGTGGTCCGACGTGCCGATCCTCGTCCTCTCGGTCAGGGAGGAAGAGCACGACAAGGTCACGGCGCTCGACCTGGGCGCGGACGACTACCTCACGAAGCCGTTCGGGATCGATGAGTTCCTTGCCCGGATCCGCGCGTTGCTGCGGCGTGCCGAGCCTCGAGCGGATCAGGGAGCGCTCCGGTTCGAGCGCGACGGCGTCGCGATCGACCTGGAGAACCGGAGCGTCCTGCGCGACGGCGATCCGGTCCACCTGACCCGTACCGAATGGGCCCTGTTGGAGACGCTCGCGCACCACCCCGGGAAGCTGCTGACGCAACGATGGCTGCTCGAGACCGTCTGGGGATCCGGCTACGGCGACGACGTCGACGTCCTGCGCGTGTTCGTGAGCCAGCTCCGCAAGAAGATCGAGCCGGATCCGGCCCACCCGGCCGTGGTCGTGACCGAGCCCGGGGTCGGGTACCGGTGGACCTTGCGCCCGACCGGGTCCGAGCCGGCCGGCGATCCGGACCACGCCACCTCGTAACGGCCTGCCGCTGTCGCATACTCAGGGCATGAGCGATGAAGCCGGCGGCGGCGTCGACGACGGCACCGGCACCGGCACCGAATCGATCGAGTCGCTCACGGGCCGGCAGGTCGCCGATGTCGCCGTCGGTCCAACCCTGACCCGAGCCGACGCCGAGTCTCGCAAGCGCGCCCCGCTCAGGATCTACCTCGGCGCCGCCCCCGGCGTCGGCAAGACCTACGCGATGCTCGGCGAGGCCCACCGGCGCGTCGAGCGTGGGACGGACGTCGTCGTCGGGTGCGCCGAGACGTATGGACGGCAGAACACCGCGCGGATGCTCGAGTCGCTCGAGTGCTTCCCCCAGAAGCGGATCGAGTACCGCGGGGCGACGTTCGACGAGCTCGACGCGGAGGGGCTGATCGAACGCCACCCCGAAGTCGCGATCGTCGACGAGCTGGCGCACACGAACATCCCTGGGAGCCGCCGGGCGAAGCGGTGGGAGGACGTGATCGATCTCATGGCGGAGGGGATCGAGGTGATCTCCACCCTGAACGTGCAGCACATCGCGAGCCTGAACGACGTGATCGCGAACGTGACCGGGATCCGCCAGCGCGAGACCGTTCCCGACTGGCTCGTGGACCTCGCCGATCAGGTCGAGCTCGTGGACATGTCCCCGCACGCCCTGCGGCGACGGATGATCCACGGCAACGTGTACCCGGACCAGCGCAAGGCCGAGCTGGCCCTCCGTCGTTTCTTCACCACCGAGAACCTCACGGCCCTGCGCGAGCTGGCGCTGATGCGGGTCGCGAACCAGGTCGACGACACGCTGCTGGAGCGCTGGTCGGGCTCCCTCACGCCCGAGACCCGCGAGCGTGTGCTGGTCTGCGTCTCGCGCCCCGAGCTGGCGGAGCCCCTGGTGCGCCGCGGCGCGCGGATCGCTCAGCGTGCGCGGGGAGAGTTCATCGTCGTCCACTCCCGCGAGGGCGACGAGACCCCGAAGGACGAGTGGATCGCCCCGGTCGAGCGGCTGACGCGCGACCTCGGCGGGACGTTCGAGGTGATCCGCGGCGAGGACCCGGTGGACGCGATCCTCGCGTTCGCCTACCAGCGGTTCGTGACCCAGATCGTCGTCGGCGAGCCGCTCAAGCCGCGGTGGCAGGAGCTGATCCGCGGCTCGTTCGTCTCGCGGCTGATCCGGCGCGCGCAGAACATCGACATCCACGTGATCGCGAGGCAATCCTCCGACGTCGAGCTCGCCCACGGGGTCGAGGACGGGGTCAGCCGCTGAACTCGAGCTTCGGGTTCATCATCTTGATGATGCCGCGTTGCTCGCCCAACACGCCCTCCACGACCACGCGGCGGCCCAACGACAGGCCCCCGATCCCGCGCCGACCCATGAACATGACGACGGCCTCGCCGGTCCCGTCCGAGATCCGCGCCTCGAGTGCCTCCTTCCCCGCCATCGGGAAGACGGTCAGCCGGCGGATCACGCCGGCGATGCGCACCGGTCGGCGCAGGGGGGCCTCCGCGATCCGGACGGAGTCAGGGATCGTGTCGGCCCACTCCTTCGTCTCCGCCGCTAGGCGCGACTCATCGCTCTCGGTCAGCCGATCGAGGCGGCGGCGGAGCCAGCCCATCGGGACTACGAGGCGGACGTCGTGGCGGCGTCCGCGCCGGACAGGTCCAGGTCGGACTTCCGCGTCTTCGAGATGTAGATCGACGTCGCCAGGACCGCCGCCGCGATCAGCCCGATCGCGAGCCGCAGGCCGGTGTCCCCGGCGTGCTCCACGACGACCGGCGCGATCAGGAGCGCCACCAGGTTCATCACCTTGATCAACGGGTTCAGCGCCGGACCGGCCGTGTCCTTGAACGGGTCGCCGACCGTGTCGCCGATCACGGCGGCCTTGTGGCTGTCGCTGCCCTTGCCGCCGTAGTGACCTTCCTCGATGTACTTCTTCGCGTTGTCCCACGCGCCGCCGGAGTTCGACAGCATCACGGCGAGGAGCTGGCCGGTCACGATCGCACCGGCTAGGAACGCACCGAGCGACTCCTCCTTCAGCAGGAACCCCGCGATGATCGGGGACAGGACCGCGAGCAGGCCGGGCGTCGTCAACTCGCGGAGGGAGGTCTTCGTGCAGATGTCCACGACGCGGCTGTAGTCCGGCTTCTCGGTGTAGTCCATGATCCCGGGGTGGTCCCGGAACTGGTTGCGGACCTCGACCACGACCTGTTGTGCCGCGCGGCCGACGGCCCGGATCGCGAGCGAGGAGAACAGGAACGCGATCGTCCCGCCGGCCAGGAGGCCGACCAACACCTCCGGATGGTTGATCCGGATGTCGAAGACCGACGCGCCGGCCTCCTTCAGGGCCTCCTCGAAGGAGCTGAACAACGACGTCGCCGCGATCACCGCGGTCGCGATCGCCATCCCCTTCGTGATGGCCTTCGTCGAGTTCCCGATCGCGTCCAGGCCGCCGAGGATCTCGGCGGGGCGGCCCTCGAACTCGCCCGACATCTCCGCGATGCCCTGCGCGTTGTCGGACACGGGCCCGAACGTGTCCATCGAGACGATCACGCCGACCGTGGTGAGCAACCCCATCCCGGTGAGCGCGATGAAGTAGACGCTCTCGGCGACCGAGTCCCCGAGCAGGAAGGAGCAGATCATGGCGCCCGCGATCACGAGCGCCGACCATACGGTCGACTCCATGCCGCTCGAGAACCCGGACAGGATCGTCGTGGCCGGTCCCGTGACGGTGGCCTCGGCGATCTCCTGGACCGGCTTGTACTTCGTGTCGGTGTAGTACTGCGTCAGCACCTGGATCACGCTCGCCAGCACCAGGCCGATCGAGACCGCGATCGCCGGCGCCCAGCTGTCCATGTAGACCTTCGAGATCACGAACACGGCGGCCGCCGAGATCAAGGCGGACAGGAAGAACCCGCGGTTGATCGCCCGCATCCCGTGCTCGTCCTCGGAGCGCGGCGAGACCGCGAGGATCCCGACGATCGACGTGACCACGCCGACCGCGCGGACGAACAGCGGGAACATCACGCCGACGATCGCGCCCTGGGGGGTGTCGGCGAACGCCGCGGCCCCGAGGATCAGCGAGGCGACCAGCGTGACCTCGTACGACTCGAACAGGTCGGCGGCCATCCCCGCGCAGTCGCCCACGTTGTCGCCCACGTTGTCGGCGATCGTGGCGGCGTTGCGGGGGTCGTCCTCGGGGATCCCCTGCTCGATCTTGCCGACGAGGTCGGCGCCGACGTCGGCCGCCTTCGTGAAGATCCCGCCGCCGACCCGCATGAACATCGCGAGGAGCGCGCCGCCGAAGCCGAAGCCGACCAGCACGCTCGTGGCGTCGCCCTGGAAGATCAGCAGGATCGCGGTCGCGCCGAACAGGCCGAGCCCGACCGTGAACATCCCGGCGACGCCGCCGGCGCGGAAGGCGATCCGCATCGCCTGGCGCAGTCCCGACTCGCGGGCCGCGTTCGCCGTGCGGACGTTCGCGCGGACCGCGAGCCACATCCCGACGTAGCCCGTGAGCGCCGAGAACCCCGCGCCCAGGATGAAGGCGGCCGAGCGGCCGAACCGGAGCGCGAACTCCGAGTGCTCCGCGTTCTCCGGGACCGGCAGGATGAAGAACAACGCGACGGTCAGCAGCGCCAGGAAGACGGCGAGGGTCCGGAACTGACGGCTCAGGTACGCCTTCGCGCCCTCCTGGATCGCCCGGGCGATCTCCTTCATCTTCTCGGTGCCCTCGGGTGCGGCCAGCACCTCCCGGACCAGGTAGTACGCGAAGACCAGGGCGAGCAGCGAGATGCCCAGGATCAGCCAGAGCATCGTCGTCTCGAACGATCCGAAGACGGCCTCGATCGGACCGCCCTCCTGGGCCAGGACGCCGTGCATGCACCCTCCTCGAACGTGGAAGTGGGAGTTCCCCTCAGCCGTCCCGGCGGGCCGGAACCCGAGCAGTATAGGGAAGGGTCTGCGCGCCTGACCTGGGCAGACTCCACGCCCACCGACCACGTCGGGCGATGCCTGCGACGCCCTGAGCGCTCACGTGCTCGTTCCGCGTCGAGGACTCGGCGAGAGGCGCAGCAGCACGTAGCCGAGCGCGGCCGCGACCGTCGAGGCCACCAGGATCGAGACCTTCGCCACCGCCAGCTCCTCGCCGCCTCTGAACGCGAGGCCGGCGATGAACAGCGCGACCGTGAATCCGATCCCGGCGGTCGCCCCCATCCCCGCGAGGTCACCCCACCCGACCTCGGGGGCGAGCACGCCCAGCCGTGAGCGAACCGCGACGAAGGACCCGGCCAGCACGCCGATCAGTCCCGATCACGAGCCCGAGGAAGATGCCGAGCCCGAACGGCGTGGTGACGACGTCGGCGAGCGCCGACCACGAGAGCTCCACGCCGGCGTTCGCCAGGGCGAAGATCGGAAGGATCACGAAGCTCGACCACGGCAGCAAGACGTGCTCGACGCGGGCGAGGGGCGAGACGGCCTCCTTCGACAGCCAGGAGAGCCGGAGCCACAGGTACGCATCGGCGTCGGGCGGCTCCGGCCGGTCGCTGGTCTCGTCCGCCGTCCGGCGCGCCTCCTGGCTCACCGCCGCCGACCGCTGGAAGGGATACGCCGGCGTCAACAGCCCGAGCACGACGCCCGCGATCGTCGGGTGGACCCCCGCCCGCAGCATCGCGTACCAGAGGCCGACCCCGAGGATGATGTAGGGAAGGGCAGCGCGGACGTGGATCCGTTGGAGGCCGACGATCGCGAGCACGATCGCGAGCGCGACGACGAGCGGGCCGAGCGATACCCCGGACGAATAGAACAGGGCGATCACCACGATCGCACCGATGTCGTCCACGATCGCGAGCGTCAGGAGCAGGGGCTTGAGCGGCGACGGCGCGTAGGCCGCGGCGAGCGTCAACGCGCCGAGGGCGAAGGCGATGTCGGTGGCCATCGGGATCCCCCACCCCCGCTCGGCGGCGGTCCCGGCGTTCAGCGCCAGGAAGACCAGCGCGGGGACCGCCATCCCGCCTACCGCTGCGACGGCGGGGACGGCCGCGGCGCGCCACTCGCGGAGCTCGCCGGTCGTGAGCTCCCTCTTGATCTCGAGGCCGACGACCAGGAAGAAGATCGTCATCAGCCCGTCGTCGACCCAGTGACGGAGATCGTCGGTCAGGGACCAACCCCCGACGTGGATCGAGACCTCCGTCGTCCAGAGCCGCTCGTACGAATCGCCCCACGGCGAGTTCGCCCAGAGCAGCGCGACGACCACGGCTGCGAGGAGCAGCACGGCGCTCGCCGTCGAGGTCTGCAGGAACTCCTGCAGGGGACGCAGGACGCGGCGGGAGACCACGGTGTCGCGACGGCTGAACGGGGACCGGACGACGACGTCCGCCGTCGGGTCGCGTCGGTCCTCAGGGCGCCGGCCGGTCATGGGTCTCCTCCTACCGAGCGAACCCCTCGCTCGGGCCGACCAGGCTTCCCGGCACGCCGAGCGCAGCCTACCCCACCGGTCGCCCGAGGCGTCCGCCACGACTTCGCAACGCGGGGATGGTTGTTGGGCCTCCGACCCCCCCGTACCCTGAACGGCGGTTTGTCCGAAGGCCGTCACGTCAGCCGCTCCTCACGCAAGCCCGCCCTCATCGTCGGCGGGATCATCGCCGTCCTCGTGATCGGCGTCGTCGTGGTGGTCCTCACGGGTGGTGGCGACGGCGCCGCCGGGATCATCCCGGGGATCGGCGGGGACGAAGGTCCCGTGACGCCGGAGTTCGCGTTCGAGACGACGAAGGTCCTAGCCGTACCGACCCGTCCCGACGTCACGCCCGAGGAGCTGAAGTCTCAGGCCGAGCCGGCCGCGGACGAGATCGCGGCCCTCATGGACACGCTCTACCTGGAGGCGTTCTTCGACGTCGACAACTGGCAGGCGGGGGCCTACGACGAGGTCTGGCCGTTGTTCGAAGGCACGGCTTCCGCCGAGGCGCAGGCGAACGCGGCGGTGCTGACAGCGGGCACGGGCGCAGGCGACGCCTTCGCCGAGATCGAGCCCGGCTTCGCCGAGCTGAAGACGAAGGTGCTGCTGAACCACCAGGACGAGCCCTTCTCCGTCGTGGCGGTGGTGATCTTCCGGGCGACGGGCCGCGGCAAGGACGCCGGGCCCGACGTCCTGATGCAGAGCAACGGGCAGTTCACGTTCCGCCAGATCGACGGCGAGTGGCGGATCGTGGCGTTCCACGTGCAGCGCGACGACGAGGAGCAGACCCAAAGCACCTCGGCGACCCCGGGCACCTCGGCGACCCCATCGGCGGAGCCGTCGTGAGCCGGCGCCTGCGGTTCCTCGCTGCAGGCCTGGTGGCCTGGACCCTCGCCAGCGTGGTGGCCGCAGCGTCGCTGATCGGGCTCGCCGGGCCCGCGTCCGCGCAGACCGGCATCCTGATCGGCAAGGCGCATGCGGGGTTCGCCCCGTCGCGGTCGGGCGACCCCATCGTGATCCTGATGATCGGCAGCGGCGCCCGCGAGGGCGACGACGTGATGCACTCCCTCGCCGACTCGATCCATGTCGTCTCGATCAACCCCGAGAACCACAAGGCGTCGATCGTGGGGATCCCCCGCGACTCGTGGGTCCCGATCCCCGGCGTCGGCACCTCGAAGATCAACTCCTCGCTCGTTGCGGGCGGGCCGGACCTGCTGATCGAGACCGTGGAGTCCCTGTCCGGGCTCACGATCGACTACTGGGCGATCACCACGTTCTGGGGGATCACGGACCTCGTCGACGAGCTCGGCGGCCTGACGATCGACATCCCGTTCTCGATGGACGACTACAACTCCGGCGCGAGCTTCGAGCCGGGGACCTACACGCTCAACGGCAAGCAGACGCTCGCGTTCTCGCGGGACCGCCACAGCTTCTCGCAGGGCGACTTCGCCCGCTCCGAGAACGGCGGTCGCATCCTGCTCGCCTTCCTCGAACAGTTCCGTTCGGCCTTCCAGAAGGACCAGTCGGAGCTGTTCCCGTGGCTCGCCGCCGGCATGAAGTACGTGGACGCGTCGATGCCGCTCGACGAGGCGATGGACCTGGCGTACACCGCCTCGCACGTGAACCCGAACGGGGTCGCGAACGCGGTCCTGCCCGGGACGAGCGGGATGGAGGGCGACATCTCGGTGGTCTACCTCTCCTCGTCGTCGGCCGACGCGATCTTCGCCGACATCGCGCCCGACGCGGTCCTGTCGAAGGCGAACACGCCGCCGAGCCCCACCGCGAACGAGACCTGACCCGAGCAACTCACGCGGCGTCGGACGGGAAGCCGAGCGTCCGCAGGACCTCTGCTAGGCTCGCTCGACCCGGAGGGGAGTAGTCCATCAGGGATCCGTCGTCACCACGGTCGCGCGGGCGACCCGGCGGCCCCCCGCTCGAAGCGGGGACGAGACCTCCGGCCTCGATCCGTACGGAGGAGGCTGGGGACCGCCGGTGACGACGCTCCACGACGATCTGCTCGACATCCACCCCGCCCGCCAGCGCATCTCGCTCGCGCTCGCCGTCGGGGTCACGGTCCCCGCGCTCGCCGTGCGGGCGCTCGACCCGACGTTGCCCAACGCGGTCGGGGCGTTGATCTTCGGCCTCGCGATCGTGGGGTCGGCGTTCATCCTGTCGTGGGCGGCCGAGGCCGCGCAGCTCGACATCTCGGCCGGCCTTGCGATCGCCCTGCTGGCCCTGATCGCCGTCCTGCCCGAGTACGCGGTGGACTTCGTCTTCGCCTGGCAGGGCGGGAACTCGTTCGAGCAGTACGGCGCGTCGTGTCCGCCGATCGGCGGTGGGACCGAGTCGCCGTGCTCGCTCGCCCTGGCGAACATGACCGGGGCGAACCGGCTGTTGATCGGCGTCGGGTGGACGATGGTCGTGTTCATCGCCTGGTACCGGATCCGGCGGCGGTCGGGCCGCGGCGCCGCGCGTGCATGGGAGGGCGTGAAGCTCGATCGTGAGCACTCGATCGAGCTCGCGTTCCTCGCGATCGCGACGGTGTACTCGCTGACGCTCCCGCTGAAGCACTCGATCACGCCGTTCGACGCGCTCGTCCTGATCACGATCTTCGCCCTCTACACGATCCGGGTCTCGCGCGCGCCGGCCGAGGAACCGCACCTCGTCGGGCCGGCGCGCTACCTGGGGACGTTCTCGACCGGCGCCCGTCGCACGACGATCGTCGTGATGTTCGTCTTCGCGGCCGGCGTGATCCTGATCTGCGCCGAGGCGTTCGCCCACGCCCTCGTCGAGACCGGCGCCGAGCTCGGGATCAGCGAGTTCTTCCTGGTGCAGTGGCTCGCGCCGCTCGCATCCGAGGCGCCCGAGCTGCTCGTCGCCGGACTGTACGCGTGGCGCCTGAACACGAACGCCGGACTCGGCACGTTGGTCTCGTCGAAGGTGAACCAGTGGACACTCTTGGTGGGCACGCTGCCGATCGTCTTCTCGATCGCGGCCGGCGGGCTGCACGGCCTGCCGATCGAGGCCGTGCAGCGGGAGGAGCTGTTCCTGACGGCGGCCCAGTCGTTCTTCGCCGTCGCGATCCTGGCGAACCTGTCGATGTCGCTCCGGGAGGCCTGGTTCCTGTTCGGCCTGTTCTGGGCGCAGTTCGTGTTGGGCGCGATCGTGCCCGAGTCGCTCCACGGGATCGAGCGGATCGCCGTCGGGATCGTGTACATGGTCCTCGGGCTGTGGATCCTGCTCGGCGACCGGTCGCGGATCCCGCGGCTGTTCCGCGATGGTCTCCGCGCACCGTACACGGAGCTGAAGGCCGAGCCGGTCGGCGACGGCGACTAGCATCGCCGGGTGGACCCCGGTGCGTTCCTCGACGAGCTGACCGCCGACCCCGAGGTCGCGGCGTCCCTCGTCCACGTCCGCAACCTCCCCCGGCGCGTCGCGCGACCGCACCCGTTCCCGGACTGGATCCCCCCGCTCGCGGTGGAGCGCCTCGCGCTCCGCGGGATCGACGGCCTCTACGCCCATCAGCTCGACGCGCTGGACGCGCTTCACGCCGGCCGGGACACGATCGTCGCCACCGGCACGGCGAGCGGCAAGACGCTCGTGTACCACCTCGCGTTCGCCACGGCGGCGCTCGCGCGGCCTACGGCCACCGCGCTCTGCCTCTACCCAACGAAGGCGCTCGCGCGCGACCAGCTCCGCGCGGTCCGCGCGCTCCGGCTCTCCGAGGTGAAGGCCGCGGTGTACGACGGCGATACCCCGAAGCCGGAGCGGCCGCTGATCCGGCGCAACGCGAACCTCGTGATGACGAACCCCGACATGCTCCACCTGTCGATCCTGGCCGATCACGCCCGCTGGTCGGACTTCCTGTTCCGTCTGGAGCTCGTGGTGGTCGACGAGGCGCACGTGTGCCGCGGGGTGTTCGGCTCGCACGTGGCGCTGGTGCTCCGCCGCCTGCGCCGCCTCATCGCGCACTACGGGGGGAACCCGCGCTGGGTGCTCGCGAGCGCCACGGTCGGCAACCCGGAAGAGCTCGGCGAGCGCCTGACGGGGTTGGACCTCGAGCCGATCGTGGAGGATGCCTCGCCCGCCGGCGAGAAGCGCTTCGCGCTGTGGAACCCGCCGATCGCGGACGAGGAGACCGGGCTGCGGCGGAGCGCCCTGTCCGAGGCGGCGTGGCTCCTGTCCCGCCTGGTCGACGCCGACGTCCGCACGATCGGCTTCGCGCGGTCCCGCCGGGGTGCGGAGCTGCTGGCCGAGTTCGCCCGGCGCGGCCTGTCGGATCCGAGCAAGCGCGAGCGGATCCAGGCGTACCGGGCCGGCTACCTGGCCGAGGAGCGGCGGCGGGTCGAGCGCGCGCTGGCCGACGGCGAGCTCCTCGCCGTCGCCTCAACGAACGCGCTCGAGCTCGGCATCGACATCGGCACGCTCGACGCCGCGATCCTCACGGGCTACCCGGGGACGCGCGCCTCGATGTGGCAGCAGGCCGGGCGCGCCGGCCGCCGCGACGAAGGGTCGCTCGCGGTGCTCGTGGCCCAGGACGATCCCCTCGACCAGTACCTGGTGCAGCACCCCGAGGCGCTGTTCGACGAGCCGCCGGAGGCGGCGGTGATCGACCCGACGAATCCGTACGTCCTCGAGCCGCATCTCCGCTGCGCCGCGCGAGAGCTCCCGCTGCGGGGCGACGAGGTCGAGCCGTTCTTCGGCACGACGGCGGAGGGGGCGATCGACCGGATGGTCGATCGCGGGGACCTGATCCGACGCGGCGACGTCCTCCACGACCGTGGACGGACGTCGCCGCACCGCGCGGTGGACATCCGGGCGGGCGCGGGCCACGTCTACGCGATCGTGATCGCCGGGACCGGCGAGCTCCTGGGGACCGTCGACGAGGGCCGCGCGTACGCGCAGGTGCATCCGGGCGCCGTCTACCTCCACCAGGGCGACCAGTACCTCGTCGATGAGCTCGACCTCGTGAACCGCGTCGCCGTCGTCTCCGAGGCCGACCCGGACTTCTACACGCAGTCGCGCGACGTCACCGACATCGAGGTGGTGGGCGTGCTCCGCGAGGGCCGGACCGTGGACGTCGACTCGTGGTTCGGCGACGTGCGCGTCACGAACCAGGTCGTCGGGTACGTGCGCAAGCTGGTCGCGAGCAACGAGATCGTCGACGAGGTCCCGCTGGGGCTGCCGCCGAACCACCTGCAGACCCGCGCCGTGTGGTGGACGATCCCCGACGCCGTCATCGAGCGCGCGGCGATCGGGCCGCGCGACCTCCCGGGCGCGGTGCACGCGGCCGAGCACGCGGCGATCGGGCTGCTCCCGCTCGTCGCGACCTGCGACCGCTGGGACATCGGCGGGGTCTCGACGCCGCTGCATCCGGACACCGGCCTGTGCACGATCTTCATCTACGACGGCTATCCCGGCGGTGCCGGGATCGCCGAGCGCGGCTTCCGCGCGTCGGAGCGGTGGCTCGCGGCCACCCTCGAGGCGATCCGCGCCTGTCCGTGTGCCCGCGGCTGCCCCTCGTGCGTCCAGTCGCCCAAATGCGGCAACGGCAACGAGCCCCTGGACAAGGCGGGCGCCGCCGCGCTGCTGGCTGCGATACTCGGCGCGTCATGGGGATGACCGGGGAGCCGATCGGACCGGGCGCCACGGCCTACGTCGCGGTCGTCGGGTCCTCCTCGGCGACCCCGGCCGAGGTCGCGTGGGCCGAGGAGGTCGGACGGCGCCTCGCCGACGCGGGCGCGGTCCTCGTGTGCGGAGGCCTCGGCGGGGTCATGGAAGCGGCCGCGCGCGGGAGCGCGGGCGCGGGTGGCACGTCGATCGGGATCCTCCCAGGGGAACGCCGGCGAGAGGCCAGCCGCTGGCTCACGACCGCGGTGACGACGGGCCTCGGGGAGGCTCGCAACGCGCTCGTGGTCCGCAGCGCCGACGTCGTGATCGCGGTCGGCGGCGAGTTCGGGACCCTGTCCGAGATCGCGTTCGCGCTGAAGATGGGCAAGACCGTCGTCGGCCTCGGCACCTGGGACCTGGCGCACGAAGGCCAGGAGGGCGATCCCCTGATCCGCGCCACGAGCGCCGAGGGCGCCGTGGCCGAGGCGCTCGCGGCTATCTAGTCCGTGACGGACTAGAAGGTGCGGGTGGCGGCGAGCGCCCGCTCGGCCTGGGCCACGTGGAAGCGATCGTGGCCCGCGATCATCCGGAACGCGAGGTCGTAGCTCTCCGGGCCGCGCTCCTGGTGCACCCCGACCCGCTGTCGCAGCTCCTTCGGGGTGCGCGCCCAGAGCGTGACGTTCGCAAGGCGGAGCGCGTCGAACACCGCGAGCAGCTGGTCCAGATCGTCGTCCTGGTGCAGCCGCTCGACCCAGCGGTCCTGGTCGTAGCCGATCAGCGGCGGCTCGTCGTGCGCGAGCACCCACCGGTACCGGCTCGACATCACGATCTCGGCGTCGACGATGTGGTCGATGCACTGGAGCACCGACCACTCCCCCGGCTCGGGGTGGGTCGTCAGATCCGGGCCGGCCTCATCGACCAGCCGGCGGAGCGTCGCCGGCGTGGACGCCTGGACCGAGGCCGGGTCGTCGTCGCCGAGGAGGCCGAGCAGGTGCTGTTGGTAGCCGGTCGGATCGAGGACGGGATCGGGCGAGGTCGGGCGTTCCACGCGCCGATGGTACCCGGCGTCAGAGCCGGCGCTCGAACTCGAGCTCGTCTCGGATCGGCTCACCCCGGTCGTCGGTGAGCGGGATCTCGGGCTTCAGCTCGGCGCGCGCACGATCGACGGCACCCGCGTGGACGGCCACGAGCCGGAACCCGCGCCGCGCGTACCAGCCCTGCGCGTGCGCGTTGTCGTTCGTCGTGATCAGTCGGAGGCGGGCACAGCCCGCCGCCCGCGCGGCCGTCGCGACGGCGTCGACGAGGGCGGTCCCGACGCCGATCCCTTCGCGGACGGCGTCGATGGTCACGATCTCGCACGCGTCGCCATCGATCGCGTAGGTCGCCAGCCCGACCGCCTCGCCGTCGAGCTCCGCGACGAATCCGGGCAGCTCCAGCGGCTCGAAGAGGGTGCCGTGCACCGCGACCCGCTCCGATCCCCAGCGCCGGCGCAGGAACTCGGCGATCCAGCCCCGGTCGTCGGCGGTGACCTTCCGGACCCGGGGAGGCATCGAGATCACGACGCGCCCAGCAGGTGCAGGCGTCGCGCGATCAGGGCCCGTTCGTTCGACGGCAGGCCCACCGCGAACAGGACGGCCCCGTACACCGCGGTCCCGATGAACGCCGACCCGAGGAGGTTCACGAGCCACTTCGCCTCGGGGAGGACGGCATGGGTGATCGCCATCGCCGCGGCACCGGCGACCGTCGGCAGGATCAGGCGCCAGAAGAAGCGATCGAACGGCCAGATCCGGACGAACCGGCGCACGAGCAGCAGCCGGGCGAGCGCGCTGAACGTGAGCGTCGCCGCCTGCGCGATCGCCGCTCCCTTCATCCCCAGCGCGTCGGGGCGGGCGAGGGCGAGCGCCACACCGACGCCGATCGCGAACGCCACCAGGTACACCAACAGGTCCCAGCCGGTACGCCCGGCCATGATCAGGATGAAGCCGACCGTCCCCACGATCACCGGGACGATCATCCCGACGATCATGATCTGCAGCGCCTCCTCTCCCTCGACGAAGTCGGCGCCGAAGACGTGCAGCACCGGCCCGGGCAGGATCGCGAGGACCAGCAGGACCGGGATCGTCGCCGCGAGCGTCCATCGCGTCACCTGCTTGTAGAGCGCGTCGAGGCGGTCCCGCTCGCCGCGATGGTGCAGATCGGCGACGAACGGGCTGAACGTGAGCGAGATGCTCGTGAGGAACAGGAACAGCGATTGGCCCGCCCGCAGGACCGCGCTGTAGACGCCCACCTGTGACGCGCCGGAGGCGCCCTCGCCGCTCATCAGGTAGGAGAAGACGAACAGGTCGGTCCAGAAGATCAGCTGCGAGAAGAGCGCCGCCGGCGCGCGGAGGGCACCGAACGTGACCAGCGCCCCCGTGTGCTCCTCGGGGATCCCCTCGCCGGTGATCTCCCGCGGGAACTTCCGTTGCTGCCGCTCCCACCCGTACCAGGCGATCGCGAGGGCGAGGGCCCACGACGCGCCGAACGCCCACGAGGCCGACGCGGCCGTCGCGGCCACGACGGTCCACAGCGCGAGCGTGATGACGATCCACCCGATCGGCTGGGCGATCCACTGGGAGTACAGCGTGTACCGCATGATCTTCAGGCCGCGGGTGGCGCCCATGTACGTGAAGGCGAGCGCCGCGAACGGGACCGTGATCGCGGCGGCCCGGAAGGCGGTGAGCGCGGCGTCGGGGGCGCTCGTGAACGTCTCGGCGAGCCACGGGGAGAGCACCCACGTCGCGATCGCGAACGGGACCGAGACCGCCGTGGCGATCAGGACGGCTCGACGCACGAGCCCGCGCGCGCGGGCGAGCTCGCCCTTGCCCGCGAGGATCGCCACGAGCCGGACGTTCGCGACGTCCATGCCGAACCGCGTGGCCGCGGCGGCGATGAACGCGAACTGGGTGGTGACCGTGACCACGCCGTAGGAACGGTCGCCCAGGCGGTTCGTCATGATCACCTGCGCGGCGAACGTCGCCAGCGCGCCGATCACGAGGCCGAGGACGTTCTGGCCGGTCTGCCCGACGATGATCCGCTGGTCGGACCGCACCGGGGCGGCGGTCTCCGCCGCCTCCTCTAGCAGCTCTGCCTCGTCCACGACCGCCCAGTATCCCGGACGGCCGTCGCCCCGAGGGGACCCCGGTGCCTTCTCCACCGGAACGCGACGGCTCAGCGGCGACCTTGACACGCAACCTGTCAGTTGCTTATCATCATCCGCAACTGTGAGGTTGCCGATCCCGCACCGATCGGCCGGCACGGGAACGGAGGAGGGCCACGGATGGAGATCCCGGACGAGCTCGGCACGGAGCTCCGCGCCGATCTGGAGGCCGCGTGAGCCCAGGGTCCGCGGGGCGCGATCCGGCGGGGGCGGTGTTCGCCGCGCTGGCCGATCCCACGCGCCGTCGGATCGTCCACGAGCTCTCGGCGGACGGCCCGCTCACCCCCACGCGGCTCGCCGCCAGGGTGGGGGTCACGCGCCAGGCCGTCTCGAAGCACCTGGCCGCGCTGGAGCTCGCCGGGCTCGGCCGGACGGAACGGGTCGGGCGAGAGTCGATCTTCGCGCTCGACACCGAGCCGTTCGCGGAGGCCGAGGCGTGGATGCGCGCGATCGGCGCCCTGTGGGACCGGCGCCTCGCCAGCTTCAAGCGCTACGTCGAATCGGAGGAAGGGTCCGCGTCGTGAGAGGAAGGAGGTCGAGATGATCCGACAGCATCCGGAGATCGTGCGGCGGCTGCTCGACGAGCGCCGGGCGGACGACGTCCGCGCGGCGCGGGGAACGGGCCCGCTGCGGCGTCCGCGCCCGCGGGCCGCGGACTGACGGCGCTCGCGCTCGACGCGCGGCCGTCGCTATCCTTGGCCGCACGGCGACACCTCACGCCGAACCCTCGGCCCGGCGCTCACGCCGCCGGCCAGACGAGGGCAAAGGGGCTCCGCCTCGAGGGACGTGCTGGAGCTCGTGGGCCGGCGTCCGCGGGAGCGTGGGTCCCGGTCGTCGGTCGTACGGGAGGAACAGCACATGACGACCGACAAGGCACGCAAGCGGACCGTCCGCGCACGGATGGCCAAGACCGGCGAGCGCTACAGCGCCGCCCGGCGCAACACCGTGAAGCATCCGCCTTTCGCCACCCAAGACCTCGGCATGTCCGATGCGTCGATCCGACGCGCCACCGGGAGGGGCTGGACGACCTGGATCCGGCTCCTCGACGATTGGGGCGCCGCCGCGAAGACCCACACCGAGATCGCGCGGCACGTGAACGCGACGTTCGGCGTCGACGGGTGGTGGGCGCAGGCGGTGACCGTCGGCTACGAGCGTGCGCGGGGGAAGCGCGCGAAGCACCAACGGCCCGACGGCTTCAGCGTGAGCGTCTCGAAGACCGTGCCCGTGGACGTCCACACGCTCTGGCGCGCGTTCACGGACGCCCGTGCGCGCAACCGATGGCTCGAGCGGGGGACGCTCACGATCCGGACGTCGCAACCCGATCGCTCGGCGCGGTTCGACGTCGCCGGCGGTGGGATCGCCGCGGCCGGCTTCATCGACAAGGGCCCGTCGAAGGCGAGCGTCGCGATCCAGTTCGAGCGGCTGCCCGACGAACGGGCCGTCGAGGCGACCCGAGCGGCCTGGAGGGAGCGGCTCGGGTCGCTCGCCGAGCACCTGACCGCAGGAGGGTGACCGCAGACCTCAGCCGCGGAGCGGCCGGACCAGCAACAGCGCCGGGTTCTCCGCGTCCCAGAGCTCGGGCATCTCTTGCAGCGGCAGGAACCCCATCGCCAGGTAGAACGCGCGCGTCCGGTCGTAATGCTCGCTGTCGCCGTTCGCGGAGAGCGTCTTGACGAGGAGCAGCCGCGCGTCCTCGGCGACGAGCCGCTCGGCGAGCGCGTCGATCAGCGCGCGCCCGAGCCCGTGACGATGCTCCGACGCCGCGACGGCCATCCACGTGATCTCGGCCGTCTCGGGGAAGTGCCGGACCCACGTGAGGAACCCGCCGACGGACCCGTCCGCGAGCTCGGCCACCAGCCCGTCCTGCGAGCGGACCGCGGCCGCGCAGTCCACGATCCCCGACTCCAAGCCGAACCAGTCGGGAAGGCCGCGCACGATCGCGTCGCACGCGTCGGCGTCCGTGGCTCCGAGGGGTCGGGTGGTGACGTCCGCGGCCATCGGCCAAGGCTAGCCGCCTAGACTCGCGCCGTGCGCTACGCGATCAGCGTGCCGAACTTCGGCGATCAGGCCGACCCCGGCTGGACGATCGGCCTGGCGTGCGACGCCGAGGCCGCCGGGTGGGACGCGTTCTTCCTGTGGGACCACGTGCTGGCGTGGAACGGCAACGAGGTCGCCGACCCCTGGACGCTCCTCGCCGCGATCGCCGTGTCGACCGAACGCGTCCGGCTCGGGACGATGGTCACGCCGCTCCCCCGCCGACGCCCGTGGCAGGTGGTCCGCCAGATCGTGACGCTGGACCACCTCTCGCGTGGACGGGCGGTGCTCGGCGTCGGGCTCGGGTATCCGCCGCACGAGGAGTTCGAGATGTTCGGCGAGCCGGGCGACGCACGCGCGCGCGCCGAGCTGCTCGACGAGGGGCTCGAGGTCGTCGACGGGCTGATGCGGGGCGGGTCGTTCTCGTTCGCCGGGCGACACTTCCGGATCGACGACGTGGCGTTCGCCCCGACGCCCGTCCAGCGGCCGCGGGTCCCGATCTGGGTCGCCGGCGCGTGGCCGCACCGGCGTCCGTTCCGCCGCGCCGCGCGTTTCGACGGCGTGGTCCCGATCGCGCTCGCGGCGGACGGTGAGGAGATCCCGATCGACGTCCCCACGATGCGCGAAGTGGTCGCGTACACCGACGCAGCAGCGCGCCGGGGACGCGCCCTTCGACCGGATCTTCACCGGCATCCTCCCCGACGATCGGGTGGACGCGCTCGCGATGGAGGCGGAGCTCGCCTCGTTCGGCGTGACGTGGTGGCAGGTGAGCCCGGCGATGGGTGAGGACCGAGACGAGGTCCGCGCGTGGATCCGGCGCGGCCCCCCGGGGCCCGCCTGACCTCAGGGCGGCGGCGCGTCCTTCGGTCGCGGGTGGGCGGCACGGACGTTCTCGGCCGCGAGGCGCGCCGCCTCTTCGACCCGCCGGTGGCGCGTCTCCTCGCGCTTCGCGCTCCCGACCCAGTGCAGGATCAGCTTCTTGGAGGACGGCGGGAAGGCGTCCCAGTGGCGACGTGCCTGCGGGTCGGCGTCGAGCGCAGCCGCCAGATCGTCGGGCACGACGAGGGCGTCGGCCTCGCTGAGCGCGTCCCACGATCCGTTCCGTTTCGCGACGCGGATCGCCGCCCGGCCCGCGTCGGTCATGCGCCCATCGCGCGTCAGCGCCGCCGCCCGACGCTTGTTCGGCGCGGACCACACGCTCTTCGGCTTGCGGGGCGCCATCCACAACAGGTAGCGGTCCTCGTCCAGCGGGTTCCCCGTGCTGTCGATCCAGCCGAAGCACAGCGCCTCCTCGACCGCGTCGTCGTACGAGACGCCCGTCCGCCCCTTCTTCGCGACGACCAGCCAGACGCCCGACGGCCGCTCGTGGTGGCGCTGCAGCCAGCGTCGCCAGGACGCGCGATCCTTCACCGCGACGCGCTCGGCTCCCTCCGACCTCATCGCGACCCTAGAACGGCTTGACCACCATCAACGCGATCACGATCAGGACCATGACCGTCTCCCACGTCCGCGCCCACCGGACGACGGGGTCCCGGAAGGCCAACACGAGGTCCGGCGTGACCACGCCGCGTTCCCTCGCGTCGTCGAGCGCGCGCTCGAACACCTTGCCGCGCGGCAGGAACACGAGCGGGACGAGCGCGAACGTCCCGACGTACAGGATCAACGACGTCAACAGCCACCAGTTCCCGGATCCCGCCAGCGGACGACCCTGCGCCCAGGCGGCGAGCAGCCCGGCGACCAGCACCGCCATCGACCCCGGCACGACCATGAACCGCTCGAACCGGCCGGCGAGCTCCATCAGCTCGCCGATCACGTCGAGGTCGTCGCTCGAACGCGCCTTCGCGATCGTGATGTCACGCCCCAGCAACCCGGCGACGAACCAGAACGCGATCGCGACGTGGAGGAACACGACCCAGCGCACGGAGCCCTCCTCGGTTCGGCTGCGAGGTGCGAGGGCGATGCTAGGCGCTCAGACGGCCTTGCGGTACAAGCGGACCGCGATCGGCGCGAAGATCGCCAGGATCAGGACCGACCACAGGATCGACTTCAGCACGAGCCCCTGGGTCGGCCCACCGAGCGTCAGTGCTCGGACCGCGTCGGAGGTCACGGACACCGGCTGGTTCCGTGCCCAGGGCTGCAACCAGCCCGGCATCGTCTCCACGGGGACGAACGCCGCGGACGCGAACACGAGCGGGGCGAGGACCGGGAAGGCGGCGGCTTGAGCCGTTTCCGGATCCTTCACGGCCAGCCCGACCGTCGCGAAGATCCACGACATCGCGTAGCCGAACAGCAGGAGCAAGGCCGTACCGGCCAGCACACCGAAGGCGTTCGTGTGGATCCTCCAACCGACGAGGAAGCCCACGACCATCATCAGGAGCACGACGAACACGTTGCGCACGAGGTCGGCGATCGTCCGGCCGACGAGGAGCCCCGGCGTCCACATCGGCAGCGCGTGGAACCGCTCCATCAGGCCGCTCTTGAGGTCCGTCGCGAGGCCGATCGCCGTCGCCAGCGACCCGAACACGACGACCTGCAAGAAGATCCCCGGCATCAGGTAGTCGACGTACGGCACGGACCCCGTGTTGATCGCCCCGCCGAAGACGTAGCGGAACATCAGCACGAAGATGATCGGCTGGATCGTCGAGAAGACGAGCAGCTGCGGGACCCGGATGTAGTGGAGCAGATACCGGTGCACGACCGCCTTGGTGTCGCGGACCCAAGCCATCGGGATCCGGTGGTCCGCGAGGTCGGTCGTGATCGCCACGCTCTGAGAGCTCATGCAGCACCTCCTCGACGCCCTTGGCGTCCGCCGGCGGGGACGGCTTCCGCCTCCGGGGTTCCGTCAGACTCGGCCTTATGCCCGGTCAACGCGAGGAAGACGTCGTCCAGGCTCGGCTCGCGCACGGTGAGCGTCTCGGGCTCGACGCCGTTCGTGTCGAGCGTGCGCAACGCATCGATCAAGATCCGCGCGCCGTCGTTCGACGTGATGCGGACGGTTCCGTCGTCGCGCTCGACCTGTCCGTTGACCGCGCCGGTCAGCAACCCAGCCGCACGTTCCGATCCACCGCCGTGCTCGAAGCGCATCTCGACGACGGTGGACCCGAGCTGGGCCTTCAGGTTCGCGGGCGTGTCGTTCGCGATCACCTTGCCACCGTCGATCACGGCCACGCGCTCCGCGAGCCGGTCGGCCTCCTCGAGGTACTGCGTCGTCAGCAGGACGGTGGTTCCGTCGGCGACGAGCTGCGCGATCGTCTCCCATAGGGCGTTGCGGCTGGTCAGGTCGAGGCCAGTGGTCGGCTCGTCCAGGAACAGGACGGGCGGCCGCCCGACCAGCGAGGCCGCGATGTCGAGCCGTCGCCGCATGCCGCCCGAGTAGGTCCGCAGCGGCCGGTCGGCGGCGTCGGTCAGCTCGAACTTCGCGAGCAGCTCCGCCGCGCGCGGCATGATCTGGTCGCCCGGGAGCTGGCCGAGGATCCCCACCATCCGCAGGTTCTCGCGGCCGGTCAGGTTCGGGTCGACCGCCGCGTACTGCCCGGCCAAGCCGATCCTCCGCCGCACCGCGGCGGCGTCCGTAACCACGTCGTGGCCGAGCACCTCGGCACGCCCTGCGTCCGGATGCAGGATCGTCGAGAAGATGCGGACCGCCGTCGTCTTGCCGGCGCCGTTGGGCCCGAGCAGCCCGAAGACCGAGCCCCTCGGGACGTCCAGGTCGACGCCGCCGAGGGCCTCCAGCTCGCCGAAGCGCTTCACGAGGCCTTCGGCGTGGATCGCGTGCTCGTTCATGCGGGCACCTTCCCACGGATACTTGCGAGATGTCAAGTATCGGGATTCATGGATATTGGGCAAACTTGAACTATCTCTCTCGACCCGCTAGGATGGCTCCGTGGACGCGAGCGGTGTCGGGGTACAGGACGATCCCTCGGTTCCCGGAGAGGAACCGGTCGAGGCGATCGCCGGTGAGGTCTGGCGTTCGATGGCCGAGTTCACGTGGACCCGGATGCAAGGCGGACGCGCGATGCACCACCTGAAGACGCTCGGCCTGACACCGGGTCACCTGAAGGTCCTGTGGGCCCTGCAGCCCGACGAGGCGCTGCCGATGGGGACGATCGCGGAGATGCTCACGGTCGATCCGTCCGCCGCGACGTGGCTGATCGACCGGCTCGAGGATCGCAAGCTCGTGGAACGGAAGATGCTCGCCACGGATCGTCGGGTGAAGGTCGTCAGCCTGACCCGTCGCGGCGAGCGCATGAAGACGAAGCTCCTGGGTCACCTGCTGGAACCGCCCCAAGAGCTGATCGCGCTCGGGCGTGAGCGGCTCGAGACCCTCCGCGGCGCGCTGGGCGCCCTCCCGCGCACGGAGCGGCCGTTCGCTCCACAGGGCGCCGGCGGGAAAGGCCGCCCCCGCGGACCTCGACCGCGCCGGCACGGCTGACGAACCGAGGCGTCGCACGGTTCGGCACGCTACATCCGCACCACACGATCGATACGTGCTCGGCACGCAGCCGACGAACCTTCGACACACCGGTCGGCGACGCTCTCGACATGAGCCCGATGCACACGATCGGCCGACTCCGCGCCCGGTGGCAGCGGTGGCGCTACTACCGGCGCTACCCCTGGCACCGCCCAGAGTCCTGAGCCGCCCGAACGATCAGAGCCGCGACGCCTCGGGGATCACCTCGCGGCCGATCAGCTCCAGGGTCTCCAGGTCGTCGTGCAGGAAGTACTGGAGCAGCACCTTCTTTATGCCTTCCGCGGCGTAGGCCGCGAGCCGCTCGAGCACCCGCTCCGGCGTGCCCATCAGGTCCGTCGGATCTGCGGCGGCGACGTACGCCTCCGCGTCGCGCTCGTCCCCCCACCGCTCGAACATCCGCGCGACCCACGCCACCACCGCCGCGCGATCGCGTCCGATCACCGTCGTGATCATCAGCGATCGCCCAAGCGTCGACGGGTCGCGGCCGATCGCCTCGCAGGCGGCGTCGAGGCGGCTCCGGGTCTCGGCGATCTGCTCGGGCGAGCGGCCGTGGACGTTGTACTCGTCGGCCCATCTGGCCGCGAGCGCGGCGCTCCGGGGACCCGCGTCGCCACCGAGGATCAACGGCGGGTGCGGATCCTGGACGGGGCGCGGCAGGCTCGTCACGTCGTCCAGCTGGAAGTGCTGGCCCCGGAACGTGACCGAGGGCTCGTCGCGGTCCCAGAGCCGGTGCACGATCTCGACCGACTCCTCGAGCAGTCCGAACCGCTCCGAGGTCGGCGGGAACGGGAACCCGAACGCCGCGTGCTCGCGCTCGAACCAGCCGGCACCCATGCCCAGGTCGACGCGGCCGCCCGAGGCATGGTCGACGGTGACGACGGACTTCGCCACGATCGAGGGGTGCCGGAACGTGACCGGAGACACCATCGTGCCCAGCCGGATCCGCTCGGTCCGCATCGCCAGCGCGGCGAGCGTGGTCCACGCGTCGTGGGTCCCCCAGTCCGTCGGACGATCGAACGACTGGTAATGATCTGAGCGGAACAGTGTGTGGAAGCCCTGCGCCTCGGCCGTGGCCGCGAGCGCGAGCCACTGGTCCCAGGTCACGTCCTCCTGGCCCTCGATCATCAGGCAGATGTCCATCGGCGCAGCCTACCGAGCGCGCCAGGCCGGCCGGGGTCGACGGGTCCGCCGCATCGCCCATAGCATCGGGCCGTGGACACCCCGGACGACCCGGCCGCGACGATCGCCGGCGCCTGGCGCCTCGACGCGATCGACGGCCGCCCGGCCCTCGCGGACGGGGAGGCCTCCGTCGAGTTCCACGCGGACGGCCGAGTGGCGGGCAGCACCGGCCTGAACCGGTTCGCGGGGAGCTGGGCGACGGAGGACGGCCACCTCGTGCTGGGCCCGCTGGCGAGCACCCTGATGGCGGGGCCGCCGGAGCGGATGGAGCAGGAGCGCCGCGTGCTCGAGATCCTCGGGCGGCCGTTGGTCGCGACCCGGGACGGGTCCGCCCTCGCGCTGCAGGGCGACGGCCGGCTCGATCTGACGCGCGTCACCGATGCGCCGCAGGACACCCCGACCCGGCGTCGCGTCGCCGGGACCGCCACCTACCGAGAACGGATCATGCCGCCCGAGGGGGCCGTCCTCACGATCCGGGTGGTGGACGTGTCGCTCGCCGACGTGCCCGCACCCGTCCTCGCCGAGGAGTCCTTCGACGTGACCGCCGTGCCGGTCGCCTTCGAGCTCTTCGTCGACCCGGACGCGATCGACGAGGGTCGTCGCTACGCGCTGCGCGCGGAGCTGTCCGACCCGGAGCGTCTGCGCTGGACGACCGACACCGTCTACCCGGTCCTCACGCAAGACGCGCCGGAGCGGCCGGAGCTGATCCTGGTCGCGGTGCCCGTCGACCGGTGAGGATCGCGACCATCGCGAGGAAGAACGTGACGGTCAGCAGGATGCCCTCCGGCGGGAACGCCTTCACGCCCGCCACGTCGGCGCGCTCCTGGAACCCGCCCGCGACCATCAGGTTCAGCTGGTAGATCGCGCCCATCACGGTCATCGCGGCGCCCAGCAGGTACCCGATCGGCAGCCGCCGGAAGAGCAACACGCCCGACACGATCAGCAGCGGCATCAGGATCCCGAGGTCGAGCGCGAACACCAGGTGCTGGCCCGCCACGGGGATGTCGTGCAGGACCTCGCCCGTGATCGCGTTGCGCACGATCAGGAAGCCCCAGAGCAGACCCTGGAGGACGCCGACGACCACCAGGAAGGCGCCGACCCACTTCGCGCCCCGCGGCGATCGGAGCGCGTCGGCGATCGCCGTACGGTCCAGGTTCGGGACCGCGCACGCGAGGGCGAACAGCGACATCGACAGGATCGCGATGTGCACGAGGAACGCGTCGTTGAACACGGCGCCGAAGACCGCGTACGCGTAGTTGTAGGCCGCGTAGATCAGCATGCCGATCCACAGGACCTGCCCACGTGCCGAGCCCATCGCCGACAGGGCCAAGGCGACGGCCAGGAGCGGGACCGCGATCAGCAGCGTCACGGCGTCGCCGCCCCGGAAGGCCTCGCGTCCCCACGCGCCGTCACGATAGAGATCGTCGACGATCAGCCCCCACGCCGACGCCAGCAGCATCAACCCGGCGACGATCCACGACAGGACGAGCGCGGCGCGGATCGTCGGGCTGAAGCGGACCGCGGGGACGGGCTTGCTGTGACCGTTCGGATGCGGGAGGTCCTTCTCGTGCCGGAAGTCGACCGTGATCGGTGGGGTCTTCATCGTCGTCACCTCTCTCATCCCGATACCCCGACGCTAGGACCGGGCTCCTGCGACCGCGCGGGCCACGGAGCCCACGCCGGTAGGGTCTTCCGGCTCCCGGAGGTTCCCCAAGAGGGCGGCAGGCACGCGTTCGGGGGATGCTGCGAGCTCGGTGCCGGACGGTTACCGATCCCCCGCGCCGACGACGCGCGGGATGCGGTCGCGGAACGCGTCGAACAGCGCGAGCGTCGCGGCCACGTCGTCGAGGCTGGCGGTCCGGCGCCGCCGGAAGACCATCACGCGACCACGCAGCACCTCGAACCCGACGCCGTCGCGCCGCTCGAGCAGCCAGGCCATCATGCGCGCGTCCACGAAGGCGCTGGCGAACCGCGGGTCGCTCGATCGAACGTGGAAGGCGCGGTTGAAGCGCTCGGATTCCATCTCGATGTCCCGGACGCCGACCGCGCCGAGGATCCGTGAGCCCAGCCGCTCCGGCACGACCGTGAGGTCGGACCACCCCTCGTCCGCGGGCGCCACGACGCAGGTGTACCGCTCGTAATCGTCGTACTCGGCGGCGCCGGTCGGCGCGAACCAATAGTCGAGGATCGCGACCTGCTGGCCGCGATGCGCCCCGGTCGCGGTGTTCTCGATCTCGCGGACCGACCCGGTCCATCGGAACATCGCGAACGGCTCCTCCATGAGCCCGAGGGGATCGCCCGGCTCGGCCTCGAACGCCACGACGTCCGCCTGGTCGCGGAACGAGGCACGTCGCGGGAGCACCCGGAATCGGTACCCGAGCCAGAACACGCCGCCCACGAACACGACGATGAAGACCACCTGGCGCGCGAGGTCGCCGGCTCCCGGGTCGCCCTTCAGCAGGACGAGCAGGGCGCCCCCGGCCAGGAACGTGCCGATCCCGACCAGGATGCGTCTCGCCGTCGATCCGTTCACGCGCGCCCTCCGAGGTCGCAGGCTGACCTTCCTCCATCGGTTCCGCGCGGCGTCGCGTTGAGGTCGAGGGTCCGCGACGGCCGGGAGCGGTACGCGGGTCGCGTTCGGCGACGGCGCGATCGTGCCGGCGGAGGGCGCCTAGCCCGAGCGACGCAGCGCTTGCCCACCTCGGAACGGACCTCGTACGATTCGGCACCGGCCGACCCGCATCGAACGCCGAAGGAGGGTCCCCCCGATGCCCAAGCTCCGAGCGACCGCGATCGTGGCCGGACTGTGCCTCCTGGCACTCTCGCCGGTCCCTTCCGCCGGAGCGGCGACGGCGCCCGGCACGAACGGGCTCATCGCGTTCGACACGGACCGAGACCTCAACGGCGAGATCTACGTGATGAACGCCGACGGGTCCGCGCAGACGAACCTGACGAACAACCCGGCGGACGACTTCTCGCCCTCGTGGTCCCCCGACGGGTCGAAGATCGCCTTCATGTCGTCTCGCGACGGCAACCTGGAGATCTACGTGATGAACGCCGACGGGTCCGCGCAGACGAACCTGACGATGGACCCCGGGGACGATCTCTGGCCGGCATGGTCCCCCGACGGGAAGTTGATCGCGTTCACCTCGATCCGTGACGGCGACTTCGAGGTGTACGCGATGCTGGCGAACGGCTCCGGGCAGACCAACCTGACCAAGCAGCCGGATACCGACCAGTTCGAGAGCGCGTGGTCGCCCGACGGCAAGCGGATCGCCTACACCAGCTACGAGACCGGCGACTCCGAGGTCTTCGCCATGAGCGTCGACGGCACGCACCAGGCGAACCTCTCCAACGACCCGGGCGAGGACTACAACCCGTCGTGGTCACCGGACGGCGCCCGGATCGCCTTCTCGTCGGATCGAACGGGCGCCGGCGACATCTACCTGATGAACCCCGACGGGACCGGAACGATCGACGTCACGAACAGCGCCGCCGACGACTGGGATCCGACGTGGTCGCCGGATGGGCGATGGATCGCCTTCGTGACCGATCTGGTCGAGAGCTACGACATCTACGTGATGCACGCGGACGGCAGTGGCATCACCCCCCTCACGACCTCCGAGGCGTTCGACGAGGCCCCGGACTGGCAACCGGTATCGGAACCGCCGGGCACCCCGGGCGCGAGCTGCTTCGGAGCGACGGCCACGATCACCGGAACCGAGGACGCCGATCAGCTGCGAGGGACCGCCGGCGACGACGTGATCGCCGCCCTGGGTGGGGATGATCGCGTCATCGGCGGCGGCGGGAACGACCTGGTCTGCCTCGGCGCCGGGACCGACACGGTGGCCGGTGGCGCCGGCATGGACCAGGTGCGCGCGGGTCGAGGCGACGACGTGATGAACGGCGGATCCGGCGACGATCGCCTGATCGGCCAGCAAGGGAAGGACCACGCGAAGGGCGGACCGGGCGTCGACGCGTGCCTCGCGGAGACGACGAGCGGCTGCGAATAGCCGGTTCACGCCAGCGGGATCCGCCCCACCACGTTCGTGCCGTGCCCGGGCTGGCTCTTGACGTCGAACGTGCCGCCGAGCGCCGCGAGCCGGTCCGACATGCTCTGCAATCCCATCCCGAGCGGGGTCGTGTCGCGATCGAAGCCGCGGCCGTCGTCCATGACGGAGAGGTCCAGCGATCCTTCCCACTCGCGGACGAGGACCCGCACGTGCGACGCCTCGGCGTACTTCGCGACGTTCTGCAGCGCCTCGAGCACGCAGAAGTAGACGGCGGCCTCGACCTCGGCGGGATAGCGCCCGAGCCCGTCGGCCTCGACCGTCGCGGGGACCGGGGACTTCCTCGCCTGGGACTCGAGCGCCGCCGGGAGACCACGATCCGCGAGCACCGGCGGATAGATCCCCCTGGCCAGGTCGCGGAGGTCCTCGAGCGTTTCCTGCGCGTCGTCGAGGATCTGACGCAGGACCTCGCGTTCGCGTTCCTCGTCGGTCCCGACCATGCCCGCGGCGAGCCGGGCCTTCACGGCCAGCGCCACGAGCTGCTGTTGCGCGCCGTCGTGGATGTTGCGCTCGAGCCGTCGGCGTTCCTCGTCCTGCGCCTCGACCAGCCGCTTGCGGGACGAGCGCAGGTCCTCGATCAAGCGGAAGTTCTCGAGCACGAGGCCGGCCTGCGCGGCGAGGTCCGCGACCAGCTGCTCCTCGTGCGGACGGATCGGCTCGTTGACCGGCTTCTCCACGGTGAGGGCGCCCAGGAGCTCGCTCCCACGGCGGACCGGGACGCCGGTCTCTCCATCGGGGAACGCGGGGAGCCCGCCGTGCTCGAGCCGGACCGGGACGGGCGACCCGCCGTTGGCGGGCCACGATGCCGCGGGCCGGATCTCGGATCCGACGCGCAGCCAGACCGTCGACCGGGTCGCCCCCGTGCCCTCCGCCAGCAGCCGCGCCATCCGCGGCAGGATCTCCTCGCCCGCGTACGTCTCACCGACGCGCTCGGAGAACGACGAGAGCACCTCATAGGGCGTCGCGCGCTCGCCGTAGACCAGACGGTTCGCGGTCCGTCGGGCATTCTCACGGACCGGCTGGAACGCGATCGCGACGATCGCCGTCGCCACGAGCGAGAGCCCTTCGGTCGCGCCGATCGCCGCGCCGATCACCACGACGACGAGCACGTAGACCACGGTGATGAACGCCGCGAGCAGCCCGTAGACGACGGCCTTCCCGATGATCACGTCGATCTCGTAGAGGCGGTAGCGCAGGATCGCGATGCCGATCGCCGCGTAGAGGCAGAGCAGGGCCAGGTCGAAGAGCAGGGCCGTGAGGGGCGTGTTCAGGAACAGGGTCGCGGTCAGCGTCACGGCCACCAGGGCCGCGGCGCTCACGAACCACTTCAGCTGGAGCCGCTCCTCCCCGGCCGATCGCCGGAACCGGACGATCAGCGACGCCACCGCCGCGAGGATCGAGACCGGCAGCAGGATGACCGTGATCGAGAACCCGACCAGCGCGGGTCCGACGAGCGGTCCGGAGACGTCCTCGACATCGATGAACGGTGTCGACCATGCGGCCGTCGCGAAGACGATCGATGTCGCCAGGAGCACGGTGAGCACCGTGACCGCGAGCCAGAACGCCGGCCGCCACCTGGGAGAGGGCAGATGCCCGGTCGGGAACCAGAGGAAGAGGAACACCAACAAGCAGACCGGGATCGGCCAGAGCCAGTTGGAGAGCCACGCGAAGAACAGCGGCGCGGGGAGCGACCCGGGGTCGACGTAGATCGCGTAGAGCGCCCAGGCTTGGGAGAAGCCGGAGAGGCCGATCACGACGCCCGCCACCAAGAAGAGCCACCCGAGCCGGTTCCCGGGTCGTCGCGTGGTGATGAGGATCCCGATCGCCGGGACCCCCATGTTCACCACCACGTCGAAGACGGGCAGGTAGCCCCACGTATCGAACCGTGACGGGAGCTCAGTTCCGCGACCCAGGAAGAGGAAGACGAGGAACGCGATCCCGAGCGCGATCCCGATCAGGCCGAGCGTCCAGGCCAGCTTGCGAGTCGTCGACGCCTTCACCAGAACCTCACTGCGCGATTCTGACGCGGCTCCCGAGGCGCTGTCGACGGGCGTAGCATCGGGTGTGCCCGCGGAAGTCGCGAGGAGGCCGACATGGGCGAGGCGGACCCGGTCCTCCGGATCGCGGAGGCCGAACGACGGCTCGGAGCGGCGACGCCCGGGATGCGCCGCGAGGAGGCTGTCGACACCGGTGCGACCTGGGCTGGGGTCGCGCGGACCGACGCCGGGATGATCTCGGATTGGCACCATCACGGGGCGTACGAGTCGGTGATCTACGTCCTGACCGGGAAGCTCCGGATGGAGTCCGGCCCGGGTGGGAGCAGCGTCGTCGACGCCGTTCCCGGGGACTTCCTCCTCGTCCCCCGAGGTGCGATCCATCGCGAGGGCAACCCGGATGAGGTCGAAGGCACGGCGATCGTCGTACGTTCCGGCTCGGGCCCGCCGGTCGTGAACGTGGACGGCCCCGCGCGAGCGAAGTGATCCCCCGTGAGACGTGCGCAGGTCGGCGAGATCGAGCTCCTCGTGATCGAGGACGGCATCTGCTCGTACGAACCCGGCTTCCTCCTCGCTTCGTTCGAGGGGGTGCCCAACGACCAGCTCCCGGCCGACGTGCGGGCCGACCTCGACGACGAGGGCTACCTCCAGATCCCGTACAACCCGACGCTGATCCGAACGCCGACGGCCATGGTCTTGGTCGACGCCGGAGCGGGTCCGGAGCTCGCCGAGGAGTGGGAGGAGCCCGTGGGCCGCGCGGCAGGCTCCCTCGAGGCCATGGGAGTAGGGCGCGACGCGATCGACGTCGCGGTGATCACCCACGGACATCCCGACCATCTCCCGGGATTCACCGAGCGGATCGACGGCGAGCGCGTCCCGACGTTCCCGGGCATCCGACACCTGATCGCGGACGCCGAATGGCGCTTCTGGATGGACGGGGAACCGTCCGGACCTTCGGCCGGGATGGTTCCGGCGGTCCGCCCGCACCTGACCGCGCTCCGCGATGCCGGCGTCCTCGATCTCGTGGATGGCGACGAGGAGGTGGCAGACGGCATCACGCTGTTCGCGACCCCGGGCCACACACCCGGACATCTCTGCGTGGAGGTCGCCTCCGGCGACGACGTGGCGGTGATCTGTGGCGACGTCGTCCTCTCGCGATGGGCGTTCGATCATCCGGAGTGGGCGGCCCTCGGCGACGTGGACGGAGCGATGGCGGTCGCATCCCGACGCGCGTTGTTCGATCGGCTCGTGGCCGACGGCGCCCTCCTCATGGCGTTCCACCTCGCGGGACCCGGCCGGGTGAGGTCCGCTGGAGATGCATACGCGTTCGTCCCCGAGTGAGCTGCGGCCCTAGGCCACGGCGCTCAGGATGATCCGAGCGCGTCGATCCGATCGCGGGTGCGCGCGGCCATCACCACGTTCCCCTTCGCTTCGAAGATCGCGAGCACGCGCCGGAGCTGCTCGAGCGCGTCGTCGAGACGCCCCGCCGCTCCGTACACCTCCGCGAGGGTGCCGTGCGCGTCCGCGATCGTGTCCACGAAGTCGATCGGCTCGGTCATCGCCACGGCTTCTTCTCCCTGGTCACCGGACGGGACACACGTGGCCTTCCGCTACGAAGTCGACTGGTACGAGGAGGCAACCGACGGGTCGAGCGATCCGACCCGGATGCCGCCGTGGACCGTCGAGGAGTGGCGGAGCGCCCGCTGAGCGCGCCGGGCCCGATGCCCTCCGGTCTCAGCCGCCCGGCTTCCAGCCGAGCGCACGGCCCCACGCGAACGCGGCGAACGCGTCGGGCGCTTCCGACCAGACGTTCCACGCGCGCTCCATCGCGTCGAGCTCGACGGTGGTCGCCAGCCCGAGGCGCAGCGCGGCTTCTGCGTACTCGTCGTCGCGGCAGTCCTCTGCGCGGCCAAGGCCGAACGAGCGCACGCCCTCGCGCGTCCCGTAGCTCAGGTACATCGTCGAGGCCTGGATCCGCTCGAAGCCCGCCTGGTGCAGCAGGCCCCGGAGGGCTCGCCCTCGATACGGGTCGAGGCCCCACGCACGCCAGAGCTCCTCGCGGATCGCGTAGAAGCGGCGTAGCAGGGGCTCGTCAGGCCCGGCCACGATGAAGCCGCCGTACTCCACGGACGCGACGCCGACGATGCCGCTCGGCTTCAGCACGCGATGGATCTCGCGCAGGCCGTCGACCGGACGCTCGAGGGTCTCGAGCATCGAGTGGGCGAGGCACGCATCGAACCCATCGTCGGGCAGGTCCAGCCCGTAGACGTCGCCGACGCGGAACGCCACGTTGTCGATCCCCAGCGCATCGGCGTAAGCCCGGGCGTCGTCGAACTCGTCCTCGGCGTCGACGCCGATCAGGCTCCGGACGTGGTGCGCCAACCCCAGCGAGATCGTGCCCGGCCCGCACCCCACGTCCAGGAGGTCCGTGTCAGGTGTCAGGAACGGGATCAGGAAGTCGGCGTAGACCCCTGCGCTGCGTTGCGCGATGCGCTGCTCGAACGACACGGGGGCGGAGTGTAGGGGGTCGCGCCCCAGCGCAACGGCCACCGATGTGACCGCGGGTTCTCCGTCTACGTCCCCCAGCCCGGCCAGGGATCGCGGAGCTCGGGCAGCGTCTGCCAGTACTCGCGCAGGTCGGTGCACAGGCCGTCGTCATCGAACCGCATCAGCAGGCAGCCGGGAAGCGTGAGCGGCTCGCCGCCGGCCAGCATCCGGGTCCAGAACTCGACCTGGACGCGGTCGCCGTCGATCACCGGCTCGCCCATCCAGACCTTCACGTCGGACTGGACCGCGCACACGGTCCGCCAGTACTCCTCGACGCCAGCGCGGCCGCGGTGCGGCTCCTCGAAGATGTTCGAGCGGTAGTTCGCGTCCTCGGTGAAGAGCGCGCCGGCAGCGACGTCGTCGCCGGTCTCCCACGCGACGCGGTAGGCCTCGCTCCACGCCCTGACCTGCTCCGTCGTCGGCATCCGCTGACCCCCGTTCGTCCCAGTGCGCGGAGGCTAGCGCGTAGGACCGTGCCCGGAGCGGTCCGTCAGGGTACGGTCGCGGGCAGGGATGGCGACCTCCGGCCGACACCGCCCGATCCACCACCGACGCCGGAACCCGTGGCGTTGGATCCTCGTCGTGGTGCTCGTCGCGGTCGTCGCGGGGGGCGTGGCGGTCGCGATCACTCGGCCGCCGTGGCTGGAGTCGCTCACGACCACGACGATCGGGGTCGACCTCACGCCGCCCGAAGTTCCGCCGTGCCCGTCGGCGCAGCTGGGGTTCGGCTCGACGCTCGGCTCGGTCGCGTGGGTCGACGCGGGCACGCTGCACCTGCTGGACCTGGACACGTGCGACGAGCGCATCCTGGTCGCCTCGGGCGCAGAGCCACCGGTCCGGTTCAGCCACGACGGGACGTGGGTGGCGTTCGGCGACGGCGCGATCGTCCCGGCCGAGGGCGGCGACGTGCAACGCCCGCTCGGGCCGCTCCCGACCTGGGACTGGTCGCCGACCGCGAACACGCTCGCGGGGGCGCGGCCGGAGGGCGGCCTGGGCGTCGGCGGCCCGGACCACCCGACGGTGGAACTGCTGGGCGCGAAGGAACGCGTCGGGTCGGTCGCGTTCGCGCCGGACGGCCGGCAGGTCGCGGTCGACCTAGGCGACGATCGTGTGGCGGTCGTCGACGCGGCCGACGGGGCGATGCGCACGATCTATGACGTCTCCTCGGGGACGAACGCGCCGCCGCGGGTCGCCGGCTGGACGCCTGACGGACGCTGGGTCCTGTTCTTCTCGCGGTTCCAGGGGCGTACCGCCGTGCCGCTGAACGCCGCACCGGCCGACGGCGGCGACTGGGTCAACGTGTTCGACCCCGTCCTGCCGCACGACGACTACCTGAGCTGGTGCGGTCGGAAGCGCTTGGCCCTGGCGGGCGGAGCGGAGTCGACGCCGAGCCTAGGCAACCAGGTGCTGGTGTCCGGCCCGCCCGACTGGGGGTTCCGCAACCTGTCCGAGGACTTCAGCCGGAGCTGGTTCTGGCCGGCGTGCTCGCCCGACGGCCGTTGGATCGTCACGACCGTCACGCCGGCCCACACGGAGTCCCCGCCGGGCCACGGCCTGCGGACCCTGTGGCTGCTCACCACCGACGGCTCCGAGCGCCGGCGCATGACCGGCAAGGCGAACGCGGCGTTCGAGACGCCGGGGTGGTCGGCCGACGGGCGGTTCGTGCTGGCGGTCCGGCGAGGCGTCGGCCCGGCCGACCCCGGGAGCCTCGTGCTGTTCCGGTTCGACCCCGCGACCGGCAAGACGACGCGCGCCGACGAGCCGATCGCGGACCTGGGGCCTGCCGGGGGCGAGCCCGGGCACGCAGACTGGTCGGACCGCCTGGACTGGTACCGACCGTAGCGCCGGACCTTCGCCCGGCTTATCGTTCGGAGTCCACCGTCCGGAGGGGGCTCGCGATGGGCTGGGACTACTCGTTCGCCGAGGCGACCGACGTGCTGGAGGAGGAGCTGCTGAAGCTCCTCGACGTCTTCGACGGGCTCTCCGACGACGACTGGAGCGCGTCCACCCGCCTGGAGCCGCTCGACGCGACGCTCGAGCACTGGACCGTGTTCGAGCTGGCCGGCCACTTCGACATCTCGATCGGCCTGACGCGGATGTTGATCGCGGACCCGTCGGACGGCCAGCCCGGGCGCGATCGCGTGAGCTTCTTCATCTTCCCGCGCTCGGAGGTGGCGCCGGTCGTCTACGACTACGCGTACACGATGGTCCAGGGCAAGACACCGGCCGACATGCCGGCGACGCTCCGCGAGACGTTCACGAAGACGATCTCGGAGGCTCGCGCGAAACCACCGGAGCTCGTCGGCTCCGGGTACTACGCGCTGATGGAGCTGGGCGAGTTCGTGCCGAGCCGCGTCGTCGAGGCGGTCGTGCACGGCTTCGACCTGACCGATGCGCTGGGACGCGACACGATCGCCGGCGAACGCGCGGTGCGGATCACCGCGGGGATCCTCGACGAGCTGCTCGCGCGTCGGACCGTCGCCGGGCGCCCGAGCGACCTGGGCGACGACCTCGCGTGGGTGCGCGCGGCCTCGGGCCGGGCGGAGCACGACGATCCGCGGCTGCCGCTGATCGGCTAGCCGTCGACCAGCAGGCTCCGGTCGACGCGGAGCCGCGTCAGGATCCACCGGACCGGGAACGGCAGCGCCGGGTGGCCCGGCATCGCCACGATCCGCGGGTGCGTGATCCGATGCGTCCGGCCGCGCGTGATCAGCTCGGCTTCGCCCGCCACCTGCACGTTCCTCACCCAGTCCCCACGCGGTACGTCAGGGGGAGCTCCCAGCCGCTGGGCCGACGGAAGGCGTTCACCGGCGTCCGATACGACCGACCGCTCTTCCGCCCGCGGTGGAGGACCACCGCGAACCCGGGCAGCCGCTCGGCGAACGGCGGCGTGATGCGGTTCGTCACGACGCGGTTGAAGCGGGCGAGCGACCGCGGCAGCGGCACGTCAGGACGTGGGCTCGGTCTCGATCACGCGCCCGTCCTGCCAGCCGTAGTCCCACACGTCGATCAGCGGGGGCTCGACGCCGAGCGAGGTGAGCGCGGTGCAGATCTGGCTGCGGTGATCCGTCCCGTGGTGCACGACCTGCGCGAGCCGGATGCTCACCGGCGCCTCGGTGCTGGAGCCATCGTCGCGGTGGCGGGTCAGCCGCTGGCCGGGGTCGAGCTCTCCGGCCAGCAGCTCCGACCACGCCTCGCCGAAGCGCACCATCGTGGCCCGCAGCTCGTCCAGGTCCATCGCGTCCTCGTCGATCGGCGCGACCTCCCCCTCCGTGAGCACGAACAGGTACGAGCCGTCGGCGCCGACCAGGTGCCGCATCGTGTCGAGGATCGAGCCGTACGTGCCCGGCACCGTCGTGTCGAGCCGTTCCGGCGGCAGCTCGCGGCACACGTCCATCAGGGTCAGCGTGGCCCACACGTGGTGGCCGAAGGCGTCCTGGAGCACGGTCGGCGTCGTCATGGGCGCACCGTAGCAGCGCGGTCCGACGCTCGCCGGCCGGTGGCGCCGATCTTCGCCGCCGCGTAGCGTCCACCCGAGCGTTCACCAGGGGGCCACGGGATGGAACGGAACGATCCCGTCGTACAAGGGCCAGGCCGGGTACAACCGCTTCCTCCTGGCGATCTACGACGCGTGGGTCCTGAAGCTTCATGACCCGGGCCGTCTGGAAGACCTCGGATCCCGTCGGGGGTCGAGCAGTACCGGCGGCACCTGGGCCCGCGGCACCTCGACGTGGGTCCCGGCACCGGCTACTTCATCGCCGAGGCCGCAGCCGCCCGCGGGGACCGGGATCACCCTCCTCGATCCGAACCCCCACGTCCTGCAGCACGCCTCGCGGCGGCTCGCGCTGTACGCGCCGACGACCGTCGAGGCCGACGTGATGAAGCCGCTCCCCGTCGAGGGACCGTTCGACTCCGCGGCGCTCAGCTTCGTGCTGCACTGCCTGCGCGACCCGATGTCGAACAAGGCGACGGCGGTCCGCGAACATCGCCGACGTCCTCACGCCCGACGGCGTGCTCTTCGGCGGGACGGTCCTGGGCACCGGCGCGCCGCACACGCGCTCGGCCCGCGGCCTTCCTGTGGGCGGCCAACAAGCAGGGCGGCTTCGACAACCTCGGGGACACGGTCGACGGCCTGCGCGAGATCCTGGACGCGTCGTTCCGCGACGTGGAGATCGAGGTCTCGCGGCTCGAGCGCGCTGTTCTCGGCGACCGGCCCCCGAGGCTGAGGCGCACCCGGCGGCTCAGGCGGCCGCCATCGACGGGGCGCCGGCCCGGACCCTGCGCGACCGCCGGCCGAGCTGCTTCACGACGTACCGTACGTCGCGGGCGACGCCGGGGATCACGTCCGACCCGGAGGCGAACTGGAACGGGAGCCCGACGAAGTACAGACCGGGCTCGCTGGTCACGACGCCGCGCTCGTGCATCGGAGCTCCGTCCTCGCCGAAGATCGGCAGGTCGATCAAGGACAGGTCGTGGCGGAACCCGACGCACCACACGACGTTGGCGACGTCGTCCAGCACCCGACCGCCCTCGACCACCGGCTTGCCGTCGCGGACGCCCACGGTCCTCGGCACGTTCTCGACGCCGGCCGCGGCGAGCCACTTCGGCTTCACGCGCACGAGCGGGTCGCCCTTCGCCATCTGCTTCGCGATCACCTTGCGGCCGATCGGGTTGCGGAGCGTGAACACGTGCACGCCCAGGAAGCGGATCACGTGGAACACGACGTTGCGCGCGACCCAGCCGTCGATGTCCGGAGGGATGTGCCCGCTGGGCGTGCCGGATTGCATCGTCGGGCGGGTCTTCGCGACCTCGAGCGCGATGTCGCCGCCCGAGTTCCCGACCCCGACCACCAGGACGCGACCGTCCCGCAGCTGCGAGGGGTTCCGGTAGCTCGCTCGAGTGCAGCTGGACGATCGACGGGTCGAGCTCCGACGCGAACACCGGGATCCGCGGATCGCGGTGCGCGCCCGACGCCACCACGACGTCGGCGGCCTCGAACGTGACGTCGCCCGCGGTCACGAGGTAGCGGTCGCCGTCGCGTCGCACGCCGTCGACGCGCACCCCCAGCCGGACCGGCAACCGGAACCGAGCCGCGTACGCCTCGAGGTAGTCCGCGAACGCGTCCTTCGTCGGGCACCTCGAGTCCTTCGACGGGAACGGCATCCCGTCGAGCGAGCACGCGTACGCCGGGGTGAACAGCCGGAGCGAGTCGTACCGCCGGCGCCAGTTGTCCCCGACGCGGGCGTTCCGTCCAGGATCACGAACGACCGTCCCGCGCGCTGCAGGTGGTACCCCGTCACCAGGCCGGCCTGGCCGGCGCCGATCACGACCGAGGTCGGACGCGCTCGTCCCATCGCGGTGCTCCTTCGTCCTCGGGGGAAGTGGTCACCGACGACGCTAGGGCAGGGCGGACAGGGCGCATCGACGGAACCGCACCGACCTGCAACGGGGCGTGTGGTGCCGTTACGCACGGTACGGGTCGAGGTCAGCGTGCTCGAACGCGTACGCGGTGGCCGCGGAGCGGCAGGAGATCCCGAGCTTGAGGTAGAGGTTCTGCAGGTGCCGGCCAGTGCTCGCTGATCACGAGCTCCACCGCGATGTCGTGGTTCGTCTTGCCGGAGGCCACGAGCCGAAGCAACTCGGCCTCCCGGAGGTGAGCCCGGCCGCAACGCCTCGGGCTCGCCCAGGGCGGGGTGACCTTCGGCAATATCCGCACCCGCCCAACCGGTCGAAGCCCGCGAGCGCCGCCCGGAGCTCGACGTCGCGCCGTCTCGTCGCCGGCGGCGCGCGCGCGCGGGCGAAGTCGATCCCCGCGCCACGCCTCGTACGGCAGGCGCAGCCTCCTGCCATCGCGAGGCCTCGGAGACGAGCCAGCGGCCTCGGGGACGTCGCCGTCCGCAGCGCGACCGATCCGGCGGCCTCGCCGCCTGCCGGTGAAGGCCAGCGTCCCGTCTCGCCGGCGATCCGGCCAAGCTCGTCAGCCGACGCCCCGCGCCTCGTCGACCGCGCGCCGGCGAGGGGCAATCTCCACGTCCGCGACCGCAGCCGCACCGGTGCGGCGACGGCATCGGCTGCACCGAGCACCGCGGCGATCGCGTTGCGGGCGGCGTCAGCTTCCCCTGGGCGAGCCGCAGGGCGCGACTCCGGGCTGGGGATCCTCCCCAGCTCGTGGGCGCGACCGTACGCCGCCTCGGCGCCGGCGAAGGTCGCCCCGGCGCCCGGCGGATCTCGGCCAGCTGCAGGAACGTCGCCGCCGCGATTCCCGGCTCGACGACCATCAGCTCGTCGCAGGCGCGCTCGGCCTCCGCCTCGGCCTCGCGGCCACGCGCCGCGTAGGCGCGCCACCTCGGCCCGGTTCGCCCGGCACATCCCCGGGTAGGGCGAGTCCGGCCGGATCGTCGCGCACCACGCCGCCGCTGCGTCGCTCCACTCGCCGGCGCGTCGCAGGTCGCCGATCGCCAGGCACGCCGAGCAGGCTGCAGTGGATGCATCCCCGTCGAAGTACGGCCCGACCTCGCCGGCGATGGTGGAGGCCATCGCCTCGTCCAGCAGCGCGAGGCCCTCCGGACGCGGCCGGCTATCGATCAACGCGACGCCCTCGCGTGTGGATCGCCATCGCGATCAGCTCGGGATCCCGTAGCTCGCGTCCGATCGGAACGTCTCGTCGATCCGGGCGAGCGTACCGTCGAGATCGCCGGTGTTCAACGCGACGGTCGCCTCGAGCATGCGCCAGGAACCCATGTTCGCGGCCCGGCGCGAGCTCCGCAGCGTGCCGTCCGGCGCGCATCAGGAACCCGCTCCCGACGGCGGGCTCGCCGCGGATGAAGTGCTCGATCGCGAGCCGCGCCGCCGTCCAGCCCGCCGAGGCGTCGTTCCCTCGGCGTCGTAGGCCGCGTACGCGTCCGTGCGGATCTGCAGCGCCTCGGGAGCTTCGAGCACCACCAGGCCGCGTCCGCGAAGGCCTCGAGGTCGGCCCTGGTCATGGCCGCGCCGTCCGCCTCACCGAACGCGGCGTACGCGGCGGCCCAGTCCTGGCCAGTCATCGCCTCGCGGGCCCGACCGATCGCGGTGTCCGGCGTCGCTACCCCCTCGCGGTTCGTGCGAGCGTCAGCCTAGAGGACCGGGTCGTTCACAGGAGCCGGCGACCCCTCGACGCTCACGCGCCGGACGCTCGCTTGACGACGGCGATGGTCAAGGGTCAGCGGAGGTCCCGGACGCTCCGGTCCGGGGTCGAGCAACGGCGCTGGGACCACGAAGGGGGAGGGATCCGGGATGGGTTCGCGTGCACGTCGAACGGTCGTAGCGGCGGTCACGGTCGCGATCGGGGCGATGAGCCTCGCGACCCTGAGGCCGGCCCTCGCCACGTATCCGGGGACCATGGGCCGCATCGCCTTCGCGGCGTACGTGCCGTCGCTCGGACGCGAGCAGATCTTCACGATGCAACCCGGATGGGAGCGACCGGATGATGCTCACCCACTCCCGGCGCGGCGACAGCATCGACCCCGCCTGGTCGGCGGACGGGACGCAGGTGATCTTCGAGCGCGACTTCGCGCGCTCCGCGGACATCTTCGTCGTGAACGCGGACGGCACCGACCCGCACCGCGTCACCCGCTTCCGGTACAGCGGCGCGCCCTTCTTCTCGCCGGACGGTGCGACGGTGGTCTTCGCCCACGAAGACCCCGGCACGCATCACAACGGGATCTGGATCGCGAACACCGACGGGACCGGCGATCCCGAGCTCGTGATCGACGACCAGCATCGCACCGCGTTCCTGGCGTTCCCCCAGTACTCCCCGGACGGCACCCAGATCACCTTCACCCGGTACGGACGCGGCGGCCGGTCGGCGATCTTCACGGTGAACCTCGACGGCTCGGACCTCCGCCGGCTGACGGACTGGGACCTGGGTGCGGCCGCCGCCAGCTACGGGCCGGACGGGTCGATGCTGGCGTTCAACTCGTTCTCCGAGAGCGTCCTGGGCGGCTCGGGCAACATCTACGTCGTGCGTCCGGACGGGACCGGGTTGACCCAGCTCACGCACAACGACGACGGCGGCGCGACGAACGCGTTCGGTCCGTCGTGGTCACCGGACGGCACGCGGATCGTCTTCGCGCAGAACGGCGAGGTCTACACGATGGATCCCGACGGGACGGACGTCACGCAGGTCACGGACGGGCCGCTCGGCGAGCACAACACGGACTGGGGCTCGCACCCCTAGCGGCGTGTGCCGGCGGAACCGTGACGAGGCTCACACGGCTGGACCGGATCTCGTCGCAGGTTGACACGGCGTCCCTTCGTGAACGGCGCCTCATGTCAACCGGCTGACACGTCGGCGTCAGCCTGTTGACCAGCGGCTGACGCCCCCTCACGGACGTCGGCTAAGTCAGAGCCGGTGGCAGGATCGACGCCACGTGACGTCGTCGCCGAGCAACAGGTCGTCCGGGGTCGCGTGGAACAGGCGCTCGGGAGCCTCGGTCGTGGGCTCCGGCGGCGTTCCGGCCACCGTCGATGGCGCACCAACGCCGACGCGGTCTCCGTCCGCGATCGTCGCCTCCTGCAGCTCCACCGTGCCGAGTAGGCGGTGTAAGGCTGGTCGGGGCCACGTCGGGCGCGACCTGATCAAGGACGACCGGAAGGGTGATCGCCGATCGGCCCGCGGCAACCAGGTCCGTCAGGTGTCGGTCCACTCGACGGCAGGTTCGTCCCGGTCCTGGAACGCGGGACGGCCCAGGCGCCGGTCAGGAGCGCCGCGGCCTCCTCGAGGCCACGTCGAGGCCCGCTACTCGATGTAGCCGAGGCCGCGGAGATGCTCCTCCATCTCGTCGGCCTCGGTGTCGCTGACGGCGGTCGCCGTCCATGCCGGGATCTCGACGCCGGGTCGAGGCTTCGGCCTCGCGCTCGGTCATCGACGCCTCCGCCCGACCACCTCGTGCAGCACGCGGCCGGTCGGCTTCACGGCCGCCGGCGCGTCCAGCGCCGCCAGGATCGTCGGGGCCAGGTCGATCAGCGCCGGCGGCCGTCGAACGCGCTTCACGTGCGGCCCGACCGCCACGATCGTCCCCTCGAGCCGGTGGTCGCCGCTCACCCAATCGGCGTCCTCGATGGCCGACTTCGCGTGCGTGAGCGAGTAGCCCTCGGCCGGCTCCATCAGGATGTCGGGCGCCTGGTCGGCGTACTTCGCCCTTGAAGACGTCCTCGCGCCGGTAGATCGCCTTGACCGGCGTGCGTCCCGTCTTCGGGTCGACGAACGAGCCCAGCCGCTCCATCAGGTCGTCGCGGACCTTGTCGTAGTCCGCCGGGTCCACCACACCGTCCACGTCGCGCCCGGCGAGGTTCATCGACACGCCCTCGCCGGTCGAGCGGATCGTCGTGTACGCCTTCGTCTTCGACCAGTTCACCGACTGGGGCAGGCGCACCTTCCCGTGCAGGCCGAGCGTGTCGTAGACCTTGCGCGCGACCTTGCGCATCGGCCCCCACTGCATCGGCCCGAACACGTGTTCGAGGCCGAGAACTCCAGGTACCCGAACTCCTTCAGCAGGTGGTCCATGTGCAGCGCGCGCGTGCAGCTCTGGAACCCGTGGTCGGAGATGAACAGGATCAGGTCGTCGGGGCGCGCGCGTGACACGAACGAGCCGATCGCGTCGTCGAGCTGCTTGAAGACGTCGGCGACCTTCTCGCCGATCGCTCGTGTCCTTGTTCTTCACGTAGTCGGGGTGGTCGGGCGCGATGTAGTTCGACAGGCAGTGCTGCGTGCGGTCGACGCTCACCCATACCGTGGCGAACAGGTCCCACTCGGTGTTGTCCATCAGCCACTCGGAGGCCGCGATCCGCTTGCCGGTGACCGTCGAGCGCCTCGTCCAGGTACGCGTCGGCGCGGTTGCGGTACGTGGTCCAGCTCATCCCGTTGATCGGCCACTCCAGCCCGGCCTTCGCCAGCGTCTCGGGCAGGTTCGCCGGGTGGGTGAACGTGCGGTTCTTCGGCAGGACGCCACCGGCGGCCAGGTGCCCGCTGATCACGGGCGGCGGGAACGTGAGCGGCACGTCCAGCAGGAGCTGCTGCTTGCCCGCGGCGGTGAGGTCGTCCAGGAACGTGCGGGCCTTGATCGACTTGTAGGTGACGGGGAACTGCTTGTGGGTGCCCGGGACCGTCTCGAGGATGTCGTAGACGCCGTGGTCGACCGGGTCGACGCCCGTGAGGAAGCTCGGCCACGCCGACCAGCTGTGGGTCGGGACGGTCGAGCGCAGGACGTCCTTCTGCCCCCGGTCGATCAGGGCCTGCAGGTTCGGCAGGGCGCCCTGCTCGAGCAGGGGGTCGAGGATGCGCCAGTCGGCGCCGTCCCACGCGATCAGGATGACTCTGGACATGCGGAAAGGACCTCTTGGTCGGCCAGTTCGAAGCAGTCATCGATGTCTAGCGAGGCCGCCGAGTAGACTTCACCGCGACAACGCGGTGCGCGTGGGCCGGCGATCCACGCTGAGCCTCAACAGCTACGCTCGACGCGGAACAACCGCCAGGGGCCCGGCACACCCTTGAGCTCGTGCTCGCCGCGGTCCTCGAACCCGAGGCCCGAGCCGGCGACCAGGTCCTTGACGGTGCTCGACACGAGGACCTCGCCGGGCCGGCGAGCGCGCCGACCCGGGCGCCGATGTGCACCGCCAGGCCGCGGACGTCGTCGCCGACGAGCTCGATCTCGCCGGTGTGGACGCCGGCGCGGACCTCGATCCCGAGCTCGCGGACGCTCTCGGCGATCGCCTGCGCGCAGCGGACGGCGCGCGCGGGCCCGTCGAACGTGGCGAGGAAGCCGTCGCCCGTCGTGTTGATCTCGCGGCCGCGGAAGCGCTCGAGCTCGGCGCGGACGCGCTCGTCGTGCGCGGCCAGCAGCTCGCTCCAGCGCGCGGTCGCCCAGCGCGGCCGCCCGCTCGGTGGAGCCGACGATGTCGGTGAACAGGACGGTGGCCAGCACCCGGTCGCGTCGGGGGCGTGCCGCCGGCCCGTGAGGAAACTGCTCGACCTCGTCGAGGACGTCGTCCTGGGTCGCGGTCCAGGGGGCGGTGTCGCCGCCGGAAGCTCGACGAACCGGGCGCCGGGAATCCGCTCCGCCACGTCGCGCCCGGCCTGGACGACCTCGACCTGGTCGTCGGTGCGATGCAGGACGAGCGTCGGCACCGCGATCGTCGGCAGGATCGGACGGACGTCGATCTGGTGCCACAGGCGCTCGAGCGCCTCGGCGGAGTTCGGGCTGGCCGCCTGCCGCATGAAGCGCGCCCACCAGGCCAGCGTGCTGCTCGTCCCCCGCCATCGCGGGCTGGAACACGGGGACGATCCGCTCCGCGTACGCCCGCGTGCCCCACCCGTCGGCGAGCTCGCGCAGGTAGGCGTCCCACTCGTCCTCGCCCCACTGCCACGGGTAGTCGTCGGACGCCACTCCCGATGCGGCCACCGCGTACAGCGCGAGCGCGCTGACGCGATCCGGGTACGTCGCGGTGAAGAGGGCGCACAGGCACCCGGCGTCGGAGAAGCCGAAGAGCGCCGGCCGCTCGGCGCCGACGGCGTCCAGGACGACGAGGAGGTCGTCCATCAGCACCTCGAGCGGCGGCAGGTCCGACGGCGAGAGGCGGTCCGACAGGCCGGTGCCGCGCCGGTCCATGAAAATCAGGCGCGAGAAGGACGCGAGCCGCCGCAGGAACCGCGCGTAGTGCGGGCTCTCCCACGCGATCTCGATGTTGTTCACGAACGCCGGAAGGAAGCACGAGGTCGATCGGCCCCTCGCCCACCACCTGGTAAGCGAGAGACACGTCCCCGTTGCGCGCGTACTGGATCTCCGGCACCTGCGGCATCCGGCGCATCCTTCACCCGCCGGCCCATCGGGGAGCAACCCGTCAGCGGCGCGTCCGGGTGCAGAGTTGTCTCCCGAGGCAGCTAGGCTCCGGCATCATGAGGTTGCTGCTGACGTCCGCCGGCATCAAGAACACGAGCATCCGCGACGCGCTCGTCGGTCTCCTGGGCAGCTTCATCGCCGACGCCGACGCGCTCTGCATCCCCACCGCGGCGTACGGGCACCCCCAGCTCGGTCCCGACGCGGCGTGGCGGTTCGTCAGCGGACAAGAACCCAGGACACCCATGACCGAGCTGGGTTGGAGGTCCCTGGGGATGCTGGAGCTCACCGCGCTGCCTAGCATCGGCGAGGAACGCTGGGTCCCCTGGGTCAGGGAGACCGACGTCCTGCTGGTCAACGGCGGCGACCCCTTGTACCTGTGCCACTGGATGCGGGAGTCGGGGCTGGCGGATCTCTGCCGTCGCTGCGCGAGACGGTGTGGTGGGGTCAGCGCCGGGAGCCTGGTGATGACCCCTCGTGTCGGGGAGGACTTCGTCGGGTGGAAGCCGCCCACCGGTGACGACAGCGCGCTGGGCGTCGTCGACTTCTCGATCTTCCCGCACGTGGATCACGAGCTCCTGCCGGACAACACGATGGCCGCCGCGGAGCGATGGGCGGCCGCGATCGCCGGTCCGGCGTACGCGATCGACGACGAGACCGCCATCACGGTGGCCGACGGCACCGTCGACGTCGTCTCCGAGGGGCACTGGAAGCTGTTCACCCCCAGCCCGTAAACAACGGAGCGGCGAAGACGCGGCGAAGCTCCTGCGTGATCCGATCGGCGAGGACGACCTCCATGAAGTTCGGTGCGTCGACCCGAGCGATCAGTTCGTCACGCGGTAGAGGTGCCAGCGGTCGGGCACGCCTTTCAGCTCGTGCTCGCCCGCATCCTCGAACGTGAGTCCCGACCCGGCGGTCAGGTCCTTCACGGTCGACGTGGCCCACACCTCGCCCGCACCGGCCATCGTCGCCACGCGGGCGCCGATGTGCACCGCGAGCCCACGGACTTGATCGCCGTCGAGCTCCACCTCGCCCGTGTGGCAACCGGCGCGCACCTCCAGGCCGAGCGGCCGGACCGCCTCCGCGATGCTCCGCGCGCACCGGACGGCGCGCGCCGGCCCGTCGAACCGGGCGAGCAGGCCGTCGCCGGCGGAGTCCACGAAGACGCCGTGGAACCGCTCGAGCTCGGCCTTCGCGCGCGCGTCGTGCGCGGCGATCAGCTCTTTCCACCGAGCGTCGCCCACCTTCGCCGCCAGCTCCGTCGAGCCGACGACGTCCGTGAACATGACCGTGGCGAGCACTGAGTCCAGGCCGACCGGGGCGCTCCGCGCCCACGAACCGGCGGATCGCGTCGTGCATCGGCGGCAGGTCCTCGAACTCCATCGTGTTGCCCGGCAGGAGATAGGTCTCGGTGCGTTGCATCCGGTCAGCGATGTAGGCGAGCAGATCGCGCTCGTCGGCGTGGGTCAATAGCAGCATCGGCGCCTGGACGGCCGGGAGCACGTCGCGGACGTCGGTCTCGAGCCAGATCCGGGCGAGTTCCTTCGCCACATCGGGCGTGCAGGTCCGCCGGCTCACGCGCGCCAGGAAGCGGATGTAGCTCTCCGTGCTCCACGCGCCGCCGAGCACGTCGGCGTTCAACGCGACGTAGTCCCGCGCCCAGCCCTCGGTCCCCCACCGTTCCAGGAGCGCCTGCTCCTCGACCAGGTAGCCGTCGTCGACGCCCCATGGGTACTTCTCGTCCGAGGTCGAGCTGGGGATCGGGAGCACCCACACGAGCGCCTGGACGCGCTCGGGCTGCGTGGCAGCCAGCAGCACGTTCGGAGCGCCGGACTCCAGGAACCCGCCGAAGACGGCCGCCTCGACCCCCTCGGCGTCGAGGACCGCGAGCGTGTCCTGCACCTGGACCTCCAGGCTGCCTGGCGCCACGTTGCGGCTCGACAGGCCGGTGCCTCTGCGGTCGTAGATGATCACGCGAGCGAACGCCGCCAGTCCCTCGTGCCACGCGAGCTCCTGCGGCGAGTCCCACAGCTGGTCGACCAGGGCGAAGGAGTCCTCCTGCCAGAAGAGCACGGTGGGACCTTCACCGAGCACCTGGTACGCGAGGTAGGCGCCGTCGGCGGCGCGCGCGAACCGGACGTCGGGTCGTTCCATCAGCCGGCGGACCGGTCGGTCACGCCGCGAAGCGTACTTCGGGGCAGCGGTTGAGCGTTCGGCCATGGACGCGGCGATGGCCACTCCTGGAAACCTGCGGAGCGTCCGATGTCGGAGGGTGCTGCGAGCATCCGTTCGTGTCGAACGAGGGCACGATCGTGCACGCCGACGCCGACTCCTTCTACGCGTCGGTGGAGCAGCGAGACGACCCGAGCCTGAAAGGCCGGCCCGTCATCGTGGGCGGCGGCGTGGTGCTCGCGGCCAGCTACGAGGCCAAGGCGTTCGGCGTGCGCACGCCGATGGGCCAGGTCCAGGCACTCCGGCTCTGCCCTGAGGCCATCGTCGTCCCGCCACGAATGGAGGCCTACAGCGCGGCCAGCAAGGCGATGTTCGCGGTGTTCAACGACACGACGCCGTTCGTCGAGGGGCTGTCGATCGACGAGGCGTTCCTGGAGGTCGGGGGGCTGCGGCGCATCGCGGGCACGTCCACGGAGATCGCGGTGCGCCTGCGCGGCGAGGTCCTTGCGACGGTCGGCCTGCCGATCACCGTGGGCGTGGCCAGGACGAAGTTCCTCGCCAAGGTGGCGAGCGGGGTCGCGAAGCCGGACGGCCTACTGGTCGTTCCGATCGACGGCGAGCTCGCGTTCCTCCATCCGCTACCGGTCGAGCGCCTCTGGGGGGTGGGGGAGGTGACCGCGCGGAAGCTCCGCGAGCGCTCGATCACGACCGTGGCGGACGTGGCCCAACTCGGTGAAGCCGCCCTGGTAGGGATCCTCGGCCGGGCCGCCGGCCGTCACCTCCACGCGCTCGCGCACAACCGGGATCCTCGGCGGGTCGACGTCGGCCGCCGGCGCCGGTCGATCGGGACCCAACGGGCGCTCGGCCGAAGACCGAGGTCACCCGAGACGCTCGACGCCGACCTCATCGCGCTGGTGGATCGCCTGGCGCGCAGGCTGCGAGCGGCGCACCGCGTCTGCCGCACGGTCGTGCTCCGCCTCCGGTTCGACGACCTCACCCGCGCGACGCGGTCGCACACCCTGCCCGAGGCCACGGCCGATACCGCAACGTTGCTCACCGCCGAGCGAGTCCTGCTCGCGGCGGCCCTGCCGATGATCCGGGATCAGGGCATCACGCTGATCGGCGTCAGCTTCACCAACCTCCACGACGACGAGGCGATCCAGCTCGCGTTGCCGTTCGATGCTTGGCTCGGATCGTCGATCGACGTCACGCTCGACACGGTGCGAGATCGCTTCGGATCGTCGGCCATCACGCGCGGCGTCCTCCTCGGGCGCCGCGAGGGTCTCCGGGTTCCGCTCCTCCCTGACTAGCGGTCGAGCGAAACGATCGCCCCCTACAACTGGCGGACGGGCATCGGCGGAGGCGGCGCCGAGAAGTCCATCGGGTGGATGTCCTCGATCGATGTCCGGAACCACGTGTCGAACTCGTTGTCCGACGTGGCCAGCTTGCCGAGGAACGTCTCCGCCCCCGGACCATCGATCACGACGACCGCCAGGTCGGAGCCGTCCGGGTTCGCCTGGTGCCAGGAGGCGTGGGTGGTCAGCCCGAGTCGCTGGTTCATGTCATCGAACTCCGCCTTGCGCGCTCCGGTCAGCTCGCCGCACCACGACTTCCACGTCTCGAGCTTGCCCGGCTTGATCGGTACCGCCATCGCTTCCATCAGGTAACGCTCCTCGCGTCTCGACTGCTGTGCACACTACTCGGTTGACGCCGAGCTCCCGCGGTGGGATCCGCGCCGCGCGGCCGACGCCGTCGATCCAGCGTATCGGTGCCGGGGGCTAGGCCACGGTCGGAGGTTCCTCGACCCCGGCGCCCTGGCTTCGCGTTCACCTTACGCTGAACGAAAGCCCGACCTTCGGAGTGCCCTGCCTACCGTATCCGTTCGCGTGCTCGTTCCGGGCAATCGTCGAGGCTGACCTGCCCCAGACGGAGCGTGGTGGTCGCGTCCGCGTGAGTTGCGCCATCCCCCGCGATCCATCTCGTCGACAGCCGGGTGTCGAGGCTCGACTCGCTGAAGTACCCACAGAAGTAGGGGCCGGGGTCGAACGTGATGTCGAGGATCCCTGGGGCGAGCCGCGTGACAGGAGCCCGCTCACAACAATTCGACCCGTAGTCTCCCCAGGAGAAGACGATCCTTCCATGCGCGCGCCGGAGGAGGTACCCCGTGGCCACGGGTTGGATCTCGACCCGTACGTTGAGATCCGTCCTCGCGGTCCACGGGAGGGCGGCATGGCGGAAGTCATCGTAGAACGAGAGCGTGAGATGCACATCACCGCTCGACGTGAAGGCAGCCCCGTACCACCGGATGTCGAATGGCCCTTCGACGTCGTCCGGGTCCCAGTCGCTCCCCGCGATCGCCGGCGACGGGACGATCACGAGCGACAGGATCAGGAACCCCAGGGTCGGAAACATGATCACCGACCCGCTCGTCCCTCTCATCTGATCGACACCCCGATCGGATAGCGGCCGGACGTCGATCAGAGTGCCCTGAGGCATCCGCAGCGTCAAGGCATCCCCTTTCGGCGCACGACGCCGCGACCATCGTGGCCCAGAGGCCGTCTAGCGAGCCATCGCTGCGATCTGGAGCAGGTTGCCGCACGTGTCGTCGAAGACGGCCGTCGTGACCGGACCCATCTCGGCCGGCTCTTGCGTGAACCGCACGCCCAGGCCGCGGAGGCGCTCGAACTCGGCGTCCACGTCGTCGACCGCGAAGGACGTGAACGGGATGCCGTCGGCCACGAGCGCCTCCTTGAACGGCGCGACGGCCGGGTGGGTGCTCGGCTCCAGCACGAGCTCGGTGCCATCCGGGTCGCCGGGCGACACGACCGTCAGCCAGCGCGCGTCACCGAGCGGGATCTCGGTCTTCTTCCGGAACCCCAGGATCTCGGTGTAGAAGGCGAGCGCCACGTCCTGGTCGTCCACGAAGACGGATGCGAGGTGGATCCTCATCGCTGCACTCCTCTCACTCGTTCAGCTTCCAACGCTCGACGATCGCCTTCAGCGGCTCGCGGTCGAGGGTGTGGAACTTGTACCGACCCTCGCGACGCGTCCGGACGAGACCGGCCGCCTCGAGCACGTCGAGGTGCTGCGAGACCGCCTGTCGCGACGACGCCATCCCGTGCTTCATCGCCAACCGCGAGCAGATCTCGAAGAGGGTCTGCCCGTCGCGCTCGAGCAGCTCGTCGATGATGGCTCTCCTCGTCGGGTCGGCGATCGCCCGATAGAGGTCGGCCACGGGCCGGAGCATAGGCAAGTCACTACTTGCCTGTCAAGGCAGCGGGCATCATGTCGCGATGCCGAACCTGCTCGCGGGGCTCGCGTCGCTGCTGTGGGGCACCGCCGACTTCCTGGGCGGGATCGGCGTCAAGGGCCGCAGCGTCCTGGCGTTCCTCACGCTGACCCAGCTCACGGGACTGACGGTCGTCGCGGTGCTGCTGATCGCGTTCCCGGCCGATCCGACCGCGGCGGATCTGACGGTGGGCGTGGTCTCCGGCGCCTTGACGGTGGTGCTCGCGGGTTCCCTGTACCGGAGCCTGGCGCTCGGGCCGATGAACGTAGCGGCGCCGCTCTCGGCGGTCGTGGGCGCGGCCGTTCCCGTCGCGTTCGGACTCGTGACGGGCGAGCGACCGGGCACGCTCGCGATCCTCGGCATCGCCGTCGGCCTGGTGGGGATCGCCCTGGTGAGCATGACGAAGGCGGAGGAACAGGCGCGCGTCGCCCCGATCACGCTCGTGCTCGCCACGACCGCCGGCCTGATGATCGGGATCGTCAACATCCTGTTCGCGCAGACGTCCACCGACTCGGGTCTATGGCCGTTCGCGATGACGAAGCTCGTCGCGTTCGTGGTCGTGGGGATCGCGTTCCTCGTGGTCCGTCGCCGCAGCGGCGTGCGCCTCGGCGGCCCGGCGCTCCCGGTCGCTGCTGGCGTCGCGGACGCCGGCGCCACGATGTCGCTGTTGCTCGCGCTCCAACGTGGGTCGCTGATCCTGGTCAGCATCCTGGGCGGGCTGTTCCCGGTCGTGACGGTGGTGCTGGCCCGGGCGTTCCTGAGAGAGCCGATGACGCGCTGGCAGCTCGTCGGACTCGCGGCGGCGGTCGTCGCGGTGATCCTGCTGACGGTCTGAACGCCACGACGCGGCTATCCGAGGATGCGATACAGGAGCAGCCCGCGGGCCCCGACAAGCGGACGATCGAGGAAGCGCGCGACCTGCTCGATCTCGGCGTCGCGCCCGAGGAGATCGCCGTCCGTTCCTGGCACCCGCACCTCGCATCGTCGCCGTGCCCGATCACGCCGCGTTCAGCACGCCATCTTCCTCTCGGGGTCGCCCACGAGGAAGGGGACATCCTCGACGCCTCCGCCGAGCCCGGTCAGGCCCGGCGCGACGAGGCGAACCGAGCCGGGGTCGCCCCCACGTGGCGCTTGAAGTGACGCGTCAGATGCGCCTGGTCGTGGAACCCGACGCCCGCGGCCACCTGAGCCACCGGCTCCCCCGCGAGCAGGCGGGTCCGTGCCAGGTCGATCCGACGAGCCACGACGTAGCGGTGCGGCGCGATCCCGAACGCGCGGGTGAAGCTCCGCACGAGGTGAGCGGGCGACGCGTGAAGCATCCGCGACGCCTCCTTCAGCGTGAACGGCTCGGTCCGATGTGCGTCGAGCAGGTCGCGGAGGTCGTTGGGCAGTGTTCGACGCGTCGACCCGGGCTCCGTGACCGTGCCGCCCAACCGGGCCCGGAGCCGGTCGACGACCAGCGCGGTCCGCGCCTCGGCCTCGAAGGCGTCGTCGGGGTCGTGGAGCGCGGAGTGGAGGCGATCGATGGCGCGCACGAGCCCTGGATCGTCGACGTCGGGCTCGTCGACCGCGCGCCCGATCAGCTCCGTCGGCAAGAGCTCGTCGTCGACGTACAGCACCCGCTTGCGGAAGCCGGCGCCGGTCGCCGGTCGGCCGTCGTGCACCACGTGCGGAGGCAGGAGCGTCACCCGGGCGCCGGTCGCCCCGCGGTGCCGGCGCTCGAGGTCGTAGCGGATCGCCCCCTGATCGACGACGAACACGGTCCACGTGTCGTGCGTGTGACGGGGATAGACGTGGTCGACGAACCGAGCGTGGAACACCTCGTGGATGCCGTCGACGGCCGGCCTCCACGCGCGGACCCACTCCATCGGAACGGCCACGAGGTCACGATCGTACAAGACCCCCCGCGGCCGAGGTCCTTGGATGGGCTCGATGGCGGTGCGGGGATCGTCGTGAACGAGCTCGCGGGCCTGGTGGCGTTCGCGTTCGCCGGCTCGGTCTCACCCGGGCCGAACAACGCGATCCTGTGGGCGTCGGGCCTCACGTTCGGCTTCCGGCGTTGCCTGCCCCACGTCCTGGGGACCGCGATCGGGATCGGCGCCCTGGCCGTCGGCGTCGCGGCGGGCATCGGCGCGTTGTTCGAGGCCGTCCCCTCGGCGGAGCTCCTCCTGAAGCTCGCCGGGTCCGCGTACCTGCTGTACGTCGCCTACCGGGTCCTGGGCGGCGGCGGGGTCGGGCGAACCGAGGTCGCGCGGCCGTTCACGCTGCGGCAGGCGATCGGCTTCCAGTGCGTGAACCCGAAGGCGTGGATCTTCGCCGTGGCGGCGGTGGGCACCTTCCTGCCCCAACGCGTCTCCGTGGTGGGGGCGACCGTGGCGCTCACGGTCGTCCTGATGGTCGTGGTCGTCGCCGCGTCGTCGGTCTGGGCGATCGGCGGCGCGGCGCTCGGCCGCGTCGTGGACGACGACCGGTCCAGCCGGATCGTCGGCATCGTCCTCGCGGCCCTGCTCGTCGGTTCGGTCGCGTTGATCTGGATCTAGCCGTCGCGTGGGCGGGGTCGCGCCAGATCCACTTCCCGCTCACCGGCAAGTGCGACGTCCACGCGCATCCCGCGAGGCTCGAACAGACGGTGAGTCGCGGGCGAGCTAGCTGGGGCCGGCCGCGGTGGCCGGTCCATCGGACTAGCCTCACGCCGTGGACCTCGAGACGCTCGCGCTCGGAGACGGCCGGTCCATGGAGTACCGCGTGTCCGGGCGGCACGATGCCTCAGCGTGGCTCGTCTTCCACGTCGGCATGCCGAGCGCCGCGACCCTCTTCTCGAGCGTGACGTCCCTGGCCGAACGGCACGGGATCCGAACCGTGTCCTACTCGCGCGGCGGATACGGGGGTTCCACACGGGTCCCCGATCGCTCGGTGGCACAGGAGGCGCGCGACACGGCCGCGCTCGCGGATCACCTGGGGGCGCCGAGGTTCTACGTCGCAGGCTGGTCCGGCGGTGGTGCGGCGGCGCTCGCGTGCGCGGCCCTGCTGCCGGACCGGGTCAGGTCGTGCGTCGTCCTCGCGGGCGGCTCGCCGCCCGAGGAGGTCGGGCTCGAGTGGTTCGGGTGGCACCGCGAGGAGTACGCCGAGGAGCTCCGGACCTTCGCGACGGGATCGCCCGAGCCGTACCGTCCGGCGTACGAGGAGGCCGCGATCCCGCTCGCGGCCCTGCCGCCCGAGGAGCTGGCCGCCACGCCGGATCTCCCCGACGTGGACCGCAACGCGTTCGCTCGACGGCCGGACCTGGGTGAGGAGATCGCGGATTCGTTCCGACGGGCGCTGGCCGGAGGGGTCGACGGCTGGATCGACGACGCCGTCGCGTCGGCCCGGCCCTGGGGGTTCCGGGTGCGCGACATCCACGTCCCGGTCACGATCCGCCACGGCGAGCTCGACACCTTCGTCAACGTCGCGCACGCCCGGTGGCTCGCCGAGAACATCCCCGACGCGACGGCGCAGATCCTGCCGGACCATGGACACATCTCGATCGCCGAGCCGTTCGACCCGACGATGGATGCCCTCCTCGAGGGCGCGAAGTAGCCGTCAGCGGTACCCGCTAGGGTCGGGGCATGACGAACGCACCGATCATCTTGGTCCCTGGATACTGGCTCGGCGCGTGGGCGTGGGACGAGGTCGCCGCCGCGTTGCGCGCCGACGGCCATGACGTCACCGCGCTGACGCTCCCCGGTCTCGAGTCGGTCGACGCCGACCGCTCGAACATCACGGCGTCCGACCACGTCGAAGCGATCACGGACGCCGTCGAGGCGGCCGGAACGCCCGTCGTCCTCGCCGTCCACAGCGGCTCGGGGTTCCCGGGCTATGCCGCGAGCGACCGCGTCGCCGAACGGATCGCGGCCATGGTCTATGTCGACACCGGACCCGGCGTCGGCGCGATGAACGCCGAGTTCCAGGGCGACGAGCTGCCCATGCCCGCGCCGGAGGAGCTAGCGGAGAACGAGAACCTGGACGGGCTCAGCGAAGAGCAGCTCCAGACGTTCCGCGATCGCGCCGTGCCCGAGCCGGGCGGCGTGCTCCGCGAGGCGATCGAGTTGGCGAACGATGCCCGTCTCGACCTGCCGACCACGGTGATCTGCACGGGCTACACCTCCGACGAGTACAAGGACGCCGTGAAGGCGGGCTACGACTTCGTCGTGGGCCTCAGGGATCTCCGGAACGTCACGTACGTCGACCTGCCGACGAGCCACTGGCCGATGTGGTCGCGTCCGAAGGAGCTCGCACAGATCATCGGCGACATCGCCGGCTCGCATCCCACCGCGTCCTAGGGGTACGGTTCCCGGGCCGACGGAGGGGAGGGGCTCGGTGCGCAAGCGTTCGTTCGCGTTCGTCGTCGCGATGATCACGTTCTCGATGCTGCAGGGCGGCTTCCCCGCGGCGCGCGCCGGCGGGGACACCGCCTGGTACCTCGCGCTCGGCACCTCGCTAGCGGTCGGGTTCCATCCCGGACACGGCCCGACCGACACGGGCTACGTCGACGACCTGTACCGGATCCTCCAGGAGCGGATCCCGGACCTCGCCCTGAGGAACGTCGGTTGTCCCGGAGAGACGAGCCGCTCGATGATCAACGGCCGGGACTCGCTCTGCCATCACGCGGCGGGGTCGCAGCTGGACGCGGCCGTCGCCTTCCTGACGGCGCATCCGGGACAGGTCGCGTTCATCACGCTCGAGGTCGGCGCGAACGATCTCCTGGGCGCATGCATGCGCGACTCGTGGCGGATCGACCGCGCCTGTGCCACGGCGCTCCTTCCACGCCTGCAGAGCCGGCTGACGCGGATCGTCGACGCCCTGCAGGCGGCCGGACCGGACGTGCCCATCGTGGCGATGAACTACTACGACCCGCTCCTGGGGTTGTGGGGCCTCGTGCCCGGCGGTCGCGCGCTCGCACGGGCCGACCAGCGGGTCTGGACCGACCTGAACGCCGCGCTCGGGACGGCGTACGAAGGGGCGGGGGTCGTCGTCGCCGACGTCGCGGCGACGTTCCGGATCGACGACTTCACGGACACGATCGTGATCCCCGGCCGCGGTCCGCTCCCGGCGAACGTCGCGCTGACCTGCACCTGGACGTGGTTCTGCACACCCAGGTTCGCCGGCGATCCGCACACGAACGCGGTCGGCTATCGGAAGATCGCGCAGACGTTCGAGACGGAGCTCGACGCGCTGCTGCCGACCACCTGACGGATGAGCGAGCGGATCAGCCCGAAGGACTTCCACGACGCCGAGGGCGTCGAGGACTGGCGCGTGATCGGCGAGGGCGCCTGCGCGTTCTTCCGGACCGGGTCGTTCGAGGCCGGCGCGCGGCTCGTGCAGGCGATCGCCGCACTGACCGGCCTGGACCCGCACCATCCCGACGTCGACGTGCGGCACGACGGCGTCACCGTGCGGCTGATCACGTTCGGCCCGGGCTACTACGGGCTGAGCGAGCGCGACGTCGAGCTCGCGCGCCGGATCTCCGCAGTGGCGCGCGAGCTCGGCATCGCGAGCCGACCCGTCCGGGCTGCAGACGATCCAGGTCGCGATCGACGCGCTGGTCCGCGCCGACGTGATGCCGTTCTGGCGGGCCGTGTTCGGCTACGACGACCGCGGCGACGGCGACGAGGATCTGATCGACCCCCGCTGGCGCGGGCCGATGCTCTGGTTCCAGCAGATGGACGAGCCGCGCCCGCAGCGCAACCGGATCCACTTCGACGTGTGGGTCGCGCACGACCAGGCCGAAGCGCGCGTGGCGGCGGCGCTCGCGGCGGGCGGACAACTGGTGAGCGACTCGAACGCCCCGAGCTGGTGGACCCTCGCGGACGCCGAGGGCAACGAGGTCGACATCTGCACCTGGCAGGGTCCCCGCGAAGGCTAGGCACGCTCGGCCGTCACGCTCGATCATCCGGCGGCCGTTCCTGAGCGACGTTGCCTCCCGGGAGGATCGGATCGCCCCGGAGGTACGCTCCCCCTCGTGACCTGGTACCCGAGGGAGGAGGTCGCCGAGCGGGCCGGCGTCGAGTCTGGCTACGTGGTGCGGCTCGTGGAGCTGGGCATCCTGGCGCCGGCGGAACGCGATCGCTTCTCGCCCGGCGACGTGCGCCGCGTGTTGATGGCCCGCTCGCTCGAGGATGCCGGGATCCCCCTCGACGCCGTGGCCGAGGCGATCCGGCACGGGGCCCTGTCGCTCGACTTCTTCGACGCGGCCGGCTACGAGCGGTTCGCAGGCCTCTGCGCCGAGACGTTCCAACAGGTGAGTGACCGGACCGGGATCCCGCTCGAGCTGTTGACGGTGATCCGCGAGGCGATCGGCATGGCGGAGCCGTCGGCGGACGACCGAGTGCGCGAGGACGAGATGGCGGTGGTGCCGTTCATCGAGCTCCAGATCGCCGAGGGGTTCCGGCCGGCCGCGATCGAGCGCCTGATCCGCGTCCAGGGCGACAGCACGCGGAGGATCGCGGAGCAGGAGGCCGCCTGGTGGACCTCCGAGGTGATCGAGCGAGACATGGCCGCCGGCAAGGGCCCCGAGGAGATCGGGAGCGCCGAGCTCACGGATCGGATCGCGCCGCTGTCCGAGCAGACGGTCGTCGCCCTGTACCACGCACATCAGGCGCGCACCTGGGCCTCGAACATCATCGAGGAATTCGAGGGGCGGATGGCCGCGGCCGGCATCCACAGCCGGCTCGAGCGGCTCCCGGCGATGTGCTTCCTCGACATCACCGGCTACACCCGCCTGACCCAGGAGCGCGGCGACGACGCGGCGGCGGAGCTCGCGACGACCGTCGGGCGTCTCGTGCGGCGCAGCTCCGTGCAGCACGGTGGCCGGCCGATCAAGTGGCTCGGCGACGGCGTGATGTTCTACTTCGACGACCCCGGCCCGGGCGTGCGGGCCGCCCTCGAGATGGTGGACGGGCTTGCGACGGCCGGGCTTCCGCCGGCCCACGTCGGCCTGCACGCGGGACCGGTCCTGTTCCAGGAGGGCGACTACTACGGCCAGACCGTGAACCTCAGCGCGCGCATCGCCGACTACGCGCGACCGGGCGAGGTGCTGGTCAGCCGGGAGGTCGCGGAGGCCTCGCAGGAAGACGGGATCGCGTTCGCGGAGATCGGAGCGGTCGAGCTCAAGGGCGTCGCCGATCCGGTGCACCTGCTCAGGGCGCACGCCATCTGAAGGAGGAACACGACATGCCCCTCACCGGCGACTACGAACCGAGCCCGTCCGACTGGTCGCGCAAGCAGACCGAGCTGTACGAGGCGACGAACGGCGAGCAGGGCGGCGACCTGCGCGGCCGGCCCGTGATCGTGCTGACCTCGGTCGGCGCGAAGACCGGGAAGCTCCGCAAGACCGCGCTGATGCGCGTCGAGCACGGCGGCACCTACGCGGTGGTCGCGTCGCTCGGCGGCGCGCCCCAGCATCCGGTCTGGTACCACAACCTCAAGGCGAGCCCGCACGTCGAGCTGCAGGACGGCTCGACGAAACGCGACTACACGGCGCGCGAGGTCTTCGGCGACGAGAAGGCCGTTTGGTGGGAACGCGCGGTCGAGACGTGGCCCGACTACGCGAAGTACCAGACCAAGACCGACCGCGTGATCCCGGTGTTCGTCCTGGAGCCGATGACGGAGTGACCGGCGACGTGAGTGACGTCCACGTGATCCCGTTCCTCGTGTCCGAGCTGCGTCTGCCGCCCGACGAGCAGGAGCTCCTGCAACGCGAGTGGTGGCCGTCCTACGCGCACGCCGTCGTGCATCGAGACGGGATCTTCCTGTTCGACAACGGGGCCGGGTTCGGCAACGCCGAGGTCGAGTCGACGTTCACGCCGCGCGTGACGGCGATCGAGGACGCGCTCGCCGCGCACGGGATCTCGCTCGGCGACGTCACCGGCGCGGCGAACTGCCACCTGCACTTCGACCACAGCGGCCAGAACGTCCGGATCCCGGCGGGCGTGCCGATCTTCGTCCAGCGGGCCGAGTGGTCGAAGGTCCACGAGCCCGACTACACGGTCCCCGAGTGGATCGACGTGCCGGGCCTGACGTACGAGGTCCTGGACGGCGAGATCGAGGTCGCGCCGGGACTTCGGCTGATCCCGACGCCGGGACACACGGCGGGCCATCAGTCGCTCGTGCTGGACGCCGCGGACGGGTCGGTCGTGCTGGCGGGTCAGGCGGTGCAATCTCGTGCCGAGTGGGAGGGCGCGACGGAGCCGTCGGCGTCCGGCGCCTCGGCCGCGAAGGACCCGGGCTATCCGGGCTCGGTCGAGCGCCTGCGTGCGTTCGACCCCGTGCGCGTGCACTTCGCGCACGACCCGGCCGTCTGGGAACGTCCGGCGGCCGGCTGACGCTCTAGTCAGGTTGGGTTCCGTCGCCGGGCGACCCGTCGTCGGGCGGCGCGACGGTGATCACGACGTTGCCGATCTTCCGTCCCGTCTCGACGTATCGGTACGCCTCGACGATCCGATCCAGCGGGTAGTGGCGGTCGATGACGGGCTTGAAGGCTCCGGACCCGAGCATCGCCTGGAAGCGCTCCACCTCCGGCTTCCGGTACTTCGGCGGGATGGGGAACATCACCCGCTTCCCGCCGAGGAGCGGCGTGACGAGCGCGAGGATCGGGTTCTGGGCGAACGGACCCAGGTCGGACGACAGGTAGATCCCGCCCGGTCGCAGGAGCGGCTTGCACCGGCCGAACGTGCTCTTCCCGACGGCGTCGAGCACCACGTCGTACGTCTGCGCATCTTCCGTGAAGTCCTCGGTCGTCCGGTCGATGATCCGCTCCGCGCCGAGGGCCTTCACCAGGTCGGCGTGTTCGCCTTCGCAGACCGCGGTCACGACCGCGCCCAGATCGCGCAGGAGCTGGACCGCCGCCGAGCCGATCGCCCCGGTCGCGCCGTTCACGAGCACCCGGTCGCCGCCGCCGATCTTCGCCTTCGTGATCACCGACAGGGCGTAGTGCGAGCCCTCGGTGGCGGCGGCCGCCTCGTCGAACGTGACGTTCGCCGGGATCGACGCGAGCGGCCCGTCCTCGGGCATCGCGAGGTACTCGGCGTGGCCGCCGAACCGGAACTCGCTGAACCCGAACACGCGGTCGCCGACCGCGAACGCCGTCACGCCGGCGCCGATCGCCTCGACCACCCCGGCGAACTCGCACCCGAGGATCGTCGCCTTCGGCCGCCGGAGCCCGCTGAAGAACCGGACGAACCAAGGCTTCGCCGCACGGAAGCCGCAATCGGTGCGGTTCACCGTCGTCGCGTGGACGCGGACGAGGACGTCGGCGTCCGAGATCGTCGGGGGGTCGACGTCCACGACGCGCACGACATCCGGCGGCCCGTAGCGCGTATGGACGGCGGCCTTCATGCGTCGGGATCCGCGGAAGGAGGGGGACCCGAGAAGACCGGGACCGCCCGGAGGTCATCGGAACCCTCGAGACGCAACGGCGGCGGGCCCATGGTCCCGAAGTGTGCCACGTCCCCTACTCCCCGCGGATGCGCGGGGTGACGGAACGGACAGCGGTCGGCGCGCCCGGCCCGCCGCCCGGCCGAGACGCGTACGCCCTCACGCCGACGCAGGTGAACAACAGCGTCACGAGGTCGTCCGGCTCGTCCAACAGCGCGGGGACCTCCGAATCGAGGAACGTCATCCCCGACGCCGTCGCTCCCGGTGCATACGCCGCACCTACCCGAGCTCGGCGAGGACCTCGCGGGCGCGCTCGAGATCGCGGACGCTCCGGAGCTCGGTGAAGACCGACGTCGCCTCGTCCAGGGCGGCACGGGCGCCGTCCAGATCCCCCGTACCTGCGAGCGCCCGTGCGAGGTCGACGTCCGTGAGCGCACGCTCCCATGGCGCAGAGAGCTCCTCGAAGCCCTCGACCGCGAGCCGGAGGAGCTCGGCGGCCCTCGCCGGGTCGCCCGATGCCAACACCGCCCGGCCCTCGAGGCGGTCGGCGAACGGGATCAGGGCAGCCGTGCCCGCCCGCTCCGCGTGCTCGCGCATCGTGCGCAGGAGGGCGGGCGCCTCGCCCCACGAGCAGAGGGCGGCGACGAGCTCGGACCTGGCCTCGTACGTGTCGTTCGCGTGGACACGCCACGTCGCCGGGAGAGCCATCGATCGCCCCCGTTCCAGGTCGCCGCGCGCAACCAGGACCCGAAGCAGGAACGGGTAGAGGCGGCCGGCCTGGCCGGTCATGAGCGACAACATCGTCGAGGTCATGCGGTCGCTCGCGGCCCGGTCGCCCCTCAGCTCTCGGATCAGCGCGGCGACGGCGATCCCCTGTGTCACGAAATACGGGGGATGGTCGGCCTCATCACCTAGGAGTGCGACGACCTGATCGTGCTCGGCAAGCGCCTCGTCCCAGCGACCGAGCCGCTGCAGCACGGCGATCCGCCAGCAGCGGGCGTGAAGTTCCATGCCCGGCTCCTTGCCGGTCACGTGGGTGATGCCTTCGCCCGCCTGCACCAGCGCCTCGCCGTAGCGGCCGAGCTCGAACAGGACCCACGCACCCATCGCGTAGCAGTCGCCGACCTCGGCCACGTCGGTGACGAGCGGCTGGATCGATGACCGCCGCTGCCACAGCGGGAGCACCCTGCGGTAGATGCCCTGAGAGGCCCAAGCGGCGTTCGCGGCATCCAGCGCGCCGGAGGCGAGATTGGGCATGCCCATCCGGAGCGCGACCTCGGCGGCCTCCACCCCCGCTTCTTCGTACGGGATGAGGTCCGACTCGGTCGCGGACGGATCCGGGTACCCGAACGGCCATCCGGCGCGCACGCCGAGCAGGCGGACCCGCGCCTCGCTGTCGCCCGGCGGGAGCGACGCCATCCCCAGGTCCAGGATCTCTCGGACCTCGGCCTCCGTGGGGACGTCGCCCCGCATCGATCCCGGCCATCGCTGTGGCACCTCGGTGGCCCTCGCGGCGAGATAGGCCACCCGCTCGCCGTCGGCGCCGGGCGCCGCGTCGAGCAACAGGGCAGCCTCCCGGAAGGAGCGCCATCCTAGGTCACCGAGGTACGCGGTGAACGCCGTCTCGCCCAGCGCCTCGAGCGCGTCGACGCGCTCCCGGTCGGTGCCGGCAAGCTCGACCGCCTGCTGGGCGAGGCGCTGCCCTCTGGACAGCACCAACCGACGACGGGCGTCGCGCGACGCGCGCACCAACCACGCGACGGCCGTCGCTCGGTCGTCGGGATCGGCCGTGTCCCCGGCATCCCGCGCCGCCGTGACCGACGTGGCGAGATGGTAGGCCAGGAGCTCCGCGAACTCGCCGACACGCTCGCCGGCGATCCGCTCGAGCCAGCGCGCGACGGACCGGTGCGCCGGCGCCCGGTCGCGCCGCGGGAGCGACTCGTACGCTACGTCGCGCGTCAACACATGCTTGAAGAGCAGCTCGGGCTGCCCGGACAGGGTCGAGCCCGCGCGGGAGAACACGAGCTCCCGATCCTCGAGCTGTCGCAACGCGTCAGCCATCTCCTCCGGCGGCAGCTCGGTCAGGTCGGCGACCGGACCGGGCCAGAAGACCCGTCCGACGACGGCTGCCGCCTGCAGCACACGCTTGTCGCGCGGGTCCAGGAGATCGATCCGCGACGCGAGGACGGCCTGGACGGTATCGGGGATATCCACCCGTCCGATCTCCTGCCCCGCTCGCCATCGGTCGCCCTCTCGGAAGAGATGGCCGCCGTCGATCAGGCTCCGGATGATCTCCTCCAGGTAGAACGGGTTGCCCTCCGCTCGCTCGAGGATCCGCGCGTGCACCGATGCCGGTAGGTCGTCCACCGTGAGCAACAGGCGGACCAGCGTCTCGGCCTGGTCGGCCGACAGGGGGTCCAACGCCACCGACGAGGCGTTGCGGCGGCCGCCGCCCCACCCCGGCCGCCGGGTCCCGAGCTCCGGGCGGGACGGACAGAGGAACATCGCCGGTCCGGCGACGCGCTCCGACAGCTCGTCCAGGAGGTCGAGCAGCGCCGGATCGGCCCAGTGGATGTCCTCGACGACGGTGATCAGCGGGCCGGACGCAGCGAGCGCGGTGAAGAACGAACGCCACGCCGCGTGCAGCTCGTCGCGGACGTCCCGAGGGTCGGCGCCGGCGAACGGCGTATCGGGGTCCTCGAGCCCGACCGTGTACGCGAGCGCCGCCGTGGCGCGGATCGGGTCGGCGGCAACCTCGACGGTAAGCAGCTCCCGGCCGATCTTTCGGACCTTCTCCACGGCGAGCTGCGGTGGATCGCTGTCGAGGATGCCAGCGTGGCTCTTCAGGATCTCCGCGAGGGGCCAGTACGTGATGCCGTCCCCGTACGGCAGGCAACGGCCGCGCAGCACGACCGGCGGCGTGGGCAGGCTCTCCGCCCACTCCACGAACTCGCGCGTGAGGCGGCTCTTCCCCACGCCCGCTTCTCCGTACACGGTGACCAGGTGCGGTCGGCGCTCGACCTCGACCCGGTGGAAGACGCTGCGGAGGACATCGAGCTCGGTGTCCCGGCCGACCATCGGAGCACGAAGGCCGGGTACCCCTCGCTCGGCTCCGAGGGTCGTCTCCCCGTCGAGGCGGAAGACGCGGACACGCTCCGCCTTCCCCTTGAGCTCCATCGGACCGAGGTCCCGGAACCGGAAGCCGCGCGTCGCGCGCTGGGTCCGTTCGCTCGCGACCACGCTGCCGGGCTCGGCGAGCGACTGAAGCCGAGCGGCCGCGTTGACGACGTCGCCGGTGACCATGGGCTCCCCGGGTCGAGGCTCCGTGGTGGCGAGGACCTCCCCCGTGTTCACGCCGATCCGGATCGCCAGCGTGACACCGTGGTTGGCGACCAGATCCTCGTTCACCACATCGAGTCGGCGGAGCATCCGCAGCGCCGCCCGCAGGGCCCGGCCGGGATCATCCTCGTGGGCCACCGGAACGCCGAAGGCTGCCATCACCGCGTCGCCGATGAACTTCTCGACCGTGCCGCCCTCGGCGTCGATCTCCTCCCGCATCGCGCTGAAGTAGGCGTCGAGCACGGCGCGGAGCTCCTCGGGGTCGAGCCGCTCGCCGATCGTCGTGGAGCCGGTGACGTCGGCGAACAGGACCGTGACCAGCTTCCGTTCGTCCGGCGGAGCAGCACCCGCGTCGGCGACGGCTGCGCCGCAGGCAGGGCAGAACCGGGCGTCGTCGGGCAAAGGAGCACCGCAGTTCGTGCAGAGGGCCGCGAGCCCCGCCCCGCACGCAGAGCAGAACCGCGCCTCCGGGGCGTTCTCGGTGCCGCATGCAGGGCAGGTCGTCACTTACGGGAGTCTAGCCAGCGCCCTCCGTCCGACCTGCGGCCGATCGACCGTCGGACCGGGGCACGGCGGCCGTCGGGGACACCGTGGAGATCGCGGTGCCCCACGCGCCGCGCTTCATCATCGCCGGCGCGGACGGGAACCTCTGGTACACCACGATGGCGGGACCGCGATCGGTCGGATCACCACGGCCAGGGTCGTGACGGAGTTCCCGATCCCGACCCCCGGTGCCCTCGCACAGATGCGGGCCGAGCGACTACGGCTCGCCGCTCTCCAGGATCCGGCGCAGGACGGGCAGGACCACACGGTCCTTCTCGCGCCCGGCGGCCTCCTTCGAACGCACGACGTCGGCGAGCGACGCGACGTCGACCTCGGCGCCGAGGATCGTCAGGTGGACCGCGTCGCGCGCGACGTCACCGAAGCCCGACGTCCCGCTCGGACGCAGGATCAGGTCGAGGCGGCCGTGATCCGTGACGAGGTTCCACGTGTCGGTGCGTGCGAGCGACTCGGCGTCGTGCTCGAACGCGAGCCCGCCGGGCTCGCCGGCCGTCCATACACGGGCGTGCAGGTCGCGCAGCGCGTCGGAGAGCCGAGCCAGGTTCCCGGTCTCCACATCGGGCACGACGTCGAGGTCCGTCGTCACGTACGGCGACCCGTGGATCACCGCGGCGAACCCACCGATCAGGACGTAGCGCACGCCACGTCGGTCGAGGGCACGGAGCACCCGCTCCGGACGGAACTCAGGCTCGGGCATCGGCCAGCGCCTCCCGCCCCGCGCGCGCGAAGCGGAGGGCGGCCTGGTGCTGATGGACGCGGGCGTCCGGATCGAGCCGCAGGTTCGCGCTGGCGACCGACCAATCCGAGTCATCCCGCTCGACGATCGCCACCCGCAGGTCCAGACCGCACGCCGCGACCAGCCGCGCGACCTCCCCGAGTCCGGGCGTGGTCGCGCCCGATTCGATCCGCGCGATCGTCGGCTGACTCACCCCGGCGAGTCCCGCCAGGCGTCGCTGCGTCATGCCGGCCCGGCGCCTGGCCTCCCGCACGATCGTTCCTCCGTCCATGAGGGGGATGGTAACAGGAATCACATCATCTCGATACGGATATCGTATCTCGATGATGGAGGGCCTGGTCGACGCGCGACCGACGCCGGGCTCGAGCGCGAAGACGGGATCGCGTTGTTCGAGACCACGTTCCGCGGCTACCTGGGGCGGGCACGGCGTGAATGCCGCCGTCGAGGCGAGCGGCCTCGGCAAGCGGTACGGTCCCGATCCCGATCGCGGACCACTCGTCTCCGCGGGCGACGCCGATCCTCACCGCTGCGTCCGCCGTCGTGATGACGACGCTGTTCTTCGTCACCGGACTGAGCCCGACCCTGCCGCCCTGAGCCGCGACGACGGACACCTGAGGGTGACGGCCCCGCGGGTCGCCGCCGGACCTCTCCGGGAAGGGCCGGTCGACCGTAGCCACGCCCGCGCCCGGCCGGGAGCATCGGGGCGAGGGAGGTGGATCGATGATGCAGACCCAACTCGAAGCACGACCCGGCCCTGTCGGGGCGGCACCGATCCGACCCCGATCGGAGTCGCGGTACCTCTTCGTAGGGCTCTCGATCGCCGCGATCTGGCTGGCATCGCTGGCCGCGATCCTGTGGTCTCCGGACCTGATCTCGGGCTCGATGCACGAGCACATCGCGATCGCGGCGCTCACCGACTGGTTCTACGCGGCCATCGCGACCGGCCTGGTGCTGATGGCGTTCGGCCGCCGCTCGCGCGGAGCGTCCCGGTCGCTGTGGGCGGGATTCACCGTCGCGATCGCCGCGATCTGGTTCGCGGTCGCGATCGCCAGCATCTACGCGCCGAACTTCGTCACGGGAACGGACCCGACGACCGTGCCGATCGCGGTGTTCGTGGCTCCGGTCGCGGGCACGATCGCCACGGCGTTCGCGAGCGTGTTCGCGGCCGGCAGCGCGGGACGGGAGGAGGACGTTCGATGAGGCTCACGAGGAACGACGCACGGGCCACGCTGTTCGTGGCGGCAGCCGTGGCGTTCTACCTGCTCTGGGTGACGGAGACGGTGGCGACCGGGGTGGCCGCGCGGGTGGTTGCCGCGATCGTCTTCGCGCTCGGATGGCTCGGCTGCACCAGCGACGTCGAGGGGATGAAGGTGGTGTACGGGACCGACCGAGCGACGCGGCCGGCCATCACGTACGTGGTGCTCGCCTCGCTGCTCGGGGCACTCGCGCTCGTGGCCGGGATCGTGGCGATCGGCTGGGCGAACGAGACGATGCTCGCGACGATGGTCGTTTCCATGGTGGTGCTGCTGGTGATGACGACGGTCCGGCACGCGCTCGCACGCCCGGCGGCGGCGGTCGTCGATCACCCGGCGACGCTACCGAAGGCCGCGTAGCGCGCCGGGATCAGAGCCGGTCGAGGTGCTCCCGGAGGATCTCGGCCGACCGCCGAAGGCGGCCCTCCTCGTCCGCGTCCATCGAGACCCCGAGGGTGCGGACGATCCCCGTGCCGCTCACGAGCCGCGGGAGCGAGAGGGCGCATCCGTGCTCGGCCGTCGTCGCGCTGACGGTCAGGACCGACCGCCGATCCCGGAGCATCGCGTCGACGACCCACGCGATCACCGCACCGACGCCGAACGACGTGGCGCCCTTCCCCGCGATGATGCGCTCGGCCGCGTGCACGACCTCGTCCTCTACGCGCCGCCGATCCTCGTCGGTGAAGGACCCGCCCATCGCCGCGGCGAACTCGGCGAGGGGCCGGCCGGCCACCTCGAGGCTGCTCCACGCCAGCACCTCCGAGTCGCCGTGCTCGCCCACGACGTACGCGTGAACGTGCGGCACGTCGACCCCGATCGAGGCTGCGACGATCTGACGGAACCGCGCGGTGTCGAGCATCGTGCCGGTCCCGAGCACGCGGCCCTCCGGCACGCCCGCGCCCGCGGCGGCGCGCTCGGCCACCGAGGTCATCAGGTCCACGGGGTTCGTGGCGATCAGCAGCAACGCGTCGGGCGCGTCCCGGAGGACGTCGGACACGATCGACCGCACGATCCCGGCGTTGGCGTCGAGCAGGTCGAGCCGGCTCTCCCCAGGCCGCTGCGCCTTCCCCGCGGTGACGACCACGACGCCGGCACCGTCGAGGTCCGCGGTTCCTCCCGCACGCACACGGACGGGCGACGCGAACGGGGTGACGTGGGCGATGTCCGCGGCCTCCGCCTCGGCGCGCCGCTCGTCGACGTCCACCAGCACGAGCTCCGTCGGCACGCCGCGGAGCACGAGCGCGTTCGCCGCCGCGGCCCCGACGAGCCCCGTGCCCACGATCCCGACCTTCACGGGCTCACGCTCCCGGCCGGACGGGCTCGTTCGCGGCTCCAGTTGTGCATCGTCGCGACGACCTCGTAGCCCATCCGTTCGTACACGGGTCGGCCCAACGCGCTCGCTTGGAGCGTCGCCGGCAGATCCGGCCGGAACAGCGTGGCCGCCCAGGTGAGCGCCTCGCCGTATCCTCGCCCACGCGCGTCCTCGGTGGTCGCGACCGCGTACACGCCGCAGAGCCCGTGGCTCACGGACGCGGCCGCGGCGCTGGCGGGTCGTTCGTCCACGTACCCCACCCAGACCCGGAAGTCGTCACCGTTCAGGGCGGTCGTCATGAACGGATCCTGCGAGCCAGCGGGAAGGCCGAACGCATCGCCGACGAGCACCGCGGCGTCGCCCATCGTCGCGACATCGGTCGCCTCGACGATCCGAAGCTCGAGCGGGGTCGGCCGCGGCGCTCCTCCGGGTGGTCGGATCATGCAGGGCACGCTCCAGGGCTCGAATCCGAACGGCGACAGGTCGGGGGTGGGCCACGCGCTCCAGATCTGATAGCCACCGCCGGCCGATCCGTCGAAGAACGCAGCCACACGTTCGACCAGCGTGTCCACTCGGTCGTCGGACCACGGCCGCAGGAGCGACGCGCTGTTCGGCGGGAGCGACGCGGGGATACCGAGGTCGGCCGCGACGAGATCGTCCCACCGATGCCAGGGACGCCCGAGCCGCTCGGCCCAGTAGCGGTAGGCCTCCCCGCAGTTCGCCCCGGCGCGGGCGAGGACGTCGGGATCGATGAACACCGGGCTACCGGATCGGATCGCTCATGCGGGAACGGGGATGACGATCAGGCCGTCTCCCACAGCCCCATCACGTTCCCCTCGCTGTCCCGGAAGTAGGCGAAGGCGCCCATGTCGGTGATCGGCGTGCGCGGCGTGATCGTGCTGCCGCCCGACGCCTCGATCTTCTTGAGGGCGTCGTCGATCGAGGCGACGCCGATCGTGATCACCGGCGCCGGCGTGTCCGACGAGCGTGACATCAGCCCGCCGTTGATCGCGCCGGGCTCGGTCGGCATCATCGTGCTCATGTCGACCGGCGTCGTCGTGAGGGTGGTGTACTCGCCCTCCCCCATCGACATCGTGTTGAGCTCCCACCCGAAGATCTCGCCGTAGAACCCCTTGGCGCGATCCAGGTCGTCGACCGGGATCTCGAAGTGCACGACCTTGTCCATCGGTCCCTCCTCTCACCGACGCGTCGCCGAACTGGCGAGCGGGATGCGGACGGCATCACCCTAGCGCGTCCACGGATCGGCCCTTCCGGAGCGTCAGGCCGGCGGTTCTCGCCACGCGGGGCGGATGTGTCAGGATGCGCGGACCGCCGACGGGGGGAGGGACCGATGAGGCGAACGGCCGTGATCGTCGTCGTGTTCGCGATGGTGCTGGCCGGCGCGGGATGGGCCGCGGCGACCCGCGGGTCCGCTCACCCCGGGCGCACGTCGGCGAGGCCGATGCTCGTCGCGCTCCAGCCGGGCGTCGAGATCACGCCGCTGCTGAACGCCGGCGACCGCGTCGGCGACGACTTCCAGTACTCGGGCGTCCCGGACGGGATCGGCGTGTACCAGGGTGGCGACGGCCGGCTCGAGGTGTTCACGAACCACGAGACGTCCTACCTCTGGGGCGACCCCGCATTCGCGCGCGTCTCGCACCTGACGCTCGATCCGTCCGGCGCCGTGCTCGACGCGAGCTACGTCGTCGACGGCACCGAGGGCTACGAGTACTTCTGCTCGTCGACCCTGGACCTGATCGACGGCCATCCCTGGTACTTCACGGGCGAGGAGTGGATCGGCACCGCCCGCGGCGGCATCTCGATCGCGATCGACGCGCTGACCGGCGAGGTGATCGAGACGCCGCAGTTCGGCAAGATGAACCACGAGAACGTCGTCCCGTTGCACGGTCTCGCCCGCGCGGCCATGTTCCTGTCAGAGGACTCGTTCCGGCTGCGGTCGCAGGCGTACGCGTACTTCGCCGGCACGTTCGCGGATGCGATCGGGGGGAACGGCCGGTTCGCGGTCTGGGTCCCGGACGATGCGGGCGACGGCGACCCGTCCGCGGACGACATCGCGAAGGGCGAGCGCCTCGCGGGCCGGTTCGTCACGGTCCCGCACGTCGAGCGCTACACGGGCAAGGAGCTGAACGACGTGTCGGAGGCCCTCGGGGCGTTCAACTTCGTCCGGATCGAGGACGCGGCGAACGACCCGGCGGATCCGGGCGTCGTCTACTTCGCGGACACCGGCGCGAACAAGGCCGAGACGAAGAACGGCCGCCTGTACCGCATGACGATCGACCCGGAGCACCCGCGGCTCGCCACCCTCGAGGTCGTCCTGGACGGCGACGCCGGCGACGACATCGTGAACCCCGACAACCTCGGGATCAGCGATCGCGCGCTGGTGATCCAGGAGGATCGGAACGACACCGCGTCCGGCTACGCCCGGATCCACGTGCTGGACCTGGAGTCGGGGACGCTCACCGCGATCGCGCGGCTCGATCCCTCCGCCGGCGCGATCGAGCGCGGCGGCGGCCCGGGGGTCTGGGAGTCGACCGGCGTGGTCGACGTGAGCGGCTTCTTCGGGCCCGGCAGCTGGCTCGTGAACGTCCAGGCCCACGACACGTCGATCCTGCAACAGGGCATCGACCTGGAGCTCGACTCCGCGAAGGGAGAGCGTGGTCAGCTGGTGCTGATCCGCATCCCGGGAACCTGAGTCGAGAGGGCTTCCCTCAGCCGGTCGATCGGGACCGGCACAGCAGGTGGTGGTACGCGTAGCCCTCGTCCCAGGGCCCCTCGCGCTCGTCGACGATCTCGAACCCGGTCGACTCCAGCCAGGACCGCACGCGCTCCATCGAGGGATGGTGATGGTAGTAATCGCCGCCGGCGTCCTGCCACAGGACCTCACCCTCGACGACGGGGTGCCCCGCCCGGCGCGCAGCCTCGTTCGCCTCTCGGAGCTCGGGGTCCGTGTGGAGCTCGACCGTCAGGTACAGCGATCCACCCGGATGGAGGGCGTCGCGGAACCGCTCGAGCACGACCGGCCACTCCTCTGGCGGAACGAACTCCATCGCATCGACGCACATCACGCCGTCGAACGCGTCTCGGTACGGCAGCTCCTGCAGGTCGAGATGATCGGTGGAGACGCCCGGATGCTTCTCGCGCGCGCGTACGAGGTACGCGCCGGCGTGATCGACGCCGACCACGGATCGGCCGCTCTCCAGGACCATGCCGAAGTACTTCCCCGTGCCGCAGGCCGCATCGAGGACGCGCCCCGCGGGAGGGAGGCCGTCGAGGAACCGACCGACGAACGACCGGTGGACGTCGCCGATCTCACCCCACCGCTCGTCGAAGTCGTCCGCGAGCGCGTCCTCTTGGGCCTCGTTGTCACGCCGGACGTCCACGAGCCAGGTTGCGCGATCGACCACGCCGACAGCCGAGCACGTTCCCGACCCGGGCGCAAGGCCGACACGACTAGGCTCGTCCGATGCAGGCGCGAACGCTCGGATCGAGCGGCCCCTCGGTCGGCGCGATCGGCCTGGGGTGCATGCCGATGAACTGGGCCTACACGGGAGCCGGCGAGGACGAGGACGTCTCGGTCCGCGTGATCCACCGGGCGCTCGAGCTCGGCATGACGCTGCTCGACACCGCCGACGTCTACGGGCCGTTCGCGAACGAGGATCTCGTGGGGAGGGCGATCGCGGACCGGCGCGACCGAGCGGTCCTCGCGACGAAGTCCGGGCTGGTGGTTGGGCCGAACGGTGGGTACCCGCTCCGCAACGACGCCCGGCCGGATCACATCCGGACCGCGATCGACGCGTCCCTCCGCCGGCTGCGGACCGACGCGATCGACCTCTACTACCTGCATCGCGTGGACCCCGAGGTGCCGCTCGAGGAGTCCTGGGGGACGATGGCCGGGCTCGTCACGGACGGGAAGGTGCGGGCGCTGGGCCTGTCGGAGGTGACGACGTCCCAGCTCGAACTCGCCGAGGCGATCCACCCGGTCTCCGCCGTCCAGTCCGAGCTCTCGCTCTGGTTCACCGATCGCCTGGCCGACGTCGTGCCCTGGTGCGCGACACACGGCGCCGCGTTCGTGCCCTACGCCCCGCTCGGCCGGGGGTTCCTGACGGGGGCGATCGTCGAGGCGCGCACGGACCCCCGCGACTTCCGCTCGACGCTCCCGCGGTTCGCCGAGGGCGCGGTCGAAGCGAACCGCGCGATCGTGGAACGCCTGCGGATCGTCGCTGAGCGGCACGCAGCCACGCCGTCGCAGGTGGCGCTCGCGTGGACGCTGGCGCAGGGTCCGCACGTGATCCCGATCCCCGGCACGAGGCGCCTGAACCATCTCGAGGAGAACGCCGGCGCAGCGGCGGTCGCGCTCACGGATGCGGACCTGGCCGAGCTCGCCGACCTCCCCGCTGCGACCGGCGATCGGTACTGACGCCGGAGTCTTCACGCCGCGCCGTCTCGGGCTTAGGCATACGGGCGGCCCCCGACGGGTTACACGACCGTGCGAGCCAACGAGGAGGAACGTCGACGATGTCCGACTGGAACCGACAGGTGATCGAGGAGTTCCGCGCGAACCAGGGTCAGGTCCGAGCCTTCGCCCATCAACCGCTCCTGCTGCTGACGCATCGAGGAGCTCGGACCGGTGCCGAGCGGACGAACCCGCTCGCCTACTTCCGCGACGGGAACCGCTACGTGGTCGTGGCGTCCAGGGGCGGCGCGCCCACGAACCCCGACTGGTACTACAACCTCAAGACGAACCCCGCGGCCTCGGTGGAGGTCGGTACCGAGCGATTCGACGTCACGGCCGAGGAGGCCGGACCGGAGGAGCGGCCCCGGCTCTGGGAGCTCATCACGACGAGCAACCCCGCCTTCAAGGAGTACGAGACGAAGACGAACCGGACGATCCCCGTGCTCGTGCTCCGCCGGCGCGGCGAGGGCTGAGCCGGGTCGGGGGCCCGCGATCTTCCGGTCCTGGGCGGTCGACGACGCCCAGTCCTTCCGTTGAGCGGAAGCTCGTTCCGCGGGACGGAGGACCCATCCGGACCGGTGCTTCGGACCCTGCGTCCCTCGAGGCACCGCGCGGACCATGGCGCGTGAGGAGGCGAGGCGGATGAGAGCGTTGGTGGTCTTCGAGTCGTTGTTCGGCAACACGGCGGCGATCGGCGAGGCGATCGCGGCGGCGCTCCGCGCGCAGGGGGTGGACGCCGAGGCCGTTCCGGTCGACCGGATCGACCCCGCCACCACGGGCGACGTGGACCTCCTGATCGTCGGCGGGCCGACGCACGCGCATGGAATGAGTCGCGAGGGCACGCGCAAGGCGGGGGTCAAGGACGAGAAGAACACGTATCCCGAGCCCACGGTGGAGCCGGGGCTACGGGAGTGGCTCGACCGCGTCCCGTCGGGGAGCGGCCGTGCAGCGGCGGCGTTCGACACGCGGTTCGACAAGCCCGAGTGGTTGACGGGCTCGGCCGCGAAGGGGATCGAGAAGCGTCTCGGCCACGACGGGTTCCGGCTGGCGACCGAGCCCGAGAGCTTCTTCGTGACGACGGCGAACGCGCTCGAGGACGGCGAGCTGGAGCACGCCGAGCGGTGGGCCGGCCACCTGGCCGAGCTCACTTCGACGGCGGCCGGGTGAGCCGGGTCGATCCCACCCGGGGCCCGAAGGTCCCGTTCACCCGGTGACGAGGACGGGATAGGGTTTCGCCCCGTGGATCTGGCGGAGCGGATCCGGAGCGTGGTCGGCGAAGACGTCCCGGGGGTCGCGGTCGTCGTCGTCGGCCCGGACGGCGTCCGCGAGACCGCGGCCACGGGATCGGCCGACCTGATCACGCAGCGACCCGCCTCGGCGGACATGGTCTGCCCGTGGTTCTCGATGACGAAGATCGTGACCGCGACGGCCGCCCTCCGGCTCTCGGAACGCGGGGTGCTGGACCTCGACGCCCCGATCGGCCCGCACGTTCCGCAGATGCGTCACCTCCGACCGGCGCCGCGCGCCGCGGCGATCACCGCGCGACACCTCCTGTCACACTCGGCCGGGCTCGCGAACCCGATCCCCGTCTCGTGGATCCACCCCGCGAAGCACCCGGCGCCCGATCCGGACTCGTTCCTGGATCGCCTCCTGGCCAAGCACCCGAAGCTCCGGTTCGACCCGGGAACACGGTCGAGCTACTCGAACCTCGGGACGCTCACGCTCGGCGCCGCGATGTCGAGCCTCGCCGGCATCCCCTTCACGGAGCTGATCGAGCGCGAGGTGGTGGCGCCGCTCGGGATGTCATCCACCGGGTTCAGCTACGACGATCGGATGGAGGGACGAGAGGCGACGGGCTACCACCCGCGCCGGAGCCCGATGCGCTACCTGCTTCCGCGCTGGGTCCTCGGCCCCACGAGCGGTCGCTGGGTCGGGTTCGAGCGGTTCCTATTGGACGGTCAGGCGTACGGAGGGCTGGTCGGCTCCGTCGAGGACGCGGCGCGGTTCCTCCGGATGCACCTGCGCGACGGCGACCTGGACGGCACGCGGATCCTCTCCGAGGCGTCGGCCCGCGAGATGCGCGACATCCGGTGGGCGGGACGGCGCTTCGACCTCGGCCTCGGCTGGTTCCGTCCGGCGAAGGACCGCGGCGCCGATCCACCGTACGTCGAGCACCTGGGCGGAGGCGCGGGGTTCTTCAACGTGATCCGTCTCTACCCGACGCGCGAGGTCGGGATCGCCGTGATGGGCAACGCGACGAAGTACGACATCGACGGGGTCGCCCGGCTCGCGCTCACGGCGTGAGCCGCGGGCCCACCGCGCCGCCGTAGGCTCTCGACGTGGCCCGCATGCAGCCGCTCCGCCGCCAGGACCTCCCCGAGCTCGAGCCGCTGTTCGCCCACTACGACCACACCCTGTCGTTCGTGCCGAACAGCCTCGTCACGATGGCGCGGCGCCCCGAGATCCTCCAGGCCTTCAGCGAGCTGATCACGCAGATCTGGAACACGGGCACCCTCCCGAAGCCGTTGAAGCCGTTGATCGGGATCGTCTCGAGCGTGGCCGCGGGATGCCGCTACTGCCAGGCGCACGAGGCCGTCGACGCGCGCGAGCGCGGCGTGTCGGACGAGAAGATCGCGGCGATCTGGGACTTCGAACACTCGCCGCTGTTCGACGACGGCGAACGCGCGGCGCTCCGGTTCGCGCGCGCTGCCTCGATCGTCCCGAACGAGGTGACGCCCGCGCACTTCGAGGAGCTGCGTCGCCACTGGGACGACGGACAGATCGTCGAGATGCTCTCGGTCGTGGGGTTGTTCGGGTTCTTGAACCGCTGGAACGACACGATGGCGACCGAGCTCGAGGACGAACCCAGCGCGTTCGCGTCGGCGCGCTACGCGGGGAACTGGGAGCCCGGCAAGCACGCC
>CAVPJX010000002.1:0-508891 GCA_963705545.1 uncultured Actinomycetes bacterium
TCGGCCATACGCGACCTCCATGCGGGCGAGTGCTCGTGGCGTGCCTGGCATGCCGTGGCGAGCGTTGTTCAACTTGCCTGCTGGCAGCGCCAACGCGAGGATGCGCCCGTGGAGATTCCAGACACCCGTTACGCGAAGACTGAAGACGGAACCTATCTTGCCTACCAGGTGGTGGGCGAGGGTCCGGACCTGGCCTGGCAGCTCGACTTTCAGGACAACGTCGAGGACGAGTGGGAGGATCCGCTCGGTGGTGCGTGGTATCCGGCGCTGGCCAGATTCTCTCGACTGATCCTGCATGACCGGCGTGGTGTGGGTCTGTCCAGCCGGAACGTGCCGCCGCCGAACCTCGAGACCCGCGTCGCCGACCTCGAAGTCGTGCTCGACGCTGCGGGAGCTGACCGGGTGGCGCTGGGGGGGTTCTTCGAATCCGGCGCCCCGAACGTCCTGTTCGCGGCCGCTCATCCGGAGCGCGTGCGATCGATCGTATGGCTGGAGCCGATGGCGCGCTGCGTCTGGGTCCCGGACTATCCCTGGGGCTACCGGCCCGACGAAATCGAGGCTGAACAACAGCTCCTCGCGCTCTGGGGCACGCCCGAATACGGTCGCGCGCTCCAGGCGCAGCAGGCGGCCCGCAACAACGTATTCCCCGATTCCGAGGTGGACTTCATAGCGAAGGCAGCGCGCCATGTCTGCACGCCTGATGTGGCCAAGGAGCTCTCGAGGATCTGGTACGACACCGACGTCAGAAGTGTGCTCCCCGCGGTTCAGGCCCTCACCCTTCTGCTCGTCCATGGCGGGAAGGAAGGAACGGTCGCCGAAGCGGAGCACATCGCGTCGATGATGCCGCACGCGGAGGTCCGCAAGATGCCCGGTGCCGCCTGGGAGGTCGAGGAGATGCCAGAGTGGGCGGAGGAGGTTCGAGACTTCCTCGGCGTGAAGGCGCCCACGGTGGACCTGCATCGCGTTCTGGCGGCCGTGCTGTTCACCGACATCGTGGGTTCCACGCAACGCCTCACTGAGGCGGGAGATGCAGCTTGGCGTTCGATCATCGCGCGCCATGACGAGCGTGCTCGCTTCGAGGTCTCTCGGCACGGCGGGCGGTACGTCGGCTCCACCGGAGACGGGCTCTTCGCGACGTTCGACGGCCCGGCTCGGGCGGTCACATGCGCCCAAGCGATCGCACAAGCAGTTGCCGACCTCGGGATCCAGATCCGCAGTGGCGTGCATACCGGCGAGGTCGAGCTCGACGGCGACGACGTGCGCGGTATCGCGGTACACATCGGTGCTCGGATCGCCGCGCTAGCCGGCCCATCCGACGTGTTGGTGTCCCAGACGGTGAAAGACCTCGTCGCAGGTTCAGGTCTGACGTTCGAGGACGCCGGCGAACATGAGCTGAGGGGCGTCCCCGACCGCTGGCACCTCTATCGGGTGGTGGGCTGATAGGACAAGGGGTGGCTGCGGAGCCTTAGGAGTGCCTTGACATGCTCGCCGAGCGAGCCACGATTCCTGCCGCCAGGACCGCCGCGATCAGCGTCACCGGCGCGGCAAGTTCGAGCGAGGAGCCGATACCGAAGCCGGTCCCGACGACGGCCGTGACGATCCCCGCGGTCCCGACAACCGCCATCCGCCACGGAGCGAAGGAGGGGCTCCGCTCGGCGGGCTCAGCACGACGACTCGCGATGAGCAAGGGGATCAGCAGGGCCGGCTTCAGCAGGTTCGCGACGTTCTGGATCGTGTTCCCCGCAGCCAGGTTGCCATCCTGAAGCGTGTCGATGACGTGAACCACGGTCGCACCGACCCCCACGATGGTGACCGCGATCACCGTCGCCTCTCGAAAGCCGTCCCTGCGCCACGCAGCGATGAGACCCAAGACCCCGAGTGCGAGATTGGCGTAACCCATCTCCTGCTGGAAAGGACTGCCCTTCGGCCAATCGATCGACTCCGCGACGGCATCGGGCGTGAAGACGTGACCGAAGAAGCCGCTGAGCCCGCTCGCGCCCACGCCGAGCATGAACAGATAGATCAGGTACACCTCCACTCTCCGGAGACGATCCTTCGCGCTCGTGTCGAGCCGAACGTGAAGGGCGGCGAGCAGCACCGGAAGCACGGAGAACGCGAACACCCGTACAGCAACCGGTGTCCACTCGTAGTCCCCCATCAGGTGTCAACGGGGCCGGGGGATCGCTCCGCGATCGCGAACCCCAGCCCTGAGGTTCCACCGGTCACGTGCGCGCCTTACCGTCGAGGCTCCCATCGGGCGGAGCTTATGCCAGTCGACGACTCAGGCTGAGGTTGGCGACTTGTGGCGTTCTGAATGCTGGACGAGCTTGGCTCAGAGTGATTCCGTAGCTCCGTTCCATGGCGACGGCAGCCGGCGTCGGCGATGGCGTTGCGGGCCTTTCCCTTCCTGTCTGACCGCCCGGTGAGCCTTTGACGCGTCCCCACACGCACTGTTGGATGGGCGCATGCTCGATCGCGTCCTCATCCCGCTCGCCCAGGCGGCGAACCGCGCCCAGCGGCGCTCGTTCGCCGACTGGTGGAACGACCACGGCTGGGTGATCCTGGCGATCATCGCCGGGGCCATCGTGGTCACGATCATCGCGCGGATCCTGGTGAGGCGGTTCCGGCGCAAGCTCGAGGGCTCGGTCAGCCTGACGCAGGAGATCAACCTCCAGCGGGCCGCCACGATCACGCACGCGGTGTCGGCGACCATCATCGTCGTGATCTGGGTCGTGGCGTTCCTACTGATCCTCGACCAGTTCGACGTGTCCCTCGCGCCGTTCCTGGCAAGCGCCGGCATCGCCGGCATCGCGCTCGGGTTCGGCGCGCAGAGCCTGGTCCGCGACAACCTCTCCGGCTTCTTCATCCTGCTCGAGAACCAGTTCGGCGTGGGCGATGTGGTCGAGGCCCAGACGACCGCCAACCCCGTCGCCGGCAAGGTCGAGAGCCTGACCCTCCGGATCACGACGCTCCGGGCGTTCGACGGGACGCTGCACATCGTGCCGAACGGCAACATCCAGCTCATCTCGAACAAGTCGCGCGGGTGGGCGCGCGCGATCGTCGACGTTCGGGTCGCCTACGGGGAGGATGTGGACAAGGTCCGCGAGGTCCTCGAGGAGATCTTCGAGGAGGTCCGACGCGACGCGCCGCTGCGCGACTGGATCCGCGAGGGTCCGAGCGTGCTGGGGATCGAGCAGATGAGCGACTACGCGCTGGTGGTGCGTGTGATCGCCGACACCCGTCCGTCGAAGCGCTTCGACGTCGAGCGCACGCTGCGGGAGCGGATCAGCCGGCGCCTGGCCGATGAGGGGGTCCGCGTGCCGCTGCCGCCGACGATGTCCGGTCAGCAGCCGACGGATCCCGGCGCCGGGCTCTGAGACCGGGGTATCGTCCGCGCGTGATGGTCACGCCGATCCTCGCCGCCGCCGAGAACGTCGAGATGTTCTCGGGCGAGTGGTGGGTGCGCTTCGCGCTCGGCGTCGGGGTCGCGCTGGTGATCGCGGTCGTCGTCTCGTTCATCGTGCACCGGTACGTCCGGCGCTACCGGCGTCGGGCGGCCGCGGCGGCGGACGACCCCGAGGGCCGGCGACGCCGCCGCCTGGCGACGGCGATCGGCCTGACCGGCGGGCGTGATCGTCGTGATCGCGTGGTCCGTCGTGGTGTTCAGCCTGGTCTCGTTCTTCGGCGTCAGCCTGGGACCGCTGATCGCGAGCGCCGGGATCGCCGGCCTGGCGATCGGGTTCGGCGCCCAGCAGCTGGTGAGCGACACGATCAGCGGGCTCTTCCTGGTCCTCGAGGGCCAGTTCGACGTGGGAGATGCCGTCGAGCTCGACACCGACGGCGGCCGCATCGCGGGCACGGTCGAGCACCTGTCGCTGCGGGCCACGTCGGTCCGCGAGTTCGACGGGACGTTGTCGACCGTCCCGAACGGGCTGATCCAGATCACGCGCAACAAGACGCGAGGCTGGGGTCGCGCGATCGTGGACCTGCACGTGGCCCTCGACGAGGACCCCGAGAAGGTCCGCGCGGTGATCGACGACGTGTTCCGCGACCTCGCCGACGAGGAGCCGTTCGCGACGGGGCTGCGCGAGGAGGCGAAGGTCCTCGGCGTGACCCAGCTCACCGACGTCGCGCAGGTGATCCGGGTCACGGCCGAGACCGAGCCGTCGAAGCGGGTCGAGGTCGAGCGCGCGATGCGCGAGACGCTCGGCCCCAAGCTCGCGGCGGCCGGGATCCGGATGCCGTCGTCCCTGCCGGCGCCGCCTGCCACCGGGGCCGTGGCCGAGCCGTGAGGCCGCCCGGGACCCGACCCGCGCCGGTACGCTCTCGACCATGACCGAGCCCCGCGCGTTCGCCACCGTCGACGAGCTCCAGGAAGCCCTGCGCGGCGAGGCGTACCTCGCCGACCGCGGCCTCACCACCGCGATCCATCTCTCGCTGTCGCTGCACAAGCCGCTCCTGCTGGAGGGCGAGGCCGGCGTGGGCAAGACGGAGGTCGCGAAGGTGCTTGCGTCGCTCCTGGGACGGGACCTGATCCGGCTCCAGTGCTACGAGGGGATCGACGCCTCGCAGGCGCTCTACGAGTGGAACTACTCGCGGCAGCTGATCGCGGTGCGGGCGATGGACGCGTCCGCGGCCGAGACGCACGTCCAGGACCTCTTCGGTCCGGAGTTCCTGGTCGAGCGGCCGCTCCTGGCGTCGATCCGGGCGGGCGACCGCGCCGTGCTCTTGGTCGACGAGCTCGACCGCGCCGACGACGAGTTCGAGGCGTTCCTGCTGGAGATCCTCTCGGAGTTCGCGGTGACGATCCCGGAGGTCGGGCGCGTGGCCGCGGAGACGCCGCCGGCCGTGATCGTGACCTCGAACCGCACGCGCGAGCTGCACGACGCGCTGAAGCGCCGATGCCTGTACCACTGGATCGACCATCCGAACCTGGAGCGCGAGGTCGAGATCGTGCGGGCGCGCGCGCCGCACGTGGGCGAGTCGCTCGCGCGCGACGTGGCCACGGCCGTCTCGAGGCTGCGCGAGCTGGATCTGGCGAAGCTCCCCGGCGTCGCCGAGACGATCGACTGGGCGAACGCGCTCGCGTTCCTGGGCGCCGAGCGGCTGAACGGGACGCTCGCCGCCGACACGCTCGGCGCCGTCGTGAAGGACCACGAGGACCAGGAGCTCGTCGCCGAACGTCTCGCCGAGGTCGTCGGCGAGTCCGACGGCTGACGGCTCCGCCGGACGTTGCCGCGTTGCCGGCCTTGCGTCGTCGTTCGCCCGCCGAGTAGGGTCGCCGCACGGCAGGTCGCCGCCCGATCGTGGGCCCATCCATCCGCGGTCGATGCATACGGAGCGTCTGGAGCCCGCGATGTCCCGATCCGAACGGTCCTCTTCCCTTCCACCGTTGGCAAGAGCTAGCAAGCGGCGGGGCGCACGCAGGGTTGCCGTCGTCGTGCTCGCGGCTATCGACCGCGCTGTCGACCGCGACGCTCGCACCGGCGCACCCGCGGATGGGTCCCATGCCGGCCGTGCAACGCGGTCTGGACCGGATCGTGGCGGCCGGCGCCCCGGGAGCCGTCGCGCTGGTCCGCATCGGTGACCGCACGGTCCGGCTGTCCAGCGGCAGCGGCAACCTGGATCCCGTCACCCCGATCGGGGTGACCGATCGATACCGGATCGGTGGGCTGACGAAGACGTACACGGCGACGGTCGTGCTCCAGCTCGTCGGTGAGGGGACGGTCTCGCTCGACGACTCGCTCGAGCGGTGGGTCCCCGGCGCGATCTCGAACGGCGCCGACATCACGATCCGCCAGCTCCTGAACCACACGAGCGGGATCTTCGACTACGCGCAGGATCCGGCGGTCCTCGCCCCGTACCTCGAGGGAGACCTCACCCTCGATCTTCGATCCGAGCGAGGGCGTGCGCATCGCGGACGAGCACGGGCCGCTGTTCGAACCCGGCTCGGATCTCGCCTACTCGAACACGAACTACGTCCTCCTCGCGATGATCGTGGAGGCGGCGACCGGGAACGCGTTCGACGCCGAGCTGAACGACCGGATCTTCGAGCCCCTCGGGCTCGCCCACACCTCGTACCCAGACTCCTCCGAGATCGAGGACCCATACATCCACGGGTACCTCCCCGGACCGCCGCCGCCGCCCGACGTCACGCCGCTCAGCCCCACGCTCCTCGGCGCGGCCGGGGCGATCATCTCGACCGCCGACGATGTGGCACGGTTCTATCGCGCCCTCCTCCAGGGGGAGCTGTTGGAGCCGGAGCAGCTCCGCGAGATGCGGACGATCGATCCGGTGGCGACGGGCGGGGTGCCGGACTCGGGGTTCCCCGGCGGCGGCTGGGGTCTGGGTCTGCTCCGGCAGCGGTTCCCCTGCGGCCTGCGCGCATGGGGTCACGACTCGGAGATCCCCGGCTACACGACGGCCGCCTGGAGCAGCCGTGACGGGAGCCGGCAGGTCGTCGTGGTCGTGAACACCTTCTTCGATCCCGACGCCGCCGCCGCCCGGGGCCTGCGATCGGTCCTGGCCGCCGCGCTCTGCCGCGGCTGAGGCCCGCGTCGCTCGCTAGGCGACCAGCCGGAACAACCGCCAGTTGCCGGGCACGCCTTTGAGGGCGTGCTCGCCCGTGTCTTCGAACCGCAAGCCGGAGCCGGACACGAGGCCCTCGACCGTGTACGAGACGAGCACCTCCGACGGCGCCGCGACCGACGCGATCCGCGCGCCGACGTTGACGGCGATCCCGCCGACCTTCCCGGCGATCGTCTCGACCTCGCCGGTGTGGACGCCCGCTCGTACCTCGATCCCCAGGTCCGGCACCGCGGCGGCGATCGCCTGCGCGCACCGGACGCCGCGCGCGGGCCCGTCGAAGGTGGCGAAGAAGCCGTCGCCGGCCGTGTCCACCTCCGTGCCGCGGAACCGCCCGAGCAGCGCCCGCACGATCCCGTGATGGCGCTCGACCAGGTCGCGCCACCCCTTGTCTCCGAGCTCGACGACCTTGGCGGTCGACCCGACGATGTCGGTGAACATCACGGTCGAGAGCACCCGGTCCAGGTCGGCCTCCTGACCGCGGACCTCCGCCACGAAGCGCTCGATCTCACTCAAGAGGGCGTCCTGATCCCCCAGGAAGATGTAGTGCTCGTCCCCGGGGAACGAAACGAACCGGGCGCCGCGGATCTGGTCGGCGATCCACCTCGTCTCACCCGGAACGAAGTCTGGGTCGTCGTCGCGGGCCATCACCAGGGTGGGTACGTGGATCGCCGGGAGGGCAGCTCGGACGTCGATCGAGCGGTTCATCGCGGAGAACGCCGCGACCGCTCCGGGGCTCGCGGCGTTCCGCATGTAGTCGGCGAGCCACGCGACGGTCGGTTCGTCGTCGACGAGCTTCGGCGCGAACGACTCCGCCATGTACTCCTTGGCGAGTTCCTTCGTGCCCCACAGTCGTTCCCGTCGCTCGAAGAACGCCGTCGACTCGGCGTCGTCGGCCCCGCCGGGCACGCTGAACGGGTAGTCCGGCGCGTTGTTCCAGCACGCCGTGGTGCCGAACAACACGAGGGCGACGGTTCGCTCCGGGTGGCTGGCGGCGAACAGGGTCGCCATCGGGCCGCCTTCGGAGTGCCCGAGCACCACCACGCGCTCCGAGCCGACGGCATCCATCACGGCGCGTGCGTCGTCGATCCGGACCTCGAGCGACGGGAGCCGGTCCTCAGGCACGCGGTCGGAGAGCCCGACGCCCCGCTTGTCGAAGACCATCACCCGCGAGAACGACGACAGGCGCTCGAGGAAGCGCGCGACCCGAGGCTGGTCCCACATCCGCTCGATGTGCGTGACCCAGCCCAGGACGAAGAGGAGGTCGACCGGGCCGTCGCCGAACACCTGGTACGCCACGTGAACGCCGTCGGCCGTCTTGGCGTACCGCGTCTCCGGCGTGTTCACGCGTGCATCCTCGCGAGCGCCGAGGAGCATGGCAACCCGTGCGATCGGGCGTCGGGGCGTCAGGCCACGGGCACGACCGCGGTCTCGCCCTGGACCAGTGCCGAGACGACCATGAACGGGCCGTCGTCGTTCACGGCGACCGCCATCGGGATCGTCAGGTCCGTCGCCGCCTCGGTGCACGTCCACGACGTCGCGTCGCAGGTGTTGACCGTGCCGCCCAGCACCTCGTCTTGGAAGATCTCAACCGCGGCCCAGCTCGCCTCGTCGATCTCGGTGACGTAGGCGGTCCCGTCGGGCCCGAACGTCAGGTCGACGATCGACGTGAACCCGTCGGCGACGACGGTGCACGGCGAGTCCGTGGCGTCCGCGTCGCAGTGCACGTGCCGCGCGTCGGGCTCGATCCGCCAGATGCGGGAGCGGCCGGTCGGCGCGGGGAACCCCTTCAGCTCGGTGATGTAGTAGGCGCCGTCCGGACCGATCGCGACGCTCGTCGCGACCCCCTGCGCCGGGAGCTCGTCCGGCAGGTCGCAGATGTCGGCCGGCCCGCTCGGGCACCCCGCGAGCAACTTGATGTGGTCGGTCGGCACGACCTCGTCCGGCAGCGTCGCGATCCAGTCGAGCCCGCCGCGCCGGTTCGCGATCAGCACGGCGTTCGCGCCCGCGTCCGCGATCAGCGCGCGCTTGGTCCCGAGCGCGGTCACGTCGAAGGGGTTCGAGTCGACCTCTCCCTCGTCCGGGTTCACGATCCGCTCGAACTTGCCGAGGCCGGCCAGGAAGTGGGCACGGCCGTGCGCGACCGTGAAGAGCTTCCGACCGGCGATCGCCCACATGCGACCGGGCCGAACGGGAGCGATGTCCGTGACGCGCGGCAGCTCGACCACCAGCTCTCCGACCCCGGCCTGGAAGCGAACGATCCCGGCGCCGCTGTCTGCGGCGAACAGGACGTCCCCCGGTCCGGCGGCCAGCCCGAAGACCGGTCCGGCGAACTCGTACGCCGCGCCCGCGCTCGCGGCCGGGGCGAACAGCGCGGTCGCCGCGGCGACCGTCAGCACGATGGTCACGGCTCGACTCGATCGATGCATCATCCGGATCTCCCCCTGTGGCTCCTGTGTGGCCGCTGTGTATCAGCATCGCTATCGGTCGGTCAATCCGGTGCGACCTCGCCGGCCCGGCGGTCGCGCACGCGGGTCCTTCACGAAGGTGCGGCCGACGAGCGTTGACGCGGAGGGCCCCCGGCCGTTGGATGACACCATGTCGGATCCCGCGACCGGTCCGCTGGCCCCGCTCGTCGCGTTCGGCCGCGACCTCCGTTCCCGCGGGTTGCCGGTCGGGACGGGGCGGATCCTCACGTTCTGCCGGGCCGTCGCGGCGCTCGGCCTCACCGACCGGGACTCGCTCTACTGGGCGGGCCGGGCTTCGCTGATCGCCCGCCGGGACGACCTCGAGGCCTACGATGCCGCGTTCGACGAGTGGTACCGCTCGCTCGGCCGGGGCGAGGGACCCGCGATCGAGCTGACCCTGCCGACGATCGCCGGGACCTCCGAGGTCGACCGGGGGGACGAGCCGGAGGACCTCGAGGTGGTCGTCGGGTCCACCGCCGCGAGCTGGCGCGGTGCCGACGAGGACGACGAGCCCGAGGGCGAGAGCGCGATCCGGATCGTCGCGAGCGCCACCGAGGTGCTCCGGTCGAAGTCGTTCCCCGAGCTCTCGCCGGAGGAGCGCGCGCGGGTCGCCGCGATGATCCGGCGCCTGGCCGTGAGCGTGCCGTTCGAGCGGACCCGCCGCACGCGGCCGGCGTCGAAGGGCGCCACGTTCGACCTGCGCCGGACGCTGCGGCGCTCGCTCCGGACCCAGGGCGAGCCGTTCGACCGGGCGTGGCGGGCCCGCTCCGTCCGGACGCGTCCGCTCGTGCTGATCCTCGACATCAGCGGATCCATGGCGCCGTACGCGCGCGCGTTGCTGCAGTTCGCGTACGCGGCGATGACGGCGGGCCGTCGCGTCGAGGTGTTCGTGTTCGGCACCCGCCTGACGCGGGTGACGCGGACGCTGCGGACGAAGGATCCGGACCGCGCCCTGCACGAGATCGGGGCGCGCGTGGCCGACTGGGAGGGCGGCACGCGGATCGGCGAGTCGCTGAAGACGCTGCTCGACGGCTGGAGCCAGCGGGCGGCGCTCCGCGGCGCCGTCGTCGTGTTCTGCTCCGACGGCCTCGAGCGGGGCGATCCCGAGCTGCTGCGGACCCAGATGGCGCGATTGCGGAGGCTCGCGTACCGCGTGGTCTGGGTGAACCCGCTGAAGGGGTCGCCGCGCTACGAGCCGCTCGCGCGCGGGATGTCGGCGGCGCTGCCGTCGGTCGACGTGTTCCTCTCGGGTCACAACCTCGAGAGCCTCGAGGAGCTCGGCCGCGTGCTGGGCGCGTAGGCTGGGCGACGTGCACGACGACGACGTGATCGCGCGCTACGAGGAGGAGTTCGACGAGCCCGCGCGGGGCCGCCGCCGTGCGAACCGCGGGTTCTGGATGATCGCGATCACGATGATCCTGGGAGCGATGTTCCTGCTCGTCGAGATCTTCGCGCACCGCCCGATCGCGAACGACATCTCCCGCACCCAGCACGATCTGAACGAGGCCCTCGCGCGTGCCGAGTCGATCCGAGCTGGGGCCGGATCGTTCGCCGGCGCCGACGCGGCCGGCTTGACGCGGACCGACGACGATCTGTCGTTCGTCGGTCCGGACGAGCGATCGGCGGGGCCGGGCGAGATCAGCGTCTACGCGTCTTCCGAGGTGTGGGCGGCGTCCGTCCGGGCGCAGACCGGCACCTGCTTCTCGCTCAAGCGGACGCTCGATGGCGAGACGACGTACCTGATCGCCGACGGCGCGTGCACGGGTCGCGAGGCCCTCTCGGCCGTCGACGACCGCTGGTAGCTACCCGCCCGGGGGACCCGGCGGCGGCGGGGGCATCGGCGGGACGCCCGACGGCGCGTCAGCCGGTTGCGGACCCGGGGGCGGAGGCGGCGGCGGCCCGCCCCACGGGGGCGGAGACGCGCCCGTCGCGGTCGGCACCGGGACGGATCCCGGCCAGCCGCCGCCTCCCGGGGCCGGGACGGAGTTCCGGTCCACCACCACGCTGTGCGCCCACCGGTCGCCCAGACGCTGGCGCGTCGTCGGATCGCTCCAGACGGCGATGGCGCCGACGAGGTAGGGGATCACGTACGGGAAGCCGTCGACCAGCCGGGAGAGGTTCCGGATGAACGCGGACCCCCAGTCGAGCTTCGACCCGTCGGGCTTGACCACGCGGATCCCCATGGCGAGCTTGCCGAGCGTCGCGCCGAGGCTCGCCTCCATCACCATGAAGTACCCGAGCCACAGGAGGAACGGCACCACGGCACGGGGTCCGACCAGCTCGAACCGGTAGTAGCCGGGCCGATGGGTGGTCTCGACGAACGGGGCCGCCGCGACGCCGAGCACGATCGCATCGATCAGCAGCGCGAGGAACCGCCGGCCGACGCCGATGTACCGCATCGGCTTGACGCTACCAGCGTTCGGACGCACGACCGCCGACCTCACGGGGTCGCGGTCGTGTGCTCCCGGTACGCGCGATCCAGCAGCTGGATCGGATGGACGACCTCGGCCTCGATGCCGAGCGCGCGGAGCCCGGCGGCGATCTGCATCGTGCAACCGGGGTTCGCGCTCGCGATCGTCGTGGCGTCCGTCGAGGCGATCGCCGCGGCCTTGTCCGCCGAGAGGCGGCCCGACAGCTCGGGCTCGAGGACGTTGTAGAGGCCGGCGGCGCCGCAGCACCGGTCGCCCTGGGGGATCTCGACGACCTCGAGACCGGGGATCGACCGCAGGAGCGTCCGCGGCTGCGCCATGATCTTCTGGGCGCGCAGGGCGTGGCACGCGTCGTGGTAGGCGACGCGATCGACGCCGGCGTCGCCGTCGGGCAGCGCGCTCAGGCCCTCGTCGTGCAGGAACGCCATCACGTCGTCCACGGGGAGCGCCGCGCCCTCGATCAGCTCGGCGTAGCCCTGCAGGTGAGCGCCGCATCCGGCGGAGTTCACGACGACGTGATCCGCGCCCGCGAAGGCGTCGAGGTTGCGGCGCGCCAGCCTCCGCGCGGTCTCCAGCCGCCCGTTGTGCGCGGCGAGGGCGCCGCAGCACGCCTGACCGCTCGGCACGACGACGCGCCATCCGTTGCGCGCGAGCACGCGTGCGGTCGCGCGGTTCACCTCGCGGAACCACCGATCCTGCACGCAGCCGGTCAGCAGCGCCACCGTCCCGCGCGCGGGGACGTCCGGCGAAGGATGCGTGACCGGGGGCACGCGCGGGCCACGGCGCGCCCGCCGAGGCACGAACCCCCGGACGCGCTTCGGGAGGAACGGACGGGCGATCGGTTGCAGGACGGACGCCGTGGCGACGAGCCACGGGCGGGGGAGCACCACGTCGAGGCCGAGCCAGCGCAGGAAGCGGGCGCCGGACGATCGCCGGGGCTCGATCTGGGTCCGCGCCCGCTCCATCATCCGGCCGAAGGGCACGTGCGAGGGGCAGACGTCCTCGCATGCGCGACAGACGAGGCAGAGGTCCATGTAGCGCGCGAACGTCTCGTCGACGGTCGCGGCTCCGTCGCTCACCGCGCGCATCGCGGCGATCCGGCCGCGCGGGGACGCCGACTCCTCGCCGGTCAGCCGGTACGTCGGGCAGTGCGGCAGGCACAGGCCGCAGGCGACGCACGAGGAGAGGTCGGCCTCGGTCGGCGCGTCGGGGAGGGGCCACGCTGGCTCGCCCAGGCGCTCGCCGATGAAGCGGACGCCCTCGGGAAGCTGGGCGCCGAGCGGCGGCGTCGTGCCGGGGCCGGTCGTGGTCATCGGCCCATCGTCGCACGCCGGCACCCGGAGACTCGGGCGGGTTGGGTAGAACCATCGATTCACCCGGTGATCGGACGGGTTGGTGCGAACCGCCGATGTTGCCGGACGGCCGCGGGGGCCGATACCCACCCTGGTCTGGGTCGGACGAGATGGTCGTCTCCGGCGACGAAGACCGGGAAGGGGTCGCACCGATGCATCCGTACCGCGCGAAGATCGTGGCCTGCGCCACGTTGCTGCTGGTGGTGGTCGTGGCGGGGGTGGCGAGCGCCGGAGGGAACCCACCCGGCAACAACGGCACCGTCAAGGTGAACGGCGTCGGGATCGATGGTCCCGGCAACGATCCGCACGTGGGCTGCGCGTTCCAGATCGAGTTCGCGGGGTTCGATGCCGGCGACCTGACCGGGACCGCCAGCTTCGAGCTGGTGCCACCCTCGGGCCGGGCGCTCCTGCTCGAGGATTCGACCGCGATCGGCGAAGACGAGGCCGGCGGGGCGAACGACGTCGATGCGATCCTGGTCGAGGACCTGACGGGCCCGATCGTCGCGTCCGGCGCGACGCCGCACCCGGTGCAGGGCGTCCACGTGAGGCTCACCGTTGCCGCGGAAGGCTCGATCGGCGCGATGACGAAGCACAAGACCTTCTGGGTCACGTGCGGCGGCGGCGAGGGCGGCGGCGAGGGCGGCGCGGGGTAGCCGCTCGCCCGTCCGTTCGAAGGGAGCCTCGGGATCGCGCTTCGTTCACGCAGTCTTCACACGAGAGAGCCGGGGTTCGCCGTCGCCCCCGGTAGCCTGGATACATGTTGGACGGGCGCTACGAGATCGCGGTGATCGCGCACGACGAGAAGAAGGACGACCTGGTCATCTTCGTGCGCAAGCACCAGGAGCAGCTGGAGCGCTGCCACCTGGTGGCGACCCTCACGACCGGCACGCTGCTGCGGGAGGCGGTCGGCCTCCACGTCGACACGGTCGTGAGCGGACCGCAGGGCGGCGACCTGCAGATCGGGGCCCGGATCGTCGACGGGTTCGTGGACGCGGTGATCTTCTTCCGGGACCCCCTCACCGCGCACCCGCACGACCCGGACATCCAGGCCGTGCTCAAGGTCTGCGACGTCCACGACGTCCCGCTCGCCACGAACCCCGCCTCGGCCGACCTGCTGATCCGCGGCCTCTTCGACGACCGACCGTGACGATCGGCTGAGCGGCGGGGCCGGCCGGTACGCTCTGGCCGTGTCCCGGCTGGGCCCATCGATCAAGGCGGCGTCCTTCACCGAATCGGTGATCCGCGAGATGACCCGCCTGTCCGACCTGCACGGGGCGATCAACCTCGGTCAGGGGTTCCCGGACTTCCCCGCGCCCGACGCGGTGAAGGACGCGGCGATCGCCGCGATCGCGGCCGACGACAACCAGTACCCGGTCACGTGGGGCTCGCCGGCGTTCCGCGCCGCGATCGCCGCCTCGTACGGTCGCCACTACGGGATGTCGGTGGATCCCGACACGGAGGTCTGCGTCACCTGCGGCTCCACCGAGGCGATGATGGCCGCGCTCCTCGGCCTCGTGGACGCCGGGGACGAGGTCGTGATCTTCGAACCCTTCTACGAGAACTACGGTCCGGACTCGATCATCTCGGGCGCGACGCCGCGCCTGGTCCGTCTCCGCCCGCCCGACTGGACGTTCGACGAGGCCGAGCTGGCCGCGGCGTTCAACGACCGCACGCGTGCGATCGTGATCAACACGCCGAACAACCCCACCGGGAAGGTCTTCTCGAGGGAGGAGCTCGCGGCGATCGCCGAGCGCTGTCAGCGGTACGACGCCTTCGCGGTGACGGACGAGATCTACGAGCACATCACCTACGACGGCGTCCGCCACGTCCCGATCGCCTCGCTCGACGGGATGCGGGAGCGGACCGTGACGATCAGCGCCCTGTCGAAGACCTACGCCGTCACCGGCTGGCGGGTCGGGTGGGCCGTGGCGGCGGCGCCGCTGATGGCCGGTATCCGGCCGGTCCACGACTTCCTGACCGTCGCCGCGCCGGCGCCGATGCAGGCCGCGGGGGTCGTCGCGCTCGGGCTGCCGGACGCCTACTTCGCCGACCTGGCGGCGGACTACCAGGAGCGCCGGGACGTGATGCTGCGCGTGCTGGACGACGCCGGCCTGGAGGCGGCGCCGCCGCGGGGTGCCTACTACGTGATGGCGGACATCGGCCATCTGGGCTTCGCGGACGACACCGCGGCCGCGCAGCATCTCGTCCGCGAGGTCGGCGTGAACACCGTGCCGGGATCGTCGTTCTTCTCCGACCCGAGCGAGGGTGCCCACCTGTTGCGGTTCGCGTTCTGCAAGCGGCTCGAGACCCTCGAGGCCGCCGGCGAGCGGCTCCGCGCGTTCGCGGCGACGCGCCGATAGGGCACCCGCGGCAGCGTCGTCAGGCGAGCGGCCAGCCGCGGCCGGGCGCGAGGATCCCGGCCGGATCGAAGGCTTCCTTCAGGCGTCGGTGGACGTCGGGGGCGGCGACCGGCGTGCTCCCCAGGCCGCCAGGCCCGCGGATCACCGGCGCGATGCCGCCGGCCGCCGCCGCGCGCTCTCGGACCCGCGCGAGCGCATCGCCCGCGTCGGGCAGCGCGAACCACACGGTCCCGACGCCGAGGAGGGCACGCCAGGCGGTCAGGCCGTCGACGAGCTCCGGGACGCGCGACGGGGCCACGGCCGCCTCGGCGATGACCGGCGCGTCGACCGCGAACGGATCGAGCGGCGGCGGATCGTCCTGGATCTCGATCGGGCCGGCGACCGAACGAGCGGCGGCCGTCTGCTCCTCGACCTCCTCGGCCCAGCCCTCGAGCCGGACCTCGACGCGTTCGGCCTCGGCCACGATCGCCGCCGGCAGCGGCACGCCGTCGAGCATGCGCCGGCCGAGCGCGATCCCGTCCCCCTCGACGACCAGTGACCGGCGGAGCTCCGGGCGCGGCCGGAGCTTCAGCGCGACCTGCACGATCGCGCCGAGCGTGCCGAGCGACCCGGTCGCCAGACGGTGGAGGTCGAACCCCGTCACGTTCTTCACGGTCCGGGCGCCGCTCGCGATCAGGCGGCCGTCCCCGGTGACGAGCTCCATCTGCACCACGGTGTCGCGGACGTGACCGACGCGCAGGCGGCGCGGAGACGACGCCCCCGCGGCGATCACGCCCCCCACCGTGGCCTGCGCGGGCGCGTCGACCGGCCACTCCTGGTCACCCTCCGCCAGCACCTGCTGCAGGTCGCCCACCCGCATCCCGGCCTCGACCACCGCGATCATCTCGGCCGGGTCGTACGCCACCAGCTCGTCGAGCATCGTCGTCCAGAGCTCGGCGTCCACCTCGGACGGTTCGCCCTTGTCGAGGTGCGCGCGGCCACCGACGAGCAGGACCCGGGTCGCGTCTGCGGAGGCCGCCCGCAGCGACTCGACGACGTCGTGCTTCGCGTGCGGGTGCAGGAGCTCCACGGGTCAGACCCACGACCCGTCGGGGAGGGACGCCGCGGCCTCGGCCGCGTCGTCGGTCCCGGCGAACGCCGCCGCGAAGTCGCCGCATCGCGCCCCGTCGGGGAGGACCTTCTGCGGGTTCATCCGCCGGTCCGGATCGAACGCGGTCCGCAGGCAGTCCTGTGCGGCCAGGTCGTCGTCGGTGAAGACCAGGGGCATGAAGTCCCGCTTCTCCAGGCCGATCCCGTGCTCGCCCGAGAGCGCGCCACCCGCGTCGACGCACAGCCGCACGATCTCGTCGCTCGCGGCGAGCACCCGCTCGAGCGCGCCCGGCTCGCGCCGGTCGAACGACAGGAGTGGATGCAGGTTGCCGTCGCCGGCGTGGAAGACGTTCGTGACGATCAGCTGGTAGCGCTCGGCGATCGCGTACACGCCGGTCAGCACGTCGACGAGCTTCGTGCGGGGTACGACGCAATCGTGGAGGTGGTAGTGGGGAGCGATCTGCGCGACGGCGCCGAACGCCGACTTCCGGCCCTTCCAGAGCAGCGCGCGCTCCGCGTCGTCGGCCGCGACCCGGATCGAGCGGGTCCCGTGGTGCGTCGCGGCCGCCTCGACCTCGCGCGTCTGCGCGTCGACCGCCGACGGGAGCCCGTCCACCTCGACGAGCAGGATCGCGGCCGCGTCGGTCGGGTAGCCCGCGTGCGCGAAGCTCTCGGCCGCGACGACGATCCCGTGGTCCATCATCTCCACCGCGGCCGGGACGACGCCGCGCGCGATGATCTCCGACACGGTCGCCGCGCAGGTCTCGACCGAGTCGAAGTCGAACAGCATCGTGCGGACCGCCGGCGGCAGGGGGAGGATCCGCACGCACGCGGCCGCGACGATCCCGAGCGTCCCCTCCGAGCCGACCACCACGCCGCGGAGGTCATACCCGGCCGCCTCCGGCCCTTCGCTCCCGAGCCGGACGACGTCGCCGTCGGCGAGGACGACGTCCAGGGCCAGGACGTGCGCGCTCGTGACGCCGTAGGCGAGGCAGTGCGGACCGCCGGCGTTCGTGTTCACGTTCCCGCCGATCGACGACGTCTGCTGCGACGACGGATCCGGGGCGTAGGTCCAGCCCATCGGGCGGAGCGCGGTCGACAGGTCGAGGTTGAACAGGCCGGGCTCGACCCACGCCAGGCGATCCTCGGGCCGGATCTCGAGGACCCGGTTCATCTTCGCGGTCACCACGACGAGCGCGTCGCCGATGGGGGTCGCGGCGCCGGCGAGGCCCGTCCCGCTGCCGCGCGGCACGACCGGCATCCCGTGCTGGGCGGCGGCCCGGACGCAGGCGACGATGTCGTCGGTCGAGCGGGGGAACGCGACGAGCGCGCACCCGCCCTCGGTCATCGAGGCGTCGCGCCCGTACAGCCGCAGCGCGAGCGGGTCGGACAGGACCTCCTCGGCACCGAGCGCTCGCACGAGCGCGTCGCGCGCCCCGTCGACGTCGGCCATGAGGGTAGGGTAGGCCCCGTCGCATGGTGACGTGGGGGACGTTCGAGGAACGGGCCGCGCCGATCGCGTCGTTCGGTCGGGAGCGGATCGACCGCCGCGTCGCGTTCCTGGCCACCGTTCGATCCGACGGCGGCCCGCGCGTCCATCCGGTGACGCCGTGGGTCGCCGACGGACGCCTGTTCGTGCGGATGTACCGGACGTCCCCGAAGGCCGCCGACCTGCAGCGCGACCCGCGGTTCGCGCTGCATTCGATGATGGACAACGACGACGGGATCGGCGGGGAGTTCTCGCTCCGCGGGCGGGCCGAGCGGGTGGACGACCCGGGGGAGGTCGCCGCCGCCTACGCCGCGATCGGCGAGCCCGGCACGCGGCCCCTCGTCCTGTTCACCCTCGGCGTGGACGGCGCGGCGACGACGGAGTACGAGGGCGACGAGACGGTGCGTCGCCGGTGGACCGAGGAAGACGGGGCGTGATCCGGAACCGGACGCGTGCGGTGGCGGTCGCGTCCGCCCTCGCGATCGTCGCCGGGCTGGTCGTGGTCGGACCGGCCGCGGCCGCCGCACCGATCGGCGCACCGGGTGTCGCCGCCGCGACGCCGACGGTCGATCGAGCCGCGTCCGCTGGTCCCGAGGCCACCCGGACCACGGAGGCGGCGCTTAGGACGGCCTGTCCACGATGTCCGGACCCGGAGCCGTGCGACGGGTGCTGGCTGCCCGGGCTCGACGAGCGCTGGCAGTACCAACTGCAGGCGAAGCCGGGCCTCGCCGATGACACCGGCGGGATCGTCGTCGACCTCTGCGAGCCACCGGCCGCCGGCGGCGACTGCGTCACCCCGACCGTCTTCGACATCGACCTCTACGTCGACCAGAAGGTCGTGGGCGACGGGAACTTCGTCGTGAACGAGGCCGCGGTGGACGCGATCCACGCCGCCGGCGGTCACGCGATCTGCTACCTCGACGCCGGCGACGCCGAGACGTACCGGCCCGACTACGATCGGTTCGTCGCGTTCGACGCGGCGTGCGGGGGCTGCCTGATCGGCAACCCCTTCAGCCAGGTGTTCCCCGACGAGTTCTTCCTGAACATCAACAACGACGAGGGGCAGCGCACGTTCATCCTGCAGGTGAACCGCGACCGCGTCGAGCGGTGCGCCGAGGCGGGGTTCGACGGCGTCGAGTGGGACATCATCGACACGTTCGAGGATCCACACTCGGGGTTCCGCATCAGCGCACGGGCCCAGCTCATGTTCAACACGCGTCTCGCGAACCTGGCGCACCGGTTCGGGATGTCCGTGGCGATGAAGAACGACCCGTCACAGGTGGGGGAGCTGCTCCCGTACTTCGACTACGCGATCGTCGAGGAATGTTTCGAGTGGGGCTTCTGCGCCGGCGACCCCGAGCCCGGCGAGGATGCGTTCGTCCAGGCCGGGAAGGCGGTCTTCGAGGTCGAGTACCGGCTGACGCGCGCGGAGTTCTGCGACCGGGCCGAGGGGTTGGGTTTCAACGCGATCAAGAAGGCCCGGAACTACTCGCTGTTCGCGACGCCCTATCACCCCTGTCGGTGACGCGGCACCGGCGGCGATCGCGTCAGGCGACGCGTCCGGGCGAGCCGTCGGGCGCGGAGTAGGGGAGCCCCTCGGAGGCCCACGACTCCATCCCGCCCTCCAGGTTGACGGCGTGGAAGCCGCGCGCCTGGAACATCATCGTCGCGAGCTCGCTCCGGTTGCCGCTGCGGCAGATCACGACCACCGGCTTCGCGGGGTCGAGCTCGGTGCCTCCGCCGGCCATGATCGCGTTCAGCGGGATGTGGATCGCGCCCTCGACGCGGCCGGCCTCCCATTCGTACGGCTCGCGGCAGTCGACCAGCTGAACCTCGCTCAGGTGGTCGTAGGTGCCGCGGGCGCTGGAGAGCTCGTCGATCATCGCAGGGAGGAATCCTAGCAACGAGGTCGGGAACTACCCGCCGAGCGCCCGCTCGAAGGCCGCGAACGTCCGCTCGTCGAACAGCACGAACCGGACCTCCTCGACCCGGGTCGCCGAGGCGCGGATCGCGGCGACGGCGATCGGAGCGGCTTCGTCCACGGGGTACCCGTAGACGCCGGTCGAGATCGCGGGGAACGCGATCGTGCGGGCGCCGAGCTCGTCGGCGACGGCGAGCGACGACGCGTGGCAGGCGGCGAGCAGACGCGCGTCGCCGGGGGCGCCCGAGTAGATCGGTCCGGCCGTGTGGATGATCCACCGCGCGACCAGGTCGCCGCCGATCGTGGCCACGGCCTCGCCGGTCGGGAGCGGTGGCCGTGCGCGCTCGCGGATCACACGCTCCCGATCGGCCAGCGCCGCAGGTCCGGCCGCCCGCGTGATCGCGCCGTCCACGCCGCCGCCGGGCCGCAGCGCCGTGTTCGCGGCGTTCACGATCGCGTCGACGTCCTCGGTCGTGATGTCGCCCCGGACCACCGCGATCATCGGCGCGATCGTGGGCATGGCGCCAGCGTAGCCGGGGTAGGCTGCGGCCGATGTCCGGCTTCGACATCGTCGTCCTCGGCGACGCGAACCCCGACCTGATCCTTCGGGGCGGTGACGTGGTGCCCGCGTTCGGGCAGGCGGAGCGATTGGTCGACGAAGCCACGCTCACGGTCGGCGGGTCGGGCGGGATCTTCGCGTGCGCCGCGGCGCGCCTCGGTCTGTCCGTCGCGTTCGTCGGCGTCGTGGGCGACGACCGGTTCGGGCGCTTCATGTGCGAGGAGCTCGAGGCGAACGGCGTGGACACCCACGGCGTGGTGACCGATCCCGACCGGCCGACCGGGGTGACCGTGGTGCTGTCGACGCCCGACGACCGCGCGATGCTGACCGCCCTCGGGACGGTGGGCGACCTGCGTGCCGACCTGGTCGACCGCCGGATCCTGGAGCAGGCGCGTCACGTCCACGTGAGCTCCTACTACCTGCAACGGAGCCTGGCCCCCGATCTCCCGCGGCTCTTCGCGGAGGTGCGCGCCGCCGGCACCACGACGTCGGTGGACCCGAACTGGGACCCGTCCCGTCGCTGGGACGATGCGCTGCTGCGTCTCCTCGCGTCGGTCGACGTCTTCCTGCCGAACGAGATGGAGGCGCTCAGCCTGGCGCACATCTCCGAGCTCGACCGGGCGATCGCGCGGCTCCGCGAGGCCGGCGCCGGCGTCGTGGTCGTCAAGCGGGACGGGGACGGCGCGGTCGCCGCCGACGGTTCCGGGGCCGTCCGGGTCGACGGGCTCGCGGTGCCGGTCGTGGACGGGACCGGAGCCGGCGACGCGTTCGATGCCGGGTTCCTCGCGTCCTGGCTCACGGGGGGGTCGCTCGAACGGTCGCTCGCCGTCGGCAACGCCTGCGGAGCGGCCGCGGTGGGCGCTCCCGGCGGCACCGGGGCGCTCTCGACGATGGACGAGGCGCTCCAGCTGGTGGGGGCGACCCGGTGATCGTCTGCCTGGCCGCGAACCCATCGATCGACAAGCTCTTCGAGGTGGAGCGTCTGATCCGGGGCGATATCCATCGTCCGTCGGGGTTCGTGCAGACCGCGGGTGGCAAGGGGCTGAACGTGGCCCGGGCCGCCGCCGCTCTGGGGGCCGAGGTCCGGGTCGTCGCCCTGTTCCGCGGGCACGCCGGGAAGTGGCTCGAGGAGACGCTCGCCGCCGAGGGCGTCCACGGGACCTCCGTCTGGACGCACGGCGAGAACCGGGCCTCGCTCTCGGTCGCCGACCGCGAGACGGCCGGGCTGACCGAGTTCTACGAGCACGGCCCGGAGGTCCCGTCGGCGGCGTGGGCCGAGCTCGCCGAGGCGGTCGCCGGGACGTTCCCGGATGCCGGTTGGCTGACGATCTCGGGCTCGATGCCCGCCGGCGCGCCGGACGACGGCTATCGCGACATCGTGGGTGAGGCACGCGCCGCGGGGGTGCCCGTCGCGCTCGACGCGGAGGGCGACCGGCTCCGCGTGGCGCTCGACGGGCGGCCCGAGGTCGTGAAGGTGAACGCCGTCGAGGCGGCGGAGCTGCTCGGCGTGCCGACGGCCCGTCGCGACGAGGCGCTCGCGGCGGCGCAGAAGCTCCGCGACCTGGCCGGCGGGCACGGCCACGCCGGGCTCGTCACGCGGGGCGCCGACGGGGTGGTCGTCGCGGCGCCCGACGGCTCGCTCTACGAGGGGGTCCTCTACGTCCGGGGTCGGTACCCGGTCGGCAGCGGCGACGCGTTCCTGGCGGGGGTCGTCACGGCGCTCGACCGCGGCGACGACTGGCCGGCCGCGCTCGCCCTCGCGCTCGGCGCCGCGACGGCGAACGCGGAGCTGCCGGGGGCCGGGCGGCTGGACCCCGCCCGCGCGGCGACCCTGGCCGCCGAGGCGACGATCCGCCCGGCGTGAGGGCGCGCGTCGTGACGGACGAGGACCTGATCGGCGAGCAGATCCGCTACTACGACGACCGCGCGCCGGAGTACGAGGACTACTGGTTCCGGCGCGGCGCGTACGTGCACGGACCGGACGAGGACGCGGCGTGGTTCCGGGAGACGGCCGTCGTCGAGGCGGCGGTCGACGCGTTCGACCTGTCGGGATCGGTGCTGGAGCTCGCGTGCGGGTCCGGGGTCTGGACGAGGCGGATCGCGCCTCGCGCTCGCCGACTGGTCGCGGTCGACAGCTCGCCGGCGATGCTCGACCTGAACCGCGAGCGCTTCGGCCGACCGTCCATCGAGTACGTGCGCGCCGACCTGTTCTCGTGGCAACCCTCCGAGCGGTTCGACGCCGCCCTCGCGGGGTTCTTCGTCTCGCACATCCCCGCCGAGCGCTGGACGGGTTTCTGGGAGGGCGCGGCGCCTGGCGGGCTGGCTCCGGCGCCGGGATCCTGCGTGTTCCTGGTCGACGAGTCGGTCGGTCGAGATCGTCCCGCAGCGGAGGCGCCCGTGACCGGCGCGTCGCACCCCCAACGCCGGATCCTGGGGGAGCGCGCGTACACGATCGTGAAGCGCTACTGGACCCCGGCCGAGCTCGAGGGCGCCCTCGCCGAGCTGGGGTGGTCGGCCACGCTGCGGTCGAGCGGTCCCCGCCTCTTCTACGGCGTCGCGCGCCCGATCTGAGGAACGGGGTTCCGCTCTGCGGGACGCCGGACTAGCATCCGGCGCATGGCGCGCGACGACGGGCCGTCGGTGGAGAGCGTCGACCGGGCGCTCCGCGTGCTGGGCGAGCTGGCCGACCACGGGACCGGGATCTCGCTCGAGGATCTGGCCGAGTCGATGGCGATCCCGAAGAGCTCGCTGCATCGGACGCTCGCGGCGCTGCGCGAGCGCGGGTTCGCGGGCCAGCGCGAGGACGGGCGCTACACGGTCGGCTCCGAGCTGCTGCGGATCGCGTTCGGGTTCTACGACCGGATGGACGTGCGCGTGGTCTGGCGTCCGCTGCTCGAGCGCGTGCGCGACGCCTGCAACGAGACCGTGCATCTCGGGGTCCTCGACGGAGCGGACGTCGTGTACGTGGACAAGCTCGAGTCGTCCCACTCGGTGACCCTGACGTCTCAGGTCGGGGGGCGGAACCCGGCGCACTGCACGGGCGTCGGGAAGGCGGTCCTCGCGTGGACGTATCCGACCGACGAGGCGATCGCCGCGTGGATCGAACGGGTGGGCCCGCTGCAGCGCAAGACGCGCCAGAGCATCGTCGACCCCGGTGCCCTGATCGCTCAGATGGCGAAGGTCCGTCGCGACGGCTACGCCGTGGACATGGAGGAGAGCGAGCTGGGGGTCCGCTGCGTCGGTGCCCCGGTGTTCCTGGGTGGCGCGTCTCCGGTCGCGGCCGTCTCGATCGCCGCCCCCAGGGAGCGGATGCCGGTCTCGCGGATGCGGAGCCTCGCCCAGGAGCTGGTGCGGGCCACGCGGGCCGACGCCCTGGCGGGCCCCGGCTCCCTTGACCACGGGAACGCGAGGGCGCGATGATGTGTCGTCGGACAGAACAGCGTTCCGCAGGACGGAACGACGGGTCGGAACCGATCGAGGGGGAGGGGCCCGTTTGCGCGGGTTGAACGACCGGGGGGTGCTGATCAGCGGCGGGACGAGCGGGATCGGCCTGGCCACCGCCCGCCGGTTCCTCGAGGAGGGGGCGCGCGTCTTCGTCGGCGGCGTCGACGCCGGCGAGGTCGCGATCGCGCTCGCCGAGCTGCGCGAGCGCGAAGGCCCGGTCGAGGGCGTGACGGTCGACGTGTCACGCGAGGACGACGTCGCGCGGCTCGTGACCGAGGCGACGACCTCGCTCGGGCGGATCGACGTCTTGATCAACAACGCCGGGATCGCCGAGAAGACCTGGTTCCTCGACCTCGACGCCGAGCGCTGGGACCGGATGATCGCCGTGAACCTGCGGGGTATGTTCCTGGTGGCCCAGGCCGTCGCGCGGCTGATGGTCGCGGACGGCGCCGGCGGCGCGATCGTGAACATGGCGTCGACGAACGCGCTCGGCGGCGAGGCGGAGTACGCGCACTACGACGCGTCGAAGGGCGGCGTGCTCCAGCTGACCCGGACGATGGCGGTCGAGCTCGGAACGAAGGGGATCCGCGTGAACTGCCTGTGCCCGGGGTTCATCGACACACCGCTGAACCGGGCGCTCGGGGACGAGTCGGCGTTCGAGCGCTACGAGCGGGAGCAGATCCCGCTGGGCCGCCGCGGCCGGGCCGACGAGGTCGCCGCCGCGTACGCGTTCCTCGCCTCGGACGAGGCGTCGTTCGTCCATGGGGCGGCGCTCGTGATCGACGGCGGGCAGACGGCGGTGATGTGAGCCGGTGACGACGCCCCTCGACGCCCTGCGCACCGTCCCCGACCGGGGAGGTCGGGCCGTGCTCGTCTGGCTCGGGCAGGCCGGGTTCGCGATCCTCGCCGGGGGCGCCACGCTGTTGGTCGACCCGTTCCTCTCGCCGCACCCGAAGCGACGCTACGGGTCCGGGTTGCCACCAACCGCCGCGACCGGGGTGGACGCGGTCCTGTGCACGCACGAGCACATCGACCACTTCGATGCCGACAGCGTCCCGGCGATCGCCGACGCCTCGCCCGCCGCCGTGTTCGTGGTCCCGTCGCCGATCGTCGACATGGTCACCGAGGCGGGCGTCGCGCCGGACCGGGTCGTCGGGATGCAGCCGGGTGCGCCCGTCGAGCTCGGGGCCGTGACGGTGCACGCGGTCCCCGCGCGTCACGGGGTGACGATGGCCGACGCCTACGGGTTCGGCGGATCGCTGTCGGACGGGCTGATCCGGTTCCTCGGGTACGTGATCGACGCCGGGGGCGTGCGGATCTACCACGCCGGCGACACGATCCACTACGAGGGGATGGAGGCGGGCCTGCGGCCGTTCGAACTGGACGTCGCGCTGTTGCCCGTGAACGGTCGGCACGCCGAACGCGAGGCGCGCGGGATCGTCGGGAACCTGAACGAACGCGAGGCCGCGTGGCTCGCGGCCGAGATCGGCGCCCGGACCCTGGTCCCGATGCACCACGACCTGTTCGTCGGGAACCTCGGCTCCTCGGCCGCGGTCGTGCACGCGGCCGAGGAGGAGGACCGCGCGGTGGCGGTCCTGGTCGCGCACCGCGAGGTTCCGTTCGTCATCGCGGGGCGGAGCGATCGATGAGGGCGCTCGTGTACCTGGGGCCTCGGCAGATGGAGCTGCAGGAGCTGCCGGCCCCGGAGCCCGGACCGGGGGAGGTCGTGATCCGGACGAGGGCGGCGGCGATCTGCGGCTCGGATCTGCACGGGTTCCGCGAGGCCAGCCCGCGCCGGATCCCACCGCTCGTCATGGGTCACGAGGCCGTGGGCACGATCGACGCCGTAGGACCGGGTGTGGACGCGGCGCGGATCGGGGAGCGGGTGGTGCTACGCCCGATCCTGGGCTGCGGCGCGTGCCCGTCGTGCCGGGCCGGCGCGACGAACCGGTGCCGCGACGGCCGGCTGGTCGGGCGCGACCTGAGCGGCGGGTTCGCGGAACGGTTCGCGGTGCCGGCGGCGGCCGCGGTCCCCGTTCCGGAGGGGCTGGCGGATGACGAGGCGGTGATGGCCGAGCCGTTCGCGAACGCGGTGCACGTCGCCCGCACGGCCGTGGACGAGGGCGCCCGCGTGTTCGTGATCGGCGCCGGCCCGATCGGGGCGCTGATCGTCCGCGCGGCGTTCCTGGCGGGCGCGTCTCGGGTGTGGGCGACGGACCCGGTGGTCCCGCGCCTCCGCTTCGCCGAGACGCAGGGCGCGGAGGCGGTCGACGGCGACGACCCGGTCGCCGCGATCCTCGCGGCGACCGACGGCGAGGGCGCCGACGCGGTCGTGGACGCCGCCGGCTTCGAGGCGACCTGGGCCCTCGGTCTGCGGGCCGTCCGGCCCGGGGGCCGGATCGTCGAGGTCGGGCTGGGAGCCGGCTCCGGCTCGCTCGAGTACGCGCAGGTCCTGGGCAAGGAGGCCTCGATCACGGGTTCGTACGGCTGGACGGATGACGACTTCGCGCGGTCACTGGACGCGCTCGCCGGGGGCGAGCTCGACCTGGCCGGCTGGGTCTCGCACGCGCCGCTGGCCGACGGGCAGGGGGCCTTCGAGGAGCTGGTGGACGGCGACGGGAGCCGGTTCAAGGTGGTGCTGGGGTTCGGATGAGTCGGGGCGCGCTCCGAGGAACGGGAGGGGACGGATGAAGCGATGGACGGCGGCGGTCGCGCTCGCGTTCGTGCTGGTGGCGGCCGCGTGCACGCAGTCGAGCAGCGATAGCGACGCGACGGGGGGCACCGGGTCCGCGACCGGTGAGAGCGGGGGCGCGGGGGGCGAGCCGGTGGAGCTCACGATGTGGATGGGCTACACGCCGCCGCCGCCGGAGGACGAGGCGCTCGAGAACCTCTCGCTGCAGGCGATCGTGGAGCAGTTCAACGCCGAGCACGAGGGCGAGATCCACGTGACGATGCAGTACGTCAACAGCGACAACGCGCTGCAGAAGGCGACCGTGGCGCTGCAGGGCGGGCAGGCCCCCGACATCTCCTACCAGTACGGCACGAACATGCCGCAGCTCGCGACCTCGCCGCAGCTCGTCGATCTGACCGACCGCGTCGCCGAGGCGGACTTCGACTGGGAAGACTTCTTCGAGGGCGAGCGCGCGGTCGCGACCGTGAACGGCAAGGTCTACGGGGTCCCGGCGCTCGTGGACAACCTGGCGATCGTCTACAACAAGGACCTGTTCGCGCAGGCCGGGGTGCCGGAGCCCTCCCCGGACTGGACCTGGGACGACGCGCTCGCGGCGGCGTCGGCGATCACCGATCCGGACTCCAAGACGTTCGGCCTGGTCTTCCCCGCCGACGGCAGCGAGACCACGGTCTGGGAGTACATCGCGATGCTCTGGGCCGCGGGCGGCGACATCCTGAACGAGGACAACACCGAGGCGATCTTCAACTCGGCCGAGGGCGTCCGCGCGTTGTCGGTCCTGCAGCAGGCCCAGCAGGACGGGTCGCTCTACCTGGACTTCCGGCCCGACTCGTTCAAGTACGGGCAGCTGTTCAACTCCGGCAAGGTCGGCATGGTGATCACCGGGCCGTGGGACCTCGCGGGCTTCCCGGACGTGAACTACGGCGTGCAGGTGATGCCGTCGTTCGACCCCGGCGGCAGCCATGAGACGATCGCCGGCCCGGACAACTGGGTCATCTTCGACAACGGGCCCGAGCGCGTCGACGCCGCGTGGGAGTTCCTGACGTTCCTGGTCTCGCCCGACATCGTGCTGCAGGACGCGCTCATGACGAGCCACCTCCCGATCCGCGCCTCGGTGCAGGACATGCCGGGGTTCGCGGAGTTCGAGACGAAGTTCCCGGGGGTGGGCGACTTCGCCGCGAACCTCGAGAACGTGCTGAAGGCTCGACCGCAGATCCCGCAGTACCCGCAGGTCTCGGGCTTCCTGGGCCAGGCGATCGTGAGCGTGCTGCTCGGCGAGGGCGAGCCGCAGGAGGCGCTCGACCAGGCGGCCGAGCAGGCGAACGGCGTGCTGGCGGTCCCGCAGTAGGACGGCCGGTGGCGCTCAGCGTTCGGCGCGTCCTGCGGTCCGACCACGTGGCGGGGTGGGCGTTCGCCTTCCCGGCGGTCGCCCTGATCGTGCTGTTCGGGATCGTGCCGATCGTGTGGTCGGCGGTGCTCTCGTTCCAGAAGTCGAACCTGCTGGCACCGCCGGAATGGGTGGGCCTCGCGAACTACCGGGCGTTGCCGAAGGACCCGCTGTTCAAGGAGTCGATGGTGCACGCGGTGATCTACACGGCGCTGTTCGTCCCGCTGTCGGTCACCGGCGGCCTGCTCGTCGCGATCGCGCTGAACCGGAGGATCCGCGGCGTGCGGTGGTACCGCACCGCGGTGTTCGTGCCGGTCGTCGTCTCCACGATCGCCACGGCGATCGTGTTCCTGTGGGTGTTCGACCCGCACTTCGGCCTGGCGAACTGGATGCTCGACAAGGTCGGCCTGGGGCCGTTCGGGTTCTTCGAGAGCCCGGACGGAGCCTTGTACTCGGTCGTCGCGATGACGGTGTGGGGGTGGATCGGGTTCGACGTCATCATCTTCCTGGCCGCGCTGCAGGGGATCCCGCCGGAACTGGTCGAGGCGGCCGAGATCGACGGCGCGCGGACCTGGGGGATCTTCCGCAACGTCACCCTGCCCCTGCTCGGCCCGGTCACCTTGTTCCTGGTCGTGTGGTCGTCGATCAACGCGCTGCAGCTGTTCGACGAGGTGTTCTTGGCGACGAACGGCGGGCCGGGCACGGCGACGCTCGTCCCGGTCCTGTACCTGTACAAGCTCGCGTTCCTGCAGGGGATCGCCGGGTACGCGGCCGCGATCGCCTACGTGCTGTTCGTCGCGATCCTCGCGCTCACGATCGTCCAGCTGTTGGTCGGCAAGCGGATGGTCCACTACGCCTCATGAGCCAGACGCCGGTCCTCGACGCGCTGACGCGGGCCGGCACCGGCGTGCCCGAGCCGCAGGCGCGTGCGCCCCGCCACCGGTTCCTGTTCAGCCCGTGGCACCTGGTGATGATCCCGGTCGCGGTGACGATGATCCTGCCGCTCGTGTGGATGGTCGTGACCTCGCTGCAGACGCTCGACGAGACGCAGCGCTACCCGCCGACGCTCGTCCCCTCGTCGCTCGAGTTCGGCAACTATTCCGAGGTCCTGACGCAGGCGCCGTTCGGCCGCTGGTTCCTGAACTCGCTGATCGTCACGGTCCTCGTCGTGATCGGGAACCTGCTGTTCTGCAGCCTGGCCGGCTACGCGTTCGCCCGGATCCGGTTCTTCGGGCGCGAGGTCGTGTTCGTCTTGCTCCTGATCACGCTGATGGTCCCGTTCCAGGTGATCATCATCCCCGAGTTCCTGATCGTGCGGAGCCTCGGGATGATCGACTCGCTCGGCGCGCTGGTCCTGCCGAACCTGGCCGGCGCGTTCGGGATCTTCATGCTCCGGCAGTTCTTCCGGACGCTGCCGATCGAGCTCGAGGAGGCGGCGCGGATCGACGGCTGCACCCGCCTCGGGGTCCTGTTCAAGATCGTCTTGCCGCTGTCGGGGCCGGCCCTCGCGACGCTCGCCGTGATCACGTTCATGTGGACGTGGAACGACTTCCTGTGGCCGCTGATCACGATCTACTCGCCCGAGCACATGACGCTGCAGCTCGGCCTGGCCACGTTCCAGGGCGCGCACCAGACGAACACGAACCTGCTGATGGCGGCGAGCGTGATGACCGTGCTGCCGGTGTTGCTGCTGTTCCTGTTCGCGCAGCGCTACTTCGTCCGCGGGATCGCGACGTCGGGCCTGAAGGGCTGAGGATGGCCGACGTCGCGCTCGATCACGTGACGAAGCGCTTCGAGAACGGGCACGTCGCGGTGGACGACCTCTCGCTGCACGTCGAGGACGGCGAGTTCTTGATCCTCGTCGGCCCGTCCGGCTGCGGCAAGACCACGGCGCTCCGGCTGATCGCCGGCCTGGAGCGGTGCACGAGCGGCTCGATCCGGATCGGCGAACGCGTCGTCGACGACGTGTCGCCGCGCGATCGCGACATCGCGATGGTGTTCCAGAACTACGCGCTCTACCCCCACATGACCGTGAAGCGGAACCTCGCGTTCGGCCTGAAGCAGCACCACACGCCGAAGCCCGAGATCGAGCGGCGCGTGCGCGAGGTGAGCGCGATCCTGGGCCTGGACGACCTGCTCACGCGCCGGCCGGCGCAGCTGTCCGGAGGTCAGCGGCAGCGGGTGGCGATGGGACGATCGCTCGTCCGCGAGCCCGCGGTGTTCCTGCTGGACGAGCCCCTGTCGAACCTGGACGCGAAGCTGCGCGTGCAGATGCGCGCCGAGCTGAAGCGGATCCATCAGCGCCTCGGCATCACGACGGTCTACGTCACGCACGACCAGGTCGAGGCGATGACCCTCGGCGACCGGATCGTCGTGATGTCGGGCGGCCGGGTGCAGCAGATCGGGCGGCCGCAGGACGTGTACCGGCACCCGGCGAACCTGTTCGTCGCCGGGCTTCATCGGGAGCCCGCCGATGAACCTGTTGCGCGGCTGGGCGTCCGACGGGCGCATCACGGCCGGCGAGCTGGTGTTGGACCTCGCCGTCGGCGACCGCGAGGTCGCGATCGGGATCCGGCCCGAGTCGGTCGTCCGCGATCCGGCGGACGGGCCGGCGTTCGACCTGGACGTCGAGGTCGTCGAGCCGCTCGGCGAGCAGATCGTCGTGCACGGCACGGTGGCCGGGTCCGCCGTCGAGAGCGGCGCCGAGGAGGAGACCGAGATCCCGCTCGCGCTCGAGGACCGGCGCGCCCCCGTCACCGCCGTGCTCGGGCCGGCCGGCGAGCCGTCGCCGGGGGACCGCTTGCGCCTCGGCATCGCGCCGGACAAGGTGCACGTGTTCGACCTGGCGACCGGGGAGGCGATCCGATGAGCCGCGATCGGCGGAGGCGATGAGCGCGAGCGATCCGCGGATCGTGATCGTGGGCGCCGGCGGCTGGGTGTTCCCGATGGAGCTCACGCGCGACCTGCTGTCCTTCCCCGCGCTCGGGCGCGCGCGCCTGGTGCTGTACGACATCGACGCCGCCGCCGCCGAGCGGACGGCGGCGGACGCCGGGCGCCTGATCGAGCTGGGGGGGCTGGCCGCGACCGTCGAGGTTCCGCGGACGCTCCGCGAGGCGCTCGCCGGCGCGGACGTCGCGATCACGGTCTTCCAGGTGGGAGGGGTCGAGGCGTACGGGCACGACATCGAGATCCCTCGCGCCTACGGGATCGATCAGACGGTCGGGGACACGTTCGGCCCGGGGGGCATCTTCCGCGGGCTGCGCACGGTCGGCCCGCTCCGCGAGGTCGCGGAGACGATGCTCGACGTCTGCCCCGACGCGTGGCTCCTGAACTACGCGAATCCGATGGCGGTGAACTGCTGGGCGACCGAGCGGACGGGCGTGAGGATCGTCGGCCTGTGCCACAGCGTGCAGGGGACGTCGGAGCTGCTGGCGCGCGAGCTCGACGTGCCGTACGACGAGGTCACGTTCGACTGCGCGGGCGTGAACCACACGGCGTGGTTCACGACGTTCCGCCGCGGCGACGAGGACCTGATCCCGCGGATCCGCGAGGTGATGCGGGCCCGCCACGTCGACGGATCGATCCCGATGCTGCCGCGCTCCGACGATCCGTACGAGAGCAACGAACGGGTGCGCACCGAGTTGATGCTCCTCACGGGCTACTTCCACACCGAGTCGAGCCACCACGCGAGCGAGTACTGGGCGTGGTTCAGGCGGACGCCCGAGCTGGTCCGCACCTACCTGGACCGCGAGTGGAACTACCTCGAGGTCTGCCGGTCCTCCGACGCGAGCGACGGCAACGAACGCCTGATCGAGGAGGCCGCGCGCGAGGGGATCCGTCACGGCGGCGAGTTCGCGGCACCGATCGTCGACAGCCTGCTCACCGGCACGACGCGGGTCGTGTACGGCAACGTCCGCAACGGCGGCGCGATCGAGAACCTCCCGGTCGAGGCGTGCGTCGAGGTGGCGTGCGTCGTGGACCGGAACGGGGTGCGGCCCCGCCGGTACGGCGCGCTGCCGCCCGCGTGCGCCGCCCTGAACCGGACGCAGATCGCGGTGCAGGGGCTCACCGTCGAGGCGGCCCTGACCGGAGACCGCGACCTCGTGCACGCGGCGGTGGCCCTCGACCCGCTGACGAGCGCCGTGGCGACCCTTCCGCAGATCCACGAGATGGTGGACCGGATGCTGGAAGCCGAGGCACCGTGGCTCCCGAGGTTCGCCGAAAGGGGCACGCGGTGAGCCTCGAGATCGACGCGGTCCCGTCCGAGGCCCGGTTCCCGGACGGCGCCGCGTTCCGGATCGAGATCCCCAGCACCGAGACGCCGGAGGCCCTGGTCGCGATCCTCGCCGAGGCCGAGCGCCTCGACGTTCCCGTGCACCGGGTCTCGCAGGGCAGTGGCGTCTCGATGCTCACCGACGACGAGCTCGACCGGTTCGCCGACCTCGCCGCCGGTGCCGGCGTCGAGGTCAGCCTCTTCGCGCGGCCGGGGGCGGGGTGGGGGACGTCCGCGTCGGCGCGCGCCCCCGCCGGGGGCGCGTTCGCCGCCGCGGCCTGGGGTCCCGAGCAGCTCCGAGCGACCCTCCGGGACGCGGTGCGCGCCGCCGAGCACGGGATCCGGAGCGTCTTGATCGCCGACCTCGGCGCCCTCGCGTCGTTCGACCGGATGCGCCGAGCCGGCGATCTGCCGCCCGAGATGCAGGCGAAGGCCTCGGTGATGCTCCCGACGACGAACCCCGCGACGGCCCGCGTCCTGCAGGACCTCGGCGCCGACACGATCAACGTGGCCGGCGACCTCTCGGTCCCGCACGTGGCCGCGATCCGCGCCGCCGTGTCGGTGCCGCTCGACCTGTACGTCGAATCCCCCGACGATCTCGGGGGGTTCGTGCGTTTGCACGAGATCCCGGAGCTGATCCGCGTGGCCTCGCCGATCTACCTGAAGTTCGGCTTGCGCAACGCGCCCCCGCTGTACCCGTACGGAGCGCACCTGGAGGCGACCGCGCTCGCGATGAGCCGGGAGCGGGTGCGACGCGCGCGTCTCACGATCGAGCTCCTGGCGCGCGAGGGCGCCGCGTTCGTGACGTCCGGTCGCGGCGCGGCCGGCCTCGCCGTCCCGGTCAGGGGAGCACGACCGACCGCGTGAGGTTCCGCGGCCGGTCCGGGTTCAGGCCGCGCCCGGCCGCGAGGGCGACCGCGGCCCGCTGGATCCGGACCAGCTCGGCGAGCGGGTCCAACGTGGCCCGCACCACGGTGGCGCCGACGGCCGCCGCGTCGTCCGCGACGGCGGGGTCGGCGGAGCCGAGGATCCACACGAGCGAGGTCGGCCCGGCCAGGCTGATCGGCCCGTGGCGGTACTCCGTCGCCGGGTAGGACTCCGTGTGGACCTGGGCCGCCTCGCGGAGCTTCAGGGCCGCCTCGTGCGCGAGCCCCACCGTCCAGCCGTGCCCCAGGAAGACGAAGTGGTCGAAGCGCGACGGATCGACGGGCAGGGGCGTCGCGAGCGCCGTCTGCGCGTCCGCGATCGCGCCGGCGGGGTCGGTGCCGAGGTGGACCCGCAGCAGCAGCAGGGTCGTGGTCGCGAAGCGCGTCTGCACGACCGAGCGCTCGTCGGCGAACCCCAGGATCACGCGGTCGTCCGCGACCTCGGGGACGGGCGTCCCGGCGACGGCCGAGATCGCCACCGACCGCGTGCGCAGCTCGGCGAGCGCGCGCGCCACCTCGGTCGTCGTCCCGCTCCTCGAGATCGCGAGCACCCGATCGTACGCGCGCGCGCGCGGGATCTCCGAGGCAGTGAACGCGTCGGTCTCGCCGAGGCCGGCGGCCTCGCGCGCGGCCGCGTAGCTCTGCGCCATGAACCACGAGGTCCCGCACCCGATCGCGAGCACCCGCTCGCCGGTCGCCGGAAGCGCCGGCGCGACCTCGGGCTCGAGCGCAGCGACGCGTCGCCACGCGTCCGGCTGGCTCCCGATCTCCTCGTCCGTCGCGCCCATCCCGCCGCATCATCCCAGGCGACCTGGCCGGACCCCGTCCCCGGCTTGCGGTCGTGCGCGTCCGGCCCGCATCCTGTGCGGCGTGATCCGCATCCGCGTCGCTCCCGACGTCGCCGTGAACGGCCTGTTCGTCGTCTTCGGCTTCGTGATCGCGGCGTTCTTCCCGTTCCTCGCGATCTACCTCGAGTCGCGCGGGCTGTCGGCGTCGCAGGTGGGGTTCGTGCTGGCCGCGATGGCGCTCGCCCGGATCGTGGCGAACCCCGTGTGGGGCCACCAGGCCGACACGCGGATCGGCCGCCTGACCGCCTTGCAGCTCGGCACGATCGGCTCCGGTGCGGCGGCTCTCGCGATGAACCGGGTCGAGGGCGTCGTCCCGATCGCGATCGTCGCGGCGATCCTCGCGGCCGCGATGGTCGCGACCGGCCCGAACATCGACGCGATCACCCTCGTGCACCTCGGCGACGAGCACATGGCCGACTACGGCCGGATCCGGGCGTGGGAGAGCCTGAGCTACGCGGCCGGCTGCGTCGTCTTCGGCGCGATCCTGCAGGCCGCCGGTCTCCGGTGGGCGATGCCGCTGTACGCGGTCGCGAGCCTCGGGGTGCTGGTGTGGACGTTCACGTTCGAGCGGGACCGACCGGCGCGCGGCCAGGTCCACGGACGCCTGGGCGCCGTCGGCGCGGTGTTCCGCGAGGCGCCGCGGTTCTGGGGGTTCCTCGCCGCGACGCTGCTGGTCTGGACGGGGTTCAACGCCGCCTGGAACTTCATCTCGCTGAAGATCGCGAGCGAGGGCGGCGGGCCGTTGCTGATCGGCCTCGGGACCGCGCTCGGCGGGCTGGTCGAGGTCCCGGTGATGCGCAGGTCCGCGCGGCTCCAATCCGGCTGGGGCCTGCGGCGCGTGTACGCGCTCGGGTGCGCGATCTACGCGGCCGGGTTCCTCGCGTGGGGCTTGATCGACTCGCCGACGATCGTGAGCCTGCTCACGGTGTTCGAGGGGGCGGCGTTCGCCTTGCTGTTCACGACCGGGATCGTCGTGATCGGGCGGCTCGTCCCGTCGACGCTGTACTCATCGGCGAACTCCGTGGCGGCGATGGTGGGGTTCGGCATCGGCCCGATCCTCGGCGCGGGGATCGGGGGGGTCCTGTACGACCGCGCCGGGACCCTCGTCCTGTACGCCTGCGCCTCCGTCCTGGCGCTCGCGGGCGCCGTGATCTCATGGTTCGCCCTCGACACGCCCGACCTCGACGAGCCCGCGCCGTCGGCGGCGGTGGGGCTCGAGGCCGAGCCACCGCCGGCGCCCGGCGAGGTGCCGCCGTGAGCACCGTCGAGGAGCACCGATCCTTCGTCGCGTCGCGGTTCCCGGACCTCGGGCCGATCGCGTCGTTCGAGCCGGTCGACGGCGGGTGGGACGTGTTCACGTACGTGGCGAACGGCGGATGGATCGTGCAGTTCCCCCGCCTCCCGGGGACCGACGAGGTCCTGCGTCGCGAGGCCACGTTGCTCGACGGTCTGCAGGGCGAGGTGTCCGGCGCGCTTCCCGCCCCGTCGTTCGTCGCCCAGGAGCCGCCATGCCTCGTGTACCGACGGATCGAGGGGGCGCCGATCGGAGATCCCGCGACCCCCGGGATCTGGCCCGAGCGGCTCGGTCGCTTCCTCTACGACCTGCATCTCGTGCCGCCGGAGTTCGCGGGGCTCCGCGCGGCCGGTCCGGCGACGTGGCGCGAGGCGTACCGCGAGGAGCTCGATGGCTTCGGCCGTCGCGTGATGCCGTTGCTCGATCCGGACGAGCGCGCCGCGGCCGAGCGGATGTTCGCGGCGTTCCTCGACGACGAGCGGAACTTCCGGTTCGCGACGGGGGTCGTCCACCGCGACCTCGGGCCCGACCACCTCCTGCTGACGCCGGACGGCGACCTGGCCGGCGTGATCGACTGGGGCGACGCCGGCGTGGGCGACCCGGCGATCGACTTCGCCTGGCTCCTGCACCGGGCACCCGAGGCGGGGGAGCGGGCGCTCGCGGCCTACGGCGGGGCGCCCGACGAGCGCTTCCGCGAGCGGGCCAGGTTCTACGATCGCCTCGGGCCCTGGCACGAGGTGACGCACGGGCTCGACACGGATCAACCCGCGTTCGTCGCGAGCGGCCTGGCCGGGGTGCTCGACCGGCTCCCGCGCGGCTGAGCGGGAGCCGCTGGACCGTCCCGCCACCGAGGTCGACGCCTGCGGCGTCGGCGGAGAAGATGTCTGGTACCGAACGAGGAGACGCGAAGGAGGCCGTGATGGGCGAGGGATCCGGTGGCATGGTCGACAAGGGGAAGGACGTGGCGAGCGGCCTGGCCGACAAGACGAAGGTGGTCGCTGGGGATCTCGCCGGGAAGGCCGGCCCCGCGGCGGGCAAGGCGAAGGACGTCGTCGGCAACCTGGCCGACAAGACGAAGGACGTGGCGAGCGACCTCGCCGACAAGGCCGCCCCGGCGGCCGAGAAGGCGAAGGACGTCGTGGTGGAGCTCGCCGACAAGCTCAAGGGCTTCCTGAACCGAGCCGAGGACGGCACGGGTGAAGCCGTCGGGGACGCGAAGGACGCCGCGAAGCAGACCAAGGACGCCGCGACGGACGCGAAGGCGGCCGCGACGGACACCGCGAAGCAGACCAAGGACGCCGCGAAAGACGTCGCGAAGCAGACCAAGGACGCCGCGAAGGACGCCGCGAAGCAGACCAAGGACGCCGCGAAGGACGCGACCGACTGATCCGCGGTAGCCGGGTCCCGGACGTCAGTCCGCGCGGATCCCGGCCGGCATCAGCTCGCCGTGCGCCGCGATCAGGTCGTCGCACATCGCGACGATCCGATCGGGCGGAAGGGTCGCCGCCGTGTTCGGGTCGAGGAGCGCCGCCTGGTAGACGAGGTCGCGCCGGCGCTCGATCGCCGCGCGCACCGTCAGCTCCACGACGTTCAGGAAGGTCCGGTTGAGCGCCAGGCACTGCGGGGGGAGCTCCCCGATCCGCTGGGGATGGACGCCCTCGGCGTCCACGGTGCACGGGACCTCGACGCACGCATCGGCGGGCAGGCCGTCGATCCACCCGTCGTTGCGGACGTTGCCGTACACCTCGCGCGCCCGGCCGGTCAGGATCGCGTGGACGATCTCGGACGCGAGCTCGGACCCCGGCTCGAGCTCGATCGCCTCGCCCGCCGCGAGCGCCGCCTCCATCGCGGCGAACTCCGCCAGGTTCTCGTCGCTGCGACGGATGTACTCGTCCACCGGGATCCGGAAGCGCTCGATCTGCGCGTCGTCGTGCAGGAACCAGGGCACGTACTCGGCCGAGTGCTCGCTCGACTCCGTGGGGAAGAAGCCGAAGCGCCGGAACAGCTCGACGCGCACGCGCCGGCCCAGGCCCTCGGGGTCGGCCTCGATCCGCTCGCGGAGTCGCGGGTACAGGTCCTCGCCGGTGGCGGTCCGTTCGAAGCGGATCACGAAGCACTGGTGGTTGAAGCCGGCCGTGCGGAACGTGATCTCGTCCTGGGGGAGGCCGACCATCCGGGCGAGGAACGCGTGGGTGTCGCGGACGGAGTGGCACACGCCGACGACGTTGGCGAAGCGCGACCCCGCGTAGACGCCCCACGGCACCATCGCCATCGGGTTCGTGTACGAGAGCAGGAGCGCGTCCGGACAGCGCTCGGCCATCTCGTCACCCATCTCGATCATGACCGGGATCGTCCGGAGCCCCCGGAAGATCCCGCCGATCCCGATCGTGTCCGCGATCGTCTGCCGCACGCCGTGGCGCGTCGGGATCTCGAAGTCGCGGACGGTCGCCGCGTAGCCGCCGACCTGGATCTCGTTGATCAGGAAGTCCGCGCCGTCGAACGCGGGGCCTCGGTCGAGGTGCGACTCCACCACGTAGCCCGCATCCGTCGCCTCGATCGCGTAGCGCGCGAGCCGCTCCGCCGTCGCGAGGCGACCCACATCGATGTCGTGCAGCGCGATCGTCAGCGACCCGTGCAGCTCCTCGAAGGCGCAGAGGTCGGCGAGCAGGCTTCGGGTGAACTCGACGCTCCCGGCGCCGATCAGCACGATCCTCGTGCGGGCCATCGGGTCCGCAGTCTCGCAGAACGCCGCCCGCGGCTACGATGGCGCCTCGGCCGTCGAGACGCGGGAGGTTCTGACCGATGGTGAGCGCGTACATCCTGGTGCAGACGGAAGTGGGGAAGGCGGGTCAGGTGACGGACCAGATCCGCGGGCTCGAGGGTGTCTCGCAGGTCGACGGCGTGACCGGCCCGTACGACGTGATCGCCCGCGTGGAGGCCGCCGACCTGGACGCCCTGGCCAAGGCGATCGTGATGCCGATGCAGGAGCTCGAGGGGATCACGCGCACGCTGACCTGTCCCGTCCTGCAGTTCTGACCCGTCCGTGACGATCCGCATCCGCACGGACGACCAGATCTCCGACGTCGACGGCGACTGGTTCCGCGCGCGCTGGCACTACTCGTTCGACTCCTACTTCGACCCGGAGTACGTGCGGTTCGGGACGCTGCGGGTCTTCAACGACGACCGGCTGGTCCCGGGCGCGATCTGGCCGATGCATCCGCACCAGGACGTCGAGGGGTTGACCTACGTCGTCGAGGGCAGCTTCCGGCATCAGGACGATGTCGGCGGGCCACCGGGGCCGCTCCCCGCGGGCTCGGTGCAGCGGATGACGCTCGGCTCCGGGGCCTGGCACTCCGAGCAGAACGCGAGCGAGACCGAGCCGATGCGGTTCATCCAGCTCTGGATCCTGCCGTCCACGCCGGGCCTGACACCCGGCGTGGAGCAGAAGGTCTTCACGCTCGCCGATCGCACGGACCGGCTCCTGAAGGCGATCAGCGGGGACGGGGGCGACGCGGTGCTCGTCCATCAGGACGCGCACGTGTTCGTCTCCCACCTGACCGCCGGAGCCGAGCGTCGTCTCACGAGCTCGAGTCCCGGACGCGGCGCCTACCTCTACGTGATCGAGGGCGACGTCGCGGTGAACGGCGAACGGATGGTCACCGGCTCCGCGGCGCAGATCACCGCCGAGGATCGGATCGCGATCGAGGCCGCGGCGGTCTCCGAGCTGATCCTGGTCGACGTCGCGCTCGGCGACCCAGCGGACGCGTGATCCGGGTCCGCGTAGCGCGGAGCGACGCGCTCTCGCCGGAGGAGCGCGCCGCGTTGCGGGCGCTCTTCGAGATCTGCTGGGAGGACTTCGCGCAGTCGGACTGGGAACACATGTTCCCCGCGGACCACGTGCTGGCGGAGCGCGACGGGCGGATCGTGAGCCACGGCGCCGTGATCGAGCGCGAGCTCCGGATCGGGGAACTCGGTCTGCGGACCGGCTACGTGGAGAACGTGGCGACCGAGCCGGCCTTCCGCGCGAACGGGTTCGCCACCGCGGTGATGGAGGAGATCGGTCGCCGGATCGACGCATCCTTCGAGCTCGGCGCCCTCGACACGGGACGGCCCGCCTTCTACGAGCGGCTCGGCTGGGAGCGCTGGACCGGTCCCACCGCCGTCCGCCGGGCGGGTCACCTGATCGCCACCCCCGAGGAGGATGATGCCGTGCTCGTGCGTCGAACCCCGAGGACGCCGCCGCTCGATCCCCGCGCCCGGATCAGCTGTGACGATCGTCCGGGCGACGTCTGGTGAGGGTCGGTCGTTGCCACGGTGCTCTCGCCCCGGGAGGATGGGTGCCCGAGTTCACGATCGAGGAGGCCCCCCCGAACGATGTTGACGCGACGTGCGACCCGTGCAGCGCTGGGCTCCATCCTGGCGATCGCCGTAGCGCTGCCCGCGTCGGCGGCCGCGCCCTCCCCCCGGGGGGAGGCTCCGGGCCGTGATCCGTTCACGGGCACCGCGACGTCCGGAGCCTCCGGCGAGAAGCGGATGCCCGGCCTGGTCCCGACCCGGCACGATGTGCTTCGGCGGCAGCTCGACCGCGGTGCCCTGACCGAGGCCGAATACGCGCTGGCGCGCGCACGATCCCTGTTCCACCCGCAGGCGTCGGCGGCGCGGTTCGGCGACGTCACGGCGCCGCGCCGGCTCGACGCCACCCTGGTGCTGCGTGACCTGGCGATCCGCCAGCGCGCGCTCCACGGCGCGAAGCTCGAGCGAGCGCGAGCCATCCTCGGGCGGCCGACCGAAGGGAACGGCGATCCGAGCGGCGACGGCTACTCGGTCCCCGCCTTGAACACGTGCTCGGCGAACGCCTGTGTCACGTGGGTCCCGTCCACGCCGGACGCGCCGGCGGCCACCGACACCGACGGCGACACGATCCCGGACTGGGTCGAGCAGACGAGCGATGTCGTCGAGGAAGTGTGGGCCCACGAGATCACCCAGCTCGGCTACCGGGCGCCGAAGGACGACAGCACCTCGACGGAGCACGGGCCCGACGGGCACATCGACGTCTACATCGCGAACCTCGGCGACGACGGGCTCTACGGGTACTGCACGAGCGACGACCCGAACCTCGGGTCCAACTCGACCTACGACTTCTGGGATCTGTCGGCGTACTGCGTCGTGGACAACGACTACGAGGAGTTCCCGCTGCCGGGTCTTCCCTCGCTGCAGGTGACGGTCGCGCACGAGTTCTTCCACGCGGTGCAGTTCGCCTACGACGCGTTCGAGGACGCCTGGTACATGGAGGGCACCGCGTCGTGGATGGAGGACGAGGTCTACACCGACGTGAACGACAACCTCCAGTACCTGGCGGACAGCCAGATGCGCCATCCGGAGAAGCCGCTCGACTTCGGGAACCAGGGGTACCTCGGCTGGTACGGGTCGTGGATCTTCTGGCGGTTCCTCGAGGAGTCCCTCGCCGACCAGCCGGATCCCGCGATCGTCCGGGAGTCGTGGGAGCAGGCCGACGGCGCGCAGGGAGGCCCCGACCGCTACTCGACATCGGCGTTGCAGGCGGCGCTGAAGCAGCGGCAGTGGGAGTTCCGCTGGTCGTACGCGGACTTCGGGGCGTGGAACGCGAACCCCGCCGCGACGTACGCGGAGGGCGATGCCTATCCGACCCCGCCGTTCGCGGGGAAGCTCACGATCCGATCGTCCAAGCCGGAGGTCGGACCCCTCGTGCTGACGATGGACCACCTGACGACCGGCTACGTGCTCTTGAAGCCCGGCTCGGGCGTGGCGTCGAACGCGAAGATCCGCGTCTCCGTCGACGGTCCGGACTACGCGCGCGGCCCCGAGGCCACCCTGGTCGTGACGAAGACGTCGGGCGCGATCTCCTACGTCGCGTTCAAGCTGAACGCGGACGGGGACGGGGTCAAGACGGTGAGGTTCGGCAAGGGCGCGGTCGCCTCGGTGACGCTGGTGCTCACGAACGCGAGCATCCGCTTCACGTGCTGGCGCAACACCCGCTACTCCTGTCAGGGCAAGCCGAAGGACGACGACACGCGCCACGTCTTCGACGTGACGTTGATCCAGTAGCTAGTCGCTCGCGTCGGGCGGGAACGGGAGCGCGATCGGGTCGTAGAACGGTGAGCGCCCGTGCTCGTCGAACCGGTCCATCCCGAGGTCCGTCACGTCGATCAGACCGGTCGTTCCGGTCATCGCCAGATCGGCGGCCACGCGGGCCACGGCCGGGCCCCACATCATGCCGTGGCCGCCCGGTGAGGCGACCGTCGCGCCCTCGACCCGCGTGCCGTCGGTCGTGACGAGCGGGCCGAGGATCGGCAGGTGATCCGGCGTGTAGTCGATCGTGCCGGCCCATGCCTTGCGGATCCCGAGGCCCGCGGTGACCGGCACGAGCCGATGGAGCCGCCGCTCCATCCGGCGCAGGTAGGGCCAGTCGATCTCGGTCGCCGGGCCCGGGCGTTCCTTCGGGTTGCTCATCCCCCAGAGCAGGCCGCCCTCCTCGAGGCGCCAGTAGATCCCGGCGCGCACGTCGAAGACCATCGGGAGGCGCTCCACGTCGAACGCGGGATGCGGCTCGGTGACCACGACCTGGTGCCGCGCGCCGCCGGCGAAGATCCGCGCGTCGACCAGCCGCCCGACGGCGCGCAGGGTCGGCCCGCCGGTCAGGATCACCCGCTCCGTCGCGATCGTCCCGGCCGATGTCTCGACGCCGGTCACGCGCCGCGAGCCCCCGCGTGCCTTCGCGGTGCGCAGGCCGAGGAACGCCGTGCGCTCCCGCAGATCCACGCCGGCGCGCTGCATGGCTAGCGAGTACGCGCGCACGTTGCGGGGCGGGTCGATCGCGCCGTCGATGTCGAGGTAGCTCCCGCCTCGGTGACCGACGTCCGCGAGCGTCGGGTTGAGCCGGCACGCCTCCGCCGCGTCGGTCCACCGCACGTCGAGGCCCTCGGCGCGCTGCATCTCGACGCGCGCGCGACCGTCCCGTTCGTCCCGGGCCGTGGTCGCGAGGATCAGGTAGCCCAGCTCACGGAACCCCGAGTCGGTCCCGAGGATCGCCCGCTGGCCGTTGTAGAAGTCGATGCTGAAGCGGCCGAGGGCGACCGTCGCGGGCGTGCCGCCCTGCGCGCGGACGACCCCGGCCGCGCGCGAGGAGGCGCCCTGTCCGGCGAGGCCCTGCTCGAGGACGACGACCCGGCCGGCGCCGTCCGTCGCCGCGAACCACGACGCCCATCCGCCGACCGTCCCGGCGCCGACCACGACCAGGTCGGCCGACTCCCTCGCCATCCCGCGCTCCCTCCCGAGCGGCCGAGTGTAGCGAGGGGCTCCGGCCGTTCGGTAGGCAGCGGGTCTAACCCACCTCGCGTGGCTCGGCGTGCGACCTCATCCCGCGGGCTCGCCGACGGTGAGGTCGTACTCGAACATCACGGAATGCTCACCGTCCCACCGTCCGCCGGTGCTCCGGTACAGGCGCATCGCCGGCCCGTTCGCCTGGTCCGTCAAGACCCACATGCCGACGCACCCGCGTTCGCGGCCGAGTCGCTTGAGCTCGTCGATGAGGGCGCGAGCGACGCCGTGACGGCGCGCTCCTTCCACGACGGAGATCTCGTTCAGGAAGAGCTCGCACCGCTTGTCCGGATGGAAGATCTCGACCGCAGACGCGAACCCCGCCGGTCGATCGTCGACGTAGCCGAGGACCAGGTGGTGCCGTTCGTCGTCGAGGAACCGCCGTGTCTCCTCGGAGAGCACCACGTGGTCGAACGCCTCCTCGGATCGAGCGACATCGGCCTCGTCTGACTGGCTCGCCCGCCGAACCCGAACGTGGGGGTTGGCCGTCATCCGGCGGGGACGACGGCCACGAGCGTCGCGAGGTCCAGCGTCTGCCGCACCGCCTTGCCGAGGCGGGGCTTCTCCTCGAACGTCAGGCGCACCGACCCCGGCGCGTCCGGCTCGGACCCGGGGACCGACTCGATCGCCAGCAGGACGCCGGTGAACCGGAACGTCCGCCGCAGCCGCTCGTGCTTGCGATCGACACGGTATCGGCGCCCGATCTCGAGCGTCGACGGATCCACGCCTCCCGGCTTCGGCTGCGACATCGTGAACCCACGATAGGCGAGCGGCGTACCGTTAGGACATGTCCGAGACGACGCTGCCGACCGACCGCCGGTCGTTGATCGAAGAGATCCTGATCGTCCTCGCGCTCTCGCTGCTCTCGAGCGCGGTCTACGCCGTCCTCAACCTGCTGCAGGGTCCGCTCGAGGGCGGCTACGTGGCCTCCGTGAACCAGAGCACCCAGCTCGCGCGGCAGCTCGCGGCCTTCGTGTTCGGGCTCGCCCCGGTGGCCCTGGTGGTCCACCTGCTCAGACGGTCGGGCGAGGGGGTCGGGACGATCGGCCTGGCGTGGGACCGGCCGCGATCCGACATCGCCCGCGGCGCCGCGCTCGGGCTGGTCGTCGGGATCGGCGGGATCGGGATCTACCTCGCCGCCGTCGGCCTGGGCGTGAACCGGTTCGTCGTCCCGGTCCCACCGATGGGGCACTGGTGGACGGTGCCCGTCCTCCTCCTGAACGCCACCGAGGCGGCGCTGGTCGAAGAGGTCATCGTCCTCGGCTACCTCATCACCCGCCTCGGGCAGCTCGGGTGGAGCACCGCTGCGACCGTGGGGGCGAGCGCGCTCCTGCGCGGCTCGTACCACCTGTACCAGGGGTGGGGCGGGTTCCTCGGCAACCTCGCGATGGGGCTCCTGTTCGGGCTCCTGTTCGTCCGATGGCGCCGGACCTGGCCGTTCGTGATCGCGCACCTCCTGCTGGACGTCGCCGCCGGGATCGGGTTCCTGCTCTTCCGGGAGCATCTCCCCGGCTTCTCGTAGCGTTCCGCGGCCGTTCCTTGTCAGATCGGGTCCGGCGCTCGTACCATCGGTTGCGGGATATCCCATCAAGACCGTGACCCCGGCCAGTGCGCCGGGGTTATGTGTGTCCGGGGCCCGTTCGCTACTGCAGGTCCCGCGGGATCGTGCGGTCCCACCGCCGGCGCCACCGCTCGGTGCCGTCCTCCGAGACCACCAGCTCGATCGCCACCCGGTAGTCGTCCCGGTCGCTCTCGACCGTCATCACGGCGTGGGCCGCGCAGGTGGACTCGGGGAACCGGAGCTCGTACCGACATTCCGACCAGCTGCTCGCGTTCCCCGGATCGTCGAGCGACACGCCGACCACGCCGTCGTAGCGCTCCGCGAACCCGGCCACGTCGTCGCCCGCCTCATAGTCACCGGCGCTCCCGGCCTGGGCGTGGGTCGCATGCCCGAGCGCCTCGTGGGTCACGGCCCACCTCACCCACCCCTTCGATGGGTCGTCCTTCGGCAGCTCCTTGGCCGAAACGCTCGCGGCGGCGGGGTTCGGCGGCGGCAAGACGGGCCGCTCGATGACGGGCGAGGGGCCGTCGATCACCGGCAGCTCCAGCGACGCGGACGCGCGCACGACCGTGAGCGTCACGGGCCCCGGTGGAGGCCAGGCGTTCGGCCAGTCGGTCCCCGCCAGGTCCAGCCGGACGCGGTGGCCCGCCTCGAACGTCCACGACGTCGCCTCGAGCTCCAGGTCGACGTCGTACGTCACACCCGGTTCGAGCGGGGCCGGCGTCTCTCGCGAGTCCCGGTGCGTCAGGTTCAACAGGCCACGCGTGACGAGCGACGACGTCCCGTCGGGGAAGACGTCGCAGAGCTTCGCCGAGAGGTAGGCCACCGGCGAGGTGGACGAGACCCGCACCCGCAGGCGGGCGTGCCCGAGGATCTCGAGTTCGTCGTCGAGCGCCGGCCACGTGTAGGTGAGCGAGTGGATCTCATCGGGACGCTGGTCGTCCGGCTGGCCGTACGGCATCACGCCGGCGCAGGAGATCCACGCCGTCCAACCGACGTCCCCGCGCACGCCCAGCGCGTCCGGGCCGTCGCCGCCACGGTTCGCGTCGGCGTCGGCGAGCGGCCGTCGCGACGTGCGCAGCCGTTCGGGGGGCCACGTGGGCTCGTACCGCCACGCGCCGCGGACCTCCCGCCGGTCCGGCGCGGGCAGGGTCGACCGCTGCGCGTACAGGACGATCGGCGGCTCCCGGTCGACGCCGTTGTCGATGCCCTTGAGCCAGCGGTCCCACCATCGGAGATGTTCGGGGAGCAGGTCGTGGTTCGGGCCGGGCAGGCAGGTGTCGGTCGAGGCATGCGACCACGGCCCGATCACGAGGCGCTTCGGGCACGTGAGCGCCTCGAACGTCCGGAACGTGTTGTTCCGGTACCCGTCGGCCCAGCCGGCCACGATCATCGTCGGCACCTCGATCCGTCCGTAATCGGGCCGGAGCGAGCCGAAGCGCCAATAGTCGTCCCACCGCTGATGCGCGAGCCACGTGAGGATCCACGGCTCGTTCGCGTGGACCCGCCGCTCCCACTCGTCGCGCCACCCCTCGCCGTAGACCGCCGGGACCGGTGGCAGCGCGTTCGACGCGATCATGTAGGTGGGGTAGTCGACGAGGTCGAGCTGCTTCAGGGCGCCGCCGAAGTAGTGGACGTCGTCGCCGAAGCGGTCGTCCGTGGCGAAGATCGGGATCACCGCCCGAAGGGCCGGCGGCCGCTCGATCGCGAGCTGGATCGTGTTGAACCCCGAGTACGAGGTGCCGTACATCCCGACCGCGCCGGTCGACCAGTCCTGCGTCGCGAGCCAGTCGATCACCGTCGCGAGGTCGGACCGTTCGACCGCCGGGTACTCGTCCTCGGCCACCCCCTCGCTCGAGCCGGTGCCCCGCACGTCGACCCGGCACATCGCGTAGCCGGCCTGCGCGAGGCGTACGTACTCGGGCCGGTACGAGGCGGTCACGTCGTCCTTGCGGTAGGGGAGCGCCTCGAGCAGCGCCGGCCACGGCCCGCTCCCGTCGGGCAGGTACAGGGTGGCCGAGATCCGCACGCCGTCGGACATGCGGATCCGGACGTGGCGCCGTTCGGTCATCTCACACCCATCGCTGGAACCAGACGCGCGTGCGCCACAGCGTGGTCGTGAGCTCCTGGCCCGTCAGCACCGGCCAGAACCACAGGAACAGCGCCACGGCCACGAACAGGTAGCCGTACACGAACGGACGGTAGGGGTGGCGCCGAGACTCGACCCGTCCGCCCGTGTCGGGATCGTGCAGCACGATCGTCGCGCTCCAGAGGTCGCGGAGCGAGTACGTGGCGGCGAGCACCATGAACGGGGTGGCGGGAAGGATGTAGAAGAAGAACTGCGGGCGGCTCACGAAGAACCAGGGGACGTACTGCACCAGGAAGGGCACCGCGATGACACCCGCCCGCCAGTCCCGCTTGCGTCGCCACGCGAACAGCGCGTATGGGATCGTCCAGATCGTCCCCCAGAAGATCGCCGGGTTGCCGATCGCGAGGATCTGCCGGATCGTGCCGCCCTCCGAGGGCGAGTAGAAGTTGACCGGGCGGATCATCGGGAGCCATGACCACGCGGACGAGTAGTACGGGTGGGTCGGTGTGTAGGTGTTCGTCGTCGCATCCAGGGCGAACTCGGTGAGCGACCGGTGGTACGCGAGCATCGCGGTCTGGTGCTCCCACCAGTCGCCGAGGCTCCATCCGAAGTGGTGGAACCAGGGCACCCAGGTCAGCAGGTAGACCGCGACCGGCACCAGCGCGAACGCCACGACCACGCCGAGCGTTTCCTGCGTGAACGCGCGACCGAACGCACGTCGGAGCGGGGTCTCCTCGCCCAGCCGGCGCGTGGTCTCCCAGGCGTAGGACAGGATCACCGCGGCGAGGAGCCCCATCGCCCCCGACCACTTGGAGGAGAACGCCGCTCCCATCGCGAACCCCGCCGCGTACCGCCACGGTCGCCACAGCGGAGACGGCGCGCTCGCGTGCTCCGGCGGCGTCCGTCGTTCGATCCAGCGCCGGTCGAGGAGCAGGAACAGGATCCCGAGCACGACCCAGAACTCCACGAAGACATCCAGGAGCGCGACCCGCGACATCACGACGTTCAGGCTCTCGATCGCGAGCAGGCACCCGGTCACGAACGTCCAGACGACGCTGCCGAACAGCAACTGGGCGATCACGGCCGCGACGACGGCCACGGCGGTGCCCGCCACGGCCGACGAGACCCTCCAGCCGAACGCGTCGACGCCGAAGGCCTTCTCGCCCATCGCGATCATCCACTTGCCGAGCGGTGGATGGACCCACGAGCCCACGTCCCACTGCTGGTCGCGGAACAACAGCTCTGCGTCCTCGGTCAGCTGGCACTCGCGATCGGAGCCGCCGATCATGATGCAGGCCGATTCGGCGTAGTAGTTCTCGTCGAAGATCATCTCGGGCGGGTGCGAAAGGCCCCACAGTCGGATCACCGCCGCGATCACACCCACGGCGACGATCGCCACGACCGGCCGGTTCAGGCGCTCGAGGAGGGTCGGCATCCGGCCAAGGGTACCGGCGGCCCCGTGGACGCCGGTGAGCCGGCTAGCGGTTCGTCGGGCGGTCCCTCAGCCGGTAGACGAACTGCAGCCCTTGGAACACGCCGGTGAGTGAGGCGCTCTTGTTGTCGACGAGACCGGCGCCGAGCCCGAGCCCCTGAACCCGGTCGAACGTGAGGTCCGTCTCGACCCGGGCGGCCTTCTTGGGCCAGGCGATCCAGAGGCGCCCATCCGGGGCCAGGGCCGCGATGGAGGCCGGGAGCCGACGCTCGAGCTCGGCCCATCGCGTCGCGAACACGACGACCACGTCCAGGTCGGTCCCCGCGCGTCGGAGCCGCCGCACGCCGGGCGGGAGCGGGGCGAGGAGCGCGTCGAAGCCCTCCGGCGCGCCCACGAGCGAGATGCGCGACCCCTCACGGATCCCGAGCTTGCGCGGCAGCGGCGTCCCGGAGTAGTCACGGTGATCGGTCGCCATGGCCGCGCCATCCTGGCACCATCCCGGCGTGGCCGGCACGCTGTTCGTCGTCGGGACGCCGATCGGGAACCTCGCCGATCTGTCCGATCGCGCGCGGGAGACGCTCGGGCGCGTCGACCTCGTGGCCGCCGAGGACACGAGGCGGACCGGCCGCCTGTTGGCGACCCTTGGCCTCCCGAAGCGCGCGCTCGTCTCGTTCTTCGAAGGGAACGAGCAGCAACGCGTCGGCGAGCTGATCCCGCGCCTGCGCGAGGGGACGTCCGTCGCGCTCGTGACCGACGGCGGGATGCCCTCGGTCTCGGACCCCGGCTATCGCCTGGTCGCCGCCGCGCTCGAGGCCGGGATCGACGTCCGGGTGGTCCCCGGCCCGTCGGCGGCGATCGCCGCCCTCGTCGCCTCGGGGCTGCCGACGGACCGGTTCATCTTCGAAGGGTTCCTGCCACGGACGCGCGCGTCGCGCGTGGCCCGCCTTCGGGCGCTCGCCGCCGAGCCGCGCACGATCGTGGTGTTCGAGTCGCCGAAACGCGTGCGGGCCGCGCTCGCCGATGTGGCCGAGATCCTCGCGGATCGACGGGTCGCGCTGGCACGGGAGCTGACGAAGCTGCACGAGCAGGTCCTCCGGGGTCCGGCCTCGTCGGTCCTCGGCCGGATCGGAGACGCCGACCCGAAGGGCGAGGTCGTCCTGGTGATCGCGGGGGCCGGCGAGGGGACATCGACCCCGAGCCTCGAGGACGCCGTGGACGACGCGCGTCGCCTCGTATCGCTCGGGCTCCGGCCGCGAGACGCCGCCAAGGAGGTCGCGCGCCGGTCCGGATCCTCGGCGAACGCGCTCTACGAGGCCCTCACGGCCGACGAGGGGTAGCGACCGCAAGTTCACTAGTCTGGGCCAGACTAGTGGGAGCCCGCCGCCCCCGGCATCGAGGCCGATCCCGGGCCGGCCCATGGACCCGTGGCCGGTACGATGGGCCGACCATGGGCCGGGACGTCTTCTTCCTCACCACGCCGATCTATTACCCGAACGACGTGCCGCACATCGGGCACGCGTACACGAGCGTCGCGGCGGACCTGATCGCGCGCTACCACCGGCTGCGGGGCGAGCGCGTCTTCCACCTCACCGGCACGGACGAGCACGGGCTGAAGCTCCAGCGGGCCGCCGAGGCCGCCGGCCTCGAGCCGCAGGCCTGGGTCGACGACATGGAGCCGAAGTGGAAGGAGGTCTGGGCCCGCCTGGACATCGCCTACGACGACTACCTGCGGACCACCCAGGACCGGCACGAGCGGGCGGTCGTCAAGCTCCTGCAGGCCGTCCACGACAACGGCCGCGACGACATCTACCTCGCCACGTACGAGGGCCTGTACTGCGTCTCGTGCGAGGCCTACTACACGCCCGAGGAACTGCTTCCCGGCGAGCTCTGCCCGGTCCACGAGCGGCCGGTCGAGCACATGACCGAGGAGAACTACTTCTTCCGCCTCTCCGCCTACGCGGACCGGCTCCTCGAGCACTACGAGGCGAACCCGCTCGCGGTCCAGCCCGAGACCCGGCGGAACGAGGTCCTCGCGCTGATCCGGGGCGGGCTCCGGGACTTCTCGATCAGCCGCACGACGTTCGACTGGGGCATCCCGTTGCCGTGGGATCCGAAGCACGTCTGCTACGTCTGGTTCGACGCCCTGACGAACTACATCACCGCGGCCGGGTACGCCGACGACCCCGAGGCGTTCGCGCGCATCTGGCCGGCGAGCATCCACCTGATCGGCAAGGACATCCTCCGGTTCCACGCCGTCTACTGGCCGGCGATGCTGATGGCGGGCGGGGTGGAGCCGCCGACGCAGGTCTTCGCGCACGGCTACCTGACGGTCGGCGGCAAGAAGATGTCGAAGACGAACCTCACGGGCATCCACCCGTTCGAGCTGATCGATCGGTTCGGCGCGGACTCGTACCGGTACTGCTTCATGCGCGAGACGCGCTTCGGCGAGGACGGGAGCTTCAGCTGGGAGGCGATGGTCGAGCGGCACAACGCCGACCTCGCGAACGGCCTCGGCAACCTCGCGAGCCGCGTGCTCGCGATGCTCGGGTCCTACTTCGACGGGGTGGTCCCCGAGGCGACCGTGGCCGGAGCCGAGGCCGACCTGCCGGCCGTGATCGGCGACGCCGCCCGGCGTCTGGACGAGCACGTGTTGGCGCTCCAGCTGCAGCCGGCCCTGATCGCGATGTGGGACGTCGTCGGTCGGGCGAACCGGTACCTCGTGGAGAAGGAGCCCTGGGCGATCGCGAAGGACGCCCGACGGCGCGACGAGCTCGCGAGCGTCCTGTACGCGTCCGCCGAGACGCTGCGGATCCTCGCGATCTTGATCTCGCCGGTGATGCCGGGGGCGGCCGAACGGTTGTGGGAACAGCTGGGGATCTCCGAGCCGTTGCATACGCAACGGGTCCCGGACGACCTCGGATGGGGCGGGATCGCGCCCGGGACCGAGACCGCGAAAGGCGGGGCGCTCTTCCCGCGTCTGGACGCCGAGTAGGGCCTGCCGACGCCGCTCGCCGAACCCCGGATCGTTCCTGATCGTTCCTGTCGGCTCCTTCACTGGGAGGTGAGGGTTCCCCGATCCGTGTTTCACGTGAAGCTCCCCGCATCGACCGGATGTTGAGAGCCGGGTATCCTCGCCGCCGGTGAGCGACCAGAACCCTGTACCAGCGGTGCAGCCGGGAGCGGTGGACACCCACTGCCACCTGTTCCTGTCCGACCGCGAACCTCGAGAAACGGTCGAGGCCGCGAGGGCCGCCGGCGTGGACCGCCTGATCTGCGTCGGGATCGACCCCGAGACGAGCCGCCGATCCCTCCAGATCGCCGACGCGATCGAGGGTGTGTTCGCCACGGCGGGGATGCATCCCCACGACGCATCGGCCTTCGACCGCGAGGCGGGGCGCGAGATCGAGGAGCTCCTGCACGACCCGCGCGTGATCGCGGTGGGGGAGTGCGGCCTCGACTTCTTCCGGATGCGCTCGCCGCGCGAGGATCAGGAGCGGGTGTTCCGGGCGCACATCGCGCTGTCGAACGAGACCGGCAAGCCGCTCGTGGTCCACGTCCGCGACGCGTGGCCCGAGATCCTTCGACTCCTGGATGAGGGATCGGCCGAGCGGGTCGTGATCCACTGCTTCTCCGGCGACGCGGACATCGCCCTCGAGTGCCAGCGCCGCGGCTACTGGGTGAGTTTCGCCGGCAACGTGACGTATCCGAAGAACGACGGCTTCCGCGACGCGGCGAAGGTGCTCGACGCGGACCGCATCGTCGTGGAGACCGACAGCCCGTTCCTCGCGCCGCAGAAGCTGCGCGGGAGCGACAACGAACCGGCGAACGTGATGCTCACGCTCGCAGAGATCGCGCGCGTTCGGAGTGAGGACGTGGACGCGCTCACGCGGGTGACCGCAGCGAACGCGCGCAGCGCGTTCGCGGGACTCGCCTGATCCGGTGCGCGGAACCCACCGGAGGCGCCGAGTTATCCACCGAACACGCGTTCGGTCTCAAGGTTGCATCGAAACTTGAGGGTTTGCTAGGGTCACGGCTCCGTGGGCATGAGGGCTTCGGTCCGGCTTCGCCGCTTCCCCCTGAAGCCTTCCTCGATCGAGTGGAGGAAGGTTGGCGGTACGACCCACACGGGTGCACCGACTGATGATCCGTCGCGCGGTGCGGGCGACGAGTCTCGGCGTCGCGTGCCTCGCGGTCGCGGGTCTGTCGTACACCGCGACCTACACGCTCGTGACCCTCGTCGTGCAGGATCGCGCACCGGAGCCGATCAGCACGACCGTGAACAACGTCGGCGAGCTCCTTCGTGGCGAGGGCATCGAGCTCTCGCCGGGGCTCGTCGTGATGCCGCCGCCGGCGACCGTGCTCGCCGACGGCATGACCGTGGTGGTCTCACCGCCGGGCACGCTCGGGTCGCGCTCCGAGCTGCCATCGGACGGACAGGTGAGCCCGCTCGGTTCGGCCTCCGAAGGTGTGGGGGTCTGGGTGGTGGACGGGGCGAGCAGCGGACCCGCCGCGCGGATCGCGGCGGTGCTCGCAGAGGCGACGGCCTCCGCGACGCACGTCGGCTCGTCTCCGGTGTCGACCGCGAGGGTCGTCGTGGCTGGGAAGGTCCACGACGTCGCCTCCAACGCGTCGACCATCGGGGAGCTCCTCTCGGCCATGGGGATCAACGCCGACGCTGACGATCGCGTCCAACCACCGCCCAGCACCCCCCTTCACGACGGGTCGCTCGTCCGCTTCGATCGCGTGGACGTGACGACCCGAACGATCCGTCGCATCGTCGGGTACGACCGCGAGATCCGATGGACGACCACGCTCGCGATCGGCGAGAAGCAGCTCCTGCAGGCGGGCGCGCCGGGTTTGGTGGAGGCGACGGTCCGGACCGTGTTCATCAACGGCCGCGTCGACGCTCGCGGCGAGATCGCTCGCGCGGTCGTCCGCCCGGCGATCGACCGGATCGTGCTGGCGGGTCCCGAGTCGCCCGCCGGCGGCACGCTGACCGGCAACGGCAGCCGGGGAGCGGCCACCTGGTACGAGACGCCCTGGGGCGGGCTGACGGCGGCGAGCCCGTGGCTGCCGTTCGGAACCTCCGTCACCGTCACGGACCTCGAGACGGGCAACGCCGTGACCGTCATCATCAACGACCGTGGCCCCTTCTCGCCGGGACGGATCATCGACCTCTCGCCCGCGGCCTTCGCCGCCCTCGCGCCGCTCTCCCGCGGCGTCCTCCGCGTCCACATCGCGTTCTGAGGGCGGTGCGGACCCGCGGCCGCCCGACGTCTCGGGTCCGGCCGCTCTGCGCCGGCTGGCGGACCGGCACGGGATCGTCCCGTCGAAGGCTCTCGGGCAGCACTTCCTGATCGATCCGAACCTCGCCCGCGCGATCGCCTCGGATGCCGGCATCGGACCGACCGATCGCGTCCTCGAGATCGGTGCGGGGCTCGGCTCGCTCACGGTCGCGCTCGCCGAGCGCGGTGCCGAGGTGCTCGCAGTCGAGTTCGATCGCGCGCTGCTGCCCGCGCTGCGCGAGGTCGTGGGGCGGCGCGCGCGGGTCCGGGTCGTCGCGGAGGACGCGCTCCACGCCGATTGGGGCCCGCTCCTCGATGACGAGGCATGGACGGTCGTTGCCAACCTGCCGTACAACATCGCGGTCCCGGTCGTGCTCCGGCTCTTGGAGGAGGTCTCGTCCGTCGTGCGCCTGGTGGTGATGGTCCAGCGGGAAGTCGCCGAACGGTTCGTGGCCGGCCCGGGCGAGGCGCACTTCGGTCCGGCCAGCCTCCGCGTCGCCTACCGATCCACGGGCTCGATCGTCCGGTCGGTGCCGCCGAGCGTCTTCTGGCCGCGGCCGCGGGTCGGCTCGGCGGTCGTTCGGCTGGACCGCCGCGCGCGTCCGGCGGTCGACGTCGACGAGGGGACGCTCTGGCGCGTCGTCGACGCGGCCTTCGCGGAACGACGCAAGACGATCCGCTCGATCCTGATCCGGCTGGGGCTCGCGCGCCCGAGCGCCGACGAGGTCCTGGCGCGGGCGGGGGTCGACCCGCTCACCCGCGGCGAGCGACTCTCCCTGGACGCGTTCGCGACGCTCGCGCGGGCGATCACGTGACGTCCCCCGTCACGCGCTCGGCGCACGCGAAGCTGAACGTCTTCCTCCGCGTGATCCGGGCGCGCGAGGACGGCTACCACGACCTCGAGAGCCTGGTGCTGCCGCTCGACCTGGCGGACACGGTCGTGGCGAGTCCCGCCGACCGCCTGCGCGTGGACGTTCGGAGCGAGCCCGAGGGCCTCGCCGACGCCGTCCGCGCCGGGGGCATGAACCTCGGGCTGATGGCGGCGCTGGCCATCGCGGAGATCTGCGACGCGCCCGGACGCGGGGCCGCGATCGAGATCGTGAAGCGGATCCCCGTGGCCGCGGGCCTCGGGGGCGGGAGCGCCGACGCGGCCGCCACCCTCCTCGCGCTGAACGAGCTCTGGGGATGCGACCTCGAGTTCGACGCCCTGCTCGTGATCGGCGAGCGGATCGGCTCCGACGTCCCCGCGATGCTCGTGGACGCGCCGGCGCTCGTCCGCGGCCGCGGCGAGCGGATCGCGCCCGTACAGGTCGTGACGACCTGGTGGGCGATCCACCCGTTCGGCTTCCCGACGCGATCGCCCGACGCGTACCGGTGGTGGGACGAGGACGGGGCGTCGACCGGCCCCGACCCCGGGGCGCTGATCGCCGCGGCGGAGACCGGCGACGTCGAGCTCCTCGGATCTGCGCTCTTCAACGACCTGGAGGGTCCGGTCACGGCGCGACACCCCGAGGTGGGGAGCGTCCGGGGGGCGTTCCTGGACGCCGGTGCGCTCGGGGCCGTGATGAGCGGGAGCGGCCCGACGGTGGTTGCCCTCGCGCGGGACCCGGCGCACGCCGATCGCCTCGCCGATGCCGTTCCCGGGTCGCTCGTCGTGTCGGGGCCGCCTCCGCCGCGATGAACCTTCTTCTCGCGGGATAATCCCTTCGGCCGGGGGTCGTCCGAGGCGGACGATCCGGGTCGGTCCGGGGTCGTCTAACGGTAAGACGCGGGCCTTTGGAGCCCTCGATGGAGGTTCGACTCCTCCCCCCGGAACCGCGAGACGATCGTGGGAAGGGACGCGTGGCCGAGACGACCTGTCAGACGTGTGGCGCGGCGAACCCGGCCGGGTTCCGGTTCTGCGGCTCTTGCGGCGCATCCCTCGACGTGCCCTGCGCCGTCTGCGGCGCCGCGAACCCGCCGGGCAACCGGTTCTGCGGCTCGTGCGGCGCGGCGCTGGGGCCGAACGCGACGACCGGCGCGACGGCGGCGGACGTGTCGGTGCAGGAGCGCAAGGTCGTCACGTCGCTGTTCGCGGACCTGACCGCCTCGACCGAGCTCGCGACACGCCTCGACCCCGAGGACCTTCGTCAGGTGCTCGAGCCGTTCTTCGCGGCGATGGTCGAGGAGATCGAGCGGTTCGGCGGCACGGTCGAGAAGTTCATCGGTGACGCCGTCGTCGCGTTCTTCGGCGTCCCCGTCGCCCACGAGGACGATCCCGAGCGCGCGGTCCGTGCCGCGCTCGCGATGCAGCGGCGTCTGACGGACCTGAACGAGGAGCTGCGCGGTCGCGCCGGCGGCGACCTCGCGATGCGGATCGGCGTGAACACCGGCGAGGTGTTCGCGCACGGGGGCGGCGTCGACGAGGGGCTCGTGACCGGGGAGGCCGTCAATATCGCTGCGCGCTTCCAGACGCTCGCGGAGCCCGGGCGCGTCGTGGTCGGGGAGCGCACCTGGCGCGACACGCGGCACGCGTTCGCGTTCGCACCGCTGGGCGACGTGAGCGTCAAGGGGGTCGACCGGCCGCTCGGGGCCTACGAGGTCGGGGCCGAGCTCGAGGCGCGGAAGTCGCGTCCGGGCGGCCTCGCGGCGCCGATGATCGGCCGCCGCTCCGAGCTGGACCTCCTGCGGCTGCTCTTCGATCGCGCCGTGCGCGAACGCCGGCCGAGCCTCGCGACGATCGTCGGGCCACCCGGGATCGGCAAGAGCCGGCTCTCGCACGAGGTCGCCGACGCGCTGGCGAGCGAGGGCGTCCGCGTGGTCCGCGGGCGGTGCCTGCCGTACGGCGACGGCCTGACCTACTGGCCGCTCGCCGAGATCCTCAAGGCCGACGCGGGCATCTCGGACAGCGACCCCGCCGAGGCGATCGAGGGGAAGGCGCGCGCGGCGCTCGAGCCGCGGTTCGGGGACGGCGAGGACGCGATGGGGGTCACGGCCGTCCTGCTGTCGTCGATCGGCGTGATGCTCGCGAGCGATCCGCTCGCGGGCGTCGAGCCGGCGGCCGCCGAGCGCGTGATCGCGCGCGCGTGGCAGCGGTACCTGGAGGCGCTCACCGCCGACGCGCCGATCGTTGCGCTGATCGAGGACATCCACTGGGCGGATCCGCGGCTGCTCGATCTGATCGAGGCGGTCCTCGGACGGGCGACGGGCCCGGCCCTCGTCCTGTGCATGGCGCGGCCGGAGATCCATCAGCGCCGGCCGGACTGGGGCGGCGGGCTCGCGAACGCCACGGCGATCACGCTGTCGCCGCTGTCGGCGAGTGAGGGCACCGACCTGATCGAGCACCTGCTGGGCGGTGAGGCGCCCGCCGAGGTCGTCGGCCCGATCCTGCATCGATCCGAGGGGAACCCGTTCTACGCGGGCGAGCTGCTACGGATGATGATCGAGGACGGGACGCTCGCGCGTCTCGACGGACGGTGGGCGATCGTGCGCGCGCTGCCCTCGTCGCTCCCCGACACCGTCCAGGGCGTGATCGCCTCGCGCATCGATCTGCTCGCGCCGGTGGAGAAGCGCGCGATCCAGGACGCCGCCGTCATCGGACGGATCTTCTGGGAGGGCGCGCTCGCACGGCTCGGCTCGACGGACGCCGGCGCGCTCGACGGCTTGGTGGAGAAGGGGTTCGTCTGGGAGCGCGACGCCTCGACGATCGGCGGGGAGCGCGAGCTGATCTTCCATCACATCCTCACGCGCGACGTCGCGTACGCGAGCATCCCGAAGATCCGGCGCGCGGACGCGCACGCCTCGGTCGGCGGATGGGTCGAGGAGGTGACGCGCGGCCGCGACGAGGAGTTCGCCGAGATCCTCGCGTACCACTACGGCCTCGCGGGGGACCGGACGCGGACCGCGCGTTACGCGAAGATCGCCGGCGATCGCCACCGTCGGGTGTTCGCCGCCGACGAGGCGATCCGGTGGTACGACCGCGCCCTCGAGGCGGCCGACGGCCCCGACGCCCCGCCCGAGCTGGAGGGATCGATCGCGCTCGCGCGCGGCGAGGCCGAGGAGCTGGTCGGGCAGCACGAGGCGGCCTTCGACGACTACGGGCGCGCGTTGGCGGGGGCGCGCTCGGCGGGGGACGCGCGCCTGGAGGCGGAGGCGCTCGCGCGGACGGCGCACCTGTACTGGATCCTGGATCGCTACGACGAGGGGCAGGCGCTCCTCCCCGACGCGCTCGCGGCCGCCCGGGCCGTCGAGGCGACCGACCTGGAGGCTCGCGTGCTGTATACGGCCGGGACGTTCCGCTTCGGGCGCGGGGAGTTCCACGACGCGCTCGATCTCCACGGGCGGGCGCTCGCGGTCGCCACGGCGAGCGTGGACCGGGAGGGGCAGGCGCTCGCCCACCACGGCCTGTGCGAGACGTACTTCTTCACGGGCCCGTTCGACGAGGGGCTCCGGCAAGGTCGGCTCGCCGACGCGATCCTTCGCGAGCTCGGGCAGCGCCCGATGGTGGCGCACAACCTGTACATGATCGCGTGGCTCGAGTGGTTCCAGGGCGACCGGGACGGCGCGCTCGCCAGCGTGAACGCCGCGATCGACGAGGCGCGCGAGATCGGCAACCGCCGGGACCTCGCCTTCGCGCTGGACGCGCGGTGTCGGATCGCGCTCTCGGCGGGCACGGTCGGCGCCGCCCTCGCCGACATCGACGAGTCGGTCGCGCTGGCGCGCGAGCTCAAGATCCCACGCGCGGAGATGGTGGCCCTCGGCGCCAGGGCCGAGGTCCTGCACGAGCTCGGGGACGTGAGGGGGCGCGCGGCGACCGTCGAGGCGGCGCGCGCGATCTCGGACGCGCTCGGCGGCGTGTTCTTCCGCCCGACGATCCTCGCGCACGCCGCCGCGATCGCGCTCGTGGAGGGCGATGCGGCCGGGGCCGACCGCATCGCGACCGAGGCGCTCGCCGAGGCCGGCGACGACTGGTTCCAGATCCTGTGGCCGACCCACACCCTGATCGTCGCGGCCGAGGAGGTCGGGGATGCCGAGCGGCTCGTCGCCAGCGCCGATCTGATCGCGCGCACCCAGGGGGCGGCGACGACGGTCTGGACGCTCTCGGAGCGCTACGCCCGCGGGTTGGCGCACCTGCTCCGGGCCGAGCACGAGGAGGCGCTCGCCGCGGCCGTCGACGGGGGTGCCTTGGCCGAGGCGTTCGGGGAACACAACGCTCGGTGGCGGATGGAGCGCGTCGCCTGGCACGCGCTCGACGGGCTCGGCCGGCCGGAGGAGGCCGCCGAGCGGCGGGCGACCGCCGCCGCAGCTCCTGCGCGACGAGCTCGCCACGGTGCCGGACGAGCATCGCGCCGGGTTCCTGGCGCGTCCGCTCGTGGCCGACGTGCTGGGCGACTGATCGCTCGGTCGGCTTCACGGCGTCGTTTGCCACCGACCCCGGCATCCCGGAACATGGTGTCCCCTCGACCCGGGACACGTTCCTTGGCCCAGACGAAGCAGAGGCGGCGAAGCCTCGCCGCCGTGGTCCTCGCCGCCGGCAAAGGCAAGCGGCTCGGCTCCGCCACACCCAAGGTGCTGCATCCGATCGCCGGACGGCCCGCCCTCTGGCACGTGCTGCGGGCGGCGACGGCGGCCAAGCCGGACCGCATCGCGATCGTGATCGGCCACGGGGGCGACCGGGTGCGTGAGGCCGTCGAGGGCTGGGGGATCACGCCGGCTCCGACGTTCGTGGACCAGGGCGCGCAGCTCGGGACGGGCCACGCGACGCTCGCCGCCGAGCGAGCCGTGGGCCGCGCCGACGAGGTGCTCGTCCTCGCCGGCGACGATCCGCTGGTGGAGGGCCGGCACGTGCGGCAGGTCCTGGGGGTCCATCACCGTACGAAGGCCGCTGCGACGTTCCTGACCACGATGGTCGACGAACCCGGCGGCTACGCCCGGGTCGTGCGCGAGGGCTCGCGGCTGGTGGCGTTGGTCGAGGAGTCCGACGTGTCGGCCGACCACGCGGCGATCCGCGAGATCGGCGTCGTCGTGTACGCGTTCCGCCGCGAGGATCTGTTCCGCGCGCTGCCGGCCGTCGGTCGTGGGAACCGGCAGCGCGAGCACTACCTGAACGACGTGATCCCGATCCTGCTGGAGAAGGGCGAGCGCGTCTCGGCGGCTCCGGCCGACTTCGGCGGCTGGGCCGGTGTGAACTCGCGCGAGACGATCGCGCGCTGCGAGCGGATCATGCGTGCGCGGATCAACGGCCGCCTGATGGAAGCTGGCGTCACGATCGTCGACCCGGATACGACGTACGTCGACGTGGACGTGCGCGTGGGGCGCGACGCGACGCTGCTGCCGATGACGTTCCTCGAGGGGGTCACGCGGATCGGACGCGGCGCGACGATCGGACCGAACAGCCGGCTCGTGGACACGCGGGTCGGCGATCGCAGCGAGGTGACCTTCTCGGTGACCGAGGGCGCGGTGATCGGCCGCGACGTCACGGTCGGCCCGTTCACGCGGCTGCGGCGCGGGGCCGTCCTGGAGGACGGGTCGACCGTCGGCGACTTCGTCGAGGTGAACCGGGCTCGCGTGGGGAAGGGCTCGGTGGCCAAGCACCTGGCCTACATCGGGGATGCGAGGATCGGCGAGGGCGTCAACATCGGCGCGGGAACCGTCTTCGTGAACTACGACGGCTACCGCAAGCACACGACCGTGGTCGAGGACGGGGCGAGGATCGGCTCCGATACGATGTTGGTGGCACCGCTGCGGATCGGCCGCGGCGCCAGCACGGGAGCGGGCTCGGTGATCACGGACGACGTACCGGCGGGCGCGCTGGCCGTGGAGCGGAGCGAGCAGCGCACCGTGAAGGGGTACCGCAGGCGCAAGGACGCGGAACACCGGCGCGAGGGGAAGGGCTAGGGGGTCGCGGTGGAGTTCATCACCAAGAAGCGGATGATGCTGTTCACCGGGACCACGCATCCGGCGCTCGGCCACGAGATCGCCGAGAACCTCGGGATCCCCGTCAGCACCTCCGAGCTGCGGCGGTTCGCGTCCAGCGAGATCTACTTCCGCGCCGAGGAGAGCGTCCGTGGCGCCGACGTGTTCGTGGTGCAGACGCACTACGAGCCGGTGAACGAGGCCCTGATGGAACAGCTGCTGATGATCGACGCGATGAAGCGCGCGTCGGCGAAGCGGATCACGGCCGTCGTGCCCTACTACGGGTACTCCCGGCAGGACCACAAGGCCCTATCGCGCGAGCCGATCAGCGCGAAGCTCGTCGCGGACATGCTCACCGCCGCGGGGGCCGACCGGATCGTCTCCGTCGACCTGCACTCCGGACAGATCCAGGGGTACTTCGACGCCCCCTTCGACCACCTGACGGCGCTGCCGATCCTCTCGGATCACCTCGAGCAGACCCTCGGCCTGTCCGGGGACGACCTGGTCGTCGTCGCGCCGGACGCCGGGCGGATCAAGACCGCCGAGGTCCTGCGCAAGTACCTGCACGCGGACCTCGCGTTCCTGTACAAGCGCCGGTCGAAGACCGAGGCGCACAAGATCGAGGAGATGGCGGTGGTCGGCGAGGTCGACGGTCGCCCGTGCGTCCTGGTCGACGACATGATCGACACGGCCGGCACGGTCGCGAAGGGCGCGCAGGCGCTGCAGGCGCAGGGCGCCGGCCCGATCTACGCGGCCGCGACGCACGCGATCTTCTCGGGCAAGGCGCGCCAGCTCCTCGAGGAGGCGCCGATCGAACAGGTCGTCGTCACGAACACCGTGCCGATCCCCGAGGAGCGGGCGTTCGCGAAGCTGAAGGTCCTGTCGATCGCGCCGCTGATCGCGATGGCGCTCCGCGCGGTCTTCGAGGACAGCTCGGTCAGCGAGATCTTCCGCGGCGACAACCAGGTATAGCGGTCGGGCGCCCAGCCCGTCGCCGCAGGTGGTTGGTACCATGGGCGGCCGGAGCGCGCCTCCGAACCCATCCGACACGACCACCGAGGACGAGCGTGGAAGCCAAACTCACCGCCGAACCCCGCACCGACAGCGGCAAGGGTGTCGCCCGCAAGCTCCGCGCCGCCGGGCGCGTGCCCGCCGTCTTGTACGGACAGGGCTCAGAGACGGTCTCCCTGTCCGTCGACGCGCACGAGATGAGCCGCGTGCTCCACTCGGGCGCGGGCTCGAACGTCCTGCTCGACCTCGTCGTGGATGGGAAGGATCACCTGGTCATCCCCCGTCAGATCCAGCGCAACCACATCCGGAACACGTTGATCCACGTCGACTTCCTGGCGGTCAGCCGGACGCAGACGATCACGGTCGACGTGCCGGTCCACGAGGTGGGCGAGGCGGTCGGGGTCAAGGAGGGCGGGGTGGTCGAGCACCACCTGCGCGACCTCCACATCGAGAGCCTCCCGCAGGACGTGCCCGACCACATCGAGGTCGACATCTCGGACCTGTCGATCGGCGACATGATCCACGTGCGCGACATCGTGCCCCCCGCGGGCGTCACGATCCTCACGAACCCCGAGGACGCCGTGCTCTCCGTGATCACGCCGGCCGCGCTCCGCGTCGAGGCCGACCTCGGTCTGCCCGGCGAGGAGGGCGTGGAGGTGCCCGAGGGCGAGGCCGCCGAGGGCGTGCCCGCGCCCGCAGAGGGCGAGGCCGCTCCGTCCGCCGAGGAGGGCGGCGGCGAAGGCTGATCGATGGACTGGCTCGTCGCCGGTCTCGGCAACCCCGGCGACCGCTACGCCAGGACCCGGCACAACCTCGGCGCCCGCGTCGCGGACGAGCTCGCCGGCGCCGCGGACGCTCGCTTCCGCAAGGCGCGGTTCGTGCCGGTCGAGGTCGCCGAGATCCGCATCGACGGCGGCCGGGTGTGGCTCGCGAAGTCGCACCGCTACATGAACGAGGCCGGGCCCTCGTACGCGTCGATCGCGAAGAAGCACGACGTCGCGCCCGACCACGTGATCGCGGTGCACGACGAGATCGACCTGCCGTTCGGTGCGATGCGCCTGAAGCTCGGCGGTGGGACCGCCGGCCACAACGGGCTGAAGTCGCTCCAACAGGCCCTTCGCACGCCCGACTTCCTGCGGGTGCGGCTGGGGGTAGGAAGGCCGCCCGGCCGGCAAGACCCGGCCGACTTCGTGCTCCAGCCCTTCGCGAAGCGCGAGGAGGCCGACGCGGCGATCCTGGTCGACGACGGCGCCGACGCCGTCCGCGCCCTCATCGTCGACGGGCTCGAGGTGGCGCAGGATCGGTTCAACCGCGGCGGTCCCCGGGCATAGATCGCCCGCCGCCGGCGTCTACACCGGGGTGAGCGTGGACGACGCGACGACCCGCGCGATCGACCTGGACGAGGTCCGTCGCCTCATGGCGCGCGCGACCGGCGACGAGAAGCACGAGGAGAGCAGCACCTCGACGCTCGACGCGCTCGCGGTCCTGTACGGACGCGTCCTGCGCGTCGATCCGCAGGACCCGACGTGGCCGGGGCGCGACCGGTTCATCCTCAGCAAGGGTCACGGACCGGTCGCGTGCTACGCGATCCTCGCCCACCTCGGCTTCTTCCCGGCCGACTGGCTCGACGGCTTCATGGAGTGGGGCGGAAGGCTCGGCAGCCATCCCGACCGCGTGCTCGTGCCCGGTGTGGAAGCCTCCACCGGCTCGCTCGGCCACGGACTGCCGATATCGGTCGGCGTGGCGATGGCGCTCCGCGCGAAGGGGCTCGACGACCGGCGGGTGATCGTCCTGACCGGCGACGCCGAGCTGAACGAGGGCTCGAACTGGGAGGCGGTCCTGCTCACACCGGCCCTCGGCCTGACGAACCTCACGCTCCTCGTGATCGACAACCACAGCAGCACCCTTCCGATGGCGCCATGGGACGCGAAGCTCGAGTCGTTCGGCTGGTCCGCGCACGTGGTAGACGGGCACGACCACCACGCGCTCGAGCGAGCGCTCACGGCGCGGCACGGGACCCGACCCACCGCGGTCGTGGCCGACATCCCGGAGGGGGAGTGGTGATCGCCCCCACGATGCGCGAGCAGGCGGGCGAGACCGCCGCGGACCTGCTGATCCACGACCCGCACGTCGCGATCGTGCTCGCCGAGATCAGCACCGGGCAGTTCGGCCGCGCCCTCAGCCACGACCCGCGTCGTGCGGTGAACGTCGGGATCATGGAGCAGACGATGGTGGGCGTCGCGGCCGGCTTCGCGCTGGAGGGGTTCCTCCCGATCGTGCACACGATCACGCCGTTCCTCGTCGAGCGGCCGCTCGAGCAGATCAAGATCGACTTCGGCTATCAAGGACTCGGAGGGACGTTCGTCTCGGTCGGCGCCTCGTACGACTACACGGCCGAGGGGTTCACGCACCACTCGCCGGGGGACGTGCAGGCGCTGCTGACCGTCCCGGGGATGCAGGTGCTGGTGCCGGGGACCCCTGAGGAGCTCGATCACCTGTTCCGCGCCACCTACGCGAACGGCCACCCGACGTACCTCCGCCCGAGCACCGCCACGAACGCCGAGACGCGCGACGTCGCGGTGGGCCGGCTCGAGGTCGTGCGCCGTGGCGCCGACGCGACCGTGATCGCGGTGGGCCCGATGCTCGACCGGACGCTCGAGGCGGTCGCCGGGCTGGACGTCACGGTCCTGTACGCGACGAGCGTCGCCCCGTTCGACGCGGAGGGGCTCGTGCGCGAGGCCGCGGATGCCGAGCCCGTGATCGGCGTGGCGCCGTTCCTCGAGGGGACCCTCGCGCCCGCGGTGACCTCGGCGCTCGCGCATCGCGCCGCACGGTTCACGTGGATCGGCGTCGCGCCGACGCTGCTGCGCGCCTACGGTACCCCCGCCGACCACGACCGGGAGCGGGGGCTGGACGCGGCCGGGATCCGCGAGCGGATCCGCCGGGCGCTCGGCTGATCCCTCCTTCCGCTTAGACTGCCTCGCAGGAGGCCCCGTCGCACGGCGACGAGGCCTGTTCGTGCTGTCCGGGTCGGTTCGGAAGGAGCGTGGGGGTGAGCCTGGATCGAGCGCTCGAGGCGTTCATCCGCTCGGAGCCGTTCGAGCGGCTGTTGCTCGAGCGGGCTCGGCCCATCGTGGCGCGCGCCGCCACCGGGGAGGACTTCGTCGTCGCCGGGCTCGCCCGAGCCCTCGACGTCCCGATCCTCGCCGTGGCGCCCGGTCCCCGCGAGGCCGAGGCCCTCGCGGCCGACCTCGAGGCGCTGCTCGGCCACGACCGAGCGGCGCTCCTGCCCTCGTGGGAGGCGCTCCCGTACGAAGGGATCGGCCCGGCTCCCGAGGTCGCCGCGCGCCGGCACGACGCGCTCCACCGCTTCCGCGGTGCCGACGGCGCGTTCGTCCTCGTGACGCCCGTGCTCGCCGCGATCCAGCGGCTGATCCCGACGCTCGGGCTCACGCCGCCGATCGACCTGGTCGCCGGGCGGACGCTGCCGCCTGACGCGCTGGCCACGGCGCTGGTGGACCTCGGGTACGCACGCGCCGACGTCGTCGAGCATCGCGGCGAGTTCGCCGTCCGCGGCGGCGTGGTGGACGTCTTCCCCGGCACGGCACGGCGTCCGGTCCGCTTGGAGTACTGGGGCGACGAGATCGAGTCGCTCCGCGCGTTCTCGGCCTCCAGCCAGCTCTCGACCTCGAAGGTCACGCAGCTCCTCGTGCCGCCGGTCCGCGAGCTGATCCCGGACGAGGAGGTTCGCGCGCGCGCGAGCGCGCGCGCGAACACGGTGGCGGATCGGTTCGCCGACCCGCTGCAGCGGGTCGGCGACGGCCTGTTCGTCGAGGCGGCCGAGACCCTCGCCCCGCTGATCTTCGACGCGATGCCGACCGTGGCTGAGCTGCTGCCCGCGGGCGCCTGGGTCGTGCTGACGCAGGCCGCGCGCACGCAGGACCGCGCGCGGGCCGCGTACCAGGAGGCCGAGGCGCTCGCCGCGGCGACGTCGTGGCCCGGGCCGCCCGTGATCGAGGCCCTCGACGTGGCGCTCGGCGACCACGTCCGGCTCCACCTGACGGAGTTCACCGAGGGCCTCGACCTCGGGATCGAGACGTGGGGGACCGCGCAGGGGAACGCGCACGAGATCGCGAAGCGCTTCGAGGACCTCCGCGAACGCGGGTATCGGCTGATCGTGACCGGGCGCGGTCCCGGCTCGCTCGAGCGGGCGACCGAGGTCGTCGGGGCGGGCCGGGTCGAGACGATCGAGGCGCCGCTCACGGACGGGTTCGTCTTCGCGCCGGGGTCGCTCGCGATCGCGACCGAGGAGGATCTGTTCGGATCGCGGCGACACACGCGGAGCGCACCGCGGTTCACCCGGCGCCGGACCGACGCGATCGCCGAGGAGCTCGAGCCCGGTGACTTCGCGGTCCACCGGATCCACGGCGTCGGCCGGTACGCGGGCATCACGCACCGCGCGCTCGCGGGGTCGGAGCGCGACTACTTGATCCTCGAGTACGCCCACAACGACCGGCTGTTCGTCCCCTCGGATCAGGTGGGGATGGTGGCGCGCTACCTCGGCGGCGACGCGCCCCGGCTGCACCGTCTTGGCGGTTCGGACTGGACGCGCGCGACGACGAAGGTCAAACGCGCCGTCCGCGACATGGCGGGCGAGCTGGTCCGTCTCTACTCCGTGCGGATGTCCGTGGCGGGGCACGCCTTCGGCCCCGACACGCCCTGGCAGCACGAGCTCGAGGACGCGTTCCCCCACGAGGAGACCGGCGATCAGCTGACGGCGATCGACGACGTCAAGCAGGACATGCGCCTGCCCAAGCCGATGGACCGGCTGATCTGCGGCGACGTCGGGTTCGGCAAGACCGAGATCGCGGTGCGTGCCGCCTTCAAGGCCGTGATGGACGGCAAGCAGGTCGCGGTGCTGGTTCCGACCACGCTCCTCGCCGAGCAGCACTTCATCACGTTCTCGGAGCGGTTCGCGCCGTTCCCGGTGAAGGTCGCGATGCTGTCGCGCTTCGTCCCGCCCGCGGAGCAGCGGCGGGTGATCGACGATGTCGCCGACGGCAAGGTGGACGTGGTCGTCGGCACGCACCGGTTGATCTCGAGCGACGTCGCCTTCAAGGATCTCGGCCTGCTGGTCGTCGACGAGGAGCAGCGGTTCGGCGTCTCCCACAAGGAGCGGCTGAAGCGCCTCCGCGCCCACGTCGACGTGCTGACGATGACCGCGACGCCGATCCCACGGACGCTCGAGATGGCGCTCACGGGGATCCGCGACATGTCCACGGTCGACACCCCGCCCGAGGACCGCCAGCCGGTGCTCACCTACGTCGGCTCGTACGACGAGAGCCTCGCGCTCGGCGCCGTCCGCCGAGAGCTCCTGCGAGAGGGCCAGGTGTTCTGGGTCCACAACCGCGTCGCGACGATCGACCGGCATGCGGCCTGGTTGCAGCAGGAGCTCCCCGAGGCCCGGATCGTGCTCGCGCACGGCCAGATGGACGAGGAGCAGCTCGAACGGCAGATGATCCGCTTCTGGGACCGGGAGGCCGACGTCCTGGTGAGCACCACGATCATCGAGTCCGGGCTCGACGTCCCGAACGCGAATACCCTGATCGTCGACCGGGCCGACCTCCTGGGCCTCGCGCAGCTCTATCAGCTCCGAGGGCGCGTCGGTCGCAGCGCCGAGCGCGCGTTCGCGTACTTCTTCTTCCCTCCGCAGCGCGAGATGACCGAGGAGGCCCACGAGCGCCTCGCGACGATCGCGAAGCACCAGGCGCTCGGGAGCGGTTTCCAGATCGCGCTGCGCGACCTCGAGATCCGCGGCGCCGGGAACCTCCTCGGCGCCGAGCAGCACGGCCACATCGCCGCCGTCGGGTTCGATACCTACTGCCGGATCCTGCAGGAGTCGGTCGCGGAGATGAAGGGGGAACCGGTCGCCCAGGAACCGGAGCTCCGGATCGACCTCCCGGTGAAGGCGTTCGTGCCGCCGGGATGGGTCGCCCAGGAGGCGCTCCGACTCGACCTGTATCGGCGCATCTCGTCGGCCGGCGGCCACGATCGTCTCGCGGAGGTCCGGGCCGAGACCGAGGACCGCTACGGCGTGCTCCCGGCCGAGGTCGAGACCCTGTTCGCGATCGCGTCGCTCCGGGTCACGGCGGGTCGCCTCGGCGCGGAGGAGATCTCGACCTACCGCGACCAGGTGCGTGTGCGCCCGGTGGCGATCGCCGATCCCCTGCTGCTCGATCTGTCCGAGCGGGTGCCGGGTGCGACGTTCCACCCGGAGCGACGAACGCTGAACCTCACGCCCGAGCGGGTGTTCGGCGTCGAGCTCGTGCGCTGGGTCGAGGGACGGCTGCTCGAGGCGACCGGCGAGCGTGAACCTGTCAGCCGGTAGACTGGTCAGCCGTGATCCCCCGGAACCGGACCTTCCTCGCCGTGCCCGCCCTCGTGGCGCTCGTGTTGTTCGCCGCCTCCTGCGCATCGGGCGGCGGCGGGACGACCCCGTCGGCCGGGAGCACCGCCGCGACCGTCGGCGAAGAGGAGATCTCGGTCGACACCCTGGCCCAGGAGATCGACCGGTACACGTTCCTCGCGGGGCTGAACCAGGCGTCGTGCGGCACGCCGGACGCCGGGGAGTCGGCGGAATCCGCCTGCGCGCGGTTCACGCTCTCGAACCTGATCCAGAGCCTCCTCGTCCAGGGCTTCGCCGATGCCAACCAGATCGCGGTGGACGACGCCGACGTCACGAACATCATCAAGGAGCTCGACGACGGCCTCGGGAAGGCGACCGTGGACCAGGCGCTCGAGGACAACGGCCTGACCCGCGATGATCTGCAGGTGCTCGCGGAGCGGGTCCTCCTGTTCCGGGCCGTGCAGGGTGCGGTCGCCGAAGCGCAGCTCACCGACGAGGAGCTCCGGCAGCTGTACCGCGACCAGATGCTCTCGTTCACGACGATCCAGGTCGATCACATCCTGGTCGAGACCGAGGCCGAGGCGCAGGACGCCTACCGCCAGGTGACGGCCCCCGGGGCGACCGAGCAGGACTTCCTGGACCTGGCGAAAGAGATCTCGATCGACCCGAGCGCCCAGCAGAACTCCGGCAGCCTCGGGTCGGCCGTCGCGAGCACGTACGTCACGGAGTTCGCCGAGGCGGCCGTGGCCCTCGAGCCGGGCGAGACCTCGCAGCCCGTGAAGACCGAGTTCGGCTGGCACGTGATCCGGATGGTCGACCAGGAGATCACGTCGTTCGCCGACGCGAAGGAGCAGCTGGTCGCGAACAACGCCGGGTCGGCCTTCGACGAGTGGCTCCGCGAGCAGGCCCAGGGCGGCGTCGACGTCAGCCCGCGGTATGGACGCTGGGACCCGGTCACCGTGTCGGTGGCGCACGTGTCCAGCACCGCCACCGGGAGCGAGAGCCCGACGCCCGGTCCCTCCGGGTAGCGAGGCGGGATGAGCGCGTCGCCGCCGACCCGCGCCGATCGGTCGCCGGAGCCGGTCCCCGACGGCCCGGTCCCGTCCAGCCAAGGCGGCGAACGGCTCCTCGACCTGATCCGCGTGCAGGCGCTCCTTCGCGGACCTGGCGGCTGCCCGTGGGACGCCGAGCAGACGCACGCCACCCTGGCGCGCCACCTCCTCGAGGAGACGCACGAGCTGCTCGACGCGATCGACGCCGCCGACGGCGTCGCGATCCGCGAGGAGCTGGGGGACCTGCTGCTCCAGGTGACCTTCCACGCGCAGATCGCCGCCGACGAGGGCGCGTGGGACATCGACGACGTGGCCCAGGGCTTGGTCGAGAAGCTCGTCCACCGCCACCCCCACGTGTTCGGCGAGGTGCAGGTGAGCGGCGCCGACGAGGTCCTCGTGAACTGGGAGAAGCTCAAGGCCGAGGAGAAGGGTGAGCGGCCCGTGGAGGACGACATCCCGGCGTCGCTGCCCGCCCTCGCACGGGCCGCGAAGGTGCAGCGCCGGGCCGCGGGCTGGGGCGTCGAGTGGCGGACCACGGGCGGCGCCCTCGACGCGCTCCGCGAGGAGGTCGACGAGCTGGGCGCCGCGCGGGATCCCGCGAACGCCGAGGAAGAGATCGGCGACGTGCTGTTCGCCACGGTGGCCATGGCCCGCAAGCTCGGCGTCGACCCCGAGAGCGCGCTGCGGCGGACGATCCGCGGGTTCGCGGCCCGCTACGACCGGACGCGCGAGCTCGCTCGCGAGCGGGGCCTCGACCTCGCGGCGATGGCGGAGGACGAGCTGCGGGCGCTCTTCCGCGAGGCACGGGACGATGCACCCGCCGACTAGTCCATCTCAGACTACCGACACGGGCGACGTCGCCGCCTTCGAACGCACCGTGCGGTTCTGGCCCGAACTCCAGGAGCGGCTCAGCACCCACCGCGAACGGTTCCGCTGGGGAACCGCGTACCTGGACCTGGACTTCCCGGACCGGTACGACGGCAACCATCTGTGGCTCGACGCCCCGGCGCCGGACGCCACGGCCGAGGATCTGGTCGGAGAGGCCGATCGCATCCTCGGCGGAGCGGGTCTCCGCCATCGGAAGGTGATGGTGGCGCGGGAGCACGAGGGCACGGGGTGGGCGATGGGGTTCGCCGAACGCGGCTACCGCGTCTCGCGCCTCGTGACGATGGCGCTGCGAGCGGGGTCCGCGGACCCCGTGGACACCGCGAACGTCGAGATCGTGGACTTCGCGACGGTCCGCCCGGCGATCGAGTCCGTCAACGCGCGCGAGCACGGGCTGAGCGACGATGTCGCCCGTCAGCTCACCGATTACGACGGGAAGCTCGAACACGAGCTCGGCTGCCGCTTCTACGTCGTCCGCGCGGACGACGCGATCGCCGCGTACTGCCAGCTGTACGCGATGGATGGGGTCGCCCAGGTCGAGGACGTCAACACGCTCGAGGGGTTCCGGGGCCGCGGGTTCGCGAAGGCGGTGGTCACGGCGGCGGCGCGCGACGGCCTCGCCGAGGGGAACGAGCTCGTCTTCCTGTACGCGGACGGCGACGACTGGCCGCAGGGCCTGTACGAGCGACTCGGGTTCCGGACGGTCGGCCGCGGCCTGGAGTTCACCCTGGAGCCGGCCGGCCGCGACTCGGCCACCTGACCAGCGCAAATCCCAGGCCGCGCGGGAGGCTCCGCTACCATCGAGCCCCGATGTCGGCCATCGAGTCCGTCCACGCGCGCGAGATCCTCGATTCGCGAGGCAACCCCACCGTCGAGGTCGACGTGTGGCTCGACGACGGCGGCTTCGGGCGGGCGGGCGTCCCCTCGGGCGCCTCGACCGGCGAGCACGAGGCGCTGGAGCTCCGCGACGCGGACGATCCGCGCTTCGGCGGCAAGGGCGTCCGGCGGGCGGTCGAGCACGTGAACGGACCCATCGCGGAGGCGGTGGTAGGCCTGGACGGCTACGACCAGCGCGGCGTCGACCGCGCCGTGCTCGACCTCGACGGCACGGCCGACAAATCGGCGCTCGGCGCGAACGCGATCCTCGGGGTCTCGCTCGCCACGGCGCGTGCCGCCGCCGACTCGAGCGGCCTGCCGCTGTACCGGTACCTGGGCGGGCCGAACGCGCACGTGCTGCCGACGCCGATGATGAACGTGATCAACGGCGGCGCGCACGCCGACAACGAGCTCGAGCTCCAGGAGTTCATGGTCATGCCGGTGGGCGCCGCGTCCTACGCGGAGGGCCTGCGATGGGGCGTGGAGTGCTTCCACGCGCTGAAGGCGATCCTGCACGATCGCGGGATGCCCACGGCGGTCGGCGACGAGGGCGGGTTCGCCCCCGAGATCGCGACCGCGGACGAGGCGCTCGATCTGCTGATGGAGGCGATCGCCGCGGCCGGGCTCGGGCCCGGCGACGAGGTCGCGCTGGCGATGGACCCGGCGATGTCCGAGCTCTTCGCCGACGGCCGGTACCGGCTCGGCGGAGAGGAGCTGACCGCCGACGACCTGATCGCGTTCTGGGCGGACCTCCTCGACCGCTACCCGATCGTGTCGCTCGAGGATCCGCTCGCGCAGGACGACTGGGAGGGCTGGGCCGCGCTCACCGCCCGCGTCGGCGAGCGTGTGCAGGTCGTGGGCGACGACCTGTTCGTGACGAACCTGGAGCGACTCGAACGCGGGATCGCGGAGGACGTCGCGAACGCGATCCTCGTGAAGGTGAACCAGATCGGGTCGCTCACCGAGACGCTCGACACCGTGCAGCACGCGGCGTGGAACGCCTACGGCGTCGTGATCTCGCACCGGAGCGGCGAGACCGAGGACGCGACGATCGCCGACCTGGCGGTCGCGACGAACGCCGGCCAGATCAAGACCGGGGCTCCGTCGCGCGGCGAGCGGACGGCGAAGTACAACCAGCTCCTGCGGATCGAAGAGGAGCTCGGCGAGAACGCCCGGTTCGCGGGGAGGTCGTCGATCGTCGGGGGCGGCGGATGAGCGCCCACGCGGACGGCGTCCCGGCTCGCACGCGCCGAGCCGGCGTCCCGGCCCCTGCGCGGCGACGGGAGACGCCGCCGGTCCTGGAGCGCCCCGATCCCCGACCCGCCGTCCGGCTCACGGCGCGCGCCGCGCTCCTGTTGGTCGTGATGGTCGTGATCTTCGCGTTCGCGATCGCCCCGCTGCGCGCCTACCTCGGCCAGCGATCCGCGCTCGCCGACCTCCGCGAGCAGAGCGCGAAGCTCGAACGGCAGAACGAGCGGCTCCAGGAGCGCCTGCTCGAGCTCAACGATCCCCGGGAGCTGGAGCGGCTGGCCCGCGCCTGCCTCGGCATGGTGCGCCCGGGCGAGACCGCGTTCGTCGCGATCCCGGAGACGGGGTACCCGAAGCCGCCAGCCTGCTGATCGGACCCGGGCTCACCAGCCGTTGCGGTGCACCTGCTCCTCGAACGCTCTGCGACGACGCTGCATCCACGAGCCGCTCGGCGACTCGTCCTCGGCCCGGTAGCCGAACCCGAGGATCCCGATGGGGCGAAGCTCCGCGGGCACCCCGAACCGGTCGAGCAGCTCGCGCTCGCCGTGGGTGATGCCGAAGAACCAGCCGCCGAGCCCCGCGTCGACGGCCGCCAGCAGCATCAGCATCGAGGCCATCGCCGCGTCCACGTCCCAGAAGCGGACCGGCCAGTGGGACTCGTCGTCCATCCCGAACGCGATCTTGTCGTCCTGTGAGTAGCGCGCGAGGTACCGGGCCTTGTCGGGGAGCGGGAGCACGATCGCGGTCGGGCCGACGGCGACGTCCTCCAGGTCCCAGCCGAACTCCGGGTCCTTCGTGATCTCCCAGAACGCAGCCACGGTCTCGGGCGTATCCAGGACCAGCAGCTCCAGGCCCTGGGAGAACCCCGCCGAGGGCGCGCGCCGGCCCGCGTCGAGGACCCGGTCCAAGACGTCGGGAGGGATCGGCCGCCGATCGAATCGGCGCACCATCCGGCGCCGGGCGACCACCTGCTGGAACTCCATCGCGAACACCCTATCCGGCCGCCGCGATCCGGGCCGCGGCTCGCCGACGAGTGCCGGCCGGCGCACCGCCATTGACGCCACGCGGGCGGACCCGCCACACTTGCCGCCTGCCGTCCGCCCTGGGCGGCCGCGAGACGAGGGGGCCCCGCGCGGCCCCGGAAGCGAGGAGCAGCATCGCCGAGATCGAGGTCGGGGCCGTCATCGACGGCACCGTCGAACGCATCACCCCGTACGGCGCCTTCCTGAAGCTCGAGGACGGACGCCTGGGGCTCGTCCACATCTCCGAGATCGACCGGAACTACGTCAAGGACGTCCACGACCACCTCCGGGAGGCCGACGTCGTCCAGGCGAAGGTGATCGCGATCAAGGAGGACGGGAAGATCGACCTGTCGATCAAGGCGCTGCAGGACCCACCGCCCGAGCGTCGTCCCCGCCGCGGCTCGGACCCCGACTTCGAGCGGATGCTCAAGCAGTTCATGCGCCAGAGCGAAGAGCGCCTCGTCGACTACAAGCGCGCCGTCGAGCACAAGCGCAAGTAGCGCGTCACCCGTCCGGCGCGCGCGTCTCGTACGTGTGCTCCTCGCACCACTCGTCCTTGAACCTTGCGCGCGCCGTGCCGACCCGTCGCATCCCGATGCGGTCGAGCAGGGCGATCGACGCCGCGTTGCGCGCATCGGTGATCGCGAAGACGGTCGTCACCGCGAGACGATCCCGCGCGTACGCGATCACGGCGCGGACGGCCTCCGTCGCGTATCCGTGCCCCTGCCGCTCGGGTGCGAACGTGAACCCGAGCTCGGCGCGCCGGGGGTCCTCCTCCGTCACGCGGAGCGCGACGTCGCCGACGAGCAGGTCGGACGGGCCGTCCGCGACCGCGAACTGGAACCACTCGCCGGGTGTTCCCGGCGACACGCCGGCGATCTCCCGGATGAACCGCTCGGCATCGTCCATCGAGTACACCTCCCAGCTCTGGTAGCGAGCCACGTCCGGATCGGCGCGGTAGCCGGCGAATGCCACCGCGTCCGCCGGGGCGAACCGGCGCACGCGGAGGCGTTCGGTCTCGATCCACGTGAACCCGGGGTCGATGCGCATCCCTGGCAGTATCGCCGTCCGGGCACCCCGGCCTGCCAAGATGATCGTCCGATGACCGCCCCGCCTCGGGAGCCGACCCACGAGCTCCGTTCGTCCGACCTCATCGCGGTACGTGAGCAGCTCGGCCGCGAGCCCACCGTCCCGTTCTCGGTGGTCGCCCGCTGCACCGGCGGGCATCCGCTCGTGATCCGCAACGCGGCCACCAGCCCCGACGGCACGCCGTTCCCGACGCGCTACTGGCTCACCTGCCCGGACGCGATCAAGGCGGTCTCGCGCCTGGAGGCCGCGGGCGCGATCGCGCGCTTCAACGAGCGGATGGACGCCGATCCGGTCTTCGCCGCGGCGCTCGAGGCGGCACACCACACCGCCGCCGAGGAGCGCGCCCGGGGCACCGACGAGGCGCGCGCCGGGGGCGGCGTCGGGGGAACGCGGCGCGGCGTGAAGTGCCTGCACGCTCACTACGCGTACCACCTGGCCGGCGGGCGAGACCCCGTGGGGGAGGAGGTCGCCGGCGAGGTCGAGCCCGTCCATCCGGACGAGCGAGCCGGCCGCGCGGCAGCGATCGATCAGGGGACCAACTCGGTCCGGCTCTTGGTCGTGGAGCCCGGCACGGACCCGGGCGATCCCGGCGAGCTCGCCCGCGACATGGTGATCACCCGCCTCGGCTCGGGCGTCGACCGCACGGGTCGGTTCGATCCCGAGGCGCTGGCACGGACGCTGGACGTCCTCGGGACCTACGCGCGGCGCGCCCGGGCGCTGCACGCGGAGCGCTTCCGCGTCGCGGCGACCAGCGCGGTCCGCGACGCGTCGGACCGCGACGCCTTCGCCGCGGTGGTACGCGACCTGACGGGCAGCGAGCTCGAGGTGATCTCCGGCGAGCGGGAGGCGGGCCTCTCGTTCCTCGGAGCCACGCGTGGGCTCGACCCGAGCCGCGTGCCGGCTCCGCGCCTCGTGCTCGATATCGGGGGCGGCTCGACGGAGCTCGTCCTGGGCGAGCGCCCCGACGCCCCCGGGCCTGCGATCTCGATGCGGATGGGGAGCGTCCGGCTGACCGAGCGACACGTGCGCAGCGATCCGCCGTCGGCCGCGAGAGCTCGGCGCGATGACCGCCGAGGTGGATGCGAACCTGAGCGAGGCGGAGGCCGTCGTCCCGGTCCGAGCGGCGCGCACCCTGATCGCGGTCGCCGGGACCGCGACCACGGTCCAGGCGCTCGCGTTGGAGCTGCGGCGGTACGACCCCGACCGGATCCATCGCACCTGGCTGTCGGTCGGGACCGCGGAACGGATCCTCGGGGAGCTCGCCGCCATGACGAACGCCGAACGGCAGGCGCTGCCGGTGATGGCGCCCGGCCGCGGCGACGTGATCGTCGCCGGTGCCGTCGTCCTCGTGCGCGTGATGCGTCGGTTCGGGTTCGAACGGGCGCTCGTGTCCGAGACCGACGTCCTCGACGGCCTCGCCTTCGAGCTGATGGACATCCGGTAACCTCGACGGCCGATGTCCAAGCGCAGCCGGGACCGTCACCTCGCGAAGCTCGCCGCCCGAAGGCAGGCCGAGCGAGAGGCCATCCGCCGCCGCCGGGAGCGCATCGTCGCGATCGTGGTGGGGCTGGTGGTCGTCGCCCTCCTGGTCACCGGCGGGGTCCTGTTCCTCGGCTCGAACGAGGAGGCTGCCGCGCCCACGGGAGCCACCGGTCCGAGCGGCGCCTCAGGTCCGAGCGGCGCCACGGTCCGAGCGGCGCCACCGGTCCGAGCGGCGCCTCCGGTCCGAGCGGCGCCACCGGGTCCGGGGAGCCCGGTCAGCAGACCGGGACCGTTCAGCCGACGCCCCCCCAGGCGACGACCGTTGCGTGCGGGGCGCAAGCGCCACCGACCGCCACCGATCCCAAGCCCCAGTTCGCCGGTCCTCCGCCCGCGATCGTCGATCCGGAGAAGCTCTACCAGGTGACGCTGGCCACCTCGTGCGGCGACATCGTGATCGAGATGGATCCGAAGGTCTCGACACTCACGGTGAACAGTTTCGTGTTCCTGGCCAAGCATCAGTTCTACGACGGCCAGATCTTCCACCGGATCGCCGCCAGCATCGACGTGATCCAATCGGGGGACCCGACGGGAACCGGCACCGGCGGACCCGGCTACACGATCCCGGACGAGTCGAAGGGGGACGAGGTCTACGGCCCTGGGGTGGTCGCGATGGCGAACACCGGTGCGCCCGATTCCGGCGGCAGCCAGTTCTTCATCGTGGTCGGACCGGATGGGCACGGCCTCGACGACCAGCCGACGTACACGATCTTCGGTCGTGTCGTGAAGGGGCTCGACGTCGCGAAGCGGATCTTCGTCCTCGCACCGCCCAGCGGTGACGGCCAGCCGACGGAGGCCGTCTACATCGACACGGCGACGGTCAAGGCCGTGAAACGGTAACGGTTCAGGTCGCGGCCGGCTCCGGCTCGGCCGCGAGCCAGGCATCGACCGCATCCAGGATCGAAGCCTTGACGGCTCCGTCGGCGAAGGAGCTCTCGATCCCGTCGCGAGCGACCTGCGCCAGCTCGGCGTCGTCGTAGCCGAAGACCTCGCGCGCGATGCGGTACTCGTTCGCGACCCACGAGCCGAAGAGCGCGGGATCGTCCGAGTTCAGGGTCGCGATCACGCCCGCGGCGCGCAGGCGCGGGAACGGGTGCTCCTCGAGCGTCGGGTAGACGCCGGTCGCGACGTTCGACGACGGGCAGACCTCGAGCGGGATCCGTCGGTCGGCGAGGGCCTTCAACAGCTCGGGGTCCTCGATCGCGCGGACGCCGTGGCCGATCCGGTCGGGGCGGAGGTAGCGCAGCGTCTCGTGGACGCTCGCGGGTCCCGACCACTCGCCCGCGTGGGGCGTCGAGCGGAGGCCGGCATCCGCGGCGCGGCGGAACAGATCCTCGTACGGCTCGACCGGGAACCGCTCGGACCCCGCGCAGTTCAACGCGACGACGCCCTCGCCGACGTGGCGGATCGCGACCTCGAGCGACCCCTCGGCGAGCTCCATCCCGAAGTCCCGGATGATGTCCGGCTCCAGCCGGCAGGTCGTGCCGAAGTCCCGCTCGCCGGCGGCCAGCCCGTCGAGCACGGCCTCGATCGGCCCGTGCCAGTCGCCGAGCCGACCGGCGTGCTGCGCGGGGGAGAAGACGGCCTCGGCGTAGCGGACGCCCTGGCCCGCGAGGTCCTCGCAGAACTCGTAGCCGACACGCCGGAAGTCCTCGAGATCGTTGAGGAGGTTGCAGACGGCGCCGTACTGATCGAGGAAATGCAGGAACCCGTCGAACCGCCACCATCCGTCGTCGTGCAGCGCCGACGGCGTCGCGAGCCCCTGTCGCCGCGCGAGGTCCCGCACGGTCTCGACGCGGATCGAGCCCTCGAGGTGGATGTGCAGCTCCGCCTTCGGCAGTGCGCAGAGGTCGCGCATGTCCCGATGGTAGCCCGCGCGCATGGGAGCGCGGCGCGGATGCGCCCGCCCCGGCGCCCCGGCGCTCGCCGTGTCGCCGTCGTGGCGGCGCTCCCGGACCCGATCAGCGCGCGTCGACGACGCCGAGGCGTTGCGAGCCGATCCCCGGGAAGATCGTCGTGACCGAGCCCGCTCCGCACCGCTTCTCGAGGACCTCGGCGAGGATCGTCCGGTACTCCGTCGTGGCGGCGAGGTCGCCGTCGATCAATGCGCCGGGGGAGAGCCCCGGCCACCGTCCGTGCACCTGCGCGCCCCGGACGCCGCCGCCGAGCATCAGGACGGCCTGCCCGTGGCCGTGATCGGTGCCGCCGGAGCCGTTCTCCTCGACGCGGCGCCCGAACTCCGTGAGGGTTACCAGGGTCACGTCGGACAGTCGCGGGCCGAGGTCGGTCGCGAAGGCGGCGAGCGCGCCGGACAGCTCGGTGAGGTGGTCGTGCAACCAGCCGTCGTGCACCCGCCCCATCCCGGCGTGCATGTCCCAGTCCCCGTAGTCCACGGCCGCCACCTGCAGGCCGACGTCGGACTTGATCAGTCGCGCCACGTCGCGCATCGCCCGGCCGAGGTCGGAGTCGGGGTAGTCGGCGCCGTTCTCCGGGCTGTATCCGACCTGCTGCAGCTGCGCCGTCGTCGAGAGCGCGGCCAGGGCGGAGCGCGCCGGTTGTCCGATCGCCGGCGGCGACCCCTGATGGAGCTCGCGGAGCGCGCCGCTCCAACGGGCGAGCTCGGCCGCGTCCCCTGCGGCATCCAGCCCGAAGGAGTCCACGGACCACATCGCCAGCTCCGACGAGGCTCCCCGGAACGCCGACGCCGCCATGGAGCCCCCCATCTGCACGCCTTGGAACGCGGTGCCTTCGTCGCGGAGCCCGAGCACGCGGTCGAGCCACCCCGTTCGCAGCGACGTGCCCGGCGCGGCTCGCTCCATCTCCTCCATCGCCTGGAAGTGCGACCGGTTCGGCTCGGCCATGCCGACGGCCTGCACGACCGCGAGCTGACCCGCGTCGTACAACCCCTTGAGCGGGGCCATCGCCGGATGCATCCCGAACATCCCGTCGAGCTGGAGCAGCATGCCGGTCGGGACGCCCACGTTCGGGCGCCATGTCGCGTAGTCGGGGTCCGCGGCCGGCACGATCGCGTTGAGCCCGTCGAACCCCCCCCGGAGCGACAGGACGATGAGGACGTCGCCCGAGTACGGGGCCGACGCGAACGCCAGCCGCGTGAACATCGTCTGCGAGGCGATACCCGCGACCAGGCCGGAAAGCCCGGCACGCTTGAGGAACGAGCGGCGCGACATCCCGCGCTCGTAGTCGGGGCAGCCGCACGGCTTGCGCGGGTCGATCACCGCCGGGAGCTGTTCGGGCGTCGGCGTGAGGTCGATCGTCGTCATGCTCACCTCACCTGGTGGTACGGGGAGTCGAGGATCAGGGCCACGACCGAGGACAGCCGCCAGGTGACCGCCTCCGAGTCGGCCGAGAGCGGCGTGTCCGCGCTCACGCCGAGGAACCCGAGCACCGCGTCGCGGTGCCGGGCAGACATCGCGCGGAACAGCAGCCGTTCCGAGAGCGCATCGATCAGCGGGCCGTGGGTCTTCGGGAGCGGATGGGGGAGCATGTCCTCGAGCGGCGGCAGTTTCAGGGAGCTCGGCCACCAGTGCGCCGCGAGCGACATGTGCATGTTCCACCGGCTGAGCGTGCCGCCGGCCGAGCGCCAGGCGTCCGCGTAGTCGGGGTAGCCGTCGGGCTGAGGCCACGCGAGGGGCAGGTCTCCGAAGCCCTCGATCATCCAGTAGAGGCCCTGCATCCCCTCGGTGCCCGAGGCGTCCGGCCCCATCCCCAGGATCCGCAGGGTGGCGGTCAGATCCTGGAACGGGCGCCGGATCTTCGCGCCGATCGCACCATGGAAGGCGCCCGAGTTGAAGAGCTGGCGGAGCATCGGGACGATCGCCGTGTCGTTGCGCAGGTAGGTCGCGGCGAGGTCGCTCACCAGGCCGGGCGGAGGCGCATCGGAGACGAACCGCAGGCAGAGCTTGCGCGCGATGTGGCGCGCGGTCGCGGGGTGCCTGGCCAGGTAGCGGACGTAGGCGCGACCGAGGTCGCGGCCCTTGGCGCCCGGGTTCCTCGCGCGGAAGCCGAGGACCTTCACCGGACCCGTGTGGTGCGCATCGGACGAGTAGCGGAAGCGCCCCGAGTCCCAGTCGATGCCGAAGCCGGTCATGATCAGGGTCGAGTTCCACATGCCGCCCTCGCCGTAGCCGGCATCGACCCCGACCGAGTGCAGCTCCAGCAGCTCGCGTCCGTAGTTCTCGTTGGGGTCCTCCTTGGAGGACTCGGCGTTGTTGAGGTACAGGAGCATCGCGGGGTGCTCGGCCGAGGCGAGGAGCATGTTCGAGAACTTCCCCATCGCGTGGCGTCTGATCACGGTCCGGTCGTAGTCGTGGCGGCAGTACCAGCCGTTGTCACTCGGGTTCGACACGTTCAGATGGTTCGACCAGAAGTCGACCATCGTCTCGAACAGCTGGCGCTCGCTCCAGGCCGCGCGCGCGACCGCGGCGACGCCCAGGTCGAACATCAGGTCCCATCCGAAGTCGAGTTCGGCCCACGCCTCGTCCATGCTCCACCCGAGCCGAGGGAAGCGTGAAGCGATCAGTTGATCGCACGCGCGATCGTCGATCGAGTCCGGCCGGAGCTGCCGCTCGAGCCACGCGCTCCGACCGATCCGCTTGATCTCGGCGAGCGATGCCCGGCTCGGGCCGAAGGTCGCGCGGCGCAGCAGGTGCAGATCCTGATCCTTCGTCGCGAGCGGAGCCGCCTCGGCGTCGTCGGGGCTCCAGACGAGCGATCCGAGACCGGCGGTGGCGACGGCGGTCCCGGCCGCCGCGCGCCGGACGAAGTCGCGGCGGGGCAGGGCGATGGGTCGAGCGACCGTATCCGTGTGCGGAGCCCCCGGCATCTCGACAGGGCTATCGGCCGTCCGGAGCGGGGAACTTGAAGCGACAACTCACCAGGAGCCGGAGTAGGTCTGTGTGTCCGCGACCCCGCATCCCGACGACCTCGCGAAGGTCGAGCCGGTCATCGGGAAGTCGCGGAGGTAGAAGCAGGTCCCCGAGGGGCTCTTCGCAGACACGTACACCTCGGTCGTGACCGGGTGGTGGTGGAGGTAGACGGTCCCTATGACCGACGGGGTATCGCCCGTCGCGTACGTGAGCGCCGGCTCGATCGCCATGATGGCCGCGGTGTTCTCCGTGTACACGGAGCCATCGGTGAAGAAGGTCTTCTCCGCCACGAACGCGTTGCGGATGTCCGCCTGTGCGGCGCGGTCCTGTGCGCGGGTGCGGGCGCCGAGGAAGGTGGGCAACGCGATCGCGATGAGGATGCCGATGATCAACACGACGACCATCAGCTCGATCAACGTGAAGCCGTCCTCGCCGGCCGGCGATGGGCGGAGCCGGGCACGCACGACCCCCCTCGTGTGTCCCACGGGAGTCCATCGGCCGGAGGGCCGCCGGGGTTGAACGGCGCCGCCACCCGGCGCCGGGACCGCCAGCGGCTAGCATCGGTCGCGACGCCCGGGTGTCGGAACGGTAGACGACGGCGCCTTAAACGCGCTTGCCCTTCGGGGCGTGTGGGTTCGAATCCCACCCCGGGCACGAGATGACGACCGACGAGGTGAAGCCGGCCGGCGCGCTGCTGCCCGAGCGGCGCTGGCCGATGGCCCTCGCCGTCGTGGTCGCGGTCGTGCTCCAGGTGATCACGCCGCATACGGGCCGGCTCTCGTTCTGGTGGATCTTCCCCGTCCTGGAGGTCGCGGCCCTCGGCGCCGTGCTGATCCGCGATCCCGGGCGTATCGACCGGCGCACCCGTGCTGCCCGCCGTGCCACGCTCATCCTGATCGTGCTCCTCACGATCGGCACCCTGGGCGGGCTCGTGGTCCTGATGCTCGACATCGTCGACAAGGGCTATGCGAACGTCGGTGCGACAGCGCTGCTCGGGCGCGGGGCGGCGCTGTGGGTGACGAACGTGGTCGTCTTCAGCCTGTGGTTCTGGGAGGTGGATCGCGGTGGCGCCGCGGAGCGCGCCGCGGACTCCGGCATCCCCCCGAGCTTCGGCTTCCCCGAGGAGGCGATGCCGGAGCTGGTCCCCGACGGGTGGATGCCGCGGTACCCCGACTACCTCTACCTGTCGTTCACGAACGCGACGGCGTTCAGCCCGACCGACACGCTGCCGGTGCGGACCTGGGCGAAGATGACGATGATGGCCGAATCGGTGATCTCGCTGATCACCGCGATCCTCGTGATCGCGCGCGCGATCAACGTGCTGCCGGGGTAGCGTGAGCGAGCCGCCCCCCCAGCGACGTTGGGAGAAGGTCGTCGAGATCCTGGAGGTCTCGGCGCTCGCGATCGTCGCGATCGCCACGGCGTTCAGCGGCTACCAGGGGTCGCAGTGGGGAGGCGAGCAGGCTCGGCTCTACGGGCTGGCGTCGACGACGCGGTTCGAGGCCGAAGCGGCGGCGACGATCGGCGGCCAGGAGCTCGTGGCCGACTCGTCGTTCTTCACCGCCTGGCTCCAGGCGCATGAGGCGGGAGACCGGCAGCTCGAGGCGATGATGGAGAAGCGGTTCTCGGCCGCGTACGCGGCCGCGTTCCAGGACTGGCTCGCGACCGATCCGTTCACCGACCCGGATGCGCCGCCCGGGCCCGGGTTCATGCCGAGCTTCGCGAACCCGTCGATGGTGAAGGCCGCGCAGCTGAACGACGAGGCGTCGGCGTACTTCGCCCAGGGGACGAGCGCCAGGGAGACGGCCAACAAGTACGTGCGCCAGACCGTGCTGTTCGCATCGGTGCTGTTCCTCGTGACCGTCTCGCAACGGTTCCGGTTGCGGGGGGTGCGGATCGGCGCGAACGCCCTCGCGCTGGTGTTCCTGGTCTTCACCCTGTACGGGGTCGTCTCGCTCCCGCGGATGTGACCGGGACCGGCGACCTGTCACGCTGTCCGCATCGACCCACGAGCCGAGCGGTCGGAACGAGGAGGCCACACCATGGTGCACACCCGCGTATCGAACGAGGACCGCGGGGCGGGCACGGCCGTCGCGCCGGCCTACACCCAGCGCCTCGACCTCGAGCCGATCCCGAAGTTCGAGATGCCCGAGCACGGGGCCCGGCCCGAGGCCGCCTACCGGCTGATCCACGATGAGCTCCTGCTCGACGGGAGCTCGCGGCTCAACCTCGCCACGTTCGTCACCACGTGGATGGAGCCCGAGGCGGACAAGCTGATGGCCGAGGCGTTCGACAAGAACATGATCGACAAGGACGAGTACCCGCAGACGGCCGAGATCGAGCGGCGCTGCGTGAACATGGTCGCGCATCTGTTCCACGTTCCCGAGGACGGCGACGCGGTCGGCGCCTCCACGATCGGCTCGAGCGAGGCCGTGATGCTCGCGGGACTGGCGATGAAGTGGCGGTGGCGGGCGCGTCGGCGAGGCCGTCGGCAAGCCGACCGACCGGCCCAACCTGATCCTGGGATCCAACGTGCAGGTGGTCTGGGAGAAGTTCTGCCGCTACTGGGACGTCGAACCCCGGTACATCCCGGTGCGGGAGGGCCGCTACGTGATCGCTCCCGACGAGGCGGTCGAGCGGATCGACGAGGACACGATCGGCGTGGTCGCGATCCTCGGCACGACGTACACCGGTGAGTTCGAGCCGATCGAGGCGATCCACGACGCGGTCGTGGCCAGCAACGACGAGACCGGCTTCGACGTCCCGGTGCACATCGACGCGGCCAGCGGTGGGTTCGTCGCGCCGTTCCTGCATCCGGAGCTCGCGCTGGGACTTCCGGCTGCCGGCCGTGCGTTCGATCAACGTGTCGGGACACAAGTACGGTCTCGTCTACCCGGGCGTCGGCTTCGTCGTCTGGCGCTCGAAGGACGACCTGCCCGACGACCTCGTGTTCCACGTGAACTACCTGGGCGGCGACATGCCGACGTTCACGTTGAACTTCTCCCGGCCCGGGAACCAGATCGTGGGGCAGTACTACAACTTCCTGCGACTCGGCCGGTCCGGGTACCGCACGGTGATGGAGGCGCTCCGCACCCTCGCGACGCACACGTCGTCGAAGGTCGCGGAGCTCGGGCCGTTCGAGCTGGTCAGCGACGGCACCGCGATCCCGGTCTTCGCGTTCGGCCTGAAGCAGGGAGCGCCCTACACCGTGTTCGACGTCTCCGAACGACTCCGCATCGACGGCTGGCAGGTTCCGGCGTACACGATGCCCGACGACGCGACCGACGTCGCGGTGCTGCGCGTCGTGATCCGCGAGGGGTTCAGCTTCGATCTGGCGGAGTCGCTCATCGGGGACCTGAGCGCCGCGACGGATCACCTGCAGGCGAACCCACCCCGCGAGGCGTCGTCTCGTCCCGGGTTCAGCCACACGTAGCCCCCGTTGATCCGTCTCGGCTGCCGCCTCGGGCGCGCGCCGATCCCTTGCCCGCGCCTGCGGTAGGGTCCCCTCTCCATGCGGCTCCTGTTCATCGGCGGCACGTCGTTCGTCGGCCGCCACACGGCCGCCGAGGCGATCTCCCGCGGGCACGAGGTCACGCTCTTCCATCGAGGCCAGACCGGTGCGGACCTGTTCCCCGAGGCCGAGCACGTCCTCGGCGACCGGACGACCGACCTGGACCGTCTGAAGGGACGCACCTGGGACGCGGCGGTCGACGTCTGCGCCTACCGCCCGAGCGAGGTGCGGTCCCTCGTCGCGGCGATCGGCGGGTCCATCGACCGGTACTGCTACGTCTCCACGTGCAGCGTCTACCGGCTGACGGGCGCCACGTCGGTCACGGAGGATTCGCCGCTGTGGGACGAGGGGGACCTGCCGGATCCGACGAGCGAAGAGGTGACGTGGCTCTCCTACGGGCCGCTGAAGGCGCTGTGTGAGCGCGAGGCGACCGACGCGTTCCCGGGCCGGCTGTCGATCGTACGGCCCACCTACGTGATCGGGCCGCACGATCCGACCGACCGGTTCACGACCTGGGCGCGGCGCGCGGCCGGCGATGCCGAGATCCTCATGGCCGGCCCGCGCGACGCGCCGATCCAGCTGATCGACGGCCGGGACCTGGGAGCGTTCACGGTCGACCTCGCCGAAGGGCGGGCGGCCGGGGTCTTCAACGGCGTCGGGCCCGCCGAGCCGCTCGACATGGCCGGCATGATGGCCGCCTGCGCCGAGGCGACCGGCGGCTCGGCGTCGGTGACGTGGGTCGATCCGGCGTGGCTCACGGAGCAGGGCGTCGAGGTCGAACGCGAGATCCCGCTCTACGCCACGCCCGAGGATCACGAGGTCATGCGCGCGGATCCCGCCCGCGGCCTGGCCGCCGGCCTCTCCCTCCGCCCGCTGGTCGAGACGATCCGCGACACCGTGTCGTGGGATCGCGAGCGGGGCCTCCCCGAGTTGCGCGATGCGCTATCCGAGGACCGCCAGGCGGATCTCCTCGCCCGCTGGCACGCCGGTACGTAGAAGTACGTACCGGGCCTCGGGGGAACTCGGAATACCGGCCCGCGCCGGCCGACCCTAGCGTTGCTGCAGGCGTTCCAGCACGCGACTCAGAGGAGCACATGAAGGCCTCGAAGCGTTCGTTCCGGCGTCAAGAAGGCGCGGCAGCCGTCGAATTCGCGATCGTCGCGAGCCTGCTCTTCATGCTGATCTTCGGGATCATCGACTTCGGGTTCGCGTTCCACGCATGGAACAACACCGCGAACGCCGCCCGCGAGGGCGCCAGGCGCGGCGCGGTCGTCGCGGATCCGGACAACATCAAGTTGCGGACGGAGCAGGCGGCTCGAACGCTCGACCCCACGAAGCTGACGGTCACGGTCGAATGCAGCCTCGATGACGGCGTCACGTTCGGCGCGTGTGGCGCAGGCAGCACGTGGGAGGCGGGTGACATCGTCCGCGTGAACGTCGACTACGCGTACGACCTGATCACCCCGTTCGGCTCCTTCGTGCCAGGGCTTGGTCCCACGATGAACGTGCACTCCATGTCCGAGTCCAGGTTCGAGGGCTAGTGGTCGTCGGGGAAGCGAGGTTCGACACCGCATGAGGACGCCACCTGGACTTCGGGGTCCGCGACGGCTCGGAGAAGAGCGCGGGGCTGTCGCGGTGCTGTTCGCCCTCACCCTCATCGTGATGTTCGCGGCGGTCGCCTTCGTCATCGATATCAGCCGCCTCTATCACGCTCGTCAGGTGCTACAGAACGCGGTCGACCTTGGCGCGCTCGCCGGGGCGGCCGAGCTTCCGGCCGCGGACGCAGCGAAAGGAACGGCCGCCGAGACGCTGGCGCGCCGTGTCGCGATCGCCAACGCACCGCAACTGGCCTCCACGGCGACGCTGACGGTTTCGTTCCGCTGCATCGTCGGGGACCGTGATGGGAACAGCGTTCCGGACCCCGGCGAGGTGCCATTCATCTGCGGGCCATCCGCCGGTGCCTGGGCGGCGAACACGTGGACGTACAAGGGGAGCAGGGCGTCCCATCTGTGCAACCCATACGCCGGCGACAAGTGCAACACGATCCGGCTGCAGACGAGCGAGTCCGTGGATTACTACTTCGCGCCCGTGATCGGGATCAACGACGGGAACACCGGCTCGGTCAGCGCCGCGTCATGCAAGGGCGCATGCGGGGCCCCTTCGAGCCCGGTCGACATCGTGATGGTGCTTGACCGGACCGGATCGATGACGCCGGCCGACATCGTGAACCTCAAGAACGCCGCGCTTTCGGTGCTTTCCTTCTACGACTCGAGCCAGCAGTGGGTTGGAGTGGTCGCGCTGCCCTACGGTCAGCCGTCGAACAAGTGTCAGGTGAACAACCCGCAGAACTACCCCAACTCGAACTACCAGGATTGGCAGGTAACGCCGCTCAGCAACGACTTCACCCGACCCGACGGGACCCTGAACACCGCGAGCCGCATCGTCCAAGATATCAACTGCCTGGTGCGCGCGGGAAGCCCCACGGTCAACGTCAACGGCCGGAATCAAACGAGCGCCGGTCATACGAACCTCGGGGATCCGCTCGACGCCGCACGCGACATGCTCCGGCTGCAGGGGCGCACAGATGTCCCCGACGTGATCATCTTCGAGACCGACGGACAGGCGAACCAGCCGAACGGCTTGCAGCCGTGCAACTACCTCAACAGCAAAGCGAACATCGCGAAGGCCGCCGACCAAACGATCTTCTCGATCGCGTTCGGCCTGGACAACCCACCGGTTCGATGCAACTTCGACACCAGCGGACCGTTCCGCAACGTCCTCGCGACGACGAATATCGCGTCCGTGGCGACGCAGCCGTCACCCGACGACTTCCCCGGCGGGTGCGGCGTGAACGAGAACAAGGACGGCGACTGGTACTTCTGTACCCCGGCTGCCGCGGACCTCGAGCCGGTGTTCCGTCAGGTCGCCGCCGCGGCGATCGAGACGTCGCACCTGGTCGACGACTTCTGACGCGCAGCGCCGCTCCGTCTGCGCCTCGTCGCGCAGCGCCTCGCATCGGCGACCGCGACCGGTGACGCCGCCGTCCGGGTCGACGGCAGACTGTCCGCGCATGTCCCGGATCGCGAAGGCCGACGCCCTGCGCATCCTCACGGAGGGGCACCGTGAGGTGGCCGGGCTGGTGGATCGCCTCTCGCCTGCGGACGCGATCGCACCGGGTCTCGGGGGTGGGACGTGGTCCCCGAAGGACCTCCTCGGCCACCTCACCAGCTGGGAGGAGTACGCGCTCGCGGCGATCGGCGCGTGGGCCGACGGCGTCACGGCGCCGATCGACCAGGCGCTGCGGATCGACGGGCTCACCGCCATCAACCGGAAGGCGGTCGCGATGCGGGCCGAGCGCCCGCTCGAACGGATCCGGACGGAATCCGGCGAGGTCCACCGGGAACTGATCCGGGTCCTCGGCGCCCTCTCGGACGAGACCTGGGACGAGCCCCCGACGAGGCGCGCGAGACGCCCGCTCGCGGAGAAGGTGGGTGCGATCCTCGGCGGTCCCGGCGGCTGGTACCGGCACGCCGAGGCCCACCTGCCGAGCCTGCGCGCCTTCGTCGCGGAGCGCGCCTCCGGGTGACGGCCGGACGGCCCGGCGGCCGGCGGCCGAACGTCGGTGGGCAGCCGCCCCGCGACCGCCTTAGGCTCGCGGCGACGGACGACTCACGGAGGCACCCATGGATCTCGACCTCGACACCCTTCGCACCACGGCGCGTGAGCTGGTCGCCCCCGGCCGGGGCATCCTCGCCGCCGACGAGTCCACCGGCACGATCCGCAAGCGGTTCGATGCGATCGGCGTCGAGTCGACCGAGGAGAACCGACGCGCGTACCGTCAGATGCTGTTCACCACGCCGGGCCTCGGCGAGCACATCAGCGGCGTGATCCTGTTCGACGAGACGATCCGGCAGGCGACCGACGACGGCCTGCCGTTCGTCCGCGTCCTGCAGGACGCCGGGTCGATCCCGGGGATCAAGGTCGACACGGGGGCGAAGCCGCTCGCCCGGTTCCCGGGCGAGACGGTGACCGAGGGGCTCGACGGGCTCCGCGAGCGACTCGCCGAGTACGCGGACCTGGGGGCGCGCTTCGCGAAGTGGCGGGCGACGATCTTCATCGGCGACGGCCAGCCGACCGACTTCGCGATCCTCGCGAACGCGCACGCGATGGCCCGCTACGCCGCGCTGTGTCAGGAGCGCGGCATCGTCCCGATCGTCGAGCCCGAGATCCTGATGGACGGCGATCACACGATCGAGGCGTGCGAGCTCGCCACCGCCCGCACGCTCGACGTGCTCTACGCGCTGATGCGGGAGCATCGCGTGGATCTCCCCGGGTCCCTGCTCAAGGTGAACATGGTCCTGTCCGGCAAGGACTGCCCCGTCCAGGCGGGTCCGCAGGAGGTCGCGGAGTCGACCGTCCGGTGCCTGACGGCGCAGGTGCCCCCGGAGGTCCCAGGCGTCGTCTTCCTCTCGGGCGGACAGTCGGACGAGGACGCCACGTTGCACCTGTCGGCGATGAACCGGCTCGGGGCGCACCCGTGGGAGCTGTCGTTCTCGTACGGCCGGGCGCTTCAGGCGCCGTCGCTCGGGGCGTGGGGCGGTGACCCGGCGAACGTCGAGGCCGGCCAGCGGGCCCTGGCGCACCGCGCGCGGATGAACGGCCTGGCGCGGAACGGGGACTACACGGCCGAGATGGAGTCGTCCGCGGCCTGAAGCGCGGTGACCTCGGCGAGCGGCTGGCTCGCGCCCAGGCGTTCGAAGCGCAGGCGAGCCTCCAGCAGCGGCCGGTCGGCATCGGCCGCGCGACCGAGGGCGATCAGGCAGCGGGCCTGCCCGAGCCGCGTGAGCCCCTGCTCCAGCGAGAAGCCCATCACGTCCCACCGGAGCGCGGCGTCCCGGTATCGGACGAGGGCCTCCTCGTATCGGCCCTCGGCCTCGGCCTGGATCGCCAGGGCCGTGACGACGCCGTGGCGGTGGCGCGGCGTCCGGACGAACTCCGGCGAGGGGACCAGCCGGGTGATGGCCGCGGGATCGCCCAGCGCGGCCAGCGCCCGCGCGACGATCGGCAGGAACATCGCCCGCGACCGCGGTTCGTTCGCGGTCCGCTCCTCGAACTCGGCGAGCATCGCCCGCGCCCTCTCGGCGTCCGAGGACAGGCGGAACGTCTCGGCCGCGCACACGAGCGCGGGCACCAGGTACTCCAGGAGGTCGAGGCGACGCGCGTCCGCGAGGAGCTGATCGATCCGCTGACGGACCCGCTCATGCTGACCCCGTCGGAGCCGGACCCAGGCCGCGAACAGCTGCGCGTAGACCCCGATCTCGGACCGCCGGTCCTCGGCGTGACGCCACATCTGGTTCGCGATGCGCATCACCGCGTCCCAGTCGCCGAGGTCGAACAGGCACTCCAACTCGCCCATCCGCGCCTGCTGCGCCTGCGAGACGAAGCCGCGCTGCTCCGCGAGCCGCTTCATCTCGCGCCAGGCCACGAGCGCCTCGGCCGGCCCTTCACGGAACCAGAGCTCGAACGCGTAGTTGCCCAGCGCGAGCCCCAGCGACTGGCCGTGGCCCGCGGACCTCGCCAGCTCGATCGCCGACCGCAGGTCGTCGAGCCCTCCCTCGTCCCCGGTCTCGCAGCGCGCGGCGCCGCGGAACTGGAGCGCACGGACGTACTCGTCGTCCAGGTCGAGCTCTTCGGCGAGCGCGAGCGCCCGCTCCGCCCAGGTCAGGCAGTCCTCGTACGCGGCGGCCGTGAGGAGCTCGCCGGCCTTGCGGTTGTAGATCCGCACGAGCTCGGGACCGGGCGGCTCGGCCTCCAGGACCGTGATCGCCTCCTCCATCAGCGCCGTCGACCGCGCGAGCTCGCCTCGCCGGCCCAGCACGCGCGCCAGGAGCCCCATCGCCTCACCTTGGCCGCGCCGGTCCCCGGTCGCGCGGAACCCCTCGATCGCCTCCTCGAACAGACCGACCGCCTCGTCGTGACGCCCTCGGAGCGACGCCACGTCCCCCGCGCGCGACAGCGTCCGCGTCCGCAGGGCGTGCCCGCCACCCATGAGCTCGAGCGCCTGACGCAGGTAGGCGTCGGCCCGGGCGGCGTCCAGGCGCCAGACCCGGTCGGTCGCCATGAACAGCGCGGTCGACGTGTCGGCCCGGAGCTCGTCCAACCCCTCGTGGGTCCCGCTCGTGCGCGTGTACTCGAGCGCCTCCAGGTAGTGATGCGCCAGCTCTTCCGCGAAGTCCTGCAGACGGCCGGCGAGCGTCGCCTTCAGCCATCGCGCGGCCGCGAGGTGCTTCACGCCCCGAGCGGCACGCGGGATCTGTCCGTACGCGACGTCCCGGATCAGCAGGTGCCAGAAGGTGTACTCGCGCTGTCCCGAGAGGCTCGAGGTGGCGGACGGGCGCACCAGCTCTCGCCGGCCGGCCTCGTCGAGCAGGTCCCGGACCTCCTCCTCCCGGAGGCCGCTCATCAGGGCGAGCGCCCCGGACCAGAACACCTTGCCGAGGACGGCCGCATCGTGGATCAGCGCCTTCACGTCGACCGGCAGGGCGTCCAGGCGCGCGGCGAGCAGTGCCTGGATCGACTCGGGAACCGGGATCCGATCGGCCTCCGGCAGGCGTCCGCTCGCGCCCCGCTCGATGAGCCCGCGATCGATCAGCATCTGCACGAACTCCTCGGCGTACAGGGGGTTGCCGGCGCAGCGGTCGATCAGGACCGCCTGCGTCTCCGCGGGCAGCACCGTGCGGTCCAGCAGCTGCGCGAGCAGCTGCGCGGTCTCCGCGTCGGTGAGGGGGCCGAGGGGGATCGAGGTCGCGTTCTCGCGTCCTCGTCCGAAGCTCGGTGCCCGGTCGGCGAGCTCCGGCCGCGCGGCACACACGACCAGCAACCGTCCGGAGGCGGCGGAGTCGACGAGCGCCTCGATGAAGCTCAGCAACGCACGCGTCGGCCCAATGCAGGTCCTCGAACACGAGGACCGTCGGTCGGCTCTCGGCGAGCGCCTCGAGGAACCGGCGCCAGGCCGTGATGCGTTCCTCGCCGCGCGGGTCGGGATCCTCCGTCCCCAGCCCGATCAGCGTGGCGAGATGCTTGTGGAGCCAATCGCGCTGGTCGCGGTCGCGAGCCACGGCGTCGACCGCGACGTCGAGCTTCGCCTCCGCCTCGGCGGGCAGGTCCGAGTCGAGGATCCCGGCCTCGCCCTTCACGATCTCGCCGAGGGCCCAGAAGCTCACGCCCTCTCCGTAGGGCAGGCATCGCCCCTGGCGCCAATTCACGAAGTCGGGGAGCGCGTCCACGTAGCTCGCGAACTCACGGATCAGGCGCGACTTGCCGACGCCGGGCTCACCGGTGATCGTCACGAGCCAGGTATGGCCGTTCCCCGGGCGCTCGGCGCCGAGCGTCGCCTCGAACCGCTCACGCAGGATCCCGCTCTCCGATCCGCGACCGACGAACGATCCCGTCGGTCGCGCGGTGACGTCCGTATCGAGCCGGCTCCTCGGTTCGATCGGCTGCCAGATCGGCAGCGGCTCGGCCTTGCCCTTCACGCGGACCGGCTCGAGCTGCTCGTAGACGAACTCTCCACGCGTCGCTCGGTAGGTGGGCTCGCCGACCACGATCCCGCCCGAGGGCGCGACCGACTGGAGCCGGGACGCGGTGTTCACCACGTCGCCGGTCAGGCTCTCGCCGATCTGCGGCCCCTGACCGAACGCGACGATCGCCTCGCCGGTGTTGATCCCCACGCGGACCGCCAGGCCGAGCTCGGGCCGCGCGGCGTCGATCTCAGCGATCGCGGTCCGGATGCGGAGCGAGGCGCGGACCGCCCGTTCGGGGTCGTCCTCGTGTCCGACCGGCGCGCCGAACACGCCGAGGACCGCGTCGCCGATGAACTTGTCGACCGTCCCGCCGAAGTGCTCGATCACGTCCTTGAGGGTTGCGTGGTAGACGCTGAGCGTCGCCTTCACGTCCTCGGGATCGGCGTGGTCGCTGCGCTCGGTGAAGCCGACGAGGTCGCAGAAGAGCACCGTGACGATCTTGCGCTCCTCGCCGGCGGCATCGGCGACCAGACGTGCGCCGCAGGCCATGCAGAACCGAGCGGTGTCGGGGTTCTGGGTGCCGCAACGGGAGCAGGTGATCACCGCGTCAGTGTAGGGTCGCCACGTCCGCTCACGATCGATGGCCGTCGACGAGGAGCCACGTGACCGATCGAGACCCGGGTTCCGATGCGATCGCGCCCGAGGACGAGCGCCGCCTGGCGGCCGAGCTCTTCAACACCGTGTGGACGTTGCTCGGATCACCCGACCGCGATCCGCTGGACGACGATCGCATGCTGCACGCGGCCCACGCGTCTCGCTACCACTGGGGCCAGGTCGGGGACCCGGTGAACCTCGCGCGAGGCGAGTGGCAGTGCGCGCGGGTGTACGCGGTGCTCGGACGGCCCGAACCGGCGCTGCACCACGCGCGTCGGAGCCTGGGGCTCTGCGAGCAGCACGGGATCGGCGACTTCGACCTGGCGTTCGCCTACGAGGCGCTCGCTCGCGGGCACGCGGTGGCCGGCGATCGCGAGGCGTGCCTGGCCAACCTCGAGCTCGCCCGGTCGGCGGCCGAGGCGATCGTCGACCCCGAGGATCGCAGCGCCCTGATGGACGACCTCGCCTCGATCCGACCGCCGAGCTGACCCGTCCGGCGTCACGCGTGGACGGTCGCGCGGTGCACGCGGATGTCGCCGCTCACCGACGACAGGTGCAGCTCCGCCGTGGGCTCGCCTTCGCCGCCGTCTGCCGCGTCGAGCTCGCTCACGGTCTCACCGCTCACCGAACTGAGGTCGAGCCAGACCCGGGAGCCACGCGCGACGCCGACCGCGAGGTCACCCGACATCGTGCGCGCGTGCACCGAACCTGCGGAGACCGCACCGACCCTGACGTCGCCTGAGGCGCTGTTCGCGTTCACCGAACCTCCGACCGCGCCGATCGAGACGTCGCCGGACGCCGTGTTCGCGGTGGCGCTGCCACCGACCGATCCGACCTGGATCTCGCCCGAGGCGCTGTGGGCCGTGAAGTCACCGTCCACCCGCTCGCCGATCACGTCGCCCGAGGCCACCTTGACGGACACGTCGCCCGCCGATCGATCGAACGCGAGCTCGCCCGAGCCCGACCGGAAGGCGATCGCGCCCGAGCCTCCGCGGACCGTCAGGTCCGCCGAGCCCGTCGCCACGTCCATCGCGGCGCCTTCGGGCGCCCGCACCGAAACATGCAGATCGCGACCGAACCCGAACATCGTGCGGTCGCGCTGCTCGATCCGGACGATGCACGGCCCGCCCGGCCGATCGATCCGCTCGACGCGCACCTCGTCGGGGTCACGCTCGCCGCGGATCTCGATCGCGGTGTCGTCGCGCGGCTCGCACCGCACCTCCACCGAGCCCGCGGGGATGTGGATCTCCAGGTCCACCCCGTCGGGGGTTGGGAACACCGTGTCCATCTGCTCGCTCCTTCCTCATCGTGCCGGATCGTCGCGTCGCCGCGAGATGTGCGTTCCGTCATCAACCCTGCGCGAACCCCGTCACCCGGTTGCCCACCCGGCGGCTCTTCCCGCGTCCCCGTCCCCGGTCGAGCTCGTTGCTGACCGCGCGCACCAGCCAGGCGTTCGTGGAGAGACCCTCGGCTCCGGCGGCGGCCTCGACCGCCGACTTCGCTGCCTCCGGCATCCGCAGGGTCAGTCGCGCCGTGCCCGATCCGTCGTCGGGCGTCGTCATCGGCTCGCCCTCGGGCACGAACACGAGCTGGGCGTCGCGGCCGGCGAGTCGGACGTCCACGTGCCCGCCGGGGAGCTGGTCCGAGAGCTCCAGCGCCGCCTGGCTGAGGACGTCGAGCAGCCGGAGGGAGAGCGCCGACTCGAGTCCCCGAGAGATCCGTTCTGCCGCGGTCTGCGACGCCTCGTCGGATCCCGCCAGGATCTCGAGGTCCGACCGGATCGCGTCGGCGTGGGTCGTCAGCTCCACGGGCCGGCCTCGTTCCGCGGCGCGGGCCGCCTCGGCGTCGCGCGCCGGCGATCGGCCCCTGACTCGCGGCGCGCCTCCCGCAGGAGGTCCTCCAGCCGCTCACGCCCGAGCTCGTTCCTCAGGTTCGGCTCCATCGCCCGTCCTCCTTCTCTCTCGGTTCGCCGTCAACCCGCCACGGCGCTGTCTATGGTGACGTCATTATGACGTCATCCTCGGCGTCTGTCAAGCCCTCGCGCCGTCGATGCCATGCATCCCGACCCGATCCGACCGGAGACTTCTTGATGGGCGGTACCTTCGACGTCGTAGGACGTTGTACTGTTTGGACTCGGTACGCTCTGGACTCGGTGTTCTGGTGGGAACTACGCTAAGAGGCTGCACTAGCCGGAAAGACCTAGTCCGATAGGGGAACCATGTCTGGCCCATCTGGGGGAAGCGCACTATCCCCCGATTGGAGAAGAATCGGGCTTCATAGGGTGACCTCCGAGGTCATCCTGGCGTCGGGTTCGACCGGCAGATAGGGGCGCGATGGAACGGATGGGGGTCGATCGGCTCTCACATCTGTCCGGCCCGTCGGTTGCCTCCGACCCGGCGATCGGGTTCGCAGGAGGCGTCGTCGAGCCCACCGTCCTGTCCGAGGTCGTCTCGGTCGAGGTGGTTCGCCCGGAACGAGCCGCTGGTCTGCTCGGGGCGCACTGGTGGCAGGTCGCGGTGAAGCGAGCGATCGACCTCCTCGGCGCGACCGCGATGATCCTCGTGCTCTCACCGATCCTGATCATCGCGGCGGCGGCCGTCGCCTTCACCTCGCCCGGTCCGATCCTGTACCGCCAGCGTCGTGTCGGGCGCGACGGCGAGCCCTTCACGATGGTCAAGTTCCGTTCGATGTACGACCGGGCGCACGAGCAGCGGGACCTACGGAGGAACGAGGCCACCGGCCCGGTGTTCAAGATCCGCGACGACCCGCGCATCACGGGCGTCGGTCGCGTCCTGCGGCGGCTCAGCATCGACGAGCTTCCCCAGCTCTTCAACGTCGTGAAGGGCGAGATGAGCCTGGTGGGTCCGCGTCCGGCACTGCCGGAGGAGTGCGCCCACTACACCGAGCGCGAGATGGGGCGTCTGATGGTGAAGCCCGGGCTGACCTGCCGGTGGCAGGTCAGCGGGCGGTCGGACGTCACGTTCGAGCAGTGGGTCGACATGGACCTCGAGTACATCGACACGTGGTCGCTGCGGCAGGACTTCGTCCTGATGCTGAAGACGGTTCCGGCCGTCATCTCGGGCCGCGGCGCGTACTGACGAACCCCGGGTGCTGGAAGCACGCATCGCGGTCGCCTAGCCTGACTTCCGGACCTCGTCCGCGCGGCCCCGCGGAGGACGGGCATGGCCGTACGGAGCGGATCCTCGGTGCAACGGCTGCGGGCCCGATCGTCCGCGGTGTGCTTCGGGGTGTACGCGGGGCTCGCCTGTACGTTCTGGGCCGCAGGGGTGATCGCCTACTGGCAGGGCGCGGACGGCGCGGCGCGCTTGCTCGGTCTCCTCTACCTGCCGTCGCTGGCGCTCCCGGTCATCGGCCGCGGGCGGCTCGCGGGTGTACCCGTGGAGAGCCTCCTCTGGTGGTGGTGGTTCGCCGCCCAGGTGGCGGTCGCATGGCTGGCGATCTGGCTGTACCCGTACGAACGGGCGCCGCATCCGGTGGTCCCGCGACTCGCGGGTCGGTCACGATCGCCGGTCTCGGTGTCGTGATCGCGGTTCGGTCGTGACGGCTCGTCGCGAACCTTCCTGACCACCGCCGTCAGTTCGGCGGGGCCAGCCGCCGTTCGAGGTCGTCCACGTCCAGATCGGGAACGGGGATGCGCGGGTCCATGTCACGGAGCGTCTCGAGCACGATGCGCGCCACGGCCCAGTTCCGGTACCACTTGTGATCGGCCGGGATCACGAACCACGGCGCGGCCTCGGTCGAGCAGGCGCGGATCGCATCCTCGTACGCGGCGACGTACTCGGGCCAGCGCGCTCGCGTCTCCAGGTCGCCCTCGCGGAACTTCCACCGCTTCAGCGGGTCCTCCAGCCGGGCGAGCAACCGTTCGCGCTGCTCGTCGTACGAGATCGCCAGGAAGAACTTGAGGATCGTGGTTCCGTGCGCGGCCACCTCCGCTTCGAACCGCCGGATCTCGGGGTACCGCTTGAACCACACCTCGTCCGGGACGAGCCGTTCGACGCGAACGACCAGCACGTCCTCGTAGTGCGACCGGTCGAAGATCATGATCGACCCGGGCTCCGGGAGTCGCCGCCGGACCCGCCAGAGGTAATGGTGTCGCCGCTCCTCCGGCGTCGGCTGCTTGAACGAGGTGACGTCGACGCCGGCCGGGTTCAGGCCCTGGAAGACGTGCTCGACGGTCCCGCCCTTGCCGCTCGTATCCATGCCCTGGAGGACCACCAGCAGCGACCGCTCGCCCTCGACCCACAGCCGCTCCTGGAGCTCGGCGAGCGCGTCGCCCGTCTCCGGGGTTTCACCGCGCGCCCGGGACTCGTCGTCCATCCCCGGGGTGCTCGCCGGGTCGAACTCGGAGAGCAGGAACGGCGTGCCCGGGTCCACGCGGTGGAGCGCCCGGATCGATCGTCCGTCCGAACGCTCCGCATCGCCGCGCTCGTTCCGGCGCCTGCCCTCGCTCGCCTCGCCCATCCGCGGGACGCTAGCACCGCGCGTTCTGCCGGTGCGCGCGCCGGGCTCCGGCCGGAACGCGTCCACGGTCGATAGGGTGGTCGGCACGATGCGTCGACTCCCCACGCGGTTCGGTGTTCCGCTCGTGGTCGCGCTCGCGATGCTCACCCTGCCGCAGACCGCGTCGGCGGCGGTCACCTGGGGGCCCCAACGCGACGTCGCCGACTGGTCTTGGCAGGCCGGTGGCTCGCTCGCGACCACCGGCTCGACGATCCACGCGCTGTACACGACCGACCGGATCGCCGGTGCCTTCGCCACCGATCGCGGGCCCTACATGGGGCTGTACCTGGTCTCGAGCGCGGACCGCGGCCTCTCCTGGAGCGAGCCCACACGCGTGAGCCAACCGCAGCGGCACGCGGATCGCGGGGCGCTCGCCGCGAGCCGGCGATCACCTGTACGCCGCCTGGGTCACCCAGGGGAGCTACGAACGGTTCGATCCGACCGCTCCGCGGGTGCTGTTCTTCCGCGCGAACACGAACGCCGGCGGTGCGAACGCCTGGGGGCCGGTGATCCGGCTCAGCAAGCAGAAGGGGCGCGTAGACGCGCCCGCCGTCGCCGCGTCGGGGGATCGGGTGTTCGTCGCGTGGACGGACGCCGTCTCCGGGCGACGTGCGCCTCGCGTTCACCGACGACGCCGGGAAGACCTGGACCCGGAAGGTGATCGGCAAGGCCAAGGGATCGGACCCGGGCGGCGAGGGCCGGGTCGGGTTCCCGGACGTGGCGCCGGGGCGAGCGCGGTCGGCGTCACCTGGCTCGCCACGCCCGACGGCGCGGTCAAGGCCCGGGTCTCCCCGAACCGAGGCGCGACGTGGCGGCCGGCCGTGAGCCTCGCCGCCAGCGGCGGCCGCGCGAACGACGGTGCGCCGTCGGCCGTGGGGGCGGCCGGCCGGCTGGCGTTCGCCTGGACGACCGGACCGGGCCTCTGGTCTCGGGTCTGGAGCCAGGGGGCGTGGTCGCCCACGCGGCAGGTCGCGTCCTTCGGCGGAGGGGGCTACTCGGGTGGGTACGACGCCCAGGTCGCGCTGACGGCCGCCGGGCGCGTCGGGATCGCGTGGAGCGGATGCCGGACCACCGGGTGCAACCTCGACTCGACGCTCGCGAGGGTCGACCTGCTCTGGAGCGGCTCGACGGATGGCGGCACGACGTGGCGCTCGCCCGAGATCGTGCGCGGTTCCCAGCAGCCCGACCAGCGGATCAACGACGGCGCCTCGGCGATCTGGCTGAGCGACGACACGCGGTTCGTGGTGTTCGACGGATGGGTCCCGGGGTTCACGACCTATCGGCTGTACGCCCGGGTCGGGAGCGGACCGCCGTAGATCCTCCTCGGTCCGTCGTCCGCAGGAACCGCCGTGTTACGCTCGCTCTAGGAATCGTGCCCGGAAGGCCGATACGTACCGGACGGACAACCGCGGACCCCGTCCGGTCGTTGTCCTCGATAGGACGGTTCCCGAGGAGCAGCGTTGGCGACGAGCGTTTCGGATCTCCAGACCCCATCGCGACCGACCCCCGTCGGCGAGCTCGACGATCGCGGGTTGGTGCTGGCGTTCAAGGACGGGTCTTCGGAGGCCTACCCCGAGATCTTCGAGCGGTACCGGCCGCTCGCGTACCGGATCTGCTTCCGGATCCTCGGCAACCGCGAGGAGGCCCTCGAAGCCGACGCAGGAGACGATGCTCCGGGTGCTGCGCGGCCTCCCGGTCTTCAACGGGCGGTATCAGCTCCAGGCCTGGGTCGCCCGGATCGCGAAGAACGTCTCGGTGGATCAGCTGCGGTCGCGCTCGCGTCGGCCGAGCGTCGTCGCCGGCCTCGAGGAGGTCGACGGCGGGGCCGTCGCCGCCACCGACGAGGATCTCGAGGAGCTGGTCGAGCGGATCGTCCGGCAGGAGGAGGTCCGCGCGGTCCTCGGGGTCCTGCCGAGCCATCATCGCGAGGCGCTCGTCCTGCGCGAGATCGAGGGCCGCTCCCACGCCGAGATCGCGGACTCGATGGGGATGACGTCGGCGCAGGCGAAGGCGCTGATCCACCGCGCGAAGGGATCCTTCCGGCGTGCGTGGATCGCGGACGGTCGTCACGGGATCGCGGCGCTCGCGCCCTGGTTCCTGCTTCCGGCGCTCGCGCGCAAGCTCGCGGGCGGCGCTCACGCGCTCGCCACGCGGGCCGGTGCGACGGTCACCGTGGTGCCGGAGGCGTCGGTCTCGGCGACCGAGCGGGTCACCGCCGCGGCGGTGGCGATCGCGGTCGCCGGCTCCGTCGGCATGGGCGCGTACGCGATCCGGCACGACGCCGATCGTCCGAAGGTCGCGAGGCCCGCCGCGCAGGTCGCGTCGGCGGCACCGGAGATCGCGGCGCCGATCCTGGTGCCGGTCATCCCCGATCGCCGCACCGACGTGCCGTCTCACGCCGACCGCACCCGCCCGGACGGCCCGAGGGGCCGGCCGGCCGAAGGGCCCGGCGACACCGAGGAGGCGCCGCCGGTCGCCGAGTCTCCCGATCCGTCGCAGTCCCCTGACCCGGCACCGACGCCCGGCTCGGAGCCTCCGGTCGTGATCCCACCGGCGCCCGCGTGGGACCTCGGGTTCGATGTCGGCGTCCCGGGCACGGCGATGTGCTCCGAATGCCCGGCGTCGCCTTCGTTGATCTCGTCCACCGTCACCGGAACGGCGGGTGGAACGGTCGCCGTCACCCAGGTTGCCCAGGGGACGGCGAGCGACCTGCTCGGTCGCCCCTCGTGGGCCGTGAACCTCCAGTACTGGGGGGGGGCGACCGGGTCGAGCGGACAGCTTGGCTTCGAGTTCCGGCTGGGAACCGAGGTCGGCTGGTTCACCTACTCCGGCGGGGCTGGCCTGGTCTCGGCCGCCGCCACCGACGACGGGGGATACCTCTACACGTTCTCGGGCAACTACCACCTGGACGCGGCGCCGGGCAACGCGGCGGTTCCTCGCCAGGGCCTCGTCGAGATCCAGCTCCGGTTCTGGGCCGACGGGACGACGCTGTACGCGAGCAGCTTCGCCCTCACCGAGGCCTGAGCACGCTGTCGCGGTTCCAGTCGACCCAACCGACACGCTGTAACTCCTGACCGCGGGTCTGCGGATCCGAGCAACCTTGCGTAGCTGCGCGGCGTTTGACTAGATGGAAGGGATGGAACGGAACGGGCCGCGATCCACCACCGAGAGGAGGTGAGCCGCGGATGTGAGCCCGGATCTGGCGCTCACAGATCACGGTCCGCGTGAATTGACTAGGTCCGGAACGGGCTATACAGTCCGGACGTCTTCCCCCAACCATGCTTGCTTCCGGGCGCGTGGGCGGGAGACTTGGGCAGGGAAACGAGCGAAGGAAGGAGGAGGGAATGACCCTCTTCGGGAAGAGCGGCAGGACCCGTCATCGGGTACTCGCCGCCGTAGTGACGGCGGGGACCGTCGGGGCGCTGCAGGCGCTCGCGATGGTGCCGGCTGGGGCTGTCTTGGTCGGCGGGTGTACCTACAACCCCGCGACGCAGACGGTCACGATCCAGCAGCAGATCGCTGACACGACGATCCTCGCCGTGGTCAACGCGACGGGAACCGGCGGCGCGGCGAACGAGATTCAGATCACGTTCGACACCGGCACCGGTCCCCAGGACTGTGGAAGCGCGGTGACCTCGAACACCACGTCCGTCGTCCTGCTGGGTTCGGGCGTGAACGCCACGGATGAGCGGTTCATGGTCAACAACACCGGGACCGGCGGCTCCTTCGGCGCGATCGCGTTCTCGATCGACATGGGGAACAACGCCGCAGCGCCCCCGGCTGGCGGGGACGTCTTCGCGTGGGTCGGGACGACCGGGACCGACACGGTCACGGTCACGAACACGACCTTCGACGCGAACGGCGGGAAGGGCACCCTCGTCGGGACGGAGTACCAGGAGTACTGGCTGGGTGCGGGCAACGACACGCTCGACGCAGGCGGCGTCACAGGCGTCCCGCTGGGGGTTTGGGGCGATGCGACCTGTAGCAGCACCGCGTTGACCTGCTCGATCGCGGCCGCTGGGAACGACAAGGTCACGACCGGGATGGGCAACGACAACCCGACGGCGTTCCCTGCTGTCTTCTCGTTCGGCGCAGGTAGTGGCTCCCCTGGCGGTGGCTACTACATGCACGACGCGCCGAACTACGACTGGATCATCGGCGGGAGCTCCCGGGCCGACGGCCAGGACTCGTTCAACGACTTCACACCAGGGTTCACTGTCCTGGACTACGGTTCCCGGACCGCCACGAACTACATGATCAACAACGGCGCGGCCACGTCGGGTGAGGGCACATGCCCCGGAGCCCCTCCGGCCTGTGAGGGCGACGCGATCGGCACTGGCATCCTCGAGATGGTCACCGGTTCGGGCGTCGACAAGATCGTCGCGGCGAGCGCGGGGACCTGGATGGACGGCGGTGCTGGCAACGACACGTTCGACGGCGGGAACCTCGCTGACGTCGTGATCGACAACTCCTGGAGCGCTCCGGACGCCGACATCACGATCGACCTGCAGAACAACAAGCAGACCGGTTACGGCGACGATGTCATCGTCAACAAGGGCGCCACGATGCACGTTACCGGTGGTGCGGGCGATGACACCTTCATCTACCCGACCCCGTCGGTCTACGTGTTCGGATCGTTCTGTGGCTTCGACGGGAACGACACGGTCGACGCGTCGGCCCAAACCGGGCCGAGGACGATCAACCTGAACGCGGCCTCCCCTAACGGGTTCGACGGTGAGGGGAACTGCGGCGCTTCGGTGCCGGGTTCCGATGACTCGACCGAGGACGTGCTCGGTGGGTCTGACGATGACACCATCACGGGGAACTCGCTGGCCAACAAGCTATGGGGCAACGACGGCGACGACATGGTGCTGGGTTCCCCGGCGACCGGCACCCCGATCCTCGACGCAGGCGACTTCCTCGCGGGCGGCGCGGGCAACGATGGCTACTTCGGTGGCCTCGGGGCCGACACGGCGTCCTTCAAGGACTGTGAGTGCGCCGACGACGGCGTCACGGTCGACGTGAGCCTCGGCTTCGCCGAGGGCGAGGGCGACGACTCCTTCCTCGACTACATCGAGAAGGTCGAGGGGTCGAAGAAGAAGGACAGCATCAAGACTGGTCCGACCGGGACCGGCCCCGCCGTCAACACCTGGATCAAGGGCTTCGGCGGCGGCGACGTCATCACCGGAAGCGCTGGTAACGACCAGCTCGCCGGCGGCGGTGGCGCCGACAAGATCATCGGCGAGGGTGGGTCAGACACCATGCTCGGCGCCGGTGGCAACGACAAGCTCTACGGCGGCGGCGGCACCGATGTCGGTGACGGCGGGAAGGGCAAGAACAAGTGCAAGGGCGTCGAGATCCGCACGAACTGCAAGAAGATGAAGAAGCACCACAAGGCTTCTTCAGCAGTCGATGCGATCGCGGCGAAGCTGGCGCGCCTCGGCTAACGTCGAAGCACGCTGCAGCATGAAGTTGGAACCGGCCCCCTTCGGGGGGCCGGTTCCTTTCTTGTGACGCGAGGTCCGGAGGGTGTCACGGATCGACCTCCATACGGCATGAGATTAGGATGCTCCGACGCGCGGTCCTTGAGCGCGAGGCGTTCCAAGCGATAGGGTGTCGGCGAGCTCGCGGCGTGGCCGCAAGAGAGGGTGTCGGCGCAGGTCGCGCCTAGAGCGAGGTTCGTTCGGATGGTGGCAGCAGGGAGGAGGAGACACGTGGCGAAGCAGCAACGCAGCAAGAGGATCCGGTTCCTGGCGACGGCAGTCTCGTTGGGCGTTATCGCGGTGCTCGTCACGGCGGTGCCCGCTCTCGCGACGGCTCCTACCTTGCTCAGTTTGAGCGTCAGTAGCGGCCCTCCGGGGACGGGCGTGACGATCACCGGCAATAACTTCATGAGCCCGCCGGCGACGCAGACCGTGACTTCCGTGACGTTCAATGGGGTCGCCGCGGCGTTCACAGCTACGAGCAACACCACGATCTCAACCTCGGTGCCGTGCGGAGCCACATCGGGAAACGTGGTCGTGACGAACGCTGATGGGAACTCGGGATCTCCGGCTGCCGCGGCGTTCACGGTAACCGCGGCTGGAGCGCCTACCGTATCGTCGTTCAGCCCCGGCTCCGGGCAGGCGGGAACGGTCGTCATCATCACCGGGAGCGGCTTCTGCGGCGCGTCGCAGGTGCGATTCAACCAGACTGCCGCGAGCGCGGTCACGATCAATTCCTCGACGCAGATCACCGCGACGGTTCCGACCGGAGCCACCTCCGGGAGGATCAGCGTGGTGACCGCAGCCGGGACCGGGACGAGCGCGACCAACTTCGTGATCGGACCTCCTGTGATCTCGTCGTTCAACCCGACGATCGGACCGGTGGGCACCGCCGTGACGATCACCGGGTCGAACTTCACCGGGGTGACCGCCGTGCGATTCAATGGGCTCACGGCGTCGTTCACGGTGACGTCCGACACGCAGATCACCACGACGGTCCCGAGCAGCGCGACCACCGGTCCGGTCACCGTGACGAACGCCGTCGGAACTTCGACCGGGGCGACGTTCACGGTCGGCATCCCATCGCACGATCGGTCGGTCACGTTCTCGTTCGGGAGCAACAGCCGCGTCACAGGCGTGGTCAACGTTCCGGACGGGTTCGCGGCGTGCATGAACTTCGTGCCGGTCGTGATCCAGAAGAAGAGCGGCAACGGCTGGAAGTGGGTGGACACGACCTCCACGAGCAACGGCGGGTCGTACAAGACCTACATCCCGCCAAGCTCGGGCACGTTCCGCGCGAAGATCAACAAGCTCACGCTGATCAACGGCTCCACGTGTGACGGCGATACCTCGCCGACCAGGCACCACAACGCCTAGTCCTCAGCCGAGCGGTAGACAAGGCCCCTCTTCTCGAGGGGCCTTGTCTGCTGTTCGGGAACCACAGGCAGCCGGCGTCGTGCGTCTCCCCCTAGGATGGTTCGGCTGAAACGAAGGGAGAGGTCCCGTGTCTCGCACGGTCGTTCGCTCGCGGCGTCGAATTCGAGCGCGGCAGGTCTCCACCCCGTCGATCGCCGGGATCGTCGTCGCGATCGCATCGTTCTTCGTGGTCGCGGCACCGGCCGCTGCCGTCGGTGCTTGCACGTTCGACGGAACCGGCGCCGTGAACATCACGATGTCTCGAGCGCGGCGACGCTGGGTGTGGGTGCCGGGAACGCGATCGTCTACTCGGGGGCCGCGAACTGTGACACGGCAACCACCGCCAACACCTCCCGAATCAACATCGCGGGAGGAGGCGCCACCGAAACACTGACGATCCAGATCGCGATCCTCGATGCCGACATCGCCACCGCGGTCAACCTGCAGGGCGGAACCGACACCCTGACCGTCGAGGGAGGCGCTGGGGGGGACGTGGTCGCGTTCACGACCGGCGGCCGGAGCCCGAGCATCATCCCGATCAACGTCGAGAACCTCCGCGCGAACGGGCTCGGAGGCAACGATGCGTTGTCGGCCAGCGGTTCGAGCGCCCGCGTGACGTTCACGGGCGGATCCGGGAACGACGTGGTCACCGGGGGCAGCGGGAACGATTCCCTGAGCGGGGGGGAGGGCGACGACGCCCTGAACGGGTCGGACGGCAACGACCTGCTGCTCCCGGGCACCGACGGGGGCAACGATGGGCTCACGGGTGGCAACGGGATCGACACGGTCAGCTTCTCGGGCGGAGGCCCGGTCGTGGCCTCGCTCGGCGGCAGCGCGACCGGGCAGGGCAGCGACGCGTTGAGCACGATCGAGAACCTGGTCGGTACCGCGGGCTCGGATTCGCTCACGGGCGACGGCGCCAGCAACGTGATCAACGGCGGGAGTGGCGACGATGTCATGGTGGGAGGCGCCGGGGTCGACGCGGTCAGCTACAAGGACACCTCGACCGGGGTGACCGTCAACCTCGCGATCGGTTCGCCGCAGCAGACCGGTGGCTCGGGGATCGACACGATCCAGGGTTTCGAGAACCTCGACGGCGGCAACGGATCCGACGTGTTGCTCGGCGATGGGACCGCGAACGTGATCGAAGGGGGGGCGGGCAACGACACGATCAGCTGCGGCGAGGGGATCGACACGGCGGACTTCTCCGCCTCGCCGGGATCCGTCGCCGCCAACCTCTCGATCACGCAGCCCCAGGCCACGGGGGTCGGAACGGACGCGCTCGCGCAATGCGAGAACCTCCGCGCGGGCGAGGGGAACGACGCCCTCACCGGTGATGCCGGGGCGAACCAACTCAACGGTGGCGAGGGGAACGATGTCCTGGTGGGCGGGGCGGGCAACGACTCGCTCGTGGGTGCGGGCGGGAACGACACCGCCGTGTACCTCGATGCGACGGCCGGCGTCTCAGTCGACCTGTCGCGCACCGGGGGCCAGAACACGGGAGGGTCGGGCACGGACAAGTTCTCGAGGATCGAGAACCTCACCGGGTCGGCCTTCGACGACGCCCTGCTCGGCGACGCGAACACCAACGTGTTGAACGGCGGCGACGGGGACGATCTCCTCGACGGGCGCTCGGGGAGCGACGTCGTCATAGGGGCGAGCGGCCGCGATCTCGCTGCGTTCACGACCGCCCCATCCGGCGTGCAGGTGAACCTCGGAACGGGGGTCGCGGGCGGCGGAGCCGGGGCCGACGCTCTATCGGGGATCGAGGGCCTCCGTGGGTCGGCGTTCGACGACGTGCTCGTCGGCAGCTCCGGCGACGACGTGCTCGAGGGCGGGCCGGGCAACGACGTCCTCGACGGGGGAGGCGGCAGCGATACCACCTCGTACGCGGGCGCCGGCAGCGGCGTGCATGTCGATCTGGGTGGATCGAACCAGCAGGACACGGGCGGAGCGGGTGCGGATTCGCTCGCGAACCTGGAGAACCTCGCCGGCTCCGACCACGATGATGTCCTGGTGGGCGACGGCGACGCGAACATCCTCTCGGGCGCGGGAGGCGACGACCGGATCGCGGGACGACTGGGAGCCGACGGGCTCACGGGCGGGGCCGGCGACGACACGCTCGATTATGCGGACGCTCCCGGCGGCGTGATGGTTGACCTGTCTCGCGACACGGTGGGTGGGGCTGATGGGGCCGACACAATCGCGTCCTTCGAGGGCGTGATCGGAGGTCGATCGGCAGATCGGATCACGGGTGATGCCGGCAAGAACCACCTGTCGGGTGGAGCCGGCGTCGACCGGATCAAGGGCGGGGACAGGGTGGATGCGCTCAGCGGTGGTGCCGGCAACGATCGGATCCAGGGCGGGAACGGCAACGACAGGCTGAGCGGCGGCGCCGGTAGCGATGACCTTTCGGGCGCGAAGGGGCAGGACGCGCTCGATGGCGGCGCCGGGAACGATCGGCTCGACGGAGGGATCGGTCACGACGTCTTGCGTGGCGGCGCAGGGGTGGATCGGTGTGACCGCACTCCGGGGAACGACGACACCTCCGGCTGCGAAGGCTGACGTGCGGGAGCGGAGCGGTTAGTTCCCGAGCACGACGATGGCGGTCGGAACCGGCCGCTGGGCTCCATCGGACGGTCGGTTCATCAGGTCGTCCTGCACCACAACGGTGCTCGACCCACCACCATCGAGGTTGGTCGCCTCCACGGCTCCGAGTGATCGGAGGAAGTTCGCGAGCTCGGAGAGCGTCATCCCCGTCGAGTATCCGGCTTGACGCCCGTCCACCACGACGAGGAGGACGATCCCATCGGCCGTGACGCCGACCGCCGTCCGCGGGTGCCGCCCACAGATCGGCTGGGAGCAGGGCCCGACGGTCGGCTGCCCGTCCTGGAGCAGGACGGGGTACCCGCCGATCAGATCTCGCACGTCGTCGAACCCGACCGACCAGGAGACCGTCAGGGACTCGCCCACCGTCAGTGACGTGAGGAACGTGGCCTCGTCGGTTCCAGGCCTCGCCGCGAGGACGATCCCCCCGGCGGGGGGAGGCGATGCCGCGAAGCACCCGACGGTCTCGACGCTGTACGTAGCCGTCGGGCCTGCTGGGCCGGAGGGTTGAAGCCTAGCGAGGCAGCTGAAGCCGGGCGCCCGTTCGACCGACCCCCCGCGTTCGGTGAAGGCCGCCAGCTCCCCCTGGGCGGGGTCGCCCGTGTTCCATCGCGCGATGTTCCATGTCTCGCCCGTGTCGTCTTCGGTGACGTTCACGGAGGTGGACGGCGGCCCGATCGACACGGATCCGTCGGTGTGAAGGACGAACGCTCCGCCCATCTCGGTGGCACTCCGCACCAGGTCCCCGTTCTCCACCACGGGATGTACGGCCAAGGACGTGCCCGGATACTTGAAGTCGCCGTTGATCGCCGCCAGGGCATGGGCACCCGACGCGATCGAGGTCAGCGGACGGGCGATCCCGAGTTCTCCGCCGACCAGCATCCCTTCGACCCGGGCGCCCTGGGTCGGGTCGACGGTGATCACGAAGGCCCGCCGCGGGATCCGAACGTCGACGAAGGTCCTGAGCGTGACGCCCGGGGCGATCGTGCGCACGTGGGTGTGCGCGCCGGGCCGGCCCTCGGCCGAGGGCGGGATCGCGAGGAGGATCGCGAGGAGGACCGGGATGGCGGCGAGGCGCCGGGGGCGCAACCTCATGCCGGCCCATCCTATCGGCGTGCGGGCTCGGCGCCGGGAGCGCGGCCCGGACCACCGACCGCGCTGCGGGTCGTTCGTTGACGCGTCTCGGACCCGTCCGTAGGGTCGGGGCGATGTCCCGTCCCCTCCTCCGGGTGATCCCGCTCGCCCTCGTGACGCTCGCGCTCACGCTGCCTGCCCTCCCAGCGGCCTCGGCGTTCCCGTCGAAGCCGGGGAACCTCGCGTTCCGTTCCATGCGCGACGGTCGTGCCCAGATCTACGAGATGGGCGTGGATGGGTCCGAGCCGACGAACCTATCCGCCAACAACGGCCAGTCGATGGATCCGGCGTGGTCGCCCGACGGCAGCCGGATCGCGTATGCGCGCACGTTCAAGGTCGGCGGCAGCACCGATCTCTTCGTGATGAACGAAGGGGGCTCGGGTGGGGGGGCGATCACGCAGACGGCGCAGTCCGAGCGACACCCGACGTGGTCGCCCGACGGCACGCGCATCGCGTTCGTCGGGCGGATCTCGAACGACGGGCCCTTCCATCTGTTCGTGATGAACGCCGACGGTTCCGGTCGCGAGCAGCTGACGAACGAGACGAGCGGGGGCGGCGTCACCGGGCCGGCCTGGTCCCCCGACGGATCGCGGATCGCCTTCGCGAGCGACCGCGACGGGGGGTTCCCGGAGATCTGGACGATCCGCCCCGACGGGAGCGGTCTGCGTCGCCTGACGCAGAACCATGTGGTAGACGCGAACCCGAGCTGGGCTCCGGACGGCGCGCGTATGGTGATCGAGCGCTGCTGCGACGACGGCAATCCGGAGCTCTACGTGCTGTCGGCCGACGGCGGGGGAGCGACGAACCTGACCCAGAGCGGCGACGCCGAGCTCGATCCGGCGTGGTCGCCGGATGGCGCCTGGATCGCGTACGTCGGGTTCCTCGCGTCCGGTGGGAACCGCGACGTCTACGTGATGAACGTCGACGGCTCGGCGCGCACGATCCTCACGACCGAGGCCGCCTCGGACCTCGCCCCGGACTGGCAGCCGCTCCCGATCTGCACGATCCTCGGCACGGCCGGTCCCGACGCACTGGTCGGCACGGCCGGTCCGGATGTGATCTGCGGACGGGGCGGGGACGACTCCCTCGATGGATCCGGGGGAGACGACCTGGTGATCGGGGGACCCGGGAACGACACGTTGCTGGGCGGGGACGGTCAGGACCAGCTCCGGGGAGAGAACGGAGTCGACTCGCTCTTCGGTGGCGAGGGCTACGACGCGCTGAACGGCGGTCCGGGGCTCGACGTCTGCGACGTCGGCCCCGGCGGCGGGTTCCAGATCCGCTGTCCTTGACCGCGGCCCGACCTCAGTCCGGCGCGATCTCGACGCGCTCGATCACGATCTCGTCGACGGGGCGGTCCTGGGCTCCGGTCGAGACCTTCGAGATCTGCTCGACCACGTCGTAGCCCTCGGTCACCTCGCCGAAGATCGTGTGCCGTCCATCCAGCCACGGCGTCGCCGCGACCGTGACGAAGAACTGCGACCCGTTCGTGTTCGGTCCGGCGTTCGCCATCGCCAGCAGGCCCGGCTTGTCGAACCGCGGACCGTCGGCCGGCGTCTCGTCCTCGAACTGGTACCCGGGTCCACCGCGTCCGGTGCCCTCGGGATCGCCGCCCTGGATCATGAAGCCGTCGATCACGCGGTGGATGACGGTTCCGGCGTAGAGCGGGTCGGATCTGCGCACGTCGTCGCGCGGGTCGGTCCATTCACGTTGACCGGTCGCCAGGTCCACGAAGTTCGCGACCGTCTTCGGCGCGTGCTCCGGCATCAGGCGCACGGTGAAGGACCCCTGGGTCGTGACGAACGTGGCGGTGGGCATGCGGCTCCTCGCTTCCGGTCGATCGGGAAGGCCCGAGTCTACCCGTGGGTGCGACGGGCCCTCGATGGAGGGGCGCGCAGGCTACGCCGCCGCCCGCCCGAAACGCTCGTCCAGGACGTAGGGCCAGCCGTTCGCGTAGGCCTCGCGGCCGCGGGCGCCCAGGTCGGCGCCGAGGAGCTCCCACTTCCGGTGCTCCAGGCGGACCACCGACCCGCCCGAGGCGCTCTGGGCGAACGTCACCTCGACCTCGGTGTACGGATGATCGAGGTCGTTCGGCTTCCAGTCGAAGACGACCCGCGTGGGCGGCGCCCACGCCGTCACCCGGCCCCACTCGTGTTCGGTGCCGTCTGCCCACACCTCGTAGATCCGCCCGCCGAGCGCGCCCTCGAACACGACCAGCTTCGGCGGCTCGTCGCCGTCCTCATCGACGGCCATCGAGAACCGTTCGGCCGGCCACCACGTGCCGATCCCCTCCGTGAAGATGCGGAACGCGTCGGCGGGGGGGCGACCGACCTCGATCTGGCGGACGATCGGTTCCAGGCTCATCGTTCCTCCTCATCTTCGGCCGGGTCGGTCGCGGGATCGTCGGCCGCGTCGCGGAACGCGGTCAGCGCGTCGTCCCAGTACGTCTCCAGGTACGTCCGCAGAGCCGCGAGGCCCTCGGGATCGATCCGGTACAGGTGCCGCGTCCCCTCGCGCCGCTCCGTCACGAGGCCGGCTCCCTTCAGGACCCGCAGGTGCTGGGAGACGGCCGGCCGGCTGACCGGAAGATCGGCTGCGATCTCACCGACGGCCCGAGGTCCCGTCCGCAGGAGCTCCAACACCTGCCGCCGGGTGGGGTCCCCGAGCGCGTCGAGGACCGCCGCCGCCTCCATCGAGTAAGCCATCGCTAACGGTAAGTTAGTACTTACAGAGTGCGCTCGTCAAGCGTTCTCGCCCAGCGGGAACGTGGCCATGACCTCCCAGTCGAGCTGGGCTCCGGAGGGCGGACCGACCGAGATCAGTTGCAGCGCATCCAAGGAGAAGGGCGGATCGCTGAAGGTGCCGACGAGGTCGAGGGCAGCGGCGATCGGCCCGGTCGGGATCCGCTCGACGTAGTACGCGATCGAGACGTGCGGCGCGAAGCCGCCCTCCTCCGCGGGGAGCGACCGGTCGGCCCGTGCCGGCTCGAGCAGGGAGACGCCGTCCAGCAGCAGGTCGCGGATCGCGGCCAACGCCTCCCATGGCTCGACCCAAAGGACCGCCGCCTCCGCGAACGATCCGGCCCCCGCGATGCTGACCTCCACGGGCGAGCAGCCCGCGAGCGCTGCACGCGCCTCGAGCGCGACCACCGAGGCTGCGTTCGGCGGGAGCTCGTCCAGGAATCCCACCGACTGGATCGTCAGATGACGGCGCCGCGCGTCGAGCGGCGGCACGCCGAGCCCGGCGATCGCGTGCAACACACGCTCGGCGGCCGCGGTCACGGACGCCTGTTGCCCCACCTCCGCCACGAAGATCAGGTAGCGCCGATCCGGGGCCCAGGCGGCGGGCCAGTCGGTCGCGATCGCCGGCACGACGTGCGCGAGCGCTCCGAACCGGCGGCGTTGGAGCTCGGTGAAGTCCGAGGCGCCGCTCACCCGGCCGCGAGCGCCGCGCGGGCGTTGGGGACCGTGTCGGCGGGGGAGACCTTGTACCACGACTCCTGGACGCTCCCGTCCTCGTCGATCAGGAACGACGAGCGGATGATGCCCATGTACGTCTTGCCGTGGTTCGTCTTCTCGCCCCAGACGCCGTACGCCTCGGCGACCGTGTGATCCGGATCGGACAGGAGCGGGAACCCCAGCCCGAACTTCTGGTCGAACTTCGCCTGTGCGCTGGGTTGGTCCGGGCTGATCCCGAAGACGTCCACGCCGAGCGTCGCGAGGTCCGCGCGCGCGTCGCGGACCGCACAGGACTGCGTCGTGCAGCCCGGTGTGTCGGCCTCCGGGTAGAAGTAGACGAGCACCTTCCGTCCGCGGTGCTCCGCGAGCGTCACGGTCCGGCCCTCCTGATCCAGGAGGGAGAACGCGGGGGCGGGATCGCCCGGCTTCAGCACGCGATCACCTTACCGCGACCCCCTCATCCGATGAGCGCGGCCGCGAGGGCCTCGGGCTCGGTGACGGGCAGTCGGCACGCGAACCGCTCGCAGACGTAGGCGGCCGGCCGACCGTCCACCAGGGTCCGATCGCGGAGCAACGGGACGAGCTCGGTCGCCGCGGCGTCGTCGGGCCGTGCCACCGTGAGCGAGACGTTCGGGAGGAACCGGCCCGTCACCTCGTCGATCAACGCGCGCGTCGCCGGCGTACCCGGGTCTCCGACGATCGCCACCTCGCGACCGGGTCCCACGAAGCGATCGAGGGCCGAGAGCGCGTGTCCGAAGGCGGTCGGTGCGCGGCCCATCGGGTCGCGGACCAGACGCAGCGCGCCCTCTGCCGCTCCCTCGTACCGCGCGTCGCCCGTGAGCCCCGCGAGCCGCAGCAACACCTCCGCCGCGGCCGAGTTGCCCGAGGGCGTCGCGTTGTCGTACAGCTCCTTCGGGCGAACGACCAGCGCTTCGGCGTCGACCGCCGTCTGGAAGAAGCCGCCGCGTTCCCCGTCGGCGAACCGCGACAACAGCTCGTCGGCGAGCGATCGCGCAGCCTCGAACCACCGCAGCTCGAACGTCGTCTCGTACAAGGTCAGGAGCGCCGATGCGAGCAGCGCGTGATCGTCGGCGAAGGCCGGTCGGCCGGCGATGCCCGCCCGCCACGAACGGAGCAGGCGCCCGTCGCCGTCGCGCAGGTGCTCCCACACGAACGCGGCGCACGTCTCCGCGGCCTCGACGTACGTCGGGCGCCCCCATCGCCCGCCCGGCCTCCGCCAGCGCGGCGATCGCCATCGCGTTCCACGCCGTCAGCACCTTGTCGTCGGTGCCGGGCCGGACCCGTGCCTCGCGCGCCGCGAGCAGGATCGCACGCGCCTGGTCGAGGCGTGCGGGCAGGTCCGCCGTCGCCCGGCCGGACGCCACGAGCTCCGCCGGGTCGAGCGGGCGCCACAAGACGTTGGTGCCCTCCCAGTTCCCCTCGGGGACGGCCCCGAACGCGCGCGCGACCTCCGGGTCCACGAGGCGGGTCAGCTCGTCCCAGCCCCAGACGAAGAACCGCCCCTCGACGCCCTCGGAGTCCGCGTCCTGCGATGACCAGAAGGCGCCTCTCCCGTCCCGCATCTCACGCAGCAGGTAGTCGAGCGTGCGGGCGGCGACGTCCCGGTACCGGTCGTTCCCGGTCACCTGCCAGGCGCGCGTGTACAGCTGGGCCAGCTGGGCGTTGTCGTACAGCATCTTCTCGAAGTGCGGGACGTGCCATCTGACGTCCGTGGCGTACCGGGCGAACCCGCCACCGACCTGGTCGTGGATCCCACCGTCCGCGATGCGATCGAGGGTGGTCGTGAGGACCTCCATCGCGCCCGGTCGATCGCGGACCGCGCACCGGAGCACGAACCCCAGGGTCGTGGGCTGCGGGAACTTCGGCGCGCCGCCGAACCCGCCCCATCGCGGATCGAAGGCTCGGCGGAGCCGCTCCAGGGCCTCGACGACGACCCCGTCGTCGAGCGCCGCCGCGCTCCCCGTCAGCTCCGACGGCCGGCCGATCGCGGCGACGACGTTCGCGCCCTGCGCGACGAGGTCGTCGCGCCGGTCGCGCCAGGCATCTGCGATCCCGGCGAGCACCTGCCGGAACGCGGGCATCCCGTGGCGGGGCTCGTTCGGGAAGTAGGTCCCGGCGTAGAAGGGCTCGCCCGCGGGCGTGAGGAACGCCGTCATCGGCCAGCCGCCGCCTCCCGTCATCGCCTGGACCGCGTCCATGTAGATCGCGTCGACGTCGGGGCGCTCTTCGCGATCGACCTTGATCGAGACGAAGTGGGCGTTCATCTGCGCGGCCGTCGCCTCGTCCTCGAACGACTCCCGCTCCATCACGTGACACCAGTGGCAGGCCGCGTACCCCACCGACAGGAGGATCGGTTTGTCCTCGCGCCGAGCCCGATCGAACGCCTCCTCGCCCCAGGGGTACCAATCCACGGGGTTGTGGGCGTGCTGCAGCAGGTACGGGCTGGTCTCGTTCGCCAACCGGTTGGCCCGACGCTCGCTCATGCCGTTCAGTCTCTCGCGTCCGCGCGCGAGGGTGTGCGTCGCGGACCCGGGCGCGGCCGAGACCTCCGCCCGGCTTCAGCCCGGGGGGCAGGCGTGCCGATGAGGAAGCAGGCCATGGAAGAGGACATCAGGATCCTGATCGTCGACGAGAGCCCGGGCCTCGCCGAGGCGCTGCAGCTCGAGCTCCCACGGCGGGTCCAGGTCGCCGTCCTCGGCCCCGTCCCCGACGCCCTCGCGGCGCTCGACGCGATGGATCGCGAGGTCGTCGATCTGGTCCTGGTGGACCTCGATCGCGATGAGGGGGATGGGCTCGAGACGGTGCGGTTGATCCGCGAGGGCAACGGCGCCGCGCGCGTGCTCTGCGTGTCCGAGGCGCGGGCCCCCGAGGCGGCCGCCGGCGCGCTCGCGGCGGGCGCCGTGGGCGTGATCCGCCCGGACTCCGGCGGCACGGCCACGCTGTCCGCCCTGCGGCGGGCCCTCGCGGGCGAGCTCGTGCTGCCGGCCGTGCATCTCCCCAACCTCGTCGACCGTCTCCGGACGAACCGGGATCTGAGCGACGGCGAGCGACTGTCGTCGCTCACGGGTCGCGAGCGCGAGATCCTCCGCCTGCTCGCCGACGGGGGCGCGACCACCGAGATCGCCTCGGCGCTCGGCATCAGCCCGATGACCGTGCAGAGCCACGTGAAGAACATCCTGTCGAAGCTCGCCGTCCATTCGAAGGTCGAGGCCGTGACGCTCGCGTGGAGGACGGGCCTCGCCACGGTCACGCGCTCCGGATGACCGGCGCGCGATAGCCTTCCGCCACGATGGGGGGGAAGGTGGACGGCGGACAGGCCGGGGGGCGGGTCGTCGTGGCCGATGCCCATCCCGCGGTCCGCGGGGCCGTCCGGCTCTCCTGCGCGGCGATCCCGGGTCTGGACGTCGTCGACGAGACCTCGAGCGGCGAGGAGCTCCTGGCCTCGTGCCGCCGCCTGCATCCGGACGCCGTCGTGCTCGACCTCTCGCTCCCCGATCGAGAGGGATTCGATCTGATCCGTGAGGTCCGCCACGACGAGCTCGCCCGCGTGATCGTGATCCTGTCCGATCGCACGGACGGCGCGACCGTCTTGGAGGCGCTTCGCCTGGGTGTGGACGGCTACCTCGTGAAGGCGACGGGTCTGACCGACGTCGGGCGCTCCGTCGCTCGGACGCTCGCGGGTGAGCGCGTCGTCTCTCCGGAGCTCGAGCCGGTCACCGTGCAGGAGCTCGGGCGCCGCGTCCGGCAGGCTCGAGAGGGGACCGAGGTCCGGGCCACGCTGACCGCGCGGGAGCACGAGATCTTGCTGCTGCTCAGCGAGGGCTCCACGATCCAGCAGGTCGCGCATCGCCTGGGGATCTCGCCGAAGACGGTCGAAACCCATGTCGCGAAGCTCTACCGCAAGCTCGACGTTCGGACGCGCGTCCAGGCCGTGGCTCGGGCGGCCTCGCTGGGGCTGATCGAGCTCAATCGCGGACCCGACCGCTCCTGAGCCCTCGAGTGACTCGCCGATCGTCCGATCGGTCCTGAACCGTCGTTCGATCCGTGTCCCCCGGTTCCCCTCAGTTCCTCGTACGCATCCGCCGATACACGACCCAGAGGAGGCAGCTGCCGTCTCGGGCGTCGGGCCCGGAGCCGGGGCGTCCGAGATGACGAGACGGAGCACGACGGATGACGCGCCCCCTCCCCCGGTGGTCCGCCGGCGGCTCGGCGTCGTCGTCGTCGACCCGTTGCCCGTGGTGCGGGCCGGTCTCGGGCTCTTGATCGAGGACCGGCCGGACCTCGAGGTGCTCGCCGAGGCGGGGACCGCGGAGGAGGGCTTGGAGGCGATCGGGCGGATCCGCCGGAGCCGCGTGATCGTGCTCGTGGGGCTCGGGCTCGCCGGCGACCACGATTCCTACTGGTTGATCCGTACCCTGCGCCAGCGGTACCCGGCGCACGCGATCCTCGGGTGCGGTGCCAACGCCGATCCCACCGCGATCTCGCGTGCGCTGTTCGTCGGCGCGGACGGCTTCGTCGACAAGAACATCGACCCCGTCGAGTTCCTGCAGGCGCTCCGCGCGGCCGCGGCGGGCGACATGGTGCTGGCCACGCCCGCCTCGTCGTCCTCGCTCGGTGCGATCGCCGAGGGGATCGAGCGCCGGCGAGAGGTCGAGGTGAAGCTGACGGAGCGCGAGCGGGAGGTCCTCGTCGTGGCGGCCGAGGGTCTGACCGCTCGGCAGATCGCCACGCGCCTCGGCGTGCGCGAGCGAACCGTCACGACGCACCTCGCGCGGATCTACGGCAAGCTCGGGGTGGGCAACCGCCTCGCCGCGATCCGTCTCGCGACGCGCTCGGGTCTGGTGTCCGTCGGCTCATCGGAATGAAGCACGTTGGCGCGCGGATCGCGACCGTCGCACGCTCCCGTGACGTTACGTAGAAGTACGTACCGCGATTCGGGATCACTAGGGATTCTCGGCTGACGTCCGCACTCCTACCGTGTCCCCTGGCGGCTGTGAGCCGCCCGGGCAACGCCCGAATGGCTTCCAGCCTTCGGAGAGGAGGTGACATGTTCCTTCGTCTCTACACCGGCGCACAGACCTGGTGGGGCGACTTCCGTCTTCGCGCTCGCGAGGAGGGTGGCGCCACGGCGGTTGAGTACGCGCTGATGGTGGCCCTGATCGCCGCCGTGATCATCGGTGCCGTGACGATCCTCGGTCAGAACGCTGAGGACAAGTTCACGGACGTCGGTACCGCGGTGGGCAGCTGATCCATCTGCCTTTCCATCGTACGAGCGGCCTTCGCCGGCCGCTCCCTCCCCCGACGAAGCCGGGGGAGCGAGGGGCCGGCGAACCACCCCCCAACATCGAACCAGAGATGGCCTCCTCCCGTCGGCGGATCGCTGCTCCAGCCACGCGGCTCTCGCGCCGATAGGAGTCAGGAGTTCCGAAAGGAGACGGAAACATGAGATCACGAGGTCTGGTGGTCGCCGTTGCCCTGGTCCTGGCAGCCCTGGCAGCGGGGGCGGTGATCCTCTACACGAACGGGGTCAAGGAAGAGGCGGTCAGCGGCGGCGAACTCACCACGGTGATCGTCGCCACGCAGGAGATCCCGGCCAACACCCCGCTCACCCCGTTGCTCGAGGGCGGAGGCTTCAAGGAGCTCGCCGTCCCGAACGACGCGGTCGTCGACGGGGCCGTGACCAGCCTGGACGAGCTGAAGGGCCGGACCACGACGTCGCCGCTGCTCGCGAACGAGCAGATCTCGGTGGCGGATCTCGACACGGGCGAGGCCCCCGCGGGCGGCGCGCTCGGGATCTCGAAGGGTCACGTCGCGCTCACGTTCAAGCTGAACGCGCCCCAGGGCGGGTTCGGGTACATCCAGCGCGGCGACAACGTCTCGATCTACGCGACGTACAACGGCACCTCGATCATCCCCGGATCCATCGAGGACCTGATCGCCGGCAACTCCGCCGACACGACCGCGAAGCGGCAGGAGCTGCCGGACTTCACGGCCACGGTCATCCCCACGGTCCGCGTGCTGGCGGTCGAGAACCCCGGCGTGGACGAGGAGGGCAACCCCACGGGTGAGAACGTCACCTTGACGCTCGACCTCACGCCCGAGGACGCCCAGGCCTTGGTCTTCGCGTCCGAGAACGCGCTCGTGTGGGTCGGCCTCCTGCCTCCGGGCGAGGACGGTCAGCAGCCTCCCGCGACGCAGGTGCCGGTCGAGCTGCTGCTCGGGAAGCGGGGAGCCCTGGCATGACCGATGCCAGCGTCGTCGCCGTCGGGACGCCGCAGTCCTTCCGCCAGCAGATCGCCCGGGCCCTCGAGGTCGAGATGGACGAGATCGGCTGGGTGCAGTCGGCCACGGCCGCGGAGGAGCTCCTGATCAACGCCTACAACCCGGTCGACGTGATGGTGCTGTCGCCCGAGGTCAAGGAACAGGACGCGCTCGGCCTGGCGGAGTTCATGGGCCGCCAGGCCCCGGGCACGGCGATCGTGCTCGTCCGCGACCACACGTGGAACGGCTTGCTTCCGGCCGCGATGCGCGCGGGGATCCGCGACGTCGTGGACATGACCCAGGGCAACGACGAGCTCCGCGAGGCCGTGGAGCGCGCCGTCCTGTGGGCCACGAACCTGCGCAGCGCCGCGGGTCCGCAGCGCGACGGCGGCCCCGCCCAGCGCGGGCACGTGATCTCGGTCTTCTCGTCGAAGGGCGGTTCGGGCAAGACCTTCCTCGTCACGAACCTGGCCGCCTCGATCGCCGACATCACCGGGCAGGACACGGCGGTCGTCGACCTCGACACCGACATGGGCGACGTCTTCACCTACTGGGGCCGTGAGCCGATCGCGCGGCTCGAGGACCTGATGGGCATCGGCGAGGGCGGCGAGCACGACAAGATCCGCGAGGTCGGGGTCCAGTTCGATCAGCACGTCTGGGGGTACGGCACGCCGCCCGATCCCTCGACCGAGCCGCCCGCCGGTGAGGCCGTCGGCAAGTTCCTGCGGACGCTCCGAGCTGACTTCCCGTGGGTCGTCGTGGACGCCTCGGTGGACTATTCGGACTCCGCGCTCGTCTGTTTCGACCTGTCGGACGCGATCTGCCTGGTGACCCCCCTCGACGTCGTGGGGGTGAAGCACCTGTCCAAGGCGCTCGACACGCTGCTGACGATCGGGTTGCCACGCGACCGGTTCCGCGTCGTGCTGAACCGAGCCGACAGCAAGGTCGGACTCGACTCCGGCGACGTCGAGCGCGTGATGAAGGTCGAGGTGGACGTGATGATCCCCTCGAGCCGCCTGGTGCCGACGGCGCTGAACAAGGGGCGCCCCGTCGTGCTCGACGAGCCCGGCTCGGACGTCTCGACCGCGGTGCGCCACCTGGCGACGAAGCTCACGCATCAGTTCAGCGGCGCCGAAGCGGGCGCCGCCGATCCGAACGGCAACGGCAAGGGCAAGAAGCGGAAGCTGTTCTCGAAGGCGTAAGGGAGAGGATCCACGATGTCCCTGGCAGACAGGCTGGCGAAGGCGCAACAGCGGGACCGCATCTCGGAGGTTCGAATCCGCGTCCAGGAGCGTTTGGTCGAGGTCCTCGGCCCGCGGCTCTACGACTCGACCCTCTCCGACGACGAGCTCGAAGGCCTGGTCCACCAGCGCCTGCGCGAGCTCCTCGACGAGGAGGAGGGTCCGCTCTCGGCGCAGGAGAAGCTCCTGATCGTCCGGCAGATCGGCGACAGCGTCCTGGGTCTCGGGCCGCTCGAGCCGTTCGTCCGGGACCCGGACGTCACCGAGATCATGGTGAACAGCTGGGACACGATCTACGTCGAGCGCGGCGGCAAGCTGTACTGGACCGGCACGAAGTTCCACGACGACCAGCAGCTCCGCCGCACGATCGACAAGATCGTGGGGAAGGTCGGCCGCCGTGTCGACGAGGCCAGCCCCTACGTGGACGCGCGGTTGCCGGACGGTTCCCGTGTGAACGCGATCATCCCGCCGCTCGCGCTGGACGGTCCCTCGCTCACGATCCGGAAGTTCGCCGCCGACCCGTACGGCGCCGACGACCTGATCGAGTTCGGGACCTTCACGTCCTCGGTGGCGCAGTTCCTCGAGGCCTGTGTCCGTGGCCGCATCAACATCATGGTCTCCGGAGGGACGGGCGCCGGGAAGACCTCGACCCTGAACGTCCTGTCGTCGTTCATCCCGGACGACGAGCGGATCGTCACGATCGAGGACGCGGCCGAGCTCCGGTTGCAGCAGCCGCACGTGGTGCGGCTGGAGGGACGCCCGCCGAACATCGAGGGCAAGGGCGCGGTCACGATCCGCGACCTGGTCCGCAACTCCCTGCGGATGCGGCCCGACCGGATCGTGGTCGGGGAGGTCCGTGGCGCCGAGGCCCTGGACATGCTCCAGGCGATGAACACCGGCCACGACGGCTCGATCTCGACGATCCACTCGAACTCGCCGCGCGACTCGCTGTCGCGCCTGGAGACGATCACGCTGATGGCGGGCATGGACCTGTCGCCGCGGTCGATCCGCGAGCAGATCGCGTCGGCGATCCAGCTGATCGTGCACCAGCAGCGGCTGAAGGACGGCACCCGCCGCTTCACCCACGTGACCGAGATCGCGGGGATGGAGGGCGAGGTGATCACCCTGCAGGACCTGTTCCTGTTCGACTTCAGCTCCGGCGTCGATGACGAAGGGAAGTTCCGCGGTCGCCTGAAGTCGACCGGGCTGCGCCCGAAGTTCATGGAGCGCCTCGAGGAGCACGGGGTGCGTGTCGACCCGGAGATCTTCGCGCTGGAGACGCGGGGGAACCTGTGATCGGGCTCGGCAACTTCTGGGGCACCGACGCAGCGCTCTACCTGGCGGTCGCCCTGGTCGCGCTGGCGGCCTTCCTGATGGGGTGGATGCTGCTGGGCACGGCGGCCCGCCGCAAGAAGGACCGCGAGACAGCCCAGCGCCTCGCGTCGATCAGCGGTCGCGGCGGCGGACAGCACGTCCCGCAGATGCCGATGGACAAGGGTGCGGGGGGATGGATCCCCGCGAGCGTGACCCACTTCGGCCGGCGGTTCGCCGACAAGCGTGGGTTCTCCGAACGGCTCGACGCCGAGCTCGAGGCCGCGAGCGTCAGCCTCCGGTCGGGGGAGTTCGTCGTGGTCACCGTCGGCGCGGTGTTCGCCGGCGCGATCGTCGCGCTCGCGGTGTTCGGCAACCCGCTCTTCGCGCTCGTCGGCGGCGTGATCGGCGGACTCGCGCCGACCGCGGCCCTTCGGGTCGCGCTCAAGCGACGGGCCGAGAAGCTGCGTGAGCAGCTCCCCGACGTCCTGACGATCATGGCAAGCTCGCTCCGGGCCGGTCACAGCTTCCTCCAGGCCCTCGACACCGTCGCGCGCGAGATCGCGCAGCCGGCCGCGACCGAGTTCCAGCGGGTGGTCGCCGAGATCCGGCTGGGCCGCAGTGCCGAGGATGCGCTCGAGGCGCTCGCGGAGCGCGTCGGGAGCTCTGACTTCAAGTGGGCCGTGCTGGCGGTCAACATCCAGCGGGAGGTCGGCGGGAACCTGGCCGAGATCCTCGACAACGTGTCGGACACGCTGCGCGAGCGCGCGATGATGCGCCGTCAGGTCCGCGTCCTCACGTCCGAGGGACGTCTGTCGGCGTGGGTGCTGACCCTGCTGCCGATCGGTATCGCCTTCTACCTGTTCGCGATGAGCCCCGACTACATCGGGCTGCTCTTCAGCACGACGATCGGGTACGTCATGTTGGGCGGCGCCCTGATCCTGTTGGTCGCGGGGGTCCTGTGGATGAGGAAGATCGTGAACATCGATGTCTGAGCTCTGGCTGATCGTCGCCGTCGCGTCCGTCTTCGGGGCCGCCCTGTTGATCGGGCTCGCCATGGACCAATCGACCTCGCAGCGCAAGCGAACCGTCCGCCTGCTCGAGTCGCAGGTGAGCGGGTCTACGACGACCGACTCGACGAACCTGCGGGACCGGGAGATGCAGCGCGGCTTCGGCGAGCGCGTCCTCATCCCCGTGGTCGGAGGCGCCACCCGCATCGCCCGTCGCGTGACGCCCCTCGATGCGCGCGACCGGATCGCCAAGAAGCTGTTGCTCGCCGGGAGCCCGCCGGGCTGGGACGCCGAGCGCATCCTCGCGTTCAAGATCATCGGGTGCGTCGGGGCGTTCATCGCCGGGCTCTTCGTCAGCAAGCTGATCGGCCTGACCGGCTTCACCGGGATCATCGTGATCGGCCTGCTCACGGTCGCGGGGTTCCTGCTCCCCGACTCGGCCCTCTCGCGCAAGGTCGAGGAGCGCCAGCACGAGATCCTCGGCACCCTGTCGGACACGCTCGACCTGCTCACGATCAGCGTCGAGGCGGGGCTGTCGCTGAACGCCGCGATCGCGCAGGTCGTCCAGAACGTTCCCGGCACGCTCTCGTCGGAGTTCGCGCGGATGCTCCAGGAGATCCAGCTGGGCGTGCCGCGGTCCGAGGCGTTCCGTCATCTGGCGGAGCGGACCGACGTCGAGGAACTGAACGCCTTCGCGCTGGCCATGATCCAAGCGGACGTCTTCGGCGTCTCGATCGCGAGCGTCCTTCGGACCCAGGCCCAGCAGCTGCGGATCAAGCGCCGACAGCGGGCAGAGGCCCGGGCGCAGCAGACGCCGGTCAAGATCGTGTTCCCGCTGATCCTGTGCATCCTGCCGGCCCTGTTCGTCGTGATCATCGGGCCCGGCGTGATCCGGATCATGGATCAGATCCTGAGCACCTAGACCCGACCGGACCGTCCGGACCCGACCCGTCCCAGGGACCTACTCGGGTCGGCGCTCAAGGTGGGTTCCCGCCGTGCCGACACCTGAGGCATGCGGACCGAGCGCACGCTCGAGAGGATCCTCGGAGCCTTCGCCGAGGCCGTCGAGGCCGGCGAGTTCGAGGCGGCCGAGGGTTGGGTCGCCGTCGCCGACTGGGTTCGGACCCGGTCCACGGCTCCCGCGTTCGCTCCGGCCTCGCGTTGACCTCGGGTCCTCCCGGCTCGACCGCGCTCGGATCGCCAGGTCCCTCCCGGCTCGACCGCGTCTGACCTGCCCAGATCACCCGAGGCCGTCGGCGACGGACGTAGGTCTTCGGTCGCATTGCGGCGTCCCCCTCTCATGCCCTACACTCGCCCCGTCCGGGTAGGCTGTTCGTGCTACCCGGAAGGTCGAGAGGAAGGTGTGCTGATGAAGCGGATCGGTTTCGCAGTAGCCACCGCGATCTCGTTCGTGCTGTGCGTGGCCGCCCCCGCGTTCGCCCAGTCCGTGGAGCCGAACGGGCCGGACGTCGAGGGGACGGGCGGTTCGGCTGGGGGCACGGCCTTCACCGGCGCCAACGTGTCGAGGAGCCTGCTCCTGCTGGCGGTCTTGATCGTCATCGGGACGCTCGCCCTGTACGTCGGCCGTCGCCGGTCGCACGTCGCCAGCTGACGCGACACGGACCAGATCGTGCTTCCGACCCCCCATCGGGGGGTCGGTTCGCGTCCGGGTCCGTTCCGTTCCGTTCGGCAGGGTAACCGTCGTTCAGAATGGGCGCGTCAGGTCCCGCCAGAGGCGCACCGGCAGCGACGGCGCGAACGAGACCTCCAGGTCGAGGTTCCCGTTCGGCACACCTTCGTATACGACCTTCCCGCCCTCGACCCTGAGCCCGGCGCTCAGCGCCGTCGCGTGCATCCCGTCGGGGAGCGTGATCGCCACCCGGAGCTCGGCGGGGTCGATCGTGACCTGGTCGACGAAGCTCAGCCGGTAGGTGCCGCCGCTCGAGGTGCCGTCCCACGCCCGGATCAGGAACAGGCTCGCCTCGACGACCGACGTGTCGCCGGCGGCCGTGTGGACGTAGTCGTCGAAGTAGGGGTGCCCGTCCTGCTCGAACCGGTCCAGGTCGACCGGGCGGCCGTCGCGCGTGCCCGCGCGCAGCACCGCGCTCTCGTCGGTGTACAGGTGGACGACGGCTAGGTTGTCGCCCGGGTTCTCCGTGTAGCCGGGGTACGGACCGATCACGTACTTCGGGAACCCTGAGGTGGGCGCGTCGTTCTCGATCGAGGCCGACAACGTCGCGCGTGCGGTCCCGCCCTCGTCCAGCGCGACGTCGTAGGCGATCATCCGGCGTTGGAAGAAGTCGAGCTTCGTCCCCGAGCCGCTGTTCGTGATCAACGCGATCGCGTCGGTGCCGTCGGGTCGGAACGCGCCGCCGGCCCCGGTGAGCGCGAGCCCCTCTTGCATGTCGGGATCGGTGGTCCAGACCTTGACGTGGCCGTCGTCGAACGCGCGCAGGAGAGCGCGCTGTCGCATCAGGTCGTCGCCCGAGGTCGCGAGGAACCGGGCCAGCACGTCGGCGGCCACCTCGCCGAGGACGGCCTTGCGCTCCTCGTTCGTGTCGAACAGGGCGTAGGCTTCGTTCGAGACGAAGCGGACGATCCGGTCGGGCGCGACCCGCACGCCGGCGCTGCGGACCTCCACCGGTCCCGTCACGCGCATCAGGGCCTGCAGCGCGAACGGGTCCGCGACGATCACGCCGTCCAGGGGTTCGCCGGTGGCTTCCTCGTACGACATCGCGATCGTCCCGGCGGCGAGCGGGAAGTCGGGCGTCATGTTGGTGTTCAGCCAGAAGTGGACCGCCTCCCAGTAGAAGCCGGCGTTGTCGATGTACTCCTGCGACGGGGAGCGCCAAGTGCTCTCGTTCAACTCGGGCAGGCTCTGCACCGGGCGGAAGTCCGAGAACGAAAGGGCCCCGTCATCGATCGTGAGGATCGCGTACGCCCCGATCAGCCCACCCGTCCCGCGCTCCTCGGCCGGGTTCGCGGCCCCGAAGAAGTACCGCTTCGGGCCGTCCTCGCCCAGGAACGCCGGGAGTCCGCGCAGGATCGCGGCGCCAGCCTCCAGCTGGCGGGCGAGCGGCTCGATCGCCTCCAGGGCCTCAGCGCGGGCCGACGCGACCGGGCCGAGCACCAGGGTGGACGCGCTCCGTTCGAGCCCAGCGAGCGCCTGGTCGGCGAGCTCCGAGGCCGATCCGACGGCGGTCGCCAGCCCGACCAGGGGCTCGAGCGGGATCGCCCCGTCTCGCGGGGCGAGGCCACCGAGGCCGCCCGGGACCTCGCCGAGCGCCGACGCGATCGTGGCGGCCGCGTCCGCGGTTCGGACGCCCGCGTCCGAGATCGCGCGCACGGTATCGGGCGTCCGTCCGAGCACCGGGATCGCGGCTGCGAGCGCGTACCAGGGGGTCCGGGCGTCGCCGGCCGCGGCTCGGAACTCACGGCCCGCATCCTGGAACGCCGTGGCCGCCCCGTCGACGTCGCCGTCGCGCAGCGCGGTCTTGCCCGTCTCGAGCGCGTCGCGCCCGGACTGGAGGTGGCGGCGGGCCGCGAGGGAGCCGATCCCGACCAGCACGAGGTCCAGCACGAGGACCGTCACGAGCGCCCCGAGGATCAGCCAGACGACGCGACGACGGGGACGACGCCGAGGCTCGATCGGCGGGGCGTCCGGACGCGGTTCGGTCGTGGTGGTGTCCATGGCATGGGGGAGGCGCGCCGGTCGTGACCGGATGCGTTCCACGGTAACAGCCCTAGTGATGGGCGTGGGAGCGGCGGTTCGGCGCCGGGGCGCTGTTACCCTGCGAGCCCATGAGGGTCGCCTACCAGGGGGAACCCGGCGCCTATAGCGAACGTGCGGTCGCCGCCGCCTTCCCCGACGCGGAGCCACTGCCGTGCGAGACGGTGCGGCTGGTGTTCTCGCGCGTGACGAGCGGCGAGGCGGCGTTCGGCGTCGTTCCGCTCGAGAACTCCCAGGCGGGCTCGGTCAACGAGACCTACGACCTGCTGTTGAACACGAGCCTGCTGCGGATGGTGGGGGAGGTGCTCGTCCGGGTCGACCACGCCCTGCTCGGCGTGCCCGGGGCTCGCCTCGAGGACGTTCGCCGAGCCCACTCGCACTGGCAGGCGCTCGCCCAGTGCGAGGAGTTCCTGGCGTCCCTGCGGATCGAGCCGGTCCCGGTCCACGACACGGCCGGGGCGGCGAGGATGATCGCGGAGACCGGCAACCGCGAGGACGCCGCGATCGCGAGCGTCGAGGCCGGGAGCCTCGCCGGGCTCGCCGTGCTGTCGGAGCGGATCCAGACGGAGAAGGAGAACCTCACGAAGTTCTCGGTGATCGGGACGGCGGATCCCGGCCTCGGACCGGCCGACAAGACCTCGCTCGTGATGGCGGTACTCGACCAGCCGGGCTCGCTCCTGGGCGCGCTGGAGCCGTTCGCGGATCGCGGCATCAACCTGCACAAGATCGAATCGCGCCCGCTCCGTGGCAAGCCGTTCGAGTACCTGATGTACGTCGACATCATGGCCTCGGCCGAAACGGATCCCGTCCGGGACGCGCTCGAGGAAGTGCGCGGGCACACCTCGCTCCTGCGCGTGCTGGGCACGTACGCGTCGGCGAGCGACCCGGGCTAGGCGCGTGCCCTCGGGCCGGCACGCCGTCCGATCGCGCGTCCCGTTCCCGGTGCTCCTCGGCGTCCTGGCCGTCCTGTTGATCGTGGCCGCCGTCGTCCAGGCGACCCTCGGCGCGGGTGCGGACGGCGGATCGGCCGCCCGAACGCCCTCGGACATCGGATCCGCCACGGCACCCTCGTCGCCGACCGTGAGCGACGCGCCTTCGCAGACGCCGACCGCCTCGCCCACGCCGGGGCCGATCAACACGGCGTTCGCCGGGATCACGACCTTCCGCGGAAACGCGACGCGGAGCTACCACGGCGAGGGTCCGATGCCGCGCGATCCGGTGATCCGGTGGACCTACCCGGCGAGCGGTGGCATGTGCTCGACGTCCGCGGACCAGCACGGCGCTCGCACCTGGTGCGGCACCGGCTGGACCGGCCAGCCGAACGTGGTCGTCGGCGACGACGGTCGCTGGGAGCTGCGCGTCGGAGCCTACGACGGTGCCTATCACTTCCTGAACGCGCGGCTGGGTCGCGCGACGCGGCCCGCGTTGCAGACCGGCGACCTGGCGAAGGGGTCGGCGACCACGGACCCCGACGGCTACCCCCTGTACTACGGCGGATCGCGGGACGACCTGTTCCGGATCGTCGCGCTCGACCGCCCGCAGCCCACGGTGCTCTACACGATCGACGCCGACACGACCGTGCCGCGTCCGATGTGGAACAACGACTGGGACGGCGCCGCGCTGGTGATCGACGACTACCTGTTGGAGGGTGGCGAGAACGGCTGGCTCTACGTGGTGCGCCTCAACCGCGGGTACGACACCGACGGGCTGGTCACGGTCGATCCGGCGATCGTCGCCACGATCCCCGGGTTCGACGAACGGCTCCTGTCCGACATCGGCGACGACGACGTCTCGATCGAGAACTCCGTCTCGTTCCACGATGGGATCGTCTACTTCGCGAACTCCGGCGGGCTGGTGCAGGGGTGGGACGTGTCCGAGCTGCTCGCCGGCGGCACGGGGTACCGCCGCGTCTTCCGGTTCTGGACGGGCGACGATACCGACGCGTCGGTCGTGATCGACGACGCGGGGTTCCTGTACGTCGCGAGCGAATACCAGCGGTTCAACGAGCGGAGCCGGGAGGTCGGGCAGCTGATGAAGCTCGACCCGTCGCGGCCGAAGGACCCCCTCGTGTGGGGGATCCCGGCCACCGAGATCGGGTTCGAGGGCGCCGGCGGGAGCTGGTCCACCCCGGCGCTCAACGGGGACCTCGTCTACTTCACGACCGCCGCGGGCCGGGTGCTCGCCGTCGACCGGGACTCCGGCCGGATCGTGTGGGAGCTCCGGATCGGTGCCCCCGCGATCGCCTCGCCCGTGGTCGTGGACGACGTCCTGATCCAAGGCGACTGCACCGGGTCGCTCTACGCCTGGGACGTGTCGAGGCCGCGGATCGAGCCGCCACCGCTCTGGAAGATGACCTTCTCGGGATGCGTCGAGTCCACGCCCGCCGTCTGGCACGGCTGGCTCTTCGTCGGGACCCGCGCCGGGGCCGTGTACGGCGTGAGCGATCGACCGGGCTAGAGGCCGGGCAGCTGGAAGCGGTCGCGGAGCTCCGCGGTGTGCCAGGCCACCAGGGCGATCCCGATCGCGACGAGCCCGCCGAACCCGAGGATCAAGATCGCTCTGCGTGTCGACCGGGAGCCGACACCCTCGGCGGCGAACCCGGCGACGAGCCCGGCGATGAACCCGCCGATATGCGCCCGATAGTCGATCCCCGGGATCGTGAACGCGAGGATCATGTTGATCAGCACGAGCGTCACGGCCCCACGCAACCTGGCAGCCGCGAGCGCCAGGTGGCGCCGCCGGTAGTTGTAGGTCACGAAGGCGCCGAACACGCCGAAGATCGCCCCCGACGCCCCGACGCCGACGGCGTTCGGGCCGAACGCGTAGGAGGCGGCGCTGGCGACGAACCCGGTGACGAAGAAGATCAGGACGAACCGAAGGCTCCCGAGCTCGTCCTCGACCACGCGTCCGAAGATCCAGAGCGCGTACGCGTTGAAGGCGATGTGCAAGATCCCGGCGTGCAGGAAGATCGCCGTGATCAGGCGCCAGTTCTGGCCGGCGGCGATCCCGATCAGCCCGCCGTCGGACGCCTGCGCGAGCGCGACCGAGGCGCCGAGGTCGACGAGCGTCTGCGCCGAAGGCCCCGACATCAGCGAGCCGGGCCCCCCGGCGACGATCTCGACGACGTACATCGTGCCCATCAGCCCGAGCAGGATCGACGTCGCCGAGAGGCCGCGCTTGATGTTCGCCGCGGCCACCCTCCGCCCGGGCCCCTGGCGGAACTCGCGGCGGGCGTCGTTCACGCACGACGGGCATTGATGGCCGACCGGCGCCGGGATCATGCAGTTCGTGCAGATCGGACGGCCGCACCGCGTGCAGTGAACGCCGGTCTCGACGTCGGGGTGCCGGTAGCAACGTTCGGTCGTCGGCGGGGGAGGTGGGAGCGTCTGCGGCTCGTCCATGAGCGTCAGGCCGTCATGTCGGGGAGCGCCTGCAGCTCGGCGGCGACCTCGTCCGGGTCGAACAGCGGGCTCCAACGGTCGAGCACCGTTCCGTCCGCGCCGATCAGGAAGAGCCACGGCTCGGTCAGGTCCTTCGTCTGGTCGGGCCAGAGCCAGTCCGCGGCGGCCCGGTTGATCACGCTGTTCTGATAGTCGCGCCAGATCTCGACGTGGATGTAGACCGCCTTGTCGGGGTACGCCTCGGCGAGCTCGGCCAGCCCGTCGACCGAGGGGCCGCAGAACTGACTCGTGCAGTACAGCGGCGTCGCGAACAGCACGAGCGCGGCCCGGCGCTGCGCGATCGCTCGGGCGATCGTCCATCGGTGGAGCTCCGGGTCGGGAACGGGCGCTCCGTCCTGGGCACGGGAGTCGATCGCCTGCGGCGGCGCGTCCGTGGAGTCCATCGTCAGGTTCTTCGTGCGCAGGGCCTCATCGCCCGGTACCGGCAACGTCGGCTCAGCGGCGACCGTGAACGCGGTCTGGAGCTGCTGCGGACCCGAGCCCGGGATCTCGGCCGTCACCTCGACGGTCCACACGCCCGCCCGGTCGAAGGTGACGTCGTCGGCCTCGTAGACGCCGCGGACGTCGGCCGGATCCGAGAGGGCCGGGTTGCCCGAGCCGACGGGGGTGCCGGGAGCCGGCACGTACGACGCCGTCGAGACCGGTCCGGCGACCGGCTGACCCGAGCCGTCCTCCCCGAGGTAGGAGAACGCGAACTGAACCTGGCCGAAGGTGAGGAGCTGCGTGCCGTCCTGGGTGGTCGCGAACACCCCCGCCTGGACACGTTGCGGGGCGCCGGCGAACAGGTCGGTCGTCGCGACCTCGGCCGCCAAGGTCGACGAGGTGCTCGCGGTGGGGACCGGCGCGGACCCCGGATCGTCCCCCCCGCTGCAAGCGGCGAGGAGCGAGAGGCCGACGACGAACACGAGGCCGGTACGGTGGGATCGGAAGGGCATCCCGCTCAGTCTCTCGCGTGGCGCGGTGGAACGTCCCGCCGTCCAGGCGGGCCTCGCCGAGGTCACGGGCCGCGGAGGGCGCCCTCGTGTCGGAGCAGGAAGCGCTTGCGATCCTCGTGCCGTCCGTACCCGCCGATGTGGCCGTCGGCGTGGACCACGCGGTGACAGGGGATCCAGAGCTCGATCGGGCAGCGGGCGAGCGCCCCGCCGGCGGCTCGGCCGCCACGCGGGCTCCCCGCAGCGGCCGCCACGTCGCCGTAGGTGACCAGCTGGCCGTACGGGATGGTCCGCGTGATCTCCAGGACCCTGGACGCGAAGCCGGCGCCGACGAGCCGCAGATCGACCGGGGAGCGGAGCGCGTTCCGTCGCCCGGCGAAGTAGCCGTCGACCTCCCTCCGGATCCGATCGACGGCCCGGCCGCGGCCCGGACCGACGGTCGCGCGGAGGGTCCGCTCGAGCGCGTCCAGATCCCGTTCGGCCGCGCCGCCGCCGTCGTCGAACGCGGTGGCGACGATCCCGGAGCCGGAGGACACGATCGTGAGGGTGCCGAGCGGCGTCTCGACGGACGTCGCCGCCAGGCCGGAGCCGACCATCAGATCGGCGGCCACGGGTACGGCCGCCCGGGCCCCGGCGTGGGGAACGTGGCGGCCGCGATCGCGTCGTCGATCCGGGCGTCGAGCGCGAGCAGCTCGGGGGCGGACAAGAGCTCGCGCAGCCTCCCGCCGAGGTTCCCCTCGAGCGACGAGCGTAGCCGCCCGAGGTCGCTCCGCAGCTCGTCGGGGATCGGCTCGCCCTCGAACTCCCAGATCACCGTTCGGAGCTTCGGCTCCACCGCGAAGCAGACCCCGTGATCGACGACCCAGATCCGTCCGTCCTCCCCGAGGAGGCAGTGGCCGCCCTTGCGGTCCGCGTTGTTCGCGACGTGGTCGAAGAGCGCGATCCGGCGGAACGCGTCCGGGTGGCGCTCGGCCAGCGTGAAGTAGTGCTCGTTCGGGTCGAACGCGACGAACAGCTGGACCGAGCCCGGTCCTCGAGGCCCGTCGCGCAGGATCGTGGGCGGAACGTCGGGCCAGCCGAGCTCCGCGGCGACGAGGTAGGCGGCGACCTCGCGGCGGCACAGGGTTCCCTCGGCGAAGTCCCACAGCGGCGTCTCCCCGTCGCGCGGCTTGTAGACGGCGAGCATGGGTGGCTCTTCGGACGAGGCGACCCGGACCAGGAAGGTCTCGTTCGACGAGTTCGGCAGGTACCCGAGGAGCTCGAGCTCACCGGAGACGAGCGCGGGCGGGACCGGCGGTCCGTTCAGTCCCGCCGTGAGTGACCGTTCATCGCGGGGCATGCGTGGCCCTCCGGGTCGAGCGGGTTCCCGCAGAACTGGCACGTCGGCCGGCCGCGCTCGGCGACCGAGGCTCCATGACGCGAGAGCGCGAACATCTGCTCCTTCGTGGCCCAGAGCCGCAGTTGGTCGGGCTCGGCTCGGAGCAGCACGTCGGGATCGTCCTCCTCGAGCTCCGGCTGGTATTCGTCGACCTCCAGGAGGAAGAGGTCGCGCTCCTCGTCGAACCCGATCGAGAGCCGGCCCGCGCGCCACCGTGGGTCGAGCGGCTCCTCCAGGTCCATCTCGGATTCGTCGGGCCCGGTCCCGGTTTCCAGGTCCAGGCGCTCCAGGAGGTCGAGGACCGACGCCGCGAGGAGCTGCACCTGTTCCTTCTCCACGATCACGGTGACCAGATCGGTCCCGCTGCGAACCTGCAGGTAGAAGGTCCGCTCGCCGGGCGGGCCGACCGCGTCGGCGGTGATCCGATCGACGGGTCCGAGCTCCATGCGGGCTATCCTCGCAGGTTCCGTTTCCCTCGCGGGGCGGCGAACCGCTGCAGGCCGCCTGTGTCGTTCACCAACAGCACGTGCGGCTGCGCCCCATCGATGTGGACGACCGAAACGGCCGCGGTGTCGACGATCGTGCGCTGGAACGCGTCGAGATGCGCGCCGGCGTAGTGCGAGACGAGCATGCGCACGATGTCGCCGTGCGTGGCGACGGCGACGTTGGCGCGTGGATGGCGCATCGCGATGCGTGTCAACCCGTCGATCGCCCGCGCCTGCGCTTCCGGGAACGACTCGCCGTCCGGGAAGCGGAACGCGGACGGCGTTGCCTGCAGGACGCGCCACGCCTTCGTCCGGCGGACCTGCGCGAGGGAACGGCCGGTCCACGACCCGGCGTCCATCTCGATCAGCGCCGCGCGTCGCTCGACGGCGAGCCGCCGCGCCGTGGCGAGCGGTTCGATCGTCTCCACGCATCGCTCCAGCGGGCTCGAGTAGGTGGCGCCGAGTCGGACCCCTTGGAACCGCTCGATCAGCGCGTCGGCTTGCGCCCGTCCGCGATCGTCGAGACCGATCCCGGCGGTCCGACCGTAGAGGATCTTGCCGGTCTGCGCGGTCAGACCATGCCGGATCAGGAAGAGCGTCGTCACGGGCGGAGGATACGCGGCTCGGGTTCAGTCGGCGGGTGCCATGGGCAGCCGCACCACGAAGGTTGACCCGCGCCCGAGCTCGCTTCGAACGTCGACCGTGCCGCCGTGGTTCTCCGCGACGTGCTTGACGATCGCGAGTCCGAGCCCCGTGCCCCCGGTCTCGCGGGAACGCGCGCGGTCGACGCGGTAGAAGCGCTCGAAGATCCGCGGGAGCTCCCGCGACGGGATCCCCAGCCCCGAATCCTCGACCTCGAGGATCACCGACCGGTCCTCGGTCGCCACCGTGATCCGGACCCGTCCGTCCGGCGGCGTGTAGCGGATCGCGTTGTCGACGAGGTTCCGGATCAGCAAGGAGAGGTCGCGCGCGGATCCGACGACCGGCGGCGCCGGCGGAGCATCGATCTCGAGCGAGAGCTTCGCATCCTGCGCCGTCGCCTCGAACCGCTGGCCCTCCTCGCGCACGAGCGCGTCGAGTCTGACGCGGTCATCCAGGATGCCTCCGGATTCCAGGCGGGAGAGGTCCAGCAGGTCGGCCACGATCCGCGAGAGGCGAACGGCATCCCGTTCGAGCTGGGCCGCGAACCGCGGAACGGCGTCCGGGTCCTCCTCCGCGGCATGGGCGAGCGTCTCGGCCGCGGCCTGGATCGACGCCGCGGGCGTCTTCAGCTCGTGGGACGCGTTCGCGACGAAGTCCCTGCGGATCGCCTCGACCCGCCGGCTCTCGGTGATGTCGGTGACCACCATGAGGGTGGAGCCGTCCTCGCCGGCTGGGGTCGCCGTGACGCGGAGCCACCGAGGCGGCGTCCCACGCTCGATCTCGGTGGAGGTGACGGCCCTGGATGTGGTCGCCCGCTCCGCCGCCTGCCGGATCGCCGGCGGATAGACGTGGCCGAGCGAATCAGGACGACCGCCCAGGTGTTCGACGAGCGCCCCGTTCGCGAAGACGGTGCGTCCCTCGCCGTCGACCAGCAGGACGCCCTCCCGCATGGATCCGAGCGTCAGCTCCTGCACTCGGCGTGCCTCCGTCGCCTCCTCGCGGCCCTCCTCCAGCGATGCACGCGCGGCACGGATCGAGCGGTCCGCCTGCGCCAGCTCGCCACGTCGCGACCGGCGCCCGAACAGGAACCCGACGACCGCGATCACCGTCGCCCCCACGATCCCGACAAGCACGTCCGCGTCCACGCGGCGAGTGTACGGGCGGGGGTCGGACGGCCGACCACGGTGTTCCCCGTCCGTTCGCCTGAGCTTCCCTGGGTGGCTACCCGCAGGGCCGTAGGCCGATGACCTGCGCAGACGGCGTCGAGATCGCCGCTAGCACGTTCACCGCCCGTTCATCTTCGGGTCGATGGCCGTCCACCCGTCCTCCATAGCATCGCCCCCGGCCAGTCTCCAAGGGGAGGGTTATCGGGATGGGCAAGACGCGGAAGTACGCAGGGATCCTGGGCGCGGTCCTCGCGCTCACGCTCGTCGCGGTCGCGTGCAGTAGCGACGACGGCGGCGGTGAGACCGGGACGACAGGCGGAGCCACCGGTGTCACCGGAGGCGAGGAACTGACGGGCACGATCACGATCTCAGGATCGTCCACGGTCGAGCCGATCTCGAGCCTGGTGGCGGAGCTCTTCAACGAGGTGCAGCCCGGGGTCGCGATCTCGGTCGACGGTCCCGGCACGGGCGATGGGTTCGAGCTGTTCTGCAACGGCGAGACCGACATCACCGACGCCTCCCGCCCGATCGACGAAGAAGAGGCTGCCGCCTGCGAGGCCTCGGGGATCAACTACGTCGAGCTCGAGGTCGCGTTCGACGGGATCACCGTGATGACGAATCCGGAGAACGCCGACGTCACGTGCCTGAACCTCGGCGACCTCTATGCGCTGTTCGGTCCCCAGTCCGACGGGATCGACACGTGGAACGGGGCCGACGACCTCGCGAAGCAGGTCGGCGGGAACGGTGGATTCCCGGACGCCCCGCTCGAGATCACTGCTCCGGGCGAGGAGTCCGGCACGTACGACGCTTTCATCGAGCTCTCCGGGATCGAGGACACGGCGATCGCGCAGGGGGTGCCGGAAGACGAGGCCGCGGCGCTCCGCACCGACTACCAGTCCTCTGCCGAACGACAACGTGATCATCCAGGCGATGGAGGGTTCCCCGAGCGCGCTCGGATTCGTCGGGTTCGCGTTCGCCGAGGAGGCCGGCGAAGCGATCAAGGAGATCGAGATCGACGGAGACGGTGGCTGCATCGCGCCGGCGGCCGAGACGATCGCCGACGCCAGCTACCCGCTGTCGCGGTCCCTGTACATCTACGTGAACACGGACAAGTTGGCCGACAACGCGGCCACGGCTGCCTACGTCGACTTCTACCTGAGCGACGAGGGGCTCACCACGGCCGTGGAAGAGGCCGGCTACGTGCTCCTGCCGGCGGACCGCGTCGAGGCCACGCAGGCCGCGTGGAGCTCCGCGACGGCATGACGGGAACCGTGAGTTCAGACCGGGCGCGCCTAGCGCGCCCGGTCTGGCCGGCCGGTGCCACGAGCGATTAGGCTTCCGACGACGTCGATGGCGACCACCTTCCCCTCCCAGCCCTCCATCACGATCCAGCAGCTCCGTGGCAACCCGCGGCGGCGCCGCAAGGAGGGCATCGTGCACGGCATCCTCGCCGCGGCTGCCCTGTTCTCGATGGCGATCTCGGTGGCGATCGTCGTTGCCCTGATCGGTCGAGCGATAACGTTCCTGTCGGCGGTGGACCTTGGAGCACTGCTCGACGGCAGCTGGCGACCTCGTCAGGGCCAGTTCGACGTCCCGACGCTGGTGATCGGCAGCTTCCTCGTGACGATCATCGCCATGGTGGTCGCCGTCCCGTTGGGGATCGGCGCCGCGATGTTCCTTTCCGAGTACGCCACACCGCGGACCCGGCGCTGGCTGAAACCGATCCTCGAGACCCTCGCCGGCATCCCGAGCGTCGTGATCGGCTTCTTCGCGCTGACGGTGCTCAACCCGACGATCGTCCAGAGCCTGCTCGGGGCGACCAGCACCTTCACGATGATGGCTGCCGGGATCGGCGTCGGGATCCTCACCATCCCGCTCGTGGCGTCGATCTCGGAGGATGCCATGTTCGCCGTCCCGGGGCGCTCCGGGAGGCGGCCTACGGGATCGGCGCCAGACGACGGACCGTGACCACCCGCGTGGTCCTGCCCGCCGCTATCTCGGGCATCGTCGCAGCGATGATCCTCGGTGTCTCCCGCGCGCTCGGCGAGACCATGGTGGTGGCGATCGCGGCGGGCGGCACGGCGGAACGCGACCCGGAGCTGGGATCCGTTCGTGCCGGGTCAAACGATGACCGCCGCGATCTCGAGCCTTGCGATCGGGTCGGATTCCGTCAAGGCGGGCGCCGGCGCCGGTGGGGTCAACGCGTTCGACTCGCTCTACTTCGTGGCCCTCCTGTTGTTCGCGGTCACGCTGCTGCTGAACGTGATCAGCGAGCGGTTCGTGCGGCGCTACCGGAGGGTGTACTGATGGCGGCCGTTCCCGTCGCGACCCGTGCCTCGGTCGCGGAGGCGCTCTCGGGTCGCCGCGCCGACGTGAAGGGGAAGGTGTTCGAAGCCTTGCTCCTGGTCTCCCTCCTGATCTCGCTCGGGGTCCTGATCACGTTGCTGCTCTCGATCCTGGTCGACGCGCTGCCGGTGTTCCGGGAACGCGGGTGGGACTTCATCACTAGCGATTCGTCGCGCTTCGACTTCCGCACGGGCGTCAAACAGGCCGTCGTTGGCTCGATCGTCCTGATCGGGTTCGTCGCCGTCTTCGCCTTGCCGCTGGGGATCGCCGCCGCCGTATACCTGCAGGAGTACGCCCGGGACTCGCGGATCAACCGCCTCCTGATCACGAACATCCGGAACCTGGCCGGCGTGCCCTCGATCGTCTACGGGATCCTCGGCCTCGTGGTCTTCGTGCAGTTCATGGGGGCGATCACGGGGCCAGGCAGCATCAACGGCCGGACCACGGTCTCGGGCGGGCTGACGCTCGCCGTCCTCGTCATGCCGTTCATCATCATCATCACGATGGAGGCGCTCCGCGCAGTACCGCAGGGCATCCGCGAGGCCGCCTACGGGGTCGGGGCAACCCGCTGGGAGGTCGTGCGGAGCCACGTGTTGCCGTACGCGGCCCCGGGCGTCTTCACCGGCTGCATCCTGGCCCTGGCGCGTGCCTTCGGCGAGACGGCGCCGCTGCTGCTCGTGGGCGCGGTCACCGGCTACTTCAGCACGGGCGCCGCGAGCTTCTTCGAGCAGCTCCACGGTCCGTACACGGCCCTTCCGACGCTGATGCTTCTCGTGGTCGAGGTACCCGGGCGAGGAGTGGAAGGCGAACGCGGCCGCCGCGATCGTCGTCCTGCTCGTGGCGATCCTCGTGGTCAACGCGGTGGCGATCTGGCTGAGGAACCGGTATGAACGAAAGTGGTGATCGGATGGACTCGAAGATGACCCGGGTCGAGACCGAGTCGGCCTCGACCACTCGGACGGAGGAAGGGCCGCACCTGGTGCTGAAGGTTCCCCGCGAGAGCGCCTCCGAGGAGGCGCAGCGCGAGATCGTCTTCGACGTCCAAGGCGTCTCCGTGTATTACGGCGCGTTCCGCGCGGTCCGCGACGTGAGCCTGCCCATCCTGAAGAACGAGATCACCGCGCTGATCGGACCGTCCGGGTGCGGGAAGACGACCTTTCTGCGGTGCCTGAACCGGATGAACGACCTGATCGAAGGCGCCCGGGTGGAAGGCAAGCTCTTCTACCACGGCGTCGATCTGTATGACGACCGCGTGGATGCCGTCGAGGTCCGGCGCCGCATCGGGATGGTGTTCCAGAAGCCGAACCCCTTCCCGAAGTCGATCTACGACAACATCGCGTTCGGTCCGAAGATCGCCGGGATGAAGGTGAACATGGACGACCTCGTCGAGGAGTGCCTCCGGCGGGCGGCCCTGTGGGACGAGGTGAAGGACAAGCTCAAGGAGTCCGGGATGGAGCTCTCGGGTGGCCAGCAGCAGCGGCTCTGCATCGCCCGCGCGATCGCGACCCGGCCCGATGTGATCCTCATGGACGAGCCATGCTCGGCCCTCGACCCGATCGCGACGGCCCGGATCGAAGACCTGATGCAGGAGCTCCTCTCCGACTACACGATCGTGATCGTGACGCACAACATGCAGCAGGCAGCCCGGGTCTCCGACCGCACCGCGTTCTTCACGGTCGAGGTCTCCGACACCGGTCAGCGGACCGGGACCGTGGTGGAGTTCGACCGGACCGAGACGATCTTCACGAACCCGTCGGACAAGCGCACCGAGGACTACGTGACGGGGCGATTCGGATGACGCGAGAGAGCTTCCACGAGACGCTCGAGAAGACGGAGCTGGAGCTCCTCAGCTTGGGCGAGCTCGCCTCGACCGCGGTCCAGCGTTCCGTCGAGGCTCTCGTTACCCACGACGACGCCCTCGCCGAGCAGGTCGTGACCGACGACGACCTGATCGATGACCTGTACCTCAAGCTCGACCGCGAAGTACTGCAGCTCCTGGCCCTGCAGTCGCCCGTCGCCGAGGACCTCCGGCTCATCTCGGCGATCCTGCATTCCTGTCTCCACCTGGAGCGCGTCGGAGACCAGGCCGTGAACGTCGCGAAGCTCTACCTGACCACGAAGAACGAGCCGGGGAGCGACGGGATGCGGCAGCAGTTGCGCGAGATGGGGGACCTGGTCGTCACGATGCTGCGGACCGCGATGGAGGCGTTCGCGAAGCGGGACCTCGAGCTGTGCCGGCGGGTCCCGGTCATGGACGACCCCGTCGACCGCCTGAACCGCTCCACGCACCTCGAGGCCCTCAAGCTCGCGGACGACCCGCGGAGCCTGGACTGGGGCTTGCACATGAACATGGCGGCCCGGGCTCTCGAGCGCGTCGGGGACAACGCGGTCGACATCGCCGAGCAGGTCGGTTTCCTGGTGACCGGGGAGTTCCGCGAGTACACGGACGCGTCGCATCCGGTGGACGTCTGAGCGGATGTCGGCGGACCCGGGACGCACATCCGAGCCCGGCCTGCGGATCCTGGTCGTCGAGGACGAGGAGTCGCTCGCGGACTCGGTCCGGTACAACCTGGAGCGCGAGGGGTACCTGGTCACGGTCGCGACCGACGGCCGCGCGGCGATCGAGCGCTTCCGTGGGGAGCAGCCGGCCCTGGTGATCCTCGACCTGATGTTGCCCGGAGGTCTCCGGGCTCGACGTCTGCCGCACGCTACGCGCCGAATCCGATGTCCCGATCATCATGGTGACGGCGAAGGACTCGGAGGCCGACAAGGTCGCGGGCCTCGAGCTCGGCGCCGACGACTACGTCACGAAGCCGTTCTCGGTTCGCGAGCTCGTCTCGCGCGTGCGTGCGCACCTCCGCCGGTCGCGGATGCACTCGGTCGACGAGGCCGACGAGGTGCTCGTGGGCGGTCCGGTACGCATGGACGTCCAACGGCACGAGGTGCGCGTGGGGGGCGGTGAGGTCGCCTTCCCCCCGAAGGAGTTCGAGCTCCTGGAGGCGTTGCTCCGGCGGAAGGGGCGCCTGCTCACCCGCGACTTCCTGATCGAGGAGGTCTGGGGCGCAGACTACTTCGGCGACACCAAGACCCTCGACGTCCACGTCAAGCGGATCCGTCGGAAGATCGAGCCGGATCCCCATCACCCCACGCACCTGGTCACGGTCCGAGGGCTGGGCTACAAGTTCGTCGCCTGAGCTACCCGCGCCCGGGGATCGGTCCCTTCGTCGCGGCGATCCGGCCCACCTCGCGGAACCCGAGCCGCTCGTAGAGGCGGAGGACCGCCGGGGCATCCGGGTCGGCGAACAGCATCAGGGGCTCCGCGCCCGCGCCGCGCCTCCTCGACGATCCGCGCGGTGATCGCGGTCGCGTACCCGCGGCCGCGCGCCTCGGGGAACGTCGTCACGTTGTCGACGTGACCCACCCCATCGAAGACCATCAGCGCGGCCGACGCCACGATGCGCCCAGCTTCGCGAACGCCGAACCACCGCTTGCCGGACGGGGTCAGCACCTCTTCCTCGATCCTCGCGAGCTGCGTCCGAGCAGGCTCCGTCTCGACGCCGAACAGCGCGAAGGTCTCGCGGATCGTGGCCCACAGCTCCGGGCCGGGCGTGAGCTCCTCCACCTCGGCGTCGGGGATCACCTCGGGTGGGGCAGTGAGGTCCATCACGACGTCCCAGGAGCGCGCATGGCCGGCGGTCGCGAGCTCCTCGAGCACGCCGGCCTCCGGGTCGGGGTCGAAGCAGACGAGGTGGAACGTGCCGACGTCGGCGTCCGCGAGCGCGGGCGTGAGCTCGCCGGCGACCTCCGCGAGCGCGACGCCGCCGGACGGCACGTCGACCCGCGCGTAGTTGACGTCCCAGACCGCCGGATAGCGACCGTCGGTGACGACCGCGCCCCACCACGCCGGCCGCAGGGAACCGAAGGAGCGGTCGGCGGCTCGCCAATAGCGCAGCACGTGCTCGGGGAGCGGCACGACGGGCAGGGTAGCGGGCGGGCGTGCGCTACGCTCCGCGGCGTGATCTCCGGACGCGTGTACCGGCACGGGACCCTCGAGCCCGACGCGGTCGAACCGGCCGCGGCCGCGACGTTCGCGGGTGACGGCGCCTGGTGCTGGTTCGACGTCGTGGACCCGACCGTGGTCGACCTGCAAGCCCTCCAGCGGGAGCTCGGGCTGCATCCGCTCGCGGTCGAGGACGCTCGCCACCGGCAGCAACGCCCCAAGGTCGAGCTCTTCGACGACCACGCATTCGTGGTCATGCGGCCGCTGACGGTGTCGGCGTCGGGCGACGTCGCCGAGACGGAGGTCCACGCTTTCGTCTCGAGCACCTGGATCGTCACGCTCCGGTTCACGCCGGTCTTCGATCTGGCTCCGGTGCTGCATCGCTGGTCGAACGGCGGATCGATCGGCGACGGGTCGACCGGGTTCGCGCTCTACGTCCTGATCGACGAGGCAGCCGACGGGTACCTGAACGTCGTGGAGACCCTCGAGGACCGGGCCGACGACCTCGAGGACCTGGTGTTCGGGCGCGAGGCGATCTACGGCCAGGAACAACGCACGATCCAGACGCGGATCCTCCGCCTGCGACGCGACGTCGTCCGGCTCCGCCGCTTCGCGATGCCCCTGCGTCAGGCGCTCGACCTGATCCACGAGGAGCCGTGGCTCGTGGGCTCCGATCTCGCGCCGTACTACCGTGACGTCTCGGAGCACCTCCTGCGCGCCGTGGAGCTGGCGGACAACGTGCGCGAGTCCCTCACGACGATCCTCGAGGTGCGGACGGCGCAGTCCGCCAACCAGCTCAACGAGACCACGAAGAAGCTCACGGCGTGGGCGGGGATCATCCTCGTGCCGACGCTGATCGCCGGGATCTACGGGATGAACTTCCGACACATGCCCGAGCTCTCCTGGCAGGTCGGGTATCCGCTGTCGCTCGGTCTGATGGCCGCGTCCGCCGTGATCCTGTACGCCGTGTTCAAACGGAACGACTGGCTGTAGGGGACCGCGATGTGCCGGGCGGTGAAGGTCCTGTGCGTGGCCGAGGACGCCGACACCCTCGCAGCACTGCGCTCGGCGGCCGTCTCGGCCGAGTGGGAGCTGACGCCCGGGGCGACGATCGAGGCGGACGCCGTCGGCCTGCTGGACGCCGAGCGACCGCACGTGCTGGTCGCCTTCGGCGGATTCGATCGGCTGGTGGCGCTCGCCCGGGAGCGCTTCCCGGCGATGCGGATCGTCACCGACCGAGACACGCCCGGGGCGACGGTCGTCGCGACCTCGATGGTCGAGGTCCGGGGGCGGATCCTGGGGACCCGCCCGGGCGGTCCGGTGCGGAGCTAGCTACCGATCAGGTCCACGGGCCCCACCCGCCGTGGTGCACCATCTTCATCGTCACGATGATGTTGGCGCGGGCGTTGAAGGCGGACCAGCCGTGGAAACCGAACGTACTGGCCCGGCCGGGCCAGTAGGACAACAGGTGCTGGTAGATGCCGGCCGCCCCGGACGGGTTGTAGGCGCCGGGCTGGAAGTTGGACTCCCGGTCGGCGATGTAGAGCGCGGTTCCCGCCCCGCCGGGCACGGACCAGTGGCGGGCCGCGCAGCGGATCAGCTGTCGCACCTGCCAGGAGCCCTGGCGCCAGTCGTAATCGCAGATCTTGGCGGGGGTTCTCCCCGCCTCGTGGGGGACGGCCGCCTCGGCGATCGTCGCCGGAAGGGCCGTCAGGGTCAGGGTCAGGATGAGCGTCGCCAGGATCCGGCGACGCGATTCGATGACATGGGTCATGTGTTCGATCACCCCCGCGGTGATCCGGTGCTGGCGGCGCCGGGTCGTGCGACCGGCCGTGCGGCGGACCTCGCCGTGCCGATCGACCCGCGGTAGGTCGCGGGTGTGGTGCATCACCTCCTATGGTCGGACAGCTCTCGTGTGACCTAGCGTCCGCGCCAACCCCCGGGCCCCTTCGACCCGCGCGCAGGCGTGCGCCAACCACCATGGGAAGGTGGGAGCGCAGCCAACTGCGCGGGAAGGTCCGAGCCGGGAGGCTCGTGCGGACCCGGCAACCCTAGACCGGGACTGGAGGTTCCGACAACTTGGGCGTGACCGCGGGTCACATCCCGCGGATGGGGGAGGCCGCCCGGCCGACAGCGCGATGACCACCCGGCGGGTGTCGACGAGCGAGCGCGGCGGCTTCCACGATCGGCCCGAGGGAGAGGCACGACCGGCGGCTACCATGGCCTCGTGGGCAAGCGGGTCCTTCTGGCGGCGCCGCGCGGCTACTGCGCAGGCGTCGAGCGCGCGGTGGACGCGGTCGAGCATGCGCTCGAGGCTCACGGGCCCCCGGTCTACGTCCGCAAGCAGATCGTCCACAACCTCCACGTCGTGCGCGACCTCGAGGCGCAGGGCGCGGTCTTCGTGGAGTCGGAGACGGAGGTCCCCGAGGGTGCGGTGGTCGTCCTGTCGGCGCACGGGGTCGCGCCCGACGTGTACGCGAACGCCTCGGCGCGCGAGCTCGAGGTGATCGACGCGACGTGTCCCCTGGTGACGAAGGTTCACTTCGAGGCCAGGCGGTTCGCGGAAGAGGACCGTACGATCGTGCTGATCGGGCACGCGGGGCACGAGGAGGTCGTCGGCACGACCGGCCAGGCTCCCGCTCGGACGATCCTCGTCCAGAGCGTCCACGAGGCGCGGACGATCCAGATCGCCGACCCCGACAACCTGGCGTACCTGACCCAGACCACCCTCTCGGTCGACGAGACGGACGCGATCCTCGCGATCCTCCGCGACCGGTTCCCGGCGATCGCCGGACCCCCGCGCGAGGACATCTGCTACGCCACCCAGAACCGCCAGGACGCCGTCAAGGCGATCGCTCCGGGCGCGGACGTCGTCCTGGTGATCGGCTCGACGAACTCCTCCAACTCGAACCGGCTGGCCGAGGTGTCGCGGGAGCTCGGAACCCCGGCCTACCTCGTGGACGACGAGGACCAGGTGGATCCCGTCTGGCTCGATGGGGCCGCGACGGTCGGACTCACGAGTGGCGCCAGCGCGCCCGATCACCTCGTCTCCCGGATGCTGGACTGGCTCGCGCATCGCGGATTCGACGAGGTCGAGCAGGTCCGGGTGGCGGAAGAAGGTGTCCGCTTCTCGCTGCCGGCGGGTGTGCGTCGGCGTCCGAACGCAGAGGCTCAGGTCCAGGCCGAGAACTGATCGCGGTCTTCCTCGGGCTCCTCGTACGCGACCGACACGAGGGTCGACGTCGACCGTACCCCCGGGAGCGCCTGGATCCCCTCGAGGATCGTTCCGCTCGCGACCTCCCACGGCTGTGCGACGCAGGCGAGCAGGTCGAACGCTCCAGCCGTGACGGCGACGCCCGAGACGTCCTCGAGCTCCGAGAGCCGTTCCGCGATCCCCGGAGCCGCGCCGGGATCGGCCTGGATGTGGACGTAGCACGCGGAAGCGATCAGGGCGGGCGGCGTGGGCGCCCCGAACCCGCCGGGCGCGAGCAGGTCCGGTGGGACGACCGGAACGGTGAGCGTCCGCTGAACGCCCTCGACCAGGTGCACGCGCGCCAGCACCGCGGTCGCGATCTGCTCGAGGTCGGCCCCCTCGACGATCGCGAGCACGTCCCACGCCCCGACCACGACGACGGCCCGTCGCACGCCCGCGAGGGTCGGCAGGGTCGTCGCTACGCGCGCCGTCGTGCCGGGCTGCGTCCGCAGGTAGACGTAGGCGTCCACGTCAGCTCTCGACCAGCACCGGCTGGGGTCCGCACAGATCCTCCAGCTCCTCGGAGCCCTCCTCCGGACCCACCGAGATGATCCGGTCGCCCGCAACGAGCGTGAACCCCGCGCGCGGCCGGTAGATCCAGCGCGTGCCGCGCTGCACGGCGAGGACGAACATCCCGGTCTCGGTCTCGACGCGGAGCTCCTTGAGCGATCGCCCGTCGGCCGGCGCGCCCGGGGCGACGATCGTCTCGGCGAAGGTCTCCTCGGTCTCCTCGAGCGCCATCTGCACCACGGGATGCAGCGGTTCCCCGTGCTCGACGTACCAGGTCATGTCCCGCGCCGAGTCGCACATCGCCTCGCTCGCGCCGGCCAGGCGGAGCAGCCCACGGAGCTCGTCGGGGTTGCGGGCCTCGGGCGCCGCGCGGAGCACCCACGACTCGAGCTCGTCGTGGAGGATGTCGCTTCGCGCCTCGAGCGCTCCGACCTCGGCCGCGAGCGCGCGGTTGTTGAACAGGAGCGAGGAGTATGCGAGCCCGACGGTCGCCTCGGCGAGGTCCTTCAGCTCGACGAGGATGTCGACGGCACGGTCGAGCTCCGACAGGGGCGGCGCGTCCTCGTCGTCCGGCTCCGCCAGCCGTTTCGCGCCGGCGAGCTCCCGGACCAGGTTCACCCCTTCCTCGGGTCCGCGGACGAGCAGCACATCCCCTTCCGACACGGCGTCGTCGGGGCCCGGATCGAACTCCCAATCCATGCCGCTGCGGATCGCCATCACCCACATCCCGGTCTCGGTCGGCAACGACAGGTCGCGCAGGGCGCGCCCGGCCATCGGCGCGTCGGGTTGGACCTTGACGCGCGCCGTCATCTCATCGGCGTGGCGGAGGTCCGGTCGCAGGGCGTCCGGGATCCCGAGCCGGGCCGCGACCACGCGGGCGATGTCGCTCGCGGCGTCGCCGATCCGCTCGATCGCGTCCGCGATCCACAGGACGCCGGCCATCCCCTCGGCATCCTCGGGGCTGCGAGCCGCGAGCATCGCCATCATGCGCAGGCGCCGGAGGTGGTCGTTCATGCGGAGCTCGAGCCGTTCGACCTCCCGGGCGAGCTTCTCCTCGTTGAAGAAGACCGCGGCGTAGGCCAGGTCGACCATCAGCTCCGACGCGTCCTTCAGCTCGACCAGGAGCTCTTTGACGTTCTTCGGTTCGTCATCCATGGGGCAGCACTCCCGATAGTGTCATAACGAACAGGACGCAGGCGACCCCGGCCAGGTCCAACACGCTCGTGATGATGGGCACCGTGTGGTTGTCGGGGTCCAGGCCGAACCGGTACGTGACGATCGCCAGGTAGTAGCCGGCGAGCAGGGTGATCGGCGTGACGAGGAGCCCCGCGACCACGGTCGCCCCGACCACGGTCCATGGGTCCGTGGGCGCGTCCCCCGTGAGCGCCGACAAGCCGACCGCGACGGCGCCGATCAGGGTGAAGACGCCGACCGCCATCACGACAACGAGCGCCCCGTCGACGACCGCGGGGGTTTCCGGCCGCCCGCGCGGCGTGATCACACCGATCTGGAGCTTCGACGAGGTCCGCGAGGCGAAGATCCCGCCGAGGGCACCGGCCTGGGAGACGAAGGGCGGGATCATGACCAGCACGGCCGGCACGGCGAGGAGCTCACCGAGACGGGCCTCCTGGAGCGCGCCGGCGAAGATGTCGAGCACCGGCGTCAGCAGGATGACCGCGGTCATCTCGAGCACGATGCGCCGGACCACCCGATCGTCCACGGCGTAGGCGCGGATCGTCGCGTAGACGCCGGCCACCAGGCAGAGCCCGGACGCGATCGCGTTGACGGTCGGGTCGCGGACCAGGAACGTCGCCAGGTATAGCGTCGGCAGGGTCGCCATGTCGCCGAGCGCCGTCACCATGGGGGTCGCGACCGAGTCGAGGTCCCAGCCTCGTCGGTACGACAGGACCGAGAACCCGACGGTCACGAGCAGGATCAGCACGGATCCCAGCGCCCCGCCGACCACCGAGATCGTGATCAGGCTCCAGATCGAGATCGACGGCGCACCGAACGCGGCTGCCACCGTGCGCGCCAGGATCGCCAGCCACAGGGACGAGGCGAACGTGGTGACGATCGCCACGTAGACGTTGCGGTACAGCACGCCGTCGCGCTGCCGCGAAACCTCGAAGGTCCCTGCCGCGTTCGTGGTCCCGAACCGGGCCCCGATCGCGCCGAAGATCGTTCCGCGCATCCCGACCGCGGCCGGGACCAGGATGAGGAGGCCGGGGAGCTCGCGGAGGGTGTCGCCGATCCCGGCGAGCGTCAGGCCGGCGACGAAGCCGGCGACCGTCGAGAGGACGAGCGCGACCAAGCCCTGCCGGAGCGTCCGACGCTCGGCATGCAGGGAGCGGTACCACCGCGGGGCACGGCGGGCGAGGGCCATAACGGAACGCTCACGGGTCGCATCCTTCCGGTCCGAGCGGCGCGACGGAACGGAGGCCGCTCATCAGGGGTGGGCCGAAGGCCCGAGACAGTATGCGCCCCAACGCCGGCGGGCACAAGACGCGCGCCGCCGCCCGGGTGGAACCCGGCGGCCCTCACGCGACCCAGTCGCGGGTCACGAACAACCAGAAGGCGAGGCCGGCGTGTTCGCCGTACCGGCGGAATCGCCGGGCGATCGCGGCGTCCGCGACGCTCCGCCGGCCCACGAGCCGCGCGTAGGTCGGCCGGGTCCACGAATCGAGGATCAGCCTCGAGGTCCGACCGAGGGTCATCATGATGTGGGCGGCCGCGTAAGGGCCCACGCCGGGGAGCTCGAGCAGGGTCTGCTCGAGCTCGTCGTCGGGCAGGTCTTCGGGGGTCGCGCGCTCGAGGCCCTCCAGGTCGAGCGTCCCCGCCGCGACCGAGCGGGCGAGCGCGATGAGGTACGGCCCGCGATAGCCCGCGCGGACGATCTCCCGGTAGAGGGCCTCCGGCGCCGCGGCCATCGCCTCCGGCGTCGGGAACGCGTTCGCGAGCGGCCCCGCGTCCCCGGCGGCCGGCGACCCCAGGTGCTCGACGAGGGCACCGACCATCCGCACGGTCGCGCTCCACGCGCAGTTCGTCGTACAGATCGTCTTCACGACGTCCTCGAAGACCGACGGGCTCTGCAGCATCCGTCCGGCTCCCGTCGCGGCCCAAGCGAGGTCCGGATCGTCGGCGACCTTCGCGTAGAAGCCCGAGAGATCCTGGTCGAGGCGGAGGACCTTCGCGATCCCGGCTTCGACGTCGGCGCGGACGCGGGGCCCGGCGGGGGGTCCGAGGATCTCCACGGCGGCGTTCTGCCGGCTGCCCTCCGCGATCCGCACCCGCCGCGGGCGCCCGCCCCGGACCGGCAGGGTCACCGCGAGCGAGCGCGCCTGTTCGTCCAGCGACGTCGGCGGGAGCTCGGCGAAGCCATGGGAGTTCAGCGTGCGCCACAGGTCGACCGGCTCGCCGCCGGGGCCGCGGAGCGGGACCTCGATCGTCGTGGGCACGCGTTCCTCCTCACCGTCGCGGGTCGAGCCCGATCCTCGTCCACCGCAGCCGATCGGGGCGACTCAAGGCCGTGGCCTGGGAAGACGATGCCTCGGGGGTACCGGCGAAGACAAGCCCTCGGGCCCCTCCGGGAAGGGCAAGGCACGTGACGACGAACCTCGAAGCGCTCGCCCGAGGCCTCCGATCGATGGGTCGTCGAGGCCTGGTGCTGCTGTTCGCGCTCCTGGCGGCCCCCGCCGTGGTCCTGTGGATCGGCCGCTCGTTCCCCGCCCTCGATCCGGTCTACGAGTCCATCCGGTTCCACCTGATCGTGGTGAGCGCGATCGCCGCGTTCGCCCTGCTGGTCGCCCTCGCGACCGCGTTGTTCGCCGCGCAGGATGGTCGCGCCGCGCCCGTCCTGCTGGCGCTCGGGTGTGTGTGCGTGGGGTTCATGATGCTCGGCCACGGCCTCACCACGCCGGGGATCCTCGATCGTCCGCTGAACCTCTGGGTCGCCCGCCTGCCGGTCTTGGCGCTCGCGGGCTTCGCGCTGTGCCTCACCGTCGCGGTGCGCGACGAGGGGCTCGCGGCCCGGGTCGTCACGGCCGCCCCGCGAGCGTCGCTGCTCGTGCCGACGGCCGTGCTCGGCCTGGGCACCGCGGCGATCGTGGTCGACCCGACGATCGCCCACGGTGCGGCGCCGATCCCGGGCGAGGAGACGATCCGCCTCGTGCTGCTCGGCGTGAGCGCCCTCGCCCTGCTGACCGTCGGGGCGATCCACTGGCGCCGTTGGGGACTCGGGCGCGACCGGATCCACCTGGCGCTCGTCCTCGCCTCGTGGCTCGCGATGGCCGCGCTGCTGTCGCTGCAGTTCGGGACGTTCTGGCGTCTCAGCTGGTGGGACTACCACGTGTACCTGCTGGCCGGTTTCGCGGCCGCCGCGTGGGCGGTCGTGGCCGGCTTCCGCGGCTCGCGGAGCCTGGCGGACGCCGTCGGCGGGATCACCGTGCGCGACCCGATGGAGCAGGTCGCGCAGCGGCACCCCGAGGCCCTCCATGCGTTGATCGGCGCGGTCGAAGCCAAGGACCCGTATACCCACGGCCACTCGGTGCGGGTTGCGGAGGTCTCCGCTCGGATCGGGCTGCGGCTCGCGCTGCCTCCCGAGACGATGCGCGGCCTGCACCAGGGGGCGTTCTTGCACGACGTCGGGAAGATCAGCGTGCCCGACCGGGTGTTGAACAAGGCCGGGGACCTGTCCGCAGAGGAGTGGACGATGATCGAACGGCATCCCGAGGTCGGATGGGATCTCGTCAGCCGGGCCGAGTCCCTCCGCGGTGCGCTCTCGGCGATCCGCCATCACCACGAGCGCTGGGATGGGACCGGCTACCCCGACCGCCTGGCTGGCGCCGACATCCCCCAGCAGGGGCGGATCGTGGCGGTGGCCGACGTGTGGGACGCTCTGACCTCCGATCGTGCCTATCGTCCCGCGTGGGAGGTGGATCGCGCCGTGTCCCACATCGCCGCCGCGAGCGGCAGCCTGTTCGACCCGGAGGCGGTCGAGGCGTTCCTCGACGTCGTGGCCGACCTGGGCCTGTGGCCGGAGAAGACGCGGGCGGACCTGGCGGCCCTCCTGGATGCCTCGGCCGGCTGCCACGTCGAGGACCGTCGCGCGCGTCAGCAGGCCGCGAACGCCGGGCCCGGAGGGGGAGCGGTCGACCCGAGCGCTCCGCAACCACCGCCCGGCCCGGACGGCGAGGTCGCGCCGGTCCACTCGACCGCGACCGACCGATCGACGTGATCGAGGTCACCCCTCGCGCGCGTGAGGTCCTCGCTCGGGCGTCGGCGTCCGCGCGCCGCTTCGATCCCGAGGCTCGGATCCGGATCGTGCGCGACGGCGCGGGCATCCGTTCCGGGTTCGCGCACGGGCCGGAGGCGGGCGACCGCGTGTTCGAGGAAGACGACCTGATCGTCTTCGTCGAGGCCGGCCTCTCCGGCGTGGTCGATGTCACGGAGTCGCACGACCAGCTCGTCCTTCGGCCGGGGGACGACGGCTAGACTCCGACCATGGTGCAGCGGCGGCGGGCGGGTCTCTCGGGCGTGAGCGGCTCGGGGACCGCGGGCCCGGTCATGGTGATCGGCGGCGCCGAGGACAAGCTCCGGGACAAGGCGATCCTCGCGCGCTTCGCGAAGTTCGCCGAAGGACCCGACGGCCACGTCGTCGTGATCTCGACCGCGTCGTCGATGGGCGACCTCGCCACCGAGGCGTACCGCGAGCTCTTCGAGGGGCTCGGGATCGGCCGGGTGACCGGGCTGCGCCCCGAGGACCGCGAGGAGGCGATGGACCCGGTGCTGGGGGCCGAGCTCGCGAGCGCCTCAGGGGTGTTCCTCACCGGCGGGAACCAGTCCCGGCTGGCGCAGGTGGTCGCCGGCACGCGCCTCGGGGACGCGCTGTTCCTGGCGCACGACCGCGGCGCGGTCCTCGCCGGCACGTCGGCGGGCGCGAGCGCGATGGCCTCGCACATGGTGGCGTTCGGGCGCTCGGGATCGACCCCGAAGAACCGGATGGCGCAGCTGTCGGCAGGCCTCGGGATCCTGCAGGGGATCGTGATCGACCAGCACTTCGAGCAGCGCGGGAGGATCGGCCGCCTGCTCGCGATCGTGGCGGGCTCTCCCTCCCTCCTGGGCGTCGGCCTGGACGAGGACACCTGCGCCGTCGTCTTCGCCGACCAGAGCCTTCACGTGATCGGCCGCGGCGCCGTCACGATCGTGGACGGCTCGATGGTCAAGACCGACGCCTACCGCGGGAAGGGGTATCGTCCGCTCATGATCTCCGGGGCGGTCCTGCACACGCTCCCCTCGGGCTATTGGTTCGACCTGCGGACCCGGAGGCTGCTCGCGGGCGAGGGTCTCCAGGGGGTGGAGCGGGAGGCGTCGGAGTGACGTCCGCGCGCACCCGGACGCGGGGCGACCGGGAGCGTGCCAAGCGCGAGCCGGCGTCGAAGAAGCCGGGGAGGGCGAAGCCGGACCTCCAGATCCTGCAGACCCAGGTCTTCCGCGGTCCCAACTACTGGTCCTACGAGCCGTGCATCCGGATGCTCGTGGACCTCGGGTCGCTCGAGGACTGGCCGTCCAACACGATCCCCGGGTTCAACGCGAAGCTGCTGAAGGCGCTCCCCGGGGTGGGCGAGCATTCGTGCTCGCTCGGCAAGAGCGGGGGGTTCCGCGAGCGGCTCGCCGACGGGACGTGGCTCGGTCACGTCTGCGAGCACGTCGCGCTCGAGCTGCAGCGGGAGTCGGGGGCACACATCACCCGCGGGAAGACCCGCAGCGCGGGCGAGCCCGGTCGCTACCACGTGATCTACGGCTACGCGGAGGAGCGCGTCGGCCGCGCGGCGGGGGAGCTCGCGATCCGCCTCCTGAATCACCTGATCAAGGCCGAGGCGGACTTCGACTTCGACGCGGAGCTCGAGCGGCTGATCCTGCTGGCCGAGCGGCGGCAGTTCGGCCCGTCGACCCAGGCGATCCTGGACGAGGCGACGGGACGGGACATCCCCTTCATCCGGTTGAACGAGGCCTCGCTGGTGCAGCTCGGCCAGGGCAGGTACCAACAGCGGATCCGGGCCACGATGACGTCGCAGACCTCCGCCCTCGCGGTCGATGTGGCGGGCGACAAGAAGATGACGAACCAGCTCCTCGCGGCCGCCGGGCTCCCGGTGCCGCGGAGCGAGGTGGTGCGGGCCGAGGACCACGCGGTCGCGGCCGCCAAGCGGATCGGCTTCCCGGTCGTGACGAAGCCGCTCGACGGCAACCACGGCCGCGGTGTCGGTCTGGGCCTGCGGACCGAGCGGGCCGTGCGGACCGGCTTCCGGCGGGCGCTCAAGGAGTCGCGGGGCGGGCGCGTCGTGGTCGAGTCCTTCGTCACGGGCAACGATTACCGGATGCTCGTGATCGGCGGGCGCATGGTGGCGATCGCGGAGCGGGTGCCGGCGCACGTGGTCGGCGACGGGAGGCGGACCGTCGCCGAGCTCGTCGAGAAGACGAACCAGGACCCGCGACGCGGGATCGGTCACGAGAAGGTGCTCACGCGGATCAAGGTCGACGAGGCCGCGACGGAGCTCGTGAAGAAGCAGGGGTTCCAGATCGACGAGATCCCACCGAAGGGGGAGCGCGTCCTGCTCGCGGCGACCGGCAACATGTCGACCGGCGGCATCTCGATCGACCGGACCTGGGAGGCGCACGAGGACAACGTCGAGATCGCCGAGGAGGCGGCCCGGGTGGTGGGTCTCGACGTCGCCGGGATCGACTTCCTGGCGCCCGACATCTCGCAGCCGGTGCGGGAGACGGGAGGCGCGATCGTCGAGGTGAACGCCGCACCCGGGTTCCGGATGCACACGCATCCGACCGAGGGCGAGCCGCAGTACGTCGCGAAGTACGTGGTCGACCTGCTCTACCCACCCGGGACGCCCTCGCGGATCCCGATCGTCGCGGTGACCGGTTCCAACGGTAAGACGACGACGACCCGGATGATCGCGCACATCTTCCGGGGGATGGGTCGTCAGGTCGGCGTGACGTCGACCGACGGGATCTACATCGACGAGCGGCTCGTCAAGCGCGTGGACGCGAGCGGACCGAAGTCCGCGCAGATGGTGCTGCAGAACCCTCGGGTGGACATGGCCGTCTTCGAGGTGGCGCGCGGCGGGATCCTGCGCGAGGGGCTCGGCTACGGTCGCAACGACGTCGGCGTCGTGCTGAACGTCACCGGGGATCACCTCGGCCTGCGGGACATCCACACGATCGAGGAGCTCGCGGCGGTCAAGCGAGTGGTGGTCGAGGCCGTGCCCCGCAACGGGTGGGCGGTCCTGAACGCCGACGACCCGCTCGTCCTGGACATGCGGCGGCACTCGAGCGGCAACGTGATCCTGTTCTCGATGGCCGAGAAGCCCGAGTTCGTCGAGCGGTGGATCCGACGTGGACACAAGGCGGTCGTGCTGGAGCAGACGCCCCGCGGCGAGATGATGGTGATCAGGGAAGGTCGGCGGACGATGCCGATCGCGTGGGTCCACACGCTCCCCGCGACCTTCGACGGCAAAGCGCGCATGATGGTGCAGAACGCGATGGCCGCCGCCGCGGCCGCGCACGTCGCCGGAGCCCACCTCCACGACATCCGTCAGGGCCTGCGGTCGTTCACGACGTCGATGTATCAGGCGCCGGGACGCCTCAACCTGTTCGACCTCGACGGCATCCGCGTCCTGATCGACTACGCCCACAACGCGGCGGGTCTGGATACGGTGGGCGACTTCGTCGATCGGATGACCGCCGACGTGTCCTCAGGCGAGCAGCCGGGCGGGGCGTCGTGGACCGCGAACCTGCGGGTGGCCGTCGTCGCGACCGCGGGCGACCGTCGCGACGAGGACATCCGGGAGCTGGGGAGGGTCGCCGCGCGGTACTTCGACGAGGTGATCGTCCGCGAGGACCACAACCCCCGTGGGCGCCGGAAGGGCGAGACGGCCGAGCTGATCCTGCAAGGCGTGCGGGAGTCGATCGCGAGCGGGCAGGGCCGGGCCGGGCACGCCGAGGTGGTGCTCGACGAGATGGAGGCGACGCGGCGGGCGCTCGATCGCAGCCGCCCGGGCGACCTCGTGGTCCTCTGCGTCGACTACGCGACCGACGTGTACCGCGAGCTCGAGAGCCGAACGGGCGCGGCGGCGCCACAGGTGCTGCGGGCCTCGGAGGACGGAGCGACGGTGGAGGCGGCGGGCGGCGACCCCGACCTCATGTCCGCCGACGCCTGAGTGGATCTCGAACGGGTCAAGCGCGAGCTGGAGGCTCGACGCGACGAGCTCCGGTCATCGCTCGGGGTGCTCGTCGAGGTCCGTCGGGACCCCGCCGCTTCGGTCTCGTTCGGGAAGCGCGTCGGCGACGGTACGACGGAGGCGGTCGAGCGCATCAACCAGACGTCTGCGGCGCGATCGCTCGCCGGAACCCTGCAGGCCGTCGAGGCCGCCCTCGGCCGGATCGCCGAAGGCACCTACGGGGTGTGCGTCCGGTGCGGTGCGCAGATCCCCGCCGAGCGTCTGGACGCCATCCCCTGGACCCCCTACTGCGTGGCCTGCAGCCGCGAGGTCGCCGACTGAGCCACCGGTTCCGTCCGGCTCTGCGCCGGGGTCCCGATGACCGGCCTCGGCATGGATCACGTGCATCAACGCGTTGATCAGCGCGAGGTGCGTGAACGCCTGCGGGAAGTTCCCCAGGTGCCGTCCGCTCGTCGGGTCGAGCTCCTCGGCGTAGAGCCCGAGCGGGCTCGCGAGCGAGAGGAGCTTCTCGCACAGGCGCCGCGCCCGGTCGATCTCGCCGATCTCGACGAGCGCCGACACCAACCAGAACGAACAGATCGCGAACGTCGCCTCCTCGCCCTCCAGACCATCCTCGCTCCGGTCGGTCCGGTACCGCAGCACGAGGTCGTTGACGCTCAGCTCGTCGGCGATCGCCAGCACCGTCGCTCGAGCCACCGGGTGATCGGGCGGCAGGAACCCCATCAGGACCGCGAGCAGGGACGACGCGTCGAGCGAGTCCGATCCGTACCGCTGCGTGAGCACGCCGCGCCCGTCCACGCCGTGGGCGAGCACGTCCGCGCGGATCGCGTCGGCCTCGGTGCGCCAGCGAACGGCCATCCCCGGCTCGTCCATCGCCTCGGCCAGGCGGGCAGCGCGGTCGCACGCGACCCAGCACATGATCTTCGACGAGGTGAAGTGATCGGGCGCGGATCGGACCTCCCACACGCCCTGATCCGGCTCGCGCCAACGGCTCGCCGCTTGATCCGCGATCCGTACGAGCTCGGCCCAGGTCACGCCGGTCACGTGCTCGCCGGCGCCCAGGTGGAGCAGCACGGAATCGAGCAGCGCCCCCCACACGTCGTTCTGCTGCTGCCGGTAGGCGTCGTTGCCCACCCGCACCGGCCGCGAGCCCTCGTACCCGGACAGGTGGTCGAGGGTGCGCTCCGTGAGGTCACGCTCGCCGCCGACGCCGTACAGCACCTGGAGCGGCGCGTCCTCGCCGATCCGGTCCGCGATGAAGTGGAAGAAGTCGCGCGCCTCGTTCGCGAAGCCGAGCGTGTACAGGCCCCACAGGGCCCACGTGGCGTCGCGCACCCACGTGTAGCGGTAATCCCAGTTCCGCTCACCCCCCGTGATCTCGGGGAGCGACGTCGTCGGCGCGGCGAGCAGCGCGCCGGTCGGAGCGTAGGTAAGCCCCTTCAGGGTGAGGGCGCTCCGCTGCAGGACCGGTCGCCATGGGTGATCGGGGAAGTTCCCCCCCACGACCCAGCCGCGCCAGAAGTCGCCGGTCAGCCGCAGGCACTCCTCGGCCTCGTCCACATCGGCCGGCGGACGGCCGTCGCTCCACGAGAGGGCGACGAAGGCGCGGTCGCCCTCCTGCATGGTCGTGTGCGCGCGCGCCGTGCGTCCCTCGAGACCGAGCCGAAGATCCGTGGTGAGGCGGAGCAACGGGTCCTCCGGTTCGCCTGTGGCGATCGCCTCCCCGTATCCCGGGCCCGCGTACGCCCAGTCCGCGTCCCGCAGCCCGTACCCGAACACCGGCTCGCACCGGACCTCCAGGTCGACCTGTCCGTTGATGCACTTGATCGTGCGCACGAGGACGTGGTCGGCGCGGAAGTCGTCGGGCGGCCGGACGTATTCTTGCTCCCGTCGCTCATCCGCCCAGCGCCGGACGGCCAGGGCGGTCCGCACGATGAGCCAACCCGAACGCGTCTGCCAGGTGGTCTCGAGCACGTTCGTCCCGGGGAGGTAGCGGCGGCCGGCCGGGACCGACAGCTCGTCCGGACCGACGCGGAAGCTCCCGGCGGCCCGGTCGAGGATCGCGCCGAACACGCTCGGTCCGTCCGGGCGGGGGATGCACAGCCACTCCACGTCTCCGGAAGGGGACACGAGCGCCATCGCCTCGCGGTCGGAGAGGAACGCGTACTCCGCGATCGGGAAGAACGCGCCGGGCTGCGGCCAGCCGAACGGCATCCCGACCGGCGGCGCGTCGTGGCGCGCCTCGGGGTCCGAGAGCGGGCGGTCCATCCGGCCAGTCTAGGACCGTCCGGACCTGGTTCCCGAGACCACCCGTACGATGACGACGTGAGCCTCTCCGATGCGCGCGAGCGCGCCCTCGCGGCGCTGCTCCGCGATCCGGCCCGCTCGGCGATCCTGCTCGACTTCGACGGGACGCTCAGCCCGATCGTGGAGCACCCGGACCTCGCGCGGATCGCGCCGGGCGTCCGTGCTGCACTCGCGCGGCTCGCGCCCATCTACGCCCTGGTGGCCGTCGTCAGCGGCCGCCCCGCGGACGAGGTCGGACGGCTGGTCGCCGTGGAGGGCGTTCAGATCGAGGGCCTCTACGGCCTGGAGGGGGGCCCCGACCTGCCCGCGGTGCCCGGCGACGTCGGCGCGGAGGTCGAGCGCGTCGCCGTCGAGCTCCCCGGCTCGCTCGTGGAGCACAAGGGGGCGACGATCGCCCTGCACGTGCGTGGGCGCCCGCGATCCGGACGCGGCCGAGATCTTCGCGGCCCGGGCGCTCGGACCCATCGCGTCGGCGTCGGGCATGCGCCTGCTGACCGGCAAGCGTGTGGTGGAGCTCGTCCCGGTCGACGCGCCGCTGAAGGACCGGGCGGTACGACGGCTGATCGACGCCACCGGTGCCGAGGCCGCGCTGTACGCGGGCGACGACGCCGCGGACCTCGACGCGTTCGCCGCACTCGACGAGGCCCCGGTCGACGCGGTCAAGGTCGCGGTCCGTGGACCCGAGACGCCCCTCCCGGTCGTCACGGCGGCCGACGTGGTCGTCGACGGTCCCGAAGGCATGGCGGAGCTCCTGCGCGACCTGATCCCCTGACCAGCCCGACCGGTCGCGGCGTGCGGACTAGGCGGCGGGCCGGATCCGGTCGACCGCCTCGAGCTGCTCCGTGAGCCAGGTCGCGGGCGTGTGCGCCTGGATCGTCCGCGAGAGCCCGCGGGCCCGTCGGGCGCGATCCTCGGCGGGCATCTCGAGCGCCGCGCGGATCGCCTCGGCGGTCTCGGAGAGGTCGAACGGGTTGATCGCCAGCGCGTGCCGGCCGAGGCGACCGAAGGCACCCGCGTTGCGCGACAGGATCAATGCCCCGCGGCGCCGGTTCACGAGCGGCCCCTCCATCGCGACCAGGTTCATCCCGTCGTAGACCGGGTTGACCAGGAGCGCGTCGTACGCGCCGTAGGCGGCGACGGCATATCGGTAATCCTCCTGCACGCGTACGTCGATCGGCGTCCAGCCGTCGCCGCCGAGCGCGGCGTTGATCCGGTCCGCCTCGGCCAGGCATTCCTGGCCGTAGTCCTGGTACGCGGGCACGTCCTCGCGGGACGGGCTGAGGAGGGCGAGGAACCGGACCCGCCCGCGCCACGATGGGTTCCGCTCCAGGAAGAGCTCGTACGCGAGGAACCCGCGCAGGATGTTCTTCGTCGGCTCGAGCCGGTCGACCCGCAGCAGGAGCGCTCGGTCGCCGCGCTCGCGCTCGACCTCGGCGCGCATCGCACGGACCTCCGGCTCGGTCGCCGTCTGGCGGATCGCGGCCGCGTTGACCGCGACCGGGAACGTCCGGACCGCGGTCGCGTGCGGTCCGTCGGAGACGCGCCAGCGTCGGAGGTCGACGCGGACGCCGGCGAGGCTCCGGCAGGACAGCAGGAAGTTCTCGGCCCAGGTCCGGCTCTGGAAGCCCACGACGTCGGCACCGGCCATCCCGCGCAGGATCGCGGCGCGCATCCCCACGGGCAGGGTCCGCATGTAGCTCGCCCCCGCGAACGGGGTGTGCGAGAAGTGCACGATCTTCGCCTCGGGCCGGAGCTCGCGGAGCATCGCCGGGACGAGCGCGAGGTGGTAGTCCTGGATCAGGAACACCGGCTCGTCGCCGCTCACCTGGGCGAGGACGGTCGCGAAGGCCCGGTTCGCCTCCTCGTACGCCTGCCAATCCCTCGCGGTGTCGTCCCCGAACACCGGCGAGCGCGGCAGGTCCCACAGGTAATGGTGGAGGAACCACAGCACGCCGTTCGCGATCCGGTTGTAGTACGCGTCGTAGCGTTCGGGCGGGATCCGGACGAACCGGACCCGGATCCCCGCGTCGTGCGTGACGTCCGTGTCCGCCTCCGCGGCCTCGTGGTCGCCGGCCGTCATCGCCGCGGAGACCCACGTGATGTCGTCGCGGAAGAACACGCTCGAGAGCGCCGTCACGAGGCCGCCGGAGCCGCGGCGCGGCACCGACAGGCCGGCCTCGTCGCGCTCGAAGGAGACCGGGCCACGGTTCGACGCGACCACGATCGGGGACTCGATCGCGGGCACGGACACGTCCGACGGGGGTCCGGGCATCCGGGCAGTCTAGCCCCGGGTCGCGACGGCCTCGGTCCGGGCCCGACGGGGCGGGCGATCGGAGGCCCGGACGCGCGAGGCCGCCGCCCGCCGCACCAACCGGCGGACGTCGCCGGGCCCGAGGCGCACCGCTCCCGCCTCGTCGAGCCAGGCGAAGATCGCCGGCCGCATGCCGAGCGCGGTCACGCTGACGACGTCGCCCGTGGACGATCGCTCGATCATCCCTCGGAGCGCGTGCAGCTCGTCCTCGTAGACCGCCACGTCGTCGGTGCCCGCCTTGGCGGCGCCCGTCCGGAGCTGATGCACGACGTCCTCCCGCGTGCGACCGCGGAGGTAGTGGGCGAGCTCCGCGATGGCGACGTGGTCCGCCCCCACGGCGGCGCGGAACGCGAAGGCGTGCAGGATCGCGTCGGTCCGGTCCCCGGCGGTGCAGATCGCCAGCCAGGTCGCGCGCCCCGACGTGCGGAGGCCGTCGAGCACCTCGGTGAGCCCGATCATCCCTGCCTCGTTGTGGGCGTAGTCGATCACGACGATCCGGCCGTTCAGGCGGAACAGGTTCGCCCGGCCGGGGTTGCGCTCGGGATCGAGCACGAACGTCTTCAGCCCGCGTGCCACCGCTCGAGGCGGCAGCCCGATCGCGAGGCCCGCCGCAGCCGCGGCGAGGGCGTTGTGGAGGTTGACCCGGGAGATCCCCGCGAGGGTCACCGGCACGTCGACGAGGGGGATGATCGGGTGCGTGTCGTGACGCTCGATCCAGGCGAGGCGCCCGTCGAGCACCGTCATCACGCGGCCGCCCTCCCGCAGGACCTCGGGGATCACCGGATGGTCGGGGTGGAGCGAGCAGATCCACGGCCGCCCGGTCGCGTGACGGCGCATCGCCAGCACCCGGGGATCGTCGGCGTTCAGCACGTCCCAGCCGGCGGGCCGGGTGATCCGGGTGACGATCGCCTTCACCTCCGCCAGTTGGTCGACCGTGTCGACGCCGTGCAGGCCGAGGTGGTCCTCGCTCACGTTCGTCACGACCGCGACGTCGTTGTGGCGCACGCCGACGCCGCGCAGCAGCATGCCTCCTCGCGCGGTCTCCAGGACCGCGACGTCGGGATGCTGCGCCAACGCGCGGGCCGCCCCGCCGAACCCCGAGTAGTCGCCGGCCTCCACCAGGACCCCGTCGTCGCGGTACACGCCGTCCGTCGTGGAGTAGGCGACGCCTAGGCCGGCCGAGCGGACCAGGTGGGCCAGGAGCCGGACCGTCGTGGTCTTGCCGTTCGTCCCGGTGACCTGGATCACCGAGGTATCCGGATCGGGCACGGTGGGCTCCGCGCCAGGCTCGACGTCCCGCAGCCGGGCGCCGGCCTCGGCGATCACCCGGTCGGGGGAGCGGCGCCGGATCAGCTCGAGGGCCGAGGCGGCCTCCGTCGCGAGCGCCTCCGCGGCGCCGCGACGACGCCACGGGAACGCGACGACGATCAGGTCCGGCCCCGGGCCGCTGCGGGCCCGCACGGCGAGGCGGCGGGCCCCACCCGCGACGGCGATCCGCCGAGTGAGCTGGGCGGCGATGCGGCCGATCGCGCGCCGCCGTTGCTCGGTCCCGGGCGCGCCGGCCCGGAACGTGCTGCTCGAGCCGAGCCGGACGGCCGATCGGATCACCGCCTCCTCGGAGGCGCCCATCCAGCCCGGTACCGAGAGCGTCAGCTTGATCGCGGGACGCGGGAAGAACAGGTTCGGTCCGTCGAGGACCCGCAGCTCCACCGTCCCCACCGGTCCGCGCAGGCGGGTCATCCGCGAACGCTATCTCAGGCCGCGACCTCGGCGCGATACCGGCGGAGCTCCGGGTAGAGCGCCGCCACCACGCCGGCGCCGACGATGCACGCGAGGCCCCCGGTCACGACCGAGATCGTCGGGGTGAACGCCTGCGCGACGACGCCCGCCTCGAAGTCGCCTAGGCGCGGCCCTCCCGTCACGACCAGCGTGAAGAGCGCGCCCAGCCGTCCTCGCAGATGGTCCGGCGTGGTCACCTGCAGGATCGTGCTGCGGAAGATCGCCGAGATCACGTCCGCCGCGCCCGCGACGGCCAGGAAGAGGAGGGCGAGCCAGAGCTTCGAGCCGACGAGCCCGAACGCCACGATCGCGGCGCCCCACCCGACCACCGACCACACCACCGCGACCCCTTGGTGCACGACGTGCTTCGCCCACCCCGACGCGACCGCCTGCAGCAGCGCTCCGACCGAGGGGGCGGCGAACAGGAGCCCGACGACCGCAGCCCCTCGATGGAACTGCGAGATCGCGATCACGGGGAACAGCGCCACCGGCAGCCCGAAGATCATCGCGATGAGGTCGATCACGAACGTCGATTGGATCAATCGGTTCCGGCGGACGAACCCGAACCCCTCGGCGACCGCGCGCCGGCCGCGCACGGCGCCGTCGGTCCGCTCCGGTGGCATGGGGTGCATCGCGATCGCGGCGACGAGCAGCGCGCCGTAGGTGGCCAGGTTGAACCAGTACGGCAACGCGACCCCATCGGTGGCGGCGATCGCCAGGCCACCCATCGCCGGACCCACGATCGAGACGGTCTGCCAGCCAACCTGGTTGAGGGTGACCGCCGAGGGCACGAGACGCGTGCCCACGAGCCGGGGGATCATCGCCTGGCGCGCCGGGCTCTCGATCGCCGACGTGAAGGCCATGATCGCGTTCGCCACGAAGACGAGCCACAGCCCGGACCGGCCGAGGGTCGCGCTCATCACCAGCATCGCGGACGCCCCGATCAGGGCGACCTGGGTCCAGGCGAGCGTGATCCGTCGGTCGTGGGCGTCGATGAATCCGCTGCCGATCAGCGTCCCCAGCACGAGCGCGACGAACCCCGTGAGCCCGATCATCCCCACCGCGGCGGTCGATCGGGTCAGGTCGAAGACCTGGATGTAGATCGCGGTCCTCGCCACCTGCACGCCGAGCGCCGAGACGAACCCGGCGAAGTAGAGCAGGCGGAAGTCCCGCGAGACACGCAGGGGGGTGACGTCGATCGCGATGCGACGCAGGCGGGACGGGCGCGTGGGTTCGCTCACTCGCGGCGGAAGCTAACAGCCGCACGGCACCGCGCCCGCGCGGTGGATGCGCCGGCGTCGCGCCATCGACCGGTGCCGGCTACGCGCCGGCCACGTCCGCGATCGCCTGCTCCAGCACCCCGAGCCCGTCGTCGAGCAGCTCGTCGTCGATCGTGAGCGGGGGCAGCAGACGGATCACGTTGCCGTACGTTCCGGCCGTGAGGACGATCACGCCTTCTTCGAGGCACCGTCGAGCGATCGCGTTGATCCGATCGCCGGCGAGCGGCTCCTTCGAGTGGCGATCGGCGACGAGCTCGATCGCGCACATCGCGCCGCGGCCGCGAGCGTCGCCGATCGTGTCGAAGCGGTCCTGCATCGTGCGCAACCGCGCCAGGATCACGTCCCCGATCCGGCGTGCACGAACCAGCAGGTCCTCGCGTTCGATCTTGTCCAGGACGGCCAGTGCCGCCGCCGCCGCCACGGGGTTCGTGCCGTACGTCCCCCCGAGACCGCCGGGATGCACGCTGTCCATCAGCTCGGCGCGCCCGGTCACGGCCGAGATCGGGAGCCCCGCGCCGAGCGACTTCGCGGTGGTCACGATGTCCGGAACGATGCCTTCGTCTTCGATCGCGTACCACCGTCCCGCCCGGCCCATGCCGCTCTGGATCTCGTCGGCGATGAAGCAGATCCCGTGCTGCGCGCAGAAGTCCGCGAGCCCCTTCAGGAACCCGGGCGCGGGCACGACGAACCCGCCCTCGCCCTGGATCGGCTCGGCGATCACGGCCGCGATGTTCTCCTCCCCGATGTGCTTGTGCATCTCGTCGATCGCGTAGGCGAGCGCCTCCTCCGCGCACCGGTCCGGGCCGGAGGGCCAGCGGTACGGGTAGGCGAAGGGGAGCCGGTAGACCTCGGGCGCGAAGGGGCCGAAGCCCTGCTTGTAGGGCATCACCTTGGCGGTCAGCGTCATCGCGAGGAGCGTCCGCCCGTGGAACGCGTGGTCGAAGGTCACGATCGCCGGACGTCGGGTGGCGTACCGGGCGACCTTCACCGCGTTCTCGACCGCCTCGGCACCCGAATTCGCGAAGAACGTCTTCTTCGGCATGTCGCCGGGCGTGAGGGCGTTCAGGCGCTCGGCCAGCTCGATCGAGGGCTCGTTCGCCGTGACGCCGGAGGTGTGCGTGTCGAGGTCGAGCTGGCGCTTCGCGGCGTCCATCACGTCCTCGGGCGCGTGGCCCACGTTCAGCACGGAGATCCCGGTCGCGAGGTCGATCAGCCGGTTGCCGTCGACGTCCTCGATGATCGCGCCCGACGCGCGGGCGACGACCACGGGATGGACCGGTGGGAAGGCGGAGGGCATCGACGCTGCGCGCCGGTCCACGAGCTCGCGCGACCGCGGTCCCGGGATCTGGGTGAGGACCTTTCGTTCCTGGGGGATATCCATCTCGGACGCTCCTCGAGGCCGGCCCGCCCTCGCTCGCGGCGGGGTGTCGGACCCAGCCTAGCTGGCGGTGCCCCCATCGGCCTGCCCCATGTCGGGTGGTCTCTGCGAGTCCCTGCGGGGCATACTCCGGGTATCGGACGCACCGCGGCCCGGCCTCTGGTCGCGGGTCCGGCAGAAGGAGGGGAACGATGGCGGACAGCTATCAGATGTTCATCGGCGGCGAGTGGGTGAACTCGTCCGACGGGCAGACCCGGGACATCATCAGCCCCCACACCGGCGAGGTGATCGCCTCGGTCCAGGAGGGGACCGCGGCCGACGTCGACAAGGCGGTCGCGGCGGCGAAGAAGGCCTTCGACGAGACCTGGTTCGACTCCACGCCGAAGGACCGCCAGCTCGCCCTCCTGAAGCTCGCGGACGCGATCGAGGCGAACGCCGACGAGATCGTGAAGATCGAGGCGCAGGACGCCGGCAAGCCGGCCGCCGTGACGATGTCCGAGGAGATCCCGCCGATCGTCGACAACCTCCGCTTCTTCGCGGGCGCCGCGCGGACGCCGGAGGGCCGCAGCGCCGGCGAGTACATGGCGGGCTTCACCTCGATCATCCGGCGCGAGCCGATCGGCGTCGCCGGGCTGATCGCCCCGTGGAACTACCCGCTGATGATGGCGATCTGGAAGATCGGACCGGCGCTCGCGTCGGGAAACACGGTGGTCCTGAAGCCGTCGGAGATCACCCCGCTCTCCACGATCAAGCTCGCCGAGCTCGCGGCCGACATCTTCCCGGCCGGGGTCTTCAACGTCGTCACGGGCGACGGCGTGCCCGTCGGCGACCGGATCGTCCGGCACCCCGACGTGGGCATCGTCTCGCTCACCGGCGACGTCAACACCGGCAAGCTGATCCACTCCAACGCGAGCGACACGTTGAAGCGCGTCCACCTCGAGCTGGGTGGGAAGGCGCCCGTCGTGGTGTTCGACGACGCGGACCTCGCGTCGGCGATCGAGTGGATCTCGATCGCCGGCTACTTCAACGCGGGCCAGGACTGCACGGCCGCGTGCCGGGTGCTCGTCGCCGACGCCGCCTACGACCAGGTCCTGAGCGACCTGGTCCCGGCGGTCGAGGAGATCAAGGTCGGGACCGCGTTCGAGGAGGACGTGGCGGTCGGCTCGATGATCAGCGAGGAGCAGCTCCAGCGGGTCGAGGGGTTCCTCGCACGAGCGAAGGACGACGGCGCCGAGATCCTGACCGGTGGCGCATCGCTCGGCACGGGGGGGTTCCACTTCCAACCCACCGTCGTGGCGAACCCGGCGCAGGACTCGGAGATCATCCAGAAGGAGGTCTTCGGTCCGGTCGTCACCGTGCAGCGGTTCTCCGATGAGGATCAGGCCGTCGCCTGGGCGAACGGGACCGACTACGGGCTCGCGTCGTCGGTCTGGACGCGCGACGTCGGCCGGGCCATGCGGATGTCCCGCCGGCTGCAGTTCGGATGCGTCTGGATCAACACGCACATCCCGCTGACCCCCGAGATGCCGCACGGCGGCTACAAGCAGAGCGGACATGGCAAGGACATGTCGGTCTACTCGCTCGAGGACTACACGAACATCAAGCACGTGATGGTGTCGCTGGACTGACCGGCTCGTCCGCGGTCAGCAGTCTGAGCCAGACTAGAGGGCGGCGCGGGCGGTGCCCGCAGGGTCCATCCGCGCCCCGGAGGGTGGTGAACCGATGATGGCGGTACGACCGTTCCTGGTGAACGGCGAGTGGCGGACCGGCGCGGGCTCGCTCGAGGTGAAGAGCCCGTACGACGACAGCGTCGTGGCCGAGATCGGCGTCCCCACCGCCGACGACGTCGAGGAGGCCGTCGCGACCGCGGCGGCGACGTTCGAGGAGTCGCAGCACCTGCCGATCCACGCGCGCGCCGATGCGCTCGACCACATCTCCCGGCGGCTGTCCGAGACGATCCCCGAGAACGCCGAGCTGATCGCGCGCGAGGGCGGCAAGCCGCTCAAGTGGGCGACGGTCGAGGCGACGCGGGCCGTGTCCACGTTCCGCTGGGCGTCCGAGACGATCCGCCACGGCGACGACGAACTGGTCCGGCTCGACACCGAGGCCGCGCTCGGCTCGCGGGTCGGGCTGATCCGGCGGTTCGCGCTCGGCCCGGTCCTCGGGATCACGCCGTTCAACTTCCCGCTGAACCTCGTGGCGCACAAGGTCGCGCCGTCGCTCGGCGTGGGCGCGCCGATCGTCGTGAAGCCCGCGTCGGCCACGCCGATCGGGGCGCTGCGCCTGGCCGAGTTCTTCGCGGAGACCGAGCTGCCGAAGGGCATGTACCAGGTGCTCCCGGTCTCCTCGAAGGTGGCCGACGGGATGGCGCGGGACGAGCGGTTCCGGAAGATCTCGTTCACGGGGTCGTCCGAGATCGGCTGGTACCTGAAGGGGCTCGATCCGAGGAAGCGCGTGACCCTCGAGCTGGGCGGCAACGCGGGCGTGATCGTGCACTCGGACGCGGATCTGGACCACGCGGCCCAACGCGTGGCCTTCGGCGGCTACTACCAGGCGGGTCAGAGCTGCATCAGCGTCCAGCGCGTGCTCGTGAGCTCGGAGGTCTACGACGACTTCGCGACCCGCCTCGTGAAGCAGGTCGAGAGCCTCAAGGTCGGCGACCCACTCGACCCCACCGTCGACGTGGGTCCGGTGATCCAGCGCTCCGAGGTCGACCGGATCGACGCATGGGTGAAGGAGGCGGTCTCCCAGGGCGCCGAGGTCCTGACCGGCGGCGAGGCGGACGGTCCGTTCTACAAGCCCACCCTGATCTCCGACGTCACCCCCGAGATGAAGGTCTGCCGCGAGGAGGTCTTCGGGCCGGTCGTCACGATCAGCCCGTACCAGACCTTCGAGGATGCGCTCGCGACCGTGAACGACTCGCGGTTCGGCCTGCAGGCCGGCGTCTTCACGAACGACATCAACCGGGCGTTCCTGGCCCATCGGACGCTCGAGGTCGGCGGCGTGATCGTCAACGACGTGTCGGCGTTCCGCGCCGACCAGATGCCGTACGGGGGATCGAAGGACTCCGGGTTCGGCCGCGAGGGGCTGCGGTTCGCGATGGAGGAGATGACCGAGCCGCGGATCATGGTCCTGTCGCACGTCCCGCTGTAGCGAGGCGCATGCTGAGCTGGATCGCGCTCATCGTCCTGATCGGCGCGGGCGTGTACGTCGTCGTCCGTCTGCTTCGTTCCTGGTCGACGGCGTCCCGACGCTACGCGGGGCCGCCAGGCCCGAGCGCCAGACCCGACGATGGGCGGCCGGAAGACGGCCCCGGGGACGCCTAGCGCCGCCGTGGACGGCCGGGAGCTCGCGTACGCGATCCTGCCGTTCGTCGTGCTGGTTGCGCTCGGCTGGGGGTTCTGGATCATCTTCCGCCAGCGGGGCACCGCTCGGTCTGTCCCCGGGTCGACGGCGCGCGACCCAGGTCGCGCGCCGTCGCGTGCCTGGTGGGGGAACCCGTGGCTGTGGGTCGGCGTCTCGGCGGTCTTCGTCGTGCTCGGGATCTTCTTGTGGCCCGGGCTCTTCGGCGGCGTGGTCCTGTTCCTCCCGTTCGTGTGGGTGTCGCGGACCCGGCCGCCGGAGATGGATCCCCGGACGAACGGCCATTCCCGCCGGGACGATGCGCTGGGCGGATGACGCGCCAGCCCGAGCGTCAGGCGGTCCGGAGCGCGGCGTCGGCGAACCGACCGATGATCGCCGCCGCTTCCCGCTCGCGTCGCCACAGGTAGTGATCGGTCCCCTCGAGGATCTCGACCGTCGCGCGCGCCAGAGCCCTCGCGTAGGCCCGGAGCTCGTCCGGGGGGCAGAACACATCCCCGTCGCCGGCGAGGAGCAGGACCGGGCGCGCGAGCCCCCGGAGCTCGGCCGCGGCGGGGGCGGGCGGGATCTCCACGTCGCCCGGGCGCAGCGGGAAGCCGATCAAGGCGAGCGCTCCCGGCCGTTCGTCGTCGAACGCCTCGCGCAAGGCGACGTTGGCGCCGAAGGACCATCCGACGAGGAGGGTCGGCACGCCGGGCGCATGCTCGCGGATCCGGTCGATCGCGGCGCGGACGTCGCGGAGTTCGCGTCGTCCGCCGCCGTAGCCGCCACCCGAGCCCATCACGCCGCGGAAGTTGAAGCCGAGGACCGCGTAGCCGCGATGCGCGAGGTCGTTGCGGATCGCCCACAGGATCGGGTGATCCTTGCTCCCCCCGTGGCGCGGATGCGGGTGGCAGAGCACCGCCGTGGCGACGGCCTCGCCGACGGGCATCCGGAGCTCGCCCTCGAGGTGGACGCCGTCGTCCGTCACGAACCACATCGGATCCATCGCGTGGCACGATGGCAGCCGTGACGTCGGAGCGGCAAGCGATGGGCTTCGCCCTGCGCGACGTGCGTCCGTGGGACGGCCTCGTCGAGGCGGTCCGAGAGGGCGAGCGACTCGGGTACGCGAGGCTGTTCCTCCCCGAGATCCCCGGCGGCCGGGACGCGGTCGCCACGCTGAGCGCGCTGACGGACGCCGCGCGACGGATGGGCCTGGCGACGGGCGTCCTGCCGATGGCCGCCCGTACGCCGCTGGCGACCGCGATGGCCGCCGCGACCCTGCAGGAGCGCTCCGGCGGCCGGTTCGTGCTCGGGCTGGGAACCGGCCCCGCCGTGCCGGGGGCCCTCGGCCGGCTCGGGGACCTCGTCGCCGTCCTCCGAGGGCTGCTGCGCGGTGAAGCCGTCGAGGTCGACGGACGCACGCTTCGGCTGCAGGCACCCCCCGATCCGCCGCCGCCGATCTGGCTCTCGGCGCTCGGCCCGCGCGCCGTGCGGCTCGCCGGGGCGGTGGCCGACGGTGTCTTGTTGAACTGGTGCACGCCCGAGCGGGTCGCCGCCGCCCGCGCGGAGCTCGCGCTCGGAGCCAGGGAGGCGGGACGGGATCCCGCTGACGTGATCGTCGGCGCCTACATCCGGGCGTGCCTGGTGCCGGACGAGGCCGCCGCGCTCACCGCGATGCGCACGGCGGCGGGGGAGTACGCCTCGATCCCCGCGTACCGCCGTCAGGCCGCCGCGCTCGGACTGGACGCCGAGGCCGCGGCCGCGGCCTCGGCGTTCCGCGAAGGCCGCCCCGACCGGGTCCCGGAGGCGTTCGTCCGCGCGTTGGGGCTCCTGGGGGATCCGGCGGCCGCCCGGGCGCGCGTCGATCGGTACCGCGAGGCGGGGCTGACGCTCCCGATCGTCTACCCGGTCGCGACCGAGGACCCGGTCGGCTCGGTCCTCGCCACGCTCCGGGCGATCGCCCCGCCTGGTCGTGTCGGCGGGACCTAGGCCGGGACCCAGACCTCGACGGAGGTCCCGGAGCCCTCGCGGCTCGATACCGAGAACCGTCCGCCCGCGAGCTCGGCCCGTTCCCGCATCGTCTGGAGCCCGAGGTGGCCGGGCACCGCGGAGGACGCGGCCCCGGCGGCGCCCGGGACGCCTTCGCCGTCGTCGCGGATCACCATGAGGATCCCGTCGTCGACCTGGCGCAGCGACACGTGCACGCGGCGGGCGCCGGCGTGCTTGCGCACGTTCATCAGGGCCTCCTGGGCGATGCGGAACAGGATCACGCGCGGCTCGTCGTCGGGTTCGGCGGCGAGCCGGTCCTCGAGCTCCCACGTGATCGCGAGCTCGTCGGCCAGCTCGCGCAGGTTCGACCGGAGGGTCTCCGCGAGCCCGTGCTCGTTCAGCATCGGGGGGCGGAGATCGAAGGTCAGGCGGCGCAGCCGCGACGTCGCGGCGGCGACGATCTCGGTCAGCTGCCGCACCTCCGCCTCGAGCTCAGGATCCGCGACCTCGCCCAGCAGCATAGCGAGCCGGAGCTGAACCGCGCCCATCACCTGGAGGGTGTCGTCGTGGATGTCCTCGCTGATCCGGCGGCGCTCCGCCTCCTGCGCCGCGACGAGCAGGGAGGCGAGCCTGCGTCGCTCGTCCTGCGGGCGCTCGGGCCCGTCGCGTTCCTCCCGGAGCTCGTCCTCGGCGCCCCGCACCTGCCACCCCCGGACCGTTCGCCGCGGCCGCGGCGAGCGCGCTGAGGGTACCCCGCGGGGTCGCCTGCGACCGCGATCCAACGGTCGATCCCGGGCGCGGCTTGCGAGACGTCGCTCCGCGCGTACACTGTGGTTTGCACGGCTCCCACCGTGCAAATCGGATCAACCACGTCGACCCGATCAGAGAGGTGGAGCGGAGATGACCTACACGATCTGCGAGCCGTGCATCGACGTGAAGGACCGCGCCTGCGTCGATGAGTGCCCGGTCGACTGCATCTACGAAGGCCCGCGCATGCTGTACATCCAGCCCGACGAGTGCGTGGACTGCGGGGCCTGCGAGCCGGCCTGTCCCGTCACCGCGATCTTCTACGAGGACGACGTGCCGGGCGAGTGGAAGCAGTTCACGCCGGTCAACGCCGAGTGGTTCGCGGACAACGTGACCGGGCTCGGCTCCCCGGGCGGAGCCGCCCAGGTCGGGCCGGCCGCCGTCGATCACCCCGTGGTCGCCGCCTGGCCCGCGATGTAGGGCTCGCGCCGCCCCGCCCCTCGGCCTAGGGGTGGGCGTGGTCCACGTCGCCGCCCGGGAGGAACACCCGGAACGACGCCCCGCCGCCCTCGCGCTCCTCGACCCACGCCCGTCCGCCGTGAAGCTCGGCGAACCGGCGGACCAGCGTGAGCCCCACGCCCACGCCCGGGGAGTGCTCCCGGGCGCCGGCCCCTTGCTGGAAGGGCTCGAAGATCCGCTCACGGAGCTCGGCCGGGACGCCGGGCCCGTCGTCCTCGACGACGATCGTCACGCCGTCATCGCCACCGCGGACCGACAACCACACGTGGGCGCCAGTCGGTGTGTGGCGTGCGGTGTTCGCGAGCAGGTTCTCGACGATCCGCTCGACCTTGGCGGCGTCGATCGCCGCCACGACCGGCTCCAGCTCGACGGTCAGCCGCTCCGGCTCGATCGGCTGACTCTCGTCCAGCACGCGCCGAACCAACGCGCCGACGTCGGTCGCCTCGAGCTTCGGCGTGATGATCCCCCGCGCCAGCCGGTCCATGTCCAGCAGGTTGCGGACGAGCCGCTCGAGCCGCCGCGCGTTCTCGGCGATCCGGTGCGCCAGGTCGCGCGCGTCGCCATCCGCGAGGCGGACGTCGGGCCGCTCGAGGGTGACCGCGAGGCCGAGGATCGCGGCGAGCGGGGTCCGCAGATCGTGGGAGACGGCCTGCAGGAACGTGTTCTTCATCTCGTCGAGGGCGCGGAGGCGGTTCGTGGCCTCGCGCTCCACCTCGAGGGCCTGGGCGAGGCGCTCCTCCGCGCGCTTGCGCTCGGTGATGTCGAGCAGGAACCCCTGCCAGTACGGGTCGCGTCCCTCCGGCTGCACGAGCGTCGCCTCGTCCTGTACCCAGACGATGTCCCCGCCCTTGCGGATCATCCGGTACTCCATCGAGAAGCGTCCGCCGCCGCTCTGCCGGTTGCTCTGCGCGTCGGCGGCGAGCACCCGTTCCCGGTCCTCGGGGTGCAGGATCTTCCGCCAGAGCCCCGGATCGGCCTCGATCTCCTCCGTCGTGTAGCCGATCAGGTCGGTGTTGCCCGGCGCGATGTAGACCGTGTTCGAGAGCGACGGGTCGCGCGGATCGATCTCCTGGGTGTAGAAGATCGCCTGGTTCTGCTCCACGATCGTGCGGAACTTGAGCTCCGCCTCCCGGAGCTGCTCCTCGGCGCTCTTGCGTTCCGTGATGTCCAACAGGAAGCCCTGCCAGAACCCGCCCTCCGGGGTCTCGAGGAACGTCGCCTCGTCGTGGACCCAGACCCATCGGCCGTCCTTCGCGAGGAACCGGTAGTCCATGGAGTAGGGCTGCTTCGAGTGGTTCGATCGCTGGTCCACCTCCCACACGTCGTCGCGATCATCGGGGTGCACGTGGTCGATCCAGAAGTCGGTCGTCCAGGTCCACTCGTCCACGCTCCAACCGAAGACCGCCTGGACCTGCGGGCTCAGGTAGAAGCGCTCCGGGTCGGCGTCGGGCGACTCGACGTAGACGACCGCGGGGATGTGCTCGACGAGCGCCCGGTAGCGCCGCTCGGCTTCGCGCAGGCCCAGCTCGGCCTCCATCCGGCGCGTGATGTCGAGCATCACGCCTTGCCACAGCACCGGCTCCCCGTCCACGCCGCGGATCAAGATGGATTCGTCGTGGAACCACACGACACGCCCGTCGGCGGCGATCACCCGGTAGTCCTGCCGATAGGGCTCCTCCGAGAGCGCCGTCCGCTCGCTCTCGGCCAGGACCGCCTCGCGGTCGTCGGGGTGGAGGATCTCGAGCCAGAAGTCTCCCTGTTCGATCCACCGCGCGAGGGGGTATCCGAGGATCGTCTCGACCTGGGGGCTCAGGTAGGTGAAGGCCGAGGCGACGTCGTAGGCGTCCGTGGACGGATCCTCCTGATACACGATCGCAGGCGTCTGCTCCACGAGGCGCCGGAAGCGCTCCTCCGCGACCCGGAGCCCGCCCTCCGCCTCGTGACGCTCGGTGACGTCGGTGAGGAAGCCGAGCCAGTAGATCGTGCGCCCCCACCGGTCCTCGATCGGGGCGGAGACGTCGTGGACCCAGACGATCCGGCCGTCGGCGGCGATCATCCGGTACTCCTCCTCGAACCGGTCCGGTGCGCGCGCGGCCGCGATCACGCGGTCGAGGTCGTCGGGGTGGACGCGGGAGAACCAGAAGTCCGGGTCGTCGAAGTAGCGCTCGCGCGAGAACCCGAGGACCTCCTCCATCTGGGGACTGAGGAACTCGAGGCGGGCGCCGTCCTCCTCGACGATGTCCGTGTACGTCACCGCGGGGATGTGCTCCACGAACGCGCGGTAGCGTGCCTCGGTCGCCCGAGCGTGCTCGTCGAGCCCCTGGCGCGTGACGGCCGCGCCGAGCACGGTCGCCGCGGCCCGGAGCGCCTCGAGTTCCGCGCCCGACCAATCGCGCCGCTCGGCACAGTCGTCGAACCCGATCACGCCCCACCACTCGCCGTCGGTCTGGACCGGCATGCAGACCATCGAGACGATGTCCTGGGCTTCCAGGGCCGGACGCTCCGCGTCCGGCAACTCCGCGACCGCTCCCGCGATCGAGCCGCCGGCACGCATCACGGTCGGCCACCGGCCGAAGCCGAACTCCGCCCAGGGTGTGCGCTCGAGGATGGGGTTGCCGAACTGGGACCGGACGCCGGGGGCGCACCACTCCGCCATCTGGGCCGCGCAATCGCGGTCTCGGTCGTCGACCACGTTGCGGATCAGGTAGGCCCGCGAGACCTCGGCCGCCTCGCCGAGCCGCGCCAGGACCTCGTCGATCGCGTCGCGCCAATCCGGCGAGAGGAGCAGCCGCTCGGCGGCGAAGGCGATCGCCTCCAGGATCGCGTCGCGGCGGAGCGAGACCCCACCAGCAGCGTGCGCCGTCTCCACCATCGGTTCCGCGTTGTCTCCTCGCTCGTCCGGACGCGCCGGAGGAAGAGGCCCGTGCCGGGTCCCCTGGGGAGTTATCGGCGCCACCCGGCGGAGGATGAGCCTGGGGGTCTCGCGGGCGGGTTCCTCGTCGGCCAGGCTCGCCGAGCGCGGGTCAGACGGGCTGCGGGAGGGTCCCCGGTCCCAGGTCGGCCGTGCCCGTCCCGTCGGGCCATCGCTCGCGGGACCTCGCGGCGAGCTTGAACATCAGCTCGACCGCCTTGGGGTCCTCGGAGGCCGGGCGGGCCTCGATCACGCCGTCGGCGAGAGCCCGGTCCCAGATGTCCTGGCCGCGCTCGGTGCGCACGATCGTCAGGGTCCAGCCCTCGGATTGGCCGAGGCCGCCGAGCGAGATGTCGGCATGCTCGGCCGCGAAATCCGGGCAGTGCAGGCATCCCGGTCTCGTGTACGCGTGCGCCTCCTTCAGGGAGTACGTCAGCTCCTGCCCGTCATCGGTGTAGAACAGGAGCTTCCCCTTCACGTTGACCCGGATCAGGCGGTCGAGGTCGATCCCGAGCTCCTGCTGCGCGATCCGGTCCATCAACCCCTCGTACGTGAACGTCTTGGAGCACAGCAGCCCGAGGGTCCAGGCGATCTTCCGCCGCCACTTGTTGATCCGCCGCGCCTCGAGTGAGCCGGTGACCGAGGCCTGGCAGCTCATCCCGACCAACGCCAGGCGGGACAGGCCCATCTCCGCCGCCTTCACGAGGGCGAGCGGGTTCGCGGAGTACGTGTAGCGGCTCCCGGCGGTCGCGAGCACGCCCGCCTCGTCGGTCACGACCGCCGGCTCGGCGTCCCACGGCCGCTCGTCCGAGAGCTTCGACGCGAGCGCGCCGTCGATCTCGCCGTTCCGCAGCCCCCAGACCAACAGCGCCGAGACGACGCCGCCGTCCTGGCCCTGGGCCAGCTGGCCGGGGTCCCGCGCGCGAGCGAGCGCGATCTCGCGGTACTGCCCGATCACCTCGTCGGGCGTGCGGGTCCGACCGAAGAGGGACACGTCGATCTCGCCCTCCCACTCACGGAACCGCGGGCACGCGCGGGTGCAGATGTCGCAGCCCTTGTCGCCGTGCGAGCACGCGTCCGCCCCGTCTTCCTGCAGCTGGACCGGGACGTCGTCCTCGTACCCCAGCACGTGGAACGGACACGACACGATGCACGCGGTGCACCCGGTGCACAGGCCGGTCATGACGACGTCGTGGTAGAGGTCCCGCCACTGGGTCTTGTCCGCCGAGGAGGGCATCGGCCCGAGTATAGGTGCGGCCCCGCAAGCCTCCCGGCGTCGTGGCGCGTACTCCCTCGGTCGACGGACGATCGGGAGGACCCATGCGGACGAAGGCTCGATGGATGGTCGTGGCGGCCGCCGCGGCAGCGGCGCTGATGACGATGGCCGCCTCATGCAGCAGCGATGACGGCGGTGGCGGCGACGCGAGCGGCGGAGGTGCCGGACCCACGGTCACGATGAAGGACCTGGCGTTCGACCCCGTCACGCTCACCGTGACCACCGGCGAGGACACCACGATCTCGCTCGTGAACGAGGACGGCGTCGAGCACAGCTTCACGCTCGACGACGACAGCGTGTCCCAGGACGTGGAGGGCGGCGAGAGCTCGAGCGTGACGATCAACGTGTCGGCGTCGATCGGTTGGCACTGCAAGTACCACCCCGAAACGATGAAAGGCACCATCGAGGTGGCGTAACCGGAGTCGCGAGGGCGCCGGTCGGTCGGTCGGTCGGTCGGTCAGATGCTGAACGAATCGCCGCAGGCGCACTCGTGCTTCGCCTGCGGGTTGCGCACCTTGAGGCCACCGCCCAGCAGGGCGGCGTCGAAGTCCAGCGTGCTCCCGGTGACGATCGGGATGCTGGCGGGGTCGATCAGCACGCCGAACCCGTCCGGGGCGCGGACGACGGTGTCGCGCTCATCGGGTTGATCCTCGAAGGTGAGGCTGTACGTGAACCCCGAGCACCCGCCGGCCAGCACGCGGAGCCGGAGGTACGCCTCGGGGCGACCGTCGCGGGCGGCCAACGAGCGGGCCTTCCGGGCCGCGGCCTCGGTGACCTCGATCGGGTCGAGCATGTCGCTCGCCACGTCGTCCATCGCATCGTTCGGCATCCCCGCCAGGATACGTCAGGTCAGGCGTTCGGCCAGCCCGACGAAGGCCGCCTTCACCGACTCCGAGAGCGTCGGGTACGCGTGGATCGCGTCGGCGACCGCCGCGACCGGGACGTGTCCCACCATCGCGACCGCGACCTCGTGGATCATCGCCCCCGCGTCCTCGCTGACGATGTGGCCTCCGAGGAGCTCACCGGTGTCCGCGTCGGCGACGAGCTTGACGACGCCGTAGAGCGCTCCCTCGATGTGGGCTCGTTCGTTGTCGGCGATCGGCGAGACGCTCGTCTCGACGGCGTGTCCGTCGTCGGCGGCCTGGCGCTCCGTGAGTCCCACGCTCGCCACCTCTGGATCGCAGAACGTGACCCGAGGGACGACCCGGTAGCCGCGCGGCCGCGGCTCCCCGAGGATGTCGTCGACCACCAGCTCTGCCTCGTAGGACCCGACGTGGGTGAACAGGAGCTCCCCCGTCGCATCGCCCGCCGCCCAGACGTGGTCGGCGGTGCTGCGGAGCGTCTCGTCCAGGACCGGCCGGCCGTCCGGGTGCAGGTCGACGCCCACCGCCTCTAGGTCGTGACCGTCGAACACGGGCCGACGTCCCGTGGCCACGAGCACCTCGTCCGCCGCCAGGATCTCGCCGCCGACGAGCGCGACGGACCATGCGCCGTCCCGATGCTCCGCGCGGTCGATCCGGACCCCGGTTCGGACGTCGATCCCGTCGGATCCGAGCGCCGGCAGGAGCGCTCCGGCGGAATCGGGGTCCTCGTTCGGGAGGATGTGCGGCGCGATCTCGAGGAGCGTCACCGCCGAGCCGAACCGCGCATAGATCTGCGAGAACTCCACGCCGATCGCCCCGGCCCCGATCACGACCAGGCGACCGGGGGCGACGTCGGGCTGCCAGACCGCCTCACGGTTCGTCCAGTACGGGCCGTCCGCCAGGCCCGGCACCGGAGGGAGGCTCGCCTCGGTCCCGGTGGCCAGGACGATCCGGTCGGCACGGATGGCCGTCCCGTCGGCGAGCTCTAGGTCGTGCGGGCCGGTCAGCCGGATCTCCTGGAGGAAGACCTCCACGCCGCGCTCGAGGAACGGGGCGGCGCCGGCGCCGGACTGCTCGTCGATCACGCGACGGACCCGCTCGCGGACCGCCGGCAGATCGACGTCGACGGGGCCGGGGACGCGCACGCCGAATCGTTCACCGTCCCGAGCCATGGCGGCGACCTTCGCACTCTTCAGCATCACCTTCGTCGGGACACAGCCGAAGTGGTTGCACTCGCCGCCCAGCCGGTCACGCTCCGCGATCGCCACACGCAGCTCGCTCCGTTCGGCCAGCTGCAGGGCGATCTCGGATCCCGTCCCGCCCCCGCCGATCACGACCACGTCGAACCGCTCGCGACCCATCACGCGGCTCCGCAGAACGCGACGAACATCCTCGCGTAGACCCGGGCGGCCGTGACCAGCTCGTCCACCGCGACGGACTCGTTCGCGGAATGGGCCACCGAGAGCGAGCCCGGGCCGAGGATCACCGAAGGGATCGAGGCCTCGTTCAGGTAGAAGCGCGCATCGGTGATCCCGGTGAACCCGACGTCGGCGGGGCGAAGCCCCGTCTCGGCGGCGACGGCGGCGCGGCCCACGTCGGCGACGCGCTCGTCCGATGCGGCCTCGGCCGCGTCGCTCCACTCCCGCAGCTCGACCTCGATGTCCACTTCCGGATGCTCCGACCGCACCCGCTCGACCAGGCGCGCGAACGGCGCCCGGACCGCCTCCGGATCGGTCTCCCCGGGCAGGATCCGCCGATCGATGTCGACCTCGCAACGGTCCGGCACCACGTTCGGCCCGCTGCCGCCCGTGATCAGGGCTGCGTTGACCGTCGGTCGGCCCACGAGCGGATGCTCCCGGTCGGGGAGGACCTCGGGCAGCCTGAGCAGGAACCGCGACATCGCGGTGATCGCGTTCACGCCGCGCTCGGGCTGCGAGCCGTGGGCGGCCTTGCCGCGCGCGATCGCCGTGAGCCAGGCCCCGCCCCGCTGGGCCAGGCCGAGCTGAAGTTCGCTGGGCTCGCCGACCACGCACGCGTCCTGCGTCAGGAGCCCGCGCCCGTGCAGGACCTTCGTGCCGTGGATCCCGCCCACCTCCTCGTCCGCCACGAGGTGGAACGTCAGGGTGCCGGCGAGGTCGATGCCGGCGCGGCGGAGTCCGAGCGCGGCCGCGAGCGCGGCGGCGATCCCGCCCTTCATATCGACGCTCCCTCGTCCGATCAAGCGTCCCCCCTCGACGGCGCCCCCCCACGGGTCGTGGGTCCACGTCGCCGGGTCGCCGGCGGGGACCACGTCGAGGTGACCGTTCCAGGCGAGGCTCGGCCCGGCGCCGGCCCCGATCGACGCCACGACGTTGGGCCGCCCCTGCTCGGAGCGGACGATCGACGGATCCGCGCCGAGGTCCGCGAGGACCTCCGATGCGACCGCGGCCGGGAGCTCCTCGGTCCCGCCGGGGTTCTCACTCGGTGCGGCGAGCAGCGCCCGGGCGATCCGGAGGACCTCGTCGGGGTCGACCGCCCCCGCGGCGGCGCGGAGGTCGGCCTCGGCCTGCATCTCCCTCTTCTACCATGACCCGATGCGCGCCACCGACGTCCGCGAGCGCCTGCGTGCGGCCCTCGATCCGGACCCCGCGATCGACGTCGAGCCCGAGGAGCGCGTCGCTGCCGTACTCGTCCCGGTGATCGAGTCGCCCGAGCCCGCGATCCTGTTCACGCTCCGGGCGGCGCACCTGTCCCGTCATGCCGGCGAGATGTCGTTCCCGGGCGGCGTCCGCGACGATGGCGAGGCGCTCCTGGACACGGCCCTGCGCGAAGCGTCCGAGGAGATCGGCCTGGACCCCCTCCTGCCCGACGTCCTGGGGGCGCTCCCGCCGATCCACACGCGGGTCAGCGGGTTCCTCGTCGTGCCGTTCGTCGCCGCGATCGCGTCCTCCCCGCCGCTCGCCGCGAGCGATCACGAGATCGAGGCGATCGTCGAGCTCCCGGTCGCCCGCCTGGGCGAGGCCGAGCGGCCGATGGAGCTCCCCGTCGACGGCGGTCGGACCTGGACCGGGTGGGCCTACGAGGTCGACGGCACGACGGTTTGGGGGGCCACCGGCTGGATCCTGCACACGCTGCTCGAGATCGTGCGGAGGGAGACGTCGTGGCTCACGACGTAGAGCCTCCGAAGGACGAAGCACCGGCGATCCCCGACGATCGGGAGCTCCGAGCGCTCCTCGGCGCCGCTCGCACGATCGCCGTGGTCGGGCTCTCCTCCCGGTCCGACCGCCCGTCGCACGACGTGGCGGCGTACCTGCAGTCACACGGGTACCGCATCGTGCCGGTGAACCCGAACGAGGGCGAGGTCCTGGGAGAACGCGCCTACCCGACGCTGCGTGACATCCCGCCGGGGATCACCGTGGACGTGGTCGACGTGTTCCGCCGGTCCGAGCACACGCCGGAGATCGCGCGCGACGCCGTGGCGATCGGGGCGAAGGCCCTTTGGCTGCAGCAGGGGATCGTCAACGATGAGGCGTACCGCATCGCGAGCGAGGCGGGCTTGGACGTGGTGATGGGCATCTGCATCCGAACGACGAAACGCCGACTCGACGAGGAGGACTGACGTGCAGGCATGGGAGTACTTCGTGGCGCCGCTGCTCGAGCACAACCCCGGGGAGATCCTCAACAGCTTCGGGGAGGAGGGCTGGGAGCTCGTGACGGTGGTGCAACAGGCGACCCCCTCCGGGGGGTTCAGCCTGATCGCGTACCTGAAGCGCCCTGCAGGCGCGTAGGGTCAACGGCTAGCCCTCGGCGTCCGGACGGTCCGGCCGGCCGCGATCGTCCGTCGAACGCAGGCGGCGTCCGGCGACGAGCCGCAGGATCAGGCCGCCGGCGAGTACGAGCGCGGCGGCCACCGGGAGCCAGGCCGGGGTGGAGCGTCCCGTGTCACCCGCATCGGGGCTCTGGGCGGCGCTCCCCGGGACGGATCGAGCGGGGTCCGTGGCCGTGGGGACGGTCGTCGGCGTCACCGGGTCGCTCGCGTCCGTGCCCACCCCGGCGAGCCGCCAGATCGCGTCCGCCGTCGCCACGTACAGGGCTCGGTCCGGTCCGAGCGCCACGTCGGTGATCCCGGTGGGGAGGCTCGCGACGACGGTCGGTGCTCCGAGGCGATCGCCATCCGGCGACAGCGGGAAGCGGAGGAGCGCGCCCGTGTTGAACGCGCCGACGAACAACGCGTCACCGACCACGGCGCACCCGGTCAGGGCCACCGTGTCGGGGAACACCGCCTCCGGGTCGGTGAACCGAGGATCCTCGGCGACCCCCGTCACCTCCGGCCACCCGTAGTTGGCGCCCGGGACGAGCCGGTTGACCTCGTCGTCGACGTCGGGCCCGTTCTCCGTCTCCCAGATCGCGCCCCGCGCGCCGTCGGCACAGAGCCCGAAGGAGTTGCGGTGTCCCAGCGTGAAGGCCGGGTTCCCGGGTCCGAGGGGGTCGTCGCCTGGGACCGAGCCGTCCCGTTCGATCCGGAGGATCTTCCCGCCCCGGTCGTCGGGATCCTGGGCGCGCTCGGGGTCGTGCGTCTCGCCGACGGCGACGAGGAGGGAGCCGTCCGACAGGAACAGCAGGTCGCCGCCGTTGTGGTAGCCGGCGTCGGCCGGGAGCAGGTCCAGGAGGGTCTGTGGCGCCCCCGTCGCGAGGTCGCCGTCGGCGCGGACCCGCACGACGCGGTTGCGCCCGTCCGTCGCATCCGACAGGTAGAGGTAGACCCACGGATCGGCGCCGAAGTCCGGATCGAGGGCGATCCCCAGGAGTCCTCGCTCCGCCCCTCCCGTGACGTCGAGCTCGACGAACGGTCGGTCGAGCAGGCGACCGTCGCGGACGATCCGGACGCGACCGGTCTCCTTCTCGGTGAAGAACAGTCGCCCGTCGGGCGCGAACGCCATGTTCGTCGGGAACGCGACGTGGTCGAGCCAGCGCTCCGGCTCGGCCGCCGTCCGCGCGAGCGCTGGGATCGGCAGCACCAACACGAGCGCGATCCACGTCGCAGCGATCGCGGCGCGCGGGGTCCGCCTCATCTCACCGACGGTACACGGGCACCGAGCTTCGGTTCCTCGCGGACCTGTGGGACGCTCGTGCGGTGAAGCGCATCGATCACGTCGTGTTGGCGGTCCGCGATCTCGACGCCGCGGCCGAACGGCTGAGGAGCGACCACGGCCTCGGGTCGGTTCCGGGCGGCCGGCATCCGGCGTGGGGCACCGCGAACCGGATCGTGCCGCTCGGCGAGGACTATCTGGAGCTCGTCGCCGTCGAGGATCCGTCGGTCGCCCGCGCGACGCGGTTCGGTCGCGCGATCGAACGGCTGTCGGCCGACGGCGATCGTTGGTACGCGGTCTGCCTGGCCGACGACGACCTCGAGGGGACCGCCGCCCGCCTCGGGCTGTCCGTGTCCACCGGCTCTCGCACCCGCCCCGACGGGACCGAGCTGCGGTGGCGGAGCGCCGGGGTGGACGCCGACCGTGAGGGCTGGCTCCCGTTCTTCATCGCGTGGGACGTCTCGCCGGCGGACCACCCGGGCCGGGCCCGGGTGGAGCACCGGGTACCGGTCGACGGCATCGACGAGGTCGAGCTCGCCGGGGATCTGGAGCGACTCCGTGCTTGGGTGGGGGATGAGGAGCTTGCCATGCGCGTCGCAGCGGAGGACCCGCCGGGGGTGCGAGCCGTGCGCGTGCGGCTGACGAGCGGGGGTGGCCTGGTCATGTAGCGGGCGGAGCCGCTCGCCGGCGCTCAGCCGAGGGCTTGCGCCAGGTCTGCGATCAGGTCGTCGGGATGTTCGATGCCGACGGAGAGTCGGATCAGGGTCGGTGGAACCTCGAGGGCCGAGCCGGCCACGCTCGCGTGGGTCATCGGGCCCGGAACCTCGATCAGCGACTCCACGCCCCCGAGCGACTCCGCCAGGAAGAACAAGCGCGTACGCTCGACGACGGCGAGCGCCTCCTCGGCCGTCTCCACCTCGAACGACACCATGCCGCCGAAGTCGGCCATCTGCCGGCGCGCGACCTCGTGTCGTGGATGGGTCGGCAGTCCCGGGTACCAGAGCGCACGCACCTTGGGGTGCTCCGCCAGGAAGCTCACGACCGCCCGCGCGTTGCGACAGTGCGCCTGCATCCGGACCGCGAGCGTCTTCAGGCCGCGGAGCGCCAGGTAGCAGTCCATCGGGCCCGGGACCGCGCCGACGGCGTTCTGCAGGAAGGCGAGCCGCTCGAGCCAGTCTTCGTGGTCGGTCACCACCGACCCGCCGATCAGGTCCGAGTGACCGCCGAGGTACTTCGTCACGCTGTGGACGACGGCGTCGGCGCCGAGCTCCAGCGGACGCTGTAGCGCCGGCGTCGCGAACGTGTTGTCGACGACGACGCGCGCGCCGGCCTCGTGGGCGATCTCGGCGAGGGCGGCGATGTCGACGATCTTCAGCAACGGGTTCGATGGGGTTTCGATCCACAGGATCCGCGTCTGCGGCCGGAGCGCGGCCCGCACGGCGTCTTCGTCGGCGAGGTCGACCGGGTCGGTGTCCAGGCCCCATCGGCCGAGGACCCGGGTGAGCAGCCGGTAGGTCCCGCCGTACACGTCGTCGCCGATCAGCACATGGTCGCCGGGGGAGAGCGTGAGGAGGAGCGTGGTCTCGGCGCCCATGCCGCTGCCGAACGCGAAGCAGCCGTGGCCGCCCTCGAGCGACGCGAGCGCCACCTGGAACGCCTCGCGGGTCGGGTTCCCGCCGCGGCCGTAGTCCCACACGCGTGGCTCGCCGACCGCCGGCTGGGCGTACGTCGCGTTCTGGTAGATCGGCACGTTGACGGCGCCGAACAGCTCCTCGGGCTCCTGACCCGCGTGGATCGCCCGCGTCTCGAACCTCAACGCATCTCCGGAGGGATCTCCCATCCGCGCCTCCTCAGCTCGTCGAGCGCCTCCTGCCCGTCGCGGACGCGATGCCACAGGGTCGACTTCCGCTTCGCGTCGTGACCGGGGGCGAACTCCCCCCTCGTCAGCTCCTGGCACGCCGGGTCACCGCAGCCGCAGTAGCGGAACAGCGGCAGCGGTGCCTCCACGTTCTCGGCCGGGCACGGCCGGTACGGCCGAGCCGGGAGCGTGACGACCGGGAGCACGATCACGCCCTCCTTCGGGTCGCCGGGCGCGAAATGTCGCCCCTGGAGCGCGAGCACGCCCGTCAGGGCCGCGAGTGCCGCGTCGATCTGGTCGACGTTGCGGAGCTCGTCGGTCCACACGCCGTGCGCCCGAAGGACGCCCTCACGCCACGCCCGCTTCCGCGCCCCCTTCGGCGGGAGGCATCCGGCGAGCACCGTCGCCGTCGCGTGCGGATACACCTCCATCGAGGTCCTGGCCGGGTTCCCGGCCGCATACCTGCGGGAAGCCGAGCTTCGCGGCGATCCGGAACACGCGGAAGCTGACCTCCATCCAGTCGTAGAACACGTTGCCTTTGCCGTGATCGGCCGCCGGCGTGTTGAAGGCCTGGATGTTGAACTCCGCCAAGGCGCGCTCGGTCCGGCGGGATCGGCCGGAGAGGGCCCAGCCGGGTGGGCCGTCGACCGCGATCACGTCGGGGCGCAGCTCCTCGATCAGTCGGCCGGCCTCGGTCGGCCGAACGCGGGGAGCGATCCGTAAGGGCACCCGGCGCTCGTCCATCAGGACGAGGTCGAGCCCCTTCCCGACCCCGACGTCGATCCCGAGCGACCGCACGGACCTACTGCGCCTGTCGGCGATGCGCCAGGAAGTCCAGGAGGTCCGATCTGCGTGAGCACGCCGAGGACCTGGCCGGCCTTCGTCACGAGCACCGCCGGTCCGTGCTCGAGCTCGCCGAACGCCGCCTCGATCGGGTCGTCCCACTCGAGCAGCGGGATCGGCGGCGCCATCACCTCAGCGACGTCGGCCTGCAGCGCGTCGGGGTCGCGGAAGATCCGCTCCAGCAACTCGCGGTCGCGGATCGAGCCGACGAACGCGGACACGTCGGCGGCGTCCTCGCGGACGACGGGCGCCTGCGAGATCTCGAACTCCTTCAGCCGGTCGACGGCCTGGCGGACCTTGTCGTGAGCGCTGACCGTGACGAGGGGCGGCATCTCGCGCCCCTTCGCGACCAGGACCTCCTCGACGCGGATCACGTCCGGGCGGTCGAGCATGCCGTGCTGCAGCATCCACGTGTCCGAGTAGAGCTTGGAGAGGTAGTTGCGGCCGGTGTCGGGCAGCAGCACCACGATCGTGGCCGACGCGTCCAGGTCGCGCGCGACCTGCAGGGCCGCGAACACCGCCGTGCCTCCCGAACCGCCGACGAGGATCCCCTCCCGGCGCGTGACCGCTCGCGCCGTCAGGAACGAGTCGCGGTCGGAGACCTTCACGTAGTCGTCCACGACGGACGGGTCGAACGTCCCCGGCCAGAAGTCCTCACCGATCCCTTCGACGAGGTAGGGCCGGGGCTCGTCGCCCGAGTACACCGAGCCTTCGGGGTCAGCGCCCACGACGCGGATCGAGGGGTCCTGCTCCTTCAGGTACCGGCCGACGCCGCTGATCGTCCCGCCGGTGCCGACCCCCGCGACGAAGACGTCGAGCTTGCCCTCGGTCTGTCGCCAGATCTCGGGGCCGGTCGTCTCGTAGTGGGTCCGTGGGTTCTCGTCGTTGAAGTACTGGTTCGGCTGGAACGCGTCGGGGATCTCCTCGGTCAACCGGTCGGCGACCCGGTAGTAGGACTCGGGCGAATCGGGCGGGACCGCGGTCGGGGTGATGACGACCTCGGCGCCGTACGCGCGCAGGAGCGAGATCTTCTCCTGGCTCATCTTGTCCGGCATCACGAAGATGCATCGGTAGCCCTTGATCGCCGCGGCGATCGCCAGGCCGTGACCGGTGTTGCCCGAGGTCGGCTCGACGATCGTCCCGCCGGACTTCAGGGCGCCGGACCGCTCCGCGGCCTCGATCATCCGGATCCCGATCCGATCCTTCACGCTGCCGCCGGGGTTCAGCATCTCGCACTTCGCCAGGACGGTCGGCCGAACGCCCCGCGTCACCGCGTGCAGGCGCACGAGGGGCGTGTCGCCCATCGCGTCCAGGAACGTCTCGCGCAGTTCCATCCGACCCTCGACCCCCCGCCCACGGGCCTGGTGAGCGGGGACCATCCTGCCACGCCCCGCCCACGGCGTCCCGGCTCCCCCAGGGGTCCGCCCAGGCGCCCTCGCACGGTGGATGACCCGGCCTGGAAGAAGGACTACACCTTCGGGAGTAAAGTGCCGAATCCTGGGGAGAAGCACGATGGCGGACGATGGCCCGCAAGGACCAGGGGGAACGTGTTGACCGACCAGGGGTACGACCAGCCCGACGAGGTCGCGGGCGGCGAGAGCTTGCTCGTCGTCGATGACGACCCGTTCATCGCGCGTCTGCTCGAGATCGAGCTGCGCGCTGCGGGCTACGAGGTGCGGATGGCGAGCGACGGGGCCGCCGCGCTGGAGCTCGCCCAGGAGCGGACCCCCGACCTGGTGCTCGCCGACGTGATGATGCCGAACATGGACGGGTTCGAGCTGACCCGCCGCCTCCGCCAGGACCCGCGCACGGCGAGCGTCTCGGTGATCATGCTCACCGCGCGCGGCCTCTCCGCCGACAAGCTCGAAGGGTTCGCGATCGGCGCGGACGACTACATCGTCAAGCCGTTCGATACGCCGGAGCTGCTGGCGCGGATCCGCGGCGTGCTCCGCCGGGCCAAGGAGATGCGCGCGCAGTCGCCGCTCACCGGGCTCCCCGGCAACGTTCGGATCGAGGAGGAGATCGAGTCTTACGTCGAGACCGGCCGGGACTTCGCGTTGCTCTACGTGGACCTCGACCACTTCAAGGCCTTCAACGACCACTACGGCTTCATGCGCGGCGACCAGGTGATCCAGACGACCGCCGGGATGGTGGAAGACGTCGCGCGTCAGACGAGCGGCGGGATGGCGTTCGTCGGCCACGTCGGCGGCGACGACTTCGTCGTGATCGTCGATCCCGAGCACGCCGAGGCCGTCGCCGACGCGATCGTCCAGCGGTTCGACGAGGAGGCGCCGAAGCTCTACGACGCCGAGGATCTCGACCAGGGTTACATCGAGGTCGCCAACCGGCGCGGCGAGATGCAGCGGTTCCCGTTGCTGTCCGTCTCGATCGGGATCGCCACCACGGAACGGCGAACCTACGCGCACTACGCCGAGGTCGTCGCGATCGCGACCGAGATGAAGACGTTCACGAAGGGAACGGCGGGATCGTCGTGGGCCGTGGACCGACGGACGAACTGACCGATCGCTAGCCGACCGACGCGGCCGGCGCCCCGCCCTCTCGGATCGGCCCCGGCTCCGCCAGGTAGAAGCCCTGGCCCATGACGACGTCCAGCTCGAGTAGCGTGTCGAGCTCGGCCTGCGACTCGATCCCCTCGGCGACGACCGACATCTCCATCTCGTCGGCGAACCGCGCGAGGGCCGAGGCGAGTGCCCGCTTGCCTCGGTCGCCGTCGATGTCCCGCACGATGCTGACGTCGATCTTGACGATGTCGGGGCGGAGGCGGAGCGTGTGTCGGAGGCTCGCGAACCCGGCCCCCGCGTCGTCGATCGCGACGCGCACGCCCGCCGCGCGCAGCCGATCCAGGGCGGACGTGAGCCGCTCGTAGTCCTCGACGGCCTCGTGCTCGGTGATCTCGATGACGATCCGATGCGCGTCGACCCCGAACGCGTCGAGGAGTTCGCCGGACATCGCAGCGCGGTGCGAGCAGTTGAGCGAGAGGTACGCGCCGTCCGGGAGGTCCGCGACGCGCGCGAGCGCCCGCCGCATCGTCGCGAGCTCGAGCGGCACGCCGAGCTCGAGCTCTGCCGCCTCCGCGAACCACTCGTATGGAGGGCGCAGGGGCAGCGAGTGGAAGCGGGAGAGCGCTTCCATCCCCAAGGTCTCGCGGGTCCGCAGGTCCACGATCGGCTGGAACACCGTGGTGACGGCCTCGCCGGCCACGAACCGCCCGATCTCCTGACGACGGGCGTCGAGCTGCTCGCGCTCGATCTCCTCGCGCCGGAGCTGCGACTGCAGCTCGTCCACGATCGCGTCGATCACCTCGGCCGAGAGGCTCGCGCGGCCGTCGACGACCTTCGCGATCGATCCGATGATCTGGTCCGCGGCGGCGCCCTTCACGAGGTAGCCGACCGCGCCCGCGCGGAGCATCTCCAGCACGGTCGGCTTGTCCTCGAACGCGGAAAGAGCGATCACCCGCGTGGCGGGGGACAGGCGGATGATCTCACGCGCGGCGCGCGGTCCGCCGCCCGCCGGCATGCTGACGTCCAGGATCGCGACGTCGGGCCGACGGGTCTCGGCCATCGAGATCGCCTCGTCGGCGTCCCCGGCGGCCCCGACCAGCACGACGCGGTCCTCGTGGGCGAACAGCTCGGTCAGGGCGTCGCGCAACGACGGCTCGTCGTCGGCGATCAGGACGGTGATCGGTTCGTCCGTGGAGGAAGGGGTGTCGACCGGGGACACGGGTCCGGACGGTACCCGCGACCGGGACCCGCTTCAATCACCTGACGTGGGGGTTGTCCGGCGCACCGTCGACCCCACACGGATGTGGTGCGGACGGCGTTCCCCGGCCGCCGGCCGGACCACCCGAGCGAGGTCGCCGTTCGCACCGGGCACCGTCTGATGGCATGCTTCGTGCCCCAGCCCCAGCCCCGAGCCAGGAGGAAGGCCGAGCCATGACGGACCGTGCGGACGTGCTCGCGGAACGCGTCTTCGGATCGCTGATGGGCTCGATGGAGATCCTGACGATCTACCTGGGCGACCGGCTCGGTCTCTACGAGGCGCTCGCCGATGGCCCGGCGACCACGTCCGAGCTTGCCTCGCGGGCCGGGATCGCGGAGCGGTACGCCCGGGAGTGGCTCGAGCAGCAGGCCGTGATCGGCTTCCTCGACGTGGACGACGCCGCATCCGCCGCCGATCGGCGGTACGTCCTGCCGCCCGAGCACGCCGAGGTCCTGCTCGATCGGGACGCGCTCACGTACATGCCCGCGTTCGGCCGGATGATGGTCGCCGCGGCGCAGCGGATGCCGGAGCTGATGGCCGCCTATCGCGATGGTGGCGGCGTGAACTGGCGTGACTTCGGGCCGGACATGAGCGAGGGACAGGAGTTCGGCAACCGGCCGTCCTACCTCGCGATGATGGCGACGTGGATCCCGCAGGGTTTGCCGGACGTCCACGAGCGGCTGGCGGCGGGCGGCCGGGTGGCCGACGTCGGGTGCGGAGGCGGATGGTCGTCGATCGCGCTCGCCGAGGCGTACCCGGGGGTGAGCGTGGACGGGTTCGACCTGGACGAGCCGGCGGTGGAGCGTGCGCGTCGTAACGCCGCCGATCGAGGGCTGGCCGACCGGGTCCGGTTCCACGCCGCGGACCCGGCGGAGATCGACCACGGCGAGGGCTACGACCTGGTCTGCGCGTTCGAGTGCATCCACGACATGCCGCAGCCCGTACCGGTGCTCGCCGCGATGCGGGGGATGGGGGGCGAGGGCTTCGGCGTGATGGTGATGGACGAGAAGGTCGCCGAGACGTTCTCGGCGCCCGGTGACGCGATCGAGCAGGTGATGTACGGGTTCAGCACGCTCGTGTGCCTGCCCGACGGCATGTCCCATCCGAGCTCGGTGGGGACCGGCACGGTGATGCGCCCGTCGGTGCTCGAGGGCTATGCACGCGATGCCGGGTTCGACCGGGTGGAGGTCCTGCCGATCGACGCCGACATGTGGCGGTTCTACCGTCTGCACCCGTGAGGGTCGCGACGTGAGCCGCCGCGAGATCCGCGCTCCCCGGGGGAGCCAGCTGTCGTGCCGGTCCTGGCCGCAGGAGGCCGCGCTCCGCATGTTGATGAACAACCTCGATCCCGACGTGGCCGAGCGACCCGAGGACCTCGTCGTCTACGGCGGCACGGGACGCGCCGCCCGGTCTTGGGAGGCGTTCGACGCGATCGTCCGGATGCTCCGCGAGCTCGGCGATGACGAGACGCTCCTGGTCCAGTCCGGGAAGCCCGTCGGGGTCTTCCGAACCCACGCGATGGCGCCCCGCGTGCTGATCTCGAACGCGATGCTCGTGCCCAGATGGGCCGACTGGGACACCTTCCGGGAGCTCGAGGCCGCCGGGCTCACGATGTACGGGCAGATGACGGCCGGGTCCTGGATCTACATCGGCACGCAGGGGATCCTGCAGGGGACCTACGAGACGCTCGCCGAATGCGCGCATCAGCACTTCGGCGGGACGCTCGCGGGGACGATCACCCTCACCGGCGGCCTCGGCGGGATGGGTGGCGCGCAGCCGCTGGCCGTCACGATGAACGGCGGCGTCGCGCTCTGCATCGAGGTCGACCCGGCGCGCGTCGAGCGCCGGATGAAGACGCGGTACCTCGACCGCGAGACCGAGGACCTCGACACCGCCCTCACGTGGGCCGAGGAGGCGAAGGCCGCCGGCGACGCGGTCTCCATCGGTCTGCTCGGCAACTGTGCCGACGTCGAGCCGGAGCTGCTCCGGCGCGGCTTCCGGCCCGAAGTGGTCACCGACCAGACCAGCGCGCACGACCCGCTCGGCGGCTACGTCCCGGCGGGCCTCACGCTCGAGGAGGCCGCGGCACTGCGCGCGTCGGACCCCGAGGGGTACCAGCGCCGCGCGTACGCCTCGATGGCGGCGCACGTCGACGCGATGGTCGGCTTCGGCGAAGCCGGCGCCCTGGTGTTCGACTACGGGAACAACCTGCGGGCGGGTGCCGAGCTGGGCGGCCTGGCGCACGATCGCGCGTATGGCTACCCGGGGTTCGTCCCGGCGTTCGTGCGGCCGCTGTTCTGCGAGGGCAAGGGCCCGTTCCGCTGGGCGGCGCTCTCGGGGGACGCCGAGGACATCGCGAAGACGGACCGCGCGGTGGCCGAGCTGTTCCCCGGCAACGAGCGGCTGCGGCGGTGGCTCGACCTGGCGGCCGACCGCGTCGCGTTCCAGGGGCTCCCTGCGCGGATCTGCTGGCTCGGGTTCGGCGAGCGCGCGGTGGCCGGTCTCCGCTTCAACGAGATGGTGGCGAGCGGCGAGCTCGCGGCGCCGATCGTGATCGGGCGTGACCACCTGGACAGCGGGAGCGTGGCGTCGCCGTTCCGCGAGACCGAGGCGATGCGGGACGGCTCCGATGCGATCGCCGATTGGCCGATCCTGAACGCGCTGATCAACACGGCGGCCGGCGCCCACTGGGTGAGCGTCCACCACGGCGGGGGCGTCGGGATCGGCTACTCGATCCACGCCGGCATGGTGGTCGTCGCAGACGGCACGACGGAGGCGGCCGACCGGCTGGAGCGTGTGCTGACGACCGACCCGGGGATGGGCGTGATCCGGCACGCCGACGCCGGCTACGAGCGGGCGATCGAGGTCGCGACCGAACGCGGCGTCCGGATCCCGATGCGCGAGGGATGACGCGCTCGATGCGCGACCCGGTGGGGCCATGACCGAACGGCGGATCGTCGCGATGGGCGGCGGCGGGTTCTCCGACGACGATCCCGTGCTCGACCGGTACGTCCTCGACCTCGTGGACGCGGCCCGGCCGAAGGTCTGCTTCGTCCCGACGGCGTCCGGCGACATCCCGCCCTACCTCGTGAGCTTCTACGAGGCGTTCCCAGCACGCTCGTTCGAGACCGCGGTGCTCCGGCTGTTCCAACGCCAGGTGGGGGACCTGGATGCGTTCCTGGGCGAGCAGGACGTGATCTACGTCGGCGGCGGCAACACGGCGAACCTCTTGGACGTCTGGCGGCGACACGGCGTCGACCGAGCACTCTCCGCCGCGTGGGGGGCGGGCGTCGTGCTCTGCGGGGTCTCGGCCGGCGCGAACTGCTGGTTCGAGGCGTCGACGACGGATTCGTTCATGGTCGGTCGCGCGGATCCGCTGCTCGACGGGCTCGGCCTGTTGTCGGGGAGCTTCTCGCCGCACTTCGACTCCGAGCCCGCGCGCCGGCCACGGTTCCACGAGCTGGTCGGGACCGGGGAGCTCCCCGACGGGCTCGCGTGCGATGACTTCGCCGCCGTTCGGTTCGAGGGGACGAGGCTCGTCGAGGCGGTGGCCAGCCGTCCCGGCGCCGGCGCGTATCGCGTGGTGCTCGCGTCGTCCGGCCCGACCGAGGAGCGGCTGTCGGTCCGCGCCCTCGGCTGATCGGGCCGTCGGCCGTTCGACAACCTCGCGTCCCGGCGGCGATGATGCCGACGATGCTGACGCCGCAGGGAGGGATCTTCGCCCTCGGGACCTCCTCGCATGCCTACCTCGAGTTCGACGCCCGGGCATCCGGGCCGGACCTCGTCCGGGCCGTCGCGGGCCTCCGCGAACCGCGCACGACGATGGGTGGCGTGAACCTGGTCGCGGGGTTCCGTCCCGAGCTGTGGCGACGGGTGGCGCCGGACGACGCGCCCGAGGGGGTCGTGGGGTTCGACGAGGACCTGATCGGCGTCGACGGATCCGTGATGCCCGCCACCCAGCACGACGCGGTGCTGTGGCTGTCGGGCAGCGCGTACGACGTCGTGTTCGACCTCGCGAGGGACGCGATCGGGGAGCTCGACGAGCTCTCGACGCTGGCGGAGGAGACCTCGAGCTGGCCGTACCAGCACGACCGCGACCTGACCGGGTTCATCGACGGCACGGAGAACCCCTCGCTGATCGACGCGCCCGACATCGCCCTGATCCCCGAGGGCTCGCCGGGCGCCGGGGGAACGGTGCTGCTGCTCCAGAAGTGGCCGCACGATGTGGTCGCGTGGGAGTCGCTGTCGATCCAGGAGCAGGAGCGGGTGATCGGCCGCACGAAGGACGACAGCGTCGAGCTGGAGGACCAACCGGAGGGGTCGCACGTCTCGAGCACCGACCAGGAGCGCTTCGGGAAGATCTTCCGGCGCAACATGCCCTTCGGGACCGTGACCGACCACGGCACGATGTTCGTGGGGTTCAGCGCGGACCAGCAACGCCTGGCGGCGATGCTCCGCAGCATGGCCGGGCTCGAGGGCGGCGTACCCGACGCCCTCACGCGCTTCAGCCGCCCGGTGACGGGGGCGTACTACTTCGTCCCGTCGAACGCGAGTCTTCGCCGGCTCGCGCCCGAGCCGACCGAGCCCGGATAGGCGCTCGGGCGCTCAGCCCGGTGGGGACCAGCCGTCGGTGATCGCGTTCACGCGCGCGACCAGGTCGGCCTCGTCGACGTTCGTCAGCTCTCCGCGCTCGACGATCGTCTCGCCGCCGACGATCACCCGCGCGATCGCGTCTGGCTGCATCGCGTAGACGATCTGCTTCTCGGCGGTGGCGCGCGGCTGCAGGGAGAGCGCGTCTAGGTCCAGCACGACCAGGTCGGCGGCGTGCTCGGGCGCGATCCGCCCGACCGGCAGGCCGAGGACCTCGCCGCCCCGTGCGGTCCCCGCGATCAACGCGTCCTCGGCGCGGAGCACGCTCGCGTCGGCGTCGATCGCCTTCGCGAACAGCGCGGCGATGCGCATGTCGTCGAACACGCTCTGACGGCTGTTCGTGCAGCCACCGTCGGTCCCGAGGCATACGGAGATGTTCCGCTCGAGCATCCGACGGAACGGCGCGATGCCGTCGCCCAGGAACGCGTTCGCGCCGGGGTTGTGCACGATGCTGGCGCCGCGCTCCGAGATCAGCGACAGGTCGGCGTCGTCGACCCACACCGCGTGCACCACGACCGTGCGCTCCGTCAGGGCGCCGAGCGAGTCGAGGTACGCGACGGGGGAGAGGCCGTGCCGCGACAGGCTCTGCTCGTGCTCGTAGCGCCCCTCCGCGACGTGGATGTGCATCGGGAGGTCGAGCTCGGCCGAGAGGTCCGCCCCGGCGCGGATCATCTCGGGGCTCGCGGCATGGATCGAATGCGGCGCAGGTTGCGCGAACGCGAGTCGATCGCCGGCCAACGCGGCCCGGAGCTCGCGGAAGTTGCGGGCGGAGGCGCCGGGGGTCTCCTGGTAGCGCTTCGGTGCGCCGGTCCAGTCGTACATCGCGCGCGCGAGCACCAGCCTGATGCCGATCTGCTTCGCGGCTCGGATGACGGCCATCGCGTTCTCGTTCGCGCCGTCGTGCAGGTAGAAGAAGTCCACGGCGGTCGTGACCCCGGCCTTGGCCATCTCCGCCAGGTCGAACAGCGCCCCGGTGTGGATCTGATCGCGGGACAGCCGTTCGGAGAACGGGTAGAGGACGCGGTCGCGCCACCGCGCGAACGTCAGGTCGTCGCCGAAGCCGCGCAGCAGCGCCTGGAACGTGTGGGCATGGCCGTTCACGGTCCCGGGAAGGACCGCGACGTTGCCCCAGTCCTCGACCTCGTGGTCCGGGAACCGCTCGCGGAGGTGCTCGACCGAGCCGGTGTCGAGGATCCCCCCGGCCTGCATCGCGAACGCGTGGTCGCGGATGAACCGCTCCTCGGCGAAGACCAGCGCGGCACGGACGATCGTCATGTCCGCTGTCTATCACGCTCGGGGGCGGAACGATGTCCCTCGTGTGCGGGGCGGCGTCCGGCGCGACCGGGTAGCCTGCCGCCGTGCCGGTGCCGGTCGGGGAGACGCTCGCGCTCGAGGACGTGGTGGCGGTCGCGCACGGCGAGGCCGTCGAGCTTCCGATCGCGGCCCGCGAGCGGGTCGCCGCCGCCCGGTCGGTGGTCGACGACGTCGTCGCCCGGGGCGACACGGTCTACGGAGTGACGACCGGCTTCGGCGCGCTGGCCGACGTCCGGATCGAGCCCGCGCAGGCGGCCGCGCTCCAGCACGCGATCGTCCGATCGCACGCGACCGCCGTCGGCCCGCTGCTCTCGCGCGCCGAGGCGCGCGCGATGCTGGCGCTCCGAGCGCACGTCCTGGCCCTCGGGCATTCCGGAGTCCGGCCGGCGGTGATCGATCTGATGGTCGCGATGCTGAACGCCGACGTGATCCCGGCCGTCCCGCAACAGGGCTCCCTGGGCGCGTCGGGCGACCTCGCGCCGCTCGCGAACCTCGCGCTGCCGCTGATCGGCGCCGGGGAGGTGCTCGCGTCGGACGGGTCTGCGACCGAGCCGGCGGTCGAGGCCTTCGCCCGCGCCGGCCTCGCGCCGCTCGCGCTCGTAGCGAAGGAGGGGCTCGCGCTCGTGAACGGGACGCAGGGCATGCTCGCGATCGGGATCCTCGCGGCCGATCGGCTGGCGCGCCTCGCCACGACGGCCGACGTCGTCGCGGCGATGAGCGTCGAGGCGTCGCTCGGGACCGACGCGCCGTTCGACGATCGGCTGCAGCGGCTGCGCCCGCATCCCGGGCAGACGGCGTCCGCCGCCAACCTCCGGACGCTCCTGGCCGGCTCGCCGATCCTCGCCTCGCATCGGGAAAGCCCGCACCTCGTGCAGGACGCCTATTCGATGCGGTGCGCGCCGCAGGTGCACGGCGCGACGCGCGACGCGCTGACGTACGCGCGGGGGGTCCTGGCGATCGAGGCGAACGCGGTGTCGGACAACCCGATCGTGCTGCCGGAGGACGATGAGATCCGCTCGGGTGGGAACTTCCACGGGCAGCCGGTCGCGACCGCGCTCGACGCCCTCGCCCTCGCGACCGTGCCGCTCGCGAGCATCGCCGAACGGCGCCTCTACCGGCTGCTCGACCCGAAGCTGTCGAACGGGCTGCCGGCGTTCCTGGTGCACGAGGGTGGCCTGAACTCGGGCTTCATGCTCGCGCAATACACGGCGGCCTCGCTCGTGTCCGAGTCCAAATCGCTCGCGCATCCGGCCTCGGTCGACTCGATCACGTCGTCGGCCGGCCAGGAAGACCACGTGAGCATGGGCATGACCGCCGCCCGCCACGCCCGCGACGTGGTCGCGAACGCCGAGACGGTCGTCGCGCTCGAGGCGCTCGCCGCCGCCCAGGCGCTCGACCTCCGCGCGCCGCTCGAGCCGGCGCCCGCGACGCGCGCGGCCCGCGACCGGATCCGCTCGGAGGTGGCATCCCTCGTGGCGGACCGGGAGCTCGGGCCCGACATCCGTGCGACCGTCGCGCTCGTGCGAGATGGATCCCTGGCGGACGCGGCGCGAGGCGTCGCCGGCGACCTCGCCTGAGGCGGCGGCCGCGTCTTCGGTCGGCCGATCGGCGTCTGATCAGCTGGGCTCCTCACCGCGGTCCGACCGATCCGCGACCACCTCGCCGCCGATCACCGTCGTCACGACCGGATCGTGGCCCGGCCGGTACGGCACCTGCGCGAACGACGGCTCCTCGAGCAGCAGCAGGTCGGCCCGTCGGCCCACCTCCAGCGTGCCGAGACGATCGTGCAGCCCGAGCACCCACGCGGGGTTCGCGGTCGCGGCGGTGAGCGCGTCGAGCGGGGTCAGCCCGTAGAGCGCGCACGCGATCGCGATCGCCTCCGGCATCGAGCAGACCGGCGAGGTCCCGGGGTTCAGGTCCGTCCCGATCGCGAGGGCGGCGCCGCTCGTGCGGAGCCCGGACACCGGCGGCGGCTGGGCGCGCAACACGAACGTCGAGGCCGGCAGGAGCACCGCCACCGTCTCCGCCGCGGCGATCGCCGCGACACCGCGATCGCTCACGTGGTTCAGGTGGTCGGCGCTGCGAGCGCCGAGCGCGGCGGCGGCCTCCGCGGCGCCGCTCGGGCCGAGCTGGTCGGCGTGCACGCGCAGGGCGAGGCCGGCGGCGTCGGCCGCCGCGGCGACGCGTTCGAGGTCCGCGAGCGAGAACGCGATGTCCTCGACGTAGACGTCGACCTGGTCGACGAGCCGCTCCGCCGCGGCGATGGGGATCAGCTCATCGGCCGCGATCCGCGCCCAATCGGCGCTCGTCATGCCGGCCGGCACGGCGTGGCAGGCGAGCAGCGTCACGGTGCAGGTCTGCGGGGCCGCGGACGCGAGCGTCCTCGCGAGCCGTGCCTGCCGGAGCTCGGCCTCGACCGAGAGGCCGTACCCGGTCTTCAGCTCCGTCGCGGTCGTACCGTGCACCGCCATCTCGCCGAGCAGCCGTCGGGAGAACGCGAGGATCTCCTCGTCGGACGCTGCCGCGAGCATCCGAGCGCTGCGGAAGATCCCGCCCTCCTCACCGTGGACATCGCGGTAGCTGGCCCCGGCGAGACGGGCCTCGAACTCGTCGGCGCGCCACCCGACGAAGGGCAGGTGCACGTGGCAGTCCACGAACCCCGGGATCAGCAGGCCACGGTCGGGGGCGCCGATCGTCGCTGCGTCCGGGAGGCCAGCTGCCGGGCCGACGTAGATGATCGTGCCGTCCTCCCACGCGACGCCGGCGGGGCCGGTCAGCACGCTCGCGGTCGCGGCGGCGCCGCGCGCGGGGAGGGGTCCTGCGGCCGTGGCCAGCGCCGCCGCGACCGCCGCCCCCCGAGCCCTGGTCATGTCGCGAAGCCTAGCGTCGGTCCGCAGCCGAAGCCCCCGGAGCCGCCTGGATCCACACGACCGCCGTCCGGTGGCCGTGACCGCGGTCCCTAGACTCCGGGCGATGCGGATCGAGCGCGTGATCGTGCTGCCCACGACGCCCGGCGAGGCGTGGGCCGTCCTCGTGGATTGGGAGCGCCAGGCGGACTGGATGCTCGACGCCGACCGGGTGGAGGTGGTCTCGGAGCGTCGTGACGGGGTGGGCGTCCGGCTCGCCGTCCGCACCCGGCTGTTCGGGATCGCGGCGTTCACCGAACCGATGGAGGTGACCGGGTGGGAGCCGCCGATCGAGCTCCAGATCCGCCACGGTCACCCCGTCCGCGGCGCCGGCCGCTGGCGTCTCGAGCCGGTCGCGGGGGGGACGCGGTTCACCTGGAGCGAGGAGGTGGCGCTTGCCCTGCCGGTCGTCGGGACGCTCGCCGCGCGGCTGTACGCCCCGGTGATGCGCCGGCTGATGGGTCGCGCGATGGAGGGTCTGCGCGCCTCCATCATCGCTCGCGGACCGGTCCGTTAGGCTTCCGGTCGAGCGGGGGAGCCCGGCGGGACCGGGCTGAGAGGCCGGCCGCGGGACGCGCGGGCGAAGCCCGGCATCCGACCGGGCCGGCGACCCTTCGAACCTGATCCGGTTCGCACCGGCGGAGGGAGCGCGTTGGCATCGGTCACCGAACGGCTCGGCGAGGCCCTCGAGCGCGAGGCACCCGTCTGGGGCATCCGTCCGGTCCCGGTGCGGTTGCGGCGCTTCTCGGGGTTCGACGTCGCGGTGCTCTGGGGCGACCTCTCGATCGGCCTGCTCGTCCTCGTGTCCGGCGCGCTGTTGGTGCCGGCGCTCGGGTTGCCCGACGCGCTGCTCGCGATCCTGATCGGGTCGGCGATCGGGTGCGTCCCGCTCGCGATCGTCGGCTTCGCCGGCGCGCGCGAAGGGGTCCCCGGGATGGTGCTGTTCCGCCCCGTGCTCGGCCGCCGGGGCTCGTACCTGCCGTCCGGGGTGAACCTGCTGCAGCTCGTCGGGTGGACCGCGTTCGAGTTCTGGGCGATGGCCAGGGTGGGCAACGCCGTCTCCACGGACCTGTTCGGCGTGGATGCCTGGGCGGGATGGCTCGTCGCCGTAGCGGTGGTGTGCACGGTGCTCGCCCTGGCGGGACCCGTCTTCACGGTCCGCCGCTGGCTGGAACGGTTCGGGGTCTGGGTCGTCGCCGCCGTCGCGGCGTGGATCACGGTGCGGGTGCTCACCGTCGGCGACCTCGGCGCGCTCTGGTCGAGGCCGGGGACGGGCGGGCTGCCGTTCTGGGCCGGCGTCGACCTCGTGATCGCGATGCCCGTGTCCTGGCTGCCGCTCGTCGCAGACTTCAACCGGTTCGCGCGCGACGAACGGCGGTCCGCGGTCGCGACGTTCGGGAGCTACGCGGCGGGCAACGCCTGGTTCTACGTGTTGGGGGCGTTGCTGGTGCTGGCCGCGGGCGCGACGCCCGACGTGCTCGACGTCGGCACGACGATCGCGGCGACCGCGGGGGGCGCGGTGGTGCTGGTCGCGCTGTTGGTGGGGGAGAGCGACCAGGCGATGGCGAACCTGTATTCGGGGGCGGTGTCGGTCCAGAACGTCGTTCCCGGTGTCCGGCTCCGGCCCTTGATCGTCGGGCTCGGGCTCGCGGGCCTCGCGATCGCGGCGACGCTCTCGGACGCGGCGGGGACGTTCGAGGTGTTCCTGTTCCTGATCGGGTCGGTCTTCGTCCCGCTCTTCGGGGTGTTCGTCGCGGACCTCGGCCGCCGCGGATGGCGCTACGGGGAGGCGGCGCTCTTCGAGGCCGCGCCCGACGGGATCCGGTGGCGCGCGGCGATCGCCTGGTCCGGGGGGTTCGTGCTGTACCAGTGGTGCGTCCCGACGGGACCCGAGTGGTGGGTGTCGGGGCTCGAGCGCGTGGTCCACGGGTGGCTCGGCGCTCCGCTCCCGCTGATCGCCGGGGCGCCCGTCGGCGCGAGCATCCCGTCGTTCGTGGCGGCGTTCGGCCTGGCGTGGGTCCTGCTCCGCCCGCCGAGGGCACGGCGTCGCGCACCGGCGAGCTAGACGACCGCGTCCTCGCCAGGCGGCCCGGCCTCGCTCGGAGCGGGTGGAGGCGACAGCACCAACAGCACGACCGACGGCTCCTCGGACGCGTTGCGGAGCGTGAGCTCGGCGCCGGCGGGAACGAGGACGCTCTCCCACTGCTTCATCCGGGCCCGGCCCTGGTCTACCTGGGCGGCGACCGCTCCAGAGAGGACCGCGACGACCGCGTCCGAGCCCGGATCCGTCATCGGCCCGACCCCCTGCGCGCCCTGGAGGCAGAGGACCTCCGACCACAGACGCTCCGTCTCGAACAGCGGGTGGTGGAGCGCCTCGTCGTCCGAGAAGTGCACCAGGTCGCGGATGTCGCGGGTCTTCACGCGGGCAGCCTACCGGTGCGGGCCGGGCGGCGGACCCGCGACCGACGGGCGCCCGAACGGAGGTGCACCGGGCATCGGCGGATCCGAGGTCGCGTCTAGACTGAGCCCGCCCATCCCGCACGAAGGAGCCGCCGTGACCACGTTCTCCTATTCGACCGACGCCGCGAGCGCCGTCCGGACGGGGGTCCTCGTCCTGCCCGTCTTCCAGGGACCCGAGCCGGGCCCGGGCGTGCGGGAGGTCGGCCTCGCGCAGGCGTACCGCGACGCGAAGCTCACCGGCAAGCTCGGCGAGACCCTGCTCGTGATCCGGCGCGACCGCGACCGCTTCGTGGCCGACGCGGTCCTGCTGGTCGGCGTCGGTCAGAAGGACGCGTTCGACGTCACCGCGCTCCGGCGTGCGCTCGGCCGGGTGGCCGGAGGGCTCGGGCGCTTCGGCTCCGCCGCGACCACGTTCCCGCAGGCGCTCGGGGCGCGCCAGGCCCCGGAGGCCGCGCAGGCCACGGTCGAGGGGATCGCCCTCGGCGCCTACCGCTTCGACCGCTACAAGACGAAGCCCGACGGCGTGGGCACCCTCGCCCGGGTCCGGATCCTGGGCTCGCCGCGATGGACGACCGCGGGCGTGCGAGCGGCGGTCAAGCGCGGGCAGATCGTGAGCGAGGCCGTCAACTGGGCGCGAGACCTCGTGAACACGCCCGCGGGCGACCTCCCCCCGGCCCGGATCGCGCAGGAGGCGCGGGCGATGGCCCGGCGCGTGGGGTTGCGCTGCAAGGTCTGGGGGAAGCCCGAGCTCGAACGGGGCGGGTTCGGGGGGATCCTGGGGGTCGGAGCGGGCAGCGTGAACCCGCCGCGCCTGATCGAGCTCGAGTACCGCGGCGCCGGCACCGCGCCCCCGATCGCGCTCACGGGCAAGGGCATCGCGTTCGACTCCGGCGGGCTGTCGATCAAGGACGCGAAGGGCATGGAGACGATGAAGTGCGACATGGGCGGGGCCGCGTCGATCCTCGCGACGATGTCCGTGATCGGCCAGCTGAAGCCGAAGCTGAACGTGATCGCCGCGATCCCGTCCGCGGAGAACCTGCCCAGCGGCTCAGCGACGAAGCCCGGCGACGTCCTGCGGCACCGCGGCGGCACGACCTCCGAGGTCCTCAACACCGACGCCGAGGGCCGGCTGGTCCTCGCGGACGCGCTCGCGTACCTAGCGGAGAAGCGGCCCCGCGCCCTGATCGACACCGCGACGCTCACCGGCGCCTGCATGATCGCGCTCGGCGATCGCGTGACCGGCGCGATGGGGAACGACTCCGCGTTGATCCGCGACGTGATCGCGGCTGGCGACGCGACCGGCGAGCCGATCTGGGAGCTGCCGATGTTCGCGGACTACCGCCGGTTGATCGACTCGCCGGTCGCCGACGTGAAGAACATCGGCGAACGCTACGGCGGCGCGATCACCGCGGCGTGGTTCCTGGCCGAGTTCGTCGACGACACGCCGTGGGTCCACCTCGACATCGCCGGCCCCGCGTGGAGCGAGAAGGGGAACGATCTCGGCCCCAAGGGCGGCACCGGCGCGCCCGTGCGGGCGCTCGTGCGCTACCTGCTCGACCAGGCGTCCTAACTCGGCATGACCGGCGAGCTCTCCGGCCCCGACTCGGGTCCCGTCCTCGGGATCTTCGCGCACCCCGACGACGCCGAGATCGCCGCCGGTGGGACCCTCGCCGCGTGGGTCGCCGCCGGGCGCGAGGTCCACCTGCTGGTCCTGACGAACGGCGACCGGGGCTCCGGCGATGCGGCCGTGGACCGCGCCGAGCTGGCTGCAACGCGTCTCGCCGAGACGCAGGCGGGGGCCCGGGTCCTCGGGCTCGCCAGCGCGCAGGTGCTCGGCGTCGCGGACGGCGAGCTCGAGAACTCCACCGTGGTACGCGAGGCGACCGTCCGCCGGATCCGCGAGGTCGGGGCCGAGACGGTCCTGTCGGTCGATCCCACCGCGGTCTTCTTCGACATCCCGGATCCCGACACCGGCGCCACGAAGACCGCGTACAACCACTCGGATCACCGGACGGCGGGCGCGATCGCGCTCGATGCCGTGTTCCCGGGATCGGGCAACCCGCACTTCTTCCCCGAGCACCTGGGGGAGGGCCTCGACGTCCAGGAGGTACACGACGTGTGGCTCGGCTGGACGAACGAGCCGAACCATGTGCAGGACGTGAGCGCGCACTTCGACGCGAAGATCGCCGCCCTCGCGGAGCACGCGAGCCAGCTCGCCGAGGGGATCCGATTCTGGGACGAGTGGATGCGCCAGGAGGCGCGGGCCGCCGGCGACAGGATCGGTGTCGAGCTCGCGGAGGAGTTCCGCGTCCTCGACCTGAGCTAGGGCCGCCTCAGGCCTCGCGCGTCCCCACGGCGAGGATCACGTCGCGGAAGTCGTTCAGCGGATCGGCGAAACGCTCGGTGAACACCGCGCGGACGCGTTCGCGGAACGACGCCCAGCCCTGCTCGCCGAGCATGCCGCGGACGAATCGCCCGGTCGCCCACGTCTCCAGCCCGTCGAGGTACTCCTCGAGGCCGTACGACCATCGGTACGACGTGATCTCGGTCCGGACGCGGCGGAACCCCGCGTCGATCAGCGCCTCCTCCACGTTCTCGCGATCGCGGAAGCGCTCGTGCCACGGCGCGGCCTCCGCGTACGCGGGCTCGAGGAGCTCCCGCGGGACGACCTGCTCGATCTGCTCGCGGAACGCCGTCTGGAACGCATCGGGCCCGTCGGACCATGAGGAGAAGGCGATCGTCCCGCCGGGGCGCAGGACGCGATGGAGGTCGAACAGCGCGGTCTCCACCTTGGCGAAGTGGGCCAGGACGAAGTTCGCCGTCAGCAGGTCGAAGCGGCCGTCGCGGAAGGGCAGATCGATCGCCTCGGCGGCCACGAACGGGATCGTCGGGCGTACGCGATGCCCCACCGCGAGCATGCCGAGCGACGGGTCGACGCCGATGACGTCGAGCCCACGTTCGGCCAGGACCTCCGCCGCGACGCCCGTGCCGGTCCCGACGTCGAGGGCGCGCGAGTCGCGGGCCGCCCCCGCGAGCTCCACGAGGTCGCGCGCCACCTCCCGGAACCGGGGCGCGTGGACCCGTTCATAGGTCTCGGCCACGAGGTCGTACGAGCGCCAGTCGTCCATCGGCGGAGAGCCTACCGGCGGGCACGACGAACGATGCGCGCGGGGCATGACCGCGGGACCAGCGAGCGGCCGGGCGGGCGAGACGCCGCCGGTACGCTGTAGCGCCATGTGCGAGGGGGGTCGATGAGCGGTTCGGCGGGCGTGATGGCGCTCGTGCTCGCGGAGACGATCGCGGGCATGCTCGCGTTCACGTGGCTCACCCCCCTGTGGTCCGAGCTCAAGCGCGGCTTCTTCAAGCTGGTCGGGGCCATCGCGATCGTGATCGCGATCGCGGCCTGGTGGTCGGCGAAGGCGGGCGCCGTCGCGGGCGACGACGCCGGCCGGTGGTCGGTCGACCTGGCCCTCGCGACGCTCGTCGTCGTCGCCGTCTGGACCGCGCTCCTGTTCGCCCGCCGGGAGACCGCCGCGCGCGTCGTCGGTCTCGCCTCCGTCCCCGTCGCGTGGGCCGTGCTCGTCGCGATGGCGGCGACCGGACGCCAGGCGTACCCGATCGCGCTCTTCGGGCTCGTCGCCGGCGCGGCGTTCCTCGGGTCGATCGTGGGCGGGTTGCTGCTCGGCCACTGGTACCTGACCGATCGCGGCCTGGGCCGCGGGCCGATCGACCGAGCCACGACGATGATGCTGGTCGCGGTCGGGCTGGAGGCGGTCGCCGTGATCGCCGGCGGGTTCGGCGGCACCGGCGGGAGCGACGCGTTCAATCCGCTGCTCACGGCCGGAGCCCTGGCGCCCTGGATCGCGCTCGGGATGGTCGGGACGACGGCGTTGATCGCCGTCATGGTCAAGTTGACGCTCCGAGGCCAGCGCGCGTCGGCCGTCCAATCGGCGACCGGCTTCTTCTACCTCGCGGTCGTGACGGCCTTCACGGCGGAGGTCGCCGTGAAGGTCCGGTTCCTGCCGGGCTGAGGGGCGAGCCGTGGTCGTGGCGGTGATGGTCCTCGGCGCGGTGGCCGAGGCCGCCGGGTGGACGCTCGTGGCGGTCCGAGGGCGGTCCGTCTGGCGGCTGATGCCCTGGGTCCTCGGCGGGATGGGGGTCGCGTCGGTCGTCGTCCTGCCGCCGGTCGCCGCCACGCGGGTCGACGCCGGGTTCGCGCTCGCCGTCGGGCTGGCGAGCGGGCTCCTGCTGTACCTCGGCACCCTAGGATTCGTGGCCGTGGCCACGCGCTCCGTCCGCTTCCGCCGCGCGGTGGCCTCGATCTACGGCGAGGCGGCGGAGGTCTCCGTCGCGACGTCCCTCGTGCTCTCCCTCGCCGTGATGGTGCCCGCGGAGGAGCTCTTCTGGCGCGGCCTGTTCCAGGCGCACCTCGACGCCGCGTGGTCGGCCGCCGCCGCGGCGGTCGTCGCCTGGCTCGCGTACGTGCTTGCGAACCTCGCGAGCCGCCGGCCACCGATCGTCGCCGGCGCGCTCGTCGCCGGCGCGCTCTGGGCGGTCCTCGCCGCGTGGTCCGGCGGGGTGCTCGCGAGCTTCGCCAGCCATATGCTCTGGACCGGGCTGATGCTCGCGCTTCCGCCGGGAGCCGGGCGGGGAGGGCGAACGGCGTGAGCTTCCTATCGACCGCGGTCCAACAGGTGCTGTCGGACGGGCAGTTCTGCGCGGTCGCCACGACGACCCCGGGCGGCCCCCATTGCACCCCGCTCGTCTTCGCGTCGTCCGGTGGGCGCCTGTGGCTCACCACGTCCCGCGGCTCGGTGAAGGCGCGGGCGTGGAAGTCCGACCCGTCGGTCGCCGGGCTGATCCGCCACGGCGAGCTCGCCGTCACCTTCACCGGCACGGTACGGACCTACGATGCGCTCGACCGCTCCACCTGGAGCCAGGCGGTCGCGGGGGCGACCTCGATCGCTCGAGCCGGCGCGACGTTCAGCCGCAAGAACGCCCGGTTCTTCGCCGGGTACGCGTTCGACGCCCGGCAGGTGCCCTTCGCGTGGACGCCGCCGGGCCGCGTGTTCGTCGGGATCGACCTGGAACGCACCGCGTTGCTCGACGATGAAGGGATCCAGGAGGGCCGCGGACGCTGGGGCGGCGAGGTAGCGTCGCACGCGACGTTCCGCAACCAGACGGCGGGCGAGGATCCGCTGCTCGCGCTCCCCACGGACGTGCGCGACGCGCTCGGATCCGAGGGCGAGGGGGCGCTGACGATCGCGGGGGCGCGCGGCCCGGTCGTGCTTCCGGTCCGCTGGCGGCAGCAGGGGTCCTCGCTGCTCGCGGCGCTCCCGGCCGTGACCCTCGAGTTGGCGGACGCCGGCCCCGATGCGCCGGTCGCCCTCACGATCGACCGGGCCGCCGCCTGGCGCGCCCGCGACATGGTCGGCGCGATGGTGCAGGGGACCGGGGAGCTCTTCCTGGTCGGCGCGCTCGGTTCGGGGGCCAAGACCGCCCGAGCGCTCGCCGCGTCGATCGCGCCGGCGGCCGGCGCGATCGTGCGGATCCGCCCCGGCCGCCTGGTCTGGTGGAAGGGCTGGACGAGCGGCAGCATGGCGGTCGCGTGACGAGCGGCGACGCGGCGCCCGCGTGACGACCACCGTCGAGTTCTCCGTCGAGGTGGACGCGCCGCCCGAGGCCGTGTGGACCGTGGCCTCCGACCCCTGGAACCTGCCCCACTGGGATCGGCACATCGAGTCCGTCGACCTGCCCGAAGGCGAGCTGCGACTGGGAACGCGCTACCGCGTCCGCCTGCGGTTCATCGCGGTCCGGACCACCGTCGATGCGGTGGTCCTCGAGTGGGAGCCTCCGTGGCGGTCCGTCGTGCGTCTCGAGGGGATGCTCGAGGCCACGGTCTCGACGTCGATCGCCTCCCTGCCGTACGAGCGGAGCGTCCTGAGGCATGAGGTGTCCTACCGGTTCCGGGGGCCGCTCGGCGGCTTCGGCGCCCGGAGCCTCCAGGCGGTCGGCGGCGCCCAGCTCGCGCTCAAGCACGGGGTGCTGGCGCAGAAGCGGCAGATCGAGGCGGGCCGATCCGGCGGGTGAGCGGTTATCCGGAGCGCGGCTTCCGCCAGGCCCGTCCGAGGAGGAGGCCGGCCACGAATCCGAGCAGGACCGCCACCGTCAGCCCGAACCAGATGCGGACGTCGACGTCCCAGAACAGGAAGTCGATGTTCGCGCGGTCGCGGTTCTGCAGCACGAAGATCAGGATCACGACCCCGACCAAGAGCAGCGCGATCCACTTGCCCTTCCCGCGGTGCTCGCCCTCGACCTCGTCGCGCTCGAGCTGCCGATCCTCGCTCTGCATGCGCTCGTCGTCCGGGTCGTCCATCTCGCGGCGCATCGTGCCCTCCCGGGTCGGCTCGACGCGATCGTCGCATATCATCCCCGCCCGATGAAGCTCCGCCGGATCGTGCACGGGATCGTCCTGGCGGGCGCGGCGGCGGCCGTGGGTCGCGCGAGCTCGACGCCCGAGGGCCGCGCGATCGACCGCGAGCTCTTCGAGCTGGCGAACGACGGGAGCCGGCCGGGTCTGGAGCGGCTCTCGTTCGCCGTCACCGAGCTCGGCTCGCTCTACGCGGCGGGCGGGGCCGCGGCGGCGATCGCGCTCGGGGGTCGGCGTCGCCAGGCGGCGAGCGCGATCGCCGCCGCCGGCACGACCTGGCTCGTCCTGCAGGGCGCGAAGAAGCTCGTGCGCCGCCCGCGCCCCTACCAGGCCGATCCCGGAGGGCACGCGCCGGCTGATCGCCGAGCCGAACGGCACGTCGTGGCCGAGCAGCCACCCCGCCGTCCTCTCCACGTTCACGATCGTCGCCGCCCGCGAGCTCGGCGTGGGGCCGGTGGGCCGGCTCGGCCTCCGCGCCACGTCGCTCGCGGTGGGGACCTCGCGCGTGGTCCTCGGCGTGCACTACCCCTCGGACGTGGCGTCCGGCCTGCTGCTCGGGCGGGCGGTCGCGGCGCTGTGGCCCGGCCGGTGAGCGGGGCCGGCGACGGCCGTCCGCGGGCCTGTCGGTAGACTCGGTCCGATGCCGACCCTCGCCTCCATCGGGTGGCCCGTCCTCGATCGGTTCCGGTTCGGGGACTTCGCGATCTCGCCGCACGGCATCGGCATCGCCATCGGGTTCGTGACCGGGGCGTGGCTGCTGGGGCGGATCGGCCCGCGGCGCGGCGTGTCGGTCGACCACATCAACACGATGGTCCTGTGGGCCCTGGTCGGCGCCGTGATCGGCTCGCGCCTGTTCTACGTGATCGCGCACGTGTCGGAGTTCTCGAGCCCGCTCGAGTGGTTCCAGGTCTGGAAGGGCGGGATCTCGCTCCTCGGCGGGATCGCCGGCGCGGTCCTGATCAACGTCCCGCGCTTCCGCCGGTACGGGTACCGGTTCTTCCAGGTGATGGACCCCGCCGTGATCGGGCTCGCGCTCGGCATCGGCATCGGGCGGATCGGCGACCTGATCATCGCCGACCACCTCGGGAAGCCGACGAGCTGGCTCCTCGCCTGGACCTACGAAGGCGGAACGCTCGCGCCGCCGTTCCATTGCGCCGACGGGGTCTGTCAGGCGTCCCTGCAGGGCGGGCACCTCGAGGTGATCGAGCGGACCGGCGCCCGGCTCCTGGACGCGAACGGCCAGCTGATCGCCCAGGGCGTCGGGGTCCACCAGACCGCCCTGTACGACATGCTCCTCGCCTGGGGGCTCTTCGCGCTGCTGTGGACCCTCGGCAAGCGGCCGCTCCGCGAAGGGGTGCTGACGCTCACGTTCGGCCTCTACTACGGCTGCGCGCGGCTGCTGGAGGACTCGCTCCGGATCGACAAGCGGTTCTTCGGCCTCACGGGCAGCCAGTGGACCGCGCTCACGGTCGCGACGATCTCGGCGGCGATCCTGATCACGTGGGCGATCCGCGCGCGCCGCTCGCCGCCCGAAGCTGCAGCCGCCCGTGACCCGACCGCCCGGAGAGCGCGAAGCCGATCTCGATCGCGGCCGTCCCGGGCGGCGACGAGCCGGCGGCGACGGACGTCCCGTCGCAGTAGTCCGGCCCAGACTACTGGCGCGAAGCCGGCGCCCGCGAGGATACGCTCGCTCAGTGCTCGGTGTTGAGTGCTCGTGGTGGTGTCCGCCGCCGTTGCCGCCGGCGCCCGTCGCGATCAGGCTGAGCGGCTTGCCGACCTTCGTCTTCGTCGTCCGGGCGACGGCGCGGGCGGCCTCGACGAGGGCGATGCTCGCGGGCGAGTCCGGGTCGCTGATCACGATCGGCGTCCCGGTGTCGCCGCCCGCGCGGACCGCCGGGATCAGCGGCACCTGCGCCATCAACGGCACGCCGAGCGTCTCCGCCGCCTCCCGTCCGCCGCCGGAGCCGAAGATCTCGTCGCGCTCGCCGCAGTGCGGGCAGACGTAGTAGCTCATGTTCTCGACCACGCCGAGCGGCCGCAGGTTCGTCCGCTCGGCCATCTTGCCCGCCCGTTCGGCGACCTTGCGGGCCGCCTCCTGCGGCGTCGTGACGACGAGCATCGAGGCGCCGGGCAGGAAGGAGGCGAGCGAGATCGACACGTCGCCGGTGCCCGGCGGCAGGTCGCAGAGCAGGAAGTCCAGGTCGCCCCAGTACACGTCGCCGAGGAACTGCTCGATCGCCTTGTGCAACATCGGCCCGCGCCAGATCACCGGGGTCTCCTCCGGCACGAAGAACCCCATCGAGATCACCTTCACGCCGTGGGACTCGAGCGGCAGGATCATGTTCTCGAACCCGACCGGCTGCCCGGAGACGCCGAGCATCCGCGGGACGCTGAACCCCCAGACGTCGGCGTCGAGCACGCCGACCCGGTGTCCCTCGGCCGCCAGGGCCGCGGCCAGGTTCACGGTGACCGACGACTTGCCCACGCCGCCCTTGCCGGACGCGATCGCGACGATCGCCGTCTGCGGCGGGAACGCGATCTTCGTCTGCGGAGCCGCAGCGCCGCCGCGGAGCGTCGCGACGAGGGTCTCGCGCTGCTCCTTGGTCATCGGAGACAGCCGCACGTCGACGCCGCCGATCCCCTCGAGCGGCGCCAACGCGTTCGTCACGTCGGACGTGATGCGGTCCTTGAGCGGGCAGCCCTCGATCGTGATGAGGACGTCGACGACCACGCGGTCACCCTCGAGCGCGATCCCGCGGAGCATGCCGAGATCCTCGATCGGACGCCCGATCTCGGGGTCCAACACGCTGCGCAGCGCCTCGCGGACCTGCTGTTCGGTCGGCATGGGGGGTCCTCCAGCCTCTAAGCTTGGTTGACACGGCGTGTGCCGTGGAAATCCATCCTACGGCAAGGTGCCGCCCATGCCAGAGCCAGCCCCGATCGAGGTCCACAAGGCGCTCGCCGACGACACGCGGTACCGGCTCTTCCGGACGCTCCGCCGCTCCGGCCGACCGGTCTCGGTTCGGGAGCTCTCCGCCCGGCTCTCGCTGCACCCCAACACGCTGCGTCCGCACCTGCGACGCCTGGAGGAGGTCGGCCTCGTGGCCAGCGAGACGCGCCGGACCTCGGCGGTCGGACGTCCGCAGGTCCTCTACGTCGCCGTCGATCGGGAGGAGCGCGAGGGGCGCGACTACCGGCTCTTCGCCGACGTCACCTCGGGCCTGCTGACCGGGGCTCGTCAACGCGAGCGCGCCGAGGAGCACGCCCGGGAGTGGGGCGCGTACCTGATCGGCCGGAGCCTGCCTCGGCCGGGGGCTCGCCAGCCCGCCGGGCCATCGCTGGCCGCGCTACAGGAGGCGCTCGCCGACGCGGGCTTCGACCCACGGTTCCGCCGGCGCGGTCGCGCGACCGTCGAGCTCACGTTCCGCGACTGTCCGTTCCGCGAGCTGCTCGACGAGCACCGCGACCTCGTGTGCGCGATCCATCGCGGGTTGCTCGAGGGCATGCTGGCCGGCTCGCAGCCTCCGCTCCGACTGACCGAGTTCGAGCCCACGGTCGACCGGACGAGCGCCTGCCGCCTGGTCGCCCGCGCCCGCTGACGTTTCGCTACCCGATCCGCGGTAAGTCCGTCCGGGGGCTGAAGTCCGCCCCCCGTTCATCCGATGACTAGGGAGCCGGCGGGACCCCCGCCGCGTCGACCCGGAGAGGAGCCATGGAGCAGAACATCGCGCCGATCGTGGAGGAGTTCAACGGCTGGTTGGAGCAGCTCGTCCAGGGCGACGGCTCCGACCTGCACATCAAGGTCGGCGCCGCGCCGATGGTGCGCCTGGCCACCGGACTCGTGCGGATGGAGCGGGCCGCGCTCACGAACGAGGACCTCACCGGCGTCGTGGAGGCGATCGTGCCGAAGGACCGGCGCGCGCGCCTGGACGAGCACGGCGAGGCCGACTTCGCGTACTCCGTGCCGCACGTCGGCCGGTTCCGCTCCAACGTCTTCCGCCAGCGCGGCACCCTCGCGATGGTGTTGCGGAAGCTCCGGTTCGGCGGCGATGACTTCGACGCGATCGGCCTGCCCGACGTGGTGCGCGAGATCTCCGACGAGAACCGCGGCCTGATCCTCGTGACCGGGCCGACCGGGTCGGGCAAGACGACCACGCTCGCCGCGATGATCGAATACATCAACCGCACGAAGCCCGTCCACATCGTGACGATCGAGGACCCGGTGGAGGTGCTCCACCGGGATCAGATGGCCTCGATCGACCAGCGCGAGGTGGGCACCGACACCGACGACTTCCTCTCCGCCCTGCGTGCCGCGCTACGGCAGGACCCCGACGTGATCCTGATCGGCGAGATGCGCGACACCGAGACGGTCCGCGCCGCGATCCAGGCCGCGGAGACCGGCCACCTGGTGATGTCCACGCTCCACACGGTGGACGCCACCGAGACCGTGAACCGGGTGATCGACTTCTTCCCGCCGTTCCAGCAGCAACAGATCCGGTTCGCGCTCGCGGGCACGCTGCGTGGGATCGTCTGTCAGCGGCTCGTGCCGACCGTCGACGGCGCCCGTACACCCGGACTCGAGATCCTCGTGAACACGGGTCGTGTCGCGGAACGGATCGCTGATCCCGAGAAGACCCACGAGATCAAGGACGTGATCGCCGACGGCGACTACTACGGCATGTGCACGTTCGACCAGTCGTTGCTCAAGCTCGTGAAGGCCGGGCAGGTCTCGGTCGAGGCGGCGATGACCGCGGTCTCGTCCCAGCACGACTTCGCGCTGACCCTGCAGCAGGCGGGTCTCTCCGTTCCGGTCTGACGGCGCGGTCGTCGGCTCGCGACCTCCTCAGGCCGAGACCGCCACGCGCCGCTCCCGCGTCCGGCGCGACACCACGACGCCCACCGAGCCGATCACCAGGCCGGCCGCCATCGCGAGCGCGATCGGCACCCAGACGTTCCCACCCGAGGCGTCGGCCGGGGCGGTCGTCGTCCCCGTGGTCCCCTGCGTCCCGCTCGTGCCGGCGGGCGGCGCGGCAACGATCGTGGCCGCGTCGAGACCGGCGTCACCGTTCGCGTCCCCCACGACGATCGCCCCGATCATCCCGGGGTGGATCAGGCAGGAGTAGAGATACACACCGTCCTCGTCGAATCGGTGCGCGACCTCGTCGCCCGGCCGCTGATCCATCGTGTCGCCCCAGATGAACCCCACACCGGTCACCGTGTGGGCCACGGCGTCGTCGTTGCGGAACGTGATCTCGGCCCCCGGGTCTGTGTGGAGCACGGTCGGCGTGAAGCAGTTCTCCGCCATCGAAACCGTCGTCCCCGATCCGTCCGTGGGGGGCGTCCCGTGCGCGCAGCCGCCGCCCGCCCTGGCGGGCGTGGCCCCGCCCGTCCAGAGCACCGCCGTGGTCGCCATCGTCATCGTCAGGACCATCGCGCGTCGCCGCATGCCGAGCCTCCCTCGTGTTCCGATACCCGCGATACACCGGAGCCGGGGATCCGGTTCCCGGCGGCTCAGGCGCTCTCGGCGATCGCGATCGCCCGGTCCTTCGTCAGGGCCGTTTCGAGCCGCATCGCCAGGTCGCCCTCGTTCCACAGGAGGACCCGGCCCCGCACGCGCAACGTGACGACGCCGTCGTCCGTGAGCAGGTCGAGCCGGTGGGGACCCACGGTCCAATACGCCTCCCGGCCGTCGACGAACGCCTCGTCGATCCGGCCGGTGTCCTCGTAGACGAACTTGAAGGCGACATCGGCCGTGCCGCGGAACTGCATCAGGACCGCGCCCCAGTCGCTCCCGGGGATCCGCGGCAAGCCCGGCGCGGGCGACCACGCCATCACGACGCGGGACCCCTCCTCCTCGTACGAGACGGGGCCCGGGTCCACCCACAGGCGGTCGGGCGATCCCAGGCTCTGCGGCACGAGCGGCTCGAAGCCCGCGACCCGGGCGGCCTCCTCGAGCGAGACGGGCTCGCCGAACGACACCGGTCCGGACGCGGCGGTGGGTGGGGCGCTGGGCCGTCCCTCGATCGTCTGGATCGAGATCGCGCCGAGGTCGATCACGAGCTTCGTCGCCGCGGCCACCGCGGCGAGCGCGAGCAGCGCCGCGGCGACCAGCAGGATCCGCCGCCGCCGCCGGTCCATCGGGAGCCGGCCGAGCCCGCGCGCGGGGCCGCCCACGTCGATCGCCGCGATCACGTCCGGCGCGAGATCCGGGGTTCGCGGCCACGCGACCTCGGGCATCGCCGCGGCGAGGGCGCGACCGAGCGCGTCGTCCGGGAGCGTCCGGAGGCGGTCGCTCATCGATCCTCCTCGCGCATCGTCGCGAGTGGGAGCTCCGCCCGGAGCCGGTCCAGCGCGCGCGAGAGCCGCGACTTCACGGTCCCGGGACGGAGCTCCAGGGCGGCGGCCATCTCGGCCTCGGACAGGTCGAACAGGTACCGGTAGGCGATCACGAGCCGGTCGCGCTCGTTCAAGCGCTCGAGCGCGCCGAGCAGGGCGGTGCGGTCTTCGGCCGCGAGGGCCGCGGCCTCGGGGGACGGGGCCGCGTCCTCCCGCTCGACCGCGGCCACCCGCGCCGCGAGGGTCTCGCGGCGTCGCGAGGACCGGACCCGGTTGCGGGCCTCGTTCGCCACGATCCGCAGGATCCACGGCTTGAACGGCGCCCCGGGCCGGAACCGGGGGAGCGCGTGGTACGCCTTCACGAACGCCTCCTGCGTCGCGTCCTCGGCCTCGCCCCGCTCGCGCGTGACGAACCAGGCGACCCGGTACGCGAGCTCGCGGTACCGGGTCACCAGCTCCTCGTAGGCCCGGACGTCGCCGTCTCGGGCCAGCGCGACGAGCCCGGCGTCCTCCAGTGGTCGGCCCTCCACGGGACGCTGCTCGATGCTTCCCGTCACAGCGTCCTACACCGCCGGCCGCGCCGGCGTTCCCGTTCGGGCGGCCGGACGGGGGAGGAGCCCCCGTACGCCGCGGACGGTGCCTGGGGCCGGCGCGTCAGCCGCCGCTGCCGGAGCTCGAGCCGTTCGACGCCGACGCCTCGGTGATCGCGGTGAACGCCGAGACGAGCCCGGACAGCTCCATCGGGACGATGACCTTCGTGGACGGGGAGACGCCGAGCTGCTTCAACGCCTCGAGGTACTGGAGCTGCATCGTCTTGCCGTCGGCGAGGGAGGCCTGCTGGTTGATCGTCTGCAGCGCGAGCGCGAACCCCTCTGCGCGCAGGATCGCGGCCTGCCGTTCGCCTTCCGCCGTGAGGATGTTCGATTGCTTGCTCCCCTCGGCGTTCAGGATCGCGGCCTCCTTGTTGCCCTCCGCGACCGTGATCGCCGCCTGCTTGGCGCCCTCGGCCTCGGTGACCACCGCCCGGCGCGTTCGCTCCGCCGACATCTGGCGCGTCATCGCCTCCTGGACCGACGCGGGAGGGATGATCTCGCGGATCTCGACGTTCGTGACCTTGACGCCCCATCGCTCGGTCACCTCGTCGAGCTTCGCCCGCAGGAGCTGGTTGATCTCGTCGCGCTTCGCGAGCATGTCGTCGAGGGGGATGTCGCCGATCACGGCGCGGAGCGTCGTCGACGCGATGTTCAGCGCCGCCCCGGCGAAGTTGCCGACCTGCACGACGCTCATCTGCGGATCGAGGACCTTGTAGAACATCACGAAGTCGACGGCGATCGGCGCGTTGTCCTTCGTGATCGAGTCCTGCCGGGGGATCTCCAGGAAGAACTCCCGCAGGTCGACGGTGACCGCCTTGTCGATGAACGGGATCAGGATCACGAGGCCGGGTCCCTTCGTCCCCAGCACGCGGCCCAGGCGGAACACGACCAGACGTTGGTACTCGCGGACGATCTTGATGGCCTGCGAGAGGAACAGCAGGAACAGCAGGACGATCACGCCGAGCGCGATCAACGGCGCGTAATTCATCGATCGTTCCCCCCTTCCGAGACCGGCGTCGAGACCGGCGCCGGCGCATCCTCCTGCGACAGCGGTTCGACGGTGAGGATGAGCCCGTCGAGCGCGGTGACCTTGACGTGGGTCCCCCCCGGCAGGGCGCCGGCGTCGGAGCGGGCGCGCCACTCCTCGGAGGCGACGCGGACGACGCCGCCGTCGGGTCCGACCCCGTCGCCGACGACCACGCCCTCCTTCCCGATGACGATGTCCGGCCCTTGGGCGGTCGGGAGCTTGCGGATCTGGAGCACCTTGGACACCGCGATCCCGAAGAACAGGGCGGCCCCGATCGCGACCACTGCGATCAGGACCGGCGAGACGTGCACGCCACCCGCGCCGTTGAAGAGGAACACCCCCCCGAGCACGAGGCACACGACGCCGGCGATCCCCCAGACGCCGAGGCCGGGGGCGGACAGCTCGACCAGCAAGAGCACGACCGCGGCGATCAGCAGCAGGATCCCCGCGAGGCGCACCGGCAGCAGGCCGAAGGAGACGATCGCGATGATCAGCAGCAGGGTCCCGACCGTGCCGGAGAAGATGTGCCCGGGAACGAGCAGCTCGAGGACGATCAGGGCGAGGCCCAGCCAGAAGAACAGGAAGGCGAGGTTCGGGTCGAAGAGTTGGTGGAGGAAGCCGACCAGGGGCGACATCGTCCGCTCGTCGATCGGCCGGTCCGCCAGGTCGGCCGGGAGCGTCACCGTCGAGCCGTCCGCGAGCGTCACGGTGGATCCCGCGAGGTCGCTCAGGAGGGCCTCCGTCGAGGGCGAGATCAGGTCGATCACGTTGTCGTCGAGCGCCTCCTGCGCGGTGATGCTCGCCGCCTCGCTCACGAAGGAGGCCGCCACGTCGGCGTTGCGGCCGTACGTCTCCGCGATGCTTCGGATCGAGGCGATCGCGTCGTTCGTCACCTTCTCCGTCTCCACGATGCCCGCCACGCCCACCGGCGTGGCGGCACCGACGTTCGTCCCGGGGGCCATCGCGGCGACCGGGCACGAGAGCAGGACGAAGGCGCCTGCCGACGCCGCACGTGCGCCCTCCGGCGCGACGTAGCCGATCACGGGGACGTCCGAACCGAGGATCGCCTGGGTGATCTCGCGCATCGACGAGCTGAGACCCCCAGGCGTGTCGATCGTCAACAGGACGGCCGGGGCGTCGTCGATCTGGGCCTGCTCGATCTGTCCCCGGAGGTGGTCGGCGATGAACGGGTCGACCACGCCGTCGAGGCTGAGCCCCACGATCGGCTCCCCATCCTGGGCGTGCGCGGCCGACGCGAGCGACAGGGCCGTGGCCAGGCAGGCCACCCCGGCGACGAGGCGCAACGTTCTGGCTCCGGCCGGAGCCGGCGGCCGGCGTCGGCGATCCGCGCCTCCCCGTCGCCCCGTCGCCGTTCGTGACGTTCCGATGGATAGAGGGTACGCCCAGGCCTCGGAGGATGCAGTGACGGCGCCCGAGGGCGGATAATCGAGCGCACATCCGCGCAAAGCCGCGCGGGAAGCACCTCCCGTATACCGAAGGGAACACCGGGTGCAGGCTCGGCACGACGGTCCGCTCCTCCCACGAGAGGAACAACAGCTGGTGGATGGGCTCCTCGTAGGCGACCCCGACGCCGTCCGCGCGCTGTACACGCGCTTCGGCCGTCCGGTGTACAGCCTCGGCCTTCGCCTGCTCGGCACGCGCGAATCCGCCGAGGAGCTGACGCAGGACGTCTTCCTGACGGCCTGGCGCAAGGCGGCGCGCTTCGACGCGTCACGCGGTCGGCTCTCGACCTGGCTGATGACGATCGCCCACAACCTGGCGGTCGACCGACTGCGCCGCGAGACCGGCGTGACCCGCCCCACCCTCGTGCTCGTCGACGAGGTGCCCGACGCCCCGGGGATCGACGAGGAGGGGCTCGTCCTCGAGCGGGACGCCGCCGTCCGGGCGCTCTCGTCGTTGTCGGAGGCGGAGCGGCGGCTGCTCGCCCGGGCGTACTTCCGGGGCCTGACCGCACGCGAGATCGCCGAGGCGGACGGGATCCCGCTCGGCACGGTGAAGACGCGCCTGCGCGCCGCCTTGATCAAGGTCCGGCGCGCGAACGACGGGAAGGAGCCGTCGTGAACTGCACGGCGGTCCGCGACCAGCTGGTCGATCACTCCCTGGGGACGCTGTCGCGCGACGACGCGCAGGTGCTCGATCGACACCTGCTCTGGTGCGCCGCCTGCAGGAAGGAGGCCGGCCAGCTCGCCGCCGCCGCGGCCACGTTCGCCTTCGCGCTGGCGCCGGCGGAGCCGGCGCCAGCCCTTGAGGACCGGGTGGTGGCCACGATCGACCGTGCCGCGCGCCGTCGCGCGCCGCGCGGCCCCCGCCGCGGACGCCTGGCCGTCGCCGCCGCGGTCGCCGCGATGCTCGCGGTCGGGGCCCTCGGGTGGGGAGCCGCGATGGCCGGGAAGGCGGCCCGGGCCGAGCAACGGGTCGAGCAGGTCCAGCAGGACCAGATCGCCATCGCCCGCGGGTTCGAACGGGTCCTCGACCAGGAGGGGCTCTCCGATCCCGAGAACCGGGTCTTCATCGGGACGCTCGTGAGCACCGACGGCGGTCCGGCCGGTGGAGCGGCGCTGACGATGGCTTCGCCGAGCGGGCGGGACCTCGTGAGCATCTGGGTCAGCGGGCTGCAGCCCGGGCCGGCCCAGCCGGCGCCATACCAGGTGTACCTGGTCGGCGACGTGAACCGCCGGCTGTTCGTGGGCAAGATCCGGGCGGATGCGATCGGGGAGGCGGGAGCCGCCACCCTGCTGAGACAGAAGGACTTCGACGTCTCGCGGTACACGGGGGTCGAGATCCACGACGCGACCGGCGCCCTGATCCTGTCCGGTTCCGTGTCGCTGCGCACGACGATCCCGTCGCCTTCGCCGTAACGCCCCGTATCCTCGCCGGATGCGCTTCGGCCTTGCCCTTCCGCATTACGGCTTCTCGTTCCCCGACGGGGAGGTCTCGTTCGAGAGGATGGCCGCGGTCGCCCTGCGGGCGGAGGCGCTGGGGTTCGACTCGGTCTGGGTCTCCGACCACTTCTTCTACACCTTCGAGCGCTACGGTCTGCCAGCCGACCCGATCGCATCCCTCGAGCCGCTGACCGCACTGGCCGGGCTCGCCGTGACGACCGAGCGCGTGCGCCTGGGGACGCTGGTGCTCGGGGCGCCGTTCCGCCATCCCTCGATCGTGGCGAAGATGGCGGCGACGATCGACGTGGCGTCCGGCGGGCGGCTCGAGCTCGGGTTGGGCGCCGGCTGGCTGGAGCGAGAGTTCGAGGCGTTCGGCTACCCGTTCGGCACGACCGGCGACCGGTTCGCGCTCCTCGAGGACGTCCTGCGGCTCCTCACGGCCTTCGACGGCGATGACCCGACGACGGTCGAGGCGGGGCGTTTCCACCTCCGCGGGGCCCGGACGATCCCGCCGCCCGTCCAGCGGCCGCACGTCCCGCTGTGGCTCGGCTCGAAGGGCGGACCACGCTCGCTCGCGCAGGCGGCGCGCTACGCGGACGGATGGAACACGGTCTGGCGCTGGTCCCCGGACGCCTACGCCGCGGTGGCGGCGTCGGCTGACGCCGCGTGCGAGCGCGTCGGTCGCGATCCCGCGTCCCTGCGCCGATCCGTCGGGCTCTACACGCTGATCGGCGACGACGACGCGGAGCTCGGATCCGTGTTCGAACGTGGTCGTGCGGCGATGCCGGGGAACGCGATGGCGGCCGAGTCGGTGGCCTCCTGGTGCGCCGACACGCTGTCCGGCACGCCCGATCGGATCATCGAGCGGGTCGAGGCGTTCGCCTCGGCCGGCGTCGAGGAGCTGATCGTCTCGCCGTGGGTCCTGCCCTTCGCGCTGATCGAGCCCGAGCAGATCGAGCGGTTCGCGGAACGGGTGATCCGCCCGATCGCCGTCGGCCGCTGATCAGGCGGTCTTGCGCGGGCGACCCCGCTTCTTGGGAGCGGAAGCGGCGACGACGCCCTTGCGTCGACCCGGCCGAGCGCGTCGGGCGCCGGTGACCAGGGCATCCACGTGTGATGCGCAGAGGTCCTTCACGAAGTTCCCGCGCGCCGCGCGGATCGTGACGGTCTCGGCGGCGGGCTTGCCGCAGACATCGCAAACGAGGATCGTTCTCTCGGCCATCGCGTGATCTCCTCCCGGTGGGCTCGGGCCGGAGCATACTCGCAAACCCGATCGGTTCTCCGTCGATCGCGGGTCGGGTGCCGGTGCCGCGACGCGCTCACGGACGGTACGCGATCGCCGAGAATCGTTCGAGTTTCTCGAACCGGTGCTCAGCCTCGACCCAGCGGAGCGTTCCGGATCGCGATCGCATCACGAGGGAATGCGTGATCGCCCCGTCCGGTTCGTACCGGACCCCGCGCAGCAGCGATCCGTCGGTGATCCCGGTCGCCGCGAAGAACACGTCGTGGCCCGCGACCAGGTCGTCCGTCGTCAAGATCCCGTCGAGATCGAACCCTTGCTCGAGCAACGTCGCACGCTCGGCGTCGTCCCGCGGGTAGAGGCGACCCTGGATCGCGCCGCCCATGCACTTGAGCGCGGCGGCCGCGATCACGCCCTCGGGGGTCCCACCGATGCCGAGCAGCAGGTCGACGCCGCCGCGCGGCGCCGCGGCCGCGATCGCGCCGGCCACGTCGCCGTCGGTGATCAGGTACACGCGGGCGCCCACGGCACGGACCGCCTCGATCAGCTCCGCGTGGCGGGGGCGATCGAGGATCGTCACGGTGATCTCCTCGGGGCGCATCCCCTTGGCCTTCGCGACCCGGCGGACGTTCTCCTCGGGAGGCGCCGAGATGTCGATGACGTCGGCGCCCTCCGGCCCGCTCGCGACCTTCTCCATGTACACGGCCGCGCCCGGGAAGAACATCGAGCCCCGCTCGGCGAGCGCGATCACCGAGACGGCGTTCGGCTGTCCGACCGCCGTCAGACGCGTCCCGTCGATGGGATCGACGGCGACGTCGACACCTGGCCCCGACCCGTCGCCGACCTCCTCGCCGTTGAAGAGCATCGGGGCTTCGTCCTTCTCGCCCTCGCCGATCACGACGGTGCCATGCATCGAGACGGAGTCGATCATCAGCCGCATCGCGTCGACGGCGGCGCCGTCAGCGGCGATCTTGTCCCCGTGGCCGATCCATCGCCCGGCGGCGAGGGCCGCGGCCTCCGTCACGCGGACGAGCTCCATCGCGAGGTTCCGATCGGGGCGGGTCTCGTCGGTCACGGTTCGCCTCCTCGGATCGCGGGCGACGCGACCGCGTGCCGCGTCGGACCCATCCTACGGCCCGCGCACCAACCCCTGATCCGCGTACCAGGCGAGCGTCCGGCGCACCGTCTCCTCGATCGGACGGTACGTGAGGCCGAGCTCGCGGGTCGCGCGCGAGCCGTCGTAGCGATGCCCGTGCAACAGCGTGCGCACCAGCTCCGGGCACACCGGGAGATCGCGCCCGCTCAGCCGGGAGATCCCCGCCGCGAGGCGGCCGCCCGTGCGCGCGAAGGACCGCGGCACGGTCAGGACGCGCCGAGGCCGTCCGCCGATCGAGCGCAGGAGCGTCACGGCCTCCGAGACGGAGAGGGTCGCACCGTTCAGCAGGTAGCGTGATCCGGCGACGCCCCGCCGTTCGGCAAGCACGTGTCCCTCCGTGCAGTCGTCGACGTCGACGATCGAGAGGAACGTCGGCACCACGACCGGGAGCCGGCCGTTCACGAGCCCCAACAGCAGGCGCGCGGATCCCCCGGTGCGGCCCGGCCCCTGCACCGACGACGGGTTCACGATCACGACCGGCAGGCCGAGCTCGTCGCCGACCTCGCGGACGCGGGCCTCGGCCAGGAACTTGGAGCGCTCGTACGCGGAGAGGAACGATCCGCGGTGGGCGGAATCCTCTCGGCCGATCATCCCCTCGGGTTCCCCGATCGTGGCGGCGGACGACGTGTACACGACGCGTTCCACGCCGGCGTCGGCGGCCGCGCGGATCACGTGCTCGGAGCCGTCGACGTTCGTGCGGAACAGCTCGGCCGTGTCGCGCAGGCACATCGCGTTGACGCCCGCGGTGTGGAACACCGTCCCGGCACCGGCCATCGCCGCGCGGAGGGCGGCCGCCTCGTCCAGGTCGCCCATCGCGGGGGCGGCGCCCAGCGCGGCGATCATCGTGGCGCCGCGATCGCTCCGGGTGAGGGCACGCACCTCGCGGCCGTCCGCGAGCAGCCGCCGGAGCAACGCCCCTCCGACGAACCCGGTCCCCCCCGTGACGAGGACCGGGGCCGTCACCCGGGGCGCCGGCGGGAGAGCACGCCGGAGAACCGGGCGATGTATTCGACGGCCGAGCCGACCGTCACGGCCGCCGCGACGATCATCGCGTACTGATCCGGGTAGAGCGGGCCGAGCGGCTCCGACGTGCGCAGGATCGCCAGGAAGATCGCGAGGAACTGCACGTTCGCCTTCAACTTCCCCCAGATCGAGGGCGCCACCACGGTCCCGTCGGCAGCCGTCACGGCGCCGCGCAGCCCCATGATCAAGAGCTCGCGGCCGATGATGATGAACGCGATCCAGGTGGACGCTCGATCGACCGCGACGAGCGCGATCAGGACGCCCGAGACGAGGAGCTTGTCCGCCGTCGTGTCGAGGAACGTGCCCCAGGTGGTGGTCTGCTTCCAGCGGCGGGCCAGGCGGCCGTCCACGAAGTCGGTGATGGCGGCGATCGCGAACAGCGCCCCCGCGATCGCGTACGCCCCGTCGGTCCGGCCGCCGGCGAGCACCAGCGCCATCACGATCGGCGTGAGGACGATGCGCAGGTAGGTGATGCCCTTCAAGAAGGCGGCGGCGCGCGCATCCGGAGTGCTCACCACGACGGCCGCATCGTACCGCCGGGATGTGCCCGTCCGGCTCGTTCGGCCAGCTCCCTCAGCCCGCCCGGCCCTCGTCGATCAGGGCGCGGACCTCGTCCCCGCTGCCGCACCGGAGGGCGCGCGCGGCCAGCGCACGGCCGGCCGCCAGGTCGACCGTGCGGACGGCCGCCTTCACGAGCGGAACGGCGGGAGCGCTCATCGAGAGCTCTCGGACGCCGAGGCCGAGCAGGAGCGGGGTGACGGCCGGATCCGCGGCGAGCTCCCCGCAGACGCCGACCCAGCGCCCGCTCGCCCCGGCTCCCTCGACGGTCAGACCGATCAGCTGCAGGACCGCCGGGTGCAACGCGTCGGTGAGCGCGCCGACCCGCTCGTTGCCGCGGTCGGCCGCCAACGCGTACTGCGTCAGGTCGTTCGTCCCGATCGAGAAGAACGCGACCTCCCGGGCCAGCCGGTCCGCGGTCAGCGCCGCGGCGGGGACCTCGACCATGATGCCGACCTCTGGATCGCCGGCGGACGCACCCAGCTCCTCCCGCGCGCGTTCGAGCGCGCCACGCGCGGCCCGCAGCTCGGCGAGCGTGGTCACCATCGGGAACATCACGCGGAGGGGATGTTCGGCCGCGACGCGCAGGATCGCGCGCAGCTGGGTCCGCAGCAGCTCCGGGTTGGCGAGCCCGAGCCGGAGGCCGCGGACGCCGAGGAACGGGTTGGGCTCGGCGGGCTGCTCCAGGTAGGGGAGCGGCTTGTCCGCGCCGACGTCGAGCGTCCGCACGGTCAGCGGTCGATCGCCGCCGAGCGCCACTGCCGCCTCCCGGTACGCCGTCGCCTGCTCGTCCTCGGTGGGCATCCGGTTCCGCCGCATGAACAACAGCTCGGTGCGGAACAGCCCGACCCCGTCGGCACCGGACCCGGCCGCCGCCGCCGCTTCGTCCGGCGAGCCGATGTTCAAGGCGACCTCGATGCGCGTGCCGTCCGCGGTCACGGCCGGGCGCGCCGCGGCCGCGGACGCCGCTCGCGCCGTCTCGTCCTGGCGGGCCCGGTCTCCCTCGAGCCGCTCGCGCGTCCGCGCGTCCGGGTCCACGAAGATCGCCCCCGTACCCCCGTCGATCGCGAGCGGCGACCCCTCTTCCAGATGGAGGATCGCGTCGCCGGCGCCGACGACCGCCGGGATCGCGAGCGACCGGGCGAGGACCGACGCATGGGACGTCGGCCCGCCGAAGGCGGTCACGATGCCGCGGACCGCGGCCGGGTCGAGCGCCGACGTCTCCGCCGGCGCCAGGTCCGCGGCCACGAGGATCCCGGGTTCGTCGATCCGAGGCTCCGGGAGCGCCACGTCGAGGAGGTGCGCGAGCACCTGCCGTCCGACGCTGCGTACGTCGTCGGCGCGCGCGCGCTGGTACGGGTCGTCGAGCCCCTCCCACATCGCGGCGACCGATGACACGGCGTCTCGCCAGGCGATCGCGGCCGGCCCGCCCTCGGCGATCGCGCGGCGGGCGGGCTCGATCAGCGCTTCGTCCCGGAGGAACAGCGCGTGGGCATCGAAGATCTCGGTCGCGGCCCCTCCCGCGCGGGCGGCGACCGCTCGTCGTTGCCGTTCGATGTCGGACGCGGTCCGCTCGAGCGCCTCGTCCAGTCGCCGCTGCTCCTCGGCCTCCGTGCCTGCGGGCAGGTCGGTGGGCACCGCCACCTCCGGCGTGTGGAATCGACGCACGGGCCCGAGCGCGATGCCGGGCGACGCGGCGAGCCCGCCGATCGTGCCGGGCGGTCCGGCGGCGACGATGCTCGAGGAGGGCGCCGCGCTCCCATCGTCGCCATGCTCGTCGAACGCACGTGCCGCGAGCGCTTCGATCGCCTCGATGGCACGGTTGGCTTCGGCGCCGCTCGCGCGCACCTCGATCCGGTGGCCGCGTTCGATCCCGAGCGTCGCAACCCCGTTCAGGCTGCGCCCGCTCGCCGGACCCGCGCCGGTCGTGAGGTTGCGGACCTGCACCTGCGCGTCGAACCCCGCGGCCGTCTGCACGAACCTCGCGGCCGGGCGCGCGTGGAGGCCGTGAGGGTTCGTGATGCCGAGCTCGACCGAGACGGCCGGGGCACCCTCCTCCGCTCTCGTCGGTGCCTCCGCCAGGGGGCTCGGCGTCGCGGTGTGCGCCGCTTCGACGCCGAGGTGCTCGGCCTTCCCGGCGAGCCCGCCGACCGCCTCGGCCTCGACCTCGTCGAGCGTGCCGCCGGCGCGGGCGATGACGGCCGCCGCCACCGCCCCCTCGACGAGCGGCGCCGCACAGAGCCGGATCCGAGCCCGGCGGTCCTCGGGGAGCAGGTCGATCGCCATCTCGGCCGACAGGACCGCGCTCCCGAGATCCATCAGCACGAGCACGCCGTCGTCCGTCCAGACCCGTTCGATCGCCTCCATCACGCGGACCGCGTCGGTGCCGATCGGGTGCTCCGGCATCGCCAGGCCACCCGCGGCCTCCATCGCCAGGTCCGGGCCGCCCATCTCCCGCGCGAGCTCCACCACGCCCTCGGCGATGCGATGGCTGTGCGAGACGATCACGATGCCGACCATCGGCCGCCTCAGTCGCGGAGCGCCAGGACGGTGATCAGCGTGATCCCGTACCCCACCGTGAGCACGCCGAGCACGGTCAGGGCGCGGTTCACGAAGCGCCGCGTGGCCGCGGACAGCCCCAGGTCGAACAGGACCGAGCGGATCCCCAGCATCGCGTGCCACGTGACGAGGATGAGGAACGCCACCTCGACGGCGACGATCACCGGGTTGCCGATGTACTCGAGGACCTGCTCGTAGCTCCGGAGGCCGCCGACGGACTCGACCACGAAGTGGTGCGCGATCATGTGGACCGTCACGAGGACGAGGACGCCAGACGCCCGTGGCGGCCGTCAGCCGCCACGACCGTGAGCCGCGCGTCGACGGGCGCTCGCCCGCGTCGACGGGGGCGCGCGTCCCCGTCACGCGCTCTCCACGATGTGCAGGATGGAGTAGATCACGACGATCGCGCCGAGGGTCATCAGCGTGTAGAAGAGCGCCTTCTGCCGATCGGGGACGAGGCCGGTCCCGATCAGCGCGACCCGCAGTCCGTTCAACCCGTGGATCACGATCCCGGCGATCAGCAGCACGTCGAGCCCCAGGAAGATCGGCGTCGTCGCCAGGTGCAGGAAGCCGTCCCACGAGGCCGGTCCCGCCAGCAGCAGCGAGAGCACGGCGAGATGCAGGTAGAGGTAGAACACGAGCCCGATCCCGGTGATCCGGTTGAGCGAGAACGCCCAGTGGCCGGTCCGGCCTCGACGGACGTCGAACCACGCGGTCGGGCCCGGCGCCTTGCGCAGCACGGGGCCGGGCCGCTCGCGCTCGGCGCGGATCCGCCGGTACTCGCGGTCGGCCCCCGTCATCGCCGCCCCCGCGGCCGCACGAGCTCGCGCCGGAGCGCCATGATCCGCTGTGCCGGTCGAACGTCCGAGGGACAAGCCTCGGTGCACTCGAAGGCCGCGTGGCAGCGCCATGCGCCGCCGGGGCCGTCGGCCCAGTCCAGGATCGCGTCGCGATCGCCCTCGCCCCGGTCGAGCAGGCTCTGCGCGTAGGCGAGCGCGGCGGGACCCACGTACGTGTCGTCCGTCGCCGAGACGGGACACGCCGACAGGCAGAGGCCGCACTCGATGCAGTCCTCGAAGCGCTCGTGGGGCTCGGCGCCCTCCGATGAACCGGATCCCGTATCGGGCTCCACCGGGCGCACGATCGGATGTGGCTCGATGAAGCGGTCGACGAACGGACCCATGTCGACGACGAGGTCGGCGAGGACGGGATGGTTCGCCATCGGCTCGACCGTGACGCTCGTGGTCGCAGCGTCGAGGGTGGCGACGCATGCGAGCTGCTCCCGCCCGTCGACGCGGACGCCGCACGTTCCGCACGAGGCGTGGAAGCATGAATGGCGGATCGCCAGCTCCGGGTCCGCGTGCACCTTGATCCAGCGCAGGCCCTCCAGGACCGTGCCGGATCCATCGACGGGGACGTCGAAGGTCTCCCATCGGGGCCCGTCGTCCCCCCGTCGGAACCGGAACAGCCGGAATCGCCTGGTGCGGGCACCTGCCGACGCCGGATCGCTCATCGATCGACCTCAGGCGGCGAACGCCGCGGTGTGAGGGAGGAGGACCGTCTCGCGCGTCCGGCATGGCTCCTCGGATCCGAGCTTGCGGCAGACGACGTCCGCGCAGACCTCCGCCATCCCGCGCAGCGTCGTGCCCTTCCCACCGGTGATCGTCACGAAGCCCTCGACCCCGTCGGAGCCTGCGTGGTCGATCGTCTTGAAGGTCCGCGAGAGCTCGCGGCCGGAGTCGGCCTCGTCGCGCGACCCGATCAGGGGACGCGCGGCCGACCAGGCCGCGCGGAACGGCGCCCCGGCGACGGCGGGGAGCAGCCGCGAGCCCTCCTCGATCATCCGGCGCACGTGATCTTCGGGGACCCCGAGGTCGTCGGGGTCCTGCACGACCCAGGAGCTGGTCCCGACGACCGAGAGCGCGCGCTGGGGGACGACGATGTCCCCGTCGCCCGATGCGTGCATCCGGTTGATCACCATCTGGCACAGGCGCCCGCGCACCGCGAGCATCACCCCGGGCGACGGCCGGATCGGGACATCGACTCCGGCCATGCGCGCGATCGACCCGGACCAGGGACCGGTCGCGTTCACGACGATGTCGGCGCGGATCTCCGCGTCGCGCCCGGTCACGTGATCGTGGATCGCCGCACCGCCGACCACGCCCTGGTCGACGAGCAGGCCCGTGACCTCGACGTGGTTCAGGAGCTCGGCCCCGTTGCGCTTCGCGGTGGCGAAGAACCGCAGCGGCAAGCGCATCGCATCCATCGTGGCGTCCGGCACGCGGACGGCCGCCAAGAGCCCGGGGTGCAACCCGGGCTCCCTGGCGAGCGCCTGCGCCGGCGTGAGGACCTCGGCCGGGATGCCGGTCGCCTCGCACCCTTCCAGGAACGACGGGTAGTACGCCATGTCCTCGTCGGTGAGCGCGACGAACAGGCCGTCGTTCTCCTCGAAGGAGCCCGGCGCGATCCTGCGCAGGATGAGGTTCTCCTCGATGCACTCCACGGCGGACTCGCGATCGTTCACCGCGTAGCGGGCTCCGCTGTGGAGCAGGCCGTGGTGCCGTCCGGTGGTCCCCGACGTGAACTCGCCGCGCTCGACGAGCGTGACCCGGACGCCGCGGAGGGCGAGATCGTGCGCGAGGGCACCTCCCGTCCCGCCACCGCCGACGATCAGGACGTGAGCCGCGCGCAGGCGCGACGCACGGACGCTCATCCGCGGATTTCCGGCGGCGGCGAGGGGAGGTCCCCGGCGACGTGCGTCTGCGACGGCATCACACCCAGTCGAAGGTCCGGGTCACCGCCTTCTTCCACTGCGCGTACTCAGCGTCCACCGCGGCCCCGTCCATCGACGGGGTCCACTCGGCGTCCTTGCCCCAGTTGGCACGCAGGTCGTCCGTCGAACCCCAGAACCCCGTGGCCAGGCCCGCGGCGTACGCGGCACCGAGCGCCGTCGTCTCGGCCACCTTCGGCCGCACGACCGGGACCTGCAGGACGTCCGCCTGGAACTGCATCAGCGTGTCGTTGTAGACCATCCCGCCGTCGACCTTGAGCTCCTTGAGCTTGACGCCGGAGTCGGCCTCCATCGCGTCGAGGACCTCGCGGGTCTGCCAGGCCGTCGCCTCGAGCGCGGCGCGCGCGAAGTGGCCCTTGTTGATGTACCGCGTGAGCCCGACGATCGCGCCGCGAGCGTCGCCCCGCCAGTACGGCGCGAAGAGCCCGGAGAAGGCCGGGACGAAGTACATCCCGCCGTTGTCCTCGACCGTCTTCGCCAGGTCCTCCACGTCCTCGGACTTCTCGATCATCCCCAGGTTGTCCCGGAGCCACTGCACCAACGCGCCGGTGATCGCGATCGATCCCTCGAGCGCGTAGATCGCCGGCTGGTCGCCGAGCTTCCATCCCACCGTCGTGAGCAGGCCGCTCTTCGACGGCACCTTGTCGGTTCCGGTGTTGAGGATCATGAAGCACCCGGTGCCGTAGGTGTTCTTCGCGTCGCCCACGTCGTACGCGGCCTGGCCGAACGTGGCCGCCTGCTGGTCGCCCAGGTCGCCGGCCACCGGCACGCCGGCCAGCGCGCCCGTGCACTCCCCGTAGACCGCCGATGACGGACGGATCTCCGGCAGCATCGACCGCGGGATGCCGAACGCGGCGAGCTGCCCGTCGTCCCAGTCGAGCGTGTCCAGGTCCATCAGCATGGTGCGGCTCGCGTTGGAGACGTCGGTGACGTGCACGCCCCCGCTCGTCCCGCCCGTGAGGTTCCAGATGCACCAGGTGTCCATGTTCCCGAACACGAGGTCGCCGGCGTCCGCTCGGGCCCGCGCGCCCTCGACGTTGTCGAGGATCCACTTGACCTTCGTGCCCGAGAAGTACGTCGCGAGCGGGAGCCCGACCTTCTCGCGGAACCGGTCCTGGCCGCCGTCGGCCGACAGCTCGTCGACGATGCCCTGGGTCCGCGTGTCCTGCCAGACGAGGGCGTTGTACACGGCCTCACCCGTGTTGCGGTCCCAGACGACCGTCGTCTCGCGTTGGTTCGTGATGCCGACCGCCGCGAGATCGCTCGCGGAGATCCCGGCCTTCTCGATCGCGCCCGCGATCACGTCCTGGCTCCGCGCCCAGACCTCTGCGGGGTCGTGCTCGACCCAACCCGGCTTCGGGTAGATCTGCTCGTGCTCCTTCTGGTCGATCCCGACGACGTTGCCGCCGTGATCGAAGATCATGAACCGCGTGCTGGTCGTGCCCTTGGTCCAGCGCGCCCACGTACTCAGCCATGGGGCCCTCCTTCGGTCGTGCCTACCCGTCGCCCCAGCTGTCGGCGACGGTCTTCAACAACAGGTAGGACGACGTGGCGCCCGGGTCCTGATGCCCGGCGCTGCGCTCGCCCAGGTAGCTCGCCCGGCCCTTGCGCGCGACGAGGGGGATCGTCGCGATCATCCCGGCCTCGGCCGCCTCCGCCGACCGCCGGACCGCCTCGCCCATCGACGCCCCGTCGGCGACGGCGGCGGCGAGCGCGTCGCGCGCCGGGATCAGGGCGTCGACCATCGTCTTGTCCTCCGGCACGGCCTTGCCGCGCGCCTGGACGCCCTCGACCGCCGCCGTCGAGCGCCGCGGACCAATCCGCGGCCGTGATCTCCGCCTTGCCCGCCGTGGCGGTGCCGAGCTGGAGGAAGAGCGTCCCGTACAACGGTCCGCCCGCGCCGCCGACCGTCGAGACGAGCGTCATCCCGACGGTCTTGAAGAACGCGCCGACGTCGCCTGGGGGGAGGCCGTCGACCTTCGCGAGCGCGGCCTGCATCCCACGGTCCATGTTGATCCCGTGGTCCGCGTCGCCGATCGCCGAGTCGAGCTCGGTGAGGTACGCCTTGTTCTCGGCGATCGTGGCCGCGAACGACTTGAACCAACCGACCACACCGTCGTACGGGACGCTCAACCGCTCACCCCCTTCGCTCCCGTCCCCGTGGGGACGGTCGGTCCGGGTCGCGGTGGGGTGATCAGACCCCCCACCGCAGCCCGGCGGTCTTCACCGGCGCGTCCCACAGCCCGATGAAGTCGTCCGACATCTTCAACAGCGTGATCGAGCATCCCGCCATCTCGAGCGACGTGATGTACGACCCGATCAGGTTCCGCGCGATCGTGATGTTGCGCCCCTTCAGGAACCGGTTGAGCGCGTCGTAGACCACGTACAGCTCGATCAGCGGCGTGCCGCCCATGCCGTTGACGAACGCCAGGACCTGGTCGCCCGCCTTGAACGGAAGGTCGTCGACGATCGTGGTCGCCATCATGTCGACGATCTCGCTCGCGGTCTTCAGCTTCATCCGCTCACGACCCGGCTCGCCGTGGATGCCGATCCCGATCTCCATCTCGTCCTCGCCGAGCTCGAACGTCGGCTTGCCGGCCGCCGGGACCGTGCAGGACGTGAGGGCCATCCCCATCGTTCGGCCGTTCGCGTTCACCTCGCGGGCGACGTCGGCGACCTCCTTCAGCGGCCGCTTCTGCTCGGCGGCGGCGCCGGCGATCTTCTCCAGCAGGACCGTCGTGCCGACGCCGCGCCGTCCGGCCGTGTAGAGGCTGTCCTGCACGGCCACGTCGTCGTCGACCAGCACGGACTCGACCTCGATGCCTTCCGCGCGGCACAGATCGGCCGCCATCTCGAAGTTCATCACGTCGCCCGTGTAGTTCTTGACGATGTGGACCACGCCGGCGCCGCCGTCCACGGCCTTCGTCGCGGCCTCCATCTGATCGGGCGTCGGCGAGGTGAAGACCTCACCGGGGCACGCCGCGTCGAGCATGCCCATGCCGACGAACCCGCCGTGCATCGGCTCGTGTCCGGAGCCGCCGCCCGATACCAGGGCGACCTTGCCCTGCACCGGGGCGTCCGCCCGGACGATCGTGTGCGGGTCGAGGGTGACCTTCACGAGGTCGGGGTGCGCCGCCTCGATCCCCGCGAGCTCCTCCCGGACCACGTTCGCCGGGTCGTTGATCAGCTTCTTCATCGCAACTCCTTCGCTCGTGGCGCTCCGGGGGGAGCTGCCGCCACTACGCCGACTACAGGTCGAACGCCGCCTTCGCGAGCGAGCGCGCCGAGCACGCCGCCGATGATCGGACCGACGACGGGGATCCACGAGTAGGCCCAGTCGGACCTGCCCTTGCCGGGGATCGGCAGGATCGCGTGGATGATGCGCGGGCCGAGGTCGCGGGCCGGGTTGATCGCGTAGCCCGTCGGTCCGCCCAGGGACATCCCGATTCCGAGGACCAGCAGCGCGACGGGGAGCGCGCCCGTGGCCAGCGCGCCGGCGAGGGGCTGGTCGCCCATCGCCAGACCACCGATCGACAGGATGCCGAACAGGAGCACCGCCGTGCCGATGATCTCCGTGATCAGGTTCGCGACGGTGTTGCGGATCGCCGGACCCGTCGAGAAGACCGCGAGCTTCAGGCCCGGGTCCTCGGTCTCGGCCCAATGGACGAGGTACGCGAGGTACACGAGAACCGCACCGATGAACGCGCCGACGAACTGTCCGGCGATCAACGTCGGGACGTCCGACCACTCGGTCAGGTCCACGGCCGCGAGGCCGATGGTGACGGCCGGGTTCAGGTGCGCGACGCCTCCCGACACGGCCACGCTCGCGAGCACGCCGACGAACACACCCATCGCCCACGCCCAGGTGATCACCACCCAGCCCGAGTTCTGGGCCTTCGACTTGCTGAGCAGCACGCCGGCGACGACGCCGTCGCCGATCAAGACCAGCAGACACGTGCCGACGACCTCTCCGAGGAACATCTCGGTGACCACCCCCTCCTCTGTTCGCGCCCCCCACCCCGGGGCGACGCTTTGGCGGTTCCAAGCCAAGGCCGTTCGACTCCGAAAGTCAACGCGACCGCAACAGGGCGTCACGTTCGGCAGGCCGTGTTCCCGTTCGGCATCGTCGAACGTTCGGCGGGTCGCGGTCTCGGGTCGGGCGCAAGGGCGTGGCTCGCCCGCCGAACTTGACAGTCCCAGTGGTGCGGTCGATGGTGGTCGCCTCGTGAGCGGCTCGACGGCAGGCCGGGGTCGTGTCGGGTCCACCGACCGCAGGCGCGCCATGGATGGCGCGCTGGTTCGGCGTTGGATCGAGGAGTGGGCCGCCCTGATCGAGTCCAACCGCGACTTCCTCACGCAGCTGGACGCCGCGATCGGCGACGCCGACCACGGGGTCAACATGCACCGCGGAACGGTCGCGGCCGTCGCGACGCTGCGGACGATGGACGGAGCCGCCCCCTGGTCGACGCTCGACGAGGTCGGCACGACGATCGTCTACCGGGTCGGCGGCGCGGCGGGTCCGCTGTACGGGTCGGCGTTCCGGCAGGCCGGCGCCGTGCTCGCGGACGTCCGGTTCGATGCGACCGGGCTGCTGGCCGCGCTCCGGGGCGCGCTGGAGGCGATCCAGAAGCTCGGCGCGGCCGAGCCCGGCGACAAGACGCTCGTGGATGCCTGGGTGCCGGCCGTGTCCGCCTTCGAGGAGGACCTCCGCACCGGCGGCGACGTCGGATCGGCGGCGACCGCCGCGGCGAAGGCGGCGGGGGACGGTGTGCAGGCCACGATCCCGATGCAGGCGCGGAAGGGGCGGGCCTCCTACCTGGGCGCGCGGAGCGTCGGTCATCAGGACCCCGGGGCCACCTCGACGGCGCTGCTGTTCGAGGCGCTGTCCCGGGTCGTCCGCGCGTGAGCGATGGATCGCCCGGGGGAGCCGCGGGGGACGATCCGCTCGGTCGATCGAGCGGCGCGGATCCTTCGGGCCCTCGGCACCGGGGCGCGGCTCGGTGTGACCGAGCTCTCCGATCGCGTCGGGGTGGCGAAGGCGACGGTGCACGGGCTGCTGCGGACCCTCGAGGGCCAGGAGCTGGTGGAGCAGGACCCGGACAGCGGCAAGTACCGGCTCGGGCCGGCGATGCTGCAGCTCGGCAACGCCTTCCTCGAGAACCACGAGCTCCGCGCGCGGTCGCTGCTGTGGGCGGATTCGCTCGCGACCAGGGTCGGTGAGGCGGTCCGCGTCGGGGTGATGAGCGGGCCGAACGTCCTGATCGTGCACCACGTGTTCCGACCGGACGACTCGGTTCAGATCCTCGAGGTGGGCGCCGCGATCCCGTGGCACGCGAGCGCGTTGGGCAAGGCGATCGTCGCCTTCCTCGAGCCTCACCGGCGCACGCTGCTCCTGGGCGGCGAGCTCAGGGCGCTCACGGGGCGCACGCGCGTCGACCCTCCGCAGCTGCGCGAGGAGATGGAGAGCGTCGTCGCCACGGGCGTCGCGTTCGAGGACCAGGAGGCCATCGTCGGCGAGGCCGAGATCGGATCACCGGTCTTCGATCACCGGGGGGCGCCGGCCGGCTCGATCGGCGTGGTAGGCCCGGTCGAACGGCTGGCCCCGGATGGCCCGGCCCCGACCTTGGTCGCCGCGGTCAAGGAGACGGCTCGCGGGCTGTCGCGCGAGATGGGCGCCGGTCGTCTGACCGCGCGGGGCTGAGTCGATCGCTCGTCGGTAAGGTGCGAACGTGTCCACGCGCGATCCCGACACGCTCGAGGGGTTCCACGAGCAGGCGCGCGCGCGGCTCCCGGCCGAGGTCTACGGGTTCATCGCGGGCGGGGCCGGCGAGGAGCGGACCCTCGCCGAGAACGAACGAGGCTGGAACGACTGGCTGATCCGGCCGCGCCACCTGCGCGGGAGCGGTTCGCCCGACGCTTCCACGGACCTGCTGGGCACGCCGATCGCCCTGCCGGTCCTCGTCGCTCCGTGGGCGTTCCAGGGGACCGCCCACCCCGACGGCGAGCTCGGCACGGTCAGGGGCGCCGCGGCGGCGGGGACGATCGCCGTCGTCTCGAGCCGGACGACGCGCCCGATCGAGGAGGTCGCCGGCGCGGGTCCGGGCGTGAAGTGGTGGCAGCTCTACGTCTTCCGGGATCGAGCCGCCTCCGCCGAGATGCTCGAACGGGTCGTGGCGGCGGGGTTCGCGGGGATCTGCATGACGATCGACTTCCCCGTGGCCGGGATCCGGCTCCGCGACGCGGTGACCGGCTGGGAGCCCCCGTCGATCGAGTACGGAGATCTGGAGCAGGACGCGGAGCTCGGGTGGGACGACGTGGGCTGGGTCCGCGACCGGTGCGGAGGACTCCCCCTCCTGGTCAAGGGCATCCTTACGGCCGAGGACGCCGAGCTCGCGGTCGCGGCCGGCGTGGACGGGATCGTCGTGTCGAACCACGGCGGGCGCCAGCTCGATCGCGTGCCCTCGGGGATCGCGGCACTCCCGGAGGTGGTGGCCGCCGTTGCCGGGCGCGTCCCGGTGTTGGTCGACGGTGGGGTCCGCCGAGGGACCGACGTGCTGGTGGCGCTCGCCTTGGGCGCCCGCGCCGTGCTGATCGGCCGGCCAGCGGCGTGGGGACTCGCGGTCGCCGGCGCGGAGGGCGTTGCAGGCGTGCTGGCGATCCTGCGCGAGGGGTTCGTGAACGCGATGGCGCTGTCCGGCTGTCGCGGCGTCGCCGACGTCGACCGTGCGCTGGTGACCCGCAGGCCGGCCGGGACCGGGTGACGCGCGGGACGAGCGTCTGACACCATCCGCCTCCATGGCCCGGTTCGACCTGCACACGCACTCGTCGCGCTCCGATGGCACGCTCGAGCCTGCGGCGGTGGTGGGGCTCGCGATCGACCGTGGCCTCGACGGCGTGGCCCTGACCGACCACGACACGACCGAGGGGCTCGTCGAGGCCGCGGGCGCCGCCGCGGACCGGATCGCGTTCGTGCCGGGCATCGAGTTCTCGGCCGAGTACCAGGGCGCGAGCCTCCACGTCCTCGCGTACTGGATCGATCCGGGCAACAGCGCACTCCAGGAGGAGCTCAAGCGGCTCATCGACACCCGGTTCCGCCGCGGCGAGATGATGGTCGTGAAGCTGCAGGACCTCGGCTACCCGATCACGTTCGAGCGCGTGCGGGCCTTCGCGGGCGACGACCTGATCGCGCGGCCGCACGTCGCGCAGGCGATGGTCGAGGCGGGCATCGTCGCGACGGAGAAGGAGGCGTTCGACCGGTTCATCAGCGACGACGGTCCCGCCTACGTGCCGAAGCACGCCCTGGATCCGGTGGATGCGCTCCGGCTGATCCGCGGCGCGGGTGGCGCGTGCGTGCTCGCCCACCCCGGGATGTGGAGGGGCTCGGGCGCGGTCCCCGATGAGCTGATCGAGGCGATGGCCGCCGGAGGCATGGCCGGGCTCGAGGTCGATCATCCGGACCACGACGCGGAGCAGCGCGCGCGGTACCGGTCGATGGCCGAGCGGCTGGACCTGGTGCCGACGGGCGCGTCCGACTGCCACGGGGAGCGGTACGGGTTCCGGCTCGGCGCCGAGACGACGCCGGCCGAGCTGGTCGCGGAGCTCGAACGCCGCGCCGGCGATCGCTCGGGGTAGCGGGGCGATGGGACGAACCGTCGACGTCGTCTTCTTCGATATCGGCGGGGTGATGTACGACGACACGGTCTACGCGCGTGCGCTGGACCGCGGGCTCCGTGAGCTGGGCGCCACGTTCCGCGACGAGGAGTTCGCCGAGGAATACGGGGAGGCGAGGGCCGAGCAGTCGGGGTCGTTCCGGGATCGCTTGGCGCGTCGGTTCCTCGGGCCGGACGCCGACGTCGAGGCGCTCGAGCGCATCGCGGCCCGCTACTGGTCGTACCCGCCCGGGTCGCTGTATCCCGACGTCGAGCCGTGCCTGCGGGAGCTGGCCGACGGGCATCGCCTCGGCATCGTGGCGAACCAGCCGAGCGCGGTCCGCGACGCGCTCGAACGCGACGGGGTCGCCCGGTTCTTCGAGCTCTGGAACGTGTCCGAGGACGTCGGGCTCGAGAAGCCGGATCCGCGGCTGTACGCGCGAGCCGTGACGGCGGCGGGCGTCCCGGCGGAGCGGACCGTGATGGTCGGCGACCGGCTCGACCGCGACGTGCGCCCGGCGCATGCCGCGGGCATGCGGACCGTCTGGGTCCTCCGGGGTGAGGCGCCCGACCGCCCGACCGCGTCGCAGCTCGCCGAGCCCGACGCCGCGATCGCGGGCCTGGACCTGCTGGCGTCCGCGCTGGACCGGCTCGGGCCCGCGTAGGGTGGAGCCGTGGCCTCGCAACGGATCCTGATCGTGGGCGGGGGCTTCGCCGGAACCTACGCCGCGCTCGAGATGCGCGCGCTCGCCGACGCCGGGCATCGCGTGACGCTCGTCTCCACCGAGAACTTCATGCAGTACCAGCCGTTCCTGCCCGAGGTCGCCTCAGGGACGATCGATCCGCGCGCGGTCGTGGTGCCGCTGCGCCCGCTCCTCCGGCACGTCACGGTCGTGATCGGCGAGGTGCTGGAGATCGACCACGACGCGCGACGCGTCCGGGTCCGGATCCCCGACGACGGCACGACGGAGCTCGAGTACGACGTGATCGTCCTGGCGGCGGGATCGTGGTCGCGGGTGCTCCCGATCCCGGGGCTCGCCGAGCACGGCGTGGGCTTCAAGACGGTGCAGGAGGCGATCTGGCTCCGCAACCACGTGCTGTCACGGCTCGACCTGGCGTCGGAGACCGACGACCCCGAGCGGCGCCGTTCGGCGCTCACCTTCGTGTTCGTCGGCGGTGGGTACGCGGGTGTCGAGGCGCTGGGCGAGCTCGAGGACCTCGCGCGCGACGCGCTGTCGAGCTATCCGATGCTCTCGCGCGCGGACATGCGATGGATCATGGTCGAGGCGGCGGACCGGATCCTCCCGGAGCTCCCGCCGGACCTGGCGGACTATGCGCGCCTGCGGCTGGTCCACCGTGGGATCGAGGTGCTCACGACCACGCGGCTCGAGTCGGCCATCGACGGACGCATCGTGCTCTCGGACGAGCAGGACTTCCGGGCGGACACGCTCGTGTGGACGGCCGGCGTCAAGCCGTCGCCGCTCGCCGCCGCGTCCGGGTTTCCGCTCGACGATCGCGGACGGGTCGTCGTCGACGAGCACCTGCGCGTGGATGGGATCTCGGGCGCCTGGTCGGCGGGCGACATCGCCGCGGTCCCCGATCGCACGACGGGCGGGCTCACGCCTCCGACCGCCCAACACGCGCTGCGGGAGGGGCGCCGGCTCGGCCGCAACGTCGTGGCGTCGATCCTGGGCGGCCCGCTGGAGCCGTTCGTCTGGCGCAACGTCGGCGGGGTCTGCTCGCTCGGCCGCTACAAGGGCGTGGCGAACATCCGAGGGATCAAGGTGAAGGGCTTCCTCGGCTGGTTCCTGCACCGCACGTACCACCTGCTGGCGATGCCGACGATCGGCCGTCGCGTGCGGATCGCGATCGACTGGACGATCGCGCTGCTGTTCCCGCGCGACATCGCGCAGCTCGGATCGTTCGAGCACCCGCGCGAGCCGTTCGAGCGCGCCGCCAGCGGCGACTGACGCGACCTCCGGCGACGAGGCGGTCCGGCTAGGCGCCCTTGCGCCGCTGCTTCTGGAGCTCGCTCGCGGCCTGCAGGGCCTTGTGGCTGCGCGCGATGTCGGGCATCTCGTGCCCGCCCGCGAGCTCCTCGGCGGCCCACCGCGTGAGGTCCCGGATCGAGATGATCCCCGCGACCCGGCCGCGGTCCACCACGGGCAGGTGGCGGATGTTCCGCGACACCATCAGCTCGGCCGCCACCGTGATGTCGGTCTTCGAGGACACGGTTTCGATGTCACGCCGGGTCATCCCGTGCGCGACCCGGACGGAATGCGGATCGCCGCCCGCCGCCACCAGGTTCACGATGTCGCGCTCGGTCACGATGCCGGAGAGCTTCTTCCCCTCGAGGACGACGACCGAGGAGATGCCGTTCGAGCGCATCGTCTTCGCGACGTCGGCGAACGTGTCGTCGGCATCGGCCGTCTTCACGTCGGTGTGCATGATGTCGCCGATCAGCATCGCTCCTCCTCGCATCCGTTGGCTCGGGTCGGTGGCCGTGGGCCGCGCTTCGACCGACAGCCTACTAGTGGTCGCTCCGCCCACTGAAATGGAACGACTCGATCCTGAGCGCCGGGACCCGCGAGGCCGAGAAGAAGAACTCGCTCGCGAGCTGCGTCTCGCGCCCCACCATCGTGGTCGCGGAGAGCGCCCCGATGATCGACTGCGTGAAGCGCAGGTTCATCACCGGGCCGACCACTTCGCCCCGTTCGATCAGGAACGTCCCGTCGCGCGTCATCCCGGTGATGCTCGACTCGAGCGGGTTCACGATGTTCGAGTAGTGGAAGCGTGTGATCAGCAGGCCACGGTCGGTCGCGCGAACCATCTCGTCGACCGTGGCGTCCCCGGGCGCCAGGAACAGGTTGAGCGGGAACGGACCCTCGGGGTTGGGTGCGGGGAGCCCGTGTCCGGTCGAATCGGTGCCGGCCTGGCGTGCCGTCCGACGATCGTGGACGACACCGAGGAACGACCCGTCGCGGATCAGGTCGACGCGCCGGCGCGGGGTTCCCTCGAAGTCGAACGGCATCCCCAGCGTCCGCGGGTCGGTCGCGTCGTCCCAGATCGAGATCGAAGGGGCGGCCACCTGCTCGCCCTCGCGGCCGCTGAAGCATGACCGGCCCTCGAGGTACGCCCGGCCTCCGAACCCCTCGTACGCGAGGAACCCGACGAGCGTGGCGACGGCCGCGGGCTCGAGCACCACCGCGTACGTCCCCGGCTCGAGCGGCCTCGGGTCGCGCGCGTCGAGCGCCTTCTGCCCGGCCGAGCGGCCGATCGCCTCGGGGTCCACCGCGTCGAGCGATCCCGTGAACGTCTCGGCGAACCCGCTGCCCTGTTCCTCGGTCGTCACGACGGTCGTGAGGGAAGCCTGCGTGGACGGGGACCAGCACCGTTGCCCCTCCGTGTTGGCGATCCCCACCTCGATCGCCTGCGTCTCGTAGGCGCCGGCGGCCGTGGACCCGGGCGGACACACGCCCACGAGGCGCTCCACGGCGGCCGCCCGCTGCTCGGGCGTGCCGGACGCGGTGGATCCGGAGAACCGGTCCACCGAGGGCACCTCGGCGGCCGGGGCGAGGCCCGGGAACTCCGGATCGGGCGCCGCCACCTCGGCCATCTCTTTCGCGGCCGCCGCGGCTCGCCGTGCGCCCTCGGGGGAGAAGTCGTTCGTGGACGCCACCCCCGTTCGCCGGCGGGAGATCACGCGCACCCGCAGCGCCGTGTCCTCGCGTGCGGTGCTCTGGTGGATCCGGGACGAGGCGAACCGCGTGAGCCCGCCCCACTCGTGCATGAAGAGGACCTCGGCGCCGTCCACGCCGTCGATGGAGAGCGCGGCATCGGCCACCGCGAGGAACCCGTCCGCGCCGATCAGCCCGGGCACGTCAGCGGACCCCGATCTGGACGTTGCGGAACCGGGCCGGGGAGGCGCCGTGTCCGACCCGGCCGGTCTGGCCGGGCTGTCCCTTCCCGCAGTTCGGCGTGCCCCAGAGCACCCAGTCCTCCCGCCCGCCGACGGCGTCGCACGATCCCCAGAACTCGGGCGTGATCCCCGTGTAGTTCGGGTTCTTGTAGAGCTGGGTGAGCCGGCCCGCCTCGATGCGCCACGCGGCCTCGCACCCGAACTGGAAGTTGATCCGCTTGTCGTCGATCGACCACGACTGGTTCGTGGCCATGAAGACGCCGTCGTCGGTGTCGCCGATGATCTCGGCGAGCGTGCCCGCCCGCGGCTCGATCGAGATGTTCGTCATCCGGATCAAGGGGAGGTGGCTCCACCCGTCGGCCCGGCTCGTCCCGTTCGAGGACTGGCCGACCGCGGGCGCCGTCTCGCGGTTCGTCAGGAAGTTCTGGAACGTCCCGTCCACGATGATCGGGACTGCTTGCGCCGCAACGCCTTCGTCGTCGTATCCGAAGGACCCGAGGCCTCCCTGCAGGGTGGCGTCGGCGGTGATCGAGACCAGGGGGCTCGCGTACGTGAGCCGACCGCGGTCGTCGGGGGAGAGGAAGGACGAACCGGCGTATGCCTCCTCCATCCCGAGCACCCGGTCGAGCTCGATCGGATGGCCGATCGACTCGTGGATCTGCAGGGCCAGCTGCCCCGAGTCGAGTACGAGGGTCGTGACCTCGCTCGGGCACTCGGGCGCGGCGAGCAGTTCCACCGCCTCGCGGCCGATCCGCTCCGCCTCTTCGATCAGGCCGAGCGTGCGGACGTGCTCCCACCCCGCCGACCGGATGTGCCCGCGGAAGGAGTTCGGGTAGGAACGGCGCTGGACGTCCCCGTCGCCGACCGCGGTGGCCTCGATCCCGCCGCCGCTGTGCGTCACGATCTGCTCGATGGCCGCGCCGTCGGACGAAGCGAACCAGGTGGACCGCCGGAACAGATCGAGCATCGCGTCCGCGACCGTCACCCCGGGGACCGCGCCCATGCGCCGGGAGGCCTCCATCAGCAGCGCGACCTTCTCCTCGAGCGGCACGGTGAAGGGATCCTCCGCGGCCGGACCGCGCCAGGAGGCGACGACCGGCTCCACGGGCGCGAGCGTCACCGGATCGCCCGGCAGGCGCGACGCCGCTTCGGCGATCCGGACCGCCATCCCGGCGGCCTGCGTCACCGACGCCTCATCGGTGCGGGAGGTGGATGCGAACCCCCACCGGCCGTCGACCAGGACGCGCACGCCGAGCCCGGTGGAGGTCGAGCGGTCGATGCCCTCCATCTGCTGGTTGCGCACGGTCAGCGATTCGCCCTCGTCGGTGCCGGCGCGCGCGTCCGCGTACGCCGCGCCCGCGCGGACGGCCGCCTCGACCGCGAGCTTCGCCACGTCCAACATCCGAGCGCCTCCCCCGAGAGCGTGGACCGGGAGCGCGGGGGCCCCGGTCGGATCGGCGCATCCTACCCGAGGCGGCCGGTGCGGCCGGACGCATCGGGGTTGCTCCGGCACGACACGGGGACGCTCGGGGTTCCGGCCGATCGACACCGAGGCTACGCTGCGCGCCATGCCTCGATGCGGGAGCTGCCACGCGGAGAATCCCGACGGCTCGCGGTTCTGCAACGCGTGCGGTGCCCCGCTCGAGGCCGCCGAGGATCGTGGATCGCGCAAGGTCGTGACGGTGGTCTTCTGCGATGTCGTCGGGTCGACCGCGATGGGCGAGACGCTCGACCCGGAGACGCTCCGAGCGGTGATGGCGCGCTACTTCGACGCGATGCAGGCGGCGGTCGAGCGCCACGGTGGGACCGTCGAGAAGTTCATCGGCGACGCCGTGATGGCCGTGTTCGGTGTCCCCATGTTGCACGAGGACGACGCGCTGCGCGCCATCCGGGCGGCGCACGAGATGCGCGGGGCGCTCGACGAGCTGAACATCGACCTGCAGCGCGCCCATGGGATCACCCTCGCCTGTCGGATCGGCCTGAACACGGGTGAGGTGGTCGCCGGCACCGGCGACCAGAAGATCGTGACGGGCGATCCGGTGAACGTGGCGGCTCGTCTCGAACAGGCCGCCGCTCCCGGCGAGATCCTCCTCGGTGAGACGACGGCCGCGCTCGTGCGCGACGCCGCGACGGTGGAGGCGACCGACGCGCTGGATCTCAAGGGCAAGGCCGATCCGATCGTCGCGTTCCGCCTGATCGAGCTGGATCCGACCGCCGCGGGCTTCTCCCGGCACCTCGATGCGCCGATGGTCGGCCGCGAACGGGAGCTCGCGCTGCTGGCGAGCGCGTTCGAACGGAGCGTCACGGATCAGGCGTGCCAGCTCTTCACGGTCCTCGGGGTGGGCGGGGTCGGGAAGTCGCGCCTGATGGCCGCGTTCGTCGACGGGATCGGCGAGCGGGCGAGGATCCTACGCGGGCGCTGTCTGCCGTACGGGGACGGGATCACGTTCTGGCCGCTCGCGGAGGCGCTGATCGAGGTCGGAGGCTTGACCGAGGCCGATTCTCCCGACGCGGCTCGCGGCAAGCTCGCCGCGCTCGCCGGCGGTGACGAGCTCGGCGCCCGGGTCGCGGACCGCGTCGGGCAGGCGATCGGCATCCCCGGGAGCCAGACGGCCGCCGAGGAGACGCTCTGGGCGGTCCGGACGCTGTTGGAACGCCTCGCCGTGACCGCGCCGGTCGTGTTCGTGATCGACGATCTCCAGTGGGCGGAGCCGAAGCTCCTCGAGCTCGTGGAGCACGTCGCCGACCTGTCGCGCGACGCCCCGATCCTGCTGGCCTGCATGGCTCGGCCGGAGCTCCTCGAGTCGCGACCCGACTGGGGGGGCGGCAAGCTGAACGCCACCTCGATCCTGCTGGAGCCCCTCGCGCCCGACGAGTGCGGGACGCTCGTCGCGAACCTCCTCGCGGACGACGCGGTGGACGAGCGGGTGCGGGACCGGATCGCATCGGCCGCCGAGGGACACCCCCTCTACGCGGAGGAGATGACCGCGCTGCTCGTCGACGAGGGCCGCCTGGTCCTGAAGGAGGGGCGCTGGGTCGCCACGGGCGACCTCGCCGACGTCCCGGTCCCGCCGACGATCGCGGCGCTGCTCGGGGCACGCCTGGACCGTCTCCCGGAGGACGAGCGACGGGCGCTGGAGACCGCCTCCGTGATGGGCCAGGTCTTCTACGTCGACGCGATCCATGAGCTGTCCGAGCGCGATCCGCGGACGCAGGGCGCCGTAACCGCCCTCGTCCGCAAGCAGTTCGTGCGTCCGGAGCGCTCCGACCTGGCCGGAGCGGAGGCCCTGACGTTCCGGCACCTCCTGATCCGGGACGCCGCGTACGAGGCGATCCCGAAGTCGGATCGCGCGGACCTGCACGAACGATTCGCCGACTGGCTCGTCCGTGGGGCTGGGTCATCGGTCGGCGAACAAGACGAGATCCTCGGGTACCACCTGGAGCAGGCGCACCGCTATCGGGCGGAGCTGGGCGCAGGCGAGGATGTCATCCGGAGCCTGGCGGCGCGTGCGGCGACCTACCTGGCGAGGGCGGGCGAGCGGGCGCGCGAGCGGTTCGATGAGGCCGCGACCGCGAACCTCCTCGCGCGCGCCGTGGCGCTGATGGGGCCCGACGACCCCGCGAGGGTGGAGCTCTCGATGCACCTGGGCATGGCGACCCGCGACCTGGGACGGCTCGCGGAGGCGGGTGGCCTCCTGGAGGAGGCGGAACGCGCGGCCGAGCGGATCGGCGACGAGGTGTTGCTCGGGAAGGCGAGGATCGTTCGGACCGAGTGGGGGCACGACCTGGCCTCGGGGGAGATCTGGGGGCCGGCCTGGGGGGAGATCGCCGCGGACCTGATCCCGGTGTTCGAGGCTCACGGCGACGATGCCGGCCTCGGCCTCGCCTGGGGGGCTCTCGCCGGGTCCTTCTGGAACCGTTCGCTGGCCGCGAAGGCCGAGGACGCCTGGACGCGCGCCGCCGATCATTTCCGACGCGCCGGCGACCGCCGTCAGGAGCTCTACACGTTGGAGTGGCTCGTCGCGTGTCCCGTCCTCGGGCCTCGGCCGGTGCCCGAGGCCTTCCGGGAAGTCGACGCGATCCTCGAGCGGGTCCGCGGGTCCGTCGTGGCGGAGACCGCGATCCTCGACACACGCGCGTGGCTCCTGGTGATGACCGGCCGATTGGACGAGGCCAGGGCGGTGATGGAGGAGCGTCGTCGGACGCTGTACGAGGTGGGGAGCCGCGAGTTCCTCGCGTTCGAGAGCCAGTCGCTCGGGTGGCTCGAGTACTTGGCCGGCCGCTTCGACGAGGCCGAGCGGATCTTCGGGGAGGCGCTGGAGGCGCTGAGGGCCATGGGCTCCCAGACCGCGACGGTCGTCGCCGCGTTCCACGCCCAGACGCTGTACCGGCTGGGTCGCCTGGCCGATGCGGCCGCCGACGCCGCCTTCACGCTCGAGCGCGAGCACGCGGGGCTCGCAGGTGACGTGATGGCGAAGGGCGTCCTCGCGCGGATCGCCGCGGCGGACGGTCGGGACGGGGATGCGCTCGAGCTCCAACTCGGCGCCGTCGAGGCGATCGACGCCTCCGACTTCACGAACGATCGCGCGGACGCCCGGATCGACCTTGCCGAGGTCCACGAGCTAGCGGGCCGTCGCGACGAGGCCCTCGGGGCGGCGAGAGAGGCGCTCGCGCTGTACATGGCGAAGGGCAACACGTTCCAGGCCGCAGCGACGCGCGATCGTATCGAGCGGCTCTGACGGCCCGGTCGACGATCCCGGCGGGCCGGCCGCGGGTGACCGGCTAGGATGCGCGGGCGATGTCCCACTACGTAGCGAACGTCACGCTGTTCGACGGTCGGACGGTGAAGACGAAGCAAGGTGTCCACGTGTCGGGCGGAACGATCGAGTGGGTCGGGCCGCACGCACGCGCGCCGCGCCTGGCGCGTGCCGCCGCCGAGATCGCGGGCGCGGATCGGATGCTCGCGCCGGGCCTGATCGACTGCCACGTCCACCTCGCGTTCGACGGGGGACCGGACTTCGAGCAGGAGGCGAAGGAGCTGACGCCGACGCTCGCGGCGATCAAGGCCGCGAACAACGCGCGGCGCAACCTCGACGCGGGGGTCACGACCGTGCGCGACCTGGGCGGCCTCGACTCGGTGAGCTGCGAGGTCGGATCCGCGATCGAGCGCGGGCTGATCTCCGGCCCGCGTGTCCTGGCGGCCGGCCGGGCGCTCACGATCACCGGTGGCCACGGCCACAACATCGGGATCGCGCGCGAGGTGGACGGGCCCGAGGATATGCGACGTGCGGTCCGCGAGGAGATCCGCGGCGGCGCACGCGCGATCAAGGTGATCGCGACGGGCGGCGTCCTCACCCCGGGGATCGGCGCCACGTTCACCGCGTACTCGCAGGAGGAGATCGAGGCGGCGGTCGACGAGGCGCACAAGTGGGGACGGTCCGTGGCGGCCCACGCGATCGGTGCCGGCGGCATCCTGAACGCGGTGCGCGCCGGCGTCGATTCCGTCGAGCACTGCAACGAGGTCACCGCGGAGGTCGCGCGGGAGATGAAGGAGCGAGGGACGTTCCGGTCGCCGACGCTCTGCGCCCTCCGCGGGATCACCGAGCACCCGGACGAGGTGCCCGAGTACGCGGTGCGCAAGGCCGTCGACACGATGGAGATGTCGAGGGCGGGCATGCGGCGCGCGCTGCGCGAGGGGATCCGGCACGTGTGCGGCACGGATGCCGGCACGCCGTTCAACCCCCACGGGAGCGCCCCGCGCGAGATCGTGTCGATGGTTCAGTGGGGGATGACGCCGCTGCGGGCCCTGCAGGCCGCGACCGCGAACGGCGCCGAGCTGCTCGGGCTCACGATGGCCGGGCGGGTCCAGGAGGGCGCGGAGGCGGACCTGGTCCTGTACGAGGGCAACCCCCTCGAGGAGATCGAGCGGGTGCTGTCACCGGTGCTCGTGATGCGCGCGGGCGACGTCGTCGCGGGCGTTCCCGCCTGATCGCCGACGAGCCGGCCCATCGCTCAGTCCGTGCCGCTCGTCAGCATCCGTTCTAGGGCGTCGACGCCCCGCGCCAGCGCGTCGAGTTCGGTCGGCGCGAGGCCACGGAGCCCGCGCGCGAGGGTCTCCACGCGTCGCGCCCGACCGCGCCGGAGCACCCGGCTCCCCTTCGCGGTCGCCCGCACGACGACCACGCGCCCGTCGACGGGATCGGGCCGGCGGACGACGAGGCCGTCGCGCTCGAGCCCGTCCACGAGGCGCGTCATCGTCGGCGCGGCCACGCCCTCCGCCGCCGCCAGCGCGCCGATCTGGAGGGGTCCGGCGAACACGACGACGGAGAGCGCGGACAGGCGGGGAGGGGAGATCCCGAGCTCGTCGTCCTCGGCGCGCAGGCGGCGCAACAGGTGGATGGCGGCCGAGTGCAACCGGTCAGCGACCGCCTCCACCTCTCGCGCTGGGGAAGTGGGCCTTGACGAGCTCATCCGCGTAGTGTATTTGCTTAGCCTAAGCAAATGAATCCTGCCATGGAGGTGGGGCGATGGCAAGCAGCGAAGCCTTGTTCGATGCGATCGGCTCCGGGGACGAGGATCGCGTCCGCGCCCTCCTCGCCGACGACCCGACGCTCGCCGCCGCGCGCGATGCCGACGGTGTGTCGGCCCTGATGAGGGCCCGGTATCGGAACGAGCCGGCGACCGTGGACGCGATCCGCGCGCTCGCCCACCCGCCGGACGTGTTCGAGGCGTCGACGTTCGGCGACGAGGCACGACTGCGGGAGCTGCTCGACGCCGATCCGGCGCTCGCCACCGCGTACTCCGGAGACGGGTTCACGGCGCTGCACTTCGCCGCCTTCTTCGGCGACGGCCCCACGGCGGGCCTGCTGCTGGAACGCGGCGCCGAGGTGGATGCGCTCGGTCGGGGATGGATGACGGGCACCGCCCTGCACTCGGCCGCGTCCGGCCGCAACGCCGGCGTGGTGGCGCTCCTGCTCGGGGCGGGTGCAGATCCGAACGCGCGCCAGGCCGGTGGATGGACCGCCCTCCACGGGGCGGCGCACAACGGCGACGTCCGGACGGCCGGCCTCCTGCTCGACGCGGGGGCGGACCCGACCGCGCGCAACGACGAGGGGCGCTCGGTCCTGGAGCTCGCGCAGGAGCGAGGTGACGGCGCGACGCTCGACCGCGTCCGCCGCGCGCTCGACGCGTCCGGCTAGACCGCGTCAGCTCGCGGCGTACCCGTCGAACGCGAACCCCTGCTCGATCGAGTCGCAGGGGTTGCCCCGACCGTAGAGCACGCGCCCCTCCGTCACGTCCGCGATGCACCAGAAGCACGTCACCGATGCGCGGGCCTCGTGCGCGTGGCGACAGATCGAGTCGGGCGCGTTCGCGTGGTCGGAGAGGATCGTCCGGAGCACCGGCGCATCGACCGAGCCGGGGGCGGCGGCCGACAGCAGCTCCCACGCCCGCCGGTAGCGGATCGCGGAGCGTTGCGCGTAGTCGGGATCGCCCTCGTACCCCAGCATCGAGTCGCAGACGTAGTGGTTCGTGTGCACGAGCCGGCCGTCGTCGTCGGGCTCGGTCATCTCGGCCGCCGTGGCCGATCCCTCGACGTTCACCACGTGGCCGTCGGCGTCCGCCAGGACGTTGTTGTACGACGACGCGCGGTCGTGGCGGAGCGCCGTGCCCACCATCGCGTCGAGCGAGCGGTCGCGCAGCATCGCGCGGACCTGGAGCTCGCGCGGGATCCCGACGCGTTCGTCGTTCGGCGAGAGCTCGTTGCCGGTGAGCGAGAGTCCCGCGTCGTTCCAACCGACGCTGATCCAGATGCCGTTGCCGATCGTGAGCACGGCCGGGTCGTCGTCCGCCCGTCGTTCGATCGCGACGAGGTCCTCGCCGTAGGCCGCGTGCATGTCGTTGTTGTGGGCGACCCACGTGTGCCCGTCCGAGGTGGCGGGCGCCGTGGCCACCAGGTCCGAGCAGCGGCCGTCGATCGCCGGGCCGCCGCTCGCGCGAGGCTCGTACCAGATCTCCTCGATGTGACAGGCGAACAGCGCGAGCGGATCGACATCCGCTGCCTCGGCGGCGCCCTCGATCTCCTCGATCGCCCACGGCATCGCCTCGGCCGTGACGGTGCGATATCGGTCGGCGAGCGCCAGCTGCTCCGCGCGTGTGCGACCCGGCGGGAGCTCGCCCTCGAACCCGACCGCGCGCCGGATCACGTCGGCGCAGGCCTCGCCGATCGCGCCGCCGACGTCGCGGAACGACCCCGCGACGCGGAGCATCGGGATCGGATGCGGCGTGATCGAGTCGCGTGCCGGCTCGCTCATCCCTGTGGTGGGGTCGGCGGGGGCGGCGGGATCGCGCCGCCCCCGGTCGCGACCGGCGTCTCCGCGACGGTCGCGGGTGACGTCGGCGGGCGCGCGGCGAGGATCAGGGCACCGAGCCCGAAGATCGAGGCGGCGAACCACGAGAGTCCGGCGAGGACCGGGACGATCGCGAGCGCGCGCAGGATCGCCCAGCCGATCGTGAACGCGAGGATCCGGGACCGGGTATCGCCGCCGACGCGCCGTCCCAGGACGAAGGCGGCGGCCGTGTAGCCGATCCAGTACAGCAGGGCGAGCGCGAGGATCACCCCCAGGCCGAGGGGCAGGCCCACGAGCGTCGCGAGCAGGATCGCGGCGGCGATCGGGATCGCGAAGAACGCGAGCGCCCCCCAACCGAAGGAGGGTCCCGTGCGCGCGATCCCGCTGCGCGCCACGGCGTCGGCCGCGCGCGGGGCGAACAGGATCAGGAACAGCCCGAGCAGGAACGACGACACCGTCGCCGCGACCCAGATCGCGATCCGCCCGAACAATCGGACCTCGCCCCAGTCCGTGTTCCAGTTCGGCCGCCGGACCGCACCGCCGTAGGTGGCACTCGGGTCGATCACCGGGCGCAGCCGCGAGACGACGTCCTGTCCCACGTCGGCCCCGGCGCCGAGGGTCACCCGGCCGGTCACCGCGATGACGTTCTCGTCGACGGTCCCCGTGACGAGGACGTCGCCATGGAACGCGATCACGTTGCCCGTGACGTGTCCGGCGATCGTGGCGTCGCCGTCGAAGATGATCGCGTCGCTGACGGTCTGCTCCGGTCCGACCGAAAGGATGCCGGTGAAGACCACCACGGGGTCGTCGGGTCCGCCGGCGGTCTGGGCGAGCGCGGGGCCGGCCGTCGCCGCCACCCCGAGGAGCGCGATCGCGGCGATCGTCAGACGTCGAAGCATCGATCCCTCCTTCGCGCGCCGGCCGGGCGCCGGCCGGCGACCCCGACAGGCTACCCGGGCGAGCCGTCGTCGGTGAGCGCGGCGAGCAGCCCGCGGTACCCGTCCACGTACCGGTCGACGTCGGCCTCGTCGGCCGGGACCGCCATCGTCGGGCCCGCGCCGGCGATCGCCTCCCACACCCCGCGGTTCCCGAGCCACAGACGCAGCGTCCGGGTCAGGCGGTCGTCCCACGACCGGCGGGACGCGGCGGCGTCTCGTGGCATCGTCGGGGCGAACGTCGTGCCGGACCGCGGACCGAAGCGATGCGCGACCCAGGGGAGGCCGGCGGCGTCGATCGCGGCCTGGATCCCGTCGGCGAGGCGCGTCCCGAGCCGCGCGGTGTGCGTGTACGCGTCCTCGGTGAGGACCGAGCCGAGCGCCGCACGGGCGGCCGCCATCGACAACGGGTTGGCGAAGAGGGTTCCGCCGGTGGCGACCTCGCTCCCGCGGTGCCCCGGCCCTTCGAGCTCGAGCTCCCCCGCGAGCGCGTCGACCATCCCGTACGCGCCGAGCGGGATCCCGCCTGCGATCGACTTGCCGATCGTGACGACGTCGGGCTCGAGGCCCCAGCTCCTGGTGCAGCCGCCCGGTCCGAGGATGTGCGTGTGGGTCTCGTCGTAGGCGAGGACGGTGCCGGCCGCACGCGTCTCAGCCCGCAGCCCCGCATGGAACCCGCCGACCGGGAGCTGCAACCCGAGGTTGTTCGTGAGCGCCGGCTCGGTGAGGACGATCGCGACGTCGCGCGGGCCGAGCGCGGCGCGGACGGCCTCGAGGTCGTTGAACGGCACGACCCGGACCCGATCCGTGACGTCGTGCGGGAGACCTCGGCCGAAGGGCGCGGGCGCACCGGAGTCGAGCGTGACGGTCGCCTCGTCGAAGTGCCCGTGGTAGTGCCCGTCGAAGAGCAGGACCGCGTCCCGGCCGGTCGCCGCGCGGGCGACGCGGATCGCCTCGGTGTTCGCCTGCGACGCCGACAGGGTGAACTGCCAACGGGGCAGCTCGTAGCGCCGCGCGAGCTCCTCGGCGACCCAGATCGCGTCCTCGGACGGCAACAGGAACTGCGTGCCCGCGGCCACGCGGTGTGTCACCGCTTCCACGACCGGAGGCGGCGCGTAGCCGCAGAACATCGAGATGTCCGCCACGTTGGTGTCGAGGTAATCGTGGCCGTCGACGTCGCGGAAGTGCGAGCCCTTCCCCTCGGTCACGAACACGGGCACCTCGTTGTCGCTGACCATCCACGCCATCGGGACGCCGTTGGGCATCGACCGACGGGCGCGCTCGCGGAGCGCCTCCGATCGCGGCCGCTCGCGCCGGAACGTCGCGAGCTCGCGGTCGTACAGCTCTAAGACCTTCGCTGGGTCGACCCCTTCGGCCGCCATGGCACGGCATCATGGCATCCGCACGCCGACGAGGGCGTCCGTCGCCCGGCGCGCATGTCGGAGGCGACGGCTACCGTCAGGCCACCTACCGGGGAGAGGTGAGCGGATGGATCTGCCCGTGCTCGGGGTCGTACTCGTCGCGGCCGTCGTCGGTCTCGCGATCGGGGCCGCCGCGGTCGCCGTCGCGCGCCCGCGCGGCGTCGTGACCGATCATGCCCTGTCGTCGCGCCTGGACCTGCAGGCGGCGGAGCTGCGCCGCCTGGCCGACGCGACGGCCGTTCGGGACCTGGCCACCGAGCAGGTCCGATCCCAGCTGGAGGGCGCCCGCCGGGCCCTGGAGAGCATGGGCGTCCGCGAGGTGGAACGGCAGCGGGCCGACGTCGAGGCTCGCGAGACGATCCGCCGGCTCGCCACGGTGCTGGCGGGCGGTGGCGCACGCGGCCGCGCGGGCGAGAACGTCCTGCGCGAGCGACTCGCGGAGCTCCCCCCCGGCATGCTCGTCACGGACTTCCGGGTCGGCGGCCGGGTCGTGGAGTTCGGCCTCCTGCTTCCGGACGGCCGCCGGCTGCCGATCGACTCGAAATGGACGGCGGCCGCCGAGCTCGAGGCGCTCGAGGCGGCGCCGCCCGAGGCGCGGGACGCGCCGGCACGCGCCGTGGAGCGCGCGGTGGCATCCCGGGCGAAGGAGGTCGCCCAGTACCTCGATCCTGCGCTGACCGCACCCCTCGCGGTCGCGGCGGTGCCCGACGCCGCGTACGCCGTCCTCAAGCGCGCGCATGCCGACGCGTATGCGAACGGCGTGGTCGTCGTGCCATACGGGTCGGCGTTGCCGATCGTGCTCTTCCTCTACGCGCTGGTCCAGCGCTACGGCGGGACGGCGGACGTCCGGGCGAGCCTGACCGAGGTGGCGGCAACGCTCGACGCGATCGAGTCCGTCGTCGAGAACAAGGTGGCCCGGGCCGCGACGATGCTCGCGAACGGCGCCGACGAGTTCCGATCCCATGTCGGCCGGGGCAGGGGCTCGATCGCGCGCGCCCGAGCCCAGGCGGCGCTCGGTGACGATCCGATCCATCCGGCGGAGGACGAGGAGCGGCTCTCGATCGTGCGCGGTGGAAGATCGGTGAACGCGACGAGCGATGCGACGGGAGAGGCGGCGGCGGGGCTGCGCTAGGCTCGGGCCGTGGACTTCCAGGAGGCGCTCGCGCGGCTCGGCTTCCGTCGGCGCGAAGAGCGGACGATCGGATCGGCGGCCGGCGAGGTCTACTCCGCGTCACCGAACCGGTTCCTCACCTACACGGTGCACGCCTACGACGACGGATCCGCCATCCTCACGTGGGAGTTCGCGATCGCCGACTTCCTGGCGACGAAGGGGATGCAGATCGGCGCCGAGGAATCGCTGAACCAGTTCCTGTACCCGCGCGAGGACCTGCGCGGACCGCAGCACGGGGCGTGGCTGATCGGTGCGGTCGAACGTGCAGAGGCGATGCTGGCCGACGCGCGCCTCGATCGGGTCACCTGACCGTCCCCGCTGGGCGACCGGAACCGTTCCCCTCCCGCGCCTCCGCTCGGCTCGCTCATGGTTGACGATTCCATGCATATGGCTGCATAGTTACCCGATGAGCGAGCCGAGCGAACCGCGGTCCTCGGGGGCAGCGTCACCGACGGCGACGCGCGTCGCAGTGCTGGGCGCTTCGGGGTTCACCGGCGGCGAGCTGGTGCGGCTGCTCGGAGGGCATCCGGCGGTCGAGCTGACGTACCTCGGGGCGAAGGACTCGGCGGGCAAGACGCTCGAGACCGTGCACCCGCACCTGGCGGGCATGCCCGAGGCCGGGCGTGTCCTCCGTTCGCTCGAGGCCGATCCGGCCGCCGACACGTTCGACGTCGCCTTCTGCGCGCTGCCGCACGGCGCGAGCGCGACGATCGCGCCCGAGCTGCTGGATGCCGGGATCCGCGTGATCGATCTGGCCGGGGACTTCCGGCTGCCGGCCACGGCGTATCCCGACTGGTACGGGTTCGAGCACCCGTCGCCGATGTGGACCGGGAAGGCCGCCTACGGGCTGCCCGAGCTCTTCGCGGACGAGGTCGCCGGGGCCGACCTGGTCGCGAACCCCGGGTGCTACCCGACCGCCGTGATCCTCGGGCTCGCGCCGCTGCTCTCCGCCGGGCTCGTCGATCCAGGCCCGATCCTGGTCGACGGGAAGACCGGTCTGTCGGGCGCGGGGCGGGGAGCGACGGAGGCCCTCTCGTTCGCGGCCACTGAGGAAAGCATCCGCCCGTACCGGTTCCCGGGGCATCAGCACACGCCCGAGATGGAACGCGGTCTGGAGCTCGCCACGGGTTTCACGGTCGCCGTCTCGTTCGTCCCGCATCTCGTGCCCACGGTCCGCGGCGTCGTCACGACGGCGTACGCGCCGCTCGCCGAGGGCGCGACGACCGAGGCCCTGGTTTCGTGCCTCGCCTCCGCCTACGCGGGAGCAGCGTTCGTGCGCGTCTTGCCGTAGGGGACGATGGCCGACTCGAAGCGCGTGCGCGCCTCGAACACGGTCGAGCTCCAGCCGGTCGCGGACCCGCGGACCGGCACGGCGATCGTCGTCGGCGCGATCGACAACCTGGTCAAGGGGGCGGCCGGCCAGGCGATCCAGAACCTCAACGTGTTGCTCGGGATCGACGAGACGACCGGGCTGCCGACGACGGGGGTGTATCCGTGAGCGTCACGCACCCGAGGGGGTTCCTGGCGTCTGGGGTTACAGCCGGCCTCAAGCCCTCGGGCCGGCCGGACCTGGGGCTGCTCGTCGGCGCTCCAGGGACCACGGCCGCGGGGCTGTTCACGACGAACCGGGCCGCGGCGGCGCCCGTGCTCCTCGGCCGCGAACGGATCGCGGCGGGCGGAGCCCGCGGCGTCCTGGTCAACAGCGGCCAGGCGAACGCGGCGACGGGCGCGCGCGGCGAAGCCGACGCGCGCGCCGCCACCGAAGCCGCCGCCGAGCTCGTCGGTCTCGCGCCCGACGAGCTCCTACCCTGCTCGACCGGGGTGATCGGGGAGCCGATCCACCTCGACGCGTTGCTGGCCGCCCTGCCGAGGCTCGCGTCGTCCCTCGCCGAGGACGGCGGCTCGGACTTCGCCGAGGCGATCATGACGACCGACACGGTGCCGAAGACCGCGGAGGCCGCCGTGGGCCACGTGCGCGTCGGCGGCTGCGCGAAGGGCGTCGGGATGATCGCGCCGAACCTCGCCACGATGCTCGTCTTCATCACCACCGACGCCGCGGTGGTTGCGCCGCACCTGCAGCGGCTCGCGACCGAGCAGCTGAAGCCGCGGTTCGACTCGCTGACGGTCGACGGCTGCACCAGCACGAACGACACCGTGCTGGTGTTCGCGTCGGGTGGCGCCGGCGAGCCGCCCGTCCAGCCTGGCCAACCGTCCTGGGACCGGCTGGCCGACGGGATCTCGGAGGTCGGCGACTCGCTCCTTCGCCAGCTGGCGGCCGATGCCGAGGGCGTGACCCACGTCCTGATCGTGGACGTGGACGGCGCCGCCGACGACGAGCAGGCGCGGCGGGTCGCGAAGGCCGTCGCCGACTCGCCGCTCGTGAAGACGGCGGCGTTCGGCGGCGACCCGAACCCCGGCCGGATCCTGCAGGCCGTGGGGTCGTCCGGCGCCGACGTGGACGGCTATGCGGTCGCGATCGCGATCGGCGGCGTCGAGGTGGTCCGCGACGGCGTGATCCCGCCGGGGTACTTCGGGGGCGATCCGGTAGCCGATCTCGCCCGGGCCGCGATGAGCGAGCCGGAGATCGCGATCGGCGTGTCGGTCGGTGCCGGAGAGGGCCGTGCCCGGGCGTTCGGCTGCGACCTGAGCTACGAGTACGTGCGGATCAACGGGGAGTACACGACGTGACCTCCGCGGACCTTCCGCCACAGATCCGCGAGCGCACCGTCGCGAAGGCGCGCACGCTCCTCGAGGCGCTTCCGTTCATGCGTGCCCACCGCGACAAGGTGATCGTCGTGAAGTACGGGGGCGCCGCGATGGACCGCGCTCCGCTCGCGCGGCCGTTCGCAGAGGACGTCGCGCTCCTGCTGTCCGCTGGGATCAGGCCGGTGATCGTGCACGGCGGCGGTCCTCAGATGACGAAGGTCTCCGAGCGGCTCGGGATCGAGACGACGTTCGTGGACGGGTTGCGCGTCACCGACGCCGACACGCTCGACGTCGCGACGATGGTCCTCGCGGGCAAGCTGAACACGGAGGTCGTGGCGAACCTCGGGGCGGGCGGCGTGCCGGCCGTGGGACTCTCGGGCGTCGACGGTGGGCTGCTCCTCGCACGGCGGCAGACGATGCCCGATCTCGGGTTCGTCGGCGAGGTCGTCCACGTGAACGGCGACGTGGTGGCGACCTTGATGGAGCGCCGGTTCGTGCCGGTGGTCGCGTCGATCGCCGTCGATGAGACGACCGGACAGGCCTACAACGTCAACGCCGACATCGTCGCCGCGGAGCTCGCGGCGGCCCTCTCGGCCGAGAAGCTCGTGTACCTGAACGACGTTCCCGGGCTGATCGGCCCGACCGGCGACCTGCTCTCGGAGCTGTCGGCGTCTCAGTGCCTCGACCTCCTGGCGCAGGACGGGGTCGTCGAGGGCGGCATGATCCCGAAGCTCGAGAGCGCGGTCGCCGCCCTGAAGGCGGGCGTGTCGCGCATCCACCTGGTCGACGGGCGGGTCGAACACGCCCTCGTGCTCGAGCTGTTCACCCCCGAGGGCGTCGGCACGATGATCACCCCCGACGAGGGCGTGGAGCGGTCGACATGAGCCGCGGCAACCCGTCGGTGAAGGCGAAGCGCCAACAGGCGATCCTCTCGCTCTTGTCGCGCGACCGCTTGGCGTCCCAGGAGGAGATCCGCGCCCGGCTCGCGATCCTCGGCCTCGAGGCCACCCAATCCACGATCTCGCGCGACGTCGAGGAGCTCGGGCTCGCCCGGATCCACGACCAAGACGGGCTCCGCTACGTCGTCCCCGGCGACGGGTCGGCGCCGGCTCCGATCCGCCTGCTCACGCACCTGCTCGACGAGTTCGCGCTCTCGACCGTGCGGGTCGACCACGGCATCGTGATCCGGACCCCGCCCGGCGCGGCCGCGGCGCTCGCCGAGGGCATCGACCGGGTCGGGCTCCCCGAGGTCGCCGGCACGATCGCCGGCGACAACACGATCCTCGTCCTCGCCCGCGAGGGGCTCGGTGCCCCGGCGCTCGAGCGGGCGTTCACCCGACTCACGGAGGTCTGATCCCATGGAACGCGCGGTGCTCGCCTACAGCGGCGGCCTGGACACGTCGGTCACGATCCGATGGCTGAAGGAACACGGCCACGACGTCGTGGCCGTGGCGGTCGACGTCGGACAGCACGAGGACTTCGCCCAGATCGTCGAACGTGGACGCCTGGCCGGGGCGGCCGAGGTCCGCGTGGTCGACGCGGTCGACCGGTTCGCGTCGGAGTTCCTGAGGCCGGCGATCGCAGCCAACGGCCTGTACGAGGGGAAGTACCCGATGGTCTCGGGGCTCGCCCGTCCGCTGATCGCGGACGAGGTGATCGCGGTCGCGCGCGAGGTCGGCGCGGGCGTGGTCGCGCACGGCTGCACGGGGAAGGGGAACGACCAGGTCCGCTTCGAGGTCGCGTTCGGCGCACTCGCGCCGGACCTATCCGTGCTCGCCCCCGTCCGCGACGCGAACATCCCGCGGGAGAAGGCGCTGATCCTCGCCGACGAATGGGGGATCCCGGTCGCCGACGTGGCCGGGTCGTACTCCGTCGACGAGAACCTGTGGGGGCGCACCGTGGAGTGTGGCCCGCTCGAGGATCCGTGGGCCGCCCCGCCCGAGGACGCCTTCGAGCGGACGGCGGCACCGGCCGACCGTCCCACCGACCCGAGCGAGTTGGTCGTCGGCTTCGAGCGAGGCATGCCCGTGTCGCTCGAAGGCGACGACGTCTCGCTGCCGGCGCTGATCCGGTCCGTGGAGGCGACGGCCGGCTCGTACGGCTTCGGCCGCGTCGACATGATCGAGAACCGCCGGGTCGGGATCAAGTCGCGCGAGCTGTACGAGGTGCCGGGGGCGCTCGCGCTGATCGCCGCCCACCGGGCGCTCGAGGACCTGACCCTCGAGCGGGAGGTGGCGCACACGAAGCCCCTGCTCGAACAGCGGTGGGCCGACCTGGTCTACGACGGGCAGTGGTTCTCGCCGCTGCGTCTGGCGATCGACGCGTTCATGGAGGCCACGCAAGCGTCGGTGACGGGCGAGGTCCGTCTGCGGTTCGAGCCGGGCGCCTGCACCGTCGTCGGTCGGCGCTCCGACGCCTCGCTCTACGACCTGTCGCTCGCGACCTACGGCGGCGGGGACGCGTTCGACCAGTCCGACGCGCAGGGGTTCGTCCGGCTGTACGGCCTGCCGCTCAAGGTCTGGTCGGCGAAGCAGGGAGGCGGATGAGCGACGGCCCTCGGCCGCTCTGGTCGGGCCGGTTCGGGACCGGGCCTGCGCCGGAGGCAGCGGCGCTCGGGCGGTCGATCGGCTTCGACGTCCGGTTGGCGCCGTACGACGTCGCCGCCGGCATCGCACACGTCGAGGCGCTGCGGGGCGCCGGGCTCGTCGCCGACGCCGACGCCGAGCGGCTGGCGGCGGCGCTCACCGAGGTCGGGCTGGCGATCGCCGACGGGACCCTCCCGATCGAGGACGCCGACGAGGACATCCACTCCGTCGTCGAGCGGGCCGTCACCGAACGGCTGGGGGACCTAGGAGCGCGCCTGCACGCCGGACGGAGCCGCAACGACCTGGTGGTCACCGACGTGCGCCTGTGGCTGCTCGACGCCGGCCGCCGGCTCGCGGGGCTGACGACGCTGCTGATCCGGACGCTGGTCCGCCGCGCCCGCGAGGAGGCGGACACGCCGATGCCGGGCACCACCCACGCCCGACCCGCGCAGGTCGTGACGCTCGGTCACCACCTCGCGGCCCACGCCTGGGCGCTGCTGCGGGACGTCGATCGACTCGATGCGTGGGCCGAGCGCACGTCGACCTCACCGCTCGGGGCCGGGGCCGTGGCGACCTCGACGCTCGGGCTCGATCCGGCGGCGACGGCGGATCGGCTGGGCTTCGAACGGCCCTTCGACAACTCGATCGACGCGGTGTCCGACCGCGACTTCGTCCAGGAGCTCCTCGGCGTCGCGGCGATCGCGTCCACGCACCTGTCGCGCCTGGCGGCCGACGTCGCTCGGTGGACGGATCCGGCCCTCGGCTGGGCCGAGCTCGACGAGGCATACAGCACCGGGTCGAGCATGATGCCGCAGAAGCGGAACCCGGACACCGCGGAGCTCGCGCGCGCGAAGGCCGCGCGGATCACGGCCGCGTTCGTCGCGGTGTCCGGCGTGTTGCACGGGCTACCGCTCGGGTACCAGCGCGACCTGCAGGAGGACAAGGAGCCGGCCTTCGACGCGGCCGACACGCTCGAGCGCGTCCTGGCCGCGACGGTCGGCGCCGTCGACACCCTCCGGTTCGACCGCGACGCGATGCGCGCGGCGGCCGAGGCCGGCGAGCTGTTCGCAACCGACGTCGCCGAGGCGCTGGTGCTGGCGGGCGTGTCGTTCCGGGATGCCCATCGGCGCACGGGCGAGTTGCTGCGCTCGCTCGAAGGCGGTGGCCGTTCCCTCGCCGATCTGGCTCCGGACGAGTGGGCGACCTTCGGGCTTCCGGAGGGTGGCGCGCTCCTCGATCCCGCGCGGTCGATCGCCGCGCGGGCGACGCGCGGGGGACCCTCGCCGGAAAGCGTGCGGCGCCAGGTCGACGCGATCGAGGCGCGTCTCGCGACCCGGTCCGTCCGGCTCGGCCGGGCCGTCCCGCCCACGTGACGGGGCCTCCCCGGGGCAGGTCGTCGATCGCGGGAGGAGCCCGTACCTTGGAAGGAGACGTGTTCGGAGTCCCCCCTCCGAAACGGAAACGGGCCCCCCGCGCGTTCCGCGCCGGGGGTCCGTTCTCGTACGGACCCCCGGCTCAGACGGGCCGGACGTTCGCCGCCTGCGGGCCTCCTCGCCCTGCCGGATCTCAGGCGCCGCGCGTGGTCGAGCGCCCGGCGAGGACGCCCCGGTCTTCGTCGGCGAGCGGGATCGAGACCGTGAAGATGCTCCCGATGCTCGGCGCCGAGTCGACCTGGATCCGGCCGTTCATCGACTCGACGAGCCCACGCACGATGTGCAGGCCGAGCCCGACCCCGCCGTGCATCCGCGTCGCCGATCCATCGAGCTGGAAGAAGCGGTCGAAGATCCTCGGCACGTCGTGGGGGTCGATCCCGCTGCCGCGGTCGGAGACGCGGATGAAGAGCTCCTCCGCGCCCACGCCGGCCGACAGGATCACGGGCTCGGAGCGCGGGGAGTACTTGAGCGCGTTGTCCACGAGATTGGTCGCGATCTCGGTCAGGCGTTCCCGGTCGCAGCGGACCACGGGGAGGCCGTGGGGGACCTCGACGCGGATCCGCTCGGAGGCGTCCAGGAAGTCGGAGCGCACCTCTCGCATCAGGGCGGCGAGGTCGACGGGCTCGGTCGTGTCGATGCCGGGATCGGTCTCGACCCGCGAGGCGCGTAGGACGTTCGTGACGAGCCGCAGGAGCCGAGAGGACTGGCGCTCGATCGCCGCGACCGCCTCCTGGGTCGTGGGGTCGGCATCCCGCTTCGCGTCCTTCAGCATCGCGACGTACCCGCGGATGCTCGTGAGGGGGGTCCTGAGCTCGTGGGATGCCGCGGCGACGAAGTCCCCCTTCAGGCGGTCGAGCTCCCGGAGCTCGGCCACGGTCTGCTGCTCGTGCTCGAGGAGCTCCGTCAGCTTCGTCGCCTGCTCGGTCAGTTGCTGGTTCTGGCGACGGAGCGTGCGGGTGACCCCGACCATGACCGGGAGCATCGCGAGGTAGAGCGCCAGGAGTCCGAGGCCGAGCGAGATCGTGAGGGTCCGGGCGAGACGGTCGACTTCGTCCTGGATCACGGCGTAGTCCTGATACACCTCGACGACGGCCTCGACCGGCCCGCCCTCCGTGAACCGCACCGGGACGTATGTCTCGAACAGGCGGTCCGCGATCGCGCGCTCCTCCTCGTTCTCGTCCGCCGTGAGGTCCGAGATCTCGTTCTCGAGCGTGCCGCCCATCGCCTCCTCGAGGTCGCCCTCGAGCTCGGGGCGCTGACCCATCTGGACGGGGTCGTCGGAGTAGATCACCGTTCCGTCCAGGCTCCAGACCTTGACGCGGATGAACCGCGGATCGGTGCGCCGCATCCCGCGGATGCGCTCGTCGAGCGCCGCGAACGTGTCGCCGGTCAGCGGCTGGGAGAGGTCGGCGCCGGCGAGCATGGGACGGACGATCTCCTGGGCAACGAGCTCGCTCCGGACACCCGCCCGGGCCTCCTCGCGCTCCCGGACGTCCGAGGCGCGGAAGTTCGTGATGGCCACGCCGATCACGACGAACACGACGAGGCTGGTCAGGGCGAACTTGACCACGATGGTGGTCCCGGGAGATCCGGGATGGTGAAGCTCCGGCATCCATCAGGTATCGGCCGGAACCGGCCGACGCTTAGGAACCCCACCGGAGGAGCCTCCGGGCAGGCCGGATCGGCGGGAGACGCTACGCTTCCTCGATGACGTTCGGATGCGCCGTCGTGCTCTTCGCCCACCCCGACGACGCCGAGTTCATGTGCGGCGGCACGGTGGCGCGATGGGCCCAGGAGGGGTGCGAGGTCCACTACGTGATCTGCACCGACGGCTCCGCCGGCTCGAACGAGCCGGGTGCGTCCCGGGACGAGGTGCGGCCGGTCCGGGAGGCCGAGCAGCGCGCCGCGGCCGATGTCCTGGGCGTGAAGAGCGTCACGTTCCTCGGCGAGCTCGACGGGCTGCTCCAGGTGGATCCCCCCACGCGGAAGAAGGTGTGCCGCGAGCTCCGTCGTCTGCGGCCCGACGTCCTGCTGGCCCCAGATCCGTCGCGCCTGTGGTCCGTCGATCGCACCTACATCAACCACTGGGATCACAAGCAGGCGGGCCTGCTCGCGCTCACGGCGGTGATGCCGGATGTCCCCACCCGCGTGATGTTCCAGGAGCTCGAAGACGAGGGGCTGGAGCCGTACGAGATCCCGGCGCTGTGGTTGTCGTCCGCGGAACCCGATACCTACGTGGACATCACCGACACGATCGAGCGGAAGATCGAAGCGCTCGCGGCCCACGTCTCCGAAGAGGGCGAGGCCGCGGCCCCGTGGGTGCGCGAGCGCGCCCGCGAGCTGGGCGAGCAGGCCGGATGCGAGTACGCGGAGGCGTTCCGGACCTTCCGCCTCGGCGACGACGAGGACGAGTCCTGATGGAACACGAACCGCCCGACCCGGATCGCGAGCCCGAGGAGCCGCTCGACCTCTCGCCCGACGAGCGCGCCGACGTCGAGGCCGACCTCGACGACCTGGCCGCGATGCGCTCGACGTTCGAGGGCCAAGGCGTGAAAGGCGTCGTGATCGCGTGCCAGGACTGCGGGGCGAATCACTTCTACGAATGGGAGCTGCTGCGCGACAACCTCGAGCACATGCTCCAGACGGGCGAGCCGCGGATGCACGAGCCGGCCTTCGACATCCAGGAGGAGGAGTACATCCAGTGGGACTACGGCAAGGGATACGTGGACGCCCTCTCCGACACCGGCCTGGAGCCCGACCGGCGGATCGAGGTCAGCCACTGCCCCTGGTGCGAGACGACCCTGGAGTCGTTCTTCCAGTTCTGCCCGCGGTGCGGCCGCTCGCTCGGGGCGGTCCGGCTCTACAAGGAGCTCGTGGACCGGGGCCTGGACGAGCGCGAGGTGCGCTCCCTCCTGGTCCGCGCCGGGTACGAGCCGTTCTGAGGGCCGCCGCCCGATAGGCTCGGCGGGTCGTGAGGGCCCTCGTCACCGGCGCCGCCGGGTTCATCGGATCGCACCTGTCCCGTCGGCTCGTCGTGGACGGGCACGAGGTGGTCGGGTTCGACGACCTGTCCGCCGGCCGGCCCGAGCTCCTGGACGGCCTCGAGGTGCGACTCGTCGAGGGTGACCTGCGCGATGCGGACGCCGTCGCGGACGCGACGGCGGGTTGCGAGGTCGTCTTCCATCAGGCCGCGCTGAAGTCGGTGCCGCGCTCGATGGCCGAGCCGGTCGCGTTCACGGAGGTGAACGTCCTCGGGACGCTGCACGTGCTGCTCGGCGCCCGCGAGGTAGGAGCGTCGGTCGTGTTCGCGTCGTCGTCGTCGGTCTACGGCGACCAGGATCGCTACCCGGTGACGGAAGACATGACGCCGCGGCCCCGGTCGCCGTACGCGGCCAGCAAGCTCGCGGGGGAGGCCTACTGTCGGGCGTGGTGGGAGGGCTACGCCGTCCCGACGGTCGCGCTCCGGTACCTGAACGTCTACGGCCCCGGCCAGGATCCGGCGAGCGAGTATGCCTCGGTGATCCCGCGGTTCATCGGCGCGTGCCTGGGCGGGACACGGCCGGTGATCCATGGCGACGGCGAGCAGGCGCGCGACTTCACGTTCGTCGACGACGTGGTCGAGGTGAACCTGCTGGCGGCCCGGATGCCAGAGGCCGCCCGCGGGGGGGTCTTCAACGTCGGCGGCGGACTGGCGCCGACCTCGATCAACGAGCTCCTCGCGATCGTCGCCGAGGAGACCGGCGACGAGCCTGACCCGGTCCACGAGCCGCCACGCGAGGGTGACATCCGCGTGAGCCACGCCGATGTGTCGCGAGCCCGCTCGGTCCTGGGGTACGCGCCCGCGATCGATATCCACGAGGGTCTCCGCCGGACCGTCGACTCCTTCCCGACGCAGCGTTCGTCCTGACGGGTCCGCGCCGGCACCGGAGTTGCGCATCGTTCCGGGTCGGCGCACGATGAGGATGCAGCCAGCCATCGCTCGGAGCGGGAGGTGTTCGGCATGGCGAAGTACCTGTTCACGGTCTCGTACACGGCCGACGGCGCCAAGGGCGTCATGAAGGAGGGCGGCTCGAGTCGTCGCGACATGGTCGCGAAGCTGGCTGCCGACGCCGGCGGCTCGCTCGACGAGTTCTACTTCGGGTTCGGCGCCGACGACGTGTACTGCATCGTCGACCTGCCGGACCAGGAGACCGCCGCGGCGATCAGCATGACGGTGGGCGCCTCCGGCGCCGCGTCCGTGCGGACGACCGTGCTGCTCACGCCGGAGCAGATCGACCAGGCGACGCACCGTTCGCTCGCGTACCGGCCGCCGGGCGGCTAGTCCGGGTCGGATCGGGCTTCACCGCGATCTGGGGGCGGCTCCAGCACGCACTCGTCGGGGGTCTTGTCCGTGCGCAGGCCCTTGAACGACGGTGCCCGCATCTTGCGCGTGCTCTTGGTGATCTCGAGGTACTCCACCTCGCAGACGACCTCCGGCTCGACGAACGTCGCGCCCCTCACCTTGGCGAGCTCCGGGTCGTCGATCGGGGGCGTCGCGCGCGCGAGCGGTTCCAGGCGCTCCATCAGGTCGGCGAGCATCCGGTCCGTGAACCCCGTCCCGACCTGACCGATCCAGACCCAGCGCTCGCCGTCGAGGGCCGCGACGAGCAGCGCGCCGAACGCCTTCGAGCGCCCGCCCTGGCCGGGCGTCCAGCCGACGATCACGCAGTCCTGCGTGTCGACGAGCTTGATCTTCCGCCAGTCCGGGGAGCGCCTCCCCGGCAGGTAGAGCGAGCCGGTGCGCTTCGCGACGACGCCCTCCAGCCGGAGCTCCTTGGCGGCCTTCACGAACGCCTTCCCTTCGCCCTCGACGTGCGAGATCAACTGGAGCCGGTCGTCGGTCTCCACGACCAACCGCAGCAGCTCGCGCCGCTCCTCGAGCCTCAGCCCGGTCGTCTCGCGGCCGTCCAACCACAGCAGGTCGAACGCGACCATCGCGACCGGGATCTGCTTGCTGATCCGCTTGATCTCGCGCTCGTTCGCCAGGTTCATCCGTTGCTGCAGGGCCTCGAACGAGTTCTTCCCCTCGGCGTCGAACGCGACCAGCTCCCCGTCGATCACCGCGTTCACCTGGTCGACCAGCTCGTGGATCATGTGGATCTCGGGGTACTGCTTCGTGACGTCGCGACCGGTGCGGCTGAACAGGCGCGTCTCGCCGGTCGTCAGGTAGGCCATGCATCGGATCCCGTCGAACTTCGGTTCGAACCACCAGCTCGGGTCATCGAACGCCTTCCATCCGCCCTCGGCGAGCATCGGTTGGTACCGGGGAGGGGAGTCGATCAAGGGTGAGTCCTGGTGCGACGCGAGGAACGCGAGCCAGTCGGTGCGGGTCTTCACGAAGTGGAACTCGAGCCCCGGATATCGTCGGCCGTGGAGCTTGAAGGAGACCTTCTTCTCGTCCCACTCGAGCGGCTCGTACCAGCCGTCGTCGAAGATCCGCACCTCGCCGGCGCCGTAGTGGCCCTCGGGGATCGTGCCCTCGAACGTCCCGTACTCGAGCGGGTGGACCTCGGTCTGGACCGCGAGGCGCTTGTCGCCCTTCGCGGTCGGCAGCCCTTTCGGCACGGCCCAGGATGGCAGCCCGCCGTCGCGCTCCAGGCGCACGTCGTAGTGCAGTCGCGTCGCCCGGTGCTTGTGGATCACGAACGAGTTGCCGGTGGGGGTGACCTCGCCAGGTGCCGGCTCGGTCGTGCCCTCCGGGCCGAAGTCGCGCCGACGCACGTACTCGAACAGGGCCGGGTCGTTCGAGGCTTCGGCGATCTCTTGGGAGGTCTTGCGTTTCGTCGACGGCGCCGCCGTGCGGGGGAGCGGCGCGTCGACCTCCGGCATCGGGGGCTCGCCGCCGTCGGCGCTCACGCCGACCGCCGCCAGCGCGTCCGTCAGGTCCGCCGCCTCGGTCCGCACGCCGGCGAACAGGTCGCCGACCCGCGAGAAGCGCTTCCAGACGTCGTCGATCCGGAAGTCCTGCGGCTCGAAGCCTCCCTCCATCACCTCGTCCCAGGTGAGCGGCGTCGAGACGGGCGCGCGCGGCTCGGGACGGAGCGAGTACGCGGCGGAGATGTTCGCGCCGGCGCGGTTCATGTTGTGGTCGATGAAGATCTTCCCGGTGCGGTCCGCGACCTTCCACGCCATCGTCACGCGGTCGGGGTCGGCCTGGCGGATCATGCGCCCGACGGCACCGACGAACGCTCGAACCGTGTCGTAGGTGTAGAGACCGCGCTCGACCGGCACGTAGATCTGCAGTCCGGTCGCTCCCGACGTCTTCGGGAACGACGGCAGCCCGAGCTGGTCCAGCACCACCTTGATGTGCCGGGCGACGATCAGCACGTCCTCGTACGTGTAGGGCGGGAACGGATCCAGGTCGAAGAACAGGTAGTCCGGGTGCCCGACGTCCGCGCAGCGCGAGTGCAGCGGGTGGAACTCGATGCACCCGAGGTTGGCGATGAACAGCAGACCCGCCGCGTCGGCGATCGTCATGTAGTCGATCACGCCGGTCTTCGCGTCGTCGGAGCGGACCTTGCAGCGTCCGATCCAGTCGGGGACGTGCGAGGGGGCGGACTTCTCGTAGAAGAACGGTCCGTCGATCCCGTCGGGCATCCGCTTGAGCGTGAGCGGCCGCTCGGCCAGGTGCGGAAGGATCAGCGCGGCGACGTTGAAGTAGTAGGCGATCAGGTCGCCCTTCGTGTAGCCCTCGTTGGGCCAGAAGATCTTGTTCAGGTTCGACAGGCGGAGCTCGCGCCCGGCCACCTCCGCCCACCAGGCGTCGCCGTCCTTGCGGGCGTCGAGCGGGTGCGGGAAGTCCACGGTGAAGGCGGTAGGTGCCGTCCGGGTGGACTTCCGCGAGGGCATCCGGCGATGCTACCGGCGTGGCGGGGTCCGGCGGTTCCGTGGTACGAAGCGGGGTCGCGGCCGGATGGAGGGGACATGGATCGGCTCAAGCGGAACCCCGGAGGATGGGGGCTGGCGCTCGGCGGCGCGATCGGGCTCGTGTCGCTCTTGTTCGCCTGGGTGGAGGTCACGAACGCCTCGGCGGATGTCTCCTCGCGGGTCCATCCCTTCGGGACGGTCACGGGGCAGACGATCGGGCTGGCAGCGTTGCTGGCGGTCATCTGCGGGCTCGGGCTGGCCGCCTCCTACGGCGGCGGCCGGATCTGGTGGGCGATCCTCGGGCTCCTCGCCGCCGGCCTGGTGCTCACCGCCGGCCTGATCGGGATCTTCTCGCCGTCGACCCTCGCGGAGCGGTTCGCGACCGCTGAGCTCGCCATGACGGTGCAGGTGAGTGGCGGCGCACAGGAGTCCGCGGCGGACGCGATCAGGTCGGGGTTCGCGTCCGGCGCCCTCGACGCCCGCGTCGCGATCGGTGCGATCCTCGGGACGATCGGCGGCGCGCTGGGGGTTCTCGGCGCGCTCTATGGGTTCCGCAAGCGCCCGGAGCCGGACTGAGCCACCAACGCCTCCAGGGTGCGCCCGGCCGCGTCACCGGCAGCCGCTAGGATGGACGTTTCCCCAGCCCAGAGGGCGGGGAGGCACCGTCCCGGAGGGAGGAACGAGCCATGCCACGATCGATGTGGAAAGGGGCCATCAGCTTCGGCCTCGTGACGATCCCGGTCGCCGTCTACCCGGCCACCGAGGAGAAGACGCTCCGGTTCAACCAGCTCCACGCCGATGACGGCGGGCGGATCCGCCAGAAGCGGGTGTGTTCGATCGACGGCGAAGAGGTCCCCTACGACCAGATCGTCAAGGGGTACGAGTACGAGAAGGACCGCTATGTCGTGCTGACCGACGAGGACTTCGACAAGGTGCCGGTCGAGTCCTCGCGCGCGATCGACATCCAGCAGTTCGTCGACCTCGAAGAGATCGACCCGATGCTCTACAAGAAGTCCTACTACCTGATCCCCGAGGAGACCGGCGCCAAGGCCTATGCGCTGCTGCGCGAGGCGATGAACGAGGAGAACAAGGTCGGGATCGCGAAGGTCAGCTTCCGCGACAAAGAGCACCTGGCCGCGCTGCGGTTCAGCGACGACGCGTTCGTGTTGGAGACGATGTACTGGCCCGACGAGATCCGCGAGGCGGAGTTCGGCGACGTCGACGTCGACGCGAAGGTGCGCGCGAACGAGCTCGAGATGGCGAAGTCGCTGATCGCGAGCCTGACGGCGGAGTGGAACCCCGAGGAGTACGCCGACGAGTACCGCGAGGGGCTGCTCGCGATCGTCGAGGCCAAGATCGAGGGCAAGGAGATCGAGGTCGTCGAGGCCGAGCCCACCGCGAAGGTCGTGGACCTGATGGAGGCCCTGAAGGCGAGCGTCGCGGCCGCGAAGAAGGAGACCGCCGAGCCCGAGGAAGCCGCGCCGACGCGCAAGTCGCCGGCGAAGAAGACCACGGCGAAGAAGTCGGCGGCGAAGAAGACGACCGCGCGCAAGAAGGCCGTCGGGGAGTGAACCTCCCGCCGGGATACACGTCCCGGCCCGCAACCCGCGACGACCTGGACGCGATCGTCGCGTTGGTCGATGCCGTCGATCAGGCGGATGTCGGGCTGTGGGACCCGGTCCGCGACGAGCTGCGGTGGGAGTGGTCGGCCCCGCGGTTCCGGATCGAGCGCGACACCCGCGTCGTCCTCGACGGCGAGGGGCACCTGATCGCCTATGCGGACGTCCACGCGCACGACCCCTCGGTCCAGATCCGAACGTGGACACAGGTTCACCCCACGCATCGCGTCGACGAGCTCGGGCTTGCGCTCGTAGCCTGGGTCGAGTCCCATGGACGGGATCTCCTCCCCGCCGGCGCCCGCGACGTCCCGCTCCGGCACGGCGGCGCGGCGAGCGGTGCGTGGACCACGGAGCTGCTGCGCGCCCGAGGGTTCGCACACGCGCGGACCTTCCAGCAGCTGGCCCGTCCGGTCGGTCCCGATGAACCGAAGCCGGATCCGATCGAGGGCATCGCGTTCCGGCCCTCCGAGCGGGGTCGCGACGACCGAACGATCTACGACGTGGACGACGGGGCGTTCCGCGATCACTTCGGCTACGAGCCGATGTCGTACGAGGACTGGAGCGCGCAGTGGTTCTCGGATCCGAACTACGACCCGGGGCTCGTCTTCCTCGCGTTCGACGGAGACGAGCCGACCGGGCTCAGCCTGAGCCTGGTGGAGGAGGGCATCGGTTGGGTCGGCGTGCTCGGGGTCCTCGCGCCCTGGCGCCGCCGCGGGATCGGGCGGGCGCTGCTCCAGCTGGCGTTCGCGGAGCTGGCTCGCCGAGGGGTCGCCGAGGCTCGGCTGGGGGTCGACGCCGAGAACGCCGACGGGGCCACGCACCTGTACGAGCGTGCAGGGATGACGCTCCGTCGGGAATGGCACATCTACGAGAAGCGCATCTCGGCGGGCTAGGCTGAGGGCGCGCGCGAGGAGAGGGACCCAGCGATGAAGCTCGTCACCGCGATCGTGAAGCCCCACCGCATGGAGGAGGTCAAGGAGGCCCTTCGCGACATCGGGGTCGACGGCCTGACCACCACCGACGTCGAGGGGTTCGGTCGTCAACGCGGCCACACGGAGGTCTACCGTGGCGCCGAGTACCAGGTGGACTTCGTGCCGAAGGTGCGCGTCGAGGTGCTGTGCGACGACGACGCCGTCCAGGGCGTGGTGGACGCGATCGTGAAGGCGGCCCGGACCGGCAAGATCGGCGACGGGAAGCTCTGGGTCACCGAGGCCGAGCAGGTGATCCGGATCCGGACCGGCGAGATGGGTCCCGACGCCGTCTGAGCGGCGGGTCAGCGACGCCGTGGAGCCGCGCGCCGTCGTCGACCGCCTGCGGGACGAGCTCGCAGCGCTCGACCGGGCCTACGAGCCGGGGGCCCACGGACGATGGTCCGCGCGCCGGCGGGCCGGGCTCGTCGACGCCGCGCTGATCCGGCTGTACGAGGTCGCGACGGCCGAGCAGGGGTCGGCGCGGACGGCTCTCGTCGCGCTGGGAGGGTACGGACGCTCGGCGCTGTCCCCGGGATCCGACCTCGACCTCCTGGTGCTCCACGACGGCACCGATGCGGCGGCGGTCTCGTTGCTCGCCGAGCGGTTGCTCTACCCGCTCTGGGATGCGGGGTTCGATCTCGGTCACGCGGTGCGAACGGTCGCGGAGGTCCGTGAGGCCGCCGCCGACCGGCTGGAGACGCTCACATCCTCGCTGGATATGCGGCTGCTCGCCGGCGATGCGCCGACCCTCGAGTCGGCCCGGGACGCGACGCTCCGCTTGGCGACCGATGATCCTCGGGGCTTCGCGCGCCGCCTGTCGGAGGCGGCCGCCGCGCGACGCGAGCGCTACGGCTCGGCGACCCATCGCCTAGAGCCCGACCTCAAGGAGAGCGCCGGCGGTCTCCGCGACGTGCACACGCTCGGGTGGCTCGGGCTCGCGCTCGGCGGCCCCCTCGAGGAGCTGGGGCTGCTCCACCCGACCGAGCGCGAGGCGATCGACGCCGCCGAGGAGTTCCTGACGCGCGCGCGGAGCGCGCTCCACCTGGTGATCCCGACCACGACCGACCGGTTGATCCGCGAGCATCAGCCCGAGGTGGCCGCCGCGATGGGGTTCGCCGACGAGCCTCGGCTACCAGCCGTCGACGGCCTGATGCGCGCGGTCTTCGAGCACGCCCGCCAGGTCCTCTGGGTACGCGACGCCGTGTTCCGCCGGGTCCTGGAGGCCGACGGTGGCTCCGCTGCGCCTCCGGAGCGGCCGGACGCGGAAGGCCTGCTCGTCGCGCTCGCGGGCCTCGCCGAGGCCGGCGCGACCCCGTCCGTCGCGTTCCTCGAGGCCGCCTCGGTCGTGGACCCGTCGGTCGAGGTCGGCTGGAGCGAGCCGATGCGCGAGGCGCTCTCGCGCATCCTGCGCGCCGGAGACGGCGGGATCGCGGCGCTCGAGATCCTCGACCGGCTCGGGCTGCTGGTCGCCTACCTCCCGGCCTGGGCGGACGTGCGATGCCGGCCGCAACGCGATCCGTACCATCGGTACTCCGTCGACACCCATCTGCTGCGGACCGCCGCGGGCGTCGCGAGGGCGCTCCGGTCCCCCGACCCCGACGACCCGATCGAGGCCGAGGCCGTCCGGCAGATCGACGATCCGGACGGGCTCCTCCTCGGCGCGCTGCTGCACGATATCGGCAAGATCGGCGAGGGGAACCACGTCCCGGCCGGGGCGCGCATCGCCTCGGAGACCCTCGAGCGGATCGGCGTCGCGGGACCGACGGCGGACCTCGCGTCGTTCGTCGTGCGCGAGCACCTCCTGCTGCCCGACACGGCGACGCGCCGGGATCTGACCGACGACGACCTGATCCTCGACACCGCCGCCGCGATCGGCACGCCCGAGCGATTGGCGGCCCTGTACCTGCTGGCCAAGGCGGACGCCGCGTCCACGGGCTCGGCCGCCTGGACCCCCTGGCGACGGACGCTGATCCGCGAGCTGGTCGGCAAGGTCCACCGCGCGTTCGAGCGGGGCGACATGGGGGAAGAGCTGGCCGGCCGGCTGACCGAGCGGATCGAGCGCCTCCGAGAGCTGCTCGCGGACCAGCCCGAGACGCAGGTCGAGCGGTTCGTCCTGCGCATGCCGCGCGGCTATTTCCTCACCGTCGAGCCGGCGCAGGCCGCGCGGCACTTCGCCGTGATCGCTCCGCAGCTGGGCGTGAACGAGGTCCGCACCCAACCGCACGAGGGCTCGCGCCCGGGGGTGCAGGAGTTGCTGGTGGTCGCCGCCGACCGGTCGGGGTTGCTCGCGAGGATCGCGGGCTCGTTGGCGGTGGCCGGACTCTCGATCGTCACGGCCCAGGTGTTCACGACCGAGGACGGTGCGGCGGTCGACCTGTTCGAGGTCGAGGGCGTCTTCGAACGGCAGATCGACGAGCGACGGTGGCGCGAGTTCCGGAGCACGCTGCGCCGCGCGATCGACGGGCGCGCGGACCTGGAGCATCGCGTCCGGCAGAAGCGCGCGCCGTACCCCCCGCCGAGGGTCGAGGCCGCGGTCACGGTCGAGGTGGACGACGACGCGTCGGAGTTCTTCACGATCGTCGAGGTCGGCGCGCCGGACCGGCTCGGCCTGCTGTTCGACCTCGCGACGGTGTTCGCCGAGCAGGAGCTGGACGTGCACGTCGCGAGGGTCGCGACGTACGCGGGGCGTGTCGTGGACGCGTTCTACGTCCGCGACGGCGTGGGCCGCAAGCTCGAGGGTCCGGAGGCGATCGAGCGCCTCGAACGCGCCCTCCGGGACCGGCTCGACGCTGCGGGGGCCTGACGTCAGCCGCCCGGCGGTGTAGGAAGGAAGCATGGCCGAACCGCCCGGACCGCTCGGATCGTCGCTCGCCTCGCTCCGGGGACTGCGGCGGGACCCGATCGCGTTCCTGGAACGGGCTGCGTCGTACGGCGACGTGTCGCTCGTTCGCATGCCTCGGACGTCGCTCTTCGTGCTGAACCATCCCGACCTCGTCCATCTCGTGCTGGTGGAGCGTCATCGCGACGTCCGCAAGGGGCCCACGATGGAGGCCGCGAAGCGGATGCTGGGCGAGAGCCTCCTGACGTCGAACGGCGATGTCCACCGCGAGCGTCGGCGCCTGCTGCAGCCGGTCTTCCACCACGAGCGGATCGCCACGTACGGCGCGACGATGGTCGAGCTGGCGGAGCGCGCGTCTGCGCGATGGGCGGACGGACGGACGATCGACGTCCACGCCGAGATGGCCCGGCTCACGCTCGAGATCGTGGCCCGCACGCTGTTCGGGGTCGACATCGAAGATGCGCGCGGTCGCGAGATCGCCGGAGCCCTCACCGAGGTGCTCGCCCAGTACGACCGGGCGTTCTCGCCCTGGCTCCGGGTCACGGAGCGGCTACCCCTCCCGGCGAACCGGCGATTCGAGCAGGCGCGCGAGGTCTTCGACCGCACGGTCTACGGGATGATCGAGGAACGCCGGCGGAGCGCCGCGCGTGGCGACGACCTCCTGTCGCTGTTGCTGGCCGCGCAGGGAGACGGCGTCGGGCTGACCGACGAGCAGGTCCGTGACGAGGCGATCACCCTGTTCCTGGCCGGCCACGAGACGACGTCGAACGCGCTCACGTGGGCCTGGTACCTGTTGTCGCAGCATCCTGCTGCCGAGGCGTCGCTGCACGCCGAGCTGGACGAGGTGCTAGGCGACCGCACGCCGAACGTCGGCGACGCGTCGGCGCTCCCGTACGCGACCGCCGTCCTCCACGAATCGATGCGCCGCTATCCGCCCGCATGGGCGATCGGCCGGCGAGTGACCGGCGACCTGGACGCCGGCGGGTACCGGATCCCGGCGGGATCGGTGGTCGTCGTCTCGCCGTGGCTGCTGCACCACGATCCGCGGTGGTGGGAGGCGCCCGGAGCGTTCCGGCCCGAGCGGTGGCTGACGGACGATCCCTCGCGGCCGCGCCTGGCCTACCTGCCGTTCGGGGCCGGTCCGCGGATGTGCATCGGCGAGGGGTTCGCGTGGCTCGAGGCGACGCTCGTCCTGGCGACGCTCGCCCGGCGATGGTCGTTCACGCTCGATCCGTCGCACCGGGTCGAGCTCCAGCCCGTGATCACCCTCCGTCCGCGCAACGGGATGCCGATGACGGCCCGAGGCCGGGTCCGCGCTCCATCAGGAACCTCCGCACCTCCGCGTTGAAGCGCTCGGGTACCTCGAGGTTGCTCATGTGGCCGACCTCGGGGAGGACGATCAACGTCGACCCGGGGATCGCGTCGTGCATCGCCTGTGCGACGGGGAGGGGCGCCCGCTCGTCCTCGGCACCGTACAGGAGCAGGGTCGGGATGGCGATCGTCGGGAGCACGTCGCGGAGGTCCGCCTCCGCCAACGCGTGCAGCATCGGACGCACGCCTTCAGGGTGAAGGTCGGCCATGACCGCCACGTATGCCTCGACAGCGTCGACCGGTGCGCGATCGCTGAACAGGGATGGCAGCCACGTGCGCACGAAGTCCTCGGGAGCCAGGCTCTCCAGGGCGCGGAGGTTGCCGTCGAGTCGCTCGGTGACCGTTGCCGGCGGGAGGGATCCCGCCCATCCGGCATAGGCGGCCGTCAGGATCAGCGTGCGGGGCAGGTCCGGCCACCGCCGATACAGCTCGAGGGCCAGGGTCGACCCCCACGACAGCCCGAGGACGTGGGGCCGTTCGAGCCCGACCGCCATGATGAAGTCGGCGAGGCGGTCCGCGTAGTCCGGCATCCGGAACGTCTCGGGGGGGTCGCTCGAGCCCCCACAACCGGGTGCGTCCCACGCCACGACGGTGAACGCGTCCGACAGGTCGTCGATCTGCCGGCGCCATTCGCGATGATCCGAGAGTCCGCCGTGGAGGAGCACCAGCGGCGGTCCGGTCCCCGCGCGCTCGTAGGAGATCGTCAGGTCATCGAGCTCGATCGACGACACCCCGTTCCTCCCCCTCGATCCGATCCGATCCGATCCGACCCGACCCGACCCGACCCGCCGAGCCGGGCAACCTCGTGCGAGTCTGGCACGCGCGGCGGTGCTCGAACTACGCTGGACCGATGGCTTCGTACGCGACTCCCGAGGAGGAGTGGCACGACTTCCTCAGCGGGACCCACCCGCATCTCCACGACAAGAGCCCCCTCCGCTTCATCCCGTCGAATCCTCGATGCAAGCTGTGCCAGGCGCCGTTCGGCGCTCCCGGCGCATCGATCCTGCGGCGGTACGGGTTCGCCCCGTGGTCGAAGAACTGGAAGATCTGCGGGCGGTGCTTCCGTGGATTCAGCGAGCACGCCGCGATGTGTCCCAGCTCACCCGACGCGGAGGATGTCCGAGGAGCCGAGGTCGAGTTGTCCATGCTCTTCGCCGATATCCGCGGTTCGAGCCAACTCGCGCGGCAGATGTCGGCGCTCGAGTTCTCCCGCCTGATGGACCGCTTCTATCGGGTTTCGAGCGCTGTGCTGGTCGAGCACGACGCGATCGTCGAGAAGTTCGTCGGTGATGAGATCGTGGGGTTGTTCCTCCCGTTCCTCGCCGGGCCCGATCACGCGACGCGGGCCGTCGACGCTGCCCGGGCGCTCCTCCATGCGACCGGCGCCGGTTCGTCGGAAGGCGCATGGGTGGCGCTCGGCGCGGGCGTCCATAGCGGAACGGCGTTCGTGGGCATGGTGGGAACACCCGATGCTCGGGATTTCACGGCGCTCGGCGATCCGATGAACATCGCTGCGCATCTGGCGTCACAGGCGGCAGCTGGAGAGATCCTCGTGACGTTGCAGGCGGCCGAACGAGGGTCGCTCTCGAGCGAAGGGCTCGAGCGGCGCCACGTGTCGCTGAAGGGCCACCCGGTGGACGTGATCGTGCTGTCCTCTTCGCCGGCGCCCGTGACGGACGGGTAGGCGGTGGCGTCCGTATCGCGTGCGCTGCGCATCCGCGCAGGCGAGCGGCGGATCACGGTCCTCATCGTCATCTTGATGTTCGTGTCGCTGTCCGTGATCGTGATCGCGGAGAGCGCGATCAACGCCCTGTTCTTCGAGCGCATCGGCACGGACGCCCTCCCGCTGATGTACGTGGCACAGGCCGGGTCGACGGTCGTGGCGATGTTCGCGCTGACGGCCGTCCTCGGGAGGGTGAACCACCGGCTGGTCTACGTCGCGTCCCCGCTCTTGCTCGCCGCCGCGGTGGTCGCCGAACGCGTCGTCCTGCTCAGCGGTGCGCGCTGGATCTACCCGGTGCTGTGGATGACCGTGGCGTTCGCCGCGCTCTCCCAGGCGATCGGGTTGTGGGGGACGGCAGGAGCCGTGGTGGACACCCGCCAGGCGAAGCGCCTGTTCCCGATCTTCGGGGCCGGAGGGATCCTGGGGTCGGTCGTCGGCGGCCTCCTCACCCCGTTCCTCGCGCGCCTCGTTGGAGCGGAGAACCTCCTGCTGGTCTGGGCCGGTGGCCTCGTCATCGCGGCCGCCCTCTGCCGGGTCGCGCTCGACGCCGGAACCGCGGAGCGGCCGGCTCCGAGCCATCGCCGGGGAGCCTTGCTCCGCGATATCAGGGAAGGCTTCGGCTTCGTTCGACGGAGTCGCCTGTTGATGGCGATGGCGGCGGCCGCCGTGCTGTTCTCCGTGCTCTTCTACTCGCTGTTCCTTCCCTTCGCGACCGCTGCCACGGCTCGGTTCACCGACGCGGACGAGCTCGCCGGCTTCCTGGGCCTGGTCGGAGCCGTCGTGGCGGGGACGGCCTTCCTCCTCTCGATGGTGCTGACGAACCGGTTGTTCGCCCGGTTCGGCGTGCCGACGATGATCCTCGTGCTACCGCTGCTCTACACGGGGGCCTTCGGGATCCTGCTCCTCGGGTCGGGGTTCGCGACGCTCGTGGCGCTGCGGGTCGGGACCGGCGTCTGGCTCCAGGGGGTCGCCTCGCCCGCATGGGAGACCCTGGTGAACGTCGTCCCTGACGACCGGCGCGACCAGGTGCGCGCGTTCCTGAACGGCGGCCCCTCTCAGGTGGGGACCGCGCTAGCCGGCCTCATCGCCCTCGTCGGTCAGGACGTGCTGTCGGTGCGGCAGTTCGCCTTGGTCGGCCTGGGCGCCGCATCGCTCACGGTCCTCGCCGCGATCGCGATCCGAGCCTCCTACGGGGAAGCGTTGTTCCGATCCCTGTTGGCCGGCCGGCCACAGGTGTTCGACGAGCCCCTCGCCTGGGCGCCGGTCCCGCTGGCCGTCGACGCGGAAGCGACCCACGTGTTGGTGGACTCGATGAGCTCCGACGACGTGCGACTGCGGCGACTCGCGTTCCAGCTCGTGGCCGAGCTGCCCGAGGATCTTCGGCCGAGCGCGGTCCGGCAGGGGGTCGATGATGCGGATCCGGTCGTGCGCCTCGCGGCGGTCCGGGCGCTCGATGCCTCCACCCCGTCGGGGGGTGAGGCGCTGCTCGAGATGATCGACGACCCGGAGCCGAGCGTCGGTGCGGCCGCTTCGGCGCGTGCGCTCGGGATCGATGGCGGAACCCGGGCGCGGGTGCGGCTCGGACAGCTGCTCGGTGACGACCGACCCACCGTCCGCAGGACGGCGGTCGAGCAGCTGTGGCTCGCGCCCGCCGATGCCGCGAGCGAGTTCGCCGGGATGGTCCTCGACGATCCCGTCCCCGAGGTGCGTGTGGCCGCCTTGGAGAGGCTCGCGGCGGCAGATCCGGATCGCGCGCTGGGGCCGGCTCTCGCCGCGATCCGTGGAGATGATCCGGCCGTGAGGCTGGCCGGGGGCCGCGCCCTCGGCGTCTGCGGGCCGCGTGCCGTCGAACACGTGCTGACGTTCCTGGGCGAGCCTCGGACCGCGGATGCGGGCGTCGAGGCGGCCCGCCGGCTACGAGCGGACGGTGAGGGTGCAACCGTTCGGCGGTTCGTCGAGGCGGCGGCGATCGCGGCCGATCGCGACCTCGTGCTCGCAGCCGCGATCCCGGCGGACGACGATGCGGCTGCCCTGCTTCGGGACGCGATCCTGGAACGGGGGCGTCGCGTAGGTCGTTCGGCACTTTGGGCGGCCACGATGACCGCCCCGCGACCAGAGGCGATGCAGACCGCGATCGAGAACCTCGACGGTCCCTCCCGCCAGCTCGCGAACGCACTCGAGACCCTTGAAGCCGCCGGTGAACCTGAGCTCGTTCGCTCGCTGCTCATCCTCTGGGAACCGGACGCCGTGCCGGGTGCAGGCGACGGAGGGTGGTTGGAGCGAGCGCTCACCGACGACGACGAGCTGATCCGGATGAGCGCGGAGCTGGTCCGCGCCCGACGCCAAGGAGTCGACGTGTCCCCATCACCCGAAGCTATCTCCGTGATCGAGCGTGTCTTGTTCCTCCGTCAGGTCCCCCTGCTCGCCGACCTGCCTCCGCAGGATCTCGAGCGGGTGGCGCGGATCGCGGAGGAACGCACCTACGAGGACGGGGAGACGATCGCGACCGAAGGGGAGCTCGGCGAGGAGCTCCACGTGGTGGTCGAGGGGGTGATCCGCGTGATCCGGGATGCGTCGGGGGATCGGCGCGAGCTGGCCCGACGCACGACCGGCGACGTCGTCGGCGAGATGTCGGTCATCACTCGCAGCCCTCGGATCGCGTCGCTCGTCGCCGACGGAGCGGTCCGGACGATCCGGATCGGCCACCGCGAGTTCGAGAGCATGTTGCGAGAACGCTCGGACGTAGCGATCGCCGTCATGCGCGTGCTCGCCCAGAGGGTCGCGGAGGGCGTGCCGTGGACCGCGGCCGGCCCCTGAGGGGCGGTGTCGTGCGCGATCCCGCGCTCGCGTGGTCGGCGAGCACCTCCTCGACCACGCGTCGCGCGTTCGCGACCCCGACGGGGTTCGTCTCGAGGTAGTACGGGATGAAGATCAGCGCGACGGAGAGCGCCCAACCGCGTCCGCGCTCCCACGTGGCATCGTCGACGTCCATCGCGTCGCGGAAGGCGTCGCGTTCCGCTCGATCGAACAGGTGCCACGCGCCGAGCAGGTCGCACGCCGGGTCGCCCACGCCCAGGGAGCCGAAGTCGATCACCGCGTGCAGGCGGCCGCGGAGCGCGAGGAGGTTCCCGGCCTGGACGTCGCCGTGGATCCAGACGGGCGGCCGGTCCCATGCCGGGGCGGCGAGGGCAGCCTCCCAGGCGCCCGTGACCGCGGCGACGTCGACCGTGTCGCGCAGTCGCTCGATCGCCTCGCGGGTTCCCGCGTCTCGTCGCGCGAGGGGGACCCCCCGGTCGAAGTCATCAGCCGGCTCGGGCGCACCCGTCGGGTCGACGTCCTGGAGCGCCCGCAGGAACGACGCGAGGTCAACCGCCGCCCGCGAGCGGTCGATGGTGGCGGTCGTCAGATCCTCGCCCTCGAGCCACGGACCGATCGACCACGGGTACGGGTACCCGTCGGCGGGGACGCCCATCGCCAGGGGCACCGGGACCGCCAGCGGGAGGTGCGGCGCGAGCCTCGGGAGCCAGCGCCGCTCCAGCTCCGCCTGCCCGACCGCCCAGTCGATCCGCGGGAGCCGCACGACCATGTCGTCGCCGAGCCGGTAGAGCGCGTGATCGGTACCACTCGAGGGAACGGCCCGGATCGGCAGGTTCGCCCACGTCGGGAACTGCTCGGCGAGCAGGCGACGCACGAGCCCGGCATCGGTCGGCACCTCGTGTTCGTGCATCCGGCGTTCGGGGCCCTGGCTCACCCGGACACGACTCGGTAGAGGCGCCAGCGATCGGGAACGCCTTTCAACTCGTGCTCGCCCGCGTCCTCGAACCTCAGGTCCGATCCGGCGGTCAGATCCCTCACGGTCTGGGACACGAGCACCTGGGACGGACCGGCGTGGGCCATGACGCGAGCGCCGATCGAGACGGACAGGCCACTGCACTTGCCCTCCACCACGTCGCATTCGCCGGCGTGCAGGCCGGCGCGGACCTCGATCCCGAACGGCCGGACGGCCTCGACGATGTCCTCGCGCGCACCGGATCGCGCGCGCGGGACCGTCGAACCGGGCGTAGAACCCGTCCCCGGCGGTGTCCTGCTCGAGCCCACGGTAGCGGCCGAGCTGGGCTCGAACCGCGGCGTGATGCCGCTCCACCAGGTCCGTCCATCCGCGGTCGCCCAGGGCGGCCTGTCGTTCGGTGGATCCGACGATGTCGGTGAACAGGACGGTCGCGAGGACGCGGTCGATCTCCGGGACCGGGCGGCTGCCGGTCACGAACTCCTCGATCTCGTCGACGATCGCATCTGCGTCCCCGATGAAGGGAAGGTGGTCGTCGCCTTCGAGCTCGATCAGCCGGGCATCCTCGATCTGCTCGGCGACGTAGGCGGCCTGCGCCTCGGAGACGATCCGGTCGCCCCGCCGGTGGAGCACGAGCGTCGGCACGTGGATGGCCGGGAGCACGCGGCGGACGTCGACGTCGGTGAAGATCCGCGCGAGCTCCGCGTACGCGCTCGGGCTCGCCACGAGGCGTTCGAATCGCGCCCACCATGCGACGAACCGATCGTCGCCGGCGACCGAGGGGGCCTGCAGGCCGAGGTTCCGCGCGGTTCCCACCTCCCGCACGAACCGCTCCACGAACGCCGCCTGGTCCTGCGGCGACCTCCCGTATGGGAAGTCCGGCGCGCTCACGGTCTTCGCGACGGGTGCGTACAGGATCAGGGCCTTCGTGCGGTCGGGGTGCGTCGCGGCGAACAGCATCGCCATCGACGCCGCCCGGGCGCCACCGAACACCACCGCTGCGTCGGATCCGGCCGCGTCGAGCACGGCCTCGATGTCGTCACGCTGCAGCTCGATCGACGGCGGCTCGGGCCCGCGGTCGGACAGCCCCACGCCGCGCATGTCGAACAGGATCAGCCGCGCGAACGATGCGAGCCGTTCGAGGAAGCGAGCCCACGCCGGCTCGTCCCACATCAGCTCGACGTTCGACCAGATCCCCGACGCGTAGACCAGGTCGACCGGTCCTTCGCCCACCACCTGGTACGCGATCGACGTTCCATCCGGAGCCTTCGCGTAGCGGGTGTCCGGCGCGTTCACCGCGGTCAACCCGGGTCGAGCATCGCCTCGAGGCGTTTGGCCATCTTCGGGCTCGCCCCCTCGTCCTCGTGCTTGAAGTAGCAGAAGACGTCGGCTCCCGCGGCGAGCGCCGGGCCGATCCGCTCGGCCCACGATCGCAGCTCGTCGTCCGTGTACTCCGTCTTGCGCAGACGGAGGTAGCCCGCCGGCGCCCACGACAGGTCCTCGGGCTTCGGGTCCTGTTCGTCGGTCTCGGCGACGCACCACGCGACCCCCTGCGACAGGAGCAGCTCCTTCGCCGCGACCCAGGAGGGGTGGCGGAACTCCATCGCGAACCGCGGCGTCCCCGGACCCGTCGGCGGGAGGTAGCCGACGAACGCCTCGATCAGTCCCTGGTCGTAGTGGAGCGAGGGCGGGCACTGGAAGAGCACGCACCCGAGCTTGTCGCCGAGGACCTTCGCGGCGTTCAGGAAGTCGCGGACGTCGTCGTCGGTATCCGCCAGGCGCTTGAAGTGCGTGATGCGCTGGTTCGCCTTCAGCGTGAAGACGAACCCGTCCGCCGCCTCTTCGCGCCAGGTCGTGAGCGACTTCTCGGTGGGGAAGCGGCGGAACGTGTAGTTGACCTCGACCGACGTGAGCTGCGACGAGTAGTACGCGAGCATCTCGCGGTTCTTCAGGCCCTCCGGATAGAAGACCCCGTGCTTCCACCCGTCGTAGGAGAACCCCGACGTGCCCAGGTAGAAGGAACCGGCCACGCCAGGCATCATGGCACGCATGGCGACGAGCGAGGAACGGCTACGGATCGTGGTCGAGGGGACGGAGGTCTCCGGCGCGTACGCGCGACCGGCTACCCCGTTCGCCTCGATCGTGGTCGCGCACGGCGCCGGCGGCGGCATGGACCATCCGTTCCTGGTCGGGTTCACCGCGGCCATGAACGCCGAGGGCGTGGCGACGCTCCGATTCAACTTCCCGTACATGGAGCAGGGGAAGCGGTCGACGGATCGGCCGCCGGTGGCCATCGCGGCCTGGCGGGCCGCGATGGACGAGGCGACGCGCCGATCGAGCGGGGAGCCCGTCTGGGCCTCGGGCAAGTCCTTCGGCGGACGCATGGCCTCGATGGCGGTCGCCGAGGGCATGCCGGCCGCCGGCATCGTGTTCCTCGGGTACCCGCTCCATCCACCGGGCAAGCCCGAGCGGATCCGCGACGAGCATCTCTACGCGATCGAGGTGCCCCTGCTCTTCCTGCAGGGGACCCGCGATCCGTTCGCGTCCGTCGACCTGCTGAACGCGGTGGTCGACCGGATCGGCCGGCCACGCGCGAGCACGGAGTGGTTCCACGACGCGGATCATTCGTTCAACGTCCGCGGGATGAAGCGGAGTCCCCGCGAGGTCGGAGCCTCGCTCGCCGGCCCGGCGAGCACGTTCCTGCGGGAGCACGCCTGATGCCGCGGAAGAACCGGCGCGACCCCGCGTACTTCGAGAAGCCCGCCGCTCCGCCGCGGCCGCGCTCTGCGGCGCCGATGTGGGCCGAGGTCTCGGGGTTCGAGCTGCGTCAGCTGGCCGCCGAGAAGGAGTACCGATGCCCCGGCTGCGATCACATGGTCCGGCCCGGCGTCTGGCACCTGGTCGTCGTGCCGGACGACGATCCCGACTCGCGTCGCCACTGGCACACGGAGTGCTGGAAGCGCGAGCTGAAGCGGGTCGGCCGGTACCGCGCGCCGACCCTGGAGCCGTAGGCGCCGTGACGGATCCGGTTCGCGCGCGGATGTGGGAGACGGGCGGGCGCTGGTACGCCCACGTCCTGGACGTGCCGGTGTTCGTCGAGGTGACCGGCACCACCCGCGACGGGTGCCTGCGAGAGCTCCGGTCCGCGGTGGGGGACGACATCGAGCTCACCGTCGAGATCGTGCCGCGCATCGCGGGCGTCGCCGAGGCCGCCGAGATCATGGGGTGGGACAAGCGGCGGGTCATCACCTACCTCGACCGCGGGTCGTTCCCCGAGCCGCTGACCACGCTCGCGTCGGGCCGCGTCTGGCTCCGGGAGGACGTCGAGGCCTTCGCTGCGGAGTGGCGGGAGCGCCGTGCGAAGGCGACGGGCGCGTCGTCGTGACCGAGCCCACCCGCCGCCTGTACCTGATCCGCCACGGCCGCGCGGATCGCGCCGTGACGGACGTGCTCGAGACCACCCTCGGACCTCAGCACGATCCGCCCCTCGACGAGCTCGGGCGGGAGCAGGCGAGGCTCCTGGCGCGTCGGCTCCGTCTGATGCCCGAGCCGGCGGCCGTGTACTGCTCCCCGCTCCGGCGCGCGCGCGAGACGGTCGCCCCCTTCGCCGATGCGACCGGCGCCCGGGTGACCTACCTCGACGCGTTGGCCGAGTGGTACGGCGGGACCTGGGAGATGCGGGAGTTCGAGGACATCTTCGTCGACCACCCGGAGGTGCTCGGGCTGATCCGGTCGCAGGACCCGATCTGGCACCTCGCGCCCGGCGGTGAGCCCGGCGCGTCGTTCCAGCGGCGGGTCGTCGACGCGGTCGAGCGGATCCTCGCCGAGCATCACGGGGGCGACGTGTGGATCGTGTGTCACGGCGGCGTGATCAACGCCTACATCGGTCACGTGCTCGCGATCGCGGACCAGGAGATGTTCATGCTGCCCGATCACACGAGCCTGAACACGGTCGCCGTGCGCGGGGCGGAGCGGCACCTGTGGTTCCTGAACGACACGACCCACCTGACCCAGCCGGCGATGTTCGACGGCCCGTGAGGACGGGCCGCGCTATCCTGCCGCTCCCGAACCCGCGATCTCGAGGAGGCACCGTGGCCGTCCAGTTCCTGTCGACCGAGTGGGCCGATGCCGTGAAGACGGCCTTGAACGACGACGAGGCGTTCCGGCAGGCCGCCGCCTCGAGCACGGCCAGCCTCCAGCAGGTCATCACGAAGGACGGCGACGAGACCCACTACTGGATCCGGATCGCGGACGGGGCCATCGACCTCGGGCTCGGCGACGTGGAGGCGCCCGACGCGACGATCACCCAGAGCTACGACACGGCGGTCGCCCTCGCCCGGAGCGAGCTCTCGGTCGTCACCGCGTTCATGACCGGCAAGGTCAAGGTCGGGGGCAACATGGGGCTCCTGCTCTCGCTGCAGGGAGCGCTCTCGCAGTTGCCGAGCGCGATGGCCTCGATCGAGACCGACTACTGAGCCGCTTCGGGCGTCGACCTGCTGATCGCGTGTGTCGCGGTCGCCCGGGCGATCGTCTCGCCCGCGGCATCGACCACCTCGGCCTCGGCGAACGCGATCGATCCACCGACCCGGACCGCGCGTCCACGCGCCTCGATCGTGCCGGGACCGCCCGCGCGGAGGAACTGGACGTCGAGTTGAACCGTCGCGTGGGCCCGGCCGGGCTCGAGCGCGGAGCGGATCGCGAGACCGCTCGCGGTGTCCGCGAGCGTCGCGATCATGCCGCCATGGAGCAGGCCCCGGAGGTTCAGGTGATCGGCCCCGACGTCCATCGCGACGTCGACCTCGCCCGGATCGACCCGCACCACTCGCATCCCGGTCCAGGCGTAGAACGGGGATCGCGCGGCCAGGTCGTGGATCTCGCTGCGGACCCGCTCGGGGTCGCCCGTGCCGCCCGTCTCCATCCCGTCCCCTCCCCGGCTGCGTAGTCTCCCACGGAGGGTCCGTCGCGTTTGACGCCTGGAGCGGCTGACCGCCAGAATCCGCAGGACCGAGCCGTCTCGGCCCGGTCGGGGAGAACGAACGGGAGGGGAAGCATGCCGAGATGGCTCCGAAACCTCGTCGTTCCCGTGATGGCCCTGGGCCTGATCGCCGCCGCGTGTGGCAGCGACGACGACGGCGGGGGTGCCGGCACGGGTGCCACGGGCGCCACGGCGACGGGAGAGACGGGCGGCGCGGCCGAGTGCAACGCCGACGTCAAGGTAGGCGTTGCCTTCGACATCGGCGGGTTGGGCGACAAGTCGTTCAACGACGCCGCGAACGCGGGCCTGCAGCAGGCGATCGCCGACGGCCTCGTCTGCGAGGACAACGTCGTCGTGAACGAGGCGAACTCCACGGGCTCGGACCGTGACCAGAACGTGCAGGCGCTGGCCGACTCCGGGTACAACCTCGTGATCGGCGTCGGGTTCGCGTTCTCGCCGGGCATCAACACGATCGGCCCCGACTACCCGGACACGAGCTTCATGATCGTGGACGGGTTCGCGACCTGCGGGACCGCGTGCGGCCTGACGAACGACGCCGATGCGATCGCGAACGTCGCCGACTACACCTTCAAGGAGCAGGAGGGTTCGTTCCTGGTGGGTGCGGCGGCCGCGCTCAAGTGCGGCTGCGACACGATCGGGTTCCTCGGCGGCCAGGCAGGGCACCGGTCTGATCGAGAAGTTCGAGGCCGGCTACGAGGCCGGCGCCAAGGCCGTCAACCCGAACATGAAGATCCTGGTCGAGTACATCGGCGACGACACGGCGGCGTTCAACGACCCGGTCAAGGGCGAGGCGCTGTCGACGAAGATGTACGACGCCGGCGCCGAGATCGTCTACCACGCGTCGGGCGCGTCGGGCGCGGGACTGTTCAACGCGGCGGTGGAGGCCGGCAAGCTGGCGATCGGGGTCGACTCCGACCAGTACCTGACCGCGAGCGCCGAGCAGCAGCCGCTGATCCTCACGTCGATGCTGAAGCGCGTCGACGTCGCGGTGTACAACGCGATCCAGGCGGTCGGTGACGGCTCGTTCGGCGGCAGCCAGGTGTTCGGCATGGCCGAGGACGGCGTGGACTTCTCGATGTCCAACACGGCCGAGATGACGCAGGACATCATCGACCAGCTCGAGGACTATCGGGCGCAGATCATCTCCGGCGAGATCGTCGTTCCGGAGAGCCCGGCCGACGTCTGATCGATCCGATCTCGGGCGATGACCGACGAGCGAGAGGCGGGGCGCGGGAGCGCCCCGCCTCTCGTCGTTCTCGAAGACATCACGAAGCGGTTCCCCGGCGTCGTCGCCAACGACGACGTCTCGCTCGAGCTCCGGCCCCGGGAGATCCACGCGCTGATCGGGGAGAACGGCGCCGGCAAGTCGACGCTGATGCGCGTCCTGTACGGGATGTACCCGGCCGATGGTGGGACGATCCGCGTGCGCGACAAGGAGGTCCGGATCGCGTCACCGCGTGACGCGATCGCGCTCGGGATCGGCATGGTTCACCAGCACTTCGTGCTGGTGGATCCGTTCACGGTGACCGAGAACGTGATCCTCGGCGACGAGGCCGGGGCGATCCTCGACATGGACGACGCGAACGACCGCGTGGCCAAGCTGGCCGACGCGTACGGGTTCGTCGTCAAGCCCGATGCGGTCGTGGAGGACCTGTCGGTCGGCGAGGAGCAGCGCGTCGAGATCCTGAAGGCGCTCTACCGCGGGGTGGACATCCTGATCCTCGACGAGCCGACCGCCGTCCTGACCCCGGGCGAGGCCCGCGATCTCTTCGAGAACCTGCGGAAGCTCCGCGACGACGGCAAGACGATCGTGTTCATCAGCCACAAGCTGGACGAGGTGATGGAGATCGCCGACCGCATCACGGTGCTGCGTCGCGGGGTCGTGGTGGGGGAGACGACGCCCGCGCAGACGTCGAAGGCGAAGCTCGCCGAGATGATGGTGGGCCGCCCCGTGCTGTTCCGCCTGGAGAAGCCGCAGGTCGAGATCCGCGAGCCCGTGCTCCAGGTGGGGGGTCTCGAGGGCGAGGGCAGACTGAACGGGCTCTCGCTCGAGGTGCACGCCGGCGAGATCCTGGGCGTCGCCGGCGTCGAGGGCAACGGTCAGCGTGAGCTCGCCGAGGTCCTGATCGGACTGCGCCGGCCGAGCGCCGGCACGATCACCGTGAACGGCACCGACATCACCGGGCTGACGGTGCGAGAGATCCGCAACCACGGCGTCGGCTACATCCCCGAGGACCGGCACGAGCAGGGGCTCGTATTGGGGATGACCCTGTGGGAGAACGCCGCACTCGGTCGCCACGACGACCCCGAGTTCGCGTCGAAGAGTGGCGTGCTGTTCATCTCCAAGATGAAGGCGCTCGCCTCCCGGCTGGTGACGCTCTTCGACATCCGGACGCGGAGCATCGAGGTCAGCGCCGGCACCCTGTCGGGCGGCAACCAGCAGAAGCTGATCCTCGCCCGCGAGCTGGAGACGGACCCGAAGCTCCTGATCGCCGCGCAGCCCACCCGTGGTCTCGACGTCGGCGCGATCGAGTTCGTCTGGAGCCAGATCCTGGAGCAGAAGGCCGAGGGGCGGGCGATCCTGCTGATCTCGGCGGAGCTCGACGAGATCTACGCATTGTCCGACCGGATCGTGACGATGTACGAGGGCAGGATCACGGGCGAGTACCCGCCCGATGCCGCCCCCGAGGACGTCGGCGTCGGGATGCTCGGCGGTGCGGTCAAGGAGGCGGGCTGATGGCGGCCACCACCGCCGACGTGTCCGCGCGTCCGGCGAAGCAGCGTCCCGAGTGGCTCGAGGGGCTCGGCGGTCAGCTCCTCGCCCTCCTGCTGTCCCTGGTGATCGCGCTGGGGTTCGGGTCGATCCTGATCCTCGCGTACGGGGAGAGTCCTGCGACGGTCTACGGCTCGATCTTCCGGTTCTCGCTCGGGAGCAAGGACGGGTTCGGCTACGTCCTGGCGATCGCCACGCCCCTGATCTTCTCCGCCCTCGCGGTCGCCGTCTGCTTCAAGGGCGGCATGTTCAACATCGGCGTCGAGGGTCAGTACCTGGTCGCGATGGTCACCGCGGCGTGGGCGGCCGTGAGCATCCGCTTCCTCCCGGGGCCGATCCACCTGGTGGTGATCCTGCTCGCCGCGATGCTCGGCGGCATGATCTGGGCGTTCATCCCCGCGATCTTGAAGGTCAAGACGGGCGCGCACGAGGTCGTCACCACGATCATGCTCAACGGCATCGCGGTGAGCCTGCTGGCGTGGGCGCTCAACTACCCGCTGAAGTTCAACGACGCCCCAGAGGGCGCGTTCGTCGACCTCCGGACGAACCTGTTCCCGGAGGACGCCCTGGTCGGCGACATGGGCCGGATGTTCGGGATCACGCCGGGGGCGCACCTGTCCTGGCTGTTCTTCCTAGGGGTCGCGGCGGCGATCGTGGTCTGGTTCCTGATCCGGCGCACGCGCCTGGGGTACGAGGCGCGTGCCGTCGGCTCGGCACCAGGCTCGGCTCGGGCCGGCGGCATCTCGATCGGCCGGACCCAGATCCGCCTGTTCCTGATCTCGGGCGCCCTCGCCGGATTGGTCGGGATGCAGCAGATCCTGGCCGACCGCGGCTACCTGGGAACGAACTACGTCGCCGCGCTGGGGTTCACGGGCATCGCCGTCGCGTTCCTCGGCCAGAACAACCCGATCGGGATCATCTTCGCGGCGATCCTGTGGGGGGTGCTCTCGCGCGGGGAGGTCGCGCTCCAGATCGAGTCCGAGGTGCCGCGGGAGTTCGTCATCATCCTGCAGGGGATCCTGATCCTCTCGGTCGTGATCACGTACCAGATCGCGAAGCGTCGCGTGGCCGCGCGACAGCTGTCGCGTGCCGCCGCCGCCGAGGACCTCGGGGACTCGGAGGCACCCGCGGATATCGATCGAGGGGGCCCGCCACCGGATCAGGCGGGCCTGATGCCCGAGAGAGGGCGTTAGATGTCCGTCGTCGACATCGCCGTCGCGCTGCAGATCTCCCTCACGTATTTCACGATCATCTACCTCACCGGGTTGGGCGGTCTGTACAGCGAGCGTTCGGGCATCGTGAACATCGGCCTCGAGGGGCTGATGATCATCGGCACCGTCACCGGCGCCGCCGGGGCGCGCTTCTTCGCCGACGCCGCGCCGGACGGGCTCGGGTGGGGCATGGGGAGCGTCGCGCTCGGGCTGCTCTTCGGCGCCTTCTGCGGGATGTTGTTCTCCCTGATCCACGCGGCGGCCACCGTCACGTTCCGCGTCGACCACATCGTGTCGGGCGTCGTGATCAACCTCGTCGCGATCGGGCTCGCCCGGTTCCTCTCCGCGACGTTCTTCGACGGGCAGTCGACGCAGTCGGACCCGGGCGGGCCGCACCTGCCGATCCTGAACATCCCGTTGCTGTCCGACCTCCCGGCCAACATCGGCCGGGCCTTCTCAGACCTCTCGCCGATGGTGGTGTTCGCCTTCCTGCTCGTGATCCCCGTGTGGTACTCGCTGAACCGGACGCGGTGGGGCCTGCGCTTGCGCTCGTGCGGCGAGAACCCCGAGGCGGCGCGATCGCTCGGCGTCCGCGTCTCCGGCTACCGCTACCAGGGCGTCATGCTCTCCGGCGCGCTCGCCGGCCTGTCCGGCGCCTTCCTGGCGGTCGAGGTGGTCGGGAACTGGCGCGAGGGACAGACGCTCGGGCTGGGGTTCATCTCCCTGGCCGCGTTGATCCTGTCGAACTGGAACCCGATCCGCCTGATGTTCTTCGCGTGGCTGTTCGGCTTCGCCCAGGCGATCCCACTCCGGCTGAACGACGCGCCCATCATCAACCTGCTTCCGCCGCAGTTCATCCGGATGATCCCGTACGTCGTGACGATCGTCGCGATCGCCGGGTTCGTAGGGAAGGTCCGTCCGCCGGCCGCGGCCGGCCGTGCGTACGAGGGCGGCGGCGGGAGCTAGGCGGCGAGGTAGTCTGGCTCAGACTACTGCGTGCCGTACAGGCGGTCCCCGAAGTCCCCGAGGCCCGGCAGGATGTACGCGTGCTCGTTCAACTCGCGGTCCAGGGCCGCGGACACGATGGGGACCTCGGGGTGGTCGGCCTGCATCCGGGCGAGACCCTCCGGCGCGGCCACGACGCAGACGAACACGATGTCGGTGGCGCCGGTCGCCCGCACGTAGGCGACGGCGGCCGAGCCTGACCCGCCCGTGGCGAGCATCGGATCGAGCACCAGCGCGCGACGGCCCTCGAGCGGGGGGATCTTCGCGTAGTAGTCGCGCGGCAGGTGGGTGACCTCGTCGCGCTCCATGCCCAGGTAGCCGACCACGGCGTCGGGGTACAGGTCGGTCACCGCGTCGAGCAGCCCGAGCCCGGCCCGCAGGACCGGGATCGCGACCAGGCCCCGGGCGAGCTGCGTCCCCTCGAACGGCTCGAGCGGCGTGTCGACCTTGAGCGGCTCGGTCGCGAGGTCCTTCGTCGCCTCCATCACGAGCAGGGCGCCGAGGCGTCTCGTGAGCGCCCGATAGCTGGAGGGGCCCGTGTCGCGGTCGCGGAGCCGGGTCAGCAGCGCTCCGGCCAGCGGATGGTCCAGCACGGTGAACGTGGCCACGGCCGCATCCTACGCGGACCGCCCTTGTCAGCGCACGGCTCGGATGACACGATGAACGTTCACATGGAGCGGTTCGCCTTTGCTTATGGCTTTCCCTACGACGGGCCCGGCCCGGCGTAGTCGCCATCGGAAGAGCCGCCGACAGCGACCCCGGGCCGGAAGCCCGGGGTTCTCTCATCCTCGGGCTGCGACGCGGGACGAGGAGAGGAGCGAGCGATGGTCGTGGTGATGAGGGCGGACGCCACCGAGGCGGACATCGAGGCCGTCTCCGAACGCGTGCGCACGGCGGGCGGCGAGGCCTTCGTGTCCCGAGGCACGGTGCACACGATCATCGGCCTGGTCGGGGACACCGGACGGTTCCAGGCGATCCCGTTCAAGCAGATGCCCGGCGTCGACCACGTGATCCAGGTCGGCAAGCCGTACAAGATGGTCGCCCGCGACCTGCACCCCGAGACGACGATCGTGAAGGTGGGGACGACGCCGGTCGGCCGCGACAGCTTCACGATCATCGCCGGGCCGTGCGCCGTCGAGAGCGCCGAGCAGGCGATGATCGCGACGAAGGCGGCCAAGGACGCCGGGGCGACGATCCTGCGCGGCGACGTCTACAAGCCCCGGACCTCGCCCTACTCCTTCCAGGGGCTCGGCGAGGAGGGCCTCGAGATCCTGGACGAGTGTCGCCGGGAGACGGGCTTGCCGATCATCGTCGAGGTCGTGGACGTGCATCACGTGTCCCACGTCGCCGAGGTGGCCGACTGCATCCGCGTCGGCACGCGCAACGCTCAGAACTTCGAGCTGCTGAAGGAGGTCGGCCTGACGAACAAACCCGTCATGCTGAAGCGCGGGCTCGCGATGACGATCGAGGAATGGTTGCAGGCGGCCGAGTACGTCGCGCAGCGCGGGAACTCCGAGATCATCTTGTGCGAGCGGGGGATCCGGACGTTCGAACCCTCGACCCGCAACACGCTCGACCTGGCCGGGATGGCCGTGGCGCAGGCCGAGACGCACCTGCCGGTGATGGTGGATCCGTCGCACGCGGTGGGGAAGCGGCACCTCGTGGCCCCGATGGCTCGCGCGGCGATCGCCGCGGGCGCCGACGCGGTGATGATCGACGTGCACCCAGACCCGGAGCGGGCGCTCTGCGACGGGCCGCAGGCGCTCACGCCCGACGAGATGATCCTGCTGGGCCGCGAGCTCGAGGCGCTCGCGGACGCGCTCGGCCGCCCGGTGAACCGGTAGCTCAGCGCTGCACCCGGTAGAGGCGCCGAGGGACCGGAACACCCTTCAGCTCGTGCTCTCCCGCGTCGTCGAAGGTCAGATCGCTCCCGGAGCAGAGGAGCCGGACGGCCTCCGACACGAGGATCTCCCCGCCGCCGGCCGCCGCCATCACGCGCGAGGCCTCGTGGACCGTCACGCCGCGGACGTCGTCGCCGGCCAGCTCGACCTCGCCGACGTGGACCCCCAGCCGGAGGGCGAGCCCGGAGGCCTCGGCCGACGCGGCGATCGCGATCGCACATCGGACGGCGGCCGCGGCCGCGTCGAAGGACGCGAGGAGGCCGTCGCCGGTGGTGGTGATCCGACGCCCGCCGAGCCGTTCGATCGCCTCGTCGGCCTGCTGGAGATGCAGCGTCAGCAGGTCGTGCCATGGCGCGTCGCCCAGGCGGGCGGCCGTCCCCGTGGAGTCGACGATGTCGGTGAACAGGAGCGATGCCAGGACGCGATGGGGGGTCGTGCCGCCGACCCACCGACGCATGCCCGACCACTCGAGCATCACGCAGGGCTCATCGCCGATCGTCCACCCGTCGTGGCCGGGCGGGATGTCGTAGAGGTCCCCGGGGCCGTACTCGACCTCGGTTCCGTCCTCGAGGAGGATCCCCTGGCGCCCCTCGAGCGTCACGCCGACGTGGTGCGCCTGACACCACTCGCCCCCGACGAGCGGCTGGAAGTGCTCACGCCAGTGCCAGTCCGGTGGCTGAACGCTGCGGGACACCGTCAACCCGCCGATCGAGATCAGGTGTTCGATGACCCCGCCGAAGCGGACGATCTCGTCGGGCTCCTCCCAGCGTCGGATGAGATCCATCCGAGATCCGCCGTTCGACTCAGGCCGCGACGTTCGGCGTCAGCTCGACGATGTAGCAGGATCCGCGCCAGCGGTTCAGGGAATCGGCGGGCGGCCCGACGCGGCTGCGGCGCCGGTCCACCAGCAGCTTCGCGGCGTCCTCCCACTCCGCGCCCTCGAGGAGGCGAGGCGCGGCCGTGAACTCCTCGAGCGACGTATCGCGGCCCTTCCGGCGCGTCACGACCACCATCTGCGGTGCGTCGGGGACGCCGGGGATCGTCTGCTCCTCGGCGCCGCTCTCCTTCTGCGACAGCACGTAGATCTTCCCGTTGCGGTAGGCGAACCACGCCGGTACGGTCATCCGGCGGTCCCCGTAGTCGGCCCCCACCCAGATCACGTCGGACTTCTTGAGGCCGTCCTCCGTCTCCTTCGGGAGCTTCGCCGGGGCCACCTGCACGTACACCGGGAAGCCGATCTCGCCCACGATCTCCCCGTCGAGGATGAACGAGGCGATGAAGTTCCCGGTCTCGTCGAAGACGGCGGAGTCGATCCGGTCCACCTCGGTCGTGAGGTCCATCGCGCCGATCATCCGGCGCACCTCGGGGCCCCAACGGTAGATCGTCCGACCCGACGGGCCGACGAGCCGGATCTCCTCGTTCACGAACCCCACGGGCACCTTCCAGGCGCGGAAGAGGACGAACGGGAGCGCGGGGCCGGGCTGTCCGACGAGATAGACACCGTCGGAGGCCTTGTCCCCGTAGGCGTCCCAGACGCGTTCGTCGACGACGGCGGCGGCGACCAGCTCTCCGATCGTGGTCATGCGGCGGACAGGATATCGGACGCTCAGGCGCTGCGGGCGAGCCACAGGCGTGGCTCTTCGATCTCGGGCAACGAGGGCATCGCCTCGGCCGAGTCCCACATCGTTGCGAGCGTGACCTCGTCGGTCTGCTCGACCACCGTGTCGCAGAACGCGAGACCCTGGACGTACTGCTCGCGCTTCATCTCGATCCCGAGGAGCCGCTCGAAGACGGGGTCGCCGGCCTCGCCCTCGCGGTAGCGTCGCATCGCCTCCTCGATCCGACCGTACGTCGACAGGAGCTGGCGCCCGAGCGTCCGCATCACGTGGTCGCCGTAGCCCTCGGCGGCCGCCATGAAGGCCTGGATCCGTCCGAGCTTGATCCGCTGCTCGTCGTCGAGGACCGTGCCGAAGAGCCCCTCCTCGGAGGACATCAGGCTCTGGAGCGCGTCCGCGTCGGCCCCGTCGAGGCGCGACAGTCGCTCCTGGACCGCGCCGATGTCGATCGTGAGCGTCGACAGGAAGTCCGTGAGGAGCTCGGCGAACCGCTCACGCGCCCAAGGGCGGGCGAACTCGAACCGGTGCGTGACCTCGTGGATCGCGACGAACGTCCGGAACTCCGTCGGGTCCAGGCTCCAGTCGCGCTCGAACGCCGCCAGGTTCGGCGTGACGAACAGCAGCGCGCCCGGTCCGGACCGTGGGACCGCGACGTCGTACTGGCCCAGCACGCGCTGGCCGAGGAAGCCGAGCACCGAGCCGACCTGCGCGCCCAGCAGGAGCGGCGAGAGCTGCTGCATCAGCGCGCCGATCTGCGCCACCTCGGGAGCCGACTCGGACGACCCGCCCATGCCGTCGGGCAACATCCCTTTGGACGCCTCACCCATCGCGGCCGCGATCCGCCGGGCGGCCGGGTCCATGAGCTCGCGGAGGCTCTCGGTGTTCGCGGTCACCCACTCCGCGCGCCGGACCGGTCGCACCGCGGCGACGTCGGACGGCGGCTCGAGGCCCGTGAAGCGCGCCACGTGGAGCTCGGCGACGCGCACCACCTCCTCCAGCAGCTCCCGGTCGTGGTCGGTGGGCGCCGGGTCCCCGCGCCCCTCCTGTGCGTTCGCGATCCCGACCTGCCGCGCGAGCTCCCAGTTCACCGGTCCCGACGACGAGGACATGACGCGCTGCAGCTCGCGGAAGAGCGGGGCATCGGCGAAGGCGTCGGGGTCGCCACCGAACGGGAAGTCCATGGCGGTCATCGTACGCCCGCTCGCTCCGAACGCCGCCGGGGGTGTCGGCCCCGCGTTGTCTAGGATGGCCGACGTGCGCGAGCGAACCCTCCTGCGGGTGCAGGCCGAGCCGTTGTCGGTCGACGAGGCGCTGACGTTCGTCGCCGATCCCGGCGCCGGCGGCACCTGCGTCTTCGTCGGGACCGTGCGCGATCGCTCCGACGCCGGGGACGTGTCAGGCCTCGAGTACGAGGCCTGGGACGAGCTCGCCACCGCGCGACTCGCCGAGCTGGTGGACGAGCTGTTCGAGCGGTGGCCGATCGCGCGGGCCGCGATCCTGCACCGGACCGGCACCCTGGGCGTCGGAGAGGCGTCCGTCGTGATCGCGGTCTCGTCGGCCCATCGCGCCGAGGCGTTCGAGGCCTGCCGCCACGCGATCGAGCGCCTGAAGCGCGACGTCCCGATCTGGAAGAAGGAGTCCCTCGCCGAGGGCGAGGCCCACTGGGTGATGGGCAGCTGATGGGCCGCGACCTCGCGCTGGATCTGGGGACGGCGAACACGCTCGTCTACCGGCAGGACGACGGGATCGTGTTCGACGAGCCCACGGTCGTCGCCCTCCACGCGGGCACGAACCGCGTGGTGGGGATGGGCGACGAGGTCTGGCGGATGATCGGGGCCGACTCCGGCAACGTGGTCGCCGTCCGGCCGTTGCGCGAAGGGACGATGACCGAGTTCGACATCACGCAGCGGATGCTCGAGGTGGTGCTGCGGCGCGTCGGCGTCACGAAGTTCCCGAAGCCCCGGGTGCTCGCGTGCGTCCCGTCGATGGCCTCGGAGGTCGAGAAGCGGGCGATCGAGGAGGCGATCCGGCACTCGGGCGGGAGCCGGAACGTGACCCTGGTGGAGGAGCCGCTCGCGGCCGCGATCGGCGCCGGGCTCCCGATCCACGAGCCGATGGGGAACCTCGTGGTCGACATCGGCGGCGGTCGCTCCGAGATGGCGGTGGTCTCGATGGGGGGCGTCGTGTCGGGTCGGTCGGTCAGTCTCGGCGGCTTCGATCTCGACGCGTCGATCCAGGAGCACATCCGCGAGCGCTACGGCGTGGCGATCGGAGAGAAGGCGGCGGAGGAGATCAAGATCGCGATCGGGTCGGCGTTCCCGACCCCGCTGGACAAGGCCGCGGTGGTGACCGGCCGCGAGCTGGTGAGCGGCAACACGGTCGAGATCACGGTGTCCGAGGACGAGATCCGGGCCGCGATGTCCGGGACGATCCGCGGGATCGTGGATGCCGCCCGGACGTGCCTCGCCGAGGCACCGCCGGAGCTGACGCACGACATCTTGGAGACCGGGATGTTCCTGACGGGGGGCGGGAGCCTGCTGCGCGGGCTCGACATGCTGCTCGCGCAGGAGTGCGAGGTCCCGGTGCACGCCACCGAGCGGCCGCTCGAGACGGTGGTGATCGGCGCCGGGCGGATGCTCGAGCACCTGGCCGACTACCAGACCTCGTTCCAGCTGGTCCGGCGTCACTGACGCCGCGGACGCGGAGGTGACGCGATGACGTTCTCGATCGTGGCGACGGACCCGGAGCGGCGGGATTGGGGGATCGCCGTGGCGTCGAGGTTCCCGTGCGTGGGCGCCGTCGTGCCGTGGGCGCGGGCGCGCGTCGGCGCCGTCGCGACGCAGTCGTGGGCCAACACGTCGTTCGGCACGGAGGGCCTCGCCCTGATGGCCGGAGGACTCTCGGCCGCCGAGGCGCTCCGACGGCTCCTCGACGGAGACGAAGGTCGTGAGGACCGGCAGGCCGGGTGCGTGGACGCGTCCGGGGGCGCGGCAACGTTCACCGGGTCGAGGTGCATGGATTGGGCCGGCGGCGTGACGGGGGACGGCTTCGCCGCGCAGGGGAACATCCTCGCCGGGGAGTCGGTCGTCAACGAGCTCGCGCGCGCGTTCGCCGAGGCCGACGGGGATCTCTGCGACCGGCTGCTCGCGGCTCTGGTCGCAGGCGACGCCGCCGGTGGTGACAGGCGCGGGCGTCAGTCGGCGGCGCTACTCGTCGTGCGCGAGGAGGGCGGGTACGAGGGTCGCAACGACCGGTACATCGACCTGCGGGTGGACGACCACGCCGATCCGATCGCGGAGCTCCAGCGGCTCTTCACGGTGTGGGACGAGACGATGCTCGTCCGCAACGACCCGCTCCTCGAGCCGGACGCCACGCTGGTCTCGGACCTGCAGCGTCGCCTCGCGCTCCTGGGCCGCTTCGAAGGCGAGGCCACCGGCGCCTACGACGACGCCACGCGCGAGGCGCTCGCCGGATGGGCAGGGGAGCACAACCTGGAGGGCCGACTGCGCGACGACGCCTTGATCTCGCAACTGCTGGTCCGAGAGATCCGCGACGTGACGCCCGAGATCGAGCCGCCCGCCGGGTAGAGGCGATCCGACCGGGGTCCTCGCTCAGGACGCGTAGTCGGAGAGCAACCGCGCGACGAACGACCCCGCCTGGTACAGCGAGAACGCGAGCGCGGCTGCGGCGAGCGAGACCAGGATCACGATGCCGAGGAACCCGGCGACCCGGGTCTGCCACGAGCGGCGATCGGCTACGAGCGGGACGTAGATGCCCTCGGTCGCCGGAGCGCCGGGCCGTCCCGGCACCGGCGGCTTCGGCGGCAGGAACCCGTCGCCGTCGACCGGGGCCGGTCGAGGCTCCTCGGGCGCAGAGCGGAGGGTGAGCCAGAAGACCAACCCGCCCGTCGCGAGCGCCGCGAGGAAGATGTACAGGTAGACCATCCGGGCGCGAGCCTACCCCGAGGGAAGTGCTCCCGTACCATGGCCCGGATCCTCGTGAAGCGACTCCTCTCCATCCTGGGCTTGCTGCTGGTGCTCGCCGCCGCCTTCGTCGTCGGCTGGGTCCCGCTGCCCTATTACGCGCTCGGACCGGGGCCGGCCCGCGACGTCACCCCGCTGATCCGCGTCGAGGGACATCCGGTGTACGCGTCCGACGGGACACTGATCATGACGACGGTCGCCTACCGGAAGGTGACGGCGCTGCAAGCGCTGTTCGCGTGGATCGACCCGGACCGCGCGCTGGTCGCGGAGGACGTGCTCTATCCGCCGGGCTCGTCCGTGGAGCAGGAGGACGAGCGGGCGCGGTCGCAGATGGACCAGAGCAAGATCGACGCGACCGCGGTGGTCCTGCGACGCCTCCTCGAGTACCCGGACGAGCACGGGACCGGCGCCCTGATCCAGTCCGTCGGCCCGGGGTGTCCCGCCGAGGGCGAGCTGTTCCCCGGCGACCTGGTCGTCGAGATCGACGGGGAGGCCGTCGCGTCCGCGGAGGACGCCTCGCGCCTGCTCGACGAGGTCCCGGTGGACCGGCCGGTGACCTTCGACGTGGAGGCGGGCGGCGAGCGGACCGAGGTCCGGGCGACCCGCGGCGAGTGCGGCGACGCCGAGGAGCCGTTGCTCGGCATCAACCTGATCGACGGGTTCCCGATCGACGTGACGATCTCGAGCGGGGACGTCGGGGGCCCGTCCGCCGGGATGATGTGGGCGCTCGGGTTGTACGAGCTGATGACCCCGGGCGATCTGACCGACGGCCGCACGATCGCGGGGACCGGGACGATCGACCTCCGCGGGCGCGTGGGTCCGATCGGCGACATCGGCGACAAGGCCGTGGCCGCGCAGCGGGCCGGGGCCGACGTCTTCCTCGTACCGCGCGCGGACCTCCCCAGCCTCGAGGGCGTCGATACCGACGGCATGGAGGTGGTCCCGGTGTCGACGTTCGCCCAGGCGTTGCGCTACCTCGATGCGGACGCCGGGGACCCGTCGTAGTCGAGCGCATGCGCTAGGCTGGCCCCGCGGCGGCGCCGTCGGCGCGCGCAGGAGGCCCTCCCGGCACGATGTCCACGCGGATCAACGCACCGACCCGCCGATGGCCGCTGGTGCTGATCGTCGTCGCTGCCCTGCTCCTGATCGCGTTCACCGTGATGTCGGGCTTCTACGTCGACCTCCTGTGGTTCCGCGAGATCGACCTGGCCTCGACCTTCTGGACGATCCTGCGGACGAAGGTGCTGCTCGGCCTCGTGTTCGGCGTCCTCTTCTTCGCGATGCTCTACACGAGCCTGCTGATCGCGAAGCGGGTCACCCCGACCACCCGCGTGCTCACTCCGGACCAGGAGATCGTCGAGCGGTTCCGCCAGAACCTCGAGCCGTCGCTCCGCTGGTTGATCCCCGTCGGCTGCGCCTTCATCGCCTTCGTCGTCGGCGCGAGCGTCTCGAGCCGGTGGGGGGAGTTCCTGCTGTGGCGCAACTCGTCCGGGATCACCTTCGGGCATCCGGAGCCCCTGTTCGACCGCGACCCGAGCTTCTACGTCTTCAGCCTCCCGTGGTTACGGTTCCTCCAGGGCTGGCTCTTCTCCGCGCTCGTCGGGATCACGCTCCTGACGGCGATCGCGCATTTCTTCTGGGGCGGGATCCGGCCCCAGGCGCCGGCCTTCGCGGACAAGGTCGCGCCGTCGGTCCGTGCGCACCTGTCGGTCCTGCTCGGGCTGATCCTGCTCGTGAAGGCCTGGGGGTACTACCTGGGCCGGTTCGACCTGCTGACCTCCACGCGCGGCGCGATCGAGGGCGCCTCGTATACCGACGTGAAGGCGCAGCTCCCGGCGCTCACGTTCCTGGCGATCGCGGCCGTGATCTGCGCCGGCTTCTTCTTCGTGAACGTCCGCTACCGCAACTGGGCGCTGCCCGTGCTCGGCGTCGGGATCCTCGCGGTGCTCTCGGTCCTGCTGGGGACCGCGTACCCGGCGTTCGTGCAGCAGTTCAGCGTGAAGCCGCAGGAGCTGCAGCGCGAGCGCCCGTACATCGCCGACAACATCGAGGGGACCCGGCTCGCCTTCGGCCTGGACACGGTCGAGGCGTCCGAGCGTCCCGTCGAGGGCGCGGTCGGCGCGGACGCGGTCGACGCGAACGAGGCGACCATCTCGAACATCCGCCTGTGGCGCCCGGCGGTGCTGCTCGAGAACTTCGAGACGCTGCAGCGGATCCGCGCCTACTACGAGTTCGAGGACGTCGACGTGGACCGGTACCGCCTGGCCGATCGCCAGCGGGTGTTGATGATGTCCGCCCGAGAGGTCGCGCAGGACAACATCCCCGGCTCCCAGACCTGGCAGAACCGGCACCTGGTCTACACGCACGGGTACGGCAACGTGGCGGTCGCGGTGAACACCGCCTCGATCGAGGGCGCCCCCGTCTTCTCGGTCAACGACATCCCGCCGGTCGCGGCGGCCGACGTGCAGCCGCCGGAGGAGCTGCTGCCCGAGAAGCCGCAGGTCTACTTCGGCGAGCGGCAGGACGTCGCGTTCGTGGTCGTCAAGACGAAGACGCGCGAGCTCAACTACGAGGGCGCGCCGGCGACCCCGGTGTACGTCTACGACGGCACGGGCGGCATCCCGATGGGGAACCTCCTGCAGCGCGCCCTCTTCGCGTGGCGGTTCCGCGACATCAACCTGCTGATCTCGGGCCAGATCACGCCGGAGTCGCGCATCATGATCAACCGCACGATCCAGGAGCGGATCAGCAAGCCCGCTCCGTTCCTGTCGTTCGACGGCGACCCGTACCTCGCGGTCGTCGACGGACGCCTGCTCTGGATCCAGGACGCCTACACGACCACGACGGAGTACCCGTACTCGGAACGGGTCGACTTCTCGGTGGCGACGGACCAGGCGGGCTACAACCAGGCGAACGGCATCACCGGGGTGGCGAACTACATCCGCAACCCGGTCAAGGCGGTCGTGGATGCGTTCGACGGCTCGGTGACGTATTACGACGTGACGACGCCGGAGAACCCCGATCCGATCATCGAGGTGTGGGAGCGGGTCTTCCCGGACATGTTCACGCCGGTGTCCGAGGCACCCGCCGGGCTGATCGACCACTTCCGCTACCCGGAGAACCTCTTCCAGATCCAGGCGTACCAGTACACGCGGTACCACGTGACCGATCCGCAGGTCTTCTTCCAGAACCAGGACGTCTGGCAGATCGCGAGCGACCCGACGATCCGCGGGAACGCGACGGACGTCACGACCGGGGCCGGCGGCACCACGAGCGCGAGCGGGCCGATGCGGCCCTACTACCAGCAGATCAAGCTGCCGGGCGAGACCGCGGAGCGGTTCCAGCTGATCCTGCCGTTCGTCCCGCAGGGCCGGGTGAACATGGTCGCCTGGATGGCCGCGGACTCCGACCCCGAGGAGTACGGGCGGCTGGTCGCCTACGAGTTCCCGGCGGGGCGCAACATCGACGGACCGACGCAGGTGTTCTCCGCGATGAACCAGGACCCCGCGTTCTCGTCGTTCCGGACGCTGGTAGGACAGCAAGGGTCGGACATCGTGTTCGGCGACTTCCTGGTGATCCCGATCGAGGACTCGTTCCTGTACGTGCAGCCCGTCTACATCCGGGCCCGGCAGGAGAACGCGATCCCCGAGCTGAAGCGCGTGCTCGTCGTCAACGGCACGACGGTCGGCGTCGGGGCGAACCTCTCGGAGGCGCTCGCCTCGGCCGTGAGCGGGGTCGCCCCGCCCGACGGCGGCGAGGAGCCGCCGCCGACCGGCTCCGTCGACGAGCAGATCCGCCAGCTCCTGGACGAGGCGCAGCAGCACTTCGATCTCGCGCAGGCGGCGCTGCAAGCGGGCGACCTGGGGACCTACCAGGACCAGATCCAGCTGGCCGAGGACCTGGTCGCGCAGGCCGTCGGGCTGGCGGACCAGGCGGCGGGGGAGACCGGCGGCGACGGAACGGCCTCGCCCTCGCCCAGCGCGTCGCCATCCGGCTAGGTCGCGGCCGGCTCAGCCGGGCAGGCGGAAGTCGAGGTCGGCCCCGACGTCGGCGACGTCCATCTGGGCCTTCTGCAGGTGGCCCGAGTAGTCCCAGTTCATCGACTGCCACCGCGTGAACTGATCGAGCACCCAGATCCCCGATTGGCGGCTGCCGTTGCCGCTGCGCCCGTTGCCGCCGAACGGCAGGTGCGCCTCCGCGCCCGAGGTCGAGTTGTTCACGCTCACCATCCCGGCCGAGATCCGCTCGCGGAACCGGAACGCGTGCAGCGGGTCGCGCGTGTAGATCGACGATGACAGGCCGTAGCCGTGCGCGTTCGCGAGCTCCATCGCCTGATCGAACGTGTCGAACGACGCCACGCCGACGATCGGCCCGAACGTCTCGGTCCGGTAGAGATCGTCGTCGAGCGTGACGCCGTCGACGATCGTCGGGTGGCAGTACAGGCCCGCCTCCGGGTCGCCGACGAAGCCGTCGCGCGGGTGCTCGTGGGTGATGCGTCCGGTGGCGGTCGAGCCCGTCACGCGGTGGTGCGGCCGGATCAGGTCGAGCCAGCCGAGGAACCGGTCGCGGAACCGCTCGCTGATCATCGGCCCGTAGAGCACGTCGCGCGTCGGATCGCCGATCGGCGCGTCGCGCACCGCCTTGTCGAACCGCGCCAGGAAGTCGTCGTGCACGTCGGCGTGGACGATCGCGGTCCCGAGCGACGTGCAGCGCTGCCCGGCGGTGCCGAACCCGCTGAAGAGCGCTCCCTCGACGGCCAGGTCCAGGTCGGCGTCGGGCATCACGACGAGCGGGTTCTTCCCGCCCAGCTCCAGGCACGGTGACTGCAGGTGGCGACCGCACACCTCGCCGATCCGCCGGCCGACGTCGGTCGATCCGGTGAAGCCGACCTTGTCGACCACGCCCTCCCCCAACGCGCGCTCGAGCCCTTCGAACGTCGACGGCCCGTCGGCGAGCACCAGGTTGAAGACGCCCGCCGGGAACCCGGCGTGCAGGATCAGCTGCGCGAACGCCTCGGCGGTGGCGGGCGTGTACTCGGCGGGCTTCCACACGACGGCGTTCCCGCACAGCAGCGCCGGCACCAGGTACCAGGACGGCACCGCGACCGGGAAGTTCCCGGCCGTGACGATCGCCGCGACGCCGACCGGCGTCCGGAACGTGAAGAGCTGCTTGTCGGGCATCTCGGACGGCACGGTCTGCCCGTACAGCCGTCGTCCCTCGCCCAGGAAGAACGTGCAGGTGTCGATCACCTCCTGCACCTCGCCGCGCGACTCCTTGATCGGCTTGCCGATCTCGCGCGTCAGGAGCTGCGCCAGCGCCTCGGCGTTGTCCTCGACCAGGCGGCCCAGCTGCTGGATCGCCCGGCCCCGGGTGGGCGCGGGGGTCGCGGCCCACGCCGCCTGCGCGGCGCGGGCCGCTCGGCAGGCGTCGACGAACGTCGAGGCGTCGCCGAGCGACGCCTCGACCACCGTCTCGGAGAGGTTCGCCGGGTTCGGGACCGTGAGCGCCCCGCCGGGCGCGCCGTCGACGACGCGCCCCGCGACGATCGAGGCCACGGTCCGGGTCATGCGCGCGATGGTACTTCCCACCGCAGGGGCTCGCGGCCGGCGGCGCGCGCCAGGTGCGCGCGGACCGTGCCGGCGCGGTCGGGCGGCAGACCCATGTGGGGGAGGAGCGCGACCGCTTGCGCCTCGAGGTGGGCCAGGCCGTCGGCCACGAGCGCGCCGCGCTCGCCCGCCTGTTTCACGAGCGCCGTGGTCCCGCTCCCGTACACGAGGTCGTAGACGTGCAGGCCGTCGCGCTCGGGGAGCCCGTCGAGCGGGGAGCCGGGCTCCGCCTCCATGCCGAACGCGGTCGCGTTCACGATCAGGTCAGCCTCGTCCGCTGCGGCGTGGCGTTCATCCCACCCGATCACCCGGAGCTCGGGGAGCCAGGTCCGTGCCCGCCCGCCCAGCTCGTCGGCCCGCTCCCGCGTCCGGTTCGCGAGCGTCACCGAGAACGTGCGGGCCTCGAGCGCGACCAGGATCGCGGCCGCGGCGCCGCCGGCCCCCAACACCAAAGCGTGGCGGATCGGCCCGGCGGCGTTCAGCAGTGCTTCGGCGCCCTCGGCGTCGGTGTTCGCGGCGACCAGGTCCTCGCCGTCGGCCGCGAGCCAGTTCGCGACGCCGGCGCGCTCGACGCGATCGTCCGGGCGCGTCGCGGCGCCGGCGGCCCACGCCTTGTGGGGCATCGTCACGTTGTAGGCCCAGGTCCGGCCGTCCCGCAGACGCGCGAGCGCGTCGTCGAGCCCCTCCGGGCCGACGTCGAGCAGGCCGTACCGCCACGGCAGCGCGAGCTCGTCGAAGACGCCGTTCCAGGTCGGCGGCGACAGCGAATGCGCGATGCCGGTGCCGAGCAGGAAGAGCTCGCGCTCCGGTGCGGGGTCCGACGCCATGCCTGGGAGGATAGGCGCATGGAGTTCGGCGTCTTCTCGTTCGTGGAGCTGATGCCCGACCCGGTCACGGGCGAGACGATCATCGCGCGAGCAGCGGATGCGCGAGCTGATCGAGCAGGTCGAGCTCGCGGACCGGCTCGGGTTGGACGTGTTCGGCGTGGGGGAGCACCACCGGCCCGACCTGATCGCGTCGGCGCCCGCGGTCGTGCTGGCCGCGGCCGCCGCGCGCACCGAGCGGATCCGGCTGACGAGCGCCGTGTCGGTGATCAGCACCGACGACCCGGTGCGGGTGTTCGAGGAGTACGCCACGCTCGACCTGCTCTCGGGCGGCCGGGCCGAGATCATGGCCGGCCGCGGCTCGTTCACCGAGTCGTACCCCTTGTTCGGGTACGACCTGGACGACTACGACGCGCTCTTCGACGAGAAGCTCCGGCTGCTGCTCCAGCTGCGGGAGGAGGAGGTCGTGCGCTGGTCGGGCAGCACCGCGCGCCGATCGAGGGGACGCGGCGTGTACCCGCGCCCGGTGCAGGAGCCGCTGCCCGTGTGGGTGGCGGTCGGCGGCGCACCTGAGTCCGCGTTCCGTGCCGGGACGCTCGGCCTGCCGATGGCGCTCGCGATCATCGGCGGGATGCCCGAGCGGTTCTCCGCGTTCGCCGAGCTCCACCGCGACGCCGCCCGTCAGGCCGGCGTCGACCCGGTTCCCGCGCTCAGCATCAACTCGCACGGGTACATCGCGGACACCTACGAGCAGGCGGTGGAGGAGTCGTTCCCCTACGTCGCGTCGATGATGAACCGGATCGGCCGAGAGCGGGGGTGGCAGCCGATGACGCGCGAGCAGTACGAGGCGGGCGCGACGCTCCGCGGCGCCTACTTCGTCGGCACGCCCGACCAGGTCGTCGAGAAGATCCTGTTCCAGCACGAGATCTTCCACCACGACCGGTTCGCGCTGCAGTTCTCGATCGGCCCCGTCCCGCACGAGAAGGTCCTGCGCTGCATCGAGCTGCTCGGCACCGAGGTCGTCCCCGCCGTGCGGGAGGAGCTCGCGCGGCGCGCCTCCGAGATCCGGGCGTCCTGACCTTCGAGCATCGGCCCGAACGCCCCGCGCGGTCGTCTTGACATATGCCGATATGGATATGTATGGTTCCTCCCATGGCACGTGCGGCGACGACGGCGGACGCGTTCAACGCGGTGGCGGAGCCCCGGCGGCGGCAGATCCTGGACGTCCTCGCCGACGGGGAGCGACCCGTGAACGACCTCGTCGCGCGGCTCGGCCTGTCGCAGCCGCTCGTGTCGAAGCACCTGCGGGTGCTGCGCGAGGTGGGGCTGGTGGACGTGCGGGAGGAAGGGAGGCAGCGGATCTATCGACTGAACGGACGGCCCCTCAAGCCGATCCACGACTGGGTCACGACCTACGAGCGGGCGTGGTCCGAGCGGTTCGACAAGCTCGATGTCGTGTTGGAGGACCTGAAGGAGGAGGAAGGCGATGGGAACGATGGCCGGTAGCGGGTCCGCGGTGGTGACGCTCCCGCAGGACACGCAGATCCTGATCACACGGGGGTTCGACGCGCCGCGGCACCTGGTGTGGCGTGCGTACACGGAACCTGACCTGGTGAAGCGGTGGTGGAGCGGCGAGCGCGGCGAGGTCACGAGCGTCGAGATCGACCTGCGGGTCGGCGGCCGGTGGCGCTACGTGATGGTGGCGAACGCGGGGTTCGAGGTGGCGTTCCATGGCGACGTACCGCGAGATCGTGCCGGACGAGCGGCTCGTCTCGACCGAGCTGTACGAGGGCGTGCCGGACGCGACCGAGGACGACGCGACCGTGAACACCACCACGTTCGACCGAGGTCCGACGGGCGCACGACGCTGACGACGCTCGTCGAGTGCCACACGCGGGAGATCCGGGACATGATCATCGAGTCCGGCATGGAGGGCGGGATGCAGGAGGCGATGGATCGCCTGGAGGAGGTCGCGCGGTCGCTGGCCTGAGCGCGATCGAGCGCCGGCTCGCCCAGGCGGGGTTCCCCTCGCCGGCCGAGGACGCCGAGGCTCTGCTCGGCGCCTCGGCCGGCGATCACGCCGTCCTGGAGGACCTGGTGGTCAGGCGGGTCGCCGGCGAGCCCCTCCCGTGGCTGACGGGGACGACGACGTTCTGCGGGATCGCGCTCGGGATCGCTCCCCGTGTCTACGTTCCGCGGGCCCAGACCGAGCCGCTGACCCGGCGGGCGGCCGCGTTCCTGCCGGCGGGCGGCGTGGCCGTCGACCTCTGCACGGGTTCCGGCGCGATCGCCGTCGTGCTGTCGAGGGCGGTACCCTCCGCGCGCATCGTTGCGACCGAGCTCGATCCGGTCGCCGCCGCGTGCGCGCGCGACAACGGCGTCGAGGTGCTCGAGGGTTCGCTCGACGAGCCGCTCCCGCGGGAGCTCCTGGGCGCGGTCGACGTGATGACCGCCGTCGCCCCGTACGTGCCCACCGATGAGATCCGTCTGCTCCCGCGCGACGTCCGGGCGTTCGAACCTCGGCTGGCGTTGGACGGCGGGCCCGACGGGACGGATCTCCTGCTGGACGTCGTGCGACGCAGCGTCGCGTGGCTGCGTCCGGGCGGGTGGCTGCTGCTGGAGCTGGGGGGCGACCAGGCCGAGCCGATCGGTCGCGCCGCCGAGGCAGCGGGGTTCGGAGCCCCGGACGTCATGGTCGACGACGAAGGCGATCCCCGAGCGATCTGCGTGAGGCTCGACGCACCGATCGAGACCTCGTGAGCCAGCGCGGCCGCCATCCGGACCTGCTCGGTACCGTGGTTCGGTGCAGGTGCGCGCCGTCGTCCTCGTCGAAGGGATCAGCGACCGGTTCGCGCTGGAGACGCTGGCGCGTCGCCGCGGCCTGGACCTGAACGCCGACGGGATCGCGATCACGTCGATCGGCGGCTCGAAGAACATCGGGCGTGCCCTGCAGCGGTTCGGGCCGAACGGGTCCGACCTCGGGCTCGCCGGGCTCTGCGACGTGGGCGAGGAGCGTGACTTCCGGCGCGGGCTCGAGCGTGCCGGCCTCGGCGTCGACCTCACGCGCGAGGATATGGAGCGCCTCGGCTTCTTCGTGTGCGTCGCCGACCTCGAGGACGAGCTGATCCGGGCGCTCGGCGTCGCGGGGGTCCTGCGCGTCGTCGAGGAGCAGGGCGAGCTGGGGTCCTTCCGCACGCTCCAGCGGCAGCCCCCCTGGCGGGATCGCCCCGAGGAGGAGCAGCTCCGACGCTTCTTCGGCACGTTCAGCGGCCGCAAGATCCGGTCCGCGCCGGTGCTGGTCGAAGCGCTCGATCTCGATCGCGTGCCCGCGCCGCTCGATCGCGTGCTCACCCACGCGACCTCGTCGAGCTAGCGAGGTCGTCGGACCTTCATCTCGTCCACGCGGCTGTACGGATCACGTCGATGTCACCGGGACCCGAGCCCGGGCGGCGGACGGGTCGCGCATCTTCATCAGCGGGACGCCGATGCCGTACGTCACGAACGCGCCCTCGGGGGCGATCTCGATCACCGACGCGAGATCGCGTCGCTCGGGGGGCAGCAGCGAGCCGAGGTCCTCGAGGACCGCGCGGATCGCGGGCGAGCCGGCGGTCAGGACGCGTGCCGTCGCATGGAAGCTGATCGTCGCCGGCGGGATCGGGACCGCGAGCGACAGGAGCCCACCGCGGCGGACCGGAACCGTCACCGCGACCCGTCCCGTCGCCGCGACGTGCCTCGCCTTCCAGCTGTCGGGCGCGACCGCCACGTACAGCCTCCCGTCGAGGGTTCGGTAGACCACGCCGCTCGATCGCGGCGCGCCCGTGGGTGTGGTGTGGCTGAGGACCGCGAACGACGACTTCCGCAGGATCCGCCAGATCCGGTCCTGGGTCAGGCGCGGTCCTCCGCTCTCGAGGCCGACCTCTCCATCCCGATCCACCGTCGTGGCCATGGCGCTGCCTCCTCCGTCCGCATCGGGGCGAGCCCATCAGGCTCGCCGGCCCCACATACACGGTCACGGTGCCACCGGCGCGAGGTGGCGAAGGGAGGCGAGAGGCCTGCTCAGCCAGGGACCACCAGCGCCCCCGGGCCTTGTCGCATCGTGGCGGCCTTCGCTAGCATCGTTCTGCGGGGTGGAGCAGTCCGGTAGCTCGCTGGGCTCATAACCCAGAGGTCACAGGTTCAAATCCTGTCCCCGCGACGAAGAAGGTGCAGTTCACGAGGGGTGTCGGGCAACCGGCACCCCTTCTGCTCGTCGGACCTGCCAACGGATCAGTCGCGAGCTACCGAGCCGCGGAGCTGGGGTCGCGAGGAACCTCAGCGCGCTTCAGTCGAAGCTGTAGGTCCCCTCCCAATGCCACAGGCCGTCAGCGTCGGTCGTGACGTCGGCGTGGGCGTGGATCCCTACGAGCGATCCCGTCCCTCCTGCGAACGTGACGACACCCTTGTCGGCGGCGAGGTCGAGCACGACGTGACCGGTCGCGGTGTTGCCCGAGCCAGCGTCGAGGACGATGTCGGTGTCCAACGTCCCCTCACCGGCTGCGTCCGCATAGATCACCTTCGAGCCGACCGCGATCTCCTCGAGGTTGGACGACGTGATCGTGCAGGAACTGCCAGCGAGGCCCGTGTACTCCGAGCACTCCTTGGTCACGTGGAGATCTCCGCTCCGACCCATGGCGACGCTCCTTCCGCCAAGCGGGCTCCGATGGTTCGACGATACGCTCGCTCTCGTTCATGCGCAACGTGGCGACCGGGAGGGTCACCTTCCCCGCTTGCCTGTCCGCGCGTCCTTCACGGTCCGCTCCCCACGTGATCGCGGTCACGATGCCGATGACCACGGACAGGATCCAGAAGACGACCCGCGTGAACCCACGTGCCCGTTCAAGACCTCGTCGGACCGAGCTACGGGCAACCCTCGTGATCCGTGCCGGGTGTTCAGCCGCGGTGACCAGGACTAGGCTCGGAGGTCGGCGAGCCTCGCGCTCTCGCTCGGGGCGACGTCCGGATGAGGCCGAGGTCCGCTCGGCCTCATCTGTGCCGACGGATCACCGACAGGTAGACGGCACCACGTCTCGCCGTTTCGCGATCGCCATCCGACACCCTTCGCTATGCAGCGTCGCCCGTCCCCGCCGAGCTCATCCCGCGCATCCTCGTCCGAGCCTCTAGCCGCGCCGCGGTCGCGAACACCAGTGGGTTCAGCGTGATCGACACGAGCGCGCCGACCAAGATCAGGTTCTGCGCCTCGGCGCCGATCAGGTCGAGCGAGCGACCCAGCTCGGTCAGGATGAACGAGAACTCGCCCACCTGCGACAGGCCCGCGGCCACCGTGAGCCCGGTCGCGAGCGGGCGACGTAAGACCAGCACCAGGCCGAGTGCGATCAGCGCCTTCACGATCACGATCAGCGCGACGACGATCAGCACGCGCTCCACGTCCCGCACCAGGAACGCTGGATCCACCAGCATCCCGACCGACACGAAGAACAACACGGCGAAGATGTCCTGCAGCGGTTCCGACTGCGCCATCGCCCGATGACTCACGTCCGACTGGTTCACGACGACGCCCGCCAGGAATGCGGCGATCGCGAGTGGCACGCCGAGCAGCTCGGCGGCGGCGAACGCGATCCCGAGCGCGATCGCGAATACCGCGAGCGTGAAGAGCTCGCGACCGCCGTGGCGTTCGGTCCAGCCGAGCAGTGGCGGGATCAGGCGGGGGCCGGCGATCAACATCGCGGCAGCAAACAGCACGAGCTTCGTGAGCGCCGGTAGCAGGGACGCCAACAGTCCGCCGCCCCCCTCCGCGGCCGTGCCACCCAGCGTCTCGGAAAGGACCGGGAGCGCGACCAGCATCACGACCGTCAGGACGTCTTCCACCAGGAGCCAGCCCACCGCCACGTGACCACCCTCGGTGTCGAGCTTGCCGCGATCGGTCAGCGCACGGAGTAGGACCACGGTGCTCGCGACGCTGATCGCCAACCCGAAGACGAGCGCCTCGCCGAAGCTCCACCCCCAGGCCATCCCGACCCCGATCCCCAGGCCGGTCGCGACCGCTGCCTGGCCGATGCCCCCCGGGATCGCCACCCGGCGGACCGACAGGAGCTGCGGGATCGAGAAGTGCATCCCCACGCCGAACAACAGGAGCACCACGCCGATCTCCGCGAGTTGGGTGGCGAGGCCCTGATCTGCCACGAACCCGGGGGTGAACGGGCCGATCGCCATGCCGGCGAGCAGGTAGCCGACGATCGTCGGCAGGTGTAACCACGTGGCGATCACGCCGCCGATGAAGGCCGCGGACAGCCCCAAGGCGATCGTGGCGATCAGCGCGGTCTCGTGCGGCATCGCTCAACCGTAGCGGTGGGCGCGCGCGGTCGTCCGTACACTCGGAGGCACATGGCCAACGCCCGCCGGCTCCTTCCCCTGGTCCTGATCGCAGTGCTCCTGGCGCCGACGGCGCCTGCGCGCGCGGACGATCCCGTCCGCAACCCCGGGGATCCGAGCTACCGGGTCCGGTTGTCGACGGGCCCAACGGGTCGTGTCTGGCGCGGGTCGGAGAGCATCTCGTTCACGAACCTCGATGCCGAGCCGCTCTCGTTGATCTACCTGCGCCTGTGGTCCAACGGCGTCGAGGGGTGCCGCAGCCACGCGATCGTGGTCGCCGATGTCGAGGGTGGGACGCCAGGCGAGCTCTCGGAGCGCTGCACCGTGCTCCCGATCGAGCTCGACCAGCCGGTGCCCCCGGGAGGGCCCGCGACCGTCTCGTTCCGGCTCACGATCGATCTGCCCCGGAGGAACGATCGCTTCGGGACCTATCACGGGCTGTCGCTGCTCGGAACGGCACTGCCCACGCTCGCGATCCATGACGACGGCGGCTGGCACCTCCCACCGTTCGTCGACCTGGGCGAGAGCTTCTACTCGATCGTCGGCCACTACGAGGTCAGGCTCGACGTCCCGCGCGGGCTGGACACGCCGACGACCGGGATCGCCGTGGCGGAACGGGAGCGGAACGGACGGCGGATCACGCTCTACATCGCCGAGGACGTTCGGGACTTCGCCTGGGCGGCTGGACGCCTCGCCCACATGCGAGCACGGTCGGGCAAGACGAGGATCGTCGTTTCGTACCAGCCGGAGGGGATCGGCCGGGAACGCGCGAGGCTGGCGCTCCGGCACGCGCGGGAGTCGCTCGACACGTTCTCGGAGGCGTACGGCGCGTTCCCGTACCCGGAGATGGACGTCGTGCTCACCGCGTTCGCCACCTTCGGCGGGATGGAGTACCCGACGATCATCTTCACGAACCGGGACCGACTGACGATCGCGCACGAGATCGCGCATCAGTGGTGGTACGGCATCGTCGGCGACGACGAGTACTCGGAGCCGTGGCTCGACGAATCGTTCGCCACGTGGTCGCAGTACCTGCCGTTCGGCGGGTGGAAGCAGTGCCCGGACGGCGTGGACTTCCCGAGCGATACGGCGCGCATCACGAACGACATGGGGTACTGGCGGACGCACACGGATGAGTACTGGGTGATCTACAGCGGCGGCGGATGCCTGCTCGCGGACCTGGCCTCGCGGTTCGGCCTCGACCGGTTCGTCGAGGTCCTTCGCGACTACGCCCGGGGGCAGTGGCTGGACGTCGCGCGCACCGCGGACTTCCGGGACGCGATCGATGCGGCCGCCGCGGCGGACGGGCTCCTCGGCGTCGACCCGGATGCGTATTGGTCAGCGTGGCGGGTGGACTGACCCGGCGGCCGTCCGGATAGGATAGGCGGTCGCGCGTCAGCTGGATCCCGCCGGATCCGGGAGGAGGGGCCGTGCCCACGAAGAGCGTCACCGCCGAGCTGGCCAACGTCCCCCTGTTCTCCGATTGCTCGAAGCGGGACCTGGACCTGATCGCACGCGTCGCGAAGGACGTCTCGCACCCGGCCGGCACCGTCATCGCCCGGGAGGGGGAGCCCGGGGTCGGCCTGTTCATCATCCTCGACGGCAAGGCCGAGGTGACGATCGGCGGCGTGAAGAAGACGATGCTGGGCCCGGGCGACTTCTTCGGCGAGATCGCGCTGCTCGACGGTGGCCCACGCACGGCGACCGTCACCGCGATCACCGATCTGAAGCTGCTCGGCCTGACCGAGTGGGTCTTCCGCGGGCTGATGATGGAGCACCCGGCGATCGCCTTGAAGACGCTGCAGCAGATGGCCGGCCGGCTCCGCAACGCGACGAAGGCCGCGACCACCTGAGCCGATGACCGCCGGCGAGGCGCCCGAGGGCGTCCGAGCGCTCGCCGAGCAACGCGCCGAGGCTCGCGCCCGCAAGGACTTCGCGGCGGCCGACGATCTCCGCGAACGCCTCGCCGACGCCGGGTGGACGGTCACGGACGCCGCGGACGGGACCTTCGTCCTCGAGCCGGCCACCGTCCCCGAGGCGCCGTCGCGGACCGCGGCGGCCGACGTCGCGTCCCTCCTCGAGCGCCCCGCGGACGCCGACGCGTCGGTCCATTGGGTGGTGGAGGGCTGGCCGGAGGACGTCGACCGTGCGATCGCCGCGTTCCGCGCCCATCCGGTCGGTCGGTCGGTCCGCTACGTCGTCGCCGACGTGACGGGTGAACCGGCCGACCGATGGGGCGAGGACGTCGATGTGATCGCCCTCGAGGAGGGGACCGGGTGGGCGGCGGCGATGAACGCGGGTCTGCGCCGGGCGACCGGCCGGATCGCGATCGTCGCGGACGGATCGATCGAGGTGACCGGCGATGTCCTGGGGCCGATCGAGGACGTCCTGCGCGACCCCTCGGTGGGCGTGTGCGGGCCGTTCGGGATCGTGACCCCCGACCTCCGCGAGTTCGAGCCGTCCGACGGGCCCGACGTGGACGCGATCGAGGGGTACCTGATGGCGTTCCGCCGTGAGGTGCTCGCCGCGTCCGGCCTCTTCGACGAGAAGTTCCGCTGGTACCGCACCGCCGACATCGAGCTCTCGTTCCGGATCAAGGACGCCGGCCTGCGGGCGGTCGTGGTCCCGGTGCCGGTCGAGCGCCACGAGCACCGGATGTGGTTCGGCACCCCGCCGGCGGAGCGCGCGAAGTGGTCGAAGCGCAACTTCTATCGGTTCCTGGATCGCTGGCGCGACCGGGCCGACCTGACGGTGGCGGGAGTGGCGCCGCCGCACCGGCACGAGCACTAGTCCGAGACGGACTACTCCTCGAACCGCGGCATCGGCGGCGTGGGCGGTGGGGTCGCGCCGGCCGGTACGGACTCGGGCACGCCGTCCGACTGCTCGGCCTCACGGCGGACGGCGGCATCGGCGATGGCGGCCTCCGCGGCCGCCTTCGCGGCCTTGCCGTTCTCACGCGCCGTCTCGGGGTCGGGGATCGGCTTCGTCCCCGACGCGTAGGCCTCGAGGTCCGTGCCGTCGATCGTCTCGGTGGCGAGCAGCACGCCGGAGAGCTGATCGAGCAGGGTCCGCTTCTCGCGCAGGATCTGATCCGCGCGGTCGTGCGCCTCGTTCAGCAGCCGGGAGACCTCCTGGTCGATCGTCTCGGCCGTATGAGCGGAGATCTTCGGCCCGGCGAACGGGTTCGCCTGGTCGTCGCGACCGAGCGAGAGCGGTCCGACCTTCTCGCTCATCCCGTACTCGGAGACCATCGCGCGGGCGACCTGGGTCGCCTTCTCCAGGTCGTTCTGCGCGCCGGTCGAGACCTCGTCGAAGCAGATCTCCTCGGCCACCCGTCCGCCCATCGCGAACGCCAGCATGTCCCGCAGCTCCGGCTCGGTGGCGAGGTATCGGTCCTCGAGCGGCCGCGTCATCGTCAGGCCGAGCGCGGCCGTGCCCCGGGGGATGATCGTCACCCGGTGGACCGGGTCGAGGTTCTCGCAGAAGTGCGCCACCAGCGCGTGCCCCATCTCGTGGAACGCGACGCGGGTCTTCTCCTTCTCGCTCATCACGCGGGACTTGCGCTCGAGGCCCATCGACGCGCGGTCGATCGCCTCTTCGAGCTCGTCCATCGTGACGGAGTTCTTCTCACGACGGGCCGCGAGCAGCGCGGCCTCGTTCACGACGTTCTCGAGGTCGGCGCCGGTGAACCCGGGGGTGCGCGACGCGATCAGCCGGAGGTCCACCTTCGGATCCAGCGCGACGCCCCGCGCGTGCACGCGCAGGATCTCCTCGCGGCCGTGCAGGTCGGGACGGTCCACGACGACCTGCCGGTCGAAACGGCCGGGCCGGACCAGCGCGGGGTCCAGCACGTCGGGCCGGTTCGTCGCGGCCATGATGATCACGCCCTTGCTGGCGTCGAACCCGTCCATCTCGACGAGCAGCTGGTTCAGGGTCTGCTCGCGCTCGTCGTGCGCCCCGAAGCCGGCGCCCATCGCGCCCGCGCGTCCCTTGCCGATCGTGTCGATCTCGTCGAGGAACACCAGGGCCGGGGCCTTCTCCTTCGCCTGCTGGAACAGCTCGCGGACCCGGGCGGCGCCGAGGCCCACGAACATCTCCACGAACTCCGAGCCGGACATGAAGAAGAACGGCACGTTCGCCTCGCCGGCGACCGCGCGCGCGAGCAGGGTCTTGCCGCACCCCGGGGGTCCGAGCAGCAGCACGCCCTTCGGGATCCGGCCCCCCAGGCGCTGGTACTTCTTCGGGTTCTTCAGGAAGTCGACGATCTCGCGGAGCTCCTCCTTCGCCTCGTCGACGCCGGCCACGTCGCTGAAGGTGGTCTTCATCTCCTTGCGGTCGTAGATCCGGACCTTGTTCCGGCCCATGTTCAGGGCGGCACCCGCGCCCCCGCCCATCCGCCGGAACACGAAGTAGTAGATGACGACCATCACCAACAGGAACGGCAGGATGTTCAGCAGCAGCGATGCGAACACGCTGGGACGGACCGCCTGCACGTCGACCCCGGCCGCGATGAGCTTGTCGGTGAGCGGGCCGGTGTCGAAGCTGGGCGGCAGGGTGGCCACGAAGTCCACTTCCTCGCCGCCCTTGGTCATCGTCCCCGACACGCTCGTGTCCGAGATCTTCACGGGGACGTCCGTCACGATGTGCCCCGCGTCGACCGCGTTGACGAACTCGGAGTACGTGATCTGCTCGGTGTTCGCGTTCGCGAGCCAGCTGTTGAACACCAGCAGGCCCACCAGCAGGAGTGGGACGATGAGCCACGGGCTGAGTCGCGGCCGTGGCACGTTCGAGCCGCCGGATCCATCCGGCAGCCAGCGGTTGCGCTGGGGATTCTTGTTCGAGCCGTCGTCAGGCATGCGTGTCCATCTTGCCACCCACCTGGGCCTATGACAGCCGCGTCGGGCGACGTCACAGCTCCTCCACAGGTATCGGGCGACGGCGCGGCGGACTGGATGCGGGATACTGGCGCGATGGCCCAGCGAGCAGCGACCGACGAGGCGGCCCTGCGCGAGCGGTTCGAGCGCGACGTGATCCCGCTCCTGTCCAGCCTCTACGGGGCCGCGATGCGCCTGACCCGCAACCCGACCGACGCCGAGGACCTGATCCAGGAGACGTACCTGCGAGCCTTCCGCGGGTTCGCGGGGTTCCAAGAGGGCACGAACCTGAAGGCGTGGCTCTACCGGATCCTCACGAACAGCTTCATCAACACGTACCGGAAGAAGCAGCGCGAGCCGCAGACGGTCGAGGGTCCCGAAGACATCGACGAGTGGTACCTCTTCGACCGGCTGGGCGCGCAGAACGTCGAGGTCTCGGCCGAGTCGGAGGTGCTCGACCGGATGCCGGACGAGGACGTGAAGCGCGCGCTCGAATCGATCCCGGAGAACTTCCGGATGGCCGTGCTGCTGGCCGACGTCGAGGGCTTCAGCTACAAGGAGATCGCCGAGATCATGGACGTGCCGATCGGCACGGTGATGTCGCGCCTGCACCGGGGAAGGAAAGCGCTGGAGCGGGCGTTGTGGGACACGGCGAAGGAACGAGGACTGGTCGATGGGTGATCGCGGTTGTGACTGCAACGAGGCGCGCGCCGAGGCGCAGCGGTTCATCGACGGCGAGCTCGACGTTACCGTCCGGGTCCAGATCGAGCGACACCTCGCCGAGTGCCACGGGTGCACCGAGCGCACGGAGTTCCAGCGTCACCTCAAGCTCTTGATCGCGAAGAAGTGCGGGCAGGAGGCCGTTCCCGCGGAGCTCGAGGAGAAGGTGCTCGAGTTGATCCGCCGCCTCGACACCTCCGCCGCGGAAGGTCCGTAAGGACCTCCCGCCGGCGCCGCGATCGGGTGTAGCGTTCACCCGGCCGAAGCCGGTGGCAGCGAGGAGGCGGCAGATGACGGTCCCGCATGACGAGTGCATCCCGCAGCTGGCGGAGCACCTCCGTCCCATCTTCGAGGCGAGCCCGGACGGCGTCTACGTGTGGTTGGACGAGACGCACTCGGCGTGCAACGAGCGGCTCGCGTCGATGTTCGGGCTCACGGTCGACGAGTGGTCGAACACCCCGGGGTTCCTGCAGCAGTTCGTCCACGAGGACGACCGGGAGCTGGTCTCGTGGAACTACTGGAACCGGGTCCAGGAGCTCGCCTTCCCCGTGACGTTCCGGTTCCGCGCGATCCGCAAGGACGGATCGGGCTTCGTGGCCGAGACCGACATGATCCCGCTCACGTACGGGGGCCACACGGTCGCGTACCACTTCGTCCGTCAGGTGGGGGCCTAGGGACCGTGGAGGACCTCGGCACGATCCTCGGGGTCTGGGCGCACCCGGACGACGAGACCTACCTCGCCGCCGGGCTCATGGCGCAGGCCGTCCGCGCACGGACGCCGCGTCGTGGTGATCACCGCGACCCGGGGCGAGGGCGGCTCGATGGACGAGGAGGTCTGGCCGCCCGAGACGATGGGCGATGTCCGCGCGGCCGAGCTGATGCGCTCGTTCGAGGTCCTGGGCGTCACCGAGCACCACTGGCTCGACCTGCCCGACATCGACATGGACACCGGGCTGCCCGATGAAGGCTACCCCCGGGTGCGTGACATCGTGGCCGACGTGCAGCCCGACACGGTGCTCACGTTCGGCCCCGACGGGATGACCGGCCACGTCGCGCACATGTCGGTGAGCACATGGGCCACGCGTGCGGTCGACGAGGTGGGCAAGCCGGGCGCGAGGGTCCACTACGCCACGTACACGCAGGAGTGGGCGGAGACGTGGGTCCCGGTCTACAACCGCTTCGAGGTCTTCCGGCCGGGGACGCCGCCCATCACCGCGCGGGCGGAGCTCTCGATCGACTTCCCGCTGGAGCCGGACCTCCTCGAGCTGAAGCTGCGGGCGATCGAGGAGCACGAGAGCCAGGTCGGGGGGATGGTCCAGGCGTTCGGGGAGGATATCTTCCGGGCCGCGATGGCGGACGAGTACTTCCGGCTCGGCCTGGAGAAGGAGGGGTGATGAGGGTCGTCTCGGAGCAGATCGGCGCGATCGCCGACAGCCTGCGGTCGTTCGCCGACTTCAGCCTGTCGCTGCCGGAGGAGATCCCGTGTGACTTCCTGTTCGGCAACCCGCACGAGGTGGCCTCGCGCGCCTACGTCGAGACCCTTCAGCGCGCCGCGGAGCCCACCGACGCCATGCACTACGCGTACACGATGAACCTCCCCGCCGCGACCGAGGCGGTGGCGGCCGGCTTGACCGAGCGGTTCGCGGCTCCGTTCGACCCCCAGGACATCAGCATGACGAACGGCAACTTCGCCGGTCTCTCGATCGTGCTCCGCACGGTGTGCGATCCGGGCGACGAGGTCGCCTACGTGTCGCCGCCGTGGTTCTTCTACGAGAGCCTGATCCTGTCGGTGGGCGCGACGCCCGTGCGCGTGTTGGCGACCGCGGACACCTACGACCTGGACCTGGACGCGATCGCCGAGGCGATCGGACCGCGGACGCGTGCGGTGATCGTGAACTCGCCGCACAACCCGTCCGGGCGGATCTACCCCCCCGAGATGCTCGACGCGCTCGCCGGCGTGCTGACGGAGGCGAGCGAGCGCCACGGCCGTCCGGTCTTCCTGGTATCGGACGAGGCGTACAACCGGATCGTGTTCGATGGACGGACGTTCCCCACGCCCGTCACGCGGTACCCCTACTCGTTCCTGCTCTACACCTACGCGAAGACCCTGCTCGCGCCCGGCTCGCGGCTGGGGTACATCGCGATGCCGCCGACGATGCCGGAGCGCGAGGCGCTGAGGCTCCCGCTCCTGGTCGCGCAGATCTCGACGGGCTGGGCCTACCCGATCTCGATGCTGCAGCACGCCGTCCCTGAGCTCGAGCGGCTCGGCCCGGACCTCGACGCCCTCCAGGGGCGACGCGACACGCTCGTCGGGGCCCTGCGCGACCAGGGGTACGACGCGATGCTCCCGGAAGGGACGTTCTACGTCCTGGTGACGTCGCCGCTGACCGACGACCGGGCGTTCTCCGACCTGCTGGTCAAGCGCGGCGTCTACGTCCTGCCGGGCGCGGTGTTCGAGGCGCCCGGCCGGTTCCGGATCTCGCTCACGGCGAACGACGAGATGGTCGAGCGGGCGATCCCCGCGTTCGCGGAGGCGATCGCGGAGGCGGGATCGCGATGACCGCTCGCTCGTTCGCGTTGCTCGGCGCCGGCGAGTTCGAGGACTGGCACGACGAGGTGGACGCCTGGTTGCTGGAGCGCGCCGACGGTGGAGGGCGCGTGCTCGTGCTGCCCACCGCCTCGGCGAGGGAAGGCGACGACGTCTTCGACCGGTGGGGCTCGATGGGCCTGTCGCACTACCGGCGCCTGGAGGTCGACGTGGAGGTCCTGCCCCTGAAGACGCGGGAGGACGCGGAGCGACCGGAGCTCGTCGACCGGCTCGCCGGCGCGTCGATGGTCTTCTTCTCCGGCGGGAACCCCTGGTACCTCGCCACCGTCCTCCGCGACAGCGCGTTCTGCCGTGCGATGTACGCCCGGATCGACGAGGGGATGGCCTACGCGGGGTGCAGCGCGGGTGTCGCGTGCCTGACCGAGCGGACCTTCGACAGCGACACGCAGGACTTCGAGCAGGTGTTCAAGCCCGGGCTCGGGTACATCCGCCGCACGCTCTTCGGGCCCCACTGGGACATCGTCGATACCTGGATCCCGGGCGCGACCGAGCTGATCGTCTCCACGGTCGCCGACGGCGAGGTGTTCGTCGGGATCGACGAGCGCACGGCGCTGGTCGGCGACGGGTCTGGCTGGCAGGTCCACGGAGCGTCGAAGGTCCACGTGCGCGCCGAGGGGGAGTGGTCCCGGCACGGCGACGGCGAGGTCTTCGAGTTGCCGCTCCCGATCGAGCCCTGACGTCGGTGGGCGTCCCGCGGTCCCGCCGCTAGGGTTGCCCGGTGCCGACATCGAGCCTCACGCGCGCCGATCCGATCGAGGCGCGGGCCCCCGCGATCGTGAAGCGGTTGTCGGCCGCGTACCCGGACGCGCACGTCGCGCTGAACTTCTCGAACGCCCTCGAATGCCTGGTCGCGACGATCCTGTCGGCGCAGTGCACCGACGAGAAGGTGAACGAGGTCACGGCGACGCTGTTCACCAAGTACCGCAGCGCCGCGGACTACCTGGAGGTCCCGGAGGACGAGCTGAAGGCCGACATCCGTCCGACCGGCTTCTTCAACCAGAAGGCCACGTCGATCCGCGCCGCCTGTCAGCGGATCGTCGACGCGTACGGCGGCGAGGTGCCCGGCACGATGGAGGACCTCATCACGCTTCGTGGGGTCGCGCGCAAGACCGCGAACATCGTGCTCGGGAACGCGTTCGGCGTGGTCGAGGGGATCGCGGTCGACACCCACGTGAAGCGCCTGGCCAACCGGCTGGGGTTCAGCGAGGAGTCCGACCCCGACAAGATCGAGCAGGACCTGATGCGGTGGATCCCGCGGAAGCGGTGGTTCGACTTCACCTACGTGCTGATCGATCACGGGCGAGCGATCTGCCAGGCGAAGAAGCCGCGATGCGAGGACTGCCCGGTGAGCGGCCTCTGCCCCTCGAGCCTCGTGTGACGGGGGACGTAGCCGGGGGCCCGGCTCCGACCGACTCAGACGGAGGCGAGAGGCGCGCTCAGCCGACGCCGGCGCCGGATCACGCGTCGCTCCTCCTCGTCCATGCCGCCCCAGACGCCGGCGTCCTGGAAGGTGGCGAGGGACCACTCGAGGCATGCATCCCGGACGCTGCACTCGGCGCACACGGCCTTGGCGGCGCGGATCTGATCCATCGCCGGACGGGTGGAGCCGATCGGGAAGAAGAGCTCCGGGTCCTCCCCGATACAGCGGGCGTCCCGCACCCACCACATCTGCTCGGGATCGTGCTTGAACCGTCGTTCAATCATCGGGCGTCGTGCAGCTCACGTGCGGTTCCCTGGGTCCGGAATGGGGCCGAGCGTAGTGTCTGAATCTTCGTTCAGTCAAGGGGCCGGAAGGCTGGTCGTGGCGCATCGCGGCGACTCGGCGCACGAGGCCGAGAACACGCTCGAGTCGTTCGACGCGGCGATCGCGGTGGGGGCCGACGCGGTCGAGTTCGACGTCCGGTTAGCGGCCGACGGCACCGCCGTCGTGATGCACGATCCCGGCGTCGAGCGGACGACCGACGGGACCGGCCTGATCCGCGACCTCACGCTCGGCGAGATCAAGCGCCTGTCGATCCGCACGGCGGACGGCGGGACGACGGAGGTTCCGACGCTCGAGGAGACGCTCGCGAGGCTCTCCGGCCGCGTCGCGGTGGACGTGGAGATCAAGAACATCCCCGGCGAGCCCGGGTTCGACGGCCAGCGGGAGCTGGCGGTCGAGGCCACGCTCCGCGCGCTCGATCGAACGGGCTTCGCCGGTCCGGTCCTGCTCTCGAGCTTCAACCCGCTTTCGCTCGCGCGATCGCGCGTGCTGGCGCCCGACGTCCCGACGGGCCTGCTCACCACCGACGCCGTCGAGGCGCGTGCGGCGCTCGCCTACGCGATCTCGGAGGGTCACCCGTGGATCCTCCCCTTCGTCGGTACCGTGCTCGCCGCCGGGGAGGGGTTCGTGGACGAGGCGCGCGACGCCGGGGTGACGGTGGGCGTGTGGATCACCGACGATCCGGCGGCCGCGCTCGACCTGTGGCGCGCGGGCGTGACGGCCGTCGCGACGAACGATCCGGCCGCGCTCGTCGCGGCGAGGCGCGAGGGCGCGACGTGATCCTGAGACGCCGCCGGCTCCCGGCGGAGCTCGAGGGCTCCTACGCGGCGTTCGGCGCCGTCCTCGCGGAGGTCGAGCCGGCCAAGGAGATCCTGACCGAGGTGATGCCGACGACGCGGCTCCCCGGGCGGTCCCTGCCCGACGCGTTGACGGCCTTCGAGGAGCACCTCGGGCGTGCCGCCGACGCGATGCCGGGGTGGCGCCGTCCGGAGCTCGACGAGGTCTGGGACGCCTGCGACCGGGGCGTCGCGGAGGCTCGCGCGTTCGCGGACCGTCTGCGCCGCGAGGCACCGGACCTCGGTGGGTTCGAGGGGTTGATCTGGGCGGTGGGCGAGCTGATGGTGCCGCTGGAGGCGTTCGAGGCAGCGGAGCGACGGTTCCGCGATCTGCGCGTGTAGCCTCTTCCGGCGGCGCGCCGCTCGTCGGCGCGCGAACGGCAGGACGAACGGGAGGAAGCGCGCGCGTGTCGACGATCCGGATGCAGACGGAGCTGCCGGGGCCCAGGTCCCGCGCGATCATCGCCCGCAAGGAGCGCGTGGTCGCCGACCCGCTCGACCTGCACGTGGAAGCCGTGATCGACCGCGGGGACGGCGCGACCGTCACCGACGTCGACGGCAACGTCTTCCTCGACTTCTCGAGCGGGTTGGGGTGCACGCTGGTCGGCCACTCCCATCCGAAGGTCGTCGAGGCCGTCCGGCAACAGGCCGCGCGCTTCTCCCACACGGACTTCTCCGTCGTCCCCTACGAGGTCTACGTCGAGCTCGCCGAGCGGTTGGTCGCTCGGGTCGGCGGCGATCGGAAGGTCGCCCTGTTCAACTCCGGCGCCGAGGCGGTGGAGAACGCCGTGAAGTTCGCGAAGGCCTCCACGGGGCGCCACGCGGTCCTGTGCTTCGAGGGCGCCTTCCACGGGCGGACCCTGCTCACGATGACGCTCACGAGCCGGAACCGCCCGTACAAGCGGGGCTTCGGACCGTTCGCGCCGGAGGTGTACCGCGTCCCGTTCTCCTACCCGTACCGGAGCTCGAACCCGGAGCGCTCCGGCCGGCTCGCGCTCGACGTGCTGAAGCGCGCCTTCACGACGGTGGTCGACCCCGCCACGATCGCCGCGGTGATCTTCGAGCCGGTGCAGGGGGAGGGCGGGTACGTCGTGCCGGCCCCCGAGTTCCTGCCGGGCGTCCAGGATCTCTGCCGCGAGCACGGGATCCTCACGATCGCCGACGAGATCCAGTCGGGCTACGGCCGGACGGGCCGCTTCCTCGCCTCGGAGCGCGTCGGCCTGGATCCCGACCTGGTGATCCTCGCGAAGGCGATGGCCTCCGGCTACCCGCTCTCGGCGGTCGTCGGGCGGACCGAGATCATGGACGCGCCCGGCCCGTCGGCGATCGGCGGCACCTACGTCGGCAACCCGGTGGCGTGCGCGGCCGCGAACGCCGTGCTCGACGTGATCGACGAGGAGGGGCTCATCGAGCGCGCCGAGACCATCGGGAAGGCGATCCGGTCCCGCTGGGAGGAGATCGCCCGGGACGTGCCCGAGGTCGGCGAGGTCCGGGGCGTGGGCTCGATGATCGGCGTCGAGTTCGTCCGCGATCGCGAGACGCGCGAACCGCACCCCGACCTGCTCGGGCGGCTGATGCGCGAGACGCAGCACCGGGGGGTCATCACGGTCGGGTGCGGCCTGTACCACAACGTCCTGCGGCACATGGCCCCGCTCGTGATCACGGACGAGCAGCTCGACGAGGCGCTCGACGTGGTCGACGAGTCGCTGGCTGCCGCCCGGGTCTGACGCGTGGGTCCGGACACGCCGCTCGGTGAGCCGGTCTCCGGCCCCGCCGCGCGCATCCCGGAGCCCCGGAGGATCGACGGTCGGTTCGTCTCGCTGGTCCCGACCGAGCCGGATCACACGCCCGGGCTGTTCGCGTCGTGGAACGGGGTCCCGGAGGGCGAGGAGCTCTGGACCTACCTGCCGTTCGGTCCGTTCGACGACGAGCCCGCGATGCGGGAGTGGGTGACGTGGGCGGCGACCTCGCCCGAGTTCCTGTACCGGACGGTGTTCGACCGAACATCGGAGGTGCCGGTGGGGATGGCGAGCTTCATGCGCGTAGATCCCGAGATGCGCGTGATCGAGCTCGGGGGGATCTGGTACGCGCCCGGCGCGCAGCGCACCGCGGCGAACACGGAGGCGACCTACCTCATGCTCCGCGAGAGCTTCGACCTCGGCTACCGGCGCGTCGAGTGGAAGTGCAACGCGCTGAACGAGCGGTCCCGGGCCGCGGCCGAGCGACTGGGGTTCACGTTCGAGGGCGTGTTCCGCCAACACATGATCGTGAAGGGCCGCAACCGGGATACGGCGTGGTTCGCGATGCTCGACGGTGAGTGGCCTCGGGTCCGAGCGAACCTCGAGCGCTGGCTGGACGCCGATCCCGGCTCCCTCTCGCTCCGCCGGCTGAACGCCGCCGGCTGACGCACGCAAGGTCACGCCGGAAGGGCTGCCCCGCGCGGTAGGTTCCTCGGCGTGTCCGTCGTCAGCCTGGTCGGGGTCGAGAAGTCGTACGGCTCGTGGAGCGTGCTCCAAGGGGTCGACCTCATGGTGCCCGACCACGCCCGGATGGGGATCGTCGGACCGAACGGCGCCGGCAAGTCGACGATCCTGAAGATCCTGCTCGGCTCCGAGCCCCCCTCGGGCGGCGAGGTCGTACGGAGGCGCGGCGTCGAGGTCGCCTACCTCGAACAGGACCCGGACGGCGACGCGCGGACGGCCGAGGAAACGGTGCTCGCCGCGCGCCCCGACATCGCCGAGCTCGACGGGCAGATGCGCGCCGTCGAGGCCGACCTCGCGAAGCCGGAGACGATCGCCGACCTCGCGCGCATGGGGCGCGTGCTGGAGCGTCAGCAGGGGCTGCTCGACCGCTGGGTGGACGCCGGAGGCCCCGGCCTGGCCGGGGAGGTCCGGACCCTGCTCGGCTCGCTCGGGATCGAGGGCGAGGACCTGACCTTGCCGACCACCTCGCTCTCGGGCGGCCAGCGCAAGCTCGTGGCTCTGGCCGCCTGCCTGATCCGCCAGCCGGGCCTGCTCCTGCTGGACGAGCCCGAGACGCACCTGGACGCCGACCGCCGCGAGCAGCTCGAGGACCAGATCGCCGCCTTCCCCGGCGCGGTCGTGATCGTCTCGCACGATCGCTACCTGCTGGACGACACGGTGTCCGAGATCGCCGAGCTGGACGGCGGACGGGTCACGATGTGGCCGGGCAACTACTCCGCGTTCGCGGTGGCGAAGGAGATCGCCCTGCAGCGGCAGCAGCAGCTCTACGTGACGCAGCAGAAGGAGATCGCGCGCCTGGAGGCTGCGATCGCCCGGTTCAAGCTCTGGGCGTCCCTCGTCGTGGACGAGCGACACATCAAGCAGGCGCGGAACAAGCAGCGTCAGATCGACCGGATGGACAAGGTCGAGCGCCCGGTGTTCGAGCGGCGCAAGATCGCGCTCGAGATCCGGGCCGCGCAACGCGGCGGGCAGAAGGTCGTGTCGCTGTCGGACGTGTCGTTCGCGTTCGGGGACGACCCGATCCTGCTGGACGTGGACCTCACGATCTACCGCGGCGAACGGGTCGGGATCATCGGCGCCAACGGGGCCGGCAAGAGCGTCCTCGGGAGGCTCCTCTCGGGCGAGCTCGAGCCGGACGACGGCACGCGCTGGATCGGCCCTTCCGTGGCGATCGGCTACCTGGCGCAGGGCCACGAGACCGAGCCGCCGCACCTGACGCCGATCGAGTTCGTGCGCGGCGCGAAGGCGATGTACGAAGAGGAGGCGGTGGCGCTGCTCGGGAGGTTCCTGTTCCGCTACGACCAGATGCGCCAGCCGGTGGGCACGCTCTCGGGCGGCGAGCGCACGCGGCTGCAGCTCTGCCTGCTCATGCTCTCCGGCGCGAACTGCCTGCTGCTCGACGAGCCGACGAACCACCTCGACATCGAGAGCATGGAGGTCCTCGAGACGCAGCTCGAGTCGTTCGACGGCACGGCGATCGTGATCTCGCACGATCGGTACCTCCTGGACCGGATCCCCGACCGGATCGTCGAGGTCCGCGACGGCGCCGTCACGAGCACGGACGGCGGATACGACGACTGGGCAGCCGTGCGCGCCCGGACGCGGTCCGGCGGCGCCGTCGCGCCCTCGCGTTAGGCTCCGGAGCCATGCCGAACGAGGAGCTCGCCGCGATCTTGGACCAGGAGAGCCGGCTGGCGTCCGCGGCCGCGTCGACGATCGGCGAGGTCGCGTTCGCGGGGCCGACGCGGCTGCCGCTGTGGAACGTCAAGGAGCTGTTCGCCCACATGTGGGGCGACCTCGACCGGATCCGCGAGTACCTGGCCGATCCGGCGCCGGCCGCGGCCGACACCGACGCCGTGGCGTACTGGCGGAGCTACGACCCGGCGGACGACGGTCCGGCCACGGCCGATCGCGCGAAGGCGGTCGCCGCGGGGTTCGCGACCGGGACCGAGCTGGTGACGTCCTTCGACGGGGCTCGCGCCGGGTCCATCGCCCTGGCGCTCGCGACGCCCGAGGATCGCGTCGTCGCCACCTGGGGACCGGCCCTGCGGTTCGACGACTACCTGGAGACCCGGATCCTGGAGATGGGCGTGCACGGCCTCGACCTCGCCGCCGCGATCGAGCGCGAGCCCTGGTTGACGCCGTCCGCCTCGTCCGTGATCCGACGGATCCTCATCGGGCTGCTCGGCGCGGAGCCCGCGATCGTCCGGCGCTGGAGCGACCGGTCGTTCATCGAAGCCGGAACGGGTCGGCGCGGGCTCACCTTCGAGGAGCACGCCGCGCTCGGTCCGCTGGCGCGGGCCTTCCCGCTGCTCGCGTGAGCGCGCGCGAGCTGGAGCGGATCGCGCGGGAGGTCGTCGGCTGCCGCGCGTGTCCGCGGCTCGTGGCGTGGCGCGAGCGGGTCGCCCGGGAGAAGACGGCGCGGTTCGCGGATCAGACGTACTGGGGCAGGCCGGCTCCCGGGTTCGGGGACCCGGGCGCGCGCGTCCTGATCCTCGGCCTCGCGCCCGCCGCCCACGGCACGAACCGGACCGGTCGGATGTTCACCGGGGACCGCTCGGGCGACTTCCTGTACTCGTCGCTGCACCGGACCGGGTTCGCGAACCAGCCGACGTCGCTCGCCCGTGACGACGGGCTCAGGCTCACCGGTGCGTTCGTGACCGCGGTCAACCGCTGCGCGCCGCCGGCGAACAAGCCGACGCCCGATGAGCGCGACCGGTGCCTGCCGTTCCTCGAGCGCGAGCTCGTGGCCCTGGAGGATCTCCGCGTGATCGTGACCCTCGGCGCGTACGCGTGGGACGGGGCCCTGCGCGCGCTCGCCGCCCTCGGACACACCACGCGGCCGAAGCCCCGGTTCGGCCACGGCGCCGAGGCGGAGATCGGTCCCTACCGGGTCCTGGGGTGCTTCCATCCGAGCCAGCAGAACACCTTCACCGGCAAGCTGACCCCCGCGATGATCGACGCGGTCATGCGACACGCGGGGTCCTCGGCGGCGCCCGGGCCCCGGTGACGATCCCGTCCGGGCCTGTCGCGGGTCGCGCGTACCCTAGGAGGTCATGGGTCGTCATTTCCGCATGTACGGCGCGCCCGTCCGCGAGGAGGACAAGCGGCCGATCACGCGCTCGACGATCAAGCGGGTCGTCGGGATCTTCCGGCCGTACCGGGCCAAGGTCACGGTCGTCGGGATCGCGATCGTCATCACCTCCGCGCTCGGCATCGCGAACCCCCTGCTGATCAAGCAGGTGTTCGACAACGGCCTGCATTGCACGAACACGTCGTGCGACCCGGACCTGCCGGTGGTGTATCGCCTCGTGGCCCTGATGATCGCGATCCCGATCATCACCGGGGTGATCGGGGTTGGGCAGACCTACCTGTCGAACCTGGTCGGCCTGCGGGTGATGCAGGACCTGCGCGACGCGCTCTATCGCCACCTGCAGTTCATGCACGTCCGGTTCTTCACGTCGACCCGGACGGGCGAGATCCAGTCGCGCCTGGCGAACGACGTCGGCGGCGTCCAGGGCGTGGTGACGAACACGGCCTCGTCGCTCCTGGCCAACGTCGTGATCATCACGAGCACGCTGATCGCGATGCTGATCCTGTCGTGGCAGCTCACCGTGATGTCGCTCGCGATCACCCCCGTGTTCATCTGGCTCACGGTGAAGGTCGGACGGGCGCGCCGCGAGGTAGCGACGAACACCCAGAAGACGCTCGCCGACATGACGGCGATCACCGAGGAGACCTTGAGCGTCAGCGGGATCTTGCTGTCGAAGTCGTTCGGGAGGCAGCGTCACGAGATCGACCGGTTCCGCCAGGAGAACGAGCGGCTGACCGGGTTCACGATCCGTCAGACGATGATCGGTCAGTCGTTCTTCGCGATCGTCGGGACCTTCTTCTCGATCATGCCGGCGCTCACGTACCTGGTGGTCGCCTGGGTCACTTCGTCGAACCCAGCAGCGATGACGGCCGGAACGATCGTGGCCTTCACCACGCTCCAGTCGCGGATCTTCTTCCCGATCGGCTCGATGCTGCAGATCTCGAACGACGTGCAGACCTCGTTCGCCCTGTTCGATCGGATCTTCGAATACCTCGACCTCCCGCACGAGATCCAGGACGACCCCGAGGCCGTCGTGGTGCCGCCGTCCGAGGTCCGCGGGCAGGTTCGGCTCCGGAACGTCCGGTTCCGCTACGACACGCCCAGGCCGGAAGATCTCCCGGTGTCGCCGACGGTGGACGAGCCGCCGCCGGTGCCGCCCGGAGCCGACGGGGGCGCGAACGGACGGCCGTGGACGCTCGACGGCGTCGACATCGAGATCCTGCCGGGACAGCTCGCCGCACTCGTCGGGCCGTCGGGGGCGGGCAAGACCACGATCACGTACCTGGTGCCCCGGTTCTACGACGCCCAGGAGGGCGCGATCGAGATCGACGGGATCGACGTGCGCAAGATCGCCCTCGAGTCTCTGGGCGACATGATCGGGATCGTCACCCAGGAGACGTACCTGTTCCACACGACGATCCGGCAGAACCTCCTGTACGGCAAGCCCGACGCCACGCAGGAAGAGCTCGAGGCCGCCGCGCGCGCCGCCTACATCCACGACCGGATCGTGGAGATGCCCGACGGGTACGAGACCGTCGTGGGTGAGCGCGGCTACAAGGTCTCGGGCGGCGAGAAGCAGCGGCTGGCGATCGCGCGCGTGATCTTGAAGGACCCTCGCATCCTGATCCTCGACGAGGCGACCTCGTCGCTGGACACGACGTCGGAGCGGCTCGTCCAGGCTGCGCTCGAGCCCCTGATGCACGGTCGCACGACGATCGCGATCGCCCACCGCCTGTCCACGATCCTGTCAGCCGACGTGATCTTCGTGGTCGAGCGTGGCCGGATCGTCGAGCGCGGGACCCACGACGAGCTCATCGCGCGCGCCGGTCTCTACGCGCAACTCTACGAGCAGCAGTTCCGTGGAGGGCTCGTCCAGGCGGAGTGCGAGGACGGCGTGATCCTGTCCACCGGCGAGGTGGTGCGCACGGCGAGCGGCTCGGGCGAGGCCTGATCCGCAGGGTTCCTGGTCAGCTCGTCCGATCAACCCAGGCGCTTGGCGTACGACAGCAGGACGAACCCGTCGGGGAAGACGCGGTCCTCGCCCCGTTCGTAGCCGAGCCGCTCGTACATCCGCTGCGCGGCCGCCATCCGCTGGGTCGTGTGCAGCGTCATGAGCGTCTTGCCGCGCTCCATCGCCATCCGCTCGCACGCCTCCATCAGCAGCGGGCCCACGCCGCGCCCCCGCCAGCCGGGATGCACGCCGAGCATCCGGATGTGCGCCTCGTGCCGCCGCAAGGGCGGATCCTCCGGTTCCTCGACACGGGCGAGCAGCTCGAGCGTCGCGCTGCCGACGATCCGGCTCCCGTCGAGGGCGACGACGATCGTCGTGCGGTCGGCTCGCCCGGACACGTCGGCGATCCGCGCCAGGTACTCCTCCCAGTCGCCGTCGCCGGGGCGTGCGAACTCCGCGTACGCGCCGGCGGTGACGCGGCCGACCTCCTCGTGCTCGTGCTCGAAGGCTTCGCGGATCAGGAGCGACATGGCCCTCAGGCTAGCGAGCGCCGATCCGGCCGACCCGAGGGTCGGCGAGAGGTCGTCAGTGGGGTTGACGGTCCTCGACACGCGAGCAGACGATGCAGCCATGACCGAACCGGATCTCGCACGGCTGCTCCTCGAGGGTCATCGCGCGCTCTCGTCGCAGCTCGTCGAGGCGCTCGAGGAACGGGGATGGTCCGACGTACGGCCGGGGCACCTCGCCGTCTTCCTGCACGTGGACCGTCGTTCGGGGACGCGGCTGACCGAGCTCGCCCGGCGCGGGCGGATCACGAAGCAGGCGATGATGCTGCTGGTCGACGAGCTCGAGTCGCGTGGGTACGTCCGACGCGTCGACGATCCCTCCGACGGTCGCGCGAAGGTCGTGCGGCTCACGGCCCGGGGACGCCGGGCCGTGGCGGACTCCCGGCGCGCCGTGCAGGCGACCGAGGTCCGGCTCCGCCGAGAGATCGGTGATCGTCGGGTCGAGGCGCTCCGCGAGTCGCTCGAGCTCCTGGTCGGCGACGGCGGGTCCGGGTCCTGACCGACGAGGGGACCGACCGGTACCCTCGATGGATGCCTGAGGAAGCGAAAGGCAAGACCGGGCTCCCGAGCGAGCGCAGGCAGAAGCCGGAGCGACCGCGGGACCGGCTGGGACGGCCGCAGCCATGGGACGCGCCGAACGAGCTCGTGCTCGAGGACTTCGACCACCTGTCGCTCGAGGAGAATCACGAGCTGGCTCGGCGTCACGCCCGCGCCGGCCGCTACTTCCCCGCGCACGAGGCATGGGAGACGGCCTGGAAGCAGGCCCGCGATACCGACGAGGCCGAGTTCTTCAAGGGCCTGTCCCAGATGGGCGCGGGCTACGTGCACTTCCGCCGGGGCAACCCCCATGGGACGAAGACCCTGCTCCGCCGGGCGGCCTCGCGCGTGGGCACGTACCCGGATGGACATCGGGGCATCGCGACACAGACGCTCCGGGACCGGCTGCTGGCCGATGCCGCCGCCGTCGAGGCGGGGGACCTGATCCCGGGCGAGGACACGGCCCTCGAACCCCCGCCCGTGTAACCTCGATGCATGCTGCCGTGGCCGCGGGAGGACGGCGGTTGACGTCGACATGCCCCCGCGTGAGACCATGGAGTGGAGATGAGCCAGATCGCACCGACCGAGCTGGTGTGGAAGGGCCGTACGGGTCCGTTCACGATCGCGTTGAACCCGGGGGTCTTCAGCCCCACCCACACGAGCCGCACGATCGCCGATGCCCTCGAGATCGGTCCCGACGACACCGTGATCGACGTGGGCTGCGGCAGCGGCGTCCTGTCGTTCGTGGCGGCCCGCCTAGGCGCCCGCCGCGTGATCGGTTGCGACCTCTCCGAGGAAGCCGTTGAGGCCGCCACGCGGAACGCGCGCCGCCTCGGGCTGCACGACCGGGTGGAGTTCCGGGCGGGGGACCTCCTCCAGCCCGTGCGCGACGAGCAGGCCACCGTCTTGATCGGCGACGTCTCGGGGATCCCCGACGAGATCGCGCAGGTGGCGGGCTGGTTCCCCGACGGTCGAGCCGGTGGGCCGACCGGCGCGGAGCTCCCGCGGATGATGCTCGAGAGCATCGGCGAGACCCAGACGCTCGCCTCCGGTGGACGCCTGTACCTGCCCACCGGGACGATCCAGGACGAGCGGTCGATCCTCGAGGCCGCGCGCCGGCTCTTCGGAGACAACATGGAGTCCGTGCTCTCGCGCGAGTTCCCGCTGCCGGACATCGTCGGCAAGTCGGTGGCGGCGGCGCGGATGATGAAGGAGGGGCTCCTGAACCTCCACCGGCGCGGCAGCCGCTGGCTCTGGCGCCTGCAGATCTGGCGCTGCATCCGCAACCCGATCGGCTGAGCCGGGGCGTCACCCGTCGGGTCGCTGTACCGCGATCGCGTCGACGCTGAACCCCGCCTCGCGCAGGTGGTCCGCGCCCCCTCTGTCGATCGCCAACACGATCCGCTCGACGGTGACGCCGCTGCTCTCGAGGGCGCGTGCGGCGGCGAGGACCTGGTGCCCCGTGGTCGAAACGTCCTCGATCAGCAGGGCGCGCGCGCCGGGCGGCGCGTGGCCCTCCACCTGCCCGCGCGTCCCGTACGCCTTCGGCTCCTTGCGGACGACGGCGACGGGGAGCTCCGTCTCGAGGGCGACCGCTGCCACCAGCAGCGTCGCCGCGCCCTCGGGCGCGGCGACGAGGTCGGCGCCGGGCGGGATCCGCGCCGCGATCGCGCGCGCGAGCGCGCGGAGCAGGTCCGGCCGGGTCAGGAAGCGGAACTTGTCGAAGTAGACGCTCGAGCGCGCCCCGCTCGACAGGACGAAGTCCCCGTGCAGCTCGGACGCATCGATCAGACGCCGGGCCAGGTCCTCGTCCATGGCCGGGTAGCATAGGCGCCCGATGGGTTGGTACCGGACCGTCGGACGACCGCTGTTCTTCGCCCTCGATCCCGAGTCCGCCCACCGGCTCGCCCTCGGGCTGCTCGGTCTGCCGCTGCCGTGGCGGGCGATCGGCGGAGCCACCACGGACCTTCGCCAAGGTGTGACCCTCGCCGGGATCCCCCTCCGCAACCCGATCGGCCTCGCCGCCGGGTTCGACAAGTCCCTGCGGCGACTCGACGCCCTGGGACGGCTCGGGTTCGGGTACGTCGTGGGGGGCACGATCACCCGCGAGCCCAGGTCGGGGAACGCGCGGCCTCGGATCGTCCGAGACCGGGCGGACGGCGCCCTCACGAACGCGATGGGTTTGCCGAACCCCGGGGTCGAGGCCGCGGCGCGCGCGCTCGCCGTCGGTCGTCGCACGGCACCCCGCCTCGTCAGCGTCGCCGACGAGGCGGTCCGGGACGCGGCCGCCGTCGTCGAGCGGCTGGCGCCGCTCGCCGACGGCCTGGAGCTGAACGCGAGCTGTCCGAACGTGTCGTGGGGCCGGGATCGTGATCGAGAGGCTCATCTCGGAGCGCTCCTGGATGCCTTCCGCGAGCGGACCGACCGGCCCGTGTTCGTGAAGCTCCCGCCCTTCGCGACCGACGTCGAGCGAGAGGCCGTGCTGGCGCTCGCGCGCGTCGCGCAGGCGCACGGCGCCGCCGGACTGACCTGCTCGAACACCCTGCCGGTCGAGGATCCCCGGCTCTCGGCCGGCGCCGGCGGCCGGTCGGGACGACCCCTCACCGCACGAACGCGCGCGCTCGTGGCGGAGGTGGTGTCGGCAACCGGGGGAGCGCTGCCGGTGAACGCGTGCGGCGGGATCTCGACGGCCGAGGACGTGGTGGCCTGCCTCGAGGCCGGCGCGACCACCGTCCAGCTGTACACCGCCCTCATCTTCGAGGGTCCCGGCGTCGTCGGGCGTCTGACGGAGGAGCTCGCGCGTTCCCTGGCCGAGCGGGGCGTGACCGTTCCCGGCCTCGCCGGCGCCGCGGCCGGTGCTTGACCCCGGCGGAGCCCCGGGGCACGGCGGGATCCGAGGCGGTCGACGTCCCGGTTGCTGGCGGCTGGCATCCCGTTCAAGATGGTCGGCTAGCCCATAGGGGCGGTCCGCGGACGGAGGGGGATCCAGGGTGGCCGAGGCCGCTGCACAGGTGCACGGGGAGCGCGCGTCGGACGATCCGACGATCGCCGTTCGCCTCGAGCGCGTCGTCAAGCGGTTCGGCGGCGTCGTGGCCGTGGACGGCGTGGACCTTGACGTCCGGGAGGGCGAGTTCTTCTCGATGCTGGGTCCGTCGGGATCGGGCAAGACCACCTGCCTGCGGATGATCGCTGGCTTCGAGCAGCCGACCGAAGGCCGGATCGTGCTGAACGGGCAGGAGGTGTCCGGCCTCGCCCCGTACGAGCGCGACGTGAACACCGTCTTCCAGGACTATGCGCTCTTCCCGCACATGACGGTCGCGGCGAACGTCGGCTACGGGCTCATGGTGCGGAGGGTCTCGCGGGCCGAGCGCCGATCGCGGGTCGACGAGGCGCTGGCGATGGTCCAGCTCTCGGCGTTCGGTGAGCGCAAGCCGGCGCAGCTCTCGGGCGGACAGCGGCAGCGAGTCGCGCTCGCCCGGGCGCTCGTGAACCGGCCGAAGGTCCTCCTGCTGGACGAGCCGCTCGGCGCCCTCGACCTGAAGCTCCGCCAGGCGATGCAGATCGAGCTGAAGGAGATCCAGCGCGAGGTGGGTCTCACCTTCATCTACGTGACGCACGATCAGGAGGAAGCGCTCACGATGAGCGACCGGATGGCCGTCTTCAGTCACGGCCGGATCGAGCAGGTGGGCTCGCCGGCGGAGGTGTACGAGCGGCCGGCGACGGGATTCGTCGCTGGGTTCGTCGGGGTCTCGAACGTGCTCGAGGGCGACGCGGCCGAGCGGATCACGGGCGACCGGCATGCGTTCACGATCCGGCCCGAGAAGATCGCGATGGTCGAACCGGCGCGCGCCACGGCCGAGGACGAGTGCACGGCGACCGGGCGCGTGCACGAGGTCGTATACCTGGGTGCCGTGACCCGATACCTCGTCTCGCTCGACGGCGGCGGCGAGCTGGTCGTGATGCGACAGAACCTCGACACGTCGTCGATGGAGGCGCTGCAGGTCAAGGGGGAGGCGGTGCGCCTGATGTGGAAGCGCGGCAACAACCGGCCGGTGGAAGAAGCCGCCGGCGCGGCGGAAGGGTCGATCGACCAAGAGGAGGGGGCTCGATGAGGAAGATGCGATGGCTAGCCGTCGTCGGTGTGCTCACGCTCGTCGCGGCGGCGTGTGGCGGCGACGACGGCGGCGGTGAAGGCGGCACGACCGGCGAGACCGGCGGCGCGACGGGCGAGACCGGCGGGGGGCTCGTCCCGATCTCGACCTTCGACGCGATCGGCGAAGGCGAGGGCGAGCTCAGCCTGATCGCCTGGAACGGGTACACCGAGGACGGCTCCGTCGACCCGAACTACGACTGGGTCACGCCGTTCGAGGACGAGACCGGGTGCCAGGTGACGGTGAAGTACGCGGACACGTCCGACGAGATGGTGACCCTGATGCGCCAGGGCGGCGGCTCGGTGTACGACGGCGTGTCGGCCTCGGGCGACGCTTCGAACCGCTTGATCGCGGGACAGGACGTCGCCGCGGTCGATCCGGCCCTGTTCCCCGAGCTGGCGAACGTGATCGCGCCGCTCAGCCCGACCGACGGGACGAACAACGCCCATTACGTGGTCGACGGGTACGTGTACGGCGTGCCCTACATGTACGGCCCGAACTTCCTGATGTACAACACCGAGGTCGTCACGCCGGCCCCGACCAGCTGGGACGTCACGTTCGAACCGACGCTGGACGGGCAGCCGAACCCGTACGCGGGCAAGATCACGGCCTACGACTCGGCGATCTTCATCGCGGACGCGGCGATGTACCTGATGACGCACCAGCCCGACCTGGGCATCACGGACCCGTACGAGCTGTCGTCGGACCAACTCGACGCGGCGGTCGAGCTGTTGAAGGCACAGGCGCCGCTGATCACGAAGTACTGGGCGCTGTACACCGACGAGATCGACGGGTTCGTGGACGGCTCGATGGTGGCCGGGACCGCGTGGCCGGTCAACCTGAGCTACGCGGAGCTGGATGCGCCGGTCGATCAGGTGGTGCCGGTCGAGGGCGTGACCGGGTGGGCCGACACCTGGATGATCTCGGCGAACGCACCGCACCCGAACTGCATGTTGGAGTGGATGAACTGGACCCTGAGCCCGGACATCCAGGCGGAGGTCGCGTACTGGTACGGCGCCGCCGGCAGCAACGTCAACTCGTGCGACGAGCTGCGGACGCTGCTCGGCAAGAAGTACGCGGATCTCGTGGACACCGTGCGGTACGGGAACTGCGGCAACGCCGACTTCCTGGACTCGATCTGGGTGTGGCGCACGCCGGAGGCCAACTGCCACGACGAGCGCGGCGACATCTGCATGGACTACTCGGTCTGGCAGCAGAAGTGGACCGAGATCCGCGGCGCGTAGGGACGATCGGCAGCCCCGGGGACCGGACGGTCCCCGGGGCTCCGTCCATCATCGGGGGGGCGATGTGTCGGCGGTGACGACGGGCCGGCCCAGGACGTCGATCGTCCGTCGCATCTCCACGTTCCTGCATCGGCACGGCAGGACACGGCTCGGGCTGCTACTCGGAGGCCCGCTGCTGTGGTTCCTCGTGATCTACATCGGGTCGCTCGTGATCCTGTTCCTGTCCGGGTTCTGGCGCCTGGACGTCTTCACGAGCGAGGTCGTCAAGGAGTGGGGACTCCAGAACTTCCGGACGCTCCTGGACGATCCCGTCTACCGCACGATCACGATCCGGACGATCGCGCTCGCACTGGCCGTGACGGCCGCGGACGTGATCCTCGCGTTCCCCCTCGCCTACTACGCCGCGCGCCTCGCGACACCTCGCCGACGCAACGCGATCCTCGTGGCGGTGATCATCCCCCTCTGGGCGAACTACCTCGTGAGGGTGTTCGCGTGGAAGCTGATCCTGTCGCCGGGAGGGTTCCTGAACTGGATCGTCGAGACCCTGGGCATCGGGTCCCTGCAGCTCGGGAACTCGAACTGGGCGATCTGGATCACGTTCACGTACCTCTGGCTGCCGTTCGTCCTGCTGCCGATCTACGGGGCGCTGGAACGCGTGCCGTCCTCCTACCTCGAGGCCTCCGGGGATCTCGGCGCGAAGGGCTGGCTCACGTTCCGTCGTGTCGTGTTCCCGTTGATCGTGCCGGGCATCGTCGCGGGCTCGATCTTCTCGTTCTCCCTCACGCTCGGGGACTACATCGTGCCGAGCCTCGCGGGGAACACGAAGTTCATCGGCAACGTGATCTACGACAACGTCGGCGTGGCGAACAACGTGCCGTTCGCCGCGGCATACGCGCTCGTGCCGGTCGCGATCATGATCGTGTACCTGCTGGTCGCCAAGCGCATGGGCGCGTTCGAGGCGCTGTAGCGATGGAATCCCGATTCGCGCGCTTCCTGATCCGCTTCGGAGCGATCTTCGCGATGCTGTTCCTCTACCTGCCGCTCGTGATCGTGGTCCTGTACGCGTTCAACAACAGCGTCGGTCAGAAGTGGCCGATCACGAGCTTCACCACGAAGTACTTCGGGCTCGCCTGGCGCAGCGAGGACCTGCGCACCTCGATCGTGAACTCGCTGCAGATCGCGACGGTCGCGACGATCCTCGCCCTGCTCCTCGGGAGCGCCGCGGCCTTCGCCGTGCACCGCTACCGGTTCTTCGGCCGCAACGCGATGTCCCTGCTGCTGGTGCTGCCGATCGCGCTGCCCGGCATCGTCACGGCGATCGCGCTCCTGTCGTCGTTCACGAACTTCGGCGTCACGATCGGTCTGTTCACCACGATGGTCGGGCACGCGACCTTCTGCATCGTCGTCGTCTACAACAACGTGATCGCGCGGCTGCGGCGGACGCCCGGGTCGTTCGTCGAGGCGTCGATGGATCTGGGAGCCGACGGCTGGCAGACGTTCCGCCACGTGACGTTCCCCGCGATCCGCACCGCCCTGATCGCTGGGGCGCTGCTGGCGTTCGCCCTGTCGTTCGACGAGATCATCGTGACGAACTTCCTCGTGGGCGCCGAGACGACCGTGCCGAAGTTCATCTTCAACAACCTGCGGCAGCCGCGGAACCGCCCGATCGTCAACGTGGTCGCCGTGGTGGCGATGCTGATCATGCTGATCCCGGTGATCATCGCGCAGCGCCTGGCGGGCGGGGCCCAGGCGGTCGGGACCTCGGGACGTCGGAAGGACCGGACGATCGCGGTCGAGCCGCTCGAGGGCGCGGAACCTTGAGCGAGGACGCCGGCCGCCGGCCGGGCTACAGGTACTGGCCGGCGCGCGGGGGCCGTCGGGCTGCCCGGGTCCCTCCGGGTTCTGCGCCATCAACCCGCGCCGACGGAGCTCCTCGAACTGCGCCCGCGCGGCGGCCTGCTGGGCGAACATCGCCGCCTGGATGCCGTGGAACAGCCCCTCGAGCCACCCCACCAGCTGTGCCTGCGCGATCCGGATCTCGGACTCGCTCGGCACCTCGCCGACCGGCGGCGCGAGGCTCGCGAGCTCCTCGCGGAGGTCGTCCGAGACCGACTCGCCCAGCTCCCCGACGGCGCGCTGGTAGATCTCCGCGAGCCGCTTGCGGCCGGCCTCGTCGAGCGTGGCCTGGCGCGTCTCGTCCAACAGCTCGCGCACCATGCTGGCGATCCGCAGGAGCTTCGCCGGCTCGGTGATCATCTCGCCGGACGGCGCCGCCGGGGCCGGCGAACCCGGCGTGTCGACGACCTCGACGGGCGGGGTCTCGGGCGTCTGGCTCATCGCGTCAACCTAGCACCGACGATGGGCTACCCCACGGCGAGCTTGCGGATGAACAGGGCCTCGGCGAGCGCCGAACGCTCCAGGTCGCCCAGGTCGACGCTCTCGTTCACCGAGTGGATGTTCGATCGCTCGTCCATCGCCCCGACGATCAGGACTGCGATGCCCGGGAACGTGTCCACGAGCATCGGCACGAGCGGGATCGAGCCGCCCGATCCGACCTCGAGCGGCTCGACGCCGTACGCCTCGGCGAGGGCCTCGTGGGCTGCCCGGAACGCCGCCGCGTCCGTGTCGATCAGATGCCCCTGCCCGGCCTCGAACCCGCCCGCTTGATCCTCGATCGTGACCTCGACACCCCAGGGCGTGTGCTCCCGGAGGTGCGCGATCAACCTCCGCCGGCCCTCGGCCGCGTCGTCGCCGGGTGCGAGGCGCAGGCTCACGCGCGCCCGTGCCACCGGCACGAGCTGGTTCGACGAGCCGTGGATCGCCGGGGCGTCGAGGCCCAGCACGGAAACGGCGGGCCCTGCCCACACGCGGTCGGACAGCGTGCCCGACCCGATCGAGCGAACCCCCGGGCGGACCCCCGCCTCGTCCCGGAACTCGTCCTCGTCGAGCTGCGTTCCGGTCCACGTGAACCGGCGGAGACCCTCGATCCGGACGTTCCCGTCGTCGTCGTGCAGCGAGGCGATGATCCGCGCGAGGGCCGTGATCGCGTCGGGGATCGGACCGCCGTAGCTGCCGCTGTGCTGGGCCTGGTCGAGGACGCGTACCTCGACGACGCAGTCCGTCACGCCGCGCAGGCTCACGTCGATCGCGGGGATCCCGGTCCGGTGGTTCCCCCCGTCGGCGATCACGGCGACGTCGGCTCGTAGCAGATCCGCGTTGCCCTGCACGAGGTCGGGGAGGTGCTCGGTGGAGCACTCCTCCTCGCCTTCGATCACGATCTTGGCCGTGCACGGCATCGCACCCTCGGCCAGCAGGGCCCGGATCGCGGCCGCGTGGATCGCGATCCCACTCTTGTCGTCGGCGGCGCCCCGACCGAACATGCGCCCGTCCCGAACGACCGGCTCGAACGGCGGCGTGTCCCACTGCTCGAGCGGACCCTCCGGCTGCACGTCGTGATGCGCGTAGAGCAGGACCGTCGGCGCGCCGGCCGGACCGGCGACCTCGCCGAACACCGCCGGGTGGCCGCCCGGGAGCTCGAGCAGCCGGGCGTCGGCGACGCCGGCCTCGATCAGGACGTCGCGGGTGGCCTCGGCCGAGGCGCGGACGTCGGCCGGGTCGTACCCCGGATACCCGCGGGACGGGATCCGGACGAGCCGCTCGAGCGCGGCGATCGTCGTCGGCATGTCGGAGGCGATGCGTTCGCGGAGGTCCATGGGGGCGAACGATACCGCTCGGCCCGGCCCTCCGATCGGGCCGATCAGGACTGCGGCTCGCTCGCCATCCGCCAGTCGTAGGGGCTCACGAACGAGGTCACGGCCTGCGCGTAGTTCGAGCGCTCGAACGCGATCGGGTTGGCGACGTTGCGCTGGCTCATGCTCCCCTTCGCCTGCTCGACGGAGCGGTACTCGTGCTCCTCGAGCCAGCGCTCCACCCCGCCGAGCAGGTCCGCGAGGTAGTCGGGTCCGTTGCGCAGAAGTGTCGAGGCGACCATGACGGCGTCGGCCCCGACCAGCAGCATCTTGATCGCGTCCTCCGAGGTGTGCACGCCGGTCGTCGAGGCGAGCGACGCGTCCACGCGGTCACGGAGGATCGCGACCCACCGCAGGGGCAGCAGGAGCTCGGCCGCGGTGGAGAGATGGAGCGTCGGATCGACCGACATCGTCTCCAGGTCGATGTCGGGCTGCATGAAGCGGTTGAACAGGACCAGGCCGTCCGCGCCGGCCGACACGAGCCGACGGGCCAGGTGGCCGACGGAGCTGAAGAACGGGCCGATCTTGACGGCGAGCGGGATCGTCACCTCGGCGCGCACGGCCTCCACGAGGCTCTCGTACCGGAACTCCACCGCCTCGCCCGGTTCGTCGGGATCGGCGGCGATGAAGTAGATGTTCAGCTCGAGGGCGTCGGCCCCCGCCTCCTCGATCCGGCGCGCGTGGGCCACCCAACCGCCGAGCGAGATGCCGTTCAGGCTGCCGATCACCGGGATCTTGAGCTCCCGCTTCGTCGCCTCGATGTGCCGGAGGTACGCCTCGGGCCCCGTGTTGTAGTCCTCGAACTCCGGGAGGTAGGACAGCGCCTCCGCGTAGCACTCGGCGCCGACCTCGAGGGTGCCGTGCAGCTGCAGCTCGTCGTGCTCGATCTGCTCCTCGAACAACGAGGGCAGCACGACGGCGCCCGCGCCCGCCTCCTCGAGGCGACGGAGCGTCTCGACCCGCTGACCGAGGGGCGAGGCCGAGGCCACCAGCGGGGAGCGGAGCTCGAGCCCCAGGTAGGTGCTTCGAAGGTCGACGCTCATGCTGGTTCCCCTTCCTCCTGCGCGGCGGCCGGAGCGGCCGCCGGTGCGTCGTCGGACGGGCTCGCGGGATCGCCCTCCTCGTGCGGGGCGGTCCGGTCGATCCCGGCCATCTGTTCGTACAGGTGCCAACGGGCGTCGACGTCCTCCTGCGCCTGCTCGAGCAGGCGCTCCGCGCGGAACGGGTCCGTGCGCTCGAGCATCGCGTAGCGGGCCTCCTTCAGCGCGAACTCCTTCAGGGGGACCGAGGGGCGCTTGCTGTCGAGCCGGAAGGGGTGCTCGCCGGCCGCGGTGAGCGACGGATCCACCCGATACAGCGGCCAGTACCCGCTCCTGACCGCCTCGATCTGGTGCGTCATCGCGGTCGACATGTCCACGCCGTGCGCGATGCAGTGGCTGTAGGCGATCACGAGGGACGGTCCGTGGTGGCGCTCGGCTTCCGCGAGCACCTTCACCGTGTGCGGCATGTCGGCTCCCATCGCGATCTGCCCGACGTACACGTCACCGTACGCGGACGCGATCATCCCGAGGTCCTTCTTGCCGCTCGGCTTGCCCGCGGCCGCGAACTTCGCGACGGCGCCGCGCGGCGTGGCCTTGGATGCCTGCCCACCGGTGTTCGAATACACCTCCGTGTCGAGGACCAGGACGTTCACGTCACGGCCCGACGCGAGCACGTGATCGAGCCCGCCGAAGCCGATGTCGTAGGCCCACCCGTCGCCGCCCACGATCCACACGCTCGAGGGGACGAGGGCGTCCGCCACCGCCAGGAGGTCGCTCACCGTCGAGCCGTCGCTCCTGGCCAAGCGCGAGCGGAGCTCCTCGACCCGGAGGCGCTGCATGGCGATCGCGTCGTCGTCGCGGGCGTGCGCACCTCCCTGCAGGCCGTGGACGAGGTTGTCGCCGAGCTCCGGTTCGAGCTCGTCGAGCAGGTTGCAGGCGAGATCGAGCTGGGCGTCGAGCGCCAGCCGGAACCCCAGGCCGAACTCGGCGTTGTCCTCGAACAGGGAGTTGGACCAGGCCGGTCCGCGTCCATCGGCGTCCACCGCCCACGGGGTCGTCGGGAGGTTGCCTCCGAAGATCGACGAGCAGCCGGTGGCGTTCGCCACGAGCATCCGATCGCCGAACAGCTGCGTGAGCAGCTTCAGGTACGGCGTCTCCCCGCAACCGGAGCACGCCCCCGAGAACTCGAACAGCGGACGCACCTGCTGCGATCCCTTGACCGTGTCGATCCGCACGTCGGTCCGGTCGGGGTCGGGGATCGTGAGGAAGAAGTCGAAGGCGGCCCGCTCGGCGTCCAGGTGCTCGAGCTTGGGCAGCATGTCGATCGACTTGTGCTTCGCGACCTCCTTGCTCCGCGCCGGGCAGACGTCGACGCAGATCCCGCAGCCCGTGCAGTCGTCCGGCGCGACCTGGATCGTCATGCGGCGACCCGGCTGCTCGCGATCCTTCCACTCCTTGTCCTTGAAGCCGGCGGGTGCGCCGGCGAGCGCCTCCGGTTCGAACACCTTCATCCGGATCGCGGCGTGGGGGCAGACCAGCGCGCACTTCGCGCAGTCGATGCAGATCTCCGGATCCCAGATCGGGATCTCACGGGCGATGCTGCGCTTCTCCCAGCGGGCGGTGTCCGTGGGGAACGTTCCGTCCACGGGGAGGGCCGAGACCGGCAGCAGGTCCCCCTCACCGGCGATGATCCGTGCCGTCACCCGCTGCACGAACCCCGGGGCCTCCTCGGGGACGGGAGCGAGCAGGTGGAGGTCGCCGCTCGTCGCCTCGGGGACCTGGACCTCGTGCAGCGCCTCGAGCGCGCCGTCGACGGCGGCGAAGTTGCGCGCGAGGACGGTCTCTCCGCGTTTGCCGTAGGAGCGCACGATCGCATCCTTGATCGCCGCGATCGCCTCCGGCACGGGCAGGATGTCGGCCAGCGCGAAGAAGCAGGTCTGCAGCACCGTGTTCACGCGGTTGCCGAGGCCGGCCTCCGTGGCCACGCGGTAGCCGTCGACGACGAAGAAGCGGAGCTCGCGGTCGATGATCTGCCGCTGGACCTCGACGGGGAGGCGTTCCCAGACCTCGTCGGGCCCGAAGGGGCTGTTCAGCAGGAACGTCGCCCCTCGATCCGCGACGCCGAGCACGTCGGCGCGTTCGAGGTGCTCCCACTGATGGCACGCGACGAAGCTCGCCCGCCGGATCAGGTACGTCGAGCCGATCGGGTGCGGCCCGAACCGCAGGTGCGAGATCGTCGTCGAACCGGCCTTCTTCGAATCGAAGACGAAGTAGCCCTGGGCGTACAGGTCCGTCCGCTCGCCGATGATCCGGATCGAGTTCCGGTTCGCGCTGACGGTGCCGTCGCTGCCGAGGCCGAAGAACACGGCTCGGACGACATCGTCGGGTTCGGTATCGAAGTCCGGGTCGACCGCGAGGCTCAGCCCCCCAACGTCGTCGACGATCCCGACCGTGAAGTGTGGCCGCGGATCCGTCCGCTCGAGCTCGGCGAACACGGCTGCCGCCATCGCGGGCGTGAACTCTTTCGACGCGAGGCCGTATCGGCCGCCGATCACGCGCGGCCCTCCGTCGACGAACGTGGCTCGCCCTTCGGCCACCTCCTCGGCGAGGGCGGTCACGACGTCTTGATAGAGCGGCTCCCCGAGCGCGCCGGGCTCCTTCGTCCGGTCGAGCACCGCGATCGCCCGGGTCGTGACGGGGAGCGACGCCACCAGGGCCTCGGCCGAGAACGGACGGAACAGGCGCACCTTGACGACGCCGACGCGCTCGCCCCGTCCGGCGAGCGCGTCGGCCGCCTCCTCCGCCGCTCCGCAGCCCGAGCCCATCAGGACGACGACCCGCTCGGCCTCCGGATGTCCGACGTAGTCGAAGAGCCGGTAGCCGCGTCCGGTCCGCGCGGCGAGCCGGTCCATCGCCGATTGGACCGCGTCGGGTACGGACGCGTAGAACGGGTTCGCCGCCTCGCGCGCCTGGAAGAAGACGTCCGGGTTCTGCGCCGATCCGCGCAGGGACGGGTGCGCGGGGGAGAGGGCGCGACCTCGGTGGGCGTGCACGGCTGCGTCGTCGATCAACGATCGGAGGTCCGCGTCGTCGAGCGGCTGGATCTTCGCCACCTCGTGCGACGTGCGGAACCCGTCGAAGAAGTGCAGGAACGGGACCCGCGTCTCGAGCGTGGCGGCGTGCGCCACGAGCGCGAGGTCTTGTGCCTCTTGGACCGAGGAGGAGCCGAGCATCGCGAAGCCCGTTGTCCGCGCCGCCATCACGTCCGAGTGGTCCCCGAAGATCGACAGGGCGTGGGTCGCGACCGCGCGTGCCGCGACGTGGATCACGAACGGGGTGAGCTCGCCCGCGATCTTGAACATGTTCGGCAGCATCAGGAGCAGCCCCTGCGATGCCGTGAAGGTCGTGGCGAGCGACCCCGCCTGCAAGGCACCGTGAGCGGCACCGGCGGCCCCGCCCTCGCTCTGCATCTCGATGACCTCGGGCACCGCGCCCCAGAGGTTCTCCCGCCCTCGGGCCGACCACGCGTCGGCGTGTTCGCCCATCACCGTGGCGGGGGTGATCGGGTAGATCGCGATCACCTCCGAGAGCTTGTGGGCGACGGCGGCTACGGCCTCGTTCGCGTCGATCATCGCGAACGGACGATGCACGGTGACGAGGCGTTCCTGCGTCTCCACGCACGGATACTGCCCCCCCGCCGATCCGGCGCTCAGGGTCGAAGGTCCCGGGCGATGCGGGTCGATGCGTGCCCGGCACGGGGCCTCCGATGTCGGATGCTCGGGTCGACGGTTCCGGGAGGCGATGACGATGACGATCCAGGTTCGGTACGAGGGGGAGGACCGGTTCCAGATCCAGATCCGCTCGCATCGGGTGGTGGTCGATCAACCCGACACGGGCGACGCCGGAGCGACGCCGACGGAGCTGTTCGTCGCCTCGCTCGCGTCGTGCGCGGCGTTCTACGCCGAGCGGTTCCTCGTCCGGCACGCGGTGGATCCCACCGGCCTGGCGCTCTCGTGTTCGTACCGGATGGCCGAGGACCGGCCCGCCCGCGTCAGCGCGATCGAATTGTCCATGACCCCCCCGCCCGGCTTCCCGCCCGAGCTGGAGCGGCGGCTCCGCGCCGTGGTGGAGCGTTGCACGGTGCACAACTCGATCGTCGCGCCGCCGATCGTCTCGCTGGAGCTGGCGGCGAGCCCCACCCCGGCCCTGGTCTGAAGGCGGGCCTCAGGGCGCGAGCCGCTCCACGCGCCATCCCCGGGGTCCGGCGGGATCGGGCGTGAACCGCAGCCGGTCGTGCAGCCGGTTCCGGCGGCCCTGCCAGAACTCGATCGCGTCGGGACGGATCACGTAGCCGCCCCAGAAGGGCGGCCGAGGCACGTCGTCCACGAACCGAGCCTCGACGTCGGCCACGCGACGATCGAGATCGTCCCGGCCGCGGATCGTCGCGCTCTGCGGCGACGCCCACGCGCCGATCTGCGCGTCGCGCGGCCGGGTCGCGAAGTACGCGTCGGAGTCGTCGTCGTCTACCGGCTCCGCGCGGCCGGTGACGCAGACCTGACGGTCGAGTTCCTTCCACAGGAGGACGAGCGCGACGTGTGGGTTCTCGGCGAGCTGGCGGCCTTTGCGGCTCTCCATGTTCGTGAAGAACACGAACCCGTGATCGTCGATCCCCCGCAGCAGGACGTGGCGCACGCTCGGCCGTCCGTCGGCGTCTGCGGTGGCGAGGGCCATCGCGTTCGGGAGCGGGACGCCGGCGGCCTCGGCATCCGCGAGCCACGCGGTGAACGAAGCGATCGGGTCCGGGCCGAGGTCCTCGGGCTCGAGCGTCCGGTCGGCGTGGAGGCCGCTCGGCGCCTGCATGTCGCGGGGATCGGTCACGGTCGGAGGATACGCGCGGGCCCAGGGCTCCGTGGGGCCGCGGCCAACCGACCTCACGGGCCGGCTCACACCGGTCTGACCGTCGGCCTGCGTCTCCCCCACGTCGCGAGGAACGCCAGCTCAGGGGTGGCCGTCTAGACCCGAGCGCGAACACGGGCCGTCACGCCGACGGTGTGGGGAGGACCCGGTTGATGACGTTCCCCACGGGAGGCGGGACGAACGATCGAGCAGCGCCGCCGCATCGATCCCGGGTCAACGGGAGAGCCGGATCCAGGTCGCCCGGGTACCGGTGGCGTGCGTGCAATCGTCGCGGACCACCGTCCCTCGGAGGGAGCGGCCGATCTCATCGATCCGCACGCTCCGCAGGACGAGGCGATCCCCCTCGGCACACTGGTTGGAGCCGGCACCACTCACCAGGGTGAGGGTCGTCGCCGCGACCTCGATCGCTCCGGCGTCGTGGGGATCCGTCCCCAGTAGCCCCATGTCGTCGATCGCGTAGGTACCGTAGGGCCTGAGCCGGAGGAGATGACCGCCCCCTTCGAGGAGCCACAATCCATCCAAGACCCTGAGGGCCTCGTCGGAGTTCGCCGGGAGCGGGGCGGATCCTCCGACCGGATCGGCCGTGATGTCGGCACCGGCCGGCGACCTGGGTGACAGCCGGACGAACGACCATTCCGTTCCGATCGGGATGGCGCATTGGCCCCGGCCGGTTCGTGTGAACACCAGCTGGAGTCGACCGTCCTCTGGGACCCCCGTTCGCCAGGTCCACGTGTCGCCAACGTCGCATGCCCCGCCGACCTGGGTCACCGTGACGACGATGTCCCGGCCATCCAGCTCATACGTTCCGACCAGCGCCGGGGACGAATCGATCGATCCGTGAGTGTCCACGGCGAACGCCTGGTCCGGGCCGAATCGGATCATCCTCGTGGGCTGGGTGGTGTGCTGCCAGATGCCTCGGATGTTGTCCGTGGTGGGCGGCTGACCTTCTACCGGGACGCTCGGCGACGCTGGTTCAGGGGGGGTCGCCGACGGTTCGGACGGCGGGTCGGCCGCTCCGCCGCAGGCGGCCAGAACCACGAGCGTCAGCGAGACCAGGATCTGCGCGACCCCTCCAGTGCTCGCCAAAGCCTCCCAGCCCCTCGGAACCTCGGCCGATCCTGAGTGCCCCCGGCAGGACTCGAACCTGCGCACCCGGCTCCGGAGGCCGGCGCTCTATCCTCTGAGCTACGGGGGCCCGTCCGCGGACGCGGATCTGCTCGGAGTGTAGCAACGCGCCCTCCGCGCTCCGCCGTGTCGTGGACCGGCCCCGATATCCTCGGGTTCGTGGCGGACGCCCCCAGACTCCTGTTGGTTGACGACGACCCCGTCATCCTGCGCCTGCTGCAGGTGAACTTCCGCCTGGCGGGCTACGAGATCGACACGGCCGCGGACGGCGCCCTGGCGCTCGCGAGCGCGCAGGAGCGACCACCGGACGTCGTCGTGCTGGACATGATGCTCCCAGACCTCCCCGGCGAGGAGGTCTGTCGTCGGATGCGGACCGCGCCGGAGCTCGCCGAGATCCCGGTGATCTTCCTGACCGGACGCACCGAGGGCCCCGATCCCGCCGAGGCCGGGCTGGGTCCCGGGCCGGTCGACCTGATCGCGAAGCCGTTCGATCCGGCGGACGTCGTCGAGGTGGTCCGTCGCCGCCTGGAGGAGCGGACGCCGTGATCGAGGCGCAGCTGGCCGAGTGGTTGAAGCAGGGCCTGGTCAGGGCCGCACCGGAGCTGGGGATCGACGGCGACCTTCCCGAACCGGAACTGCTCGTGCCGAAGCAGAAGACCCACGGCGACTTCGCCACGAACGTCGCCCTGGCGCTCGCCGGACGGGCCGGCCGCCCGCCGCGGGAGGTCGCCGAGGTCATCGCGGCGTCGTTACCGCCGGCCAGCTTCGTGGACCGCGTCGAGGTGGCCGGGCCGGGGTTCCTGAACGTCTACACGACCGACGCCTGGCTGTTCGACGCGCTCGGGGACGTGGCCCGCCTCGGTGCCGCCTACGGCCGCGCGGAGCCCACCGGCAAGCGGATCCAGGTCGAGTTCGTGAGCTCGAACCCGACCGGGCCTCTGCACCTCGGGCATGCGCGGAACGCGACGATCGGGGACGCGTTGGCCTCCTTGCTCGAGCACGCGGGCTGGTCGGTGGAGCGCGAGTACTACTTCAACGACGCCGGCGGGCAGATGGATCGGTTCGGCCGCTCCGTGGAAGCGCGGCTCCTGCAGGCGCTCGGGCGGGAGGCGGAGCTCCCGGAGGACGGCTACCGCGGCGGATACGTCATGGACATCGCCCGGGACATCCTGGCGACGGAGGGGCCTGGCCTCGCCGATCTGCCGGATCCGGAGCGCCTCGAACGGCTCCGCGACCTCGGTGCCACGCGGATCCTCGAGGGCATCAAGGCCACGCTCGAGCGGTTCGGTGTGCGCTTCGACGTGTACCGATCGGAGCGCGAACTCGCGGATTCCGGGGAGATCGAGGAGGCGATCGAGCGCCTGCGTCGCGCCGGGTACGTCTACGAGGCTGACGGGGCGGTGTGGTTCCGCTCGACCGACTTCGGCGACGACAAGGACCGGGTCGCGATCCGCTCGAACGGCGCCCACACGTACTTCGGGGCGGACATCGCCTACGTCTTGGACAAGTTCTCGCGCGGCTTCGACCACCTGATCTACGTCTGGGGCGCCGACCACCACGGGACGATCCCGCGCGTGAAGGGCGCCGCCCGGGCGCTCGGGTTCGACCCGGACGCGGTCGAGATCGTGCTCTACCAGTTCGTGGCGTTCCTTCGGGCCGGCGTGCCGGTCAAGCTCAGCACGCGCGCGGGTGAGTTCATCACGCTCGACCAGCTGATCGACGAGGTCGGGACGGATGCGGCCCGGTTCACGCTGCTGCAGTACTCGAACGACTCGGCGATGAACTTCGACATCGAGCTGGTGAAGCGCCAGACGATGGAGAACCCGGTCTACTACGTCCAATACGGTCATGCCCGGATCGCGTCGATCCTGCGCAAGGCCGCGGCGGAAGGGATCGACCTGTTCCCGATCGAGGACGTCGACCTGACCCTGCTCGTCACCGAGCCGGAGCTCGACCTGCTCCGTGGGCTGGCCGACGTGCCCGCGGCGCTCGCGACCGCCGCGGAGCAGCGGGCACCGCACCGCCTCACGCACCTGTCGCAGGACCTGGCCGCGCGGTTCCATCGGTTCTACACCGAGTGCCGCGTCGTCTCGGAAGACGCGGCACTCACCCAGGCTCGGCTGTGGCTCGCTTCCGGGACGAAGCAGGTGCTCGCGAACCTCCTCTCGCTGGTGGGCGTGTCGGCGCCCGAGTCGATGGAGCGCGACGATGCCTGATCCGTCGGGAGACCGGCCGCTCGCGGCGCTCGTGGAGGGTGAGTCACCATGGCCCGCCACGGCGACGTTCGGTGACGCCGGGATGACGATCGGTGGCGCACGAGCCGTCGATCTGGCCGAGCGGTTCGGGACGCCGCTGCTCGTGATCGACGAGGAGGACCTGCGCGGACGGATGCGCGCGGCCGCCGAGGCCTACCCGCGCGTCCTGTACGCGGTGAAGGCCTTCGTCTCTCGCGGCGCGATCCGCATCGCCCTGGACGAGGGACTCGACCTGCTGACCTCTTCGGGTGGCGAGATCGAGGCCTGCCGGCGGGCGGGGGCGCCGCCCTCGAGGATCTGGCTCCACGGGCGCAACAAGACCGACCGGGACCTGGACCTCGCCGTCCGCGGCGGCATCGACGCGGTGATCGTGGACGACCCGGAAGACGTCCGACGACTCGACGTGGCGGGGCGGGCCGTCGGAGGGCGCGTCGGAGCGCTGTTGCGGATCGTGCCGGAGGTGGCGGTCGACACGCACGAGAAGATCGCCACCGGCCACGAGGCGTCGACGTTCGGGATCCCCAGGTCACAGGTCGTCGCGGCGGCGGAGCTCGCGTCCGCATCCCCGGCGATCGCGCTCCGGGGTCTCCACCTGCACCTGGGGTCCCAGATCGGTGAGCTCCGTCCGTACCTGCGAGCCCTCGATGTCGCGCTGGAGGTCGCGTGTGAGATCCGCGACGCGCTGGGTGTGACCCTGGGCGTGATCGACCTAGGCGGCGGCTTCGGCGTGTCGTACACGGGCGAGCCGGCCCTGCGGCCCGAGGAGGTCGCCGCGCCGATCCGGGCGCACCTCGCCGCCGGTTGCCGCGAACTCGGCATCGCGGAGCCGGACCTCGCCGTGGAGCCCGGCCGGAGCCTCGTGGGGAACCCCACGGTCACGCTGTACCGGGTGGGTGCGCGCAAGACCTCACCGGAGGGCGACCCGATCGTCGCGGTGGACGGCGGGATGTCCGACAACATCCGGCCGGCGCTGTACGGGGCTCGGTACGCCGTGGCGCCGGCCGGCCCCGCCCGCGACGCCGAGTCGCGAGAGGCGACGATCGTGGGCACGCACTGCGAGTCGGGCGACCTGCTCGCCGAAGGGGTCCGGCTCCCGGCCGACGTCGGCCGCGGCGACCTGCTCGCGTTCGCGGCCACCGGCGCGTACACGTACAGCCTGGCCAGCAACTACAACCGGGTGGGGCGCCCCGCGGTCGTCGCCGTCCGGGGTGGCGAGGCGACCCCGTGGCTCCGGCGCGAGGATGCGGCCGACCTCGACCGGCTCGAGCTGTCAGCCGGTCCGGTCGATGGCCCGTCCGCACCTCCCGAGGGCGTCGAGATCCGGCCGGCGCTCCCGCGGGATGCTCGCTCCTACCTCGCGTTCTGGCGTGGCATCGTCGCCGAGGGACGCGCCGTTCGGACGGAATCGGTGACGAGCCCCGCGCACGTGTACCGGGCGCGGTTCCGCCGTTCGTGGACCGACCGAGAGGCACAGATCGTCGCGGTCGACGGAGGCCGCGTCGTCGGGCACGTCTACGTGCAACGGGAGCTCCATCCCGTCACCCGCCACGTCGCGACGCTCGGGATCGCCGTCGCGGCGGACCACCGGTCCCGGGGCATCGGCAGCGCCTTGATGGCCGAGGCGATCCGCTGGGGGCGCTCGGTCGGAGTGGAGAAGCTGATGCTCTCGGTCTACCCATCCAACAGCGCCGCCATGGCCCTGTACCGCCGGTTCGGGTTCGTGGATGAGGGCCGGCTCGTGCGACACTCGCGCAAGTCGTACGGCTACGAGGACGAGGTGTTGATGGCCACCTGGATCGGACCGGAGCCGACGGGATGAGCGAACGGATCGTGCGGATCGGGTTCCTGGGGTGCGGCACCGTCGGCGCCGCGGCGATCCGTCTGCTCTTCGAACATGGTGACGACATCGCCCTGCGGACGGGCTGCCGGCTCGAGGTCGCGCGCGTCGCGGTGCTCGACCCGGGGCGCGACCGCGACGTGCCGATCGAGGGTGCGCGGTTCACCAAGGACGGCGTGAGCGTCGTGGACGATCCCGAGATCGACGTCGTGTGCGAGGTGCTCGGCGGGATCGAGCCCGCACGGTCCCTGATCCTGCGCGCGTTCGCGAACGGAAAGGCCGTCGTCACGGCCAACAAGGAGCTCCTGGCGAACCACGGCCAGGAGCTGTTCGACGCGTCCGACGCGGCGGGTACGGATCTCTCTTTCGAGGCGGCCGTCGGCGGCGGGATCCCACTGATCCGACCGCTCAAGGAGTCGCTCGTCGGCGAACGCGTGACCCGGCTGATCGGGATCGTGAACGGGACGACGAACTTCGTCCTCACCCAGATGTCCGAGCACGGGTGGCCGTTCGAGGAGGCGCTCGCGGAGGCCCAGCGGCTCGGCTACGCCGAGGCCGACCCGACCGCCGACGTCGAGGGGTTCGACGCGGCCTCGAAGTGCGCGATCCTCGCGTCGATCGCGTTCAACACGCGGGTCGTGGCCGGCGACGTCTACCGCGAGGGGATCGCGCGTGTGCAGGCGCAGGACATCGTCGATGCTCGTCGGCTCGGCTACGTGGTCAAGCTCCTCGCGATCGCCGAGCTCGACGAGGATGAGGTCTCGGTGCGGGTCCACCCCGCGATGATCCCCGAGAGCCATCCGCTCGCCTCGGTCCGTGACGCCTTCAACGCGGTCTTCGTCGAAGGGGAGAAGATCGGCCAGCTGATGTTCTACGGGCGTGGCGCCGGCGGCGACCCCACGGCGACCGCCGTGGTCGGCGACCTGGCCGACGCTGCGCGCAACCGCGTCGCGGGCGTCCGAGGGATCGGCTGTACGAGCGCGTTGGACCGCCGCATCCGTCCGATGGACGACACGCACGGTCAGTACTACCTGAACCTGCACGTCGAGGACGCCCCGGGCGTGCTCGCCGAGATCGCGGATCACTTCGGTCGCAACGGCGTATCCATCGAGCGCGTGTGGCAGGAGGGGTCGGGCGACGAGGCGACCCTGGTCTTCATCACCCACCGGGCCCAGGAGGGAGCCTTCCAGAAGACGGTCCAGGAGCTGCAGGAACTGCGCGTCGTGCGTCAGGTCTGGAGCCTGCTCCGGGTGGAGGGGGAGGAGTGACCGCCGGCGCGCACCAGTGGCGCGGCGTGATCGAGGAGTACCGCGAGCGACTGCCCGTGACATCCGGAACACCCGGTGATCACGCTCCGCGAGGGTGGCACGCCGCTCGTGCGCTCCGAGCCGCTGTCGTCGGAAACCGGCTGCGAGGTCTGGTTGAAGTACGACGGCGCCAACCCGACGGGGTCCTTCAAGGACCGGGGCATGACCCTCGCGATCAGCAAGGCCGTCGAGGAGGGAGCGAAGGCCGTCGTCTGTGCCTCGACCGGCAACACGAGCGCCAGCGCCGCCGCCTACGCCGGCAAGGCCGGCATCGCCTGCGCCGTCCTCGTTCCCAGGGGCAAGGTCGCGCTCGGGAAGATGGCCCAGACGCTCGTGCACGGCGCTCGGGTCCTCGAGGTCGACGGCAACTTCGACGCATCGCTCGACCTGGCGAAGGACCTCGCGGAGCGCTACCCGGTCACGCTCGTCAACTCGGTGAACCCGTTCCGGCTCGAGGGGCAGAAGACGGCGGCGTTCGAGATCTGCGACGCGCTCGGACGGGCCCCTGACGTGCACTGCGTGCCCGTGGGCAACGCCGGGAACATCTCGAGCCACTGGCTCGGCTACACCGAGTACCTGCGGGACGGGATGATCGGTGAGCCGCCGCAGCTGTTCGGTTTCCAAGCGGCGGGCGCGGCTCCGATCGTCCGGGGCGAGCCGGTCAGCGACCCGCAGACGATCGCCACCGCGATCCGCATCGGCAACCCCGCATCCTGGGAGAAGGCGGTCGCCGCCGCGACCGAGTCCGAGGGCGCGGTCCGGTCCGTGACGGACCGGGAGATCCTCGCCGCCTATCGACGGGTGGCGCGCGAGGGGCTCTTCGCCGAACCGGCATCGGCGGCCTCGGTCGCCGGGCTGCTCCAGCTCCACGCCGACGGCCTCCTCGAACCGGGCTCCACCGTGGTGTGCATCCTCACCGGCCACGGACTGAAGGATCCGGAGTGGGCGATCGCCGGCGCGGCTCACCCGGTGACGGTTCCCGCCGACGCCGGGGCGGTCGCGGCGGAGCTGGGGCTCTAGCCCGTGCGCCTGATCGCCCGCGTGCCGGCCACGTCGGCGAACATCGGTCCGGGGTTCGACTGCTTCGGCCTGGCATTGGACCTGTGGAACGAGGTGACGATCGACCCCGACGCCGAGCCCCTCGTCACCTGGGCGGGGGAGGGCGCGGACGAGCTCCCGGTCGACGGGACGGACAGGGTCGGCCGAGCGATGACCCACGCGGCCCGGGCGGCCGGTGCGCCGCTCCCGGCGCTCGCGAGGCACGGCCTGAACCGGATCCCGCTCGAGCGCGGGCTCGGGTCCTCGGCCGCCGCCTGCGTGGCGGGGATCGCGCTCGCCGACCGGCTGCTCGGGCTGGATCTGGAGCCGGAGGAGACCCTCGAGCTGGCCAGCGAGCTCGAGGGTCATCCGGACAACGCCGCGGCGGCGATCGCCGGCGGGCTCACGCTCGCCTTCGGCGACGGCGTGATCCGCCTGGATCCCCATCCCTCGCTCGCCCCGGTCGCGCTGGTCCCGCTCGACGAGCGGCTCCCGACCGACCGGGCGCGCGCCGCGCTCACCGAGACGGTCTCGCGGGCCGACGCCGTGTTCAACGCGGGGCACGCGGCGGCGGCCGTGGTCGCGCTGACCTCCGAGCCGGGGCTGTTGACGCAGGCCCTGCACGACCGGATCCATCAGGCTGCCCGCCTCGCGCTCGTGCCCGCCGTGAAGGCCGTCTTCGAGGACCTGACGGCGTCGGGGATCCCGGTCTGCGTGAGCGGAGCCGGTCCGGCGCTGCTCGCGTTCGAACGACCGGAGGCACCCGTCCCCGATCCGGGCGAGGGGTGGGACGTGCTCCGCGTGTCGGTCGCCACGGGCGGTGTCGAGGTCGCGGAGGCCTGAGGCAGGTCTCCCCGGGCAGCCGGCGGGAGCGTTGCGCCGGAGCCGAGGGGCCGGGCCCGTACACTGCGTTCGTGGTCACGATCGCCCACATCTCCGATCCGCACGTCGGATCCCCGTACTTCGTCCCGAACCTGATGAACCGGGTGATCTCCGAGCTGAACGAGATGGCTCCCGACGCGGTCGTCGTGTCCGGCGACCTGACGAGCGAGGGCTTCCGTCAGGAGTACAAGAGCTGGGTCGCCTACGCCGATCGGATCGAGGCCCCGATCCACACGGTGCCGGGCAACCACGACTCCCGCAACGTCGGCTACCTGCACTTCGAGGATCTGATCGGCCCGCGGAACTGGTCGGTCGACGTCGATGGGGTCCGGATCGTCGGGATGGACTCGAGCGAGCCCGACCAGAACGAGGGCAAGATCGGTCGCGGGCACTACGGGTGGATCCGGGAGCGCTTCGCCGAGCCGGCCGACCTGAAGGTCTTCGTGGTGCACCACCACCTCTTGCCGATCCCGGGCACCGGTCGTGAACGAAGCACGGTGATGGACGCGGGCGACCTGCTCGAGGTGTTGATCCACGCCGGGGTCCACGTGGTCCTGTCGGGCCACAAACACGTGCCCTACGTGTGGCGCCTGGAGGACCTGTACATCGCGAACGCCGGGACCGTGTCGTCGCTCCGGGTGCGCGGATACACGAAACCCTGCTACAACGTGCTGGAGTTCGACCGCGGCGAGGTGAAGATCCACCGCAAGTTCCCGTTCGGCGACGGTCACGTCATGGCCCACTTCTCGCTCTCGGGCGCGCAGTTCCATCGTGAGCACGAGCTCCCGGTCCAGGAGCGGACCGTGCCCGTCGGCGAGCCGTAGCCCGGTCCCGCCCATCCGATCCGAGGAGGTCCAGACCCCGCGATGCGCGTGCTCGCGTTGATCGACGGCGAACATCACCCGCCGGTGACCCGGTGGGGGATCGAGTCCGCGCGTGCGCGCGGCCTCGAGGTGATCGGCGCCCTGCTCGTCGGTGGGATCGAGAAGCTCGATCCCTCATCCGCCCCCGACTTCGGTGTGGCGACGGAGCGGGCGGGCGAGGACCGGATGGCGGGGCTCCGCGCCGCGATCGAGCGCTTCACCCCGGAGGCCATCCTCGATCTCTCCGATGAGCCGGTGCTCGGCTACCGCGAGCGGATGGAGCTCGTCGCCGTGGCCCTCTCGTCGGGTCTGCCCTACCTCGGCAGCGACTTCCGGCTGGACCCTCCGATCGCGGGACCGCCGCTCGCGGCCCCGACGATCGCGGTGATCGGGACCGGTAAGCGGACCGGCAAGACGGCGATCTCCGGCGAGGTGGCGCGGCTCGCCGCGCGCCGGGGCCTCGACCCGGTCATCGTCGCGATGGGCCGTGGCGGGCCGCCGGAGCCCCAGGTGGCGCCCGCCGGGTCGGTGGACCTCGACCGGCTCGTGGCCCTCGTCCGTGAGGGCCACCACGCGGCGTCGGACTACCTCGAGGACGCGCTCACGACCGGCGTGACGACGGTCGGGGCGCGCCGGGCCGGCGGCGGCCTGGCCGGTGCCCCGTACGCGACGAACCTGCGGGAGGCTGCCGAGCTGGCGGTGGGTCTGGGCGAGGGCCCGATGATCCTGGAGGGGAGCGGGTCGTCGGTGCCCCCCGTGCCGTGGGACGCAGGGATCCTCGTCGTGCCGGCGACCGCGCCCGCCGAGTACCTCGGCGGCTACCTCGGTCCCTTCCGGCTCTTGTTGTCGGACCTGGTGGTTGTTACCATGGGAGCCAGCCCGAGTGCCGGGCCAGAGAACCTCTCCACGCTCCGCTCCCACGTCCGCCGCTTCCTCGATGATGCGCGGCTCGTCGTAACCGACTTCATCCCGGTTCCGCTGCGAGATGTACGGGGCGAGCGGGTGTTCTTCACCACGACGGCGCCCGGAGCGGTGGCCGCGAGGCAGATCCACGACCTCGAGTCCTCCGCCGGATGCCGGGTCGTGGGGTGGAGCGCCCGTCTGGCCGACCGAGCCGGTCTGGCCGAGGACCTGGAGAGGGCCGAGGGGTTCGACGTCCTGCTCACGGAGTTGAAGGCCGCCGCCGTCGATGTCGGCGTCGAGCGAGCCGTCGCCCGTGGTGCGGAGGTGGTGTTCGTGGACAACCGCGCGATCGTGATCGAGGGGGACGCGGACCTCGACACGCTCCTCGGCGACACCCTCGAGCTCGCGGCGGAGCGGAGCCGTCAACGATGACCGAACGCACCACGAAGACCCCCCATATCGTGATCTCGGACCGGGAGCCAGGCCTGCCCTACTCGAAGGGGCTGACCGCCTCGCAGGTGATGGTGACCGGCCTGTCGCCGTACCGGGCGTACCAGGTCGCCGAACGGATCGAGGATCGGCTGCTCGACCGGGGCTCGACGTCGCTCACCACCGACGAGCTGGCCGACCTGACGCTCGAGGTCCTGACCGAGATCGCCGGGGAGCGCTACGCGAAGAACTTCCTCCGCTGGCGAGAGGTCGAGAAGCTCGACGTCCCGCTCGTGATCCTGATCGGGGGCGCCACGGGCGTCGGGAAGTCCACGATCGCCACGCAGCTTGCCGCCCGCCTCGGGATCGTGCGGATCGTCGCGAGCGATCTGATCCGCGAGGTGATGCGCTCGATGTTCTCGCCGGAGCTGATGCCGACGCTCCACACCTCGTCGTTCGAGGCGGACGCAGCGCTCCGTGAGCCGCCGACCCGTGCCGCCGACCCGTTGATCGTGGGGTTCCGGGAGCAGACCGCGGCGGTCGCGGTCGGGATCACCGCGCTGATCGAACGCGCGGCGCTCGAGGGCACGAGCATCGTGATCGAGGGCGCGCACGTGGTACCCGGCTTCTACGATCTGGAGGCGTTCGCCGGGCGGATCCTCGCCGTGCCGTTCGTGATCGCGGTGGACGACGAGGAGCGGCACCTCACGCACTTCATGGCGCGCGAGGACGCGGTCCAGGCGCGGCCCGCGCAACGGTACGCGAAAGGGTTCGAGAACATCCGGCGGCTCCAGCGCTACATCAAGACGCAGGCCCTCTCCCACGGGACGCCGGTGATCCCGAACTACGGGTTCGACCAGTCGATCGCGGCCGTGATCGACCTGGTGATGGAACGTGCGACGGCGCGTGCGGCGGAGCTCGGAGCCGACCGGGCCGCCGCTCCCGGCGATGTGACGGTCGTGGAACCGGCCGGCTCGCCGCTCACGCGAGCGGCGAACGAGCCGGCGAACGGAACGACGGACGGATCGGAAGGAAGGAACGCATGAGACTGTTCCTCGACACGGCGAGCATCGAGGAGATCCGTGAGATCAACCGCTGGGGCGTGCTCTCCGGTGTGACGACGAACCCGTCCCTGGTGGCGAAGGAGCACGAGGACCCCGAGCTCGTCTGGAAGCAGATCCTGGAGGAAGTCCCCGGGGACATCTCGCTTGAGACGACGGCCCTCGATGCCGAAGAGATGTACCAGGAGGGCGTGAAGCTCGCCCAGATGGCGTCCCACGCCGTCGTGAAGGTGCCGATGACGCCGAACGGGCTGGCCACCGGCAAGCGCCTCACCTCCCAGGGGATCCGGATCAACGTGACGCTCGTCTTCTCTCCCGCGCAGGCGATCCTCGCCGCCGAGATCGGCGCCTACATCGTGTCGCCGTTCCTCGGCCGGCTCGACGACGTGGGCGCCGACGGGATGGCGCTGCTCCGGTCGATCTGCGACCTCTACGCGGTGCAGGGCTACGAGACGAACGTCCTGGCGGCCTCGCTCCGTCATCCCATGCACGTGATCGATGCGGCGCTCGCCGGCGCCGACATCGCGACGATGCCGTACGACGTCTTCACCAAGCTGGTGAAGCACCCACTGACCGATAGCGGCCTCGAGCGCTTCCTGGCCGATTGGGCCACGCTCGAGGGCGAGCTGGAAGGAGAGGCATAGCCTCATGGACACCACACAGGACCGCAGCGTTCTCCAGGGGAAGCTGATCCCCGAGCTGCAGCAGATCGCGCAGAGCCTCGGGATCGAGGGCGCGCAGAAGCTCCGGAAGGCGGGGCTGATCGACGCGATCGTCGAACGCGGCGGTGCAGGCAACGGCACCGCCAGGGACGGCGACCTCGCGAGCGAAGGAGGGATCGCTGTGGCCACCGAGACGCCCACGACCGAACCGTCGACGAACGGCGAAGGGACCGAAACGTCCGACCGTGCCGATCGTCGCGCGGGAGCCCGCGCCGACGACCGTACCGAGCGCGCCGACGACCGGTCCGAGGACCGCGATCGTGCGGGCGGGCAAGAGACGCAGCCGGGCGGCGGACGCGACGACCGTACCGGACGAGACCGGGGAGACCGGCCGGGCCCGGATGGACGCGGCGACGGCGGTCCCGACGGCCGCAACCGGCGTCAGCGGCCGTCCCGCGAGGACCGTCGCCGGATGCGCGAGGAGCGCCGGGTGCGCGAGGAGCAGGAGCGAGCGGATGAGCTCGCCACCGCGCCAACCGTGACCGGACTGCTCGACATCCTGCCCGACGGCTACGGCTTCCTGCGGACCTCCGGCTACCTGCCGGGTTCCGAGGACGTCTACGTCTCGCTCTCGCAGGTGCGCCGCTTCGCGCTCCGCAAGGGAGACACCGTGGCCGGCAAGGTGCGCCGGCCGAAGGACAACGAGAAGTACTTCGCGCTGCTCGAGCTGGAGGGCGTGAACGGCCTCGACGTCGAAGCGGCGCGGGAGCGTCCGAACTTCGACAAGCTGACGCCGCTCTTCCCCGACGAGCGGTTCCGCCTCGAGAACGGGCCCCTCGCGGTCAGCGAGCGGATCATCGACATGATCGCGCCGATCGGCAAGGGTCAGCGCGGCATGGTCGTCTCGCCGCCGAAGGCGGGCAAGACGACGATCCTCAAGCAGATCGCGAACGGCATCATCCACGCGGACCCGGACGTTCACGTGATGGTGCTGCTCGTCGACGAGCGTCCGGAGGAGGTCACCGACTGGCAACGGACCGTCCAGGCCGCCGAGGTCGTGTACTCCACGTTCGACAAGCCGACCGACCAGCACATCCAGGTGACAGAGCTCGTGCTCGAGCGCGCGAAACGCCTGGCCGAGATGGGACAGGACGTCGCGATCATCCTCGACTCGCTCACCCGCCTGGCGCGCGCCTACAACCTGGGCATGCCGACCAGCGGGAAGATCCTGACCGGCGGGATCGACTCCGCCGCCCTGTACCCGCCACGGCGCTTCTTCGGCGCCGCCCGCAACATCGAGGAGGGCGGTTCGGTCACGATCATCGCGAGCGCGCTGGTCGAGACCGGGTCGCGGATGGACGACGGGATCTTCGAGGAGTTCAAGGGAACCGGGAACATGGAGCTACGTCTCGATCGTTCCTTGGCTGAGAAGCGGCTGTTCCCCGCGATCAACGTGGATGCGTCCGGGACCCGCAAGGAGGAGCTGCTGCTCCCGCCTGAGGAGCTGGCGCTCGTGATCAAGCTCCGACGGGTGCTGCACGCGCTCGAGCCGGGAGCCGCCCTCGAGCTGCTCACCGACAAGATCCGCGCGACGAAGTCCAACGACCAGTTCCTGAAGGAGATCGCGAAAGCCCCGTCGGGCGGCTAGGCTGCCCGGCCACGAGAGGAACCGAGGGAACGACGATGAAGCAAGGGATCCACCCCGACTACCAGATCGCGAACGTCCACTGCTCGTGCGGCAACACGTTCCAGACGCGCTCCACGGTGAGCGAGATCCGGGCCGAGCTGTGCTCGGAGTGCCATCCGTTCTACACGGGCAAGCAGAAGCTCGTGGACGCGGGCGGCCGGGTCGAACGGTTCCAGCGGCGCTACGCCAAGACGCAGGCCGCCCAGCGCGGTTAGTTGGCCCGTGGCCGACGCCGCGGCGACGCCCGCACCGAGCCCGACGCACCTCTACGGCGGCCAGGCCGTCGTCGAGGGCGTGATGATGCGCGGCAAGGACCACTGGGCGGTCGCCGTGCGCCAGCCCGATGGCGAGCTCTACCTGGAGTCGCACCGCATCGAGTCGATCGCCGATCGGCATCCCGTCCTGCGCAAACCGTTCCTCCGCGGTGTGATCGTCCTGGGCCAGTCCCTGGCGATCGGCACCCGCGCGCTCCTCATCGCGGCCAACCGGTCCGTCGAGGAAGAGGAACAGCTCACGAGGCGCCAGGTCGGGATCTCGCTTGCGCTCGCGATGCTGTTGTTCGTGGGCGTGTTCATCATCGGGCCGACGGCCCTGTTCTCGTGGTTCCAGGACGAGGTGGGCTCCGGGGTCTGGACGCACGTCTTGGAGGGGATCTTCCGCGTCGCCCTCTTCGTCGGCTACCTCTGGCTGATCGGGCGCACGAAGGACATCCACCGCGTCTTCGAGTACCACGGCGCCGAGCACAAGACGATCGCCGCGTTCGAGCACGGTGACCCACTCGACCCCGAGCATGTGGATCGGTACTCGACCGTGCACGTTCGATGCGGCACGAACTTCCTGATCATCGTGATGGTGATCACGATCTTCGTGTTCACGCTGTTCGGGTCGCCACCCCTGCTCTGGCGGATCGTCTCCCGGGTGATCGCGATCCCGATCATCGCCGGTTTCGCGTACGAGGCGCTACGCCTGGGTGCCCGGTTCCCCGACAGCCACGTGATGCGCGCCCTCATGGCGCCCGGGCTCTGGCTGCAGCGGATCACGACGCAGACCCCGGATCGGGGTCAGATCCAGGTGGCGATCGCTTCCTTCCGCGAGGTCCTCCGCCGAGAGTCGGAGGCGGCGGGCGCGGCGGGAGAGGTTCCGTAGCGCTCCACCCCCTCCACCTGCGGGTTCGGGCTGCGAAGCGGCGTTCGACCTAGTGCCGAGGGTCGTTGCATCGGCCTCGACCACCCCCCAAGATTGGCTGTCGAGACAACCACCGGGAGGCTGTCCATGACGACCGAGCTCGATCTGCCGCTCCTGCCGAGCGCAGAACAGATCCGGCGGCGCGAGTTCGCCTCCGTTCGCCGCGGTTACGACCCCGATCAGGTCCGCGACTTCTTGTTCCAGATCGCCGAGCAGGTGAAGCTGCTCGAGGGCGAGCTCGCCGAGGCGAAGCTCCAGGTCGAAGCCCTGCCTCCGCAGGCCGCGGAGCCCGCCCCCGCCGAGCCGCAGGAGGACCCGTACGAGCGCATCGCGCAGCGCTTCAAGGAACTGATGGCCTCCGCCGACCAGGAATCCGAGCGGATCGTCGCCGAGGCGGGGACGAAGGCCGAGCAGATGCTCGAAGCGGCCCGTGGCGAGGCGGACAGCATCAAGCTGGACGCTCAAGCACACGCGGAGGAGGCCCGCCAGCAGGGGAGCGAGTTCCTCGCGAAGGCGCAGGAGGAGTCCGAGCGCGTCTTGAGCGGTCTCGCCGCCCGTCGGCGCGACCTCGCCCGACAGATAGAGGAGATGCACGCCCGGCTCCTGGCTGCCGCACGCAACCTCGAGTTCGCCCTGGGTGCCGACGCCCCCAGGTCTGAGCGCGCGGCCTCCGGGGACCACGTCGAGCGGTACGAGGACATGCTGGGGGACGAGCTCGACGCCGACCTGCCCTCCCTCGATCTGAACTTCGAGGACGAGGACGCAGCGTCGGCCGAGGGATCCTCGGGCTAGGCCCGCCGATCCCGGGCCGGTAGATCGCCGCGAGCTCCGCCGACCCAGGTTCCGCTCGGGTCGTTCCGTAGGATTCGTTCCGTGACGGAGTCCGCAGCCGATGCGCGCCTGCGCGAGATCGAGGCCAGATACGAGGCGATCTCGCAGGAGATGGCGACGCCCGAGGCCGCGGCCGACCCGGATCGCTTGCGGACCCTCGGCAAGGCGTTCGCGGAGCTCCAGGAGGTCGTCGTCCCCTACCGGGAGTACCGCGAGGTGCTCCGCCAGGCCGAGGAGGCGCGTGGCCTCGCCGGCTCCGAGTCGGATCCGGAGATGGCCGCGTTCCTGCAGGACGAGGCCGACCAGGCGGGCGAACGCGCGCGCGCGCTCCGGGAGCGGCTCGACGCCCTCCTGATCCCGAAGGACCCGAACGACGGGAAGGACCTGATCCTCGAGATCCGCGCGGGCGCCGGTGGTCAGGAGGCGGCCCTGTGGGCCGGGGACCTGCTCGAGATGTTCCGGCACCTCGCCGAGCGCCATCGGTGGAAGGCGGAGGTTCTGTCCTCGTCCCCGTCGGACCTTGGCGGCTTCAAGGAGGCGCTCCTCGAGGTCCGGGGCCGCGACGCCTACCGGCGCTTGAAGCACGAGTCCGGCGTCCACCGCGTGCAGCGGGTGCCGGTCACCGAGTCCGCGGGCCGGATCCACACCTCGACGGCCACGGTCGCCGTCCTGCCCGAGGCGGAGGAGGTGGAGGTGGAGCTCCGCCCGGAGGACCTGGAGTGGGACGTCTTCCGCTCGTCCGGCCCGGGCGGTCAGTCGGTCAACACCACCGACTCGGCGGTCCGCCTGATCCACAAGCCGTCGGGGATCAAGGTCGAGGTCCAAGAGGAGCGGTCGCAGCAGCAGAACCGCGAGAAGGCCCTGCGGTACCTGCGGGCTCGACTGCTGGCGCGCGCGCAGGAGGAGGCCCAGGCGAAGGAGGCGGCTGCCCGGCGATCGCAGGTCGGGACCGGCGAACGGGCGGAGAAGATCCGCACCTACAACTTCCCCGAAGGCCGCGTTACGGACCACCGGATCAAGCACACCTCGCATCAGCTCCACGACGTGCTCGCCGGAGGCGAGGAGCTGGACGCCTTCGCGGACCGGTTGGTCGCCGCCGAGCGCGCGGCGCAGCTCGCCGACGACGAGGGGTCCTGAGCCGTGCGGCCGTCGGAGGTGGCGCGCCGGGCCGCCGACTACCTGGAGCGTCACGACGTCGACGCACCCCGGGCGACGGCGGAGCTCCTCCTGGCCGAGGTCCTGGGGACCGACCGTACCGGGGTGTACACGCGCGACGCGGGTCTGACGTCCCAGGAGGCCAGGCGGTTCGGCCGGGCGCTCTGCCGGCGTTGCGCGGGCACCCCCCTCCAGCACCTCACGGGCCGGCAGGCGTTCCGGCATCTCGTCTTGCGCGTGCGGCCGGGCGTGTTCATCCCGCGTCCGGAGACCGAGATCCTCGTGGCCGCCGCGCTCGAGCTGATCGCGGACGTCGAGGCGCCGGTCGTGGTGGACGTCGGGACGGGGACGGGCGCGGTCGCGCTCGCGATCGCGGACGAGCATCGCGGGGCCAGGGTGCTCGCCACCGACCTCTCGGACGAGGCGCTGGATCTGGCCGGGGAGAACGCCTCTCTGCTCGCCCTCCCGATCGAGCTCCACCGTGGCGATCTCCTCGCGGGCGTGCCGCTCGAGCTTCGAGGTGCCGTGGATCTGGTGGTGAGCAACCCGCCGTACGTGGATCCAGCGTCAGGCGACCGGCTGCCGGCCGAGGTCCGGGCGGATCCGAGCGACGCGCTGTTCGGCACACCGGAGCTGACCGCGCGGTTGCTCCGGGAGGCGCATGCCTGGCTCCGGACCGGCGGCGGGGTGGCCGTCGAGATCGAAGACTCCACCGCGGCCGCCGTGACCGCGGCGGCCCGCGAGGCCGGCTTCGAGGGGATCGCCGTGCGATCCGATCTGAACGGGCGGGACCGCGTCGTCCTCGCACGCCGGCCATGACGCCCGCGGAGCCGCCGACGCAGACGACCCCCGTCGACGAGGCGGTCGCCGCGGTCCGCCGCGGCGAGCTCATCGTGATCCCGACCGACACCGTCTACGGGATCGCCGCGCGCCCGGACGTACCGGGGTCGACGACGGCCGTGTTCGCGGCGAAGGACCGACCGAGGGACCTGACCCTGCCCGTGCTGGTGAACACCGTGTCCGCCGCCCGTCGTCTGGCCGCGTTCGAGGCCGCGGCCGAGGCCCTGGCCGCGACCTTCTGGCCCGGGGCGGTCACGATCGTGTTGCCGCGGACCGACGAGAGCCGCGGCTGGGATCTCGGTGGTGATCCTGACACCGTGGGGATCCGCGTCCCGCGCCATCCCTTGGCCCTAGCGGTGCTCGCGCGGAGCGGCCCGCTCGCCGTGTCCAGCGCGAACCGATCCGGGGAACCGGAGGCGACGACCTGCGACGAGCTCGCCCGCACCTTCGGCGATCGCGTGAGCGTCTACCTGTGCGAGCAGAAGCCGCTCGTCGGAACGGCCTCGACGGTCGTTGACCTGTCGGGCGGACCCCCACGGCTCGTCCGAGCGGGCGACGTCGCGGCCGAGGTCCGCGCCGTCCTCCGGGGTGCCGGAAGGCCGCTGCTAGACTCGACCCCTCCGGCATGACATCCATCCTCGTCGTCTGCACCGGCAACATCTGTCGCTCGCCGATCGCGGAGGGGCTCCTGAGGGCCGAGCTCGCGCGACGGTTCGGCGACGGCACCCCCCACGTGACGTCAGCGGGCACCGCCGGATGGGAGGGGTCGCCGGCGACGCCGGAGGGCGTCGAAGCGGCCGCGGAGCTCGGGGTGGACATCTCGGGGCATCGGGCGCGGAAGGTGCGCGGCGAGATGACGCGTGAGGCCGACCTGATCGTCTGCATGGCGGGAGAACATCGGGACCGGCTGACGATCCAGCTCCCCGAGCTCGCCGGGCGGACGTTCACGCTCAAGGAGCTCGTCCGCCTGCTCGAGCCGCAGCCGGCCGCGTCCGCCGATGCGTCGCCCTGGACGATGGCGCCGCGGATCGCACGAGCGCACGCGATGCGCCAGGTCAAGCTCACCGTCCATCCCGACGAGGACATCGCGGATCCGCTCGGGCAGCCGATGGAGGCTTACCGCGCGATCGCTTGGGAGCTCGAGGAGTGGATCTCACGGCTGGCCGTCGGGCTGTACGGACCGGTTCCGTCCGGGGCCGCGACGGGTGAGCCACCCCGCGCAGCCGGGGCGTAGATGCGGATCGCCCTGGCCTGCGACCACGCGGGGTTCCCGCTGAAGGAGGATCTGAAGGCGCACCTGGAAGCCGGGGGCCACGAGGTGGTGGATTTCGGGACGTTCTCGACCGAGCCGGTGGACTACCCTCGGTTCTGCGTGCAGGCGGCTCGCGCGGTGGCCGACGGGCGCGCTGACCGCGGAGTGGTGCTCGGCGGATCGGGTCAAGGCGAGCAGATCGTCGCGAACAAGGTCCCGGGCATCCGGGCTGCGCTCTGCCACGACGTCTACCTGGCCCGGCTCTCCAGGCAGCACAATGACGCGAACGTCTTGGGGATGGGGGCTCGCGTGATCGCCTCGGCGTATGCCCGCGAGATCGTGGACGTCTGGCTGGCAACCGCCTTCGACGGCGGTCGCCACGTCCTACGGCTGGAGCAGATCGAGCGGATCGAACGGGGAGAGGAACCGTGACGGACGGACGAGGGGGGCTTCGATGAAGGACTACGCCGCCAGCTGGGAGGCGCTGAAGGCGACGGACCCCGAGGTGGCCTCGGCGATCGCGTCCGAGCTCGACCGGGAGCGCAGCACGCTGCGCCTGATCGCCTCGGAGAACTACGCGAGTCCGGCGGTCCTCGCCGCGCTCGGCTCTACGATGAACAACAAGTACGCCGAGGGCTATCCCGGGCGCCGGTACTACGGCGGCTGCGAGTTCGTCGACGTCACCGAGCGCCTCGCGATCGAGCGGGCGAAGGAGCTCTTCGGGGCGGAGCACGCGAACGTCCAACCGCACGCTGGAGCCCAGGCGAACCTCGCGGTCTTCGGCGCGTTCCTGCGTCCGAACGACCCCGACGACAAGGTGCTCGGGATGGCGCTCGCCCACGGGGGACACCTGACGCACGGCTCGCCGGTGAACGTCTCCGGCATGTGGTTCAACTTCGTGCCGTACGAGGTGGACCGCGGAACCGAGCAGCTGGACATGGACCGGGTCCGCGACCTCGCGAAGGAGCACCGACCGAAGATCGTGCTGGCCGGATACACCGCCTACCCGCGCGAGATCGACTTCGCGGCGTTCCGTCAGATCGCCGACGAGGTGGGCGCCCTGCTGTGGGTCGACGCGTCGCACTTCATCGGTCTGGTCGCCGGCGGCGCGTATCCGTCCCCAGTGCCGCACGCCGACGTGGTCACGTTCACCACGCACAAGGCGCTGCGAGGACCGCGGGGCGCGATCATCCTGTGCACCGAGGAGCACGCGAAGGCGATCGACAAGGCGGTGTTCCCCATGATGCAGGGCGGCCCGCTCGAGCACTGCATCGCGGCGAAGGCGGTCGCGCTGAAGGAAGCGATGACCCCGGCGTACCGCGACTACGCGCGGCGGGTGGTCCGGACGGCTCGGGCACTCGCGCAGGGACTCGCCGACGAGGGCCTGCGGATCGTCTCCGGCGGCACCGATTCGCACCTCGTGCTCGCGGATGTGCGCCCGATGGGGCTGGGCGGCAAGGAGGCGGAACGCGCCTGCGACGCGGTCGGGGTCTCGATCAACAAGAACGCGATCCCCTTCGACCCCGAGCCTCCGTCGTCACCGTCCGGGATCCGCGTCGGGACGCCCGGGCCGGCCACGGCGGGCATGGACGAGGCCGAGATGAAGGAGGTCGCGAACATCATCGGCGACGTCCTGCGCCACCCGGAGGACGAGGCCGTCAAGGATGCGACGAGGGGCCGCGTCCGCGACCTGACGGCGCGCTTCCCCGTGTACGGCGACTGAGCCGGGTGCGCTTGCCGCGGGCCCCGAGCGGCCGCAGACTGGCGGGACCGTGAACGCGTACCTCGTCGTCTTCGTGGCCTGCGCCCTCACGACCTTCCTCACGACCCCGGTGATCCGGCGGTTCGTCGTGCGGATCGGAGGGATCGACCGGCCGTCGGACCGGAAGGTGCATCCGAACCCCACGCCCACGATGGGCGGGCTCGCGATGTACCTCGGCTTCCTGGTCGGGCTCGGCGTCTCGCAGGTGCTGCCGTTCTTCACGGCGGTGAACCGCGCGAGCGCGGAGCCGCTGGCTGCGCTCGTGACGTGCACGGCGATGGTCGGGCTCGGGGTGATCGACGACAAGCGCGGCACCTCGGCCCTCGCCAAGCTGACCGCCCAGATCTTCATCGGCGGCCTGCTCGTGATCCTCGGCGTCCAGATCGCCTACTTCTGGCTGCCGGGGACGGCCGGGACGGTCCTCGTCGGGCCCGACACGGCGGTGCCGCTCACGATCCTGTGGGTCCTGCTGGTCGCGAACGCGGTGAACCTGGTCGACGGGCTGGACGGTCTCGCGGCCGGGATGGTCGCGATCGCGGCGACCGCGTTCTTCATCTACATGGTCCGCTCCGACACCCTGTTCGGCGACGCGTCCTCGGCGGCCCTGCTCTCGGTGATCACGGTCGGGATCTGCGTCGGCTTCCTGCCCTGGAACTTCTATCCGGCGAAGATCTTCATGGGGGACTCCGGGTCGATGCTCCTGGGCACGCTGCTCGCGATCGCCACGATCTCGGGCGTCGGACGGAACCCGGTCCCGCCGTCCGGGGGCGACCTCGCTGCCGTAGCCGGCACGGTGCTGGTCCCGCTGCTCGTGCTCGCGATCCCGATCCTCGACGTGGCGCTCGCCGTGATCCGGCGGACCTGGCACGGGCAGGGGATCGGCCATGCCGACAAGCAGCACATCCACCATCGCCTGATGGAGATCGGCCACAGCCACCGTCGGGCCGTCCTGCTGATGTACCTATGGAGCGCGCTGATCTCGGCGAGCGCCCTCGCCGTCGGCCTGATCGACGGCCGGATGGTCGTGGGAACGATCGTCGTCGCCGCGGTCGCCCTGTTCGCGGTCACCGCGCTGCCGCGACTGACCGGGTGGCGGCGGGCGGCCGACGGGGAGCCGATCGATCCCGCCCCCGCCGCGCGTGCGGATCCCCCGGAGCCGGCGACCCCCGCGACCACCGCGGAGGGCCCGGCTCCAGCCGGCGAGCGCTGAGCCGGCGGACCCGCCGTCCCGAAGGCGCGCGCGAACCTCCGCCCGGCGGGTATCCGTACTACGGGAGGGAGCAACCGCGACCCGCGGCCGGGCTGTCGTTCGCCCGGTCGGCTATGGCATGATGCGCGCCTAGTCGGCCTGAGGGGGGAAACGTGCCGGAGATCGACGTGCGCCTGGAGCGTGTCTCCAAGCTGTTCGCGGACGTCGCGGCGGTGGACGACCTGTCGCTCGACATCCCCGAGGGCGAGTTCTTCTCGATGCTCGGTCCGTCCGGCTGCGGGAAGACCACCACCCTGCGTATGATCGGGGGGTTCGAGGAGCCCACGTACGGGACCGTCTACCTGGGCGGCCGGGACGTCACCACGCTCCCGCCGTACAAGCGCGACGTGAACACCGTGTTCCAGTCCTACGCGCTCTTCCCGCACCTGGACGTCTTCGAGAACGTGGCGTTCGGCCTGCGCCGGAAGAAGGTCGCGAAGGACGAGGTCGACCGGCGGGTCAAGGACGTGATGAAGCTCGTCGACCTCGTCGGCTTCGAGAAGCGCAAGCCGCCGCAGATGTCGGGCGGTCAGCAGCAGCGGGTCGCGCTCGCGCGCGCCCTGGTCAACCATCCGAAGGTCCTGCTGCTCGACGAGCCGCTCGGGGCGCTGGACCTGAAGCTCCGCAAGCAGATGCAGCTCGAGCTGAAGCGGATCCAGCAGGAGGTCGGGATCACGTTCGTCTACGTGACCCACGACCAGGAAGAGGCGATGACGATGTCGAACCGCCTCGCCGTGATGCGCCACGGGAAGATCGAGCAGATCGGGCCGCCCGAGGCGGTCTACGAGGCTCCGGCGACCGAGTTCGTGGCGGGGTTCCTGGGCGCCTCGAACCTGCTGGACGGGCGGGTCACGGGCCGCGACAACGGGCGTACCAGCATCGAGCTGGCCACGGGCGGCGCCGTGGCGGCCCTGAGCGACCGGGTCCCCGCGGGCGTCTCCGCCGTGAAGGTGGGCGTGCGGCCCGAGAAGATCACGATCGTTCCGGACGACGGACCGGCGCCGACCGACCGCAACCACGTCGCCGGGCTGTTGCGGATGTCGACGTACATCGGCGTGAACTACCAGTACAAGGTCGACGGACCGGGCGGGCACGAGCTGACCGTCTACGTCCAGAACCTGGGAGCGAGCAGCTCCCAGCCGCAGCCGGGGCAACACGTCCGGCTGGAGTGGCTGCCGGAGCACACGTTCGTGGTCGAGCCCGCCGAGGTTCCGATCACCGAGGAGGATGAAGAGTGATGGCCGATCGCAGCGATCCCGCTCGCGACGCGCGACGGGGCACCCCGATCACCGATCCCGCGCTGCTCCGCGGACTGACGCAGCGCCGCATGAGTCGGCGCGACCTGCTGCGCTACGGCGGGTTCGGCGCGGGCGCGCTCTCGCTCGGCGCGATCCTCGCCGCGTGTGGCGGCCAGCCGGGCGGCGGAGCCGGCGGCGGGGGAGGAGGGACCACCGGCGGTGGCGCAGGCGCGAGCGTCGAGCCGGGGCTCTTCGACGGCGAGCCGAACGGCGTCCTGAACTTCGCGAACTGGCCGCTGTACATCGACAAGAAGAAGGTGAACGGCGAGACGGTGTACCCGTCGCTCGCCCAGTTCACGACCGACACGGGCATCCAGGTCAACTACCGCGAGGTGATCAACTCGAACCCCGAGTTCTTCGGGAAGATCCAGCCGCAGCTCGCCGCAGGGCAGTCGACCGGCTACGACATCATCGTCATCACGAACGGCGACACGCTGAACCAGCTCTTCCGGCTGAACTACCTGATCGAACTGCCGGCGGATATGCGCCCGAACTTCGATCAGTACGCCAACACCGCGATCAAGGATCCGTCCTACGACCCGGGCAACAAGTTCACGATGGCGTGGCAGTCGGGGATGACGGGGATCGGCTGGGATCCGGCCCAGGTCGCCGATCTCCGCCCGAGCAAGCCCGAGATCACGAGCATCATGGATCTGTTCGATCCGGCGTTCGCGGGCAAGGTGGGGATGTTCGCCGACAACGCCGACATGCCGAACCTCGTGATGATCGGCATGGGCATCGACCCGACGACGTCGACCCCCGACGATTGGCAGGCGGCGGCCGATCTGTTGCAGCAGCAGAAGGACGACGGCATCGTCCGCCAGTACTTCACGCAGAACTACACGAACGCCCTGCAGAACGGCGACGTCGCGCTGACGATGGCCTGGTCGGGCGACATCTACCAGCTGAACGCCGAGGGCGACGCCTCCGGGCTGCAGTTCTGCATCCCCGACGAGGGCATCGTGGTGTGGACCGACAACATGTGCATCCCGGTGGGAGTGGAGAACCCCGTCGACGCGATCACGTACATGGACTACGTCTACGACCCCGAGGTCGCGGGGATGATCGCGTCGTGGGTCAACTACTTCACGCCGGTGCCCGACGCCGCGCAGTACGTGGACCCGCCCGAGCTGGCCGACAGCCCGCTGATCTTCCCGACCGCGGAAGATCTCGCGAACACCTTCACCTACTACGTCTTCACGAGCCCGGAGCAGCAGGCGGAGTGGAACGCGCTGTTCCAGCCGATCTACCAGGGCTGAGCCGGCAGCCGAGCTGAGGGGAGGGGAGCATGGGGAGCCCGACGGTCGACGAGATCGTCAAGTCGGGCACGCCGTTGCTCGAGAAGCGCCCGTCCAGCTTCAAGCGGAAGGCCGCACCGTACGGCCTGGCGACTCCCGCCGCCCTGTACCTGGCGATCTTCTTCCTGGTCCCGATCGGCTACATGGCGTACACGTCGCTGTGGTCCGGGTTCCTCGGCGCGTACTCGTTCACCTGGAACTTCGCGAACTACCGGTACGGCCTGGAGACCTACGGCGACATCTTCATCCGCTCGATCGTCTACGCCGGGATCGTGACGGTGCTCGCCCTGCTGCTCGCATATCCGGTCGCATACTGGATCGCGTTCTACGGCGGCAAGCGCAAGAACATCTACCTGTTCTTGCTGCTGCTGCCGTTCTTCGTCTCGTTCATCATCCGCACGGTCCAGTGGCAGTTCCTGCTGGCCGACAACGGGATCATCCTCGGCACGCTGAAGGATGCGGGCATCATCCCGGAGAGCTACCGCGTGCTCGGGACCACGACCGCGGTGATCGCGGGGATCACGTACAACTTCCTGCCGTTCACCGCGCTCCCCCTGTACGTGTCGCTCGAGCGGATCGACAAACGGCTCGTGGAGGCCGGCAAGGACCTGTACGCGGGCCGGGCCACGACGTTCCGCAAGGTCGTGTGGCCGCTGTCGCTCCCCGGGGTGTTCGCGGCGTTCCTGCTGACGTTCGTGCCGTCGGTGGGCGACTACGTGAACGCCTCGATCCTGGGCGGTCCTGGCAACACGATGATCGGCAACGTGATCCAGACCGAGTTCCTGACGAACTTCAACTACCCGGTCGCTTCGGCGATGTCGTTCCTGTTGATCGGTGCGCTCCTCATCGGCGCCACCGTCTACGCGCGCGTGCTCGGGACGGAGGACGTCACCTCGGGAGTCGCACGCACATGAGCGCCGTCGCCGCGTCCGATCGCGTCGTCGACGTGGCGGCCGACGCCCCGCCTCCGAAGCCCAGATCCCAGAAGCGCTGGACGCGGTTCATCCTGCCCACGTACTCCGCATTGTTCATCCTCTACCTGATCATCCCGATCGTCGTGATGATCGTGTTCAGCTTCAACACGCCGGCGGGACGCTTCAACATCCGTTGGGAGTACGCGTCCCTGGATGCCTGGCGGAACCTGTTCTTCGAGCCGCAGCTGACGGACTCGTTGATCCTCACCCTGGAGGTGGCGTTCACGGCCACGATCATCGCGACGATCCTCGGGACGTTCCTCGGGATCGCGCTCGGCCGCTACCGTTTCCGCGGGTCGGGCGCGATGAACTTCGTGATCTTCCTGGCGATCGCCTCGCCCGAGATCGTGCTCGGGTCCTCGCTCCTGACGATGTTCGTCAACGCTCGCGTCCCGCAGGGCTTCATCACGATCCTGCTGGCACATATCATGTTCTGCGTCTCGTTCGTCGCGATCACGGTCCGGGCGCGTGTCTCCGGGATGGACCGATCGCTGGAGGAGGCGGCCGGCGACCTCGGGGCGAACCCGAGAACCACGTTCTTCAAGGTGACGCTGCCGCTGATCATGCCCGGCGTGATCGCGGGCGCGCTCTTGGCGTTCGCCCTATCGATCGACGACTTCGTGATCTCGAACTTCGTGGCGGGGCCGAAGCTGACGTTCCCGCTGTGGGTGTACGGGGCGACCCGGCAGGGCCTCCCGCCGCAGGTCAACGTGATGGGGACGATCCTGTTCGCGTTCGGGCTGCTGATCGTCGCCGCCCAGATCATCGGCTCCCGCGTCAAGGAATCGCAGGACCAGCGGCTCATGGAGCGCCCCCGGATCGTCGCGGTCGGTCTGGGGGAGGCCGCACCACCGCCGGCGGAGTAGACGGTCCCTCGCCCTGCTGGGCGCCGACAGCTTGTGAAAGCCTTCACAAGCGCACAAGCATACCGCCTCTGACCTGCGGAAACACCCTGTCGGTAGCTTTGACGCGCTCGGAGGGCCCCGCCTATACTTGCCGTCCCATGACCGCCCCCGAACGTCGCGCCGACGCGTGGGAGGGCATGGGGACCGGCTGGGCGATCACCTCGACGATGATCGGCGGGATCGCCACCCTCGGCCTGGTGGGCTACCTGATCGATCGCGTGTTCGGGATCGAGGACGTGTTCCTCGCGATCGGGTTCGTTGCCGGGGCGGCGGCCGGGGTCTACATCATCTGGCTCCGATACGGGAGGGGAGAGGGTGGCGGAAGCTGAGCCGGAGCGCGAGCTGATCCGTCGGGTCACGCCGTTCGCGCCGCCCGCGGCGATCGCCGCCTACGGGATCGGGGCGATCATCGCCGGCGCCGACGCTGGATGGTCCGCCGCGATCGCGGTGGTTCTCGTCTACCTGAACTTCCTGGCGAACGCGTGGTCGATCGCCTGGGCCGCCCGGTCATCGCCGACGCTGGTCAGCATCGTCGCGATGGGCGGGTACGCGGTCCGGCTGATCGTCTACACCGTCGCGCTCGTGCTCCTGAACCAGCTCGCGTGGTTCTCGCCGGTGGCGTTCGCGCTCGCGTTGTTGCCCACGGTCGTGGCGCTCCTGGTCTTCGAGGCGAAGACGCTCTCCGGCCGGATGCAGGCCGACCTGTGGACCTTCGAGGGCGCCGGCCGATGAACGGGATCCTCGCCGCAACGTTCGAACCACCCAGCACCGAGGACTTCGTCTACGGCTGCTGGGGGCCCTCGTTCAAGATCGGGGGCTTCGACCTCTGCTTCAACTTCATCACGTTCCTGGTGACCCTCACCACGGTGATCGTGCTCGTGCTGTTCATCGTCGCGTTCCGCAAGCCGAAGGTGGTGCCGAGCAAGTTCCAGCTGATGATGGAGCTGGGGGTCCAGTTCGTTCGCGAGAACATCGCGGAGCCGATGCTCGGCAGCCACGCACGGCCCTTCATGCCGCTCCTGATGGCGTTCTTCTTCTTCATCCTGATCGGGAACCTCTTCGAGATCGTCCCGGGGATCAACTTCTCCGCGAGCAGCCGGGTCGCCATCCCGCTGGTGCTGGCCCTGGTCTCGTGGTTCACGTACAACACCGTCGGCATCCGCAAGCACGGGTTCTTCGGCTACCTCAAACACACGTGCATCATCGATGAGGCCCCGGGGATCCTCCGGTACGGGCTGCTGATGCCGATCGAGTTCATCTCGAACATCATCGTGCGGCCGATCACCCTCACCGTCCGTCTCACGGCCAACTTCGTCGCGGGCCACTTCCTCCTCGCGATCTTCTTCTTGGGAACCGTGTTCTTCATCGAGAACGGCCCGAAGACGTGGCCGCTCGTCGCGTTGTCCTTCCCGCTGTCGTTGGCGCTCGTCGGACTCGAGCTCTTCGTGGCGGCACTGCAAGCGTTCATCTTCGCGGTCCTCAGCGCCTCCTACATCGGGCAGGCGATGGCTGAGGGGCACTAGTAAGGAGGCATCGGATGTTCCAACTCATCGCGCAGGTCACGGGTGATCTCGACGGCCTCGCCACGATCGGCAAGGGGCTGGTGATCGGCCTCGCCGCGATCGGCCCCGGGATCGGCCTCGGGATCCTGATCGGGAAGTCCGTGGAGGCCATGGCCAGGCAGCCCGAGTACGCCGGTCAGGTTCGGACCACGATGTTCATCGGGATCGGGCTGATCGAGGCGCTCGCCCTGTTCGGCATCGCGTTCTCGTTCATCATCTAGAGGGGGAGGTCCGATGCTGGGAACGGTGCACGGGCTCCTCGCCGCGGAGACGAGCGACAAGGAGAACCTCTACCCGCACGCGGCGGAGCTGATCGTCGGCGCGGTGGCCTTCGCGATCATCTTCTTCTTCATGTGGAAGTGGGTCCTGCCCCGCGTGAACGTGCTCCTGGAGCAGCGGCGCGAGCAGATCCAGGGTGAGATGGAGAAGGCGGAGCAGGCTCATCAGGAGGCCGACTCCGAGCTCGCGCGATATCGGGAGCAGCTCGCCAACGCGCGCGAGGAGGCCAATCGGATCATCGAGGAGGCGCGGCAGACCGCCGCGCAGCTGCAGCTCGACCTGCAGGCGCGCGCCGAACACGAGTCGCAGGCGACGGTGGCCCGCGCGCAGGAGGAGATCCGCGCCGAGCGAGACCGCGTGTTCCAGGAGCTGCGCGCGCAGGTCGCCGAGATCGCCGTCGGCCTGGCCGGCAAGGTCGTCGGGCGGTCCCTGGACGCGAGCACCCACGAGCGCTTGATCGACGAGTACATCGACCAGGTCCAGCGCGGCGGGCAGAACTGACGTGACGGCCAACGGGAACGTCGTCGCCGACGGCTACGCGCAGGCGCTCTTCGCCGTGGCGCACGCCGAGGGCGCGCTGCCTACCGTGGAGGACGAGCTGTACGCGTTCGGCAAGGCGCTCGAGACGAACACGCGGCTGCGCGAGGCGCTGACCGATGCCGAGCTCCCGGCCGAGAACAAGAAGGCCGTCGTGGCCGAGCTCCTCGGCGATCGTGCCCACCCGGTGACCGCGACCCTGCTGGGGTTCGTGATCGACGCCGGCCGGGCGCGCGAGATCCCGAAGATCGTCGAGGGCCTCGCCCAGATGGCGTCGGCCGAGCGCGAGCACGCCCTGGCCGAGGTGCGGGTCGCGATCCCGTTGACCGCGGAGCAGCGGCAGCGCCTCGCGGAGGCGCTCTCGCGTGCCACGGGCCGAGAGGTGGACGTCCAGGTCGTGGTCGACCCGTCCGTGGTAGGGGGGGCGATCGCGCGCGTCGGTGACGAGGTGTTCGACGGCTCGATCGCGAGCCGCCTCGAGGACGCGAAGCAGGCACTAGGGAGCGTGTGATGGCACTGAACATCGACCCGGCGAGCATCGCGGAGGCGCTGCGGAAGAACGTCGAGAGCTGGACCCCGTCCGTCGAGCGCGGCGAGGTCGGCCGCGTGATCGAGACCGGCGACGGCATCGCGCGGGTGCGGGGGCTCCCGCGTGCGATGGCGAACGAGCTGCTCGAGTTCCCCGGCGGCATCCTCGGCATCGCGTTCAACCTCGACGAGGACGAGATCGGCTGCATCGTCCTGGGAGAGTCGGACCGCATCGAGGAGGGCGACCCGGTCAAGCAGACGGGCCGGATCCTCTCGATCCCCGTGGGCGACGGCTTCCTCGGGCGCGTCGTCGACGCCCTCGGCCGGCCGCTCGACGGCAAGGGACCGATCCCGGCGACCGAGACGAGGAACCTGGAGGTCCAGGCGCCCAACGTCGTCAGCCGCCAGCCGGTGAAGGAGCCGCTGTACACGGGCATCACGGCGATCGACGCCATGACGGCGATCGGGCGTGGACAGCGCCAGCTCCTGATCGGCGACCGGCAGACCGGCAAGACCGCCGTCGCGATCGACGCGATCATCGCGCAACGCGAGCACTGGGGGACGGACCGTGCGGTGAAGTGCATCTACGTCGCGGTCGGACAGAAGGCCTCGACGGTCTCGGAGGTCGTCGAGACGCTCCGCGAGAACGGGGCGCTCGAATACTCGGTCGTGGTGAACGCCTCCGCCGCCGACCCCGCGCCGTTCCAGTACATCGCGCCCTACTCGGGAGCCGCGATCGGATCGCACTGGATGTACGAAGGCGACAGCGCGCTGATCGTCTACGACGACCTCTCGAAGCAGGCCGTGGCCTACCGCGAGGTGTCGCTGTTGCTGCGGCGTCCGCCCGGGCGCGAGGCGTACCCGGGCGACGTCTTCTACCTGCACTCCCGGCTCCTGGAGCGCGCGGCGAAGCTCTCCGACGAGCTCGGCGGAGGCTCGCTGACCGCGCTACCGATCATCGAGACGAAGGGTGGCGACATCAGCGCATACATCCCGACCAACGTCATCTCGATCACCGACGGGCAGATCTTCTTCGAGTCCGAGCTGTTCTTCTCGGGCGTCCGGCCCGCGATCAACGTCGGGGTCTCGGTCTCGCGTGTCGGCGGGAACGCGCAGGTCAAGGCGATGAAGAAGGTCGCCGGGCGCCTGCGCCTGGACCTGGCGCAGTACCGGGCGCTCGAAGCGTTCGCCCAGCTCGGCTCGGAGCTGGACAAGGCGTCGCAGCAGCAGCTCTCCCGCGGCGCCCGCGTGGTCGAGGTGCTGAAGCAGCCCCAGTACCGGCCGCAGCCGGTCGAGCGGCAGGTCCTGGCGATCTACGCGGTCACCGGCGGGTACCTCGATCCGTACCCCGTCGAGGACGCGAAGCGGTTCGTCTCGACGTTCATCGACTTCGTCGACGCGCGTCATCCCGAGGTCCTGTCGTCGATCCGCGGAACGGGCGATCTCTCGGAAGCGATCGAGGCAACGCTGAAGGACGCGCTCGGGTCGTTCGCGTCGACGTTCGTCGCCACCGGGTCCGCGCCGGACGCGGGGGCGGGCGAGACCCGACCGCCGGACGAGGTGAAGCCGGACGTCGGATGGGATCGGATGTCGTCCGTCGACGATGCCGAGGCGACGGACGCGCCCGCGCCCGAGACCGAGACCGCGTCGGACGAGACCGCGTCCTCGGTCGAGTAGGCGATGGGCGCCAAGCTCCGCGTCGTCCGTCGGCGGATCCGCTCGGTCCAGTCGACGCAGAAGGTGACCCGGGCGATGGAGCTGATCGCGTCCTCGCGGATCGTCAAGGCGCAGCAGCGGGTGGAGGCCTCGCGTCCGTACGCGATCCAGCTGACCGCGGCGATGGAGGACGTGGCCCGCCAGACCGGCTCGACCGCGCATCCCCTGTTGGAGGAACGCGAGCCGCAGCGTCGCGTGGGCGTCCTCGCGATCACCTCGGACCGAGGCCTCGCCGGCGCCTACAACGCGAACATCATGAAGATCGCCGAGCAGCTGCTGGCGGGGGTCGCCCGGCGCGGCCTGGAGCCCGTGCTCTACGTGGTGGGCAAGAAGGGCATCGGGTACTTCCGGTTCCGGCAGGTGCCGATGCGCCAGACCTGGCAGGGCTTCAGCGAGGTCCCGCCCTTCGCCGAGGCCGAGCGGATCGGCCGGGCCATCATCGACGACTTCGCCGCCGGCGAGATCGACGAGCTGCACTGCGCCTACACCGACTTCAGGTCCGCGTTCACGCTGCGGGCGACCTCGCAGCGGTTCCTGCCGATCGCGCCCCACGAGGTGACCGGGACCGGCATCGAGGCGGTCCCGGCCGAGTACCTGTTCGAACCAGAGCCGCAGGAGATCCTCGATCACCTGCTGCCCCAGTACGTCATCACGCGCGTGTACGCGGCACTGCTCGAGTCGGCGGCGTCAGAGAACGCGTCCCGTCGCCGGGCGATGAAGGCGGCGACCGACAACGCGGACGACCTGATCAAGGTCCTGACACGCCAGGCCAACCGGGCACGCCAGGACGAGATCACCACCGAGATCATGGAGATCGTGGGCGGGGCGGAAGCGCTCGCCGCGACGGCGGAGGAGTGAGGTATGGCTGAGGAGAACGGACTCGCCAAGGGCCGGGTGGTCCGGGTGATCGGTCCGGTGGTGGACGTCGAGTTCCCGCCGGCGGAGCTGCCCGAGATCTTCAACGCCCTCAGGGTCGACGTCACGCTCGAGGGCGTGACGACCACGATCACGTGCGAGACGGCGCAGCATATCGGCGACAACACGGTGCGGGCGATCGCCCTGAAGCCGACCGATGGCCTCACGCGTGGGGCCGTCGTCGAGAACACCGGAGGCCCGATCACCGTGCCCGTCGGCGAGGGCGTGCTCGGTCACGTCTACAACGTCCTGGGCGAACCGCTCGACACCGACGCCGCGAACATCCACCCGGACACCTACTGGCCGATCCACCGAGAGGCCCCGCCGTTCGCCGACCTCGAGCCGAAGAAGGTGATGCTCGAGACCGGCATCAAGGTGATCGATCTCTTGGAGCCCTACGTCCAGGGCGGCAAGATCGGCATGTTCGGCGGCGCCGGCGTCGGCAAGACCGTGATCATCCAGGAGATGATCCGCCGCCAGGCGGAGCAGCACGGTGGCGTGTCGGTGTTCGCCGGGGTCGGCGAACGGACCCGCGAGGGCAACGACCTGTTCCTCGAGATGACCGAGTCCGGCGTCCTGGCCAAGACCGCGCTGGTGTTCGGCCAGATGGACGAGCCGCCCGGCGTCCGCCTGCGCGTCGCGCTGTCCGCCCTGACGATGGCCGAATACTTCCGCGACGAGAAGCACCTGGACGTGCTGCTGTTCGTGGACAACATCTTCCGGTTCACGCAGGCGGGCTCAGAGGTCTCGACGCTCCTCGGTCGGATGCCGAGCGCGGTCGGCTACCAGCCGAACCTCGCCGGGGAGATGGGCGACCTGCAGGAGCGGATCACCTCGGCCGGCGGCCGGTCCATCACGTCGCTGCAGGCGATCTACGTGCCGGCCGACGACATCACCGACCCGGCCCCGCACGCGGCGTTCGCGCATCTGGACGCCACCACGGTGCTCTCGCGCGACATCGCGTCGCTCGGGATCTACCCCGCCGTGGACCCGCTGGACTCGACGTCGCGGATCCTGGATCCGCGCTACGTGGGCGAAGACCACTACGCGGTCGCGCGGCGCGTCCAGGAGATCTTGCAGCGCAACAAGGACCTGCAGGACATCATCGCGATCCTCGGGATGGACGAGCTGGCCGAGGAGGACAAGGTGATCGTCTCCCGGGCCCGCAAGATCCAGCGGTTCCTCTCGCAGCCGTTCTTCGTCGCGGAGCAGTTCACGGGCATCCCCGGGAAGTACGTGCCGATCGACGAGACGATCGCGTCGTTCAAGGCGATCTGCGAGGGCGAGTACGACCACCTGCCCGAGCAGGCGTTCTTCCTGGTGGGCGGGATCGAGGAGGCCGTGGAGCAGGCGAAGCAGATGGAGGCCGCGTAACCCGTGCCGCTCGAGGTGCGCCTGGTCACGCCCGAACGCGAGGTCTGGGTCGGAGAGGCCCAGATGCTGATCGCGCGCGGCGTGGAGGGCGAGGTCGGGATCCTGGCCGGTCACGCGCCGATGCTGGTGCGCCTGGCGATCGGCCCGCTGCGGATCGTGCGCGATGGGGACGAGGTCGTCATCGCCGTCGTCGACGGGGGGTTCCTCCACGTCGGGACGCACGGGGGCGTGACCCGCGCGGACGTGCTGGCGGCCTACGCCGAGCTCCGGGGCGAGATCGACCTCGAGGCGGCCCGCGCCCGCGCGGCCGAGCTCGAGGACCGGCTGCGTCAAGCCCGCGACACCGAGCTGGCCGAGGCCGAGATCGTGGCCGCGAAGGCCGAGCTCCAGAAGGCGCTCGTACGGGTCAACCTCGCCGGCTGAGGTCGCGCGAGGTCGCACAGGAACGACACGCGCCCTCCGCGGTCGGCGGGGCCGTGGACGCTAGCATCGAGGTCCGATGGACCGCCTGTGGGTGACCGGCGGCGCCAGGCTCGCGGGATCCGTGCGGGTCTCCGGCGCCAAGAACTCCGCACTCAAGCTGATGGCGGCGTCCCTGTTGGCGCCGGGCCGCAGCGTGGTGCGCAACGTGCCGAGGATCCGGGACTGCGCGGTGATGGCCGAGATGCTCGAGCACTTCGGTGTGCGCGTCCGCCTGCAGGACGGCGTGGCCGAGCTCGACGCGAGCGACGTCCATGACGTGGAGGCCCCCGACGACCTCGTGCGTCAGATGCGCGCATCGATCGTCGTGCTGGGACCGCTGCTCGCCCGGTGCGGACGGGCTCGCGTGTCGCTGCCGGGGGGCGACGAGATCGGCGCGCGTCCCGTCGACCTGCACGTTCGCGGGCTCGAGCGGATGGGGGCGGCGATCCGGTCCGAGCACGGATTCCTGGTGGCCGAGGCGGACGAGCTCCACGGGGCCGCGATCACGCTCGACTATCCGAGCGTCACCGCGACCGAGAACCTGATGTTCGCGGCGGTGCGAGCCCGCGGGACGACCGTGATCGACAACGCGGCGCGCGAACCCGAGATCGCGGACGTGGCGGCGTACCTCGTGTCGATGGGGGCGCGCATCGACGGCGCCGGGGCCAGCACGATCGAGATCGAGGGGGTGGATACGTTCGCTCCCGCCGACCACACGTCGATCCCCGATCGGATCGAGGCCGGCACGTGGGCCGCCGCCGCCGTCATCACCCAAGGCGACGTCACGGTCGCGAACGCGCGGCCCGAGCACATGGAGCTCTTCCTCGCCAAGCTCGCCGACGCCGGAGCCGAGATCTCGGTGTCGGATGCGGGGCTCCGCATCCGACAGCCGTCACGCGCACGCGCCGTCGACTTCGTGACCCTGCCCTATCCGGGGATCGCGACGGACTTCCAGCCGATCCTGCTGGCGATGCTCGCGACGGCGGACGGCACCTCGATCGTCACCGAGAACGTGTTCGAGGGGCGGTTCCTGTATGTGGGGGAGTTGCTGCGCATGGGCGCCGACATCCGGACCGAAGGCCACCATGCGGTGATCCGGGGCGTGCCCCGCCTGTCCGCGGCGCCGGTCCGGGCGCTCGACATCCGCGCGGGCGCCGCGATGGTGCTGGCCGGCCTCGGGGCCGAGGGCGTCACCGAGGTCACCGACATGTCGCACGTCGACCGCGGCTACGAGGACTTCGAGGCGAAGCTCGCATCGCTCGGCGCCGAGGTCCGGCGCGAGCGCGAGCTCGTCGAGCTCGCGTGAGCCGAGCCGCGCGGCGGGCCAGGCTGTCGCGCTCGCCGCGGGCTCGGCACCGACTCCGGGGGGATGGTCGCGGGCACAGGCGGTCGCGGTCGTCGCTCCGTCGGGCTCGGCGATGCGGACACCAATCGCCCGACCTGGTCGTCGGCGTCCGGCAGGCGTCGCTGACCGGCGGGCTGGGCTCCGTCGTGGCTCGTCCACGCCGGGTGACTCGCATCCGTCGTCGACCGCGCTCGGGAGCGGAGGAGCGGCGTCGAGGTCGTGACGGGCGGCCGCCTCCGTGGACGAGCTGACGCGGGTCCTCGCTCCGGGGTCCGGCTCGGGACGCCGGGGAGCTCCGATCCGACCTGACGGCGTTCCTCGACGACGTCGACGGGTCGGCATGCGCTCATCGTCATCGACACGACGCCGCCACCGGGTGACCCACGTTGGCTGGGTGCCGTGCACGGTGGAGGACAACGCCGAAGCGCTGCTGCGCGACGCGTTGGCCCGAACGGAGGCGATCTAGCCGTCATCGACCACACGTTGACCTCGGACTCGACCCATCGTGCAGGGGTCGTGACCTCGGCCGACGTCGCGGAGACCGCGATCGACGCGTCGGCGACGACGCTCGACGAGGACCCCGGCGGGCTCTAGCATCCGAGGTGGTCGACGGACCGCCCGCCGGTCGGCCTGTACGAGCGGTACCTCGCTCAACGTCGGCTCGTCGTACCGATCGGCTCGTCACCGGGCCTGTACGCGTTGGTCGCGGCCCTGCTCGGCCTGATCCTGCTGTTCGGCCGCGCCGGCTCGGCGGAGGTTCGGTCGTTCGCCGGGTGGGCTGCGATCTCCGTCGTCCCGCTCGCGGCATCGCCTCATGCTCGTCGGGCCACCTCGATCGGCTGACGTTCGCGACCGTGACCTGGCGTTCCTGACGGACCGTCACGCTCCTCGCGTTGCTCGCGATGGTCCCGATCCGGCGCGCTCGCGGGCCGCTCGCCGCGATCGCCGCACTCGGCGTGGGGCTGCTCGTGATGTTCGTCGTCGAGGCGTACTTCGGGTGGACCGCGACCCTCACGCCGCTGCTGGGCGGCGCTCAGCTCGACGGCGGACGGTTCTTCGGACTCCCGAACGTCCAGATCGGCTTGCTGATGGGTGCGTCCATCTACGTCGCCCAGCGGATCCGGAGCGCCGGAGCCGGCGTCGCGCTGGTGTTGGCGGCCGCGCTGTTCGCCGGGCTCCCGTGGACCGGATCGAACATCGGTGCCGCGGTCACGATCGCCGCCGCCGCGGGGATCTGGTGGGGACTCCGTGCAGACGGCGAGCCGGCTGCGGCCGATGACGATCGTGCGGGTGCTTGTCACCGTCGCCGGAACGGTGGTCGTCGTCGTCGTCGCCCACCGATACCTGACCGACACGCCGACCCACATCTCCCGGTTCGCGAGCGACACGGGTGGGCTCGGTGCGGCTGTGGCAGAAGTTCGTCGACCGCCTGGAGGTCGGGGCGGACCTGATCGCGCGGAACCCGCTCGGGCTGATCCCGGTCCTCGGCACCCTGGCCACGCTCTGGCTCGTCCTGCGGCCGCCGTCGGCGCTCCGGCCGAGCCTCACCGCGCACCCGGCGTGGCGCGACGGCCTGGTCACGATCCTCGTCGGGAGTTTGATCGCCTACGTCGCGAACGACTCCGGCGCGGCCGCGATCGGCCTCGGCTTCGGCACGGCCCTCGGCGGACTCCTGTACGTGTCGCTCGCGGACGCACCCGCGAAGATGGAGGCATCGTGAACGCCCCCATCCCTCCCCGCCCCGATCTGGCTCCGACGGCCTCGCCGACCGACCGGCTGGCTCCCTCCGGTCGTCCGCTCGCGACCTGGTCCTGGTGGGAGTCGATCGGCCTGTACGTGGTGACGTTCCTGATCGCGGGCTTCGCGATCATCCCGATCATCGTGCTGATGGGGGACCAGGAGCAGGGGACGGGTCTCGGCGCGGCCGGGATCGCCTCCACCATCGCGGCGGACCTGCTGATGGCGGCGCTGTGGGTCTGGTGGTTGCAGCGCCGCCATCGGGAGTGGCGCGAGAGCATCGTGCTCGTTCCGGAGCCCGACCGGCGTTGGCGGGACATCGGCACCGGTGTCGCCGTCGGGCTCCTCCTGGTCCCGGCGGTGGGGCTCGTGAGCCTCACGCTCCAGGGCGCCCTCTCCGGCCTCCTCGACCGGGACATCAGCGCCCCGCAGCAGGTCTCGTCGGACCTGTCGGGGCTGGCCGCCGCGGGGGCGGTGCTCCTGGCCGTCGTGATCGCGCCGCTCACGGAGGAGTTCTTCTTCCGGGGGATCCTGTTCCGCTCGCTCCGCGACCGCCGCGGCAGCTTCTGGATCGCGGCGTTCGGGTCGGCGATCCCGTGGGGGATCGTGCACGTGACCACCGCGCCGTGGGAGGAGAACCTCCTCCTCCAGCTCCCGATCGCCTCTATGGGGATCGTGCTGGCCTGGCTGTACGACCGCCGCGGCAACCTCACCGCGAACGTCGTGGCCCACATGACGTTCAACGCGCTCGGCATCGCGCTGATCCTGTCTGGCTGAGCCCGTCTGGCCGACCTGGGCTCGAGGCGGCGATACTCGTCGCGTGCGTGACCCTGGCAGCGGCCTCGAGGTGTTCGGCGGGTCGCCGGGTCGCGTCCCGGCCGCGACGATCGCCGCGCGCCGCGTCGCCGACGTCCGCGAACGTCCTCACGACCGGCTGGACCTGCTCCGGTCGTCCTACGCGCCACCACCCGGTGCCGCGCCGCTGCATCTCCGGTACTCGCACGCGGCGCTCGCGTTCATGGGCTGGCAGCTGCGGCGTGGCCTCCTCAACCCGCTCGATCACGCGCGTCCGGGCAGCCCGTGGTGGAGGGCGGTCAACGAACGGCTGTTGCGCGACACCTGCGAGGCGCGCTCGCGCATCCTGGGCCACCCGGGCCCGGCGTCGTCGCCCAGCGTCGAGCCGTCGGTCCGCTTCGCCCGTCAGCCTTCGGCGCGCAGGTGGTACCTGGCCCACAACGTCACCATCGTTCGTGCGTACCTCGACCACCGCGACCTGGCCGAGCGCGAGAACCGGGTCGAGCGCTTCTTCATCAACCTCGCCCTGCTCCGTGTGCTCTACGCGCACGCCCTCGTCGCCGCGCCCCGGCTGGCGCTGGCTTGGCTCGCGCCGGTCGCCCGCTGGCTCGGGGATCCGCGGCTGGATGCGACGCGCATGTTCCTCTCGGTGTCGCGGGTCCTGCCGCTGCGCTATCCGCTGGAGGGTGAGCTCGAGGACTACATCGCCGACGAGCACCCCGTCGGCCGGCTCCTCGACCTGGGCGTCATCGTGCCACGCCTCGCCGAGCTCTACCGCTGGTCGGCCGACGAGCTGCAGATCCCGGACGTCACCGACCTCGTCCGCGGCACCACGCCGGCGTATGCATGGGATCCCCATGACCGAGAACCCTGGGCGCCACCGCCGAGGCGGCTGGTCCGTGCCGTGCGCCGGGCACTCCCACCAACGGGCGGTTCGGCGTCGACATCCCCTCGATAGGCGTTCCAGGACCGCGCGCGAGCCCCGACCGTATGCTGTGCGCCGGAGGTGAGTGGTCCGTGCCGATGTTCCCGAGCGATCCGTGGTTCCAGGCGTTCGTCGGGGTGATCAACGCGTCGGAGCGCTACCGGGAGGCCGCCGCGGACTGGGAGGGCGACGTCGCGTTCGCGATCGAAGCCGAGCCAGACAAGGGCGTCCCGGAGACGGTGTACGGCTGGCTCGACCTGTGGCACGGCGAGTGTCGGGCGGGCGGCGTCGTCGACGAGGATCGTGCGGCGGCGTCGCGCTACGTGATCCGGGCTCCGTATTCGCGCTGGCGCGACGTCCTGGAAGGCGACCTCGATCCGGTCCGCGGCATGATGCAGGGCAAGCTCCGGGTCCGGGGCGATCTGCCGACGATCCTGCGCTACGTCAACGCCGCCCACGAGCTGGTCCACCTCACCGGGACGGTCGAGACGCGCTATCCCGACGACGGGGCCTAGCGCGTGCGCGCCGTCGTCTTCGACGGTGTCGGCACGGTCAGGCTCGCCGAGGTCCCCGAGCCGATCGTCGAGGCGCCCGACGACGCGATCGTCCGTGTCACCCGCACGGCGATCTGCGGATCGGACCTGCACTTCGTCCACGGGAAGGCGCCGATCGATCCGGGGGAGACGCTCGGCCACGAGGCCGTCGGCGTCGTGGAGGCTATCGGCGAGCGCGTGACCCGGTTCGCGGTCGGGGACCCCGTCGTGGTCGCCTTCAACATCGCCTGTGGTGCGTGCTGGTTCTGCCGCCGCGGCGAGACCCAGCTCTGCGACGACTTCCGGAACCTGGGCGCGGGACGGTTCGGCGGCGGCCTGCCCGGCGCTCAGGCGGAGCTCGTACGGATCCCGGCCGCCGACCACAACCTCCTGCGTGTCCCCGACGGGATGGATCCCGGACGGGCCCTGTTCGTCGGCGACATCCTCACGACGGGGCTCTACGCCGCCACGCTCGCCCGAGCCGGCGCCGACGAGACCGTCGCGGTGGTCGGCGTGGGCCCCGTCGGCCACTTCTGCGTGCAGGCGGCGCGCGCGCTCGGGGCCGGCGAGGTGATCGCGCTCGACCGGGACCCCGCGCGCCTCGGGCTCGCCGAGCAGATGGGCGCCGTGCCGGTCGACGTGCGGGCGCAGCACCCGCAGACCGCGCTCGACGAACGGACCGACGGGCGCGGCGCCGACGCGTCGATCGACGCCGTGGGCTCGATCGAGGGCTTCGCCACGGCCGTGGACGTGGCCCGGCGCGGGGGCCGCGTCGTGGTGGTGGGGGTCTACGCCGGCGAGACGGTCGAGACGCAGCTCGGCCTCTGGTGGGCGCGCGCCCTGACGATCCGGTTCTCGGGCGTCTGTCCCGTCCACGCTTGGTGGGAGGAGGCACTCGCCTGCGTCCGCGACGGCCGGATCGACCCGGACCCGATCGTGTCCCACCGGTTGTCGCTCGACGACGCGGTCGAGGGCTACGCGCTCTTCGACCGTCGCGAGGCGACGAAGGTGGTCCTCACCCCGTGACCGTGGTCTTCGCCGATGCCGAGCCCAACGGGCTCGCCGAGGTGGTGGGCGAGCTGATCCGCCAGAACCTCGAGCGCGATCCCGCGCGGCGGCGGCTGCTCGTCCCGACGGTCGCGACGATCGTGGTCCCCGACGCAGACGTTGGGATGACGATCCACGTGGACCCGCCGCGCGTGGAGATCTCGAACGCCGTCGCGCCCGTGGCGACCCTCCGCGTGCGGGCGGGATCCCAAGCCCTGCTCCGGTTGACGGCGGCTCCGCTCCGTTTCGGACTCCCCGACCCGTTCCGCCGTGGTGGCCGGGAGGTGATCGCGGACCTCGTCGCCCGGCGCATCCGGGTCGGGGGCCTGCTCCGTCATCCGATCCGGACCGCGCGCCTGTCGATGCTCCTCTCGGTGGCCTAGCCGTGCCCGGGACGGACGGGACCTCCCGGGCCCTGCCGGATCGTCCCGATCTGGCCACGAGGCGCACGCGGGCTCCGCGCCGCCGGCTCCTGCCGACGGTCGCGGTGTTCGTCGCGATCGTGTTCGTCGTGCTCGGCGGGTTCGTGGTCGCCGCGGCGCTCGCGGGGCCGAGCGGTCCGCCGGTCGACGTCGCCGGCCTCGTGCGCGTCCGGCCAGCCACGGGATGGGAGCTGGCATCCCGAGGCACGTTCACGGGGTCGTGGGACACGCCGGGAGGGCAGGTCGCCGACGTGCCGTTCGCCCGGCTGACGCGAGGGAGCGCGACCCTCGACGTGGCGGCGATCCCCGGGTTCGGCGGGACGCCGGAGGATCTCGCTCGCTGGTACGCGTCCGAAGTGTTGAGCCGTCAGCTCACGCAGCTGTCGATCTCCGACGTCCGGTCCACGGAGGTGACCGTGCCGGGGGCGTCGGGGATCCGGTTCGCCTACCTCGGGGTGCACGGCACGGCGATCGAGGGCGACGTCGTGGTGATCGTCACGGGCCGGGGGACCGGCGTCATCTTCGACGCGTGGGGGGCGCAGGGCGCGCTCGCGTCCTCCCTGGACGACGTGGTCGCCATGATCGAGGCCGCGGAGATCGAGCGATGAGCGCCCTCGATCCGGGTCCTGCGCGTTCGATGACCGGTCTGCATCACGCTCGGTTCCTCCGTCCCCGGGAGCCCGCCTTCTGGCTCTACCTGGTCCTCGTCGTGCTCACGGGGCTCGTGGCGATCGCCGAGCAGGGCGTGTACCGGAGGATCTCGCCGACGGGCTGGGTCCTCTCGTGGGTCCTGCTCCTGCTCTACTCCCTGCCGGTCTTCCTGCTGATCTACGCGCTGGACCTGTACGAACGTGAGCCGGTCTCGCTGGTCGTCGCGTCGCTCGTGTGGGGCGCGGTGGCGGCCACGACCCTGTCGGGGCTCGCGAACGCCGGCTGGGGCCTCGTCGTCGCCGAGCTCGGTGGTCCCGCGTTCGCTTCGCGTTGGACGGCGGCGCTCACGGCGCCCTTCGTCGAGGAGACGCTCAAGGGCCTCGGTGTGGTGCTCGTCTACCTGATCGCGCGCGACGAGTTCGACGACATGATGGACGGCTTCGTCTACGGGGCGATCTGCGGTCTCGGGTTCGCCGTGGTCGAGGACGTGATCTACTTCATGGGCGTGTTCGGCGGATCCACCGCGGGCGTGCTGCGCGGCTTCTTCGTCCGAGTGGTCGCGAGCGGGATCTACTCCCACGTCCTGTACACGGGACTCGTCGGCATGGGGATCGGCTACTTCGTGTCCCGGCGAGAGACCCGGCCGTTCGCGCGCCGGCTCGGGGTCCTGGCCGGACTCTGCGCGCTCGCCGTGTTCGGCCATCTCGTCTGGAACTCGCCGTGGCTGGACCTGTTCCCGGCCCAGCCCTGGTCTGGCGCCGAATGGCTGATGATCCCGGTCGCGACGACGATCAAGGGGATCCCGCTACTCGCGTTCGTGGTCCTGGCCCTGTGGCTCGCGCGCCGCCGTGAGCGACGGTGGCTGACCTCGGCGCTTCGGGATGAGGTCGACGGGGGGGCGATCACGCCAGAGGAGCTCGAGGTCCTGCTCGACCCCAGCCGCCGGCGGGAGGCGCGGCGGACGATGCGCCGCCGCGCGGGACCGCGGGCCGCCACGCTGCTGCACCGCCTGCAGCGCGAGCAGGTCAACCTGGCGATGGTCCGCGACCGCGTCGCCGCCGACGACGATCCAGCGCTCCTGCGGCAACGCGCCCAGTGCCGGTCGTTGCGCGACGCGCTGGAGGCGATCCCCGGCGCCGCGCCCGCGGACGCGGGCCGGGCCGCCGCCGCTTCGCTCGACGGCCCGCCGGAGGCGGGCGGGTAGGCTTCGACCGTGGTGGCCGATGCCGTCGTGGACGGGCTCATCGCGGGCATCGCGGCCGGCGACCGGCGGGCCGTCGCCCGTGCGATCTCGCTCGTAGAGGACGGCCGACCCGAACTCGAGGCGCTCGCGGCCGGGATCGCGGAACGGACGGGCCGCGCGGAGACGATCGGTCTCACCGGAGCGCCCGGTGTGGGCAAGTCCACCCTCGCGGCCGAGCTCGTCCGCTCGGTGCGTGCGGACGATGGGTCGGCTGCCGTCCTGGCCGTCGATCCCACATCGCCGTACACGGGCGGCGCCCTGCTCGGCGACCGGGTCCGGATGCAGGAGCACGCGACGGACGAGCGCGTCTTCATCCGCTCGATGGCGACGCGCGGCCACCTCGGCGGGATGGCCCTTGCCGCCCCCGAGGCGATCCGCATCCTCGACGCCGCCGGGTACGAGCGGATCCTCGTCGAGACGGTCGGCGTCGGGCAGGCCGAGGTCGACGTGGCGTCGGCCACCGACACGGCGGTCGTGGTCCTCGCGCCCGGGCTCGGCGACGCCGTGCAGATGGCGAAGGCCGGGATCCTCGAGGTGGCCGACGTCTTCGTCGTCAACAAGGCGGATCGGGAAGGGGCGGCGCAGGTCGTGCGCGACCTGCGCCAGATGCTGCACCTCGGGGCGGCACGCGCGTGGGATCCTCCCGTCCTCGAGACCGTCGCGACGGACGGGCGCGGCGTGGACGAGGTCCGAAGGGCGATCGCGGACCATGCGCGCTGGCTCGCATCGTCGGGCGAGCGCGTGCGGAAGCGTCGCGCGCGGCTGCGCCGCGAGGTGGAGGTGCTCGCGGGCGAGCGGTTCCGCGCCCGCGCGGCCGGCGCGATCGATCGCGACGGGACGCTGCTCGACGATCTCGAGGCGGGTCGGATCGATCCGTACCGCGCCGCCGCACGCGTGGCGGCGGCGGTTGAGGCCGAACCGTGACCGGCGTCGACCGCGCCGAGCCGCCGGAGCGACGGACCCTATCCGGCGAACCGCTCCCGGTCGTCGCGACCGACGCCGACGTCGCGGGGTTCGATCCCGCGGCGGCGCTCGGCGAGCCCGGCGCGTACCCCTTCACCCGCGGGATCTACGCAACGATGTACCGGGGCCGGCCGTGGACGATGCGCCAGTTCGCCGGGTTCGGCACGCCCGCCGAGACGAACCAGCGCTACCGGTTCCTGCTGGACCGGGGGCAGGGCGGCCTCTCGGTCGCGTTCGACATGCCGACGCTGATGGGCCTCGATTCGGACGACCCTCGCAGCGAGGGCGAGGTCGGCCGCTGCGGCGTCGCGACCGATTCGGTCGAGGACTTCGAGGCGCTGTTCGACGGGATCCCCCTGGGCGACATCTCGACGTCGATGACGATCAGCGGGCCGGCGGTCGTCGCGTTCGCGTTCTTCCTGGCGACGGCGGAACGGCAGGGGGTCCCATGGGAGCGTCTCGACGGCACGCTCCAGACCGACATCTTCAAGGAGTACATCGCCCAGAAGGAGTGGCTCTTCCCGCCCCGTCCGCACCTGCGGCTGATCGGCGACCTCATGGTGTTCTGCGCCCAACGGGTCCCGCGGTTCCATCCGATCTCGGTGAGCGGCTACCACATCCGCGAGGCCGGGGCGACCGCGGTGCAGGAGCTCGCGTTCACGCTCGCGGACGGGTTCGCCTACGTCGAGCTCGGGCTCGCGCGGGGTCTCGACGTGGATCGGTTCGCCCCGGGCCTGTCGTTCTTCTTCAACGCGCACATCGACGTGTTCGAGGAGCTCGCGAAGTACCGGGCGGCGCGGCGGATCTGGGCGCGGTGGCTGCGGGAACGGTACGGGGCGACCGACGCCGACGCGATGAAGCTCCGGTTCCACACCCAGACGGCCGGCGTCTCGCTCACCGCGCAGCAGCCGATGAACAACGTGGTCCGCACGGCGGTCGAGGCGCTCACCGCGGTGCTCGGCGGGACCCAGTCGCTCCACACGAACGCGCTCGACGAGGTGCTGGCCCTGCCGACCGAGGACGCGGCGAAGCTCGCGCTCCGGACCCAGCAGGTGATCGCCGAGGAGACGGGCGTTCCCGACGTGATCGATCCGCTCGGGGGCTCGTACCTGGTGGAATCGCTCACGGACCGGACCGAGGAGGCGGCTGAGGCGATCTTCGCGGAGGTCGACCGGATGGGGGAGGGGTCGATGCTCGAGGGGGTGCTCGCCGGCATCGAGGAGGGGTGGTTCCAGCGAGCGATCGCCGAGTCGGCGTTCCGCGAGCAGCAGCGGTACGAGTCGGGCGAGCTGGTGAAGATCGGGGTCAACGCGTTCGTCGACGATCGAGAGCCGCAGGTCGAGACGCTCCTGATCGGCCCCGAGATCGAGCGCGAGCGGGTGGAGGCGCTCGCCCGCCTGCGGGCCCGGCGGGACACCGGCGTGGCCGAAGCGGCGCTGCGGACGCTCGGCGACGCCGCCGCGGGCGACGGTGACCTGATGGAGCCGATCCTGGGGTGCGCGCGCGCCCGCTGTACCGAGGGCGAGGTCGTCGCCGCCCTCACGGACGTCTTCGGGAGCTACCGAGAGATGCCGAGGTTCTGACCCGGCGCTCCGCGGTGCTCCTCCTTGACGTTCCGCGCCGACCGGCGCTATACAGTTCTTGCAAGGCATTGCAGGAACTTGCAACTGCAAGTCGGGAACGCTCGGACGAAGCGCTTCGGGAGGGAACGTGCACATACCGGACGGGTTCATCGACGTGCCGGTGTCGGTCGCGGCCGGCGCGGTTTCGGTGGCCGGGATCGGCTACAGCCTCAAGCGCGCCAAGGAAACGATGGAGGAGAAGCAGGCTCCGATGGCGGGGCTCGTCGCCGCCTTCATCTTCGCGGTGCAGATGCTGAACTTCCCCGTCGCATCGGGTACGAGCGGACACTTGTTGGGGGGGCTGTTGGCGGCCGTGTTGGTCGGACCCTACGTGGGCGCGATCTGCGTCGCCGTGGTGCTGCTCGTCCAGGGGCTGTTCTTCGCCGACGGCGGGGTGTCGGCGTACGGCCTGAACGTCCTCAACATGGCCCTGATCACGGCCTACGGCGGGTACGCGATCTTCCTGTTCATGCGCAAGACGATGCCGAAGACCAAGGCCAGCGTCGTGATCGCGTCGGGCGTGGCCGGGCTGCTCTCCGTGATCCTCGCCTCGCTCGGGTTCGTCCTCGAGTACGCGCTCGGCGGGACCGGGAGCGCCTCGGTGCGGACCGTCGCCGCCGCGATGGTCGGGGTGCACTTCCTGATCGGCATCGGCGAAGGCATCATCACGGCCCTGACGGTCGGCGTCGTCCTGAACGTCCGGCCCGATCTGGTGTACGGGGCGCGGGACCTGCTGCCCGAGCTCGAGATGCGACCGGTGGTGACCGGATGAGCATGGACGCGAAGCGCAAGAGCCTCTGGTTGTTGATCGCGGGCGGCCTGATCGTGGCGCTCGGCTTGGCGTTCTTCGTCAGCCCGTTCGCGAGCTCCTCGCCGGACGGGTTGAACAAGGTCGCGATCGACCAGGGGTTCGACGACCAGGAGCAGGAGCACGCCACCGCCGACGGTCCCCTCGCCGGGTACGGCGTCGAAGGCGTGGACGACGAGCGCCTGTCGACGGGGCTCGCGGGGATCATCGGCGTCGCGATCACGTTCGGGATCGCCATGATCATCTTCGGGCTGTTGGTGCGGTTCCGATCGAAAGGGCCGACGTCCGGTGCGCCGCCGGCGGTCACCGCCGGGAGCGCGTGAGCGGCTCGCACGCCCACGCGCTCTACGTCCGAGGTGACGGTCCGCTCTACCGGATCCGGCCGGAGTGCAAGCTGCTCGCCCAGATCCTGTTCGTGTTCGCGGTGGTCGCCACACCGAGGGAGGCGTTCTGGGCGTTCGCGCTGTACGCGCTGATCCTGGTCGCCCTCATCGGTGTCGCCGGCCTGCCCCTCGGGTTCGTCGCGAGGCGGATGGTGATCGAGACACCGTTCCTGGTGTTCGCGTTGCTGATGCCGTTCTTCGGGCATGGCGAGAAGGTGGTGGTCCTGGGGATCCCCATGTACGTGTCCGGGTTGTGGTCCGCCTGGAACATCTTGATCAAGGGGACGCTCGGCGTGATGGCCACGATCATCGTCTCGGCGACGACGCCGATGGCCGAGCTCCTGCGCGGACTCGAGCGGCTCCATCTGCCGAAGACGTTCACGTCGATCATGGGGTTCATGGTCCGCTACCTCGATGTGATCGCGGGTGAGGCCCAGCGGATGAAGGTCGCCCGCGAGTCGCGTGGCTACGACCCGCGATGGATCTGGCAGGCGAAGGCGTTCGCGGCGTCGGCGGGCGCGCTGTTCATCCGTTCGTACGAGCGGGGGGAGCGTGTGCATCTGGCGATGCTGTCGCGCGGGTACACGGGGGCGCTTCCGACGTTCGACGAGGGTTCCGCGAGCCGCGCGATGTGGGCGGCGGCGCTCGCGTTCCCCGCAGCGGCCGCCCTGATCGCGGCCGTGGCATGGGCGGTGCGCCCGTGACCGGCCCGGCGCTCGAGGTCAAGGATGTGGCCTTCGCCTACCCGGACGGCTACCAGGCGCTCTTCGGGGTGGATCTGACGATCGGCCGAGGCGAGCGCGTGGCCCTTCTGGGCCCGAACGGAGCCGGCAAGACGACGTTCGTGATGCACCTGAACGGGATCCTCGACACCCAGCACGGATCGGTCCGGATCGGAGGGCTCCCCGTGGGGAAGGATTCGCTCCGGGAGATCCGGCGTCGCGTGGGGATCGTGTTCCAGGACCCGGACGATCAGCTGTTCATGCCGTCCGTTCGGGAGGACGTCGCCTTCGGGCCGGCGAACCTCGGGATCCGGGGCGAGGATCTGGAGCGGGCCGTCGTGGAGGCGCTCACCGCCGTGGGGATGGAGGCGTTCGCCGATCGGCCGCCGCATCACCTGAGCTTCGGCCAGCGGCGCCGCGTCGCGGTGGCGACGGTCCTCGCGATGAAGCCCGAGATCCTCGTGCTGGACGAGCCGTCGTCGAACCTCGATCCCGCCGGGCGACGGGAGCTCGGCGACATCCTGCGCTCGCTGGACATCACGATGCTGATGGTGACTCACGACCTGCCCTACGCGCTCGAGCTCTGTCCGCGCGCCGTGGTGATGAACGAAGGCGTGATCGTCGCGGACGGACCGACGGTCGACGTCCTCTCCGACGAGGTGCTGATGGCGGCGAACCGGTTGGAGCTTCCGTTCGGGTTCTTCCCGCACCTCGCCGTCGAGCGTCCCGCCGGCGCGCCCACCCGCCACGAACACGAGCACCGACACGAGCACGAGCACTGAGCTCGCGACGTGGGCAGCTCAGGCCGCGGCGCAGCGATCGCAGAGGCCCGTGATCGCGAAATGCGAGAGGTCCGCCTCGAAGCCGTGATGCTTGCGGATCAGGCGATGCAGCGCCTCGGCCTCCCGGAGGGAGAGTGGGTCGTCCCGGCCGCAGCTCGCGCAGATCAGGTGGACGTGTTGGGCCTCCTCGGTCCGGTGATACTCCGCCCCGCTCTCGAGGTGCGAGTGCTGCAGGACGCCCACCTCTTCCAGGAGGCCGAGCGTCCGGTACACGGTCGAGGCGTTCACCCCCGGCATCTCGCTCTGGATCTTCCGGGTGATCGCCGGCGGCGAGATGTGCCCGTTCGTCCGCATCACCTCGGCGACGATCGCGCGGCGCTGTGGCGTCATGCGCAGGCCTCGGCCGCGAAGGACCTCGATCACGTCGCCCGGCTGTTCCGCTCGGCTCATCCGGTCGCGAAGTGTAGCAGGGTGTTGCAGGTGCAATGGCGCATGCAACGGCCGAACGTGGCGGGAAGCGGGGGCCGCGGGTAGGGTTCCGGCGATGGGAGCGGTGAGCCTCGCGGTGACGGACGGGGTCGGGCTGATCCGGCTGGACCGGCCACCGGCCAACGCGATCGACCACGCGACGGGCCTCGAGCTCCAGGACGCGATCCGGCGCGCCGGAGACGAGGGCGGGGTCGGGGCGATCGTCGTGTGGGGCGGGCCGAGGATCTTCGCCGCCGGCGCCGACGTCGCCGCGATGGCCGAGTACTCGCCCGAGGAGGTCCGGCCCGTCGTGAGCGCCCTCGGGGACGCGCTGGACCTGCTGGAGTCCCTGCCGAAGATCTCGATCGCCGCGATCAACGGCTACGCCCTGGGTGGCGGCTTCGAGCTCGCGCTCGCCGCGGACCTGCGCTACCTCGCCGAGGACGGGATCGTGGGCCAGCCCGAGATCAAGCTGGGGGTGATCCCGGGCGCGGGAGGGACGCAGCGACTGACCCGGCTCGCGGGACCGGGCGCAGCGGCCGACCTCGTGTACTCGGGCAGGCGCGTGGGAGCCGAGGAGGCGCTGCGCCTGCGCCTGGTCGAGCGGGTCTCGCCGGCCGACGAGGTGCTCCCGACCGCGCTCGCGCATGCAGGCGCGCTCGCCCACGGTCCGCGTACCGCTCTGGCGGCCGCGAAGGCGTCGATCCGGGCCGCGTGGAGCCGGTCGCCTGCCGAAGGGCTCGCCGAGGAGAAGGAGCGGTTCTGCGCCCTGTTCGGCACGTCCGATCAGCGCGAGGGCATGCGGGCGTTCCTCGAGAAGCGTGAGCCGCGGTTCGGCCCCTGACCTGCGAGGATCCACCCAGACCCCGGCGATCGGCGGCGAGGCCGGATCGATGCATCTCGGGGTTCGGAATGAACCGGACCCGTCAACCGTTCGAACAGCGTGATGACGGGTCTGCGATCCCCGAGGGACCCGGGAAGGATGTGAGTGACGTGTCCGAGGAAAGGTTCCGGGGCGCCTCCGTCCGGGTGCTCCCCAAGGCCAACCAGCGGTATTCCGCCGGCCGGACCTGTTCCGCCCCCGGATGTGAGACGAAGCTGTCGGTCTACAACAAGTGGGACTACTGCTGGCAGCACGAACCGGTCCACAGCTACATCCCTCGTGGCAAGCGCAAGCGCCGCACGGCCGCCTGAGCCAGCCGATCACCCGAACCCCCGCCGAGGCCCTCCCGCGAGGAGGGCCTCGGCGTTCACGTCCGTTCAAGGAGGCTCCCGCCCCGGCCGATGGGAGGGGGGACCGCTCCCCCCGAGCGCGACCCCAACCCATGCCGAGCGAGATCGCCGAGCCACCCGCCCTCCGCAGAGGCGACTGCCCGTTCTGCGAGCGTACCGTCGTCGTCCACGAGGAGCCTCCTCGTTGCCCCCTCTGCGCCTGCCCGATCGACGACTCGCGGATGCGGCCGTTCACCGTCGGCCCCGACGCCGGCCCACCGATCCCCGAAGGCTGACGGCAGGTCCGCTCAGACGAGCGTCGCCTCGCGCCACCCACGCACGGAGTTGAGCAGCGCGAGCCCTTCGGCCCGCCGGACATCCTCGACCGCGATCACCCGTTCCGCGAGCGTTCCGTCCGCGATCAGCGCCACGCGCTCGGTGCCCGGCAACAGCCCGCAGCGGAGCGGCGGCGTCCACCACCGCCCGTCCAGACGGACCGCCACGTTCGAGCTCGACGCCTCGGTGACCTCGCCGCGGTCGTTCACGAGCAGCACGTCGTCGGCGTCGGGATGCCGCGCGCGCGCGGCCTCGTACGGCGCGCGCAGGGTCGTCTTGTGGTACCGCAGCGTGTCCGTCGGGTCGATCGATGGCTCGTCGAGCGCGACGCGGACGACCGCCTGACCGGAGACGTCCAGCCGGGTGACGGCCACATCGAGCGATCCGATGCGCGCGAGCCGCAGGCGGATCCGGACGGGGTGGTCCGCCCCCGCCCCCGCGGACCCCAGCGTCGACGCGAGTGCCACCGCGTTCAGCTGGAAGCCGAAGAACGCCGCGGAGCGCTCGAGCCGTAGCCGGTGCTCCTCCTGCCGCCGGATCGGCTCGCCCGGATCGCGCCGCATCGTCTCCAGGAGCTCGAACGGCGGCCGGTGGGTGGCGAGGACCCGGGCCTTCGCGATCACCTCGGCGAACTCCGACGTCGCGACCGAGTCCCAGGTGATCCCCCCGCCCACGCCGTACTCGGCCGTGCCCGTCTCCGTGTCCAGCATCACCGTCCGGATCGCGACGTTGAACGACGCGCGGACCGCGTCGTCGCCCGGGGGACCGATCCAGCCGACCGCGCCGCAGTAGACGCCGCGCGGCGCGTCCTCGAGCTCGGCGATGATCTCCATGCTCCGGACCTTCGGGGCGCCGCTCACGGATCCGCTCGGGAAGAGCGCCGCGAAGACCTCCGCGAGACCCGCGTCGTCGTCGAGCTCCGAGGCGACCGTCGAGGTGAGCTGCCACACGGTCTCGTACCGCTCGGCCTCGAACACGTGGCTCCAAGCCACGCTCCCCGGCCGCGACACCCGGCCGAGATCGTTGCGCAGCAGGTCGACGATCATCGCGTTCTCGGCGCGATCCTTCGGGGAGGCGACCAGCGCGGCCGCGAGCGCCTCGTCCTCCTCGAACCAGCGGCCGCGCGGGGCCGTCCCCTTCATCGGCCGCGTCGTGATCCTCCGGCCTTCGACCCGGACGAACAGCTCCGGCGAGGCGGACAGCACCCGGTACCGCCCGAGGTTCAGGTACGCCGCGTGGGCGCCGCGCTGGGCGTAGCAGAGGTCTCGGTAGAGGCCGCGCTCGTCGCCTTCGATCCGCGATCGGAGGCGGAGCGTGAAGTTGACCTGGTACGTCTCGCCCGCGGCGATGTGCTCGCGGATCCGCGCGAGCGCGGCGTCGTAGCGCGTCCGACCGATCGAGGGCCGCCATGTCTCGGTGTCCCGAGCCGCGGCGTCGTTCCCATCCGGAACGGGGTCTCGCGGCTCGGGCAGCGTGGTCTCCTCCCGGCGCTCGAACATCGCGAACCAGGCGAGCGGCAGGGCGGAGAAGGCGTCCGCTGGGTCGCGGTCGCGGACGCGCAGGCTCCGATCGAACGCTGGCGCGGCCTCGTACGCGACGAACCCGCCCACCCACAGGCCCCGCGCCGCCGCCGCCTCGGCCGCGGCGATCGCGCCGACGACCTCGTCCGGGCGCGTGGCCTCGATCAGCCCGACGGGCTCGGACAGCCGGAAGGACGTCGTGGCGCCGGTCAGGTCGTCGAACCGGGCCTCGATCACGAGCCGGTGCGGGCGCGGACCTCCGCGATCAACGCCGGGAGGACGCTGAGGGCGTCCCCCACGATCCCCAGGTCGGCGAGGCGGAAGATCGGGGCGTCGGGGTCCTTGTTGATGGCTACGATCCGCTTCGCGCCCTTCATGCCGACCACGTGCTGCAGCGCGCCGCTGATGCCGACGGCCAGGTAGACCTCGGGCTTGACCGTCTTGCCCGTCTGGCCGACCTGATGGCTGTAGGGGATCCACCCGGCGTCGACGACCGCCCGGCTCGCCCCGACCGCCGCGTCGCCGAGCGCTTCGGCGAGCTCTTCGAGGAGCCGGAAGTTCGCGGGGCCCTGGAGCCCGCGGCCGCCCGAGATCACGACCTTCGCCTCCTCGAGCTTCGGACCGGCGGCGGCCTCCTGGTGCCGCTCGATGCGCCTCGCCACCGGCACGTCGGCCGGCGTGGCGACCTCGACGACCCGGGCGTCGCCCGCACCGTCAGCGGGCTCGGCCGCGAACGACTTCGGTCGGACCAGGACCAGGTGTGGCGTCGGTCCTTCGAGGGCGACGTCGACGAAGAGCGAGCCCCCCGCGATCTGGGTGCGTGCCCGATCGATCGCCTCGACGTCCACCGCGCCCGCCATCAGCGCCGATCCGGTCGTCGCCTGGACGCGCCCGGCCACGTCGCGTGCCTCGTAGGTGGAGGGGAACAGGATCAGGTCGGGCGCGTGCTCCGCGATCAGGCCGCGTAGGGCGATGGCCGCGGGCCGTGCGAGCGCCTCTCGGAACCCCTGGTCGTCCGAGGCGAACACCGTAGAGGCGCCGTGGGCGCCGAGCCCCGCCACCGCGGCTGCGGCGCCGGGGCCGAGCGCGACCGCGGCGACGTCGTCGCCGAGGCCGCGGGCCTTCGTCAGGAGCTCGAGCGCGGAGGAGGCCGGGCCGTCCGGCCCGACCTCGGCCCATACCCAGACCCGGCTCACGTCAGAGCACCTTCGCATCGGCGAGCAGGTCGACGATCCGGGCGACCGCGTCCTCGCCGGCCGGAAGGATCTGCCCCGCCGCCTTCTCAGGTGCGGGCACCACGCCGACGACGCGCTGGGTAGGGGCGACGTCGCCGGGCGAGAGCCCGAGGTCGGCCAGCGCCAGCTGCTCGAGCGGTTTCTGCTTCGCGCCCATGATGCCCTTGAGGGTGGGGTACCGGGGCTCCGTCGCCCCGGCCGTGAGGGTAACGACCGCCGGGAGCGGGCTCTCGACGACGTCGTAGCCGTCCTCGGTCTGGCGCTGGATCCGCACGGATCCGTCCGCCACCTCGAGCCGTTTCGCGAACGTCGCGCTCGGGAGGTCGAGGAGCTCGGCCACCGTCATCGGGACGGTCCCCGTATAGCCGTCCGTGGACTCGACGCCGCCGAGCACGAGGTCGAAGGGAGCGCGGCGGAGCACGGCCGCCAAGACGCGCGCCGTGGCGAGCGCGTCGGCGCCGTGCAGGGCCTCGTCGGTCACGACGACGGCCCGATGGGCGCCCATCGAGAGCGCCCGGCGGACCGCGGCGGCCGCGCCCTCGGGCCCCATCGTGATGACGGTGACCTCGCCGTCCGACGCCTCCGCGAGCTGCAGGGCCGCCTCGACCGCGAACTCGTCGCCGGGATCGAGGGTCCCGTCGCCGTCGCGACGGACCAGGAAGTCGTCCCCGAGCACCGTGTCGCCGCTGGGGTCGGGGATCGACTTGACCAGCACGGAGATGTCCATCGCCCGGGGAGGATACCGCCGCCGTGTCGCGCACTAGCCTTGCGACCATGGGTCGCGAAGGCCACGCCGTCTTCGCCTGGGTCTACGCGCGCGTCGCGCCCCGGCAGGACGCGCGCGGGACGGCCGAGCACCGTCGCCGGCTGCTGTCCGTCGCGCGGGGCCGCGTCGTGGAGGTCGGGGCCGGAACGGGTCTGAACCTCCGCCACTACCCGCCCGGCGTCGGGGAGGTGCTCGCCCTGGAGCCCGACCCGCACATGTTCCGCCGTCTCGTCGACGCGATGCCGACCGCGTCGGTGCCGGTCTCCCTGAAGCGCGCGCCGGCGGAGCCGCTCGAGCTCGGGGCCGGTTCGGCCGACACGGTCGTGATGTCGCTCGTGCTCTGCTCGGTGCCCGATCCGGCCGCCGCCCTCGACGAGGCCCGTCGGGTCCTCGTCCCGGGCGGCCGGCTCCTGTTCTTCGAGCATGTGCGGGCCTCCGACGCCCGCCTCGCGCGGCGTCAGGACCGGTTCGAGTGGCCGTGGGGAAGGGTGAGCGGCGGCTGCCACCCGAACCGCGACACCGTGGCCACGATCGTCGCCGCCGGCTTCGACATCGAGACGATCGACCGCTGGGACGAACGGGGCGCCGCGCTGGCGAGGCCGCACGTGCTCGGGTGGGCGACGAGGCCTTGATAGCCTCGTTCGCGTGCGCGTCGCGAACGGTTCCGTGCTGGTGGCGATGTCGGGCGGGGTGGACTCGTCCGTCGCCGCGTGCCTGCTGCTCGAGCAGGGCTTCGAGGTCGTGGGAGCGCACATGAACCTGGTCCACCTCGAGGGCGTCGAGCACGGATGCTGCGGCCCGGCCGCGCGCGCCGACGCCGCGGCCGTCGCTCGGATCGCGGGGTTCCCGTTCGAGATCGTCGACCTGTCCGCCGCGTTCGACGCGGCCGTCGTGGAGGACTTCGTCGCCGAGCACGGGGCCGGGCGGACGCCGAACCCGTGCGCGCGCTGCAACGGCGAGATCAAGTTCGGCGCGTTCCTCCGTCGCGCGGACGAGCTCGGGATCGACCACGTCGCGACCGGGCACTACGTCCGCCGGGTCCACGGCGACGACGGGCGCTGGCATCTGCACCGGGGCGCCGACGCCGGCAAGGACCAGTCCTACATGCTCCACATGCTGGGCCAGGAGCAGCTCGCCCGCAGCCTGTTCCCCGTCGGGGGTCTGCCGAAGGCCGAGACGCGGCGGCTCGCCGAGCGTTTCGGCCTTCCCGTGGCCGCGAAGCCCGACTCCCAGGAGCTCTGTTTCGCGCCGAGCGGCGACGCGGGCGCGTTCGTCCGCTCCGTGGCGCCGGCGCTCGTCCGGGCGGGAGGACAGCTCGTCGATCCGCAGGGAGCGGCGCTCGCCGACCACGACGGGACGTTCGCGTTCACGGTCGGTCAACGGCGCGGCCTGGGGGTCGCCCTCGGCGAGCCGGCGTACGTGATCGCGCTGGACGCGCCCGCGAACCGCGTGGTGGTGGGGCCGAAGGAGCTCCTGGCGCGCCGGGGTCTCGTGGCGGACCGGGCGTCGTGGATCGCGGGCGGGCACCCGTCGGACGGGCCCTTCGAGGCGGAGGTGCGGATCCGCTCCCACGGGGATGACGTTGCCGCCGTGGTGGAGCCGACGGCCGACGGCTTCCGGGCCAGATTCCGCGAGCGGCAACGGGCCGTGGCGCCGGGGCAGAGCGCCGTCGTGTACCGCGGCGACGAGGTGCTCGGTGGCGGACGGATCGTCGAGGCGATCCCGTAGCCGGGCCGCTAAGCCCGGTGTGTCAGCGCGCCGATGCCTCAGACATGACACCCGCCGAGCCCGAGTGCCCGGTCTGCGATCAGCCGATCGCGGAGGTGGATTCGCACATCATCCTCTCCACGGCCGACGTCACCGTGCTGGTCCATGAGGACTGCCTAGGGGCGCTTCGCCGGTAGTCCTCGTGTCGGTGGCCCCGCCTAGGGTCGTCGAGACGCCGGCGGGCAGGCCGACACCCCGAACGGTCGCCGTCAGGGCCTCCCTGGCTCATCCCCCGATGAGGCCCTGGCGGGGCCGGCGTCGCTCGGTCCGGTTGCGCCGCCCGAGGGGGTGTGACAGGCTCCCGCCCCCGAGCGAGGAGGGGATCCGTCATGACCGAACATCCCAACGTCACGACCGCACGCGGGGGCATGGATGCGTTCAACCGCGGAGACATGGAGGCGTTCGCGGCATCGCTCCATGACGACGTCGTGTGGCATGCCCCCGGGAACAACCGGTTCTCCGGCACGTTCCAAGGGAAGGCCGCCGCCCTGGGGCGGTTCAAGGAGCAGGCCGAGGCGGGTGTTCGGTTCAGCTTCGTCGATCTGCACGATGTCGTCGGCGGCGACGATCACGTGGTGGCGCTCCTGCGGACCAAGGTCGAGGGTCCCGGAGGCGCGTACGAGGGGCCGTCGGTCTTCGTGATGCACGTCGCCGACGGCAGGCTGACGGAGTTCTGGGGCATGAACGGGTCGCAGTCCGAGGTCGACCGGGTGGTCGACGGATAGTTCCGGCGGGCCCCGCGGCCGGGCGCATCGATGCCGGGCACTAGACTGCTTGGGTGAAGCTGCTCAAGCGTCGCGCGAAGAGCTTCGACATCCAGGTTCAGGACCTCACCCTGCACATCACGGCGCCGGACGACTTCGCGGAGGAATCGCGCGCGGCGGCCCTGTCGTTCTGGGAGCAGCTCCAGTCCTACGCGCTTCGGAACCCGCAGTTCCGTCAGAGCAAGCGCCCGCTTCCATCCACGCCGGTGGACGCGCCCGAGATCGTCCGTGAGATGGTCGCCGCGTCGTCGAGCGCCGGGGTGGGACCGATGTTCAGCTTCCGGGGCGCCGTCACCGATCAGGTTGGCCGGTTCCTCGCGAGCTCGCTCCACGAGGTCACCGTCTCGTGCGACGGCGACTATTTCATCGTCACCCGCAAGCGGATGAAGCTCGCGGTGCGGCGACGGGGTGGGGAGCCGATCGCGGTCGCGGTCGATCCGTCGAAGCGCGGTGTCGGCGTCTCGACCACGCTCGGTCGCGGGCGGGGAGGAGGCGGTCCCGACGGGCTGGCCGTGCTGGCCGACTCGTGCATGCTGGCGGACGCCGCCGCCGCGGGCCTGCAGGCCCTGCTCCCGAAGGCCGACGGGTTCCACCGGGCCTTGCAGTACCTCCGGCGCGTGCCGGGCGTCCACGGCGGCGTGGTGGTGGTGGGTGAGCAGATCGGCGTGGCGGGCGCCGTGGAGATCGCGCAGTAGATGGCTTCGGTCGACGAGCGCAGGCGGGCCGACGCGAAGCTCCGGGTCGAGGAGCTCCGCTCGCGGATCGACCACCACCGGTATCGCTACCACGTGCTCGACGACCCCGAGGTCTCCGACGCCGAGTACGACGACCTGATGCGGGAGCTCCGCGCGCTCGAGGAGGCGTTCCCCGAGCTGATCACGCCGGACTCCCCGACCCAGACCGTCGGCGGCGCCCCCGCGGACCTGTTCGCGCCGGTCCCGCACCGCGCGCCGATGCTCTCGCTCGACAACGCGTTCTCGTTCGAAGAGATCGACGCGTGGGCCGCTCGCGTGGAGCGGACGGTCGGCGACGCTGCGCGGTACGCGTGCGAGCTCAAGATCGACGGCGTGGCCTGCGCCCTCACCTACGAGCGCGGCGTGCTCACGAAGGCCGCTACCCGCGGCGACGGGCGGATCGGCGAGGACATCACGGCGAACGTCCGCACGGTCAAGGGGATCCCGCGCCGGCTCGATCTGGACGATCCGCCGGCGGTGATCGAGGTGCGCGGCGAGGTCTACTTGCCCGTGAAGGCGTTCGAGGAGCTGAACGACCGCCTGCTCGAGACGGAGCAACGCGTGTTCGCCAACCCGCGGAACGCCGCCGCGGGTTCGCTCCGACAGAAGGACCCGAAGGTCACGGCTTCGCGGCCGCTCCGGATGTGGGTCCATTCCTTCGGCGCGGCGGAGGGCGTGACGTTCGCCTCCCACCTCGAGCTCCTGGATTGGGCCGCGAAGGCCGGGCTGCCGGTCCCAGCGACGACGGAGGGGCGCGGATCGGTCGACGGGGTGAAGGCGTACCTCACGTACTGGCAGGAGCATCGGCACTCGGTCGATTGGGAGATCGACGGGACCGTCGTGAAGGTCGACCAGACCGACCTCCAACGCGAGCTCGGCGCCACCTCGAACGCGCCCCGGTGGGCGATCGCGTTCAAGTTCCCGCCGGAGGAGCGCACCGCGCTGCTGAAGGACATCGACGTGCACACCGGACGCACGGGCAAGGTCACGCCGTTCGCCGTCCTGGACCCGGTGTTCGTCGGCGGCGTGACGATCACGTACGCGACGCTCCACAACGAGCAGGAGGTGCGCCGCAAGGACGTGCGCAAGGGGGACACGGTGATCGTGCGTCGCGCGGGCGACGTGATCCCCGAGATCGTCGGGCCGGTGCAGTCGAAGCGCAAGCGCGGGGCGCGCATCTGGAGGTTCCCCGTGACCTGCCCTTCGTGCGGGACGAAGCTCGTCCGTCGGGAAGGCGAGGCCGATTGGCGGTGTCCGAACAAGCGGGGCTGTCCGTCGCAGGGGATCGAGTGGCTGTTCCACTTCGCGGGGCGCGGCGCGATGGACATCGAGCACCTCGGCTACATGACCGTGATGCGCCTGCTCGAGAAGGGGCTGATCGAAGACCCGGCGGACATCTATCACCTGGACGCCGACAAGCTCTCGCAGATCCCCGGCTTCAAGGACAAGGCGATCACGAACGTGTTGACGCAGATCGAGGCCTCGAAGGACCGGCCGCTCTGGCGCCTGCTCGTCGGCCTGAACATCCGTCACGTCGGGTCGCACGTCGCGCAGGTGCTCGCGCGCGCGTTCGGCTCGATCGACGCGCTGATGGCGGCGAGCGAGGACGCGATCGACGCCGTCCCCGAGATCGGCCCCGAGATCGCGGCGACGGTCCGTGAGTGGTTCGATGATCCGGAGAACGTCGCGCTGATCGAGAAGCTCCGCGCCGCGGGGGTCCGGGTGGCCGACGAGCGGCCGGCCGGCGGCGACGAGCCGAAACCGCTCGAGGGCGCGACGATCGTGCTGACCGGGGGCCTCTCGACGATGTCCCGCGAGGAGGCGACCGCGCGCGCCCAGGCGGCCGGCGCCCGGGTCGCCTCCAGCGTGTCGAAGAAGACCGACTTCGTCGTGGCCGGCGAGAACCCCGGCTCGAAGCACGAGAAGGCGGTCCAGCTCGGCCTCGAGGTGATCGACGAGGCTGAGTTCGCGCGCCGGCTGGAGGGATGATCCGGCGCGGCCGGGAGGAGGCTCGCGATCGGCAAGCTCATCTACTCGGTGATCGCGTCGCTCGACGGCTACGTGGCGGACCGGGACGGCAACTTCGACTGGAGCGAGCCGGACGAAGAGGTGCACGCCTTCGTCGATGAGCTCGAGCGAGCGGTGGGGACCTACCTGTACGGCCGGCGGATGCACGAAGTCATGGTCGCGTGGGAGACGATGGACCTTGCTGACCAGCCGCCCTTCATCCGGGACTTCGCGGAGCTCTGGCGCGCGGCCGACAAGGTCGTGCACTCCTCGGACGCTCGAGACGGTCGCGAGCGTGAGGACGAGGATCGAGCGGATCTTCGACCCGACGGCGATCCGTCGCCTGAAGGGGTCGGACGGACGAGACGTGAGCATCGGGGGTCCGACCCTCGCCGCCCACGCCATCGCGACCGGCCTGGTCGACGAGCGTCACCTGTTCCTGTCGCCGATCGTCATCGGCGGGGGAACGCGGGCCTTCCCGACGACGTCCGCTGGGAGCTCGAGCTGGTGGAGGAACGGCGCCTCCGCAACGGCGTGGTCCACCTCCACTACCGGGCCAGGTCCTGAGATCCATCCCCCGGGCGCATCGCTACACTCCCCGCCATGCCGGTCGAGATCGACATCGAGCACGTCGCGAAGCTCGCGCGCCTGGACCTCGCGGACGACGAGAAGGAGCGGCTCCGCGATCAACTCGGTGCGATCCTCGAGGCCGCCGCGAAGGTGGGGGAGGTCGCCGCCGACGACGTCCCGCCCACCGCGTCCGCGATCGAGCGGACGAACGTCCTGCGCGACGACGTCCCCGATGCGAGCCTGAAGCAGGAGGCCGCTCTGATGAACGCCCCCGACCGGGCCGGGGATCGATTCCGCGTGCCCCGGATCGTGGAGACCGGCTCGTGACCGAGCTCTGCGACCTGACCGGAACCGAGCTCGCGGGCAAGCTCCGCGCCGGCGAGGTGTCCGCGGTCGATGTCGTTCGGTCGAGCCTCGCCCGCGTCGACGCCGTGGACGATCGGGTGAAGGCGTTCCTGACCCTCACGCCCGAGGTCGCGCTGGAGCGGGCCGAGGCCGTCGGCGTGCACGCCGAGACGGGCGCGCCGCAGTCGCCGGTCGCCGGGATCCCGATCGCGCTGAAGGACGTGCTGACCACGAAGGGGATCCGGACGACGTGTGGATCGAAGATCCTCGAGCGGTACGTGCCCCCGTACGACTGCACGGCGTGGACGCGTCTGTCGGGGGCCGGCTCGGCGCTGATCGGCAAGACGAACTGCGACGAGTTCGCGATGGGGTCATCGAACGAGAACTCGGCGTTCGGTCCCGTCCACAACCCGTGGGACCTCGACGCGGTGCCGGGCGGCTCGAGCGGCGGCTCCGCGGCCGCGGTCGCGGCCGGCGAGGTCGTCTGGGCGCTCGGCACGGACACGGGCGGATCGGTGCGGCAGCCCGCGTCGCTCTGCGGGGTGGTGGGCATGAAGCCGACGTACGGGCGGATCAGCCGGTACGGGCTGATCGCGTTCGCGTCCTCGCTCGACACGATCAGCACGTTCACCCGGAGCGTCAGGGACGCCGCGGTCCTGCTGGGCGAGCTCGCGGGACTCGACCCCCGGGACGCCACGAGCATCGACGCCGACGTCCCGGACTACACCGACGGCCTCGAACGCGGGATCGAGGGACTGCGGGTCGGCGTGATCGACGGCACGTTCGGCGACGCCGTGCAGCCCGGGGTCCGCGACGCGATCCGGGCCGCTGTCGATCGCCTGCAGGGCCTCGGGGCCCAGGTGGGCGAGGTCTCGCTCCCGCATGCGGATTACGCGCTGTCCGCGTACTACCTCATCGCGCCGTCGGAGGCGTCGTCGAACCTGGCGCGCTACGACGGGGTCCGCTACGGGTTCCGGGCCGAGGGGGAGTTCCCCGACTCCGTAGCGATGATGGCCGCGACGCGGGGACAGGGATTCGGTCCGGAGGTGAAGCGCCGGATCATGCTCGGGACGTACGCGCTCTCGGCCGGCTACTACGAGGCCTACTACGGCCAGGCCCAGAAGGTGCGGACGCTGATCATCCGGGACTACCGGGCCGCGTTCGAGCGGTTCGACGTGCTCGTCTCACCGACGTCGCCGACCACCGCGTTCCGGATCGGCGAGCGGGTCGACGAGCCGATGGCGATGTACCTATCCGACGTCTTCACGATCCCCGCGAACCTGGCCGGGACGCCGGCGATCAGCCTGCCGTGTGGCCTCGATGACGGCGGGCTACCCGTCGGGCTGCAACTGACCGCCCCCGTCCTCGAGGAGGCGCGCGTGCTCCGCGTCGCCCACGCCCTCGAGGCCGACCTCGGCCTCGAGCTCCGGCCGCCGCTCCTCGCGTCCGTCTGAGTCGAGCTCGGCGTCGGCCGGCACGCCGACCTCCGCCTCCAGGTCCTCGAGATCCTCGCGCGCCGCGCCGCCCGCCGAGATGATCAGCCCGACGGCGACGAGGATCACGCCGCCGGCAACCACCGTGCGCCAGCCGATCGTCTCGTTCAGGAACACGGCCCCGAGCGCCACCGCGAACGCCGGGTTCACGTACGCGTAGGTCGACACGAGCGACGTTCGCGCCACGCGGAGCAGCCAGAGGTAGGACGCGAAGGCGATCCACGACGCGATCACGATGAGGTAGACGAGTCCGATCACCGACGCGCGCGAGACCGACGCGAGGTGCAGGTCCGCGAACTCGCCGCGGAGTCCGGCTACCACGAAGAGCGCAACGCCGCCGACCAGGAACTCCATCCCGATCCCGACGAGCGGCCGGTGGGGGAGCGGAGCGTTGCGCGAGTACAGGGAGCCGGATGCCCAGCAGAGCGAGGCCGCGACGGCGAGGAGCATCCCGCTCACGGGGACCGCGCCCTGCATCGCATTGCCGCTCACCAGCAGCGCCGCGCCGCCGAAGCCGAGCGCGAGGCCGAGGAGCGTCCGTCCGCCGATCCGCCGGTTCCCGAGGACCCGATCGATCAGCGCCATCCAGAGCGGCACGAGGGCGATCAATAACGCCACGATGCCCGTCGGCACGGTCCGTTCCGAGAGGGCCACGAACCCGTTCCCGCACACGATGAGGCCTATCCCCACGATCGAGGCCGCGAGCCACTGTCGCGGGCCGGGGCGGTCGCCCTCACGGTCGCCGCGACGGATCGCCCACACGTAGAGCACCCCGCCCGCGATCACGAACCGGACCGCCGCGCCGAGCAGCGGCGGGATCGTCTCGTTGACCACACTGATCGTGAGGTAGGTCGTGCTCCAGACGACGTAGACGATCCCCAAGGCGAGCCAGATCCGCCCCGTGCTGGGAGCGTTCGGTGCTGCGAGCGGCGCGGAGCTCATCGCCCGATGATAGGTGCGGCCGTCCGGTACGCTCCGGGCCATGGCCGGCTGGGAGACCGTGATCGGGCTCGAATGCCACGTCGAGCTCTCCACCCGCACGAAGATGTTCTGCGGCTGCCGCAACACCTTCGGAGCCGAGCCGAACACGAACGTCTGCCCGGTGTGCCTGGGCCACCCGGGGTCGCTTCCGGTGCCGAACGCGGCGGCGATCGAGTCGATCGTGAAGATCGGCTTGGCGCTCGGCTCGTCGGTCGCGCCGAGCTCGCTGTTCCACCGGAAGAACTACTTCTACCCGGACATGCCGAAGAACTACCAGATCAGCCAGTACGACCTTCCGATCTGCGTGGGCGGCCATCTCGACGTCGAGCTGCCCGGCGGGGAGAACGCGCGTGGGGATCACGCGGGTCCATATGGAGGAGGACACGGGCAAGACGACCCACGGCAGCGCGAGCGGGCGCATCCACGACGCCGATTCGGCGCTCGTCGACTACAACCGGGCCGGCGTCCCGCTCGTCGAGTGTGTCTCGGAGCCCGACATGCGCTCGCCCGACGAGGCGGCCGCGTACCTCCGTGAGCTCCGCGTGACGCTCGAGGCGCTCGACGTGAGCGACGTCCGGATGGAGGAGGGATCGCTCCGCTGCGACGCGAACATCAGCGTCCGTGAGGCCGGATCGGAGACGCTCGGCACGAAGGTCGAGATCAAGAACATGAACTCGGTCCGGTCGCTCGAGCGCGCGCTGCGGTTCGAGGCCGAACGGCAGATCGCCGCCCTGGAGGCCGGTCAGCCGCTCGTGCAGGAGACGCGCCACTGGGACGAGGACTCCGGCACCACGAAGTCGATGCGCTCGAAGGAAGAGGCGTTCGACTATCGCTACTTCCCGGAGCCGGACATCCCGCCGCTCGCCCCCGAGGCGTCGTGGGTCGAGGAGATCCGTGCGGGCCTCCCGGAGCTCCCGCGGGCGCGGCGGGACCGCTACGTACGCGACCTCGGGCTGAAGCCCGAGGTCGCGAGGGTCCTGGTAGGCGACCCCGGGGCGGTCGCCCTGTTCGAGGGCACGATCGCGCTCGACGCGCCCGCCGGGCCCACCGCGAACTGGATCACGCAGGACCTGGCCGGACTCGCGAACAAGGCCGGTGTCTCGATCGCGGAGAGCCCCGTGACGGCCGAACACCTCGCGGACCTGGTCCGGCTGGTCGAGACCGACGAGATCTCGGGCGCCGGGGCCAAGCAGGCGCTGGAGGAGGCGGTCGCGACCGGGGACGGGATCGACGCGATCGTCGAGCGGCGCGGGCTGCGCCAGGTTTCGGACGCCGGGGCGCTCGGGGCGATCGTCGACGAGGTCCTCATCGAGCACGCCGACGTCGCCGAGCAGTTCCGGGCCGGGAAGGACAGCGTGATCGGCTTCCTGGTCGGGCAGGTCATGAAGCGCTCCGGCGGATCGGCGAACCCGAAGCTCGCGCAGGAGCTCCTGCGCGAGCGTCTGCAGGGGTAGTCCCGGGGCGACGCGGGTGCGCGTCAGCTCGACCCCGCCGAAGCGCTACCCGTGGTGGCAGCTCGTGCTGCTGGGGATCGCGGGCGCCGCGGAGTCGATCGTGTGGCCGCTCCGCCGGATGTGGCGGTCGGATCAGCCGCTCGACCGCTACGGCCTGTGTCACTTCTCGAGCGTCGCTGGCGACGCGCTGCTCGCGATCTCGCTCGCCGACTCGGTGTTCTTCTCCCTGCCGGTGGGGGAGGCGCAGCCGAAGGTCGCCCTCTACCTGGTGCTGACGATGCTTCCCCTCGCGCTCGCCGGGCCACTGCTGGTGCCGCTCCTCGATCGGGCGGGTCCCCGGCGCGCGATCTCGTTCGCGGCAGCGGCCGGCCGGGCCGCCGTGGCGATCTACGCCGCTCCGCGTGTCGGGACGCTGGTGCTGTTCCCGACGGCGCTCCTGCTGCTCGTCCTGTCGAAGATCCACACGATCACGAAGAACGGCCTGACGATCGCCTACGCGGCGCCGACCGACGGCCTGATGCGGGCGAACGCGCGCCTCGGGCGGATCGCCGTGGCCGGCGCGATCTCGGCCGCCCCGTTCGGGTACCTGTTCCTCAAGGTCTGGGGAGCGGCCGGCCCGATCTACCTGGCTGCCGTCGCCTATGCGACGTCGGCGCTGTTGAACCTCCGACTGCCGCACCCTGGGGTCCCGGCGACCGCCCGCCCGCCCGCCGGACCCCGGGGTCGGATCCCGGCGCTCACGGGACCGGCGATCGGTGCGGTCGGGATGCGGGCCGCCAGCGGGTTCCTGCTGTTCCTGCTGGCCTTCGCGCTGCGTCGCAGCGGCGAACCGCTGTGGTGGTTCGGGGTCCTGGCGGCGGCGAGCCTGATCGGGGGCCTCGTCGCCGACCTCGTCGCGCCCCGCCTGCCGACCGAGACGCGTGAGGAGGGCGTGGTGATCGCGTGCGTCTCCGCCGCGGCGATCGGCGCCCTGCTCGCCTTCGAGGTGTTCGGCCTGCCGCTGCTGACCGTGTACGCGTTCGTCGCGGGGGGGACCACCGAGCTCGGGCGACTCGCGTTCCAGAGCCTGATGCAGCGCCATGCGCCCGAGGGCGCCCAAGGCCGCGTCTTCGTGCGGTACGAGGTCGTGTTCCAGCTGGCGTGGGTGGTCGGGGCGTTCCTACCGGCGCTGCTCCCGATCACGTTCCGGACCGGGATCCTGGTGCTCGCCGCCTTCTACCTCACGCTCGCGTTGGTCTACGTGCTGCGGGCCCGCAGGCGCGCGATCCGGCGGGCGCGCGGTCAGCCGCCCACCGACGGCGGTCTGCCGCCGATGCCTCGGTAAGCTCCGATCGAGCGAGCACGAGGAGGCGGCATGGCGTTCGTGACGGCGGGTCGCGCCGAGGAGGTTCCCGAGGGCGAGGTTGCCCCGTTCGACGTCGACGGGATCGAGATCGCGATCGCCCGGGTGGACGGGACGCTGTACGCCGTGAGCGACGTCTGCAGTCATCGCCGCTGCAACCTGGCGAACGGAGGCGAGCTCGAGGGTGCGACGATCGCCTGCGAGTGCCACGGCAGCGTGTTCGACCTGGCGACGGGCGCGCCGCTGAACCCGCCCGCGACCGAGCCGATCGCGACGTATGCGGTCCGTGAGGCGGACGGCGAGCTCCAGGTCGAGGTCGGGTGACGGCCGAGGCGCCGATCGTCGTCGTCGGCGCGAGCCTCGCCGGCGCGACCGCGGTCGGGTCGCTGCGGGACGCCGGGCACGAAGGACCGGTCGTCCTGTTCGGCTCGGAGCCGGACCCGCCGTACGAGCGCCCCCCGCTCTCGAAGGAGTACCTGCGTGGCGACGCGTCGTTCGAGGACGCGCTCGTCCGCCCGGCATCCTGGTACGCGGACCGGGGCGTCGATGCCCGCTGGGGGACCCGGGCGGTGCAGCTCGACCTCGGGGATCGCGCGGTGATCCTGACCGGCGGCGAGCGCGTCCGGTTCTCGCGCCTCGTCGTCGCGACCGGGAGCCGGAACCGGCGGATCGACGCGCCGGGCGCCGACCTGCCGGGCGTGTTCGACCTGCGCCGGGTGGGGGACGCGGACCGGATCCGCGAGGCAGCGTCCGGCGGGGCCCGCGCGGTCTGCGTGGGCATGGGGTTCATCGGAGCCGAGGTGGCCGCGTCGCTGCGCACGATGGGCTGCGAGGTCACGGTCGTCGAGGTGTTCGAGACGGCGCTGTACCGGGTCCTGGGCGCGCGGATCGGGCGGGCCGTCGAGGCGATCCATCGCGAGCGCGGCGTGACGATGCGGTTCCACGACACGGTCGCGAGCTTCGAGGGCGACGGGCGACTCGAGCGCGTGCTCACGAGCGGCGGAGCGACGATCGAGGCGGATCTGGCGGTCGTCGGCGTGGGGACCGAGCCCGCGGTCGAGCTCCTGGCCGGGACGGGGCTCGATCAGGGCGGAGGCGTCCCGGTCGGGCCGACCCTGGAGACCGAGATCCCGGGGGTCTTCGCGATCGGCGACGTCGCGCGCCACGAGCACCCGGTCTTCGGACCGATCCGCGTAGAGCACTACGACAACGCGATCAAGATGGGCGAGCACGTCGCGCGCGCCCTCGTGGGCGAGCCCGCCGTCTTCGACGATCCGCATTGGTTCTGGTCGGATCAGTACGACACGCAGATCCAGATGGGTGGGTTCGCGCCGACGTGGGACCGGATGGTGGTGCGCGGCTCGATCGAGGACCGGTCGTTCTGCGCTTTCCTGCTCGACGAGGGTGGCGTGCTGCGCGGGTCGGTCTCCCTGGACCATCTGCGGGACGTCCGTCGGTCGCTCGAGCTGATCCGGCGGGAGGTCCGCCCCGACCCATCCGCGCTCGAGGATCCCGGCGTCGATCTCCGCACGTTGGTCCCCGGCACCGCCACGGATGCGGGATGATGGGTCCGTGCACCTGAGCCCGGTGATCGGCCACCCCACCTGCGACCTCGAACGGCAGCGGCGCGTGCTCGAGGCGCGGCGCGACGCGGCCGCGCTGCAGGTCGCCCGCCGCTCGGGACGCCGGACGCTCCTGGACATCCTCCTCCGACGTCCCGCGCGGGCTGCCCGGGAGCTCGACGCGTCGGCCCTGGCGATGCCGGCCGAAGACGTGTGGCACTCGCTGCGCTTCTGACGACTTGGGTCTGGTGCACGGCGCTGGCCGCGGCCGGCCCGGCGTCCGAGACGGACTAGTCGGTCGTCAGGTGCCCGGCCATCTCATCGGGGGTGCCCTCCGCCTGGACGGTGCCGTCATGGAAGAGCACCACGCGGTTCGCGTAGCGCAGGGCCTCCGGGTTGTGGGTGGCCGCGAGGACCGCTCCGCCGCGACGGATCACGTCCCACAGCGCGTCGAGGATCAGATCGGCGTTCTCGGTGTCCACCTCGGCGATCGGCTCGTCCGCCAGGACCACGGTCGGTTCGCCGATCAGGGCGCGCGCCACGGCGACCCGCTGCTGTTGACCCGCCGAGAGCTCGAACGTGCGGTTGTCCGCGCGGTCGGCCAGCCCCAGGCGTTCGATCCACGCCAGCGCGCGCTCGCGCGCCTCGGCGAGGGGGACGCCGGCGATCCGGAGCGGCAGCTCGACGTTCTCGACGGCCGAGAGCGTCGGCAGCAGCCCGAAGCTCTGGAACACGACGCCCATCTCGGTGCGCCGGAGCGTCCGGCGCTCGTCGTCGGAGAGCGTGCCGATCGGTCGCCCGGACCACATGACCTCACCCTGATCGGGGCGATCGAGACCGGTCATCACGCCGATGAAGGTCGTCTTGCCGGATCCAGAGGGGCCCATCAGCGCGACGAAGTCTTTCTCGTGGAGCGCGAGGGACGCCCCTCGGACGGCGAGCACCCCGCCGGCGCTGGCGTAGCGTCGGACGATGCCGGTGCCGACGAGGAGCTCGCGTCGCTCAGGCATGGCCGGTCTCGCTCCGGCGCCGGAGGCGCACCTCGTCGGCGCCGATCTCGGCCTCCAGCTCGCTCCCGCCGAGCATCGCCACCGCCTCGTCCGGCAGACGCACCCGGCCGTCCTCGCCGACCGGCGCGACGGCGGTCCCCTCGTGGAGGATCCGCCCGTCGCGGACCCGGATCCGCCGGTCGGCGCGGCGGGCCGAGGCGAGGTCGTGGGTCACCATCACGATCGTGACGCCGAACTCCCGGTTCACCGCGCGGAACGCGTCCATCACGGCCTCCGCGGAGACCGAGTCCAGCTCGGCGGTCGGCTCGTCCGCCAGCAGGAGCGCGGGGGTGTTCGACAGGGCGACGGCGATCGCGGCGCGCTGCTGTTCCCCGCCGGAAAGCTGCCCGACCGTATGGCGCGCGCGCGCTGCGAGCCCGACGAGGCGCAGGAGCTCGTCCGCGCTCCGGCGACGCTCGGTCGCGACGCCACCATGCAGCGCCGCCGGCAACCGCACGTTCTCGCGGACCGAGAGGTAGGGCACCAGGTTGCGGGCCGTCCCCTGCCAGACGAACCCGACGCGCTCGGCCCGGTAGCGGGTGAGCGCGTCGTCGGAGAGCAGCCCCAGGTCGCGCCCGTCGACCTCGACCGAGCCCGCCGACGCTCGGTCGAGCCCACCGAGCAGGTTCAGGATCGTGGACTTGCCGGCGCCGCTCGGACCGACGACGGCCAGGAACTCGCCGCGGACGACGTCGAGATCCACGCCGCCCAGGGCGACGACGCCGGTGTCGCCGATCCGGTAGACCTTGTAGACGTGCCGAAGCCGCGCCAGCAGGTCGCGCATCTCGGGCGCGAAGAACTCGGCGCTGACCATGCTCATCGGCGCGTCCTCCCCCTCGCCATCATTCCGCCTCCCCCCGCAGGACGCCCGTCACCGAGGAACGCATCAGGGCGCGGATCGACAGACCGAGTCCGATCCCGGTCGCGATCACGATCGCGGCGAGCGCCATGAGCATCGACGTCCAGTCGAGCACCAGCACGGGCGGCGGGTACGAGACCCCCAGGCTGGTCCCGACGTACGGCATCACGAGGCGCAGCAACAGGTACCCGAGGCCGAAGCCCGCCACGATCGCGAACCCGAGCAGGACGACCTGCTCGAGGACCAACGCTCGGCGGATCTGGCGGCGCTCCGCGCCCATCGCGCGCAACGCTGCGAACTCGTAATCGCGCCGGCGCTGGGCGAAGTACAGCCCGGCCGAGACGCCGATCACCACCAGCCCGAGGCCGCCGACCGCCGCCGTGTGGTTCATGCCCACCGCGAGGCTCTGCGGTAACTGCGCCAGGATCGCCTCGATCGGGGCCGCTCGGGCCGTGGTGCCCGTGAGGAACCCGTGCTCCTGGAGGGGCGGGCGCGGGTCCGCCGATCCCATCGCCCAGACCTCGTTCAACGTCAAGCCGGCCTCCGGGATCGCGAACACCCGTTCCAGCAGGGCGGGTGCCGAGACGACGACGAACGGCGCGTTCGGCACGTTGCTCGGGAACTGGCTCGCGACCGCCACCGGATCGAGCTCTAGGTGGAGACCGCCGAGGGTGACCGGGAAGGGGCCCTGCTCGGCCGCGGACACGCCGGTCGATACGAGCGACGGGAGGGGCGGCGCGGCGGGCGAGATGCCGCCGACCACGTTCCCGGCGCCCGGGTGGAAGTCGTAGCGGAAGCCCGCGCCGGCGGGCTCGAGCGTGCCGTCGCTCCCGCGCCACGTGATCGGCTCCCAGGTCTCGAGCGGGAGCGGGGACCCGTCGACGTCGGCGGCCAGGAAGGTCACCGACAGGTCGAACGGCAGGTCGAGGGTCGTCTCCGCGTACAGGGTGATCGACAGGAGCCGTTCCGCGCCGTCGAGCGGGAGGTCGTAGGTCGCCGTTCCCTCGGCGAGTGGCAGCGGCTCGGGGGTGCCGACCGTGCCATCGGAGCGCCGCGCGGTCGCGGAGAGCGTCAGCGACGATTCGGCCCGCGATGCCGTCACCTCCAGGTGGAGCGTCGACACCCCCGGTGGGAGCGCGTAGCCGATCGGCTCGGTCGCCAAGTAGGCGAGGATCGTGGACAGCGGCGTGGCGGAGAAGTCGTCCCGCCACCATCCACCGTCGGCGTAGGTCGCAGGGTCGATCGCGTAGGCTGTCGGCGGGAGCGAGAAGGACCCGGCCTCGAGCGAAGGCTCCGCGCGCACGACCGGCGTCGTGCCGGGTGGCATGTCCTCGATCGCTCCCAGCACGTCGGCCGGGGGCGTCACGTTCACGCGCCAATCCGCGCCGATCTGGTTGTGGGCGGAGTCCTCGTGGTTCTGCAACACGATCGCGCGGTACGAGGTGGAGACGACGAGCAGCCCCATCGACAGCAGCAGCAGCAGCGCGGCTGCGAAACCGGTTCCCGGCGCCCGTCCGAGCCGGCGACCCGCGAGGTACAGCGGGACGCGCCGCGTCCGGCCGATCCGCCGGTCCGACCGCCGGAACAGGAACAGCAAGAGGCGCAGCGCCAGGAACGATGCGGCGAAGAGCAGCAACGTGGGCGCCAGCAGCACGAGCGGGTCGATGGTCCCCGAGCCTGGCTTCGGTTTCGTGCCCCCGCGGAGCTGGATGAACGCGAAGATCCCGACCGGCAGGACGATCAGCTCGATCGGGAGCCGGGCGAGGAGCGGCCGGTCCTCCCGCGACGTCGCCCGCCGTTCCTCCAGCACGGTCCGCGACACGAGCGGCACCGAGAGCAGCACCAGGATCAGGGCGCCGATCGTCGCGGCGACCAGGCCGAGGACCTCCGCGGGGCCCGACAGGTGGACGGGGAACAGCACGCCGGAGAGCCGGCCGCCGTTCGAGTGCCCGGCGAGCTTCGCGAGGCCGACGCCGATCAGGAGCCCGAGAGGGTACGCGACGAGCGCGGCGATGCCGGCCTGGAAGGTCTGGGCCAGGAGCAGCTTCCGGCTCGAGAACCCGCGGCTATGCAACACGGACAGTTCGAACGCCTGGCGCGTGAGCGTCAGCGCGCCGACGCCGGCGAGCACGGCCAGGGTCACCGCGCCGATCTGGAAGACGACCAGCAGGATCGGTACCCGGAGGTTCTGCACGCGCTGCTCGACGACCACCATCAGCGTCCCGAGCCCACTCGCGACCTGGAGCTGACCGAGGCCCGGCTCGCTCCGCAGTCGGTCCTCGATCCGGCGCAGCTGCCCGGGGATCGTCCGGACCTCGTCGAGCGGGACGCCGGCGAGGTCGAGGTAGACGTCCCAGGCGTACTCCGTCGTGAGCCCGAGCGCCGACGCGGCGTCGAGCGCGGTGTCCCGAGAGACGAGGACCGGCGGGGGCTGCGTGGAGTCGGGCGGCGGGAACGGGCTGCGGCCGTCGAACCAGAAGTCGTCGCGCGGCGGGTCCTCGAAGCGAGCCGATACCTCGAGCGTGATCGCGTCGTCCGCCGGGCCGACGATCGCGATCGGATCGCCGATGTCGGTCCCCGGCGCCGCGCCGTGCGGGAGTGCGATCTGACCGGGTCCAGGTGGACTTCCGCGGAAGTCGAGGTGGTCCTCGGCTCCCGCGCGGAAGATCAGCGGGATGGACGGGCCCTCCTCGCCGCCCAGCCGGACCGTGGAGACCCCCTGATCGACGATCGACGCGACCGGGAGCGCGGAGGTCGCTTCGGCGATCGCGGCGTCGGCGGAGATCCAGTCGAACCCCGGAGGCCCGTAGACCTGGATCCGCGCGTTCGTGACCGTGACGTTCTCGTCGCGGAGCGCCGAGGAGAGGATCGCCTCGCGGGCCGCGTCGGCGTAGATCGGACCGGCGACGAGAACCCCGATACTGAACGCGAGCGTGACGACGACGGCGAGGCCCAGCAGGCGCTGGGCGGCGAAACGCTTGAGCAGGAACCGAAGGGTCGCCATCCGCGAGGAGGCCGCCCTCTTCGCGACCCGCCCGATGATACGGAGCGGCGGGTGACCGGCGGCGAGCCGACTTGCGGAATCGTGCCCTCCGCCGCACCGCGGCGCCGGACGACGCCGACGTGCCAGCGGGTCGTCCTGGTCCGCCCGGGGTGGCCTGTTACGCTGGCCGTTCGAGCCGCAGGGCCGGCTCCGCGCCGGCCGACGACCGACGAGGAGCGTGCGCAGTGGACAGGCCCGAGATCATCCTGGCCCCCGGCCCCACCCCGATCCCCCCCGAGGTGCTCCTGGCGCAGGGGAGTCCGCTCGTCTACCACCGCGGGCCCGGGTTCGGGAACCTGATGCGCGACGTGACCGCCCGGCTCGAGGAGCTCTATCGGACCGAGACGGCGGACGTGCTCCTGATGACGTCCTCCGGGACGGGCGGCCTCGAGTCGGCGATCCAGAACTGCTTCTCGCCCGGCGACGAGGTCTTCGTGCCGCTCGCCGGGTTCTTCGCCGATCGGTGGCGCCGGCTCGCCGAGGCATACGGCCTGACGGTACGCACGATCGAGTATGAGTGGGGGCGTCGCGTCGACCCGGCCGAGGTCGCGTCCGCGCTCGCCGAGCACCCCGTGAAGGCGGTCCTCCTCACCCAGAGCGAGACCTCGACCGGCGTGATCCAGCCGGTCCGTGAGCTCGCGGCCGCGGCGAACGAGGCGGGGGCGATGGTGATCGCCGACGTGGTGTCGTCCCTCGGGGCCGTGCCGTTCGACTTCGACGGGTGGGGCATCGACGTTGCGGTGGGCGGGTCGCAGAAGGCGCTGTCCGCCTCGCCCGGGATCGCCTTCGTGGCGATCTCCGATCGGGCGTGGGAGGCCGCCGCGTCCTCCACGAACCCGCGGTTCTACTTCGACTGGTCGATCTACCGAACGTTCGCGCAGTTGCCCGACCCCGAGAACCCCTGGACGCCGGCGATCAGCGTGATGCAGGGGCTCCATGCCGCGCTCGAGCTGTATTTCCAGGACGGGGTGGACGCCGCCCTCGTCCGGCACGCCACCCTGTCGCGGGCCGTGAAGGAGGGCGCGAAGGCGCTCGGGCTGGATCTGTTCGGCGAAGGGCTCGAGGACAACTGGACCGTGACCGCGATCCGCGCGCCGGAGGGCCTCGACGCAGATACGATCGCGAACCGGATCCGTGCCGACCACGGCGTGGTCCTGGCGCCAGGGCAGGGCCCGCTCAAGGGGAAGGTGTTCCGGATCGGGCACTTCGGCTACTTCAGCGAGCTCGACATCGTGCGCGGCCTCGCCGCCCTCGAGATGACGCTCGAGAAGCTGGGGTTCCCCGTGAAGCGCGGCGCCGCGGTCGCCGCCGCAGAGGGCGTGTTCGCCGAGGCGGGGGGCTGACCGGCCCGTGCGCGTCCTCGTCACCGAGAAGCTTTCGGAGGCCGGCCTGGAGCTGCTCCGCCGCGACTTCCAGGTCGACGTGCGTCCAGAGCTCGCCACCGGCGATCTGGCCGCCGCGATCGAGCCGTACGACGCGCTGGTGGTGCGTTCCCAGACCCAGGTGACGGGCGATGTGCTCGCCGCCGCCCCGAACCTGAAGGTCGTCGCGCGTGCGGGGATCGGCCTGGACAACGTCGATGTCGATCATGCCACCCGACGCGGCGTGATGGTCGTCAACGCCCCGCAGTCGAACGTGATCTCGGCGGCCGAGCAGACGATCGCGCTGCTGCTCGCCCAGGCCCGGAACATCCCGCAGGCGGACGCCGCGCTCAAGACCGGCGCCTGGGACCGGAGCCGGTTCGAGGGGGTCGAGCTCGCGAACAAGACGATCGGCGTGATCGGCCTCGGGCGCGTCGGGTCGCTCGTCGCGACCCGCGCCGCGGCGTTCGGGATGCGGGTGATCGCGTTCGACCCGTACGTCTCGGCCGAGCGCGCCAAGGAGATGGGCGTCGACATCATGCCGAGCCTCGAGGCCCTCCTGGTGCAGTCCGACTTCGTCACGATCCACCTGCCGCGGACGGCCGAGACCGAGGGGCTGCTCGGCGAGCACGAGCTCTCGCTGATGAAACCCGGGGCGCGCCTGATCAACACGGCGCGCGGAGGGATCGTCGATGAGGAGGCCCTCGCGAAGGCGCTCTCGGACGGACGGCTGGGTGGCGCCGCGCTCGACGTGTTCGCGGACGAGCCCACGACCGACAGCCCGCTGTTCGGCCTCGACAACGTCGTGGTGACGCCGCACCTGGGGGCGTCCACGCGCGAGGCACAGGACAAGGCGGGTACCACCGTGGCCGAGATGGTCCGCCTCGCCTTGAACGGGGAGTTCGTGCCGTACGCGGTCAACGTCTCGGCCGGCGCCGAGGTCTCCGAGATCGTCCGGCCATTCGTGCCGCTCGCGGAGAAGATGGGCTCGCTGGTCGCGGGACTCGCCGAAGGCGGCGTCCGGTCGATCGTGTGCTCCTACCTCGGGCGGATCGCCGAGGCCGACACACGCGCGCTGACGCTCGCGATCCTGAAGGGCATCGTGGGCAAGGTCGTGAACGAGCCGGTCTCGTTCGTGAACGCGCCGATGCTCGCGCGAGATCGGGGCCTGGCCTTCTCGGAGATGCGGTCGACCGTGTCGCAGGACTACGTGAGCCTCGTCTCGATCCGCGCCGAGACCGACGACGAGCCCGTCACGGTGGACGGCACGATCATCGGACGGACCGCCGAGCGGATCGTCGAGGTCGATGGCTTCGGGATCGAGATCACGCCGGCGCCGCGGATGGTGTTCTTCAACTACCTCGACCGCCCCGGCATCATCGGCAAGGTCGGCACGATCCTCGGCGAGCACGACGTGAACATCGCGACGATGGACGTGGGTCGCAAGGCGACCGGCGGCGCGATGGAGGCACTGATGTGCCTCACGGTCGACTCGCCGGTCCCCCCGCACGTCCTGGATCACATCGCCGGAGCGATCGACGCCCGGCGCGTGCGCTTCATCGACCTGCCCGTCTGATCTTCCGGCCGCGCCGGGGTCCCGTGCTAGACTCGCCCGACCATGAAGCGGTTCCTCGTGACGCCCGGGAGTGCCGGCACGATCTGACGCGGTCCACCCGCGTCCGTGCCCGGCCCGGTCTTCGCGCCGCCCACCGTCCACCTCCGAGGAGCCGCACCATGAACCGTTCGAGCAGATCGAACGTCCGCCGATTGGCGTTCGGCCGCGCGATCTCCGTCACCGGCGGGGCCGCCGCGTACACGGCGCTGAACTTCACCGTCTGGAACGAGACGCACTCGCCCAAGATGCAGGCGCTCTCGTTGCTGCTCACGTTCGGCGTCGCCGGCATCCTCGGTCCGTTCACCGGGATCTTGGGCGACCGCTTCGACCGCCGGAAGGTGATGATCGTGGCGGAGGCGTTCTGCGCCGTCGTGTTCGGCGTGATGGCGTTCCTGGACGATCCGGCATGGCTGATCGCCTTCGCGTTCCTGTCCGCGATCGCGGAGCAGCCGTTCTTCTCGTCGTCGCGGGCGGCGATCCCCGCCCTGGTCGAGGACGAGGAGGACATCTCTTGGGCGAACAGCCTGGTGACCACGGGCGTCCACTCGGGGATCGCGATCGGTCCGGTGATCGGCGGATTGCTGGCCGGAACGGCCGCCGGTGCCTCGCTCGTGTTCGGCCTGAACGCCTTGACGTTCCTGCTGTCGTTGGCCCTCACGGTGTCGATCCGCGGCCGGTTCCAGGACGAGCGCAGCGGCGAGGTCGCCGAGGAGCACCGCGGGCTGATGGCGGGCATCCGGTTCCTGTTCGGCGAGTCGGTGCTGCGCCGCATGTCGATCGCCTGGCTCGTCTTCGTGATGGGCATGGGGATGGGCATGGTCGCCGACGCGGCGCTCGCCGAGAGCTTCGACGCCGGCGCGTTCGGCTTCGGGTTGTTGATCGCCTGCTGGGGGACCGGCTCGGTCCTCGGCACCCTGGGGGGCCGCTGGATGAACGCCCGCACCGAGCCCGTGTGGATGGTGTGGGGCGCGGCGGGCATCTCGCTGGCCGCGTTCGGGGTCGGGTTCTTCCCGGTGTTCGCGCTGGTGCTGGCGTCGCTGCTCGTGATGGGCATCTGCGACGGTCTCACGATCGTGGCCGAGAACGGGATCATGCAGCGCCGCACGCCCGACGCGGTTCGGAGCCGGACGAACGCCGCGTTCGAGGCGGTCCTGTCCCTGGGGCTCGCCGCCGCCTATGTCGCGGCGGCGCCGGTCCTGCGGGCGATCGGACCGCAGCAGGTGTACCGCGTGGGCGGCGTCGCGGCGGCGATCGCGGCCGCGATCCTGCTGCCCCTCCTGCGGTTGCGGGCGCGCGAGGGTGTCGAGGAGCCCGACCGCGAGCTCACCGAGCGCGCGGCCGAGGTCGTCGCGCAGCCGGCGGCGCCTCCCGGCCAGGGCTAGGTGGTTGAACGGCCGGTCAGGGTGCTGGGAACCCTGACCGGCCGTTCCAACGTCATCGTTCGATCACCCGCTCCTGGCGTTGAACGAGCGTTCAGGGATAGGATGCGGCGTCGCCGACGACGCTCGGCGCTCCTATGACGCAGGCGTACGACGCGATCGTGATCGGCGGCGGCCACAACGGGCTGGTCGCGGCCGCGTACCTCGCGAAGGCGGGTGCCCGGACGGTCGTCCTCGAGGCGCGGCACAAGGTGGGCGGCGCGGCGGACACGATGGCGCCATGGCCCGAGGCGCCGGACTTCAAGGTCACCACGCTCAGCTACGTGATGAGCCTGATGCCCGACACGATCATCCGGGACCTCCAGCTGTCGCGCCACGGCTACGAGGTCCGCGCGACCGGGCCGTACGTCGTCCCGTTCCCCGACGGGAGCTCGATCGTCGAGGAGGACGACCCGAAGAAGAACCACGCCGAGTTCGCGAAGTTCTCCAAGCGCGACGCCGACGCGCTGGAGCGCTGGGAGGCATGGATCGGCGGCCTGGCGGACGTGCTGGGGCCGCTGCTGATGACGACCCCGCCGAGGATCGGCTCGACGCCGCCCGGCCGACCTGGTCGAGCAGCTCCGCCTGGCCTGGCGCTTCCGCGGGCTGGGCGTTCGCGGCGTCGCGGACGTCACGCGCCTGATGACGATGTCGATCGCGGACATCCTCGACCTGTTCTTCGAGTCGGACCAGGTGCGCACCGTGATGTCGCTGAACGGCCTGATCGGCACGTGGGCCGGTCCGCACGAGCCGGGCACGGGCTACGTGATGGCGCACCACTCGATCGGCGACGTCGGCAGCGGCACGGTCGGGGCGTGGGCGGTCCCGATCGGCGGGATGGGCGCGGTCGCGGACGCGATCGCCTCCAGCGCGCGGTCGTTCGGCGCCGAGATCCGGACCGAGACGCCGGTAGAGCGGATCCTCGTCCGCGATGGGGCGGCGCGCGGCGTCGTCCTGGCCGGAGGCGAGGAGCTCAGCGCCCCCCTCGTGATCACGGCGACGCACCCGAAGATCGCGTTCCTTCGGCAACTCGATGCCGCGGACCTTCCCGACGACTTCGTGCGCGACATCGAAGGATGGAGCTCGCGCTCGGGCGTCGTGAAGATCAACCTCGCGCTCGACCGCGCGCCGGTCCTGAAGGCGTTGCCGGAACTGACCGACCTGTCGGGCGGGTTCGAGCTGGCGCACTCGGTCGCGTACCTCGAGGAGGGGTTCGAGGAGGCTCGCGCCGGCCGGCCGGCCACGCGACCGTTCTCGGACGGCGTGATGCCGACCGCTCTCGACCCGACGCTCGCACCGGAAGGCAAGCACGTCATCTCGCTCTTCACCCAGTGGGTGCCGCACGCCTGGTCCGAGGGGCCGCACCGCGACGAGCTCGAGGCGTACGCGGACCGCGTGATCGCCGGGTACGACGAGCTGGCTCCCGGGTTCACCGACTCGATCCTGCACCGGCAGGTGATCGGGCCGTACGACATGGAGCAGGGGTGGGGCCTGATCGGCGGCAACATCTTCCACGGCGAGCTCTCGGCCGAGCAGCTGTTCCACATGCGGCCCGCGCCGGGCTACGCCGACTACCGGACCCCGATCCGCGGCCTGTACCAGTGCTCCAGCGCCACCCACGCCGGCGGCGGCGTCACCGGGATCCCCGCCCACAACTGCGTCCGAGAGATCAAGCGCGACCGCAAGCGCGGCCGCAGGAGGTTCGCGTGATGGACGAGCCCTACTCCTTCAGGTTCTATACGGCGTCGTGGTACCGACGCTCGCCGTACTGGCAGCGCACGGTCGAGGCCGGCTGTACCAGCTGGGATCTCTACAACCACATGCTGATCCCGACGCTGTACGACGACGACGAGACCGAGTACTGGGCCCTGGTGAACGGCGTGACGCTCTGGGACGTGGCGGTCGAACGTCAGGTCGAGATCACCGGCCCCGACGCTGCGCGGTTCACGCAGCTGATCACGTGCCGGGACCTCTCGCGCTGCGACGTGATGCAGTGCAAGTACGCGCCGATCATCGCACCGACCGGCGGCATCGTGAACGACCCGATCCTGCTGCGGCTGGGGGAGCAGCACTTCTGGCTCTCGCTCGCCGACTCGGACACGCTCCTGTACTGCCTGGGCGTCGCGGCCTTCGCGGGACTGGACGTGCGGCTGCGGGAGCCAGACGTCTCGCCGCTTCAGGTGCAGGGCCCGAGGTCGAAGGACGTGATCCGCACGCTGTTCGGCGACGCGGTGGCGGACCTCCGGTACTACTTCTGCTGGGCAGGCGACCTGGACGGCATCCCGGTCGTCGTGTCGCGCACGGGCTGGACGGGCGAGGTCGGCTACGAGATCTACCTGCGCGACGGTTCGCGCGGGATCGAGCTGTGGGACCGCGTGATGGAGGCGGGGACGCCGCCACGACATCCGCGCGATCGCGCCGTCCGACCAGCGGCGCCTCGAGGCCGGGATCTTCAACTACGGCAACGACCTGGGCGTCGAGGACACCCCGTTGCACATCACGGGGATGGAGCGCCTGGTCGAGTGGGACGCGGACTTCGTCGGGAAGCCGGCCCTGCAACGGCTGGCCGAGACCGGCGTCGACCGCAAGCTCGTCGGCGTGACGTTCGGGGGCGACCCGTTCCGGATGTGGCTCGAGGAGTTCTGGCCCGTGGAGCACGAGGGCTCGGTCGTGGGGAAGCTGACGTCCGCCTCGCACTCGTTCCGCCTGAAGGAGAACATCGGCTACGCGTGGGTCCCGATCGGGCTCGCCGGCGCCGGCGCCGAGCTCTCCATCACGTCCCCCGACGGCCCGCTCGCCGCGACGGTCACCGACCTGCCGTTCCTGGACCCGCGGAAGGACGTCCCGAAGGGCTAGCGCTGGCCGGGCGGTCGCGTGCGACCGTGTACGGCATGATGGGTCCGTGGACTCGCTGCGCGGGAACCTGCTGATCGCCGGGGCGTCCCTGTGGGACCCGAACTTCCGGCGGACGATCGTCCTGATCGGACACCACGACGAGGACGGCGCGGTGGGTGTCGTGCTGAACCGCGCCACCGACGTCACCGTCGCCGAGGCGGTGCCGCCGCTCGCCCCGCTCGTCCCGGTGGACGAGCCGTTGTTCATCGGGGGGCCGGTCGAGCCGCAGGCTGCCGTCGTGGTCGCGGACTTCGACGACCCGGACCGCGCCGAGATCCTCGCGCTCGGATCGATCGGGTTCCTGCCGCCGGACAGCGGCGCCGAGGGACCCGACGGGATCCGGCGCGCGCGGGTGTTCGCCGGCTACAGCGGGTGGGGCGCCGGTCAGCTCGAGGAGGAGCTCGCCGAGGACGCGTGGATCGTCGAGCCCGCCGTCCCCGACGACGTCTTCATGCCGGACCCCGACCTCCTCTGGGATCAGGTGCTGCGCAGGAAGGGCCGCGCCTACGACCTGCTCCGCATGATGCCCACGGACCCCAGCGCGAACTGAGCTCCCGGAGACTCCCGGCGCTGCGGTAGGGTCGCGCGCACCCAGACCAGCCACGGGAGGATCGATGGCGTCGGAGACCTTCACGTTCTACGTCCAGCCCTGGTACCGGAAGTCGCCGTACTTCGACGCGACGAAGCGGGCCGGCTGCAAGAGCTGGGGCCTGTACAACCACATGCTGCTGCCGACGCTCTACGACGACCCGATCGCGGAGTACCACGCGCTGCTGAACGACGTGACGATGTGGGACGTCAGCGTCGAGCGGTGCGTCGAGATCGAGGGGCCCGACGCGTTCGAGCTGACGAACCTGATCACGTGCCGCGACCTGACGAAGGTCGACGTGATGCAGTGCCGCTACGTGTTGCTGACGGCGGCCGACGGCGGCATCGTGAACGACCCGGTCCTGCTGCGGCTGGCCGAGGACCGGTTCTGGCTGGCGCTGGCCGACTCCGACGCGCTCCTGTTCGTGGCGGGGGTCGCGGCCGGACGCGGCTTCGACGTGACGATCGGGGAGGCCGACGTGGCGCCGATGCAGGTGCAGGGCCCACGTTCGAAGGACGTGATCCGCGCGCTGTTCGGGGATGCGGTCGCCGACCTCCGCTACTACTTCTGCGCCGAGGCGGAGGTCGACGGGATCCCCGTCGTCGTCTCCCGGACCGGGTGGACCGGCGAGGTCGGCTACGAGGTCTACCTGTGCGACACGTCGCGCGGCGACGACCTGTGGCGCGCCGTCGAGGCGGCGGGCGCGCCGTTCGGGATCCGCCCGATCGCGCCGTCCGAGGCCCGGCGGATCGAGGCCGGGATCTTCAACTACGGCTCGGACATGCGGATCGAGGACACGCCGCTGCACGTGAGCGGGCTGGAGCGGTTCGTCGAGTTCGACCAGCCGCACCCGTTCCTCGGACAGGAGGCGCTGGTGCGGCTGCGCGACCGCGGCGTCGATCGCAAGCTCGTCGGGGTCGACATCGGCGGCGACCCGATGACCGACGAGGGCGCGCTGAACGACTTCTGGCCCGTCCACGAGCCCGGCGGCGAGCGGATCGGGCGGGTCACGGCGGGCGCGTGGTCGCCGCGTCTGGAGCGCAACGTCGGGTACGCCTGGGTGCCGGCGAGCCACATGGCCGTGGGGTCCGAGCTCGAGGTCGCGTCGTCGGTCGGTCCACGGCCCGCGACCGTCTGGGCGCTCCCGTTCGTCGATCCCGAGAAGCGCATCCCGGTCGCGCTGAGGCACGCCGCCGTCCGCCTGGTGGGCTGCTCGGACTACGATGCGTGCTTGGCAGGGCGCGAACCTCCGAGCACCTTCGACCACGCCGTCCCGTTCTACGACGAGACGCGGGGATTATCCCGCGGCGCCCTGCGAGGGACGACCGACCTCCTGACCGCCCAGCTCCGCGGCTGCCACCGCCTGCTCGATATCGGCGCGGGGACCGGTCTGCTCGCGCTGCCGATGGCGGAGCGAGGGTTCCGGGTCGACGGGATCGACCTGTCCGAGCCGATGCTGCGGAACCTGCTCGAGAAGGAGCGCGCGGGGACGATCGGCGTGGCGGTTGCCGACGCCACGCGGCTGCCGTTCCGCAGCGCGTCCTTCGACGGCGCGTACCTGCGCCACGTCCTGCACCTGGTCCCCGAGTGGGCCGCCGTGCTCGCGGAGGTGATGCGGGTCGTGCGCCCCGGCGGTCGGTTCCTCGCCAGCATCACCGACTACTCCGGCCTGTACGAGGAGGTGCAGCGACGGTTCCTGCACGAGGCCGGCGGCCTTCCGCTCGCCGTCGGCCTGCCGCCGAACGACCCGGGCTCGCTCGTGAGCGCGATGGCGATGCTCGGCGCCCGGGGGCGCCGCCTACCGCCGGTGCGAGGGCGCCGGAGCCTCACCCTGGAGCGGTTCCTGCATCACATCGAGCGCGGGCACTACACGTGGACCTGGAACGCCTCGCAACATCAGCGCACCCACGCGGTCCGCCGGCTCCGGGCGTGGCTCCATCGACGGTTCGGCGACCTGGATCGTCCCGTGGAGCCCGAGTACCTCGTGGAGTGGTGGGCCTTCGATCTTCCGCGGTTGCCGCTACCCTCCACGGGGTGAGCGACCTTCGGTCCGTCGCCTTCGATCGCGCCGCCGAGTACTACGACGCGACCCGCGGGTTCGCGCCCGAGACGGAGGCCGCGATGACCGAGCTCCTCCGCGACGAGCTCGGCGGGCGCGGCCGCGTGCTGGAGGTGGGGGTCGGCACCGGACAGGTGGCCCTCCCGCTGAACGCCGCGGGGATCCCGCTCGTCGGGATCGACCTCGCTCGCGCGATGATGGATCGCTTGATCGCGAAGGCGGGCGGCCTCCCGCCGTTCCCGCTGGTCCAGGCCGATGCCACCCGGATGCCGCTCGCCGATGACACCTTCGGCGGGGCGTACCTCCGGTGGGTCCTGCATCTGATCCCGGCCTGGGAGGCGGCGCTCGCCGAGATCGTCCGGGTGCTCCGGCCGGGCGGCGCCCTGGTGGTGTCGCTCGGGTCGTACGGGGGGCCGCGCTCGGAGATCCAGGACCGGTTCACGCAGCTCGCCGGCATCTCGCTCGAACCGATCGGGCTGACCTGGGACGGCTACGAGCCGCTGGACGACGCGATGCGGGGACTCGGTGCGACCCCGCGGGAGCTCCCCTCGCTGTTCGACCGGGAGCGGGAGACGCTCGCGACGTTCATCGACGGGATCGCGAACGGCAGATACTCGTGGACCTGGAAGCTCGAGGAGCCCGGCCTCCTCGCGAGCGTCGCGGCCGAGGTCCGGATCTGGGCCGAGGAGCGGTTCGGACCCCTCGACCGGATCCGCGACGGGACCTACGAGGTCACCTGGCGGGCGTACGACCTTCCCTGAGCCACCGTCGGCTCGGCGGCGGTCTCCCGACCGTGCCGGATGTGCTTCCAGGTCAGGTCCAGGACGATCGCCAGGGCGACCGTCGCGACCAGCGCGATCGTCGATCCTCGGTCGAGCGAGGTCATCGCGAACACCACGAACGTCCCCACGGTCGTCAGGACCCCGAGCAACAGGGCGAACAGCTTGGCTCCCGTGGTCGAACGGATCCGGATGTGTCCGATCGTGACCAGCGAGAAGATGCCCAGGGCGACGGCGCTTCCGAGCGAGGCGATCGCGCCTAGGTCGAACGCCATCGCCATCACCAGCGTGACGGCGACCATGATCAGCAGCCCGATCGGGGCCTGTCGGCGGCCCACCGCGCGGGCCATCACGGGCGGGAACTGCCGCGTCGCGGCCAACTGCTTGCTGATCCCGGCGACCGGGTAGATCCCGGAGTTGGTCGCGCCGGCCGTCGCGAACACGGCGGTCACGGCCATCAACCAGAACCCCACGCGCCCGAGGTAGGGCTCGGCCGCCACGGCGATCGCCGTGCCACCCGAGTCGACGACCTCCTTCGGGGTGAGCGTTCCGAACACCCCGAGGGCGACGCCGACGTAGATCACGGTCGCCACCCCGAGGGCGAGGTACATGGCCCTCGGCAGCTCGCGGCTCGGGTCGGCGAGGTCCTTCGCGGTGAACGACACGACGCCGAACCCCAGGAAGGCGAAGAACGTGAGCGCGACGCTCGAGATGATCTCGCGCCAGCCCGGGTAGCCGGACGGCGCCAGGAGCGACGGGTCCATGTTGATCACGGTCACGATGGCGAAGAAGGCCAGGATCCCGATGACCACCTTGACGACGACGCCCTGGACCCGGGCGACGGTCTTCCCGCCGGCGAGGTTCAGGAGCAGGCAGGCCAGCAGGATCACGCCCGCGAACACCTTGGCCCACGCCGCGTTCCCGTCCGTGAACATCGCGCTCGCGTAGTTCCCGAACGACACCGCGACCAACGCGGTCACGATGATGTTCGATCCGAACACGATCCATGCCATCACGCCGGTGATGTGGCCGTCCCCGAACCCGCGGGAGATGTACTCGAGCAGTCCGCCCGCGGACGGGTACTTGGCGCCCAGCTTCGCGAACGAGTAGCCCTGGAGCATCGCGATGCCGCCGGCGATCAGGAACGAGAGCCAGACGGCCGCGCCTGCGACGGCGCCGGCCTCTCCAAGCAAGGCGAAGATCCCGGCGCCCACCATCGCCGCGATCCCGATGAATGCCGCTTGACGAGCGGTGATAGATCTCGTTGCGGACGGTGCGCTCATGACGACCTCCTCGGCGAGGCCACGACCGGCCGAACCGGTCTTCGAGTCCACCGTAGCCCCGCCGGGTCCGCGGGTCCCGGCCCTCCCGGCCCCCGATCCCCGGGCCGGAAGGCGAGGGTCCGGACTCCCGTCGCGCCGCTCCGCGGCCGATATCCTGTGCGGACACCTCCGGACGCCGCCCCCGGCGTTCGGGTGAGCGGAGGAGGGTCCAGGGTGCCGATCACGCAGGTCGAGAAGATCTGGATGGACGGAGAGCTCGTGGACTGGGCGGACGCCAAGGTCCACGTGCTCTCCCACGCGCTGCACTACGGCAGCGGCGTATTCGAGGGCATCCGGGCCTACGAGACCGACCGCGGCGCCGCCGTGTGGCACCTCGACGAGCATCTCCGCCGCCTGTACCGCTCGGCGAAGCTCTACCACATGGACATCCCGTTCTCGCTCGAGGCGATCACCGAGGCCACGAAGGACGTGATCCGGGCGAACGGCCTGAACGCCTGCTACATCCGACCGCTCGTGTTCCGCGGGTACGGCGAGATCGGGGTGAACCCCCTGAACGCGCCCGTCAACGTGATCATCGCGGTCTGGCCCTGGGGAACGTACCTGGGCGAGGATGCCCTGGAGCAGGGCGTGCGGATCAAGATCAGCAGCTGGCGTCGCAACGGCCAGAACACGATGCCCTCGGCGGCCAAAGGCACCGGACAGTACCTGAACTCGGTGCTCGCCAAGGTCGAATCGCTGAAGGCCGGGTACGACGAGGCGATCATGCTGAACGAGCAGGGCTTCATCACCGACGGCTCGGGCGAGAACGTCTTCGTCGTCCGGGGCGGGGAGCTCACGACCCCGCCGACGTCGGCCGGCTGCCTCGACGGGATCACGCGCGGATCGGTGATCCGCATCGCCCAGGAGCTGGGCTATCGGGTGCACCAGGAGAACCTGGTCCGGACCGACCTGTACAACGCCGACGAGTGCTTCTTCGCGGGGACGGCCGCGGAGCTCACCCCGATCCGCGAGGTGGACGACCGGGTCGTGGGCGAGGGCCACCGGGGGCCGGTCACCAAGGAGCTGCAGGGCGCGTTCTTCGCGGCGACGAAGGGCGAGAACGAGGCCTACCGGTCCTGGCTCACCTACGTGAACGACTGACCCCGAGATGACCGAGGACTCCGAGGCTCGCTACCGGCTGCCGCGCGACGTCGTGCCCTCGCGGTACGACCTGCTGATCGACGCCGATCTCGACGCCGGAGCGTTCACCGGGACGGTGGATGTGGCGGTGGCGGTGACGGAGCCCGTCCGGGAGATCGTCCTGAACGCGGTCGACCTCGAGTTGTCGAACGGGGCGGTCACGGCGGGCGACGGCCGCGCGATCGCCGTGAGCGACGTCCGCATCGACCCGGAGACCGAGCGGGCGCACCTGACGCTGGCGGACGCGGCGGATCCCGGCGACTGGAGCCTGCACCTGGACTTCGCCGGCGCGCTGAACGACAAGCTCGTTGGCTTCTACCGGTCGACGCACAAGGATCAGGCCGGGGAAACGAAGGTCATCGCGACGACGCACTTCGAAGCCACCGACGCGCGACGGGCGTTCCCCTGCTGGGACGAGCCCGACCTGAAGGCGGTCTACGGTGTGACCCTGATCGTGCGGGACGGCCTGACGCCGCTCTCGAACGGCCCCGAGATCGGGCGCGAGGATCTGGGCGACGGCCGGGTCCGCGTGCGGTTCGCCGACACGATGCCGATGTCGAGCTACCTCGTGGCGTTCGTCGTGGGAGACCTCGAGCTCGTCGACCGGCCCGGCGCCGAGCCGCCGCAGCGCGTCGCCGTCGTGCAGGGCAAGGAGGAGCTGGCGGCGTTCGCGCTCGACGTCAGCCAGCATGCGCTCGCGTGGTTCTCGGACTACTACGGGATCCCGTACCCGGACGCCAAGGTCGACCACGTCGCCCTGCCGGACTTCGCGCAGGGTGCGATGGAGAACCTCGGCTGCATCACGTACCGCGAGATCGCCGTGCTCGTCGACCCGGCGACGGCGACCCACGGCGAGCAGATGGACGTCGCGGAAACCGTGGCGCACGAGCTCGCGCACATGTGGTTCGGCGACCTGGTGACGATGCGGTGGTGGAACGGGCTGTGGCTGAACGAGGCCTTCGCCACGTTCATGTCGATGCTGTGCGTGGACGACTTCCGGCCCGACTGGGAGCTCTGGAACCAGTTCGCCCGATCGAAGACCGCGGCGCTCGAGATCGACGCCCTGGAGACGACCCGGCCGATCGAGTATCCGGTGCACTCGCCGGACGACGCGAACGGCATGTTCGACACGCTCACGTACCTGAAGGGCGGGTCGATCCTGCGGATGCTCGAGCAGTACCTGGGCCGCGACCGGTTCCGGGACGGGATCCGCCGCTACCTGGCGAAGCACGCGCACGGGAACACCGAGACGCACGACCTGTGGGACGCCCTCGAGGAGGAGACCGGTGAGCCCGTGCGCCGGATCATGGACGCCTGGATCTTCCAGGGGGGCTACCCGGCCATCACGGTCGACATCGACGGCGACACGCTGCGCTTCTCCCAGCGACGGTACCTGCCGTCGGGCCCCGACGACACGACGTGGCCGGTGCCGCTGCTGGTCCGGCAGACGACGCCGGACGGCTCCTCCCGGACCGAGGCGCTGCTGGTGGAGGCCGAGGGCGCGACCCTGCCGCTGAAGGACGCCGACGCGGTCGTCGTCGCGAACGCGGGCGGGCATAGCTTCGTCCGCGTCTTCTACGGCGAGGCGCTCGCGGCGCGCATCACGGGCGCGCTCGATCAGCTCTCGCCGCTGGAGCGGTACGCGCTGGTCGACGACGCGTGGGCCGCGGTCGTGGACGGCACGATGACGGCCTCGGCGTTCTGCCGGTTCGTCGAGGGGTTCCGCGACGAGACCGACCTGCCGACCTGGCAACTGATCCTGACCGGGCTCGCGTGGTGCGACCGGTTCCTCAACGGTGATGCACGCGACCGGTTCCGTGACTTCGTCCGCGACCTGGTGATGCCGGGGATCCGGCGCCTCGGATGGGAGCCGCGGGCCGACGAGTCGGACCTCACCCGTTCGCTCCGCGGTTCCCTGATCCAGGCGCTCGCGGTGCTCGCCGACGATCCCGAGGCGAAGGCGCAGGCGCGCGAGCTGGAGCTCGGCGCCGAGGCGGGCGAGGCGATCGACGCGCACCTGGCGGCCGCGGCCGTGCAGATCGTGGCGAGCGACGGCGACGCGGGCGACTACGAGCGGTTCCGCCGCAAGATCGCCGACCCGGCGACACCCCAGGAGGAGATCCGGTACCTCCAGTCGCTGGCGGCGTTCCGCGTCCCCGAGCTGATGGACCGGACCCTCGAGGCGACGCTCACCGACGACGTGCGGTCCCAGGACGCGCCGTTCCTGCTCGCGCGCTCGACCCTGAACCGCGATCTCGGCTACCGGGCGTGGCGGTTCATCGCCGAGCACTGGGACGAGATGAACGAGCGGTTCGCGAGCTCGAACATCATCACGCTCACCGCCGCGATCAAGTACCTCTCGGAGCGATCGCAGGCGGACGACGTCGCGGGGTTCTTCGAGACGCACGACATCCCCCAGGCGGCCCTGCAGCTCCAGCAGAACCTGGAGCGCCAGCGGATCGCCGTGGCGCTGCGGGAGCGCGCGACCCCGGACCTGCGGGCCGCGTTCGACGGCTGACCGAGCGCGCCCGGAACCAGATCCGCGACCGACGCCGAGCGCTTCAAGGCTGGCGCACGCGGCGACCGATATCTCCCGCGTGGAGCATCACCAGACCCTTCCTCCTGCGCCGTGGCCGCCGTCTCCCGATCGCCGGGGGACGGAGGTCGACCCGTGGATCGCCCTGACGTTCGTCCCGGCCTCGTGGATCCCTGGGCTGGACCCTCTCCTGGTGGGAGAACGGGCCCCCTCGTAGCTTCGTCGACTGGAGCTACGAGCCATCCAGCGCCTCCATCGCTTCGCAGTTGCTGAAGCCGTACGCGATCGAAGCGCTCGCGTGGGTCGTGGTCGTCTCGGTGCGGGGGGGCTCGGATGGTGGACCGCGGTCGGGCTCCGACGGGAGCCGGTCAGGTTCTCCGTGGGATGGAGCGCCATCCCGCTCGCGTTCGTCGCCATCCCGTCGCTGCTGCTCGGGGTCTCGCCCGAGATCGCGGCGAAGGGGTCGACGATCCTGGTGCTCATGGCGGCCGGCCTCTTCGTCGCTGCCTTCAGCGAGGAGCTCATGTACCGCGGGATCCTCTTGCACGCGCTCTCGCGCGCCTGGGGTGGAACGATCGCCGTTCTCCTGACGAGCCTGCTGTTCGCCTTGATCCATATCCCGAGTCGCGTAGACCAGATGTCCGGGCCGGCGCTCATCCTGGCGACGGTCGGTCACTTCGGGTTCGGCGTCTTCATGTGTCGCGTCCGGGTGGCGACCGGGTCGATCTGGTGGCCCACGGCGATCCATGCGCTCTCGAACGTCTTCACGTTCGCCCACCGATGGGACGAGACGTTCTTCGATCAGCTCTTCGCCGTGGTGAAGCTCGGCGAGATGTTCATCGGGCTCGGACTCGCGCTGGCGCTCTTGTCCCCGACGTCGGAGCCGTCGGGACGCCGACGAGCTCGATTCGGGGCTCTCGGATGAGCTGACGCGCTGCGCTCGCCGACGTCGCGAGCCGTCGGGACCGCCGACGAGGTCGATCCGAACAACGGTTCCCCGCTCTGGCTGACGCACTCGTCAGCGGTGATCCGGGGTCGGGTCCTGTCTCGATCATCCGAGGAGCGTGTTCAGGAGCCGGCTCCGGATCCCGCCACAGACCGGGAGCGTTGAGCCGGCGCTTCGGGTCTCGCTAGCCGGTCTCGTGGAGTTCCAGCGGCTCCTGGAGGTCGCGACACTTGGCCGTGGATCCGGTGAGGTCGGGTGAAGGCTTCCGCCGCACGGTCTAGCGCCCATCGCCCGAGGAACCCCAGGTCGGCGTTCGCGCCGCAGATCAGGACCACGACGCGCTCATCCGGCTCGGGAACGTACGCGCCGCTCATGACCGCGGCGAGCGCGACCGCTCCGCCGGGCTCCGCGATCAGCCGTGTCTCGCCCCACAGGGCCCGCTGCGCCTCCACGATGGCGTCGTCCTCGACCTGGACGACCCGCTCGACCCAGCGTGACGTGACGTCGAACGCGATGTCGCCGACCCGGCGCGGTCCGAGCGAGTCGACGGCCACGCCGCCGACGTCCACCTCGACGGGCTCGCCGGCCTCCCGCGCGGCGACCAGCGTCGGACACGCCGACGGCTCCACCGCGACGACGCGCACGCGGTCTTCGAGCGCCGCGGCGATCCCGGCGATCAACCCGCCGCCGCCGACCGCGACCAGGACCGTGTCGGCGTCGGGGACCTGCGTTTCCAGCTCGAGCGCGATCGATCCCTGGCCCGCCGCCACCTCGGGCTGGTCGAAGGGGTGCATCACGAGGGCGCCGGTCTCGAGCGCCCGCTCCTCGATCGCCGCCCAGGCGTCGTCGAACGTCCCCGGGACGATGCGGACGACCCCGCCCTCGGCTCGGATCCGCTCGGCCTTCACCGGAGGAGAGGAGCTCGGCACGAGGACCTCCGCGACGTGACCGAGCTGCCGCGCCGCGAACGCGACCGCCAGCCCGAAGTTCCCCCCGGACGCCGCGAGCACGCCGGCCGGCCCGACATCGGAGGCGAGCATCTTGCTGAACGCACCTCGCAGCTTGAACGAGCCGGTGTGCTGGAGCAGCTCGAGCTTCAGCAGCAACGACCCCGGCGCGTTGAACGCGCCCACGCCTGGCTCGAGGATCGGCGTGCGCCGCACGCGCCCGGCGATGCGTGCGGTCGCGGCCTCGACGTCGGTGCGGTCGATCGTGGAGCTCATCGCGCTCCACGGTACCCGCCGCGAGGTTCGAGCCGACGCTCCGGTCGCCCGAGGGCGCAGCCCATCGGGGTCGCGGCCCATCGTTCCGACCGCGACCCCGATCCACTCGGCCTCTGTCGGGGACCGGCGGAGGCCGGTGTCGTGCTAGCTGCCCATCTCCGTGACCGTGCGCATGTCGCGGCCGTGCGCCGTCAGGGCCCAGATCACCGCGATGTCGATCGCGATGACGCAGATGCCCCAGACGGGGTAGAACGGCAGCGCCACGAACGCCGCGAACGCGCTGAGGATCGCCACGATCACGCCGACGGTGCGCGCGAGCACGTTGCCCGTGAACACGCCGAACCCGGCGAGCAGCACGATCGCGCCGAGGGTCAGCTGGACCCACCCCCAGGTCTCCACGTTCTGGCTGAAGACCAGGTCCTCACCGAGGAACCGCTCCGGGTTGATCAGCCACGCGAGACCTTGCAGGATCGAGAAGCCGCCCGCGACGATCATCATGATCCCCGCGAACAGCGTCCAGCCGACCGCCGCCCGGCTGACCGTCTCCCCCGGGTAGGGGTACGCGGCCTTAGCCGGTGGGATGGACACGACCGGAGACGTCTCGGTCGGGGTGACCGGGGCGCCCGGCTTCAGGGTCGACCCGTACGTCATGGGTATCTCCCCCTTCCGTCCCCCTCGAAACGACCCTAGCCCTGGCAACCACGCGGATGAACGTCCGAAGGTCCCCCCACCGGGGGGACGCCTTGACAGCCGCGAGAGGCCGTCCATATCGTTCGCTAGCGAACGACCGATCTCGGGTCGGGCTCGCGCACGGACCGGAGGGAACCGTGGCATCGGCCACCGTCGAGGACGTCGAGGTCTCGACCGATCACTGGATCGGCGGCGAGCGCCTCCCCTCGTCCGGGCGCTTCACCGACGTCTCGCCGATCGACGAGCGCTCGATCGGCGAGGTCGCCCGCGGCGGCGCGGCGGAGGTGGACGCGGCCGTGGCCGCGGCCCGCGCGGCCTTCGCGAGCTGGGGGACCACCCCGCCGGGCGAGCGCGCCGCGACCCTGCGGCGGATCGCCGACGGCGTGGATGCCCGCGTCGCCCAGCTCGCGGCCGTCGAGACGCGCGACAACGGCTCGCTCCTGCGCTCGATGCGCAACTCGGTGATGCCGCGGGTCGCGCGGAACTTCCGGGCGTTCGCGGATCAGCTCGAGCGGCTGCCAGGGGATCCGAAGGACTACGACGGGTACGCGGAGCGCACCGCTTGGGACCCCGCCGGCGTCACCGCGGTGATCACGCCGTGGAACGCGCCGCTGATGCTCGCGACCTGGCGGATCGCCCCCGCGCTCGCCGCCGGGAACAGCGTGGTGCTGAAGCCACCGGAGTGGGCGCCGCTGACGGCGTCGATGCTCGGCGACATCGCGCACGAGGCAGGTCTGCCGGCCGGCGCGTTCAACGTCGTGCAGGGGATCGGGGAGGAGGCCGGTGCCGCGCTCGTCGCGCATCCCGGGCTCAGCCGCGTGGCGTTCACGGGCTCCGTGGCCACCGGCCGCCTGGTCGCGGCCTCCGCCGGCGCGAACCTCACGCCGGTCTCGCTCGAGCTCGGCGGGAAGTCGCCGTTCATCGCGTTCGCCGACGCCGACCTCGACGCCGTCGTGAGGCAGGCGGTGAACCAGTTCGACAACGCGGGGCAGGTGTGCCTGGCGGGCACGCGGTTGCTGGTCCAGGACACGCTCTACGACGCGTTCCTGGAGCGGTTCGTCGACGCGGCCGCCGCGATCCGCCAGGGCGACCCGCGTGATGAGGCGACCGACCTCGGCCCGCAGATCACGCGCGAGCACCTCGAGCGCGTGGACGGGTTCGTCCAGCGCGCGAAGGACGACGGCGCGAAGGCGGTCTTCGGCGGCGGGCCGAACGAGGACCTGGGCGGCCTCTACTACCGACCCACGCTGTTCGTCGATGCGCCCGAAGGCTCCGAGATCCTCACGCAGGAGGTCTTCGGGCCGGTCCTCACGCTGCAGCCCTTCGCCGACGAGGACGAGGCGGTCGCGCTGGCGAACGGCACCGACTTCGGCCTGGCCGCGATCCTGTACACCGGCGACCCTGAGCGCGCCGAGCGCGTCTCGTCCCGCCTGGTCGCGGGGACGGTCTGGGTGAACTGCTTCTTCGTCCGCGACCTCGAGGCGCCGTTCGGCGGGTCGCGGAACTCCGGCGTCGGCCGCGAGGGCGGCGTCCACAGCTTCGACTTCTACGCGGATGTGAAGAACGTCTGCACGGCCCCCTGGGAAAGGAGCTGACCGATGGGTGAAGTCGTCGGCGCGGCGCTCGTCGCGCACGTCCCGACCATCATGCTGCCGGAGGCGACCCGGCTCGAGATCAACGACGGGAAGGAGATCACGCTCGTCCCCGGTCTGCGCCGGATGAAGCAGGAGTGTTTCGACCGGCTGAAGCCCGACACGGTCGTCGTGTTCGACACGCACTGGGAATCAACCTTCGAGCACATCGTGACGGCGCACGACCGGCGGCAGGGGCACTTCACGAGCCACGAGCTTCCACGGGGCATGGCGGGCATCCCGTTCGACATGCCCGGAGACCCGGAGCTCGCGAAGATGATCGCGAAGCAGGCGGAGGGGCGTGACGACACGTGGATCCTGGCGTGCGACGACCCGTACCTGCCGATCTTCTACGGCACCGTGAACGTCTGGACGTTCCTCGGCGATGCCGACACGGCGTGGCTCTCGGTCGCGATCAACCAGTGTTGCACCACCGAGGACTTCCTGCTGTTCGGGAAGCTGATCGGCGATGCGATCCGCGAGAGCGACCGCCGGGTGATCCTGCTCGCCTCGGGCGGCATGACGCATCGCTTCTATCCGTTCCGGGAGCTCCGGGAGCACGAGAGCTCGGCGGCGCCGGAGAACATCCTGCACCTCGAGTCGTACGAGGCCGACCAGCGCGTGCTGAAGATGATGGGAGAGGGGGACCACGCGGGGATCATCGGGTGGATGCCGGAGTACAAGAAGGCGGCGCCCGAGGGGCACTTCGGGCACTACCTGATGCTCGCCGCCGCGCTCGGGGGCGAGCGCTGCCAGGCACCCGGCGAGCTGTTCAGCGAGTACGAGGCGTCCGTCGGGACGGGCCAGGTCCACGTCTGGTTCGAACGTCCGTCGGACGGCTGGACCGGAAGCGGCACCGCCGCATAGGGTTCCGAACGCGGCTCGGCGTGCGCCGGGGCGCGGCAGCGACCGGAGGAAAGGGGGACTCCCGGTGGCAGACCAGCAAGCGGACCCGGGCTACGAACGCCTGGGAGCCAAGAAGTTGACGCTCGTCGATGTCGTGGCGCAATCCGTCGGATTCATGGGACCGGTGTTCAGCGCGGCGTTCATCATCCCCGCGATCGTGGGGGCGAACGCAGCGGCGAAAGGTGCGGGGCTCGCCGCCCCGCTGGCCGTCATCCTCGCGGGGATCGGCGTCTTCGCCCTGGGCTGGATCGTGGCCCAATACGCGAAGCGGATCCATGCCGCGGGATCGCTCTACGACTACGTGTCGAACGGGTTGGGGCCGACGCTGGGTGCCGCAGCAGGATGGCTCTACTACGGAGGCACGATCATCCTGACGGTGGGCCTCGGCGTCCTGGTCGGGGGCTACGTCCACGACTTCCTGCTGCCCACGTGGGGAGTGGACAACGGGTTCCTTTCTGTCTGGATGTGGGACGCGATGTGGGCCATCCTCCTGTTCGGGATCCTGTACTTCGGTGTGCAGATCTCGACCAGGGTCCAGTTGACGCTGGCGCTCATCTCCGTCGCCGTGGTGCTGGTCTTCATGATCTCGGTGATCGTCCAGCTCGGGAGTGACAACGACTTCCTCTTGACGCTCAAGCCGAGCTCGTCGCCGGACGGGTGGTCCGGGATCTTCTTCGGAGTGCTTTACGGCGTGCTGATCTTCGTCGGGTTCGAGACCGCCGCGAACCTAGGAGAGGAAACGGCCGAGCCGAAGCGCTCCATCCCGAAGGCGGTCCTGCTTTCCGTCGTGACCGTCTCGGTCTTCTACTTGATCGCGTCCTACGTCGTCGTCGCTGGTTACGGCTTCAACCTCGATGCCATCTTCGAAGCGAACAACGCCGGGCCCGCGTTGATCCTGTTGGGGGGTCCCGACCCCGCTTATGGATCAGAGACGATCCTCAAGATCCTGCTCTTGGTGGTCCTCTTCGACATCTTGGCGGTTGGCGTGGGGGCGGCGGTGGCGTCGACCCGCGGGGTGTTCGCCATGGCTCGGGATCGACGACTGCCGGCGCCTCTCGCGTCGGTGAACAGCCGTTACGGAACGCCGACCGGAGCCATCTTCCTGCTGATCGCCATCCAGATTGTCCTGATCCTGGCAAGCGAGACGAACGATACGTTCTTGCAGCTCGGGCCGCTGCCCCACTACTTCTCCGTCTTCATCTGGTGTGCGACCTTCGGAGGCTTCGCGCTGCTGGTGGTCTACCTGATGATGTCGCTCGGGGCTCTCCGTGGCCTCGCCGACGATCCGAACAAGGTCGGGTTGTGGGTTTCGGTCGTCCTCGCCGTCGTGATCACCTCGGCCGCGATCTTCGGGTCCTTCTACAAGGTGACCAGTCCGACGTTGATCGCGCCGTGGGCCGCCGTGATCTGGGGGTTGATCGGCCTGGTCTACATGTTGCTCGTGAAGGGGCGTGAGCCGGCTAGCAGCGCGCTTGCGGACCTGCGGTCCGGCGTCGAGATGGACGGGAAGGAGATCTGACCGGCCCGTACCATCACGGCATGATCGAGCCCGACCGACCGCTGCGCCTGGATGCGTCGCGCGAGGACGCGCTGATGCACGCCGCGAAGCTGGTCGAGGAGGCCTGGCAGAGCTTCGACCGGTACCGGCCGGAGGAGCCCCCGCTCGACGAGCGCGTGCGGGGGCTCCTCCGCGCCGGGCTCCCGGACGGTCCGGTCCCGGTGCACGAGGCGCTGGACGACACCGCCCGGATCCTGGACGAGTCGATCGCGCAGCCCCGGCCACGCTACTTCGCCTTCATCGGCTCGTCGGGGCTCGAGATCGGGACGATCGCCGACCTGCTCGCGCATACCTACGACATCAACCTGGCGGTGGACGCCCGAGCGGCGACGCAGATCGAGGAGCAGGCGGTCCGATGGGTCAGCGAGTTCATCGGCTACCCGGCCAACAACGGCGCGTTCACGAGCGGGGGGACGATCAGCAACGTCACGGCCCTGGCGGCCGCGCGCGAGCGCGCGGCGCCGGGCACCCGCGCGGCCGGCCTGGGGGGGTCACGCGTCGCGGTCTACTGTTCGGCCGAGATCCATTACTCGATCACCCGGGCGGTGGAGCTGCTCGGGATCGGGTCGGACAACCTCCGCGACCTCCCGATCGACGACGCGCATCGGATGCGACCCGACGCGCTCGCGGAGATGCTCGATCGCGACCGCGCGGCGGGGATCACGCCGGTCGCCGTCGTCGCCACCGCCGGGACCACGCTGACGGGCGCGATCGATCCGATCGACGCGATCGCCGACGTGTGCGCGGAGCGTGGGGTCTGGCTCCACGTGGACGGTGCGTACGGGGCGCCGGCGGCGTCCGTCCTCGACGTGGCTCCACGGTTCGCCGGGATCGAGCGCGCCGACTCCATCTCGGTCGACGCGCACAAGTGGCTGTACCTGCCGAAGGCGTGCGGCGTCGTGCTGGTCCGGCAGGCCGAAGCGCTGACCAGCGCGTTCGCCCACGAGCAGGGCTACCTGCCGCACCAGCAGCACGAGCTCCACGCGGTGGACATCACGCTCGAGTACTCGCGCCCGTTCCGCGCGCTCAAGCTCTGGCTCGCGTTCCGGGCGCACGGCGCACCGCAGTTCCGCGAGGCGATCGCCCGCAACCTCCGCGAGGCCGAGCTGCTGTACGAGCGCGCGCGCGGACGCGCGTGACTTCCGGACGATGGCGGAGGGACCGCAGCTCTCGATCGTGCCGATCCGGCACGAGCCCGAAGGGGTCGCGGACCTCGACGCCCACAACCAGGCGCTCGCCGAGGCGATCCAGCGCGACGGGCGTGTGTACCTGGCGTCGGCCCTGATCGACGGGCAGGTGTGGCTCCGCCCGTGCTTCGTGAACTTCCGCACGACCGAGGAGGACGTGCTCGCGATCCTCGACGTGGCGCGCGAGCTGGGGGAGCGGCTGGCGGCGGGGGAGCGACCGTGACCCCGGGCGACGACCTCCTGCCCGACGAACGCCGGGTGCTCGAGGCCCTCGGCGATCGCGATCTCGACTTCCGCGCGATGTGGGCGGTCTCGAACCTGTTCCGCTCGTCCGCCGCGATCCGCCGGCACATGGAGGCGAACGTCCTGGCCGCCGACCGTCTCTCGTGGACGGCGTTCACCGGCCTCTGGGTGCTGTGGATCTGGGGGGAGATGGAGTCGCGCGAGTTCGCCCAGGCGGTCGGGATCAGCCGGCCGACGGCGACCGGCGTCGTCGGCACCCTGGAGGGCCGCGGGTTCGTCCGACGCCGCAAGGACGCGCGCGACGGACGGATGGTGTTGGTCTCCCTCACCACGAAGGGCAAGCGGAAGATCGAACAGCTCTTCCCCCGGTTCAACGCCGAGGAGGTCGCGGTGACCTCGCACCTGGATGCGGCGCAGCGCGACCAGCTCGCCGGCCTGCTGCGCTCGATGTATCGAGCGGTCGACGGAGGCTAGGCTCAGCTCGGCTTCGCGTAGTTGCTCGCGCCGTACCAGTCCACGACGACGACCGGCTCGTCGCCCACGACCCAGGCGTCGTGGCCGCTCGGGAGCGACGTCACGTCCCCGGGTCCCGCGACGAACTCCGTGCCGTCGTCCATGAGGATCCCGAGACGGCCAGAGACGTGGTACTGGAAGTGGGGGGCCTCGCAGCTCTCCGTGCCCGCGATCGGCTTCACGTCGTTCGACCAGCGCCATCCCGGCTCGAAGACCAGGCGGCCGATCTCGGCGTCGCCGACGTTCAGGATCTCGGCGTGTCCGTTGGGGAAGTCGCGCACCTCGTCGGGGGCCTCGAAGGTCCGGTGTTCCGTCCGGTGCTCGGTCTGCTGCATCGCGCTCCTCCTTCACGCTGGGCTCCGGTCCGGGTATACTGACTTACTAGTAGGTCAGTTGTCAAGGATGCCTGCACCGGGGAGCGTTGGCGGATGGGTTCGACCGACCGGGCGACCGCCACGGACACGGCGGCGAAGATCCTCGACGTCGCGGAGCGGCTCGTGCAGCAGCGCGGCTTCAACGGCTTCAGCTATGCGGACGTGGCGGCCGAGCTCGGCGTCTCGAAGGCGGCGCTCCACTACCACTTCGCGAGCAAGGCCGAGCTGGGCGAGGCGCTGATCCGGCGCTACGCCGATCGCTTCATCGCGGCGCTGGCCGAGGTCGAGTCCCGGCCGGAGGACGCGCGGGGGAAGCTGAACGACTACGTCGAGATCTACGCCGACGTCCTTCGCGACGGCCGGATGTGCCTGTGCGGCATGCTGGCCGCGGAGTACCGCACCCTGCCCGAGCCGATGCGCGAGGCCGTCGTGACGTTCTTCGAGCGGAACGAGGCCTGGCTCGAGGGCGTCCTCGAACGCGGGAAGGCCGACGGCACGCTGGGGTTCACCGGCGCCGCCCGAGAGGTCGCCGAGGCGATCGTGAGCGGGCTGGAGGGCGCGATGCTCGTCGCCAGGCCGCACGAGGACGTCGCGCGATTCGAGGTCGCGGCGGCGCGCCTGCTCGACGGACTGACGTCTAGTTCGTCGTGACACGCACCGGCATCCGCTTGATGCCGTTGACGAAGTTCGAGCGGATCCGCTCGACCGGACCCGCGAGCTCGATCGTGGCGAGGCGCGGGATCAGCTCCTGGAACAGGATCTTCGTCTCCAGGCGCGCGAGGTGCGCGCCGAGGCAGAAGTGCGGGCCGCCCGGGCCGAACGTCACGTGGTCGTTCGGTGACCGCGTCACGTCGAACGTGTAGGGGTCGGGGAAGACCTCCTCGTCCCGGTTCGCGCTGACGTACCACGTGACGACCTTGTCCCCCGTCTTGATCGGCTGCCCGCGGAGCTCGACGTCGCGCGTCGCGGTCCGCCGGAAGTGCATCACCGGCGTCGCCCACCGCAGGATCTCCTCGGTGGCGTTCGGGATCAGCTCGGGCCGGTCGCGGAGCAGCTGCAGCTGCTCGGGGTGCTGCATCAGCGCGAGCATCCCGCTCGAGATCGTGTGCCGGGTCGTCTCGTTCCCCGCGATCATCAGCACGCCGAAGTAGTTGTGGAACTCGCGCTCGTTCAGGACGCCCTCGCTCTGCGCGATCGTGAGCGCCTGCAGGACGTCGTCCGCCGGCTCCGCGATGCGCAGGTCCCGCTGCCGATCCGCGTACGCGAACACCTCGAGCGCGGTGGGCGAGCGGAACGGGAACAGCCGGTAGGCCTCGGTGTCCACACGGTCGACGACGGCGGCCGACAGGTCCGGGTCCTGGTTCGCGATCATGCTGTCGCCCCACGTGATCAGCTGCGGGGCGTCCTCTTGCGGCACCGTGAAGATCGAGCACAGGAACCGGATGGGCAGGTCGCGGCTGATCCGGCTGACGAAGTCGAACTCGCCCTGGGGCAGCGCGTGGTCCAGGACGTCGCGTGCGACGTCGCGGATCCAGTCCTCGTACTTGCCGACGCCGCGTGCGCTGAACCGGCGCGAACAGATCTGTCGGAGCTCCGTATGACGAGGCGGGTCCGTCTCGAGCATCGACCTGCGGATCTCGAGCTGCTCCTCGTCGAGCTCCTCGAGTGCGACGGCGCCGAGCTCGGACGAGTACGTCTCCCAGTCCATGTGCACCTGGGTCAGGTCGTCGTAGCGCGTCACCGCCCAGAACCCGTGGTTCGGCGAGGGCTCGGGGTGCCAGGTGACCGGCGCCTCGTGCCGCAGGCGGTCGAACCACTCGAACGGGACGCGCTCGACGTAGTGGTCGGGGTTCACCAGGTCGATCCCGTCCAGCGTCGCGCTCATCGCTCCATCTCCATCTCGGGCCCCATCTCAGATCACCTCGAAGTAGCGGCGGCGCTCCCACTCGGTGACCGCGTCCGGCGCCTGGAACGCCTGCCACTCCCAGGCGCCGGCGACGGCGTAGTGCTCGACGACGTCCTTGCCCAGGACGGCTGCCGTGAACCCGCTATCGCGGAACCGCTCCACGGCGTCGCCGAGCGACGCGGGCAGCGGCGGCGCGGGTCGCTCCCAGTCCTCGCCGACGACGGGCTCACCGGGATCGGCGCCCGTCCAGATCCCGTCGGCGGCCGAGGCGAGCACACCGGCGATCGCGAGGTACGGGTTCACGTCCGCGCCCGGCACGCGCCACTCCAGGCGGGTGGATGCCGGCGACTCCGTCAGCACCCGGCACGAGACCATCCGGCTGTCCCAACCCCAGGACCGGCCGTTGCCGGAGAACTCGCCGCCCGCGACCCGCCGGTACGAGTTCACCGTCGGGGCGTAGAAGAGCATCAGATCGGGCGCCCGCTCGAGGACCCCGGCCACGGCCTGACGCAGCGTCGCGGAGACCCCGCGCTCGCCGTCCGCATCGTGGAAGACGTTCGTGCCGCTCGCGTTCACGAGCGAGAGGTGGAGGTGGCACGACGATCCGGTCGTGTCCGCGAACGGCTTCGCCATGAACGTCGCGGCCATGCCGTGCGCCGCCGCCAGGTCGCGGACCGCGAGCTTGAACAGGACGTGGCGGTCGGCCATCTCCAGGGCGCGTTGGTACCGGAGGTTGATCTCCCACTGTCCGAGGCCCCACTCCGCCTGGCTCGTCCACAGGCCGAGCTCCGAGGCGCCGAGGGCTCGTCGGAGCTCGGCGAAGAACCGCTCGTGCTGGTCGCCGGCCTGCACGGTGTAGTCGGCACGCGCCGTCGTCGTCGGGCGCAGACCCTCGTACCCCTGCGCCCGCGCCTCGTCGTACGTGCCCCGGTACAGCGAGAACTCGAGCTCGCTCGCGACCTGCGGCGTGAAGCCGGCGTTCTCGAGGTGCTCGATCTGCCGCCGCAGGACCGTCCTCGGCGCCACGGCGACGAGCTCGTCCGAGCCCATCTCCACGAAGTCCGCGACGCAGATCGCGGTGCGGTCGAGCCAGCCGGCGGGACGCAGCGTGGCTAGGTCCGGCACGAGCCGGACGTCGTGCCAGCCCGTGTGGTGTCCGGTGTAGTCCTGGGCCGGTCCCGGCCACTGGTCGAGGTCCCAGCCGAGGACGCAGGAGCTGAGGGCGACACCCTCGTGGACCAGGTCCCGGAACACCGCGGGCGGGAAGCGCTTGCCGACGAGCCGTCCGGTGACGTCCGCCGACGTCACGACCACCGTGTCGAAGCCTTCCGCCTCCAGGTCGTCCACCGCGAGCGTCATCACGGGGCATCCTCTCGCACGAACGCCACCGAGGCCGGGTCGACGGCCATCGTGCCCCCGTCGGCGAGCAACGCGGCGCCGGTCACGTACGAGGACTCGTCGGAAGCCAGGAACACGCAGCAGGCGGCGATCTCGTCGGGATCGGCCGGCCGGCCGAGCGGGATCAGCTCCTGCGAGCGTCGGTACGCCTCCTCGCGCGTGATGCCCAGCCGGGCGGCCAGCTCGTCCATCGCTTCGTCGCCCATCGCCGTGCGGACCCAGCCGGGGCAGAGCGCGTTGCACCGGATCCCGCGGCGGCCGTAGTCGCGGGCGATCGACCGCGAGAGCCCGATCATCCCCGCCTTCGAGGTCTCGTACGCGGCGCTCTCCGGCGCCGAGACGAACGCGGAGACCGAGGACATCAGGACGATCGAGCCGCCGCCCCGCGCGATCAGGTGGGGGAGGGCGGCCCGGCACAGGTAGAACGCGCCGGTCAGGTTCACGTCGAGCGTCGCCCGCCAGGCGTCGTCGGCGACGTCGGCGGCCGCCCCGCCGTACCCGAGGCCGGCGTTCGCGACCACGACGTCGAGCCCGCCGAACGTGACCACGGTCTCGTCGATCGCCGCGCGGGCGGCGTCGGGGTCCGCGACGTCGCCAGCGATCGCGATCCCGCCGATCTCGGCGGCCACATCGGTGATCGGTCCGGAACGGCGGCCCGTGACGGTCACCCTCGCGCCCTCCCGAGCCAGCGCTCGCGCGACGGCGGCGCCGATCCCGGCCCCTCCGCCGCTCACGATCGCCACCCGGTCGGTCAGCCGCATGTTCGCGATCTCAGTGGAAGGGGAGGTAGTACGCGAGTTCCCAGTCGGTGACGTCCGTCGTCGCGACGTCGGCGCCGGACGCCGCGTAGCGCTCCCACTCGGCGCGCTTGAGGATGACGAAGGCCTCGACCACCTCGCGCCCGATCGCCTCCACCAGCTCCTCGTCTTCGACGAGCGCGTCGAGCGCCTCGTCGAGGGTCGCCGGGATGTGCATGTCGGTGTTCGGTGCCTCCGCGACGGGCTGGGGCGGTGGGAGCTCGAGCCCCTGCTCGACCCCCAGGCGCGCCGCGTGCAGGATCGCCGCCGCCGCGAGGTACGGGTTGGCGGCTGCGTCGGACGTTCGGTGCTCCAGGCGGGTCCCCTCGCCGCGCGCCGGCGGAACGCGGACCGTCACGCTGCGGTCGTCGTGGCCCCAGTTCGCCCAGTAGCCGTTCAGCATGTCGGGCTGCAGGCGCTTGTACGCGTTCACGTGGGGCGCGAGGATGGCCGCCATCCCCCGGTGGTGCGCCAGGAGACCGGCGATGCACGACCGCGTCAGGTCGGAGAGGTGATCTGCGCCGTTCGGGTCGTGGAACGCGTTCGAGCCGTCCTCGCGCCGGAACGAGAAGTTGACGTGCAGGCCGCTGCCGCCCCGGTCCCCGAGCGGACGGCCGAGGAACGTGGCGAGCTTGCCGCGCCGGTCGGCCACCTCGCGGACCAGGAGCTTGAACAGGAAGGCCTCGTCCGCGGCCGGGATCGCGTCCCGGTAGCGGATGTTCACCTCGTAGGCCGCGTTGTCGTACTCGCTGCACCAGCTCTCGACCGGGAACCCGCAGGCGAGCGCCGCGTCCACCAGCTCCTCGATCAGGCCGGTCGGATCGACCGCCGTCCCGGTGCCGTAGACCCGGTGCGAGGGCACCGACACGGCCCGCCATCCGCTCGGCTCGTCGGGCTCCAGCAGATAGAACTCGAGCTCGAACGCCATCTGCGGCTCCAGGCCCATCGCGCGCCACGGCCGGATCGCCTCGCGCAGGACGTGGCGCGTGTCCCACGGGGCGGGCTCGCCGTGGAGGTGCATGTCGCCGATCCCGATCATCGTGCCGCGCTCCCACCCCGGACGCAGGGTGTCGCGGTCGAGCGTCGCCTCGACGTCGTGCAGCCCGACGTCGAACTGCGTGCGTGGGATCGGGAGGATCTCCTTGTCGTGCGTCAGCGGGTACACGCCGACGCAGAACGCCGCCTTGCCTGCCGCGGCCACGTCGCCGTAGAGGTACTTGCCGCGCTCGAGCCCGTGGATGTCCGGGTAGAGGAGCCGGAGCCGTTCGGGTTGCGTGTCCATCCACCCTCCCGTGGCGGTCTCGATGCGGACCGGGACGATACCCGGTAGCCCGCTCGCCTTGCGCCCGCAGATGATTCGGGCCCAAAATACCCCACCGTCGACCCCGGAGGGGAGGCCGTCGTGTCCGTCGGCGCGTCGATCGCGCTCGAGGAGCTAGAGCGCGATCCGTACCCGATCTACGCGCGGCTCCGAGAGGACGAGCCGGTCGCCTGGGCGCCCGCGGTGCAGCTGTGGCTCGTCACCCGCCACGACGACGTCCGCCACGTCGGCCTGACGCCGGACGACTTCACCGCCGCGACGGATCCCTCCACGCTGAACCGCACGATGGGCGTGAACATGCTCGGGTCCGAGGGCGAGGACCAGCAACGGATCCGCCGGATCACCGAGATCCCGTTCCGCCCCCGCGACGTCGAGGACCGGACGCAGGGCATGATCCCGAAGCTCGCGCACGAGCTGATCGACGGCTTCGCCGTCCGGGGGGAGGTCGATCTCTTCCGCGCGTTCTGCGACCCGATGTCGGTCCGGTCGCTGCGGTTCATGCTCGGGCTCGACGAGGTGCCGTGGGAGGACATCCTCGCGTGGAACGAGGGGATGATGCCGGGCCTCGCGAACTTCGAGGGCGATCCGAGGAAGCAGGAGCCGGCCGACGAGGCGAGCGCGGCGCTCGGGGCCGCGATCGAGGACGTGATGGACCGGCTGGCCGAAGCGCCCGACGGCTCGGTGCTGTCGTGGATGCTCCACCACGACGCGGACGGTGACACGATGTCGCGCGACGAGATCGTCGCGAACACGAAGCTGATGCTCTCGGGCGGCCTCCAGGAGCCGCGCGACCTGATCGCGCTGACCGTCTGGGCGCTCGGGACGCATCCCGAGCAACTCGAGGCGGTTCGCGCCGACCCTCCGCTCGTCAAGCCCGCCGTCGAGGAGACGCTCCGGTGGGTGGGACCGGTCGGGACGGCGACGCGCCAGACCACCCGGGCCGTGGAGGTCGCGGGGACGACCCTCGAGGAGGGCGCGTTGATCGGCGCCGTCCTGTCTTCGGCGAACCGGGACCCGCGGCGTTGGACCGACCCCGACCGGTTCGACATCGGGCGGAAGGAGGGCGCGCACCTCGCGTTCTCGATCGGAACGCACTTCTGCCTAGGCGCGTGGTTCGGACGGCACCTCGCGCGCGTGTCGCTCGAGATCCTGCTCGAACGCCTGCCGAACCTGCGGCTCGATCCCGATCGTCCGGCGACGCTTTCCGGCTGGGAGTTCCGCGCGCCCGACTCGACCTGGGTCCTGTGGGATCCGCCCTGAGCGAGGCCGGGCTCAGCCGTCGGCTTCGGGAGCGGTGTCCAGGTACAAGCAGCAAGGGTGCCCATGCGGGTCGAGCTTGCCCCGTCACGGCGCGCCGCGTCACTCGGCTATCGTCGGCATCGATGGGACGGCCGCGTCATCCCGCCCGGGCCGAGACGGTCGGCTCGCTCCTGCGTCCGCCGGTGCTGCGCGCGGCGATCGAGGGCTTCTACGAGGCCGGGCACTCCGCCCGGCTCGACGAGGAGCGGGGGAAGGACGCCGGCGAGCTCCGCCGGATCGAGGACGAAGCGATCCGGACGCGCGATCGCGCGACAGGTCGACTGTGGGCTCGACGTGATCACCGACGGCGAGTTCCGCCGGTGGATGTTCATGAACTCGTTCTACGACGCGGTCTCGGGCGTGCGCACCGGCAAGACGGTCGCGTTCCGCAACGATCGCGGTGAGGACGTCGAGCTGAACATCCACGAGATCGTCGGTCGACTGGCAGCCGGTGGATTCGCCGGCGCGCGCACGAGGCGTCGTTCCTGGCCGAGGTCGCGGGCGGTCATCCGTTCAAGGTGACCTTCCCGGCTGCGTCGATCTTCGGTCACCCGCTCACGACCGTGATGGGAGGGGCCGGAGGGTACGGCTCGCTCGAGGAGTTCGTCGCACACGCGATCGAGATCGAGCGGGGGCTCGTCGCCGACGCGGTCGAGGCGAGCGCCGCGTACATCCAGTTCGACTTCCCCCTGTATCCGTACATCTGTCGACCCCGCCTGGATCGCTCGCTTCGGGTCCGCCGGGCACGACGTGGGTGCCGTACTCGAACGCGGCGCTCGCGGCCGACGCTGCAGTGCTGGAAGCGATCCCGTCCGGCGTCACGACCGCCCTGCACATCTGCCGGGGGAACTACCGCTCGTCGTGGATGTGCGAGGGCTCCTCGAACCGGTTGCGGAGCAGGTGTTCGGTGAGCTGCCGTACGACGTCTTCCTCGTGGAGTGGGACGACCTCGGTCGTGACGGTGGGTTCGAGCCGATCCGGTTCCTCCGCGACGGGTCGATCATGGTGATGGGGATCGTCTCGACGAAGACGCCCCGAGCTCGAGGACGAGGACGACCTGCTCCGCCGGATGGACGAGGCCGGCGAGCGATCGCTGGGTGGCCTCGACCGGCTGGCGATCAGCCCACAATGCGGGTTCGCGAGCGTGATGGTCGGCAACGAGATCGACGAGGAGACGCAGTGGCGCAAGCTCGAACTCGTGGGGAGGGTCGCCGACCGGCTCTGGAACTAGACCGAGGTTCGGTCAGGCAGGCTTCCGGGCGCGGACGATCGCGCCGAACATCTGGTCGACCTCCTCGTGCGTCGGGTCGATCGTGATGTCGACGAACCCCACCCGCATCAGCTCGGCCGAGTACTCGGCGAACGAGAGGGCGCCCGCGATGCAGCCGACGTAGCTCCCGCGCTCGGCTCGCTGCGTCGGCGCCAGGTCGTCAGCCGCCACCACGTCGCTGATCCCGAGGCGTCCACCCGGCTTCAGCACGCGGTACATCTCGTCGATCACCCTCGGCTTGTCGGTCGACAGGTTGATCACGCAGTTCGAGATGATCACGTCGACGCTCGCGTCGGGCAGCGGGACGTCCTCGATGTAGCCCTTCAGGAACTCGACGTTCGTCGCGCCGGCTCCGGCGGCGTTCTTGCGGGCGAGCTCGAGCATCTCATCGGTCATGTCCAGCCCGTACACCTGGCCGGTCGGGCCGACCCGCTTCGCCGACAGCAGGACGTCGATCCCGCCGCCCGATCCGAGGTCCAGGACGACCTCGCCTTCACGCAGATCCGCCACGGCCGTCGGGTTGCCGCAGCCCAGGCTCGCCAGGACGGCGTCGTGGGGAAGCTCCTCCCGTTCCGTCACGTCGTAGAGCCGGACGCCGAGGCCCTCGTTCGGCTCGCAGCAGCGGCCTACGTCGCTCCAGTCGTCGGCGGCCTTGCCCTCACCGACCACCCGCGCCGCCGCCGCGTACCGATCCCGCACGTGCTCCCGGAGCTCGTTCATCGTCTTCCCTCCTGTCCCACCGGCGCCGGCCGTGCCAGCGCTCCCCGCAACAGCTCGATCGGCTCCGGACGGAGCCGGAAGTACGCCCAGCGCCCTCGCTGCTCCCGTTCCAGGAGCCCCGCGTCGGTCAGCACCTTGAGGTGGTGACTGACGGTCGGCTGCGAGAGCCCGAGCACGTCGGTCAGGTCGCAGACACACACCTCGCCGACGACCCCGATCAGGCTCAGCAGTCGCAGGCGCGCCGGGTCGGCGATCACGCGGAGCGACGCGGCCAGCCGCTCCGCGGCCGCCTCGTCGAGCGGGGACTCCAGCACCGGCGGGCAGCACGCTGCGTCGATCGTCTGGACGAGCTTCATGGCCACATATTGACAGTCATCGATACGATGTGTCAACGTATCGACCGATATCGATGTGAGGAGAGGAGGAACCCCCCGTGTCGGACCCCTGCTGCCCGGAGGACTGCTGCCCGTCCGGCTGCTGCTGACGGATGCGGGCCGGGCCGTCTGCGGATGGTCCGGCCCGTTCACCCGGCGTTCATGTCCGCGTGGCACGGTGCCACCGTCGCCGATCCCACGGAGGTCCGGAGTGTCGGAGCTCACCGAGGCAATCAGCCTCCTCCCCGTCGAACAACGCATCGTCGTTCGCCACATCGCAGGGAACCTGACGGAGGAGTTCGCCGGGACCTTCTCGGCCGAGACGATCGAGCGGTACCTCGCCTCGTCGTTGTTGGCGCTCCAAGCCGCCCGCCTCAAGAACTTCGTCCCGTTGTTCTCCGAGCGCTTCGCCCGTCAGCGTCTGCGCGCGGTGGCTAGGGTGGAGGGCAAGGTGACCGACCCGACCCCCTCCGTGGTGTTCCTCTGCGTTCACAACGCTGGTCGTTCGCAGATGGCGGCGGGCTGGGCGCGTCAGGTCGCGGGGGATCGCATCGAGATCTTCTCCGGCGGATCGGATCCCGCGAGCGAGGTGAACCCCGCCGCGATCGCGGCGATGGCGGAGGTCGGCATCGACATCGGGAGCGAGTTCCCGAAGCCGTGGACCGACGAGATCGTCCACGCCGCGGACGTGATCGTCACGATGGGCTGCGGGGACGCCTGCCCGATCTTCCCCGGCAAGCGCTACGAGGACTGGGAGGTCGACGACCCGGCGGGTCGGGACGTCGCGGACGTTCGACCGATCCGCGACGAGATCGGAGCCCGCGTGCGTCGGCTCCTCGCCGAACTCGGGGTGTCGTAGGGCTCAGCGGCGAGCGAGCGTCAGGCGCTTCGCGACCGCGACCTGCTCCCCGATCCCGGCGCCGATCCGGTCCGTGAGGGCCTGCACGTCGGGGCGGTACTTGGCGTTCCCCTCGGCCATGATCGGCGGCCCGAACGAGATGCCGACCGACGGGCGCATGGGTCGCTCCATCCGCAGGCCTGCCTTCGGCCAGCGCTCCTGCGTGCCCCAGATCCCGACGGGCACGACGGGGGCTCCCGCCAGCAGCGCGATCCGGGCGGCGCCCTTCTGGACCGGCAGCATGTCCGGGCCGGTCCCGACGGTGCCCTCCGGCGCGATCCCGCCGAGCCAGCCCTTGCCCACGACGTCCGAGAGCTGCTCGAGCGCGGCCCAGTCGCCGACGCCGCGGCGGATCGGGATCGACCGGAGGCGCTTGAGGGCCGGACCCAGGAGCGGACGCTCGAAATCCTCGGAGAGGGCGAAGAAGCGGACGATCCGGCCGGTCCGGCTGACGGGGAGTCCGACGAAGACGGCGTCCAGGATGCTCAAGTGGTTGTAGGCGAGCAGCGCGCCGCCGTGGCTCGGGACGTTCGCCAGTCCCGCGACCCGGATCCGGAACGTGGCCGCGGCGAGCGCTCCGATCGCCGTCGTGGCGAGGACCCACCAGGGGTCCTGTTCGCGGGGGGACCGCCGGGTGATCAGCTCCGTTGCCAAGTCGGGGCGACCCTACACCCGGCGGCCCGACGACGCCCGGAGGCGGAGGTCAGGCCCTCGGCTCGAAGAGCTCGACGACGTTGCCGGACGGGTCCTCGGCGAGGATCTGACGCCCGCCGGGACCCTCGACGACCTCGTTGCGGAACCCGACGCCCAGGGCCGCGAGCGTGGCGATCCGGCCGTCGAGATCGTCGACCTGGAGCACGAACCGGTTCCACCCGCCGGGCTCCGGGACGCGCCCGTCGGGCATGGGCCGGGCCGCGGACGCCGTCGGCCCGGCGAGCCACAGGACGAGGTCGTCGCGGCGCACGATCGCCATCGCGGGCCCGTAGCGCTCGACCTGCTCGAACCCCAGGCCGTCGACGTAGAACGCCACGGCCGCGTCCACGTCGTGCACCAGGTAGCGCGCCGTCGCCACGGTCAGTCCCTCCTCGGCGGCCGGATCCCGCGGAACTCCCAGTCGCCGCCGAACGCGGTCGAGGTCACCTCTTCGGAGGCGCTCGGCTGGGCGCCGACGTCGTCGCGGATGGGCACGGTCCCCTCGACGATCGTGTTGCGCAGGACGCCGAGCCCGTCCACCTCGACCTCGACGACGTCGCCGGGCTCCACCGGGCGCGAGTTCGCCGGCGTTCCGGACAGGATCACGTCGCCCGGCAGCAGCGTGATCGTCCGCGCGATGTCGGCGACCAGGTAGTGCATGTCCCAGATCATCTCGTCGGTGTTCCCGTCCTGGACGGTCGCGCCGTTCACGCGGGTCCGGATCGCCTTGCCGTGGAAGTCCCAGTCGGTGACGAGGCCGGGGCCGAGCGGGCAGAGGCTGTCCGAGCCCTTCACGCGCAGCATCGACCCGGCATCGGTGTCGCGGAAGTCGTGCAGCCCGTAGTCGTTGCCGATCGTGTAGCCAGCGATGTACGCGTCGACCTCGTCCGGCGCGACGTGTCGGCACTCCGTCCCGATCACGATCCCGATCTCGCCCTCGTAGTTCAGGTAGCGGCAGCGCGGCGGACGGACGACCTCGCCCCCGTGCGCGTTCAGCGCCGTGATCGGCTTGTGGAAGTACGTGGGCGACGGGCCGAGCGTCGCCTGGAACTCGGCGCGCCGGCTCTCGTAGTTCAGGTGTACGCACACGACCTTCGTCGGTTCGACCGGCGGAAGGTGCATGGGCTCCTCCGGGTCGAACCGGCGCCCGTCCGGTGCGACCAACTCGTCGCCCTCGCGCGCGACGGTCACCGGCAGGCCGTCGAGCAGGATCCGCCGCGTCTCCATGCCCGCGTAGTATGCCCGCGTGGCGGAGCTGCGCGGGTTCATGCTGCCGAGGTCGCCGGCGGGCGAGGCCTCGATCGTCCCGGCGCCCCCGTGGCACTACTCGGGGGACCTGCTCACCGTCGAGTACCGGACCGACCCGTCGAACGTCGCCGCGTTGCTGCCGCCCGGCGTCGAGCCCGCCGAGGAGGACCCGGGCGCGGTCGCGATCATCTGGGCGGACTGGCAGTCGTGCAGCGACGCGGGCGATGAGCTCCTCGACCCCGTGCGGTCCCAGTACAAGGAGTGCTTCGTCGTCGTACGGTGCCGTTTCGGTGGCGAGACCTACTCGCGCTGCGTCTACATCTGGGTGGACAAGGACTTCGCCCTCGCACGCGGGTGGTACCAGGGCTATCCGAAGAAGCTCGGCTCGATCTGGATGACCCGGCCGGTGTCGGTCGGTCGCGCGGGGCCGCGCCTCGAGCCCGGCGGCCGGCTCGGCGCGACGCTCGCGGCGAACGACCGTCGCCTGGCGGACGTGACGCTCACGCTCACGGGCACGTCCGACACGGGCGGGTTCGTCAACGCCCTGCCGATGCTGCACTCGCGCTGGCTGCCCGCGATCGATCCCGCCGCGCCGCCGTCGCTCGACGAGCTCGTGACGATGCGCTCGCGCGACGTCGAGCTCGGGCCCGCGTTCGTCGGCGAGCCGACGGTGCGCCTGCACGAGGCGCCCGGGGAAGAGCTCGCGGCCCTCGCGCCCATCGAGATGATCGCTGGCTACTGGCGGCAGGTCGGCGCCACGTTCGCGGGCGGCGACCGGCTCGCCTAGATCGGCGTGCGATAGCCTCCGGCGCATGCGACTCGTGCGGTTCCGCTACGGGGAACGGATCGCGACCGGGGCGATCGATGCCGGCTCGGACGATGTCCGGATCCTGCGCGGCACGTTCTTCGAGGACCCGGTCCCGACGGGCGAGGTCGTTCCCCTCGACGACGTCCGGTTGCTCGCGCCCGTGATCCCGTCGAAGTTCGTCTGCGTCGGGCGGAACTACGCGGCGCACGCCGAGGAGTGGGGCATGGACGTGCCGTCCGAGCCCCTGATCTTCCTGAAGCCGTCGACGGCGCTGATCGGCCCGGGTGACCCGATCCGGCTGTTGCCGATGTCCCAGCGGGTGGACCCCGAGGGCGAGCTGTCCGTCGTGATCGGCCGGATCGCGCGCGACGTCCGCGCCGAAGACGCCTTCCAGGTGATCCTCGGCTACACGTGCGGCAACGACGTCACGATGCGCGACCTCCAGCGCAGCGACGACCAATGGGCGCGCGCGAAGGGCTTCGACGGCTCGGCGCCGCTCGGCCCGTGGGTCGAGACCGAGCTCGATCCGAACGACGTCCGCGTCGAGACGCGCGTGAACGGTGAGATCCGACAGGCGGGCCAGACGTCGGAGATGGTCCACGGTGTCGCCACGTTGATCGAATACGTCACGGCGTTCATGACGCTGCTCCCCGGCGACGTGCTGATGACGGGAACCCCCCAGGGCAAGGTCTCGCTCGCCGCCGGCGACACCGTCGAGATCGAGATCGAGGGGATCGGGACGCTCGCGAACCCCGTGACCGGGTGACCGTGGGCGACTCGGCCGTCCGCTGTCGGTTCGCCCCCGCCCCGTCCGGCTCGATCCACGTCGGCAACGCCCGCTCGGCGTTGTTCAGCTGGGCGTTCGCCCGGCACCACGGCGGGGCGTTCGTGCTCCGGGTCGAGGACACCGATGCGAGCCGCGTCTCGGAGGAGGCCTTCCAGGGCGTGATCGACTCGCTGCGGTGGCTCGGCCTCGACTGGGACGAGGGTCCCGACGTCGGCGGCCCGCACGGGCCGTACCGGCAGTCCCAGCGCCGCGAGATCTACGCCGAGCAGGTCCAGCGGCTGCGCGACGGCGGTCACGCGTACCGCTGTTACTGCACCGCCGAGGAGCTGGACGAGCGGCGACAGGCCGCGCTCGCTCGTGGCGAAGCCCCCGGATACGACGGCCGGTGCCGGACGCTCACGGACGCGGAGCGGGCCGACTTCGAGGCGGAGGCCCGACCGTGGTCGGTCCGCTTCGCGATGCCCGAGCGGGAGTGGGTGGTCGACGACCTCGTGAAGGGCGAGGTGCGCTTCCCGGCCGGCCAGCTGCGCGACTTCGTGATCGTGCGCTCGGACGGGTCACCGGTCTTCCTGCTGGCGGTCGCCGTCGACGACTGGCTCATGGGGGTCACGCACGTGATCCGCGGCGACGACCTGCTGGCGTCGGCGCCGCGCAACGCCGCCGTGATCGAGGCGCTCGGGGGCACCGCTCCCGCGTACGCGCACCTTCCTCAGGTGCTCGGGATGGACGGCAAGCCGCTGTCGAAGCGCCACGGATCGACGAGCGTCGAGGGCTTCCGGGAGCAGGGGTTCCTGCCGGAGGCGCTGATGAACTACCTGGCGCTCCTGGGCTGGTCGAAGGACGAGTCGACGACCTTCGTATCTCGCGACGAGTTGATCGCGGCGTTCGACCTGGACCGCGTCTCGAGCAACCCGGCCGCGTTCGACGTCCGGAAGCTCGAGTGGATGAACAACCACTACGTCCAGGCGCTCGGCGACGACGAGTTGGCGGCACGCTGCCTCCACTTCCTGACCGAGGCCGGCGTCCTGCCGGAGCCTGCCGCGCTCCGCGCGGCGATGCCCCTGGTCCGCGAGCGGATGAAGCGGCTCACCGAGGCCGTGGACCTCCTGCGGTTCCTGTTCACCGACGACGTCGAACCGGACGAGAAGGCGCGCGCTCTGATGGACGCGGCACCGCCCGGGTACCTCGCCGCGGTCGCGGACGCCCTGGCAGAGGTCGAGCCCTGGGCCGCCGAGACGATCGGGGCGGCGCTCGACCGGACCGCGGAGGCCTTCGGATTGAACCGGAAGAAGGGGTGGCAGCCGGTGCGCGCCGCCGCCACCGGCTCCGTCGTGTCGCCGCCGCTCGACGGCTCCCTCGAGCTCCTCGGGCGGGAGCAGACGGTCGCGAGGCTGCGCGGCGGGACCTGACGTCGTCGGGGGGCAGGTCCAGGGACTTCGGCCGTTCGGGTGGTTCCCCGCCTCACCCGTTCGGCTCATGCGCTTCGGCGAACCCCCGGACTACGATGCGCGCGTGCGGCTGCTGAGGGGGCGCGACTTCCGCCTGCTCGTCCTGTCGAACGGCCTGTCGTCGTTCGGGGACGAACTCGCCCTGGTCGCGCTGACGATCAAGGTCGCGGACCTGACGAGCTCCGGCCTCGCGATCGCAGGCCTCCTGCTGGTCGGCATCCTCCCGATGGTCCTGTTCGCGCCGATCGCCGGCGCACTCGTCGACCGGACGGAGACCACGGGCACGCTGGCGATCGCGTCGCTGCTGCAAGCCGCGATCGCGCTCGGCCTCGCGTTCTCGCAGGCCCTGTGGCTGATCCTCGTCCTCTCGTTCCTGCTCGGCACGGTCGCCTCCGTCGCCTCGCCGGCGGTGTTCGCCCTGGTGCCGAAGGCCGTGGACGAAGAGGACCTGACGCCGGCGAACGCCCGGATGGAGACCGCGCGCTACGTGGGCATGGTCGCGGCTCCGATCGCCGTCGCGGCGCTGGCGGGCCAGCTCGGCGACGCCTCGCCCGTTCCCCTGGTGGTCGACGCGGTCACGTTCCTCGTGATCGCGTCCGCGGCGGCCTCGCTCTCGATCCGTCGCCCGCCGGTTCCGGAGGAGGCGGGGAGGGGAGGGTCGACGCGGCGAGTTCCGACAGGGCTTCGCGTTCGTCCGCCGCGACCCGGTCCTGCTGATCGCGATCGTCGTGCTCGCGTTCACGGTCCTGTTCGCCATGATGGACAACGTGGCCGAGATCTTCTTCGCACGGAACCCCGATCTGCTCGATGCGGGCAACTGGGGCTACGGTGCGCTCGCGGCCGCCTGGTTGCTGGGGATGGTGGTGGGCGCGACGCTCATCGCGGGCCGGCTCCCCGACGCCAAGCTCGCGCCGTCGATCCTGGTCTCGTCGGTCGTCCTCGGCCTCGCCGTCGCGGTCGCCGCCGCGCACCGCGAACATCTGGGTCGCGCTGCCGCTGTTCTTCGTGGCGGGCATGGGCAACGGCACGGGCAGCGTGGCGATCCGGAGCCTGATCCACCACCGGGCGCCCGATCAGGTGCGCGGTCGGGTGTTCGCCGTCTACCTGGGCCTCGCGACCGCGGGGCAGCTCGGCGCGACGGCGCTCGGCGGGATCCTCGTCGGAGGGGAGGGCGCGCGCGCGCAGCAGACGCTGATCATCGGAGGGCTGGGCGCGTTCTCGGTGGGAGTGTTGGGTCTGCTGTGGTTCGCCTCGATCCCGGGTCGTGTCCGCACCGCCCCCGCAACCGCGATCCGGATCCCCGACCTCGAGGCCCCCGAGGTCGCCCCCGCCCCGGAGCGGACGGTGGTCGAGGTCCGCAACATCACGCCGGACGCGGAGCTCGTCGATCTGACCGCGGTCGAGATCGTCGCCCTCGGCCCGTCCGGGAACGGATCGGGCGCCGGTCACGATGACCACGACCCCGAGTTCGCGGAGGAGCTCGTCTCCGAACCCCGGGTGCTTCCCTCGACCGACCCGAGGGCCTAGCATCGAGGCATCGCCTGGGGAGGGCGTGATGGCGAAGGTCCTGAACCTGCCGGAGCGGAAAGACGCCGCCGGCGACTGGCACCAGGTGCTGCGCGACGTCTGCTATTGGTGTGGCTGCCGATACCTCTACGCCGAGGACGATCACGACCTCGTGTGGGAGCCGGGCACCGAGCACGAGAAGGACTGCTCGGACGACCGCTGCGAATGTCACACGCGGCCGGTGGTCGGGGAACGGCGGGACTGAGCTCGTAGGGCTCGCGACCATCTCCGACCGGTGCGATGCCAGCGCGCCGTTCTTCCGGGCCGGCTGGACGTTGTTCGCGTTCCTTCTAGCAGAGCGCCCACCTCCTCACTCCCGCGTAGACGCACCGGGTCCCGGAGGAGACCGGAGGCGTCGAACAGTGGGCACGATCCCGGATGTCACCCCAGATCGGGCATGAGCTCATCCAGTACAGGTGGTTGTCCGTGTTCACGCCAGGACCTGTATGGACCTTCACGAGCGCTCCCACCTCGAGCCTGAACGAAGGGAACGTGAAGACGTCGCCCTCGTGATTCCGCAACGACCACGCGGTCATATCGATCGCGGAGTTTCCGAAGTTCTTGATCGACACGAACCCTTGGTCGAGCTCATCGCGCGTGGGGTCGAACCGGACCTTGTTGATCAGGATCAACGGCGAGATCGGTGCGGGTAGAGGCGTCGGCGATCGCTGCAGCGGACAGGATCGCGGCGACGCCTCGGCCGATCGGCGACGCGGATAGGGCCCCCTCTGTCTGTGTGAGACGGTTGGGTTGACGACGCTGAAGGCGTGCGCACGAAGGGGTCAGCCGAATGAGGATCGCGGTGCTGGGGGCCGGCGCTGGAGGGCTAGCTGTCGCCTACGAGTGGGCGAGTCAGGGGCATGAGGTCGCGCTGTACGCACAACATGCCCATGAGCACCATCTGGTGCCGGTCCGCGAGCGCGGAGGGATCCAAGCCGAGGGCAAGCTCGAGGGGTTCGTCTCTCTGGCGACGGTCACCACCGACATCGCCGAGGCGCTGGACGGTGTGGACGTGGTCTTCGTCGTCGGCCCCGCCTATGCCACAGAGCCGTTCGGCCGTGACACTCGCGGTCACCTGCGCCCCGGGATGACCGTCGTGGTCTGCCCCAGTTCGTGCGTCGGCAGTCTGGCCTTCAAGCACGCCGCGGGGTTGGACCTCCATGACGAGAGCGTCGTCGTGGGCGAGACCAGCACGCTGCCGTACGCCGCTCGCGCATCGATGCACGCCAGTGTGCGGATCTTCCACCGGCTCGACAACGGCTTCTCAGCCGCTGCCGCCCCGCGCAGCAACACACCTCGCCTGCTCGAGGTCCTGCGGCAGGTGTACCGCAACACCGACGAGGCCGCGGGGATCTTCCAGACCACGCTGCAGAACGGCAACCCGGTCATCCATCCGGCCGTCACCTTGCTCAACGCCGCCCTCATCGAACGCACGGGTGGTGACTTCATGTTCTATGAGGAAGGGGTTACGGAGGCCGTCGGTCGCCTCATGAAGGCGGTCGACGGCGAGCGGCTATCCGTCGCTAGGGCCTTGGGCGTGGAGATCCTCGCCGAGCCGGATCTCGGGGTTCGGCAGGGCTACATGAGCGAGTCCAACTACTCCACCGGCTACTCCACCGCACCAGGCTTTCGTGGCATCAAGGCGCAGGACGAGCTTCATCACCGCTACCTGACCGAGGACGTGGGCTACTCGATGGTGTTCCTCACCGACCTGGCTCGACACCTGTCGGTGCCGACCCCCACCATGGATGCCGTCATCCGCATCGCCTCGATCGTCGCGGGCGAAGACTTCGCCACCGAGCGTGCCCGCACGATCGACAAGATGGGCCTATCCGGCCTGACGCGAGAACAGCTCGCGGTGTACTGACTGGGAGATAGGTCCCCCTGGATGTCGAAGCGCGACGTTCTGGCGCTGAGGGACGTTCGATGCCAACCAGTGCCGCTACGTTCGTTTGCAGATCGTTTGCACGGCTCGGCCTCGCGTTCCCTCCCTCGCCCTTCGTGCGGAAGCATCACGCCGGTAGGTACGTCAGCATCCTAGGATCCGAGCCGGCATCCGGATTGATGTCCTTCACCAGGCCCTGCCGGACGCACTTCCATCGCTTACCCACAGCTCCGTGCGGTGGACGCCGTCGTTAGCCTGGAATGAGCCTACCCGCGGCTTCGCTTGGAGGTGGGCTCGAGGATCCCGACGTCGCGGTGAAGATCTTCGACCAGTCAGGAGCGCTGGTCTGGGCGTCCTGAGAGCCCACCCCCTTGCGGGCGTAGGGTGGTGCACTTCGCTACGGGCCACGTTTTGACAGGTCACGGCTCGAGCGCGATGCTGCGCGCGCCGCGTCGCGGGAGCGCGACCACACTTCCCAGAGGAGGGAGAGAGAGAGATGATCCTGGCAACGACGACGGTCGAGGACTACGACCGCTGGGTGAAGGTCTTCTCAACGAAAGGCGTTGAGAAGAGGAAGCAGCACGGGTCCAAGGGTGCGACCGTCTTTCGCGATCCCAACGAAGACGACCGGGTCTGGGTCGTCTTCGACTGGGATGCGGAGGGTTGGCAGAACTTCGTCTCCGACCCCGACGTCCCGGCGATCTTCCAAGAAGCCGGGAGTAAGAGTAAGCCCGTGGCGGCGGAGTCCGGCGGCCGGTACGACGCCTAGCCGCCGCGGAGCTCCTCCTCTCGCAACATCCCGAGCACCACCGCGCGCGCGTTCCGATCTACCTCCAGGTCCATGAGCAACTCGTTGAACATCTTGGTCCGCGGGTCGACGTAGAAGTCCCCGATCCTGCGGGCGCGCTGGTAGTCCGGCAACATGAGCGTTGGATCGAACGCTCGGAAAGACGGCTCATCTGGAACTGAGCATGACTACAGCTGACCAGACGCAGGCGATCCTCGAAGCACTCAGCCGAGACGACTCCCAACGTGACACACGAGGCCACTGGCTAGGGACTGACGACAACGGGAGTCGAACACCACCGGACTGAGATACCGAGGAGGACTTCTGATGCGCAGCGTGACCTATTCGATGAGCGTCTCACTTGACGGATACATCGTCGGGCCGGACGGCGACTTCAACTGGACGGTGCCCGACGAGGAGGTCTTTCGCTTCTGGATCGACGAGATACGAGGGGTCGGCGTGCACCTGTTGGGACGACGGCTGTACGAGACGATGCTGTACTGGGAGACCGCCGACCAGGATCCGTCGCTCGACGACTCGGAGCTCGAGTGGGCCGCGATCTGGAAGCCGCTCCCAAAGGTGGTGTTCTCCACCACGCTGTCGGCGGTGCAGGGCCATGCCCGCCTGGCCTCCGGCGGCCTGGCGGAGGAGATCGAGCGGTTGCGAGCCGAGCCGGGAGAGGGCGACATCGCGATCGGCGGCGCGACTCTCGCCGCCGAGGCGGCCGCGTTGGGTCTGATCGACGAGTACCGGGCCATGGTCTACCCGGTGCTGGTCGGCGGTGGCATTCCGTTCTTCCCCCAGCGCGAGCGCCGGGTGGATCTCGAACTCGTCGAGACCCGCACCTTCAGCTCGAGAGTCGTCTACCTCCGCTACCGCGTGGCGCGCTAGCCCTAAGCGCCCGGATCGGAGCGGAGGCTCTCGCTTCAGTCAACAACGTCCGTGGGAACTACAACTAGCCGCGGTCCTTGACGAGCTTAGACCCCCTGGCAGGGCCAACCGATCGCGCGCGTCGGACTGCGAGAGCCGCGCTGGCGACCTCCTCGAGGATCGAGTGGAGCTCGAAGTCTCACCCGGCACAAGGATCCAGCTCACGGCGTCCGCATTCTGCCCGCGAACGACCGGGAGGCGTTAGGCGATGGGAACGATCGAGCATTCCCCCCTTTCCGAGCAAGGGGGGGAACGAAGGGGGAACGCAAGAGGCCAGGGGCATCCCTTCCCGGCCAAGAACACGCACCGGGATGGCCCTGATGCCCCTGGACACCGCATGATCGCCGGAGCCCTCGCGGGTTCGGATCCAGGCTGCGTGGATGACGACGTCGCTGAGGGGTGCAGAGGTTCGTCGGCCGGCCCCGCTCCGGGGGCACCTACAGTCGGGGCGTGCGTTCCCTCGTCTTGTTCACCCGCGATCTGCGGATCCGCGACCAGCCTGCCCTCGCGCTCGCGTCCCGCGAGAGCACGGAGGTCGTGCCGCTCTTCGTGCTCGACCCTGAGCTCCTCGGCTCGTCGCCGAACCGCCATCGGTTCCTGCTCGAGAGCCTGGTCGACCTCGATCGAGCGCTCGAGGGTCTCGGCGGTCGACTGATCCTGCGTCGCGGGGACGTCGTCCGAGAGACCCTGCGGGTGGCGCGCGAAAGCGGCTGTGCCCGCGTCCTGCTGAGCGGCGATACGGGCGCGTACGCGATCCGTCGAGAGGCTCGGCTCGCCGAGGCGTGCGTCGCCGACGGGGTCGGACTCCAGATCCTGCCGGGGAACTCGATCGTGGAGCCGGGGGCCGTCGCGCCGGTGGGGCGTGGTGCCTATCGCGTGTTCACGCCGTACCACCGGGCCTGGCTCGAGGTGGCGCGACCGATCCCGGAGCCGGCGCCACGTCGACTGCGGCTCCCTCCGGACCTCGATCCCGGCTCGCGCCCCGATCCGGCGTGGGTCACGCCCGATGCCCTGGATCCACCCCGTGGCGGGGAGCGAGCCGGCCGTCGCCGGCTCCACGCGTTCCTGGGCCAGGAGCTCGCGTGCTACGCGGAGGCACGAGACGACCTGGCCGCCAACGCGACGTCGCGTCTGTCGCCGTATCTGCGGTTCGGGTGCGTCTCCGCCAACGAACTCGCGACGCGCGCTGCCACCCTCCCGGGCTCGGGCCCGTTCCTGCGGCAGCTCGCGTGGCGGGACTTTTTCAGGCAGCTCCTCGCCAACGACCCGGCGCTCGCCTGGCGCGACCTGCGCGCGGCGGTGGGTGTGAGCGAACCGCCGGCCTCGCCGGACCGGCTGGTGGCGGCCTGGCGCGAGGGTAGGACCGGCGTCCCGCTCGTGGATGCCGGGATGCGTCAGCTCCAGCGAGAGGGATGGATGCACAACCGCGCGCGTCTGGTCACGGCATCCTTCCTCACGAGACGACTTGGGATCGCGTGGCAACGAGGCGAGCGGCACTTCTCGAGGCTCCTGGTCGACGCCGATCCCGCGAACGACGCCGGGAACTGGCAGTGGACGGCGGGTACCGGCGCGGATCCACGCAGGACGAGGACCCTCGCCCCGGTCCGGCAGGCGAGGCGCTTCGACCCGACCGCCGCGTACGTTCGAAGGTACGTCCACGAGCTCGCGGACGTCGAAGGTCCACGGGTCTTCGCACCGTGGCTCGATCCGGAGCTGTTGCGGCGGACGGGCTATCCGGAGCCGATCGTTCCGGTCACCGCGTAGCGCGGCGGGATCCGGCGCGGGCGGATCCGCGCCCGAGCGTCTCCTCGAGGACCTGCGCGGCACCGACGACGTCCTCGCCGAGGTAGATGCCGGGCACCCCCCGGCGCGACGACGGCGCGATGAACGCGTCCCCGGCGTAGAAGGCCCTGACGCCGGGCACCGCCTCGACGGCGGCGAGCGATGCGATCGCCGCCCGGCGCGTGACGCCACGCTGTGAGATCACGACCGCGGCGACCGCACGCGTGGAACGCACGGCGGAGAGGAAGGCGGGCGTCGGGGTCACGGCGCCGAGGACTCGACAGGGCCAACCCCGCCGCGCGAGGACCAGGGCGAAGCTCTCGAGCCCGATCGTGTGGAGGTCCTTGGGGCCACAGGCGAGCACGATCGGGTCCGAGCCGAGCGCCGGCGGGGCCATCGCGAGCTGTCGGGCGAGCCACACGCGGACGGTCTCGGTGGCGAGGTGCTCCTGCTCGATGTCGCAGGTCCCCGCCTTCCAGCGGGTCCCGATCTGCCGCAGCGCGGGGAACAGCACGTCGCGGACCGTCGCCTCGACGCCGAACCGCTCCGCCGATCGGTCGAGAGCGTCGCGGACCCCATCCGTGTCGAGGACCATGGCGGCCTGAACCATCGCGTCGACGAGGTCGCTGCCCGCGTGCTGACGGGGCTCGGCCGTGAGTCGAGCCACGGCTTCCCGTGCGGGATGGCCGCGCGTGATCAGGTCCCGCAGGTCCCGAAGCTGCTCGATCTCCTGCGGCGTGTATCGGCGATGCTTGCCGCCGGTACGGGGTGGGGTCGGGAACCCGTAGCGCCGTTCCCACGATCGGATCGTCGGTACGGGGATGTCGAGCGTCGTCGATACGCTCGCGATGGGCACCCCTTCGACCTCGCTGATCTTCATGGGCGCATGGTACGCCGCCCACGGTACCGATGCATAGCAGCGGCTCATCACGCATGGGTTCCCTCGCTCGACGAAAGGACGGGAGGCGTGTACTGAGGACCGGGCCACCCAGAAACTATGCATAGAACGCTTCCGTCTGGACCATACTGCATGGGTTGACGTACGGTCTTCGAGAGGGCGGGAGGTTCCCGCTCCGGAGCAAGGGAGGGCACATGAAGGAGCGACTCATGGGACTCGGCGTCGCCGCGACGCTGATCGTCTCGATGCTCGGTGTCGGCACGGCCAACGCCGCCGACGCCTCGCTGAACGCGGTGCACGGGATCCCCGGCGTCGACGTGGAGGTCTGCGTGAACGGGGCGGTAGCGATCCCCGACTTCAACCCTGGCGACGTCGTCACCGGTGTCCCGCTCGCATCGGGGAGCTATGACGTCAAGATCGTGGCGGCCGGCGACACGTGTGACGACGCCGCGATCCTCGAGGCCAACAGCCTCGTCCTGACGAGCGGCGGCAACTACACGGCCGTCGCGTACCTGGAGGCCGACGGGACCCCCACGCTCGGCCTGTACGAGAACAACGTGAAGCCGCTGGCCAAGGGCACCGCTCGCCTGACGGTTCGCCACACGGCGGCCGCTCCGGAGGTGGATGTCTGGGCGAACGGTTCGGTGATCCTGACCGACGTGTCCAACGGTGCCTCTGCGACGTTGAAGGTGCCGAAGGGTGTGTACGCCGCGTGGGTCTCGCTGCCCGGCGACCACCAGCCGGTGATCGGCCCGGACGTGCTGAAGCTCAAGAACGGCAACGCCTACCAGGTCTACGCCTGGGGGAGCGGCTCCGCGGGCTACGGTTTCGCGGTGGTCGCGGTGCCGGCTGGCTCGAAGTAAGGAGCCGCCGACCTACCGACGTACAGATGGAACGGCCCCGCCGGGGATCCGGCGGGGCCGTTCGCTCCCCGTTCACGGCCTCGGCCTCGGCCGCGAGATGCGGGATCAGCGCCGCGACGGTTCGAGGACGATCTGGCTGACGTCCGTCCGGCCGCTCCGGAACCCACCCTCGCAATACGACAGGTAGTACTGCCACATGCGGCGGAAGCGCTCGTCGAATCCGAGCTCGGCGATCCGTGGCCACGCGCGGTCGAAGCGCCGCCGCCACTCCGCGAGCGTGAGCGCGTAGGACGAGCCGTACCCCTCACGCGCCGTCGGGCGGAACCCGGCCGCCGCGGCGTCGGCGCGCAGGACCTTGGGGGACGGCACCTGAGCGCCCGGGAACACGTAGCGGCGGATGAAGTCCGGGTTGGCGTTCGACGACGCCCAGTGGCGGTCGGCGACCGTGATCGCCTGGAGCGCCAGGCGCCCGGCTGGGGCCAGGCGGTCGGCGAGCACGCGGAAGTACCCGGGCCAGCGAGCGCGGGGGATCGACTCGATCATCTCGATCGACACGATCGCGTCGTAGGTGCCGGTCGTGCGCGCGAAGTCCTCGAGCCGGACCGAGACGCGGTCGCCGAGTCCCAGCTCGGCCATCTGCTTCTCGACCCAGGTGGCCTGTTCGCGGGACACCGTCACGGTCGTCACCCGGCACCCCAGCTCGCCCGCCGCGTACGCCGCGAAGGCCCCCCAGCCCGATCCGATCTCCAGGACGTGCATCCCCGGACGCAGGCCGGCGGCCGCGGCGATCCGCCGGTACTTCTCCTGTTGCGCCTCCTCGAGCGTCATGCGGTCGCGGATGAACACGCCCGACGAGTACGTCATGGAGCGGTCGAGCCACGCCCGGAAGAAGTCGTTGCCCAGGTCGTAGTGCTGCACCGTCGTCCGCAGGGGGCCACGGGGTGCGCCGGCGCGCCCGAGCGCGTTCCAGGCGGCGCGGGCCGGACGTTCGAGTGCTGCAGGAACGCGTGGCCGACCATCCGGCTCGAGGTGGCGGGCCCCGAGCTCGATCACCGACGCGAGGTCGGGGGAGTCGAACTCGCCCTCGATCCACCCGTTGGCCAGGCCGATCGCGCCCGTGGTGATCAATCGACGGATCAGCCGGTCGTCCCTGAGGGCGATCTCCGCCGCGGGCCCGGGAGCCGGCCCGGCCCGGTCGATCACCGAGCCGTCCGGGAAGGTCACATGGAGGCTGCCGAGCCGGAGCCGGCCGGCGAGCCGTCGCGTGAGCAAGCGATCCACCTCGGTCATCGCGCGAGCTCCACGGGCGCCCGCTCGATCGTGACGAGATCGTCGGGTGCCGGACCGTGACGGCGGAACGGCGCGCCCTTGCGCCACAGCCGCCACGCCTGCAGATGGATCCCACCGAGCACCTTGAGCGTGATCATCGGATGCGTCGCGAACGCCCTCCACAGGCCCGCACCCGTGAGCTCCCGGCGCTTCGCGACGAAGGTCGCCGTCAGGACCTGGCCGGCCGGGAGGTACTCGCGCACCAGCAACGCCGCGCGCGCGTCCGGCGGCCGCACACGGAACTCGTACGTCGCGTCTTGATCGATGAACGGCGACACGAAGAGCTCCTTGGCGAACACGTGGCGGGCGTTGCCCGCGGGGTCGAGCCCGTCGACTCTCGTCAGATGATGGTGCCACTGCCCGAACGTGTTGGACACCTCGTACAGGACGGCTCGGAGATCGCCGCCGGGCCCGTAACCGAACCACACCGAGATGGGGTTGAACACGTGTCCGAAGACCCGCGGCATCGTCAGGATCCTGACCGGCCCTCCCTCCAGGTCGATCCCGGCATCCCGGAGGTACCCGTCCAGCCAGGGACGCAGGGGCGAGCCGTCGCGGGGTCCGTGGTCGCGATCCCAGAACGCGAACGGCGAGCGCCGGTTGTGACCGAAGCCGGGGACCGTTCGATCGAGCCGGGGGAGCTCGTCCAGGTCGAGCGCGAGGTAGTAGACGCCGTAGGTGAACCGGTGGGTCGCGGGGAAGAAGCGGCGGTGCATCACCGTGCCGACGTAGATCGCGCTGTTCACGCCGCCGCCCCGACCGGCACGGGCGCACCGATCCACGGGGCGGGCGCGCCGAGCGCCTCGGCCACCGAGAGCCCCGATCGCAGGCCGTCCTCGTGGAACCCGTGTCCGCACCAGGCGCCGGCGAACCAGGTGCGGCCGACCCCCTGGATCGAGGGGAGGCGCGCCTGGGCGTCGACGGCGGCGCGGTCGAACCGGGGATGGGCGTAGGAGAAGCGCTGGACCTCACCACGCGGTTCCCTGATCGGGTTCAGCGTCACGAACACCGGGCGCCGGGTCCGGAGGTTCTGGAGACGGTTCATCCAGTACGTGAGGGACACGGGCCGCGACCGCTCGGGTGCACCGCGCCCCTCGGCGAGGTAGTTCCAGCTGGCCCATGCGCCGCTTCGAGCCGGCATCAGGGCCGGGTCCCGATGCAGCACCGCCTCGTTGCGCTGATACCGGATCGCGCTCAGCACCTCGCGTTCCTGCGGGGTGGCGTCGGCGCCCAGGATCCGGAGCGTGGTGTCCGTGTGCGTCGCGAAGACGATCTCGTCGAACCGATCGAGCCCTCCGTGGGCGTCTCGGACGATCACCCCCTCCGGGGAGCGGCGCACCCCGACGACCGGTCGCGACCGTCGGATCTCGTCCAACCCGGCGGTCAGCCGCCGGACGTACTCGCGGCTGCCGCCGGTGACGGTGCGCCAACGGGGCCTGGCGCGCACCTGCAGGATGTCGTGGTTCATCAGGAACCCGATGAGCGTCGTCACGGGGAACTCGAGCATGTCATCCAGGCCCGATGACCAGATCGCGGCCGACACCGGGAGCAACAGGTCGAGGCGGAACGCCTCCCCGTAGCCGCGGCGCTCCAGGTAGGAGCCCAGCGTCTCGCGCGTGCCCGAGGCGAGGACCCGAGGAGCATCCGAGCAGAACCGACGGAAGTCGCGCAGCATCCGCCACGTGTCGGGCCGCAGCGCGTTGGACGGCTGCGCGAACAACCCTCGCGCCCGGCTCCGGTACTCGAAGGCGCCTCCGGACACCGAGACGGAGAACGACATGTCGCTCTGCTCGGTCGGCACCTCGAGCGCTTCGAACAGACGGACCAGGTTCGGGTAGTTGCGCTCGTTGTAGACGATGAAGCCCGTATCGACCGGAACCACGCGGCCGTCGTCGTCCACCTCGACCGTGTTCGAGTGCCCGCCGATCCTGGGCTCGGCCTCGTACAGCACGACGTCGTGGCGCCGGTCCAGTGCCCACGCCGCGCCCATGCCCGCGATCCCGCCGCCGATCACCGCGATCCTCGCCATGCATCGACCGTAGCCACGGTCCGGTGGGCGTGCATCGGTTCCGACCTCAGGCGCATAGGTTCGTCGCCATCAGGCCTGGGGTGGGGACATAGGGTTACGTCCGGGATCGGCGGCTGCCCGCGCCGCCGCGTCCCACCGAGGAGGAACGACCGATGCCCTCACGACGACGACCCCTGACGGACGACGAGCTCCTCGGTGAGCTCGCGCCGGTCGTGACGCGCGGCCTGGATCGGCACCTCGCCGCTGCGGACGGGTGGTCACCGCACGACTTCGTCCCGTACGAGGTGGGGCGGAACTACCTCAAGGAGCCGTGGCAGCCGTCGGACAGCGATCTCACGGACGTCGCGCGTGCGGCCCTCGAGGTGAACCTCCTCACCGAGGACAACCTGCCCTACTACCACCTGAGCATCTGGGACGCGTTCGGTCAGCATGAGGCCTGGGCGGAGTGGGTGCGTCGGTGGACCGCCGAGGAGGGTCGGCACGCGATCGTCCTTAGCGACTACCTGGTCGTCACGCGCGGGGTCGATCCGGAGGTCCTGGAGCGGGGTCGCATGGACATGGTGCAGCGGGGGTGGTACCCGGGGTTCGCGCGCCTCGGTCCGCTCGACGGGGTCGCCTACACGTCGATCCAGGAGCTCGCGACGCGGATCGCGCACCGCAACACCGGGATGATCACCGACGACGAGACGGCGATCCGCCTGACCGCGCGGGTGGCGACCGACGAGAATCTCCACTACGTCTTCTACCGGGACCTGACCGCGGCGGCGCTCGCCGTCGATCCGAGCGCGACGATGCTCGCGATCCGCCGACAGGTCGTGGACTTCCAGATGCCGGGGGCCGACATGCCGGGGTTCGCCGCGAAGGCGAAGGCGATGGCGAGAGCCGGGATCTACAATCTCCGGATCCATCACGATCAGGTGCTGCTACCTGTGCTCCATACGCACTGGCGCATCGGCGACGTCGACGGGCTGACCGACGAGGCGGAACGCGCGCGCGACGACATCGTGCGGCACCTGGAGCGCCTCGCGCGCATCGCCGATCGAGTGGGGGAACCGGACGCGCCGGCCGGGCGACCGGGCTCGGGCTAGTGGGAGAGCTCGCCGAGGGTCATCCGTTCGCACGCCTCCCAAAGGCGCATCGCGTCGCGATCGCTCACCCGCGTCGAGGGGAGCCGGTCGATCGGCCGGGGACGACGGTCGAGCCAGAACAGACCCGTCCGTCGCGAGGGCTCATCCGACGCGACGAGCCACACGATCGTGTCGGCACCCTCCGCCGGGCTCCGGAGCCGCGGCCGGATCAGCCGATGGAACGTCGGGAGCGACGCCACGACGCCGGGCGTGTCGGCCCAACCGGGATGCATCGCGTTGACGGTGATCGACCGGTCGCGGAGCCGTCTCGCCCACTCGCGCGTGAGCGTCACCAGCGCTCGCTTGGCCCTGGCGTAGGCATAGCTCCCGCGATACGGCTCGCGCTCCATCTGGAGGTCGTCCAGGTGCAGCGGCTGCAGGTACATGCCGCCGGAGGCGACGTTGACGACGCGTGCCACGCCAGCGGCGGCCGCCGTGCGCTCGAGCAGCGGCACGAGGCCGTTCGTGAGGGCGAACGGTCCGAGCACCATCGTGGCGAAGGTCATCTCGTACCCGGCGGCGGACTCCTGTCGCGTGGTGAGCAGCGCTCCGGCGTTGTTCACGAGGGCGTCCAGGCGCTCCTCCCGAGCGGTCATCTCGTCGACGGTCCGGCGCACGGCGTCGAGGTCGCTCAGGTCGACGTGGTACGTCCCGATGTCGGCGCGGGGCGCGGCCCTCAGGATCGCCTCACGAGCACGCGCGGCCTTCTCCTCGCTGCGGACGAGCAACCGGATCCCCGCCCCCATCTCGGCCAGCCGCGTGGCGGCCGCCAGGCCCAGGCCCGATGCGGCGCCCGTGATCGCGATCACCCGGCCGTCGAGCCGCAGGCGGTCGAGATCCTCCCAGCCGAACAGCGGATCGCGGATCTTCGGTCCGAGATCGGTGAAGCTGAGGAACACGCTCCACTCGATCGCGTCGTCGAGCAGGCGGCGGAGGTCGGGCACGCAGGACTCCCAAGGAGGTCGGCGGCTGTGTTCGGCACCGTAGCAGCGGCGAACGGGCGAGGGTCGGCCGGAAGCGATGCAACCCTGCATGCGAGGAGGGATCCACCATGACCGTGTTGCGCGAAGAGCTTGAGGTGGGACGCCCGCTCGAGGAGGTCTTCGGGTTCGTGGGCGACTTCGCCAACTCCGAGCGATGGGACCCGGGCGTCGCCTCGGCACGAGCGCTCACCGAAGGACCGGTCCGCGTCGGGAGCCGCTACGAGCTGATCGTCGTGTTCAACGGGCGCCGCCTGCCGATGACCTACGAGGTCACCGCGTACGACCCGCCGCACCGCGTCGAGCTCCGGGGTTCCGGTTCCACCGTGCGCGCTCGGGACGACATCCGGTTCGAGGCGACCGACGGTGGGACCCGCATCCGCTACCTGGCCGACCTGCGTCTCAGGGGAGCCCTCAGGCTCATCGAGCCGCTGTTGGGGTCGAAGTTCGAGGAGACCGGGCGCCGCGCGATGGAGGGGATGCGCGCGGCACTCGATCCGTCACCTGCGTAGTTGGCCCACAAGTCCGAACCCCACCGGGACGTGTAGTCCCGGCGGCGTTCGCTCTTCCGGCTAGGACTCGCAGTTCGTGACCTCTTCTCCGTTCACGCACGCGTCGGTCCCGGGTCCACCGTCGACCGTGTCGTTCCCGTTTCCGGCGTCGATCGTGTCGTCGCCCTCCTCACCGACGAGGGTGTCGTCTCCATCGAGGCCGGCGATCGTGTCGTCGCCGGGGCCAGACTCGATGTAGTTCGGGTTGGCGTCCCCGGTGAGCGAGTCGTTGAAGTTGCTGCCGTGAACGACCTGGATGTCGGTCAGGGTGTCGGTTCCGGCACCGGTGGCCGTGCCCGCCGTCAGGTCGAGGGTGACCGGCCCAGTCGCGTAGAAGTACGAAGCGGCATCGAAGAAGCCGCCTCCGCCGTCGATCGTGTCGTCACCCTCCAGTCCTTCGAACTGGTTGCTCGCGGTGTCGCCGACCAGGGTGTCGTCGAAGTCACTGCCGAACACCCCCTGGATCCCGACGAGTGCGTCCGTTCCTTCACCCGTCGCCTCTCGGGCCGACAGGTCCACTTCGACGCCGTTCTGCGCGTCGGCGAAGAACGCGAAGTTGAACCCGGATCCGCCGTTGAGCGAATCGTCGCCCTCCTGACCCCACAGGTCGTCGTTGCCACCCTCGCCGAACAGTTGATCGTTCCCAGCCGCTCCTTGGATGCGGTCGTATCCCGCACCGCCGTGGAGCTTGTCGTTCCCCGACCCTCCACAGACCAGGTCGCTGCCGTTGAGGGATCTGACGGTGTCGTTCCCGCCGAGTCCGACGATCACGTCGGCCTTCGCGGTTCCCTTCAGGACGTCGGCCTTGTTCGTGCCGACGATGGTCGCCCTCTTCCCGAAGCACTTCGAGGTAGCCGCGCCTGCGGATCCCGCCGTCGCGGCGAGGAACGCCCCCACCAGCACCGTCGAAGTGAGGGCGATCGTGATCAACCTCGCGCCCCTCTTCATGGCCGTCTCCTTCCCTCAGGGCGAGCATCCGCAGACGGGGCGCGTCGCCTCCAGCTCCCACGGTAGGGTCAGGGTGCCGGTCGCGGCAGAGGCGAAGGGCCCTTCGCGGTGTGGGACGAGACCAAGGAGCAGCCCGCGCTCGATCGACGTCTCCATCGACCGCTACGTCACGACTCACATTTCGTGACGTCCTCTCCGCCGACGCATGCATCGGTCCCGAGGCCTCTGTTGACGCGCTAGCGTCGCGGCCTCTCATTGAGGGTGCACGCCGGGGAGTTCGGCGAGTTCGTGACCGATCTCGTGACCAGAACGACTCACTGCCGAGGGAGCCGTTCTTGCTGGTCAGAGTGGTAGTCCCAACGGGGTTCGAACCCGTGTCTCCACCTTGAGAGGGGGATCCTGGCTGTCCTGATGCATCCTGCGTCGCCCTAGGTTCGACTGTTCCCGTAGGTCAGGGGGCTTGGGTGGTACGAGCCGGGATGAGGCGGGACGGCTCGGGCGGACCCGACTGTGACCCAAAGCGTGACCTGGAACGTCTCTCGCCCACTCGCGGACTCTTCGCGGACTCGAACCCGCCGCGATTGAGCGGGTCCCATCAACGTCAGGTTGGCCTCCTACACCGCGCGCCGTTCCTGGAGGTTGTCAGACGGCCGCCCAGAACCCGGATCTGTCAGACGGCGCTCAGCGCAAGATCGACTTCGGTCCCCGTTATCCGACTGTGGTGTGCCACGCGGCGACGGGTAGGGGGAGGAGGCGTCTGCCGGCTTCGGAACGGCGAGCCGAAGCTCGGTGAGCCCATCTACCCCGAAGGTGGCATAGACGGGGCAACCCTGGCGTTGGCGAGCGTTGGCGAAATGTACCTCGAGCGGGCAAGGAGTCAGCTCATCTGCGCCATCGTCCGGGATGGCGACGCTAGATGGGCTTGCTCATCGCGACTTCGTTTTCCTCAAACCCGAGCGATCGGTAGAGGTTGCGCGCGCCGTCGTTGCGGGCTCCAACGTGAAGGGCGATGCGAGTTAGTCCCCGCCGTCGTGCCTCTTCCTCGGCGAAGACCATCGCTGCTTTGCCGTAACCACGGCCGCGATAGGACTCGTCTACGTCGATGTCGTACACAACCAAGGTCGGCTCATAAGCGTCGCGACGCTCGACCAGCCATAGGTGGCCCACTGGCTCGCGTTCGACCTCGATCACGAACACGGAGTGTTCAGCGGACCGATGCCCGTCGATCTCCGCAACAGCTTGCGCCCTAGCCTTATCTGCCGACATCCCGTAGTCGCGGACCAGATCCTCAGCGTAGTCATCCCGCAATAGTGGCAGCCAAGCCACGAACTCTTCGTCCTCCATCGGCCGCAGCTGCAGAGCCACGCAACGACGCTAACACGCTGACCGCACTCTCCTTGAGGCCCTCGCAGCGCCGCCACCAGACCCAGCCGCGCCGGCTCGTCCTCCTCGAGGTCGGACCTCACGCGTGGTGTGAGCGCGAGCGGACCAAGTGGTACACCCCGAGCCCCACGGGGATCAGAGCGACCAGCGGCAGTAGCTCAGCGTCATGGGTGCCCTCCGAGTTCGTCTCGGCGACGAGCCACCACGCTCCCAGCATGAGCGTGAGCACGACCGCGCCGATCACGAGGTCTCGGAAGCCCAAGCGCCTCTCGTCTTGTGCCGTTCGGGTCTTCATTGGGCGCCTCCCGTCCCATCCGGCATCCCAAGTGTGCGCCGTCGGACGGAGTCGAGGAGAGGGTCCTTGGCCCCAGCACGGGCGGGACGCCGCACCCGAGCGGCTATCCACCCACCGTCTCCTGCAACGCCGCCCCAGCCGCAGCGGCGCCGGTCCGTCCTCCTCGAGGTCGATCAGGAACGGGGTTAGCTTTGGCTCACTCCATACCCGATCAATAGGACCGGTCCAATGCCGCCTACGGCGAGGCCGATCATGGCGGCACCCCATGCGAGGGTCCAGCGCAGGTCGTGTTGAGATTGCGGAACCGACCGCAACCTCTTGATCGCGACCACACCGAGTGCGACCGCGGCGAACGGCAAGAAGAAGAGCATCGTTCCGAGCAGGAAGCCGGGCTCCCCCGGGCCGTCAAGAACCGCGACGAGAAGAGATAGCCACCACAAGATTCCGCTCCCGAGCGCCGCCACGGCCAAGATCCCTCCGGGTTCACCCGTCGGGGGTGGTAGAGGTGGTGGAGGCGGTGGGAACCCTTGGCCGTTATCCATCGAAGCAGGAGCGCTCTGACCTTCGATCGCGGACATCTCTCTTCATCGCCTCATAGGCCAGCGCTGACCGCGACCAGCAGCGCCAACCCCCCGATGCACGACCCCAGGATGGCTACGCCGATGGCCAAGCCAGCAAGCATCCTGCCTGTCCTCGACCCGCGCTCTTGGCTCCACATCACGAATGAGAGGAGCAGGGCAGGCACACCGACGAAGATCGACCCGATCAACCAGCCATCGACCCCCCCGGACGGCCCCGGCCCGTCCGGGGTTCCTGACCACGAGAAGCTCTGAACGAAGGCGGGCAGAGCCATCACCGTGGCGACGACCGCCATCAGGAGTACAGCGACGGTTTCAGCCGAAGGGGGGAAGCCGTCCCTCTGGCCAGTGTCATGATGCCCTGTGATCATGGCCGCCTCCGGCGCGCGGCAATCCCAACTGCCACCAAATACCCTGAACCGTCGCCGGACACCGGCCGATGGTCCCGACGTGGTCGGGACAACGTGGCGTGATGCTCAGCGAGCGCGAACTGATGTCGTCGCACCTGTCTGCGGGCGCCGGGGACCAGTCAGGCTTCCCTCAGCGCGGCCACCAGCCCCGCAGCCGCGCCGGCTCATCCTCGCGTCTGTTGGAAAGGATCCCCCGTGTTGATGAGGATCGCGTCGAGATCGATACGCGGACGACCCGGCGTCGCATGGTTCACGATCGCGATGGTGTGGACACCTGTCGACATGCCCCGCTGGAACACGACGACCCGGTTCGTATTCACCGGCGCATACGTGTCGATGTTCATGAGCCAGTTTCCGTCGAGACGGATCGACGCCCCGCCGCGACCTGGACCCATCGCCATGACGAGCGCCACCTGATCGCCCTGCTCGTAGGTCCGGGTAAAGGTCGCCCTCGCCCCGCTCGCCGTTGTGCGCCTCGTGTAGTCGGCGAGGAAGCAGTCGCAGAACGTCTGGCTCCACGCTCCCGTGTACGAGATGGGCTGAGTCCATACGGTGGCAGATGCCGACATCCCGTTCTCTTGGATGACCATCAGGGTCGTATCGGTGATTGCCTTGGTCGTCGCGTTGCCCGTGCAGTCTCGGGCGGTCACCAGAAACCCGTCGACGTGCCCAGAGCCACCGCCGAAATCATCGACGTAGTCGCCGGCCGGGAAGGTGTGCTGGGTCTCCTGCGACAACTCCAAGAGTGGTACGGGCGGAGCGCCGGAAAGCACCGCCAAGAGGTCATACGAACAGACCCCCACGTTGTCCGTCGCGGACCACTTGATGAGTTGCGCGATGTCGTTCGCGTACCAGTACCCCACGGTCGTGTAGTCCTCCACGATGTCCCCGATGACGAAGGACGGACGCACGGGCACGGTCAACGTCGGTGGTGTCTGATCCAGCGCCGCCTGTGCGCTCGACAACGACGATGCAAGCATGATGCCGACCGAAACGGTCGCGACCACGAATCCTCTGATGGAACGACGCATCGCAGATCCCTCCCTGGCTCAAGACCTGTCGCCGGTCTAATCGGGCGAGCCGGGCGCGACAAGGGGCGAATGGCCCTTCCGACCAAGTCAGGAGCTTCGGCTGTTCACGAACGAGAGCTGAGCGCAGCGGCCCCGGTTCGTCCTGCTCAAGGTCGGAGGCGCGGGCTAGGCTGGCCCTTCCCAATGAACCTCGAAGACGTCGAGCGCCTGCTCCACGAGAAGCTCGATGCTCTCGACGCGAGAGCCGCGCCGAGCTGCTCCGCACCTTGATGCTCCCCGACTACGAGCGCGCCCGCAGGATCGGGGACTTCTGGGTGGATCCGCGAACCCGGACGTTCAGCGAGCTGTTGATCGACGCCGAGGAGCATCCGGCGACGCGTGGGCTGCTGATTGGCATGCTGCGCGAGGACGAGATGGGCGGTTACGGATCGAGCCCGCGGTCGTGGCCGGGGACCTCGTCGCAGGCGGGGTTGGGGCTCCTCAGGCGCTCGCAGCTCGTTACCCCGAGCCCCCAGGCGTTCTCCGCGATCCTCGCCCCATACCGGTTCTCCGCCGGGAACCAGACCTGGAACAGGTAGGGGTCAAGGTGCAAGACCTGTGCGCGGAACTCCAACCGCGTGTCGGCCCACTCCATCACCCAGCGCTCGGTCTCCTCGCTGAAGAAGATGTGGCCCGTCCCGTAGATGCGCGACTCTGTCAGACCGATGGACCTGACACTCAGCGACCGAGAAGGTCCCGCGGTCGGGTGAACGTTGAGCATCCACCTCCGCACCGGACCCCAGAGGCTGATGTCCATCCGCACCGTTTCGGAGTCCTGCCAGTACACGCCGACCCAGCGCAGATCGAGGCGACCCGTAATGTCGTCCGCATCCCACCCGGTGTTCGTTGCTCGCGCCGGCGTCACGACAGAGACACACAACATGGCAGCGAGCGCTACGCCGAGCAGGATCTTGCGTCGAGGCCTCGCGCCACCTGCGGCCATGTAGCAGGTTTCGGGACACAGGCACGCGAACCTTGAGAGCAGAGGAGGACGCAGTGAGAGCAGGGCCGCGGACGCGTCCTGCTGCGAGTTCTGGGCGATGGTCGACACATCACCTCCGCGTGCTCGAGGGGTCCGTTCTGGCTGATTATCCGCCGACGCGGGCGACGGCGGGGGACCGGTCCGCCGACACGTCTTCCGCCCGATCTGGCGGGAAGCGTGCCACGCTGCCGGCGTCGAGCCGGTCCGACTCGGATGGATCCGCCATACGGGAGCCTCGATCGCCTACCTCGCGACGAAGGACATGAAGGCCGTCGCGAACCGGCCAGTCACACGTCGGTCCGCATGATGGACACGGTGTACGTGAAGACCTACGCGGAGGCCTCCAGGGGCGTCGCGGTCGCGATCGACGCGGTAGTCGAGGCGTCCCGTTCCGCGCCGACCTCGCGCCGCTGACGGGGCCGTGACGGGACCGTTGGCGCTCCACGGCGTCAGAGCCACGGGCATGGACGCCCTGACCTGCGGTTTCGGTCGTAGTCCCAACGGGGTTCGAACCCGTGTCTCCACCTTGAGAGGGTGGTGTCCTAGGCCACTAGACGATGGGACCTCGGGCCCTGGGCCGAGCAACCAAGTGTAGCAACGGCCCCTCAGCGGCCGGCCAGGTCCAGGATCTGCTGCGCGCCGTACCAGACCGCCACGACGGCGAGGAACGACCCCACCCAGAGCCGGAGCGTCGGCTCCCGCGTCCCGAGCGCGATCGTCGCGCCGATCCGGGCCCCGGGGACGGCTCCGATCGCGAGCAGTAAAGCCGCGCCCCACTCCAGGTGACCGAGCGACGCGTGGACGATCGTGCCGGGGATCACCAGGACCACCACGCAGACGAGCGAGGTTCCGAGCGCCCGCTTCAGTGGGAAGCCGAGCATGCCCGCCAGGGCGGGGACGATCACGATCCCCCCGCCGATCCCGAGGAGGCCCGAGAGCAGCCCGGCGGTCAAGCCGATCGCGGACAGCGCCCAGGGTGACGGTCGCGTTGCACCCCGCGGGTTCGGCGGACGTCCCCGATCTCGCAGGATCGCCACGGCCTGCCAGGCCAGCAGGCCTGCCGTGGCGAGCAGCAGGATCCGTCCGTCGACCGCCTCCGTGAGGGCCGCGCCCAAGGCCGAGGCGGTCGCTCCGGTCAGCGAGATCCACGCCGCCGCGCGGGTGTCGACCTCGCCGGCTCGTGCGTACGTCGCCGCCCCGATCGCGGCGGTCGGCAGGATCACCGGGAGCGGGGTGGCGACGGCCGCGATCGGCGCCAGACCGGCGGCGGAGAGCCCGGGCGTCATCACGATCCCGCCGCCGATGCCGAACAGGCCCGACAGGACGCCCGCGGCCAGGCCGACGAGCACCACCAGGACCATCTCGGCCGGCGTCATCGGGCCATCTTGCCCCAGGGGCGTCCCGAGCCGATGGAGGAAGGAACCGCGCCTTGACGCCTCGTCCGGGCGATGGTCAGCTAGGTTCCCCACCGAACGCCCGAGGAGACGGACCCCACCCGATGGCCAGCCTCGCCCAGCCGATCGTCGTCGCGCCGCCACCTGAACCCGAGCGGTTCGCGAACCGGGAGCTGTCGTGGCTCGACTTCAACGGCCGGGTGCTGGCGCTCGCGGAGGATCTGGATCGGCCGCTCCTGGAGCGGGCACGGTTCCTCGCGATCTTCAGCAGCAACCTGGACGAGTTCTTCCAGATCCGTGTCGCCGGGCTGAAGGAGCAGCTCTCGGTCGGGCTCACGACGTCGACCTCGCCGGACGGGCTCACGCCCCGCGAGGCGCTCGACGCGATCAGCGAACGCGTCCGGGAGCTGAAGACCCGGCAGCATCAGATCTGGGCGAAGAGCGTTCGGCCGCGCCTGGAGGCGAACGGGGTCCGCATCCTCGATTGGTCCGAGCTGGATCCGTCGGATCGGCAACATCTCCGTCGGACGTACGAGGAGCGGGTCCACCCGATCCTGACCCCGCTCTCCGTCGACCCCGCACATCCGTTCCCCTACATCTCCAACCTGTCGCTGAATCTCGCGGTGGTCGTCCGCGATCTCGAGACGGACGTGCGGCGGTTCGCCCGCGTGAAGGTGCCGCCGAACATCGCGCGCTTCCAGCGGCTCCCGGGCGGCGACCGGTTCATCCCGCTCGAGCAGGTGATCGCCGCGAACCTCGACACGCTGTTCCCGGGCATGGAGATCGAGGCCGTTCACCCGTTCCGGGTGACGCGCGACGCGGATCTGGAGCTCGAGATCGACGAGGCCGACGACCTGCTCTCAGCGATCCAGTCGATCCTCCGGCAGCGGGAGCGGTCGCCCGAGGCGGTCCGGCTCGAGGTCCACCGGTCGATGCCGAAGTTCGTGCGTTCATTGCTCGAGGAGGAGTTGAAGCTCGAACCCGTGGACGTCTACGTCACGAAGTCGATGCTCGGGTTCTCCGACCTGTTCGAGCTCGTGAAGCTGGACCGGCCGGACCTACTGTACCCACCGTGGAGCGGCACGACGCAGGCTCGCCTCCAACCGTCCGCGAACTCGCGCGAGGACATCTTCGCCGTGCTCCGTGACGGCGACGTGCTCGTGCAGCACCCCTACGACGCGTTCTCGACGTCGGTCTCGATGTTCGTGGAGCAGGCGGCTCGCGACCCGAACGTCCTCGCGATCAAGCAGACCCTGTATCGGACGTCGGCGACCGACAGCCCGATCATGCGCGCGCTGGTCCGTGCGGCGGAGGCGGGCAAGCAGACCGTGGCGCTGATCGAGCTCACGGCCCGGTTCGACGAGGAGACGAACATCGAGTGGGCGAGGGTCCTCGAGGAAGCGGGGGTCCACGTCGTGTACGGCGTCGTCGGTCTGAAGACGCACGCGAAGTGCATGCTGGTCGTGCGTGACGATGGCGACGCGATCCGGCGCTACTGCCACGTCGGGACGGGCAACTACCACGCGGGGACCGCCGAGCTCTACGAGGACATCGGGCTCCTGACCGCGGACCCGGAGATCACGGCCGACGTCTCCGACCTGTTCAACTACCTCACCGGCTACAGCCACCAGACGGAGTACCGGCGCATCCTGGTGGCGCCGATCACGATGCGCGACCGGCTGAGGGAGCTGATCCGCGCGGAGGCCGCGGCCAAGGACGGCCGGATCGTGATGAAGATGAACAGCCTCGTCGACCCGGAGATGATCGACGAGCTCTACGCGGCCTCGCAGGCCGGAACCGAGATCGACCTGATCGTGCGCGGGATCTGCTGCCTGCGGCCCGACGTCCCGGGGCTCTCCGAACGGATCCGGGTCCGATCGATCGTTGGTCGGTACCTCGAGCACTCGCGGGTCTACCGGTTCGGCAGCCCGGAGCGGATGCGCGTGTTCATCGGTTCGGCGGACCTGATGCCTCGGAACCTGGACCACCGCGTCGAGTGCATCACGGAGATCATCGACGAGGGCCTGAAGGACCGCCTCGACGAGGGCCTGCGCGTGAACCTCGAGGACGACGTGCTGGCCTGGTCGCTCGGTCCCGACGGATGGTCGAAGGTGCCGACGCGCCACGGCGTCGAGTCGCAGCTCGTCTTCCGCAGGCTCGCCGAAGGAAGGGCCCTCGGATGAGCGAGGAGCGCGAGGTCAAGCTCGCCGCCCCGGCGACGTTCAAGATGCCGGCCTTCGACGGGCTCGGCGAGGGGATCTCCGTGGAGAGCCCCACCCTCGATCGCTACCAAACGGTCTACCTCGACACACCGGAGTTCCGGCTCGCGCGGTGGGGGGTGAGCCTCCGCCATCGGTCGGGCCAGGGGTGGACGGTGAAGCTCCCGCCGGTGATCGACGGCGATCTGATCGTCCGCGGCGAGTACGCCTTCCCGGGGGACGACCCCGGGGAGTGCCCGCCCGAGGCGCTCGACCCGATCCGCGCCTACGTCCGGACCGCGGAGCTGCGACCGGTGGTGCGGCTGAGGACCGTGCGCCGGAGCATCCGGGCGCGCGATCTCGAGGACCGGCAGGTCGTCGAGATCACGGACGACGAGGTGTCCGTGTTGTCCGGCCGCCGGATCGCCGCGCGGTTCCGCGAGCTCGAGGTGGAGATCGGCGACCACACCCCGCCCTGGCTGCTCGCCGACGTCCTCGGCCTCCTGCGGGCCGCGGGGGCGGGGGACCCGGATCCTACGCCGAAGTACGTGCGGGCCGTCGGCCCGCTCGGGACCCAGGCTCCCGAGATCGTCACCGCTCAGCTCACGTCCGGCGCGACGGCCGGCGACGTCGTGCGACGGTCGATCGCCACGTCGGTCGCGCACCTGATCCGTCACGACGTCGTGATGCGCCTGGACACCGATCCCGAGGGTGTTCATCAGGCGCGCGTGTCATCGCGCCGGCTCCGCTCGGACCTTCGGACCTTCCGCTCCCTGCTCGACCCCGAGTGGACCCTCGCGCTCCGCGAAGAGCTGCGGTGGCTCGGCGGCGTCCTCGGTCGCACGCGGGACTCGGACGTGATGCTCGAGCGGATGACCGGCCGCGCCGCGCTGGTCCCGGAGATGGAGCGACCCGGGGCCGCCCAGATCGTCGAGGTGCTCGAGCAGCGACGGAAGGAAGCGCACGCCGACCTCCTCGGGACGCTCCGCGGAGACCGGTACGTCGCCCTGCTCGACCGGCTCGTCGCCGCGGCGAACGAACCGGCGTTGCTCCTCGCCGCCGACCTGCCCGCGGCGCAGGTCCTCCCCGGGCTCGTTCGCGGCCCATGGAAGGCATTGCGTCGGGAGGTTCATTCCGTGGGGCCCCATCCGGCCGATCCGGAGCTTCACCGGATCCGGATCCTCACGAAGCGCGTGCGCTACGCGGCCGATCTGGTCGAACCGTTGCTCGGCCGGCCCGCCAGGCGATTCGCGGTCGCGGCGGCCGACCTGCAGACGGTCCTCGGCGAGCACAACGACGCCGTGGTGGCGGAGGCGTGGCTGCGGGGCTGGGCGGCGGAGGGTCGATCGGGTGACGCGACCTTCGCGGCCGGGATGCTGGCGGGCATCGAGCGGGCTTCTGCCGACCGGGCTCGCCGGACCTGGCGTCGCGCCTGGCGACGGCTGGCCGGCACCGACCGCAAGACCTGGATGTGAAGATCGTCCGGGCGGCCGGCGGGATCGTCTGGCGCCGTGGCCCGGCGGGAACCGAGATCGTCCTGGTCCATCGGCCGGCGTACGACGACTGGTCGCTCCCGAAGGGCAAGCTCGAGCGCGGCGAGGACGAGAGGACGGCCGCCATCCGAGAGGTCGACGAGGAGACCGGGCTGCACGTCGCGCTCGGCGAGGATCTCGGCACGGTCGCCTATCGCGACGCGAAGGATCGGCCGAAGATCGTCCGCTACTTCGAGATGCGCGCGACCGACGACGAACCGCTGCGCCCGGCCCACGAGATCGACGACGCGCGCTGGCTCCCGCTGGAGCGAGCCCGCGACGTGCTCACGTACGACCACGACCGCCGGATCCTCGATCGGCTTGGGACGTCCGCGGGCGCCTAACCCAGGAGGTCGAGCAAGGATCGGCCGAGCGGCGTGAGCCGGCTGTAGACGCCGCGACCCACGCGGTCGGCTTCGACCGCCCCCGATCGACGCAGGACGCCCAGCTGCTGGGACACCGCGGCGGGGGTGAGGTGCAGGCGACGCGCGAGCTCGGTCGTGGTCATCGGGGACTCGAGGGCGCGCAGGATGTCGGCGCGCGTACCGCCGATCAGCTCGTCCATCGCGCCGCGCGCGCGGGGCGGTTCGGGCTCCCACAGGCTCGCGATCCCGCGCGGTGAGTACGCGAGCGACGGGGCCATCTCCGGGTCGTGGAGCACGGCGGTCCCAGGCCACGCGAACACCGACGGCACGAGCACGACGCTCCGACCCGCCGGATCGAGGATGAACGAGCACTGCTTCTCGATGTGGATCGCCCCGTCGCGCCACGACACCTTCGGGTGTAGGTCTTCGAACAGCAGCTCGGGACCGCCGAGCGCGAGCTGGCGCGCCCGGTACATGACGTCGTTCTCGAGGAGACCGCGGATCGTCGGCCAGTGCGGTTCGATCGTGAGCTTCCAGAACTCCCGCATCTGCTCGGCGAGCCGCGGCATCATCGCCTGCGGGTCCTCCTCGAGGAGCTGGGCGGGCTCGGGGAGCGACCCCGAGGAGGATCGGAGCTGCTGCAGGTGCGCACGGACGGTCGCCGGCGGTGTGTCGATCATCCGGTCGAGCTCTTCGTCGAGATCGGGGAACGGCGTCCGCGGCGAGGGGGTCAGGAAGTCCGGGATGTAGTCCTTCCCCTGGAACAGAGCGAACAGGAGGGTGAGGTCCCGTCCCTCGATCGCGGCCGTCGCCTCGCGGACCCAGGGGAGGTGGAGCGCGTGCTTCGAGGGGTCACGCATCGGCTTCATGAGGCTCATGCCGAGCTCCCAGATCGGGGAGAACGCGAAGCGGATCGCGGCCGCGGGTTCGTCCTGTACGTTCGGGCTCGCCATGATTTCGCGTTAGCTTAATCGCTTCCGTGTCCGAGCGCAAGTACGTATCCTGCACCCTGAAACGTTGTAGCCATCGCCGAATCATCGGCATGCATGGAAGGAAGGAGGTGCGATGATCCCCATCGGTGAGTCGGTGGTGCTCCGGGCCCGCGAGCGAGAGCTCCGGCGGGCCGCGGAGCGCGAGCGGCGGCGCGCCGAGTCCCGGCGTGCGAAGGGGTCGCGAGACACCTCTCCACCCCGGCGGCCGTTGGACCGCTGAGACCTCCGAGGCCCGACCCCTGGGCTCATCCTCTGTGGGGTCGGGCCTCGCGTCGCCCTGGGTCAGTTCTCGCCTTGATCGCGGGTGAACGCGAGCTCCCCGTCGAACTCCTGCAGCTTCTCGATGTGCATCCAGCGATGGCGGCTCGAGATCCGCTGGAGCAGCTCGTGGACGTCGTCATCGGGGAGGTCTCCCGGGTTCTCCTTGATGATGAACCGCGCGCGCCAGTGATCCAGCGTGTCGGTGATCGCGCCCGTGGGCGGATACACCCGGGTCCCGCGCGACGAGATCATCTTCAGCTCTAGCTTCGTGTCGGCGGTGAGCTCGGTCAGCGAATCACCGAGATCGATCGCCGACAAGGGCGACTCGACGAACACGTCCAGGCCGACGACGGCGCGGGAGCGCGGCTTGACGTAGTCGGGGTCGGGCGAGAGCTGCGGGAGCTGCAGCGGGACGTGCTCGCGAACGGTCCAGCCATCCGAGCGGCGCCCCAGGTTGCCGATGATCGCGTCCGTGTACTCGGTGGTGGGCGTCCCTCGGTCGTACCCGAGGACGTCGCCCGTGAGGACCCCCGACTCGAGCGTGACGAGCACCGCGTGCTCGATCGCGTCGGCCTGATCGAAGAGTCGCAGATAGCGGAGCATCAGGACGGCCGACAGGATCACGGCCGTCGGGTTGATCACGTTCTTGCCCGCGTATTTCGGGGCGGATCCGTGGACGGCCTCGAAGATCGCGACCTCGCTGCCGATATTGGCGGAGGGGGCGTAGCCGAGTCCGCCGACGAGGGCCGAGGAGAGATCGCTGATGATGTCGCCGTTCATGTTCGTCGTCACGATCACGTCGAACTGCTCCGGACGTTTGACCAATTGATGCGCGCAGTTATCGATGATCACGTGCCAGGACTCGATGCCGGGGTAGTCCGGCGCGACCTGTTCGAAGACGCGCTTCAGCGTGCCCTCGGTCATCTTCATGATGTTGGCCTTCGTGGCGCAGGCGACGCTCGTGCGGCCCTCGCTCCTCGCGTACTCGAACGCGAAGCGCGCGATCTTCTCGCGAGCCCTTCGTGCTGATCAGCTTGAGGCACTCGGCGACACCCGGCGTCTGCAGGTACTCGATCCCCGCGTAGAGGTCCTCCACGTTCTCCCGGACCACGACGAGGTCGATCCCCCGACCGGAGTACGGCGTCTTGACGCCGGGGAGTTCGCGGACCGGGCGCACGTTCGCGTAGGTCTCGAAGAGCTTGCGCAGCGTCACGTTGGCGCTCTTCTCGCCGAAGCCGACGGGGGTCTCGAGCGGGCCTTTCAGCGCGACGCGGGTGCGGGAGATCGACGCGATCGTGTCCTGCGGGACCCCCGATGGGAGACCCTTGCGGAACACCTCCGCGCCGGCCTCAGCCTCCTCCCAGGCGATGGGTGCGCCGGCCGCCTCGACGATCCGCCGCACCGACGCGACGCATTCCGGGCCGATGCCATCGCCGGGGATCAGGGTCACCGGGATCTGGTCCACGATCGTCCTCCCTCGTCCGCCCCGGTCGGGTGCGGGACGACCATGCTATCGACTCGCCTCCCAGCCGCCGCCGTCCTCGCCGGTACGGCCGTGCGCTCATGAAGCGGATCCGATCGCTCGCCGTCATGGTCGGCGAGGCGACGCTCGTCGCGGTCGCGGTCGCGGGCGACCTGACCCCAACCGGATCCCACCCGACCCGATCCCACCCCTGATCCTGGACCCGTGGCCGCTCGGTCGATGACGACGTCGGGGCGCCGATGGCCCGGTTCGCCGTTGCCGGGGCCGACAGGGAGCGGCTGTTACAGTGCCGTGGCCGCGATGGGGCGTGGTGTAATGGCAGCACGACAGGTTCTGGCCCTGTTAGTCGAGGTTCGAATCCTTGCGCCCCAGCTGGAACCGGCGTCAGCCCGGATCGGGGCCGATCACGCGGCCGGGGCTGCGCCGAAGGCGTCGCCCCACATCCCGGCCAGGTCCGCCAGATCCGTCACCCGATCGGCCGGCGGAGGATCGATCTGGAACGATGCGCCCACGTCGGAGAGCGTGATCGTCGCCGCCATCGACATCGTCCCGTCCCCGCCCGGCGCACCCATCTCGAACGCATAGCTCATGCGCTTGAGGAGCCCGTTCGCGATCCAGACGTCCACCGGGAGCTCAGGGATGGCGCCGCCGGCCTGCTCGCGCAGCGACCGGATCGCCTTGCGAAGGGCCGCCCGCTGCGCGCTCGGAGCCTGATCCAGCGCCGCCTCGAGGTCGATCGTCGCGCGGTAGTGGGTGGCCGGATCGCCCTCGATCGTCTCCGCCCCGATCTCCTCGACATCGAACGCGCCGTAGAGGAAGCCGAAAGCCGACGCCGGGTCGGTCTGGCCCCCGCCGAGGGAGCCCATGCCCGCCCAGTCATCGCCCATGGTCGACGGATCGAGCTTGATCCACGGCGTTTCCACGGGGAACATCGCCGCGAACACGTCGGCGCTCAGGTAGATCACGGGCCCACCGTCGACGATCATCTCCATCTTCCCGCCGGGGATCCCCGAGCCCATCCCTGGATACTCGAACGACATGTGCGCCTCGAGCGATGCCGGGTCGCCGTCGCCGAACACGATCTCGGCCGAACCGTTCATCGACTGCGTCTGCCCGGCGGCCGAAACGTCGAAGTCGAACGTCATCCGGGCCGATCCCGCCTCGAAGGTGCGCTCGGAAGCGTCGCGCAGGACGGCGACGAGATCCGCGTCCTCGCCCGTCGCTCCGGAGCCCGTGGAGGGAGCATCCGCGCACGCCGTGAACGCCAGGCCCAGGCACGCGACGACTACCAGCGCTCTCCTCATACCTTGAGGGTATCGGTCCCGCATGCGAACCGCTTGAACGAGCCGTTGGGTCGTGCGGCGCCGCAGGAGCTTCCGGTGGTTTGACCGGTACCGGGAGGTCCGGCTACGGTGGCGACGATCGCGGAGGTGACGCGTATGAACAAGGGTGGGCTTGTCGCGGAGGTCGCGAAGCGGACGGGGCTCAGCAAGGCCGACGTCGGCCGCGTGGTTGACGCCTCGATCGACACGATCCGGGACACGGTGGTTCGCGGCGATCGGGTCACGCTCGCGGACTTCGGGAGCTTCGAGCGGAAGCACCGCAACAAGCGGATCGCGCGGAACCCCCGCCGCCCGGACGTCCCCATCGTCGTGCCGCCGCGCGATCTTCCGTCCTTCACGCCGGGCAAGGAGTTCCGCGAGCAGGTCATCGCGCGGCCGGCTCGGCGGAGACGGTCCTAGTCGACCGTCACCAGTCGGAGGGTCCGGGCGACCTTCCGGCCACCATCGTCCGCCAGGTCGAACCGGACCCGCTGACCGATCCGGAGGGTCCGGATCCCCGCCCCCTCGAGCGATGTGGCGTCGATCCCCACCTCGGTCCGGTCCTCCATCAGCAGCGATCCGGCCCGCTCGGCGTCGTCGAACTCCTTGATCGTTCCCTGCGCCACGCTTCCCCCTTCACGTCCGGGCGGCGATCCGATCCCGCAGGTCGAGCTCGACGCAGACCTCGCGCGTGCGACCCCGACGTCTGGCATCGAGCACGGTGAGGATATCGCCGGGGAGGTCCAGGTCGAAGGCGAGCTCGGGCAGCTCGATCACCGCGCTCGGGATGTCGGCCGTCGCGGCCGCCTCGAGGTGCTTCCGATAGGAGTCGGCGCCGAACCGAGCCGCGATCACCGACGGCGGACGGCGGAGCAGCAGGTTCGTGCCCGCGCCGTCGTGCGACGGCGCCAGGACGACCGGCCCCAGGGTGTGCAGGGCCCGAGTGATGGCCTCAGGGGTGACGAACGGCGTGTCGGCCAGCAGGACGGCCAGCACCTCGACGTCGAGCGCGGTTGCCTCTTCCTCCACTTGACGGATCGCGTTGGCGAGGGGCGGTCGATCCTCCTCGATGCCACGGGCCCCGCGGCGGATCGCGATCTCGAGGACCGACTCGTCCGGCGAGATCACCCAGGTCTCCCAGCCGGGGATCAGCATCGTGGCATCCAGCACGTCCTCGAGCATCGCGAGCGTCAGCGCCGCGCGCTCGAGCGGGGAGAGTACGGGTCCCAGGCGGGACTTGGATCCGTCGAGCGATTTGACGGGGAGGGCGATGGCGCGCACGGGGGCCCCAGGGTAGCCCACGAGGTACCCTCACGGCGCGCCGCGACCGGAGGGGGAGATCCCTGTCGAGCCTCGTCACGACCCTCGCACCGCCCTCGTCGCGCGGGGCCGCCCGCGCGACCCACGCGTTCGATCCACGCGCTCGGCCGGCGCCGAGCGCGGACCGATCCGGACGATGTCTCCCCGCGACGACCGCGCGATGACCTCCGACGCCCTTCCCAGATCGAGACCGGAACCCTGGTTCCACGTCGCGCGGCTCGTCTGCCTGCCGCCGATCAAGCTGTGGTTCACATGGCGGTTCGAAGGGCTCGAGCACGTCCCGCCGACCGGGCCTGCGATCTTGGCCTGCAACCACATCTCGTACCTCGACCCGCTCGGGAATGCCTACGCCGCCTTGAAGGCCGGCCGACGCCCGCGCTTCCTCGCGAAGGACGACCTGTTCAGGATCCCCCTGGTCGGGACCGTGCTCAGGGGTTCCCACCAGATCCCCGTGAACCGGCGGAGCGGTCAGCGGGCGTCGCTCACGGACGGCGTGGACGCGCTTCGCCAGGGCGAGTTGCTCGTGATCTACCCGGAGGGGACCGTCACCACCCACGACGACTGGATGCCGATGGAGGCGAGGACCGGCGTGGTCCGCCTGGCGCTCGACTCGGGGGCGCCGATCGTGCCGATGGCGAGCTGGGGGAGTCAGGATGTCTGGCAGAAGGCCGGCCGCGGGAGCCTCAAGTTCGGTCGCCCCGTCTGGGTCAAGGCCGGGCCGCCGATCGACCTTCGCGGCCGCGAGGACGCCCGGGAGGACCGAGAGGTCTTGCGCGCCCTGACCGACGAGCTGATGGACGCGGTCGGCGACCTCGTGCGGGACCTCCGGGATCGGTATCCGACACGGTGGGCACCGGAGCCACGGTAGGCTGGGTCGATGGACCAGGACCGCCGTCTCGGGTTCGCCACGCGGGCGGTCCACGGCGGAAGGCTCCCGCGGGTCGAGCAGGAGACGCCGAGCGTCCCGATCTACCAAACGTCCACCTATCGATTCGTCGACTCGGACGACTACGCCGACACGATCAGCTTCCGCAAGCCCGGGTACACGTACTCGCGGGGGTACGGCAACCCCACGCTGGACGCCTTCGAAGGGCAGCTCGCGGACCTCGAGGGCACGGAGGCGGCGTTCTCGTTCGCGTCCGGCATGGCGGCGATGCATGCGGTCTTCACCTCGCTCGCCGGCAAGGGCGATCGGGTCGTCACCAGCAACGAGCTGTACGGAGGCGCGTTCTCGCTGTTCACGAAGGTCCTGCCGCGTTACGGCGTCGAGGTCACCTTCGTCGACCCGCACGACCCGAGCGCCGTGGGCTCCGCGCTCCCCGGCGCCGCGTTCTTCTACGTCGAGACGATCGCGAACCCCAACGTGACGGTGGCCGATCTGGAAGCGCTCGGCGCCCTCGCGCGCGAGGCCGGGGTCCCCTCGGTCGTCGACAACACGTTCGCGTCGCCGTACCTCTGCCGTCCGGCGGGGTACGGGTTCTCCTACGTCGTGCACTCGGCCACGAAGTACATCGGCGGACACAACGACCTCATCGGCGGCGTGGTCGCGTGCAGCTCCGAGGAGCGTGACCGGCTCCGCGACACCGCGATCGACACGGGCGGGACGATGGCGCCGTTCGAGGCGTGGTTGTCGATGCGCGGGCTCGTCACCCTGCCCGTGCGGATGGAGCGGCACTGCGCCAACGCGCTGGCGCTGGCGAGGTTCCTGGAGGGTCACGACAAGGTCGACCGGGTCCACTACCCCGGCCTCGGATCACACCCGCAGCACGACGTGGCCACGCGCCAACTCGGACCGGGCGCCGGGGGGATGCTGGCGGTCGAGATCGCGGGCGGGGTGGATGCGGGCAAGCGGTTCTGCGATTCGCTGCGTCTGGCCTGGGTGGCGACGAGCCTCGGCGGCCCGCAGACCCTCGTCGGCCACGCCGCGTCGACCACGCATCGCCAGCTCGATCCGGCGGCGCGCCGGCGAGCGGGGATCGCGGACGGGCTGGTCCGGGTGAGCGTCGGCCTCGAAGACGGGGCCGACCTCGTGGATGACTTCGCACGAGCGCTGGAGAAGGTGTGACCCGACGCCGCGTCGCGGTCCTGTTCGGCGGCCGCTCGGCGGAGCACGAGGTCTCGTGCCTCTCGGCCCGTTCCGTGATCGACGCCCTCGATCCCGAGCGTGACGAGGTCCTCCCGATCGGGATCACGCGCGACGGGACCTGGCACCTGATGGCCGGACCGCCCGCCCTGCCGGCCGAGACGGGTCGCATGCCGGAGGTCACCGCCGGCGCGGGTGACGCGGTGGAGCTCGCCGGCGAGGGGGCGTCGCGCGCGCTGGTGGCCGGCGACGGCTCACGGCACCCGATCGACGTCGCCTTCCCCGTCCTGCACGGACCGTTCGGGGAAGACGGCTCGATCCAGGGCCTGCTGGAGCTCGCCGACGTCCCCTACGTGGGGGCCGGCGTCCTCGGATCCGCGATCGGGATGGACAAGGCCGTCCAGAAGCGACTGCTCCGCGAGGCCGGCGTGCCGGTGGTCGCGTTCGAGGAGGTGCGCGAGCCCGATTGGCGAGAGGACCCCGAGGGGGTGTCGGCGCGCGCGCAGGACCTCGGATACCCGCTGTTCTCCAAGCCGGCCACGTTGGGGTCGTCGGTCGGCGTGCGGCGCATCCACGGGTCCGGCGAGCTGGCGGAGGGCCTCCAGGAGGCGTTCCACTACGGTCGGAAGGCGGTCCTCGAGGCGGCGGTCGTGGGGGCCCGCGAGATCGAGGTGGCCGTGCTGGGCAACGACGACCCTGTGGCGTCGGTGCCCGGCGAGATCGTGCCCGAGGGGCACGTGTTCTACGACTACGACGCCAAGTACCTCGACGAGCACGGTGCGACCCTGATCGTGCCTGCGGACCTGAAGCCCGACGTGGTGGACGAGATCCAGCGGCTCGCGATCACCGTCTTCCGGGTGACCGAATGCGCCGGGATGGGGCGGGTGGACTTCTTCGTGCTGGACGACGAACGCCCGATCGTGAACGAGATCAACACGATCCCCGGCTTCACGTCGATCTCGATGTACCCGAAGCTCTGGGAGGCTTCCGGACTCGCCTATCCGGACCTCGTCTCGCGACTGCTCGAGCTGGCGATCGAGCGACACGAGGCCGAGGCGCGGAGCACGGGCGTGCCGGAGTTGGGTGGAGCCTAGGCGATAGGCGGGCGTCGACCCTCTACAGGTGCACGACGGGACAGGTCAGGGTCCGCGTGATCCCCTCGACCGACTGGATGCGGGCGACCACGAGCTTGCCCAGCTCGTCGACGGTCTTGGCCTCGGCGCGGACGATGACGTCGTACGGCCCCGTCACGTCCTCCGCTTCGGCGACGCCGCCGATCTCACGCACCTCCTGGGCGACCGCCGCCGCCTTGCCCACTTCGGTCTGGATCAGGATGTACGCGTTGACCACGGGAACCTCCATGCCTCGGATCGGGGGGCCATGCTAAGCCCCGGTGCGGAGGCCGCGCAACGCGGGGGCCGTGCGAGACCCAGCGACCCTGCCATCATCGAGCGGTGTTCGCCGATCGTGTCGACGCCGGGCGCCAGCTGGGAGCGGCGCTCCGTGATCGGGTCGCGCCGCCGGCCTGGGTGCTGGGCCTCGCACGCGGTGGCGTGGTGGTCGCGGCCGGCGTGGCGGAGGCGATCGGCGCCCCGCTCGACGTCGTGATCCCTCGCAAGCTTGGGGCGCCTCGCAACCAGGAGCTCGCGATCGGCGCGATCGCGCCCGGCGTCCGGGTGATCGACGACGCGATGATCCGGCGGCTCCGCGTCGCACCCGACTACCTCGACGCGGCGATCGCGCGGGCCGAGGTCGAGATCGCCCGACGGTCGCGCGCGTACCGTGGCGACCGACCCCCGCCGAAGCTCACGGACGCCACCGCGGTCGTGGTGGACGACGGCGTCGCCACGGGCGCCACGGCGATCGCGGCGCTGCGCTGGGCGAGGGGCCAGCATCCGACGCGCGTCGTGTTCGCGGCACCGGTGGGCCCCGCGGACACGGTCCGGCGGTTGGCTCGCGAGTGCGACGAGGTCGTCGTGTTGCTCGCCCCGGTCTCGTTCACGGCGGTGGGGACCTGGTACCGACGGTTCGATCAGGTCGGCGACGACGAGGTCGAGGCGATCCTCGCGGAGCACGTCGCGTGAAGGTCGTCGAGGCGATCCTCGCGGCGGTCTTCTTCCTCCTCGGGATCCGATCGCTCGTGCACTGGCTCCGCCGCCCGTTCGACAGCACCGATGTCCGCGATCACGTCCTGTTCGCGCTGTTCGTCACCGGACGCGCGGGGCTCTGGTTCGCGCTCTCGGGCGTGTTCTCGCTCTACGCCATCACCTCGACGGAGGGACGGGCCTTCATCGACGACGTCCGCGCGTACGACTGGCTCCTGACCGTGTTCCTGCTGCTCGCCGCGATGCAGCTGCTGGCCGGGTTCTTCCTGGGTCGGCGCTCGGCGGACGGATGAATCCCGGCCGGCGCTCGGATCACCCCACGGCCTTGACGATGTCCTCCGAGAGCTCGGGGAACTCCTGCAGGCGTGCGACCCGCTCGGACTTCAGCCGGTCGACGAGCTCGATGTACTCGGCGGCGCGACCCTGGCGCTCGTAGAGGCGCCTCGGCTGCAGCAGCTCGACGTCGTCGATCCCGGGCACCGTTTCCGCCACCTGGTAGCCGAAGTCGTCGTCGTCGGTCCAAGAGATCGTGCCCTCGGCGATGCCCTTCACGGCCGCGGAGGTGTGCGGGATCTTGAGCTTCTTCGAGCGGTCGTCGTCGTCCTTGCCCCCCACGCGCCCGGTGTTCAGCAGGTACGTCTCGATCGGGTGCGAGGCGAGGAGCTCGAGGATCCGGTTGCCCTGCAATCCGTGCGGGAGGGGGAAGAACGGGTTCGTGCCGGGCACGCGAAGGAACTTCCCCGCCTCGGCCGCGCCTCCGGCGCTGGTGCCGGTCGTCTCACCGAGCATGAAGAACGCCGCGGCCCGCTCCTGGTCCAGCCTCGCCACCGCCGGGATGATGTTCTCGTTCCGGTTCAGGATCAGCAGGTAGTCGACGAGGCCGACGTTGCGCGCGTCCTCGTGCCTGTGGAGATCGCTCATCTCGAAGACGGCCCGTCCGTTCTGCGTGTAGTGCTCGTTGAAGAAGTCCAACCTGCCGGCGCCGTCCTGGAACACGTTCTCGAGGAAGGCGGTCGGCTTGGTCACGGCGCCGTAGATCGACGGCTCGAAGTCGGGATCGAGCGAGAACGTCTTCGCGAAGCAGCCGTTCTCGGTGCCGTACGCATGCCCGCCGGGCATCAGGCCCACGAAGTCGTCCTGGACCGGCCGCGAGCCGTTCTGCGTCGTGAACGTCGTCGTCGTCTTCCCCGTCCCGGAGAGTCCGATGATCATGAAGACCTTCTCGCCGGCGGGGGTGGGGATCACCTTCAGACCGGCGTGCAACGCGAGCCCGCCCCGGTCGTAGACCAGGCGGTTCCACATCCGCAAGCCGCCCTTCTTCGACTCGCCGAAGTAGTCGGAGTTGAGGACGCGCGTCACCCCGTTCTCGAGGTCCACCGCGATCACCCGATCGTCCGGATACCCGGGCGCAGACAGGTTCGGCGTGTAGATGACCTGGACGACCGGGTCGGCGCCGTCGGCCCGCTCGAAGTACAGCTTCTTCTGCATCCCCGCGATGTTGGCGTTGGCCTTCTCGATCGTGAGCCGGGCCGGCGTCATCAGGTCCGGATCGTTGCCGATGAAGCCGTCGATCACGATCGCGTCCCGGCCGGCCAGGTAGTCGTCCTGGAGCTTCGCGATCCGGTCGAACTCCTCGCGCTCCATCGCCTTGCCCGAGGTCGACGTGGGGTCCGAGGTGACGACGTAGGTGCTGCCGGCGCTGCGCGAGACGACCCGGGTCTGGACGTTGACGTTGTCGAACTCGGTGATCCGGGTCTGAGGCATCTGCTCCGTGAAGGCGCGGAGCTCGTCCTCCGTCGGGTTGTGGTGGATCTCCGGCATCCCTCAGGCTCCTTACGTGATCAGCGGGTCGGTCGGCGCGGGGGCACCGGGTGCCTAGAGTCTATCGGAGGCGTCGGGGCCGCCGAGGTCGGACGGACCCCCGTGCGGGTGTCGAGGTCCCGAGGAGGCTCTGACGATGGACGTGACCGAGGAAGAGCTGCTCGAGGGGATCCGCCGCTCGCTCTCGGGCGCCACCGAGCCGGTACGTGTGGGCGTCGGGGATGATGCGGCGGTCGTCGCTCCGGGGGCCGGCGAGCTCGTCCTCACGACCGACGCCCTGGTCGAAGGGACACACTTCGACCTCGGCACGTGGTCGGCCCGCGATCTCGGGTACAAGGCGGTCGCCGTGAACGTCAGCGACATCGCGGCGATGGCGGCGAGCCCTCGATATGCGCTCGCGGCGCTCACGCTCTCGGACCGGGTGGACGCCGCGTTCGTGATGGAGCTGATCGGCGGGATGCGCGAGTGCGCCGACGAGCATGCCCTCTGGATCGTGGGCGGGAACCTGTCCCGGGGGAGCGAGGTCGTCATCGCGGTGACGATCGTCGGCGAGGTCGCGCCGGGGCGCGCGGTGCGTCGCGACGGCGCCAGCGTCGGGGACGTGGTGGTCGTCACCGGAACCCTCGGTGGGGCCGCGGCGGGCCTCCGAGCGATGGCCGTCCGCGGGAACTGGACCGACGACGAACGAGCCGCGATCCGGAACCTGGTGCGACCCACGCCCCGTGTCGGAGAGGCCGCGATCCTGGCGCGCGCGGGGGCGACGGCGATGATCGATGTCTCCGATGGCTTGGGTATCGACCTCGGCCGGTTGGCGCGGTCGAGCGGGGTCGGGGCTTCGATCCGACTCGCCGACGTCCCGGTGGCGCCGGCCGCGACGATGGACGACGCGATCGCCGGCGGTGAGGACTACGAGCTCCTGGCCACGGTGCCCTCCGCCGGAGCCGCCGATGCGGCCGGACGCGATATCGGAGAGACCTTCGGGGTCGCGTTGACGCAGATCGGGCGGATCGTGGAGGGGGCGGGCGTGACGGCCGTCGATGCCGCCGGCGCCGAACGGCTCCTGGGCTCCGCCGGATGGGACCACTTCGCGTGATCCCCGCTCCTCGACCACGGGCACTGTCGATCGCCGGGTCGGACGCCGGCGGCGGGGCGGGCATCCAGGCGGACCTGAAGACCTTCAGCGCGCTCGGCGTCTACGGCATGACCGCGATCACCGCGGTGACGGTGCAGAACACGCAGGGCGTTTCGGACGTCGAGACGATCACGCCACGGATCGTGGCCGATCAGATCCGCGCCGTTGCCCTGGACATCGGCGTCGATGCGGCGAAGACCGGCATGCTGGCGAACGCAACGATCGTCGAGGCGGTCGCCGCGGCGCTCGAGGCGTGCGCCGTGCGGCCGCTCGTCGTGGATCCCGTGTCGGTCTCCAAGCACGGCCATCCCTTGCTGGCGGCCGACGCGCTCGCGTCGCTCCGCGATCGGATCGTGCCGCTGGCCACGCTCGTCACGCCGAACCTTCCCGAGGCCGCCGCGCTCACGGGGTCCGCCGTCGAGACCAGGGAGGACATGCGGCGGGCCGCCGATGCGATCCTGCGGCTGGGTGCGGGCGCGGTGTTGGTCAAGGGTGGCCATCTCCCGGGCGCCGGAGAGGCGGCGGATCTGTTCGCGGACGGTACCTCCGAGTCGTGGCTCGTGGCGCCGAGGATCGAGACGGCGAACACCCACGGCACCGGCTGCACGCTCTCGGCGGCGATCGCGGCGCACCTGGCACTCGGTGCCGATCTGTTCGCGGCGGTCGAAGCCGGCAAGCGGTTCGTGACCGAGGCGATCCGCCACGCCCTGACGATCGGACACGGCATCGGTCCGGTCGACCCTCTCTGGTCGATCCCGCCGGCGCCCGACCAGAGGCGCTAGGCGCCGCTCGAAGCGTCGATCTCGGCGAGCCCCCGCTCGAGGGCCGTCGCGGACAGCTCACCGCGCACCAGCTCGACCTGGGTCCCATCCGCGGCGTAGAAGGCCGTGAGCGGAGGACCGATCCCGCCGAGGTCGTTCATGACCGCCCCGGGCACGTCGAACAGGCTCGGGTACGGGACGTCGTGCTCGGCGATGAACCTTCGGGCGCCCGAGCGCGTGTCGAGCACGTCGATCCCGACGAACTGGATATCGGCGTGCTCCCGGGCGGCGTCGGCCAGGATCGGGATCTCCCGGCGGCACGGATCGCACCACGAGGCCCAGACGTTGACCACGAGCGGGGTGCCGGCGGAAGCCGCGAGCAGGTCGTCGAAGGCAGCGACGTCGACGGTCGGGAGCTCGTCCACCGTGGCGGGCAGACCGGCGCCCTCGGCGACGATCAGGGCCGGCTCGCCGGAGGGTGCGTCGCGGGGGTCCTCCGACGCGCACGCGATCAGCAGGATCAGCAGACCAGGGAGGAGCAGGTGTCGCCGGCGCACGTTCCGGATGCTACGGGGGATCCACGCGAACGGGGCGCGCGGCGGTCAGACGTGCTGGCGCTGCGGGACGCGGGTGACCTTGCCCCCCTTGATGCAGGAGGTGCACGCGTTGACGCGCCGCGGCGTTCCGTCGACGAGCGCCCGCACCCGCTGGATGTTCGGGTCCCAGCGGCGGTTGTTCCGCTTGTGCGAGTGCGTGACGGCCTTGCCGAAGAACGGCTTCTTCCCACAGATATCGCAGACGGCTGCCATGGCCGGACCAGGGTAGCAGACGCCCTCGGGGGCCCGGGTCTCGCGTGCCGAGCACCGAGCCAGACGCCCGGCGTAGCGGCGGTCAGGCGAGCGTCCCTAGGAATGCTTCGCGTGCGTCCCTAGACTCGCGGTGTGAGCGCCTGTTCCAATTGCGGAACAGAGAATCCTACGGCCGCAAGGTTCTGCGTCCGATGCGGCGCACCTCTCGCTGCCTGCGCGCAGTGCGGCGCGGAGCTCCCGTCGGAGGTGAACTTCTGTCCGGAATGCGGGCATCGCGTTGCGGAACCACTCTCGCCCGGCCAGGAACGCAAGCGGGTGACCGTCCTCGTCGCCGACGTCGCCGGCTCGACCGGACTCGGGGAGAGGCTCGATGCGGAGCGTTTCCGAGAGGTCCTGGACTCGTTCTTCGGCGCGATGCGTCGGGAGATCGAGGCTGAGGGCGGGACGGTGGAGAAGTTCATCGGCGACGCGGTCTTCGCGGTCTTCGGTGTACCGACCGCGCACGAGGACGACCCGACCCGGGCGCTCCGTGCAGCCTTGCGGATGCGAAGCGGTCTGGAACATCTGAACCGCTCTCTCGAGGATGCGCACGCGATCCGATTGGCGATGCGGATCGGGATCAACACGGGCGAAGTCGTGACTCTCGCGGCGCCCGATCCGCGAGAGGGCTTCGTCACCGGTGATGCGGCGAACGTCGCGGCGCGACTGGAGCAGGGCGCCGAGTCCGGCCAGATCCTGGTCGGGGAGCGCACGACGCGGGCGGCTCGAGGGATGGCCTTCAAGGATCTCGGTCCGCTGATGCTCAAGGGCAAGGAAGAGGCCGTTCGGGCCTTCGAACTGCTCGATGCGGACGTCGCCCAACCCGGCACGATCCGCCGAGACGAGGGTCGCCCCTACCGGACTCCCATGGTCGGCAGGGTCGGTGAGCTCACGATGTTGGAGAGCGTGTTCCAGCGGTGCGTCACCGATCGCCGCCCGCAACTCGTGACCATCTATGGCGACGCGGGCGTCGGGAAGACGAGACTGGTCGAGGAGTTCGGGAACCGGACCGCAGCCTCCCCCGAAGCGCCGTTCACGGTCAGCGGACGATGCCTTCCCTACGGCGAAGGCGTCACCTACTGGCCGCTCGGAGAGATCCTGAAGGGACACGCCGGGATCCTCGACACCGATCCCCCGGACCTCGCGGTCCAGAAGGTCCGCAAGGTCGGGGACCGGTTGTTCGAGCCCGAGGTCTCCGCCGATCCGGCGCGGGCGAACGCTGCCCTCGCGTACACGATCGGCCTGGAGGACCCCGACATCTCGTTCTCGAGCGCCGACCCGCGTGAAGTGCGCGGCGAGCTCCACGCCGCATGGCGGTCCTTCTTCTCGGCCCTTGCCCGCTCGGGTGCGGTCACGGTGGTCATCGAGGACATCCACTGGGCAGATCCGGCCCTCCTGGACCTCCTCGAGGATCTGGCCGATCGCAGCGAAGGGCCACTGCTGTTCCTGTGCCCCGCCCGACCCGAGCTCACGGCCCGACGACCGGGATGGGGCGGCGGACGATGGAACCACTCGAGTCTCCTGCTCGAGCCGCTGTCCGCGACCGAGTCTGGAGAACTCCTCGATCTCCTCGTTGAGCGCGCGGCGGCGTCGGACGAACTCCGCTCGTTGATCCTCGAGCGAGCCGGCGGCAACCCCTTCTTCCTGGAAGAGATCGTGCAGCGCCTGATGGATGAGCCCGCGGGGATCGAGCAGCTCGACATCCCCGACACCGTTCAGGGCGTGCTAGCCGCGCGGATCGACCTGCTCAGCCCTCTCGAGAAGCGCGTCCTGCAATCGGCATCGGTCGTCGGACGCATCTTCTGGAACGGCGCCGTGCGATCTCTACTCGAGCCGGATCCGGGGCTGGTCGAGCTCGAGGAGGTTCTCTGGCGTCTCGAGGATCGGGGGTTGGTCCACGCGAGGATCGGCTCGACGATCGTCGGAGAGCGCGAGTTCCTCTTCCGGCACATCCTCACGAGGGACGTCGCGTACGAGAGTCTCCCCCGACGGGATCGCGCACGGGCACACGCTCGTGTCGCGGAGTGGATCGAGCGGCAGACGCAGGAGCGAGACCGCGAGTACGCCGAACTGCTCGCGCATCACTATGAGGAGGCGCACCGGGCGACCCAGGCCGAGGCCCGAACCGATCCGGACGAGTCGGAACGGCTGCGCGAGCGCGCGTTCCGCTTTTCGCTGCTGGCCGCCAACGAGGCAGGGAGCAAGCTCGCGCTGGGGCAGGCGGAGCGATTCGCCGAGACCGCCCTCTCGCTCGCGGAGGGGGGACTCGAGCGCGCCCGCGCTCTCGAGACGCTCGGGATCACGTGCTTCCACAACTACGAGGGAGACCGGGCATGGCGATGCTTCAAGGAGGCGATCGACCTCCTGATGGATCAGCCGGGGGGGTCCGAAGGCTCCATCTCGCGGCCGCTGGCGAGTCTATGCGCGGTGGCGCTCGGGATGGTGACCCGGGCGCCGGGAACGATGCGCCATCGGGTTTCGCGAGCGGAGGGGTTGCGTTACCTCGAGATCGGCCTGGCCGCAGCGGGAGCCACCGACAGCGAGGAGCGCGCAAGGCTCCTCATCGCCGGCTCGTTCGCACCGGATTCGCTCCGCGAGGGTCCGACCGATGAAGACGAGCTGGAGCAGGCGATCAGGACCGGCGAGGAGGCGGCCGCGATGGCCGAGCGGTTGGAGCGGGTCGACCTGGAGTCAGCGGCGCTCGATGGGATCGCGTCCGCCTATCAATCGCTGGGGCGCTACGGCGCGATGGAAGGGTCGATCCGACGACGCCTCGAGCTCGCGCCCAAGCTGAGCGATCCCTACGAGGTTGGGGATATCCACGCCATGGCCGCGTGGTGGGCGTTGAACACCGGCCGCTACCGTGAGTCGGAGGAGCTGGCCAGCCGGGGCTTCACCGAGGCGATGCCCGAGTCGCCGATCCAAGGTCTCTACTGCCTCGATTTCCGCACGGCGGCGCGCTTCCGGCTGGGGGACTGGGACGGTGTGTTGGCCGACGTCGAGCTCGCGGAGGAGATCCTCGGTGACCGGCGCGACACACCGCCCGGGTTCGCGCCGATGCACCTGGCCATCGCAGCGTTCATCCACGACGCGATGGGCGATCGAGGGACCGCCCGTCGGTACCTTCAGCTGGTGCGCTGGCTCGAGGAAGAAGAGGAGCGACTCGATCCGGTCCTCTCCCTGTGGCAAGCGCGGTTGCTTGCTCGACGAGGGGCTCACGGGGAAGCTCGGACCTTGCTCGAACGCCCGGCGCTCGCCGAGGACCGGCGTGGGCGAGATGAGATCCTCGAGGCGTGGTGCGAGGTGATCGCCGAGCAAGGAGCCTGGGACGAAGCCCCCGAGCTGGTCCGACGAGCGGCGCGCCATGCCTCCTGGGCGGGTGAGCCACCCCTCGCCCTGTACGCGACGCGCCTCGAGGGTCGAGCGGCCGCCGCGCAAGGGGCACCGGAGCGAGCCATCGAACTGCTGGGATCGGCCGTGGATGGGTTCACCGCGCTCGGGGCTGTGTGGGAGGCGGCGGTCACCGGACTCGACCTGGCCGGCGAGCTGATGCGGACTGGGGAGGACCAGCGCGCACGGGCCATGGCTGAGGAGGCCGCTCGCGTGTTCGACCGGCTGGGATCGGTGAGGGAGCTCAGCCGTGCCGACGAACTGCTCGGTCGATCGGCTTGATGGCGCCCCTAGCCCGCTGACGAGACCCTGTGCTCATCCGGTGCGTTCGTGCTCGTCGACACGTAGTCGATCACGCGGAGCGACACCGTCCGTTCCACGCCCTCGATCCTACGGATGTTGAGGATCTTCGTTGCGAGCGTCTCCTCATCATCGGCGACGACGCACGCGAGGATGTCGAAGTCGCCGACCACCGCGTCTGCTTCGACGCCGCCGTCCGAGTCAGAGCCGATCGCCTCTTCGATCGCATCCATCAGATCGTTCGGGTCGACGACGCTCACGTCGATCCTGACGAGAGCGGTGTGCGCGAGGTACGTGCTCCTCCGGACCTTGGCTTGGCCCGGGCCGAGCCGGAGCGCGTTCGGCGGGTCGTCCGACCCTCCAGCACCGGGCAACGAGTCCAGTCGGTCATCCAGTTGGACGATCGCATCGAAGTCGACGACCTGGAAGATCTTGTAAGGCCCGGTCACCGAGGCCACGTACCGGAGCCCGATCGCGGGCATGGTCCCCGCTGCTCGGATCTTCCGCACCACCTTGTAGTTCCCCTTGGGATCGAACACGAACGCGGTGTCCATACCAACCCCCCTCCGGAGCGAGACCCTAGTTGACGCCCTTTCGACACAGATGGCAACCGCGTCGAGCTCCACCCGGAGTGACCCTCGACCATCGCTGGCACCTCGCGTCCTCGAGGGCGGCGCGGCCATGCCTCGCACGAGGGAGCGCGGTCAGAGACCCACGAGGGAGCGCGGTCAGAGACCCAGGAATGCGCCGCGGGCCGCAACCGCGCCGTGATCCACCTCTCCGTTGAAGGACAAGAGGGCTTCCGACCTGGGCCCCTCTGGTGGGCGCCGATGGACTGGAACCTCTCGGTGGTAGAACCCGAGGATGGTGTCTCGATGTCGCTGACCCTCGATGCCCCGGTGGTCGAGATCGACCGCCGACTCGCCATGCGCCGGACGGGCGGCCGAACCAAGGGACCCGAGGCCCACGTCGTCCTCGCCGATGCCCTCGGGATCGACTCGGTGCGCGACCTCCTGGAGCACTACCCGCGGCGATACATCGACCGGTCGAAGGTGGAGACCATCCGAACGCTCAAGATCGGGCAGTACGCCACGGTGATCGCCCGCGTGCACAAGGTCTTCAAGCGCCAGACCCGCCGGCATCAGACGATGGTGACGGTCACGCTCGGCGACGGCACCGGCTACCTCGATCTCACGTTCTTCAACCAACCCTGGACCGCGGGTCAGTACCGAGAGGGTCAGGAGTTGGCCGTGTCCGGCGTGGTCACGAGGTACCGCGGCCGCCTCCAGCTCGCGAAGCAGGAGGTCGAGCTCCTGCGGGGCGACGACGCCGACCTGATCCACACCGGACGCATCACACCGGTCCACCCGGCCTCCGAGGGCATCGCACCCCGGACGATCCGGGAGCTGATCCATCGCGCCCTCGAGCGCCTGCCGGCGATCGACGATCCCTTGCCGCGCGAGCTGGTCGCGGCCGAGGACCTCGAGCCGTTCGATCCCGCGATCCGCGCGATCCACTTCCCCGACGATCCCGAACAGCTCGCCCGGGCCCGGCAGCGGCTGAAGTTCGACGAGCTGTTCACGCTGGAGCTGGGGGTGGCGTTCCGCAAGCACCGGGTCACTTCCGAGCAGACCGGGATCGCGCATCGTCCGGACAACCCGCTCACGCGGGCGCTCGATGCCGCGCTGCCGTTCGTACCGACGGCCGCGCAGCGGCGGGCGACCGATGCGGTTGACCGGGCGATGGAAGCGCCGCGGCCGATGAACGTCCTGCTCCAGGGGGACGTCGGTGCGGGCAAGACGCTCATCGCGGTCCGCGCCGCCCTGGCCGCGATCGGTTCCGGACATCAGGCGGCGATCATGGCGCCGACCGAGGTGCTCGCGGGGCAGCACGCGATCTCCGTGTCCGCGCTCCTCGCCCCGATCGGCGGGATGCCGTACCTCGAGCTCGCGGCTCCCGACGACGGGCAGGCATCGCTGTTGGACGAGTCAGCGCTCCCCGGCGACGAGGCGCAGATCACGTGGGCCCTGCTCACGTCCGCCGTCACCGGGAAGGACCGCACGCGCATCCTGGCGGGCCTCGCGGACGGCGGCGTCGACCTCGTGATCGGAACCCACGCGCTCGTGCAGGAGGCGGTGACGTTCCGCGACCTGTCCCTGGCGGTGATCGACGAGCAGCACCGCTTCGGCCTGCATCAGCGGATGGCCCTGAAGGGGAAGGGCCCGGAGCCCGACGTGCTGATCATGACCGCGACCCCGATCCCGCGGACGCTAGCGCTGACCTACTACGGCGACCTGGACGTCGTGATCCTCGACGAGCTCCCGTCCGGCCGCCGCCCCGTGACGACGGTCGCCGCCCGGACCGAGGCGGATCGGGACGCGGCGTACGAGCTCGTCCGTGGCGAGGTGGCGGGGGGACGACAGGCGTTCGTCGTGTGCGCCGCGATCGACGAAACGAACCGGGCCGAGGTGAAGGCGGCCGAGGCCGAGGCCGAGCGGCTGGCCGCCGACGTGTTCCCCGACCTCCGGGTCGACCTGCTGCACGGACGGATCCGGCCGAAGGAGAAGGCCGCGGTCATGGACCGGTTCCGCGGCGGGGTGACGGACATCCTCATCTCGACGACGGTCATCGAGGTGGGAGTGGACGTTCCGAACGCAACCGTGATGCTCGTGGAGAACGCCGAGCGCTTCGGCCTGGCTCAGCTGCACCAGCTCCGGGGCCGGATCGGTCGCGGAGCGCACGCCGGCACCTGCGTGCTCTTCGACGGCTCCGACGGGGAGAACCTGGAGGCCGAGGCCCGGATCGACGCGATGGTGCGCACCGCCGACGGCTTCGAGCTGGCGGACGAGGATCTCCGGCTCCGGGGGGAGGGGACCCTCTTCGACGTCCGGCAGTCGGGGATGCCCGACCTGAAGCTCGTGCGCCTGGCGGAGGACCTCGACCTCGTGCGGCGCGCTCGGGAGCGGGCGTTCGACCTGATCGCGGGCGATCCACGGCTGGAGGGCCACCCCGACCTGCTGGCCGGCCTCCGCGACCGGTTCGCGGGGTCGATCGAGTGGCTGTTCAGCTCCTAGCCCGGACGGAGAAGGCTCCCGTCGTGCTTCACTCGGGGTTGCATCGGAACGATAATCCTGGCGTGACCGACGACGGGGTCCGGCTGATGCTGGTCGACGATCACGTGATGATGCGCGAGGGTCTGCGCAGCCTCCTCGAGCGACAGCCGGATCTCCACGTGATCGCCGAGGCCTCGTCGGTCGCGACGGCCGTGTCGGCCGACGCCGACCCGCAGGTGATCGTGTGCGACCTGGTCATGCCCGATGGACGGGGGGCCGACGTGATCGCGCGCGTCCACGACCGGTTCCCCGATGCCGGGATCCTCGTGCTCACGATGGTGGACAACCCCGCCGACGTGCATCTGTGCTTCGCGGCGGGTGCGCGGGGATACATGTTGAAGGAGGCTGCCTCCACGGAGCTCACGGATGCGGTCCGCCGGGTCGCTCGGGGCGAGGATTACCTCCAGCCGTCGATGGGAGCGGCGCTCGCCGGGTACCGCCAGGCGCCCGCGGCGGTGCACGCGTCCGCCTCCGAGCTGCTGACGCCCCGCGAGATCCAGGTCCTGCGCCTGGTGGCGCTCGGGCACACGAACGCCGAGATCGCGGCGATGCTGCACCTGTCGCTCCGCACCGTGGAGAGCCACCGGTCGAGCATGAACACCAAGCTCGGCGTGCGGACCCGCGCCGAGCTGGTCCGGCACGCGCATCGCCAGGGGCTCGCCGGACACGAATGACGGTCGGTGCCGGGGCCCAGCCGCGCCGCCGGTAGGCTCCCGGCGTGCGGGTGATCGCGGGGTCGGCGAAGGGGACACGCCTCGGCCCCGTGCCACCGGGGGCGCGCCCGGTCTCCGATCGTGCGCGCGAGGGGGTCTTCTCGAGCCTCGGGGACCGCGTCGGCGGCGCGATCGTCCTGGACCTGTTCGCCGGCACCGGCGCGCTCGGGATCGAGGCCCTCTCCCGCGGGGCCGAGCACGCGGTCCTCGTCGACCGGTCCGGACGGGCGGCCACGGCCGTGCGCGAGAACCTCGCCCGGACCCGTCTTTCCGACCGGGCGGTCGTGCGGCAGGCGGACGCCGAGTCGTTCCTGGCGCAGCAGGATCGACCCGAGGGACCGTTCGACCTCGTGTTCCTGGACCCCCCCTACGACCTCGAGGGACCTGCGCTCGAGCGGATCCTCGCGCTCCTTTCCGAGGGTTGGCTCACCCCGGAGGGGTGGACGGTGGTCCTGACCCGGGCGAACAGGAGTTCCACCCCTGTGATTCCAGTAAACTGGGCCGTCGCGAGGCGTCTGCGATACGGCGACAGCCTCCTCACCCTGTTCCAGGAGGTTCGATGGGCCTGACCGCCCTGTGTCCGGGCACGTTCGACCCGGTGACCAACGGTCATCTCGATATCATCGGCCGCGCCGCCAAGGCGTTCGACGCGGTCATCGTCGGCGTGCTCGAGAACCCCTCCAAGCAGCCCCTGTTCGGCCTCGAGGAACGGGTCGCGATGCTGGAGGATGCCTGTTCGGCGATGCCGAACGTCAAGGTGGCCGGGTTCGCCGGGCTGCTCGTCGACTTCGCGCGCACCGAGGGCGCAGCCGTGATCGTGAAGGGCCTGCGCGCCGTGTCGGACTACGAGTACGAGATCCAGATGGCGCAGATGAACCTGCGACTCGGCCAGATCGAGACGGTGTTCATGCCGACGAACCCGACGTGGTCGTTCCTGTCGTCCTCGCTGATCAAGGAGGTCGCGCGGTTCGGGGGCGGCGCCGACGGCCTGGTGCCGGACGCGGTCGCCGCGCGGCTGCGGGAGCGTCTCGGGGGTCGGGGCTGATGGATCTGGCCGGCCGGCTCCAGCAGCTCGAGGAGATGGTGCGTGAGGCGAAATCGATGCCGTTGTCCTCGTCGGCGCTGGTGAACCGCGACGAGGTCCTCGAGATGCTCGAGCAGATGCAGGAGAGCCTCCCCGAGGAGATCAAGCAGGCGCGCTGGATCGTGAAGGACCGCGAGGAGCTCCTCGCCAAAGCTCGGGCCGACGCCGAGAAGCTCGTCGAGGCCGCCCAGGAGGAGCAGCTACGGATGGCACGGAAGGAAGAGGTCGTCGAGCGCGCCCGCGAGGAAGCCGACCGGCTCGTCGCCGAGGCCGACGACCAGGTCCGCACGATGCGCGACGAGGCTGAGGACTACGTCGACGCGAAGCTCGCGCAGTTCGAGATCGCCCTGCGCCGGATCCTCGAGGAGGCGCAGGCGACCACGCGGGGGCTCGCGAAGACGCTCGACCAGGTCGAGCAGGGACGCGAGCGCCTCCGGGCGCCCCTGACGGCGGCGGAAGCGGAGTTCGCGCCCGAGGACGCGGAGCTCTTCGACGAGGAGCAGCGGTGACGTTCGATCCGATCGACGTCCGCGATCTGGTCGGCCACCCCGGCGGATCGCGTCGCGTCGCCGTCGATGGCGAGCTCGAGGGGTTGACGGTCGAGCTCGCGACCCTCCGGGGTCCCGTACACGGGGAGCTGCTGCTCGAGTCCGTGGTCGAGGGCATCCTGACCTCCGGCACGCTCACGGGCTCGATGCGGCTGCGCTGTGCGCGATGCCTCGCGGAGCTCGACGAGGCGTTCGCGATCGAGATGCAGGAGCTCTTCGCGACCGAACCGGGCGCCGACGACGACATGTACACGGTGACGCCGGAGGGCTTCCTCGAACCCGAGGCGGTCTTGCGCGACGTCGTCGGCGTAGAACTGCCGTTCGCCCCGCTCTGCCGCCCCGACTGCCTCGGACTGTGCAGCGTGTGCGGCGAGAACCGGAACCTCGGTGGATGTCCCGGGCACGACGAGACCGACCCGCGGTGGGCAGCGCTCGAGTCGCTCCTGCTGGAACCCACCGCCGACAGCGAGCGATAGGAAGGAACCCGATATGGCCGTCCCGAAGAAGAAGCAGAGCAAGACCCAGACGCGCAAGCGGCGCGCCACCTGGAAGGCAGCCCCGCCCGCCTACGCCGACTGTCCGCAGTGCCACCAGCCGAAGCTCCCGCATCGGGTGTGCGGCAACTGCGGCTACTACGCCGGTCGCCAGGCCATCGAGGTCGAGTGACCCGGTGAGCTCCGCCGTCGAGCTGCCCCTCGGACCGCTGGATCGGGCTCTCGGCGTCGCGTTCCTCGACCCTCGTCTGCTGGAGACGGCGCTCACCCATCGGTCGTTCGCCTTCGAGCAGGGCGAGGAAGTGACGAACGAGCGTCTCGAGTTCCTCGGGGACTCCGTGCTCGGGCTCGTCGTCACCGACATGGCGTTCGCGACCTATCCGGCGTTGCCGGAGGGCTCGCTCGCGAAGCTTCGTGCGGCCATCGTCAACATGGTGGCGCTCGCCGAGGTCGCCCGGTCCCTCGGCGTCGGACAGGCGGTGCGGCTCGGCCGCGGCGAGGAGCTCTCGGGCGGGCGCGACAAGTCGTCGATCCTGGCCGATTGCCTGGAGGCGATCTTCGGCGCCGTATACCTGGACCAGGGTCTCGACATCGCGCGAACGCTGATCGAGCGCCTCTTCCGGCCTCGGATGGAGGCGTACGTCCGTGGCGAGGGCGACCGCGACTACAAGACGATCCTGCAGGAGGTCGCGTCCCAGGAGCTCCGGGCGATGCCGGACTACCGGCTCGAGGAGCGTGGCCCCGACCACCAGAAGGAGTTCACGGCCACGGTCTTCCTGGCCGGAGAGCCGCTCGGGACGGGCTCCGGCCGTTCGAAGAAGGAAGCGGAGCAGCAGGCCGCCCGCGAGGCCTACGCGCGGATCACCGAGCGCCTCGGGCAACAGGGCGCGTAACGCTCGGAAGGGGGAACGGGTGGAGCTGCCCGAAGTGGAGGTGATGCGCCGCGACCTCGAGAAGGACGTCGTCGGCCGACGCATCAAGACGTCCGAGGTCAAGTCCTCGAAGAACGCGATGCGCGTGATCCGCCGCCACGCCAAGCGCAAGGACTTCACGGCGCGGCTCGACGGCCGCAAGATCACGAAGCTCGAGCGTCGTGGGAAGTACCTCCTGCTGTACCTGGACTCCGGCGACGTGCTGGTGACGCACTTCGGGATGAGCGGCCAGTTCCAGCGCGGGAACGGTCGCGTGGCGCTCCCCCCCCACACCCACGTGGTGCTGACGTTCCAGCAGGGCGGCGACCTCCGGTTCATCGATCCGCGGACCTTCGGCGAGATGTTCGTGACCGGGAGTGACGAGCTCGGGAAGGTCAAGGAGCTGCAGCACCTCGCGATCGACCCGCTTGACCAGGTGTTCACGTGGCCGACCTTCCAGTACCTGCTCGCCGAGCGCGCGTCGAAGATGAAGCCGCTCCTGATGGACCAGAAGTTCATCGCCGGGCTCGGCAACATCTACTCGGACGAGGTCCTGTTCGCCGCCGGCCTCCGGTACGACCGGATGTCCGACACGCTGTCGTCGCAGGAGGTGCGCCGCCTCTACCGCGCGATCCAGGAGACGCTGCAGGACGCGATCAAGGCCCGAGGCACCACGCTCGACGACGAGGCGTACGTGGACCTGTTCGGCAAACCGGGCGAGTTCCAGCTCGAGCTGAAGGTGTACGGACGGGCCGGGTTGCCGTGCCGTCGCTGCCGGACGCCGATCCAGACCGTGAAGATCGGCGGGCGTACGGGGTACTTCTGCCCGCAATGCCAGTCGTGACCTGGATCCCCTCGACGGCTCGCCGGGCGAGAGCTAGAGCAGTTCCGCGCCCGCGTCGCGCATCCGCTCGATCGCGCGATCACCGTCTCCCGCCTCCAGGTCGACCGCCCGGATCGCGGGCGTGAGCACCTGGACGGGGAACCCCAGCATCCGAGCATCGAGGACCGTCTCGACCACGCAGTAGTCCGTGGCCAGGCCGCAGACGACCAGGCGCTCGATCCCGCGCCGTCGAAGGAGGTCCTCGAGCGCCGTCGAGACCATCTCCCACGTGTTGGGGTCGCGGGCGGTGAACCCCGAGTACCCGTCCTTCCCATCCGTGCCCTTGCGCACGACCTCGCCGTCGACGGTCAGGTCCGGGTGGAACGCGGCGCCCCAGGTGTCCTGGACGCAGTGGACGGGCCAGATCCCGCCGTCCTTGCGGAAATGCGGAGTGACCGGCGGGTGCCAATCCTGGGTGTACACGACCGCCGCACCCGCCCGCTCGGCGGCCGCGATCTCCTCGTTGGCGACGGGGACGACCCGCTCGCCGCCACGGACGTAGAGGCTGCCCCCGGGGTCGGCGAAGTCGTTCTGCACGTCCACCACCAGCAGCACGGTGCGCTCGTCGTACGTCGCCAGGCGATCCCCTCCAGTCAGCCCGACAGGGTACCGCGCACCATGGGAGAGTCCGTCGCATGGATGAGACCTCCGACTCGATCCGCCGCGTTCGCGTGCGGGTGGAGGGTCGGGTCCAAGGGGTCTTCTACCGGGCCTCCTGCGCCGAACTCGCCAGGAGGATGGGCGTCGCCGGGTGGGTGCGAAACCTCCCCGACGGGGATGTGGATGCGGTCTTCGAGGGCCCGCGGGGCGACGTGGAGGCGCTGCTCGCCTGGTGCCGCGAGGGCCCGCCCCTCGCCCGCATCGATCGGATCGAGGTCACGGAAGAGCCGCCCGTCGGCGAGACCGGGTTCCGCGTCCTCGGCTGAGGGTGTCCAGGGTCGGCGTTCGGCGTCTCCCCGAGGAATCTCCGGGAACCTCCCCGGGGCGTGTGAGGGCCGCTGTTAGCATCGCGCCGCATGTTCCTTCGGCAGATCCATATCCGCGGGTTCAAGTCGTTCGCGGACAAGACGGTCCTGGAGTTCGCTCCCGGCGTCAGCACGATCGTGGGACCGAACGGCTCCGGGAAATCCAACCTCGTCGACGCGATCAGCTGGGCGCTCGGCGAACAGGGTGCCCGCGCGCTCCGCGGCGGACAGATGGCCGACGTGATCTTCGCCGGGACGCCTTCGCGCCCTGCCCTCGGGATGGCCGAGGTGAAGCTCGTCATCGACAACGAGGCGGGCAAGATCCCGGTGCCGATGACCGAGATCGAGGTCAGCCGGACGATCTTCCGCTCGGGGGAGAGCGAGTACCGGATCAACGGCCAGGTCGTTCGCCTGCTCGACGTGCAGGAGCTCCTGTCCGAATCGGGGATCGGGCGGGCGCTGCACACCGTGGTCGGGCAGGGCCAGCTCGAGGAGGTCCTGCTCGCGCGTCCCGAGGATCGGCGCAAGTACATCGAGGAGGCGGCCGGGATCGCGAAGCATCGGCGCCGCAAGGAGCGGGCCGAACGCAAGCTTGCGGGGCTCGATCAGGACCTCCTCCGACTGCAGGACGTGCTGGCGGAGCTCCGACGACAGCTCAAGCCGCTGCAGCAGCAGGCGGAGATGGCGAAGAAGCACGAGACGCTGACCGCGCAGGCGGAGGAGCTATCGCGGTCCCTCGCCGCGGCGCGTCTGCGTGCGCTCCGGGCCGAGCGCGATCGAAGGATGGCCGGCTGGGACGAGGGCCTCGAGGCGCGCGCGGCGGCGCGCGCCAGGCTGGACGCCCTCGACGGGAAGGTCCTGGAGGCCGCCGACGCGCGTGGCCTCGCCGCCCGGACGCTCGCCGAGCGCGAGGTCGTGCTCCGCACCGCGGCGGCCGAGCGGGGCGACGCCGAGCGCGCCTTCCGCGCTGCGGTGGAACGGGAGGCGTCCGCGCGTGAGGAGCTGGCTTCGCAGGCCTCGCGCACCGTCCGGCTGGACGCGATCGGGGCGGAGCTGGAGCGCACCGAGGCCGAGCTGGCTCGGATCGTGGACGAGCTCGCCGTGCGCGAGGCCGAGCTGGACGAAGCCGAGGCCGAGTTCCGCGTCGCCGAGGAACGCCGCCGTGAGGCGGAGGAGGCTCGCCGCCGGGTCGCGGAGGCCGCCGCCGGGCGGCGCGCCGAGATGGAGGCGCTCCGACGAGGGCTCGCGTCGGCGGAGCGGGAACGAGAGCGACTCGCCGAGCACCTGAGCGATGTCGCCTCGCGGGTCGCCGCGATCGAGGCGGAGCGCGCCGGTCTGGAGTCGGACATCGAAGGGATGGACGCCCAGTCGAGCCCGCTCGCCGAGCGTCGCTCGCAGCTCGACGAGGAACGCCGCCGGCTGGTCGAGAAGCTCGAGGAGCTCGAGGAGATCCGACGCCGTCAGGAGGCGCGCCGAGACCTGCTCGAGGCGCGGCGCCAAGACATCGAGGAGACGCCGGGCTCCCGCTTCCTCAAGGCGCATGACCGCCGCGCGGTCGGGCTGCTGAAGGACCAGGTCCGGGCCGAGCCGGGGCTCGAACGCGCGCTGGTGGCGGCCCTCGGACCGCTCGCGGATGCCGTCGTGTACGAGGACCTGGAGCTCGCGGTCGTGGACGTCCCGACGGGAGAGGGCGCGGTCTTCGCCATCGCCGGCGGGGGGCCCGTCCGCCAAGGACTCGCGGGCGAGCGGTCCCTGCTCTCCGTCGTGGACGCGGAGCCCGTGGCTCGCGGGATCGTCAGCACCCTGCTGCGCGACGTCTACCTCGTCGACACGATCGACGATGCGGCCGATCGGCAGGCCGATCACCCGACCTGCTCGTTCGTCACGCCGGACGGTGTGCTGGTCGGCCCCGCCGTGATCCACACGGCGCGCGAGGCCGACGCCCGCTCTCGCGAGATCCGGGCCGAGCTCCGTGTGCTCGAGCACGACCTTGCCGCCACCCTCGCCGCGATCAAGCCGCGGCGGGCCCGGCTCGACGAGATCGCCGGCGAGTCGACCTTCCTCGGTGAGCAGATCGACGCCGCCGACGCCGACATCACGGCCGCCGCCGAACGGCTCGCGCGGACCGAGGCCGAGACCGCCGCCCTGGGGCGCGAGCGGGACCTGCTGGAGCAGCGAGCGTCCGCGCTCGACGAGCAGGCGGAGCTCGCCCGCCGCCGGCTGGCGGAGATGGAGCCCGAGACCGAGGCGATGCCCGAGCTCCCCCCCACCCCGCAGTCGCCGATCCAGGCGCGCGTGACGGTGGAGACGCTCCGCCGCGACCGGACGATCCTGGACGGCCGGGCCGTGGAGCTGCGCGCCGAGCGCGAGGCGCTCGCCGCGCACGATCCGGTGACCCTGCGCGCCGCCGTCGAGGCGGCGGAACGCGACCGCACCGCCGCGGAGGCAGCGCTGGCTGCCGCCGAGGAGCACGGGCTCCGGGAGGAGCGCGCGAGGGACGAGGCCGCCGGCGCCGAGCGTGCCGCGGCGGAGTCCGAGTCCGCGATGAACCGCGCCTGGCGCGAGGCGTCGACGGCGCTGGACGAGCTGCGCGAGCGCTACGAGGACGACGACCGTCTGCGGGGTGACATCGAGCGGCGGGTGCGGGAGGCGGAGCGGCTGTTGGTCGAGGGGCACGGGACCGATCCCGCCGAGGCGCTCGGGCGCCTGGACGCGGACGATACGGTCGAGTCGCTCGAGAAGCGATCGGAGCTGGTCCAGCGACGGCTGGCCCTGTTGGGTCGCGTCAACCTGTTGGCCACCGGCGAGTTCGAGGTCGTGCGCGATCGCCATGACTTCATGCACCGCGAGCTCGACGACGTCCGCAAAGCCAGGCGGGATCTCCTAGAGGTGATCGCCAAGGTGGATCGGGAGATCCGCGAGACCTTCGAGTCGGCCTACCGGGACGTCGCGGCCCAGTTCGAGCGGCTCGTCAAGGAGCTGTTCCCGGGGGGCGAGGGACGCCTGGTCCTCACGGACCCGGCGGAGCCCCTCACCTCCGGCATCGAGATCGAGGCGAGCCCGGGGCGCAAGCGAGTCAAGCGGATCTCGCTGCTGTCCGGTGGCGAGCGGTCGCTCGCGGCGATGGCGTTCCTGTTCGCGATCTTCACCGCGCGACCGAGCCCCTTCTACCTCATGGACGAGGTCGAACCGGCGCTCGACGACGTGAACCTGCATCGGTTCCTCCGGCTGGTGTCCGGATTCGCGACCGATGCCCAGGTCCTGATCGTGACGCACCAGAAGCGGACGATGGAGATCTCGGCCATGATGTACGGCGTCTCCCTGAACGTCGATGGCACCACGAAGGTGGTGTGCCAGCGGATGGAGGAGCCGCGCCGGATCGACGAGGAGGAGCACTCCCAGGTCCGGGTGCCGGAAGCCGAAGCGGTGGGCTAGCCTCCGCCGTACGTGATCGCCAACTTCTCGGTCGTCCTCGCGCTCGCGGCCCTGCTCTGCATCGCGGCCGCGTTCGTGCTCTTCCGGCGCCGACGCCGAGAGCTCCGTGCCTACGAGGAGGCCGAAGCTCCCGCGTCTCGAGCGACGCCGGTCGACGCGCCGTTGCCGAGCGCCGTTACCTCCTCCGGGCTCGGCGCCAAGATCCGGGGCCTCTTCCAGCGCGAGGCGACCGACGAAACCTGGCGCGAGCTCGAGGACGTGTTGATCCGCGCCGACGTCGGGCCGAAGGCTGCGGCCGACCTCGTCGCCCGCGTCCGAGCGGGGTACCGGCCCGGCCTGGACGCGGCCGGGCTCCTGCGCTCCGAGGTGGTGGCGGTCCTCGGACCCGACCGGCCCCTCGCCCTGACGACCGAGCGCCTGGCCGTCGTCCTCGTCGTCGGTGTGAACGGGTCCGGGAAGACCACGACGATCGGCAAGTTGGCGTCGAGCCTCACCGGCGAGGGGCACACCGTGAGCCTCGCCGCGAGCGACACCTTCCGCGCGGCGGCCGGGGAACAGCTCGAGGTGTGGGCCCGCCGGGCCGGCGCGCACCTGGTGGCGCAGGGCCGGGGTGCGGACCCCGGCGCGGTGGCGTTCGACGCCGTCACATCGGCGCTGGCCCGCGGCTCCGACGTGCTGATCGTGGACACGGCCGGCCGGCTGCACACGAAGACGCCGCTCATGGACGAGCTGAAGAAGGTCCGGCGGGTGATCGAGAAGGCCGGGGGCGAGGTCGACGAGACGTTGCTGGTGCTCGACGCGACGACCGGCCAGAACGGGATCGCCCAGGCGAGGGCGTTCACGGAAGCGGTGGACGTGACGGGCGTGGTGCTCTCCAAGACGGATGGGACCGCCAAAGGCGGGATCGTGCTTGCCGTCCGCGAGGAGCTGGGCGTCCCGATCCGCTTCGTCGGCGTCGGCGAGGGGCAGGCGGACCTCCGCCCCTTCGAGGCTCGGGCGTTCGCGGACCGGCTGGTCGGCGACTGACGTGCCGCGCCGGGTCCTGGTCGTCGAGGATCACCCGACGATGCGGTCGGCGATCCGCCTCGTGCTCGAGCCGGAGGGGTTCGAGGTCCTCGAGGCGGTCGACGGGGACGACGCCTTCGGGACGATCGTGCAGGACCGTCCGGAGGTCGTGCTGCTGGACCTGAACATCCCCGGGATGTCGGGCGAGGAGCTCCTCAGGTCGATCAAGGAGGATCCGTCGCTCCGCGCGATCCGCGTGGTGGTGGTCACGGCCGCGGGGGAGGAGGAGCGGCGGCGCACGCTCGAGCTCGGAGCCGACGGGTACCTCACGAAGCCGTTCGGCCCGAGCGACCTACTCCGGACAGTGGCGCCGGAACCAGCAGACCCCGGCTCGACGGGATCGTGACCGAGAACGCCGCGCCCGCCCCCGGGGCCGAGGTCACCGAGATCCACCCGCCCATCGCCTCGGCCAGCTGCTTCGCGATGTAGAGGCCCAGGCCCGCGCCCTCGGAGTGGGAGGACGCGGACTCGGATTGGTGGAAGCGCTCGAAGATCCGCTCCTGCTCCTCCGGTGCGATCCCCGGGCCGCGGTCGGCGACCGTGAACGTCACGGTTCCGGAGGATCGCGACTCGGCGCTCAGCAGCACGGGGACGTCGGTGGGGGAGTACCGGAGCGCGTTCACGAGGAGGTTCGTGAGGATCTGCGTCAGTCGCTGGCCGTCCACGACGAGCTCGTCCGGCATCCCGTCGCCCGCGATCCGGACCCGATCGGCCGCGTCGCCGAGCCCCTGTCGGACGTGCGTCATCAGGACCGCCGTCGGCATCGCCTCGGGCACGAGGGTGAGCCTGCCGGCCTCGATCCGAGAGGCGAGGAGCAGGTCCTCGACGAGCCGGATCAGGCGATCGGTCTGCCCGCGGATGATGTCGAGGAACTCCTGCGTCTCCTCGGGCGAGAGCTGGTCCATCCGGCGCGTCAACGAATCCACGAACCCCCGGATCGCCGAGAGCGGGGTCCGGAGCTCGTGGCTCGTGATCGCGACGAAGTCCGACTTCATCTCGTCGAGCTCACGGAGACGATGCAGCGTCTCCTCCTGCTGGATGCGGAGGCTGCTCGCCTGGACCACCAGCGAGATCTGGTCCGCCAGCCGCCCGAGGAGCAGCAATCGGTCCCGGTCCAGCTCGCCGTCGGACGTGCGCTCGTGCAGGATCCCGATGACGTCGTCGCCGGCTCGCAGCGGCACGACGGCCTCGGGCGGATCCGTCCGGAGCTCGGGCCGCGAGAGCTCCTCCAGGTCGATGGGGCCCGTCCCCTGGACGAACCGAGTGCCGCGATCGTAGCCGGGCGTGCCCCACACCCCGGCGGCGACCAGGCGGTCAGCGCCGACGTCGGCCGGCTCCACCAACAGGATCCCGAGGGCCTCGCATCCGAGTTCGCGCCCCACCGCCTCCGCGATGGCCTGGATGCCCTCGGCGGCATCGGCCGCCGCGACGCCCGCGAGGATCGCCGTGTGGAAGGCCACGAGGTCGCGACGGGCCTCGGCCTCCCGCTCCGCGGCCGCTTCGGCGCGGAGCGCTTCCTCCTCCGCGAGCCGGGTGCGCTCCAGCGCCCGCTCCGCCTCGCGGCGCATCGACGAGGCGAACAGGCCGGCCACGACGGCGACGACCGCCGCCATCCCCACCCGGAACGCGACCGCGGTGACCTGGAACGGGTACAGGACGAAGCTCGCGTCGAGCCAGGCCTCGCGTGCGGTCTCGGAGGCCAGGATCAGCGGCACGGGGGCGAGCGCGCCCAGCACCCCGTAGCGGATCGCACCCTCGAGCGGCAGGAGGTAGGCCAGCACCCAGGCCGGATCCGAGGGCGTGCGGGCGCTCACCCAGACCAATCCGAGGGCCGCGACGGTGTCGAGGGCGAACGCGAGGATGCCGAGCGCCCGGAGTTGTCCTGGCGTCTGGGCCCGGTGCGCGGTCCCGACGACCAGGGCGTTGCCGATCACGAGAGCGGCGGTCAGCGCGGCCGCGAACGCGCCGGCGAGCGGCCGGGTGCCGGTCCCCGTCGCCGCCTCGACCGCGGTGACGGTCGCGCCGAACAGGGCGGCCAGCCATCGCAGACGGGCGAGTTGGAGCTCGAGGCGTCGGGTCTGCTCCAGGTCCCGCCTCATCGGCACTCCTTCCATGGCGGCCGATACACTGCGTGCTCGAGGCGCACGCTGCCGCCGAGCCCGCGCCCTACCTGACATGTTCGACACCCTCACGGACCGCCTGAACGGCGTCTTCAAGAAGCTCCGCTCGCGGGGCAAGCTCCACCCCAGGCAGGTGGATGCCGCGCTCGCCGACATCCGCACGGCGTTGCTCGAGGCCGACGTCGCGGTCGAGGTGGCGGACGACCTGCTCGAGCGGGTCCGCGCCCGGGCGCTCGGCGAAGAGGTGATGAAGAGCCTCACGCCGGGGCAGCAGGTCGTGAAGGTGGTCGACGAGGAGCTCACGGTGACGCTCGGCGGCGAGCACCATCCCTTCACCTTCCCGTCGTCCGCTGTGCCGGCCGTCGTGATGATGGCCGGGGTCCAGGGCTCCGGGAAGACCACGGCGGCGGCGAAACTCGCGCGCCATCTCAAGGCGAAAGGCAAGCGGCCCCTGCTCGTCGCCGCGGACCTGGAGCGCCCGGCCGCGATCGAGCAGCTGCGGACCCTCGGTCACGAGATCGGCGTCCCGGTCGTGTCCGATGGCCGCGACCCCGTGAAGGTGGCGAAGAGCGCCCTGAAGGAGGCCGCACGCCAGCAGGCCGACGTCGTGATCATCGACACCGCGGGGCGGCTGCACGTCGACGAGGACATGATGAAGCAGGCCCGCCGGATCAAGGAGGCGACGAAGCCGCACCACGTCCTGATGGCGGCGGACGCGATGACCGGGCAGGACGCGATCGTGCAGGCGCGCGCCTTCATGCGCGACGTCGACACCACCGGGTTCGTCCTGACCAAGCTCGACGGCGACGCGCGTGGTGGCGCCGCGCTCTCGATCACGGCGGTCACGGGCCGGCCGGTGTTCTTCGTGGGGACCGGCGAGAAGACCGAGGACCTGGAACCCTTCTACCCCGACCGGATGGCGGGGCGGATCCTGGGGATGGGCGACGTGCTCAGCCTGATCGACAAGGCGCAGGAGACGATGGACCAGGAGGCCGCCCGAGCCTCGGCCGAGCAGCTCCTCGCCGGGCGATTCACGCTGGACGACTTCCTGGTGCAGCTCCGCGAGATGCGGAAGATGGGCCCGATCGGGGACCTGCTGAAGATGCTCCCCGGCGTCCCCGGTGGGAAGAACGCGCTGCAGGACGTCGCAGGGCAGATCGACGAGGGGGAGCTCGGGCGGGCCGAAGCCATCATCTGTTCGATGACCCCGGAGGAGCGGCGCGAACCCGCTATCATCCATGGGTCCCGGCGCCTGAGGATCGCCAACGGCTCGGGAACCACCACCGCCGACGTCAACGGGCTGCTGAAGGACTTCGAGGGCGCCCGCAAGATGATGCGGACGATGATGGGGGGCAAGCGGGTCCCCGGGATGCTGCGGATGCCCGCCGGGCCGCCCCAAGGCAAGGCCAGGAAGAAGCGCTGAGAGGCGCCGAAGGCGCCGAGGAACGTGAAGGACTGAGGACATGGCAACCAGGATCAGGCTCCGGCGGTTGGGGGCGAACAAGCGGCCCTTCTACCGCGTGGTCGTGGCCGACCAGCGGAGCCCCCGTGACGGCCGGTTCATCGAGAACATCGGGAAGTACCATCCCCTCGAGGACCCGTCGCTGATCGAGATCGACGAGGAGCGCGCGCTGCATTGGCTCCGCGTCGGGGCTCAGCCCTCCGATCAGGTGCGCAACCTCATGGTCAAGGTCGGGATCTGGGATCGCTTCGTGCAGGAGCGCCCGGCCGCGGCCAAGCTCGTGAAGAAGCCGCGGGACGGGGCGGAGGAGAAGCCGAAGCTGTCGAAGAAGGCCCAGGCGAAGGCCGCCGCGGAGGCCGAGGCCGCCCTCGCGCCGCCTCCCGAGGTCGAAGAGGTCGCCGCCCCCGTCGAGGAGGTCGCCGCCCCCGTCGAGGAGGCGCCGGCGCCGGTGGAGGAAGCTCCGGCCGTGGAGCCGGTCGAGCCGAGCGCGGAGATCGTCGAGGAGCCCGCAGCGACCGAGGCCGACGCCGCCTCGTCGCCCGACGCCGGCCGACGACACGCCGGGTGACGCCGCCGATGCGTCCGCCGAGGAGGCGGAGCCCGAGGCGTGAAGGAGCTCGTCGAGTTCCTCGCGCGCGAGCTCGTCGACGATCCCGACGCCGTCCGCGTCACCGAGACGCTCGACGACCGGGGAGCCGTCCTCACGCTCTCGGTCGCGCCCGACGACATGGGCAAGGTGATCGGCCGGGGCGGCCGCACCGCCCGAGCGCTCCGCGCCGTCGTCCGGGCGGCCGCGACCCGTCAGGGCATCTCCGCGCGCGTCGACATCGTCGACTGATCCGCGATGGACGAGCCGACCGTCGTCGTCGGCCGGATCACGAAGGCCCATGGGCTCCGCGGCGAGGTGGCCGTCCAGGTCCTGTCCGACAACCCGGATCGCTTCGCCGGAGGAGCCGAGGTGTTCCTCGAGGACGGCCGCGCGTTGCGAGTGGTCGCTTCACGGTGGACGGGGTCTCGGCTGCTGGTCGCCTTCGAAGGGGTCGAGGATCGCACCACCGCAGATGGGCTCCGCGGCCGCTCGCTCGTCGTGCCTCGATCGATGCTCCCGGAGTTGTCCGACGGTGAGTACTGGCCGCACCAGGTGATCGGGTGCGAGGTCGTGACCGAGACGGGGCGATCGCTCGGACGGGTGAGCGACGTGATCGAGAACCCGGCCAACGACCTCTGGGCGGCCCTCGACGACGACGGCGTCGAGACGCTGATCCCCGCGATCCGCGAGGTGGTCATCGAGGTGGACGTCGGTCGCGGTCGGATCGTCGTGCGGGATCTACCCGGGCTCACGACCTC
>CAVPJX010000003.1:0-7311 GCA_963705545.1 uncultured Actinomycetes bacterium
GCGGGCAAGAGCGGGTGCGGCTAGGCTCGGTTCGCGTGGACGAGCACGACCAGGAGCAGCTCGAGGGCGGTGTCACCGGGGCCGTCCGGATCGGCGACACGGTCCGCAAACCCGCGGGCGAGTGGACACCGACGATCCACGGCATGCTCCGGTTCCTCCGCGACGCCGGGTTCGAGGACGTGCCGGAGCCGTTCGGGATCGACGATGCCGGCCGCGAATCGCTCTCGTTCATCCCTGGCGCGGTTGCCACGCGCCCGTGGCCGTCGCGACTGCTCACGCTCGACGGCGTTTCCGACCTCGCCGCCTGGACCCGTCGGTTCCACGACGCGATCGCGGGATTCCGGCCCGCCCATCCGGCCTGGCGCGCGGGCCGGCTGCCGATCGATCACGGACAGATCGCGCTGCACGGCGACCTCGGACCCTGGAACTCGGTGTGGGACGGCGACCGACTCGTCGGCATCATCGACTGGGACCTCGCGGAGCCTGGGCCGCCGATCACGGACGTCGCCTTCCTCGCGCTGCAGGTCGTCCCGTTGCGCGACGATCGATACGCACGCGAGGCCGGATTCGGCGGAGAGATCCCGCGGGCAGCGAGGCTCCGGAGGCTGTGCGAGGCGTACGGCGGCGTGGGCGCGGTCGACGTGCTGACCGAGGTCTCGCGGCTCCACGACCGCGACCTAGAGCGCGAGCTGACCTGGGGTCCCCTGGGACGGGAGCCGTGGGCGACCTTCCTCGCTCGCGGCGACAACCGGATCATCCGTGAGGACCGGGCCTGGCTCGACGCGAACCGTGACGCCCTGTCGGGCTAGACGGCGTCTCCGACCCGGCGCTCGGTGGCGCGTGCGGTCTTGATCGCTTCCTTGTGCTCCATCCGCTTGGCCCGGCGGAGCTTCGCCTCGCGCTGACGTCGTTGCTCGGTCTCGGTCTCGGCGACGATCGGCGGCACCGGGCACGGGTGGCCGTCCTCGTCGATCGCGACGAACACCAGATAGGCGCTCGCGGCGTGCACCTTCCGCCCGGTGATCGGGTTCTCCGCCTCGACGCGGACGCCGCACTCCATCGACGTGGTGCCGACGTCGTTCACGGACGCGTGCAGCGTCAGGACCTCGCCGATGTGCACCGGCTCCAGGAACGTCATCTCGTCGAGCGAGACCGTGACCGCCAGGCCCTCCGCGTGCCGGATCGCGGCCAGCGCCGCGGCCGTGTCGACCAGGCGCATCACGACGCCGCCGTGCACGTTGCCGGCGACGTTCGCGTCGGTGACCTCCATCATCTGCGTGAGCGTCACGCGCGAGGCGGAGGCCGGCTTCGGGGCGCGGGTCGACCCCTCGGGCGCAGGCTCGGTCATCGCGGGCATCCTACGTCCGCGATGCGGGGCGGCCGCTACGCTGGCCCGATGCGACGCGCGATCCGGGCGGCCGCGCTCGTCCTGCTCGCCGCCGCCTGCACCGGGGAACCCGGCGCCATCCCGTCGGCGACGGGATCCACGACCTCGCCGGTTCCGAGCGCGACCGGCGTGCCCCCGACGGCCACCGCGACGAACGAGCCGTCACCGAGCCCGTCCGTCGAGCCGACCGGCATCCCGCCGGGCGTCCCCGGCTCGTTCGACCAGGACGTCGACCCATCCGAGATCCCGCCACGCTCGCTGGTCCCGCCCGGTACGACCGTGACCGACGTCTGGTACGCGGACACCCTGGTCGCGCAGACGATCCTGGTCGCCTACGTGGAGCCCGGGACCGACCCGCTGCAGCAGGAGCACGCCCTGGTGGTGTGGCGCCGGTTCGAGGGGCAGCCGGACCCGTGGCGGCCGGTGTTCGGCCTGCACGACCCGCCCGAGCGCGGCGTGCTGGGGATCCGGGCGCTGATCGGCGACGCCACGGGCGACGGTTCGCCGGACGCGCTGACGTTCGAGGAGACCGGCGGCTCGGGCGCCTGCGGGACGTGGCGCGTGATCGACCTCGCGGCGAACGTCCAGGTGTTCAAGCGGAAGACCTGCGACGCGACGATCGACCTGTCGGCCGACCCCGTCGGGCTGTCGGTGCGCGAGGCGGTCTTCGAGCCGGGCGACGCCCACTGCTGCCCGAGCGCGATGCGGACGACCGTCCTGGCGTTCGACGCGGCCACGGGCGACTGGATCGTCGCCTCGACCGCGACCGAGCCGACCTGAGGCGTCCGACGACCGCGGCCCGGGTGCTGTGCACGTTCGCCGGCGGCAGCGGCCACGCCGACCCGCTCGTCCCGGTCGCGTTCGCGCTGCGGGACGCGGGGCACGAGGTGGCGTTCCACGGCCGCCGCTCGGGAGCTTCCACGGTCGTCGAGCGCGGGTTCACGCTCTTCCCCGACCCGGACGAGGCGCCGGGCGATCCCCGATCGATCGCTCCGCTCGAGCCGATCGACCGCGCCCGCGAGGAGCGGGACTTCCGCGCCGGCTTCGCCGAACGCCTCGCGCGTTCGAGGTCGAGGAAGGTCACCGAGACCGTGGCCACGTGGGGGCCCGACGTGATCGTGTGCGACGAAGCCGACTTCGGGGCGATGCTCGCCGCTGAGCGGCTCGAGATCCCCCACGCGGTCGTCCTGGTGAACGCGTCCGGCTCATTCGGACGGACGGAGGTCGTCGCGCCGGCCCTCCGGCGCGTGCGCCGCGACCTCGGCCTGGATCCGGACGGGGTGATCCAGGCGGTCGTGCGTCCGCTCGCGCTGAACCCGTTCCCGCCGAGCTTCCGCGACCCGCGGTTCCCGCTCCCGGACGCGAGCGTTTCGTTCCGGCCGACCCCGGTCGACCGAACGGCAACCGTGCCGGCCTCGCTGGAACGTCTGAATGACGACGGTCCACTGGTCTACGTGACGCTCGGGACGATCTTCCCGGCGGAGTCGGGCGACCTCTTCCCGCGCCTGCTGACCGCGATCGGCTCGCTCGGCGTCGACGCGATCGTGACGGTCGGTCGTGAGCTCGATCCAGGGCGGTTCGGCCCGCAGCCCGACCGCATCGTCGTCGAGCGTTTCGTCCCCCAGGACGCGATCCTGCCGCGCTGCGACCTCGTCGTGAACCACGCCGGCTCGGGCAGCATCCTCGGCGCGCTCGCGCACGGCCTGCCGATCGTCGCCCTGCCGCTCGGCGCCGACCAGCCGTGGAACGCCGATCGCATCGAGGCGCTCGGGCTCGGGCTCGTCCTGGACGCGATCGCCGCGACGCCGGACGACCTGGCGGACGCGATCGATGCCGCCCTGAACGACGCGACGATGCACGACCGCGCGGCGGCGATGCGCGACGAGCTCGAGCGGTTGCCCAGCGTGGAGACGACGGTCCCGCACCTCGAGCGGCTGATCGGAACGCGGAGCGACGCCTCGACCTGAGCCCGGACGCGAGGCGGGAGCGGCGCCGCGCGCCGTTGCCGACGCGCGCCGCCGCCCCCGGGCGCCTTCCTCGCAAGGGCGGGGTCTACGCCTTGAGGCCGTCCCCCATGTCCATCGGGGATCCGGTCTCGAGCAGCGACTTGAGGTCGCTGAGCACCCAGGCCCAACCACCACCGGCTCCTGTGTCCTCAGCCTGACCGCCGACGAGCAGCGCCAGCTTCGGCGCGCCCTCGAGCTCGTGGGTCACCGTGAGCTTGGACACTCCCCCTCGGCCCTCGGCGATCTCGAAGGTGATCCGCGTGAAGCCCTCCTCCGCTGCCTCGGGGTCCATCAGCATGCGCCAGGTCTGGACCAGCTTGTGCGGCGGATCGACCTCGATCACCTCGCCGTCGACGACGACGTCGGGGAGTGGGATCCCCATCGCCTCGGCGCCGCGCTTCATCGGCTCGCTCGGATACGACCGGTAGGCACCGCCCGGTCGCAGGTCGTAGTCGGCCCGGTTCGTGTAGCCGTACCGCTCGGTCCACTCGGGCTGCGTGATCGCGTCCCAGATCGCCTGCGGCGTGGCCTTGATGTATACGCGGTGGACCTGCGTGGTCACCGCCGTCTCCGTCGTAGCCGTCATGCCAGCTCCGCTCCTTCCAGCTCGTGCTTCAGGTCGGCGAGCGCCGAGACCTGATGCTCCCGGTACTTGTCGATCCACCGGTCGTGGATCAGCCGGATCGGCACGGGGTTCAGGAAGTGGAGCTTCTCCCGACCCTGCCGCCGTGTGATCACGAGACCGGCCTCCTCGAGCACCCGCAGGTGCTTCATGACCCCGAAGCGCGTCATCTCGAGCCCGGACTCGAGCTCCCCGAGCGTGCGGCCGTCGCGCTCGAAGAGCCGGTCCAGGAGATGGCGACGCGTGGGGTCCGCGAGCGCCTTGAAGATCCGGTCGTCGTCGTTCACGAGGGTGAGCATAGGTGACTATTTGGTCACATGTCAACCGTCCGCCGAGCTCGGCCGCGCAGAATCAGCTTGCGGAGCTCGACGGCCCACAAGACGGTGCTCGCCATCCCGGCGCAGACGAGCCAGCGCTCGGGGTCCAGAGGGGTCGTGTCGAAGGCTCGGTTCAGGAACGGCGCGGAGACGACCGCGACCTGGAGCAGGAGCGACAAGGCGATGGCGAGCAGGAGGAGCCGGTTCCGGAGCGGGCGGCGGAACGCGCTCGCGCGATCCGACCGCGCGTTCATGCAGTTGAACAGCTGGGCCAGGACGAGGGTCGTGAAGGCCATCGTGCGTGCCTCGACGGGCTCGCCCGACCCCTCGAACAGCCCGCCCGACATCGCGAGATCGAACGTGAGCAGGGTCGCCACCGCCATCACGAGCCCGACGAACACGACGCCCCGCTGCATCCGGGCATCGATCACCCGATCCGTGAGGCGGCGGGGCGCCCGCTCCATCACGTCGTCGGGGGGTGGGTCCACACCCAGCGCGAGGGCGGGAGCGCTGTCGGTCAACAGGTTGATCCAGAGGATCTGCGTGGCGAGCAGGGGCACGTTCACCGCCCCTCCGACGGCGTCGAGGCCGATCAGGCCGGCGCCCATCACACCGAACAGCATCGTGAGCACCTCGCCCGCGTTCGATGAGAGCAGGTAGCGGAGGAAGGTGCGGATGTTCGCGAAGATCCCGCGGCCCTCGCGGACGGCCGCCACGATCGTCGCGAAGTCGTCGTCGGCGAGGACCATGTCCGCGGCCTCCTTCGCCACGTCCGTCCCCGTGACGCCCATCGCGATCCCGATGTCCGCGCGTTTGAGCGCCGGCGCGTCGTTCACCCCGTCACCGGTCATCGCGACGATGTGCCCGTCGGCCCGGAGCGCGTCCACGATCCGCAGCTTGTGCTCGGGAACGACGCGCGCGTACACGGAGGTGTCTCGGACGACCGACCGGAGCTCGGCATCGTCGAGCTCCTCGATCCGCGCGCCGGTCACGACGGATCCTTCCTCGCCGTCGATCCCGAGCTCGGCGGCGATCCTCGCAGCCGTCGCGGGGTGGTCTCCCGTGATCATCACGACGCGGATCCCGGCCCGGCGCGCGACCGCGATCGCCCGAGCGGCCTCGGGTCGCGGAGGATCCATGATCCCCACGAGCCCCGCGAAGATCAGCTCCCGCTCGAGCTCCTCGTCGGCGGGCGTCGGGGCGTCGGCCTCGAGCGGTCGATAGGCGACCCCGAGCGTACGGAGCGCTTCGCCGGCGAGCTCCTCGGTCCCCGACAGGATGGCCCGCCGGCGGGCCGCGTCCAACGGTACGTGCTCATCGCCCGCCTGCTCGTGCGTGCAGCGCGCGAGCAGGACGTCAGGCGCGCCCTTCGTGACGACGGTCAGCCCGCCCCCGCGGTCGGCGTCGGCCTGGAGCGTGCTCATCAGCTTCCGCTCCGAGGTGAAGGGCACCTCACCCACGCGGGTGAAGCGGCCGTCCCGCTCCCCGACGAGACCGGCCTTGTGCTCCGCCACGAGGAACGCGGCGTCCGTGGGGTCGCCGTGGACCACCCACGAGCCGTCCTCCTCGCGCAGCGAGGCGTTCCCCGCGAGGCTCCCACCGGCTAGGACGACGCGACCCTCCGCCGCCAGCGACCCCACGGGCGGCCCGTCCTCGGTCAGGAACTCCCCTTCCGGCCGGTACCCCGAGCCCGTCACCTCCACGGCGCCGGAGCGCGTGACGATCCGCCGGATCGTCATCTCGTTGCGGGTGAGCGTTCCGGTCTTGTCAGAGCAGATCACCGACGCCGACCCGAGCGTCTCGACCGACGACAGCTCCTTCACGATCGCGTTCCGGCGCGCCATCCGCTGCACGCCGAGGGCGAGGACGACCGAGAGGACCGCCGGGAGCCCCTCGGGCACGGCCGCGACCGCGAGCGCCACCCCGACGATCAGGACGTTGATCACGTCCGAAGCGTCGCGGATCTCGGACGTGAGGGCCACGGCCACCACGACGATGGCGGCCACGAGCAGCACCGCGACGCCGAGCACCCGTCCGACGTGGTCGATCTCGCGCTGCAGCGGCGTCCGTTCCTGTTCGGTCGTCTCGAGGAGCTCGGCGATCCGGCCGATCTCGGTGGTCATCCCCGTACCGGTTACGATCGCCCGGCCGCGACCGCGGGTGACCGCCGTGCCGGCGAAGACCATGTTCGTCCGGTCGCCCAGCGCGACCGCCGGTGGCAGGAGCCCGGTGTCCTTCACCACCGGCTCGCTCTCCCCGGTGAGCGACGCCTCGGACACGGTGAGCGCCGACGCCTCCAGCAGCCGGCCGTCCGCGCCCACGGCATCGCCCTCTCCGAGCACGAGGACGTCGCCGGGAACGACCTCGTCCGCCGGGATGCGACGCTCCACCCCGTCACGGACAACGGCGGCGGTCGTCGCCGCCATCCGCTCGAGGGCCGCGACCGCCCGCTCGGCCCGGGCCTCCTGCACGTACCCGAGCACCGCGTTCGCGAGCAGGATCACGGTGATCACGACCGGTTCGAACGGGAAGCCCTGCGTGCCCTCGAGGACCCAGGCGAGGAGCGAGACCGCGAGCGCCGCGATCAACAGGTACACGAGCGGATCGGCGAACTGCGCGAGGAGCTTGCGCCAGGCGGGGACCGGCACCTCGGGCTCCAGTCGGTTCGGCCCGATGCGCCGCAGGCGCGCCTCGGCATCCGCGCTCGAGAGCCCGTGGACGCGATCGGTCCGCAGGCACGCGAGGAGCGCCTCGGCATCCGTGGCCCACGCCGCCGGCGGCGGCCCGAGCCACGGATCGAGCGCCCACGTTCCGCCGCGGGCAGCGGTCTCCCCCGAGCCGTCGGACATCGTTCCCAGCCTAGGTCCGGCGATACCCTCTCGAGCGACCGGGCGTCGCAAGGATGCTCAGGAAGGAGCGGCCCTCGATGAACGACGGAGCGGACGCAACGGATCAGCCGGCGGATCCATCCCCGGCGAC
>CAVPJX010000004.1:0-387783 GCA_963705545.1 uncultured Actinomycetes bacterium
GCGATGTTCTGGTTCATGTGGAAGAGGTTGCCCGGATCGTACGTCCGCTTGATCCCGACGAGCCGCTCGTAGTTCGCCCCATAGTTCGCCCGCACGCGTTCCTGATCGTCCTCGGCCGCGAAGTTGATGTAGCCGCCCTCCTCCGAGTGCGGCGCCGTGGCCGCGTAGTAGTCCTTGACCCACCGGATGTTCGCGTCGTTCTGGGCCGGGTCGGGCCACATCCCGGCGATCACCGTCGCGAAGTTCGCCTCGCGGTGCCCGAACGCGGTGGCGTCCGCGGCGACCCGGTGGCACGCGCCGTTGATCGGATAGATGTGCACCGTGGAGTTCACGACCGGCACCTCGGGCCCGTGTTCCAGGTGCGCCTCGATGTTGTCGTCGGTCAGCTCCGTCACGAAGTTCGCCTTCCAGTAGTGCTGCAGGCCGGGCGGCACCAGCGCGTCGAACGCGGCGTTGAGGGCCGGGTACGGCATCGGACCGACGTGCTCGGCGACCACGGGCGCGACGTCGTGCAGCGGCTTCAGCATCGCCTCGCCCTCCTCCACCGGGCCGGACCAGCACGCGACGAAGGCGAGGAACGTGTCGCCGTGCCGATCCTCGGGGATGAACGGGAAGCGGGCGGCGCGATCTGGAAGGCCGGGAACCCGCCGAACGCCTCCGGCGCGTCGGCGATGAACTCCCGGTACCAGCGCAGGACGTCGCCCGCGTCCGACAGCTCGAAGAACATCGGCCCGCCGTAGATCTCCGAGACGGGATGCAACCGGTACTCGAGCGAGGTCGCCACGCCGAAGTTGCCGCCCCCGCCGCGGATCGCCCAGAACAGGTCCTCGTGCTCGCGGTCGCTCGCGACGAGCATCCGTCCGTCCGCCGTCACGACGTCGGCCGACACCAGGTTGTCGAGCGAGAACCCGAACCCGCGCGAGAGATAGCCGATCCCGCCGCCCAGGGTCAGGCCGCCGATCCCGGTGGTCGAGATGATCCCGCCGGTCGTCGCCAGGCCGAATGCATGCGTCGCCGCGTTGAAGTCGCCCCACGTGGCGCCGCCCTCGGCCCGGGCCGTCGACGCGCCCGGATCGACACGGACGCCACGCATGCCGATGAGATCGATCACCACGCCCCCGTCGTTCGTCCCGAACCCCGGCACGCTGTGGCCGCCGCCGCGGACCGAGAGGTCGAGTCCGTTCTCCCGCGCGTGATCCACCGACGCCATCACGTCTCCGGCGTTCGCGGCCCGCACGACCACAGCGGGATGGCGATCGATCATCGCGTTGTAGACGGCGCGCGCCTCGTCGTACCCGTCGTCGTCGGGGCCGATCACCGCGCCCCGGACCCGCTCGCGCAGCTGTTCGATCGTCATGCCCATGACCCGCTCCTCCTCATGCCGGACGGGCTCCACGCGGGAGCCACGCGACGCTACGGGCAGAGCGTGTGAGCGAGCGTGTGAGCCGCCACCCGAGGGATGTGTCCTTCATCACCTTGTCCGAAAGGACCGACCACTGCAGGATGGGAGGCACCGATGGCGATCGTCGCGCAGCTCCTCGGGCCACCGCTCATCACGCGGGACGGCGTCGTCTACACGGCTCCCCGAGGCCGGAAGGTCTGGGCCCTCCTCGCATACCTGGCGCTCGTTCGGCAGCCGCCGACCCGCCACCAGCTGATCGACCTGCTGTTCCCCGACGCCGAGGATCCGGCGAGCGCGCTCCGCTGGAACCTCTCAGAGCTGCGGCGACTCCTGGGTGGCCCGGACACGATCGGCAGCGGCAACGTCGTGCGACTCCGCCTCCCCGCGGGGTCGGTGATCGACGTCGACGTCCTGCAGGAGGGGTCCTCGGTCGCCGCGGTGGAGCTCCCAGGGCTGGGGCGGGAGCTCCTGGAGGGCATGGACGTGGAGGCGAGCCCCGGGTTCGTCGCCTGGCTGCTCGGCGAGCGCCGTCGGCTGCAGTCGCTCGGCGCCGCCGTGCTCCGCGAGGGCGCGCTCCGAGCGCTCGCCACGGACCATCCGGGGCGGGCGGTGGAGCTGGCCACCCGGCTCGTCGGCGCGGAGCCGCTCAGCGAGGACGCCCACGTGTTGTTGGTGCGAGCCTTCGCCGCGACCGGGGACGAGCTGGCCGTCGAACGTCAGCTCACCGCCTCGATCGAGCTGTTCCGCCGGGAACTCGGTCAGGAGCTCGGGCCCGAGCTCTACGAGGCGGCCAGGATGGAGTCGGATCGCCCGGTCCCGCCGCCCGCGGATACGCCGGCGGGTGTCCAGGCGCTGGTCGACTCCGGCGAGGCCGCGGTGAGCGCGGGGGCGGTGGACGTCGGGATCGCCGCCCTGCGCGACGCGGTGCTCGCGGCTCGGAGCGCCGGCGAGCCACGGCTCGAGGCGACCGCGCTGGTCTCGCTGGGGACCGCGCTGGTCCATGCGGCGAAGGGACGCGACGAGGAGGGGTCGGCCGCGCTGCACCGGGCCGTGACCGCGGCGGAGAAGGTCGACGACCGCCGGCTCGCGGCCGCCGCGCACCGGGAGCTCGGCTACGTCGAGTACCTGCGCGGCGAGTACCCACGCGGAACCGTGTGGCTGCGGACCGCCGCCGAGCTCGCGGCCGACGATCCGCTCGAACGCTCCAAGATCGACGGGGTCGTCGGCATCGGGTTCATCGACGTGGGGAGCCACGGGCGTGCGGACGAGGCGTTCGGCCGTGCGCTCGAACTTGCGGAGTCGCTCGATCATCGGCGTCAGCTCGCCTGGACGTTGGCGTGCTACGGACGGTCGTTCGTCCTGCGCGACGCGCTGGACGACGCCGACGCGACGCTCGGTCGCGCGAGGGAGCTCTGCCGGGCCGAGCGATGGACGGCCTTCCTCCCGTTCCCCGAGGCGTTGCTCGCGGAGGTCTGGATCCGGCGCGGGCGGTGCGACCTTGCCGCGGAGGCTCTCGAGCACGCGTTCACCCTCGGGTGCGCGGTGAACGACGCATGCTGGGAGGCGTACTCGGTCCGCGGCCTGGGCTTGCTGCGCGCGGCCGAAGGCGACCTTGCGGGGTCCACGACCCGGTTGGAGGACGCGCTCGCGCGCTGCGCCCGGCAGCGCGACACCCATCTGTGGATCCGCGCGCACGTGCTGGACGCGCTCTGCGCCGTCGGGCTCGCCGCCCGCGATCCCCGGACCTCGACCTGGGTCATGGACCTCGGGGCGCTGGCGGGCCGGACGGGGATGCGCGAGCTCGCGGTCCGGGCCTACCTGTATCGATGGCGTCTCGGCGACGGCTCGGCGATCGAGGCCGCGCGCGCGCTCGCCGTCGACGCGGACAACCCGCGGCTAGGAGGGCTGCTGGACGAGGCGGTCACGCCGCTCGACGACCTGCTCGGGCGCGCGTGACCCGGAGGGCAGAGGTCTATGCTCGCTGGCCGACGCCGGAACGAGGAGGTAGCCATGTACGGGACGGTTGCGAAGATCCGCGTGAAGCCCGAGAACCGGGAGGCGATGCGGAGCGTCAACGACATGCAGAACGCGGCCCAGATCGCTGGCTACGTGTCGAGCCACGTCCTGTGGGAGGACGACTCGGAGGACGGCGGATGGCTCTTCGTCGTGTTCGAGGACCGCGACTCCTACCACCGCAACGCGAACGACCCGGCCCAGCACGCGCGGTACAAGGAGTGGCGCGCGCTGATGGAAGCCGATCCCGAGTGGCACGACGGGGACGTCGAGGCCGGCTGAGGACCCGCTGACCGACCTCAACTACCGGGCACCCCTCGCCGTCGAGTCGCTGTTCGCGTTCCTGGGCGAGCGCGCGATCCCGGGCGTCGAGTCGTTCGACGGCCACAGGCTCCGCCGGGCGATCCGCACGGCCGATGGGCGGGTCGCGACGTTCGGCGTGACCGCGGACCCGGCGGGCGGCATCTGGCTCGAGCTCAACGACGCCGCGATGCGGGCGGCGATCGGCCGGATCGTGCGCCGGTGGATGGATCTCGACGCCGACATGGCGACGATCGGATCGGCGCTGGCGGAAGACCCCGTCCTCCGACCCGTCGTGGCGGCGCATCCGGGTCTCCGCGTGCCCGGAGCCGTGGACGGGTTCGAGCTGGCGGTCCGCGCGATCCTCGGACAGCAGATCACCGTGCGAGGTGCGCGGACCCTCGCCGGCCGGATCGTCGACGTCGCGGGTCCCCCGATCGTCGACGGCCCGGCGGGCATCACGCACGTCTTCCCGACGGCGGCGGAGCTGGCGGAGGCGCCCCTCGAGGGCCTCGGGATCACCGGGGGCCGGATCGCGACGCTCCGCCGGCTGAGCGCGCTCGTCGCCGACGGGACGCTCGACCTGACGCCCGAGGCGGACCGCGACGCGACCGCGGAGACGCTGCTCGCGATCCCCGGTGTGGGTCCGTGGACGGTCAGCTACGTGTCGATGCGTGCCCTGGGTGATCCGGACGCCTTCCCCGCGTCGGATCTCGGCGTCCGTCGGGGATTCGAAGCCCTCGGCCTTCCGGCGACGCCGAGGGCGATCATCGAGCGAGCCGAGCGGTGGCGCCCGTGGCGCTCCTACGCCGCGATGTACCTCTGGACCGTCGCCACCGGCTGAGCGGATCCGTCGGACCCATCTGCGATGCTCGCCGGATGGCTCGACGCGGTGACGTCCTCTCGACGCGCCGGCTGAACCGCGCGTTGCTCGAGCGGCAGGGACTGCTCGGCCGGGCGAACGTGACGACCGCCGAGATGGCCGAGCGCCTGGTCGGCCTCCAGGCGCAGGAGCCGCGCGATCCGTACGTGGCACTCTGGGCACGGATCGAGGGCTTCCGTCCCGACGACCTCTCCGACCGGATCGCGCGTCGCGCGGCCGTCCGCTCGCAGCTGATGCGGGGCACGATCCACCTGACGACGGCCCGCGACGCGCTCCGGCTCCGGCCGTTGGTCCAGCCCGTGCTCGAACGGACGATCGGCTCGACGCAGTGGGGTCGCAACGTCGAGGGCATCGAGCTCGCTGCGATCGCGGCGGAGGGACGACGGCTCGTGGAACGGGCGCCGCTCAGCCGGGCCGAGCTGGGACCCCTCCTCGCCGAGGCGTTCCCCGGACGCGACCCGCTCTCGCTCGCGTACGTCGCCACGTACCTGCTCCCGGTCGTCCAGGTCCCGCCGCGCGGGCTCTGGGGTTCGTCGGGACGGGCGAGCTGGACCACGGTCGAGGCCTGGGTCGGGAAGCCACTCTCGCCCCGGCCGTCGCTGCCGACGCTCGTCCGGCGCTACCTCGCCGCGTTCGGCCCGGCGACGCCCGCCGACATGCGGACGTGGTCCGGCCTCGCCGGGCTCACCGAAGCGTTCGAGCGCCTGCGGCCGAGGCTCCGCATGTTCCGGACCGAGGAAGGACGCGAGCTCTTCGACGTCCCGGACGGTCCGTTGCCCCACCCCGACACGCCCGCCCCGGTTCGGTTCCTCCCCGAGTACGACAACCTGGTGCTGTCGCACGCGGACCGGAGTCGCGTCGTCCCGTCGTTCCCGCGCGAGCCCCGGTTCTGGAAGGGCAGCGTCCTGGTCGACGGAGCCGTCCGCGGCTCGTGGACGACCGAGCGCGACGGCGAACGCACGACGCTCCTGATCGATCCGGTGGTCCGCTCGATCGCACGGAGCGAGCGGTCGTCGGTGAACGAGGAGGGCCTCCGGCTCCTGTCCTTCCTCACGGACGGACGCGGACGTCACGACGTCCGCGTCCTCCCTCAGCCGTAGACGGAGCTCAGCTACGCTCGAGGAGCGAGCTCACGGCCACCTGCTTCGCGCGCGCCTTCACGATCGTCCGGGCGAGCAGCAGCGCCGCGATCGCGACGAGCTGCGCACCGAGGATCACCCGGTTCACGTCCACGGCGGGCCGCCACACCACGTCGCCGTCCTTGATCATGTAGACGCCGAACGGCTTCGCGTTGAGCGCGTACCCGGTCCCCGAGCCGCCGCCTTGCCCGTCCGGCGCCTCACCGCTGCCACCGCCGGCCGCACCCTGGACCCGCGCGGCGGGGATCACGGTGATCCCGTCGTGCTCGACCGGCTCCCCGAACACCCGACGGACGGTGAGCGCGTCCTGCGCCTGGCGCATCGTGTCCTTCAGCTCTTCCGTGGTCTGCATCTCCCACACCTCCCGCGAACGGCCCTACCCGTTCCGATCCGTCCGATACCAGCGGCGCATCGATCGCAGGAAGGGGATCCCCGCGATCGAGAGCCCGACGATCATCAGGGCGGGCTGGAGCCAGATCTGCTCCGGCATCACGAGCAGCTCGTAGACGATCCAGAGCACCAACACGGCACCGAACGCGATGGTCCCGACCCAAGCCCAGTGATGGCCCCACGCCGCGTCCAGCCGACGCAGCGGACCCGGCGACGGCCGCCAGATCAACCCCGCGATCAGCAGGGCTCCGCCGATCCCGAACACCCCCAGCAGGAACAGGCCAGGGAGGAGGAAGTCGTGAACCGGGGTGTCCTCGAGCCACGAGAGCTTCGCCTGCAGGCCGGCACCCGTTCGGTCGGTGAGGAAGGAGAGCCCGCCGTAGAACCCCGAAACCGCCAGCAGTCCCAGCCAGCCGATCAGCGGCCAGAGCGCCGGCGGCCGGTGGATCCGCGGGGGCACCGGGCCGAGGTCCGGTCCGACCGGCCGAGGGGGAGCCGCGATCGGGTACCGCATCGTCGTTCGCATGGTCCGCTCCTTCCCACGCCCTGCCACGAGCATCCTCGGCCTTGGCGGGGTCACGCAGGGCCGAAGGTCCCCGCGCCTCCGGGCAGGGTCGCGACGCCTATCCTCGGTCGGTGGTCGAGGCATCGGATCACCTGGCCTTCGCCGAGGACGCACGGGCGTTGGTCGAGATCGGTCCCGACGAGGAGCGTGTCGACCTCGGGCGACGCGGTCATCACGTTCTCGCCCGGGAGCCACTACTGGTCGACGGGCGTCGCGAGGGTCCGGTTCGACGACGACGTCGCCGGCGCGCTGGAGCGGGTCCGACGGGAGATCCGCGATCGCGGCCGCGGGGCGGCGGCGTGGACGATCGGCGACTCGGCCACGCCCTCGGACGTCGTGCCGCGTCTGCTCGGGCTCGGTCTCGAGGCCGAGCCTGGTGAGGGCTCCCTGGTGATGCTGCTCGACGCGCCGCCCGACCGGAGGGAGACCACGTTCCGCGTGGAACGGGTGGCGACGCCCGAAGCGCTGCTCGTGGCGATCGAGGTCGCGAACGCGGGGTTCGCCCACCCGCCCGAGGACGCGGACGACGAACGGCATCGGGCGGCCGAGACCTTCGAGCAGGAGCGCACGGGCGGCCACACCGTGCGACTGCTCGCCTTCGACGGCGACCTCCCGGTCGCCACCGGGCAGGCCTGGTACGGCCCCGGTGGTCTGTACCTCGGGGGTGGCGCGACGATCCCCTCGCACCGGCGCCGGGGCGCGATGAGCGCGCTCGTCGCGACCGCGTGGGACGAGGCCGTCCGGCGCGGGACCCCGGCCCTCGTGTCCTACGGGAACGCGATGTCGGCGCCGATGCTCGAGGGGCTCGGCTTCCACGCCGTCGGACGCGCGCGGCACCTGATCGACCGGTTCTGACGCACGCGACGCGCGCCCCTGCGCGCGGGACCACACGAGCAGATGCCGGATACACGGTGGTGGCCGCACAGTGACCGGGCGAGATTGACATGGGGACAGAGGGAAACAAGGACGTCGTTCGGCAGTACCCCACCCCGATACACACACGTCCCCCTAACCTTGATGTGTTCGTTGAACTGCGTCCGCCGAACCACGTGGGGCGATCGCGCTGGCGGCAAGGCTCTTGCCGCTGCCCATAGCCCCTAGGCGCCTTGGTCGACGATGGCGACCCGGCGGCCGCCGTCGTCGACGTCGGCTTCCTTAGACGTAGGAGATGAGCAGCGTCTGGTCGTCGAGCCAATCCACGAGATTGAAGCCCGCGATGGAGCCGACGGTGCGCGTCTCTCCGGTCGTGAGCTCGTAGATGTAGAGATTGCCCGCGGGGTAGTCCTGGAAGGCGATCCGTGCGCCATCAGGCGACCACCTCGCGCAACACCCGGTACCGCTGTCATAGAGGATCGTCCGATCCGAGCCGTCGATGTTGGCGAGCGACACTTTCGCGGTCGACCAGGTGTTGAATGCGACCCGGCTCCCATCCGGGGAGATGTCGGGGATCCCCGCAACCTTCACGATCTGCGAGGTCGCCCCGGTCGCGATGTTGACGCTGCGAACGACCGGTGGGTCGTCTCCGACCTGGAAGACGATCGTCTGGCCATCCTGCGACCACGACGGCTGCTGCGTGTATCCCGAATCCATGTCCTGACGCTGTCGCGTGATCCGGTTCGACACACCGGACGCGACGTCGACGAGGTAGATCTCGTAACTCGAGTCCGGGGCGAGGCCCCGATATGCGATCCGGGTCCCGTCAGGCGACCAAGCCGGCGACCGAGCGGCCTGCTCGTGGGTCAGCTGATACAGACCGGTGCCATCCGCGTTCATGACGAAGATCTGCGGACTCCCGTCGCCGTCGTCCGCCTGGAACGCAACCAGATCGCCTCCGGGGGCGAAGGAGTACTCGGTGACCCCTTCCGGAGATTCGAACAACAGGGTCGGCTCGCCGGTATCGACGTCCACGGCGTAAGTGCCGACTGTGGAGAAGACTCCGGTTGAAGCAGAGGCAGTTGGTGTACCCGCGGGTGTCGTGCCCGTGTCGTTGTCGGGTAGTGCGTTCACCACGATGACGGCCGCGATGATCACGAATGCCGCGACCAGTCCGTAGACGGTCGCCTTCCGCCTCCTGCTCCGTTCCCGCTGATTCCGGTGCTGCCGTTCCAGGGCCCCCGGATCGGGCCCGACCTTCTGCGTCGCCATGCGGAACACCTCCTGCACCTCAGGCATCCCGCGCTCCTTCCGTCGCTCGGAGGGCATGTCGCCCCTGCGTGGCCAGGACCCTCACGGTGGACGGTCGAACGCCCAGGATGCTCGCCGCCTGCTCGGCCGGATACCCGAGCAGGTCCACGAGCACGAGGGCGGCCCGCTGGCGCGGGCTGACCTCGAGCAGGAGCTGTCGCACGTCCGCGCGCATCTCCGCATCGAGGAACGCATCGCGCCGCTCCGGGATCGGGACGACCTTCCGGACCGCCATCGTCGCTCGACGCCGGCGCATCCGGAACCCATTCAAGGCGACGCGGAACAGATAACCGGTCGGATCAGCGATCCGGCCGATCTCGTCCCAGCGCTCCCAGAGGCTCAGGAACGCATCCTGCATCAGCTCCTCCGCGTCGTGGCGGTTCCCGGTCACGAAGTAGAGAGCCTTGAAGAGGCGATCGTGCTCCTCCTCGAAGAACGTGTCGAAGCGGGCCCATGCCTCGACGCGTTCCGTGGGGAACTCCACCACCTCACCCTCTGCTCGCACGATCCATGGATGCATGAGGACCCCCAAGCGCTTACGCCGATGCTGGCAGTGTTTGCCTTCAAGGGCGAGCCGAGGAGCGAGCTGGGTCCTGTTAGCGCCATGCGGCTCGCACGAGGCCCCCGGGACCCCGCCGTCTACGAGTGGGCTTGGCGTCCAGCGTGAGTTTGGTCCCTTGACCGTCGTCGTTCGCTCGTCAGAGCGGGGCAGTGCGTCAGACGCTCAAACTTGCCACGCGCCCCCGCGTGTGTGCTCCTTCCACGAGGGCTTCGACTCAGCCTTGTCGCCCCTTGGAGGATGGTTTGGTGGACGTACGGAACCGGGCACCGATGTGGGACGAGAACCCGCATCGAAGGAGACTCGATCGTCCCGTTCAGGCCAAGACCATGCCTTCGTCGGAGTCCGATGGCTTCGGATCAGGTAGTCGCATCATCCGGAACGACGTGATCAACCCGAGGAGTCCGGCGAGCAGCGGGACGAGCAATGCGACTTGGAGCGCGAACGGTCGCGCTTCCGTGTTGATGCGGATGATCTCGGCTTGGACGTCCGCGGGCTGACCCACGAGCAGCTCCTCGAGTGCCGTGTTGCTCATCACCTCCGCGTCGTCCTCAAGCCCGGTCGCGACCTGCTGCTGCTCGGTGGGTGAGAGCACGGCGCTGTTGTTGGCCATGTCGGTGAAGGTGATCGAGAGCGTCGCCAGCATGATCGCGCCGGCGAACGCCAGTCCGAACGAGAGCCCGAACGATCCACCGGCAGAGTTCACGCCGGCGGCCTCGCTGACCCGCTCGTCCGAGATCGGGGAGAGGGTGTAGTTGTTGAGCTGCGACACCAGCATGCCCAGCCCGGCACCCGCGATCAGGAGCGGGACGAAGAGGTACCAACCCGAGTCAGCCCTGGGCACGACCCAGATCAGCAGCACCATGCCGATCGAAAGGAGCGCGAACCCGGCTCGGATGATCTTGCTCGGGCGCCGCGACCCCGACCTCTTCCCGGCGAGCACCGCCACGCCGAACATCGTGAGCGATAGGGGGGCGAGCGACAGGCCCGTCTGCATCGCGTTGTACTCGAGCACCATCTGCAGGAAGATCGGCAGCGCGATCATCGCCCCTCCCAGGGCGATGTTCTGGAGCATCTGTCCCGAGATCCCGAAGCGGAACATCTTCGATCGGAACAGGTCCGGGTCGAGCAGGGTGGGCTTCTCCTCACGCTTGCGTCGCAGGAGCCAGTAGGCGAGGGACCCCAGTCCGACCGCCCCGACCGCCAGGAGCTCGGCGACGGCATCCCCGCCTTCCTGCCACGCCAGGATGCCCAGCACGATGCCACCCATGCCGAGGACGGAGAGGACGGCACCGAACACGTCGACCTGCCGAGGGCCCGTGTACGGCACGTCGAGGACACGCCCGATGCCGGACAGCACGATTGCGATGATCAGCACCTCGAGCAGGAAGCCAGCGCGCCACGACAGGAACGTCGTGATGAAGCCGCCTAGCAGTGGACCGATCGCGGCGGCGATCGCCGCCGAGGCGCCGACCAACGCGTAGACCTTCTTCTGCGCGGCCCCCTGGAAGTTGCCGTGGATCAGGGACTGCATCGCGGGCATCAGGAGCGAAGCGCCGAGGCCGCCGATCAGGGCCCAGAACACGAGGATGGCGATCACGCTCTGGGCGACCGTCATCGCCAACGCGCCGACGGCATACGCGAGCAGGCCGATGACGTAGGCCCGCTTGCGGCCGATCAGGTCGCCGACCTTGCTGCCGATCAGGATGAACGCGGCGGAGACGAGCGCCTCGAGCGCGATCGCCGCTTGGACGCTGCTCACGGTGGTCTTCAGGTCGTTGACCACGGATGAGATCGACACGTTCATCAGCGATGTGTCGAACACGAGCACGAACATCGCCATCGCGAGCAGCAGGGCGAGCCGCTGGTCGAACGCAGGCTCCTGGACCGTGTCCGTCGTTCCGTCTCGCACTCGAGACCCTCCAACTCCGCGTTGTGAAGGACCATCTATACAGGTAGCCGAACAGAACCGTATCCGCGGGAGGGCGGCAAACGCGGGAGCCGATAGTCCCTTCCGGTGCGGGCCATCGGTCGCCCTTGACGCCCGGGCGCTGGATGTCAGTGGGGCGAACTTGCCACGGCCCGGCGGGAGCTGCCTCCAGGTTGCGGCGGGGCGATCCGAGTGTCGTGTCGATCTCGGCGCTACAGCGGCGTGAGTTGCGCGGAAAGCCGAGGGCGAGTTGAATGCCTTCCTGTCCGCCAGCCCGGGAGAGGAGCGCGCGTGAGCCGCCAGTCGTCGACCGAAGAGAACGTGATCCGTCACGTCATCGATGAGGACGTGATCAAGCGCATCGAGGACTTCAAGGATCCCGGCCAGGAGTGGCGACGGCTCTTCTCCGAGTTCTACGGCACGTTCCTCCTCGTGCTCGTGGCAGCCGGTGGAGGCATGATGAGCCAGGCGTTCCCGAACACGATCTCTCGCACCGCGGCGGTGGTGGCGCCGGGCTTGATGGTGATGGGCGTGATCTTGTTCATGGGGAAGGTTTCGGGCGCCCATCTGAACCCGGCCGTAAGCCTGGCCTTCGCCGCCCGCCGAGACTTCCCGTGGATACGGGTGCCCGGCTACATCGTCGTCCAACTCGCCGGTGCGGCTCTCGCATGCGTCTTCCTGCAGCAGGTGGTGGATGTGTCCGCTGTCTACGGGTCGAACTACGTGGCCAGCGGTTACACGCCAGTGGCGGCGATGTGGATGGAGGCCGTCCTCACGCTGGGCCTCGTGAGCGTCATCCTCGGCACCGCCTCAGGCGCGCAGAACGTCGGGCTCTTCGGCGCCATCGCGGTGGGCGGGTACATCGCGCTGGCGGGCCTCTGGGGCAGTCCGATCTCGGGCACGTCGATGAATCCTGCACGCACTTTCGGCCCCGACCTGGTCGGTGCGAACTTTACCGACTACTGGGTCTATGTCGTCGGGCCGCTCGTGGGCACGGCCGTCGCCGTCGGGGCCGCGTTCGTCCTGCGCGGGCGGGGCGGAGGCGCGGCCGGATCGGGCGCGGCACAGGGCGCGATCGACACCGAGGTCGCCGAACCCGGGAAGGCTTAGCTCGGCTGATCCGCTACTACAGTCTTCGCCCTTAGCCCAAAGGCTCGTCGCGTGTACGCGCAGAGCACCCTGGTGCGTCAGACACATGAACCTTCCACGCGCTCCGGCGTCCGCGGCCTGCACTGCACGTCTACGTGGAGCTTTGTCGGCGGATCGAGCGGTTGCCGTCCAGCGGCCGGGCTTCTCCCCCCTAGGACGGTGCTGCTCCTGAAGGCTCATGCTATGAAGACTGTTCTGTACCCTGTAGCGGTCCATGATGACGACGCCGCAAATCGAGGAGTTCGTCTTCCCGGACGCCGATTTCCCGCGGGAGTTCGATATCCAGCTCTGGGCCTTCATTCGACTCGTTTGGGGCGAGGGCCTACGCGGCGAGTTTCGATTCCGCACACGCAGTTGGGACGAGCCAACCCCAACACACTTTGTCCGCGCGGCTGGCGACCTGCTAATCAGCCACGTGCTCGTCTTTCCGCTTTCGATCGAGGGCCATCGCGACGCGCTGAGGGTCGGTTGCGTCGGGGCGGTGCTCACCTTCCCGCAGTTCCGTCGCGAGGGTCATGCGAGCAAGCTCATGCGCCGGGCCGCGCAGCACATTCGCGAGACGGCGGATGTCGGGATGCTCTTCTGCGATGCCGTGGATGCTCCGTTCTACGAGCGACTCGACTGGAGTGCGCTGCCCCCCGGACGCGCTCTCGTCGAAGGCGAGATTCCCGATGAGGTCCTCATGATCCTGGGCGACGATCTCATCGCGCCTGATCCGATTCGACTGCCCTGGGTTTTCTAACGGGCTGGAGTCGAGGCCAGTGTGGGCACTGGGTTTGCGCGTCGCCCGGCGGCCACAGGTGTACGCATATGGAACGTTGTCCGCGGATCGAGAGAGCTGGGAAGCGCTGGCACGAAGTGAGTCGCTGGCCCTTCGCCTCGCGTCTGCCTGATCTGTCCATAGCCTCTCGCGGCCCTACTGGCCGATGAGCATTGCCGCCAAGCTGGGTCTAGAACAAGCTGGAAACGAATTTGGATTGAGACCACGGGAGGTCGCGATGTCTGCATCAGTGCTCTACATGTCGATGTCCCTCGACGGGTACATCGCGGGTCCCAACGACGAACCGGGCAACCCCGGCGGTGACGGCTTCGACCGGCTGCATGAGTGGGGCTACACCTCGGACGGGGACCTTCGGCCGTCTGGACCGGCCAGGGAGTTGCACAACGAGATAGAAGCGACCGGTGCGGTACTGGCGGGTCGGCGGACCGTCGAGCAGGTCGATCACTGGGGCGGTGATCATCACGGTGTTCCAATCTTCGTGCCCAGTCACCGGCCGCCGGGGCCGTCCGTCGCGAACTACCCGTTGGTGACGTACGTGACCGACGGAATCGTCAGCGCGATGGCACAGGCCAAGGCCGCCGCCGGGAACCGGAACGTGATGGTGCATGGCGCGTACACGGCGCAACGGTCGCTCGAGGCGGTCGTGCTGGACGAGGTGCAGATCCACCAGATCCCGGTGCTGTTCGGTGGTGGCCGACGGCTGTTCGAGGAGCTGCCGTGGCGGGTCGAGGTGCAGATGTTCGGGTGATCGACACACCGGAGGCCACACACATCCGCTACCGCGTCCGTCGCTGAGCCGCTCGACCAGCGGCCTCTTGGCTGTGGTTGCGGATTGAGCCGCTCTTGCCGGGGGCAGATCTCGATAACAAGAATCAAAGCGCCCCAGCGGGTGAGGCATCCCTCGGTCCGAGCCGGATGTACGCATTTGGAGTGTTATCCGCGGATCTGGAGGGCCGGAGGCGGAAGCTACTACGCGCTCACGACGACCCTGGCCCTGGACGCCTGTTAGCGAGGCTTCGGCTCCGGCTTCTCTTCGTCTTCTCCCGGCGCCTCCACAGCCTTCTCGGCCGCTGCCGCAGCCTTGAGCACGGCAACAGCCAACAACCTCGTCATGCCCGCCGCCATCTGCACCATCCCGCCGAGGATGCGCAGACCGCCACGCATGGCGTCGAGGACGGCCTCTCCCAGTTGGGACTCCGGAGGCTCGGGGTCGCTTTGCGCCATCGGCTGATCCTGACACGATCCCAGCGGGACCGCACACCCACATCGAGAGGAGGGCGGATGAGCGAGAGGATCGCACCGCGGAGGTTCCACGAGGCCGACTGGCGGCTCGTGCGGGACGACGCGTCCACGCACTTCCGTACCGGGTCGTTCGCGAAAGGCGTCGCGCTGGTCGACGCGATCGGCAAGCTGGCCGACGCCGCGAACCATCACCCCGACGTCGACCTCCGGTACCACGGCGTCACGGTGCGCCTGAGGACGCACAGCGAGGGCGCGCTGACCGAGCGCGACGTCGCACTGGCCCGGCAGATCTCGGACGCGGCGCGCGAACTCGGTGTGCCCGTCGACCTGACCGGCTTGCAGGCGGTGCAGGTCGCGATCGACGCGCTCGTCATCCCCGAGGTGCTGCCGTTCTGGCGCGCCGTCCTCGGTTACGAGGATCTGGGCGAAGAGGATCTGGTGGACCCCCGCCGACAGGGGCCGCCGTTCTGGTTCCAGCAGATGGACGCGCCGCGACCGCAGCGCAACCGGATCCATATCGACGTCTACGTGCCGCACGATCAGGCGGAGGCGCGCGTCGCGGCGGCGATCGCCGCAGGTGGTCACATGGTCAGCGACGAGAACGCGCCAGGGTGGTGGACCCTGGCCGACGCCGAGGGCAACGAGGTCGACGTCGCCCCTTGGCCGGACCGCGACTGAGCGAGGTCGGTTGCCCCCGGACCCCTACAGTCCCGCGGGCGTGATGATCCAGAGCACGACCGCCTCCCGGGTCCGCGAAGGGTTGAGCCAGCGGTGCGGGACACGCGGGTTCAGCGTCAGCGCGTCGCCCCGGCGCACGTCGAAGCCACGATCCTCGAACACGAACCGGAGCGAACCCGCCAGGACGTAGACGACCTCAGCGTCCGCGTCGAACGCGTGCGGCTCCTCGCCGCTCGAACCGCCCGGCTCGACGCGCGACTCGATCACCTGGAGGTGGCGCTGGCCGCCCCACGTGAGCAACAGATCGTGGACGCCGTACCCGCCGAAGTCCGCCTGCATCCGCTCGTCGCGGCGGACCAGCGCCGCGCTCTCCGCCGGCTCGAAGAGCGACCCGAGCCCGACATCGAGGGCCTCACAGAGCTTGATCAGCGAGCCGACCGACGCCGCGACCTCGTTGCGCTCGAGCAGGCTGATGAACCCGTTCGACAGGTCCGTCTGCGCGGCGAGCTGGCTGATCGTCAGGCCGCGCTCCTTCCGGGCGGCACGCAGCCGCGGCCCGACGAGCGACTCGTCGTGGCGCCTCGGCCGGGTGCGCGCGACGACCACGTCACACCCGCACGATCGGGCGTTCCAGGAGCTCGATCGGGAAGCCGTCGGGATCGGCGACGTATAGGCAGCGGCAGCCGAACCAGTCACCCGCCTCCTCGATCGTCACCGGCGCGGATCGCGGCTCGACGCCGGCGGCGCGCAGGCGCGCGTCGAGCGCGTCGATGCCCGAGACCTCGAACGCGATGTGGCCGCTGCCCGGATCGCACGGACGCTGCGAGACCGGCCGCCCCGCTGGCGACACGTACCGCAGCAGCTCGAGGATCTGGCCGCGGCCGAGCTCGAACTCGGCCCACTCGATCACGACGCCGGGGAGTCCGACCAGCTCGGAGAGCTCGGATCCGTCGGAGCGCCCGCGCCCACGCATCGGGAGACCGAGCACGGTGCCGTAGAAGCGGATCGAGCGATCGAGGTCGACACACGTCACCGACACGTGGTCCACGCGGAGCACACGCGGCTCATCCGCCTGTCGCCGGTGCTCCGACGCGAGATCGACGAGCCGCCCGCCGGATCGTTCCGACGCATCGGATGCGGGCGATCCGCCCCCGGCGATCGGTTCCAGCCGCGCGGGGATCGCGTCCCGCCGGAACACGTCCTCGACGGTCTCCGCGCGCTTCACGACTTCGGCCCGGTCGCCCCGGACCAGGACGGTCGCCGGTCTCGGCATCGCGTTGAAGTTGCTCGATGCGGCGTCCTGATAGGCCCCCGTGTCGAGGAACGCGATCACGTCGCCCGCCTCGATCTCGGGCAGCGCGACCCGCGGCGCCATCACGTCGAACCCGCAGCTGCGGCCGACCACGTCGGCGAGGATCGACGGCTCCTCGTTGGCGTGGTCGGCCACGATCACCCGCCAGCGGTTGTGCTCGATCAGGCTGTCCGGCAGGAAGGCCTCGCTCGAGTCGACCTCGATCCAGATACGCGGCTCCGGCGCCGTCTCGCGCTTGACGTGCCGGACCGTGGCCAGATGGACGCCGGCGTCGGCGTACAGCCCGCGTCCGGGCTCGATCTCGAGCCCGACGCCGGTGATGGGCAGGCCGCGGACCTGCAGCTCCTCCCGGAGTCCTCCCGTGATGCGGTCGGCGAAGGTCTCGAGCGGCGGCGCGTCGTCCGTGCGCGCGGACAGGCGCGACAGCAACCGGCCCGTCGGGTCTCGTGGCGTCGGCAGGCCGCCGCCCACGTCGAGCTCGGCCGGGGCCCAGCCGCCCCACGCCTCGGACAGCCGCGCGACGGTGCCGACGAACGCGCGGGCCATCGCGCCCCAGGCGTCGGGCGATGCGGTGTGGCGAGCGAAGTGCACCATCGCGCCGACCAGCCGCACACGATCGTCGTGGACCCAGGACGGATCCAGCGCCAGGAGATCCTCGGTCGGGATCCCGGCCTTGTAGTCGGCGATCGCGCGTCCGGTGGAGACCTCGTCGTCGAAGAAGTCCGAGGGCTCGACCACGTCGGTCACGACGGGGCGGAGCCGGACGCGCACGCGCGCGGCGACACCCATCCGCGCCGACACCTCACGCACGAGCGCGAACTCCTCGACGCTGTCCAGCGTGATCTTCGCGCCGGCCCCGAGCGCGGCCTCGATCAGGGCTGCGTCCTTGATCGAGCCGTTCACCGAGAGCTTCGCGGGATCGACGCCTGCCCGAAGCGCCGCCCAGAGCTCGGCCGAACCGAACGCGTCGCAACCGAGACCCTCCTGCGACAGGACCGCGCGCGTGGCGAGCGCGGTGTTCGCCTTCAACGCGGGCAGGATCGCGACCGGGCCGTCGGTCCATCGTTCCGCGAAGACACGCGAGAACCGACGGGCGTTGCGCCGCAACTGGTCCTCGGACACCACGTACACCGGGGTCCCGAACCGCCGCGCGAGCTCGGCCGCCTCGATGCCCTCGACGAAGAGCCGACCCGCGCGGACCGACAGGCAGTCGTCGATCCGACGGTGCGTCGCGACCGAGGCCATCGTCGCCTCAGGACTGGTAGATCGGCCGGAAGATCGCATCCCACTCCTGCTGCTCCTCCTGCGTCAGCACACGGTGGGTGTGCAGGAGCCCGAACATCTCGTCCGTGGGGAACACGAGCGGGTTGTTCGCGACGTCCTCGAGCCCCTGTTCGATCAGGACCTGCTGCGCCTCCGGCACCGGGCAGACGTTCTGGATGTACGCCGTCAGGCGCGCGGCGTTCTCGGGGACGTAGAGGAAGTCCATCAGCACCATCGCGTCCACAGGGTTCGCGGCGCCGACCGGGATGCAAAGGCTGTCGGTCCACAGCAGCGCGCCCTCGTCCGGGACGACGAACCGCAGGTTCTCGAAGCCCTCGAGGTTCGCGATCAGGATGTCCGCCGACCACGCCATCGAGATCGCGAGGTTCCCGGCGCGGAGCTCGTTCGAGTACGACGTGTCGTAGTACTTGCGCACGATCCCGGCGTCGCGCTGCTCGATCAGCTTGTCCGCAGCCGCCTGCCAGTCCTCGGGCGTCGACGTGGGCGGGTCGATGCCCATCCCGACCATCGTGAAGTTCGGCAGGTCCTCGGTGTCGCCGAACATCCCGACCATCCCCGCGAACGCCGGATCGAACAGGTCCTCGAACGTCGTGATCTCGCGGCCCGTGAGCTCGGGGTCGTAGCCGATCCCCGTGATCCCGGACTGGTACGGGATGCTCCACGTGTTGTCCGGGTCGTACGGGCGCGCAAGCATCGCTGGGCCCGCATGCGCGTAGAAGTTCTCGAGGCGGGCCTGGTCGAGCGGGATCAGGTACCCCAGATCCTGCATCGTCGGCAGCCACCGGGGGAACCCCATCGTGATCACGTCGTAGCCGGTCGACTGCCCGGACTCGAGCACGGGCTGGATCTTGGCGAAGAACGACGCGTACTCCGGGATCACCTCGTCGTAGGTGACCTCGATCCCGGTCTGCTCGGTGAACGCCAGGAGCGTCGGCGACTGCTTCTTGCCGTCGATCTTCTTCGCGTCGATGTAGAGCGGCCAGTTCGCCCAGGTGACGGTCCCGTTCTGGGTCTGCGAGGCCCAGTCGAACCCGGTCGCGCCGGTAGGCTCGGCCCCGGTCGCCCCCGTGGCGCTCGACGCCCCGGTCGAGGCGGGCGGCGTCTCGTCCCCTCCGCACGCGGCCAGGATCGGCGCGAGCGCCATCCCGCCCAGTCCGAACGCGCCCCGTCGCAGGATCTGCCGCCGGCTGATCCCCGGACCGGCGTCGTGCTCCCCTGTCCGCATGGGTCCCCCTCCCGCAGACTTCGTGGAGCGAAACTAATCTTCGCTCCACCGAACGGTCAAGGGCGTGGTCGAGCCCGGCCGCCGCCGACGTCGGGCTCCCATGGCAGGCTTCGGGGCGTGCCCGGATCGGACGAACCGACGTTCTTCGCGACGCCCGCGGCCTTCCGCGCCTGGCTCGAGCGCCATCACGCGGACCGCACCGAGCTGATCGTCGGGTTCCACAAGAAGGGGACCGGCAAGCCCGGCATCACCTGGCCGGAGTCCGTCGACGAGGCGCTCTGCTTCGGATGGATCGACGGCGTCCGGCGTCGCCACGACGAGACCAGCTACACGATCCGGTTCACGCCGCGGAAGCCGCGCTCGACCTGGAGCGCGGTGAACGTGGCCCGGGTCGAGGAGCTGACCCGCGAGGGCCGCATGACGCCGGCCGGCCTGGCCGCCTTCCAGCGCCGCGATGAGGCGCGGACCGCGATCTACTCGCACGAACGGCGGGAGCCGGCACGGCTCGACACCGCTGCGGAGCGTCGGTTCCGCGCGAACCGCACGGCATGGACCTGGTTCGAGAACCAGGCGCCGTCGTACCGGAAGGCCGCGATCCACTGGGTGACGAGCGCCAAGCAGCCGGAGACCGGGGAGCGCCGCCTCGACCGCTTGATCGACGATTCGGCCGCGGGCCGGCGGGTGCCGCCGCTCACGCGGCCGGGCGAGCGCTAGGTCAGATCGCGCGCATCCGGTTGTTGCGCGGCTCGTGCTCCACCTCGGCGAGCCCGAGCGCCTCGAGCACCGGGGGCACGTACATCCCGAAGCGTCCGCGCAGGCCCTTCTTCAACCCGTACCAACCGCCGACGGGATTGTCGGGCGAGCGGCCCCACGCCTCCACCGTGCCCTCGGCGGCAGCCTTCTGCTCGTCGGCGCTGCCGAGGGGCACCCAGTCACCCCGATCCTTCAGCATCGCGTGCAGGTCATCGATGCACCGCAGGCCGTAGCGCAGTTCGGTCTTCCCCACCTGCACGACCAACGCCGGCGGATCGAGCGTCTCGTCCCGGAAGGCCTGGTACTCCGAGCTCCCGGGCGGCGTCTTCAGGGTCCACGGATCCTCGCGCGTCCCGCTTCCACCCATCTCTCGCACCTCCTCGCGGCCATCTTCCCCCATCGGGCGATCCGGTGTGAACCAGACGACGCGACGCGGGCGGCCCGTAGCATGGCGGGCTCATGGCCATCCGGGAAGACATCCGCAACGTCGCGATCGTGGCGCACGTCGACCACGGCAAGACGACGCTCGTCGACGCGATGCTCTGGCAGTCGGGCGCGTTCCGCGCGAACCAGGAAGTGGCGGAACGGGTCATGGACTCGACCGACCTGGAGCGCGAGAAGGGCATCACGATCCTCGCGAAGAACACCGCGGTCCGCCACGGCGGCCTGAAGATCAACATCGTCGACACGCCGGGCCACGCCGACTTCGGCGGCGAGGTCGAGCGCGGCCTCACGATGGTGGACGGGGTCCTGTTGCTGGTCGACGCGAGCGAGGGCCCCCTCCCGCAGACGCGGTTCGTCCTGCGCAAGTCGCTCGAGGCCCACCTCCCGGTGATCCTCGTCGTGAACAAGGTGGACCGACCGGATGCGCGGGTCGCCGAGGTGGTCGACGAGGTGTACCAGCTGTTCTTCGACCTGGAGGCGTCGGATCACCACATCGAGTTCCCGATCCTGTACTGCGACGCCCGGGCCGGGCGGTGCGGACCGGAGCCCGACGCGCTGGGCGAGGACCTCGAGCCCCTGTTCGACACGCTCCGCAGCCACATCCCCGCCCCGTCCTACGAGGAGGGGCACCCGCTGCAGGCGCTCGTGACGAACCTGGACGCGTCGCCCTACCTCGGCCGGCTCGCGCTCTGCCGCGTGCGCAACGGAACGATCCGTCGTGGACAGGCGGTCGCGTGGTGCCGGGCCGACGGGACGATCGAGCCGGCGAAGGTCGGCGAGCTGTACGTGACCGAGGCCCTCGAGCGCGTCGAGGCCGACGAGGCCGGGCCCGGCGAGATCATCGCGGTGGCGGGCCTCGCAGACGTGACGATCGGCGAGACGCTCGCCGACCCGGACGACCCGCGACCGCTTCCCGTCACGCGCGTGGACGAGCCGTCCCTCTCGATGACGATCGGGATCAACACCTCGCCCCTGTCGGGGCGGGACGGGAACAAGCTCACGGCGCGCCTGGTCAAGTCGCGGCTCGATCAGGAGGTCGTCGGCAACGTCTCGATCCGCGTGCTGCCCGGCGACCGCCCCGACCGCTGGGAGGTGCAGGGCCGGGGCGAGCTGCAGCTGGCGGTGCTCGTCGAGACGATGCGCCGCGAAGGGTTCGAGCTGACCGTCGGCAAGCCGCAGGTCGTGACGCGCACGGTCGGCGGCGTCCTGCACGAGCCGATGGAGCGTGTCGCGATCGACGCGCCCGAGGAGTACCTCGGCGTGATCTCGCAGCTGCTCGCCCTGCGGAAGGGGCGCATGGAGAACATGGTCAACCACGGCACCGGCTGGATCCGGATGGAGCACCTGGTCCCCGCGCGCGGGTTGATCGGCTTCCGGACCGAGTTCCTGACCGAGACCCGCGGCACCGGGCAGCTGCACCACGTGTTCGAGGGGTACGAGCCGTGGCACGGCGACCTCCGCACGCGGCCGACGGGCTCGCTCGTCGCCGACCGCGAGGGTGTGAGCACCACGTTCGCGTTGATGACGCTGCAGGAGCGCGGCTCCATGTTCGTCGGCCCCGGCGAGGACGCGTACGAGGGCATGATCGTCGGCGAGAACGCCCGCGCCGAGGACATGGACGTGAACGTGACGAAGGAGAAGAAGCTCACGAACATCCGTCAGTCCACGGCCGAGGAGTTCAGCCGCCTGATCCCCAAGCGCGAGCTCGCGCTCGAGCAGGCGCTCGAGTTCATCCGCGAGGACGAGGCCGTCGAGGTCACGCCGAGCCACGTCCGGCTGCGCAAGGTCCTGCTGGCCCAGCAGGAGCGCGTCCGCGCCGGCCGCCGCGGACGCCCACCCCGGGATTGACCGGCTGCCGCGGGGCCCGACGGCGCCCAGCCCCCGTCCCGCAGGCTCCGGGTCGCTCGCCCCTCCCGCCGCCATCCGTCCGGATCGACGATGGCCTGAGGGAGGCGATGTCCATGCGGTACGAGATCGAGATCCGAGAGGTTCCGGAACATACAGTCGTCACGCTGCGCGAGCACGTCCCGATGGCCGTGATCGCCAAGGCGATCGGCGAGGGTTTCGGTGAGGTCGCCGAAGCGGTCGGCAGAGCCGCTGCGACGATCACGGGGATGCCGTTCGCGATCTTCCACGAGCTGGACCCGGTTGCGGTCGACCTCGAGCTCGGCTTCCCCGTCGACCAGATCCTCGACGTCGGCCGCGTCCACGGCGCGACGTTGCCGGGCGGCCGCGTCGCCAGCACGATCCACGCCGGTCCGTACGACGAGGTCGCCGGCGCCTACGAGGCCCTGACTGCCTGGATCGAGGCGAACCACGAACGTCCCAGCGGACCGCCACGCGAGGTCTACCTGAACGAGCCCGAGGAGGGCGTGATCCCGCTCACCGAGATCCAGATGCCGCTCGCCTGACGGTCCCTCGACGCGCCGGGCAAGGAACCGCAAACGCGAACGGAACGACCGCCGTACAGTCGTCCCCCGTTCGCTCCTGGGCACCGCCCGCGACCAGCGGGCGCCGGGAGCCGGAGAGGAGGGACCGATGGCGGACTACCTGCTGCTCTACAGCGGCGGCAGCATGCCCGAGACCGAGGAGGAGCAGGCCGCGGTGATGCAGGCGTGGACCGACTGGTTCACGTCGCTCGGCGCGGCGGTGAAGGACGGTGGGAACCCGACGAGCGGCCAGGCCAAGACGATCTCGTCCGACGGGATCGTGAGCGACGGCGGCGGCAGCGTCAGCGGCTACTCCGTGATCACGGCCGACTCGCTCGATGACGCGGTCGCGAAGTCGAAGGGCTGCCCGGTCCTGCAGGGCGGCGCCACCGTGGAGGTGCACGAGACGTTCGCCGTGATGTGACGAGCTGAGCGGTTCCACCGACGGCCCGGCGGGCTCGCGCCGGGCCGTCGCGCTGCCCGGATCCGATGCCCACCGGGCCGCCGCCTCTCGGCCGCCGGGGCGTCGCACCCCCGTCCTATGCTGCGGAGATGACGTGCTCGGTCTGCGGCCAGCCGCTCCCCGACGGCGCCCGGTTCTGTCCGAACTGTGGCGCCGTCGTGGCGACGACCCTCGCTACCGAGGAGCGCAAGGTCGTCACGATCCTGTTCGCCGACATCGTGGACTCGACGGGCCTCGCGCGGCACCTCGACGCCGAGCGATCGCGCGAGGTCCTCGGCCGGTTCTTCGACATGGCCACCGAGGAGCTGCAGGCGCTCCGCGGCCGCCCCGAGAAGTTCATCGGCGACGCCGTGATGGCCGTGTTCGGCTTGCCGGTCGTCCGCGAGGACGACGCCGTCCGCGCCGTCCGCGCCGGCCTCGCGATCCGGGCCAAGACGCGACGGCTGGGCCGGACGCTCGGGTTGAGCGACCCGCTCGATATCCGGGTGGGCATCGAGTCGGGCGAGGCGGCCACCGGGATCGGCCCCGCGGGGCAGCTGCTCGTGACCGGGCCGGTCGTGAACGCCGCCGCGCGCCTGCAGGCGGCCGCGGAGCCGGGCGAGGTGTTGGTGGGCGCCATCACGCACGCCCTCACCGACGACGGCGCCGTCACGTTCGACGCCCGGCGCGAGGTCCCCGCGAAGGGCTTCGACGCCGAGCTCGCCGCCTTCCCGGTCACCGGCCTGTCCACCCGATCGGTCCGCCGCACGATCCCGTTCGTGGGACGGGGGAGCGAGCTGATGATCATGCGCGAATGCCTGACGCGCGTGAGCGCATCGGCTCGCCCGAACCTCGTGACGATCCTCGGCGAGTCGGGGATCGGCAAGTCGCGGCTGGCCGACGAGTTCGTGGCCGGGCTGGATCGCGAGGTCACCGTCCTGTCCGGTCAGCCGCGCACCTCCGCCGACACGGCCACGTTCGCCCCGGTCGCCACGATCGTCGGCGACCTGGCGGGCATCGAGGACGGGCAGTCGAGCGACGAGGTGGCGCGGCGGCTGCGCACGCTCGCCGAGGAGCGGTGCTCGGGGCCCGAGGCCGCGCGCACCGCGGGCCGCCTCGGACTGCTCTTCGGCCTGGGCGACCGGGGACGCGACCAGTCCGCGTTCGTCGGCGACGTCCGGTCGGGGTTCATCGAGCTGGTCGACGGCCTCGCGCAGCGCGGCACGGTCGTCGTGGTCTTCGAGGACGTCCATCAGCTGAAGGCCCCGATGATCGACCTGATCGAGCGCCTCGGCGCGGTCGGATCGCGACGCGAGCCCCGCCGCGTGCTGACGCTCGCCGTCGCGCGCCAGGAGCTGATCGACGAGCGGCCCACCTGGGCCTCTGCGGCGGCGAACGCCGTCGTGCTCCGGCTGGATCCGCTCTCGGCGGAGGAGGCCGTCGAGCTCGTCCGGCAGGCGAGCGGCGGGCGCGTGGACGACGCCGAGGCCACCGCGATCGCGGAACGCGCGGGCGGCAACCCGTTCTTCATCGTGGAGACGACGGGGATGCTGCTGCGCGACGACGACGGCCAGGGGGCGCGGGGCGCGTCCCCTCCGGTCGCCTCGCTCCCGCCGACCGTCCAGGCGGTGGTCTCCGCGCGGCTCGACGCGCTGCCGCCGAACCTGCGCGAGACGACGCGTCGCGCCTCGGTGTTCCTGCACTCGTTCGACCTCGACGAGCTGGCGATCGTCGATCCCGCCACGGAGGAGGAGCTGCGAAGAGCTCGAGGAGGCCGAGATCCTCGTCCGGTCCGACGGCGAGTGGCGGCTGCGCCACGCGACGCTCCGCGAGGTGGCGTACGCGAGCCTGCCCAAGCGCGAGCGCGTTCGGCTCCATCAGCTGATCGCCGACCGGCTCCTGGTCGACGGGCACATCTCGTTCGCCGCCGACCACCTGGAGCTCGCGGCGCTCGCCTCCCTCGATCTCGACCCGGACGACCGCGCGGCGGCAGACCGCGCGGTCGACGCGTTGATCGACGCAGCGCACCGCGCCCGCCGGCGGATGGAGAGCCGCTCGGCGGTCGACCGCTACCGACGGGCCCTGGCGCTCGCGGGTCCCGACGACCGGTGGGGGACGCGCGAGGCCCGCGCCCTCGCGGGCCTCGGCGAGTCCCACTACTGGCTGGCGGAGTACCCGGCGGCCATCGAGGCGCTGGAGCGTGCCGTCCAGGTCGGCACGGCCGCGGACGATCCGTGGTCGCTGGCGCTCGGTCTCCGGTTCCTGGGCGACATCGCGATCAACGTCGAGGCCGACGTGGACAAGGCCGAGGACCTGCTCGACCGGTCCCTCGCCGAGGCCGAGCGACTCGGCGACCCCTGGGTGATCGTCCGGACACTGCTCTTCGCGGGCTGGGTGCCGTGGACCCGCGACCGGTATCCGGAGGCGCACGCGATCTGGCAGCGGGCGCTCGACCTGGCCGAGCCGGACGATCGGTGGGCCCGGGTCCGCGCCCTGGTCGCCCTGTCGATCAACCTCACGAACCTGGACGATTACGATGGCGCCCTCCGCCTCGCCGACGAGGCCAAGACCCTCGCCGAGGAGACGGGGGACCGATTCAGCGTCGCGGTGAGCACGGTCCAGAAGGCCCGGGTGTTCGAGGATCTCGAGCGCCTCGAGGAGTCGCTCCCCTGCTTCGACCTGGGGGTGGCGACCTTCGAGGATCTGGGTGCCCGGTGGGAGCTCGCCGACGCGATGGCGGAGCGCGGGATCGTCAAGCGCGAGCTCGGGCGCCTCGACGAGGCCGAGGCCGACCTACGGCATGCGGTCCGCATCTCGGACGAGCTCGGCGAACGGCAGCTCGCCGGCTGGACGTGGAAGGCGCTCGCCCGGGTCGCGGAGCTCCGGGGGGACGAGGCCGAGGCCGAGGCCCGGCGGCGCCGCGCACGGGAAGCCGAGGAGCGGCGCCCTCGATGACGACCGAAGGAGGCGAACCCACATCAGCGCGTTCACGGAAGCCGAGATCGAGTACCTCAGCGAGCAACGCCTGGCGCGGATGGGCACCGTCGGTGCGGATGGCCAGCCCCATCTGATCCCCGTGACGTTCCATCTCAACGCCGACGAGGACGCGATCGACATCGGCGGGATCGCGTTCGGCGAGGGCAAGAAGTGGCGCGACGCCCGGCGCAACCCAAGGGTCACGGTCCTGATCGACGACGTGATCGGACCGCCCCGCCGGGCTCGCGCGATCGAGATCCGGGGCACGGCGGAGCTCCACGAGACCGGCGGCGAGACGATCAACCCGCGGTTCCCGAACTTCGCGCCGGCGTTCCTCCGGATCCGGCCGCGCCACATCGTCGCCTGGGGGATCGAGGAGGGCGGCGCCACGGGGCGGGACTTCACGCCCTCGAGCCGCGACGTCGGCTGAGCCGGCGGGCCGGACGCCGCCTACCTGGGAACAGCGGCGGAGGGTGCGAACGCCGGGCCGTGACCCGGGACGATCCGCACGAGCCCGGGCAACGCGAGGATCCGCTCCCGGTGACGATGCAGCGACGCGGGGTCGCTCGCGTACGGGTCCTCCTGCGGGTAGGTCGACGTCCACCACAGGTGCGTGAACACGACGAGCCCTTCGTCGGTCTCGACCAGGGTGGAGATGTCCTGCGGGGTGTGACCGGGCGTCTCGGTCAGCCGTACCGACGGCGAGAGCTCGAACCCTTCGGCCGGGCGACTCCACCCATCGATCGTCGCGGTACCACGCCCAGTGATCGTGGACACGCGCGTTCGGGAAGAGGGCGGCCTTCAGCGTGTGATCGGGATGGTGATGCGAGAGCACGACGTCGGTGACCTCGGCCCCCTGGACGCCGAGCGCGGCGAGGGGATCGAGGATCGCCGCCGCGCTCGCAACCATGCCGGGATCCACCACGACCCGGACGTCACCGTCGCGGATGAACCCGACGGTCGATGCGACACGGTCGTCGTCGGCGCCGCTCAGGTACCCCTCGCAGATGACGAGAGCCTCGGCCATCGTCGGCCTACCCCGTGAGCGACGCCACGACCTCGATCGGCACCGCGGCGAGCGCGCGGGAGACCGGGCAGGTGTCCTTCGTCGCGTCGGCGATCCGCTGGAACTCCTCGTCCGCCACGTTGGGCACCGCGGCGGTCGTCGTGAGCTCGATCCTCGCGATCGAGAACCCGGCATCGCCCTGCTCGAAGTGCACGTTCGCCTTCGTGTCGATCGAGGTCGGCGTGTATCCGGCCTTGCCGAGGTTCGACGCGAGCGCCATCGAGTAGCACGCCGCGTGCGCGGCACCGATCAGCTCCTCGGGGTTCGTGCCGAACTCGTCGCCGAACCGCGTAGCCCACCTGTAGGCGACGCCCTCCACGGCACCGCTCTGGACGCCGAACGTGCCGCTCCCCTCCTTCAGGGTGCCGTTCCATCGAGCGGTCGCGCTGCGGATCGCCATGCCGGTACCTCCTCGTCCTAACATCGGTCGGACGACCACCTTATCGGCGGGAGCGCAGCGCGCCCGGCGGGCGCGTGGGTTCACACCCCGACGGCGGTCCCGCCGAGGCGCCTACACTTCGCCGGATGCCGGAGACGACCGACGATCGGTACGCGCGTGGACGCGAGCGGTTCCTGGAGGTCCACGACGAGCGAGCCCTCCGCGCGGTCGAGGGGCTGGGCGATCTCGGACGGCACATCGTGGAGTTCATCTACGGCGAGATCTATACCGACCCCATCCTGTCCACGCGCGACCGGGAGCTGGCCGCCGTGGCGGCCCTGGTGGCCACAGGGCGTTCGTCCCAGTTGCCCGCGCACCTGCGGGCCGCGCTCAAGGCGGGCATCACCGAGGGCGAGCTCCGGGCCGTGATCGTCCAGACCGGGTCGATCGCGGGGTTCCCGCCGGCCATGAACGCGATGTCCACGCTCCGGACGATCGCCGGCGAGCGCGACGCTGCAACCGGGGACTAGGAGATGGACGCCGGCAGCCCCGGCGCGTCGGCGGCGACCGCGACGGAAGGTCCCGCGGCCGGCGGAACGTCCGGCGTCGAGTAGCCCGACAGGCGCATCCGGATGATCGTCCCGACGCCGAGCCGCGACTCCGCCGAAACCGTCCCGCCGTGCGCCTCGACGATCGCCTCGACGATCGCGAGCCCGAGCCCCGTCCCACCGGTCCCGCGCCCGCGGTCGCGATCGCGACGCGAGAACCGGTCGAAGATGTGCGGCAGCTCGTCGGCCCCGATCCCGACGCCGTGGTCCGACACGGCGAGCAGCACGTCCGTGCCCTCGGCCGTGGACGTGAGCTCGATCGCCGAGCCCGGCTCCGTGGCGCGGACCGCGTTCTCGATCAGCGCGTCCAGCGCAGCCTCGATGCGACGCCGGTCGATCGTCACCGTGCCCTCCGCCCCGCTCGCGACGATCAGCTCCCGATCGACCGCCGGCCCCCATCGCGCCGCCGTCTCGCTCAGGAGCTCGGGCACCGAGGCCCGCTCCGGCGACAGGAACGACGGATGATCCGCCGCCGCGAGCGTGAGGAGCCGGTCGGACAGCCGGGAGAGGCGGTCGAGCTCGGACATGATCACTTCGGCGTCCGCGCTCGAGCGAGGGTCGTCGGACATCGTCCGGATCAGCTCCGCGTGCCCACGCGCCACCGTGATCGGGGTCCGGAGCTCGTGCGATGCGTCGCGGACGAACCCGCGCTGGCGATCGAGCACCCGGCGCTCGGTCGCCGCGGACCGCTCGGCCTCCTCGACCGCGCGCTGGCGACGCTTCGCATGCCAGGCCATCGCCAGGAACATCGAGGCCATCAGCGGGACCTCGGCTACCTCGTCGAGCGCCTCGTGCCCGCGGATCACGGTCCAAACCAACGCGGCTCCCGTCGCCGCGATGACGGCCCCGAGGACGACGGCCGTCGTGGACGTCTTCCAGACGCGGAACCCGTAGAGCAGCGTGAGGCTCACCCAGATCAGATGGAACGGGATCGTCTCCCACCGGGTCATCACCAGGATGAACGCCACGGCGGCGCCGGAGAACACGCCCCACGCGATCTCGACCCAGTGCCTACGGAGCGTGGAACCGATACCCGACATTCCTCACCGTCTCGATCACGTCGGCGCCGAGCTTCGCCCGAAGCCGTCCGACGCACACGTCCACCAGGTTGCTCCCGGGATCGAAGCCGTAGCCCCAAACGTCGGCGAGCAACCGGGCGCGGCTGCAGACGTCACCCTCGCGCCGCATCAGGTACTCGAGCAGCCCCGACTCGCGCTCCGTGAGGTGCACCGGCCCGGCCCCGGCGTCGGCGACCCGGCGGAGTCGATCCAGGTCCACCCCTCCGGAGCGGAGGTACCGCTCCTCGGGTCCCGATGCCGACTGGCGGAGGCGAGCCCGCACCCGAGCCACCAGCTCGGCCAGCGCGAACGGTTTCGCAAGGTAGTCCGAGGCGCCGAGGTCCAGGCAGCGGACCTTGTCCTCCACGTCGCCGAGCGCCGAGAGGATCAGCACCCGCTGCTGCGGGCGCTCCTCGATGAGCCGTCGAAGGACCGTGACGCCGTCCATCCCCGGCAGGAGCAGATCCAACACGACCAGCTCGTAGCGTCCGGTCCGCGCCAGGTCGAAGCCCCGCGTCCCGTCGGGCGCTCCGTCGACCTGGAACCCCTCCGCCGCGAGGGCGCGCGAGACGAAGCTCACGATCCGAGGTTCGTCGTCCACCACGAGGACCCTGGTCACGGGTCGAATCCTAGGTCGGCGATCGGGGTTGGACCAGGGGTCATGACGGGGTCGTCATCCGTGGTTCACGCCGCCGATGACCGAACGATGACCGTTCTATGAGGGGTCCGTCATGAACCTCCCGGCCGGTCCACGGCCGCGGCTACGGTCGCCCCGACACCGCGAGAAGGAGGGGGCTCCATGCTCAAGCGACTGGCGTTGGTGGTCGGACTCGTATCGATCGTCGTGCCGGCGTGTAGCAGTGGCAGTGACGCGGACGTCGACGTGACGGCGACCGACTTCGAGCTCGCCGTCGATCCGACGAGCGCCGCGGCCGGTGAGCTCACGATCTCGATCCAGAACGACGCCGGTCAGACGCACGAGTTCGTGATCTTCAAGTCGGACCTCGCACCGGATGCGCTCCCCACGAACGAGGACGGCGACGTCGACGAGGAAGGCGAGGGCGTCGAGCTGGTCGACGAGGCCGAGGACATCGCGGCTGGGAGCGAGGCTGAGCTCACCGTGACCCTCGATGCCGGCAACTACGTCTTCATCTGCAACCTGCCCGGCCACTACCGACAGGGGATGCACTCGGGGTTCACGGTCAGCTGAGCGGAGCTACGCGGGCGGGGCCGCCTCGACCCGCCTCCAGGCCTCGTCGTAGACGGCTTGGTCGGCCTCGTCGAGCGGCTGGGTGAACACGAGACGCTCCACGTCCGCGGCGGTCGGATAGATCGCCGGGTCTTCGAGGATCTCGGGCGGGATGAACGCCTGCGCGGCCTCGTTGCCGGTGTCGACCTTGCTGGCGATCGCGTTCGTCGCCGAGATCTCGGGTTGCAGGTAGAACTCGATGAACGTGTTGGCGGCCTGTGGGTTCGGGGCGTTCACGGGGATGCACAACGAGTCGATCCACCGCAGGCCGCCCCCGGCCGGCACGACGTAGGCCAGGTCGGGGTTCCGCTCCTGTGCCTGGAGCACGTCGGTGGAGTACGCGTGCGCGCACACGAGCTCGCCGTCCGCCAACCGGTCCAGGTACGTGGCCGAGTCGAACCCGGAGATCACACCCTTCATCTCGATCAGGCGGTCGGCGGCCCCGTCGACCACGGCGGGATCGGTCGCGTTCGGGTCCTCGCCCAGCGAGAAGAGCGCCAGCGCGAACGCGTCGCGCATCTCGTCGAGGATCGTCATCTGCCCCGCGTAGGCCTCGTCCAGGAACACGTCCCAATCCGGAGGCTCGTCGAACACCGTCGCGTCGTATCCGATCCCCGTCGTCCCCGTCGCCCACGGCACGCTGAAGCGGTTGCCGGGGTCGAACGGCTCGGCACGGAACGCCGGCTGCAGGTTGTCGAGGCTGGTCACGATCCCATCATCGAGCTGCTGCAGCTGATCGAGCGTCCGCAGCTGATCGAGCAGGTTGTCCGACGGCACGATCAGGTCGAACGAGGTGGCTTCGCGGCCCCGCCGCCGGGCGACGTCCGCCAGGTTCAGCCGCTGCGCGAGCTCGTCGTTCGAGGCGTACGTCTCGTAGGTGACCGACAGCCCGCTCTCCTTCGTGAAGTCCGTCAGGATCGTCGGGTCGATGTAGTCCTGCCAGTTCAGGAACGAGAGCTGATCCTCGTTCGGATCGCCGCACGATGCCAGGGCCGGCGCGAGCCAGAACGCGGCGCCCGCGACCACGCCACCCCTGAGCACCTGCCGCCGGGAGACCAGGGAGCGATCCATCGGATCAGACCACCAACAGGACCGGGACGTTCGCGTGGCGGGAGACCTTCTCCGCGATGCCACCCGACATCAGGCGGCGGAACTTCTCGAGCGAGTCGCCCGCCTCATGGGTGAGGCCCTGGCGTCCGAGGACGATCAGGTCCACCGACTCGTCCTCGGCCGTCTGCAGGATCGCCCGCGCGATGTCGCCTTTCGCGACGACCGCCCGAGCCGTGACCCCGACGGCGAGCAACGCCTCGACCGACTCGGTCGCCAGCTCCTTCGCCTCCTCCTCCCGCGTGACCTTCATCTCCTCGACGTAGGAGGCGCTCCGGCCCCGGACCGTGAGCGGCTGATCGAACGCCACGACCACGACCAGCTCGGCGTCGTTGTTGCGCGCGGCGAGGATCCCCCACGACAGCGCGCGCTCGGCGTTGTGCGAACCGTCGAACGGAACCAGGATCCGCCGCGGACGCGCGGCGTCGGGGATCTCGACCGGCCGCTCCCAGTCGTCGGGTCTCGGACCGTCGCTCATGTGTTCACCTCCCGTGGAGCTTCCTCCTCGAACTCCAGCTCGATCGTGTGGTCGATGCCCTTCCGTCGCTTGCCGATCCGCAACCAGTAGTACGCGATGGGACCCGTCGCCATGCCGATCAAGGCCCACCCGATGCCCTGGACCAGGCCGACATCGAGCACCTGGAAGTAGATCGCGACGAACAGGACGAAGAGCGGGCCGAGCGTCACCAAGACGAGGCCACCCCAGCCGCCGGGGATCCGGTACGGGCGCTTCAGGTTCGGGTACTTGATCCGGAGGGCGATCAATGCCGCGAACTGAAGCAGGAGAGCGAACGCGTAGATCGTGACGTCGACGACGACGAGGCTCTGGAACGGTCCTAGGGCGGCGATCGAGCAGATGATCGCGCAGATCGTGATCGCCCAGATCGGCGTCCCCCACTTCGGGTCGAATCGAGACACGCGCTCGGGCAGGTACCCGTCCTCGGCGAGGGCGGAAGGGATCCGGCTGTACTGGAGGAGCCACGCCGAGTACAGCCCGACCGCGGAGATGAGCGCCCCGATCGTCATGAAGGTGCCGAGCCACTTCCCCGCGACGGCCTCGGCCACGACGTTGTACGCACCGGCGGTCCACTCGATGTTCTCCGTGCCGACGACCGCCAGCGACACGAGCGTCGGCAGCAGGTAGATCAGCGTGATCGCCGGGATCGTGATCGCGAGCGCGCGCGGGTAGTTGCGGCGAGGGTCGTCGATCTCGCCGGCGACGGTGGAGAGCCCGTCCCAGCCCATGTAGTTCCACATGATCACGAACAGCCCCGCGCCGAACGCTGGGAAGAGCTCGACGCCGGGGAACGTGAACGGCTCGAACGGATTGTGGTCCATCTTGAAGAGCCCGATCACCGTCACGAGCACGAACGGCGCCAGCACGATCACGAGGAACAGCTTCGACGAGTCGCCGATCAGCGAGCTCCCGCGCATGTTCAGGTAGGCGAAGAGCCAGATGACGACCAGCGCGACCAGCCAACGGACCAGCTGGTTCTCGGCGAGGATCGGGAAGAAGTACGAGGCGTAGTCCACGAACAGCACGGGGTAGATCGCCAGGTCGACCCAGCTGGTCACCCACGACCACCAGCCCTCCTGGAACCCCCAGAAGGGGCCGAGGCCGGTCTTGACCCAGTAGTAGTAGCCGCCCTGGACCGGCATCGCCGTCGCGAGCTCGGCCACCATCAATGACGCGGGCAAGGCCCACAGCAGCGGCGTGACGATGATCAGCAACAGCCCCATGCCGGGGCCGCTCTCCCCGATCGTGTCCTCGAGCCCGTACGGTCCGCCCGAGACCGAGAAGAAGATGATGCCGATGATCGCGGCCAGACCGAGCTTGCGCGCCAGGTCGCGGACGTCGATGGTCGGTCGCGCGACCGGTTCCTCGCTCACCGTTGCCAACGGAGCCCCCCTCCGACAACGGGAGTTGATACCACGTCGGCCACGCTCCGCGATAGCCCGCGTGAGACCATGCGGGCCGTGAGCGCCGCGAGGCACCCGCGCATCGTCACGGTCTCGGAGGAAGCCCGGACCACCCCGCTCGAGCTCTTCTTCGACCTCGTGTTCGTCTTCGCGATCACGCAGGTCACGGAGCTGATGGGCAACGACCCGACGGGGCGAGGGCTCCTGCGTGGGCTCCTGGTCCTCGCCCTGGTCTGGTGGTGCTGGGTCGGGTTCGCGTGGCTCGGCAGCATCCTGCAGGCGGACGAGGGGCTCGGGCGCGTCGCGATGTTCGGCGCGATGGCCGCGACCTTCGTGATGGCCCTGTGCGTGCCCGAGGCCTTCGACGACCTACCCGGGGGGCTGAACGGACCGGTCGTGATCGCGTTCGCCTACCTCGCCGTGCGTCTCCTGCATCTGGCGATCTTCTGGCTGGCCGCCCACGACGACCCGGGGCTGCGACGGCAGCTGGTGCGGTTCACGCCCTCGCTCGTCGGCGGGACCGCGTTGTTGCTCGTGGCGTCGCAGCTGGACGGCACCGCGCAGACGCTCGCCTGGTGCGCCGCCCTGATCGCGGACTACGTCGGCACCATCCTCGGCGGCGCGGCGGGATGGCGCGTGCACGCTCCCGCGCTGTTCGCCGAGCGGCACGGGATGATCGTGATCATCGCGCTCGGGGAGTCGATCGTCGCGATCGGCGTCGGCGTCGCCCATCTGCCGATCTCGTCCCCGATCATCGTCGCCTCGGTGCTCGGACTCGCCCTCACGGGGTGCCTATGGTGGGCGTACTTCGACGTCGTCTCGCTGATCGCCGAACGCGTCCTGCGTCGCAGCGAAGGGGAGGCACGGACGCGCCTCGCCCGGGACGCGTACAGCTACCTGCACCTGCCGCTGATCGCCGGCATCGTCCTGCTCTCGCTCGGCCTCGAGGAGGTGCTCGCGATCGTCGCCGGCGCGAACGGGCACACGCTTCACGATCCGCTCCCGATGCTGAAGCTCGCGGCGATGTACACGGGCGTCGCGCTCTTCCTCGTCGCCCACGTCGCGTTCACGTACCGCGCCGAGCACCGGATCAAGGTGCAACGGCTGGTCACCGCCGTCATCGTCGTCGCCCTGATCCCGCTGGCGGAACAGCTCTCCGCCCTGGGCGCCCTCGGGCTGCTGACCGGCGTGATGGTCTCGCTGATCGCGGGCGAGTCGGTCCGGTTCGCCGAGGCGCGCGAGCGTATCCGGCACGAGGCCAACTGACGACCGGGCTATCCTGGCCGCATGCCCCTGTACCAGCTGAACACCGATCTCCCGGCGCTGTCGGCTCCGATGCTGGTCGCGGCCTTCGACGGCTGGATCGACGCGTCGGGCGCCGCCACGGCCGCGGCGTCGCAGCTCGCGGGCAGCGGCGAGACGATCGTGACGTTCGACGGGGATGCCCTGTTCGACTACCGCGCGCGACGGCCGGTGCTCGACGTGATCGACGGGACCCTCGCCCGACTGGAATGGCCGCAGCTGGTGATCCGCCGCGCGCGCTTCGAGTCGCGTGACGTGCTGGTGATGGTGGGGCCCGAGCCCGACTACCGCTGGCGACAGCTCGGCGTCGACGTCCTCGACCTGTCCCTGCGCCTCGGCGTCGTCGGGTGGGTGAGCCTCGGAGCGATCCCGGCCGCGGTCCCGCACACGCGGTCGGTGCCGGTGCTCGCGACGGCGTCGGGCCCCGACCTGCTGCACGCCGACGAGCAACAGGGGCCGGACGGCCTGCTGCGCGTGCCGGGCGCCGCGCTCAGCACGGTCGAGCTCGCCGTGAGCGGCAGCGGGGTTCCCGCCGTGGGGTTCTACGCGCAGGTCCCGCACTACGTGGGGGGACCGTACGCGGCCGCCTCGATCGCCCTGCTCGAGCACGTCGAGCGGCACCTGGGCGTGTCGCTCGTGCTGGGGAACCTCCCCGAGGAGGCGGCGCAGCAGCGCAAGCGGCTCGACGACGCCGTCGCGTCCGACGAGGACACGGGCCGCTACCTGGCTCGACTGGAGGAGATCGCCGGCGAGGAGCGGGTCCCCTCGGGCGACGAGCTCGCGACCGAGATCGAGCGCTACCTGCGCGAGGCCGACCAGGGCGGCGACGAGCCGCGACCGTTCCCCGAGGGCCGCTAGCCCGGGTCCGGCAACCCGGGGATCGGATCCCCCGCTTCGGAGCGGACCCGCTCCTCAGCGCGCACGACGGTCACGCCGCCGGCTCCCATCGCCCGCCACGTGCCGTCGGTCCATACGGCGGCGGTCCGCTCGTCGAGGCCCAGGAGGACGACGTCGGCCCGTGGCGCCTCGTCTCGGGCCGAGTCCAGCCACCGATGGCCGAACGTCTCGAAATGCGGCAGCACCGCGACACCGGGGACCAACCCGAGGGCCGGGCGATAAGCGCGGTGTTCGTCGCCCGGGTACCGACCCCGGATCAGCGTCCACTCCCCCAGCGCCATCGCGCCGGCCGAGGATCCGCCGAGCGCCGCTCCGTCGCGCCACGCACCGACGATCGCGTCCCAGACCTTCGACCCGAACAGCACCTTCGCCGTGTGCCCCGGGTCGCCGCCGACGACGTAGAAGAACCGGCCCGCGGCGGCGTCGGCCGCGATCGACGCGTCGTTCGCCTGACGACGGGTGAGGACCGGGAGCTCGTGCACCTCGACGCCGAGCGGCGTGAACCAGCGCCGCGCGTTCGCCACGGCCAGGTCGGGGCGGTGCTTCGCCGCGGCGGTGGCCAGGACGTAGGCGGGACCGTCGCCCGCGGCCGCGGCGAGCACGCGGTCCTGCGGCTCGTTGCCAGGGTTCAGCTCGTCCCCGCCGACGAGCGCGAGCGGTCCGGCCGTCATCCCGGGAGCGTACCGGCGAGCGAGGGGGCGTTAGGTCGGGAGGATGGCGGCCAGATCCCAGACGCGAGGCGCGTCCGGAACGAGCCGAACGAGGACGCCCGGCTGAGCCTGACGCTGCTCCGCGAACCGGGCCCCGTCGCGCTCACCGAGGTACCGCCCCGCGATCGAGGCCCGGATCTCCGTGACGTCGCCGTCGATCAGGGTCGCTGAACCCTCCACCCTGACCCCGCGGAACGGCGCGTTCGCCTCGAAGACCAGGAGGGTGCAGCGGGGGTCGCGGCGCAGGTGCGCGAGCTTCGGATCCCCCTCGGCGATCACGACCTCGAACCCATCCGCGTGCCAGCGGAACCACACGGGCGCGATCGCGGTCGCTCCGTCGGCTCGGCGTGTCGCCAGGACCGCCGGCGCCGGCGCCTCGAGCAGCGAGCGCATCTCGTTCGCCCAACCCGCACTCATGGCGCAACGCTACCGCTCGTACCGGCGAGGGCTCGGCGCAGGAGCGCGAGTCGTTCGTCGTCCAGAGGCTCGGTCGCGGCGGCGATCCGCACGACGTCGCCGAGCGATGCGACGCGCACCGCTCCGCCGTCGACCGTGAGGAACGAGGCGTCGCGAGCGAGGTCGCGGTAGCCGCCGGTGCCGGGCGGGCGCGGGTCGAGCTCGAGGGGTCCGAGCGAGGTCACGAGCTCGAGCCGGCCCGCCGACGCGAGCGACGCGGGATCGCGCTCGAACGGGAGGCTCCCGCCGTCGGCTCGGAGCCGCGCGTGGACGGCGTCGAGCATCGCGGCGATCGCCTCCAGCTCGCGGCGCCCGTCGGCCGGGACGAGCGTGAGCGCGGCCGCCTCCACGGCGACGCCGTGCAGGACCGCCGCGGCGTCGCCCGACACCAGGGCCGGGAGCTCGCGGCCGGCCACCTCGCGGAGGAGGGCGTGCAGGTTTTCCGGCAGGCTCGGTGGCGAGGTGGGGGGCGGGGGGAGCGGCGCGAGGTGCACCCGGAGCTCGAGCCCGCATCGCTCGACCAGCTCGCTGACGCGCCGGAACGACGGCGAGGCACGGCCGCGCTCGAGCCGGGCGATCGCGGACTGGGTCGTGCCGGCCCGGGCGGCCAGCTCGACCTGGGACAAGCCGGCCCGTCTCCGGGCCTCGCGGACGAGCGCCGAGCCGTCCATACTTCCCGAGGATAGCGTTTCGGCTATGTATCGCATAGCGTATCCGCTATTTGCTCGCGGCCACGAGCCCGACTAGCATCCGCGTCACTGCGCGTCGCGGAGGCGAAGCCGGTCGGAATCCGGCGCTGTCCCGCAACTGTAGGCCCGGTGGGCGATCACGATCATCCCGCTCCGGGCGAGCCAGGCCGCCCTGCGCGACGCGAACGGGCTGAACGACCCTCGAGGCAAGGGGACGCGGCCGCCCGGGCGCTCCGCCCGTGACGACCCCCCCGGCCGGGTCGTTCCGATGGGGGCGCGAGGACGCCCCGGAAAGGAGCGCCCTGATGAGCCGGACCCTCCGACGGGTCGTCGTTCCGTTCCTGTTCACCGCCGTGATCGCCGCCACGCCGAACCCGGCGACCGCGGTCCCGGCGGGTGATCTCGGGCGCGTCGACCGCGCGCTCGCGTTCGTCGCGCAGCAGCAGACGCGCAACGGCGCCGTCCCGGCGTTCTCGCCGATCGGCTCCACCGCCGACGCGGTCCTGTCGTTCGTCGCGGCCGGGATCGGCAGGCGTCCCGTGCGCGACGCGCTCGACTACCTCCGCGAGCAGACGACGAAGGGCAACGCGAACACGATCGGGCTCCAGGCGAAGGTCGTGACCGCATGGGCCACGGCCGGTCGCGACGCGCGCGACGTGGGCGGGACCGATCTCGTCGAGGCGCTCGAGACGTCGATCGACGACGACGGGCACTACGGCGACGCCGCGGTGTTCGACCAGGCGCTCGTGATCCTGGCGCTCGTCACCGCCGGCGAGCCGGTGCCGGCGGCCGCGACCGAGTGGCTCGTCGCGGCGCAGTGCGCGGACGGCGGCTGGCAGTACGACCTGCCCGCCGCGGACACCGACGACGAGCACTGCGTGTCCACGACGGACCCGGCGAACGACTTCTTCGAGTCCGAGACGAACGCGACGTCGTTCGTGCTGCAGGCGGTCGCCGCGGCCGGGGCGACGCCGAGATACGCCCACGACCCGTTCGTGTTCCTCGAGGAGATCCGCGACGCGGCGTACGGCGGCTGGGGCTACTCGTGGTCGTTCTCCGGGACCGACGCGAACTCCACGGCGCTCGTGATCCAGGCCTACGTCTCGTCCGAGCGGGCGATCCCCGACGGCGCGATCGCCGCGCTCCGCCGGCTCCAGTACCCGTGCGGCGCGTTCGCGTTCACCCGCGACGCGGCCGGGAAGAAGACGGGCGCCGACGTGGGCGCGACGATCGGCGCGGTCCTGGGCCTGTTGCGCGTCGCGCGGCCGGTGCCGGACGCGCAGCTCGGGCCGCTGCCGGCGCCCTCGACCTGCGCGGCGTGAACCGCGATGGGCGGAGGTCGGATCGCGAGACGGGGACGGTGAGCGGAGCGACATGAGCCTCGTGGCGGCGGTGCGGCGGGGGACGGCGGCGCTGGTCCTGGCGCTCGCCGCCCTCGTCGCCCCGGCGGCCGCCGCGAGCGAGGGCGCCTGCGCCGCCGCGGGCACCGGGCCCCATGCAGCGCTCGTCGTCGACACGGGCTCGGACGTCGCGACGTACTGCGTGTCGCTGGACGCGGCGAGCGTGAGCGGCACCCACCTGATCGAGCTCGCGGGCCGGCAGCACGGGTTGGACTTCGCGTTCGGCTACGGCGGCGCCGCGGTGTGCCGTCTGGCGGGCGTCGGCGTCGACGGCGGGGACTGCTTCGGCGCCTTCCCCGACTTCTGGGGCTACTGGCACGGTGACGGGACCGGCGGCTGGACGTGGGCGCCGACCGGAGCCGCGAGCCACGACGTCGCCGACGGCGGCGTCGAGGGCTGGTCGTGGGGGAGCGGCGACTCGCCGCAGACCCACCCGGCGCCGCCCGCGACCACGATCGAGGACGTCTGCGGGGCGGTCGAGGAGCCCTCCCCGCCGCCCGCTGGAGGCGGCGGGGGAACCGGCGGCGGAACGGACGGAGGGTCGGGCGGTGGGCAGGACACGCAGCCCGACGGCTCGGGCGGCGGCGGAGGATCGACCGGCGAGGACACGGGACCGTCGGACCAGGGCGCGGCGATCGACGACCCCGGCGTCGAACCTTCGAAGGGTGCGGGCGCCGAGGGCCCGACCGGTCCGACGGGCGATGCTCCCGACCTCGCCTCGGGCGGGAGCGGCGCCGGTGACGCGGCGGCCGCGCCGACGGGGTCCGGCGAGGACGAGGTCCGCGCGGCCGCCGCGGGACCACGGGTCGGGCACCGTCCCGGCCCCCGGCGTCGCGGGCGCGATCGTCGTGATCGCCGCGCTCGCGATCGGCGGCTGGTGGCGGATGCGGCGCGGCTCCGGGGGTGCCCGGTGAGCCGGACGCGCCTTCCGGACGACGTGCACCCGGCGACGTGGCTCGTGTGGGCTGCCGGCGCGGCGGCCGTCGCGTTCGTCACGACGAACCCCTGGTACCTGGCCACCGCGATCGCGATCGCCTGGTTCGTCTACGCCTCGTGCCGCATCGACGGGCCGACCGCGCGCTCGTTCCGCGTGTTCCTGCTCGCCGGGCTGATCGCGATGGCGCTGCGGACGGCGCTCGTGCTGTTCGGTCCGGTCGTGCCGCGGGAGCGTCGTCGCGGCCGCGCTCGAGGGGATGCGCCTGGCCGCCCTGCTCGCGATCTTCGGCACGTTCAACGCCGTGGCCGACCCGTTCGGCGTGGTGCGCCTGGCGCCGCGCCGGTTCCACGAGCCCGCGCTGGCCGCGGCGCTCGCGCTGTCGATCGCGCCCCGCACGATCGCGTCCGTGCACCGCGTGCGCGAGGCGCAGGCGATCCGCGGCCTGCCGGTCGGGCGCGTGCGCGGGCTCCCGTCCCTGGCCGTCCCGGTCCTGGCGAACGGGCTCGAGGAGGCGATGACGCTGGCCGAGAGCATGGACGCGCGCGGGCACGGCCGCGGGCGCCGCACGCGCTACCGGCCGTCGCGGTGGACGCCCGGGGCGGTCGCCGTGGTCGCCGCGAGCGCGGCCGCGGCCGCGGCGTTCCTCGCCGTCGCGTTCACGAGCGGCGCGACGCTGCACCCCTCGACGTTCCCGTTGCGGATGCCGGCCGTCGATCCGTGGCTGCTCGTCGCCGAGTGCCTGCTGGTCGTGCCCGCCTTCGTGCTGGACCGGCCCGCGCGGCCGGGGACACCGGCATGAGCCCCGAGGCGCTCCGGTACGAGGCGGTGACGTTCACGTACCCGGAGGCCGACCGGCCGGCGCTCGTCGACGCCGAGGTCGTGATCGAGGAGGGGACGTTCGCCCTGGCGATCGGGCCGACCGGCGCCGGCAAGTCCACGTTCCTGCGCGCCGCGAACGGCCTGGTGCCGCAGTTCACGGGCGGGACGTTCGCGGGGCGGGTGCTCGCGGACGGACGCGACGCGAGCCACGGGGCGCCGCGGCGCCTGGCCGACGTCGTGGCGTTCGTGCCGCAGGACGTCGCCGCGTCGTTCGTGCTCGACCGCGTCGAGGAGGAGCTCGCGTACGGGATGGAGAACCTGGGCGTCGACCCGGCGCACATGCGCCGGCGCGTCGAGGAGATGCTCGACCTGCTGGACCTCGCCGCGCTCCGCGACCGGAGCGTCCGCACGCTCTCGGGCGGCGAGCAGCAGCGCGTGGCGATCGCGGCCGCGATGGCGGCCGGGCCGCGGATCCTGGTCCTGGACGAGCCCACGTCGCAGCTCGACCCGCAGGCGGCCGAGCACGTGATCGCGGCGCTGCAGCGCCTCGTGCACGACCAGGCGATGACGGTGCTCCTGGCGGAGCACCGACTCGACCGCGTCGCCGGCGCGGCGGACGTCGTCGCTGGGGTTCGAGGACGGGCGCGTGCGCGCGGGGGACCCCGCCGCGGTGATCGGCGGCGCTCGCGTCGGGCCCGCCGGTCGCGCGCGTGGGCCGGCTGCTGGGCTGGGACCCGGTCCCGCTCACGGTGCGCGACGCGCGCGCGGCCGCGAGCCACGGGCCCGCGCCGGCCGTCTCCAGTCTGAGCCAGACTACCGGTGATGCGAGCGTCCCCGGCGACCCGCGCGTCGTCGTGCGCGGCCTGACGGCCACGCACGGACCACGGTCGCGCTGTCCGGCGTCGACCTGACGGTCGCCGCCGGCGAGATCCTCGCCGTGATGGGCCGCAACGGGGCCGGCAAGACGACCCTGATGCGCTGCATCGCGGGCGTCCACCCTCCCGCCGCCGGCAGCGTCGCGATCGACGGCCATCCGCCGCGGCCCGGCCTCGACGCGGCGCTCTGCCCGCAGGACCCGGGCTCGATCCTGTTCGCCGAGACGGTCGACGGACGAGCTCCGCGCCTCCCTCGCGGCACGCGGCCGGCCCGGCACGCCCGCCGCGATCCTGGAGCGCTTCGGGATCGGCGGCGCTCGCGGACCGCCATCCCCGCGACCTCTCGGCCGGCCAGCGCCTGCTGGTCGCGACGGCCGCGACCGCTGGCCGGCGGGGCGCCGGTCCTGCTGCTCGACGAGCCGACGCGCGGCGTCGACCCCGAGACGAAGGCCCTCCTGGCCGGCTTCCTGCGCGGGCACGCGGCGGACGGCGGCGCGGTGGTCCTGGCGACGCACGACGTCGAGCTCGCCGCGGCGGTGGCGACGCGGGTGGTGATGCTGGCCGGCGGCGAGGCGATCGCGGACGGAGCGCCCGGCGCCGTGCTGGGCGACTCGCACGTGTTCGCCCCGCAGATGACGCGCGTCTTCGGGCCCGGATGGCTCACGCCCGAGCAGGTCGCGGCGGCGATCGCATGAGCGCGGCCCGCGTCGCGACCGTCCCCCGCCCGGTCCGCGCGCCGCGCGCGCCCGTCCCCGGCGATCGCGCTCCGCACGCTCGCGCTCGTCGCGGTGAACGTCATCGGCGTGCTCGCGTTCGTCTGGCCGTTCGTGCTGCCGCTCGCGCCCGGCGTGAACGAGCAGCACCGCGTCGACGGGCCGGTGATCCTGCTGGTCCTGCTCGGCTCGCTCGGGCTGCTGCTGTTCGTCGAGCTCAGCCGCGGCGGGATGGGACCGAAGACCGTCGCGCTGCTCGGCGTGCTGGGCGCCGCGATGGTCGCGCTGCGGCTGCCCGGCTTCGTCGCGGGGTTCAGCGCGATGTTCATCGTCGTCCTGCTGGCGGGCAACGCGTTCGGACCGTCGTTCGGGTGGCTGCTCGGCGCCGTGGGCACGTTCGCGAGCGGGCTGTTCGTCGGCGGGCTGGGGCCGTGGCTCCCGTTCCAGATGGTCGCGGTCGGCTGGGTCGGGATGGGCGCGGGCCTGCTGCCGCGGCACACGACGTGGCCGCGGCGGATCGGCGCGCTCGCCGCCTACGGGTTCGTCGTCGGCTACGCGTTCGGCGCGGTGATGAACCTGTGGTCGTGGCCGTTCGTGGCGGGCAGCTCGGCGCTCGGCTGGGATCCGTCGGCGGGCGCCGCGACGAACCTGCGCCACTACGCCGCGTTCTACGCGGTCACCTCGTTCGCGTGGGACACGTTCCGCGCCGTGGGCAACGCGCTGCTGGTGTTGGTGCTCGGGCGACCGCTGCTCGCGACGCTCGACCGCGCCGCGCGGCGGATGCGCCTGGACCTGCGCCCGGCGGAGCCCGAGGTCGTCGGGCCCGACGCGGCGCCGGAGCTCGAGCCGGCCTGACGGCAGCGCTCGGTAGCATGCCCACATGGACACCCGCCGCCCCACGCCGAGCGAGAAGACCCGCGTCCGCCGGCATCCCGAGCGCGGCGACTACGACCGCGCGACGATCGACGCGATCCTGGACGAGGCGCTGATCTGTCACGTCGCGTGGGTCGGGGAGGACGGCGGGCCGCGCGTGATCCCCACGATCCACGCGCGCGACGGCGACACGCTCTACATCCACGGCTCGCAGGCCAGCCGCACGCTCCGCGCCCTCCGCGGCGACCTGCCGCTGTGCCTCGAGGCGACGCTGATCGACGGCCTGGTGCTCGCGCGCTCGACGTTCAACCACTCGATGAACTACCGCTCGGTCGTGGTGTACGCGATCGCGCGCGAGGTGACCGACCCCGACGAGATGGCCCGCGCACAGGCGATCCTCGTCGAGCACGTCGTGCGCGGACGCGCGGCGGAGGCGCGCCTGCCGAACGCGCAGGAGTTGAAGCAGACCGCGATCCTGGCGTTGCCGCTGGACGAGGCGTCGGCGAAGGTCCGCACCGGCGGCCCGAAGGATCCCGACGAGGACCTGGACCTCGACGTGTGGGCCGGCGTGCTCCCGCTCGGCCTCGCGGTCGGCGAGCCGGTCGCCGATCCGGACCTGAAGGGCGGCGTCGACGTCCCCGGCTACGTGCGCGGGTACCGCCGGCCCGGTGGCGGGGGCCTCACGGCGTGACGCTCGACCGCGCCGCGTTCGTCGCGCTGATGGACGACGTCGCGGACGCGTGGAACCGGGGCGACTCCCGCCGGGCGCTCGAACGGTTCACCGAGGATGCCCGCTACGTCGAACCACCCGATGTACAGCGCTACGTGGGCCACGACGAGCTGTGGACGTACTTCGGGGGCGACGACCCGCCGCCGATGTCCCTCACCTGGCACCACCTCGTCTTCGACGAGGCCGACCAGCTCGGCGCGGCCGAGTACACGTACGCGGGGGAGGGGTCGACCTACCACGGGATCGCGCTGGTCCGGATCGAGGGCGACCGGATCGCCGACTGGCGCGAGTACCAGGTGCGCTCGGACCTGGACTGGGAGCGCTTCGCCGCCGGGAACCGCTTCTGAGCACGCCCGCGTCCCCCACGCTCCGCGCGAACCTGCGCGCGATGCCCCGCGAGGCGTGGGTGCTGTTCGCGGGCGCGTTCGTGAACCGTCTGGGCGGGTTCACGCTCCCCTTCCTCACCCTCTACCTGGTCGGCGAGGGCTACGGCGCGCCGGCGGCGGGCATCGCGATCGCGGCGTACGGGGTCGGCGGGATCGGGGCGCAGGCCGTCGGCGGCCTGGTCGCCGACCGGCTCGGCCGGCGGTTCGCGATCGCGCTGTCGATGTTCGGCTGCGCCGGGTTGGTGCTCTCGCTCGTGTGGGTGCACGCGCTCGGGCCGCTCGTGGCGATCATGGCCCTGTTCGGCTTCACGGCCGAGCTCTACCGACCGGCGAGCTCCGCGCTGATCGCCGACCTGGTGCCGAGCGAACGGCGCGTCACCGCGTTCACGGTCTACCGCCTGTTCATCAACGTCGGTTGGGCGCTCGGCCTCGCGCTCGGCGGGTTCGTCGCCGAGCGCTCGTTCACGATCCTGTTCGTCGCCGACGCCGCATCCTCCGTGCTCTTCGGCGTGATCGCGCTCGTGGCGCTGCCGCACGGCGTCCGCTCCTCCAAGCACGATGAGCGTCACCTGCCCACGGCGCGCCGGTCGATCGTGGCCGACGGCGGGTTCCTGCTCTTCCTGGGCGCGGTGCTCACCACCGCGATCGTCTACGCGCAGAACGTGGCCACGATGCCGTTGCACATCGTCGACGCCGGACATCCCGCGTCCACGTACGGCTTGCTCCAGGCCTTGAACGGCGCGCTGATCGTCCTGATCGAGCTGCCCGTGACCGCCAGGACCCAGCGACGGCGGAAGACCTCGATGGTCGCGCTCGGCGCGCTGCTGATCGGCGGGGCGTTCGCCTCGCTCGCCGTGGCCACCGCGATCCCGGCCCTCGTCGCGATGATCGTCGTGTGGACGCTCGGGGAGATGATCGAGTCCCCGGTGAGCGCCGCGTTCGTCGCCGACCGCGCGCCCGAGCACGCCCGCGGGCGCTACCAGTCGGCGTTCGGCTCGATGTACGGCGTGGCCTGGACCGTCGGCCCGATCCTCGGGACGACCCTGTACCAGGCCGACCCCACCGCCCTGTGGCTCGGGTGCGGGGTCCTGGGGATCGTCGCCGCGCTCCTGGCCCTGGCCGCCGGTCGCCGCCCGGCACCGGTCGCATGACCGTGGCACGCTAGGGAGACGTTGCCCTGCCAGGAGGAGCTGCGATGAAGGAAGCCCCCAAGTCGCTCGGGACCCGGAAGCCGCCCGTGCCGTCGGAGAGCCACGCCGAGATCGACGACTGGATCCGACGCGTGATGCCGGATCTGCATCCCATCGTCGAACGGCTCGACGAGACGATCCGCGGGTCGATCCCCGGGCTGCACTACGCGGTCAAGTGGAAGAAGGCGTACTACGGGTTGCCGGAACACGGGTGGCTCATCGAGATGGTCGCGTACGACGTCTCCGTGAACGTCGTCTTCTTCGGCGGCGCCGACTTCGACCCCCCTCCGCCGCTCGGGACCACCGACCGGACGCGCTACGTCAAGGTGAAGACGCTGGAGGAGGCGCAGGCGCCGGACCTGCGCGCGTGGATCGAGCAGGCCGGACGGACGCCGGGCTGGCGCTAGGCCGTTCCCTGTTGGTGTGGATGCGACGCGACGAACGCCAAGCCGCCTTCACGCCGACGCGCACACCAGGGTGTTCCTTCGCGGGGTCGTCCCCGGCGGAACCAGGGGCCGTTGGACGCCGCCTAGGTCGACCGGGGAACTGAAGGTCTGGACGGGGAGGAACCGGCGCCTGTTGACGGGTGGCGGATCAAGTCAGCACACTTCGCGTAGATGACTGCGTGTCCTCATGACCGTTAGACAGCTGAGCATCGCGGCGACCGTGCTCGGTGTCGTCGCCGTGATCCTGTTCATCCTCAGACTGTGGATCCTCGGCGTGGTGTTCATCTTCCTGTCGGGCGGAGCGTGGACGCTGACGCAGTACGTCAGAGGTCCCAGCGGACGCGACGACGACAAGCCCTAGGGACGCGCGCCGCGACGGCCAGAGACCCGCGCCCTACAGGCACTGGGGTGGCCCGCCGGCGGACATCCCAGCCGACATCCTCGCCCCTTCCTGTTCGGTGAGGGTCCGGAACACTGGGGACGCACGATCCCCGTGGCAACGACCCCGGACACCGTGGCGGCCGCGCTTCGCGCCCCGGCGTTAGCGGCGACCCAGGGCCCGGATCAGCAGGATCGCCACGCCGATCACGATGGCGGCGCCGATCAGGACGATCACCCATTCGTTCATGCGCCGAGCGTATGGCCTCGGCCGGCCCCACAGCCGAGGCCGTTGACAACCCGGAACGTCTCGGGTAGATATATCGGCTAGATATATGAGCCCGATACATCCGCCGACCGACCGCACGCGCTCCCGGGGAGTCTCCCACGGGGCGCTCGAGCTCGCCGTGCTGGGCTTGCTGAAGGACCGCCCGATGCACGGCTACCAGCTGACGCGCGAGGTCGGCGAGTCGCTCGGCGGGTTCTGGCGGGTCTCGTACGGCTCGCTGTACCCGACCCTCAAGCGCCTCCAGACGGAGGGCGCGATCTCCGCCACTGGCTCCGAGGGGCGCCCGACCGGCGGTCGGAAGAAGACGGTCTACGAGATCACGCCCGAGGGAGAGCGCCTGTTCCTCGAGTTGCTGCAAGAGGCGCCGCACGAGGGTTCCAGCGAGGACGCACGCTTCCGCGTTCGCCTCGCGTTCTTCCGGTACCTCCCGCCCGAGACGCGCGTTCGTCTGTTGGAGCGGCGGCGCGATCTGCTGGAGGACCGGCTGTCGGCGATGGACGAGTCCCTGCGGGGCGCACGGGACCGCGTCGACGACTACACGCTCGCGCTGATGGAACACGGACGCCGGGCGACCACATCGGACATCGAATGGCTCGACGGCCTGATCCAGGCCGAACGGAGCCGCGGGGTCGCGACCCCGGGGGGAAGGCGGCGTCGCAGCGCGGCGCTCCGCAGGAAGGAGAACACCTCATGAGCACGGTTCGTCTCGCGATCGTCGGCGTGGGGAACTGCGCGTCGTCGCTCGTGCAAGGGTTGCACTACTACCGGGATGCCGACCCCGAGCAGCGTGTGCCGGGCCTGATGCACGTCGAGCTCGGCGGCTATCACGTCCGCGACATCGAGGTCGTGGCGGCGTTCGACGTCGACGGGAAGAAGGTCGGCACCGATGTCGCCGAGGCCATCTACTCCGAGCCCAACAACACGATCCGCTTCGCCGACGTCCCGCCGACCGGCGTGATCGTCCAACGCGGTCACACCCTCGACGGTCTCGGCGAGTACTACCGTCAGATGATCACCGAGTCCGACGCCGGGCCGGTGGACGTGGCGCAGGCGCTGCGGGACGCGCGCGCGGACGTCGTCGTGTCGTACCTCCCGGTCGGCTCCGAGCAGGCCGCGCGCTTCTACGCGCAGGCCGCGATCGACGCCAAGTGCGGGTTCGTGAACTGCCTGCCGGTGTTCATCGCGTCCGAGGCCGAGTGGGCGACGAGGTTCGCAGACGCCGGGCTGCCGATCGTCGGCGACGACATCAAGAGCCAGGTCGGAGCCACGATCACGCACCGGGTCCTGACGAAGCTCTTCGAGGATCGCGGCGTGAAACTGAACCGAACCTACCAGCTGAACTTCGGCGGCAACATGGACTTCATGAACATGCTGGAGCGCAAGCGCCTGACCTCGAAGAAGATCTCGAAGACCCAGAGCGTGCAGTCCCAGCTCCGCGAGGAGCTCGACAAGGAGCAGATCCACATCGGCCCGTCGGACCACGTCCCGTGGCTCGAAGACCGCAAGTGGGCACAGATCCGACTCGAAGGGCAGTCCTTCGGCGACGTGCCGCTCACCATCGAGCTGAAGCTCGAGGTCTGGGATTCGCCGAACTCGGCCGGGATCGTGATCGACGCGGTGCGCTGCGCGAAGCTCGCGCTCGACCGCGAGATCGCCGGCCCGCTGATCGGCCCGAGCGCCTACTTCATGAAGTCGCCACCCGTGCAGTTCTCGGACGACATGGCCCGCGAGATGGTCGAGGAGTTCATCCTCGGGACGCCGGAGTCCGTGAACGCGGACTGGACCGACTTCTTCGACGTCCGCGCCTAGGACGTGACCGGGCTCGAGCGCTCCAACCCCGACGGCGTCGCGCCGCCCGCGGCGAGCGGGTACTCACACGCCGTCCGCGTCCCGATCGGTGACGCCACGCTCCTCGTGGTCTCAGGCCAGCTCCCGCTCGACGCGGACGGCCACCTGGTCGGCGCCGGCGACCTGGCGGCCCAGACGCGACAGGTGTTCGAGAACCTGCGCACGATCCTGGAGGCGAGCGGCGCGACCTTCGCCGACGTCGTGAAGATGGGGACCTACGTGACCGACCTCTCCGGGCTCGACGCCGTGCGCGCGATCCGGCGCGAGTACCTCGGTTCAGAGTCGCCGGCGAGCACGCTCGTCCAGGTCCTGGGGCTCGTTCACCCCGAGGCGATGATCGAGGTCGACCTCGAAGCGATCGTCAGCGTCAGCGGCTGAACCCGACCCGCCGGTCCTCGACGAGCCAAGACGACCCGAGGACGATCGCCTTCGGGAGAGGCGGAGATCCGACCCGCTGCCTAGGCGCATCTCACCAGTGGTAGCCCGGAGGGAGCGGCCGACAGAGCGCCCGTGTCTCGGCGTGCAGCCTGGCCCGCTGCTCGGTCGCCGTCTTCGCGATGTTCCTCAGCTCGTAGGGATCGCTCGATAGGCGGTACAGCTCCACGAACCCGTCCAGGTAGCGGACGTAGACCCATCCCTTCGTTCGGAGACCGCAGTACGAGGGGATGTGGAACCTGACCCGGGAAGTCGATGTGCTCGAGCAACACGCTCGAGCGGACCGCTCGCGCCGCCCCGGTCAGGAGCGGTGCGATGGAGACGCCGTCGACGATACCGACGCCGTCGAAGCGAACACCGGCGATGTCCGCGATCGTCGGCGCGACGTCGACGTTCGACACCAGAGCGTTCGAGATCGAACCCGACACGACTGCCGCGTCATCGGATCGAACCGGACGATGATGGGCACTCGGAGGGACTCCTCGTACGGCGCGAGCTTGTAGTCCCATCGGTGTTCGCCGAACTCCTCGCCGTTGTCCGACATGAAGATGATCGCGGTGTCGTGGAGCCTGACCGGATCGCCGCAGCTCATCCACGATCCGCCCCACCATCCGATCGACGGCTTGGAGGGTCTCGTAGTCCAGCTGGAACCGTAGACGCATCTCGCTCTCCGGCAGGAACGGGAGGCCCGCGCAGGTACGGCGGCTTGTCCGAGACGTCTGCCTCGTTGAAGCTCGGACGGAGCACCTGCCGATGCGCCGCGAACGAGCCGACGTCGCTGAGCTGCCGGAATGGCGAGCTGTGCGGGGCGAAGGGTGCCACGTACAGGAGGAACGGCTCCGGTTCGGGCGTGCTCGCAGGAACGCCAGGGCGTCGTCCGCGATCACCGTGGTCGAGTAGTCGCTCGCTGCCGAACCGAAGGCTTCACCTCGGCGCCTTCTCGGTCGCCCACCAGCATCCGGTAGTCGTAGTAAGTCCCCGTGCTCGTGGTCCCCGACGAACGCCGAGAATCGATCCCACCCGGGGGGGACCGCACGCTCCCGAAGAAGTTGTTCAGGTACTTCCCGAACAGGGCGGTCCGATACCCGGCCCGTGCAGCGCCATGGCGATCGTCCCTCGCTCGTCACCCGCCTCCCGGAACACTCGCCATCCGCCGAACGGGCTCCACGGTCCGTAGTGGTTCGTGTAGACGTGCGTGGTGTGCGAATAGCCGCCGGTGAGGATGGACGCGCGGGATGGACAGCACAGGGGTCTGGGGACGATCGCCTCGGCTGAACGTGATGCCGTGGGCCGCGAGCGCCACGACGTGCGGCATCGAGAACAGCGAGTCGAAACGTTGATCGTCGGTGACGATCAGGACGACGTTGGGCGGATTCCGCGGAGGACGGTCCGGCGGGTCCGACCGGGGTAGCGGCATCGCGAGCAGCACAACCGCAGCGGCGACGCGCCAAGCCCGCATGATGGGTCCTCCTCTTCAGCGTACGTCCGGCGATGACGGCCTCATGGCTTTCGGACCCCTCGCGTGCGGGCTGGTCAGAGCAGGGGGGCGCGGGGGCGGCCGAGCGGTAGGGCGCGTTCCCTACGTGCTCGATCGCTCGTCGAGCAGCGTGCGGACGGGATCCAGGTCGAACGGCCTTCCCTCCTTCGTACCGAGCTCGACGATCACGTGCTGGGCCCCCGCCTCGAGGAACGCGTCGAGCTGTTCGACCTCATGGCTCTCGATCAGGACCGTCCGCTCGATCGCCGCAGGGTCGCGCCGGACGCGCTCGCACCACTCGTCGATCACCCGGTTCTTCCGCGCGTACCTCTCGGGTGGCCCGAACCCGTTCCATAGATCCGCGTACTCCGCGACCAGCCGCAGCGTCACCTTCTCGCCGCCGCCGCCGATCAGGATCGGCATCGGGTCGCGCACCGGCGGCGGGTTCAGCCGCTCGAGGCGCGTCCGGATCCGTGGGAGCGCCGCCTCGAGGGCGCGCAGGCGGTCGGCCGCCGTCCCGAAGTCGTAGCCGTACTCCTCGTAGTCGCGGTGGAACCAGCCGGCGCCGATCCCGAGGATCAGCCTTCCGCCGGACAGGTGATCGACCGTCCGGACCATGTCGGCGAGCAGGTCGGGGTTGCGGTACGAGTTGCACGTGACCATCGCGCCGAACTCCGCGTGGCTCGTGTCGCAGGCGATCGCGGCGAGCAGCGACCAGCCCTCGAAGTGCGCGCCGTCCGGATCGCCGTAGAGCGGGTAGAAGTGATCCCAGGTCCAGATCGAGTCGACGCCCAGCTCGTCGGCGGCTCGCCAGCCCGCCCGCAGATCGTCGATCGTCGTCTGCTGCGGATGGAACTGTGCTCCCACCTTGAACGTCGGCACGATGCCCTCCTCGCCTCGCTCCCCCAAGCCTAGGCCGAGCACGCCGCCTACGATGCCGGGATGCAGGAGGGAACGCTCCAGCGGGCCCGCGGGGCGCTCCGGAGCCCGGACTTCCGCCGTCTCTTCGCGATCCGGCTCGCGAGCCAGTTCGCCGACGGACTCTTCCAGGCCTCCCTGATCGCCTCGGTGATCTTCTCGCCCGACGAGCAGAGCACGACGGTCGGGTTCTTCAAGGCCTCCCTGATCGTCGCCCTGCCCTTCTCGGTGATCGGACCGTTCAGCGGAGTGTTCATCGACCGTTGGAGCCGGCGGCGGATCCTGATCGTCGCGCCATGGGTGAAGGTCGCCGCGGTGGGACTCGTGCTGTTCGATGCCGACCGGGCGGCCGTCCCGTTCTACGCCGGGGCGCTGATCGTGCTCTCGGCCAACCGCTTCTTCCTGACGACGGCCCAGGCCGTGGTCCCCCGCCTGGTCCCCACGGCCGACCTGTTGATGGCCAACTCGATGGCGACCGTGGGCGGGACCGTCGCGCTCCTGGTCGGCGTGTTCCTCGGCGGCAAGGCGGTGGACGCGAGCGGCGCGGCCCCTGCCGTGATCGGGGCGGGCGCCCTGTGGCTGGTGGGCTCCTGGCTCGGGTCGCGGATCCGGAGCGACCTCGCGCCCCATACCCTGCCCGAGGATCCGACGCTGCTCCGACACGAGATCCGGCGGGTCGGCGTGGAGTTCGCCGACGGGATCCGCCGCCTGTCGCGGACCCCGCGCGCCCTCGGTCCGATCACCTCGATCACGCTCGACCAGATCGGGCAAGGGATCGTGCTCGTCCTGTCGTTGTTCGTGTTCCGGGACCGGTTCGGCGAGGGCGTCGGGTCGTTCTCGAACCTGATCGGCGCCGGGGGCTTGGGCGTCCTCGTCGGCGTCTTCACCGTCGGGATGCTCGAGGACCGCTTCCCGAAGGAGCGGATCGTCGCCGGCTCGTTCCTGATCGGCGGCGTCACGATCGTGGCCGTCGCGTTCCACGTCACCGGATGGAGCGTGCTCATCGCGAGCTTCGTGGTCGGGATCACGTTCGCCTGGAAGAAGATCCCGATCGACACGATGGTCCAGGAGTCGATGCCCGACGGCTACCGCGGACGGGTGTTCGCGGTCTACGACGTCGCCTACAACCTGGCCCGGCTCGTCGCCGCGGGGCTCGCGATCCCGATGCTGCCGGGCCTCGGCGTGACCGGCTCGGTCGCGGTCGTCGGGATCGTGTTCCTCCTGTGGGCCCCGGTGCTGCCCCGATGGATCGCCCGCGCCCCGGAGATCGAGCTGCGCTCCTACGCCGGCGGGCGCGCGGACGAGGCGCCACGGACGATCGCGTGGGGAGGGGTCGAGGAACCGGTCGAGGTGCTCGGCTCGTGGCGCGAGGAGCGAGCCGGGGAGCGGCGGCTGCGGTTCCGCCTCGCCCTCGCGGACGGAACCGTCCTCGACGTCAGTCGCCCCGAGCCGGACGGCGCCTGGCGGATCGATCGCGAGGCCGATGCCGTTCGGCCCGGTGGCGAGCCCGAGGACCCGGTCGGCTCCGCCGCCGACTAGTCCAGGACGGACTAGTCGAGGTCGGCGCGGCCGAGGAACCGGGCGAGGGCGCCTCGGTCGCCGGCGACGTCGAGGTCGAACGGACCGATCCGGCGCCACAGCATCAAGAGCAGGTCCGACGCCGGCGCTCGCACGGTGGCGTCGGCTCCGGCCTCCGCGCGCACGCACGTCACGGAGCCATCGGTCACGGTGGCGAGCCACCGGGCGGGTGCGTCGGAGGGGACCAGGCAGATCGACTCCCCGCCGGGACCCAGGAAGTCCTCCGCGATCTGCGTGTCGAAGAACTCGTCGACCCCGTCGACGGCGAGCTCGGTCGGTTCGATCGGACGGGGTTGACGCCAGGGCGTTCTCCGCGTCCCAGCGGTGCATCGCGGTCTCCTGCGCCATCCGCCGGATCACGAACGCGACGTCGTCGTGCTGCGACCAGGACCACACCTTGCGGTCGAGCGGAGCGTCGCCGAGCGTCCGACGGAGCGCGGCGGCGCCGTCGAGGAACCACGCCGACAGCGCCTCGTCCTCCGGTCGCTCGAAGACCGGTGCGTCCTCGTTCGTCGTCGCGCCGGTGCGCACGACGAACTCCCAGAACCGGTGGATCCCGCCCACGTGGTAGCCGAGGTCGCGCAACGTCCACCCGGGCGTCGACGGCACCGGGATCGTCAACACCCCCATGAGGGTGCGCGAGAGCCCGAGCGCGTCGTCATCCAGGCAGGCGAGATGGGCCTCGGGAACCATGCGGGGTGGATGCTACCCGGAGCTGGTTGCCGTTCCCGGCAACCCCTGGGCGGGGTCGGCAACCCCCCGTCCCTCCTCGGTCTCGGGAACACCCGTCCGCACGATCCGGACGAGCAGCCCGAGCCCCATCCCGAGGGCGACCAGCCCGCCGAGGGCGAACCCGAGGCGGGGGCCGGTGGCGCGGGTGCCGAGGTTCTGCGCCACCCAGCCGGCGATCGGGGAGCCGATCGGGGTCGAGCCCAGGAACACGATCCCGTACAGCGCCATCACGCGGCCCCGCGCCTGGGGCACGGAGCGCAACTGCAGCAGCGTGTTGGCCGTGATCATGAAGACCATCATCGTGGCGCCGACCCCCACCATGGCCGCGAGCGCCCAGTCGAGCGTCGGCGAGAACGCCACCAGGACCTGCGTCGCGCCCGCCGCGGCGGCGAAGACCGCGAACCGGCGCATCGTGGGGACGGCGTTCCGGTTCGCCATCAGCAGCGCGCCGGCGAACGACCCGAGCCCGGCGAGCGCCGAGAGCGCGCCGAACGTCCCGGCGTCGCCGCCGAAGGTGCGCTCGGCGAGCAGCGGCACCAGCACCGAGAAGTTGAACGACAGCGTGAAGATCACAGCCATCACGATCAGCGGCTGGCGCAGCTCGTCGGTCCGCCAGACGTAGCGGAGCCCCGCCATCAGGTGCCCCTTCTCGCGCGTGCTCCGCGCCTGCGGGAAGAGCTCCGAGGGCCGGATCATCGCGATCGCGACGATCACGGCGACGTAGGAGACGGCGTCGACCAGGAAGCAGACCGCGATCCCCGCCGTCGAGATCAGCACCCCGGCGATCGCCGGACCGACGATCCGTGCACCGGTGAACGCCGCGCTGAAGATGCTGACCGCGTTCGTGAGCGACTCCTCGCCGACCATCTCGACGTAGAAGCTCTGCCGCGTGGGGTTGTCCACCGCCGTCGCGAGCCCGTTCGCGAACGACAGCGCGTAGATCATCCACAGCTCGATCCGTTCGCCCGCGACCAACGCCCACAGCACGAGGGCGATGACGGCGAAGGCCGACTGCGTATAGAGCAGGATCCTGCGCTTGTCGAACCGGTCGGCGAGCACGCCGCCCCACGCCCCGAACAGCAGCATCGGCAGGAAGAGCAGCGCGGTGGTGACCCCCAGCGCGATCCCGCTATCGGTGAGCCGCAGGACGAGCCAGGCGAGGGCGGTCGCGTTGATCCACGTCCCGGCCGCCGAGATCAGCTGTCCGAACACGTAGAGGCGGAAGTTCCGCGATGAGCGGAGGGACCCGAAGGTCCGGCCGAAGCCGCGACCGATCCGGCTCACGCCGGGTCCTCCCCCAGACGATCGAGGATCGCCGCCGCCCGCGCGAGCGTCGCGAGCTCCGCGGGATCCAGCCGCTGCAGCCGGTCCGACAGGTAGCGATCCTTCCGGCGCCGGACCGTCTGCAGATGACGGGCACCCTCGGGCGTGAGCCGAAGCCAGACGACCCGGCCGTCGAGGGGATCCGCGATCCGCTCGATCAGCTCCCGATCGACGAGCGAAGCGATCAACCGCGTGGCGGTCGGCTTGCGGATGTGCTCGTGCGCCGCCAGGGCGCCGGCGGTCATCGGCCCGTGCCGGTCGATCGTGGCCAGCCCGGAGAGCTGCGTCGGGGTGACGGCCGGATCGGATTCGCTCCGGAGCCGCCGCGCGAGGCGAGCGAGCGAGACCCGCAGCTGGGATGCGAGCCGCCGGACGTCGGTGGGGGGAGCGGTGCGCGGCATGCTCCTCATGATAGTTCGAGAGGCTAACTATCGTCACCGGTTCTGGCCCGGGCCGGAGGTGGCGGTGGACGTAAGGTGGCTCGGTGACGCCCGGCAACCGTTCGATCTGGATCGCGGCAGCCGCCGTGGTCGTCGTGGCCCTCGTGTTCGCCGGCGGGTTCCTCGTGGGGAGCGCGACGGACGATGCCGCCCCGGCTTCACCCAGCCCGAGCCCGACCTCGTCGGGGGTCCCGACCACCAGCCCCTCTCCGTCGGAGGAGCCGACCCAGGCGCCAGCGCCCGAGATCGAGGATGGTCGTCACTTCGCCTTCCTGAGCGAGATCTCGACCGGCGGCACCCGCACGATCACGTTCGACCTCGCCTACTTCCTGACCGGCGAGGAAGCCGCGCAGGCGGCCGCCGACCACGGTGACGAGTCGCCGCCGCCCAACGACTACTACATCGTCAACGACAACCCGAAGCTCCGCACGGTCCCGGTCGCCGACGATGCCGTGCTTCGGATCCTCGACTGGCAGCACTGCTGCGACGCGTTCCTGACGGGTTCGCTCGACGAGATGGCCGACGCGATGGCGACCGGCGCGGATCCGTACGGCACCTATCGATACACGAGCCCGTTCTGGCTCACGGTGGAGGGCGGCGAGATCGTCCTGATCGAAGAGCAGTACCTGCCCTGAACCGACCCGTCGGAAATCCCGGCGGCGCGATGGTTCCGGGATACCCTCGCGCGATGGATCACTCACACCACCGACCGGGCACCGTCGCGGACTGCCCGGCCTGCCAACTCGAGTCGTACGAGCCCGGCTGGTACCGCGCGCTGCAGCGGGAGCACGCCGCGGGCCGCGTCGCGAGTACCGAGGTGTCGGACGCGACGATCCTCACGGTCGAGGAAGCGTCGCTCTCGATCTACCTGCCCGAGCTCGAGAACGTCTGACCCGCTCCCAGGGGCGCCGCTAGCCTGTCGGCGTGCCTCGTGACTGGGACGCCGCCCGGTACCACCGACTGTCCGAACCCCAGCTCCGTTGGGGCACGCCGTGGTCGATCGCCTCGACCTCCGCGGCGACGAGCGGGTCCTCGATGCGGGCTGCGGGTCCGGACGCGTCACGGCGCTGGTCCTCGAACGCCTCCCACGGGGCACGGTCGTCGCGATGGACGGCTCGGCCTCGATGATCGAAGCCGCGCGCGACACGCTCGCGGCGTTCGGCGATCGCGTGACGTTCGTCGTCGGGGACCTGCTCGACCCGATCCCGATCGAACCGGTCGACGCGGTCTTCTCCAACGCGACCTTCCACTGGATCCTCGATCACGATGCGCTGTTCGCGAACCTGGCGGCCGTGCTCCGGACGGGTGGCCAGCTCGTCGCGCAGTGCGGCGGAGCGGGCAACATCGCCCGGATGGAGGCGGTCGTCCGCGGGTTGGGTCGCACGTTCGACGACTCGAAGCACTTCGCGACGGCGGAGGAGACCCGCGACCGGCTGGCGCGCGCCGGGTTCGTCGACGTCGAGACGTGGTTGCACGATGCGCCGACGGACATCCCCGCCGGGGACTTCCCCGCGTTCCTCGAGACGGTCTGCTTGGGCGGGATCCTCGAGGGACTGGACGACGACGAGGGCGCGGCGCTCGTCCGCGACGTCGCCGAGCGGATGCCGGACCACCGGATCGACTACGTGCGGCTGAACATCCGGGCGCGCCGGGGCTAGGGCCCGAGCCAGCCCTTCACGACCAACCCGGCGAGCCCGCTGCCGATCACGACGGGCACGACCTTCCACCGGAAGCGCCACAGGCCGATGAAGCTGACGACCGCCACGACCACGGCGAAGGGATCGACCGAGGACCAGACGGGCAAGGGGATCGGGCCCCCGAACACCGTCGGGTGGCGGACCTCGTCGAAGAGCGTCGAGATGGCGAAGGTGACCGCGAGGTTCGCGATCACCCCGACGACGGCGGCGGTCACGGTCTCGAGCGCCGCCGCCAGGCGCCGGCTCCCACGCAGGCGCTCCACGTGGGGACCCCCGAGGAAGATCCACAGGAAGCACGGCGCGAAGGTCGCCCACGTCACGACCGCCGCACCGACGACACCCGCGACGAGGGGGTCGAGGTCGCCCGGGTTCTGGTACGCCCCCACGAACCCGACGAACTCGACGACCATGATCAGCGGGCCCGGCGTCGTCTCGGCGAGCCCGAGGCCCACGACCATCTGGCCCGGCAGGAGCCACCCGTAGGTCGAGACGGCCGCGATGTTCACGTACGCGAGGACGGCGTACGCGCCACCGAACGTGACGAGTGCGGCCTTGCTGAAGAACCACCCCATCTCGGTGAGCGTGTCGCCGGGGCCGCGCCAGGCGGCGACCAACGCGATCGGCACGAGCCACACGGCGAGCCCCACGATCGAGACGACCAGGCTCCGCCGCAGCGATGGACGCGTGTGCGGTGGCGGCTCCACGTCGTCACGGAGCGCGATCGCCTCGTTGTGCTCGAGCTCCTCCCCCACCCCGACCGCGAACAGGTCGGGACGGCGAGCTCCTCCGATGAACCCGATCGCGAGCGCGCCGAGCACGATCAGCGGGAACGGCACGTGGAGCAGGAAGATCCCGACGAACGCCGCCACGGCGACCCCGATCATCAGGCCGTTCGCGAGCGCCTTCTTCCCGATCCGGATCGTGGCCGACGCGACGATGCCGATCACGGCGGGGCCCAGCCCGGCGAGGATCGCCGCGATCCAGGTCACGTCCCCGTGCACCGCGTAGATCCACGAGAGGCCGAGCATGATCACGAAGCTCGGGGCGATGAACGCGATCCCGGCGAGGAGCCCACCGCGCATCCGGTGCAGGAGCCAGCCGATGTAGATCGCGAGCTGCTGTGCCTCCGGGCCCGGCAGCAGCATGCAGAAGTTCAGCGCGTGCAGGTACCGGCCGTTCGAGATCCAGCGGCGGCGCTCGACCAGCTCCTCGTGCATGATCGAGATCTGGCCCGCCGGGCCGCCGAAGTTGATGAAGCCCAGCTTGATCCAGAAGCGGGCGGCCTGACGGAAGGTGACCCCGTGTCCGGACGCCTCAGGCTCCGAGCGTTCGCTCACCCGCCGGAGCCTAGCCCCGTCAGATGAACAGGGAGATCGATGCCTCGCGCATCTCGGCGATCGCCGTCGCGGCGCCGATCGGCTCCTCGAGCCCGTCGAGCATGTCCTCGCGCTTCAGGCCGAGCAGGTCCATCGTCATCTGGCAGGGGATGAGTCGCACGCCCAGGTCCCGGGCCGTCGCGATCAGCTCCTCGGGCTTGGCCACGTGATGGTCCTCCGCCAGCTTCTTGAACATCGCCGGCCCCGCGCCCGCGAAGTGGTAGCGGCTGAGCTTCGCCTTCTGCGCCGAGCCAGGGTTCATCACGGCCATCATCTTCTGCATCCAGTTGTCGCCCGTGATGCGCACGTCGGGCTTCACGATCGCGAACAGCCCCCAGAACGTGAAGAAGACCGAGGCCTCCATGCCGCTCGCGGCGGCCGTGGTCGCGAGGATCGTGGTCGGCCAGATCCGGTCGAGGTCCCCGCCCCAGGCGATGATCGTCAGCTTGTTCTTCCGCTCGATCCGCCGGTCCTCAGCTGCCTCCAGCGCCTCGACGCGCGCGAGGAGATCGGCGAGCTGCGACCCCGTGTCCAGATCCCGTTCGATCGTCGCCACCGGGCTCACACCTTCCGGATCACGTAGCGGAACACGCCCTCGGCCTCGGAGCGCTCGACGAGCTGGTTCCCGGAGAGCTCCGCCCAGCTGGGGACGTCGCTCCGGGAGCCCGGGTCCGTCGCGAGGAGCTCGAGCAGGTCGCCTCGCTGAGCGTCCTTCAGCGCCTTGGCGAGCGAGACGAGGGGGCCGGGGCACGACTGGCCTCTGGCATCGACGGTGCGGGTGATGGTGTCCATGGATGACCTCCTGGCGGGTAGACGGGCCGGGGAGCGAGGGTGGAGCGGGTGGGGTGAGCGCGCGGCTCGGTGGCTGCCCCGTCAGCGAGGACAGCAGAGGCGGTCGGGGATCATCGCCGCCACGGTGCCAGCTTCACGCGTGCAGATCATGTTGCAGGTGCAACAGCCTACGCCCTGACCTGCGCGGACACAACCGCGCCGGTCGAGCGCCTGGGACCTGCCCTCACGACGGCGGCGGGGTCGTCAGGCATCCACTCCCTCGGCCGAGCCGGGACAACCCCTCGAGGTCGCCCGGGCCGTAGTCGGTGACGCCGCCGCCGTACGGCTCCATCAGCTCGCCCTGCTCCTTCACATGACCGAGCCCGAGGATGTGGGCGAGCTCGTGGAGCAGCACCGGACCCTGGTCGCCGGGGAGGGAGAAGCCCGGCGGGTTCGGGTCGACGGCGTTCAGCACGACGACGCCGCTGACGAGGACGCCGCTCCCCGGCGCCGGGAACGGGCTCGCGATCGCGGCCGCGTCGTGCCCGTCGGGTTGGAAGTCGAACGCGCTGCGGCGCGGGTCGACCCAGGCGATCAGGATCGGGGCCCACCGGTCCCCGTACCGCTCGGGCTGGACCAGGTCCCGATCGGGGCTCGGGAACTCGTCACTCAGGCCGTCGTAATCGAACGTGATCCCCGTGATCCCGGCGACGCGGACGACGGCCTCCTGGACATCCTGCAGGGAACCCGCCGGGGCCGGCCCGAGGTTCACGACGTAGTGGATCGGCTCGCAGGGGTTCCAGCGCATCGGCTCCCCCGCGATCATCGCGAGGAAGCGGTAGTCGTCGCTGCGACCCTGTCGCTCGAAGAACCCCACGACCGGGGGTGTGAGCACCCCGGCCACGACCGCAGCGACGACGGCGATCACGATCGCCGGGCGCGCCAGGCGGCGCGGGGTCGGCTGGGGCGCGAACGCCGTGCCGGAGCCCACCGCCCACGGGGCCAGATCGGGTCGTGGCGGAACCGGCGGCTCTGGAACCGGCTGGTGGTGCGTGGGTCGCTCGGGTGAGGTCAGCATCGGGAAACGGACGACCGTCCGTCCGGCCATCTTCCCCCACATCGGCACGAGCGCCCGCCGACCGGAGCCGAGCTGCCCTCAGACGGACCCGCCCGACGGCGGCTCCGCCCGCATGAACCAGATCGTCGGACCCCCGCCCGGCGCGTCCTCCCGTCCGACGACCCGGAACCCGAGCCGTTCGTAGAGCGCGACGTTCCGCTCCGTCTCGGTCAGGAGGAAGCCGGCCGTCCCGGACGCGTGGGCGCGGGCGAGCCCGTCGAGGACGAGCGTCGTGCCGAACCCCCGGCCCTGGTGGGATGGGTCGACGCCGACGAAGTCCAGGTACCACGCGTCCGTCGGCAGGTGCTCCGCCACCCAGTCCCAGAACGCATCGAACCGAGCTCCGTCATCGTCGGTGAACGCGAGCACCGCCTCCCGGCCGCTGCGCGCGAGCTCGTCGAACCGGGCGGCGAGCTCCGGCGGGATCCACGCCGCCGCCCCGAGCGCCCCCTCGACCTCACGGAGCGTCCCCGCCTCAGCGTGCGCCGACAGGAGCGGATCGAACGTCATGCCGATCTCGGCGGCGGTGACGTGCGCCCGGAGCTTCCATCGGATCATCGGATCGTCCGCGAACGCCCGCCCCAGCATCGACGCGAGCCGGGCCGCGTCGCCCGGCGGCGCGTCCACGATCCGGGCGACCATCGGCCGATGCTAGGCGCGCGACAGCCGGCGCCGTCGGTCCTTCGGCCAGTAGATCAGGACGACCTTCGCGCACAGCTCGTCGCGCGTGACGGGTCCGAACTGCCGGCTGTCGGTGGACGCAGAGGCGAGATCGCCCTCGACCCAGTACTCGTCGTCGAGCATCCGCCGCTCGCCGACGAGGTCTCCGGGGAGCGCGATCAGCCGTTTCACCATCTCGTAGCCCGGGCGACCCGGGTGTTCGACGACGACGACGTCACCTCGATGCGCATGGCGCAGCGGCACCGCCAGCGCCCAGTCGCCGGGGGCGAGGGTCGGTGCCATGCTGCCCCCCCTCACCTCCAGGCGCGAGGGACGCCACCGCAGGCACGCCCACGCGAGGACCGCCGCCGCCGCGAGGCCGGCGCCCAGCAACGGTTTCCGACCCCGGTGGTAGGTTTCGGTCGTCGAGCCATCGGAAGGAGGCTGCATGTCCATCCTCGAAGCCTTGCTCAAGCCGACCCGCGCCGTCCACGCCCACTGCGACCTTCCCTGCGGCGTCTACGACCCGGCGCAGGCGCGGATCGAGGCCGAGTCCGTGAAGGCGTGCCAGGAGAAGTACCAGGGGTCCGACGACCAGATCTTCAAGGACCGCGCGGTCGCCATCAAGGAAGAGCGCGCGGACATGGTCAAGGGACACCTGTGGGTGCTGTGGACCGACTACTTCAAGCCCGAGCACCTGGAGCGCTTCCCGGACCTGCACGACAAGTTCTGGAAGGCCACGAAGCTCGCCGGCGATGCGAAGAAGAGCGTCGACCCGGCACAGGGGCAGCAGCTCCTGGATTCGATCGACGAGTTGTCGAAGATCTTCTGGGACACGAAGTCGTAAGCGGCTTCGGTCCAGGAACCGGAAGGGCGGGACCGTGAGGTCCCGCCCTTCGGCGTCTCTTCGGGGAAGAGACGGCGGGCGGGGTGGGCCGTCGGATCCCATCCCCGCCCGCACGAACCAGACCCTCAGCGCCAGACCGGCATGAACCAGACCGTCCACCAGACCGATGAGAGGACCCGGCGGGGCGGAGTGGGTCTGGCGGCACCCCGCCCCGCCTGGTCTCGCTGAGAGGAATCGGCAGGATGGGGCTCCGGGGACATCGACCGAACGGCGGTAGTCGTGGGACGTTCGGCTGATACCGTCCCCGACCGATGAAGGACGTCGGTCTGGTCGGGGTTCCCTTCTCGGGGAAGTCCACCCTGTTCACCGCCCTCACCCGGTCGGGCTCGCACGGGGGACAGGCGAACGTCGCGGTCGTGCCCGTCCCCGACCCGCGACTCGCCGTCCTCACCGAGATGGAGCGGTCCCGGAAGACGGTCGCGGCCCAGGTGCGGTTCGTGGACGTGCCCGGAGGGGTCTCGAGCGCGCAGGGGATCGCGAAGCTCCGCGAGGTCGATGCGCTCGCCGTCGTGATCCGGTGCTTCGGTGCGGACGCGACGCCATCGGCCGAGCTCGCCGCCGTCCGCGCCGAGCTGCTCCTGGCCGACCTGGCGGTGATCGAAGGTGCGCTCGAGAAGGCGGAGAAGAAGGCCCGTGGGAAGCCCGGCCCCGAGGTCGCCGCGCTGACGGCCGCGAAGGCGGCGCTCGACGCCGAGACGCCGCTCGCCGATGCCAGGTTGTCACCGGAAGACGTCGGCGAGCTCCGCGGGATCGCGCCGCTCACCCTGAAGCCCGCGGTGGTCGTCGCGAACCTCGAGGAGGGGACGTCCGTGCCGGCCGAGCTCCCGGACGCGGTCGGCGTCTACGCGTCGATCGAGGCCGAGACGGCGGAGATGGATGCGGACGAGGCCCGGGCGCTGCTCGAAGAGTTCGGCGTGGAAGAGCCCGGCCTGGAACGGGTCGTGGCGGCGTCGTACCGCGCGCTCGACCTGATCACGTTCCTGACCACCGGCGACGACGAGACCCGTGCGTGGGAGGTGCGCCGGGGCGCGGCGGCTCCCGAGGCGGCGGGCGTGATCCACACCGACCTCCAGCGGGGCTTCATCCGGGCCGAGGTGATCGCGTACGACGAGCTGGTCGCGGCCGGATCGATGGAGGCCGCGAAGGCCGGCGGCAAGATCCGCGTGGAGGGCAAGGACTACGTCGTCCGCGAGGGCGACATCCTCCACGTGCGGTTCGCGGTGTGACGTTCCGCGACGCCGATGGCGCCCGCAGCCAGAGGCCTGCCGCGACCGTCGCCGATGAACGGTGGCTGACGAGGGGCGTCTCGGTGTCGCGAGCCTCCTGTCGGACCTCGGTCACGAGGTCCCGACCTCCCTGCTCCCGAGCTTCCTCTCGACCACGATCCGGCGCGCCGGCCGCGGCCCTCGGGCTCATCGAAGGGACCGCGGATGGGGGCCGGGTCGCCAGGCTCGCCGGCGGCGCGCTGGCCGACGATCCCGAGCGGCGCCGCGCCACCGCGGTCGGCGGTTACACCGCGACCGCCGTTCTGTCGGGCGCTCCGCCGATGGGAGCAGAGGGCAACTCACCGCGAGCCGCACCGAGGGAATACGACGCCCGGGTCCGCATGCGAGGCGCCGCCTGCTCAGCGAGACCCGTTACACCCGAACCAATCACCGACCCGAGCGCACCGAACCGCTTCAAGGGTGTGAATCACCGAGGTCGTCGCCGCGACCGCCGTGCAGGTCGGCCTGCTCCGGCCGGGGCTGATCGCACGCCGTCCGTCCTCGTCGTGTCGGCGACGACCGACGACCTAGACGGCATCGACCGGATCTACAACCACTGACGTCTTGGCGTCGGCGATCACGTTCGATCTCGAGCCGAAGACATCGGAGTGGCGAGCGGCCTGGTTCGAGGCCTACCGGCCGGACGGTCCGCATCGGGTGCTCGTCGCGCGTGAGGGGGATGCGATCGTCGGGTACGCCACGAGCTCGTCGTTCCGAGAACGGGCCGCGTACGCGCCCTCGGTCGAGACGAGCGCGTACGTCGACCCGGACCGGCTCGGGCGCGGCATCGGCTTGTTCGCGACGACCGGACCGAACGTCGGGCTCCTGGCGTGCGGGTTCGTCGCGGCCGGCGTCGGGATCGGGTGCGTCGAGACCGCCGAGCATGCGGCCGTCGCGTCGCTCGCTCCCGAACCGATCCGTGGTTCGGCGTTCGGGCTGCTGGCCGCGATGCAGAGCGTCGGCAACCTCGCCGCGAGCGGTGTCGCCGGGATCGTCTGGACGGCGGTCTCGCCACGGGCGGCCTTCGTATGGGCCGCCGGCTGGTGCCTGATCTCCGGATCTGCTGGTGACCCTCGGCCGCGAGCGTGGACCCGGCGCGACGACATCCCGGAGACTCGAGGGGATGGTCGGCGGTCGACCGCGCCGAGCGACACGGCGTCGCGTGGGGGTGTTCACGGAGCAGGGTCACAAGTTCGGCCGCTATTGGGACGTGGCCTGGTACGAACGCCCGCTGCCCTGAGCGGGGACCCCTCCCCACCGCACGGCCAACCGCCTATCCTTCGCGCATGGCCGACTCGTATCGGATCGGCGAGGCCGCGGCGATCCTCGGCGTCCGCGTCGAGACGCTCCGTCGCTGGGAGGCCGAGGGCAAGCTCACGACGAAGCGCACCGAGGGGAAGCAGCGCCGCGTGCCGGCCTCTGAGGTGGCGCGGCTGCTCTCGGAGACACGCGCGACCGAGCCGATCTCGGCGGCGAGCGCGCGCAACCGCTTCCCCGGGGTGATCACCGAGGTGAAGCGCGACGGCCTCGCCGCGACCGTCGAGATCCAGGCGGGACCGCACCGGGTGCTCGCGTTCATCACGCGCGAGGCCGCCGATCAGCTCGGGCTCGAGCCTGGGATGGAGGCGGTCGCCACCGTGAAGGCGACGAGCGTGATGGTGAACCTGCCACCCCCGTAGACGAGAGGCACGCTTCTCCGCCAGGTTCCGGCGGTTCAACCACCGTCTTTCCCTTGTGTCCAGCCTCCAGATACCGGTATCGTCCTCGTTCCTGGCGGAAGGAGCGGTGGTGCGGCGATGGTTGGCGGTACTCGGGTGCGCGGTGCTCTTCCTCACCGCGTGCAGCTCCGATGACGGGTCGAGCGGCGACGGTGAACCTGTCGAGCTGACGGTCTTCGCGGCCTCGTCGCTGACCAACGCCTTCGCCCAGATCGGGGCCGACTTCGAGGCCGCGAACGACGGCGTCACGGTGACTTTCAACTTCGGTTCGTCCGGAGACCTCGCCGCTCAGATCGCGTCCGAGGGCACGGCCGACGTGTTCGCCTCGGCGAGCGAGAGCTACATGGACGACGTGAGCGCCGACCCGGGCGTGAGCGGACGGGCGGACTTCGTCCAGAACCAGCTGGTGGTGATCACCCCTCCCGACAACCCCGCCGACATCCAAGCGATCGAGGACCTGGGCAACGACGGCGTCCAGGTCGTGCTCGCCGCCGAGGGCGTCCCGGTCGGCGACTACGCCCGCGAGGCGTTGGACGCGGCGGGGATCAGCGATGCCGTGCTCGCGAACGTCGTGTCGAACGAGGAGGACAACGCCTCGGTCGTCGCGAAGATCGTGTCCGGGGAGGCCGACGCCGCGATCGTCTACGTCTCCGACGTGACGAGCCAGGTCGCGCCCGACGTCAGCGCGATCGACATCCCCGACGCGGTGAACGTGATCGCCACCTATCCGATCGCCGTCGTGGAAGGCGCGGGTGACCCGGAGACCGCGCAGGCGTTCGTCGACTACGTGACCGGCACGGAGGGGCAGGCGACCTTGGAGGCGTTCGGGTTCCTGCCGCCGCCCTCCGCGTAGCGAAGCGACCGGGCAGGCATGGCGCGCGGCATGAGCCGACGGATCACCCCAGCGCCGGTCGCGGTGCTCGCGGCGATCGGGATCGCGTTCCTGGCCGTCCCCGTGCTGGCCCTGGTGGTGCGGGCCCCGTGGTCCGACATCGGCGAGAAGCTTTCCGCGTCCGGTGCCTGGGTCGCCTTCAGGCTCTCCCTCGTCGTCTCGTTCACCGCGGCCGCGCTCTCGTTCCTCGTCGGCGTGCCGATCGCGTGGGTGCTGGCGCGGTCCCGGATCCCCGGGAAGGCGCTCGTGCGAGCCCTCGTGATCCTCCCGCTGGTGCTTCCGCCGGTCGTCGGCGGCGTGGCGCTGCTGACCGCACTCGGCCGGTCGGGGATCGTCGGACGATGGCTCTACGACGCCGGGATCCAGCTCACGTTCACGACCGCGGGCGCGATCGTGGCGACGACGTTCGTCTCGATCCCGCTCGTGATCCTGTCGGCCGAGGGCGGCCTCCGCTCGCTCGACCCGCGGTACGAGCAGGCGGCGGCCGCGATGGGCGCGTCGCGTACGCACGTCTTGCGGCGCGTGACCCTCCCGATGATCCGGCCCCAGCTCGCCGCGGGGCTCGTGCTCGCGTGGGCGCGGGCCCTCGGGGAGTTCGGGGCGACGATCACGTTCGCGGGGAACCTCGCCGGGCGAACGCAGACCCTCCCGCTCGCCGTGTACCAGGCGCGCCAGACCGATCCCGGCGCGGCCGTCGCCACCTCGCTCCTGCTCGTCGCGCTCTCGCTCGTCGTCCTGGTCGCGATGCGGGATCGGATCTTCGGCCGATGAGCCTCGAGGTCGAGCTCGCGCTCGAACGTCCAGGGTTCGCCGTCGACATCGCCTTCTCGGCGACCGAGGGGAGCACGCTGGTGCTGCTCGGTCCCAACGGGTCGGGGAAGACGACGGTGCTGTCGTGCCTCGCGGGGATCGTGACCCCCGACCGAGGGCGAGTCGTGCTCGGGGGGGAGCCGCTCCTGGATACGGACGCCGGGATCGACGTCCCACCGCAGCGCCGGCCGATCGGCGTGCTGTTCCAGGACGGTCTGCTGTTCCCGCACCTGTCGGCGGTGGACAACGCGGCGTTCCCGCTCGTGGCGCGCGGCGCCCCCGCGGCCGAGGCGCGCGCCCGCGCGCAGGAGCTGCTCGACCGGCTCGCGTTCCCGATCCCGCGCCGGTCGTCCAGGCCGGCGGGGCTCTCGGGTGGCGAGGCGCAGCGGGTCGCCCTGGCGCGTGCACTCGTCGGAGCGCCAGCGCTCCTGCTCCTGGACGAGCCGACCTCCGCGCTGGACGTCCGCAGCCGCAACGAACTCCGGCCGATGATCGGGCAGGCGCTCTCGTCCTTCCCCGGCGTCCGCGTCCTGATCACGCACGACCCCGTGGAGGCGATGACCCTCGGCGATCGGCTCGTGGTGATCGAGGACGGACGGATCTCGCAGGCCGGCACGATCGAGGACCTGCGTCGCGCACCCCGGACCCCGTACGTCGCAGAGCTGATCGGCGTGAACGTCTTCCGGGGGCCGCTCGTCGTCCAGGGCGGCACGTGGAGGATCGAGACGGACGACGGATCCGTGTTCGTCGCGGCGCCGCCGCTCCCCGCGGGGGTGCCGGCCATCGGCGTCCTACCGCCCGCCGAGATCGAGCTCCATCTCGCGCCGCCACCCGAAGGCTCGGCTCAGAACGTCGTGTCCGGCACCGTCGAGGCGATCGCGATCGACGGGCAGCGGGCACGCGTGCGGATCTCGAGCCATCCGGCCGTCGTCGCCGAGATCACGCTCGCGTCGGCGGAGCGTCTCGCCCTGCGGCCCGGACACGAGTTGTGGGCGTCGTTCAAGGCGGTCGGGATCGACGTCGAGCCGGCCTGAGGGCTGGCCCGGCCGTCCCACGGGTTCCGGGCGCGAACGGGTACGCTGGCCCGACCCCATGGCCATCCAGACCGACGACTCCTTCACGGCGGGCAAAGCGCCCGATCCGCCCGAGGTGAAGCGCGCGAACGCGCTCGGATTCCTCTCGGAGCTGCCGGGTCTGATCCTGATGGCGTTCGTCCTGGCGCTGCTGATCAAGACGTTCTTGTTCGCAGCGTTCTGGATCCCCTCGCCGTCGATGTCGCCGACGCTCGTGCACGGCGATCGGGTCCTGGTGAACAAGATCCCCTACTACTTCCACGACCCGCGCCGGGGCGACATCATCGTGTTCGAGAACCCGCACGGAGGCGAGGACCGCGGGCTGATCGGCGGGTTCCTGCACTGGCTCGGCCAGGGACTCGGGATCCAGGGCGCGGCCGACGAGGACTTCATCAAACGGGTGGTCGGCCTGCCGGGCGACGTGGTCGAGGGTCGCAACGGCAACGTCTACGTCAACGGCGAGCTCCTGGTCGAGCCGTACCTGCACGAGCGGACGAGCGCGTTCCCGAAGACCACCGTGCCCGAAGGCCAGCTCTTCGTGATGGGCGACAACCGCAACAACTCGCTCGACTCGCGCTTCGGGCTGGGGTTCGTCCCGATCGACAAGGTCGTCGGCAAGGCGTTCGTGATCATCTGGCCACCCTCACGGATGGGGTTGCTCCACTAGATGCTCGTCTCGCGCGACCCCGCCTTCCTCGAGGAAGCGGGCGCGTGGATCCGTGAGCACGTCAGCGTGACCGGTCCGATCGAGGAACCCCGCGCCGCCCCGTGGTCGGTCGTGCTCCGCGTCCCGACGGACGACGGCCCCGTGTGGTTCAAGTCGGCCCCCGTCGAGGAACGGTTCGAGGCGACGCTGACCGAACGCCTCGCACGCTTGGATCCCGCCTTGCTGCCCGAGCCGATCGCGATCGACGTCGAGCGCGGCTGGCTCCTGCTCCGCGACGGCGGCACGCGCCTGCGCGAGACCGGCGAGTCGGTCGAGGACTGGGAGGCGATCCTCCCGCGCTACGCGGAGCTCCAGCTCGCGGCCGCGCCGCAGGCGGACGAGCTCCTCGCCCTCGGGGTGCCGGACGAGCGGCTCGCGGGGCTCGCCGAGCGGCTGGACCGGCTGCTCGACGACGAGGAGTACCTGCTCCTGGACCGGCCGGACGGGATGTCCACCGAGGAACGCGATCGCCTGCGGTCGCAGCGTCCCTCGATCATCGCGATGTGCGAGCAGCTCGCCGCATCCGGCATCCCTGACAGCGTGCAGCACGACGACCTGCACGGCGGCGCCGTCCTGGTGGACGGGCGACGGCACCACCGCGTGATCGACTGGGGCGACGCGTGCATCTCGCACCCGTTCCACACGCTCACCGTGCTGCTTCGCGCGACGGCGTATCAGCGCGGGTACGAGCCCGGAGGGCCTGAGATCCTGCGCATGCGCGACGCGTACCTCGAGCCGTTCGGCGGGTTCGGCACCCGCGAGGAGCTGCTCGCGTGGGCCGACCTCGCGTATCGCACCGGGACGATCGCGCGGTCGGTGGCGTGGCACCGGTACCTGCAGGCGTGGCCGCCAGAGGCCCGGGTCGAGGAGGTCGACACGATCCCGTACGGCCTGCAGCGCTTCCTGGAGCACGGGCCGCTCGGCACCTGGCGCTGGGACTGAACGCCCGGGCGCAGATCGGATCAGTCGTCGGGCTGCAGCGCTTGCGGCCCGACCGGGCGCTCCGCCACCACGAACAGCCGCGCGAACGACCACACGATCGCCGCGATCCCGAACGCAGCGAGCCACACGATCGGCGGCGGAGCCTGCAGCGCGAAGAACTCCTGGGTCGACCGGAAGCGTCATCGCCAGCAGGAAGAGCCCCGCCATCGCGCCGATCAACGTCAGTTTCCACGCGTTCAGGGGCGCGGCGACGATCGAGAGCACCAACAGTCCGATCCACGTCAGCACCATCACGGCCGCGGTCCGCGCCTCGAGCAGCGTCACGCCCGGCTCCTCGCGCACCACCGCGTACGCGATGAACACCGCGATGGCCGCGAGCGTGCCCGCGGGGATCGCGAACCGCATCACGCGTCCGACGAACCCCGGCCGGAAGCGATCGGTGTTCGGCGCGAGCGCCAGGAAGAACGACGGGATCCCGATCGTCAGCGCGCCGACGAGCGTGAGGTGGCGCGGCAGGAACGGGAACGCGAACCCCACGACCCCGACCGCGAGCGACAGCAGCATCGCGTAGACGGTCTTCGTCAGGTACAGCCCCGACGTGCGCTCGATGTTCCCGAGCACCCGCCGACCCTCCGCGACCACCGGCGGCAGCGCGTCGAAATCCGAGTCGAGCAGCACGAGCTGCGCGACGCCGCGCGTCGCCTCGGTGCCGGAGCCCATCGCGACCCCGATGTCCGCGTCCTTCAGCGCGAGCGCGTCGTTCACGCCGTCACCGGTCATCGCCACGACGTGACCCGCGCCCTGCAGCGCGCGGACCATCGCCCGCTTCTGCTCCGGCGTCACCCGCCCGAAGACCGACCGCTCGTCGAGGACGGCGGCCAGGGCTCGGGGGTCGTCGGGGAGTTCCCGAGCGTCCATCGGGCGATCGGCTCCGTCGAGGCCCAGCCGGCCCGCGATCGCCGCGACCGTCCGCGGATCGTCGCCCGAGATCACCTTCACCCGGACCTCTTGGTCCGCGAAGTAGCGCAGGGTCTGCTCCGCGGACGGCCGGATCCGGTCGCCGAGGACGACGAGCGCGGCCGGTCGCAGGACCGCCGGCGGTCCGTCGGCGCTCACCGAGGTCGCGGGAGACCGGGCCACGAGCACGACGCGGTGCCCTTCCCGGGCGAGCTCCTCGGCTCGGCGCGCCACCTCAGGCATCCCGTCGACGCTCGCGAGCAACACGTCCGGCGCCCCCAACACCAGGGCGTCGCGGCCCTCGAACGCCGCCGCGCTCCACTTGCGCGCGGAGCTGAAGGGGACGGTCCCGATCGGCTCCCAACCGGGGGGCGCGCGGTCGAAGCGCTCCGCGATCGCACGCATCGTCGAGTTCGGTGCCGGATCGCTCGCCGCGAGCGCCGCGAGCAGCTCGTCGGCGTCCGTCGAGCCGGCCACCGGCTCGACGGCCTCGACCTCGAGCTTCCCCTCCGTGAGGGTGCCCGTCTTGTCGATGCAGAGCGTGTCCACCCGGGCGAGGCCCTCCACCGCGGGGAGCTCCTTGACCAGGACCCGCCCGCGCGCCAGGCGCACGGCCGCGACGGCGAAGGCGAGGCTCGTGAGGAGCACGAGGCCCTCGGGCACCATCGCCACCGTGCCGGCGACGGCGCCGGCGATCGCCTCACGGGGATCGCGGCTGTTCCGGAGCTGGCTGATGAACAGCAGCGTCGCCGTCGGGATGATCGCCCACGTCACCCACGTGAGGATGCGGTTGATCCCGTCGATCAGCTCCGATCGCGTCACCGCGAACCGGCGAGCATCCTGCGCGAGCCGGACGGCGTAGGCATCCGGTCCGATGGCCGTGGCGTGGAACCGCCCCGTCCCGGCCGCGACGAACGACCCGGAGCGGACCTCCGCCCCGGCCGACTTCTCGATCGGGTCCGCCTCCCCGGTCAGCAGCGACTCGTCGATCTCGAGGCCCTCCGCGTCGACCACCTCGCCGTCGACCACGACCTGGAAACCCGGCTCGAGCATCAAGACGTCGTCGAGCACGACGTCGGTCACCGCGAGATCCGCCGGGGCGCCGTCCCGAAGCACCCGCGCGCGCGGAGCCGTCAAGAGCGTCAGCCGGTCGAGCGTGCGCTTCGCCCGCAGCTCCTGGACGATGCCGATCAACGCGTTCGCGATCAGCACGAAGCCGAACAGCGCGTCCTGGACCGGTCCAACGACGATGATGATCGCGAGCATCCCGCCGAGGAGCGCGTTGAACCGCGTGAAGACGTTCGCGCGGACGATCTGCGCGACCGACCGCGTCGAGGTCAGCTCGACCGTGTTCGTCTGGCCACGGGCGACACGCTCCGCGACCTCGGCGCTCGACAACCCACGGGCGAGTGCACGATCCGCCTGCGCGGCCTCGACCATGCGCTGCAGCCTACCGGGCGCGGGCGAGGCGCCGGCACCGCTCAGCCGGGCACGACCCCCCGTTCGCGCGCCCACGCGTCGAGCAGCTCGCCGGCCTCGTCCTCATCGATGGGTCCCCGCTCCATCCGGACGTCCATCAGGTACGCATAGGCCTCCCCGACGAGCGGGCCCGGGCCGATCCCGAGGCGCGCCATGATCTGGTTGCCGTCGAGGGCCGGGCGCATCGCGTCGAGGTTCTCCTGCTCGGCCAGGCGCGCGATGCGCTCCTCGAGCTCGTCCTGCAAGGTGGCCAGGCGCTTCGCCCTCGCCTCGTTCCGCGTGGTGCAGTCGGCACGCGTCAGCTGGTTCAGCTTGTCGAGCAGCGGACCCGCGTCGCGCACGTACCGCCGGACCGCCGAGTCGCTCCAGCCCTCGCCGTATCCGTGGAAGCGAAGGTGCATCTCGACGAGCGTGCGGACGTCGTCGATCGTCGCGTTCGGGTAGCGGAGCTCCTTCAGCCGCGCCTCGGCCATCCGCGCACCCACCACCTCGTGGTGGTGGAACTGGACCCCTTCGGGCGTGATCTCGCGGGTCTTCGGCTTCCCGATGTCGTGCAACAGCGCCGCCAGACGAAGCCCGGGATCCGGCTCGCATCGTTCGATCACCGCGTACGTGTGTCGCAAGACGTCCTTGTGCCGGTGCACCGGGTCCTGCTCGAGACGCAACGCTGGCAGCTCGGGCAGGAAGAGATCGGCGAGCCCCGTCTCGACGAGCAGGTCGAGCCCCGCTCCCGGTCGTTCGCCCACGAGCAGCTTCAAGAGCTCCACGCCGATCCGCTCCGCCGAGACGATCGACAGGCGCTCGCGCATCCGCTCGATCGCCTCGACGACGCGCGGAGCGGGCGCGACCTCGAGCTGTGAGACGAACCGCGCGGCGCGGAGCATCCGCAGCGGATCGTCCGAGAACGCGACCTCCGGCTGGAGCGGTGTGTCGAGGGTCTTCGTGGCCAGATGCCGGACGCCGCCGAACGGATCGACGAAATCGCCGGCCGGGAGCGCGATCGCCATCGCGTTGATCGTGAAATCCCGTCGCGAGAGATCCGTCTCGATGTCCTTCGCGAACGTCACGGCGGGCTTGCGATGCTCTGCGTCGTAGACCTCCTCGCGGAAGGTCGTGATCTCGAGACGTCGGTCCCCCTTCAGCGCGCCGACGGTCCCGAACCGGACGCCCACGAGGTAGCGGCGATCGGCCCAATCACGCAGGACGCGCGTCGTCTCGTGCGGGGCCGCGTCCGTCGCGAGATCGAAGTCCGCGTCGTCGGCCAGGCGCCCGAGCACGAGGTCGCGGACCACCCCCCCGACCAGGTACAGCTCGTGCCCGGCCGCGGCGAATCGCTCACCGAGCTCACGGGCGAGGGGGTCGACCTCCAGGACGGCGCCGTGGGGCGTCGGATCGGTCATGGCCGGTCGAGGATACCCCGGCCGTCGCACCCGGCCGTCGGTGTACGGTGCCCGTCGTGCCCACCTGGCTCGGGTTCGTCTGGACGCTCCCGAACACGCTGATCGGCCTGGTCCTGGGCCTGTTCACGTTCCAACGACCGCGACTCGCGCACGGCGTCGTGTTGTTCGATCGGACACCCAGGGGGCTCACGCGGCTGATGCCGCGGATGCACCGGATCGCGATGACCGTGGGGTTCGTGGTCGTGTCGGCCCGGCCGGTCGAGGGCACGCTCCTACGGCACGAGCGCCACCACGTGCGGCAGTACTGCGCGTGGGGTCCGCTGTTCATCCCGGTCTACCTGCTGCTCGCGATCCCCTACGGGTACCGCCGCCACCCGATGGAGCTGGCGGCGCAGCGCGCGGCCGGCGAGGGGGCCGGGGGTGGGGGCGGCGGGGCCTGGTGAGCGACGGGATCGCCTAGCCGACCTGCCAGGTCGACATGCTGGGCGGATCCTCGAACTCGGGGATCGAGCCGCGGCGCTCGGTCGTCCCCATCAACATCAGGTCGAAGTCGTGCGGGTTCGTGGACGTCCGGCGGGCCTCGTCCTCGAGGACCAACCCCTCCTTCACGAGCTTCACGAGCGCTTGATCGAACGTCTGCATGCCGTAGTACTCGCCCTCGGCGATCACCTCACCGATCGAGTCGGTCTCCTCTGGGTCGACGATCCGGTCGAAGACCCGGCCCGTGTTGATCAGGACCTCGATCGCGGGGAGCCGGCCCTTCCCGTCGGCGCGCGTGACGAGGCGCTGCGAGACGATGCCGCGCAGCGACCCGGCGAACGACGTGCGGACCTCCCGCTGCTGCTGCGGGGGGAACAGGTCCAGGATCCGGTTGATCGTCTCGACGCAGTCGATCGTGTGCAGCGTCGAGATCACGAGGTGTCCGGTCTCCGCCGCCTGGATCGCCGAGAGCGCCGACTCCGGGTCACGGATCTCGCCGATCGAGATCACGTCCGGATCCTGGCGGATCACGTGGCGGAGGGCGGCGGCGTAGGAGTCGGTGTCCAACCCGACCTCGCGCTGCTGGATGATCGAGAGCGCGTCGTCGTGAACGACCTCGATCGGGTCCTCGACGGTGACGATGTGCGCCCGCCGCGTCGCGTTGATGTGTCCGATCATCGAGGCGATCGTGGTCGTCTTCCCGGTCCCCGTCGGTCCGGTGATCAGGACGAGGCCGCGAGGCGAATCGGCCAGATCGCGCATCACGGGCGGCAGCCGGAGCTCCTCGAAGGTCGGGACCTCGGAGCGCACCCGGCGGATCGCCAGGCCCACTACGCCCCGCTGCCGGAAGACGTTCACGCGGAACCGCCCGACCCCGGCCATCGTGTGCCCGAGGTCGGCCTCGGCGTGCTCGGTGAACTCCCGCTTCTTGTGCTCGGACATCAGCTGTCCCGCGAAGCTCTCCGTGTCGGAGGCCGAGAGGGTGGGGAACTGGGTCGGCTGCAACGCCCCGTCCACGCGGATGAACGGCACGTTCCCGACCTTCAGGTGCAGGTCGCTCGCGCCCCGTTCGACGGCATACCGAAGGAGCTCCTGGATATCCACGGACTCTCTATCGGCAGCCCCCGGCGCCAGCCAAAGTCCCTCCCGAGGCCGCCTAGGATTACCCGCATGACGAGCCCGGAACAGCCGGCGGAGCGCGCCGGCGCCCCCGGGGGGGATCCGGCGGGTCGCGCGACGCCCTCGCGCAGGCGCCGGCGACCCTCGAACGGCAGGCGCACCCCGGCCCAGATCGAGGGCCCGGTTCCCCCGACCAAGACCGAGGTCTCGGCCGGCGGCGTGGTGTATCGGCGGCGTGAGGGCCGCATCGAGGTGATCCTGGCTGCCCGGCGGACCCGCCGGGGCGACATCGCCTGGGGCCTGGCGAAGGGCGGGATCGAGCCCGACGAGACGATCGAGGACGCCGCGATCCGCGAGGTTCGGGAGGAGACCGGTCTCGAGGCCCGCATCGAACGCTCCCTCGGCGACACGCGCTACTTCTACGTGTGGGAGGACGTCCGGATCCGAAAGACCGTCCACTTCTTCCTGATGAAGGCGACCGGCGTCGGCGACGTCAACGACCGCGACGACGAGATGGAGGATGTCCGGTGGTTCCCCCTCGAGCGAGCGCTGAAGCGAGCCGCGTACCGCGGCGAACGCGAGGTGCTCGGCCGCGCCGCGTCGGCGCTGCGAGGCCGACGGCGCTCAGCCTCGCGACGCCGTCGTGGCGGGGAACCCCCGAAGTGAACTCAGGCTCGAGGATCCGGCGCGGGCTGGCGGCGGCGATCGCCGCGACGCTCACGCTGTTCGTCGGGATGGTCTGGGCGCCCCTCGCGACCGGGCAGGACCTCCCGGCAGCGCGCCTGGTCCTCCGCTCCCAGACCCCCTGGAACACGCTCGACGATCCCGTCCTGCGCATCTCTGTGCTCGCCGAGAACTCTGGCTCGGAGCTGCTCTCCGATCTCGCCCTGGGGATCACGATCGGGGCGGCGATCCGATCCCGGAGCGCGTACGAAGCGTCCCTCACGGACGGTCCGGAGCTCCCGATCTACGCGAACACCTTCGCGCAGACCGGCGACCTCGAGCCCGGCGCCGAACGCCGACTCAGCCTCGAGATCGACCTCTCCACCCTCGACGGCGTCAGCACGCTGGACTCGCTCGTGTACCCGATGCGGATCGATCTGCGCAGCGCGTCCGTCTCGCTCGCCTGGATCGACACGCCCGCCATCGTGCTCGTCCGGCTCCCCGAACGCCCCCTGCTCCTGTCGTGGTCGACGGAGATCACCGGTCCCATCGCCCTGGGCCCCGACGGGCGGATGTTCGACGCCGCCTTCGAGGCGTCGATCGCGCCCGGCGGCACGCTCGCGCAGCAGGTCGCTGCCCTCCAGGACGCGGCCCTGCCGGCACGCAGGCCCTTCGACCTGGTGATCGAGCCCGCGCTGCTCGATCAGCTGGCGCGGATGAGCGACGGCTACGTGCGGGCAGACGGCACCGTCGTCGCCGAAGACGACGACGGTGCCCGCAACGCGGCCGCCCTGCTCTCGGCGATCCGGCGCGTCAGCGCGCCGGATGGTCCCCTCGTCACGGCCCTGCCGTTCTCCGGCGCAACCGTCCCCTCGCTGATCGCGAGCGGACTGACGAACGACGCCTCGACGCAGCTCGACGTCGGCGAGCAGACCGTGACCACCCTCCTGGACGTCGAGCCGTCGCGCACGGTGGTCCGGCCGACCGACGGTGCCCTGAGCGGACCAACGCTCGAGGTGATGGTCGCGCGCGGCGCCGACGTGGTGCTCGCGAACGCCGACGCGGTCGAACGGGTCCCCGCGCCGAACGGGCTCACCCCTCTGCCCACGACGACGCTCGAGGCGGGATCCCTCACGGTCGCGGCGATCCTCCCAGATCAAGCCACGCAGGCGGTGCTCGGCGCGGTGGCGTTCGACGGCGACCCCATCCGACGCGCGCAAGCGTTGCTGGGCGAGCTCGCGACGATCTGGCGGGAGGCGCCCGTCCCGGACCTGCCGCGCGGCGTGGCGGTCGCGCTCCCTGCAGGGGCGGAGCCGGGGTTCTGGGGACCGTTCATCCGCCGGCTCGTCCGCGCGCCGTTCCTCGGCGCGGTCACCGCCGACGAGTTCGTGAGTCTGGTGCCGCCCCCCGTGGACCCGGCCACCCTCGCCGTCCCCTCGACCGCTTCGTTCTCGCCCGGATACGCGGACGCGATCAAGCGGGAACGCCGCGACGTCCGCGCCTACGCCTCGATGCTCCCCACCGGCGACCCCTCCCCCGCCCGGCTGTCCCGTGACCTGCTCTACGCCGAGGCGAGCGAGTACCTCGGCAACGAACTCACCGGCCGCGCTTGGATCGACCGCGTCAACCGGATCACCGAAGACGCGTTCGCGCGGGCCCGGCCGGACACGAGCCAGATCTTCACCTTCACCTCGCGGACCGGCTCGATCCCGATCCTGATGTCCGACCCGGGCGCCACGCCGCTCACGGTCGTGCTCCAGCTCCGCTCGGCGCAGTTCCGATTCCCCGACGGCGCCGAACAGACCGTCACGCTGACGGAACCGAACCAGGTCGTGAGCTTCACCGCCGCCGCCACGACGAGCGGCCGCAGCCAGATCCTCGTCGTCGTGCGCTCGCCGTCCGGTCGGAAGATCCAACAGCAGATCCTCGTCGTGCGGACCACGGCGGTCAGCCGCATCGCGTTGATCATCACGGTCGCCGCCGCGATCGTGCTGGCGGGCCTGTGGGCCAGGAGGTACGTCCGACGGCCGAAGACGACGACCTAGCCGCCACTCCTCCACGCGACGAGACGGAGGTGATCGAGCTGCCGGCCGAGGATCGCCGGGAAGCCTACGTACGGAACACGGCCGTGATGAGCGTCGGCACGGCGCTCTCGCGCCTGACGGGGTTCCTCCGCCTCTCGGCCCAGACCGCCGCGCTCGGCGTCACGATCAGCGCCCTCGGGAACACGTACGCCACCGCCAACACCACCCCGAACATCGTCTACGAGCTCGTCCTCGGCGGGATCCTCACCTCGGTGTTCGTCCCCGTGTTCGTCGACTGGCGTCGGCGGCACGGGCGCGAGGAGGCGTGGGAGGTCGGCGACCGGGTGCTGACGCTCGCGCTCGTCGTGCTCTCGATCGTTGCCGTGATCGGGGCCGTGTTCGCACCCCAGATCATCCGCCTCTACCTGTCGGCGTCGGACGCCCCCGACAAGGAGGCGCAGATCGCGCTCGGCGCCTACTTCCTGCGGTGGTTCATGCCCCAGATCGTCTTCTACGGGATCGGAGCGGTCGCGACCGGCCTGCTCAACTCCGAACGCCGGTTCGCCGTCCCGATGTTCGCCCCGATCCTCAACAACCTCGTCGTGATCGCGACGTTCGCGATCTACGCGTGGTCGTTGCACGGCGCCCCGCCGTCGGTCGACGAGATCACGAACACCCAGCGGTTGGTGCTCGCCGCGGGGACCACGCTCGGCGTCGTGGCGATGACCCTCGCGCTGTGGCCTTCGCTGCGGCGGCTCGGCTTCCGCTGGCGCCTGCGCTTCGACTGGAACCACGCCGCCGTGCGGCGCCTGGGACGGCTCGCGGGATGGGTGGTCGTCTACGTGATCGCGAACCAGGTCGCATACGTGATCATCATCGTGCTGAACGGTCGCTTCGACGCCGGGTACCAGATCTATTCCACGGCGTTCATCCTCTTCTCGCTCCCGCACGCGATCTTCGTGGTGTCGATCTTCACGGCGCTGCTCCCCGGCATGGCCGACCGCTGGACCGCCGCCGACATGGGGGGCGTGCGGACGCTCTTCTCGCGCGGCATGCGGGACACCGTCGTCATCATCGTGCCGGCGTCGCTCGGGTACGTGGCGCTCGCCGTGCCGATCGTCCGGATGTTGCTCGAGCACGGTCAGGCGCTTCCGGCCGACGCGGAGCAGATCGCGCGGACGCTACAGGCCTTCGCCCTGGGCCTGCCGTTCTTCTCGACGTTCCAGCTCCTGACGCGCACGTTCTACGCGGTACAGGACACGCGGACGCCGGCGCTCGTGAACGCGGCGGCGGCCGCCGTCAACATCGGGGCCGACCTGGTGATGATCCAGGTGTTCGACCTCACCGTTCCGGGCCTCGCGCTCGGTCACGCGATCTCGTACGCCTTCGCGACGTTCGTCTGCGTGGCGCTGCTCCGGCGGCGTCTGGTGACGCTCGACGGTCGGCGGATCGCGTGGACCGTGCTGAAGGTGCTGCCGGCGGGCCTCCTCTCCGCCGGAGCGGCCGCCGTGGCCGCCTGGGGGGTGCGCGAGGTCGGTGGCGATCCCGACGCGTTCGTGGTCCAGGTCGGCGAGGTGGCCGCGGGGGTCGTCGCGGGGGTCCTGGTGTTCGTGGGATGCGCCCTTATGTTGGGCATCGCGGAGGTCGATGAGGTGAAGGACGCGGTACGCAGGAGGTTCCGCGGATGATCGGTCTGGTGAGGCTCCGCCGCGAGGAAGCCGGCATCGTCGGCAAGCTCATCGTGGGCTGGCTCGTCGCGATCGTGATCGTCGGGGTCCTCACGCTCGACGTCGTCTCGGTCATGTTCACGAAGTTCAAGCTCGCGGATGCCGCGAGCGCGCTCGCGACCGTCGCGGCCACGGACTACAAGGGCTCCCACGACACCCGCGACGCCTGCCAGGCCGCGTCGGCCGCCCTCGCCCAGGAGGACGCGGAGGCCCGGTTCACGAAACAAGGCTGCGTCGTGAACATCCAGACGGGAGAGGCCACGATCACGCTCCGCAAGCAGGCCAGCACCTTGGTCGCGGCGCGCTTCGGCTTCTCGAAGCACTACGCGCGCGTGATCGCTTCCGCGACCGAGGGACCGGCTACGCTCTCCGACTGAGGCGCCCAGCCTCGGCGGTCGGCCGCGAGGCGTGGTGTAGGTTCGAGATCGTGACCGAGGCCGACCGCGACGAGGACCTCGTCCGCCGCTACCTGCAGGGAGACATCCCCGCCTTCGGCGTACTCGTCGAGCGCCATCAGACACGCGTGTACAACGTGGCGCTCCGAGTGCTCGGGAACGCCGAGGACGCGCGGGACGCGACCCAGGACGCGTTCCTCTCCGCGTTGCGCAAGCTCGATTCGTTCCGCGGAGATGCAGCGTTCACCACGTGGATGCACCGCGTGACGGTGAACGCCTGCTACGACGTCCTGCGTAAGCAGCGCCGTCAACCGGTCCTTCGTCTCGCGACCGAGGGCGGCGAACCGCTCCCCGAGCTGGGGCCGCCCGAGCCCGATCACGCCGAGTCCGCCGTGGGCACGATCGATGCGGCGCGGGCCCTGGCCCAGATCCCCGACGAGTACCGGGTCGCCCTCGTGCTCGCCGACGTGCAGGACCTCCCCTACGAGCAGATCGCCCGCGTGCTCGACGTCCCGGTCGGCACCGTGAAGTCGCGCGTGCACCGCGGCCGCCTCGCCCTCGCCCGGGCGATGGGCCTCGAGGGTGCGCCGACCCGGTACCAGCGGGAACCGAGTGGGACCGTCGGACCGTCGGAGCCTGAGTCATGACGCATCCCGAGGAGCTCCTCGCCGAATACGTCGACGGTTCCCTGTCTCCCGAAGAGCGGGCGGCCGTCGACGCGCACGTGTCCGGGTGCGACCGATGCCGGCACGAGGTCGCCCTGGCCACCGGAGCACGCAGGGCGCTCGCGGCGGTCGCCGAGGTTCCGGCGCCCGCCGGGGTTGCCGACCGGGCGATCGCCGAGGCGGCCACCGGCCGCACCGCCGAGAGCTCCGGACCGCCCCGCTGGTACCGGGTCGCCGGGATCGCCGCGGCGGCGGCGGCCGTCGCGCTGGTGCTGGTCGTGGTCCTGCCGAACCCGAAAGGCGGCAACGAGAAGACCCTGAGCGCCGACACCGCGGCGGGCGCCGCCGAGGGCGGAGGGGCCCTGGCCCCCACCGTGGCCGCGAGCAGCCTGGAGGTCCGCGACGCGGACTACGACGCCGACGGTCTGGCGGGACTGATCGCGCCGTTCCAGCGGGGTACCGCGTTGGGCGCCGCGACGGACCAGGGGCGGCTCGGGACCGACGTGGAGACCCGGCGAGCGCTCGAGTGTCTGCACCGGGCAGCGCCCGACGCCGCCGGCGACCTCACGCAGCTGATCCAGGCCACGTTCCAAGGGCAGCCTGCCTACTTCGGGATCTTCCTCGAAGGCCCCGGTGCGGGCGAGCCAACCGACAAGGCGACCGTCTGGGTCGTCTCGCGCTCGGACTGCGCGATCCTGTCGTTCGCGCAGGCGAAGCTCTAGCCCACGGTGCGGAGCGTCCAGCCGGAATAGGCGGGCGTTTTGGCCTATGGGAGGATGAGCCACGCCATGACCGAGACGCGCGACGTGCTGATCATCGGGTCGGGGCCTGCCGGGTACACGGCCGCGTTGTACGCCGCCCGCGCGAACCTCGCGCCCCTGGTCCTGAAGGGCCTCGATGCCGGCGGACAGCTGATGCTCACGACGGACGTCGAGAACTACCCGGGGTTCGCCGACGGCATCCTCGGCCCGGAGCTGATGGAGCAGATGGAGAAGCAGGCCGAGCGGTTCGGCACTCAGATCCTCCCCGTCCACGTCACGGCGGTCGATCTGTCGTCCCGTCCGTTCGGGGTCTGGGCCGGCGATCAAGAGTGGCGCGCCCGGACGGTCATCGTGGCGACCGGGGCCAGCGCGCGCTGGCTGGGGGTCCCCGGCGAGGAGAAGCTCCGCGGCCGCGGGGTGAGCGCGTGCGCCACGTGCGATGGCTTCTTCTTCCGCGATCGTGAGCTGATCGTGGTCGGAGGCGGCGACACCGCCATGGAGGAGGCGACGTTCCTCACGAAGTTCGCCTCGAAGGTCACGGTCGTGCACCGCCGCGACGCGTTCCGCGCCTCCCGGATCATGGCGGAGCGGACGTTGTCGAACCCGAAGATCGAGGTCGTGTGGAACGCCGTCGTGACCGAGGTTCTCGGTCACGACGCGGTGACCGGCGTGCGGATCCAGGACGTCCCGAGCGGCGCGACGACCGAGCGTCCGATCGACGGCGTGTTCGTCGCGATCGGGCACACGCCGAACACGGGTCTGTTCGAGGGGCAGCTCGCGATGCAGGACGGGTACATCGCCGTGGCGGAGCCGCGCACGCACACGAGCGTGCCCGGGGTGTTCGCTGCCGGCGACGTGACCGACACGATCTACCGGCAGGCGGTGACGGCAGCCGGGCAGGGATGCAAGGCCGCGATCGACGCGGAGCGCTTCCTCGAGGAGGAGGCGCACGGAGCGACATGAGCCGGGAATCCGCCGGGCCGATACGGAGTTGAGCGATACGGACCTCGCGCCGACCCGCACGCCGGGTCCACGACCAAGGAGAGCAGAGATGGCCAACATCGGGAACGTGAACGACGAGGACTTCGGATCGAACGTGTTGAGCTCCGAGACGCCGGTGCTCGTCGACTTCTGGGCGGAGTGGTGCGTCCCGTGCCACATGGTCTCACCCGTCGTCGAGGAGATCGCCCAGGAGAAGGGCGACGACCTGAAGGTCGCGAAGCTCAACATCGACGAGAACCCCGAGATGACGCGGCGGTTCGGCGTGATGAGCATCCCCTCGCTGATCCTGTTCAAGGGTGGCGAGGAGGTCGCGCGCGTGGTGGGCGCCAAGCCGAAGGACGCGATCCTCCGCGACCTCGACCCGCACCTCGTCAAGGGCGCGGTCTGACCGAGCGTCCGCACGGTCTGGGCATCGCCCGGGCCGTACACGGTTGCCGCGTCCGGAGCCACGGCCCAGACTGAGGCGGTGCGTGCCTTCCTCATCGGGGACGAGGGCCCCGAGATCCACGACATCCAGCAACGGCTCCTGGCGCTCGGCTTCCCGATCGGATCGTCCGAGCTCGAGGGACGCTTCGGCGAGGCCACCGCGGGCGCGGTCCGGGCGTTCCAGGAGGCCCGCCACCTGCGCGTGGACGGTGTCGTCGGCCCCGACACCTGGGGACAGCTGGTCGAGGCGAGCTACCGACTCGGCGATCGCGTCCTGTACCTCCGGGTCCCGCTGTTCCGCGGCGACGACGTCCGAGACCTGCAACGCATGCTGAACGCGTTGGGCTTCGACGCGGGGCGGGAGGACGGGATGTTCGGCGTCCGGACCGATCGTGCGATCCGGGACTTCCAGGACAACACGGGGGACGCCGCCGACGGGATCGCGGGGCCTTCGACGGTCCGCGCGCTCCAGCGGATGCGTCCGTCCGAGTCCGGACCGGGACGAGAGATGGTCCGCGAACGTGAGGAGCTGCGATCGCACCGCGCCTCGATCGAGGGGCGCGTGATCGCGATCGATCCCGGACCGCGGCCCGACGGGGTCATCGAGGCCGCGATCCTCACGAGGGTGATCGACCGGCTCTCGGCGATCGGCGCCAAGGCGATCGCGCTCGGGGGCGAGGCCGGCGCGACGGATCCCTCTCGGAGCGCCGCGGCCGCGAACGAGGTCGACGCCTCCCTCTGCATCGCGTTCGTCGCCGGTCCTGAAGTGGACGCCGGACCCATCTGCTCGTACTTCGGCAGCGCGCGCACGCACTCCCCGGCCGGCATGCTCCTCGCTCGTCTCATCGTCGAGGAGTTGGAGGCCGCGATCGGACTTCCCGGACGGGTCCGTCCGCTGTCGGGGACGTTGCTACGCGAGACGCGGATGCCGGCCGTCCAGGTCGAGCTCTCGACGGCGCACGCGGCCGATCCGAGCTTCACCGACCGGCTGGCCGACGCGGTCGTGGACGGCGTGCGTCGCTTCTGCTCCGATTGACCACGGCCGATCCGGGTCGGGATCCGCCGGGATCAGGGCCGGCGTCGGGCGAAGACCGAGAGCACGACCCCGAGCAGCGCTCCCAGGATCACGGCCTTCAGCGCACGCCGAGACTCGTCGCGGGCGGGTCCCGCGGCCGGCTCGTCCATCCGTCCATCCTACGCGCATCACGATGCCGGTCGTCGATCGAGTCACTCACACTCCTTGCAGCCCAGATATCCTCGGCCGCCTGGCCCAGGTCGGCGGACGGCGCCGGCCCCCCGCAGATCCATCCGCGGACGCGACCCGGTTCAGCGGTCGCCGGGAGCGTCGATGCTATCCTCGGGGACCTTCCCATGGCCGAGTTCTCGATCGATCGCTTCGTCGACCGCTACGCCGCACGCACGGCGGGGATGTCGGCGTCCGAGGTTCGGGCGCTCTTCGCGGTCGCGTCTCGGCCCGAGGTCGTCTCGCTCGCCGGGGGCATGCCGTACGTCCAGGCGATCCCACCTCGAGACGTCATCGACGTGGTCGCCGAGGCGTTCGCCGAGTACGGCTCCTCGCCGCTGCAGTACGGCGGGGGGCAGGGTCATCTCGCCCTGCGCGAACGGCTCGTGGACCTGATGGCCGAGGAGGACCTCGTCGCCGACGCGGACGACCTCGTGGTCACGACCGGAGCGCAACAGGCCCTCGACCTGATCGGCAAGATCTTCATCGATCCCGGCGATCGCGTCGTGGTGGAGGCGCCGGCCTACGTCGGGGCGCTGACGGCGTTCGGCGCGTACCAGCCGAGCTTCCTGCCGATCGACCTCGACGACGACGGCATGATCGTGGACCAGCTCGAGGACGCCCTGGTCCACGGCGAGCGCCCGAAGTTCGTCTACACCGTCCCGAACTTCGGCAACCCCGCCGGGGTGACGATGTCCGGCCCGCGCCGCGAACGTCTGGTCGCGCTCTGTCGCGGGTCGGGCGTCCCGATCATCGAGGACAACCCGTACGGGATGCTGCGGTTCGAGGGTGCGTCGCTGCCGACGCTCCGCTCGCTCGACCCGCACAACGTGATCTATCTCGGCACGGTGTCCAAGGTCTTCTCGCCCGGCGTGCGCGTCGGCTGGGCACTCGCTGAGCCGAGCGTGATCCAGCGCCTCGTCCTCGCGAAGGAGGCCGCGGATCTGTGCGGCTCGTCGTTCAACATGCTGGTGACCGAGCGCTACCTGAGCGGCGACCGCTGGCGGACGAACCTCACATCCCTCGTGGATCGCTACCGCCTGCGCCGCGACGTGATGGTGGAGGCGTTGCGAGAACACTTCCCGTCGAACGCGCGTTGGACCCATCCCGACGGCGGCTTCTACGTCTGGGCCACCCTTCCCGGATGGGTTGACACGCAAGCGATGTTGGCCGCCGCAGTGGAGCGGCTCGTGGCCTACGTCCCCGGCACGGCCTTCTACCCGGACGGACGCGGTCGCAACCAGATGCGCCTGGCCTTCTGCTACCCGACCGAGGACAGGATCCGGGAGGGCATCGCCCGCCTCGGAGCCCTGCTTTCGGACGAGGAGCAGCTCTACCGATCGCTGCACCCATGAGGATCGCGGTCCTCGCCGGCGGACGGACCCCCGAACGCGACGTCTCGATCCGCTCGGGCCACCGGGTCATGGCGGCGCTCTCCGAGCGCGGACACGACGCGGCGCTCCTCGATCCCGCCGAGCTCTCGCTAGCAGAAGCGCTGCAGGAGTCCCGCCCGGATCTCTGTTACCTCACGCTCCACGGCAAGGAGGGAGAGGACGGCACGATCCAACGCCTCCTCGACCTGCTGGGCATCGCGTACACGGGCACCGCGCCCTTCGACTGCGAGGTCGCGTTCGACAAGGTCCTCGCGAAGGACGCCCTGGCGCGCGCCGGCGTGCGGACACCATCGTGGACGGTGGTCGAGGGATGGGCGCTGCGGGACCTGGGCGCCGGGGCCGCGCTCGGGCGCGTGGCCGACCGGGTCGGGATGCCCTGCGTCGTGAAGCCCTCTCGGTCGGGGTCGGCACTCGGGATGAGCTTCGTCGAGCGAGAGGCCGATCTGGCCGCCGCGGTGATGGCGGCGCTTTCCTTCGCGGGAGCCGCGATCGTGGAGGCCAAGGTCGAGGGTTCGGAGGTGGCCGCGGGGTTCGTCGGCGACCCGCCGGAGGCGCTCCCCTTGGTCGAGATCGTGCCGAAGGGCGGCTTGTACGACTACGCGGCCCGCTACACGGCCGGCGCCACCGAGTACTTCGCTCCCGCCCGGCTCGACGACGACACGTCGCACGCCGTCACCGACCTGGCGCTCGCCGCCCTGACGGCCCTGCACCTGCGCGACGTGACCCGCGTCGACACGATCGTCGATCGTGATGGGGTCCCGTGGATCCTCGAGGTCAACGTCGCGCCGGGCATGACCGACACGAGCCTGTTGCCGATGGCCGCGCAGGTATCCGGGTGGTCGATGGCCGACCTCTGCGATCGCGTCGTGCAGGCGGCCGCGCGACGGATCGCCTGACGCTCCTTGCGCTACACCACTTCCGAACGCCACCGCGCGAGCTGGGAGACGAGAACCCGCCTCGATCCGACCTAGTCTGAGCCAGACTAATGTCGAGGCGGAGCCCCGGCCGTCCAGCTGCCGCGGTCGCCGGCGGTGCTCGGTCAGTCGGGCGCGAGGCCCGGCCCCGAACCGACGATCTCGGAGACGATCCGCTCGAGGTCGTCGGCCGACCCGAACTCGATGATGACGCGACCTCGCTTCTTCCCCATCTGGATCTGTACCCGCGTGGCGAGCTGCTCGGACAGGATCTCCTCCACCTCGGCCATCGAGGTGTCCGGGGTGGTGAGCTCCTCCGAGTCGGGCGGCACGGTCTCCGGCCGACCTTCCGGCGGGCCCTCGACGAACCGCCGCACGAGCTCTTCGACCTCCCGGACGGAGAGGTCCTCGGCGGCGGTCCGGACCGCGAGCGCGTTCTGCGCGTCGGCATCGCCCAGAGCTAGGAGCGCGCGGGCATGACCCGCCTGGATCCGGCCGTCGGTCAGGAGCTGCTGGGTGTCGATCGGCAGCTGGAGCAGTCGGATCGTGTTCGCGATGTGCGAGCGCGAGACGCCTACCCGATCGGCGAGCTCCTCCTGCTTCAGGCCGAGCTCCTCGAGGAGCTGCCGGAACGCCTCCGCGAGCTCGATCGGCCCTAGGTCCTGGCGATGGATGTTCTCGATCAGGGCCTCGCGCAAGGTGTCGGAGTCGTCGGTGTCCCGAACGACGACCGGGATCGTCGCGAGGCCGGCCATCCGGGCGGCGCGCAGGCGCCGTTCGCCGGCGATCAACTCGTACCCGGCGTCGGCGCGTCGCACGACGATCGGCTGCAGGATCCCGACCTCACGGATCGAGGCAGCGAGCGCGGCGATCGTCTCGTCGTCGAAGTTGGTCCGCGGCTGCTTCGGGTTCGGGGCGACGGCGCCGACGGGGACCTCCAGCAAGCCCGTCGCGTCGCCGGACTCCGGCGCTCCCGGGATCAGCGCCGACAGCCCCCGTCCCAATCCTCCCCGCTTCGACATCACTCTTCCCCCTTACGGAACAGCCGCCAGCGTCGCTTCGGCGCGTTCTCCTCCTCGAGCGTGGCCCCGATCTTCGCCACGCCGGCGCGGGGCGGCGCCACTCGTTCCGGCTGCGATGTCGGGGGGCCGGTGCTCGCGAACTCGGCGTCCTCGTCGATCACCACGACCCGCCGATCGCCGGGGGCCCGAGGATCCGCCGCATCGCGGGCCTGGGGAGGGCTCCCGGCCGGAGGCTCCTCACCTTCGTCCCAGAACTCGTCCTCACCGAGCGGGAGGTCGATGTCGAAGGAGGTCTCCCGCTGGGTCACCGCTGCGGCGGGCGGAGGCGTACCTACCCCCCCGGGCCCGCCGGCCGTACGCGGATCCGCGCCGGTGGACGCAGCCGTCTCGGGCTCATCCCCATGGGGCGCCTCGACCGGAGCCTCAGCCTCCGCCTCGGTCGCCGCGCTCGTCGGGGGACCGGACGTGCCGGGAGGCTGCTCGGTCTCAGCCACAGGTTCGTTCTTGGCGTCCGGAGGAGCGCGATCCAGCTTCGGCTCCGGCTCGTTCGAACCCGGACCCTCTTCCTCCTCTTCGACGTGCTCCATGACCTCGTGGACCGTCGGCGTCGGGAGCTGCTCCAACACCTGCTCGTCGGACGGGCTCTGTGTGACGGTGTCATCGATCGCCGGAAGGACCACCGTGGGCAAGTCTTCGAAGGTCGGCATGGGTTCCGCCGGTGGGGGGCGAAGCGCGACCTCCGACGCGAGTCGCCGATACGAGTCGGCACCCTTCGACTTCGGGTCGTACACCGTGATCGGCTGCCCGAACCCGGGCGCCTCGGAAAGTCGGACGGTCCGCGGGATGATGACGTCGTACACCAGATCACCGAAGTACCGCTTGACTTCCTCGACGACCTGTTCCGAGAGCTTCGTGCGAGGATCGAACATCGTCATCACGATGCCCGAGAGCCGGAGGCCTTGGTTGATGTTCTGCTGCACCAGGCTGACGTTGCGAAGGAGCTGGCCAAGTCCCTCGAGCGCGTAGTACTCGCACTGGATCGGGACGATCAGCTCCTCGGCGGCGGTGAGCGCGTTGATCGTCAGCAGCCCGAGCGATGGCGGGCAATCGAGGAGGACGAAGTCATACACACCCTCTCGAACGGGCTCGATCGCCTTCTTCAGCCGGGTCTCTCGGGAGAATTGGCTCACGAGCTCGATCTCGGCGCCGGCGAGGTCGATCGTCGACGGGACCGCGTGGAGGCGTTCCACCGGGGTCGGCACGATCGCGTCCTCGAGCGGAGACTCCGCCACGACGACGTTGTAGACCGTGATCTCGCGTGCTTCGTGGCGGATGCCCATCCCGGTCGATGCATTGCCCTGGGGGTCGAGATCGATCACCAGGACGCGGTACCCGAGATCGGCGAGCGCGGCGCCCAGGCTCACGGCCGTCGTCGACTTCCCGACGCCGCCCTTCTGGTTCGCGATGGCGATCACGCGAGCGACCCCGGGCACTTCGGGCACCGAGGGACGGCGTTGACTGGAACGGGTCGTGGTTCGAGAGGACGCGGCCTTCGCGCCGGAGGCGTTGGTCACTGACGGGTCATGATAACGAGCGGCCCCGAAGGTGCAAGCGAGCCGAACACGATGGTGGCGTCAACACCCACCGGGAGGTCCACGTGCGGATCGAAGCCCGCGCCCGCGAAATAGACGAGCCGGCCCTCGGGACGAAGGAGCGGCTCGGCGAGCTCCCATGAGCGCCCGCTGGGGGCCAGCGCCCGGGCGAACACCACGTCGACCGGCTCCTCGAGCTCCTCGGCACCGCCCGCGAAGACCGAGGCGTTCGGCAGCGGCAACTCGTCCACCGTCAGCTCCAGGAACGCCGCACGGCTCCGACGCCGTTCGACGAGGGTCAGGTGGAGCCAAGGACGGGCGATCGCGACGACGACGCCCGGCAGCCCGGCGCCCGATCCCAGGTCGTAGGCATCGCGATCGCGCGGTGTGACGGCCGCGGCGGCCCGGAGGGAATCCTCGAGATGGCGCTCGCGCAGCCGCGACGCGTCCTCGTCCGAGATCATGCCTGCGACCACGGCTCGCTCGCGGAGGAGCTCCTCGTAGCGTTCCAGGGCTTGGGCCTGCCCGGTCTCGAGCTCCGGGAGGGAAGCCTCATGTTTCACGTGAAACATCGAGCCGGCCACTCGACGGATGGTAGTCGCTCCTGAATCTGAGAGGTGTCGGCGGTGAGGGGATGGTGGGAACGCTCAGCGGCGGCGGATCACCACGAACCGGTTCGGCTCCTCGCCGCGTGAGACGGTCTCCACACCGCTGACCTCGGCGACCGCGTCGTGGACGAGCTTCCGCTCGTACGGGTTCATGGGCTCGAGCTCCTCGTCGCGCCCCGATCGCAGGACCTTCTGCGCGAGGTCGCGGGCCCGGGTCTCGAGGCGCTGCTCGCGACGCTTCCGATAGTCCTCCACGTCCACGATCACGCGGATCCGCTCGTCCAGCCGGCGACCGACCACCAGGCGCATGAGCTCCTGGATGGCTTCGAGCGTCTGCCCGTGCCGGCCGATCAGGAGGGCCAGGTCGTCCTCGTCGTCCCCTTCGATGTCGACGTACATGTGGCCCCCTTCGACGTTCGGTTCGGCCACCGCGTCCACGCCCATCAGGCCGAGGAGCTCTTCGAGGAAGTCGGCGGCCGCATCGGCCTGGTCCTCGAGCTCGTCGATCGGCGTCTCCGGCGCCCGGCGGCGAACCCGGACGATCGCTGGCTGCCCGCCGATCCCGAGGAGCCCGGACCTCGGCTCCTGGACGATCTCGATCTGGGCCTCCTGCTCCGTCACCCCGAGCTCCTCGAGGGCGGCCTCGATGGCCTCTTCGACGCTAGGAGCCTGCTTCTCCGTCTCCACCGTCGCCTCCGCTCGGGGTCGTGGGATCATTCGGCTTCCGCGGCGTCTTGCCCTGTCCGGTGTTGGGACGGCGGGACCGCGTCCGACCGCTCTGCGGGGGCGGCGAACCCTTCTGACCGGACGGCTTCGGGTTCTGGCCACCCTTGGCGCCGGACCCCGGGCTGGCCCCACCACCCTTGGCAGGGGTGCCCTTCGAGCCGTTGCCCTTCGTCGAGCCGGTGCCCTTGGTTCCGCCCGACTTGGAGGAGCCCCGCCTGGCCTGCGGATCACCCGCCTGCTCCATCAGCCGGGCGAAGAACCCCTGCTTGACCGGCTCCGGCGAGTTGGCCTTCGCCTTCTGCTCGGCCATGCGTCGCTCCATCGCCTCCGGACCGATATGGCCGGCGCGGAGCAGGGCGTACTGCTGGCCGATCTGCCACAGGTTGGACGTCGTCCAATACAGGACGAGTCCGGCCGGGAAGGCGAAGCCGAAGAACCCGAACATGATCGGCATCAGCTTCAGGATCGCCTGCTGCTGCCCGGATGCCGCCCCCGGTGGGCTCGCCTTCTGCATCTGACGTTGCTGGTAGAAGGTCGTCCCGATCATGAGGATCAGCATGGCGAAGTACGGGATCCGGTCGGCCGTCGAGTTCCCGCACGGGATCGTGCCGGTCCCCGTCGTCGCGTCGAACGGAAGCGGCTGCAGGTCGGAGTTGACGATGTCGGAGTCCGGCTTCACCGGCTCGCCGTCGGTCGCATTGAGGGTCGCGGGCTTCCCAGATTGCGAAGCCGAGCATTGGAGGTTCATCCCCATGAACCCGAGGTGCTGGTCCTCGATCATGTCCTGGAAGAGCTGGCTGTCCACGGGCAGGTGGTTGTTGTGGACCGCATACTCGATCGGAACCGCGTCGGCTACGGGCATCAATTGAGGCGGCCGGATCACGGCATACATCGCGATCAGGATCGGGAACTGCAGGAGGAGCGGGAGGCAGCCACCGAGTGGGTTGACCCCCGCCTCCTTGTACAGCTTCATCGTCTCTTCCTGGGCCTTCTGCTTGTTCCCCTTGTACTTCTTCTGGATCTCCTTGATCTTCGGCTGGATCGCCTGCATCGCCTGCATCGACTTGATCTGCTTGATGCCGAGCGGGAGCAACACGATCCGGATCAGGATCGTCAGGATGATGATCGAGACGCCGAAGTTGCCGACGACGTCGAAGATCCACGCCAGGATCCAGCCGATCCCGTTCAGCAGGGCCTGGAAGATGCCGAGCGCGACCATGCTCAGACCGTGGCTCCGCCCGGCGGGATCGCGGGACGACCATCGTGTAGGAGGTCATCATACGGGTCATCATGCGGAGGGTGGCGTGACCCCTCCACGCGGTCGACCCCACCCTTCCCGAATGGGTTGCAGCGCAGGATCCTCCAGATCGCGAGGGCGCTCCCGACCGTCGCTCCGCGGAGCCGGATCGCGTCCTCGGCGTAGTGGGAACAGCTCGGGTAGAAGCGACATTGCCCGCCGAGCCAGCCCGACAGGGTCGCGCGGTACACCCGGATCGCGCCGATCAACGCCGTCCGGACGGGGGCGCCGGCCGCCCAGATCGCCCGGCGGAGGCGGGTCATGGGCGCACCCATCCCTCGCGCTGCAGCAGTCCGCTCATCTCGGCCACCAGATCCTGGGTCTTCGAGCCCCGGATGGCCGGACGGGCCACCAGGACGACGTCTCCTGCTCCTTCGACCCCCGGCTCCAAGGCTCGCCAGGCCGCCCGCAAGATCCGCCGGGCTCGGTTGCGCTCGACCGCGGAGCCGACCCGTCGCGTCGCGATCACCGCGCAACGTCCCGGGCCGGGGGCGACACACAGTATCACCCGCTCTCCGCGCAGGTCGCGGCCGGTCTCGCGTACGCGTCGGATGTCCGCGGCCCGCACCGGCGGTCCGTCAGACGGTGAGACGGGCGCGGCCCTTCCGCCGCCGGCGCGCGAGGATCGCCCGGCCGGCGCGGGTCCGCATGCGGATCCGGAACCCGTGCGTCTTGGCACGGTGACGGTTGTTCGGCTGATAGGTGCGCTTACCCTTGGCCATCGTCGTGGAGGTTCCTTCCGAGATGAAGGCCGGCGGTGGCCGGCCGGCGCCCAGTATACGGGCGGCCATCGACGCAGGACAAAGGCCTTGACAAGAGAAAGAGTGTCAAGACCCCCCGCCTCGCCGAAGGGCCCGCGGACGCGTGTGCTACTGTGCGCCCCGCTTCACTCCAGGCGACCCCGGAACCGGAGGGCCGGCGCGGCGCCGAGCGCTTCCCCCAGGTGTTTTCCACCGCTGTGGAAAGGTTCTGTGGATTCGCATGGCGATAGCCTTCTCTGAGCGCGAGGCGCAGGAAACCTGGTCACACATCCTCGAGCTCGCGCGGGCGAGGCTCCCCGAGACCACGGTGTCGATGTGGTTCGGCGACGTGCGGCCCGCCGGGGTGCACGACGGGATCCTCTCGTTGGCGGTTCCGAGCCCTATGGTCCGAGAACGGTTGCAGCACAATCATCTTGACCTTATCCGAGAAGGCGCGACCGAGTCGCTCGGTCAGCTCGTCGACGTCGATTTCCTGATCGAGGAGGGGCTCCGCGAGCGGCCCGACGAGGGCGGATCCATCTTCCCGTCCGTCGACCTGACGCCCCCCGAGCTGAAGGCTCCCACGCGGGCGTCAGAGGATCCGGTCACCGCGGAGCCACGAGCGACGCGCCCGGTCGGCGCTCCCGGCCTGCCCTTCCCGAACTACACGTTCGACGCCTTCGTCCCCGGGCCGTCGAACCGGTTCGCGCACGCCGCGGCGATGGCCGTCGCCGAGGCCCCGCCGTCCAAGGCGTACAACCCGCTGTTCATCTACGGGGGCGTGGGCCTGGGCAAGACCCACCTGTTGATCGCCGTCGGCCATCACATGTACCGACTGAAGCCGACGCTCCGCGTGAAGTACGTGACGTCGGAGCAGTTCGTGACCGAGTTCATCAAGGCGGTCCGCGAGCGTCAGGGCGACGGCTTCCGCCAGAAGTACCGCGAGGTCGACGTCCTGCTCGTGGACGACATCCAGTTCCTGGCCAAGCGCGAGGAGACGCAGACCGAGTTCTTCCACACGTTCAACCACCTGCACGCCGCCGGTCGCCAGATCGTGATCGCCTCCGACCGGCCGCCGCACGAGCTCTCGAGCATGGAGGAGCGGCTCACCAGCCGGTTCCGCTGGGGCCTGTGCGTGGACGTGCAGCCGCCCGACCTCGAGACGCGCATCGCGATCCTGCAGCTGAAGGCCGAGCGCGAGGACATCGCGGTCCCGGCCGACGTCGTCGAGTTCGTCGCCAGCAAGTTCGACCAGAGCGTCCGCGAGCTCGAGGGTGCCCTCGTCCGGACGGTCGCGTGGTCCGAGCTCACCGGCCAGCCGATCGACGTCGTGCTCGCCGAGCGCGCGCTCCAGGACCTGATCCCGCAGACGGACAACGACATCCCCCCGCCGCTGATCCTCGAGGAAACCGCTCGGTACTTCTCGCTCTCCACCGCCGACCTGATGTCGAAGAGCCGGTCCCGGCCGCTCACGCAGGCGCGCCACATCGCGATGTACCTCACGCGCGAATGCACCGGGCTCTCCCTGGTCAAGATCGGCGAGATCTTCGGCGGGCGCGATCACACGACCGTCCTGCACGGCATCAACAAGGTCGAGGATGAGATGCGCGCCCGCGACCAGACGTTCCGTCAGGTCCAGGACCTCACCCGCATCATCCGCGGACGGGTGCGAGGCGCCGCGTGAGCCGGGCTCAGCGATCCCCCGACCGGCTGTGGAGCGGTGGTGGTCCCGCGGTGGGTTGCGGAGCGTGGACGCCGACCGACCGGTTCGAGCTGTCCGCTTCTCCACCGGCCGTCCCCATGTCGGAGGGGGCCCCTACGCTGGGGAAACGGATGCGTTGTACACCTTTCCACGGGACCTACTACTTCAGGGTTGAACTCAAGAACAGAAAGAGCAGGGGGTGGGCACGGTGAAGTTCCGGTGTGATCGCGACGCGCTCTCGGAGGCGCTGCAGACCGTCCAACGCGGGGTGTCGTCCCGGCCGGGGATCCCCGCGCTGACCGGCGTGCTGATCGAGGCGACCGAGGAGGGGAGCCTGATCCTCGCCACCACGGACCTCGAGGTCTCGGCGCGGCTGTCGATCGACGTGCAGGTGACCCAGGCCGGGATCGCGCTGGTGCCGGCGCGGCTGCTGGGCGACACGGTGAAGAGCCTGTCGGACGCGCCCGTCGAGTTCGAGACCGACCAGAGCCAGGCGCACCTGCGTTGCGCGGCGTACGAGGGCACGCTGCGCCTGCTCCCGGCGGAGGACTTCCCGGGGCTGCAGGAGCCGTCTGGCACACGGATCACGGCCGAGGCGGGCGCGTTCGCCGAGGCCGTGAGCCAGGTGGGTCGCGGCGCATCGCGGGACGAGGCGCGGCCGGTCCTGACCGGGGTGCTGCTCGAGATCAGCCGCGAGGGCGTGGTGATGGTCACGACGGATTCCTACCGCCTGGCGGTGCGGGATCTGGTGGCGACGGCCGACGGCGAGGCTCGCGCGATCGTGCCCGAACGCGCGATGAGCGAGGCCGGACGTGCGGCCGCGACCGACGAGAAGGGCGCCGTCGAGGTCTGGGTGGACGAGGGGCAGGTGGCGTTCCGGATCGGGACGCTCACGCTCACCTCTCGCCTGATCGAGGGGGAGTTCCCGAACTACCGGCAGCTGCTCCCGGAGGCGAGCGACAACCGGCTCACGATCTCCCGGCAGCAGCTCCTCGACGCCGTGCGGCGCGTCGGGCTGTTGGCGCGCGACACGACGCCGGTCCGGATGGAGTTCAATGCGCTCGGGGTGAAGCTGTCGAGCTCGTCGCCGGATCTGGGCCAGGCCGTCGAGACGGTCGAGGCGCGGTACGAGGGCGAGGACCTGACCGTCGCGTTCAACCCCCAGTACCTGGCGGACGGGTTGACGGCCGCGAACGGCGAATCGGTCCGGTTGGACGTCCGGGACGGGCTGAAGCCGGGCGTGGTCCGCGGCGAGGGCGACGAGTTCACGTACCTGGTGATGCCGGTACGGCTGCCCGCCGCGGTCGGCTGACCGCGGCGGACCTTCCCCGATGCGCCTCGCGTGGGTCGAGCTGCGCGACTTCCGCAATCACGAGCACACGCGGATCGAGTCCGTCGCGGACGGGCTGATCGTGGCCGTGGGGCCGAACGGCGAGGGGAAGACGAACCTCCTCGAGGGGATCGACTACCTCTGCGCGCTGTCCTCGCCGCGCGTGTCGGCCGGCCTTCCGCTCGTGCGCCGTGGGGCATCGGCGGCCTACGTCCGCGGCGAGGTCGAGACGGGGAACGGCCGGGTCTTGGTCGAGGTGGAGATCCCGACGCAGGGCGCGAACCGCGTCCAGGTGAACCGATCGCCGGTGCGGCGCAAGCGGGACGTCCGGCGTCAGGTCCGGGCGGTGTTCTTCGGCCCCGACGACCTGGACGTCGTCCGCGGCGAGCCGTCGCATCGGCGGCGGTTCCTCGACGAGGCGCTGATCACCCTGTGGCCGCTCAAGGAGTCGCTGATCACCGCGTACGACCGGACGCTCCGACAGCGGAACCGCCTGCTGAAGGAGTGGGACCGGCCGGGGGTCCCGCCGGAGATGGCCGCGTGGGACGAGGAGCTCGTGGCCGCGGCCGCGGCATTGACCCGGGCCCGAGCCGAGGCCGTCGAACGGCTCGCGCCGCCGGCGTCGGTCGAGTTCCGGGCCCTGGCCGGCTATGACCTGTCCTGCGTGTACGCGCCGGTCGTGTGGAGCGACGACGACCTCGAGGACGCGATCCGCACCCGGATCGACGAGCGGCGATCCGACGAGCTGATCCGCCGGACCTCGCTCGTCGGACCGCACCGCGACGATCTGGACCTCGCCGTCCGGGACCTGGGCGCGCGCGCGTTCGCGTCGCACGGCGAGGCGTGGGCGGCCGCGCTCTGCCTGCGGATCGGGCTCGCGTCGGCGGTGGCGGACGAGATCGGCGAGCCCCCGATCCTGCTGGTCGACGATCCGTTCTCGGCGCTCGATCCCGGACGTCGCGATCTGATCGGCGACCGCCTCGCCGGTCGTGACGGACAGGTCGTGATCTCGGTGGCCGACGAGGCCGACGTGCCGGCGGCCGCGCACGCGACCTGGGACGTCCGCGCCGGGACCGTGTCGCCCCGGAGCGCCTGAGGGTAGGGATCGCATGCCGAGCGCGAAGGGATGGGGCTGGAGGAGAGGTTCGCGGTCCGAGGACCCGGTCCCGATCGGCCAGATCGTCGACGCGATCATGGACGAGGAGCTGTTCGCGCGCGGCCGTCCGGTCGCCCAGCTCGTTCGGGAGTGGCCTCGGATCGTGGGAGCGCGCGTCGCCGCGGAGACGGCGCCATCGAGCCTCGAGAACGGGGTCCTGACGGTCGCGGCGACCGACGGGCCATGGGGCGCGCAGGCCCGGTTCCTGGTGAACGAGATCGCGCGGCGGGCCAACGAAACGCTGGGGGATGAGGTCGTCCGCTCGGTCCGGGTCGTCGTGCGAAACCGCAGGTAGATGGCCGGAATCGGGCCTCGGAAACGCCGCCAACGTCCTGCCCGGTTGGTAAGATGACGGCCTGAGTAGCGCACCTTCCCCGTGCGCGCCTCCCCGAGGATCAGGGCGGCCGCTGCGTGGGGTCCGCACCGTTCGATCGGAGGCTCGTTGGCTGCCAAGAAGACGACCACTGCGGCGCCGGCCCGCACGGCCGCGACGGCTCGGTCCGCGACGAAGTCGACCACCGCCCGGACCTCGGCCACGACCGCCACCTCCGGATCGACCACCGCCAAGAAGCCCGCCGCGACCTCGGCCACCCGGACACCGCGTGCCCGTTCGACCGGCAAGGGGGGCGGCTACGAGTCCTCCGACATCACGGTCCTCGAGGGCGTGGAGCACGTCCGGCTGCGACCGGGCATGTACATCGGGACGACGAGCGCCCGCGGCCTGCACCACCTGGTCTTCGAGGTGGTCGACAACGCGATCGACGAGGCGATGGCCGGGTTCTGCGACCGGATCGTCGTCACGATCCAGGCCGACGGTTCGGTGAGCGTCTTCGACAACGGCCGCGGGATCCCCGTGAAGCCGATCCCGAAGGCGAAGGACCGCCGTCCGGCCGTCGAGGTCGTGCTGACCACGCTGAACGCGGGCGGGAAGTTCGGCGGCGGCGGCTACCGGATCTCCGGCGGGCTGCACGGCGTCGGCGTCTCGGTCGTGAACGCGCTCTCCGAGCGGATGACGGCCGAGGTCCAGCGCGACGGCTTCACCTGGACCCAGTCCTACGCGCGCGGGAAGGCGACCGGCAAGCTCACGAAGGGCAGGGCCATCAAGAAGACGGGCACCACGATCCGGTTCTGGCCCGACCCCGAGATCTTCACCGAGACCACGGTGTTCAAGCGCGAGATCCTCGGCGAGCGTCTGCGCGAGCTGGCGTTCCTCAACAAGGGCACCGAGATCCAGCTGATCGACGAGCGCGAGTCACCCGCCGCGAAGGAGATGTTCAAGGCCAATGGCGGCCTCGTGGACTTCGTCAAGTACCTCGCCTCGGGCAGGGAGCCGGTCAACAAGGTCATCGCGATCGAGGCGAAGCAGAAGGACGCCGAGGTCGAGATCGCCCTGCAGTGGAACTCGGGCTACGCCGAGTCGTTCTTCTCGTTCGCGAACACGATCAACACGCACGAGGGCGGCATGCACGAGGAGGGCCTCAAGAAGGCCCTGACGAACGTGATCAACCGCTACGCGCGCGCGAAGGGCCTCCTGAAGGAGAAGGAGGACAACCTGATCGGCGAGGACGTGCGCGAGGGTCTCATCGCGATCTGCTCCGTGAAGCTGATGGACCCGCAGTTCGAGGGCCAGACGAAGACGAAGCTCGGCAACGCGTCGATGCGCTCGTTCGTCGAGACCACGATGAACGCGCAGTTCGCGACGTGGCTCGAGGAGCATCCCGGCGACGCGAAGCGGATCGTGACGAAGGGGAGCGCGGCGTCGAAGGCGCGGATCGCGGCGCGCCAGGCGCGCGACCTGACGCGGCGCAAGTCGTTCCTCGACGGCGGGTCGCTCCCCGGCAAGCTCGCCGACTGCCAGCTGACCGATCCGGAGGTCTGCGAGCTCTACATCGTCGAGGGCGTCTCGGCCGGAGGCTCCGCCAAGAGCGCCCGCGACCGCGCGACCCAGGCGATCCTGCCGATCCGCGGCAAGATCCTGAACGTCGAGAAGGCGCGGCTGCACAAGATCCTCGAGAACGCCGAGATCCAGGCGCTGATCACGGCGATCGGCACCGGGATCAGCGAGGAGTTCGACCTCGAGAAGGCCCGCTACCACCGGATCGTGATCATGGCCGACGCCGACGTCGACGGCGCCCACATCCGCACGCTGCTGCTGACCTTCTTCTTCCGGAACATGACCGAGCTGATCGACGCCGGCTACGTCTACCTGGCGCAGCCGCCGCTGTACCTGATCAAGGAGGGCAAGGAGGAGCGGTACTTCTACACCGAGCGCGAGTGGGACACGTACCGCAAGGAGAACGGCAACGGCAGCAAGAAGCTCGACCCGCAGCGGTTCAAGGGCCTCGGTGAGATGGACGCCGTGCAGCTGTGGGAGACGACGATGAACCCCGAGCGCCGGACGCTGCTGCGGGTGACGCTCGAGGACGCCGTCACGGCCGACCGCCTGTTCAGCATCCTGATGGGCGAGGACGTGCCCTCGCGCAAGGCCTTCATCGAGACGAACGCCAAGGACGTCGCGAACCTCGACGTCTGAGGTTCCGCGGGTAGGGGAAGACCATGTCGCAGAACCTGTTCGCCGGTCGGATCGAGGATGTCGAGCTCGAGGACGAGATCCAGCGCTCGTACCTCGACTACGCGATGTCCGTCATCGTCGGGCGCGCGCTGCCCGACGTCCGCGACGGGCTGAAGCCCGTGCACCAGCGGATCCTGTGGGCGATGCTCGAGGGCGGCTACCGTCCCGACCGCCCGCACCGCAAGTGCGCCGCCGTGATCGGCGACGTGCTGAAGAAGTACCACCCGCACGGCGACCAGTCCGTCTACGACGCGCTGGTCCGGATGGCACAGGACTGGTCGCTGCGCGCCCCGCTCGTCGACGGGCACGGCAACTTCGGCTCGGTCGACGGCGATCCGCCGGCGGCGTATCGCTACACGGAAGCCCGCCTCGCGCCGCTCGCGATGGAGATGCTGCGCGACATCGAGGCCGAGACGGTCGACTTCCGTCCGAACTTCGACGGGCACGAGCAGGAGCCGACGGTCCTGCCGGCGCGGTTCCCGAACCTGTTGGTCAACGGCGCCGGCGGCATCGCCGTCGGCATGGCCACGAACATCCCGCCGCACAACCTCGGCGAGGTGATCGACGGGGTCGTGCACTACATCGATCACCCCGAGTCCACCCCCGCCGACCTGATGAAGTTCATCAAGGCGCCCGACTTCCCGACCGGCGCCACGATCATGGGCAAGACCGGGATCCGCGACGCGTACGAGACCGGCCGCGGCTCGATCAAGGTCCGGGCGGTCGCGACGGTCGAGGAGGGCTCCCAGGGGCGGCCGCTGATCGTCGTGACCGAGCTCCCGTACCAGGTCAACAAGGCGCGCCTGGCGGAGAAGATCGCCGACCTGGTCAAGTCCGGGAAGCTGAAGGACGTCGCCGACATCCGCGACGAGTCGAACCGCGAAGGCATGCGCCTCGTGATCGTCTGCAAGCGCACCGCGAACGCCCAGGTCGTGCTGAACCAGCTCTACAAGCAGACCCAGCTGCAGGACTCGTTCGGCGTGATCATGCTGGCGCTCGTCGAGGGCGTGCCGCGCACGCTGAACCTTGCCGAGATGGTCGGCTACTACGTCGATCACCAGGTCGACGTCGTCACCCGCCGCACGCGCTACCAGCTGCGTCGGGCCGAGGAGCGCGACCACATCGTCCAGGGCCTGCTGATCGCGCTCGACCATCTGGACGAGGTGATCCGGATCATCCGAGCGGCGGCCGACGCCGAGGCGGCGCGCAAGCGCCTGATGACGAAGTTCAAGCTCAGCGAGATCCAGGCGAACCACATCCTGGACATGCCCCTGCGGCGCCTGACCAAGCTCGCTCGGACCGAGCTCGACGAGGAGCACGCGAAGCTCCTCGCCGATATCACGTACCTCAACTCGCTGCTGAAGGACCCGACGAAGCTCCGCGGCGTGATCAAGGAAGAGCTCACCGAGATCCGCAAGAAGCACGCGAACGGCCGGCGGACGCAGGTCCGGGCGGACGTCGGGGATCTCGACGTCGAGGACCTGATCGCCGAGGAGGACGTGATCATCACCGTCTCCCGCGCCGGCTACGTCAAGCGCCTGCCGATGGACGCGTTCAAGGTCCAGGGCCGCGGCGGCAAGGGGATCCGCGGGCAGAACCTCAAGGAGGAGGACGTCGTCAAGCACGTCTTCACGACGACCACCCACCACTGGATGCTGTTCTTCACGACGAAGGGCCGCGTGTACCGCGTGAAGGCGCACGAGATCCCCGAGTCGGGGCGGACGGCCCGGGGCCTCTACGCCGCGAACCTGCCCGGCGTGGCCCTCGACGGCGACGAACGGATCAGCGCCGTGATCGACCTGAAGGAGTACTCGGAGGGCGAGTTCCTGCTGTTCGCGACGAAGAACGGGATCGTGAAGAAGACCGCCCTGCCCGAGTACGACTCGCCGCGCACCGGCTTGATCGCGGTCAACCTGCGACCCGGCGACGAGCTGATCGAGGTGAAGCTCACCGACGGCAAGGACGACGTGTTCCTGGTTTCGCGCAAGGGTCAGGCGATCCGCTTCAAGGAGTCGCTCGCGAGGCCGATGGGGCGGGCGACCGGCGGCGTGATCGGGATGCGCCTGGCCGAGGACGACCACGTGTTGGCGGTGGGCCTCACATCCGACGGCGAGGAGATGATCAGCGTCACCGAGCAGGGCTACGGCAAGCGCTCGAAGCTCGAGGACTACCCGGTCAAGGGCCGCGGCGGCAAGGGCGTGATCGGGCACCAGCTGACGAACAAGACCGGCCTGCTGGCCGGGGCGTTCATCGGCTCGAAGGACCAGGACCTGCTGACGATCTCGTCCTCGGGCAAGGTCCAGCGCGTGGCCGCCGGCGACATCCGTCGCGTGGGCCGCGCCAGCCAGGGCGTGCGGACGATGCGCGTCGAGGAGGGCGGGATCGTCGCGGCGATCGCCCCGGTGATCCTCCAGATGGAGGAGGAGGGATGAGGGGCCGGCTCGGCATCCGCGACGGGCTCCTCGCGCTGGCCGGCGTCGGGATCGCGCTCGGCGGGCTCGCCGTACAGACGGACGTCGGGTTCTGGTCCTGGGTCGTGGCGCCGCTGATGCTCGGCATCCTGCTGCCGCTGCACGTGCGGGTGCTCTTCGCCGGAGACGGGCCGTTCCGCACGTGAGGTGACCCACCTCGCCCGGTTCCGGGTGCTTGACCCGCCCCCGGCGTACCCTTAGGAACCACCCGCATGGCCCAGACCGTGGAGAACCCCCCGCCCCCGCCGCAGGCGCCGCCCGCGCCCACACCCAAGCGCAGGCCGGCGAGCGCTCGGCGCACCCGCGTGGTGATCCGCAAGATCGGGCCGCTGTCGGTGCTGAAGTTCTCGCTGATCTTCTACTTCTGCGTGATGCTGATCCTCTACGTCGCGCTCGCGATCATCTACGCGCTCCTGGGCGCGGTCGGGGCGATCGACGAGACCGAGCGGATCCTCGGGCTGCTGTTCAGCAACGGGGACGGCAACGTCCAGGCACCGCTCGTGATCGACGGCGGCACGGTCTTCCTGTGGCTGTTCGTCGGCGGCTGCGTGAACGTGATCGTGTGGTCGCTCGTGAACGTGTTCGTGGTGTTCCTCTACAACCTGATCAGCGACCTCGTCGGCGGCGTCGACGTCACGCTCGCCGAGAAGCGCTGATCCCGCATCCGGCTCGAGCCGCGAGGTTTGACAGGGTTTCCAGGCCGTGCGTACGCTGGCTCGAGGGTTCGGGTTCGGGCCCCACGAACACACGCGGGCCTGTAGCTCAGCTCGGTTAGAGCGCTTCCCTGATAAGGAAGAGGTCGATGGTTCAAGTCCATCCAGGCCCACAAGCGGAAGGAGGGCCACATGGCTGAGGAGACCGAGACGACCGAGAAGAAGGGCGGCTTCTTCAGGAAGCTCATGAAGCTGGCGTTCATCGCGGCGATCGTGGCGGGCGTGGCGGCGATCATGAAGCGGCGTCGCGGCCAGGATCTGGACGACGTCGAGTGGCAGGAGCTGCCGCCGCCGGCCGGCGGCTGAGCCGCCGGACGGCGACCCCGTCCCATCGCCGAGAGCCCGTGCATAGCACGGGCTCTCGGCGTCTTCGGCCGCGGGGATAGACTCCGCGCGTGGAGGCCTGGGAGCGGGCGAACCAGGCCGCGAGAGCGGCAGGGGTGGCGCTTCGGCCCATCGCGACCCTGGAGGACGCGGATCGCCTCCTGCGCGTGATGGGCGCGACCTGGGGCGACCATGACGGCCTTCCTCGGGAGATGGTCGTCGCCCTCGCGGACAGCGGGAACGTTCCTTATGGGGCCTTCGACGGGCAGGACCTGATCGGGTTCGTGCTCGGCTGGGCGGGGGTGACGGACGCGGACGGCCTGCACGCCCACTCGCACATGCTGGCGACGCTCCCGGACCGGCGCCACGCCGGGGTGGGGTACGCGCTGAAGCTCGCGCAGCGCGCGCAATGCCTGGACCAGGAGATCATCGGTCGTCCGATGGACGTTCGATCCGCTCGTCGCGCGCAACGCCTGGTTCAACCTGGTCAAGCTGGGCGCGACGGCGGACCGGTTCCTGCCCGACTTCTACGGTGAGATGACCGACGTGGTGAACCGCGGGGATCGCAGCGATCGCCTGCTGGTCCGGTGGGACCTCCATCGGGAGACGACGGGACCCCGGCCCGCCGCGGGTCAGGTCGTCCTGGGTCCGGAGGGCGATCCCGAACGACCGTCCCCGGGGAGCCTGCGACCCCCGGTGGGCCATCCGGCGCTGATCCGGATCCCGCGCGAGTACCAGCGGCTGCGCGCGGAGGACGCGCCCTTGGGCGCCGCCTGGCGGGAAGCGTCGCGCTCGGCGCTCCGGGCGTGCTTCGACGCCGGGCTCGTCGTGACCGGCTTCACCGAGGACTCGGCCTACGTCTTGGAGGAGGAGGCCGGGTGACGCGCGTCCGGGCCGTCGAACTCAGGCTCGTGGGGCTGCCCCTCGTCGCGCCGTTCCGGACGAGCTTCGGCGAGGAGACCGAGAAGGTCTGCGTGCTGGTGCGCGTGGACACCGACGACGCGCACGGGTGGGGCGAGTGCGTCGCAGGTCCAGACCCCGGGTACTCAGAGGAGTTCAACGACGCCGCGTGGCTCGTGCTCCGCGACTTCCTGGTGCCCGCGCTGCTCGCGTCGGGTGACGTCACGGTCGGCGACCTGGACGAGGTGCTGGCGGGTGTCCGAGGGCACCCGATGGCGAAGGCGGCCCTGATCGACGCGTTCCTCGACGCCGAGCTCCGTGCCCGGGACGTCTCCCTCGCAGCCCATCTGGGGGCGACGGTCGATCGCGTCGCCTGTGGTGTCTCCGTCGGGATCGCATCGTCGACGGAGCGGCTCCTCGACCAGGTGGCGGGCTACCTGGCCGAGGGCTACCGCCGGATCAAGCTGAAGATCGAACCGAGGACCGACGTGGAGCGCGTGGCCGCGGTCCGCGCCGCGCACCCGGACATCCTGCTGTCGGTCGACGCGAACGCGGCGTACACGCTCGATGACGTCGGGGTGTTCCGGGCGCTCGACGCGTTCGATCTGCTGATGATCGAGCAGCCGCTGCACCACGACGACCTGCTGCAGCACGCGAAGCTCCAGGCCGAGATCTCGACGGCGATCTGCCTGGACGAGTCGATCCGCTCGGCCGCGGACGCGTCGGCCGCGATCGAGCTGGACGCGTGTCGGATCGTGAACATCAAGCAGGGACGCGTCGGGGGGATCGTCGAGGCGGTCCGCGTGCACGACGTGTGTCGGGCTGCCGGCGTGCCGGTGTGGTGCGGAGGGATGCTCGAGACGGGGATCGGGCGCGCGACGAACCTCGCCCTCGCGGCCCTGCCGGGGTTCACGCTCCCCGGCGACACGAGCGCGTCGGCCCGCTACTTCGCGCGGGACCTCACCGACGCCCTTCGTCCTGGCGCCGGACGGGACGATGGGGGTGCCGGCAGGCCCGGGGATCGGCGTCGACCCCCTGCCCGATCGGCTGGAGGCCTGCACCCGTCGCGTGGAGCTGCTGCGGCCCGGCGCCGGATAAGCGCGTTCGCTGCTTGAGCCGGGCCCCGAGCCGGGCGACGATAGGCGCTCGGCCGCGCGTGGTCGCGGCCGGGCCCCGAGATGAAGAAACGCGTCGTCCGTGCGGAGGAGTTCGAGGTCGTCGACGCCGGCGGCAACGTCCGCGTGCGGATCGGCCTGTCCGCGGACGAGGCGCCGTTCTTCTCCCTCCTCGATCCCGGCGGACAGGTCCGCGCCCGGTTCGGGCTCTCCGAGGACGGCTCGGCCGGCCTCGCGATCGGCGACGAGAACGGCAAGGTGCGCGCGACGCTCGGGCTGTCGTCCGACGGCTCGGCGAGCCTCGCGTTCGGCGACAAGAACGGCCGGATCCGCGCGAAGTTCGGGCTGGCGCCCGAGGCGTCGCCCACGATGGGGATGCAGGTCCGCGAGGGGGAGCTGACGCAGGTCTACAGCCTCGCCGAGCAGGGGTCGCCGACGATCGGGCTCTACGACCGGGCCGGCAAGGTGCGCGTCCGACTCGGGCTCGCGGCCGAGGGCTCGCCGATCCTGCGCCTGCTGGACGTGGACGGCGACCTGCGCGGCGTCGTCGGCCTGGCGTCGGACGGCAGCGCGTTCGTGCAGTTCATGGACGAGGCGAAGCAGCCCACCTGGACGATGCGATGAGCGGGTGGTGGGCGGCGGCGTTCGTCGCGCAGTGGCTGCTGGTGATCGCGCTCGCGATCGTCGTCGTCGCCCTCGCGCGACAGGTCGGCGTGCTGCATCTGCGCCTCGGTCCCCGTGGCGCGCTCGAGATCGACACGGAAGGGCCACCGCTCGGTGAGGCGCCGCCGGCGCTGCCGGCGACCGGGACCGACGGGCGACGGGTGCTGGTCGGCGGGCCCGGGCCCAAGCGGGTCGTGCTCTTCTCGTCGCCGACGTGCCCGGTCTGCGAGGAGGTCGCGCCCGGGATCCCGGCCGCCGCGGCGGCCGCGCGGCTCACGCCTCAGGTCCTGCACGATCCCGAGCTCGAGCGTGCCCTCGACGTGCCGGGGACGCCGTACGTGATGGTCCTCGACGAGCTCGGCGTCGTGCGCGCCAAGGGGACCGTGAACAACCTCGAGCAGGTGGAAGGCCTGATCGATACCGCCCTGGCGAGGATCGAGGAGGAGCCGGAGCGCTGGGCGAGCTGACCCCCGTCGAGCGCGCCGAGCGTGCCCTCGCCCGGCGGACCAGTCGCCGGAGCTTCCTGGGTCGGCTCGGCCGCGGCGTCGTCGCCCTCGCGGGCGGCGGGCTCGTCGCGACCGCCCTCGCGCCCGGCCGCGCGTCCGCGCACCACATCTGCGGCCACACGTACACGACGGGCTCGTGCCCGCATCCGTACACGCCGCTGTCGCGGACGGACCGCTACGGGTGGCCGATCCACCCCCTCTACGGCTATCCGGTCGACGACGCCGGGGACGCCTACACGGACCCGGACACGCAGATCCGGCACAAGACCTGTGAGCAGCTGGTGCCGATGAAGTACGACTTCGTGAAGGACCCTCGGTACGGCGGGGGCTGGACGCGCTGCTGCGACAACCGGCTGCGTCACATCCAGGACTGCTGCTCGTCCTCGACGATCCGGATCAACGGGGACTACTCCGTGACGGGCTACTGCCCGCGACGGCTACGCGTGTTCTGCATCACGTACCGGGAGCTCGATCGCGCGTGCTAGGCGTCGCGATCGTCGGCTCGCTGGTGATCGCGTCGTCGATCGCCGGATGGTCGGCCCGGTTCGGTCCCTGAGGCCTGTCGATGGTCGAGACCATCACCCCCGTCGTGCACGGGGGACGCGGCAGGTGGCTGGGCGCGCTGGCGCTGCACACCCTGGGCGCGACCGCGACGGCCGCGGCGTTCGGCGCCGCGCTGGGAGCGGCCGGGGCCCTGCTCGGCGCGCCCTTCGGGCGCGCCGGCCTGATCTCGCTGGCGATCCTCGCCGCCGCGTACGCGGCGGCCGAGCTCTCGGGTCTGCGGGTCCCCGTCCCGCAGCTCCGCCGGCAGGTCCCGGACTGGTGGCGCACGTTCTTCGGCCGGCCCGTCGCTGCGGCCCTGTACGGGGCCGGACTCGGGATCGGCTTCTTCACGTACCTGGCCCACGGCACGCTCGTGGTCGTGGCCGGCGCCGCCTTCGCCGGTGGGCGTCCGGCGCTCGGGGCGGTGCTCCTGGCGCCGTTCGGCCTGGTCCGGGGCCTCTCGGCGGCGTCGGCCTGGGACGCCACCTCGCCGGAACGCGGGCGGGCGCTCGTCGATCGGCTCGCCGCGATCCCGGACCGGTGGCGCCGCGTCGCGAACGGCGCGGTTCTGGTGGTCGCGGCATCCCTCGCGGCCGCGGCCGCGGTGGTCGGCTCGCCGGGCGGCTGGTGGGAGCTCGGCGCCGCCGCGCTCGCGCTGGTGTTCGCCTGGGCCGCCGCAGCGAAGCTCCTGGCACCGCGACGGTGGCGGCGTGCGCTCGACGCGCACGCGTTGCCGGGGCCGGTCCGGAGGGTCGCGCGCTGGGGCGTGCCGACCGCGGAGGCGCTCGTCCCGGCGCTGGTCGTGCTCGGACGACCGCGCGCCGCCACGCTCTGGGCGCTGGCACTCGCGGGGGCGTTCACCCTCGAGCTCCTGCGGATCCGGCACCGGGCGGACGGGCGGGTGCCGTGCGGGTGCTTCGGGGCCCGCTCGACGGTGCGGATCTCCACCGCGATCCTGCGGAACGCGGCGCTCGCCGCCGTCGCGGTCCTGATGGCGATCCGCGGCCCCGAAGGCGATCCGCTCGGGTGGCCGGGGGCCCCCGCGGCTCCGGATCTGGTGCCGTTCGCGCTCGTCCTCGGGTCGATCGTCGCCGCGGGTGTCCTCGTGTGGCGCGCGGTCGCGTGGCTCGTGCCGGGCCTCACGTCCGACGACCCGCGCTCATCCGCGACGACCGGCTGGAGGGGTGCATGAGGCGACCGCGCGGCCTCGTCCCCGTCGCGGCGTCCGCGCTGACGATCGCGCTGGTGAGTGCGGCCCTCGCCCGCGTGCCGGTCGAGCTCGAGGACCCGAACGACACGCGCGGCCCGATGGACGTGCTCACCGTCACGTTCGACGCGGCCGACCGGCCGACGTGGACCGTCGCGCTGGAGCAGCCGTGGCGCGACCGCGCGACGTGGGACCGCGCGTACGTGTTCGTCTACCTGGATGTCATCGGCGATCCGCGAGGCGATCTCTACGCGATCGTACGGTCGACCGGGAGCGAGATCACCGGGTCCCTGTGGCGCGACCCGAAGCACGGGAACGACATCCGTGTGCGACCGCTCGAGGTCCTGTGGCGTTCGCCGAAGGAGATCGCGCTCACGATCCCGCTGGGGGCCATGGACGTTGGCGCGTTCCGCTCGATCTATCGCTGGTGGGTCGTGACCACGTTCACCGGGAAGGTGTGCAGGCGGACGTGCATCGACCGGGCTCCGGACGAGGGCGCGATCGAACAACCGCTGCCCGGGGTGAGCCCGACGCCGACCCCGACGGGCACCCCCACGACGACCCCCACGACGACCCCGACGGGAACCCCCACGATGACCCCGTCTCCCACGACCTGACGCGACCTCGCCGCCCGGCGTTCCTCCGGGGTCCCTACCGCTCCCCCCGACCCCGCCGCTAGGCTTCGCGCGACGGCGGAGGATGGATGCGGCGCTCCACCAGCAGGATGACGAGGCTCCTGGCGACCCTCGCGGCCGTGGCCGCGACGGCCTCGGTCGCCCACGCGCAGACCCCGTCGCCCTCGACCGAGGAGGACCAGGTCCTGCGGGTCGGCGTCGTGTCGGACCTGATCACCGACAACCCCTGGGCCGTGAGCGCGGGGAGCGACTGGTCGGTCGTCACGGTCCAGTACGACATGCTCTTGAAGTTCGCGGACGAGGACCTGTCCCCGGCGCCGAGCCTCGCCGAGGGGTGCGAGCCGAGCGCGGACTACCTGACCTGGACCTGCACGCTCCGCGACGGCCTGACGTGGAGCGACGGCACGCCGCTCACGTCGCAGGACGTGGCGTTCACGTACCGGTTCGTGATCGACCACAAGATCCCGCAGTACCGGAGCTACTTCCCGTTCGACCCCGTCTTCGAGACGCCCGACGATCGCACCCTGATCTGGAAGGCGCAGAAGCCCACGTTCGCGCCGGACGTGCCGCCGTGGGTCTACATCGTGCCCGAGCACGTCTGGGCGAAGTACGACGACGCCGACCTGAAGACGATCAAGGGCGTGCCGAACACCCCGTCGATCGCGAGCGGGCCGTTCGTCCTGACGGAGTGGACACGCGGGCGCTCGTGGACGATGGAGCGCAACCCGTACTACTGGGGCGACCGGCCCACGCTCGACCGCATCGAGTTCCGCCTCTACACGAACAACGAGGCGATGGTGCAGGCCCTGCGCAACGGCGAGATCGACTTCGCCGACGGGATCAAGCCGTCGCTGATCGCGACGCTCGATGACGCCCCCAACATCGAGGTGCAGCGCGTCGTGTCCGACTGGTGGCTGAACCTCGCGTTCAACTTCGGCGGCCAGAGCGACGCCGCCGATCCGCTGCCGGCCCTGCGAGACATCCGCGTGCGCCGGGCGATCGCGATGGCGATCGACAAGCAGGAGATCGCGGACGTCGTCTACCAGGGGACGGCCACGCCCGGCGACACGGTGATCCGTCCCGCCTCGGCGTTCTGGCACCTGGACATCCCGGCGGACCAGGAGCTGCCCTACGACCCCGAGGCGGCGGCCGCCCAGCTCGAGGAGGCCGGCTACGTCGACGCCGACGGCGACGGGATCCGCGAGGACCCCGCCACGGGCGATCCGCTGCGCCTGCGGATGCCGGCGTCCGAGGACACGACGGGCGCGGTGGAGGCGGGCCAGCTGATCGTCGGGTACCTCCGCACGATCGGGATCGACGTTCGCTTGGAGCCCGCCTCGGACGCGAAGATCAACGACTTCTGGGGCTCGGGCGACTTCGACGCGTACATCTGGTACTGGAGCGGCGACCCGGATCCGAACTACCAGCTCTCGATCTTCACCTCGGGTCAATGCGGCGGGTGGAGCGACGGCTGCTGGGCCGACCCCGCGTACGACGCCCTGTATCAGGAGCAGCGCACGATCATGGACCGCGACGAGCGGTTGAAGGTCGTGCAGGAGGCGCAGCGGTACCTGTACGAGCAGCTGCCCGGCGTCGTGCTCGCCTATCCCGGGTGGTTGCAGGCCTACCGCACCGATCGCTACACCGGGTACGTGCCGGCCCCGGGCTCGGATGGATACCTGCTGCCCGGCTACAACTACGACTCCTACCTGGCGCTGCGTCCGGTGAGCACGACCGGCGCGGCGCCGGAGCCGGTCGGCCCGCCCGGCTGGGTGTGGGCGTCGTTGATCGCCCTGCTCGCCGTGTGGTTGTTCGCGTGGTTGCGGCACGACCGCTGGCGGATCCAGATGGAGGCCTAGGCGCGGCGCGCCGGGCGGAGCCGTGGGGAGCTGGGGCTACGTCGCGCGGAAGGTGCTCGCCGCGATCGGGACGATCGCGTTCGTCCTGACGTTCAACTTCGTGCTGTTCCGGGTGATGCCGGGCGACCCGGTCGCGATCCTCGCGCGGAGCGAGCGCCTCACCGACGCGGACGTCGCCGCGCTCCGCGAGTCCTACGGGCTGGACGAACCGGTCTTGCGTCAATACGGGATCTACGTGCGACAGGTCCTCTCGGGCAACCTCGGCGTGTCCCTCCGCTCGCCCCAGACGGTGAGCTCGATGATCCAAGAGCGCGTGTGGCCCACGGTCCTGCTGGTCGGCCTGGGGACGCTGTTCGCCACGATGATCGGGCTCGCGATCGGGGTGAAGGGCGCGTGGCGTCGCCGGAGCCGGTTCGACCGGTCGACGCTGCTCGGCGGGCTCGTCCTGTACTCGATGCCCGAGGGCTGGCTCGGGATGCTCCTGCTGCTGGTGTTCGCCGGGACGCTCGGGTGGTTCCCGGCCGGCGGCTACGAGACGGGGGGCCTGACCGGGGTCGACCGCGTGGTCGACATCATGAACCACCTGTTCCTCCCGGTGCTGACGCTCACGCTCGGCTACGTGGGGGAGTACGCGCTCGTGATGCGGTCCTCGCTGATCGAGGTGATGGACGAGCCGTTCGTCGACACCGCGCGCGCGAAGGGGGTGCCCGACACCTGGGTCCGCCGGCACCACGCCGTGCCGAACGCGCTGCTGCCGTCGTTCACGCTGATCCTGCTGAGCTTCGGCTTCGTGCTGGGCGGCTCGATCATCGTCGAGAGCGTGTACTCGTGGCCGGGTCTCGGCCTGCTCACCTACGACGCGATCCGTCAGCTCGACTACCCCGTGCTGCAGGGCGTGTTCCTCGTGACGAGCGCGGCGGTGATCTTCGTGAACCTGATCGCCGACCTGACGTACGGCTACCTCGACCCACGGATCCGGGAGGCGTGATGACGAGCGACGGGAACCCCTTCGCGGCCGACGGCGAGTGGCTGAAGGCCGCGCTGCACACGCACACGAAGCGCTCCGACGGCGACCTCGAACCCGTGGCGCACGTCCGCCACCACGAGTGGATGGGCTTCGACGTGTGCGCGATCACGGACCACTGGACGCTGACGGACGAGCCGTCCACGCCGCGGTGCCTCGTGATCACCGGGGCCGAGCTGGCCGTCGATCCGCTCGGGCCGGATCGGTTCACCGAGATCCTCGCGATCGGCATCGACGACATCCCCGAGGATCCGGGCGGTGACCGGCAGCACTGGGGTCCGATCGACGCCTACTACTTCAAGACGTTCCCCGACCTGACGGCGGCCGGACGGCACATCGCCGCGCAGGGCGGCGTGTCGTTCGTCGCGCACCCGTACTGGAGCGGCTTGCCGCTCGAGACGCTCACCGCCGCCGAGGACGTCGACGGGATCGAGCTCTTCAACTCGAGCGCCGAGCGCGAGAACGGCCGTGGCGACTCGTCGTACGTGTGGGATCAGGCGCTGGAGGCCGGCAAGCGGTTCTGGGGGTTCGCGACCGACGACTGCCACTACCCCGGGTTCGACATCGGCGGAGCGTGGACGATGGTGCGCGCCGCCGAGCGGACCCAGGAGTCGGTGATCGAGGCGCTCCGGCGCGGGCACACGTACGCGTCGGCCGGGCCGACGATCGTCGACGTGGAGCTCGACGGGGACGAGCTCGAGATCGCGTGCAGCCCCGCCCGTTCGATCGTGCTGATGTCCCGCCACGAGACCGGGTGGGGGGTGCGGGCCGACGGACGGAACCGGATGGAGGACGCGCGGATCCTGGCGCGCGACGACCGCGGGTTCGTGACGCGCGCGCGGTTCTCCCCTCCCGCCGACCTGCCGTACCGGCGGTTCGTGGTGGAGGACGCGACCGGCGCGAAGGCCTGGACGAACGCGATCTGACCGACGCGCCGTCACGTGGCGATGGTGTGACGAAGCCTCGGCAAGGGCGTGGCCCGGGTTCCGCCGTGACGGCCGTGGGCCCTATCGTCGGCCGATGTTGGCCCGCGTCGCCACCCTCGTCGCCGTGCTCGTCGCTCGCCGCACCGGTGGCGTGCGGAGCCACCGAGCCCGACCCGCCGGCCGGCTCGCGTCCCGTCGAGATCCCGGCCGGCGACGGCCGCTCGCTCGACGCCGTCGAGATCGGGTCCGGAGATCGGGTCGCGATCCTCTCGCACGGGGCGACCGGGACCAAGGAGGACTTCTACGAGGTCGCGCAGGTGTTCGCCGACGACGGCTGGCGCGCGATCGCCTACGACGCCGGCGACGATCGCGAGGCGGACCTCGATGCGGTCGTGACGTACGCGCGCGACTCGCGGAGCGGAGACCGTGGTGCTGCTCGGGGGATCGCTCGGCGCGTCGCTCTCGATCGCGATGGCGGACGAGCTCCGCGCCGATGCCGTCGTCGCGTTGTCGCCTCCGGCGTCGTCGTTCGGCGCCGGCGAGGCGGCCGGCTCGCTCGAGGCCCCGTTGTTCGTCGCGGTCGCCGAGGACAACGAGCCGTTCACGACGGACGTCCGCGCGATCGCCGAGGCCGCCGGCGTCGAGCCCGTGATCGTCAGCGGGAACGGCCACGGCACCGGGATGTTCGACGATCATCCCGACCTGATGGATCGGGTCGTGGCGTTCGCGGACGAGTCCACCGGCTGACGCGAACGGATCAGGCCGCGATGCGGTCGACCGAGCCGGTCGCGCTCGGCAGACCCTCGGAACCGTCGCCCGACTCGGACCGGATCGACATCCCGAGGAACCAGAAGTAGCCCGCGAGCAACCCGCTCGCGACGACCGCGAACGTGAGCCACGTCAGGAACGCCACGATCACCATGTCGCTCACCTCCTCCTGCGGAGCCAACCTCACACCTGGATCTGGGAGGTTGGTGGGAACGCGCCGAAGGTCCGGTGAGAGTGTGTAAGGCGAGGACTTGCCGACGAGGCTCAGGGTCCGTCCGAAGGCATCGATAGACTCCTCAGCGGGGACGTAGCTCAGTTGGTAGAGCACCTGCTTTGCAAGCAGGGGGTCGGCGGTTCGAGTCCGCTCGTCTCCACGGATCGATCCAAGCTGTCACGTCGGCGGATCGACCACGCGCCGGGGCGAGTGCGGGCGGCCCCGGATGCAAGCCACCGCTCGTCGCTTCCGGTTCCTGGCCGAGCGTAGCGAGGCGTCGACGCGGAGGGATGCTCCGAGATCCATATCGATCGAGGCGTCGACTCGGTACGACGCTCGGGTCAGGAGACCGATGTGTCGGGAGGGAACCTCGACGCCAGTTCCGTGCGGGACCGGATGCCGAGTTTGCGGTAGATCCGCTTCAGGTTGGCCTCCACCGTGTGGACGCTCACGAAGAGGGCGTCGGCCACCTCTTTGTTGGTGCTCCCCGAGGCGACCAGCGCCGCTACCCGGTCCTCCGTCGGGGTCAGGGCCACCGACGATGAAGCCCGTCCACCGATCCGTGCCAACTCGGCGCGTGTGCGCTCCGCCCAGACCGCGGCGCCCAGCCGCTCGAAGACCTCCAGCGCCTTGGAGAGCGTCTCCCGAGCCTCCTTCTTCCGTTTCGCGCGTCGCTCGACCGTCCCGCTCACGAGGAGCGTTCGCCCCAGCTCGAACGGCAGCGGCAGCCCGTCGTGCTCCCGGAGCGCTCGAGCGACCGCCGCCGACGCGGCCTCGAGGTCGCCCCGGGCGGCGAGCACGAGCGCCCGGCACCTGGCTCCAGTGGCCTTGGTCCAGGCCCGGTCGAGATCATCGCCGCTCCGCTCGAACGGGACGAGAAGCGCCTCGGCCTCGTCGAGCCTCCCGAGGGCGACGAGCGCCTCGACCTCGTCCGGGACGACGCGGAAGAACGCGGGCTCGCGCACGCCCATCTGCCTCTCGAGCTCGACGGCCCTGGACAGGAACTCATGAGCCTGCGCGTGTCGGCCCTGGGAGAGCTCGACGAAACCCAGGACGGCCAGGTTCGGGATCGTGGGGAGGAGCTCGTCGGCCGCCTCGGCGATCCGCAGCCCTTCGAGCGCTTCTCGGCTCGCCGACTCGACGCGCCCCGTGTGAGCCTCGACCAAGCCCAGCGCGAAGTGGGCCAAGGCCGCGAACGGCCCGACGCCCTGTCGCCGGGCCGCCGTCACGCCCTCGCGCGCGTGCACCAGGGCGGCATCCCAGTTGCCCGCGTGGCACTCCAGCTCGGCGAGGTAGTACCGCAGGTCCACGAGCGGGCTCTCCACTCCGTGTGCGATCGCATCGGCCAGCAGCTCGTCGAACGTCTCGCGGGCCTCGTCCAAGGCATCGGTGTACTTGAGCAGTTGACCGAGGACGAAGCTCGCGCGGGCCCAATAGAAGAACTCCGGCAGGTGCCCCTCGAGGGCGATCCCACGATCCAGCATCTCGCGATCGACCCCGCGGCCCAGGAGGAACTCGACGAAGGGGTACGCCTGGAAGGTCTCAGCCATCACCCGTGGATCCTGCAGCTGCTCGGCCAGGCGCAGCGCCGAGCGAGCATGCCCTTCCGATGCCTCCAGGTCTCCCCGGAACAACCAGGCGTACCCGAGGCTCTGTTCGATCCCCGCCCTCAGAGCCAGGTCGTCGCCCACCTCGTCGAGCGCGGCCGTGAAGTACTCCGACGCCGCTCGCCATCCCTCGTCTTCGGCCACGACCTGCCCCACGTTGCGCAACCTTCTGGCTCGAACCGGACCGTGCCCCGAAAGCTCCACGGCCTGCTCGAGAACGCGCCGCGCCAACGAGGTGTCTCCGGACTCGTGATGAGCCAAGCCCGCCTCTTCGGTCCGGCGCCCGATGTCCTCCCCTCGGTCCGGCGGTGTGGCTCGGCGCGCCATCTCCCAGAGCTCTGCCGCCGACTGCGGGGCTCCCCGGGATCCGGCCAGCAGGGCGGCGCTCTCGAGTGCATCGGCCACGGCGATGTCGGGGCCCTCGACCGACAGGGCCAGGTGGCGCGCTCGTTCCTCCGGATCGACGAGGATCGACGCGAGCCGCGCATGATGTTCCCGTCGCCGAGCGGACGGGGTCCGCTGGTAGACGGCTGACGCGAGGAACGGGTGGGTGAACCGGAGCCGGTCGCCCACGATCGTCGCGACACCGTTCTCGATCGCGGGATCCAGACGAGCGTCGACCGACGACGGAGCGATCGCGGCGGCGACCACCTCCAGGGTCGGTGACGACAACGCCGAGACGATCTCCAGCGCCTCAACGGTGTCCTTCGGCAGTCCCCCGAGGCGGTGGGCGATGAGCTCCTGCAGGCTGTCGGGGATCGGGAGCCTCTCGCCCGACCCCACATCGTCCTCACGACGAAGCAGCGCGAGTGCGATCTCCTGCGCGAAGAAGGGATTGCCCCCCGACATCTCGTGGATGCGCGAGAGCGTGGTCCGCGGGAACCGCTCGCCGACCCTGTCCAGGATGACCCGCTCGACGTCGTCCAAGGACAGCGGCCCGATATGGAGGACGTTCACACGTTCCTCCGGGAACGCCGGCACGACGCCGAGGGGATCGACCTCGGCATCCGATCCCCGAACGTCCGTCAGCACGCCGATCGGCTCGTCCCTGAGACGCCGGACGACGAACTGCAACACGCGAGCAGACGGCAGATCCATCCACTGCGCGTCGTCGATGGCCACGACGACGGGCGTCGGTGGACGCCACCGCGCGGATGCATCCCAGGACGGCCAGCGAAACGGCCCGCTGGTCGGCGCGCCCGCCGGTCCGAGGCGATCGCAGGAGCGCCACCTCCAAGGCCGCTCGCTGGGGCTCGGGGAGCGCCGGCAGGCTCTCGTCCAGGATCGGCTCGACGAGATCGCCGAGGGCGGCGTACGACAGCCGCGTCTCGGCCTCGACGGGGCTGCACGAGAGCGTTCGATAGCCGCGCTCGAGGGCTCCCGCCAGCCCCCGCCTCCACACCGTGGTCTTCCCGATGCCGGCATCACCCGACAGGAGCAAGGCGCTCGGGCTCGTCGGGATCGAGTCCAGGAAGCGATGGAGGATCGCGAGCTCGGACTCGCGCCCGATGACGTCACCGGCCAAAGGCGCTCTCCCCGCTTCAGTGCACCCCGGGATTCTAGGGATGGCGGATCCGAACCACGCACCCATCGACGATGCAGGCGAGAGCGGGCGGCCCGGGATCCGGGCCGCCCGTCTCGCGGATCACCGTTCCGCATCTGGGAGACGGCCGAACGAGCAGTTGGAGCTACCCGGCGAGCACACGGCCCTCCATGGCCTGCAGCTTGCCCGCGTCCCACAGCGCCTCGGACCCTTCGGCCCGGACGGTCTCGGCGAGCACACGGCCCTCCATGGCCTGGAGCTTGCCCGCGTCCCACAGTGGTGCGGACCCTTGGACCCGAACGGTCTCTGCGAGCACACGGCCCTGCATGGCTTCGAGCTTGCCGGCGTCCCACAGCGGCGACCCGATGCTGGCCGCCTCGCGGGTACCGCTGCCTTCCACGCTCGTCACCGATCGATCGCCTCGATCGGCCACGGTGAGGGCCACCGCGCTCATGATCAGCGCGGCTGCGGCCAGCGCGGACACGATCCCGGTCCAGACCACGAAACCCGTCGGCCGACCGGCGATCCCGATGGTTCCCGCCTTCGTGCTCATGCCTCCTCCTTCGCTCGCGACGATCGCTCGTGACGATCGATCCGAGGCGAGCGTAGGGCGGCACCGATCCGCCGGAATCCCCGAAATCCGTACCGATCGAGGCGTTCGACCGGTACAACCGCCGGCTCAGGACCCGGTTTCGTTCCGAGGGAACCGCGACGCGAGCTCCGTACGGGAGCGGATGCCAAGTTTGCGGTAGATCCGCTTCAGGTTGGCCTCCACCGTGTGGACGCTCACGAACAGCGCGTCGGCGACTTCCCTGTTGGTGCTCCCCGTGGCGACGAGCGCAGCTACTCGCTCCTCGGTCGGGGTCAGGTCCACCGACGAGGCGGCCCGTCCGCCGATCCGCGCCAGCTCCGCACGCGCCTTGTCCGCCCACAACGCGGCCCCCAGTCCTTCGAAGACCTCGAGGGCCTTCGTGAGGGTTCCGCGCGCCTCCCGCTTCCGCTTCGCCCGTCGTTCCACTGTCCCGCTCACCAGAAGCGTTCGACCGAGTTCGAACGGGAGCGGAAGGCCCTCGTGGTGCCGCAACGCCTCATCGGCCGCGGCCGAGGCTCCCTCGAGATCGCCGAGGGCGGCGAGCAGGAGCGCCCGGCACCTGGCCCCCGTCGCCAAGGCCCACGCCCGATCGAGGCTTCGGCCGGCGTCCTCGAAGGGCGCGAGGAGCGCCTCGGCCTCGTCAAGGTGCCCGAGGGCGACGAGCGCCTCGACCTCATCCGGGACGATCCGGAAGTAGGCGGGCTCCCGAACGCCCATCGCCTGCTCGAGCTCGACGGCCCTGGCCAGATACGCATCGGCCTCGGCGGGTCGGCCCAGGGAAAGCTCGAGGAACCCCAGGACCGACAGGTTCGGGATCATGGGGAGGATCTCGCCGGCCTCCTCGGCGACCCGCAGCCCCTCGAGGGCTTCCTGCCTCGCCGGGTCGGCCCGCCCCAGATGGGCTTCCACCAGGCCCACCGCGAAGTGGCCCTCCGACGACATGGGCCCCATGTGGTTCCGCTGGGCGGCCGCCCTGCTCTCCCGGGCGTGCTCCATGGCTGCATCCCAGTTGCCCGCCCGGCACTCCAGCTCGGCGAGGTGGTATCGGAACTGCGCCTGCGGGATCTCAACGCCGTGCGCCGCGGCATCAGCCAGGAGCTCGGTGAACGTCCGGCGGGCCTCATCCAGGCGATCGGTGAACTTGAGGAGCTGAGCCGCGACGAAGCTTGCACGCAGGACGTGGGACTTGAACTCGCCCTCCATGTGCCCTTCCAGGGCGATCCCGCGGTCCAGCATCTCGTGATCGACACCCCGTCCGAGGAGGAACTCGACGAAGGGGTACGCCTGGAACGCCTCGGCCATCACCCGTGGTTCCTGCAGCTCCTCGGCCAGCTGCAGCGCTGCGCGAGCGTGCCGTTCCGATGCCGCGAGGTCGCCCCTGAACAGCCAGGCGTACCCGAGGTTCTGCTCGATCAGTGCCCGCAGCGCGAGATCGTCTCCCGCCTCGCCCCGAGCAGCCTCGAACACGGCCCAGGCCCCCCGCCACCCTTCGGTCTCGGCGAGGCCCATCCCCAGGTCCAGCAGCACGCGGGCCCGAGCCGGCCCGGCCATCGAGAGGTCCACCGCTTGCTCCAGGACGCTCCGCGCCAGCGAGGGGTCCCCGCTCTCGAAGTGAGTCACGCCCGCCTGGTGGGTCCGACGCACCAGGTCCTCACCTCGATCCCACGGCGTCGCGCGGCGGGCCATCTCCCAGAGCTCGGCCGCGGACTGCGGCGCTCCCCGGGAGGAGGCCAGCTGGGCGGCCTCCTCGAGGGCGGCGGCGACGGCGAGGTCCGGACCCTCGACGGACAGCGCCATGTGGCGGGCCCGTTCCTCCGGATCGCGGACGATCGTCGCGAGCCGTGCGTGCAGCTGCCGGCGCCGGGCCACTGGGGCCCTCTGGTAGACGGCGGACGCGAGGAGCGGGTGGGTGAACCGGAGGCGGCCGCCGATGACCTCAACGACGTGGTGGTCGATCGCAGGACGCAGACGATCGTCGGCCCCGTGCGAAGGAGCGATCGCCGCAGCGATCACCTCGAACGTCGGAGCCGACAAGGCCGAGACGACCTCCAAGGCTTCGACGGTCCGCGCAGGGAGCCCCCCGAGGCGATCCTCGATGAGCTCTTGAAGGCGGTCAGGGATCGGGAGCCCTTCGCCGGTTGCCACGTCACCACCACGGCGAAGGAGCGCCGATCCGATCTCCTGGGCGAAGAAGGGATTGCCCCCCGACATCTCGTGGAGACGAAGGAGCGTGGTTCGGGAGAACCCTTCCTCGACCTTGGCCCGGAGCACCGCTTCGAGGGCGTCCAGCGACAGCGGCCCGACGTGGACGGCGTGCACACGATCCTCGGCTAAGGCTGGGCCGACGCCCACGGGGTCGTCATCGGCACGGGCGCCTCGAGCGGCCGTCATCACACCGACCTGCTCGTCCTTCAGGCGCCGCACGACGAACTGGAGCACCCGGACCGACGGGACGTCCATCCATTGGACGTCGTCGACGGCCACCACGACGGGAGAGGCGGAAGCCGCCGATCGAAGGCATCCCAGCACGGCCAGGGAAACGGCCCGCTGGTCGGCTCGGCCGCCCGAGCTCGGGGAGCGCAAGAGGGCCACCTCGAGGGCCTGGCGCTGGGGCTCCGGCACGGTGGGGAGCGACTCCTCGAGGATGGGCTCGAGGAGGTCACCGAGAGCGGCGTAGGACAGGCGCGTCTCGGCCTCGACGGGACCGCACGAGAGCGTGCGGTATCCCCGTTGAAGGGAACCCGCGAGCCCCTCCTTCCACACGGTGGTCTTCCCGATGCCGGGATCACCCGACAGGAGCAAGGCGCTCGGCCCGGTCGGGATCGAGTCCAGGAAGCGATGGAGGATCGCGAGCTCGGACTCGCGACCGATCACGTCACCGGCCATAGGCGCTCCCCCCGTCGGTGGACGCCAGGATTGTAGGGATGGCCGGTCCGGCGTTGCGGACGTGAGCCTGAACGTGGCCCCGGTCCCGACATGGCGAGGCTGACCGGCACTGGCTCGGTGTCTCCGGGCGCGCGAGGCTGGCACCGGGCGATCGCGCTCGATCCCGCTCGACCAGAGCGCCCACCGTTCGGAAGGAGTCGGCCATGGCCGCCACCACCACGGAACACGCACCAGCACCCACCCAGTCGATGCCCGCGACGATCCCCGACGCCGAGCCGCGGTCGAAGCGGAGGACCGAGAGGCTCGTCGGTGCGCTCTTCATCGTCGCTACCGCCGCGTCCATCCTCGGTTCGATCGCGTTGGGCTCGGTGCTGGATCGCCCGGACTACCTGTCGGCGCTGAGCGCTCACGAGGGCCAGGTCGTCGTGGCTGCGGTCCTCTTCCTGATCGCGGCCATGTCCGCCTTCGCGATCGCGTTCCTGTTGTTCCCTGTGCTCAAGACCCGCGACGAGGGCCTGGCTGCCGGCTATCTGGGCCTGCGGGCGTTCGAGAACGTGTTCTACGTCGCTTCGGTCGTGGGTCTGCTGGCGATGCTGCGCGTCAGTCAGGGCGATGTCGTCGGATCGGCCGACGGATCGTCCGTTCCGCTCTTGGGATCGGCGCTGCTGGCGCTGCGCGACTGGGCGACGGTGCTCGGGACGTTGGTCTTCGCCGGGTTGGGCGCGGTGATCCTCAACGACGTCTTGTACCGGTGGCGTCTCGTGCCTCGGTGGCTGTCCCTGTGGGGGGTCCTCGGCGGCGCGATGCTCGTCCTCTACGGAGTGCTCGGCGTCTTCGGGCTCGACACCGGTCTGGGATCGCCCGCCATGCTCCTGGCGATGCCGATCGCCGTACAGGAGATGGCGCTCGCGGGCTGGCTGCTGGCGAAGGGCTTGCGAACGACGTGAGGGGCGTCAACGCCTCGCGCGATCAGAGGACCTCGAGGAACCGAGCCACGTCGTCGCGGTCGAAGAACGTGGCCGCGCCGCGGAGTCCGCACGTGAAGTCGATCGACGCGGCCAGGCTGAAGGCGTGGAACTTCTCGGGAACCGGGAGATCGCTGACGGTGCCGCCGTCGCGGATGTACCGCAGGAGCGTCGCCTGGTCCTTCTCGCAGATGCCGGTGGTGCGCAGGCCCCTGCTCGCGAGCAGGAGGTCGACGTAGGGCATCGATCCGGGCGCCTGGCGGTCGACGAGGTCCTCGATGTACGGGAGCAGCTCCTCGGGCGGTGCGCCGTTCGCTTGGGCGCACCGGCCGCCCTTCACGCGCTCGTAGAGCTTCCGGCCGGCCGGTTCCTGCGCCACGACGAAGTCCCGGTAGTCGAACAGCGAGGCGTGCTCGAAGTCGAACCCGGCCACGAGGTCCTCGATGTCGACCAGGAAGGCCACGAAGGCGTCGACGCAACGCTGGGCGTCGGCGTCGAGCTCGAAGATGGGGCTCGGGCTGGCGGCCGTCGGAGAGGTCGAGACGGGAGCACCCGGAGGGCTCGGCGATGGTGAGGCGGTCCCGCCCGATCCGTTCCCCGCCGACCCTCCGCCGCCGCAGGCGACCAGCGACAGCAGGATCGTGGTCACGACCACGGCCAGCCGTCCCTTCAGCATCGCGTCATCACCCGGCAACGCGGTACAGCCGCCATCGGTCGGGGACGCCCTTCAGCTCGTGCTCACCGGCGTCCTCGAGGACGATGCCACTCCCGGCTACGAGGTCCTTCACCGTCTGGGAGACGAGGACCTGCCTGGCTCCGGCCAGCGCGCCGACGCGCGCTCCGATCGCGACACCCAGACCAGCGACGTCGTCGTCGTCGATCTCGATCTCGCCCGTGTGGACACCCGCGCGGACCTCGACGCCGAGCTCCGCCGTCCGATCCGGCCGGCGGCCACGTCTTCCCACTCGCAGTCCTCCGCGATGAGCTCGAAGTGTGCGTCCCGATCGCGCTCATTCAGGATCTCCAAGAGCCTGCGCCCGGTCGCTGCGTTCTCCTCCACGCTCATGTCGCCCTCCTCCCTCCGCCGCTCCACGGATCGGTGTCGGATCCCCCGTGTTGTCCCACCACGCGTCTATCTAGCATCGGAGGAACGCGATGTCGCCTCCCGCCAGGGAGGCCTGGCCTCCACCATCAGCTCCGCTCGCGGGCCTAGGATGCCGATACGTCCTCGGAACGGACGACCGGACCAGGAGGGGATGGGATGCGGCTCACGAAGCTGACGGTGGTGCTCTCGCTCTTCGCGCTCGCGCTCGTGGGGTGCGGCGGCGGAGACAGCGACGACGGAGGCGGCGGCTCCACCGCCGGCGGTGACGGCGGCACCACGATCGACGGCGGCGCGCTCGACGCGGCGACCTGCGCCCAGGTCGTGGCGGCGTTGGCGTCGGCGTACTCGGGATCCGCGGCCGCGATGACGGGCAGCGCGGGCGACCTGGGGTCCTCCGTGGACCAGCTCGAGGCGTTCGCGGCGAACGCGCCCGACGAGATCGCCGCCGATCTGCAGACGATCACGAGCGCCTACGCGACGATGATGCAGGCCCTCGCGGACTCGGGGTACGACCCGGCGAGCGGCACGCCGCCGACGGCGGAGCAGGCCGCCGCCCTGCAATCTGCCACCGCGGCGATCAACACGCCCGAGTTCCAGCAGGCCTCGGACAACGTGAGCGCCTGGTTCGCGGAGCAGTGCGGAACCTGATCCACCGGTCGGAGCACCGCGTACGTCGCATCGCCCGGGGTCCTATCCTCGGGCGATGCGACGGATCGCGCTCCTGGCCCTGATCCTGGCGCTCTTCGCTCCGGAAGCGACCTCAGCCGTCGCGTCCCTTCGACGGCTCCCCGAGTACGCCGCTACGGTCTCGGTCCTCGACCGGGAGGCCCGTGAGCTGATGATCGGCCGCTCCTGGCGGCCTGGGTGCCCGGTCCCGCTCCGCGACCTGCGTCTCGTCGAGCTCACCTACTACGGGTTCGACGGCCGCGCGCATCGGGGCCAGCTCGTCGTGCACCGCTGGTACGCACGGGCGTTCGTCAGGGTCTTCCGCCGCCTCTACGCGGAGCGCTTCCCGATCCGACGGATGCGGCTCGTCGACCACTACGCCGCCGACGACACGCGCTCGATGATCGCGGACAACACCTCGGCCTTCAACTGCCGATGGCGCGCGGGCTCTCCCGGCGTGTGGTCGCAGCATGCGTACGGGCGCGCGATCGACGTCAACCCGGTCGAGAACCCCTACGTGACGTCCCACCATGTCTCGCCGCCCGCGGGCGCGGCGTACGTGGATCGGTCACAGGATCTGCCGGGCATGATCCACGTGCATGACGCGGTGTGGTGGGCGTTCCGCGCGATCCGCTGGGCCTGGGGCGGCACCTGGACGACCGTGAAGGACTACCAGCACTTCAGCGCGAACGGCCGATGAGGGAGAGCTAGTCCCGCTCAGACTAGAACGGCTCGTCCGGGCCTAGCAGACCGCGTTCAGGTAGAGGTACGGGTCCACCGCCACGCCGTCACCGGGGTGCCACTCGAAGTGGTCGTGCGGACCGCCCGCGTTGCCGGTCGACCCGACGTACCCGACGACGTCGCCCGCCTTGACCTTCCCGAGCTTGCCGTAGGCGGACAGGTGCGCGTTGTAGGTGAACCCGAGGGCACCGTAGACCTTGACGGCCAGGCCGCCCAGGCGGTTCGGGCTGGCCACCGCGACCCCGTCGAACGTGGCCACGATCGGCGTGCCGGTGGCGGCCATCATGTCGATGCCCTGGTGGACGTGCGCCGGCGTGCCGGGACGCTTGGGCACGAAGTAGCCGAAGCCGTCGTCGTAGGTGACCGCGCCGTGGACCGGGCACCGCCTGAAGATGCCGTAGGTCTCGATCCAGTCCGCCAGCTGGTGACGCTGGTAGCGGAGCCGAGCGGTCCGGCGCTCGATGAACCTCAGGAAGCCCTTCAGCTCCTGCCGCGCCTTCAGGCGCTGGTTGCGCAGGTAGTGACCGCGGCCGTCGCTGCGTGTCCGTCCCGCTTCGAGACCGGCAATCGTCGAGAGCTTGCGAACGTGCTGGATCCGTCCGGTGATGGTCTTGATCCGTTGGTTGTGGCGGATCCGGCCCTCGTGGCGGAGCTCGTGCAGCTGGACGATCTTGTGGACGACGAGCTTGCGTTGTTTCCGCGCGCGTTCCATCGAGGAATCGGCGTTGGCCGCCAGCACGATCGTGCCGGCGATCAGGGTGCATGCGACGGCGAGGGCGACCCCTCGATGGATCAACTTGGCTCGGTCCACCACCAGCTCCTTGAGTCCGACCGTGAAGTGCGTGCGGGTCCGGTATCGGCAGCGGCGGGGTCGAGTCTTGAATCGAACGCGCCGGAAAGGCGCCGAGCGGGTTCAGGTCTCCAGCCGCGGTGTCGAAGAAGTACGTGAGCGCCCGAGGCGCCGACCGGCCAACCATGAACAGGAACCGTCGAACCCGCGAACGTGTCCGCCTGGTCTTCTGGGCGTGTCTCACGCTCGTCTGCTTCCTGCTCGTCTTCGTGGCGCGCCAGCAGCAGACCAGCTCGCTCGAGCGCAGGCTCGACACCGCCGAGACCCGGGCGAAGCGCACGACGAACCTCGTGATCCGCCCGCAGGTCTCCCGCTCCCTCGTGAGCCAACCGCTGGGCGAGGGGGCCTATCAGGACCTCTTGACCGTGTTGCAGCGCAAGGTGCTCGTGGATGAGCGCGTCGCCCGCGTCCTGATCTGGGGGCCGGACGGCGGGCTCGTCTTCTCGAGCGAAGCCACGGTCGCACCCGACACCGAGGTGACCGCGCGCGAAGACTCCTTCGAGTCGGCGTCGACGGGCTCGGTCGTCTCGGGCGTCGAGACGGTGTCGATGCCGGGACGCGGCGATCACGACCGCGGGCCGACCGACCTGTTCGAGACGTACGTGCCGCTGCAGACCGACAGCGGGCAGTTCTTCGGCGCCGTGCAGGTCGACCAGTACTACGACGACCTGGTCGAGGGATCCTCTCGTCCGTGGCGCCCCCTGCAGATCGCGTTCTTCGTGGTGGCCGCGATCTGCGCCGTGATGGTGCTGCTCTCGTTCTGGTGGTCGGCCAAGCCGATGACCGACGCGGAGGTGGCCCTGCGCCTCGACCGCGCGACGCTCAAGGGTGCGAAGGCCGCCGGCCGGGAGAACGCGAAGGTCACCAAGCGCGACACGAAGGCGATCGATGAGGCGAGCTCGGAGGTCCAGCGCCTGCGCGCGAAGCTCGACGAGTCCGACAAGGCCAGGGACGCGGCCAAGCTCCAGGCGAAGGAGCTGCAGGAGCAGGTGCGGGCCGCGGGCCAGCAGGTGCAGGCGGCTCAGAGCGAGCTGTCCGGCGCCCAGCGCGCCACGCAAGACGCGACCGAGGCTCTGCGACTGGCGGGCGAGACCGAGCGCCAGCTGCGCGCCGAGATCGAGATGTTGCGGATGGAGGCCGCCAAGGTTCCGGAGCCCTCCGTGGGTCCGTCGCAGGAGGTCTTCGAGGCCGTCCAGGCCGACCTGGAGCGCGCCCGTGAGGAGGTCCAGGAGGCTCAGCTCGCGGCGAAGCGCGCCCAGGCCGAGGCCGACGAGCTCCGAGCCGGGTCGGAGCAGGCTCGGCAGGAGTCCGAGCAGGCGATCGCCGCCGCGGAGCTCGCCCGCCAGCAGGCCGACGACGCGCTGGGGCGCCTCGACTCCGTCCGGGCCGAGGCCGAGGAAGCCCGATCGGCCCAGACGTTCGCGAGCGGTCAGCTCGCCGACGCCCAGCGCAAGCTCGACGAGGCGCCGGCCACCGCCGTCCAGGAGGTGCTGCCGGCCGACGCGCAGGCGCGGATCGAGGAGCTCGAAGAGCAGGTGCGGGCGCTCGATCAGGAGCGCGCGATGCTCCGCGCCGGCCGTCCGGAGACCTTCTACGAGGTGCGCAACAAGGAGCTCGAGGACGAGCTCAAGGCGGCGCGCGACGGCCTGAAGGGCGCCGAGCAGCAAGCCCTGGACGCGAAGGCCATGGCGGCCGGGCTCGCGCCGAACGCGCTCGCGTCGATCGAGGAGCGTCTCTCCGCCGCCGAGCAGCGTGCCGAGGAGGCCGAGCGGCGCCTGCTGGAGCTCGAGCCCGACGCCGTCGCTGCGAGCAACGGGAACGGCAACGGGTCCGCGCCGGCCGAGGAGCCGAAGGAGGAGATCGACGGCAGCGAGCTCCGCAGCAAGCTCGTGCGCGCCGCGGACCGAAAGCGCATGGGCGCCGACCAGAACCCGCGCCGCTAGTTGACGCGGAGCGCAGGGTCGGTCGCCGCTACCCCGACGCCAGCCGATAGATCCCGCGCGCGTCGCTGAAGTAGATCCGTCCGTCCGGGGCCGATTCCATCGAGTAGATCGCGCCGTTCGGGCTGGACAGCACGGTGACCGGGTTCCCGGCGACGTCGGTCCGCTGGCCGTTCAGGCTCACGCGACGAAGCTGGCCGTCGTTCACGCAGCCGAAGAACAGGTCGCCCTCGACGCTCGCGCCCAGGCCGCAGCCTTCGCAGAAGGCCGCGCCGGTGATCCCGATCGGTGATGCGAAGTACGTCGCGGGCATCAGGCGCGGCTGCGGGCCGCTGTTGTTCGTGTCGCCCGGGGCCTCCTGGCTCCCGCAGCTCTCGTTCGGTCCCCAACCGAAGTTGCCGTCCGAGCGGATCCGGTTGATCTCGTCGTTGCAGCCGGGTCCGTTCTCGGTCTCCCAGAGGAAGTCGGTCCGCGGGTCCCACGTGAAGCCGAACGCGTTGCGGATCCCGAACGCGTAGATCCGGCTGCCGGCGATCGGGTTGTTTCCAGGCACGCTGCCGTCGGGCCGCATCCGCAGGATCTTGCCTCGGAGGTTGTCGGACAGGTCCTGGCTGTTCGTGCTGTCGTGGCCGTCGCCGACGATCGCGTAGAGCAGGCCGTCGGGTCCGAACGCGATCCGGCCCCCGTTGTGGTACGGGCTCGAGCTTGCGGGCGTCGAGACCAGCACCTTCGTGCCCGTGGCGTGGTTGCCTTCCTTGCGGATCCGCAAGATCTGGTTCAGCAGCTCCCCCTGCACCCGTCTGGTCACGTACACGTAGAGGTACGGCGCCTGCGGCCAGTTCGGGTGCAGCGCGACCCCGAGCGCCCCGCGCTCGCCTTCGCCGTTCACGCCGCCGACCGCGGCGAATCGATGGTCGGCTCCGGTCGACGGGTTCAGGAAGTGGATCTCGCCGGTGCCGCGCTCGAGGTAGACGATCCGGCCGTTCGGCATGAACGTGAACGCGGCCGGGTCGGAGAGGCCGTCCGCCACCGTCCGCACGACGATCCCACCCCGGGCGTCCGCGGGCGAACCGCCGGCTAGGACGATCGCGGTCGAGACGGCCATGGCGGTCGCGACGATCGTCGCGAGGACGCGGCGGGCGGAACGCGGCTCTCGGGTCATCGGCTCGCTCCCCAGTGTCCCTCGGGTCGACGGCGGCCGCTCGGCGGGTCGCCGCCTAGCATGAGCGCCGTGACGCTCCCGCCCTCGTTGTTCGGCGTTCCGCAGCTCCGGTCTGAAGACCCTCGGTTCCTCCGGGGGGAGGGCCGGTACCTGGAGAACCTCGAGATCCCAGGGGCGCTGCGGGCGACCTTCGTGCGCTCCATCATGGCGCACGCCCGGATCCAGGAGGTGGACGTGTCCGCGGCCCGGGCGATGCCGGGCGTCGTGGCGGTCTACACCGCAGACGATCTGGGGATCGCGCCGATGCTGCCCAGCGGGAACGTAGAGGGTGCCTCCGGCGAGCTCGAGGGGACGTTCGACCGGCACGTCCTGGCGCACGACCGGGTCCGGTACGTGGGCGAGGCGATCGCGGTCGTGGTCGCCGAGACCCTCGCGCAGGGGCAGGATGCGGCGGAGGCCGTCCGGGTCGAGTACGAGCCGCTGGACGTCGCGGTCGACCCGGAGGCCGCCGCGCTCGACGGCGCGCCGCCGCTGTTCGAGGCGCAGGGCTCGAACGTCGTCCACACGCTGCTCGCGCACTGGGACGAGGACGTCCTGGCGGGTGCCGAGGTGGTCGCGCGCGGGCGCTTCGTGAACCAGCGCTTGGCGCCGTGCCCGATGGAGCCGAACGCCATCGCTGTCGTCCCGGAGGGCGACGACCGATATACGGTCTGGGTTTCGACGCAGATCCCGTTCGACGTGCGCAACGACCTGGCCGACGTGCTGGGCGTGCACAAGCGGCGGATCCGCACGATCGCGCCCGACGTGGGCGGCGGGTTCGGGGCGAAGCTGCAGCTCTATCCGGAGTACGCCGTCGTCGCGGTGGCGGCGCGGAGGCTCGGCCGGCCGATCCGGTGGGTCGAGACCCGGACCGAGAGCATGCTCGGGCTCACGCACGGGCGCGCGCAGGTCCAGACCGTCGAGATCGGGGCCAAGCGCGACGGCAGCTTGGTCGGGATGCGCGTCGAGCTGCTCGCGGACCTGGGCGCGTACCCGATCGCGGCGTTCCTGCCCGACACGACGCAGGAGATGCTGGCCGGCGTCTACGCGTTCCCGGCGATCGCCTGCCGGGTCCGCGCGGTCGTGACGAACACCACGCCGGTCGGCCCGTACCGCGGGGCGGGCCGGCCGGAAGCAGCCGCGCTGGTCGAGCGCGCGATCGACCTGCTCGCCGGCGAGCTCGCCATGGATCCGATCGAGCTGCGACGGCGGAACCTCATCCCCGCCGATGCGTTCCCGATCACGACGGCCTCGAACACGCGGTACGACACCGGGGACTACGAGCGCTCGCTCGAGGAGGCCCTGCGCCTCGCCGGATGGGACGAGCTCCGCGCCGAGCAGCGGCGCAGGCGGGAGCGAGGCGACCCGACGTGCCTCGGGATCGGGCTCGCCACGTACGTCGAGATCACGTCCTTCGCGAGCAAGGAGTTCGGCTCGGTCGAGGTGCATCCCGACGGCGGCGTGACGCTCCTGACGGGGGCGTCGCCCCACGGGCAGGGGCACGAGACCGCGTTCGCGCAGATCGCGGCGGCGCTCCTCGGCGTCCGGTTCGAGCGCGTGCGCGTGATCCACTCCGACACGGGCGTCGTGCCGCGCGGCGCGGGAACGTGGGGCTCGCGTTCGCTGCAGGCGGCGGGCTCGGCGATCGCTGAGGAGAGCCAGAAGCTCGTCGAGAAGGCGCGGCGGATCGCATCCCACGTCCTGGAGGTCGACGAGGCGGACCTCGAGGTCGCCGACGGCGGCATCCGGGTGGCGGGCGCGCCCACGCGCGCGGTCGACTGGGACGAGCTGGCGGCCCTCGCCGCGGACGCCGCGAACCTGCCGGAGGGGATGGAGCCCGGGCTCGTTTCGTCCGGGGTCTTCCGGGAGGTCGACTCGACGTTCCCGTTCGGCGCGCATGTGGCCGTCGTCGAGGTGGACACGCTGACCGGCGACGTCCGGCTGGTTCGGCACGTCGCCGTCGACGACTGCGGCCGGATCCTGAACCCCATCCTCGTGGACGGCCAGGTGCACGGCGGCCTGGGGCAGGGGATCGCGCAGGCGCTGTACGAGGAGGTCGTCTTCGACGAGTTCGGGAACCCACTCACCGCGACGTTCACGGGGTACGCGTTCCCGTCGGCCGCCGATCTCCCGTCGTACGAGCTGGCCCACACCGAGACGCCGACGCCCCACAACCCGTTGGGGGCGAAGGGCATCGGCGAGTCGGCGACGATCGGCTCGACCCCGGCCGTGCAGAACGCCGCGGTCGACGCGCTCGCGCACCTGGGGGTACGCCACCTCGACCTGCCGCTTTCCCCGGAGCGGGTGTGGCGCGCGATCCGTGACGCGTCCGAGGGCGCATGACGTAGGCTCCTCCGCCATGAGCGATCCGACCGCCGACTGGGAACGCCGCTTCCGGGCCCCGATCGTCTCGATGCCGGATTGGTCGCCCCTCGCACCCGACCGGATCGGGTACGAGAGCACCGAGAGCGGTGTCTGGCAGCTCCATGCCTGGGACTCGTCGAGTGGCCTGCGTCGACGCGTGACGGATCACCCGGTCGGGGTGATCAGCGGTTCCCTCTCGCCGGACGGCGCGAACATCCACTGGTGGCAGGACGAGACGGGGGACGAGTCGGGACGATGGCTCACGGCCCCGTTCGAGGGCGGCGACGCCGCGCCGCTCTTGCACGATGTCCCCGTCGGGTGGAACGAGGGGATGGCGCAGGCGCCAGGCGTGATCGCGGCCTCGATCAGCGACGCGAACGGCTTCGGGATCTTCGTGCGGCACGGCGACGGCCCGTCCGTGGAGATCGCCCGCAGTCCCGACCTGCTCCGCGTCGCCGGGGACGAGGGATACAACCGCGGCGGCCTGTCCGCCGACGGCTCGCTGCTGTGCCTGCAGCGCGGGAACATGATGCATCCCGCCCTGCGGGTCGTCGACGCGCGCTCCGGAGAGACGGTCGCGGACCTGCAGGATGAGGAGAAGTGCCTCTCGGCCGCCGTGTGGGCGCCGCGCGCGGGCGACGGTCGCCTCGTCGTGATCCACGAGCGACGCGGCGAGGCCGCCCCGGCGATCTGGGAACCGGCGACGGGGGCCTGGACGGACCTCGACACCGGACTCGAGGGCGACGTGTTCGCCTACGACTGGTGGCCCGACGGCTCGGCGCTGCTGCTGGCCAACCTGGTGGAGGGTCGCCATCGCCTCCACCGCTACGAGCTCGGGACCGGCGCGCTCTCCGCGTTCGAGCATCCGCCCGGCCAGGTCTCGGGCGCCAGGGTTCGCCCAGATGGATCGATCTGGTTCCGCTGGTGCGACGGGGCGCACGACCACCGGATCCTGAACGACCGCGGCGAGGAGGTCCTCCGACCCGCCGGAGATCCCGCGCCGCAGGGCCGCCCGTACACCTCGTTCCGCTACGACAACCCGCACGGGGAGTCGGTCCACGGCTTCTACGTGGCTCCCGAGGGGGACGGCCCGTTCCCGGTCCTGATCCGTCCGCACGGTGGACCGACCTGGCTCGACGAGGACCGGTTCAATCCCGAGGTGCAGTCCTACGTCGACGTCGGGTTCGCCGTGGCGATGATCAACTACCGCGGCTCGACCGGGTACGGCGCGGAGTGGCGGGACGCGTTGATCGGCGACATCGGGGGGCCCGAGGTCGAGGATCTGAACGCCGGCTTGGCGTGGCTGGTGGGGCAGGGCATCGCGGACCCGTCGCGGGCCGTGATCGGCGGCTGGTCATGGGGTGGCTACCTCACGCTGATGGAGCTCGGCAAGCACCCCGACCTGTGGGTGTGTGGCATCGCGGGGATCCCGGTGGGCGACTACGAGCTCTCCTACGACGACATGTCGCCGGACCTGCAGGCCTACGACCGGGCGCTGCTCGGCGGGACGCCGGCCGAGGTCCCGGAGCTGATGCGCGACCGCAACCCGATCTACTTCGCCGACGCCGTCCGCGCGCCGGTGCTCTTCCTGATCGGCGAGAACGACAGCCGCTGCCCGTTCCGGCAGGCGATGGCCTACGTCGACAAGCTCGCGGCGCGGGGCCACCCCCACGAGGTCTACCTGTTCGGCACGGGCCACGGGTCCTACGACATCGAGGAGGAGATCCGCCAGCAGCGGGCGATCCTCGACTTCCTGGCCCTGAACGTCCCCGCGGCCTGACCCTTCGCCGCCCGGGAGCCCGGACGCTACCCGAAGCAGAGCCGATGCTAGCGTGGCCGCATGTCGCCGTGGATCGCGATCCCCGTCGCGCTCGTCCTGGCCTACGTGATCTGGCGGGTCGGGATCGCGACGCTCCGTTCGCTGACCAGCGACCCCGCCCGCCTGGAGAAACCGGAGGTCGAGGACGTCGAGGAGCTGGAGGTCTTCCTGGTGTGCGGGGAGTGCGGGACCGAGTTCCGGGTAACCCGCCTGGGGGAGCTCCAGATCCCGCGCCACTGCGGCGAGCCGATGCACGTCGAGCGCCGCCCCGTCGGCTGAGTTCCCCACCGGTTATCCACAGGAGCGCCCCCGTCTATCCCCACCGTTATCCACATCGCGTGAACGCACAGCGGCGGGAGGGACGACCCGCAGGGGTTCTCCACCATGTGGAAACCGATGTGGAAGGATCACACGGCTGTGATTCTTCGGGTGGGTCCCTCGGGAGGTGCTGCGCTGCCGCCCGATTCAGCGGATGCCGGTCGTGCCCAGGAACCCGACCGCGATCAACCCGAGGCCGACCATCAAGGCGATCGAGTTCGTCTGGCCGCCGGTGAACGGCAGGATCCCCATGTAGTTCAGGACGATCACCAGCACGCCCAGGCCCATCACGGAGAGCACGAGCGGCGAGTACCAGCGAGGGCTGGACTTCGTCTTCGGCTTCGGCTTGTCGGGCGCGACCTGGTATCGGCCTTTGGCCTTCGCCTTCTGGCGACCCCGGGACTTCGGCATGTCAGGGATGGTACCCGGGCACCAGGCGGAGCGCCGAGACCGCGGCGGCCTCGACGGCCGGCCGCGTGAACGGCAGGGGATGGAGCTCGCCAGCCAGCCAGAGCGCGGCCTGGTCGTTCCAGTGGGGCGACGCCGGGTTGCCCGAGTTGCCGGCCGGCAGGACCCCCATCGACCGGTCGAGGTCGGCCAGGTCGTAGACCGCGCGCCACGACGGGATCACGGCGGTCGGGTACCCGTCGCGCCCGTCGAACCCCCCCTGTGCCACCGTCTGCTCGTCGCCGCCGAACGGCGCGTCGACCGCGCTGAACAGCGGCTCGAGGCCCGGCAGCGCGCCGAGCGGATGGACGAGCCGGACGCGATGCAGCGCCCCCCAGCTCCAGCCGGCCGGGTCCGCTCCGAGGCGCTCGGTCAGCTCCGCGAGCGCATCGGCCAGCGCGTCGTGGAGCAGCCGGTCGCGCGCCCCGGCCGGTGACCCGCCGTCACCGTCGGCGAACCACGCGGCCGTCGGCTCGCGGAGCAGACCCGGGAGCACCTCGCATTGGAACATCTCGCGCCACGCGTGATAGGCGCGGAACACGTCCTCGCCCAGGACGGGGATCAGGATCCGGCGAGCGAGGTGCTGGCACCACACGTTGAACACCGCCGCGCCGGCCGAACCCGCCGCCATGTCGCCGTCCCACCCGGCGAGCAGCTCGAGCGCCGCCCGCTCCCCGTCGCCGGCCGGATCCAACCCGACCAGGAGCGGCAGCGTCGCGATCGCCGGCAACGAGACCGTGTCGGCCTGGATCCGCGCGAACGAGGCCACGTCGTGGCGCTCGGTCGCCTCCAGCAGCTCGACGATGCGCCGAGCGCGGTACGGCGTGTGGAAGTCGTCGCCGATACGGTGCGGGTAGTCGTCGTCGTGGGTCCGGTTGTTCGCCGTGGCCACGAAGCCTCGGTCCGGGTTCACGCACCACGGGAGCTCCTCGAACGGTACGTACCCGTCCCACTCGTGCGAGTCCGTCCACCCGGGCACCGGCGCGGTGTGGGCTCCCCCGCGCCGGATCGGGTACCGCCCGGTGCACTGGTACCCGATCGTGCCCTCGACGTCGGCGTACACGACGTTCTGCCCCGGGCACTCGAGCGCGACGGCTGCTCGTCGGAAGGCCTCGAAGTCGGTCGCCGTCGCGGCGTCCAGGACGAGCGACGGCTGGGTCGCGCGGTCGAACCCGGTCCAGCGGAGCGCGTACACGGGCTCGGGTGGCAGGGGTCGGGTCTCGGACGGCAGCTCGCCCTCGACGTAGCTCTCCAGGATCGGCCCATGACGCGTCTCCCGCACGTCGAACGCGACCGGCTCCGCGGTCCCGCGCACGGCGATCTCCTCGTGATGGATCGTGAGCGGCTCCCAGCCGCCCAGGTACTCGGCGGCCGTGCCGTCCTCGTTCAGCCGCTCGACGTAGAGGTCCTGCACGTCGCCGGTCACGTTCGTCGCGCCCCAGGCGTGGTGCGCGGTCGCTCCCAGCAGGACACCGGGGGAGAAGACGAGGGCGACCCCACGCGCCTCGTAGCCGGGCGCGCGCAGGTGCAGCTCGATCCACGGGCTGGGCTGTAGCGCCAGCAGGTGGGGGTCGTTCGCCAGCAGCGGCTTCCCGGTCGTGGTCCGCGTCCCGTCCACGACCCAGTCGTTCGAGCCCTGGCCCTTCGCGCGCGGGGCGCTGTCCAGCAAGCGTCCGTGAAGCGCTCCGGCGGCGATCGCCGGCGCGTCCTCGGGGAGCGGGGGCAGCAGGGTCCGCACGGCGTCGGGCCCCAGGCGCTCGTCGATCCAGGCGCGCAGGAGCTCGGTGTCCCAGTTCCCCGACAGCGTCCAGGCCAGGTAGACGAACGCCGCCGCCCACGCACCCTCGTCCGTCGGCAGGTCCGGTTCCAGGTCCAGCAGCGTGTACTCGACCGGCTTCGCGGGCATCGCGTCGATCCACGCGGACACCCCGGCGCGGAACCGCTCAAGCATCCCGTGCGAACGGTCGTCCCAGGTGGCGGCCACGCGCTCCCCGGCGCGGTGGAACCCGATCGTCCGCGCGAACCGGTCGTCCTCGAGCGTCCGGTCCGCGAACACCTCCGAGAGCCGCCCGTTCGCGGTCCGGAGGATCATCTCGAGCTGGAAGAGGCGCTCGCCCGCCGTCAGGAACCCCTGCGCGAACCACAGGTCGTCCTGCGTTTCGGCGCTGAGGTACGGCACGCCCCAGCGGTCGCGCAGGATCTCGACGGGTGCTGTGAGGCCCGGGGCCTCGAGCTCACCTTCCTCCGGGAACAGCGAGGCCTCGGCCATCGAACGGAGCTGCTCGACGAAGTCGCTCATGGAGGCGGAAGCCTACCGGCGCGCGGCTACCGCCCGAGCACCCCCACGTTCCCGAGCCAGCTCTCGTACAGGCGCGCGTACACGCCTCCGTTCGCCGCAAGCTCCTCGTGCCGGCCCTCCTCGACGACGCGGCCGGCGTCGAAGACGAACACGTGGTCCGCCTGCTCCGCGGTCGACAGCCGATGGGCGATCGTGAGCACGGTGCGACCGTGCGAGAGGCGACGGAGCGCCTCCGAGATCCGCTGCTCGGTGCCGGGGTCGACGGCGCTGGTCGCCTCGTCGAGGATCAGCAGGCCGGGGGAGGCGATCTGGGCGCGCGCGAGCGCCACGAGCTGACGTTCGCCGACCGACAGCGCCTCGCCGCGTTCCCCGGCCACCGTCTCCAGGCCGTCGGGCATCGACGCGACCCACTCGCCCAGGCCGAGCTCCTCGAACGCCGTCTCGACGTCGCGGTCGGTCGCGCCGGGCCGGCCCTGCCGGACGTTCTCGCGGATCGTCGTGTCGAACAGGAACCCGTCCTGCGGCACCATCCGGATCGCCGTCCGGCGCGATGCCGGCGCGACGTCGCGTAGGTCCACGCCGTTCACGACGATGCGCCCCTCCACGGGGTCGGCCAGGCGCGAGAGGAGCTTCGCGAACGTCGTCTTGCCGCAGCCGGTCTCGCCGACGATCGCGACGTGGCCGCCGGGCCGGATGTGGAGCGACACCCCGTGCAGCACGTGGTCGCTGTCGGGGTACGCGTAGCGCACGTCCTCGGTGCGCACGTCCAGCGCGCCGTGCTCGAGGACCACACCGGGGTCCGGCTCGACGATCTCGACGGGCAGGTCGAGCACCGTGAGGATCTTGCGCCAGCCCGCGATCGCCGTCTGGGTCTCGGAGTAGATCTCTGGCAGGTCGGCGAACGGATGCAGGAACAGGTCGGCCAGGAACAGGAAGGCCGTGACCCGGCCGACCGTGAGGCCCCACGACTCTCCGTAGAACGCGCCCAGCACCACGACGGTCGCGATCCCCAGCGCCTGGAACAGCACCGCGACCGGGAAGAGCGTGGCCGCGCGGCGGTGGGCCGTCATCTGCGCGCGGTACCGGTTGCCGATCGCGTTCGCGACGCGGCCGTGCACCGAATCGTCCAGGCCGTACGCGCGCACCACCGCGGCGCCCATCACCGACTCGGAGACCTCCGAGAGCATCTCGCCGACCCGCGTGCGGACCAGGGAGTAGGCGCTCGTGAACCCGGCCTGGAGCTTCCCGACCACGAGCAGCAACGGGATCACGAGCAGCACGAGGGGGATCGTGAGCTGCCACGAGTAGACGAGCATCAGCAGCAGAGCCCCCGCGATCTGCGCGGCCGAGATCAGCCACGCGATCCCGCCCCACTCCGTGAACTCGGCGAGCGAGTCGACGTCCGCGGTGACCCGCGAGACGAAGATCCCGCGCTTCTCCTTCGTCTGCTCCGCCACCGAGAGCTCGTGGATGTGGGCGAACGTCCGCACCCGCAGGTTCGCGAGCGCCTGCTCGGAGGCCGTCACCAGGCGGCGTCCGGCGGCCCGCCCGGCGAGGTAGGAGCCGGTCACCAGCGCGAGCGCGATCCCGCAGATCGAGTACACGTACGCGGCCTGGAACCCACCGTCGAAGCCGTGGTCGAAGATCTTCTGGATCAGGATCGGGACGACGAGCGTCGCCACGATCACCGCGAACGACAGGATCAGCGTGAACCCGAGCCCAGTGCGGAGCTCGGGGCTCTCGCGGAGCCCGCGCCGCAGCACGGCCGATGTCCGCTGCAGCTCCGGCGGGATCGGGAGGTCGTCGTCGAGCGGGATCGCCGGCTCGGCCATCACACCTCCCCCCGCTCGTAGGCGCGCACGATCTGCGCGTATCGCGGCTCGGCGGCCAGCAGGTCGTCGTGCGCTCCGGTGGCCACGATCCGCCCGCCGTCCAGGACCAGCACGCGGTCGGCGAGCGTGATCGTCGACAGGCGGTACGCGACGACGATCAGGGTCGCGTCGTGCGCCTCGCGCAGGCCGCCCAGGATCTGGGCCTCGATCGTCGGGTCCACGGCGCTGGTCGCGTCGTCCAGGATCAGGATCCGCGGCCGGCGCACGAGCGCGCGCGCCAGCGCGACACGCTGGCGCTGCCCACCCGAGAGCGTCACGCCCCGCTCGCCGACGAGCGTGTCGTAGCCCTTCGGCATGCGCTCGATGAACCCGTGGGCCTGCGCGAGCCGCGCGGCCGCCTCGATCCGGTCGTCGGTCGCCCCGGAGTCCAGGGCGATGTTCGCGCGCAGGCTCGCCGCGAACAGGAAGCTCTCCTGGAACACCAGGGCGGCGGCCGCCCGCAGCTCGACCGGGTCGACGTGGCGGACGTTCACGGCGCCGACGAGGACCTCGCCCGTGTCGGGGTCGTCGAGGCGCACCATCAGCTGGGCCAGCACGCTCTTGCCCGAGCCCGTCGGGCCCACGACCGCGACGGACTCGTTCGGCAGGACCTCCAGGTCCACGCCGGACAGGATCGGCAGGCCGTCGAGGCGGTAGTCGAGCGCCTGGACCTCGATCCCCAGCGGTCCGTCGGGAAGGTGGACCGGCCGTTCGGGCGGGGCGACCGTGACCGGCTCGGCCAGCACCTGGTCGACCCGGTCCTTGCCGACGAGTGCGCGCGGCAGCTCGGCCAGGATCCAGCCGATGAACCGCATCGGCCACGCCAGCAGGTTGAACAGCGCGACGAACTGCACGAGCGTCCCGAGCGTCACGTCGCCCTGCGAGACCCGCCACGAGCCGACGCCGAGCAGCAGGATGATGCCCACCGACGGCAGCGCCTCGAGCGCCGGTTCGAACCCCGCCCGGATGTTCCCGGCCTCGACGCGCTCCTTCCGTAGCTCCTCGGCGCGCGCCGCCAGCCGCTCCGTCTCGGCGTCCTCGCGCCCCAGGGTCTTCACGATCAGGGCACCGTCGATCGACTCGTGGACGACCGAGGAGACGTCGCCGATCCGCTCCTGGGCGCGTTCGACCGGCGCTTGCACCCGGCGGGCGAACGAGCGGTTCATCAGCGCGAGCGTGGGGATCACGAGCAGGCCGATCGCCGCCAGGTACGGGTCCGTCAGGATCAGCGAGACCATCGCGAACAGGACCAGGAACAGCACGCCGGTCGCGAACGGGACGGGGTAGATCACCTCGACCGCCGCGTTCACGTCGGCCTCCATGTGCGCGAGCAGCTCGCCCGTCGGCGTGGCCTTGTGGTACGCGACCGGGAGCTCCTTGTACTGCTCGGCCACCTGGAGCCGCATCGTCCGCATCATGCGTTCGCCGGTCATCCCGCTGAAGTAGCGACGCAGGCCGATCCCGAGGGCGCGGATCGCGGCCACCCCGACGATCGCGGCGGCGCCGAGCCAGATCGTGCGAGCGTCCACGCCGCCCGAGAAGGCGGGCACCAGCACCTCGTTCGTCACCCGACCGAGGACGGCGGTCGATGCGATCCCTCCGATGGCGAACAGGAGCGCGCCGAACAGCGACACGAGGAACGGGCCCGGGTGCGTCCGGACGTAGGAGGCGACCAGGCGCATCCCGCGCAGGAACGTCCCCCGGGGGGCGTCGTGCTCGATCGGTTCGGCGGTCACGCTCATGGCAGGCTCCGGGTCGGGGCGTGCGTCGTGGAGCAGGCTCGACGGGCGCCGCGAGGCGGGCTCGGTCGATCGCGGAACGTGGTCGGACGGCGGCAGGTGAGGATCACGGTCGGGCTCCCGGCGTCGGCGGGCGACGACGCGCCACGTCCGATCGGGACGGGGCGTGGCGCGGAGGAGGACCGAGTCACCTCATCGCAGGCGATGCTACCGAACCGCGCGGCGCGATGCTCGCCTCCCCGGCCTCGGGTTGAGCGCCCGGACCGGTGCTGGAATGATGCCGGGATGACCGAGCATCGTCCCTGGTTCACCACCTGGCGTACCGGCGTCCCCAAGACCGCCGAGCCGTACCCCGAGACCTCCGTCTTCTCGTTCCTGGCCGATTCCGCGGCCGAGTTCCCGGACCGGCCTGCGATCGCGTTCCTGGGCAAGCACCTCAGCTACCGGACCCTGCTGTCGGAAGCGGAGCGGTTCTCGGGCGTGCTGGCGGGCCTGGGCGTGCGCAAGGGCGACCGCGTCGGCCTGCTGCTGCCGAACTCCCCGCAGTACGTGATCGCCTGGTACGCGGCGGTGCGGATCGGGGCGATCGCGGTCGGCAACAACCCGCTGTACACCCAGCGCGAGCTCACGCACCAGATCCAGGACTCCGAACCCGCGGCGATGATCGTGCTGGACCAGCTGTACCCGAGCTGGGCCGCGATCGCAGCCGATGTCGGGGTCGACCGGGTGATCGTCACGAAGATCACCGACTACATGAAGTTCCCGCTGAACCTCCTCGCGCCGCTCAAGTTCAAACGGGAGGCGAAGCACGAAGGCAAGCCCTGGCCCCCGGTGCCGTCGGGCGCGCCGGTTCGGTGGTGGAAGGACGCGATGGCGAAGGTCGGCGCTGTCCCGCCCGTCGCCCAGGTCGACGCTCGCTCCGATGCGGCCGCGTTCATCTACACGGGCGGCACCACGGGCCTCTCGAAGGGCGCGATGCTCTCGCACCACAACCTGGTCGCGAACGTGCTGCAGACCGCACCGTGCATCACGGACTTCGAGCGTGGGAAGGACGGCGTGATGTGCGTCCTTCCGTTCTTCCACTCGTTCGGCACGGTGGCGATGGGGTTCGGGATCTCGCAGGGCGGCACGCTGGTGCTGCTGCCGCGGTTCGACCTGGCGATGGTCCTGAAGCAGCTCGCGAAGGAGCGGCCGTCGTTCTTCCCGGGCGTGCCGCGTCTGTTCGTGGCGTTGAACGAGGCGCCGGAGACGCAGAAGTACGACCTGAAGTCGGTCAAGGCGTGCATCTCGGGCGCCGCGCCGCTACCCAAGGCTGTCGCCGACAAGTTCCGCGAGATCACCGGCGGGGCGAAGCTCGTCGAGGGGTACGGCCTGACCGAGTGCTCGCCGGTCACGCACGTGAACCCGTTCGACGAGCCACGTCCCGGCACGATCGGGATCCCGATCCTGGACACGGATTGCAGGATCGTGGACCTGGCCGATCCCGACCGCGTGGTGGAGCCCGGCGAGCGAGGCGAGCTCTGCGTCCAGGGGCCGCAGGTGATGCTCGGCTACTGGCGCCGTCCCGAGGCGACCGCCGACATGATCCGCAACGGGTGGCTCCATACCGGGGACATCGCGATCATGGACGAGGACGGGTTCTTCCGGATCGTCGACCGGCTGAAGGACATGATCCTCGTGTCCGGGTTCAACGTGTACCCGACCGAGGTCGAGGACGTGCTGTACCACCACCCGAAGATCGCGAAGTGCTCCGTCGTGGGGCTGCCCGATGCGACGACCGGCGAGCGCGTGAAGGCGTTCGTGGTGCTACGGGCGGGCGAGACCGCGACCGCCGAGGAGCTCGACGCCTGGTGCCGCGATCCCGAGCAGGGCCTGACCGGCTATCGGGTGCCGAAGGAGTGGGAGTTCCGCGACGAGCTCCCCGAGACCCTGATCGGCAAGGTCCTGCGGCGAGTGCTCCAGGACGAGGAGCAGCGCAAGGCGACGGCCGGGGCGCCGCCCGCGGCCGAGCCCACGGCGTGACCCCGATCTACTGGCCGATCGACGACCACGCGGTCATCCGCACGTTCACGCCCGACGACGCGGAGGAGGTCTATGCGCTCGTCGAGGCGAACCGCGCGCGTCTGGAGGCGTGGATGCCGTGGACGGAGTCGACGCGCTCGCCGGCCGACGTCCGGGACTTCATCGAGCGGTCGCTCGCGTCCGAGCACGATCTGGAGGCGAACGGGATCTGGGTGGACGGGCGCGCAGCCGGCACGATCGGGTTGCGCGTGACCCTGCTCCAGAACAACGGCGAGCTCGGCTACTGGATCGGTGAGGAGTTCGAGGGCAGAGGGCTGGTGACGCGCGCGTGCCGCCTGTTCATCGACCACGGGTTCCGCGAGCTTGGCCTACACCGGATCTCGCTGCATGCCGGCGTCGACAACCGGCGCTCGCGCGGCGTCGCGGAGCGGCTGGGCTTCACCGAGGAGGGCGTGATCCGCGACGGTGACCGGGTAGGCGGCGGACGATACGTCGACCTGGTCGCGTACGGCCTGCTGGAGCACGAGTGGAGCTGAGTCCGGGCCACCACCTCGACGCGGCGATCTTCGACCTGTTCGGCACGCTGGTCCCGGAGTTCACGCGGAGGGAGTTCGTCGATCACGTGCGGGCGATGGGCCGCGAGCTCGGCGTCGACGAGGACGCGTTCCAGGCGGCGTGGGAAGCGACCGCGTCGGAACGCCAGACGGGTGGGTTCGCGACGATCGAGGCGAACGTCCGCGCGTTCTCTGCGGAGAACGGCTGGCCGATCGAGGATGAGGCGATGGCCCGCGCGCTCGCGATCCGCGACGCGCTCTACCGTCGCCGTTTCCACCCGCGCCCCGGCGCGGTGGAGACGCTCTCCGAGCTTCGGCGCCGCGCCGTACCGGTCGCCCTGATCAGCATGTGCGCGCCCGACACGCCGGAGCACTGGCATGCATCGGAGCTCGCGCCGCTCGTGGACGTGACGGTCTTCTCCAGCGAGGTCGGTCTCCGCAAGCCGGATCCGGCGATCTACCGGTACGCGACGGACCGGCTCGGGGTCGACCCGGCGGCGTGCCTGTACTGCGGCGACGGCGCCTACGGCGAGCTGTCCGGCGCCGAGGCGCTCGGGATGTTCGCCGTGCTGATCCGCGAGCCGGGCGTTGACCACGCCGAGCAGCTCACGCCCGAGCGCGACGGCTGGAGCGAACGCGTGATCGACGACCTGCGCGAGCTGCTCGACCTGTTCCCATCCGCATCGACCGAAGGAGGAGCGCGATGAGCGGAACCGGAACCGCCGAGGACCCCTGGGTGCTGAAGACCCCGCCTGGGACGTCGGAGTACACGATCCACCGCGACGACGGCGCCGACCCGCCCGAGCTCGTGTGCCAGGTGGGCACCACCAAGCTCCGCTACCTGGCCCGATGCCTCGAGGACGTGCCGGCGATGCTGCGCGAGCACGGCGACTGGATGGACCTCGGCAGCGCCGACGAGGGCAAGCCGGCGAAGGACGGCACCCTGGAGGCCTGGGCTCGGTCCGACGACAACCCGGTCGGCGGGTGGTACGGGCTGCGCAAGGGCTACCGCGGCCGCTTCGCCATGTACATCCCACCGCTGCTCGAGGAGCTCGGCCTGGTCGAGCTCGAGCACGAGCCGCGCAACAACCGCGTCCGCGCGGTCTGATCGGCGATGGAGAAGAGCCGTCGCAGCGTCGACGTCTACCTGCGCCGTCTGCCCGAGCCCGACCGCGCGGCGATGGTCGCGATCGACGAGGTGCTCGTCGACGCGATGCCCGGCGCGTCCCGCCGCCTGTGGGTCGGCACGTTCTGGGGCGGTACCCACCAGGAGATCATCGGGTACGGCGACGTGACGCAGGCCGGTAGCGACGGCAAGGAGGTCGAGTGGTTCACGATCGGCCTGGCCCGGCAACAGAAGCACTTCAGCCTGTACGTGAACGCCGTCGAGGACGGCGAGTACCTCGCGCACCGGTACGCCGACCGCCTCGGCAAGGTCAGGGTCGGCTCCGCCAACATCACGTTCCGCCGCCTCGAGGACCTCGACCTGGGAACGCTGCAGAAGCTCGCGACCCGCGCGTACCGCCCTGCGTAGCTACGAGACTCGGACCGTCGGTTCGGTCTCGGGCTCCGGGAGGACCGTGACCGCGGCGATGCTCGGGCGGACGTGCCACAGGCGCCGAGCCGCTGAGGGCCACGCCGCCAACACGGCGGTCGCGCGCGCCGAGCCCGTGAGCCGGGCGTGGCGGTTCAGCAAGCCCCAGACCCGCTCGAGCGCGGCGCGGTCCGGCCGCGAGACCTCCACGGTGTCCGGGTTCACGCGGGCGAGCAGCGCGTCGTCGGTGCCGGCCAGGAAGACTTCACCGCCCGTCATGCCGGCGCCCAGGTTCGGGCCGGTGGGGCCGAGGATCACGAGGGTGCCGCCGGTCATGTACTCGGCGGCGTTCGCGCCGGTGCCCTCGACGACGGCGCGGGCGCCGGAGTTCCGCACGGCGAAGCGTTCGCCGACGCTCCCGGCCACGTACAGCTCCCCGCCGGTCGCGCCGTACAGCAGCGTGTTGCCGGCGAGCGAGGGTTCGCCGGCGTCGCCGGGCGGCGGCTCGATCGTGATGCGGCCGCCGCTCATGCCCTTGCCGACGTAGTCGTTCGCCTCGCCGGTCAGGTGGAACGTGACGCCGTCGGTCAGGAACGCGCCGAACGACTGCCCGGCCACCCCCGCGAAGCGCACGCGGATCTCCTCGGCCGGGGCGCCGTTGCCGAACGCACGGCCGATCGCGCCGCCCAGGCGCGCGCCGACCGAGCGGTCGGCGTTCCCGATCCGGTACTCGAGCTCGACCGGATGGCCGGCCAGCAGACGGGGCCAAGCGTCGGCGAAGAGCCGGTCGCCCAGGTCCGACCGCGGGCGCTCCGATGCCGGCTCCGTGGGCCGCCGTTCGCCGGTCGCCGGCTCCAGCAGCGGCGAGGGGTCCAGCCGCTCCGCCCGCCCGGCGACCGCACGCCGGACCAGCAGGTCGGTGCGGCCGATCGCGTCGTCGAGCGACCGGAGGCCGAGCGACGCGAGCAGGCGCCGCACGTGCTCGGCGACCGCGGTCAGGTACCCGGCCACCATCTCCGGCGTGCCCGCGAACTTCGCACGCAGCTCGGGACGCTGGGTGGCGATCCCCGCGGGGCACGTGTCCAGGTGGCAGGTGCGGACCATGATGCAGCCCTCGGCCAGCAGGGCCGCGGTGCCGAACGAGAACTCGTCGGCCCCCAGCAGCGCCGCGATCAGCACGTCGCGGCCGGTCTTCAGCCCGCCGTCGACGCGCAGCCGCACGCGGCCCCGCAGCCCCTCGCCCGAGAGCACCTGCTGCGCCTCGGCCAGGCCGAGCTCCCACGGCAGGCCCGCGTGCTTGATCGAGGACAGCGGCGAGGCGCCGGTGCCGCCGTCGGCGCCGGCGATCTGGACGATGTCCGCGCCGGCCTTCACGACGCCGGCCGCCACCGTGCCCACGCCCGACGACGCGACGAGCTTCACCGAGACCTCGGCCGACGGGTTCACCTGGCGCAGGTCGACGATCAGCTGCGCCAGGTCCTCGATCGAGTAGATGTCGTGATGCGGCGCCGGGCTGATCAGCGGGATCCCGGGCTGCGTGTGGCGCAGGCGCGCGATCTCCTCGGTCACCTTCTTCGCGGGGATCTGCCCGCCTTCGCCGGGCTTGGACCCCTGCGCGATCTTGATCTGCAGTTCCCGGCCGAACGCCAGGTACTCGGGCGTCACGCCGAACCGTCCCGACGCCACCTGCTTGATCGCCGAGTTCCGGTCGGTGCGGAACCGCGACCGTTCCTCACCGCCCTCGCCGGTGTTCGAGCGCCCGCCGATCAGGTGCATCGCGAGCGCGAGCGTCTCGTGCGCCTCCTTCGAGATCGAGCCGTGCGAGACGGCGCCGGTAGAGAACCGACGGAGGATCGCGGCGGCGGGCTCAACCTCGTCGACCGGGATCGGTCCGCCGGAGGTCCGCGGCTCGAGCAGGTCGCGGATCTCGGCCGCCGGGCGCTCCTCCACCAGCGCGGCGAAGCGCTCGTACCGCGCGCGATCGGCGGGGGCGCGGGCCACGCCCTGCAGGGCGTGCGCCACCTTGAGGTCGTCGGCGGACCCCCCCGCGGCGGTCGAGCGCAGGCGCTCGAGGCCGGGGTCCACCGCCTCGTGGAGCGCCCGCACGACGTCGGGCTCGTTCGCGTGGTGCTCGCCGCCGCGCCGGAACTTCACCAGGCCCGGGTTCGCGAGCGCGGGGTCGTCGCCGGCGCCGAACGCCGCCGCGTGCCGCTCGAGCGCGTCGGCGGCGAAGTCCTCGAACGTCCAGCCGCCGACCGGCGAGTCCAGGCCTGGGAAGCAGCGGTCGAGCACGTCGGTCCCGATCCCCAGCGGATCGAACAGACGAGCGCCGCGGTACGAGTCCAGGCACGAGATCCCCAGCTTCGCCAGGATCTTCAGCACGCCCTGCTCCAGCGCCGTCCGGTACCGCGCGACCGCCTGCAGGTCGTCGGCGAGCGTCCGGACGGTCGCCAGCGCCAGACGCGGGCACGATCGCGTCCGCGCCGAAGCCCAACAGGCAGGCCATGTGGTGGCCCTCGCGGGCGTCGTCGGCCACGGCGACGATCGACGCGCGGTCCGCGATCCCGGCCTCGGTCAACGCCGCGTCGATCGCGCCCACCGCGAGCACCGTGGGGACGGGAACGTGCGACGGGCCGACGGGCTCGGTGCCCACGAGCAGGATCCCCGCACCGCCCTCCACGGCCTCGACCGCCTGCTGACGCAGCCGCTCCACGGTCGGGCGCAGCGCGCCGGGTCCGGCTTCGGCGAGCCAGGTCGTGCGCAGCGCGTGGCCCTCGGGCACGGCGTCGAGCAGGAACGTGCGGAGCTCGCGGATCCGGCCCTCGGCCGGACCGTCCGCCAGGAGCGGACGCCTCGGTCCCAGCCGCGTACGCAGCGACATCACGGAGCGCTCCCGCAGGTGGTCGATCGGGGGGTTCGTGACCTGCGCGAACCGCTGACGGAGGAACGCGTACACCGGACGCCCGTGCGCGCCGAGCGGCGGGATCGGCGTGTCATCGCCCATCGAGAACGTCGGCTCGACGCCGTTCGCGGCCATCGGCTTCAGGAGCAGCGTGAGCTCCTCGCGCGTGTAGCCGTGCGCGACCTGCTGCGCCCGCAGGTCTGCCGGCTCGGCCAACGGCACGACGGCCGGCTCCGGCAGCTCGACCACGTGGTCGGCCGCCCACGATCGGAAGGGCTTCCGCCGCGCGTGCTCGCGGACGGGGTCCTCCTGCAGCCCGCCCCGCGCCGGGTCGACGCCGAGCAGCTCGCCCGCCCCCACCCGGCCGCGCCGGACGTTCCCGTCGAGGTCGACCACGCCGGCCTCGGACCCGCAGACGATCAGGTCGTCGGTGACGGCGTACGGCAGCGGACGGAGCCCGTTGCGGTCGAGCGCGGCGCCCACGCGCCGGCCGTCGGCGAACACGACCGCCGCCGGCCCGTCCCACGGCTCCATCGCGCTCGCGGACCATCGGTGGCGCGCCGAGGTGACGGGGTCGGCGGTCTCGTCGTGCTCCCACGCCGGCGGGATCAGCGTGGCGATCGCGCCGAAGAGGTCGTCGCCGGCCGGCTCGCGCAGCAGCAGCTCGGCCGCCTCGTCCAGCATCGCGGAGTCCGAGCCGCGGTCGTCGAGGGGCCCGCCGGGGATCGCGAGCGAACCAGCGCGCCCCTGCATCCGGCGCCGGTTCCCCTCGATCGCGTTGATCTCGCCGTTGTGGCCCAGCAGGCGGAACGGCTGCGCGCGCTCCCACGACGGCGTCGTGTTCGTCGAGAACCGCTGGTGGTACAGGGCGAACCACGACTCCGTGCGCGGGTCGGTCAGGTCCGGGTAGAAGGCGGGCAGGCACTCGGCCGACGTGAGCGCCTTGTACGTGACGGTCGAGAAGCTCATCGACGGGAGGTACGCGGCCGTCGCGCGCCGGCGCAGCGCAGCCTCGGCCCGCCGCCGGGCACGGAACGCGGCGCGGTCGGCCTGCCGGTCCGAGCCCCACGGCCGGACCAGCACCGCCTGCGTGATCCGGGGGAGCGATCGCCGGGCGACCCAGCCGAGGGCCGAGGGGTCGGTCGGGACGGTCCGCCACCCAGCCACCGCGATCCGTTCCGCCCGGCACGCGTCCTCGACGATCCGGCGCACGCCGGCGGGGTCGTCGGACCGGTCGAACAGCATCGCCAGCCCGATCCGGTCGGCGTCGGACGCGTCGATCCCCGCACGCCGGATCGCCGGGCCGGCCAGCTCGGCCGCCAGCAACGCGCGAGGGATCGCCAGCAGCAGTCCGGCGCCGTCGCCGGTCCGTGCGTCGGCCGCGGTCGCCCCACGGTGACGCACGCGTGCCAGCGCCTGCACCGCCAGCTCCACGACGTCCCGCCGGGGGGTTCCCCGGGCATCCGCCACGAAGCCGATGCCGCAGGCGTCGCGCTCCTGGGCGCGGTGCCGCTCCATGGGCCGACCCTGGGCGCGTCAGGTTTCCGGGACGTTTCGAGGCCGTGAACCCTCCATGAAAGGTGCGTCGGCGAGGCTGTTCATCTCCCCGAAACCTTCGGGCGCGACCGGCCGGTACCCTGAGTCGTTCGAGGCCGCGGGAGGCGCCGTGAACGACCCACACGACGAGCATCGGTTCGTGCTGCAGGCCGTCGAGGATCGAGGGATCCGGTTCGTGCAGCTCTGGTTCACCGACGTGCTCGGGATCCTGAAGGCGTTCGCGATCCCGGCCGAGGAGCTCCCGGAGGCGCTCGCGGAGGGCGCGAGCTTCGACGGCTCCTCGATCGACGGGTTCGCGCGCGCCCAGGAGGCCGACATGGTCGCGCGGCCGGTGCCGCGCACGTTCCAGTCGCTACCGTGGCGCCCGCAGGACCGCGGCGTCGCCCGCATGTACTGCGACATCTACGCGCCCGACGGCGAGCCGTTCGAGGGCGACCCGCGCGCGGTGCTGAAGCGCACGATGGAGCGCGTGCGCGCGCTCGGGTTCACCGCGTACGTCGGGCCCGAGATCGACGTGTTCCTGTTCCGCGACGCGGACGCGCCGACACCGATCGACGAGGGCTCGTACTTCGACCTGTCGCCGCTCGACGTCGGCAACGACTTCCGCCGGCTCGCGATCTCCTACCTCGAGCAGATCGGGATCCCGGTGAAGGACTCGCACCACGAGATGGCGGCCTCGCAGCACGGCGTGGACCTGCGGCACACCGACCCGCTCACGATGGCCGACTCGATCATGAGCTTCCGCTCGGTCGTGAAACAGGTCGCCCAGGAGCTCGGCTGCTACGCGACGTTCATGCCCAAGCCCCTCGAGGGCGCCGACGGCTCCGGCCTGCACACCCACATCTCGTTGTTCGAGGACGACCGCAACGCGTTCTTCGATCCGACGGACGCCTACAACCTGTCGAAGGTCGGTCGCTCGTTCGTGGCGGGCCTGTTGCGGCACGCGCCCGAGATCACGGCGATCACGAACCAGTGGGTGAACTCCTACAAGCGGCTCGTGCCGGGGTTCGACGCGCCGGTGGACGTGTGCTGGGGCGTGCGGAACCGGTCGGCGCTGGTGCGCGTGCCGCTGGCGAAGCCCGGCAAGGAGGCCGCGTGCCGCGTGGAGTACCGGGCCCCGGACGCGGCGTGCAACCCGTACCTCGCGCTCGCTGTGATCCTCGCCGCCGGGCTCGCGGGGATCGAGGGCGAGTACGAGCTCCCGCCGGAGGCGCCGGATGACCTGGCGAGCCGCAGCCCGGCGGAACGCCGCGCGCTCGGTATCGCGCCGCTCCCGACCTCGCTCGAGCGCGCCATCGAGGCGATGGAGGAGAGCGAGCTGGTCCGCGAGACGCTCGGCGCGCACGTGTTCGAGTGGTTCCTGGCGAACAAGGTGGAGGAGTGGAACGACTACCGGAGCTCCGTGACGACCTTCGAGGTCGACCGGTACCTGTCCCGCCTCTGAGCGAGGGCGGCGCCGACCCGTCCGTCGCGGAGGTGGCGCTCGTCGCCGGCCTCGATGCACCGGCGATGGACGAGGTGGCCGGCGACCTCGAGGCGTTCGGCTACGCGGCGCGGACCGTGCCGCTCTCCCCGGCCGTACAGGACCTGGGGCCCGCCGCCCTGATCGCGATCGTCACGGTCGGCGAGGAGGCCGCGGCGGCCTCGTTCGCCGAGGCGGTCCGGCGCGCCTCGGTGTTCGCCGGCACCCCGGTCGTGTGGTTCACGGGGGCCCTCGACGGGGGCGACCTGCGGCGGCGGGTCGAGCTCTACGACGACTTCCTGGAGATGCCGTACTCGGCGGCGTCGCTCCGCACCCGCCTGCGGCTCGTCCGCGTCCGGAGCGGACACCCCGACTTCGAGGTGCTGCGGCGCGGCGGCCTCGAGCTGAACCTCTCGACGTTCCAGGCGACGATCGACGGTCGTCCGCTCGAGCTCACGTACATGGAGCACCAGCTCCTGCGCTTCCTGGCCGGCGCGCCGTCGCGCGTGCACACGCGGCAGGCGATCCTGCAGAGCGTGTGGGGCTACGACTACTACGGCGGGATGCGCACCGTGGACGTGCACGTGCGGCGGCTGCGCGCGAAGCTCGGCCAGGAGCACGCCGCGCTGATCGAGACGGTCCGCGGCGTCGGGTACCGGTTCGTCGCGCTCGCGTGAGCGTCAGGTCGCGGGGTCGGTGACCTTCGGCCGGTCGCGGTACCGGCGCTGGTGGAACAGGTACGCGAACGGCCCGACCGCGAGCGGCATCCAGTACGACACCAGCCGATAGGCGAGCGTCGCCAGCACGGCCTCGGCGCCCGGCACCCCGGCCAGGGCGAGCGTGGCGGTCAGCCCGGCCTCGACGAACCCGAGCCCGCCGGGAGTGATGGGGATCATCCCGAGGACCATCGAGGCGACGTAGGCCAGGAGGACGAGCGAGGGTCGTGGCCGGCTGCCGACCGCGGCGAGCGCGGCGAGCAGCGCCAGGTAATCGAAGAGCCAGTTGCCGAGCGACGTGAGCAGGGCGAGCCACCACCGGGAGCCGAGGATCTCGCGCGCCTCGTTGCGCTCCTCGATCAGCCGGTCGGGCAGTCCGGTCTCGTGCCGCTTGCGCAGGCGGTTCGTGATCGACTGGACCGTGCGTCCGACGAACCGCACCGGCCGGTCGCTGCTGATCAGCACCGCGCCGAGCGTCGCGGCCACGAGGAACAGCGCGGCGCCGAGCCAGGCGGCCTGTTGAAGCCCCTCCGGGGCGGGCGCGCCGAAGACGATGGCCGGCAGCGCGAGGACGGGGAGCGCGAACAGCGTGGCCGAGCTGATCAGCGACGTCGCGGTCAGGGCCGTGCCGATCGTGCCGCTCGGGATCCCGGTCTGGACGAGCAGCCGGTACTGGAGCGCCGCCCCGGCGGCCGCGCCCCCGGGAACGATCCGGCTGAACGCGTTCCCGGCCAGCTGCGAGGTCGCGACGCCGAACCAGCGTCCCGTCCGCAGCGCCAAGCGCTGCAGGGCCCACGCGCACCCGAAGCTCGCGATCTCGAGCGCGACCATCACCGGGAACCAGATCGGGTCGATCGTCAGCAGCTCGGGCCACGACGAGAACACCTGCAGCAGACTCGGCCACAGGACGTAGAGCGCGACACCGGTGATCCCGAGGAGGATCAGCCGGCCCCAGATCGCCTTGCGGGAGGGCGCGGGGATCGGCCGTGCGGGATCGGGGACGACCTCGTCGACGTCGTCCGATCCCGGCCGTGCCGAGGGACCGTCGGGGCCGGGGTGCTCTGGGGCCATCGAGGAAGCGTAGTCGGCAGGCAGGGACCGGTCGCACTACGATCGATGACGAGCAGATGCGGGCGATCGGGCGACTCGGGTGGATCCAGATCGACGCGAACGACCCCATGCGGCTCGCGCGCTTCTGGAGCGAGGTCCTGGGCCGAGCGATCGACGAGCCGCCGCTCGGCGATCCGCCTCACTACGTCGGCTTGATCCCGACCTCCGACGACATCGTCGTGACGTTCCAGCGCGTCCCGGAGGGGAAGGTCGTGAAGAACAGGCTCCACCTCGATATCGAGGTGGAGGACGTGGACCAGGCGCAGGCCATGATCGAAGCGATCGGCGGTCGCCGCCTCCCGATGGACGACTTCTCCGAGTACGGCTTCCGCTGGCGACAGATGGCCGATCCGGAGGGCAACGAGTTCTGCCTCATCTTCGAGGCGGCCGCGAGCGACTGAGCCGCACCGCCGGCGTGCTCCCGTCGGGGCGTCGATCGTCGGGCGTGGTCAGGGCGCAGACCTGGCCGACGATGAGCGTGGCGGGCGGGCCGATCCGCGCCCGCAGGGCGCGGGTCGGGAGGTCGGCGAGCGTCCCGGTGACCGTGCGCTCCTCGGGCGTGGTCGCCCACTGCACGATCGCGGCCGGCTCTTCCGCGGGGCGACCAGCCGCGATCAGCTCGGCGCAGCGGTCCGCGAGCGAGCCGGCAGCCATCAGCACGATCAGCGTGTCCGTCGCGGTCGCGACGGACCCGAGGTCCACCCCGTCGCCGTGGGCGCTGCTGCCGGTGACGACCGCGAACGAGCGGGCGACTCCGCGGTGCGTCACCGGGATCCCGGCGGCGGCGGGCGCCGCGATCGCGCTCGTGATGCCGGGCACGACGACGCACGGCACGCCGGCCTCGGCGCACGCGAGCAGCTCCTCGCCGCCCCGGCCGAAGACGAACGGGTCCCCGCCCTTCAGCCGGGCGACGTGGGCGCCGTCACGGGCGCGCGCGACCAGCAGCGCAGCGATATCCGCCTGCGGCGTCGCGGAGCGGCCCGGCTCCTTGCCGACGTAGATCCGCTCGGCGTCGGCGGGCGCCAGGTTCAGCAGCCGCGGATCGACGAGGCGGTCGTAGACGACGACGTCGGCCTCGGCGAGCGCCCGGACGCCGGCGACCGTGATCAGGTCGGGGTCGCCGGGTCCTGCGCCCACCAGGGTCACGGTCCCCGCACGCGTCCGCGTGCCGGGACCTCGGGGGGAGAGGGGTAGCACCCCGAGGTCACCGGCCGCGGACCCTTCGGACGGCGTCGCATCGGCCGGGCGGCGACCGCCCGATGCGTCGGCCGTCCCCCGGAGGATGCGGTCGCGCAGTCGTTCGTGCAACCCTGCTGCGTCTCCCGCCCGCGCGAGCGCCGCCGCCTCGTCCGGATCGAGCGCCGTCGCCCACCGTCGCGCACGCTCGCTCAGGTCCGGGAGCACGGACATCGTCTCCTCCCGGACCTGGCGCAGCACCGTCAGCACCTCGGCCCACTCGGGGCCGAACGCCTCGCTCAGCCGTTCGCGGAGCTTCCGCGCGAGCGCCGGCGACGCGCCGCCGGTCGAGACCGTCAGCACGAGCTCGCCGCGCCGGATCACGGCAGGCGCGGCCCAGTCGCAGTTCGCGACGTCGTCCATCACGTTCACCAGCACGCCGCGCGCGCGCGCGGCCGCCGCGATCGCGTCCCGCTCGGCGTGATCGTCGGACGACGCCACGCACACGAAGGCGCTCTCCAGGTCGGACGGTCGCCAGGCTCGCCGCTCGACCGTCACGCGCGGGTCGAGCGCCTCGAGGGCCGTCAGCCGGTCCGCGGGGCGCTCGGCGACCACCAGCACCTCCGTCGGCTCCGCCGGCGAGCAGCCCCTCGACCTTGCCCTCCCGCACGGCCGTCTCGCCGATCACGATGCAGCGACGGCCGCCGAGCTCCAGCGCGATCGGGTAGCCGAACGGCACCGTTACTCCGCCTCCGCGCGCGTTGCGGATGCGTCTTCCTCGCCTCTAGTCTGAGCCAGACTAGCGAGCCGACGACGCTCCGACTCCCGCTCGCGGTCGGACTTCGACCCGAGTAGCCCAACCGAGCAGTGGATCCCGCACTCCTTGTCGGTCTCGTCCTCCCACCACCAGCGCCCCGCCCGCTCGCTTTCGCCCGCAAGCACCGGCCGGGTGCACGGCGCGCAGCCGATCGATGTGTACCCGTGGTCGAAGAGCTCGTGGTACGGCACCTCGTGCTTGCGCACGTAGTCCCAGATCGCGTCGAGCGTCCAGTCGGCGACCGGGTTCAGCTTCACGATCCCGCCGTGGTCGCGGTCCAGCTCGACCTTCGCGATGTTCTTGCGCGTCTTCCACTGCTCGCGCCGCAGCCCGGCCACCCACGCGTCCAGCGTGGCGAGCTTGCGCTTCAGCGGCTGCACCTTGCGGAGCTCGCAGCACGCCAGGCGCAGGTCGACGCTCCGGTACATCAGGTTCGGGCCGTGGTCGGTCATCATCGCGGACACCGCGTCGCCGTCGGGCTGCTCGAACTCGACGTCGATCCCATACTTCTCGCGGACCTCCTCGAACAGCGAGTACGTCTCGGGGGGAAGGCGACCCGTGTCGAGCGTGAACACCCGGATCCGCGGGTCGATCCGCCACGCCATGTCGATCAGCGCCATCCCGTCGACGCCGCCGGCCGCGCTGATCGCCAGGCGGGGGTGGAACGCGTCGATCGCCCAAGCCAACAGCTCCTGCGCGCTCGCGTGCTCGAAGCGGTCCGCGGCCTCGTGGACCCAGGCCGTCTCCTCGTCGATCACCGGCAGCGTGGGCTCGTGGATCGGCTCGCGCTCGCTCACGCGGGTTCACCTCCCTCGCCCGCCTCGCGCGGATCGCCCACGCCGGTCACGGTCAGCTCGAACCGCCGCTCGCACGCCAGGCAGCGCCAGCCGGAGGGGTCGCCGGGCCGGAGCTCCTGCTCGCCGCAGAACGGGCAGTAGAACGGGACCGCGCGCACGCTCATCGCGACCGCACCTCCGGCTGCGCGAACCGCTGCAGCTCGTCGTCGTCCAGGCGCCCGACGAACGCGGCGAACGTGTCGCCCAGCCGCTTCCGGTGCTCGTACCGAGTGAGCAGCGTCTCGAGGTAGTCGGCGGTGTCCTCGGCGAACACCCGCACGCCCTTCACCTTCCGGCCGAAGGCGGCGCCCTCGCCCATCGTGCCGCCAAGGTGGACCAGGAACGCGTCGCTCCGCGTGCCGTCCATCCGCGGCTGCAGCGCCGACATCAGCCCGATATCCGCGACCTGGAACCGCGCGCACGAGTTCGGGCAGCCGTTCACGTGGATCCGCAGGTCCTCGTCGAACCCTGGCAGGCGGGCCGCGAGCTCCTCGGCGAGCCACTGCGCGCGGCCCTTCGTCTCGCCGATCGCGAGCTTGCAGAACTCGATCCCGGTGCACGCCATGATCCCCTTGCGGAAGGCGTCGGGCCGCGCGCGCAGGTCCAGATCGTCCAGCCGCGCGACCAGCTCGTCCGCCCGCGCCGGGTCGACGTCGCGGATCACGAGCTTCTGCTGCGCGGTCGCCGCGATCTGGCCGGTGCCGAACGCTTCCGCCAGGTCCGCGACCAGACGGAGCTGATGCCCGGCGATCCGCCCGGCGCGCGGCGTGAACCCGACGAACACCCTGCCGTCGTGCTGCGCGCCGACGCCGACGTGCTCGCGCATGGCCATCGCACGGGCCACGGCCGCAGGACCGTCGGGGAGCGGCCGTTCTAGGAACTCCGTCCCCAGGAGCTCGCGGATCCGCTCCGCGCCGTAGTCCTTCACCAGGAACTTGAACCGCGCGTGGTTCCGGGACCGCCGGTAGCCGTACTCGCGGAACAGCGCGGTCACGCCGGCCCAGACGTCCGCCACGCGAGCGGGCTCGACGAACGCGCCCAGGCGCACCGCGAACATCGGGTTCGTGGACAGGCCGCCGCCCACCAGCAGGTCGTAGCCGGCGCCGAGCTCCGGGTGGACGACGCCGGCGAACGACACGTCGTTGATCTCGGGGTTCGTGCACTGGGCGCCGCACCCGCTGATCGAGGTCTTGTATTTGCGGGGCAGGTTCGAGAACGCCGGATCGCCCAGGTAGCGCTCGGCGACCGCCCGGATCTCGGGGGTCGCGTCGAGCACCTCGTCGGCTGCCACGCCCGCGAGGGGACAGCCGAGGATCACGCGCGGCGTATCGCCGCAGGCCTCCTGGGTCGTCAGGCCCACGTCGTCCAGGCGGTTGAAGATCTCCGGGACGTCCTCGATCCGGATCCAGTGCAGCTGCACGTTCTGCCGGTCGGTCACGTCGGCCACGTCGCGCCCGTGCCGCTCGCTCGCCCACGCGATCGTGCGGAGCTGCTCGGAGGTCATCCGCCCACCGTCGATCCGGATCCGCAGCATGAAGAACTCGTCCTCGAGCTCCTCGGGCTCGGCCGAGCCGGTGCGCTCGCCGGGCACGCCCTGCTTGCGCTGCGTGTAGAGGCCGTACCAGCGCAGGCGCGAGCGCAGGTCCTGCTTGCCGATCGAGCGGAAGCCGCCGGGCGCGAAGATCCGGTCGATCCGCTCGCGGACGTTCAGGCCGTCGTCGTCCTTCTTGATCTGCTCGGCCGCGTTGAGCGGCTCGTGGTAGCCCAGGCCCCACTGCCCCTCGCCCCGCTTGCGGGGTGCCGGTCGGGATGTGGTGGTGTCGCTCATCCGGTTCCTGACGTCGGGCCGGTCCCGGGAAGCGGAACGGCCGCCGGGTCGGCGGCCGGGGTGGTGCGGAGAGCGGTGGAGGTTACGGCCGCGCGGCTCGCGGGCGCCGTCCACCGCGGCGCCCTCGGGCGTCGGACAGCAGAGCCTCGCGGGGATCATCGCGGCGACCTCGTCCGGCCGTGCGGCTGCGGATCACGGTTCCGACCTCTCCCATCGGATTTGCAGGTGCAAACCGTATCGAGGGGTCGACGCAGAACCGTCAAGGCGGGGCCGGAGGGCCGGAACCGCCGCTTATGCTGCGGCGATGGACGACCGGAGCTACCACCTGGCCCAGGTGAACGTGGCGCAGCTGGCCGCGCCGCTCGACTCCCCGCAGCTCGCCGACTTCGTCGCGGCGCTCGATCCGATCAACGCGTTGGCGGACGACTCGCCCGGCTTCGTCTGGCGCCTGCAAACGGAGGACGGCGACGCCACCGCGATCCGCGCGTTCCCCGACGACCGGATCATCGTCAACCTCTCGGTGTGGGAGTCCGTCGAGGCGCTCGCGGACTTCGTGTACCGGAGCGATCACGCGGGCGTGATGCGCCGCCGGCGCGAGTGGTTCGAGCCGATGGCGGTCTACGTCACGCTCTGGTGGGTCGAGAGGGGCCACGTCCCGACGGTGGCGGAGGCGAAGGAGCGCTTGGAGCACCTGGACGCGCACGGGCCGACGCCCTTCGCGTTCACGTTCCGTGCGCCGTTCGCGTCGCCGCGCGCGAGCGAGCCGTCGGCGCCGCGCGGAGACGACCGCTGCGGCGTCTGACGCCAGGACCTACAGCGACGCCAGGCGCGCGCGCTCGTCGTCGTTCAACGGACGCAGCGGCGGTCTGAGCGCATCCCCGGTGAGCACGCCGCGCGCCACCAGCATCGCCTTGACCGCCGCCGGCGTGGACATCGTGCCCATCGCGGCCCGGATCGCCTCGACGCGCGCGTGCGCCTCGGCGCTGCGCTCGTGCACGAGCCGGGCGACCACGTCGGGGAACGCGGACGCCAGCGCCGAGACCGCGCCGATCGCCCCTCGCTCCATCCCGGCCAGCACCAACGGCTCCGAGCCGATGAACACGTCCAGCCCGTCCAGGCCCAGGTAGGGCTCGACCGCCTCGATCGGGCGGTCCGACACCTTCATCCCGCGAAGGTTCGGCGCGTGTTGACGCAGCCGCGTGACGACGGATACCGGCACGGGGTAGCCGGTGCGCGCCTCGAACTCGTACACGTAGAACGGCAGCGGCGAGCAGGCGTCCGCGGCCGAGCGGAAGTGCCGGAACAGCTCCTCCTCGTCCAGCGCGTAGTACGGCGGGCCGATCACGGCGACCGCGTCGGCGCCGCGCTCCCGTGCGTCGGCCGCGATCGCGATCGTCTCGGCCGTCGTCTGTGCCCCGGCGTGGACCGCGATCTGGAAGCCGGGCGGGCGCCCGGCGAGCGCGAGCTCCGTGAGCAGGCACCGCTCGATCGCGGAGAGCAGGATCCCCTCGCCGGTGGTCCCGCCGAGCAGGGCGCCGTCGACGCCGCCGACGGCGAGGAAGGCGAGCAGCTTCGGCACCGCCTCCTCGTCGATCGCATGCCCGCCCTCGGTCAGGGGCGTGACGGCGGCCGCGATCGCTCCGTGCAGGGACATCGCGCGCGAGTGTACGGGCGACGGCGTGGTGGGGCCCCGCGGGCGGCGCGCCGGGAGGGGGAGGACGCGCCGCCCGCGGTCATCCCCGCGGTCGCGGACCGGTCAGGACCGGACCTCCGCGAGGCGGTAGCCGACGCTGCGCACCGTCTCGATCAGCCACGCGTGGTCTTGGCCGAGCTTGGCACGCAGGCGCCGGACGTGGACGTCGACCGAGCGCATCCCGCCGAAGTAGTCGTAGCCCCAGACGGTCGCGAGGATCACCTCGCGCGTGAACACGCGCCCGGGATTGGACATCAGCAGCTTCAGCAGTTCGTACTCCATGTAGGTCAGGTCGAGCGGCCGGCGATCGAGCGACACCTGGTACGAGAGCCGGTTCAGCTCGAGCGGGCCGCGCCGGATCGTGTCGGCGTCGGCGGGAGCGCTCCGCCGCCGCACCAGCTGTAGGCGCGCCGCGAGCTCGTTCGGCGCATACGGGACCAGGAGGAACTCGTCGACCAGGTGGTCGCGCGACAGGACCTGGTGCAGCCCGTCCTCCTCGACCAGCCACACGATGGGAACCGCACGGGTGGCGGCCGAGCGCCGGAGTTCCTCGGAGCGGTCGACCGCGGATCCGACGCGGTCGCCGGCGACGATCAGCGCGGCCGCGATGTCGGGCGGCAACCGTTCGCCCGGGCTGCCCAGGAGCGGTCGGTACCCCAGGAGCACGAGGTCGGCCTCGAGGCGTTCGCCCAGGCCATCGTCGAGACCGTCCACCAGGATCGTGCCGTTGGACGACGAGGTCGCGTGCGCCATCGAGTGCGACGCCGGACCGGTTGCCGGACCGGTTGCCGGACCGCTGGGCCCTCGCCGCTCGGCGATCGTCCCTCCCCGGTCCATGCGGGGAAGCTAGCCGACGCGGGTTTCCCGGTCGTTGCCCGAGCGTAAACAGCCCGTTACGGGCCGAGAGGGGGCGCCGGCGTCACGCCGGCACCTCCTCGGGCTCCTGCTCGTCGTCCAGGTCCGCGGCCGGGACGGCCACGAGCGGCGCGTGCTCGCCGTTCCCGTCGACCGAGTACGTGGCGCCGAGTCCGAACTCCAGGTGGTAGGCCGGCGTCCCGTGCTCGTGGCGATCGAGCCCAGCGAGCTCCCCCTCCCGCGAGACCCGCAGGGTCTTCGTCGCGCGGACCAGCAGCATCAGCCCCAGCGCCGCCGCGCCGACCACCACGACCGCCGTCAGGCTCCCGATGAACTGGGCCTTCAGCTGATCGAGGCCGCCGCCGTAGAACAGGCCGGTCACGGTCGTCGTGGTGTCGACGCCGTCGGGCGTCGGGATCCCGAAGGCGCCGGTCGCGAACAGCCCGAGGCTCAGCGTCCCCCAGATGCCCGCGGCCCCGTGGACCGCGACCGCCCCGACCGGATCGTCGACGCGGAACCACTCGATCACATCGGTCGCGATCGGGACGACGACGCCGGCCACCGCGCCGATCAGCACCGCACCGGTCGGGGAGACCCAGTAGCACGGCGCGGTGATCGCGACGAGCCCGGCGAGGAACCCGTTGATCGTCATCGCGGGATCCCACGTCTTCGTCCGCGGGTAGACCCAGAACATCGCGATCAGTCCGCCGGCGCACGCGGCCAGGGTCGTGTTCGCGGCGACGCGGCCGATCCCCTCGAGGTCCATCGCGGAGAGCGTCGACCCCGGGTTGAAGCCGTACCACCCGAACCAGAGGATCACGCCCCCGATCGCCGCGATCGTCAGGTCGTGCGCGGGGAACGGTCCACCGCCGTCCCGCTTGAAGCGACGGCCGATCCGCGGACCCAGCGTCATCGCGCCGGCGAGCGCGATCAGGCCGCCGACCGTGTGCACGACCGTCGAGCCCGCGAAGTCACGGAAGACCGCGCCGCCCGTGAACGAGTTCAGGAAGCCCGGCGTCATGTTCCCCAGCCAGCCGCCCGGACCCCACACCCAGTGGCCGAAGATCGGGTAGATGAAGCCGGAGACGCCGATCGAGTAGAGCAGGTCGCCCTTGAACCCGGTCCGGCCGACCATCGCACCCGACGTGATCGTCGAGCAGGTGTCGGCGAACGCGAACTGGAACAGGAAGAACGCGAGGAAGGCGACGCCGGTGGACCCGTACGTCGCCGGCGCGCCCTGCAGGAAGAAGAACTCGTGGCCGATCAGGCCGTTGCCTTCGCCGAACATGAAGGCGAAGCCGAACGCCCAGAACAGCAAGCCGCACAGGCACGTGTCGACGATGCACTCGACCATGATGTTCACGGTCTCCCGTGAGCGCGCGAACCCCGCCTCCAGGGCCATGAACCCCGCCTGCATGAAGAACACGAGGAACGCGGCGACGAGCACCCACACCGTGTTCAGCGGGTTGACCACCTCGCCGGATGCCTGCTCGAGGGTCTGGGCGTTCGCCGGCGTCCCGATGAACCCGGTGATCGCGTTCACGGCGAACAACAGCGCCACGACGCCGAGGAGCTTCCCAGCGAGGATCGCCAGCGTGAGGCGTCGCGTCTCTGGCCGACGGAACGACCTCAGGCGCTCACCGATGCCGTCGCGCCTCCGCACGCTGTCGTCGCAATCCGCCACGATCGAACGATCCATCGGCTCCCCCTTCGGACGCGGTGGTTCCCGGTCGGTTGCGCCGATGCTAGGGAGCGGCCGTTTCCCGCCCGTTTCCCGAGGATGACGACTGCGTGTCGAAGTTCCCGGCGATCAGCCGGCTTCGATCGCGGCGACGAGCTCGCGACAGAAGTCGGGGATGTCCTCGACCACGCGGCCCCACACGACGTTCCCGTCACGGAAGGCCGGCTCGTCGACCCAGATCCCGCCTGCGTTCACCAGGTCGTCCTTGATCCCCAGGCTGCCGGTGGCGCGGCCGCCGGCGACGATCCCGGCCGAGATCCCCACCAGGCCGGCGTGGCAGATCAGCCCCACGATCTTCCCGTCGTCGTGGACCTTGCGCACGAGCGAGGTCACCGCGTCGTAGCGGCGAAGCTTGTCGGGCGCCCACCCACCCGGGACCACGACGGCGTCCAGGTCACCGGCCGCGACCTCCTCCACGCGCACGTCCGCCGCGGCCTCCAGCGCGTGCTTACCGCGGACCGTCTCCGTCGTCGGGCCGGCGATCGTGACGTCGGCGCCCTCCTCGCGCAGGCGCATCACCGTCACCCAGAACTCCAGGTCCTCGAACCCATCCGCGAGCAGGACGCAGACGCGCTTGCCTTCGAGCCGACGGGTCATCGCGGACCCCCTCCGGGGGACGGGTGATCCCATGCTAGGCCGTCTTGAACTGCGCGGCCTCCGTCGAGCCCTCGAGCGCGAGCGTCGACGCCTCCCCGCCCGAGATCACCTGCGACACCTGGTCGAAGTAGCCGGTCCCGACCTCGGCCTGATGCCTGGTCGCGGTGTAGCCATCCTCCTCCAGGTCGAACTCGCGCTCCTGGAGCCGGACGTACGCGGGCATGCCCTCCGCTGCGTACCCGAGCGCCAGCTCGAACATCGACGCGTTCAGCGCGTGGAACCCGGCGAGCGTGATGAACTGGAAGCGATAGCCCATCGCGGCGAGCTCCTTCTGGAACCGGGCGATGTCCGTGTCGTCCAGGTGCTGCCGCCAGTTGAACGACGGGGAGCAGTTGTACGCGAGCAGCTGGTCGGGGTAACGGCCCTTGATCGCCTCGGCGAACGTCCGCGCCTCGTCCAGGTCCGGCGTCGAGGTCTCGCACCACAGCAGGTCGGCGTACGGCGCGTACGCCAGCCCGCGCGCGACCGCGGCGTCCATCCCGTTCCGCACGCGGTGGTACCCCTCCGGCGTCCGGCTCCCGGTCGTGAACTCGTGATCGCGCGGGTCGACGTCGGAGGTGATGAGGCTCGCCGCGAGCGCGTCGGTCCGCGCGATCACGAGCGCCGGGACGCCGGCCACGTCGGCGGCCAGGCGGGCGGCGACGAGCGTGCGGATGAACGCGGACGTCGGCACCAGGACCTTGCCGCCCAGGTGCCCGCACTTCTTCTCGGACGCGAGCTGATCCTCGAAGTGCACGCCGGCGGCTCCCGCCTCGATCATCGCCTTCATCAGCTCGAACGCGTTCAGCGGCCCGCCGAAGCCGGCCTCGGCGTCGGCGACGATCGGCGGCAACAGGCTCGGGTCGGCGCCCTCGGCCCACGCGATCTGGTCCGCCCGCAGCAGCGCGTTGTTGATCCTCCGAACGACCTGCGGCACCGAGTTCGCGGGGTACAGGGACTGATCCGGGTAGGTCTGGCCCGCCAGGTTCGCGTCCGCGGCGACCTGCCAGCCCGAGAGATAGATCGCCTGCAGGCCGGCCTTCATCATCTCGACGGCCTGGCCGCCGGTCATCGCGCCAAGGGCCGCGACGTGCTCCCCGTCGTTCACCAGCTCCCAGAGGCGCTCGGCTCCGCGGCGCGCCAGGGTGTGCTCGATCGGGAACGACCCGCGCAGGCGCAGGACGTCCTCGGCGGAGTACGGGCGCTCGACGCCTCTCCAGCGGGGGTCGGTCGTCCAGGCCCGCTCCAGCGCGCGGGCCGCCGCGCCCATCTCGATCCGCGTCTCCTGCCGCTGCTCCTTCATCTCCTACCCCCGATGCTCGACCTCGATGGACCCCGGGATGCGAACGACCCTCCGCGAGCGGAGGGTCGGGAGGGCGCCGCCGTGGCTCGCATGAGCGAGCCGAGCGTGCGCCCTAGGTACCGGATACGTGTGCGCTCGACGCGCCGCTCCGCGGTTTGAATGCTCGTTCAAACACCGTCGGCATCGTAACACCGCTGGTCGGGGCATGTCGAGGGCCGAACGGCCCGTTCCGATCAGCGCGTGCGGAGTCGGGTCGCGACGAACCGTCGACGGCCGTCGATCGCCCCGTCGCCCACGACCACGAGCTTGCCGTTCGCCTGAAGGATGGCGTCGCGGGCCGAGTCGGCGTGCCCGCCGACGTCGACGGTCGTGATGCCTCCCACGCCGAAGCGCAGGTCGCGGCCCCCGCCCGGCTTCAAACGGATGACCGCCAGGTCGTCCCGTGTCGCCGTGCGATGCACGCGGCCGACGACGAGCAACTTCCCGTTCGGCTGCGCGACCACGCCGAACGCCGAGCCGGCGCCCGTCGAGGCGGCGGTGACGACGACGCCGTCGCCCGAGAAGCCCTGGTCGAGGCGGCCCTTCGGTCCGAGGCGAGCGATCGCCCAATCGCCGCGGGCGTCGCTGGTGGTCGAGCCCACGATCACGATCCGTCCATCGGCCCGGACCGCCAGCGCGTGCGCCACGTCGGATCCCGCTCCGACGTCGAGCAGGGAGTACCCAGCGCTCCGCTTGCCGAAGTCGGGGTCGAGCGTTCCGTCCGACCCGAAGCGCGCGACCGAGAACGCGGGCATGAGCGCGCGCTCCGCGTTGCCGGCGGCGACGACCGAGCCGCCGGGCAGGACGACCAGGTCGTCGAAGCGCTCGCCGCTCGGCGACAGGTCCACGGTGACCCGCCCGTCGTCCCCGAACGTCGGGTCGAGGCCGCCGTCCGTCCGGTACCGCGCCAGGGCCGAGCGCCCGGTGCTGCCGTTCGAGGTCGACCCCGCGATCACGATCCGCCCGTCGGCCATCAACCCCACCGCGTTCGCGCTCTGGAACCGGCGACCGAACGACGTCAGCACGACGCCGTCGCCCCCGAACGCGGCATCGAGACGGCCGTTCGGTCGCAGCCGGACGACGGCGACGCGGTCCTCGGCAGCGTGGCGTTCTCCGACGACGACGATCCCGCCGTCGTCGTCGATCGCGACATCGAAGGCGTAGTCGTTCCCGCCCAGGTCGACGACGACCTTGCCGTCCCCATCGAACGACGGGTCGAGGCGTCCCGCGGGGGTGAACCGGGCGAGTGCCAGATCGGGGTCGGCCCGGATCGTGTAGCCGACCACGAGGATCCGGTCGTGGTGGTCGATCGCGACCGCCGTCGCGATCGCGCCGTTCGGGTAGATGGTGACGACGCCGTCGCCGCCGAAGAACGCGTCGAGGTCGCCCGGCGCCGCGATGGCGAGCGTGGCCGGCGCGATGGCGAGCGTGGCCGGCGCGATGACCAGCGTGAGGATGACGAGCGACGCGGTTCGTCTCATGGGGAAGGTCTGCCGGGGACCGAGCCTATCGACCGCCGTTGGCGATGCAACGGTGGCTACGGGACGATCTTCGCGATCGGGAGCTCGAGGATGTCGGTCGCCCCGGCGGTCTTCAGCTGCGGGATCAGCCTGTTGACCGTGCGCTTCTCCACCACCGTCTCGATCGCGTAGCCGCCTTCGGACAGCGGTGAGACCGTCGGTGCCTTCATCGACGGCACGACCGCGAGCACCGCTTCCAACGCGTCCTGGCTCACGTTCAGCTTGATCAGCACGCGACCTTCGGCGCGCAGGGCGCCGAGCAGCAGCGTCGTGAGGTCGTCCATCGCCGCACGCTTGGCCGCGTCGCCCGCCGCCTCGCGGTTCGCGACCAGCACCGGCTCGGAGGTCATCAGCGTCTCGATGATCTTCATCCCGTGCGCGCGGAGCGTGCTGCCGGTCTCGGTGACGTCGACGATCGCGTCGACGATCTCGGGGACCTTCGCCTCCGTGGCGCCGAACGACCACACGACCTTCACCGGGATCCCGAGGTCGTCGAAGTAGCGCTGCGTGAGGTGCTCGAACTCGGTCGAGATCCGCGTGCCGGGCGGAAGCTCCTTCGCCGAGTTCGCGGGGTGGTCGCCCGGGACGGCCAGCACGATCTTCGTGCCGTGGCCGGTGCCGCTCTTCGCGTAGGAGAGCGAGGCGAGCTCCTCGACGTCGGCGCCCGTCTCGGCGATCCAGTCCTGCCCGGTGATGCCGAGGTCGAACAGCCCGTCCTGCACGTAGGTCGGGATCTCCTGCGGCCGCAGCAGCGAGACGCGCTCGATCCGTTCGTCGTCGATCCGGCCGTGGTAGTCGCGCGACGAACCCCTCCGCACGGCCAGGTCGGCGGCCTCGAGGAGGCGGAGCGTCTGCTCCTCCAGGGAGCCCTTCGGGATCACGAGCTTCAGCATGGAGCCTCCGGCGTCCACGTCGTCGCCATCAGTCCCCCAGCGTACGGAAGAAGCACGTGCGCTCGCCCGTGTGGCAGGCGGCGCCCTCCTGGTGGACGCGGGCGAGCACCACGTCGGCGTCGCAGTCGGCGCGGAGCTCCTCCCAGTGCTGGACGTGTCCGCTCGTGTCGCCCTTGCGCCACAGCTCCTGCCGCGAACGGCTCCAGTAGACCATCCGGCCCTCGGCCAGGGTGCGCTCGAGGGCCTCGCGGTTCGCCCACGCGAGCATCAGGACATCGCCCGTGTCCGCGTCTTGCGCGATCACGGGGACCAGCCCGCGCTCGTCGAAGCGCAACCCGTCGAGCGGAACGGGCGAGCGGTCCGGTGCCTCGCCGGGGTCCGCCGCCGCGCCCATCTAGCGACGCACCTCCACGCCGGCCGCGGCGAGGTGGTCCTTCACCTCGCCGATCGTGAACGTGCCGAAGTGCAGCGTCGAGGCCGCGAGCACCGCGTCGGCCCCGCCGTCGGTGAGCGCCGAGGCGAAGTGCTCGAGGTCACCCGCGCCGCCGCTCGCGACGACCGGCACGTCGACCGCGTCGCCGATCGCCCGCAGGAGCTCGAGGTCGTATCCCTCGCCGGTGCCGTCGCGGTCCATCGACGTCAACAGGATCTCGCCGGCGCCCCGCTCGGCCGTCGCCTCGGCCGCCCACGCGACCGCGTCGCGGTCGGTCGGCGTCCGACCCGCGTCCACGTACACCTCCCAGCCGCCACGCGATCGACGCTTCGCGTCGATCGCGATCACCATGCACTGCGTCCCGAAGCGCTCCGCGCATCGGGACAGCAACCCTGGGTCGCGGACCGCCGCCGAGTTCAGCGAGACCTTGTCCGCGCCGGCGCGCAGCAACGTCTTGACGTCCTCGTCCTCCTGGACGCCGCCGCCGACCGTGAGCGGGATGAAGACCTGCTCCGCGGTGCGCGAGATCACGTCGAGCGTCGCGCGACGTCCCTCGACCGTCGCGGTGATATCGAGGAAGACCAGCTCGTCCGCGCCCTCGCGGTCGTACCGCGCCGCGAGCTCGACCGGGTCGCCGGCGTCGCGCAGGTCGCGGAAGCGCGTGCCCTTCACGACGCGGCCGGCGTCGACGTCGAGGCACGGGATCACGCGCTTCGCGAGCGTCATCCGCGGATCACCTGCGAGAGCTTCAGCGTGCGTTCGTACAGCGACTTCCCGACCACGACCGCCTCGCACCCCAGGTCGCGGAGCGCCCACACATCGTCGGCGTCGCGGACGCCGCCGCTCGCGATCAAGGGGGTGTCCGTGAGGGCAAGCACCTGCTCGTAGAGCTTCAGATCGGGCCCCTTCAGCGTGCCGTCGCGGGCGATCGAGGTCACGAGGTAGCGCGGCGCGCCCACCTCGTCCAGGGCCGAGATCGCCTCCGCCAGGGCCGGGCCTTCCTCGGTCCAGCCGCGAACCATCACGTGGCCGCCGCGGACGTCGATCGCGACGACGATGCCCTCGGCGTACTCCTCGATCGCCCGGCGGACGAACGCCGGGTCCGCCGCCGCAGCCGTGCCGAGGATCGTTCGGCTGGCGCCGAGCTCGAGCAGGGCTCCGATGTCCTCCATCGATCGCACGCCGCCGCCGACCTGCACCGGCACCTGGACCGCGCGGCAGATCGCCCCGACGACCTCGCGGTTGTCGCCCTCGCCGAGCGCGGCGTCCAGGTCCACGACGTGCAGCCGCCGCGCGCCGTCGCCCTGGAAGCGCTCGGCCACCTCGACCGGGTCGCCGGAGTACGTCGTCTCCTCGGCGGGGTCGCCCTGGACGAGACGAACCGCCCGGCCGCCGCGGAGGTCGATCGCCGCGATCACGATCACGACGACGTCACGTCCTTCACGAACGCCGCGTAGATCGCGAGACCGGCGTCGGCCGACTTCTCGGGGTGGAACTGCGTGGCGAACAGGTTGTCGCGAGCGACGACCGCGGCGAACGGATCGCCGTGCTCGGTCGAGCCGACCGTGCACGCGTCGACGTCGGGCGCGTAGGAGTGCACGAAGTAGAACCGCGTGCCGCTCGCGATCGCGCCGACGTACGGGTGCGCCGCGACCCACTCGACCGTGTTCCATCCCATGTGCGGGACCTTCACGCCGCCGCCGAGGCGCCGGCAACGGCCCGGGAACAGGCCGAGCCCCGGCCCCGGATCCTCCTCGCTCCCCTCGAACAGCACCTGCATGCCGACGCAGACCCCGAAGACCGGCTTGCCGGACGCGGCGAAGTCCCGGATCGCGGCGTCCGCCCCGGCCTCCGCCAGGGCGCGCATGCACGCCCCGAAGTGGCCGACCCCGGGGATCACGAGCGCCTGAGCCTCGGCGACCGCGGATGCGTCGCCGGTGACGACGGCGTCCCCGCCCACGCGCGCGAGCGCGCGCGACACGGAGTGGAGGTTGCCCATGCCGTAGTCGAGGACGGCGATCGTCGGGGTCCGCACGTCAGAGCGTGCCTTTCGTGCTGGGCGTCGACGTCCTGCCCGTCCCGGTGCACGCGTCGCCGAGCGCCTTCGCGAGGGCTTTGAACTCCGCCTCCACGACGTGGTGCGGCGACCGCCCGGATCGGAGACGCACGTGGACGGTCAGGCTCGCCGCCGTGGCGAACGCCCGCACGAAGTCCTCGACGAGCCCGGTGTCGAACGTGCCGATCGTCTCGGCGGGGATGTCGACCTCGTGCACGACGAACGGGCGCCCCGATAGGTCGAGCGCGACCTCCACCGCGGCCTCGTCGAGCGGGACGACGATCGAGGCGAAGCGCCGCACCCCCGCCTTGTCGCCGAGCGCCTCCGCGAGGGCCTGGCCGATCGCGATCCCGACGTCCTCGACCGTGTGGTGCCCGTCCACGTCGAGGTCGCCCTTCGCGCTGACGGTCAGGTCGAACCCCGCGTGCGTCCCCAGCTGCTGCAGCATGTGGTCGAAGAACGGCAAGCCGGTATCGGCGGTCGCCGATGCGCCGCCGTCGAGCCGCAGCTCGACCGAGACGTCGGTCTCCCTCGTCGTGCGTCGCACGCTCGCTTCCCGTGGCTCGCTCACCCGGACAGCACCTCCTCGAGGCTCTTCAGGAACAGGTCGACCTCGTGCTCGGTCCCCGCGGTCACGCGCAGGGCGTTCGGCACGACGGCCGAGAGGTCGCGGACCAGGACCCCTCGTTCCAGGAGCTCGCCCCAGACCTCGTCGGCCGGACGCTCGGGGACGAACAGCACGAAGTTCGCGTCGGACGGGTAGACCGTGATGGCCGCCATCGTGCGCAGCTCGCGCACGATGCGGTCGCGCTCGGCGCGGATCCTCACGAGGATGCGCTCGGCCGCCGGGGCGTGGTGCAGCGCGACGATCCCGGCGGCCTGGCTGAGCGCCGACAGGTGATAGGGGAGGCGCACCCGCTCGAGGTCTTCGACGACCACGGGCGCGGCGAGCGCGTACCCGATCCGCGCGCCCGCCAGGGCGAACGCCTTGCTCAGCGTGCGCACGACGACCACGTTCGGGTGCGCCGCGATCAGTGGCAGTGCGGTGCGCCCGCCGAACTCCACGTACGCCTCGTCCACGATCACGAGCGCGTCCGTGTCCGTGGCCAGGGCCGCGACGACCTCGACCGGCTGGGCGTTGCCCGTCGGGTTGTTCGGCGAGCAGACGAAGACGACGTCGGGCCTGGCGTCGACCGCGGCCGCCACGTCGTGCGATACGAGGACCCACGGCGCTTCTAGTCTGAGCGAGACTACATCGGTCCGGGTCAGCCACGACAGTCGCGCGTGCAGCAGGTACGTGGGGTCGAAGACGGCGGCGCGCCGGCCGGGCCCGCCGTACGCCATCAGGAGCTCGGTGATGATCTCGTTCGATCCGTTCGCGGCCCACGTCCCCTCGACCGGGTGGCCGACCGATGCCGCGAGCGCCTCGCGGAGCTCGGTCATCCGCCCGTCCGGGTAGCGATTCAGCGCGGTGGTACGGACGCGGCCGGCGAGCTCCTCGACGAAGTCCTCCGGTAGCGGGTACGGGCTCTCGTTCGTATTGAGGCGTGCGACCACGTCGAGCTGTGGCGAGTGGTACGGCGCGACGTCGCGCAGACCCGGACGAGGCGTGGCCGGCCCGCTCACGTCCGCTCCCTGCGCACATCCATCGCGCGCGCGTGTCCCGTGAGGCCCTCGGCGTTCGCGATCGTCGAGGTCTCGGGGGCCATCCGGGCGCTCGCCGCGGACGACATCCGCACGACGGAGCGCACCGTGACGAAGTCCGAGGCCCGGAGCCCGCTCGAGAACCTCGCCGTGCCCGCGGTCGGGAGCACGTGGTTCGACGCCACGCCGTAGTCGCCGAACGGCACCGCGCTCCACTCGCCCAGGAAGATCGCGCCCGCGTTACGGACCTTCGCGAGGAACGCCTCGGGATCTGGGAGCAGGATCAGCAGGTGCTCGGCTGCGAGGTCGTCGGCGACCTCGGCCGCCTGCTCCTCGTCGCGCACCACGATCGCCCGCGCATGTGAGAGGGCGGCCTCGACGATCGAGCGCCGCCCGGCGTCGTGGAGCTCGATCTCGAGGGCCTTGGCCACCCGCTCGACCAGGCCCGGGTCGGTGGTCACGAAATGCGTGACGGCCTCGGGGTCGTGCTCGGCCTGCGCGATCAGGTCCACGGCGCAGAGCTCCGGATCTGCCTCGGGCCCGGCGATCACCGTGACCTCGCTCGGCCCGGCCAGGCCGTCGATCCCGACGATGCCCGCCACCTGGCGCTTCGCCTCGGTGACGTAGGCGTTGCCCGGGCCGACGATCCGGTCCACGGCCGGGACCGACTCGGTGCCGAAGGCCAGCGCGCCGATCGCCTGCGCGCCGCCGGACTTGATCACGCGCGTCGCGCCGGCTGCCGCGGCCGCGTACACGACCGCGTCGGGGAGCGACCCGTCGGCCTGCGGGGGTGTCGTCAGCACGATCTCCTCGACGCCCGCGACGACGGCGGGCGTGACCGTCATGCAGACCGACGATGGATACACCGCGCGGCCCCCCGGGACGTAGCAGCCGACGGCGCGGAGCGAGCGCACGATCTCGCCGAACCGCACGCCCTCGCGCTCCTCCCACCACTCGGCCGGCAGTTGGCGCGCGTGGAGATCGCGGAGTCGCTCGATCAGCCGGTCGAGCGCATCACGGAGATCGGTCGGTGTACGGGCACGCGCCGCATCGATCTCCGCGTCGCTGACGACGAGCCCGGCGGACAGGTCGGCGCCGTCGAAGCGCTGTGCGAGCTCGACGAGGACGGCATCCCCCTCCACGAAGACACGCTGCAGGATCGCCCGGACCGTTTCGGAGACGGTCGGGTCGGTATCGAGCTTCGAGGGTTGGAGCCGCTCCCCGCGCTCGCGCAGGTCGAGGAGCCGCAGCATCAGCGCTCCCCGTCGGCCTCGCGATGATGCTCGTTGACGGACGCGCTCGCCCGCGCGAAGCGGTGGTCGCGGACGAACAGGATCCAGCCCGATGCCCCCACCACCAGGGCGGCGACGACGAGCGTGCCGAGCGCGACGAGGAACGGGGTCTCGTGATCCATGGGAGTCCGGACAGGGTACCGGAACGCCGCGTTCGGCCGACGGCCCGGCGACCTGGGCGTCGAAGCTCAAGTGGACCCCCGAACGACCGACACCTTGAGGTGACGGACCGGCGTCGGCTGACCCTCGGAAGGGGTGGTAGGTACATGATCCGGCGCCTCCACGCGAGGCGCGACGACGAGGCGGGGTTCACCATCATCGAGCTCATGATCGTGGTGCTCATCATCGGCATCCTCATCGCGATCGCGCTCCCCGTGTTCCTCGGATCGAGGACCCGCGCCCAAGATCGCGCCGCCCAGTCCAACGTGCGCACGGCCTACGTCGCCGCGAACACCTACTACGCTGCGGCGAACACCTACACGGGGTTCGACATCACGGAGGGTCAGAACGCCGAACCGGCGATCGGCTGGATCGTCGGGGGCACGCCCCCCACCTCGGACGAGGTCTCGATCGAGGCGGCCGCGGGATCCACGTTGCTGCTCGTGACGTGGTCCAAGAGCGGAACCTACTTCTGCATCTCGCAGCTGCCCGGGTCTCCGCTCACGGAACGGGGTCACGACGCGGCCTACGCGAACGTGGACACCGTCGCCGAGTGCAACAGCGGCTGGTAGCTCGGGCTAGGTCGACCCCAGGGCGCGGCGCTTCGCGTCGGTCCGGCGTTCCGCCTGCAGGCGTTCCAGGTCGACGTCCTCGTAGCTGAGGTAGGTGAACGCCGAGCCGAGGGCCGGGTGGACCGCGACGATCGCGCGATGCATCGCCTGGGCGACCCGCCGGTACGTCGGGTGGCCCTGCGCCTGGGAGCGGAGCTCGGTGAGATGCATCGCCTCGCGGGCGGACATCTGCATCACGAACCGGATCCGGTAGGCCATCGACACCGCGTACGGGGCGATCTCGTCGAGTCCGGCTTCCAACAGCTCCCTCTCCGTCGCGGCGCTCGCGTCGATCACCCGGTCCCAATCGTCGCGGAGCCCGGCCTCGTCGACCTCGGCCGGGCGGCTCGAGCCGAGCCCGGTCGAGAGGCGCTGCCACTCGATCGTGAGCGGGCGATGGCGTTGGAGGTCGCGGAAGGCCCCGTAGTCGCAGCACACGTCGAACCGGTACGCGGTGCGCTCCCACGAACGGCCGGGCTTGTGGCGACGGTTCCCGCGCTCGCCGACGCTCGCCGAGAGGATCTCGGCGCGCTGCTCGGGCGTCAGCTCGCGCGCGATGCGCAGCAGCTGATCGTCGGGGAGGCCGCTCGCGGCGTAGAGCACGGCGGCCACGACCTTCACCTCGCCGTCCGGGTCGAAGTCGGTCAGCGTGACCTCGTCCCGGCCCTCCGCCTCGATGCCGGCGAGCGTCTTGGCCGTGACGTCCTGCACCCCTCGCTGCGTGTCTCGCCAGTACCCGGTCCAGGCGATGCCGCGCTCGGGGACGTCCACGCGCGATAGGAACGCGGGGATCACCTTCCGGAGCTCCGCGAGCATCAGCCGTCCGTACCCGCGCATCTCCTCGAGCGGGTGTGCCGCGAGGCGCATCAGGAGCTGCTCGTACGACTGCCCGGTCGCGTAGATCCCGAGGTTCGATCGGGTGGCCGTCGGGAGCAGCATCCGCAGGGTGTCGCACGTCTTCGCGGTGATCGTGGAGCGGTAGACGAAGTCGGAGTCCGCGGGGTCCTTCGGGAAGCGTGCCTCGAACCAGGCGTACAGGGGGTCGAACATCCGGCCGTAGGTCTCGAACGCCGTGTCCAGGAACCCGGCGTAGCGGGACTCGAGCGGGGTGCCGACGATCTCGGGCGGGACCGTGGCGCGCCACGAGTCGCCCGGGCGATCGTCGTAGCGCATGTAGCGGGTCGACTGCTCGAGGTACGCGGCCAGCCGCCCCCATTCGAGCGCCTTGCAGAGCAGCTGCGACGCCTGTTCGCACGCGAGGTGGACCCCGCCGAGCTGGGCGACGGAGTCGTCGCCGTACTCCACGAAGACGCTCTCGTACAAGCGCTCCGCCCGGGCCTCGCCGGCCCTCGTCAGCGCTCCGACCGGACCCAGGTCCTCGGCGAACTCGTCTAGGAAGAGCCGGCGCAGCGACTTCTTCGTCCGGGAGTAGCGCGCGAAGAGGGCGCCCTTCACGACCTCGGGCAGGTTCGTGAGCGCGAACACCGGCCCGTCGAGGTTCGTGAAGTGGCGCGCGAGGATCGCGCGCTCGTCCTCGGTGAACGCCTCGGAGGCGTAGGCGAGGCTCACGTCGTTCCGGACGGTCCGCTCGGCCCGGTCGGCCCGGTGGGCGTCGAGCCCTCGTTGCGGAACAGGGTCACGCTGCTGCCCGGGTCGAGCTCCGTGCCCGCGCCCGGGCTGGTCGAGGCCACGCGGTTCGGGTTCGGACACGCCGGGTTGGGCGTGACGGTCCCGCCATCGAGGACGTTCAGCCCGAGGGCCTGCAGCTGCGCCTTCGCGGCGCCGAACGAGAGGCAGGTGACGTCCGGCAGGACCACCTTGTCGGTCCCGGATGACACGACGACGTTCACCTCGGTCCCCTCGGGGACCTCGCTCTGGGCCTCCGGCGACTGGGAGATGATCTGGCCCACGGGGATCGTGTCGCTGGGCGCCTGCGTCGTCGTGCCGAGCTCGAGCTTCACGGCCCGCAGCGCCGCCTGCGCGTCGGCGAGGGTCAGGTCGGTGACATCGGGCACGAGGACCGTCGGCACCTCCTTCGCGATCACCAGGTCGACCGCGTCGCCGTCGTTCAGGGTCTGGCCGTTCACCGGGCTCTGGCTGAGCACCTCGTCGATCCGCGCGGTCTCGGACGCTCGCCTCGTCACGGTGCCGACGATCAGACCGGCGTCCTCGATCCGTTCCGTCGCCTTCTCCAGCAGCAGGCCGACGACGTTCGGCACGACGACCGGCGTCGAACCCTCCTCGTCGGAGAGCAACGTCGTCGCGAGCAGATAGCCGCCGCCGCCGAGGATCGCGACGATGAGGATCCCGATCAGCACGCCGAGCCAGACCTTCCGGCCGCCGCCCGGAGCGTCGCCGGTCGGCGGCAGGACCGCGGTCTGCTGTCGGCTGATCACCTGCGTGGCCTCCCCACCGACGGGGAGCAGCGGGGTCGCCTCCACCTCCTGGCCGGCGCGGACCCGCTTCAGGTCGTCCTCGAACTCCGATGCGCCCTGATAGCGGTTCGCCGGGTTCTTCGCCAGGGCGCGCATCACGACGGCGTCCAGACGCGGCGGGATGTCGGGGTCGTGCGAGGAGGGTGGCTCCGGCGTCTCGTTCACCTGCTTGTACGCGACGGAGACCGGCGAATCGCCGACGAAGGGCGGACGCTTCGCGAGCATCTCGTACAGGACCGCGCCGAGCGAGTAGATATCGGTGCGCCCGTCGACCCCCTGTCCCTGGGCCTGTTCGGGTGAGATGTACGCGGCCGTGCCGAGCACCGCGGACGTCTGCGGCGCGGTCTCCGGACCGGCGACGATCCGCGCGATCCCGAAGTCCATCACCTTCACCTCGCCGTCGCGCGTGACCATGATGTTCGCGGGCTTGATGTCGCGATGGATCACGCCGCGCGCGTGCGCGTACGCGAGCGCGTCGCAGATCTTCTCGGCGACCTCGACGGCCTGCATCGGCGATAGCGATCCGCCCTGGCTCATGAAGTCGGCGAGGGTCCGGCCCTCGATGAACTCCATCACGATGAATTGCGTCTCGCCGTCGGACCCGCTGTCGTAGACGCCGACGATGTTCGGCTGGTTCATGCGGGCGGCGGCCTGCGCCTCGCGCCGGAACCGCTCGACGAAGCCGGCGTCGCGGGCGAACTGGGGGAGCAGGACCTTCACGGCGACGGTACGGTTCAACGTGGTGTCGAACCCGCGGAAGACCTCGGCCATCCCGCCGGATCCGATCCGCGCTTCCAGGCGGTACCGCCCGCCCAGCACCCGTTCGCTCACGCGCCTCCTCGATCCCCTCTACAGGCCCAGGTACGCCTCGATCACGCGCTTCGCGATCGGGGCGGCCACCTGACCCCCGGTGGCCTCGCTGCCCAGGTTGCCGCCGTCCAGAACGATAACCGCCACCGCGATGCGCGGGACGTCGTCCGGTCCCGCCGGAGCGAAGCACACGAACCACGCGTGCGGTGGGACGTCCGCGCCGCCGTGCTGCGCCGTCCCGGTCTTGCCGGCAACCGTGACCCCGGGGATCTGCGCCGCGGTCCCCGTGCCTCCCTCGACGACGCTCACCATCATCGTCCGCAGGTCGGCGGCCGTCTCCGGCGAGATCGGCCGCCCGTACTCGGTCGGCTCGACCCGACGGATCACCCGTCCCTGCGGGTCGCGGACCTGCCCGACGAGTTGCGGGGTCATCATCCGGCCGCCGTTCGCGATCGCCGACGCGACGATCGCCATCTGCAATGGGTTCGCGAGGTCGTTGTCCTGGCCGATCGCGGAGATCGCGACCAGCGGGTCGTTGTCCTCGAAGTACGCCGGGATCGGGAAGCGACCGGTCTCGAAGGGCACGACGAACGGGATCGTCGGTTCGAGGCAATCGCTCTGCTCGGGCGGATCGGTGGGGCAGAAGCCGAAGGCCTCGGCCTGCGCCTGGAGCGCCTCGGGCCCGAGGGTCAGGCCGATCTCGCCGAACGTGACGTTGCAGGAGACTTGGAACGCCTGCGCGAGCGTGATCTGCTTCGCGCCGCCCAGGCACCAGGAGCCGCCGAAGTTCTGGATCGTCTCGTCGGTGAGGGGCAGGTCCAGCTCGTGCGGGTTCGGCCAGACGCTCTCGGGCCCGTAGCCGTTCTCGATCGCCGCCGCGGCGGTCACGATCTTGAACGTCGATCCCGGTGCGAACAGCTCCTGGCTGGCGCGCGGCACGAGCGGCTTCTCGGGGTCGACGTTGTACGCGTCCCACGCGGTACGGATCTCGTCGCGGGTGCCGACCGACAGCGTGTTCGGGTCGTAGCTCGGGTTGGAGCACATCGCGAGGACCCCGCCGGTCCGCGGGTCCATCGCGACGACGCCGCCGGGGAGGTCCCCGAGCGCGGCGCACGCCTCGGCCTGCAGCCGCGCGTCGATCGTGGTGACGACCGGGCCACCCTTCTTCGGCCGACCGAGGATCAGGTCGGCGAACGTCGAGGCCGCCAGCTCCGGCGCGTCGCCCGACAGGTAGTCGTTCATCGAGCGCTCGATCTGCGTGCGCCCGTACACGCGCGAGTAGAAGCCGGTGATCTCGGCGAAGAGCTCGCCGTCGGGGTAGCGGCGGACGAAGTGTCGCGACGCGTTGTTGCCGACCGGATCCGAGAGCGCGAGGACGGTGGCGCCGTCGTTCGCGAGGATCGGCCCCCGCTCGACCTTGGACTCCGCGATGATCTGCCGGGTCGCGTTGGCCGGGTCGTCGGCGATGCGGTCGGCGGCGAACACCTGGACGTAGCTCACCTGCGCGAAGAGCAGGGCGAACAGGGCTAGGAGCCCGATGCCGAGCCGCCGGATCTGCCGGTTCACGCCGGCACCTCCTCCGCGACGGCCTCGTCCGGTGCCGGACGCTCCGGCTCCCTCTGACGGCGGCGCGCGGGGCGCCACGGGCCGGCCGAGACCCGGATCAGGAGCGCGAGGATCACGAAGTTCGCGACCAGGCTCGAGCCGCCGTAGGAGACGAACGGCAGCGTCACGCCGGTGAGCGGGATCAGCCGCAGGATGCCGCCCACGATCACGAACGTCTGCAGCGCGATGCTCACCGTCAGGCCGGTCGCCAGGAGCTTGCCGAAGCTGTCGGTCCGTTCGATCGCGACGCGGAGCCCGCGGCCGAGCAGGATCAGGTACGCGAGGAGTACGGCCGCGGTGCCGAGCAGACCGAGCTCCTCCCCGATCGCCGCGAAGATGAAGTCGGTCGCGGCGTAGGGGATCAACGTCGGCGAGCCCTGACCGAGGCCCGTCCCCACCAACCCACCCGACGCGAGCGCGAACCACCCCTGCGCGAGCTGTCCGTACCCGAGCTCGAAGACCTTGCCGGGGTCGAGCGCGTGCAACCAGTAGTCGACGCGGAGCTGGACGTGTGCGAACGTCGCGTACCCGACCACCGCGCCGCCGGCGAACAGCACCAGGCCGATCACCAGGTATCCGGGTCGACCGCTCGCGACCCAGATCATCACCACGAACACGCCGAAGTACAGGAGCGATGCGCCGAGGTCCTTCTCGAGGAACAGCACGACGAGCGAGGCGACCCACGCGAGGATCAGCGGGCCGAGGTCCTTCAAGCGCGGCAGGCCGAACCGCCCGACGCCCTCCGCGAGCAGCTCGCGCTTGGCCGCGAGGTAGGACGCGAGGAAGATCACGATCAGGACCTTGCCGAACTCCGAGGGCTGGAACGACAGCGGCCCGATCTGCACCCACAGCCGGGCCCCGTTGATCGTCTGGCCGATCCCCGGGACGATCGGCAGGAGCAGGAGCACGAGCCCGGCGAGACCGATCGTGTAGGTGTAGGCGTCCAGCGATCGGTCGTCGCGGACGAGCACGAGCGTCAGGACGAACGCGACGAGCCCTACCAGGAGCCACGTCACCTGCTCGATCGCGAGATCGGGCTGCAGCCGCCAGATCACTGCGAATCCGAGCCCCGCCAACACGCCCGCGGCCGGCAGCAGCGCCGGGTCGGCCCGCCGGGCGGTGAGGCGGACCGCTCCCCAGGCGATCAGGTACCCCGCCACGATGATGGAGCCGTACAGGCCGATGCTCGGCGGGACGCGGCCGCGACGGCCGAGGCCCACCAGCGCGTAGGCGAGCAGGGTGACGGACGCCGCCAGGAGCAGCAGGAACAGGCCGGAGGCAGCGCGCGGGACGCGCGCGGCCTTCGCGCCGGACCGGCTCACGAGCTCTCCCCGGACGTGGACGCCGCTCGTGCGGCGTCCACGTCCCGCCGGATCTGATCGACGATCTGCTGCGCCTCCTCGCGGTCGTTCGCGGTGATGCCGTCGGCGAGCGTGGCGTACAGCGGCAGCGCTGCGGCCTCCTCGGAGGGGATGTCGGTCTCGACCTGGACGCGCGAGAAGCGGAGGCCTCCGAGCTCGGCCGGGATACCCCGGAAGATCGCGACGCTTCCGTTCGACTCGCCGACGTACCACTGGCGGTCGAGGTAGGAGCGCCCCACCGCCACGAGCGCGAGCACAGCGATCGCGGCGACGGCCGCGCCGATGATCCAACGACGAGCGGTCGCCGGGGCGACCCGCCGGCGCTTCGGCCCCCCCTTCCGGGGCGTGCCGCTGGGTGACGCCGCGTCCGACGACCCCTGGCGTCCCGTCGCGGGCGCCACCTCGTCGTCGTCGCGGGCGTCGACGACGATCACGGTGATGTTGTCGATCCCGCCCGCGCGATTCGCCGCGCGCACGAGCCGGGTCGCGGCGTCCTGCGGCCCGGGCGTCGACTCGAGGATCGCCTGGATCTGCTCGGGGGTCACCATGTTCGTGAGCCCGTCGCTGCACAGCAGGAGCCGGTCCCCCTCGAGGAGCGGCACGTCGTCCTCGTCGACCTGGACGTCCGGCTCGGTGCCGAGCGCGCGGGTGACGACGTTGCGGTGCGGATGGACCTCCGCCTCCTCGGGCGAGATCTCGCCCGCCTTGACCATCCGGTTCACGAGGGTGTGATCCTCGGTGAGCTGCCGGAACGCGCCGGCGCGCAGGAGGTAGGCACGGCTGTCGCCGACGTGGGCGAGATGGGCGCCGTCGTCGTCCACGATCGCGGCGGTGAGCGTGGTCCCCATCCCGCTCACGGCGCGATCGTGCATCGATCGTTCGAAGACGGCGCGGTTCGCCTCGCGCACCTGCTCCGCGAGCCGCCCCTTGCCCGCCCGCGCGAGGGACTCCACCGTCTCGAGCGCGAGCTCCGACGCGACCTCGCCGCCGCGATGCCCGCCCATCCCGTCCGCCACCGCGTAGAGCGGCGGATCGACCAGGAACGAGTCCTCGTTGCGCTCGCGGACCTGGCCGATGTCCGTGACGACGCCGACGTCGAACCTCATCGACCGCTCCTCATCGGCGGAGCTCCATCACGGTCGTACCCACCCGGATCTTGTCGCCCGGCTGGATCTGTGCCGGCGCCGCGAGCTTCTGGTCGTTCACGAAGGTCCCGTTCGTCGAGCCGAGGTCCTCCACGTACCAGGCCCCGTTCCGCCCGAACAGCCGCGCGTGCTGGTTCGACGCGTAGGTATCGTCCACCCGGAGCTCGCAGTCCGCGCCGCGGCCGATCGTCATGCTGGCCGTGAGCTTCGCGGTGCTCGGTCGGCCGCCCCCAGGGGGGTGGATCAGCAGCGTGGAGGAACCCGGAGGCTGCTCGGCGGCGGGCTGCGCTCTGCCGCGGCGCCGCGTGGAGCCGGCCTCGACCGTCAACCCGCGGATCACCCAGCGCATCGAACGCCAGACGAACAGGAAGAGCAGCGCGAAGAGCCCGTACTTCAAGGCCGACAACGCGAACGGCGTCACCCGGTTCCCCGCCGGAACTCGAGCGTGGTGGCGCCGATCGTGATCCGGTCGCCGTCGGCGAGCTCACGCGATTGGATCGTCTGGCCGTTCAGCCGAGTGCCGTTCGTCGAACCGAGGTCCGTCAGCGTGAAGGTGCCGTCGCGACGGCGGATCTGAGCGTGTCGGCGGGAGGCGCCCTTGTCGGCGACGACCACGTCGCACTCGGCGAGCCGACCGATCGTGACCGATGCCTTCGCGAGCACGACGGTTCGCGCCTCGCCGCCTTCGTACACGATCAGCTGCGCCGCATCGGCCGAGGCCGGTTCGACCTTCTCCTCGCCCTCCACCAGCGAGGCCTCGCAACGGAAGGACCCCTTCTTCAATCCCCCGTCGACCGTCAGCTCGATCTCGGGGGGACCCACGAGCCCCCACCCGCGCTCGGCGGCGGTCGCCCGGACCACCTCCTCGAGCTCTGAGATCAGTGCGGCTTCGGCCTGCGTGAAGCGACCGGCGTCCACCGGGGCTAGCGAGAAGACGAAGCGGTTCGGTGCCCAGATCTCGGAGAGGCCGACCGTGCGCTGGGCGTCCATCTCGCGCTGGATCCGTTTGGCCAGCTCGACCGGCTGGAGACCGCTGCGGAAGGTCGTGGAGAAGAGGCCTTCCACCAGGCCACCGAGTCGTCGTTCGAAGTCGCGGAGGATCGGCACGGCGTCGCATGTGCGCAGGCAGAGGGGCCCGCGCTCCCGGCGCCTATCCTATCCCTCGGTCTGTGACGGTCCCGTGACGGTCCGCGGCTCGAGGATCACGGTGCGCGACTCGAGGATCGGGGTCCCGATCGTCACCGCGGTGCCGTCCATCATGACGGTGGCCGCGTCGAACATGACCACGTCGTCGACCTGCGCCAGCAACACCGCCTCGTCCGTGACGTCCATCGGATCGCCCGCCCCCAGCTCGGTCGTGGGTCCCGTGGTGAACCCGTACCGCTCGTCGGGGTCGATGTTGCGGTATCGGCGGCCTCGGATCCGGGAGGACATCACATGGGCTGACCGGGTGACCGTCCCCCCGGACCGGAGACCGCGCTCTTCGCGACGCCTTGGCATGGAGGGTTTGTATCCCGAGCGACGACGCGCGAACATCGGCGGAGCGGCGGGTTCCGCGCGTTCCCCCGACGGTGCTACAGCGGGACCGCTCGCCGGTCCCCGACGGGATCGCGAACGCTCGGCCGCACGCTACGTACGTACGCGACGTTCGGCTCATGCGTAGGAGGGACCCTCACCGCCCGTGCGGAGGCGCCGCGGCCCGCATCTGCGGGTTTCCCGCACGCTCTGACCACATCTGACTAGCGGTCGCAGGGAAGCAGGGTTTCCCGGTGCGCGGGTATGCAGTCCGACGCGTCGTGGGACGACAACCCCAACGTGGACAGGAACGAACGACCCGCGAAGATCCTGGTGATCGACGACGACCCCGACGTCCGCACGTTGTGCCGTCTGAACCTCGGGTGGGCCGGTCACGAGGTCTTGGAGGCCGAGGGCGGGCGGCAGGCCCTCGAGATGGTGGCGGCCGACGCGCCCGACGCGCTCGTGCTGGACATCATGATGCCGATGGTCGACGGGCTGGACGTCCTGCGGAGCGTCCGGAGCGATCCGGCCACGCGCGAGATCCCCGTCGTCGTGATCAGCGCCCGGGTCGGCGTCGAGGATCAGGTCCGAGGGCTCGAGACCGGTGCCGACGTGTACGTGACGAAGCCCTTCAGCCCGGAGACGCTCACCTCGATGGTCGAATGCGCGCTCGGCGCCGACGCCGAGGAGCGGCGCGGCTGGCGCGAGGCCCGCCTGCGCGAGCTCGCCCAAGCCTGAGGACGGCCGCTTGCTAGGATGACGCCCCCACGGGCGAGTGGCGGAATTGGCAGACGCGCAGGATTCAGGATCCTGTGTCCTTTACCGGACGTGGGGGTTCAACTCCCCCCTCGCCCACGATCAGCCGCCGCCAGACGGCCGCTCCAGCTCATCCCGAGCCGTCTCGGTCACCTCGCCTCCCGGTGAGCGCGTTCGTTCCTAGGGGGACGCTCCCGAGCGATGGACCAGGCTGCGTCGCCTGACGCGCGGCTCGGGAGCGTCTTGGAGTTCGGGTATCGGCCCCGTCTGCGCGCTGATCCATCGTCCATAGCGTCGAGAGAAGGGCGCCGCCGTCAGTCCATGGGCGAAGACGGAGAGCAGGATCGTCCACGTCGCGACCGGGACGATCGTGGTCAACGCGACCCCGGAATCTCGGAGGGTCTGGATCGTCAGCATCGTGAACACGACTGACGCCAGCCCGCGAGGTCCGAACCAGCCGGCGAACAGCGTCGTGCGCGGTCGCAGGCCGACCCCCAGCCACGACATCGCCACGGGGACCATCCGGATGAGGGTGAGGCTGAGCACCGCGTAGGCGATGGGGGCGAGGAAGATGTGGCCCGTCACGACCGGTCCGACGAGGAGCGCGCCGAACAGCGCCCAGACCACGAACGTGAGGAACAGAGCGAGCGTCTCGGTGAACTCCGTGGGGTGCTGGAACCCGCTCTTCGTCGTCGCGCCGAAGAAGATGCCGGCGATGAAGGCGGCGACGAAGCCGTTCCCGCCGATCGCGACCGACCCGGTGTACGCGAGGAGCGCCAGCGCCAAGATCGCCACCTGCTCCGACACGGGCGAGGTCCAGCCGCGCGCCTTCGCCGTCGAAAGGAGCCACGCGCCTGCCACACCCACGACGAGCGCGGTGAGGAACGCGAGCGCGATCTCGTCCGCCGCGTGGATCAGCCACGACCCCTCCAGGTAGCCCTCCTCGGATGCCAGGATCGCGAGGAACAGCGTGAGGAACGGCGTGGCGAGCCCATCGTTCAGTCCGCTCTCGACGTTCAGCGCCCGGCGGATGCGCACCGGCACCGCGACGTTGGTGAAGACCGCCAGGCCGAGCGCCGCGTCGGTCGGGGCGAGGATCGTGGCGATGACCGCCGCAGCCGCCCAGCCGATCGCGGGGAACACCAGACCGGCGATGAGCGTCCCGAGCGCGATCGTGATCGGGAGCCCGATGAGCAGGAGACGGCCGGGCAGGTGAGCGTCCCCCTCGACCTCTCGGAGCCTGACGGTGGAAGCGTCGGCGAACAGGAGCAGCGCGAGCGCGATCTCGGCAACCTTCAAGGCAGCCTCGTCCCCGATCCGGAACGGAAGGATGTCGAGCGCGTCCGGACCGAGCAGGAAGCCGGTGGCGGTGAACAGCATCGGCGCGCTGATCCACGAGCGTTCGAGCCTCAGCGCCAGCAGGGCGTAGCCGACGGAGACCGCGGCGAGGATCGCCAGCCCGGTCACGATCCGGTCTCGTCGAAGGCGCGCCCGCTCGGCACGATGACCCAAGGATAGGTCCGCGACCGGTGCCGCTGCCGATCCCGCTTCGGATCGAGACGGCGCCCCTCCGATCCGGTGGCTCGAGGTCGCGATGGAAGACCGGGCCGGTCCTTGCCGTCGGGACCGACGGCGTCACCCAGATCCGGGTGTGACGCCCCAAGCCTCGAAGCCGACCGCGATCATCACGGTCGCGATCGAGAGGGCGGCGCCCACGGCGACCCCGATCCCGCCGATCGCGATCCTTCGGGCGGTGAGCCGTTCCGGATGCAGGTGGACCACGGCGTCGGCGAGGAACCAGATCACGACGGCGAGCCCGAGTAAGGCCAGCAGCGCCAGCCGGGCCTCGGACGCATCCTCGGCCGCGATGACGAGGGCGCGCATCGCCGGATAGCCGAGGAGGAACGTTACGAGGCCGACCCCCACCGCGAGCGCGGCGATCGCGGGTTCGACGCCGTCGACGAGCCGGCGTCGCCGGGCCGACCGGATCGCGAGAGCGATCGATGCCGGCAAGGTCGTGTACAGGGAGACGAAGCCGAGGGCGGCGAGCACGAGCGCCCAGGTCGCCTCGCGCTCCACGAACGGTCGGAGTCTCCGCGCCATCGCACCAACGCTAGCCCTTCGGTCCGACAGGCGGAACGCCCACATGCCCGAAAGGGCAAGGAACCGAAAGGTCCCGGATCAGGTCAGGCAGAGCAGGGGCGTGCCCACCGTGACAGCGCCGCTCCGCCGACTGACCCGGAGACCGTCGACCGCCTGCACGCGGTAGGCGTAGGAAAGGGAGATGCCGAGGTCGCCGTCCCGGAAGCGCAGGACCTGGCCGGCGCCTCCGGTGCCCGACGACGCCGGGCCGAGCGGCACCACGGTCGCCTCGGCGGCCGAGACCATGTCGACCAGCCGGAAGGCGCCGCCGCTCTCGCTCCGGAAGACCCGGTACGCGCTCGCGCCCTCGCTCGGGTTCCACGTGAGCTCCGCCCCGGCGGAGAGCCAGCCGTCGCACCCGCTGATCACGGTCAGACCGGTCGGCACCGGGATCGGCTCCGGCGCGATGACGGTCGGGATCAGCGGGATGCCCAGGCTCCAGATCGCCGGGATCGCGACCCACGCCGCGCCGAGCATCATGATCCCCGCGACGAGCACGATCAGCAGGCGGGGGGCGCGGCGCGAGCGCCGCGTCCCCAGTCGTTCGGTCCGGATCGCCGGGAGCGGTGCGGTGTCGCTTCGCGACGCCGCACCGACCATCCCGCGTCGCGCGAGCGCGATCGGCGCCGCCGTCGCGAGCGTCGACGACAGCGCACGGAGGTCGGCGGCGAGTCGCTCGGCGCGCGCGTACCGCTCGCCGGGATCGAACGCCCGGCAGCGATCGAGCACCACCGCGAACCGCTCGCCGGCGGCCGCGACGACGCGCGGGCGCTCCTCGGCCCATCCGCCGCTCGCGGCGGGTGGATCCCCGGTCAGGAGCTCGGTGAGCACCACGCCGAGGGCGTACAGGTCGGCGCGCTGGTCGGTGGGTCCGCCGCGGGCCTGTTCGGGGGCGACGTAGGCGGGCGTCCCGTGGACGCTCGTGGATGCGGGGCCGCCGGTCGAACCCTGCGCCGCGCGCGCGATGCCGAGGTCGAGCAGCTTGGCGTCGCCCACGGACGTGAGCATCAGGTTCCCCGGCGACACGTCTCGGTGGACGACGCCACGGTCATGGGCGTGGGCGAGGGCGTCGGCGATCGCGGCGCCGATCCGGGCGACCGACGCCGGTGGCAGGGGGGCGAGCCTGGCGAGCTCCGTGAACGTCGAGCCCGCAACGAACTCCATCACGATGAAGACCCGGCCGTCCTCCTCGCCGACGTCGTAGACGCCGACGATGCCCGGATGCGACAGGCGGGCCGTGGTCCGCGCCTCGCGCCGGAACCGACCCACCAGCCGGCGATCGGCCGTGAGCTCCGGCCGCAGGATCTTGACCGCCACGGTCCGGTCGAGCTGACGGTCGACCGCCTCGAACACCTCACCCATGCCGCCCCGCCCGAGCGGCGCTCGGATCTCGTAGCGTCGGGCGAGGACGGTACCGAGGGGCGAGCCGACGGCCGTCCGAAGGGACGGTTCCATGAGGCCGCGATGCTATCGCGGCCGGTCGGGGAACGAGAACCCAGGTGCGCTCGGGCCGGTCCGTCGTCTCGGCCCGACGGGCCCCACGACCGGTCGTGCGTGCATCGGCTCCCGCCGATCCTGCCGCACGCCGTTCCACGTCTTGACGAGGCCGATCGCCACCACGGCGACGGCGCCGATCCAGACCAGGACCGCGAGCTGTCGCAGGTTCGTGGCCCAGCGGTCCGCCAGGTAGAGCTTGTCCAGATGCTCCGGTCCGAGGACGCGCGCCCAGTCGCCGAGCGCCTGGTCCTGGTCGCCGATCGGGCCGAACCCGATCAGCGCCAGCTCGCCGCGGGGGGCGTCGTAGACGTACGCGGCGGTATCGGCCAGGGCCTCCGCACACCACGCGAGGCACATCCCGAGCGCGATCCAGTTCCGCTGGACGATGAAGAACGCGAAGCCGGCGAGCAGCGGGAACAGCACCTGCGTGCCGCTGCCCATCACGAGCATCGTCAGCTCGTCGTGCGTGAGCTGCCAGAAGATCACGTGCCCGAGCTCGTGGATCCCGACGTCGGCCAGCTCGAAGACGGGTACCCGCTGCGCGCGCACGAGGGCGAACCAACCGAAGACCGCGCACCAGAGCAAGGCGCCCGTGCCCTTCCACAGGTCGAGCCGGCGCTGGATCTCGTCGGGGATCACGGGCGGAGCGGTCATGTCGAACGCCCCGCTCCCGGGCCTTCCACCGGCGGACGCACCGCGCGAAGGTTCGATCTCACGCCTGCTCCTCGAGGACGGGCTTGCTTCGAGCGGTATCGGGGATCGGGCGGCGGCCCTTGAGCATGTCGGCTCTCGGGCTGCTCGGTGCCCGTCGTATACTTTGGGGCTCGCTCGAAACCGCAGGTAGAAGGCCTGATTCCGCCCCGCGAGAGGACGGCGCCGCCGATGATCTTCTCCGATCGAACGCTCACGCTCCTGGTGCTGATCGCGCTCGGCCTCGGCGCGCTGGCGCTGCTGTTCTCCGGAGCGTCCGCCTCGACCCGACGCCGCGGCCGCGAGCCCGGCGGTCCGATCAAGCTGGACGATGCGTTGCGCGGCCTCCTCGACGGTCAGGCCGCGCAGATCGAGCGCCTTGAGCGCGCCGTCCGGGCGCTCCACGGGACGGACAAGCGCCAGGAGGTCATGATCGAGGGCAGCGTCCGGCGGGTCGCGGTCGTGCGCTACGACGCCTTCGAAGATGTCGGAGGTCGCCTGTCCTTCTCGTGCGCCCTGCTGGACGACCACGGGACGGGCGCCGTCCTCACGTCGATCAACGGGCGGCAGGAGACGAGGGTGTATGCGAAGCCGGTGGCCGAAGGGCGCAGCGACTACAACCTGAGCGCGGAGGAAGTGGAAGCGATCCGCCGGGCGCTCGCGACGCCGGAAGAGGCGATCGCGGGATGATCTGGCGCAAGGAGGAAGGGACCGGCGAGGCCGACGCGGACGCGGTGGCCTCCGGAGCGATGGAGGACGATCACATGGCGGAGAACGGTGAGGTCACGATCGTCGGCGCCGGTGCGCGCCTGGATGGCAACGTGGTGTCGGCCGGGTCGCTCCGGATCGACGGGCAGGTGAAGGGCCAGATCAACGCCGACGGCGACGTGACGCTCTCGCCGCAGAGCCAGGTCGAGGCCGACATCCGCGCGCAGAACGTGACCGTCGCCGGCCGATTCAAGGGCAACATCATCGTGAAGGGCAAGGCGCATCTGGCGCGTGGCGGCCGGATCGACGGCAACATCACCTCGAAGACCCTCGTGGTCGAGGAAGGCGGGCTCTTCCACGGGCAGAGCATCATGGACGCGGGCGGCGCTACCGCGGCGCAAGGCCAGGCGGCCGAGAAGGCGACGACGCCTCCGCCGCCGGGCGGCGAGAAGACCGAACAGGTGAAGGTGCCCTGAGTGCTGGACGTGCGGGCGGTCCGCGAGGACCCCGAGCGGTTCCGCCGCGCCTTGGCGCGGCGGAACCTGGGCGAGAGCGTCGACGAGCTGCTCGCCGCCGACGAACGTCGGCGGCAGCTGACGGCCCGGGTCGAGGAGCTCCGCGCCGAACAGAACCGCGCGTCCAAGGCGATCGGCAAGGCGCAGGGAGACGAGAAGCAGGCGCTGATCGACGAGGTCGCGATGGTCTCGGCCGAGCTGAAGGCGCTCGAGCCCGAGCTCGCGCAGGCGGGGGAGGCGCTGAACGATCTCCTGGCCCGTGTGCCGAACGCGCCGGACGACTCCGCCCCCGACGGGTTCACGGACGAAGATGCCGTGGAGCTCCGGCGTCACCTGGAGCCGCCGGCCTTCGACTTCGAGCCGCGCGATCACGTCGAGCTCGGACAGCTCTTGGGGGTGTTGGACACCGAGCGCGGGGCGCGAGCCAGCGGATCCCGCTTCGTCTACCTGTTGGGGGATCTGGTCTTCGTTCAGTTCGCCCTGATGCGCCACGCGATCGACGTCCTGGTGGCGAAGGGCTTCGTGCCGGTGATCCCCCCCGTGCTGGTCCGAGAGGAGGTCATGTTCGGCTCGGCGTTCCTGCCGACCGACGAGGTGAACATCTACCGTACCGACGAGGACGAGCTGTACCTAACGGGGACCTCCGAGGTGGCGCTCGCCGCGCTCCACATGGATGAGATCCTCGACGAGGCGCGGCTGCCTCTGCACTACGCGGGCTACTCCACCTGCTTCCGGCGTGAGGCCGGTAGCTACGGCAAGGATCTCGGCGGGATGTTCCGGGTCCACCAGTTCGACAAGGTGGAGATGTTCTCGTTCAGCCGTCCCGAAGAGAGCTGGGACGAGCTCGAGCTCTTGGTTTCGACCGAGGAGGAGATCATCGGCAACCTCGAGCTTCCGTACCGCGTCGTGAACATCGCGGCTGGCGACCTGGGCGGCGCCGCTGCGAAGAAGTACGACATCGAGGCATGGCTGCCGGGCCAGGGCCGGTACCGCGAGCTGACCTCGTGCTCGAACTACACCGACTACGGCGCGCGGCGGGCGAAGACACGGCTGCGCCGTGCCGACGGGACGGTCGAGATCCTCCACACGCTGAACGGCACGGCCACCGCGATCGGACGGACGCTGATCGCCATCCTCGAGAACCACCAGCGTGCCGACGGCTCGGTCGAGCTGCCCGTGAAGCTCCACCCGTACCTACCGGAGTCGGTGCGGACGCTGACCCCGAAGGCGTAGCTCACCCGCGTCCGGGGAGCCAGATCAGGTCCGGCGTGACCGCGGGTTCGCCCTCGTCATGCTCGGCGGTCACGTCGTAGCTCACCCCGTGCCACAGGAGCCGACCGCGCTCGTCGCGGCTCGCGAGCGCCTGGCTCCGCAGCCAGACCACGCGTCCGTCCCGTCGGATCACCCGGTACTCCGCCCAGAACGGCTCCATGGTCCGGTCGTGCAACGTCGACAGCGCGTCGATCCGCTCGCGGTCCTCGGGGTGGACCATGCGGAAGGCGTGCCCGGGCTCGTCGATCAGCTCCTCGGGCGTGTAGCCGAGGATCTCCCGGACCTGTCCGCCGATGAACGCCAGCCGGCCCGTCCCCGGCTCCCCCTCGACCAGTTCGAGCCATGGGATCCCGGGGATCCCCTCGACGAACGTCCGCAGCGTTTCCTCCGAGCGCTGCGCCCGATCCAACTCAGCCATCTCCGGCGTGATGTCCACGATCGCGCCCTGGATGCGCACCGGCCGACCTCGAGCGTCCCGCTCGACGCAGCGCGACTCGCTGCGGACCCACGAGATCTCGCCGGCGGGCCCGATGATGCGGTAGGCACGGGTGGTCGTCTTCCCGGTCCGGAGCTGCTCCAGGGTGTCCGCGGTCACGGCGTCGCGGTCGTCCGGATGGACGCTGCGCAGCCATGTGCGCGGATCGCGGACGAACTCTTCGGGTTCGAGCCCGACCATCCGCGCGATCATCGGGGACACCGACCGCAGGACGATCCGTTCGGGCTGGCCGTCGGCGATGTCGAAGTCGTAGAAGGCGACCGGCGCCAGCGTCGTCACGGCGTCGAAGCGAGCCTCGACGGTCTGCGCCTCGCGCTCCGCCTCCTTCTGGCTCGTGACGTCGAGCAGCACGCCCTGGAACAGGAGCGGACGCCCCTGGTCATCCCGCCGCAGCAGCGACGCGTGGGAGAGCACCCACACGACCCGCCCGTCCTTCGCGAAGTAGCGGAACTCGAGCTCGAAGGGCTCCCCGGTCGAGGAGGAGCGTTCGGTCGCGGCGATCACCCGGTCGCGATCGTGCGGATGCAGCCGGGTCGCCCAGAACGTCGGATGGTTCCACTCCTCGGACGTGAAGCCGAGCAGCCGCTCGATCTGCGGGCTCGTGTACACGAGCGGCGGGTCGTGCGGCCGCACCTGCCACAGGAACACGGTGGCAGGGAGATCCTCGACGAGGTGCCGATAGCGCTCGCGCGTCTCGCGGAGCTCGGCCTCGATCCTGCGGCGCTCGCCGATCTCGAGCGCCATCATCTCGTTCGCGTCCTCGAGCTCGGTCGTGCGTTCCAGGACGCGGAACTCGAGCATGTCGTTCGCGCCACGGAGCTGCTGTTCGAGGTCCTTCAGGGTCGTGATGTCTAGGAGCACGCCCTGCCACACGGGCGCGCCATCCGCATCCCGGGTGAGGATCGCCTGGTCCCGGACCCAGACGACTCGGCCGTCGTTCGCGATCAGGCGGTACTCCTGGATCCACGGCTCTCCGGTCTCGGTGAGCCGGTCGTGCGCATCGAGCTCGATCTCGCGGTCGTCGGGGTGCAGGAGCTCGATCCAGATATCCGGCTGCTCGAGCCATTCCTCCCGCGTGTAGCCGAGGACGTCCTCGACGTGCGGGCTCACGTAGAGCGTGCGGCGCTCGTCGTCGGGCCGCATCCGGTACACGACCGCCGGCAGCTGCTCCACGAGCGCGCGGGAGCGTGCCTCCGATTCCTTCAACGCACGGGCGCTCGCGCGCTCGGCGGTGACGTCGCGCATCAGCCCCTGCCAGAACGCCCGGCCCTCGTCATCCCCCCAGACGAGCGAGGCCTCATCGGTGACCCAGCGTTCGCCGCCGTCGGGGCGGACGATCCGGTAGTCGGCCTGGAAGGTGGTCCGGGTCCGCACGGCCTCCTCCCAGACGCGCAGCACGCGGTCGCGGTCGTCCGGGTGGATCGCGTCGTCCCAGAGCTGCTGGTCGCCGGCCATCCACGCCTCGGGCGTGTGCCCCGTGAGCTCGACCAGCGGCGGGCTCACGAAGACCATCACCGGATCGGCGTCGTCGGTGCACAGGTACACGACGCCGGGGAGCCGTTCCACGAGGGCCCGGTAGCGTGCTTCGGAGTCGGCGAGCGCCTCCTCGGCCCGCTTCCGATCCGTGACGTCGAAGGCGATCCCCTGCCAGAAGAGCGGGGTTCCGTCGTCGGCCCGCACCAGCCTCGCGACGTCCTCGATCCAGATCACCCGCCCGTCGCGGTGGAAGAGGCGGTACTGCGTGTCCAGGACGCCGCCACGCTCGTGCGCGAGCGCCCACTCGTGTCGCATGCGCTCGCGGTCGTCCGGGTGCAGGAGCTTCCACCACAGGTCGCGGTCGGCCAGCCACTCCTCGGGCGAGTAGCCGCTGATCTCCGCCGTCTGCGGGCTGACGTACAGGCTCGCGGGCGCTCGCTCGTAGCTATCGATGTAGACGATCGCCGGGAGCGTCTCGACGAGCATCCGGAAGGGAGGGTCGCCGGGCGCGTGGTCGGGGGGCGCCGCCCCGTGCGCAGCCGAGACGTCCGTGACGACGCCGATCCACAGGGCGGGATGGCCAGCCTGTGCCGGCAGCACGCTCGCCTGATCGCGCACCCACCGGTACGAACCGTCCTCCTGCCGGACCCGGTACTCCTGATCCCAGGGGCCCGCATCGATCCGATCGCTCGCGGCCGCCGCCGCGCGGATCCGGTCCCGGTCCTCCGGGTGCAGGAGCTCGTTCCGCCGGTCGGCGTCGGTCCGAAGGCGCTCCGGCGCGACGCCGATCACGTCGCGCGCCTGCGGGCTCACGTACAGCGGCGCCTCGTCGACGTGCCCGACCCGCAGCACGTACGCGACCGCGGCCATCGACTCCACGAGGTGCGGCAACAGGTCGAGGGGAAGCGTCCGGGGTGCGTCGTCGCCGGGCACGGCCGGAGCCTACCGAGCGGGGCGACGCCGGGGAAGGGGACGGCGGGATGTCCCTGCTCTCGCCGGCCGCTAGGCTCCGCCCGGGAGGATGGCCGAGCGGACGAAGGCGACGGTCTTGAACACCGTTAGCGGGGCGACTCGCTCGTGGGTTCGAATCCCACTCCTCCCGCTCGCGCTCCGCATCGCTCGATGCGCCCGCTCCGTATCCTGAGGCCGTGACCGCGGCCCCTTCCTCGGACCGGTTCCTGCGCGCCTGCCGCCGGGACCCCGTCGACCGTACGCCGGTGTGGTTCATGCGCCAGGCCGGCCGGTACCTCCCCGAGTACCGTGAGCGTCGCGGGGACGGCGACATCCTGGAGACCTGTCGCGATCCCGAGACCGTCGTGGAGCTGACGCTGCAGCCGATCCGGCGGATGCCGGTCGATGCCGCGATCGTGTTCAGCGACATCATGGTCCCGCTCGCTGCGATCGGCGTCCCGGTCCGGATCGAGCCTGGCCGCGGCCCGGTGGTCGACGCGCCGATCCGGGACCGTGCCGCGATCGCGCGGCTGCGACCGCTCGAGCCCGACGAGGACGTTCCGGAGGTCCTCGAGGCGATCCGGTTGGTCGTCAAGGAGCTCGCCGTGCCGTTGATCGGGTTCGCTGGCGGGCCGTTCACGCTCGCCAGCTACCTCGTCGAAGGTGGGCCGTCGCGCGGTCACGAACGGACGAAGGCCCTGATGCTCGGTGATCCGAAGGGCTGGGACCGCCTGCTGGGCGCGCTCGTCGACATCGTGCTGTCGCACCTGCGCGCGCAGGCCGGCGCCGGCGCGGCCGCCCTCCAGGTGTTCGACTCCTGGATCGGGGCGCTCGACCCCGACGACTACGCGCGCGGCGTGCAGCCGTACGCCACACGGATCTTCGAGGGACTCGGTGACCTCGCGGTCCCGACGATCCACTTCGGCGTCGGGACCGCCGAGCTCCTCCCGTCGATGCGGCGGGCCGGCGGCGACGTGATCGGCGTGGACTGGCGCACCCCGCTCGACGAGGCCTGGGACCGCGTCGGTCGTGACCGGGCGATCCAAGGCAATCTCGATCCGGCGGCGGTGGTCGCGCCCTGGGACGTGGTGGAGCGCAAGACCCTCGACGTGCTCGCCCGGGCGGCCGCCCGCGACGGGCACATCTTCAACCTGGGCCACGGGGTGCTGCCCGCGACCGACCCCGGCATGCTCGCGCGGGTGGTCGACCTGGTGCACGAGCGGACCGAGCGGAAGGGGTCTCCGTCGTGACGGCGACGCCACCGATCGGCGTCCTCGTGATGGCGTACGGCACGGCGAGCGGCCCCGACGACATCGAGCGCTACTACACGGACATCCGGCGTGGTCGGGCCCCTTCCCCCGAGCACCTGCGCGACCTGCGGAAGCGCTACGCCGCGATCGGCAACGTCTTCCCGCTGCTCGACACGACGCGGGCGCAGGCCGACGGGCTCGTGTCGCGACTGAACGCCGACACGGGCGCGGGATCCGTCGGCTCCTCGTCCGGCGAGCCGTTCCGCGCGTACCTCGGGATGAAGCACTCCCCGCCGTTCATCGCGGACGGCGTCGCGACGATGCGCGCGGATGGGATCGAGGAGGCCGTCGGGATCGTGATGGCTCCGCACTGGTCGGGGATGTCGGTCGAGACCTACATCGAGCGCGTCCGCCAGGTGACCGATGACGACGGCGGCGGTCCGGCCTTCTCGTTCGTGCGCGGTTACCACGACCACCCGATGTTCGTGGCGTTCCTCGCCGCTCGCGTGCGCGAAGCGCTCGATCGGCTGGCGCCTCACGAGCGCGAAGCGGCGCTCGTGATCTTCTCTGCCCACTCCCTCCCGGTGCGGACCGTGGCGGACGGCTCGCTCCGATGCAAGACGTGCGACTGCGACGACGGGTGCCGCTACCGATACGGACTGGGGCGAACCGCCGACCTCGTCGCGGAGCGCCTGGCGCTGCGGCATCACACGATCGGCTGGCAGAGCGCCGGCCGGACCACCGACCCGTGGTGGGGGCCGCCGGTCGAGGACGTGATCCGGGATGCCTCGGCAGCGGGTCATCCGGCGGTCGTCGTCTGTTCCGCCGGGTTCGTGGCCGATCACCTGGAGGTCCTGTACGACCTCGACATCGAGGCGCGCGCGGTCGCGGAGGCGGCCGGCATCCGTTTCGAGCGAACCCGGATGCCGAACGCCGACCCCGCCTACCTCGACGTGCTCGCGGCCGTCGTGCGCGACCACCTCGAGGAGGCGCGCTCAGACGCGTTCCGCTCATGACCCGAACCACGACGGAACGCCGGTGAGCGAGGGGCGCGTCGTCGTCGTTGGTGGGGGCATCGCCGGGCTCACGGTCGCGTACCGGCTGCTCCGGCGGGGGCTCGACCCGCTCGTGATGGAGGCGAGCGATCGGCCCGGCGGCAAGCTCCGATCGGTGGAGGTAGGGGGGCTCCGGGTCGAGGCCGGCGCGGACGCGTTCGTGGCCCGCAAGCCGTGGGCCGTGGACCTGTGCCGCGAGCTCGGCGTCTCGACCGTCGCGCCCGGCGCGACCGGCTCGTACCTGTGGACGGAGCGCGGGCTCGCGCCGTTCCCGCGCGACGCCCCGTTCGGGATCCCCGGTGACATCGCCGACGTGTTCCGCTGGCCCGGCGTTTCGTCCCGCGGACGCCGGCGGGCGGCTCGCGACCTGCTGATCCGCACGCGGAGGGACGGGGTCGAGGAGACGCTCGGCGGGCTGCTCCGGCGACGGCTGGGGGACGAGGCGACCGACCGCGCCGTCGCGCCGCTCCTGGCCGGCCTGTACGCCGGCGATGTGGACCGCCTCTCGGCGCCGGCGACGTTCCCCGAGCTGATCGCGTGGGAGGCCGCCCAGGGGAGCCTGATCCGGGGCTCGCAGGCCGCGCGCCGGTCCACCGACCGCGCCGCCGCCGGACCGATGTTCCGCAAGCCGGCGGGCGGGATGGAGCGGCTGACGGACGCGCTCATCGCCGAGCTCGGGGACCGCGTCCGGACCGGGAGGCCGGTCGTCAGGCTCGACGAGCTCGGGGAAGCGGACGCGATCGTCCTGGCCACCCCGGCCTTCGAGACGGGGCACCTGCTGGTCGGGCGGGCGCCCCACCCGGCCGCCGAGCTCGCCGCGATCCCCTACGTCTCGACCGGCACCGTCGCGCTGGTCTACGCGGAGGGATCGCAGGCATCGCTCCCCGACGGAACCGGGTTCGTCGTGCCGCGCGGGCTGGCGCCCATGACGGCGTGCACGTGGCTCTCGAGCAAGTGGCCGGACGACGGGTGGGGGACCCGAGCCGTCCTGCGCTGCTACGTGGGCGCGGCCGGCGAGGAGGACGTCTTGGACGCACCCGACGAGGATCTGATCGACGCGTGCGCGCGTCACGTCGCCGCGGTGGTCCCCTTGCCCGACCGGCCCGAGCACGCCGCCGTCCATCGGTGGCCGCGGGCGCTGCCGCAGTTCGAGCGCGGGCACCTCGAGCGCGTCACCCGGATCCGCGACGGACTCCCCGCGGGTATCTTCGTGGCCGGGAACGTCTACGACGGCGTGGGCATCCCGGACACCGTCCGCGGGGCGGGGGAGACGGCCGAGCGGGTCGCCGCGTTCCTCGGCGCATCGCGACGGAGCGGCGAGGAGGCGGTGCCGTGACCGACACGCTGTACGCGCTCTACCCGGTGTTCGTGGCGTCCGAGCTGTTCCGCGAGCTGGAGCCCGAGGAGCTGTCGGATGCCGTCCGGGAGCTGGAACAGCTGTACGAGGACTGGGCCGGCCGCGTCGATGTGCGAGGGACGTACTCGACCGTGGGGTTCCGCGCCGACGCGGACCTGATGCTCTGGCTCGTGGGCTCGACGCCCGACGACGTGCAGGCGTTCCTCGTCGCGTTCCGCCGGACGTTCGCCGGCCGGTTGCTCGACCTGTCGTGGACGTTCATGGGGGTCGTGAAGCCGGCGGAGTTCACGGCGGACCACCAGCCGGCGTTCGTCCGCGGCGAGCCCCCGAAGCGGTTCCTGAACGTGTACCCGTTCGTCCGGACCCCGGAGTGGTACCTGCTCCCGCGTGAGGAGCGGGGGCGCCTGCTCGCCGAGCACGGCGCGATGGGTCGCGAGTTCCCCGATGTCCTCGCGAACACCACGAGCGCGTTCGGCCTGGGCGACTGGGAGTGGATCCTCGCGTTCGAGGCCGACGAGGCCGACCGGCTCGTCGACTGCATCCGCCGGCTCCGGGACTCGGAGGCGCGCCGCTACACGAAGGAAGAGGTGCCGTTCGTGACGGGCATCCGCAAGCCGGTCGCCGAGGCGCTCGCCGACCTGACCTAGGCGTCGGCGGAGATCTAGTCCGGAACGGACTAGTCGACGGGGGCCTCCGCGAGCAGCTCCGCGGCGTGGTCGGGCACGTAGGTGTAGATCTCGCGCGGCGGGCGCACGTAGCCTTCGTCCTGCTGCCGTGGTGGGATCTGGATGTCGGGGACCGGCTTCTCCTCCCAAGGGATCCTCGAGAGCAGGTGCGCGATGCAGTTCAGGCGTGCCTTCTTCTTGTCGTCGGCCTCGACCACGTACCAGGGCGCTTCCGGGATGTCGGTGTGGACGAACATGTCGTCCTTCGCGCGGGAGTAGTCGATCCACTTCGTCCGTGAGTACAGGTCGGTCTCCGAGAGCTTCCACCGGCGCATCGGGTCGGTGATCCGCTTGCGGAACCGACGCTCCTGTTCCTCGTCGCTGACGGAGAACCAGTACTTGATCAGCCGGATCCCGTCCTCGACCAACAGCCGTTCGAGGATCGGGCACTGGCGGAGGAACCGCTGGAACTCGACGGGTGAGCTGTAGCCCAGCACGCGCTCGATCCCGGCGCGGTTGTACCAGCTGCGATCGAACAGGACGATCTCTCCGGCCGCGGGGAGCTCGTCGATGTAGCGCTGGAAGTACCACTGGGTGGTCTGGCGCTCCGTGGGCTTCGGCAGCGCCACGTGCCGCGTCAGCCGCGGGTTCATGTGCTCGGTGATGCGCTTGATCGCGCCGCCCTTGCCCGCCGCGTCCCGTCCCTCGAAGATCACCACGGTCCGGGCGCCCGTGGCCGCGTGCCACTGCTCCATCCGGACGAGCTGTTCCTGCAGCCGCAGGAGCTCGCGCTCGTACAGTCCCTTCGGGTAGCGATCGGGCCGGACGTCATCCATATCGCAGTTCTACCCCAGCCACCGCAGGTCGGTCACGACCGGGTGCCCGCGCGTGTCCGCCGGGATATCCTCGTTCGCCCGCAGCATCAAGCGGGTCTGGAGCCCGATCGCCGCGGCGCCGTCGCAGTACTCGGGCTGATCGTCGACGAAGACGGCGCGGGTCGGGTCGTCGCAGCCGACCACGGCCAGCGCCGCCCGGTAGATCGCCGGGTCCGGCTTCATCGCGCGGACCTCGAACGACAGGATCACCGCGTCGAACACGCCCTCGAGCTCGAGCCGTTCGATCACCGGCCGCGTCGAATGCGAGCAGTTGCTGACCAACGCCGTTGGGATCCGCCGCTCGCGGAGGGCGGACAGGGCGGGCAGGGTGTCGTCGTAGAGGTGCACCCGGTGCGTGAGCTCCTCGCGCTCGAGCTCGACCAGCTCGCGGATCAGGTCCGGCATCGGTTCGAGACCGGCCGCCTCGACCACGGCCGTCATGTCCCCGAGCGCGTCGGCGAACCCCCCGACGCCGCGGCGGGGCCGCGTCGCTTCGAACGCCTTCGCGAGCACCCCGTCGTCCAAGCCGGTTCGTGCCGCGATCCGGTCGCGGAGCCGGAACCACTCGCTCCACACGATCGTGTCGTACAGATCGAGGAGCGCGACGTCGAAGGCCATGCGGCCCAGGGTATCGGCTTCGCCCCGGGGACCCGCGACGGGTAGGCTCTGGCCGCGTCCGGCCAGCCATACCCGACACGATCCGGTCCCGAAGGGAAGGAGGAGAGGTGGCCGCGAGCCTCGCTCCATCGCGATCAGGGCGGCTGCGGCGGCCCTCCGGGGAGCCCCCGCCGCTGCCACGCGATCCGGGCTGGGCCCGCTGGTTCTGGTTCGCGGGGGCCATCCTGATCCTCGGGGCACTCCTCGGCGCCGCCTACGCCGTCGCCGGACCGACGATCGCCGAGGCCGAGGACGAGATCCTGCAGGCCTTCGCCGAGCTGCGATCGCCGCTGATGAACGACCTGTGCCGGATCGTCGCCGCGCTCTCCGGTGCCTGGGTGATCCTGGGGATGCGGATCGCGATCCTCGTCGTCGTGGCGTTCCTCGGCCGGTTCCGTCACCTGGCGGTCGCCCTCGTGGCGTTCGGCGTGGTCGACCTCGTGGCCGGCATCCTGCGGGTCCAGCTCGATCCTCCGACCGTCGACGTGATCGTGCAGCCCGCCCTCCGAGGACAGGACGGCTTCTACTTCCCTTCGCCTGCCGTCTCGAGCCTGTCCATCACGCTGTTCGTGGCCTGCTACGCGCTGGTTCCGGCCGGTCGACCCCGGTCGCGCGCGCGCGTCGCGGCGGGCGCCGTCCTGCTGTTGGTCGTGTTCGCGCGGCTCGTGCTCGCGGCGGGCTACCCGGTGCCGATGCTGTACGGGGCCGTGCTCGGGGGCACGGTGGCGTTCCTGGTCTTCAAGTGGCTCGCGCCCGACGCTTCGTTCCCGGTGACGATGCACAAGGGTGGGAAGGCCGCGCACCTCGATCTGTCCGGAGCGCGCAGCGAGGCCGTGAAGACCGCGATGCGTGAGCAGCTCGGGCTCGAGGTCACGGCGTTGAAGCCATTCGGCGACGAGGGCTCGGGCGGGTCGACGCCGTTGCTGATGACGCTCGGCGACGGGACGCGGGTGTTCGGGAAGATCCTGGCGGTCTCGCACGTCCGCAGCGACCGCTGGTACCGCGTGATGCGCACGATCATGTACGGGCAGCTCGAGGACGAGGTGCCGTTCGGCTCGGTCAAGCGGTTGATCGAGTACGAGGACTACGCGCTGCGGGTCCTCGACGACCTCGGCTTCCGCGTCGCCCACAGTTACGGGATCGTCGAGCTGACGCCGAACCGCGAGTACCTGCTGGTCGAGGAGTTCTTCGAGGGGGCCGACACGCTCGGACACGCCGAGGTGACCGAGGCCGTGATCGACGAGGGGATCGCGCTCGTGCGGAAGCTGTGGGACGAGGGGCTGTCGCACCGGGACATCAAGCCGGCGAACCTGCTCGTCGTCGACGGGCACCTCCAGCTGATCGACGTGTCCGGCCTGGAGCTCCGACCGTCGGCGTGGCGTCAGGGCGTGGACCTCGCGAACATGCTGCTGGTGCTCGCCCTGCGGACCGACGCGGAGCGCGTCTACGCGCGTGCCCTGAAGTCCTTCACCGCCGATGAGATCGCCGAGGCGCTCGCGTGCGCGCAGGGGATGGCGATCCCGACCGAGCTGCAGACGTACCTGAAGCAGGACGATCGCGACCTGCTCGCCCGGTTCCGGGAGCTGGCGCCGCCGCACGCGCCCGTGTCGATCCAGCGGTGGAGCGTCCAGCGGATCGTGCTCACGGCGACCGCGGCGCTGGGGCTCGTCGTTGCCCTGTTCCTGAGCTGGAACGCGCTCACCGCGGGACTGCCCTGACGGGAGCCCGGCACGTCGGCGCCGGTCTCGCCCGGCCCGCGATGCCGGCATCGAGCGGCTGGGCGATGATGGCTCGCCCGGGCTCGCGATCGAATGGGAGGATCCGCATGCAGCGACTCAGTCAGCGCACGGTGATGGCGATCGACATGTTGCTCCTGGCCTGGGTCCTGGTCTGGGTCTGGATCGGGGTCGAGACGGCCCAGCGCGTCGGCTCCCTCCGCAGCCTCGGCGACGGGGTGGTCAGCGCCGGCCAGGCGACGACGGACGTGGCCGACGCGATCGGTGGGTTGGCGGACCTCCCGGTGATCGGCTCGGCGTTCGACGCCGTCGCCGGCGCGATCGGTGGGGTGGGGGAGGCGACGACCGACCTGGGCACGTCCGGTCAGCGAGCCGTCGACCGGACCGCCGCCCTGATGGGCTGGGCGCTGGCGCTCGCGCCCACGGTGCCCTTCCTCGCGATCTGGGTCCCGTTCCGCGTGCTCCGGGAGCGCGAGCGATCCTCGATCCGCTCGGCGCTCGAGGCCGACGACGCGGCGGCGCTCGCGTACCTCGCCCATGCCGCGGTCACGAGTCGGCCGTACCGTGAGCTCCGGGCGGTGACGAGCGATCCGATGGTCGACCTCGAGCAGCATCGGTACCGGGCGCTCGCCGCGCTCCAGCTCCGGCGGCTCGAGCTCGACCGCTTCGTCCGCCACGATCCTGGGGGCATGGAGGAACCGGCATGATCGGGGCGATCATCTTGGGGCTGGTGGCGGGCGCGATCGCTCGGCTGCTGATGCCCGGCGACGTGTTCCGGCGGATGAGCGGGCCCGCCTCGTGGGCCGTCTCGGTCGCGATCGGGCTGCTCGGGGCGGTCGTCGGGTGGCTCGATCTTCACGAAGGTGATGGGCATCGGCGACGAGGACGTGTTCGACCTGGGCGGGATCGTGGGGGCGATCGTCGGCACGCTGATCGTGCTGCCGGTCGCCGCGTTCGTGCTGCGCCGGACGGCCGGTCCGCGCGCCTGACCGGACCGTTCATTCGGCCCACAGGCCGGCGAGGAACGCGTCGACGCTCGCGGTGCCGGTGAGCTCGAGCGGGGCGTCGTCCGACCCGCGACCCGTGTCCGACGCGATGACGTCGAAGAGCGCGACCACCTCGTCGGTGAGGAACCGAGAGCGCTGCGCGTAGGCGTGCGGGTCCTCGAGGCCGCGAGGCCGGCGGTAGTACCGGAGCGGGTGTGAGACGTGTAGGGCGTCGCGCGCCCGCGTCATCGCCACGTACAACAGCCGGCGCTCCTCCTCGATCTCGTCGTCGTCGCCGGTCGCCATGTCGGACGGGATCATCCCGTCGGCCGCATGGATCAGGTGCACGACGTCGAACTCGAGTCCCTTCGCCGAGTGGATCGTCGACAGGACGAGCCAGTCCTCGTCGAGCAGGGGCGGGCCGGCCAGGTCGCTCGTCGACGAAGGGGGGTCGAGCGTCAGCTCCGCCAGGAACCGTCCCCGCTCGGCGTGCTCCGTGGCGAGCAGCTCGAGCTGTTCGAGGTCGCGCAGCCGCGCGGCCGGGGACTCGTACCGTCGGGCGAACACCGGACCTAGGAACGTACGGAGCCGCTCGAGCTGGGCCGCGGGCGGCGCGGAGCCCTCGTCGAGGCAGTCGGCGAGCGCCGCGCGGAGCTCCTGGAGCCCGTCCGCCGCTCCCGCCGGCACGTGCACGGCGCGCTCCAGAAGGCGCGCGAGCGGCGACGCCGGATCCTCGTCCCCCCCTCGCACCGAGAGCTCGTCGATCACGCGGCGCGCCGACGCCGGTCCCATGCCGTCGGGCAGCTGGAGCACGCGGAACCAGCTCACCTCGTCCCGGGGGTTCTCCAAGACGCGCAACAGCGCGAGCGCGTCCTTCACGTGGGCCGTCTCCAGGAACTTCAGGCCCCCGTACTTCACGAACGGGATGTTCCGGTGCGCGAGCTCGACCTCCAGCAGGTCGCTGTGGTGCGCTGCGCGGAACAGGACGGCCTGTCGCTTGAGCGGCACGCCCTCCTCGCGGTGGGCCAGGACGGACGCGCACACGACATCGCATTGCTCCGCCTCGTCCAGGCAGGTCCGCAGCGTCGGCCGGCGATCGCCGCGGCGTGCCGACCACAACGTCTTCGCGTGCCGCTGCGGTGAGAGGGCGATCGCCGCGTTCGAGGCGGCGAGGATCGGGGGGATCGACCGGTAGCTCTGCTCGAGACGCACGATCGTCGCTCCCGCGAACCGCTCCGGGAACTCGAGGATGTTGCGCACCGTCGCGGCGCGGAACCCGTAGATCGCCTGCGCATCGTCGCCGACGACGGTGAGGTTCCTCGGCGTTCCGGGCGGCCGGAGGCCCTCCAGGATGTCGGCCTGCAGGGCGTTCGTGTCCTGGTACTCGTCGACGAGGACGTGATCGAAGCGCTCGGCGAGCGGCGGGCCGGTGGCGGGCGACGTGGCGAGCGCCTTCCAGAAGAGCAGGAGGTCGTCGTAGTCGAGGACGTTCTGCTCGCGCTTGCGCGCCGTGTACGCGCGGAAGACCTCGCGGATCGGGTCGACCTCGTCGCGGCACCAGGGGTAGTGGCGCGCGACGACGTCGCCGAGGCGCTCGCCGGCGTTCACGGTCCGCGAGTAGATCGCGGCGAGCGTGTCCTTGCGCGGGAACCGCCGGTCGCGGTCGGCGTAGCCGAGGTCCTCGCGGATCAGGTTCATCACGTCCGCGGCGTCGGCCTGGTCGAGCACGGTGAAGTCCGGCCCCAGGCCGAGCGGCCGGCCGGCGAGGCGCAGGAGGCGGTTCGCGACGGCGTGGAAGGTGCCACCCCACACGCGCTCGGCCTCGGGCCCCGCGGTCAGGTGGGCTGCCCGCGCGAGCATCGCGCGCGCAGCCCGCCGGCTGAACGTCAGCAGGAGGATCCGCTCCGGCGGCACGCCGGAGCGGATCAGGTGCGCCACCCGGGCGGCGAGCGTCATCGTCTTGCCGGTGCCGGCGCCGGCCACGATCAGCAGGGGACCCTCGCCGTGCGTCACGGCGGCGAGCTGCTCCGGGTTCAGGTCGTCCTCGAACATGCGTTCGAGAAGGATAGGCGCTGGGGCCGACGGGGTCGAGCACGCGGGGGCCCCGGCGTAGGATGCGCGGCGTGTCCCGGCGGGGTCGTGGACGGCTCGTGCGGATCGCCCTGGTGGTCGTCGCCGGGTTCGCGCTGTGGCTCGCGGGCATCGCCGACGAGCGGTTCGACGAGGTAGCCGTCCAGGCGCAGCGGTTCGATCTGCGTCTGTACCTCGCGACGATCACGCCGGTCGTGATCGCCGGCGCCTGCGCCACGGCGGCGGTTCGCTACCCGTGGCGGGCAGCGGCGTTCGCGTGGCGGTTCCTCTGGTTGGTGCCGGTGGCGCTCCTACCGGCGCTCCACGTCGCGCTGCTGCGGTGGGCACCGCAGCTCGGGTGGACGGACCCCGGGTGGGTCTACACGTACCGATGGTTCGACGACCCGACCACGGTCGCGGTCGGCGCCGCGCTCGCGGGGGCCGCGATCGGGTGCGCCCTCGGCGCGGGGCGGAGCGACGCCGGCTGAGGCCGGCCGTGGGTATCCTCCTCGGATGGTCGACGGACCGAGGATCCGGGTCCTGCGGGACGGTCCCTACGAGGTGATCGGGGTGCCGCTCGCCCGCACCGCGCAGGTCGAGACGGAGTACGGCGAGCCCGTCGACTGGGAGCCGCTCGAGCCGCTCGAGGTCGGGAGGCGGTACCGCCTGTGCCGCTGCGGGAACTCCTCGACGAAGCCGTTCTGCGACGACACCCACGACGAGGGGTTCGACGGGACCGAGGTCGCGGACCGCGGTCCTCGGTCCGCTCGTGCCTCGGAGTGGCCGGGGGAGGGCGTCCTCATGACCGACGACTACTCGCTCTGCACGCACGCGGGGTACTGCGGCGACCGGTTCACGCGCGTGTGGGACATGATCGACGAGAGCGCCGATCCCGCGATCCGGGAACGCCTGCAGCGCATGGTGTCCCTGTGCCCCTCGGGCCGGCTCGCCTACGCGCCCGCGGCGGGCGAGCCCGACGTGGAGCCCCGGTTCGAACCGGTCGTCGCGATCTGCCGCGACGGGCCGCTGCTCGTGCGCGGTGGCATCCCGGTCGAGTCGGAGGACGGGCAGTCGTACGAGGTGCGCAACCGCGTCACGCTATGCCGGTGCGGCCGTTCGCGGAACAAGCCGTTCTGCGACGGGACCCACGGCCAGGTCGGCTTCCGCGAGGGTTGACGCCCGGCGGGTCCCGTCGCGGTCCGGCCTCAGACGGTCAACCCCAACTCCTCGAGCACCCCGACCGGGACCACGTGGCAGTACGGCGTGTGGCCGTTCCGACCGTAGTAGTCCTGGTGGTAGTCCTCGGCCGGGTAGAAGGTCGCGAGCGGGCGGATCTCGGTCGCGATCGGCCGCTCGAAGCGCGCCTGCGCGCGATCGCGCGAGGCCTCCGCGGCCACCCGCTGCTCCTCGCTCTCGGTGAAGATCGCGCTCCGGTACTGGTCGCCGACGTCGGGACCCTGTCGGTTCACCTGGGTCGGGTCGTGCATCGCCCAGAACACCTCGAGCAGCTGGTCGTACGTGACCCGCTCGGGATCGAACGTCACCTGGCACACCTCGGCATGCCCCGTCGTGTGGGAGCAGACCTCCTGGTACGTCGGGTTCGGCGTGATCCCGCCCGCGTAGCCGACCCGGACTGCGGTCACGCCGGGCACGCGCCGGAACACGTACTCCACACCCCAGAAGCACCCCGCACCCACGGTCAACGTCTCGGTCCCCATCGGCCCTCCTCCTGTATGAGCGTTGTACCTCATCGTCTCGGTTCAGGCCCCGACCGTTGCACCCGGCGACGGCCCGAGGACCCCGAACGCGGGATACCTCGCGCCCGTTCGCGCTGGTAGGCTGCGCCGATCCGGGTTTGAACGGGGATTCAACCATGACATCCAACATCTACGACGCGATCGTCGTCGGCGGCGGCCATAACGGGCTCGTCGCGGCCGCCTACCTGGCGAAGTACGGGGCGCGCGTCGTCGTCCTCGAGAAGCGGCACAAGACCGGCGGCGCCGCCGACACGATGGAGCCGTGGCCCGACGAGCTCCCCGGTGTGAAGGTCAACACCCTCAGCTACACGATGTCGCTGATGCCGCCGTCGGTGCGGCGCGACCTCGAGCTCGAGCGGCACGGGTTCAAGCTCCTGCCCCTCGGCCAGGGGTACCTCCCGATGCGCGGCGGCGGGTCGATCGTTCAGGCCGACGACGACGCGAAGACGCGCGCCTCGATCGAGCGGCTGTCGAAGAGGGACGCCGATGCGTACGACGCCTTCTACGCATGGATCGCCCGGATCGCCGACATCCTCGGTCCGCTCCTGATGCAGACGCCACCCCGGCTCGGCTCGACGAGGGCGGGCGACCTGAAGGACGTCGCGCAGCTCGGGTGGACGCTCCGCAAACACGTCGACGAGCGGACCGTCGCGGACGTCACGCGCCTGTTCACGATGAGCGCGACCGACCTGCTCGAGCGCTGGTTCGAGACGCCCGAGATGAAGGGCTTCATGGCGGTGAACGGGATCATCGGGACGTGGGCAGGCCCCGATGCACCCGGGACCGCGTACGTGTTGATGCACCACTCCGTGGGCGACATCGGCGACGGGGAGGTCGCGAGCTGGGGCTTCGTCGAGGGCGGGATGGGCGCCGTGGCCGCGGCGTGCGAGGCCTCCGCCCGGGCGTTCGGCGCCGAGGTCCGCACCGACGCGGCGGTCGATCGCGTGCTCACCGTGAACGGCCGCGCGCGCGGCGTGGTGCTCGCGAACGGCGAAGAGCTGCTGTCGCCGATCGTGATCACGACGTGCCATCCGAAGATCGCGTTCCTCCGCCACCTCGACCCCGCCGAGCTGCCCACGGACTTCGTGCACGACATCGAGCACTGGAAGACCCGGAGCGGCACCGTGAAGATCAACCTCGCGATCAGCGAGCTGCCGACGTTCACCGCGGATCCGGAGTTCGATCCCGAGATCCACGGCGGGGCGATCCAGATCCTCGACGACATCGAGCAGCTCGAGGAGGCGTACCAGGATGCGCGCTTCGGGCAGGCCGCCCGGCGGCCGTTCAGCGACACGGAGATCCCGACCGTCGTCGACTCGACGCTCGCCCCGGAAGGCATCCACACGGTGTCGATGTTCAGCCAGTGGGTGCCGGCCGCGTGGGCCGAGGACGACGACGACCACGCGGCCGAGCTCGACGCCTACGCGGACCGCCTGATCGCGCGCTTCGACGAGGTCGCCCCCGGGTTCAAGGACTCCGTGCTCGCGCGCCAGATCATCGGCCCGAAGCAGATGCAGGAGGGCTGGGACCTGATCGGGGGCAACATCTTCCACGGGGAGCTGACGGTCGATCAGCTGTTCCACATGCGGCCCGCGGTCGGGTACGCGGACTACCGGACGCCGATCGCCGGTCTGTACCAGGCGTCGAGCGCGACCCACGCGGGCGGCGGCGTGACCGGCATGCCCGGCCACCACGTCGTGCGCGAGATCCTCAAGGACAAGCGGGCGCGCAAGCGTCGCGGCTGAACGCGGAGCGCGCGCACCGGCTCCTGCGGTAGCGTCCGTCTCGGCCGCTCGAGCGGCGCCGGGGGGAGCGATGTCGGAGGTCGAACGTGCCGACGGGGTGCCGTCTCCCCCGGCGCGTGGGGTCTGGCGGTGGCTCCCGGGGGTCCACACCCTGGTGCACTACCGCGCGTCATGGCTCCCGCACGACGTCACGGCCGGGATCGTCCTCACCGCGATCCTGATCCCGGTCGGCATGGGGTACGCGCAGGCTGCTGGCCTGCCGGCGATCACGGGCCTCTACGCGACGATCCTCCCGCTGATCGCGTACGCGATCGCGGGACCGTCGAGGATCCTCGTCCTCGGACCGGACTCGTCGCTCGCGCCGCTGATCGCCGCGGTGGTCCTCCCGCTCGCGGCCGGTGATCCGGACCGAGCGCTCGCCCTGGCCGGGATGCTCGCGATCCTGATGGGGGTGTTGTGCGCGGTGGCGGGCCTCGCGCACGTGGGCTTCGTCACCGATCTCCTGTCGGTGCCGATCCGGTACGGCTACCTCGACGGCATCGCGTTGACGGTCATCGTCGGGCAGCTCCCGGCGTTGTTCGGGTTCTCGACCGACGCGGAGGGACTCCTCCCGGAGACCTGGGCGTTCCTGCGCGGCGTCTGGAACGGCGAGACCGTGCCCGCAGGCCCTCGCGATCGGCGCGACGGCGCTCGCCGTGATCCTCGTGACCCGGCGGCTCGCGCCCCGGATCCCAGGCGTACTGATCGCCGCGTTGCTCGGGATCGTGGCGGTGACGGCCTTCGACCTGGCCGGGGAGCTCGACGTGGTCGGCGTGCTCCCGAGCGGGTTCCCCCCGTTCACGCTGCCTTCGGTCCACGTCTCGGATCTGTGGGACCTGTCGCTCGGCGCGCTCGGGATCGCCCTGGTCGCGCTCGCCGACACGAGCGTCCTGTCGCGGACGCTCGCCGCCCGGGAGCGTCGCGACGTCGATCCGAACCAGGAGCTGGTGGCGCTCGGCGCGGCCAACGCGGCCGCCGGGCTTCTTCCAGGGGTTCCCGATCAGCAGCAGCGCCTCCCGCACGCCCGTCGCCGTCTCGGCCGGCGCGAGGACCCAGCTCGCGCCGCTCGTCGGTGCGCTCGCGATCGCGCTCATGCTGTTGTTCGCCCCGGGCCTCGTGCGGAACCTTCCGCAGGCCGCCCTCGCCGCGATCGTGATCGCCGCGGCGATCACATTGATCGAGTTCCGCGCGGCGATCCGCCTCCTCCGGGTCCGCCGGTCCGAGTTCTTCTTGTTCCTCGGCTCCTTCCTGGCGGTCGCGCTCCTGGGCGTCCTGCGGGGCATCTTCGTCGCGATCCTGCTGGCGCTCGGCAACTTCATCCGCCGGGCGTGGCGCCCGCACGACGCCGTCCTCGGTCGCGTCGACGACCTGAAGGGGTACCACGACCTCGATCGGTTCCCTCGGGCGCGCACGATCCCGGGCCTCGTGATCTACCGGTTCGACGCCCCCCTGTTCTTCGCGAACGCCGCGAACTTCCGTCGGCGACTGCTGGGCCTGATCCGCGCCCAGGAGGGCGTCCGGTGGATCCTCGTCGCCGCGGAGCCGATGACGGACGTGGATGTCACCGCGGGAACCGTGCTCCGCGATCTGCTCGGCGAACTCGAGGAGGCCGGGGTCGTGCTGGCGTTCGCCGAGCTGAAGGATCCCGTGAAGGATCGGCTGCGCCGCTACGGGCTCTACGACCGGATCGGGGCCCGCCGGTTCTTCCCCACGCTCGGGACCGCGGTCGACGCCTACGTGCGGAGCTCGGGGATCGACTGGGTCGACTGGGAGGAGCGGCGCTGAGGCGCCGACCGGCTTAGGACCTCCGACGGCGCTCGTCCGGGGGACACCACCCCTCACCCGGGGCCAGGAGCGAATCGGCCGGCCCCCCGATGGTCCCGCCCGCCCGGGCCCCCTAGCGTGGGGGGAACCCCAGGGGAGAAGGGGAGCCTGGAATGCGGCAATGGGAGTTGGTCGGGATCACCGACCGGGAGTGGACCCCGCCCAAGGAGCCGCCGGCGTCGACCGTGATCGACGCGGCGGACGTGCGGACGGCCGGGGCCGACGAGCCTCGTCGGCTGCCCGAGGTCCTGTGGTCCACCGACGCCGCCCTGCGGATCACGTCCGCGGGCGGCGCTGCCGCCGCGTTGCTCGGCTCCCCCGCCCCGCTCGAGGGGTTCACCCTGCTCGAGGTGTTCGGGCTGGAGGGGGCCGGAGCCGGCGTCGTCGCCGCGCACGTGGAGGCTCTGTGCGGGAGGCAAGCCGCGTTCACGGTGGACCTCGACGACAGCACCATCCGCTGCCGGGCGGTCCCACTCCGCGGTGACGAGGACACGGTCGCGGGCACGATCTGCGTGGGGATCCACGAGATCACGAGCCCGGATCTGACCGTGGTCGACGAGTCCGAGCCGATCCGCGTCGCTTGACAGCGCTCCCCGGCGCTATCCCCCGAACGACGCGACGGCCTCGAGCATCCGGCCGACCTCCTCGTCGCCGTGCGCGCTCGACAGCGTCCACAGCTCGTAGCCCGAGGGCGGGAGCATCACGCCGCGGTCGAGCAGGTGGTGGAACAGCCGCGCGTAGCGATCGTGGTCGGCGGCCTTCGCATCCTCGAAGGACCGCACCGGGCGGTCGGTGAAGAACACGCTGAAGAGGGAGCCGGCCCGGTTGATCGTGGCGTCGATGCCGCGCTCCCCGAAGGCCTCGGCGAGGCCGTCGGCGATGCGGCGCGCGGTGTCCTCGAGCGCCGGATAGGGGTCGAGGTCCCTCGCCAGGTCGAGCGCGGCGATCCCCGCCGCCACCGCGACCGGGTTCCCGCTGAGCGTGCCCGCCTGGTACACCGACCCGACGGGCGCGAGGCGCTCCATCACGTCCCGGCGGCCGCCGAACGCGGCGCACGGGAACCCGCCGCCCATGACCTTGCCCAGCGTGGTCAGGTCGGGCGTCACCCCGAACACGGACTGCGCTCCGCCGTACGCGATCCGGAACCCCGTGATCACCTCGTCGAACAGCAGCAGCGCGCCGTGCGTGGTGCAGAGCTCCCGGAGGCGCTCGAGGAACCCTGGCTCGGGCGGGATCACCCCCATGTTGGCGGCGACGGGCTCGACGATGACGACCGCGATCTCGTGGCCCCGGTCGGCGAAGACGGCTCCGACGGCACCGGGGTCGTTGAACGGCACGGTCAGGGTGTCCCGCGCCGACCCCTCCGTCACGCCAGGCGAGCCGGGGCTCCCGAAGGTCGCGACGCCGCTGCCGGCGCCCTGGGCGAGCAGGGCGTCGGAGTGCCCGTGGTAGCAGCCCGCGAACTTGAGCACGAGGTCGCGTCCGGTGGAGCCACGCGCGAGCCGGATCGCGCTCATCGTGGCCTCGGTGCCGCTGCTGACGAGCCGGACCTGGTCGATCGACGGGAGCGCGTCGACGAGCCGCTCGGCGAGCTCGACCTCGAGCTCCGTCGGCGCGCCGAACGACGTCCCGCGTTGGGCGGCGGCCGTCGCCGCCTCGACGATCTCGGGGCGGGCGTGCCCGAAGAGCAGCGCACCCCACGACTGCACGAGGTCCACGAAGCGGTTGCCGTCGGCGTCGACGACGTACGCGCCCTCGCCGCGCTCGATGAACCGCGGCGTGCCGCCGACCGCGCCGAAGGCGCGCACCGGCGAGTCGACGCCCCCCGGGATCACGAGTCGGGCGCGGTCGAAGAGATCGTCCGACCGGGTCATGTCAGTCCAGGCAGAACTCGTTGCCCTCCGGGTCCTGCATCGTCACCCAGAACGACCCGCGTTCGTCTCGTTCGTAGAGCTTCGTCGCGCCGAGGGTGACCAGCTCGTCGGCTCGCTCGTTGAGCCGCGCGCGACGAGCCTCGCCCTCCAGTCCCGGAGCGGAGCGCACGTCGAGGTGCACCCGGTTCTTCACGGTCTTGGCTTCCGGGACCTTCTGGAAGTAGACACGCGGTCCGTTCCCTTCCGGATCGATGATCGCGCTCTGATCGTTCCACCGATCTTCGGGGATCCCCATCTCCGTGGCCCAGTCCTCCCAGGAGGACCATCCGTCGGGCGGGGGCTCCTCGATGTAGCCCAAGACGCGCTTCCAGAACCCGGCGAGCGTGGCGGGGTCTGCCGCATCGAACGTCACCTGCACGCGAGCGCCATGATCCTCCCTTCAACCCTCGCGGAGCCAGTCGGCCGCGTCCTTCGCGTGGTACGTGAGGATCAGGTCGGCGCCCGCCCGGCGGATCGACGTGAGCGTCTCCAGGACGACCCGCCGCTCGTCGAGCCAGCCGTTGGCCGCCGCGGCCTTCACCATCGCGTACTCCCCGCTCACCTGGTACGCGGCCATCGGGAAGCCGGTCGCGTCCTTCGCGCGGCGGATCACGTCGAGGTACGGGAGCGCCGGCTTCACCATGACCACGTCGGCCCCCTCGTCGATGTCGGCGCGGATCTCTCGGATCGCCTCGTCTGCGTTCGCGGGATCCTGTTGGTAGCCGGAGCGGTCGCCGAAGCGCGGCGCGCACTCGGCCGCGTCGCGGAACGGCCCGTAGAAGGCGCTCGCGAACTTCGCCGCGTACGCCATGATCCCGACGTCGTCGCGCCCCGCGTCGTCGAGCGACCCCCGGATCGCGGCGACCTGCCCGTCCATCATGCCGCTCGGCCCGACCAGGTGCGCGCCCGCGTCCGCCTGCGCGAGCGCGATCCGACGATAGAGCTCGACCGTCCGGTCGTTGTCGACCTCGTCCCGCTCGTTCAGCACACCGCAGTGACCGTGGTCCGTGTATTCGTCGAGGCAGAGATCGGCGATCACGACGACGTCCTCGCCGAGCTCCGCGCGGAGCGTGCGGAGTGCCCGCTGCGCGATCCCGTCCGGGTTCCACGCCTCGGATCCCTCGGCGTCCTTCCGCTCGGGGACGCCGAAGAGGATCAGTCCCGGGACGCCGGCCGCCGCGAGCTCGGCCGCCTCCTTCCGCAGCGACTCCAGGGTGTGCTGGGATCGTCCGGGCATCGATCCGATCGGGATCGGCTCCTCGATCCCCTCCTTGACGAAGAGCGGGGCGATCAGGTGATGCGGAGCCAGATCGGTCTCCCGGACCAGCCCGCGGAGCGCGGGCGTCCGGCGCATCCGTCGCGGTCGCTGCCTCGGGAAGGCCATCGGTCGATGCTACCCGCTCGACGTCCGGAGGCGGTCGTCGGCGTCTCGGCGGTCGTCGCTGTCCGACCGCGTCGTCAAGATGGAGGCGCATCTCGGGCGGCAGGAAGGGGCGACCGATGTCGGTACCGGCGAAGATCAACATCGTCACGCTGGGCGTGGAGGACCTGGATCGCGCGTCGGCGTTCTACGCGGCGCTCGGTTGGCGCCGGTCGAGCGCCTCGAACGACCAGATCGTCTGGTTCGCCACGGCGGGCTCGGTGCTCGGCCTCTTCCCGTTCGCGCATCTCGCCGAGGACGCGACGATCGATGCGGCCCGGCGCGAGGGGTTCGGGGGCGTCACCCTCGCGATCAACGTCCCGACCGAGGACGAGGTCCAGCCCGCGCTGGAGGCCGCCGCCGCGGCGGGCGGGTCGATCGTGAAGCCGGCTACGCGGGCCGACTGGGGCGGGCTCTCGGGCTATTTCGCCGATCCGGACGGGTACCCGTGGGAGGTGGCCTGGAACCCGTTCCTCCCGTTGGATGAGGACGGGCTCCTGGAGATGCCGTAGTCGGAGAAGGACCACGGCGGTTCAGCCGGCCCGCTTCCGCGCCCTCCAGACCTCCTCGATCGGCCACGTCCGCGACCAAGCGAACGAGGCCAGCTCGTCGGTCGGTACGTCCGCGCCGTGCTCGGGCGCCCTCACCTCGATCAGGTCCTCGACCTCGAACCCCGAGCGTCGGAGCAACCGGATCATGTCGCCGTGCGGGATGAAGAAGTCGACGGCGTCGTCATCCTCCGGCCACTCGAACCGGTGCATCCCCCAGTGGGGTCGTTGGAGCTGCTCGGTCGTGGGTCCGACCTCGGGGACCGTCAGCATGAAGACGTACGAGTGGCCGAGGAACACGAGTTCCCCGCGGGGGCGGAGGATCCGCGCCGCCTCGGGGATCCACCGATAGGGGTCGCACCAGATCGCCGCCCCGTACTCCGAGATCGCCAGATCGAACGACGCGTCGGCGAACGGGGTCCGTTCGGCGTCGGCATGGACCAGGGGGAACCTCAGGTCGAACTCGGCCTGGAGGACGCGGGCGGTGGCGAGCTGCCCTCCGGAGTTGTCGAGGCCCACCGGCCTCGCGCCGCGGCGAGCGAGCCATGCCGAGACGTAGCCCGTGCCGCACCCCAGCTCCACGACGTCGAGGCCGGCCACGTGGGGGAGCATCCCGACGTCGGACTCGGGGGCCTTCCAGATGCCCCACGAGGGATCCTCGCTCCACGAGACCCGTCCGCGCTCGACCCAGTTGGCCGCGTCCCGATCCCAGGACTCCCGGTTGCGGCGCACGTGATCGTCCTCATCGGGGACGTCGTCCGCCGCGCGAGGGGAAGCCGGCACGCCGTCGTCGGTGGTCACGGGGTCGAACGATAGCGAGCCAGGGCGCGCTCGACGGCGTCGACGACGCCGTCGAGCGTGTGTGGCCGGGCGACCGCGTGCACGACCAGCCCGTGACGGCGCGCTTCGCGCGCGGTCACGGGCCCGATGCAGACGACGCGCGGATCGCCCCGCACCGGGCCGAGGGCGCCGACGAACCCTCGCACCGTCGAGGCGCTCGTGAACGTGATCGCGTCCACCTCGCCCGACCGGAGCGCGGCGCGGGCCTCGGGCGGCAGCGAGCGCGCCATCGACGTGCGATAGGCGTCCACCCGGGTCGGTGCCCAGCCCTTCGCTGCGAGCGCGTCCTCGAGCCCCGCGGGGGCGATGTCGGCTCGAGCGCACAGGACGCGGCCCTCGCCGCGCGGGAACGCGCGGGCGAGGGCCGCGGTCGTGAAGGTGGCGGGGCGCAGCCGCGGGTTCCGGCGCGACCAGCGCCGGAACGCCGCCGCCGTCCCGTCGCCGATCGCCGCGACGCGCGCGCAGACGTCGTCCGGCGAGTCGAGGCGCTCTGCGAGCATCGCCACCGTCCGTGGGCTGGTGAGGACGATCCACTCGAACCGTCCGGCGGTCAGATCGCCGAGGGCCCGCGTCAGCGCGGCCGACCGGGCGGGGACGATCCGGATCGCCGGGGCGAGGACGACGCGCGCGCCGCGACGCTCCAGCCGCCGGGCCAGCTCCGGCGCCTCGTCCGGTGGGCGGGTGACGAGGACCACGCGTCCCTCGAGCGATCCGGGCCGAGCGCTGAGGGTCACGCGTCGTCGCCGAGGCCGGGCTCGCTCGGCGTCACCTCGGCGAGGACCGCCTCCGCGCCCTGCGCGATGAGTCCCTTCGTCACCTGCTCGGCGGCCTCCTCGGCGAACCGCGCCTCGGCGCTCGAGCGCAGGATCGTCGCGCCGTCGAGCGTGGCGACCACGGCCGTCAGATGGACGCGCCCGTGATCGGCCACGGCGAACGCCCCGAGCGGGAGCGCGCAGCCCCCGCCCAGCCGCCACATCACGGAGCGTTCCGCGTCCAGGGCGTGATGGCTGTGTGGGTCGTCGATCGCGGCGAGGGCCTCCAAGGCGACCGCGTCGTCCTCGCGACACTGCACGGCGAGCGCACCCTGCCCGGGGGCGGGGATCATCACGTCGAGCTCGAGCGGGTGCGCGTTGGGGGGCCGCAGGCCCAGACGAGCCAGGCCCGCAGCCGCGAGGACGGCCGCGTCCGCCTCGCCGGCCTCGAGCTTGCGCAGGCGGGTATCGACGTTGCCGCGTAGCTCCACGAACGCGATCCCGGGGAACGCCGCCAGGAGCTGGGCGCGCCGCCGGACGCTGCTCGTCCCGACCGAGGCGCCCGCAGGGAGCACGCCCTCCTCGCGCAGCACGAGGACGTCCGAAGGATCGGCGCGCGGGGGGACGGCCCCGATCGTCAAGGCGTCCTCGTCCTCGGCGGGGAGGTCCTTCGCCGAGTGGACTGCCAGGTCGATCCGCTCGTCGATCAGGGCGTCCACGATCGCGTCGGTCCACAGCCCCTTCAACCCGGCGGACGGCTCCGCGATCCTCGGGAGATCCTCGTCGCCGGCCGTGGCCATCGGGACGAGCTCTCCGTCGACACCGCGATCGGCGAGTCGGCTCCGCACCTCTTCGGCCTGAGCGAGGGCGAGCGGCGACCGGCGGGTGCCGATCCGCAGACCCGTCACGAGGCGTCGGGATCGATGCCGAGGAGCTCGGCGAGGAGCCGGGCGTGCGCTCGCTCGCTCCCCGGCTCGGCGCGCTCCTTCAGCTCGACGATCGGGTCGTGCAGGAGCTTCGCGGCGATCCCCCGGGCGAGCGCCACGACCGCGGACCGCTCCTCGGGCGTCAGGTCGACCAGGCGCGTCGCCTGCCGGTCCAGCTCGCCCTGCACGATCTGGTCGCCCCGTTCGCGGATCGCCCGGATCAACGGCGCCAGACCGTCGGCCTGCCGTCGGACGACGAACCGCCGGACCTCCTCCGCGACGATCCGGTGCCCGTGCGCGATCTCGTCGGCCGTCGCCTCGCCGTGCACGGCGACCCGCTCGCGGAGCGCGCCGACGTCGATCACGTGGATGTCCGCGAGCTCGGCCACGGCGGGGTCGACGTCCCGCGGAACGGCGAGGTCGATCAGCACGAGCGGACGACCCGCGCGCACGACGGCGCCCTCCCGCAACGCGTCCACGCCGACCACGATCGCCGGCGCGCCCGTCGCCGAGATCACCAGGTCGGCCTCGGCCAGGGCCTCGGGCAGCGCGTCCAGGTCCCCGTGGGCGGCATCGGTCCGCTCCGCGAGCGCGCGGGCCCGCTCCACCGACCGGTTCAGGATCCGCAGCGGCCCGGCGCCCCGGTGGCGGAGGTGCTTCACGGCGAGGGACGCCATCTGGCCGGCGCCGATCACGACCGCCGAACGTCCGGCGATCCCGCCGGTGATCTCGACGGCGAGGTCCGTCCCGATCGTGACGTAGGCGTCCGGCGCGGCTCCGAGCGCCGTCTCGCCACGGACCCGGCGTCCCGCGCGCCCCGCGGCGTGGAACAGGCCCGTCAGCACGGACCCGGCCGCGCCCTCGTCCTGGGCGCGCCGGATGGCCTCGCGGACCTGGGTGCCGATCTGCGTCTCGCCGACCACCATCGAGTCGAGCCCCGATGCCACCGCGAACAGGTGGTCCGCGGCGTCGCGCTCCCAGTTCGCGTACATCGGCTCGGCGAGCTCGTCGGGATCGACCTCTCGCGCCTGCGCGAGGAACCGCTTCACGGCCTGGAAGCCCGAGTGGTAGGTGGGGACGCTCGCGTACACCTCCACGCGGTTGCAGGTGGACAGGATCACGGCCTCGTCGATCGCGTCCTCGTCCAGCGCCCCGCGGTACGCCTTCGCCAGGTCGTCGTCGGTGAACGCGAGCCGCTCCAGCAGCTCGATCGGCGCACGCCGGTACGAGATCCCGAGGTTGAGGATGGCCATGACGAGGTCTGGCGGCAGTCTAGCGGCGTCCGTCGAACCGGAGTGGGTCGAACGCCGATGGGTCGAAGGGTGGCTCCGTCCCTCCGACCATCGCGACGACGAGCTCGGACGTGCCGCCCCCCAGGATCACGCCCTCCGAGCCGTGCCCCGTCGCGACGATCAGGCCCTCGAGGACGCGGCCGATCAGGGGCCGGTCGTCGGGCGACAGCGGTCGTACGCCCCACCACGAGGTCCGCACCTCGGCCGCCGCCAGGGCCGGGACGAGGTCGATCGCGTCGGCGACCTGGTGGCGCGGCACCGTGGGATCGGCCGGCTCGGGTCCGATGGCGGGCTCGCGCGACGAGCCGATCAGGATCGAGCCGTCCGGGTGCGGGTTCAGGAGGGCTCCGCCGAGCGCTGTCACCCCTTCGTCCGCGAACTCGCGGCCCGACGGCGCCGCGGCGGCCCCGGCTCGCCAGTCGCTCTCGCGCCACCCGACCCGTTCGACGAGGTGGCGCACGAGCGGGCCGGGCGGCTGCAGACGGACGATCCAGCCGCGGGCGGGGCGGACCGGCAGCCGGATCCCGAGCGGATCGAGGAGCGCGGTCGACCAGGGGCCGGCGGCGAGCACGACCTCGTCGGCCGCGATCCGTCCGTCGTCGGTGATCACGCCGCGGACGCGATCGCCGACCACGTCGAACGCCCGCACCGTGAGGTGATGGCGGATCGTCGCCCCCGCATCGGCCGCGAGCAGCGCGAGCCCGACGGTCAGCGCCGCCGGGTCGAGGCGCAGCCCACCGTCGTCGAGCCATCCACGTTGCGCCGCAGGGGAGAGCCCGGGTTCGAGGGCGAGCAGCTCGTCGCGCTCGAGCGCGCGGACCGCGGTGACGGTCGCCGGTTCCGGATCCCCGGCGAACCCGACCAGCAGGTGACCGACGGGTTCCGCGTCGATCCAGATCGGCAGCGGCGCCCGCTCGGCGGCGTCCCGGTAGCGGCGCAGCGAGGGCTCGAAGAGCGGGCGGTTCGCCGCGTCGTCCGGGGCGACGAGCCAGCCCTGGTTGCGCCCGGACGCCCCCGCGGCGAGCTCGTCGCGCTCGATCAGCGTGACGGAGGCGCCGGCGGCCGTGAGCGCGTGGGCGCAGGCCGCCCCGATGATGCCGCCCCCAACGACCACGACGTCCGGCATGCGGCGAAGCCTACCGCCGGTCCTTCCGGCCTCGATCGATGGGGAGCATCCCGGCAGGGTCTTCTAGAATCGGCGACGGAGACGTGCCTGAGTGGCCGAAAGGAGCCGCCTGCTAAGCGGTTAGGGGGTGTTGAGCTCCCTCCCGGGTTCGAATCCCGGCGTCTCCGCCGGTCGACGCGGGTCCGGTCCGAGGCCCGTCAGCTGCACTCCTGATCCTGGACGTCCTGCACGAGCGTCTCGACCGAGGACACGAGCCCCGAGATCGCGGTCGTGGCGTCGGATGCGAGGTCCGTGATCGGGGTGCCGCCCTTCAGCTGCTGGACGACGGCGTCGACGGCGGTCACGGAGGCATCCACGGCGCTCACGTCGTCGGAGTACGCGTCGGACGCCTCCTGCTTCACGTCGGCGAACGAGGACTTCACGGCATCCACCTGCTGGGTGAGCGCGTCCACGCCGTCGTCGAGGACGTTCACGTCCCGCAGCGCCTGGAGGTTCGATCGCAGGCCGTCCACGCTCTGGCACAGGGCGGACTCCGATGAGCAGGCGGCGAGCACGAGCAGGAACGGCAACGCGACGGCCGCGACCATCGTTCGACGGATCTGATCTCGTTTCATGGATCCACCTCCGACGGATGGGTCAGGGCCTCAGGGACGGTCCTAAAGGTACCCGTGCTTGAGCAGGCGATCGGCGCTCTTCCCGTATTCCTTCGCGCTGACCGCCAGGAATCCGAGCGAGTCGGCGATCCGATCGATCGTGTTGAACAGGAAGCCGACGTACAGCGCGTCGACCACGCCTTCCTCGCTCACGCCCGCGCGCAGGAGTCGTTGGACGTCGCTCGCGGCGAGCTCGTTCGGCCGCAACGTCATCGTTTCGAGCAGCTCGAGGGCGGCGGCGACCCGCTCATCGACGGGTGCGGTGCGCCGATCCGCCAGCACGGCAGCCGTCGCCTCGTTCCCGAAGCTCTTCGACGCGACCGCGCCGTGAGCCCCCGTTCAGAACACACATCGGTTCCGCTCGGAGACGAACGCCGCGAACAGCTCTCGTTCGCCGACGGTCCACTCCGAGGGGCCCCGCATGACCTCCTGGATCAGCTGGTTGAACGGATCGCCGAAGAACGCCGGCCGGAACGAGAGCGTCTTCACGACGTCGAGCGTCGGCGCCCCGGAGACCAGCCGGATCATCGCGAACTTCGCCTTCGCGCCCAGGCCCCGGCCTCGCGCGACCGCCTCGAGCCGCATCAGGCGCCGTCCCGGGCCGCTCGCAGGGCTTGGAGCCCCGCGTCGAGACGCGCGCGGGCCGCGCCGTAGGCGGACGCGATGCTGACCTCGAAGATCGCGTCGTCGTCGGCGCCGCCCTCCGCGAGTTCGGCCACCATCCGGTCGGTGACGCGGTAGGCATGGCGATGGATGGTGTCGACGAACGCCGCGAACGTCTCGGGGACATCCTCGCTGACCGCCGCTGCCCGCCGGGTCTGCGCCGGGATGACGCCGGGACCGTCGAGGATCGCTGTCTCCGAGGGTGTCGAGTTTCGGTCGGTGACGATCCATGGGCTCGTCGAGCATGGCGGGAGTATGTGGAACGGATCTCGGCTCGGCAACCGGTGGACCCGGCTGGCGAGGCGGCCTCACCTCGCGGTTGAGACCGCGAGGTGAGGCCCCTCAGCTCAGAGGGCTGTCACGTCACCGTGACCTGTACCGTGTCGGTGGCCGCATCCCCCCACCAGTCGGTGAGGGTCAGCACCACCGTGTAGGTACCCGCCGCCGCGAACGTATGCGCCTGCGTCACGGTCGTCGACGTGGTGTTCGTCGTCCCGTCGCCCCAGCTCCACACGCGGGTGAAGCCGTCGCCGTTCGGGTCGCCCGAGCCGGCGCTCGAGAAGGTGCACACCCGGGCGACGCACGACACCGGCTCGACGATCACCGGGACCGGGGGCAGGTTGCCGGCCGGCTCGACGATCGTGACGACCCGCGGCGTCGCTGAGGCCGCGTCGCCCCACCCGTCGGTGACGGTGAGCGTGACGGTGTAGACGCCCGCCGCTAGGTACGACTTCGACGGGTTCGCCGTCGTGGCGGTCGTGCCGTCGCCGAAGTTCCACAGGTAGGTGATCGAGTCGCCGTTCGGGTCGACCGTGCCGACGCTGGAGAAGGTGCACGCCAGCGCCACACACGTCACCGGGTTGAACACCGGGACCGGCGGCAGGTTGCCGGCCGGCTCGCCGACCACGACCACACGCGTCGCGATGGCCGCGTCACCCCACGCGTCGGTCACGGTGAGCGTCGCCGTGTAGGTGCCGTCGGCCGGGTACGTGAAGGACGGGGACACCGCCGTGCTGGTCGTCGTCCCGGACCCGAAGCCCACAGGTAGGTGAACGCGTCGCTGTTCGGCTCGTAGGAGCTGATCCCGTAGAAGGTGCACGTCCGGACCACGCACGTCACCGGGTTGATGACCGGGACCGGCGCCACGTTGGTCGCCGGCTCGGCGATCGTGAAGCTCTGGGTCCCGGTGTTCGCGTTCCCCCACGCGTCGGTGAGGGTGAGCGTCACGGTGTAGGTGCCGTCGGCCAGGAACGTCTTCGACGGGCTGATGGACGTGTTCGTCGCCGGGCCGTCACTCCAGCTCCACAGGTAGGTGAAGGCATCGCCGTCAGGATCGGTCGAGCCGATCGCTGAGAAGGCGCACGACCGCGCGGTACACACCGGCGTGCCGATCACCACGTTCGGCGGCTGGTTGCCGGCGGGCTCCCCGACCGTGACGTTCACCGTCGCGGGTGTCGAGACGGCCCCCCACACGTCCGTGAGCGTGAGCGTCACCGTGTAGGTGTTGTCGGCGGCGTACGTGTGCGACCCGCTGGCCGTGGTGGTGTTCGTTGTGCCGTCACCCCAGTTCCATGCGTAGGTGAACGCGTCGCCGTTCGGGTCGACCGACCCGACGCTCGGGATGGTGCACGTCCGCACCACGCACGTGGGCGTGCCGATCGTCGCGTTCGGCGGCTGGTTGCCGGCCGGGATGCTGAACGTGACGTTCCTCGTCACCGGGAGGCTCGCATCGCCCCACGCGTCGGTGACGGTCAGCGTCACCGTGTAGGCCTGGTTGGCCGCGAACGTGTGCGTCGGGGTCGCGCCGGTGCCGGCTGTGGTCGCGTCGCCCCAGTCCCACGAGTAGGTGATCGCATCGCCGTTCGGGTCGGACGAGCCGGTTCCGAAGAAGTTGCACGTCCGCGCGATGCACACCGGGTTGCCGATCGCCGCGATCGGCCGCAGGTTCCCGGCCGGCTCCGCGATGACGACGGTCCGCGTCGTGCTCGCCACGTTGCCCCACCCGTCGGTGACGAAGAGGGTCACCGTGTAGGTGGCGTCGGACGCGTACGTCTTCGACGGGGACGTCGACGTGCTGGTCGTCCCGTCGCCGAAGTTCCACAGCCGCGTGAACGAGTCTCCGACGTCCGGGTCTTCCGTGTCCGCGCTGGAGAAGTTGCACGTCCGCGCGGTGCACGACGGCGGGCTGATCACGGGGACCGGCGGCTGGTTGCCGGCCGGCTCCGCGATCGTGACCAGCCGCGAAGTGACGCCCGAGAGGCCGTTCTCGTCACGCACGGTCAGCGTCACCGTGTAGGTGCCCGGGCTCGTGTAGGTCCGGGTCGGGAGCGGGCCAGAGCCCGAGCCGCTGCCGAAGTTCCACGAGTACGTCAGCGTCGCGGGCGATTCGTCGGTCGACGAGCGGCCGTCGAAGGTGCACACGTTCTGCACGCAGCTGTACGTGAAGTTGGCGACGGGCGGCAGGCTCGTCGGGGAGCCCGTCACCGTCACGTTGCGCTGGCTCGGCACGGTCGTCGTGAACCCGTGCTGGTCTTCGCCCCGGGCGAAGACCGTGTAGCTCCCCGGCGGGATCACTGGCGTGGTGTAGGAGAAGTTCGATCCGGGCGAGCCGGGGCTGTTCAGGAACGCCGTCCTCCAGCTCACGGATGTGCTGGAGAAGCCGCCGGACGAGCTCATGTACTGGCCGAGGGCGTTCCTGATCGCCACGTGCGCCTCGGCGATCTGCTGATCGTCCTCCACCCGTCCGCTGACGAAGATCCGTCCGTCGGTGAAGGTGCCCCCTTCCGGCGGCTGCAGCAGGTTCTCCGTGACCGTCGGCGGCAGGTCGCCGGGGTAGATCGGGTACCTGGACGTCGCTCCCGAGGTCGAGGGATCCTGCTGATCCGACGTGTCGTAGGCGTACGCCGTCACGTCGTAGTCGCCCTGGGTCGGCAGGTTGACCGACAAGGTCCACGTCGTGCTCGTCGCGTTGGGGCTCGCCAGCGTCGCGTTGAGGGAGGCGAACTGGCCGCCCAGGGTTCCGTTCGGCTGGAGGTAGCGCTGGCTGTCCCGCTCCTCGATCGTCAGCCGAACCGCCGAGACGCCGATGTCGTCCGTCGCGGCGCCGGCCAGGTCCAGGTGCAGGACCTGCACGCCGTTCACGGTCCCGGTGGGGCTGATCGTGCCGTTCGGGAACGCGTCCCCCGGGACCTGGACGTTGATCGTCAGCCGACCCTCGTCGTTGTTGGACGTGTTGAGCCCCAGGTCGTCGGTCGCGGACACCGAGAACGAATAGGTCCCCGGTCGCAGGTTGAACGGCGTCGTGTAGGACCAGTTGTAGGTGGTCCCGTTGATCCCGCTCTCCGGCGAGATGCGACAATCGCCTTGTTGCAGGCCCACGCCCCACGTGCAGTCCGACGCCAGGTTCTCCTGCGTGGCGCTGTTGCGCAGGTTGATCTCCACGAGGTCCAGGCCCTCGTCGTCGGTGGCTGTCCCCGAGAACGTCACGGGGCTCCCCGGCGCCATCGTGAGCGGGGCGATCGTCACGGGCGGGACCATCACCGCCGGCGTCGCGATCGTCACGGTCGGCGGGATCGCGGTGTCGCTGACGAGCCAGGTGCGATCCGCGCTGCGCAGGTCCGACTGGCCGGCCGTGTCGACCGCGATCGCCTGCATCGTCCATTGGCCTTCGTAGGGAACGGTGAACTCGTACGACCAGGTCGCGCTCGTGGCTCCCACCACGTCGGGCAAGCCACGGAACGTGTTGTAGGCGGTTGAGGTGGAGCCGTCATCCTGGAGATAGCGGTTCTGGGCGTCGCGGAACGAGAACGTGATCGAGTTCACGCCGACGTCGTCCTGCGCCGTTCCGGTGACGGTGAAGGTCGTGGTGGGGATGACGCTCCCGCTCGGTCCGGAGACGGAGGTCGTCGGCGTCTCGTCGGCGAGCCCGAACGTCTCGAACCGCTTGAGCGCCTTGCTGGCGTCGCTGCTGCCGTTGATCGCGAACGTCTTGGCCCAGAGCTGGATCCGGTGGTTACCCGCGATCGTCAGCGGGAGCGACCAGGTGCTCGACGTCGCGCCGGGCGAGCCGAGGATCACGTTGATCGTGTTGCCGGTGTTCGCCGGGCCCCACGTCGTGCCGTCATCCATGAGGTATCGGCCGGTGTCTCGCTCCCGAACCTCGATCTGGACCCGCTGGACGCCGCTGGTCGCGGTGGCCGTGCCGTTGACCACGAACGGGACGTCGGACTCTTCCACGCGACCTTCGATCGGGTTGATGATCGTCGTCTCGTTCGGACCGACCGCGGGGATGCTGTTGAAGTCGTAGAAGGCGAGTCGCCAGACGTTCCGGTCGCCCTGGGTCGTTGCGTCACCACCCGTGATCAGGCCGCGCGGCATGACCAGCATCGCCTTGTTGCCCTCGAAGGAGTTGGATCCGGGGTTGAAGTTGTCGAGGGCCTTCCCGTCGACCGGGCTGACCGCGCCGATGTGTTCACGGGTGACGACGTCATCGCCGAGGCCGTAGCCGGCCAGGCCCTGGCCGCGGCCGTAGCCGACGTTGTCCAACCCCGGCCAGGGGTCGGGCGCCGTGGGCGACTCCATGTAGTTCATGTGGCCGCCCAGGTACACGGCGACCTCGCTGATCGCGATCGAGTACACGCTGTCGAAGTTGCGTGAGATCCAGAGCGGTTGAACGTTGTCGCCGCCGGCGATCGGGTAGGCGACCGCCGTGTCGCTGATCGGTGGGCGGTCGCCGCCGGAGCCGCTGCTGACCACGAAGTACTGGTCGTTCGGCGCGATCGCGCCGGCGTAGATCCGGGTGACGCCGCCGACGAACTGCAGGTTGTCGTCCCACAGGTGGGAGCGCCATGGCAGCAGCTGGTTCGTCGTGAGATCGATCAGGCCCATGCCGTACCGATCCTGACCGGCGATCTGACGCCCGGTGTGTACGACGAGGAGCTTGGTGCCGTCGTGGGTGATATCCATGGCCTGCACGCTCAGATCGCCGTTCACGCCGACGCCGCCGGACAGGTCGTTGTTGAAGTTGGTCACGAGCGCGCCGGTGGTCGAGTTCACGGCGGCGAGGCTGACCTTGGTGACGTTGTTGATCGTGGTGAACTGACCGCCGATGTAGACCGTCGTGTTGGACGCCTCGACCGAGGTGGCCGCGGCGTTCGCGTTCGCGGTGAAGCCCGTGTTCAGGGCGCCGGTGGTCGGATTGAGCGAGGCCACCTTGCGCTTGGTGACCCCGTTCACCGTGTTGAACCGCCCGACGATGAAGAGCTTCGTGCCGTCCGGGGAGGCCTCGACCTCGGTGACACCGCCTCCGCCGAAGGTGGGTCGGAAGTTCGCGTCGACGAGACCGGTGTCGATGTTGAACGCCGCGAGGAACGGCTGGGCGTAGTTCGTGGTGTTGGTTCCGGTGTTGTTGCGGATCGACGTGAACCCGCCCGCCACGAACACGCGGTTGCCGATGTACGCGAGGTCGGTGATCTCACCGGTGTTGATGATCGGGATGTTCGTCCGGGGCTGGTCGTAGGCGATCCGGGTGTGGCCCGGTACGGGCTGCTGCCCACCCGAGGGAGCCGAGGACGCCGTGATCGACGCCGACACCGGGCTCAACTGGCTGACGTTCGGCGGGCTCGCCGCATCCACCGCCTGGACGCGGTACGTGTGGCTCGTTCCTCCGGTCAGGGTCGGGTCGGTGTACGTGGTGTTCGTCGCCGTTCCGATCGGCGTGGTCGTGTTGCCGTCCCGATACACCCGGTAGGTGATCGGGAGGGAGGCCGGTGCCGGGTCCGTCGACGCCGCCCAGCTGATCTGGATCGTGCCAGGCGAGGGGCTGTTGCCGGAGGGCTGGCCCGGTGTCGTCGGAGGAGTGGTGTCCGGCGGACCGGACGACACCGTGATCGACGCCGACGCCGGGCTCAGCTGGCTGGCGTTCTGCGGGTTCGCCGCATCCACGGCCTGGACGCGGTACGTGTGACTCGTTCCTTGGGTCAGGTTCGGGTCGGTGTAGGTGGTGTTCGTCGTCGTCCCGATCGGCGTGGTCGTGTTGGCGTCCCGATACACCCGGTAGGTGATCGGCAGGGAGGCCGGCGCTGGGTCCGTCGACGCCGGCCAGCTGATCTGGATCGAGCCGGGGGACGGGCTGTTACCGGAGGGCTGGCCCGGTGTGCTCGGGGGGGTGGTGTCGGCCGGCGCGCCCTCGTCGCCGGGCGCCTGGTCCAGGACCACGTGGTCGAAGTTGACCGTGAAGGTCTTGGCGGCGTTGTCGCCGATCTGCACCCTGGCGACCCCGGCGGTCCCGGTGCTGACCTGCCAGGCGTTCACGATCTGAACCCCATCCCGGTACAGGTCCCAGGTCGTGGTGGTTCCGACGGTGCCGCACAGCTCCACGTTGTGCCAACCCGTGCCCAGCGCGGTCGTCGTCGTTCGCGTGGTCCCCGCGAAGTCCGAACGCAACCCCAGGGTCCCGTTGGTGTTCACGAAGGCCTTGATGAGGGCGCCGTTGCCCGTCGAACGCAGTCGGAACAGGTCGATGTTCGAACCCGACGCCAGGTTGACGTTCGCGCTCATGCAGACCTGGGAGTACGTCGAGCTCAGGTCGCGGGTCGCGAAGGCCGACTGGGCCGTGACCTGGGCTCTCGCGCTCGGCGCGGCGGGGGAACCGATCGCGTTGTCGAGGGTGATGCGGGTCGCGGTCCAAGCGCTCAGGTTCGCGAAGTCATCCGAAACGATCACGGCCGCCTGGGCGACCGGCGCCACCAGGATCTGAAGCGTCGCAGCGACCAGGGCGCTGAGCCCGATGATCGCGATCGTCCGCCGTGCCCTGCCTTGCCGCTGAGCCCTCATATCTCGCTCTCCTGATCTCCGTCCTGGATGGATGTCTCCGGGCGGCCACACGGCAGCAGCGCCGTGGGCAGGATCGCTCGGGACGTGGTCGGCTTCACACGCGGGTGACCCGCGGGCCTTGCCTCCTCGTATGTCGTTCGGGGAAGCCCCCTGACCCGGGCGAGGAGTCGCTCCCAGGCTGGGGATTCCGTTAGGGCCATATTGTGGACGGCCGCTGGCTCCCGTGACCTCCCCCAAAAGGCTGAATCCCCGAGGCGGTCGGCGTAGGGCCCCCAGACACCGGATCGGGCGCCTGGAGGCCGGTCGTTCGATGGCTGGCACGAACGGACCGATGGGCTGCGCTCGTTCGGACGAACCCGTTAAGCGTCCCCGTCCGTCGTCCCGATACAGGTGCCATGGAACCCACGCTCGCGGAGGCGCCCGGGCCCGTGACCCGGGCATGGCTGGACCGCGTGATCCTGTCCCGCGGACGGTCGTCGTCGGTGGCGACCGTGGGCCTGATCGTGCTCGGGTTCGGCTGCTGCTACGGGCTCACGATGGCGCTCGGTGGGACCCGCGTGGTCTCGACGACCTGGTACATCCCGGTGATCCTCCTCGCGGCCGCTCGGTTCCGCTATCGAGGCGCCACCGTCGCGGCGGTCGTCGCCACCGTGCTCGCGGGGCCGCTCTCGAACACCGGCACGGGAGACCTCGAGCACGCGACCTTGTGGCTCGGCCGCGGGGTCGTGTTCGTGATCGTGGGGCTCGTGACCGCGGCGCTCATCGAGCAGGTGGTGTCCAGCCGAGAGCGGGAGCTGGAGCTCGCCGAGCTGGAGCGGGACCTCGCGGTTCGCCAGGCGGCCGTCGTCGCGACCGTCTCCCACGAGTTCCGGACGCCGCTGACGGTGATCACCGGCGTGGCGCGCACGCTGGACGCTCACGGGATGGTCACCGAGGAGGGCGCCCCGTTGCTGGAGGGGCTCGCCGACGCCGCGCGACGGCTGACCGATCTGGTCAACACGGTGGGCGCGGTGCTGGACGACGCCGGGAGCGAGGCGTTCGTGCGGCCCGAGACCCTGATCTTCCGCGACCTCCTCGCGCAGGTCGCGATGAGCCTGGGCGTTCGCGACGCCGAGCATCGCGTCTCCTCGCAGATCGCACCCGACGCGGAGATCTTCGTCTCCGACCGCGAGCTCCTGGGGCAGCTGCTCCGGCACCTGCTCGAGAACGCCGCGAAGTTCTCGCCGCGGGACGAGCCCGTCGAGGTGCGCGCCGATCGTGACGGCGATCGCCTGCGCATCCGGATCTCCGACCGAGGGCCAGGCATCGATGGGAACCTGATCGCCTCGCTCGACCCGTTCCGGCAGGGCGACCACTCGATGACCCGGACGCGGCAGGGCCTGGGGCTCGGGCTCTTCGCGGCCAACCGACTGGCCGCGGTGCTGGACGGCTCGATCAAGTTCCTGGATCGGCGTGGCGGCGGGACCGAGGTGGTCGTCGACATCTTCGCGCCCGTGCCGTCCGGCAGGGCATCCGGCCGTCGGTTCGGCTGATCGGGAACGGAGCGTCCTGAGGCTCGGCGCGGACCTCCGGCTACACTGGTCGTTCCGGCGCCGGTAGCTCAATGGATAGAGCATCTGACTACGGATCAGAAGGTTGGGGGTTCGACTCCCTCCCGGCGCGCAAAGCTCTGCGGAGATCCCGAGCTGATCGAGTCAGCGTCGGTTAGGACGTGAGGGAGGTCACCCGCGCCAGGAGCTCGTCGGTCTCGGCGAGGGCTGGCTTCGCGCCGAGCGACGTGAAGATCTTGCCGGCCTGGCGGAGCGCGGCGGTCGCCTCGGCGAGCATCCCCAGCCCGACCAGGCATCGGCCCCGACCGAGCAGGGCGTACCCGTGTTCGACGGGCATCTCGAAGCCCTCCCACCCGGAGGCCGCCTGTGCGAAGAGCTCGGCGGCAGCGGGTTGGTCCCCTTCGTGCTCCGCGAGGAGCGCTCGTGCGCTCGCCAGCGCGAATCCGGTGAGCGGGTAGACCAACTCGAGACCGGAGGCGAGGCGCGCGGCGAGCCCGGGGTCTCCAACGGCGAGCGCCGTCCGAACCGAGCCGGGAAGGTTCGAGAAGTAGAAGCCGTCCGCCCGGACGTTGGCGGTTTGGTCCAGCTCGGCGAGGAGCGCGAGTGCCCGAGCCGGCTCGCCGCCTTCGGCGGCGGCCCGGGCGCTCGGAGGGAACGCGAACGCGAACGCCTGCGCGTCTGCGAACTCGCGGGCGCTTTGTTCGAGCCAGTCGACTTCCCGTGAGACTCCCTTGAGCTCCCCACGGACCAGGTGCACCGAGAGCGTCAACGAACGGACCCAGAGCAGGCTGGCCAGATCTCCGGCAGCCTCGAGGCGGGGGGCCAGGGTCGAGGCCAGATCCAGGGCCTCGTCGAACCTGCCGAGATCCACGAGCGATTCGAGGCTTCCGGAGATCCCGGCGAGCGCGAACTCCTCGATCCCCCTGCGCTCCGAGAACGCGATCGTCTCGCGCCAGGTATCCAGCGCGGAGCGCGGCCCCTCGATCGGCCGGAGATTGTTGGCGAGGTTGTGGCGGATCACGGCGCCTTCGCGACCCAACCCCTGCGACTCCGCGAGCTCGATGCCTCGCCGCATCTCCGCGAGGCCCTCGGCGTCCCCGAGGTTCGCATGCGCTGCGCCTCGGAAGCCCAGGGCCCGGGCGGGCTCGGGAAGCTCGAGATCGGCCGCGAGCGAGATCGCGCGCTCGGCCGCATCGACCGCGCGCCGCAGCTCGCCTACGACCAAGCGCGCCCCGGCCTCCTCGGCGAGCACGGCGACGAGCTCCGGTCCCGGCGGGAGGGGCTCGAGGAGCGCGAGCGCTTCCATCGCGATCTCGCGGTTCCGAGGGTCGCCCATGCGACCCAGCGGAAGGCCCCGTCTCGCCATCGCGAGCGCGCCGGCGCGTACCTCGCCTCGCGCGAGGAACCCGGTGCTCGCCTCGGCGAAGCACGCTTCGGCCTCGGCGAAGCGGGCGCGCTCCATGAGCGCCTCGGCGAGCCGAGCGATGATCTCCGGCCGCCCAGGATCGTCTTCGGGCATGAGCTCGAGGGCCCGTCGGTAGCTCGCCTCTGCCCCAACCGAATCGAGGCCGAGCGCACGATCGCCGGCGAGCGCGAGGAACCGTCGGGCCGAGGCGGAAAGCTGCTCGAGGTCGTCGGTCCTCCCCGAGACCTTCGCGAGCTCGAGCGCCGTCAGGTAGTGGGCGGCCAGGATCTCGGCCAGGTCCTCGGCCCGCTCGCCGGCGGCCCGCTCGAGCCACGTCGCGGCCGCGCGGTGCCTGTCCGCCCGTGAGCCCCTGGGGATCTGGGCGTAGCACACGTCGCGTACCAGCGTGTGCCAGAACACGTACTCCGTCTCCCCCTCGATCGAGGAGGTCCGCTGGGGGCGAACGAGCTCCTTGCGGGAGAGCTCGTGAAGAGCCTCGGCGACCGCACCGGGATCACGGCCCCCCATCTCGACGATGGCGCCCGCCCAGAACACCTTCCCGATCACCGAGGCGTCGTACAGCATCGCCTTGCGGTCGGCCTCGACCGTGTCCAGACGCGCCGCGATGAGGCCCTGGACACCCGACGGTAAGGGGATCTCAGCCTCCGGATCGAGCGCCCACGTGGACCCTTCCCTGCGTAAGGCTCCGGTGTCCTTCATCAGGCGTACGAACTCCTCGGCGTAGAGCGGGTTGCCTCCGGAACGCTCGGTGATGAGCGACTGCACCTCGGCCGGGAGCACCGCTTGCTCGAGGAGCTCGGACACGAGGCGCGCGGTCTCGATCTCGGAGAGCGGCGCGAGGTTGATCCGGTTCGAGTTCCGCGCCGCCTGGGCGAACCCCGGCGCCTTCTCGAACAGCTCGGGCCGGGCGGTTCCAACGAGCATCATCGGGATGCCCTCGGCGAACTCGATCACGTGCTCGATGAACTCCAGCATCGCCTGATCGGCCCAATGGAGATCCTCGACGACGAAGACGCACGGGCGTCGCTCGGCCATGGACTCCAGGAACGTTCGCCAGGCGGCGAAGTTCTCCTCCCGGGCCGCGGTGGGTGCCTCGAGGCCGACGAGGGGGCGGAGGCGTTGTCGGAGCCAGGGCGCGTCCGCGTGCTCGGCGGGCACGATCCGGTCGATCTTCGAGGCGGCCGAATCCGGTGCATCGGACTCGAGGATCCCCGCCTCGGCCTTCACGATCTCCCCGAGCGCCCAGAACGTGATGCCATCGCCGTAGGGCAGGCACCGCCCCTGGCGCCACGTGATGAGATCGGGCCGGTCTTCGATGAAGGTGCCGAGCTCCGCCACCAGCCGGGACTTCCCGACGCCCGGCTCACCCACGATGGTCATCAGGTGGACGCTTTCGTCGCGGATCGAGCGCTCGAGCGTTCCGGTGAGGAGCGCCCGCTCGAGCTCGCGGCCGACGAGGGCGGTCGCGGGCTTGCGGGTGAGGTCCGTGCCGAACCGCGACCTCGCCTGCTTCGCGTGCCAGAGGGCGACCGGCTCGGCCTTGCCCTTCAAGGTCACGGGCTCCATCGCCTCGAACTCGAAGAGCTCCTTGGTGGCGGAGTACGTTCCCGTGCCGACCGCGACCCCGTCGACCGGAGCCGCACCCTGAAGGCGGGAGGCCGTGTTCACGACGTCTCCGGTGACGATCCCCTCGCCCCGCTCGGCGTTCGCGCCGAGCGCCACGACCGCCTCGCCGGTCTCCACCCCGATCCGGACCTTGAGCTCGAGGGCGGCGTCCTCGGCGTTCACGTCGGCGATCGACTCGAGGATCCTCAAACCCGCTCGGACCGCGCGTTCGGGATCGTCCTCGTGAGCGGTCGGCGCGCCGAAGACGGCCATGACCGCGTCCCCGATGAACTTCTCGACCGTGCCGCCGTAGCCCTCGATCTCGGATCGGAGGAGCTGGTGATACGGACGGATCCGCGCCCGGACATCCTCGGGGTCTGCAGCCTCGGAAGCAGCGGTGAACCCGACCAGGTCGCAGAAGAGAACCGTGACGACCTTGCGTTCCTCGGCTGAGCTACCGATCGCCGCAGCCTGCAGCGGCGTGGCGCACTCGCCACAGAACTTGTTCGGATCAGGGTTCTCATGACCGCAGGAAGGGCAGATCACCATGCGGGCGCAGCCTATGCGCCTGACCCCGAGACGCTCAAGCAACGGACGCTCCGCGTACGGTCAGCTCCAGGTGATCCTGGCGTGCTCGCGCCAGAGGTCGATCAGGGCGTCGCCGCCGCTCCGATCCAGGTCTTCCGCTGCGCCGCGGTTCCAGAGCCAGAGGTAGAGATCGGACGCCGAACCGCTGAGGCGGGCCTCACCGTTCACCGCGGATCCCGTCGCCGTCCGGAACCCCGACGACGTGAGGACCACGGTCCAGGCACGGTCCACATCCGTCGCGATGATCGCCAGCGTCCGGTCCTCCTCGACCGGCAGAGGTGGGCCGCCGCGCGACAGGAAGCGGAGCAGGAGCTCATCGATGCCGTCGGCGGCGAAGCCGGGCGGGAACCCGGTCGTCGCGCCGGTCGCCGACTCCGCGTCGACGCGGTGGATCGCCGTCTCGTGCGCCTGACGTCGCGCCCAGAACGCGAGCGGGGTCGGCGCGTCGAGGAAGGTCCAGGTCTCCAGGTCGGCCGGCGCGTCCCGGAGGGCCCGAACGAGGTCCGCGTGCCCCTCGGCGAACCAGCCCGCCAGGTCCCGGTCGTCGGGCCACCCGCCGGACAGGACCTCGAGATCGCCGTCCCGCGGTTGGCCGTGGTCGCCGGCCACGAAGGTCGCCGCCCACCGGTGCACGCCGCCCAGATGGCGGACGAGGTCGCGGAACCCCCACCCGGGACACGTCGGCACGGGTGCTCCGGGCTCGGTCGTGCCGCAGAGCGCGGTGACCCGCGCACCGTCCGCGTCGAGCTGCGCGATCAGATCCGGGACCTCCACGGCGACACCCTACGGCGCGTCGGCAGGCCGGCCGGCCCGGGCGGGTCCGGCCGCGACCGTATCCTCGGGCCATGTCCGAGGCGCGCCGGTCCCTGAGCGACCGCGTCGGCATCCTCCGACCGCTCCGGATCCGCGACTTCCGGCTGCTGTGGATCGGGGCCACCGTCTCGCTGATCGGCGACGGGATCTACGTCGTCGCCATGGCGCTGCAGGCGCTGCAACTGGAGAACCGTGCCGGCACGCTCGCGAAGGTCGGCATCGCGTGGGCCCTCCCGCAGGTGTTCCTCGTGCTGGCGAGCGGGGCGCTGTCGGACCGACTCGACCGGCGCCATCTGATGATCGCCGGCGACCTGATCCGGCTGGCGGCGATCTCGACGATCGGGATCCTCTCGATCCTGGACGTGCTGACGGTGCCGATCCTGATCGCGCTCGTCGTCGTGTTCGGCGTCGGCCAGGCCCTCTTCAACCCCGCCTTCAGCTCGATCATCCCCTCGATCGTCCCGGAGGAGCTGTTGATCGAGGCGAACGCGCTCGGACAGTTCGTCCGTCCGGCCTGCATCCTGGTGATCGGTCCCCTCGTCGGCGGCCTCCTCGTGGGCACCGTCGGCCCCGGGTGGGCGTTCGTCGTGGATGGGGCCACGTTCGCGTGGTCGGCGCTGATGATCCTGCGGATGCGGATCCGGAAGGAGACGGTGCCGGAGACCACGGCCGCGGCCGTGTGGGCCGACATGAAGGAGGGGTTCCGCTACGTCCTGCACACTCGATGGCTGGCCATCGGCATGTTCGGGGCCACGCTGAGCCTGCTCGTCGTGTGGGGTCCGTGGGAAGCGCTCGTGCCGTACGTGGTCCGGAACGACCTCGTCACGGACCCGGCCCAGGCGGGACTGGCGCTCGGCCTCGTGATCGGGGCGGGTGGGGTCGGGGCGGTCGTGGCGGCCGCGCTGATGGGGCAGCGTGGCCGCCTGCCGCACAAGCCCCTGCTCGTGCTGTACCTCGCGTGGGCCCTAGGGATGTTCGCGACCGCCGGATTCGGCATCGTGACCGCGGTCTGGCAGGCGATGCTCGTGTCGTTCGTCGCCGAGGGAGCGATCGGCGTCCTGGTCGTGATCTGGTTCACGCTCCTGCAGCGGCTCGTGCCCGGCGAGCTGCTCGGCCGCGTCTCGGCGCTCGATTGGATGATCACGATCGCGGGGGTCCCGCTCTCGTTCGCGATCGTCGGTCCGCTCGCCGACTCGATCGGGGCCGACGCGACCCTGATCTGGGCGGGCGTCGTCGGCGGGCTGATCACGGTCGCGCTCCTGCTGATCCCCGGTGCTCGCGACCCGGAGCGCGACGGCTCGCTGGACGAGGTCGAGCCGGTCACCGCGCCCGACCCGCCCAGGGCGGACGACTAGACTTCCCCGCGATGGAGTACACGCACGTCGGTCACCTCGGCCTGGTCGTCAGCCGGCTCTGCCTGGGGACCATGAACTTCGGGCCGCACACGTCCGAGGCCGACAGCCACGCGATCATGGACGACGCGATCGCGCACGGGATCAACCTCTTCGACACCGCGAACGTCTACGGACGACATCTGGGCGTCGGGGCCACCGAGGAGATCGTGGGCAAGTGGTTCGCCAAGGGGAGCGGGCGACGCGACAAGGTGGTGCTCGCGACCAAGGTCTACGGGCAGATGGGCGACTGGCCGAACGAGTCGCGACTGTCCAAGCTCGCGATCCACAAGGCGTGCGAGGACTCACTCAAGCGGCTGCGGACGGACCGCATCGACCTCTACCAGATGCAGCACATCGACCGTCAGGCATGGTGGGACGAGATCTGGGAGGCGATGGAGCAGCTGAAGCGCGACGGCAAGATCCTCTACGTCGGCTCCTCGAACTTCGCCGGGTGGCACATCGCCAGGGCCAACGAGATCGCGGGGCTCCGGGGATCGCTCGGGCTCGCGACCGAACAGTCCGTCTACAACCTCAACGCGCGCATGATCGAGCTCGAGGTGATCCCCGCCGTGCAGGAGTACGGCATGGGTCTGATCCCGTACAGCCCGCTCGCCGGCGGGTTGCTCGCGGGCGCGATGCAGAAGGTCACGGAAGGCCGGCGCTCGCAGGGGTACCTGCAGCAGGAGATCGGGTCCACGGCGGAGCAGCTCGAGCGTTGGGAGGCGATCTGTGGGGAGCTCGGCGAGCGGCCGGCGGACGTCGCCCTCGCATGGCTGCTCGCTCAGCCGGCGGTGACGGCCCCGATCATCGGTCCTCGGACCCCCGATCAGCTCGAGGGGTCGCTCCGGGCGCTCGAGATCGAGCTCCCCGACGACATCCTGCGCCGGTTGGACGCGATCTTCCCGGGTCCGGGCGGACCGGCGCCCGAGGCGTACGCCTGGTGACGGTGCCGGCGGGGGCTACCTAGGCGCCGAGGGCCCGGCCGACCTCCGCCGCCGCCGCGAGCACCGCCGGCGCGTAGCGCTTCGCCGAGATGCGGCCGATCCGGCCGGCAGGTCCCGAGATCGACACGGCGCCGGCGAGACCACCGTGTCGGTCGAACACCGGCGCGCTGACCGATCCGACGCCCGGCTCCCGCTCGCCGACGCTGCTCGCCCATCCGCGCGCGCGGATGGTCACGAGCTGGTCGCGCAGCCCATCCCCGAGCGGCGTGGCCTCGGTGAACGCCTCCGCGTGATCGATCAGCTGGTCCCGACGGGTGGCGGACATCCAGGCCAGGAACACCTTGCCCGCCGAGCCGGCGGTGATCGGCAGCTCGGAACCGACCGGCACGATCGTCCGCAGCTCGTTCGTCGACTGCACCGCGTCCACGCAGATCCGCGAGCCCGCGGCGAGGACGAAGAACTGAGCGCTCTCGCCGGTCACTTCGCTCAGCCGCTCCAACGCCCCGTGGGCGACATCTCGAAGAGCGGGTTCCCGGAGCGCGGCCGCCGCGAGGCGCATCAGCCGCGGTCCCAGTCGGTAGCCGCGTCCTCCCGCGAGCTCCAGCAGACCGTGGGTCTCGAGCGACTTGATCAGACGGTGCGCCGTGGTGCGGGCCAGTCCCGTCGCGTCCACGATCGCCGCGTGGGAGCGCGCCCCCCGTTCGACCGCGTCCAGGATCGCGATCGACCGGTCGAGCACCCCAACGCCGGTGTCGTGTGGCGCTGGCTGCCGACGACGGCCCTGTGGTACGGTCATGTTCCGTATATCGGTATCACAGTTCCACTATTCGGAACAACTCCGGATCGAGACGGCCTGACACGGAGGAACCGCGCGCATGCCGCAGACGCTCGCCGAGAAGGTCTGGGAACGACACGTCGTGCATCGCGCCGACGGAGAGCCGGACCTGCTCTACGTCGATCTCCACCTCGTCCACGAGGTGACCAGCCCGCAGGCGTTCGACGGGCTGCGGATGCACGGGCGGTCGGTACGCCGGCCCGACCTGACGGTCGCCACGATGGATCACAACGTCCCCACCACCGCCGGCCCCGTGACCGACGCGGTCTCGGCTCGACAGATGGAGGCCCTCCGCACGAACGCGGAGGCGTTCGGGATCACCCTGTACCCGATGGGCTCGCCCGGCCAGGGCATCGTGCACGTGATCGGACCCGAGCAGGGCTACACGCAGCCCGGGCTCGTGATCGTCTGCGGCGACTCGCACACCTCCACGCACGGCGCGTTCGGCGCGCTCGCGTTCGGGATCGGGACGTCGGAGGTCGAGCACGTCCTGGCGACCCAGACGCTCCCCCAGAACCGGCCGGGCCAGATGGCGGTGACCGTCGAAGGCGACCTGCCCGCCGGCTGTTCGGCCAAGGACGTGATCCTCGGGATCATCCACCGGATCGGGACCGGGGGCGGCGTCGGCCACGTGATCGAGTACCGCGGCTCGACGATCCGGGCGCTCTCGATGGAGGGACGCATGACGATCTGCAACATGTCCATCGAGGCCGGTGCGCGCGCCGGGATGGTCGCGCCGGACGACACGAGCTTCGCCTACGTGCAGGGCCGGCCGCACGCGCCGTCGGGTGCCGAGTGGGAGCGGGCGCTGGACGCATGGCGCGCGCTCCCGACCGACCCGGACGCCGCGTTCGATCGCGAGGTCACGATCGACGCCGCCGAGCTCCGGCCGTTCGTGAGCTGGGGGACGAACCCGGCGCAGTCGGTCACGATCGACGAGGCCGTCCCCGATCCGGACGCGTTCGACGAGCCGGGGAAGCGCGAGGCCGCGCGGCGGGCGCTCGCCTACATGGATCTCGCGCCCGGCACCGCGATCCGCGACATCCGGCCGGACACGATCTTCATCGGATCGTGCACGAACTCCCGGATGGAGGACCTGCGCGTCGCTGCGGGCGTCCTCGAGGGGCGGCGGGTCGCTCCGGGGCTCCGGGCGCTGGTCGTCCCGGGCTCGTTCGCGGTGAAGCAGCAGGCCGAAGCGGCGGGGCTCGACCGGATCTTCACCGACGCCGGGTTCGAGTGGCGCGGCGCCGGGTGTTCGATGTGCCTCGGGATGAACCCCGACATCCTGCAACCGGGGGACCGGAGCGCCTCGACGTCGAACCGGAACTTCGAGGGTCGGCAGGGCAAGGGAGGCCGCACGCACCTGGTCTCTCCCGCCGTCGCCGCCGCGACCGCGGTCCTCGGCCACTTCGGCACGCCGAACGACCTCGGCCCGAGGGAGGTCTGAGCGATGGAGCCGATCTCGGTGATCCGCGGGACCGCGTTGCCCCTCGACCGAAGCGACGTCGACACCGACCAGATCATCCCGGCCGAGTACCTCAAGCGCATCGAGCGGACCGGGTTCGGGCCGTTCCTGTTCGCCGAGTGGCGGAAGGACCCGACCTTCGTGCTCAACGACGAGCGCTACACGGGCGCGACGATCATGCTCGCGGGCGCGAACTTCGGTTGCGGGTCGAGCCGCGAACACGCGCCCTGGGCGATCGAGGACGCCGGGTTCCGTGCGGTGATCGCCCCGAGCTTCGCCGACATCTTCCGGAACAACTGCACGAAGATCGGGCTGTTGCCGGTGGAGCTCCGCGAGGAGTCGGTCCGCGCCTTGATGGACGCGGCGCTCGACGACCCGACCACACGGATCGAGGTCGACCTCGAGCACCTGGTCGTTCGGGCGCCGGGTCTCGACGAGATCTTCGATATGGAGGACTTCACGCGCTGGCGGTTGCTCGAGGGACTGGACGACATCGGGCTCAGTCTGCGGCACGCCGATGAGATCGCGGCGTTCGAGGCGACGCGCCCGTCCTGGCTCCCGACCGCCTGACCGACCGCGCGAGCGAGCCGGCTACGGCGTCACCCCCGCCCGGCGGAACGCTTCCTCGCGGGCGTCCGCGGTGAGCTCGACGAGGGCGGCCGAGTGGTGGACCTCCACGTGCTCGGCGTGGCGGAGCCGCCGGGCCTTCGTGGGGAGCGCGGCGAGGTCCGCCTCGAAGCGCGTGCGCATCTCGTCGATCGCGGGCGCCGGCTGCAGCCGGGAGCCGCCCCGCATCACGGGCTCCAGGAGTGGCGCGAACCCCTCGGCGGGCGGCGACTCGTCCCGGAGCGCGAGCACGTCGTGCTCCGGGCCGCGCCAGACCTGCTTGCGGCCGGGCGCCGTCTGCTTCTGGGACGAGAGCTTGAGGACGGGGGCGCCGGCCGACTCCACGAGCTTGTAGACCGAGTCGACGTACGGCGCATCCGCCGAGACCCCGAGCTGTGTCCCAACGCCGAACGCGTCGACCGGCGCGCCCGAGCGCACGAGCTCGGCCACCTCGTGCTCGTCGAGCCCCCCGCTCGCGAAGATCCGTGAGCCTTCGAGCCCGGCATCGTCGAGCAGCCGACGCGCCTCGCGCGCGAGATGGTCCAGATCGCCGCTGTCCAGCCGGACCCCGATCCGGCCGGCGAGACCCAGCGCGCGGATCACGTCGATCGCGTTGCGGACCCCGTTGAGCGTGTCGTACGTATCGACCAGGAACGTCGTCCGCTCGGGATGGTCCTCGGCGAACGCCCGGAAGGCCTCGACCTCCGAAGGGAACGCCTCGATGAACGAGTGCGCCATCGTGCCGGCGACGCGCAGGCCGTAGCGCCGGGCGCCCTCGACGTTCGACGTCGCGGCGAACCCCGCGATCGCGCTCGCACGAGCGACGGCCATCGCCGCCTCGCGTCCGTGGGTCCGCCGGAACGCGAAGTCGATCAGGTCCCGATCGGGCGCGGCGATCCGGTAGCGCGCCGCCTTCGAGGCGAGGGTGGTGTGCAGCGTGACCTGGTTCAGCAGGACCGTCTCCACCAGCTGCGCGACCGGGAGCGACGCCGTCACCTCAAGGATGGGCTCGTCCGCATGCACGATCCTGCCCTCGGGGACCGCCCAGACGTCCCCGTCGAACCGCACGTCGGCGAAGTCCGAGATCGCGCGATCGTCGAACCCGATCCCGGCGAGGTAGGTCAGGTCGTCCTCCTCGAACGAGAACGCCTCCAGCGCATCGAGGCACGCCTCGAGCCCGGCCGCCATGAGGAACCCACGCTCCCTCGCGAGGGTGCGGACGTACAGGCTGAAGGTCGCCGGGCCGGTCATCCCTCGGCGCAGGTAGCTCGCGGCCATGTTCAGCTCGTAGAGGTCGGTCAGGAGGCCGCCCGGCATGCGCGTAGGCTACGTGAGCGCCGGTGGGGCGCGCCGGACGACCCGTCGTGCACGTGCCGTTCGGCGTTGTGGGCGGTCGTTGGCGTCGAGGAGGCTGCCGTGGAGATGACCACACGCTCCCTGGATCGTGATGGGCTCGGACGTCTGCTGGACCTCCTCGTCGAGCGCGGGTACGTCCTGATCGGTCCGACCGTGCGCGACGGCGCGATCGTCCTGGATCGCATCGACGGCGTCGGCGATCTGCCGCGCGGCGTGCGCGAGGTCCAGGGCCCCGGCGCGTACCGACTGGAACAGACCGGCGACGACCGCCTGTTCGAATGGGCGCACGGCCCGGATTCGGGCAAGCGCTACCTGTTCCCGCCGCGCGAGACGATCCAGACCGGCACGAAGGATGCCGACGGCGGCATCCGGATCGCGCCGGCGCCGCTCCCCGACGAGCGCTATGCGTTCGTGGGGCTCCGAGCGTGCGACCTGCACGCGATCGAGATCCAGGACCGCGTGTTCATGATCGCCGATCCCGCCTACCGGGAACGGCGGGAGCGCTCGATCGCGATCGGGGTCAACTGCTCGACGCCGGGAGAGACGTGCTTCTGCGTCTCGATGGGGACCGGGCCGCGCTGCACCACCGGCTACGACGTGGCGCTGACGGAGCTCGACGACGGGTTCACGGCCGAGCCCGGGACGGACACGGGCGCGGAGCTCCTGTCGGCGCTCGCGCTGGGCGAGGCGGATGCCGTGCAGGTGGCGGCGTCGGCGGCCGTGACCGCGCGCGCCGTGGAGCGCATGGGTCGGCGGCTCGAGACCGCCGACCTTCCGGGGCTCCTGTACCGCAACCGCGAGCACCCGCGCTGGGACGAGGTCGCGGAGCGCTGCCTCACCTGCACGAACTGCACGATGGTGTGCCCGACGTGCTTCTGCCACGACCTGACCGACGAGATCTCGCTCGACGGCACCGAGGCGACGCGGCAGCGCGAGTGGGCGAGCTGTTTCAGCGAGGAGTTCTCGCATCTGTCGTTCGGGGAGGTGCGCTCCTCGGCACGGTCGCGCTACCGGCAGTGGCTGACCCACAAGTTCGCCTCTTGGATCGACCAGTTCGGCACGAGCGGATGCGTCGGCTGCGGCCGCTGCATCACGTGGTGCCCCGTGGGCATCGACGTGACCGAGGAGATCGCGGCGATCCGGATGACCGACGGCGAGGTCCGCGTCGGCGGGGAGGTGCTCACGTGAGCACGACGACGGTTCGTGCCGGCCAGGTGATCGCCGGGGTCCGGACGCTCCCCGCGACCGTCCGGCGCGTCTCCGCGGACGCGGCGGACACCTACACGTTCTGGTCCACCTTCGACGACCCCGATGCGCGACGGGCGTTCACGTTCCTCCCGGGACAGATCGACATGGTCGGCGTCTTCGGGATCGGCGAGGTGCCGATCAGCGTGTCGTCCGATCCCGCCCGACCGGCGTACCTCGCGCACACGATCCGGGCGTGCGGTCGCGTCACGAACGTCTTCGCGGGGCTCCGCACAGGTGACCGGATCACCGTGCGCGGCCCGTTCGGGCGCCCCTGGCCCGTGGCGAAGGCGTACGGGGGGGACCTGCTCATCGTGGCGGGTGGGCTCGGCCTGGCCCCGCTGCGCTCGGCCGTCTACGAGGCTCTGCGCCATCGCGAGCAGGTTCGACGCGTCGTCCTCGCGATCGGAGCCGGAGACCCGAGCCAGGTGCTCTACCGGCGACAGCTCGAGATCTGGCGTCACCGGACGCGATTCGAGAACCTCGAGATCCACCTGACCGTGGATCGCGCGGACGTCGCGTGGCCCTATCGCGAGGGGCTCGTGACGACGCTCCTGCCGGAGATCGCGCTCGCTCCGCGGTCGACCACGGTCTTCACGTGCGGCCCGGAGATCATGATGGTCTCGGTGCTACGGGAGCTCGAGCGCATGGGGGTGCCCCGGGAGCAGCTGTGGCTCACGATGGAGCGCAACATGCACTGCGCGGTGAAGCTCTGCGGGCACTGCCAGCTCGGTCCGTGGTTCGTGTGCGCGGACGGCCCGATCTTCCGCTGGGACGAGGTCCGCGACCTGATCGAGGTGGCGGAGCTGTGAGCGCGCTGGTGGGGTTCGCGGAGGGGACCGTCGCGCCACCGCCTGCCGCCAAGCCACGGGTCGCCGTCTTCAAGATGGCGTCCTGCGACGGCTGCCAGCTCCAGCTGCTCGACGCGGAGGAGGCGCTGCTCGAGCTCGCGGGCGCGATCGAGATCGTGAACTTCGCGGAGGCCACGTCGCGCGACGAGCCGGGGCCCTACGACGTGACGCTCGTGGAGGGTTCGGTCTCGACCGAAGAGCAGATCGAGCAGCTCCAGGCGATCCGGGCGGCGTCGACCTTCCTGATCACGATCGGGGCCTGCGCGACCTCGGGCGGTGTCCAGGCGCTCCGCAACGGGCACGACCTGGGCGAGACGATCCGATACGTCTACCCGACGCCGGCGTTCGTGGCGTCGCTCGCCGACTCCACGCCGATCGCCGAGCACGTCCCGGTCGACCTCGAGCTGACAGGATGCCCGGTCGATCGCGGCCAGCTGCTCGCCGCCCTCGCCTGGCTGCTTCAGGGTTCGGTGCCCCGACCGCCGACGACCCCCGTCTGCATCGAGTGCAAGCGGCGCGGCTACGTCTGCGTCGTCGTCGCCAAGGGCGAACCGTGCCTCGGCCCGGTGACGCGGACCGGCTGCGGCGCCCTGTGCCCCGGCATGGATCGCGGCTGCTACGGGTGCTTCGGTCCCTCGCAGCCGCCGAACACCGAGGCGCTCGCGCGCCGGTTCATCGAACTCGGGATGTCGCCGTCGATCGTCGCGGAGAAGTTCCGCTTCATCACCGGGTACGCGCCGGCGTTCCGCGAGGTCGCGGACCGGCTGGAACGGGAGGCTCCAGCGTGACCCACCGCTCGGTCGAGGTCCCGGTGATCGCCCGCGTCGAAGGCGAGGGCGCGCTCCACATCACGGTCGAGGACGACCTGATCGTCGACCTCCGGCTGCAGATCTACGAGCCTCCGCGCTTCTTCGAGTCGTTCCTGCGGGGGCGGCCCTACAGCGACGTGCCCGACATCGTGCCGCGGATCTGCGGGATCTGCCCGGTCGCGTACCAGATGAGCGCCATCCACGGCCTGGAACGCCTCTTCGAGGTCGAGGTGTCCGACGGCACGCACGAGCTCCGGCGGCTCCTGTACTGCGCCGAGTGGATCGAGAGCCACATGCTCCACGTGCACCTGCTGGCCGCGCCCGACTTCCTGGGGTTCGACAGCGCGATCGAGATGGCGCAGCGCGGCTTCAAGGCGGAGGTCGAGCGGGGCCTGCGGATCAAGCGGCTCGGCAACGACCTGCTCGCGATGATCGGCGGCCGGGAGATCCATCCCGTCTCGCCGGTCGTCGGCGGGTTCTCGAAGGCGCCGCGGGCCCACGACCTGCGGACGCTCGCGCCGCGGTTCGAGGACGCGATCGCGGAGGTGCTGGAGGTCGCGGACTGGGTCGGGACGCTCGAGCATCCGACGTTCCCCCGCCCGGCCGAGCTCGTGGCGATGGTGCACCCGGGCGAGTACCCGATGAACGAGGGCGACATGGCCTCGACCGCGGGCCGCTCGTGGACCGCGGATCGCTACGAGGACGTGACGCGAGAGCTCCACGTCGAGCACTCCAACGCCCTGCACTCCGTGTTCGTCGACACCGGCGAGCCCTACTTCCTGGGACCGCTCGCGCGGCTCAACCTGAACGAGGCGACGCTGACGCCCGCCGCGCGCGACGCCGCACGGCGGGCCGGCCTGACGGCGTTGCCGGAGCCCGATCCGTTCGCGTCGATGGCGGCGCGCGTGGCGGAGACCGCGCTCGCGCTCGAGGAGGGCTTGCGTCTGATCCGGGGCTACGACCCGCCCGAGCCGGCTCGGGCGCCGGTCCGTCCGAGGGCGGGGCGCGCGACGTGGACCACCGAAGCACCCCGCGGGACGCTCTACCACCGGTACGACGTCGCCGACGACGGGTCGATCCTCGAGGCGAAGATCGTGCCGCCCACGTCGCAGAACCTCCGGCACATGGAGCGCGACCTCCGGGGGTTCCTGCCCGACGTGCTCGACCGTCCCGACGACGAGCTCACCCGCCTGTGCGAGATGGTCGTGCGCAACTACGACCCGTGCATCTCGTGCGCCACGCACTTCCTGCGGGTTGACGTCGAGCGCGTTTGAGGTCGCCGTGCCGCGCGTCCGGGTGATCGGTTGTGGGAACCCCGACGCCGGGGACGATGCCGTCGGGCTCGTGGCGACGGACCGGGTGCGCGATCGCGTCGCCCCCGACGTCGAGGTCGTGACGGCTCCGACCGCGCTGCACGTGCTGGACCTGCTCGAGGGCGCGCGCTCGGTGATCCTCGTCGACGCGGCGCGGACGGCCGGGGGCGAGCGTCCTCCCGGAACGATCGTCCGAGCCGAGGCCGGGCCGGACGGCCTGCCGGTCGGGCTCCGATCCTCGCTCTCCTCCCACGGGCTGGGGCTCGCCGAGGCGATCGGTCTGGCCGCGGCGCTGGGCGGCGGACCCCGTGTGGTGTTCCTGGGCGTCGAGGTCGGGGACGTGCGGGCGGGGCGCGGCCTGTCGCCGGCGGTCGAGGGCGCCCTCGCTGGCCTCGTCGACGCGATCGTGGACGAGGCCGCCGCGGAGGAGGCGACGGCGTGAGGACCTCGACGCGCGAGGCGCGCCGGATCGCCGTCCGTGGCGTCGTGCAGGGGGTGGGGTTCCGGCCGTTCGTGTGGCGCCTCGCCGATCGATACGGCGTCACGGGCTGGGTCCGCAACGCGGACGGCGTGGTGGAGATCCACGCGGAGGGGACGGCGGACGGGCTGGACGCGTTCGCGGCCGATCTCCTCGCCTCGCCGCCGCCCCTCGCCGTCGTCGACGACGTGGCCTGGTCGGTCGCGCCCCTCGAAGGGCACGCGGAGTTCGCCGTCGACGCGAGCGTGTCCGGCGCGGGCTCCGAGCGGCTCGTCCCGCCCGACGTCGCCACGTGCTCCGCCTGCCTGGGCGACCTGTTCGATCCGCAGGACCGCCGGTTCCGCTATCCCTTCGTGAACTGCACCGATTGCGGGCCGCGGTTCACGATCATCGAGCGCGCTGCCGTACGACCGGGCGCGCACCTCGATGCGGGCGTTCCCGATGTGCGACGAGTGCCGTCGCGAGTACGAGGACCCGTCGGATCGCCGGTTCCACGCCGAACCGGTCGCGTGTCCGGCGTGCGGCCCGCGGGTCGAGCTCCGCGACGGCGATGGTCGCTCCTCGCCGACCGGCGACGTGATCGACCGCGTCGCCGCGCTCCTCGCCGACGGCGCCATCGTCGCGATCAAGGGCCTCGGTGGGTTCCACCTCGCGTGCGACGCGACCGACGCACGTGTCGTCCGCCGGCTCCGCGGGCGGAAGCGGCGGCCGGACAAGCCGTTCGCGGTGATGGTGCCTGACCTGGACGCGGCGCGCGCGTGGTTCGAGCCGACGACGGCCGAGGAGGCGGCGCTCGGGTCGTGGCGCGCTCCGATCGTCCTCGTGCGCGACCGCGGCCGGCTGGCGGCCGGCGTCGCCCCGGGCCATCGACGGTCCGGCGCGATGCTGCCGGCGACGCCGCTGCACCATCTGCTGCTCCGGGCGGTCGACGGACCCCTCGTGATGACGAGCGGGAACGCGGCCGACGAGCCGATCTGCATCGCGAACGAGGAGGCCCTGGAGCGCCTGGCGGGCGTCGCCGACGCCTTCGTGCTGCACGACCGGGACATCGTGGCGCGGTACGACGATCCGGTCGTCTGGGTCCGGCCGGGCGACGACCGTCCGTCGGTCGCCCGGCGTGCTCGGTCGTTCGCGCCTTCGGCGTTCGAGCTCGCGACGCCCGCGCGCGAGGCGGTCCTCGGCGTCGGGGCCGAGCTCCACGGCGCGTTCTGCCTGGCGGCGGGCTCGCGCGCGTTCCTCTCGCAGCACCTCGGCGACCTGGACAGCGAGGAGGCGATGGCCGCGTTCGGCGTCGCGCTCGACCGGCACCGCGCGATCTTCGGAGTCGATCCGACGCTCGTCGCCCACGACCGGCATCCCGACCTGCTGACCACGAGGTTCGCCGAGTCGCTCGGCCTGCCGGCCGTCGCGGTCCAGCACCATCACGCCCACGTCGCGGCGACGATGGCCGAGCACCGGCTGGACGGGGAGGTGCTCGGCGTCGCGTTCGACGGGCTCGGGCTGGGCGACGACGGCGCGATCTGGGGCGGGGAGCTGCTGCGCTGCAGCGCCGCGACCTCCACCCGGATCGGGCGCCTCCGCCCGGTCCGACAGCCGGGCGGCGACGCCGCCACGCGCCACCCGTGGCGCATGGCGCTGGCCTTCGCCGCGGCCGTCGGGATGCACGACGAGGTCGCGTCCCGGCTGGGCGTCTCCGACGGCGAGGCCGCGATCGTCCGCGGCCAGCTGGACTCCGGCCTCGCGGCGCCGTGGACCAGCTCCGCGGGGCGGCTGTTCGACGCCGTCGCCGCGGTGCTCGGCGCGTGCCGCGACGCGACCTACGAGGGCCAGCCCGCGATCTTGCTCGAGCAGCTGGCCTCCGGGATCGCGCCCGAGCCGCGCTACCGCGTGCCGGTCGAGACCGTCGACGGCTTGATCGAGATCGACACGCACGACCTGTTCGCCGCGCTCCTGGCCCGTGCGCGCGAGCCGGCTCCGGCGACCGCCGCCTGGTTCCACGCCGTCCTCGCGGAGGCCACGGCGCGGGCCTGCGCGCTGGCCCGGGAACGCACGGGGCTCGACCGGGCGGTCCTCGGCGGGGGCGTCTTCCACAACGACCGGTTCACCACCGAGCTGGTGCGCCGGTTGACGGGAACCGGCTTCCGTGTGTTCCTACCCCGGGACGTGCCGGTCGGTGACGGGGGGATCGCGCTCGGCCAGGTCCTCGTCGCGACCGCGCGCAGGGAGGCGAGCTGAGATGTGTCTCGGGGTTCCGGGCAAGGTCACCGAGGTCTTCGAGGAGGACGGGATCCGGATGGGGACGGTCGACTTCGGCGGGATCCAACGCAAGGCCTGCCTGGAGTACGCGCCGGAGGTCGGGCTGGGTCACTACGTCGTGATCCACGTCGGGTTCGCGATCAGCGTGGTCGACGAGGAGGAGGCGGCTCGGTCGTACGCCCTGCTCAAGGAGATGGACAACCTCGAGAACATCGACCTGCCGCAGGATCCCGACGGCGTCCGTCCGGAGGCGATCGCGTGAGGTACCTCGACGAGTACCGGGACGACGACGTCGCGCGGTCCCTGCTCGACGAGATCGGGCGCGTGACCACGCGGCCGTGGACGATCATGGAGGTCTGCGGCGGGCAGACGCACACGCTGATCCGCCAGGGGATCGATCAGCTCCTGCCGCCGAACGTCGAGCTCGTGCACGGTCCGGGATGTCCGGTGTGCGTCACGCCCGTCGCCCTGATCGACGAGGCGATCGCGATCGCGACAGCGTCCCGACGCGATCCTCTGCTCGTTCGGCGACATGCTCCGCGTCCCGGGCTCGTCCGAGGACCTGTTCCACGCGCGGGCGGCGGGGGGTGACGCCCGGGTCGTGTACTCGCCGCTCGACGCGCTCGAGGTCGCGCGGCGCAACCCCGACAAGACGGTCGTGTTCTTCGCCGTCGGCTTCGAGACGACGGCCCCGGCGAACGCGATGGCCGTCCGCCAGGCGAAGCTCCTGGGCGTCACGAACTTCGCGCTGCTCGTGGCCCACGTCCTGGTGCCCCCGGCGATCATGGCGATCCTGGTGTCGCCGGGGAACCGCGTGCAGGGGTTCCTCGCACCGGGGCACGTCTGCGCGATCCAGGGGTGGCGCGAGTACGAGCCGATCGCCCGGGACTTCGGCGTCCCGCTCGTCGTCACCGGCTTCGAGCCGGTGGATCTGTTGGAGGGGATCCGCATGCTCGTCCTGCAGCTGGAGCAGGGCCGGGCGGAGGTGGAGAACCAGTACGTGCGCGCCGTCCGGCGCGACGGGAACCCGGCCGCGCTCGCGGTCGTCGACGAGGTGTTCGAGGTCGCGGATCGCGCGTGGCGCGGGATCGGCGTGATCCCCGGGAGCGGCCTGCGCCTGCGCGAGGCGTACGCGGCGCACGATGCCGAGCTGCTGTTCCCGCGGGCGAGCGGCGTGCCCGCGAGCGAGTCGGAGGTCTGCATCGCCGGCGACGTCCTGCGTGGGCGCGCGAAGCCGCACGACTGCCCGGCGTTCGGGACGCTCTGCACGCCCGAGACGCCCCTCGGCGCGCCGATGGTCTCGACCGAGGGAGCCTGCGCCGCCTACTTCCTGGCGGGCCGGACGCGCCAGGAGGCGCCGGCGTGAGCGACGTCGAGGCGCGCGAGATCCGGGGGTTCGCGATGCGGTGTCCGGTGCCGCTGCCTCCGGGCGCCTCCGTCCTGCTCGGCCACGGGAGCGGCGGGAAGCTCACGCAGCAGCTGATCCGCGACCTGTTCATCCCCGCCCTCGGGGCCGACCCCGAGCTCGCGCGCATGGGCGACGCGGCGATCCTGCCGCTGCCCGACGGCTCCCGGCTCGCCTTCACGACCGACGCGTTCGTCGTGACGCCTGCGTTCTTCCCCGGCGTCGAACATCGGCGAGCTCGCCGTGAACGGAACGGTGAACGACCTCGCGATGATGGGCGCGGAGCCGCTGGCACTGTCGGCCGCGCTGATCCTCGAGGAGGGACTGGCCTTCGAGCGGCTGGGAGCGATCGTGGCGTCGATGGCGGACGCGTGCGATCGCGCCGGCGTCCGTCTCGTCACCGGCGACACCAAGGTGGTCGAACGGGGGGCGGCCGACGGCGTGTACATCACGACCTCGGGGATCGGGCTGGTCCCGTCAGGGGTGGAGGTGGGGCCGGAGCGGGCGCGACCCGCCGATCAGGTCTTGGTGACCGGGCCGATCGGCTCGCACGGCGTGGCGGTGATGTCGCGCCGCGCCGGGATCGCGTTCGAGACCGACGTCGTGTCGGACTCCGCCCCGCTCACGTCCGTCGTGCGCGCGATGCTGGCCGCCGGCGACGTGCGATGCCTACGCGACGCGACCCGAGGCGGTGTGGCGAGCGTCCTGAACGAGCTCGCCGAGGCGAGCGAGGTCTCGATCACCGTTCACGGGACCGACGTCCCGGTCCTGCCCGGCGTGTACGCGGCATGCGAGATGCTCGGGCTCGATCCGCTCTACGTCGCGAACGAAGGCGTCGCCGTGGCGATCGTCGCTCCTGGGGACGCCGAGGCCGTCCTGGCGGCCGCCCGTTCGGATCCGCTCGGCGTGGATGCCCGTGTGGTCGGCGAGGTCGGCGAAGGGCCGGCCGCGGTCCGGGTGCGCACCGGCCTCGGCGCCACCCGGCCGTTGATCATGCTGGCCGGCGACCAGCTCCCCCGGATCTGCTGACCGATGACGTCCGATGAGCGTTTCATGGAGCTCGTCGCCGACGCCGTCGAGGCGCTGCCCGACTGGGTCCACGATGTGATGGACAACGTGGAGATCTTCGTCGAGGACGAACCGCCCGACGACGACCCGAACCTGCTGGGCCACTACGAGGGCGTCCCGCTCGCGTCGCGTGGGACGAACTACTTCGGCGTCGTACCCGACCGGATCACCCTGTACCGGAGCACGATCGAGGCGGAGGCGCGGGGGCGGGAGGACCGGCTCGCGCGGGTGATCGCGCACACGGTGGCGCACGAGGTCGCGCACCACTTCGGGATCGACGACGATCGGCTCCACGAGATCGGGGCCTACTAGTCCGTGTCAGACTACTTGGGGGCGCCGGACGCTCGGGACGAGCGGCTGATGGGCCGCGCCCTCGAGATGGCGCGCAGCTGCGCGCCCTCGGGCGACGTTCCGGTGGGATGCGTCGTCGTCCGCCGCCGTGACGACCGGGAAGACCTCCTGGCCGCGGCCGGCAACCGACGGGAGGCCCTCGGCGATCCGACCGCGCACGCCGAGATCCTGGCGCTCCGTGCGGCGGCCGAGGCCGCGGGAGCCTGGCGCCTGGACGGGTGCGAGCTCTACGTGACGCTCGAGCCGTGCGCGATGTGCGCCGGGGCGATCGTCCTCGCCCGGGTGGACCGGGTGGTCTTCGGGGCGACGGATCCGAAGGCGGGGTTCGCCGGATCCCTCGGCGACCTGCTTCGCGACGAGCGTCTGAACCATCGGGTCGAAGTCACCGGCGGGGTCCTCGCCGACGAGAGCGGCGAGCTGCTGCGGGCGTTCTTCCGCGAGCGTCGTTGAGGTCCGGGCTAGCGGGAGAGGCGTTCCTGGATCGCGTCCGTGATCCGCTGGCACACGTCCGGCATCTCCTGGCGCATCGTCTCGAACTCGCGCGGCGCCATCACGATCGCCGTCAGCGGCGTCGCCGCCGTCACGGTGGCCGTCCGCCGTTCGTGCTCGACGAGCGCGATCTCGCCGAAGAAGTCCCCGGGCCCGAGCTGCGTGATCGTGTCGCCGCCCTTCGTGACGTCGGCGAGGCCGTGCTCGATCACGAAGAACTCGTGCGGGAGGCGACCCTCGCCGAGCAGCTGGTAGCCGGCCGGGACGTCGACCTCGTCGGCCCAGCGGGCGATCCGCTCACGCTCGTCCTTCGAGAGGTCACGGAAGAGCGGGAGCTCCTCGAGTCGCTTGGCGTCCACGGTCCTCCTCCTTCCCGGGTCCGGGCATCGTGGCACGGACGGGGTGTCCGGCGCCACCGAGGCCGTTGCTAGACTCGCCGGCGGAGGCGTGCCGGAGCGGACGAACGGGACCGCCTCGAAAGCGGTTAGGGGTCTAATCCACCCCTCACAGGTTCGAATCCTGTCGCCTCCGCAAGACGTCGTCCCGTGCGCGGCGTCCAGCGCACGACGCCGAGGGCCGGCCGCCCAGATCCGATCGGCCGCGGCGGCGGCCGATGTCACCGGAGACCGGGTGGCGACGGCGGTCGCCACCGGGTCTCTAGAATCGTCCGCGGTGGCCTGCCCGAGCGGACGAAGGGGCACGCCTGGAGAGCGTGTAGGGGGGCAACCCTCTCGCGGGTTCGAATCCCGCGGCCACCGCTCCTAGAGGTCGAGCGCGAGGTGCGTGTACGACTCCTTCACGCGCATCCCCACGCGCTCGTAGAACGTGATCGCGCTCCGATCGGAGTCGGTCGAGAGCGAGGTCGTCGCGTAGCCGCGATCGAACGAGCGCTGGAACGCGACGTTCAGGAGGGCGCGCGCGAGCCTAGGCCGCGGACGTCCGGGTGGACGTCGACCCAGGCGCCCCGTTCGTTCGGCAGGAACGCCCAGCCGATCGGCCGCTCATGGTCCCACACGCCCACCGTGTCCAGCTCCGTGACGACGTCGGGGAGACGGAGATCGGACGTCAGATCCTCGCGTTCCCACATCGTGAACCCAACGTCGTGCAGCTCGCACGCGTTCGCGAGCGCGACGACGTCGTCGACGTCGTCGAAGGTGAGCGCACGCGTCGTGAGCTCGGCGGCTATGGGCCCGGGAGCGTCCATCCCGGGCACTGTATCGGCGCCACGGCGCCAGGCGTCCGGTCCATCGTCCCCAGCGCCAGGCGGATGTCGTCGAAGTCGTTCCACGGCAGGAAGGGGACGCCGTCCGCGCGACAGGTGTCCACCAGGACGTCCTTAGCGAACGTCACGTCGGCGTACAGCGCGCCGTACCGATCGGACGGGCCCTCGCCGACGAACGCCACCGGGCCGTGCGCCTGGCGCGCCCGCGTCACGGCCAGGAGCTTGCAGGTCCCGCAGCCGACGCACTCGGGGTGGGCGCTCACGAAGCGCATCCCGTCCGGGTGCTCGTCGGGACCCCAGCGCTGCTCGTTCGTGACGACCGCGACGCCCTCGATCCCGTGGGCCGAGAACAGTGGCTCGATGTAGAACCCGAACCCGTCCGAGGCCACGGTCACCGGAACGTCGTGCGACGCGAGCCACGCGACGAACGGCCCGAACGTGGGGTCGATCGGGCAGTGCTCGATCGCGAACGCGAGCATCGTCGCTCGGTCCGCTCCGAGCATCCTGCCCTGCGCGACGATCGTCTCGCGTGAACCGATCTCGCCGCGTTCCCACGCTGCGTCGTGGTCGCGCCACGAGGGCTGGGCGAAGCGCTCGAGGAGGTGCTCGGCGACGTCGTGCAGGCAGGCGGTGCCGTCGAAGTCCACGACGACGGCGCCGACCGGGAGCATCGCGCCAGGCTACCTGGGACACTCTCGCGCGCATGGATCTCGAACGAGCCGCGCAGCGCGTCCGGGACGCGTCGGTCTCGGGGTTCCGGCACCGAGGCGAGTCCGTGACGGGCGGCGAGGTGCTCGAGATCGACGGGCTGGTCCTCTCGCTCACGAACCTCCCCGACGCTTCCCTCAACGCGGTGGCGGTCGGATCCGAGCCGCGCGATCCGGAGCGGGCGCTCGCCGACGCCGAGGCCGCCTTCCGGGCGCGCGGGATGCCGTGGTTCGGGATCGAGCTCGAGCGAGGTGTGCATCCCGCCGTCGAGCAGGCGGCGCGGGACGCCGGACTGACCCTGCTGTTCCGAAGGCCGGCGCTCGCGGTCGAGCTCGAGCAGCTCCGGTCCGTCTCCGCACCCGAGGGGATCGCGATCGAGGCCGTCCGGGAGGAGGCCGATCTCCACGGTCTGCGCGCGGTCGAGGTCGAGGCGTTCGGCACGAGGATCGAGGTGGCGGAGGGGTTGATCGGCCGGGCGCTCATCGACCGGCCAGACGCGGCGCCCTGGATCGCTCGCGACGACGATCGTGCGGTCGGCGAGGCCGTCGGCTTGCTGCTCGACGGCACGGTGGGGGTCTTCGGGGTCGGCGTCCTGAAGCACGCGCGTGGGCGGGGGATCGGCGCCGCGCTCACGGTCGCCGCGGCGCGCTCGTTCCCCGACGCGGACCTCGCCTGGCTCGAGCCGAGCGAGCTCGCGGAACCGCTCTACCGCCGGCTCGGGTTCCGCGCGGTCTCCGACTGGGAGATCTGGGTCCGGCCGCAGGACTGAGCGGCGTCGGGCGTGTCCGGCACCCGACGTATACTCGCCCCCGTGACCGTGCTAGGTGGGGAGCTAGCGGTTCCCTGTACCCGAGATCCGCTTCTGCGGGACTGAATCCCCGCCCGAGGCCCGGATGGTCCGAGGCAGCTCCCGGCACGGAGCGTTGATGGTCGGGTCCTACGCGACGCCAACCTGCGAACCCGGTCAGGTCCGGAAGGAAGCAGCCGTAAGCGGGCGCTGGCGGGTGCCGTAGGAGCGCCTGGCCGGAGCTGCCGGCTGGGGAAGCGCTCGAGTCGTTCGGTGTCGACGGCGGGTGCACGGTCACCTTTCGTACGCTGCGAACGACGACGGGCGGGCTGGGGGAGGACGTGGCGGAGCAGGAGCAGCACCAGGCGTTGTACCGCCGGTACCGGCCGCAGACGCCGGCCGACGTCCTGGGTCAGGATCACGTCGTTCGGGCCCTGACCGGCGCGATCCGCGAGGGGCGTCTGCACCACGCGTTCCTGTTCTGCGGGCCGCGCGGGACGGGCAAGACCTCCACGGCCAGGATCCTCGCCAAGATGGTCAACTGCGAGCAGGGGCCCACCGCCGAACCGTGCGGCACGTGCGAGCAGTGCGTCGCGATCCGCGAAGGCAGCCACCTGGACGTGATCGAGATCGACGCGGCCTCGCACGGCGGGGTGGAGGACGCCCGCGAACTCCGGGAGCGCGCGCCCACCGCGCCGGCGATGGGACGCGAGAAGGTCTACATCATCGACGAGGCGCAGCGCCTCTCCGCGCCGGCCTTCGACGCGCTGCTGAAGGTCTTCGAGGAGCCGCCGCCCGGCGTCCGGTTCGTCCTGGCCACGACCGAGCCGCAGAAGATGCCTGCGACGATCGTCGGCCGTTGTCAACGGTTCGACTTCCGCCGGCTCACGATGGAGACGCTCGCCGAGCAGCTGCAGCGGATCGGGGCATCGGAGGGCTTGGCCGTGACCGACACGGCCGCTCACGCGATCGCCCGTCAGGCCGAGGGGTCGTCCCGCGATGCGTTGTCGATGCTCGACCAGGCGAGCGTCCTCGGCGACGGTACCGTCGACGACGACATCGTCAGGACCCTCCTCGGGGCGCCACGGGGGGAGGTGCAGTTCGAGATCGGCGACGCGGTCGCGGTCGGCGACGCGCGCGCGACGTTCCAGGTCGTGGATCGCCTCGTGCAGGACGGGCAGGACCTGCGGAACGTGACCGCCCAGACGCTCGAGCACTTCCGCAACCTGATGCTCGTGAAGACCGCGCCGGGACAGGAGGATCTCCTCGACATCCCGGCCGACGGCTACGAGCCGCTCCGGGTGCAGGCCGAGAAGTTCTCCGCCGGCGAGCTCGCCCGCGTGATCGCGCTCCTGCTCGCGGCGCAGAACGACATGCGCTGGACGACGTCGCCTCGCCTCTCGCTCGAGCTCGCCCTCGTGCGCGCGACGATGCCCGAGGCCGATCCGAGCCCCGCGGCGCTGATCGCTCGCCTGGAACGGCTGGAACGCCTCGCGGGGCTCGACGTCACGTCCGCGATCGACGCCGGTCTCGGCGGCGGACCGCCGGACGCGGCGACCACCTCGATCGAGCCCACCGAGCCGGTGGCCTCGAAGGAGGGAGGGGTCACGGGGAGGAGCGACCCCGAGGAACGGAGCCGCGACGCGGGGAGGACGGGGGTCGCTCCGACCGCGACGCCTCCCGACCCCGTGGCCATGGCCGACGCCGTCATGGAGCCGGCGCCGCATGCGGCGGACGCGGGCAGCGTCGATGTGGCGATGCTGCGACGTGGGTGGCCGAGCCTGATCGAACACCTGGGCCAGATCCGCCAGCCGATCCTTCGGGCGCTGCTCGAGAGCGCCACGGTGGCGACCTTCGACGGGAACACCCTCGAGCTCGCGTTCCCGCCCGACAAGCGGTTCGGCGTGCAGAAGGTCGCGGACCGGCAGGACGAACTCCAGGGGGCGCTGGAGCACCTGTTCGGGATCCGTCCGGCCATCACCTGCGTCGTGCGCGAGTCACGCGAGCCGGCCGGCGGTCCCGCCGTGGTCGAGCTCGTCGAGGAGGAGGACACGCCCAGCGACGAGGAAGCCCTCCGTCGTGTCCAGGAGATGCTGGGCGCGCAGCTCGCCGGCGACGTGGAACCGGCCTAGGACGCGCATGTACGAGGGCCCGATCCAGGAGCTGATCGACGAGCTGGCGCGCTTGCCGGGCGTGGGGCCGAAGTCCGCGCAGCGGCTCGCGTTCTGGCTCGTGAAGGCGCCGGCCGAGGACGCGAAGCGCCTGGCCGCCGCGATCGTCCAGGCGAAGGAACGCATCGATTTCTGCCGCGAGTGCGGCAACGTGGCCGAGGGCGATCTCTGCCGGGTCTGCCGCGACGAGTCTCGAGACCGCACGGTCCTGTGCGTCGTCGAGGAGCCGAAGGACGCCGCGACGATCGAGAAGAGCGCCCTGCACAAGGGGCGCTACCACATCCTGGGCGGCGCGATCAGCCCGCTCGACGGCATCGGCCCCGACGACCTGCGCGTCCAGGAGCTCCTGGACCGCGTCGAGCGCGATCACGTCATCGAGGTGATCCTCGCGACGAACCCCAACCTCGAAGGGAACGCGACCGCGATGTACGTGGCGGCCCTTCTGAAGCCGACCGGGATCCACGTCACCCGCCTGGCGAGCGGGCTCCCCGTCGGCGGCGACCTCGAGTACGTCGACGAGGTCACGCTCTCGCAGGCCCTCGAGGGTCGCCGCGAGATGTGAGCCGCGCCGTGGCGATGCCCTCGGTGCGGGAGGTCTCCGACCGGGCGCTCGTCCTGTACGCCCTCGTGCGGCGCGCCACGATCGAGCACCTGCTCTCGGGATGGGCGAACGAACCGTCTCGGATCGCCCAGGCCGAGGCCGCCCGGGTGGAAACCGATCGCTGGCTGACGCGGGAGTCGCTCGACGACGCCGTCGGCGAGCTCGAGCGTCGGCTGCTCGCCGCCCCCTCGGGTTCGTGGCCCGCGGAGGCCGCGGCGGACGGCGAATGGCGACACGAGGCGCTCGGCACGCTGCTGTGGGGTCTGCGGCACCTCGACTCGCTCCCGTCGTACGACCAGGCGTTCGATCGGGACGCGGTCTCGGAGGCGATCACACGCTACGGGTCGGTCTCCTCGTTCCGCGCCGAGGGCGCGCTGCGTCCGGACGCCGAGGTGGAGCGGGCGTGGCACGAGGCGGACGCGTGGTTCGCGGCGACCGAGGGCTCGAGCGACGAGGACGCGGCGCTCGCGTCGACGGCGATCGAGCGCCTCCGCGCGCTCAGCTGGCTGCGCGACGCCTCCGCACCCAGACCGTGACGCCCAGGATCGCGAGGGCGATCAGGCCGATCGGGATCAGGTAGCCGAGGCCCACGATCACGGCCGCGACCACGGACATGAACCCGTCGATCGCGTCGTCCCATGCGTTGCCGAGATCGGGACCTGTTTCCGCAGCCGTCTGGGCGGTGGCCTCCGCGTTGCCCTCGTGTAGGCGCACCTCGATCGTCGACTCCGCCACCTGATCGTTCAGGACGTTCAGCTGGCCCTGGATGCGCTCGATGTCGAGCTGGGTCCGCTCGACCAGCGTCGCCAGCCGCAGGATCTCGGCGGACGTCGTGGCGTCCGCCTGCAGATCCAGCAGGAGCGCTCGGCGCTGCTTCAGGATGTCGAGACGCGCGGTCAGGTCGACGAACTCCGCGGTGACGTCCTTGCCCGAGATCCGCTGCCGCTCGACGACGCCGAGCTCTCGCAGCGCGAGCATCGCCTGGTCGAACCGCTTCGCCGGGATCCGCAGGGTGAGGGTGCCGGTCCGTTCGCGCGTCGTCGTCGACGTGAGGACGAAGCCACCGTTGTTCTCCGCGATGCGCGTCACGGCCGCGAACCCGTCCGAGAACCCGTCGTCCGGGACGCGGATCGCGATCGAGCCGTTGCGCACGATCTTCGACAGGTCCTCCGGTGCGCTGTCCGTGGAGATCGCGGCGAGGTCGTTCGATCCGGAGGCGTCCGATCCCTGGAACCCGAGCGTGGGTGTGGGCTGCGCCGCGGGTGCCGACCCGCTCGCGGAACCTCCGCCGACCGCGCCACCCGTCTCGCCGAACGCACCGGTCGATGCCGCCGAGCCGGCCTCGTCGCTCGCCTTGAACAGCGCCAGCCGGCGAGCGCCACCCTGCGCGAACCACCCGAGGGCGCCGGCCAGGACGAGCACGGCGAGACATGCGGCGGCCACGCGCCTCCAGGATCCGCGTCGCCGATGGGAGCCGGTCGCTCCCAGGAGCTGTTCGCGCTTCGCCGCGACGAGCAGGTCGTCCTCGAGGAGCCGGAGGATGTCGAACTCGGTCTTCACGGCGCATCCACCTCCATTCCGAGCTCCGAGCCGCGTCGTTGCAGGAGGATCGCGAGTTTGCGGAGCCCTCGGCTCACGCGCTGTCGCGCGTTCACCTCCGAGCAGGACAGTCGGCGTGCGACCTCCGGGTACGGGAGCCCCTCGATCACGTGCAGGCGCATCGCCTCGCGCTGCTCCGTGGAGAGCGTCTCCAGGGCGTCGACCAGCGCCTCGCGGATCGGGGCGAGATCCACGAGGTCTTCGATCCGCTCGTAGTCCTCGGGCGGCAGCTCGCGGAGCGGCATCCCGAGCTTGCGTCGGGCGGCGGCGTCCACGCGTCCCCACCGGAAGAACCGGCCGAGCTGATGCCGGGCGACCCCGTAGAGCCACGCCACGCCGTTCACCCCCTGGTCGGTGTAGGTCGCCCGCGACGCGTACGCTTGGGCGAACGTCTCGGCCGTGAGCTCGGAGGCGGCCTCCGGATCCAGCGTGCGACGCGCGAAGTACCGCAGCAGATCCTCCGCGTGCCGCCGGTACAGCTCCGTGAACGCCTCGGGGTCGTCCCGCGACGCGATCAGGAGCTCGCTGTCGGTCCGCTCGTCGCTCACGGTCTCCCTCTCGGCCCGGTCCGCGCGCGGACCGGTGTTCGCCCGTACCATGCCCCGGTCGTGACCGGTCGTGACAGCCGGTTCCCATCGATCGAACCGAGGAGACGTTCCGTGACCGACGATCCGTTCCCGGCAGCGGTCCCCGATTCCTTCCCCCGCCAGTACGCGCGGACGCGGCGGTTCAGCCTGGGCCGGCCCCGGACGTTCGCGGTCGCGGAGGACGGGTCCCGCGTCGCCTTCCTGCGATCGCGCGCGGCGGACGACCCGGCCGGGTGCCTATGGGTGCTCGACACGGCGACCGGGGAGGAGCGTCTGGTGTTCGACCCGGCCGTCCCGGAGGACGAGCACCTGTCGGCCGAGGAGCGTGACCGGCGGGAGCGTCGCCGCGAGTCCCTCACGGGGGTGACCGACCACGCGACCGACCGAGCGGTCCGCGTCTCCGCCTTCGCGATGGGGGGCGGCGTGTACGTGGCCGATCTCGTCGAGGGCGGGACGCGCCGCATCGAGGTCGGCGCCGAGGATCCGTTCGACACCAGGCCCGACCCGGCGGGCCGTCGGATCGCGTACGTCTCCGACGGCGCGCTCCGGGTCGTGGGGGTCGACGGGACCGATGACCGCGAGCTCGCCTCGGACCCAGATCCCGATGTCCATTGGGGCGTCGCCGAGTTCGTCGCGGCCGAGGAGATGGACCGGCTCCGCGGGTTCTGGTGGTCACCCGACGGCGAGCGGATCGTCGCTGCGCGCGTGGACGACCGACCGGTGCGCGTGTGGCACATCGCGTCGCCGATCGATCCGGAGGCTGCGCCGCGTTCGGTCCGCTATCCGCGTGCCGGCACGGACAACGCGATCGTGACCCTGTCGGTGTTCGACCTCGACGGCGGCCGGGTGGACGTGGACTGGGACCGCGAGGCGTTCGAGTACCTCGTCTCGGTGACGTGGACATCGGACGGCCCGCTCACCCTGGTCGTGCAGTCCCGGGATCAGAAGGTCTGGCGGATCCTCGCCGTCGATCCGGACACCGGGACGAGCCGCACGATCCGTGAGGATCGGGACGACCGCTGGCTCGACATCGTCGGCGGCCTACCCGCCTGGCTGCCCGACGGTCGCCTGGTCCGCGCGGTCGATCTCGACGACACGAGGCGGATCGCGTTCGACGACGAACCGATGTCGCCGCCGGGGCTGCAGGTCGTCGAGGTCCTCGACGTTGGCGAGCACGTGGTGTTCCGTGGGTCGGAGGATCCGACCGAGATCCACGTGTACCGCCTGGCCATCGACGGGGCCGTCTCGCGTCTGACGGGTTCCCCGGGCGTCCACACGGCCGCGGTGGGCGGAGACGTGCTGGTGCTCACATCGGCGACGATGGAGGCCCTGCCGGCCACCCGGGTGATCCGCGGCGGCGAGGAGGTCGCGTCGCTCCGGTCGTTCACGGAGCAGCCGCTCCTGATCCCGAGGCCGACCTTCTTCACGGGTGGGGAGCGTGAGCTCCGGATGGCGCTGTTCACCCCGAACGGCGCGGAGCCGGACGCGAAGCTCCCGGTGCTGCTGGATCCGTACGGCGGACCTCACTTCGGGGTCGTCCAGAAGGCGATGGGCATCCACTTCGAGTCGCAGTGGTTCGCGGACCGGGGGTTCGCGGTGCTCGCGATCGACGGCCGGGGTACGCCGAACCGCGGGCCGACGTGGGACCGCGCGGTCTACCGGAACCTGGCAGACCCCGTGCTCGAGGATCAGGTGGACGGGCTGCACGAGGCGGCGGAGCGGTTCGGGTTCCTCGACCTCGAGCGCGTCGCGATCCGCGGGTGGTCGTTCGGGGGCTTCCTTTCGGCGATGGCGGTGCTCCGCCGGCCCGATGTCTTCCACGCTGCGGTCGCCGGCGCGCCCACGACCGACGATGCCCTCTACGACACGCACTACACGGAGCGGTACCTCGGGAGGCCCGACGAGGAGGTCGAGGCGTACGCACGGTGCCGGCTGCTGGACGACGCACCGAACCTCACGCGGCCGCTGATGCTGATCCACGGGCTCTCGGACGACAACGTCTACGTCGCCCATACCCTGCTGCTGTCCCAGCGCCTGATGGAGGCGGGGCGCCCGCACACGGTCCTGCCCCTCTCCGGCATCACGCACGCGCCGCTGGATCCGGCGGTCGCCGAGAACCTGCTGATGCTGCAGGTCCGGTTCCTACGCGACGCCTTAGGGCTCCCCGACCCGGCCTGACCTCGCTGCTACGCTCGGGGCTCGCGGTCAGGAGACGTCCGAGGCATGCCCATCATCGTCCAGAAGTACGGCGGCACCTCGGTCGGCACGACCGAGCGGATCGAGGCGGTGGCCGACCGGGTCGTCCGGGCCAAGGAGGACGGGTTCGACGTCCTCGTGGTCGTCTCCGCGATGGGGCAGCACACGGACGAGCTGCTCGCGATGGCCCGGACGATCACCGAGCTTCCCGAACCGCGCGAGCTGGACATGCTGCTGACCTCCGGCGAGCGCATCGCGATGGCACTGCTCGCGATCGCGATCAACGCCCGCGGCTGCAAGGCCGCCTCCTACACCGGGTCGCAGGCCGGCATCATCACGGACAACCAGCACGGCGCCGCGAAGATCGTCGAGATCCGTCCGAAACGGATCGCGGAGGCGATCGCCGGCGGGAACGTGGTGATCCTCGCCGGCTTCCAGGGCCTATCGACGAACTACGACATCACGACGCTCGGACGGGGCGGATCCGACACGACGGCGGTGGCGATGGCGGCGGCTCTCGGAGCCGAGATCTGCGAGATCTACACCGACGTCGACGGCGTCTACACGGCGGATCCTCGGCTCGTGACGGGGGCTCGCAAGCTCGACACGGTCTCGTACGAGGAGATGCTCGAGCTGGCCTCGTCGGGGGCGAAGGTCCTGATGTCGAGGGCCGTGGAGTACGCTCGCCGCCACGGGGTCCGGCTGCACGTGCGGTCGTCGTTCTCGGACGAGCCCGGCACGTGGATCCGAGAGGTGGACGAGCAGGCGATGGAACAGGTGATGATCTCCGGCGTGGCGCTCGACGACGACGAGGCGAAGGTCACGCTCGATCGGGTGCCCGACCAGCCCGGCGTGGCGGCCACGGTGTTCAAGGCGATCGCCGCCGAGGGGATCAACGTGGACATGATCGTCCAGAACGTCTCGCACGATGGAGCGACGGACCTGTCCTTCACGGCGCCGTTGGTCGATCTGCCGCGGCTGGGCGCCGTGATGGAGGGTGTCCGTCAGCAGATCGGCGCCACGAGGGTCACGATCGACGACGGTGTGGCGAAGGTCTCGCTGGTCGGCGCGGGCATGAAGAGCCATCCAGGGGTCGCGGCCGACGTCTTCGACGCGCTCGCCGCGCAGTCGATCAACATCGAGATGATCTCGACGTCGGCGATCCGTATCTCGTGCGTGATCCGCAAGGACGACGCCGAGCGCGCGGTGCGGGCGATCCACGAGCGGTTCGAGCTCGACGCCGACGCATCGACGTGACCGACCTTCCCTCCCCGCCCCCGTCCGACCGGCCGTCGGTCCCGCCGCCACCGGGCGAGACGGCGCGCACGGGCGAGCCGGCGGCCTCGGTCGGTCCGTCTCCGCCGGGCGCTGAGGAGGAGGCGCCGCCGCGGTCGCGGCGCACGCTGGTCGTGGGCCTGCTCTTGGTCGCCGCCCTCGTCGGCGCGGTGATCGCGATCTGGGCCTGGCTCGCGGCCCCGGCCGTCTGCGCGGGGCGCGACGTCCGCTCGGATCGGTTCGGCTACTGCCTCGCCGCCCCCGACGGATGGCGCGTGGCCGAGGTGCCGGATCAGACGACCGACCAGCTCTTCCGCCCCGATGCCGCGACCACCCTCACGATCCAGGCCGTGCGGACCCCGGCCGACCTGGAGACGTTCGCGTCGCTCGTCCGTGAGTCCCAATCCGACGACGAGCTCCGTCCCGGGAAGGTCACGCCGGCGTCGGTCGACGGGGTCGAGGCGCTGATGTGGGACGTGGAGCTCCGCGCCGACCGTCGGCCGATCCACGCTCGGACCGTGGTGTTCGTGAGCGGTGGGGTGGGCTGGCGGGTGCAGTTCGCGGACCTCGTGGATGCGTTCGAGCAACACCGAGGGGATCTCGACGCGATCCTCGACTCCTGGCGCTTCCTCTGAGGACCGGCCGGTAGCATGGTCGCCATGCAGGTAGCCGTGGTCGGCGCGACCGGCGCCGTAGGACGCGAGATGACGCGGATCCTCGAGGAGCGTGCGTTCCCCGTGGACCGGTTCCTGCCGCTCGCCTCCGCCCGTTCGGACGGCCGCATGGTGCGCTTCCAGAGCGAAGACCATGCCGTGCAGGAGCTCTCGCTCGAACGGCTCCGCGGCGTCGACGTCGCGCTGGTGTCGGCCGGCGCGACCGTGTCGCGCGCGTTCGTTCCTCAGGCGGCGGCGGCGGGAACCGTGTGCATCGACAACTCCAGCGCGTTCCGGATGGACCCGTCCGTCCCCCTGTCGATCCCGGACGTGAACCCCGAGGCCCTCGACGGCGAGCCGATGATCGTTGCGGTGCCGAACTGCACGACGATCACGGCGATGTTGGCCGTGGGCCCGCTCCATCGGGCCGCGGGGCTGACGTCGCTCGTGATCTCGAGCTACCAGTCGGTCTCGGGCGCAGGCTGGAAGGGCACGCGCGAGCTGATCGAACAGGTGGAGAAGCTCCACGGACGCGAGGAGGAGCTCGCGCATCCCGACCTGGACGCGCTGCCGGTCGGGGAGGTGTTCGGAAAGACGATCGCCTACAACGTGGTGGCGAAGGTCGGTGAGTTCGAGGAGGGCGGCTACACCGGCGAGGAAGCCAAGATGATGGCCGAGCCACGGAAGATCCTCGGCCTTCCCGGCCTCCCGGTCGTCGCGACCTCGGTGCGCGTCCCGGTGCCCGTCGGACACGCCGCCTCGCTCGTCGCGACGTTCACCCGGCCCATCACCCCCGACGAGGCTCGGCAGGTCCTCTCGGGCGCTCCGGGCGTGGAGCTCCGCGACGACCCTGCGAACGGGATCTACCCGTCGCCGCTCGAGTCGGCCGGGCTCGACGTCGCGCTCGTCGGTCGGATCCGGCAGCTCGAGCACGACCCGTCGGGGCTCGCCCTGTTCAGCTGCGCCGACAACCTGCGGATCGGCGCGGCGCTCGACGCGATCCGGATCGCCGAGCGGCGCTTCGGTCGCTGACGGACGGCGTCGGGGCGGCCGTTCAGTCGTCGGTCGCCGGCTCGCCGCTCGGCGCGACGTCATCGGTGAGCGACTTCACGAACCACGCGCCGTAGTCGCTCCACCGCTCGCGCCGGTAGAAGGCGAGGGTCCGCGCCCGCCATGCCGCGGTCACCAGCGACATGCGGAAGCACCCGCGCTTGCGGGCGAGCTCCTCGGCCCGGTCGAGCAACACCCGCCCGACGCCGGAGCCGCGCGCGCCCTGCGTGACCACGAGATCGTTCACGCGCGCCTGCGGCCGGTGATCGCCGAGGCGCTGGTGATACTCCATGTCCACGACCCCGACGACCCCGCCATCCGCCTCGGCGACGAGCGTCACGCTGTCGAGTCGGCGCAGGTGCCCCGCGAACTGCAGGCGGTGCGTGGCGTCCTCTGCGGTGCCCTCGGCGACGCCCCGGCCGAGCTCCACCAGGAGGCCTGCTACCGCCGCCCAATCGTCGGCGCGCGCCGGCCGGACCGACACCGTCATCGCGGCGCGCAGCGGCACGGCCGGCCCCCGCACCTCGGGCATCCGTCGCGGTAGCGGTCCGCCGCCTCCGCGAGCTCGACACCCTCGAGGTTCGCGAGCGACGAGAGCCAGGCCAGCACGTCGCCGAACTCGTGGATGAGGTTGACACGGTCGTCGTTCCGCATCGCACGGGCCAGCTCGCCGATCTCCTCGACCAGCCATCGGAACGTGGCGTCGCGACCGCGCGCCGCGTCGCGCTCCAGGTAGGTGTCGCGCATCGCGCGCTGGAAGTCATCGATCTCCATCAGGCGGCGAGTCTAGCGACGACGTCGATCCCGCTCCGGCTGTGCCGGATGCGAGCGGCCGACGATCACCGCATCGAGGACGCGCCGGCCGCCTGGCGGGCCCGCTTCTTCGCGTACATCCGCTCGTCGGCGACGGCCATCAGCTGGTCGAGGGACCGCGGGTCCTCGGGGTCGAACCGCGAGACCCCCGCGGACATCGAGAGCAGGAACGGCCGATCCGGGTCGCGGTTCGAGTGGTCCATCGATGCCTGGAGCCGACCAGCGGCGCCTTCGATCGCGGCGTCGGACTCCGCCGCGAACAGGATGCAGAACTCGTCGCCGCCCATCCGCGCGATCAGGTCGGACGCTCGGAACGTCGTCCGCAGCACGTAGGCGGTCTCGGCGATCAGCCAATCGCCGGTCGCATGTCCGAGGGTGTCGTTCACCTGCTTCAGTTCGTCGACGTCGACGAACATCAGCGCGAGCGGTTGGTGGTTGCGTTTGGCGACCTCGAGGCGGTGCTCGGCCATCGGGACGAAGCCGCGCCGGTTCGGGAGCCGGGTGAGCGGATCGAGGGTCGCCTGACGCTGCAGCTCTCCCTGCAGCTCGACCACCCGGGTCCCGCCCTCGATCAGCGCGCTCTCCAGGCGTCCGAGCTCGTCGTCACGGGGCGCGGAGGCGAACATCGGCAAGCCGTTCTGCATGCGGTCGGCGTTCGCTTCCATCGCGCCGATCCGCGCCCCGATCCGTCGGGCGAGGAGCACGATCAGGGCGAGCGAGATGAGGACGGCGATCGGCGTGCCGCCGACCGCGATCATGAACGAGAGGTGGCGCATCGTGTCCAGGTCCCGCCGCCGTTCCGTGAGCAGCTGGTCGGCGCGGTCCTGCATCTCGCCGAGGAGGACCCGGACGTCATCCATGGCCTGGCGACCCAGCTCGAGCTGCTCCGACAACTGCTGCTGATCGGTCCGCTCCGTCACGGGAACGAACGGTCGCAGGCCCGACAGGAGGTGGATCCGCTCGTAGGCGAGCGGTCGGAGCCGCGCGATCCGGCCGAACTGGGAGCTGTCCGGTCCCGTGAGCGACTCGAGGGTGTCGAGGTCGCTCCCGATCCGGCCAACCCCCACGTCGTACGGGTCCAGGAAGCTGTCGTCGCCGGTCAGCAGGTACCCGCGCATCCCCGTCTCCGCGTCGATGAGGTCGTTCAAGATCGCCTGCACGGCATCCCGGATGAGGTACGCCTCCCGCTCCGCGTCGAGCGTCGCGTTCGTGCGTTGTCGGGACAGCACGAGGAGGGTCGTCGATGCGACGAGCACGACGACGGGCACGATCAGGACCGCCAGGAACTTGTTCCGAAGGCTCACCGATCCTCCTGCTCCGACGGTTACAGGCATCGGAAGCGCGACGCGGCCCCTTGACCCGGGGTTGTCTACCGGTCGGTAGATGACGATAATCTGCCGCATGGTAGAGACGGGTCCCCGGACCGAGGGATCGATCGTCGATCGGCTCGCCGGCTCGCGCGTCCTGCTGACCGGCGTCACCGGGTTCCTCGGCCAGGTCGTGTTCGAACGGCTGCTCCGGGACTTCCCCGACACCCGGATCGTCCTGCTGGTGCGATCGCAGACCGGTTCGCCCTCGCTCGAGCGCGTCCGCTACCTGTTCCGCAAGCCGTCGTTCGACGAGCTCCGCGCGAGCGTCGGCGACGGCGGACTGTCGGCGATGCTCGACGAACGGGTGGAGGTGATCGACGGCGACTTCTCGCGCGGGGTGCCCACGCTCCCGGGCGACCTGGACGTCGCGATCCACTCGGCCGCGACCGTCTCCTTCGACCCGCCGATCGACGAAGGCTTCCAGACGAACCTGCTCGGCGCCGTGAACCTCTACCGCGGCGTGATCGATGCCGGCGCGCGTCCGAACCTCGTCCACGTCTCCACCGCCTACGTCGCGGGCGTGACGAAGGGGGTCGTGCCCGAGGCGACGCTCGATCACCGGGTCGATTGGAGGACCGAGGCGGAGCTCGCGATGCGCGCCCGGGCCGACGTCGAGGCGCAGTCGCGCAGGCCCGAGATGCTCGGCGCCTTCATGGAGCGGGCGCGCAAGGAGCACTCGCGCGCCGGGCCGATGACCGTCGCCGAGGACGCCGAGCAGCGCCGGAAGGACTGGGTGAGCACCCGGTTGACGGAGTACGGACGCGCCCGCGCTCGCTCGCTCGGTTGGCCCGACGTGTACACGTTCACGAAGGCGATGGGCGAGCGCGCCGTCGAGGAGCTCGCCGAGGCGGAGGGACTGTCGCTCTCGATCGTGCGGCCCTCGATCATCGAGAGCGCCCTGCTCCACCCGGCTCCGGGCTGGATCGACGGCTTCAAGATGGCCGACCCGATCATCCGGGCCTACGGCCTCGGGCAGATCCCGGAGTTCCCCGGCATCCCGGAGGGGATCGTCGACATCATCCCGGTCGATATGGTCGTGAACGCGATCCTGGCGGTCGCGGCCACGCCGCCGGACCCGGGCCGAGCCCGGCACTTCCACGTCAGCTCCGGGTCCCGGAACCCGTTGCAGTTCCATCAGCTGTACGCGATCACGCGCGAGTACTTCGAGGCGCACCCGTTGCCCGAGCGCGGCCGCGGGGAGCACAAGGTCCCGGAGTGGACGTTCCCCGGGACGCTCACGGTCGAGCGGATGATCCGCCGGGCCGAACGGCTGACGGACGTGGCCGAGAAGGTCGTGACGCACCTGCCGAAGTCCAAGGCGATGCGTGACGCGGTGGCGCGCGTGGACCGGGACAAGGCGCGCGTCGACTTCGTGAAGCGCTACTCGGACCTGTACGGCGCCTACACCGAGGCCGAGGTGATCTACACCGACGACCGGATGCTCGAGCTGTTCGAGTCGCTCTCGGTCGAGGACCGAGCGCGGTTCCCGTTCGACTCGGCGATGGTCGACTGGAAGTACTACCTGCAGGACGTCCATTGCCCGGCGGTGACGCAGAGCCTGCGGGAGCTCTCGCGGCGGGGGCGTGAGAAGCCGAGCGTGCAGATCCGCGAGCAGGAGGAGCCGGTCGTCGCGGTATTCGACATGGAGGGCACGATCATCACCTCGAACGTGGTCGAGTCCTACGTCTGGTCGCGGATGGGAGACCTGCCACCCGACGGAGTGGCCCTCCGAGCTCGTGAGCGTCTTCGGGCGGATCCCGCGGTACCTGCAGATCGACCGGCGCGACCGCGGGGAGTTCCTGCGGACGTTCTTCCGCCGGTACGAGGGCGCGAGCGTCGCAGGGGATCGAGCGTCTGATCGATCATCACGTCGGCGAGTTCATGCTCCAGAAGGCGAGCGCCGCCGCGATCCGGCGGATCCGTGAGCACCGGGCCGCGGGGCACCGCACGGTGCTGATCACCGCCGCGGCCGAGATCTTCGTCCGGCCGCTCGCGCCGCTCTTCGACCTGGTGATCGGATGCGAGCTGGAGGAGCGGGACGGCCGCTACACCGGGTTCATGTCGACGCCGCCCCTCGTCGGCGAGGCCCGCGCAGCCTGGTTGCGCCGCTACGCGGAGCAGGAGGGCGTCGACCTGAAGGGGTCCTACGGCTATGCCGACTCCTACTCCGACCTGCCGCTGCTCCGCGCCGTGGGCAATCCCGTGGCCGTCTCGCCGGACTCCGCGCTGTACCGCCACGCGCGGCGCCGACGGTGGCCGATCGAGGAGTGGGAGATGTCGAAGGGCATGCCCCGCGTCCGCTTCCCGAAGGCGGCGGTGCGCTGATGGCGCTGTCGCTCGAGCTGTTCCGATCGGCGCCGCGGTACCTGACCGCGCGTGCGGTCGGGTCGAAGGTCCCGGGGCTCGTCGCGGGGCCGCTCGCGCCCATCCGTCTCGCGAACCTCCGCGACCCCGTGCCGCCGCGCGAGGGGTGGGCCCGCGTGAAGCCGCTCCTGTCCGGGATCTGCGGCTCGGACCTCGCGACGCTCGCCGGGCGGTCGTCCTTCTACTTCTCGCCCCTCGTCTCCATGCCGTTCGTGCCGGGGCACGAGGTGGTCGGCGAGCTCCTCGACGCCGTCGACGGGTTCCGCACGGGTCAGCGCGTCGTGCTCTCGTCGGTGCTGGCCTGCGCCGCCCGCGGTGAGGTTCCTCCCTGCGCGAACTGCGCCGCGGGCGATGTGGGGCGGTGCGACCGCGTGACGGTCGGCGAGCTGAGGGCGGGGCTGCAGACCGGCTACTGCGCCGACGTGACCGGCGGATGGAGCCGGATGATGCTCGCCCACCGTTCCCAGCTGGTCGCGGTGCCGGACGCGATCGACGATCGCTCCGCCGTCTTGATCGAGCCGCTCGCCTGCGCGATCCATGCCGCCCTGCGCGCGAACATCCAGCCGGGATCGTCGGTGTTCGTCGTCGGCGCCGGGACCGTCGGGATCCTCACGCTGATCGCGGTCAAGATGCTGACCGAGGCCGCCCACGTGACGGTGGCGGCCAAGCACACGCGTCAGCGCGCCGCCGCGAAGCTGGCCGGTGCCGACGTCGTGATCCCGCCCGAGCACGCCGTGAAGGCGGTGCGGCGGTCGGCGCACGCGGTCAAGCTCTCGCCCGAGCGCGGCCCGGACTTCCTGCTCGGCGGCGTGGACGTGGCGATCGAGTGCACCGGTTCGAAGAGCGCCCTCGACCTCGCCCTGCGGACCACGCGCGCGGGCGGCCGGGTCGTCGTCTCCGGCATCCCGGGGCCCGGCGCCGACCTGACGCCGCTGTGGTTCCGCGAGCTCGAGCTCGCCGGCGCCTACACCGGCGGCACCGAGCGGATCGAGGGCGCCGAGCGGCGTACGTTCGACCTGGCGGTCGACCTGGCGGCGGGCCTGCCGATCCTGGAGCAGTTGGTGGGGGCGACCTACCCGCTGGACCGCTGGCGCGAGGCGCTCGACCACGCGATGGGCGCCGGCCGGCTGGGGACGTTCAAGGTGGCGTTCGCGCCACAGGAGAGCTGAAGGAGCGAGACGACCGATGCCGAGGCCCGGATTCGTGTTGGAGGTCGACGAACGGACCCCGCCCCTGTTGGTGAACGAGGGCGAGGGATACCGGATGCAGCGGTTCCCGCTGGGATCCCGCGTGGTCTATCCGCCCGACGCGCTCCCGGGGATCCGCGACCTGAACGCCGCGATCCGACAGGCCCTGCTGCATCCGATCGACACGGAGCCACTCCCGGAGCTCCTGGTACGCGGGCATGAAGCTCACGATCGCGATCGACGACATCTCGGTCCCGCTGCCGCCGATGCGGACGCCCGACATCCGTCAGCGGATCATCGAGCACGTCGTCGAGCTGGCCGCGCGCGCCGGCGTCGAAGACGTGAAGCTGATCGTGGCGAACGCGCTCCACCGGAGGATGACCGCCGACGAGATCCGCCGGATGGTCGGCGAGCGGATCTTCCGGTCGTTCTGGCCGAAGGATCTGGGGAACTTCGACGCGGAGGACCGCGATACCCTCCTCGAGATCGGCAAGACCGACGAGGGCGAGATCGTCGAGATCTCGAAGCGTGCGGCCGAATCGGACCTGATCGTCTACGTCAACGTGAACCTGGTCGCGATGGACGGCGGCCACAAGTCCGTCGCGATCGGCCTCGCCGGGTACCGGTCGCTGAGGTACCACCACAACGTGCACACGATGTTGCACTCGCGCTCCTACATGGACCCGCGTCCCGGCCACAGCGCGATCGCGGACTCGGCGACGCGCATGGGGCGCCTGCTGCGCGACAGCGGCGTGAAGATCTTCCAGATCGAGACCACGGTCAACGGCGAGACGTTCCCGTCGAACCTCGGCTTCCTGAACAAGCGTGAGTGGGAGTGGTCGAGCTTCGACCAGGGGCTGATGATGGCCGCGAAGAAGACGAACGACCTCGCGCCGCCGCGCGTCCGCCGCGAGTTCTACCGGCGGATCCAGGCGCCGTACCGGGTGACCGGGATCAACGCCGGCGAGGTGGAGGCCGTCCACGAGCGGACCCTCACGAACCTACACCGCCAGCAGCTGGTCGAGGTCCAGGGCCAGTCCGACGTCGTCGTCTTCGGCGTGCCGTACCTGGGTCCGTACAACGTGAACTCGGTGATGAATCCGATCCTGGTTCACTGCCTGGGCCTCGGGTACCTGTTCAACATGTACCGGAACCAGCCGCTCGTGAAGCCGGGCGGCGTCGCGATCCTGTTCCACCCGGTGCCGTGGGAGTTCCACCAGATCCATCACCCGAGCTACATCGACTTCTTCGAAGAGGTGCTGCGCGACTCCACCGATCCGGCCACGATCGAGTCGAAGCACGAGGAGCGGTACGCGACCGACCCCTGGTACATCCACCTGTACCGGACGAGCCACGCGTACCACGGGGTGCACCCGTTCTACATGTGGTACTGGGGCGCGCACGGCCGCGATCACTGCGGCGACGTGATCTTCGTCGGCGGTGATCCGAAGGCGGTGGCGCGCCTCGGGTATCGCCGCGCCGACTCGCTCCGCGACGCGCTCGAGATGGCGAAGGACACGGTCGGATCGAGCCCCTCGATCACGTATTTCCACGCGCCGCCGCTGATGATCGCCGACGTGGTCTGAGGAGCCTCGATGGGGATGCGCGACGAGCTGAGGGAGATGGCCAAGGGGTTCCGTTGGGGCCATCGCCCGATGGTGCCCCGCTCCGCGGAGCCGTTCCGCGAGGAACGGGCGGACGGCGGATTCCCGACCGATTGGGCGCGGACCGAGGCGGGCACGCTCGTCCGACAGGCGATCATGAACGGCCCGATGACCGCGATCCTGCGATCCGAGCTGTCGCTCCGCGTCTACGGCCTCGACCACCTCGACGGCGTGAAGGGTCCGGTGCTGTTCTTCTCGAACCACTCGAGCCACCTGGACGCGACGCTGATCCTGGCGACGCTCCCGGATCGGTGGCAGCGCAAGACGGCCGTCGGGGCGGCCCGCGACTACTTCTTCGACGTGTGGTGGCGGCAGGCGTTCACGGCGCTGGTCTACGCCGGCTTCCCGATCGATCGTGCGAAGGGTGGCCAAGGCGCGACCGACAAGGCCCGCGAGCTGGTCCGCGACGGCTGGTCGATCGTCGTGTTCCCCGAGGGCACGCGATCGGCCGACGGGCACGTCCAGCGTTTCCGCCACGGGTCGGCTCGCCTCTGCCTCGAGCTCGGCATCCCGGCGGCGCCGGTCGCGATCGTCGGCGCGTACCAGGCGATGCCGCGCGGCCGCTTCTGGCCGCTGGCGGGCCGACCGACCGTGACCGTTCGGTACGGCGCCCCGATCGTGCCGGCCGAGGGCGAGTCCCATCAGGACGTCTCGCGCCGGATGGCGCAGGCGATCGCCGAGCTCTTCGACGAGGACCGCACCACGTGGTTCGAGTCCCTCGGGCGGGCGGAGCGCGGCGAGACCCCGTCGCTCGCCGGACCGCAGGGTCCGGACTGGCTGCGGCGGTGGGAGGGCTCGCGCCCACTCCCGCGGCGCGGCGAGCCGCCGGCCTGGGGCTGACGATGCCGCGGACCGGTGGCGAGGAGCGACGGGTCGCGATCATCGAACAGGCGATCCGTCGGTTCGGTCGCGACGGCTACGCCGGGGCGAGCCTCGAGCAGATCGCCTCCGCGGTCGGCGTTCGCAAGCAGACGCTCCTGTACTACTTCCCGACGAAGGAGGCGCTGCTGGAGGCGTGCCTCGCGGCCGCCGGGGAGCAACTCGCCCGGACGATCGGCAAGGCGCTCGAGGGGCGCGAGACGTACTGGGAGCGCGCCGAGGCCGTGATCCACGCGATCTTCCAGCTGGCGGAGGCCTGGCCCGAGTTCCCGATGTTCATCCGCGAGGCCGGCCGGCTGGGACCGGACGCCTTCGCCCACGTCGCGGGCGTCCTGGAGCCACTCCGTCGGCGGGCGATCGACTTCCTGCAGGTCGGGATGGACAACGGCGAGATCCGCAAGCAGGACCCCGCGCTCCTGCTGTTCACGCTCTACACCGGCGTGGTGGGCTCGCTCACCGAGGCGAGCGTGCTCAACGTCGTGGTCGGGGCCGACAAGGGCCGGGCCTCGCTGAAACGTCGTGAGCGGGAGGTGCTCGCGTTCGTCCGCGGCGCGCTCCAGCCAGCCATGGGGGAGTAGTCACTCCGCGGCCGGAACGCCAGGATGGGTCCATGGACCCGGACGTCACGCGCGAGGAGCGCCGCGTCGTGACCGTGCTGGTGGCCGACCTCGCCGGCTCGACGGCGCTCGGCGAGCGCCTGGACCCCGAGGAGCTGCGCGTCGTGGTCGGCGACGCCATCGCGCGGATGGTCGGCGCGGTCGAGGCGTTCGGCGGGACCGTGAAGGACCTCGCCGGCGACGGGATCCTCGCGCTCTTCGGTGCGCCGACGGCGCACGAGGACGATCCGGAGCGTGCGATCCGCGCCGGGCTCCGGATCGTCGAGGACGTGGGCGAATACGCACGGGAGGTCGAGCGGGCGTGGGCGATCGCGGGCTTCGGGGTCCGGGTCGGGGTCAACACCGGGCCGGTCGTCACCGGGTCGGTCGGAGCCGGAGACCGGGTCGAGTACGGGGCGACCGGCGACACCGTGAACGTGGCCGCGCGGCTGCAGGCGGCGGCCGAGCCTGGGCAGGTCCTCGTCGGGTCGGGGTCCCGTCTGCTGAGCGGATCGGCCTTCATCTGGGGCACACCGCGCGAGCTCGTCCTCAAAGGCAAGGAGCGGCCGGTGTCCGCGTCCGCCGTGTCGGGCGTCACCGGGGCCTCCGGTCGCCGTCGCGAGGTCGAGGAGCACCACACGCGCCTCGTCGGCCGCGAACGGGAACTGTCGCTCGCGATGGAGAGCGTGGATGCGGCGCTGGGAGGGTCTGGTCACGTCCTGTTCCTGACGGGCGAGCCCGGCATCGGGAAGACGCGGCTGCTCGCGGAGCTCCGCGAGGCCTTCGAGGGCGGGCGGCCCGTGAGAGGTGCGCCCGTGTGGCTGGAGGGGCGCTGCGTCTCCTACGGCGAATCGATGCCGTATTGGCCGTTCCGCGATCTCCTACGGTCGTGGCTCGGCCTCCCGATCGACGAACCGGAGCTGCGCGTCCGCGTGACGCTGCAGCGCGAGGTCGGGCGCCTGTTCGGTGAGCGCGCGGCCGGATACCGGGCCTACCTCGCCACGCTGCTCGGGCTCCCGCTCGAGCCGGACGACCAGGCGAAGGCCGCCGAGCTCTCACCCGAGGCGATGCAATATCGGACGTTCGAGGTCGTGCGCCAGCTGATCGGCCGCCTCGCCAACGATGGGCCGGTCGCGGTGGCGCTGGAGGACCTCCACTGGGCGGACCCGACCTCGTTGCAGCTGCTGGAGCAGCTGCTCCCCGACACGGAGGAGCTGCCGCTCCTGCTGGTGGTCACGTCGCGGCCCGAGCCCACCCACCCGTCCTGGCGAGTGAAGGAGCGCTCCGAGCGCGAGCTCGCGCACCGCACGCGCGAGCTCGTCTTGGCCGCGCTCGGCGCCGACGCCGGTCGTGACCTGCTGAACGAGCTGGTGGGTGAAGGGGTCCTGCCGCTTGAGCTCGAGGAGCGGATCCTCGAGCACGCCGACGGGAACCCCTTCTTCCTGGAGGAGCTCGTCCGGTCGCTCATGGACGCGGGGGCCCTCACGCCCGTGGACGGCGGTTGGCGGTTCGACCATGACGAGGCGATCGAGGTGCCCCCGACGGTCGAGAAGGTGATCCTGGCGCGGATCGATCGGCTCGATCGTCCCGCGCGCGACGCGCTGATGGCGGCGTCGGTCCTCGGTCGACGCTTCGGTTTGCCGTTGCTGGAGGCGGTCGCGACCGAGGACGAGGACGGGATCCGGCCGCTGCTCACCGAGCTGCAGCGCGCCGACCTGATCCGGGAGGGTCGCCGCTGGCCCGATCCGGAGTACCGCTTCAAGCACGCACTGATCCAGGAGACCGCCTACCGAACGCTCGTGGCGGGTGAGCGTGAACGGCTCCACCGCCGCGCGGCGGAGTGGCTCGAGGCCCGGTACGCCGGGTCGGAGGAGGACGTCGCGGGGCTGCTCGCCTACCACTGGATGGGGGCGTCGGATCGCGACCATGCCGCGCGGTACCTGACGATCGCCGGCGATCGCGCGCGCCAGGAGTACGCACTCGACGAGGCGATCGCGCACTATCGCGAGCTCCTGCCGATCCTCGAGGAGCGTGGGGAGCGCCGCGAGATCGCCCTCGTGCTCTTCAAGCTCGCGCTGGCGCTGCACATGTCGCTGCGCTTCGCCGAGGCGAACGACGTGTACCAGCAGGCGTTCGAGCGGTGGGACCGGCTGGAGCCCTGCGCGGCGCCCACCGCGACGCTCCGCGTCGCCACGAGCTACCTGCCGAACGACCCGGACCCGCGCTCGGCGATCGCCTGGCCGAACATCCAGCTCTGCATGCAGCTGTTCGACCGCCTGGTCGAGGCGTGGCCGGAGCGGACGATCGTCCCGTCCTTGGCCGAGCGCTGGGAGATCGCCGACGATGGGCTCCGCTACGTCTTCCACCTTCGCGAGGGCGCGGCGTGGTCGGACGGCACGCCGCTCACGGCGCACGACGTGGAGTTCGGGATCAAGCGGGTCCTGAACCCCGACGCGCCGGGTTCCTCGGTCGCGATCTATTTCGTGCTCGAGAACGGCCAGGAGTACTACCTGCGCCGCAACGCGGACGCGGATCGGATCGGCGTCCGGGCGCTCGACGATCGCACGGTGGAGTTCCGGCTCGTGGCGCCCGCGCCGTACTTCATGAGCGTGATGAACCGGCCGGACGGCGGCCCGCAGCCTCGCCACGCGATCGGGGCCGATCCGGACGGATGGGCGGTCGTCGGCGCCCAGGTCGTGAGCGGACCGTTCCGGACCGTGAGCCGGACCGACGACGTCTTGGTGCTAGAGCGGCGCGACGACTACGCGGGCACGAGGCCGGGCGACGTCGGCCGCGTCGAGTACGTGCGCAGCGGGGTCCTGGACGCGCTCGGGCCCTACGACCACGACGAGCTCGACATCGTGACGACCCGCTACACACCCCTGGTGGCCGACCTCATGCCTCGGGTGGCGCAGGACGCGATCCTGGGTCCGGCCGCGTGGTCCGCCTACCTCGCCTTCGATCATGCGGACGCCGTCGTGTCGAACCTCGACCTCCGGAAGGCGCTGGCGCACGCGATCGACCGCAGCGGCTTCGTCGACGTCGGCGAGAGCATCGTGATCGCGACCGGGGGGATCGTCCCCCCCGCGCTTCAGGGCCATACGCCCGACATCGTGCTGCCGTTCGATCCCGACCTGGCCCGCAAGCATCTCCAGGCCTCGGGTCTGGACGACGTCGAGCTCACGGTCGTCGGCACGGAGTTATGGGTGTCCCCGTTCCTCGAGCGGATCACCGAGATGTGGCGCGAGGTCTTGGGCGTCCGCGCCGAGGCGCGGGAGGTGTCGGTCGAGGAGGCGCTCGCCGCCGGGCGGATGATCAACCTCGGGCCGATCTACGTCACGGGCTGGCTCCCGGGCTACGCCGACCCCGAGTACTACCTCCGGCTCCTCTTCCACTCGGATAGCCGCACGAACGAGGGCGGCTTCTCGCACGCCCCGTTCGATGAGCTGATCGAGCGCGCGCGCCAGGAGCGAAGCGATCGGGATCGGCTCAGGCTGTACCACGAGGCCGACCGGATGGCGGTCGCCGATCAGGTCGCCGTGATCCCGGTCCTCTACGTGCGAAGCATGGCGTTCGTGAAGCCGTGGGTCGAGGGGTGGTGGGAGTTCGGGAAGTCGTCGGCGAACTTCGCGGATCTGCGGATCGATCCCACGTCGCCCCGGGCGACCGGCGCCGGCTAGCGAGCGGAGTAGTACTCGACGATCAGGCGCTCCTCGACCTCGGCCGGGAGCGGCACCTCGTCGCGATCGGGCAGGCGGGAGAGCGTGCCCTTGACCTCGTCGGTGTTGCGGTACAGGTACGCCGGCGGCTCGGGGGAGAGCTCGATGGCCTCGCGCACGGCGATGAAGTTGCGACCCTTGGCGGAGAGCTCCACGGTCTGGCCCGGCTTCACACGTGCGCTCGGGACGTTCACTCGCTTCCCGTCGAGCAGGACGTGTCCGTGCGAGACGAGCTGGCGGGCCTGGCGCGTGCTGAGGGCGAACCCGAGCCGCAGGGTGACCGTGTCGAGGCGGGTCTCCAGCTGCCGGAGCATCTCTTCGCCCGTCACGCCGTGGGAGGCGATCGCGCGCTCGTAGTAGCGGCGGAGCTGCTTCTCGCTGACCCCGTAGATCGCCCGGAGCTTCTGCTTCTCGACCAGCCGCGTCTGGAACTCCGAGATGCGCTTGCGGCCGCGACCGTGCTGGCCCGGGGGATAGGGTCGCTTGTTGGACGGGCAGTTGGGGCGCCCGCACAGGGGCGCGCCGACCCGTCGACAGGTGCGGTGGCGTGGTCCGGTCTTGTTCATTACGCGGCCACCTAGGCTACCAGCGGGAGCCGCGTGCGATGCTCCCGGGGTGGACGGGGGGCGCGGCCGGGCCGTCGGATGCGTGCTGGGTCTGGCGCTGGGTGACGCGCTCGGGGCCCCGTTCGAGTTCCGCCGCGCGGCCGAGGTGCCTGACCCGATCCCGGCGTTGGAGCTGTCGTGGGGCCACCTGCCGCCTGGGAGCTGGACCGACGACACCGCGATGGCCCTGAACCTGGTCCGATCCCTCGTGGACCGCGGGGCGTTCGACCCCGGCGATGTCCTCGCGCGGCACGTGGCGTGGCTCGCGTCCGGACCGCCCGACGTGGGGAGCCAGACCCGGCAGGCCCTGTCCCTCGCGACCCCCGGCCGCCCGCCCGACGAGGCCGCCCGGATCGTCTGGGAGCGGCGTGGGCCCGAGGTGAGCGCGGGCAACGGGAGCGTGATGTACTGCGCCCCGCTCGGGGTGGCGTTCGCGCGACGCCCCGAGGTCCTCGTCGACGCGGCCCCGGCGCTCTCGGCGATCACGCACTGGGACGGGCGATGCCGCACGGCCTGCCTGGCGGTGACGCTGACCGCGGCCGCGCTCGTGCGCGGCGAGCCCTCGGAGCCCGCCGTCCGGGCGACGCTCGGCGCCGTGCTCGAGCGCGAGGGGGGCGAGGAGCTCGAGTTCCTGACGGCCGAGGCCGGTCGGGCCCGTCCCGTGGACGGTCCTGACCAGGGGTTCTGCCTGTTCGCGGCCGGGCTCGCGCTCCGGATGGCGGTCGAGGCGCCGACGGTCGAGGCCGGCCTGCGATCCGTCGTGGCGTTGGGCGGCGACACCGACACGAACGCCGCGGTCGCGGGCGCCCTGCTGGGCGCCCGCGAGGGGATCGACGGGCTGCCATCGGGGTGGCTCGATCGCCTCGCGTTCCGCGAGGCGATCGAAAGCGACGCCCTGGCCCTCGCCGTGCTCGCGGAGCGGGTCGAGTAGTCTCGGCCAGACTACTCAGGCGATGTCTGCGCCCACGACCGCGTATCCGTCGGCATGGAGCCGGAGGATGCCCTCGGCTTCGAGCTCGCTCATCACCCGCGCCACCGTGGTCCGCGGCAGGGCGAGGTGTGCGGCCAGATCGTCGGCATCCCACAGGTCCACGGGACCGAACGCGGAGAGGACGGCGCGTCGCACGTCGTCGTGATCCGGATCGGTGAGGAGCATGAGCACCTCCGAACGGGGGGTGGGCGCATTACTCTGCTGGGAACGGCGACCGGATGGAACCCATCCGCCGAAGGGTTCCGCGGTCGTTCCCCGTGCGTTCATCCGCGATCGGAGGGAGAGAGGACCCGTGGAGCCCCTGTCGGATCCGAAGGACATCTTCGAGTTGATCGTGAAGGCGGACGAACGGCTCAAGTACGCGACACCGGGCCGAGCCGACGCGCGCACCGCGCAGGCTCGCGGCCTGCTGATGCAGGCGCTCGAGTCGGCACGAGCCATCGGCAACGACGCGCTCGTGGGCCAGGCGGAGACGCGCCTCGCCGACCTGGACGCGCTGGAGTCCGCGGGGCCCTCGGACGCGGGCGAGCCCGGGGGTGGGGACGGGCCCTAGTCGCCGTCCCGCCAGTCGCGGAACACGGCGCGCAGGAGCTCTCGCTGCTCGTCGATCGGTCGCTCCTCCCGTAGGTCGCCGGCGACGCGGACCGTCGCCCGCAGCTGATCGAGGGCGTTCGCGCACCCCTCGCACCCGGCCAGGTGCGCCTCGAACCGGACCCGTTCGGGTTCGGACAACGCATCGTCGAGGGAGTCGCTCATCAGCTCGACCATCTCTCGGCAGGTCGGGTTCTCGCTCACGAAGCACGCTCCAGGTAGGGCGCCAGCGCCCCGCGGACCTTGGCGCGGGCGCGGTGCAACAGCACCCGTTGGTTCGTCTCGGAGAGATCCAGTGCGTTACGCACCTCGTCCGAGGACCACCCCAAGACGTCGCGGAGGCGGATCACTTCGGCCTGCATCGGCGGACAGCGCGCCGATCGCCTCCCCCACGAGCCGGCGGGTCTCGGCGCTCAGCAGGCGGTCCTCCGGGATCGTCGCCCAGCTCGGCGGGAGCGTCGACCAGTGTCCCGCCCGCTCTGCCTCGGACCCCAGGAAGGCCGAGGGATCCCACGACGGCCGATCGAGGTCGTCACCGGCCAGCGCCGCGAAGGGGACCGTGCGGCCCTCCCGTACGCCTCGCGTCTTCGCGATGTTGACCAGGATGCGCAGGATCCATGTGCGCAACGATGAGCGACCCTCGAACCCGTCGAGTCCCTGGAGGACCCCGACCCAGGCGTCCTGCACGACGTCTTCGGCGACGGCGTTCGACGACACGTACATGCGGGCGACCCGCAGCATCGTCGGAGAGAGCCCGTCGACGAGGGCCATGTACGCGTCCTCATCGCCCGCACGGAGCCGGCGCACCAGCTCGAGGTCATCCGGAGATGCGGCCCGGATCCCGCGGCCGGTGGTCATCGCGTCGACCCGTCGGATCCGGCGCGGCCCCCGTCGCGGTTAGCCCGGCCGGCCGGCGCCGACGAAGTACTGCCAGTACACGGCCTGGACCTGGACCTCTCCGCCGGGACCCGGATGGCTGGCGTCGATCATGCTGCTGCCGCCGACGTAGATCGCGACATGGCTGATCGGCGTGTAGAAGAACAGGAGATCCCCGGGCACGAGCTGATCCTGCGGGACGTGGGGAAGGACGGCGTACTGCATCGCCGACGAGTGCGGCAGGTACACGCCCGCCTGACCCCACGCCCAGGACGTGAGCCCGGAACAGTCGAAGCCGACGTTCGGGTCCGCGGACGCATAGACGTAGGGGGTCCCGATAGCCGCGTAGGCGGCGGCGACGGCGGTCTGGGCGGCCGACGCGTTCGGTAGCGGGACGAAGACGGTCCCGCCTCCTCCACCGCCTCCGGACCCAGCGGTCGGCGCCGATTGCGCGGCGGCTGCTGCCGCCGCGGCCTGTCGCGCGGCGATGGCGTCGCGGTACTTCTGGTCCATCTGCTCGTAGAGCGAGCGTTGCTCGCCGATCGCCGACTCGATCTCGGCCTTGCGCGCGGCGAGGGCGTCCAGCAGCTCCTGCTGCTCGTCGGCCGCGTCGCGATAGCGGGAGGCGGCGCGTCGCGCCTGCTCGGCGGCCGCGTCCGCCGCGAGTGCCAGGTCGGCGTCGCTCTGCGCGATCGCGCCCATGAACTGGAGGCGGTCGGAGAACTCGGCGAAGCTCTCCGCCCCCAGGAGCACGTCGAACTGCGAGCCCATCCCCGTATACGCGGCGACGGCGCGGTCCGAGAGCTCCGCGAGCGACCGGTCCGCGACGGACTCGGCCTGCATGCGATCGCGTCGGGCGGCCGCCATCTTCGCTTGCGCGTCGGCGAGCCTGGCGTTCGCTTGGTTGTACTCCTCGACCAGCAGGCTCAGACGGCGGTTCAGCTCATCGAGCTTGGCCTTCGCCGCCTGCACCTCTTCGCGGGAGGGTGCCGCCCAGGAGACGCCGACGGAACCGACGATCAGGGGAAGCATGAGGACCGCGGCCACGATCAGCCGCGAGATGTTCGTGCGCTTCCGGGACATCTGCCCCCAGGTGTCGGCCAATGAGAAAGGCTCCGTTTCCGGAGCCGTGACCATCGAGGCTACCCAGGGGAGGCCACGACGTCAAACGGGCGGGCTCGATCGCCACGCGGATCGGGAGACGAAGCGAGGGCGGGCCTCGCGGCCCGCCCTCGATCTGGTCGGGACGGCGGGATTTGAACCCGCGACCTCAGCGTCCCGAACGCTGCGCGCTACCAAGCTGCGCTACGTCCCGCGGGAACCGCCAGTCTAGCGGCTCCCGGCGTCCCGCCGGAGGGCCGGACCGAGCTCGAGCAGGGTCGCCTCGGGCGGACAGGCGAACCGGAACGGCGCGTACTTGCTCGTCCCGAGCCCGGGCGAGACGTGGAGCACGCTCGGACCCATGCGGACCAGGCCCTTCACCAGGCGCGACGGGAGGGCGCAGTTCGTGACCAGGGCCCGCCCGCCCGGTAGGCAGACCTGGCCGCCGTGGGTGTGGCCGGCGACGAGCAGGTCGTACCCGAGCGCGGCCGTCTCCGGAGCGGAGTCCGGGGAGTGCATCACGGCGAGCCCGAACCGCTCCGGCGTCTCGCGCGGCGCGACACGCAGGTCGTGTCGCTCGATGTGGGCGTCGTCCAGGCCCAGCAGCTCGACCGGGAGCCCGTCCAGGTCGACCGATCGGCGCGAGTTCGTGAGGTCCTGCCATCCGTCGGCCTCGAGCTGCGCGACCAGGTCCTTCGCGCGACCGACCGTCGCCCGTCGCCGCATGCGATGTTTGCGGAAGTAGGCGAGGTAGTTCAGCGGTCGCGGTTCGAAGTAATCGTTCGACCCCAGCACGAACCAGGATCCGAGCCGTCCTCGGGTCGCACGCACCGCGGCCACGGTGGTCTCGACGGCCTCCGACTCCGCCAGGAGATCCCCGGTGACGATCGTGACGTCGACGGGCGGCAGGGACGCGAGGAACGCTGCCTTGCGGGGATCGCGGGCGACGAAGTGCAGGTCTGAGAGGTGCAGGATCGACAGGGTCCGCCCGTCGGCCGCCGGTAGGATGTCCAGGCGGTGCCGGACCAGCCGGTAGCGCCGACGTTCGATGGCGACCCCGTACCCGACGCAGGCAGCGCCGACGACGGCGATCGCGACGAGGATCCGGGGAAGCACGGAGGCAGTCTAGTGAGCGACCTTCCACTCAAGGAGCAGATCCGCGAGCGGACGAACGCGGCCCTCAAGGGCGGGGACAAGGCGCTCGTCGGCGCGTTGCGTCTGCTGAGCGCCGCGATCAAGAACCGCGAGATCGAGGTCGGGCACGAGCTCTCCGACGACGAGGTCCGCGAGGTCGCCGGCCGCGAGGTGAAGAAGCGCAAGGAGTCGATCGAGGCGTTCGAGGGCGCCGGACGGCAGGAGCTCGCCGACAAGGAGCGGGCCGAGCGCGACGCGTTGGCCGGGTACGCGCCCGCTCAGCTCTCCGACGCGGAGGTCGACGCGCTGATCGACGAGGCGATCGCGGCGACCGGCGCCACCTCCCCGAAGGAGATGGGGAAGGTCATGGGGGTCGTGATGGGCCGGGCGAAGGGCCAGGTCGACGGCGACCTCGTCCAGCAACGGGTCAGGGCCAAGCTCGGCGGCTGAGGGCCGATCGATCCCCGACGCCGTCTCCGTCCGCTCCGGGTTCGGCACCGACCTTCAGCGTCACCGTGGTTCCCGCCTCGGCCTTCACGCCCCCCCCGGGGATCTGTTGGAAGACGACCCCGACCTGGTTCGGATCGTCGGTCTCGATCCGGACGACCTCCACGAGGAACCCGGCCTCCTCGAGGGCGACGCGCGCCTCGTCCTCCGCGAGGCCGATCACGCCAGGGATCTTGACGATCGGCGCCACGCCGCTCGAGACCTGCAACGTGACGAGCGAGCCCAGCTGCGCGCCCGTCCCGCCCTCGGGCGTCTGCGCGATCACCGTGCCCTTCGGCGCGGGGTCGTCCACGATCTCGACCTTCGGCGTGAAGTCGGCGGCGGCCAGCCTGTTCTGCGCCTTCTCGGCCTTCATCCCGACGACGTCGGGGACGGTGCCGGTCGGAGGCGCGGGCGGCGTGGGGAACCCGACGGCCGGCATCCCGGCCATGATCCGCGCCATGTAGTCGTGCCAGATCGGCGCCGCGATCGTCCCACCGAACACGCTCTGGCCGAAGTACAGCTCCAGCGAATCGGGGGTTCCCGGGAAGCCCACCCACACGGCCGTAGACACCTGGCGCGTGAACCCCACGAACCAGACGTTCGAGTAGTCCTGGGTCGTCCCCGTCTTCCCGGCGACGGGCCAGGGCGAGAGGGCGGCCGCGGTCCCCGTCCCGTGCTGCACGCCGCCCTGGATCATCGCGGTGACGAGGTGCGCGATCTCGGGATCGACCACCTGCCTGCAGTGCGGACGATGCTGGTACACGACGTCGTCGTCGATCATGACGTGGTCCACCGTGAACGGCGTGCAGTGCTTGCCCTCGTTCGCGAGCGTCTGGTACGCGGAGGCCATCTCGATCGGGGTCACGTCCGCGGTCCCGAGGGTGAGCGAGGGCACCGCGGGTAGCTCGGTGGTGATGCCCATGTCGTGCGCCGCCTCGACCACCGCCTCCGGTCCGACCTCCAAGATCAGCTGGGCGAAGACCACGTTGATCGAATCGGCGGTCGCCTCCCACAGGTTGCGGTACCCGCCGTCGCCCGCCCCCTCGGCGTTCGACACGCAGGAGCAGTCGTTGCCCGTCCACTCCGGCAGGAAGAGCGGTGACTTCGTCGAGAACACCGAGCCGGACGGGATGTCCTCACGGAACGCCGCGACCAGCGTGAACGGCTTGAACGACGAACCGGGCTGGCGCGGGGAGTTCGCCAGGTTCAGCTGGTCCTGTTCGTAGTTGCGGCCGGAGAGCATCGTGCGGATCGCGCCGGTCTCGTTCTCGACCGAGACGATCGCGGTGTCGGGGGTCTGCTCGTAGTCGGGGTGGGCCGCGCTCACCCGGTAGGGCTCGGCGGCCACCGCCTGCGCCGCGGCCTGCCAGTCGGACCGCAGCGTCGTGTAGATGTCGAGCCCGCCCTCGTACAAGCGACGGCGGCGCTGTTTCTCGGAGCGGCCGAACGTATCGAACTCGCCGTCGTCGTTCGCGATGATCTGCTGCGTGATGTAGGTGACGAAGAACGGCGGCTGCTGCAGTTCGAGCGGTCCGTCCGTGGCCAGGACGATCGGCTGTTCCTTGGCGCGATCGATCTTCTCCTGGGCGACCATCCCCAGCTCCGCCATCCGGTCGAGCACGAGGTTGCGGCGCTTGCGGGTCTTCACGGGGTGGTCGATCGGGTCGTAGTACTCGGGCGCCTTGAGCATCGCCGCCAACATCGCGCTCTGGGTCAGGCTGAGCTTCTTGGCCGGCACGTGGAAGTAGAAGTCCGCGGCGGTGCCGATGCCGTACACGCCGTTGCCCAGGTAGACGTCGTTCAGGTACAGCGCGAGGATCTCATCCTTCGAGTAGGCCTGCTCCACGCGGAGCGCGAGTGCCAGCTCCTGGAACTTGCGCTGGAACGTCGTGGAGGTGTCCCCGGTGATCGCGTTCTTCACGAGCTGCGTCGTGATCGTCGATCCTCCCTGCTCGACCTCACCGGACGCCGCGTTCGTGAGCAGGGCGCGGACCACCGCCGCCCAGTCGAGCGCGCCGTGGCTGTAGAACTCGGCGTCCTCGACGGCCAGCACGGCCTTGCGTGCGAGCTTGCTGACGCGCTTGAGAGCAACGATCTCGCGGTTGTCCAGGTACAACGTGGCGAGGACGGTCTTCCCGTCCGCCGCGTAGATCGTCGAGCGCTCCGGGAACTTCGGGATGTGCGTGAAGTCGGCGCCGAGGGCCGTGAGCTTGGCGTCGATCCGGTCGACGCCGAAGGCGGCCCCCGCGATCGGGGGCAGGAACAGGACCGCGACCAGGAAGCCGGCCACCGCGATCACCGGCACGAAGAGCAGGATCAGGAAGGGGTTGGCCCCCCGGTCCGGTCGTTCGGCGACATGACGCCCGGTGTCGGCCTCATCAGCCATGACCGACCCCAGGATAGTGGGGCGGTGCCCTCGGTACGATGGACGCTGATGCGCCGTGCGTCCCTGACCTGCCTGTTCGTGATCGTCCTCACCCTGTGGTTCGGCTGGTCCGCCGCCTCGGCCGAGACGACCTCGAGCGTCGAGGTGATCAAGGTGGAGGGAGCGATCGACCGCCCGTTGCTCGGGTACCTGAACGATGCCCTCGACCGCGCGGAAGTCGAGGGTTCGATCGTGGTCCTGCAGATCGACACGTCCGGGACCCTCGATCAGGACGGGGTCGCGCTCGCCGACCGGGTCGCGGGCCTCGCCGTCCCCGTGATCGCATGGGTCGGACCGGCGCCGGCGAGGGCGAGCGGCGCCGGGCTCCTGCTCCTGTACGCGTCCTCTCTCGCGGCCGTGTCGCCCGGCAGCCAGACGGGGCCGCTCAACCCCGTCGACCTCGCGCACCCGGACGAGGTGCCGGCGGACCTCGACGCCACGATCGCGGGATGGATCGAGGCGCGCGGCAAGCAGACCGATCTCGACTGGACGGATCGACCGCTCACCGCCGCCGAGGCGCGCCACCGGGACATCGCACAGGTCGCCGCGGTGTCGATCCCCGGACTCCTCGATCGGGTCGACGGCAAGACCGTGCAGACCCCCGGCGGCCCGGTGGAGCTGCACACCCGCGTCGCGACGACCGAGGACGAGGCACAGACGGGAACCGTGGATATCCGGTTCGACAACCTCGGACCGATCAAGCGCGTGGCGCACGCCGTGTCGTCGCCGACGATGGTCTACGTCTTGTTGACGATGGCGCTCGCCGCGCTCGCCTTCGAGCTGACGCAGCCGGGGTTCGGCTTCGCCGGGTTCTCGGGGCTGTTCCTTCTGGGGCTCGCGATCTACGGCATGACGGTGGTCCCGGTGTCTTGGCCCGGGTTCCTCCTCCTGTTGGGCGGCATCGGTTGCATGATCCTCGACGTCCGCCTGCGACGCCTCGGGCCGCTGACCGCGATCGGGCTCACGGCGTTCGCCGCGGGGTCGTTCCTCGCATGGGGTCGAACGGCGGAGGCGATCCAGATCTCGAACTGGTTGATCGTGGGGGCCGTGGCGGCCAGCCTCCTCTACTACGGCTTCGCCCTGACCGTGGCGATCCAGTCCCGGGACCGCATCGTGAACGCGCAGCGCGGGCTGATCGGCCTGGTGGGCGAGGCGCGCGGGCCGCTCGCCCCCGACGGGCCCGTGTACGTGAAGGGCGCCTTGTGGCGCGGCCGGACGTCGGGCGAGCGGATCGAGACGGGGACCGCCGTCCGCGTCCGCGGGGTCGACGGATTGATCCTGCGCGTCGAGGCGGAGCAGGAGGACCTCGGCGAGGGCTGACCGGGCCGTCGCGCGAGGGATGCACCGGGCCTGACCTGCGGCGACGCGTCTTCCTCCCGGCGTGTGAATCCCTCGCGGCTTCCTCTACGAAGAACCAGGTGACGACCCGGGCGGGTCGTCGGCCGAGAGGAGGGAACGGCGAAGCCGGATCCGGTGTTCGAGACCTGGGCGGCGACGGGATGGCAGGCGCTGGCGGCGTGCCGAGGAGAGGACGCGACGCCGTTCTTCGCCCCGAACTACTTCGAGAAGCGGGCCGAGAAGGACGCACGTGAGGCGATCGCGAAGGCGATCTGTCGCCGTTGCCTCGTCCGGGACGACTGCCTGGCGTTCGCGTTGCAGGTCCGGGAGACGCACGGGGTCTGGGGTGGGCTGAACGAGATGGAGCGCCGCGCGCTGCTCCGACGACCGACGCAGGAGGCCGTGTAGGCGCTCGACGACGTGATCGGACGATCCGCTGCGTCCGGCACGAGCGACTTCCCCGGAGGGCGGCGCGAGGACGCGCCGCCCTTTCGCGTGCGTAGGATGCGCCCCATGGACGACGCCGACGTGATGCGGAAGATCGCGGGGACCGGCTCGGAGCTGCCCCCGGTCCCGCAGCCGGTCGCGGCCTACGTCCCGGTCCGGGTCGCCGCCGGGCTCGCGTTCGTCGCCGGGCAGGTCCCGATCGTGGACGGCGTCGTGATGAGCCCCGGGCTCCTGGGCCGGGAGGTCTCGATCGACGATGGGCGGGCCGCGGCGCGCCGGGCCGCGATGCAGGCGCTCGCCGCGCTCCGGGGCGAGCTCGGGTCGTTCGACCGCATCTCCCATATCGCTCAGGTCACGGTGTACGTTGCCTGCACGCCGGAGTTCACGGAGCACGCCCAGGTCGCGAACGGCGCCAGCGAGTTCCTGATCGAGGTGCTCGGGGAGCCCGGGAAGCACGCGCGCGCGGCCGTAGGGATGGCCGCGCTCCCGCTCGGCACCTGCGTCGAGGTAGCGGTCACGGCCGAGCTCGCCGGCTAGGCGCCGTTCACCTTCGCGTCTCGGGCCACGCGCCGGTCGCCCTCGCGCCGGGTGACGCCTCGCAGGTCGAACCATCCGAGGATCGGCAGCGCGTACTTCCGGCTGGTCCCGAGCGCTTCGCGGAACGCGCTGACCGTGATCCCCTCCGCGCCGGCGTCGCGCACGATCGATCGCGCCCGGTCCATCGTCTCGCGCGAGAAGACGAGGTCGGGGGAGACGCGGACCACATCGCCCGATCCGATCGCGGCGTCGATCGCGGTCCGAGGGACCCCGTTCGCCACGAGCTCGGGGATCGATGGCGGGGACGCCGGGTGCGCTCCGCCGAGCGCCGCGAGGAGGCGTTCCACGTCCGGCGAGCCCGACGCGGACGCGGCCCGATGGTCCGGCAGCCGGACGGATGACGAGGTCCGCGCGGCGACGCCGCGCTCCACCGACCCTTGCAGCAAGGCGTCCGCCAGTTCCTTGCCGGCTCGCACGCCGGCCTCGCGCACGGCCGAATCGATCGCGTCGCGCGCCGCGCGGACGTCGACCCCCTCTGCCAGCGGATGGTCGGCGTGGAACGCTCCCAGCGTCGTGCTGAGGGCGCGGTCGGCGGTTCCGACCACGTCGTCGCGGACGAGCCACGCGCCGACACGTCCCGGCTGCGCTCCGGAGCCGGTCAGCAGGCGCGTCTCGTCGGCGCGGACCGCCCCACGCTCCTGGACGAGGAGGGCCGGGAGCTCGTCGCGGGTGGCGGCCGCGCGCGCGACGAGACGGGCTCCCGCTCCCGTGCCCTTCACGGGTGGCGCCGGGTCCAACACGATCCCGCCGCCGACCGTCTCGCGCCGACCGGATTCGCGAACGACGAACCGGTCGAAGACGTCGACCACGACCGGCTCCTCGGCTCGGAGCCGGACGAACCCTTCCTCGCCGGGCCCGATCCGCGTCGCGTCGAGGATGCGGAGCCGGACGTCGAACTCGGCGGCTCCGACGTAGAGCTTGTAGGCGCCTCGGGACGAGATCGGGTGGCCGAGCCCCCGGACCGGACGGAAGGATGCGTCGAACACCCGGGTCGGGCGCCAGGCATCCGGGGTCGTGAGGACCGTCCCGCGCGCGAGACGTTCGCGCTCGACGCCCACGAGGTTGGCCGCGACGCGGCTGACGGGGCAGGCCTCCACCTCGTCCCGGCGGTGGGTCTGCAGCGACCGGATCCGCGCTCGACCGACACCGGCCGCTTCGACCTCGTCGCCGTCGTGCAGGCACCCGCCGGTGAGGGTGCCGGTCACGACGGTCCCCGCCCCCTTGATCGCGAACACCCGATCGATGAACAACCGCGTGCGAGCGGTGCGGGGCCGTGGGGCGCGCCCGACCATCGCGTCGAGCTCTGCGATGAGTGCGTCGATCCCGATGCCGGCGGTCGCGGACACCGGGACGATCGGAGCGGCGGCGAGCGCGGTCCCGGCCAGGTGCGCGCGCACGTCCGCGACGGCGGCCGCCAGCGCCTCGGCGTCCACCAGGTCGCGCTTCGTCAACGCCACCACGCCGGCCTCGGCCCCGAGCACGTCCAGGATCTGCAGGTGCTCCTCGGACTGCGCCCGCCATCCCTCGTCGGCGGCCACGACGAACAGGACCAGCCGAACAGGGCCGACGCCCGCGAGCATGTTCGCGATGAACCGCTCGTGACCGGGCACGTCCACGAACCCGATCTCCCGCCCCGACGGGAGCGTGCACCAGGCGTAACCCAGGTCGATGGTCAGACCGCGGCGCTTCTCCTCGGCCAAACGGTCGGGATCGATCCCCGTGAGGTGCGCGATCAGCGTCGACTTGCCGTGGTCGACGTGGCCCGCCGTAGCGACGACGCGGAGCGCGCCGGTCGTCTCGGGGTCGTCGGTCCGATCGTCCGTCACGTCAGCGGTCGTCGGCCTCGTCGAGGTCGTCGCCTTCGATGGCGTACAGGATCGCGCGGGCCAGGTCGTCGACCTGGTCGGCGAACACCGTCCGGACGTCGAAGACCACCCGATCCTCCTCGACGCGACAGCACACGGGAGGCGACCCGGTCCGCAGTCGCCCCGCGAAGGCCGGGGGATCCGGCACGCGGACCTCGACGCCCCACGACGGGAGCGTCGCGCCGGGCATCGAGCCACCGCCGACCACCGAATCGCAGCGTTGCACGTGCGCATGCTCGAGGTCGCCACCGACGCTCTCGGCGAGCCGGTGGGCGCGTTTCGCGATCGATCCGGCCGGCTCGTGGAGCATCGCCGGCACCGGCAGCTCGTCCTCTCGCCCGGCGGCGACGGTCCGCAGGATCGACTCCAGGGCGGCCAGCTGCAGCTTGTCGACGCGGACGGCTCGGGCGATCGGATGCTTGCGGAGTCGCTCGACCAGGTCGGCTCGGCCGACGATGCAGCCCGCCTGCGGGCCGCCGAGCAGCTTGTCGCCGGAGAACGTCACCAGGTCCGCGCCGTCGCGGAGCGCGTCCGTCACCGTGGGCTCGTCCGCCGACAGGCCATGGCCTCCAGCGAGCAGACCCGAGCCCACGTCGAACAGGAACGGCACCGCGTGCTTCGCGGCGAGGGAGGCGAGATCGGTCGCGGTCGCGCTCGACGTGAATCCCACGACGCGGTAGTTGCTCGGATGCACGCGGAGGATCGCGCCCGTGCGCTCGGAGATCGCGCCGCGGTAGTCGCCGATCCGCGTGCGGTTCGTCGTTCCGACCTCGACCAGCTTCGCGCCCGAGGCCGCCATGATGTCGGGGATCCGGAACTCGCCGCCGATCTCGATCAGCTCGCCGCGGGAGACGAGCACCTCCTTGCGGCGTGCGAGGGCGGAGAGCGCGAGCAGCATCGCGGCGGCGCAGTTGTTCACGACCAGCGCGTCCTCGGCTCCCGTGAGGGCGGTCAGGAGGAACTCCGCGCGCCACGTCCGCCGGCCACGCTTCCCGGTCGCCCGATCGATCTCGAGGTCCGTGTACGTCCCGGCCACCCGGCCGACCGCCTCGATCGCCGAGGGCGGAAGGGGGGCTCGGCCGAGGTTCGTGTGCAGGACCACCCCGGTGGCGTTGATGACGGGCGTGAGGCCGGACGCCGTCCTCGACGCCAGACCGACCGCGGCCGCGAGGATGACGTCGTCCTCGGGCGGCTCGATCCCTTGGGCTGCCTGCCCGCGCACCTCGTCCAGCGTGACCGCGAGCGCGTGCTTCATCACCGATCGCCCGAACGTCGCGGACGCCCGGCGTCCGGGGGCCGATCGCAGCAGGGCGTCCAGGGAGGGGACACGGCGACGCACGTCGGTCATGGGCCGAGTCTAGGCGCCGGTCCCTGCCTTCCGCGTTCCGCCGGTCGGCGCCTAGGATGTGCCGGACATCGAACCTGAACGCCCGATCAGGACCGGGGGACCCGCGTGAGGATCGCGAGACGCGCCGTGGCCGCGATCGTCGCCACGGTCGTGGTGGCCACGATCGGCCTCGGCACCGCCGCGGGCCAGACGCCCAGCCCGAGCCCCGCTCCCCGGGTCACGTTCACGGTCGGCGTCACGGGCGATCTCAACTCGGCGAACCCCTTCCGCCAGCTCGATGCGACGGAGAGCTTCGTGGGCGGGCTGATGTACGACGGCCTCCTGCGCAGGGCGCAGACGGACTACACGCCCGAGGGCGAGCTCGCGGACCGATGGGACATGAGCGACGACGGGCTCACGTGGACGTTCCACCTCAGGGACGGGCTGACCTGGAGCGACGGCGTCCCGATCACGGCGCAGGACTTCGTGTGGACCGGGAACTTCATCCTCGAGCACGACATCAGCTCGTGGAGCGACGGCTACCGCTTCACCGAGAGCATCGTCGCCGCCGACGACCAGACGATCGTCTGGAGGACGACGCGCCCGACCCTGATCCCCGGGCTCCCCGGCTACAACCTGATCCTGCCTGAGCACATCTGGGGTGGGTTCACGGAGAAGGAGCTGAAGAGCTTCAAGAACTTCCCCGACCCGGTCATCTCAGGATCCTTCAACCTCGTCGAGTGGAACCAAGGCGAGTACTTCTCGATGGATGCGAACCCGGACTACTGGGCTGGTGCACCGACGATCGACCGCCTGGTGTTCCGCGTCTACAACTCCAACGAGTCGGTGGTCCAGGCACTGCTGAAGGGGGCGATCGACCACACGGTCGTCCCGAGCGCTGCGCTGTTCGACGCGATCGACGGTCAGCCCGACATCGGCACCTCGATCGTCGGCGCGGATTCGTTCTGGCAGATGTCGTTCAACGTCGTGGACGACGAGACCCTCCGCGAGCTCGAGTACCCGGACGACGTGCATAGCACGGCGAACCCCGCGGTCCGAGATCCGGCGTTCCGTCGCGCGGTCGCCTGGGCGATCGACAAGCAGACGCTCGTGGATCGGGTGACGCGCGGCTACGCGACGCCCGGGGTCACGCCGGTCGTCCCGTTGTTCGGCTGGAACTGGGAGCCGCCGCCCGATCAGGCGATCGGGTTCGACCCGGAGGAGGCCAAGCGGCTGCTGGACGACGCAGGGTACCTCGACACCGACGGCGACGGGATCCGCGAGAACCCTGGTGGCGGGGAGGACATCGAGCTTCGCCTCTACACGGAGTCGAGCGACTCCGATGGGGTCAAGGCCGCGCCGTTCATCGCCGGATGGCTGAGGGAGGTCGGGATCGACAGCTCGCTCCGCTCGATGACCGACACCAAGCTGTACGACCTCTGGTACAGCTTCGACTGGGACCTGATCATCTACTCCTGGGGTGTGACTCCAGATCCGGACTTCATCCTCTCGAGCTTCACCACCGGCCAGTGCGGGTTCTGGAGCGACACGTGTTACTCGAACCCGGAGTACGACCGCCTGTATACGGAGCAACAGAGCACGCTGGATCCGAACGAACGGGAGCTGATCGTCGACGAGATGCAGCAGATGATCTACGGGGACGTTCCGGAGATCGTCCTGTGGTACGCGAACTGGTTCGAGGCGTGGCGATCGGATCGCTGGACCGGGTTCCTGCATTGGCCGGATCCGGACGGCGCCGTGTTCTGGGGCAACTACTACTCCGCGAGGTCGGTCCGTCCGGTGTCCGACGCCCCGGTCGTGACCCAGGCGGAGAGCGGTCCGGCCGCCTGGATGTGGCTCGTCGGGATGGGCCTCGTCGCAGCGGCGATCCTCCTCGCCGCCGCTCGTCGCCGGCGTCTCGATACGTACTACGCCTGACGGGAGGGGGGATGGGGGAGTGGCGGTACGTCGCGCGGAAGGTCCTCCAGGCGCTCTTCACGCTGGTGTTCGTCCTGATCTTCAACTTCTTCCTCTTCCGCATCATGCCCGGGGATCCGGTCCGCTTGCTGACGAAGCAGAAGGGGATCGAGCTCTCGAAGGAAGCGCAGGCCGCGTTGGCCAAGGACCTGGGGCTGGATAAGGCCCTCCCCGCGCAGTTCGTCGACTACGTGGGCGACCTCGCCCGGGGTGACCTCGGCCTGACCTTCATCTACCAAGGCGAGAGCGTGATGGACGTCTTCCTCCGCTTCCTCTGGCCGACGGTCCTGCTCGTCGGCACCGCCACGGTCCTGATGATGGTGATCGGCCTCTACATGGGGATCCGCGGAGGGTGGGAACGCGGGAGCCGCTTCGACACGAGCTCGATGGGCGTGTCGTTGCTCTTCTACTCGATGCCCGACTTCTGGCTGGCGATGATGCTGCTGATCGTCTTCTCGACGGCGCTCGGCTGGTTCCCGTCGGGCGGCTACTCCACCCCGAACGCCGACCTCACCGGGATCGATCACATCGTCGACGTCACGAACCACATGGTGCTGCCGGTGGTGACGCTCGTGATCGCGTACGTCGGCGAGTACTACCTGGTGATGCGCTCGTCGCTCCTCGACGTGATGGGTGAGGACTACATCACCACCGTGCGCGCGAAGGGGATCCGGGAGGGCCGGGTCCTGTGGGGACACGCCGTGCGTAACGCGATGCTCCCCACGATCTCGGTGATCGCGCTCTCGATCGGTTCCATCATCGGCGGCGCGATCGTCGTGGAGGTCGTCTTCTCCTACCCGGGCCTCGGTCTGCTCACGTTCCAGGCGCTCGACGCGCAGGATTTCTTGCTGCTCCAGGGCCTGTTCCTGTTCTTCACGCTGGCGGTGCTCGTGTCGAACCTGGCCGCCGACCTGCTGTACGGCTACTTCGACCCGCGGGTGCGTGAGGCCTGATGGCGACCGTCGCGGGTCCCGTTCCCGGCGACGCGGAGCCGCGCGCGCCGCGTGACCCGAAGGCCGTCACTCGGGCCCGCCGCCGGCTCGCGCGCTCGCGCTTCTGGGCCACGTATCGACGCAGCACGATGGGGATCGTCGGGCTCGCGATCCTGCTGCTCTTCGTCGGGATGGCGCTGTTCGCGCCGTGGCTCGCGGACCGGAGCGGGCTCGACGTCACGCAGGTGCAAGGACCGATCCTCGCGCCGCCCTCCTGGCAGTATCCGCTCGGCACCGACGACACCGGCCGGTCGGTGCTGACGCTCGTGATCTGGGGGTCGCGGATCTCGCTGATGGTCGGTCTCTTCGCCGCCGTCGTGTCGATGTCCGTCGGCGCCGTGATCGGCATCATGGCCGGCTATCGAGGCGGATCGTGGGACAGCTTCCTGATGCGGTTCACGGACTGGTTCCTCGTGCTGCCGTTCCTCCCGCTCGCCGTGATCCTCGCGGGGGTCCTCGGACAGTCGACGTTCGTGATCGTGATGGTGATCGGCCTGACGTCGTGGCCGTGGACCGCCCGTCTCGTCCGTAGCCAGACGCTCTCGATCCGCGAACGGCCCTACATCGAGCGTGCCCGCGGGCTGGGCGCCCGCGATCGGCACCTCGTCCGCAAGCACGTGCTGCCGAACGTCTTGCCGGTGATCTTCGCGCAGACGATCCTGACGATCGCGGTGATGATCCTCGCCGAGTCGACGCTCTCGTTCATCGGCCTCGGCGATCCGAACCGTCCGTCGTGGGGGGCGGTCCTCGAGAACGCGTTCGAGGCCGGCGCGCCGACCCTCGGGGCCTGGTGGTGGATCGGCGCGCCGGGCGTCTGCATCGTGCTCGTCGTCCTCGCGTTCACGATGTGCGGCAACGCGATCGAGGAGATCGTGAACCCGAGGCTGCGCGCGCGATGAGCCTCCTCGAGGTCCGCGATCTGACGATCGAGTACGAGACGCGCGAAGGCTCGGTGCCCGCGGTCCGCGGCGTCGACCTCACGATCGAGCGCGGCCAGGTCCTCGGCCTCGCCGGCGAGTCGGGGTGCGGGAAGTCGACGATCGGCCTGGGACTACTGCGGCTCCTGCCGCGGGGGACACGCATGACGGGCCGGGTCTCGCTCAACGGGGAGGACGTCCTCGCGATGGAGCCGAACCAGCTGGGCACGGTCCGCTGGACCCAGGGCTCGATCGTCTTCCAGGGGGCGCAGCATGCCCTCGACCCCGTGATCCGGATCGGCGACCAGATCGCGGAGCCGATCCTCGCCCACGGCCCGTCGACCCGCCGCGACGCGCTGAGGCAGGCCGGCGACCTCCTGGAGCAGGTCGGGCTACCGTCGAGGCGCTCGCGGGACTTCCCGCACGAGTTCTCGGGTGGCCAGAAGCAGCGCGTGATGATCGCGATGGCCCTCGCGTGCCAGCCGGACCTCGTGATCGCGGACGAGCCCACGACCGCGCTCGACGTGATGGTGCAGGCGCAGGTCCTGCAGCTGCTCCGACAGTTGCAGGACGAGCTGGGGCTCTCGATGCTGTTCATCACGCACGACCTGTCGGTGCTCGCCGAGGTGAGCGATCGGCTCGCCGTGATGTACGCGGGGCGGATCGTGGAAACGGGCGGCGCCGACGAGGTGTTCGCCGAGCCGAAGCACCCGTACACGATGGCGCTCGCGAGTGCCTTCCCGAAGATCGGCGACGAGAGCTACATCCAGTCGCCGACCGGCCTTCCCGGCGATCCCCCCGATCCCCGTGAGCTGCCGACCGGATGCACCTTCCACCCGCGATGCCCGGCGGTCTTCGATCGCTGCGCAGAGGTCGATCCTCCCTTGCTGCCGACGGGCGAACACCGGCACGCGGCGTGCCTGCTGGCCGACCCGATGACCGCCCGGGAGGAGGCTGTGACGTGACGCAGGCCGGACCGGTCGCGCCGGCCGGCGCCCATGTCTCCGGCGAGCCGCTGCTCGTCGTGCGGGACCTCCACGTCCGCTTCTCCGGACGCGCGACCTTGCTGGGTGGGAAGAAGGACCGGGTCGTCGCCCGGGCCGTGGACGGGGTGGACCTGGATCTCGCGGAGGGGGAGATCCTCGCGCTCGCGGGCGAATCCGGCTGCGGGAAGACCACGCTCGCGCGCTCGATCATGGGGTTCGTGACGCCGGATCAAGGGCAGATCGAGTTCGAGGGCGAACCCCTCGGTCGCGACCTGCGCGCCTACCGACGACGGGTGCAGATGGTCTACCAGGATCCGACCGGCGCGCTGAACCCGCGCCAGACGATCTACGAGTCGGTCGCCGAGGGCCTGCGGATCCACAAGGTCGCGGGCGACGAGGAGGAGCTGGTCGCGCGCGCGCTCTCGCGCGCGGGCCTGCGCCCGCCCGAACGCTTCTTCCTGCGGTTCCCCCATGAGCTGTCGGGTGGGCAGCGGCAGCGCGTCGTGATCGCGGGCGCGCTCGTGCTGGAGCCGCGCGTGATCGTGGCGGACGAGCCGGTCTCCAACCTGGACGCATCGGTCCGGGGTGAGATCCTCCGGCTCCTGCTGAAGCTCCGCGCGGAGTCGAGCATCTCGATCCTGATCGTCACGCACGACCTCGGTCTGGCGTGGACGATCGCGGACCGGGTGGCGGTGATGTACCTGGGAAGGATCGTGGAGGTCGGACCGACGCGGAGCGTCCTGACGGCGCCGCGCCATCCGTATACCCGGGCGCTCCTCGACGTCGTGCCCGAGTCGGGGGCGCTGGATCGTCGGCTGCTGACGGGCGAGCCGCCCGATCCCACGCGGATCCCGTCGGGATGCCGCTTCCACCAGCGATGTCCGGCGCTCGCATCGGGGGCCGCGGCGGCGGCGGGGGTGGAGACCGCCTGCCGGGACGACGATCCGCGGCTGATCGAGCTCGCCGAGTCGCACGCCGCCGCCTGTCACCTCGCGGCCGTCGAGCGGCCGCTAGGATAGGCGCGATGGTCGACACCGAGGAACGGCCCGCGTTCCGCAGCTCCCCGATCTCGTCGATGATCCGCGGCGGGGGGCTCGACGTGGAGGTGGTGCCGGCCGGCGGTCTGCAGACCGAGGAGATGATCCTCAACATCGGGCCGCAGCACCCGTCCACCCACGGCGTCCTGCGTGTCGTGCTCGAGCTCGACGGCGAGGTGATCACCCGCGCCGAGCCGGTGATCGGCTACATGCATCGCGCGGCCGAGAAGCTCGCCGAGTATCGCGACGCGCGCCAGGTGTTGGTCCTGATGAACCGACACGACTGGATCAGCGCGTTCAACAACGAGCTGGGCTGGGTGATCGCCGTCGAGCGGCTCGCCGGCATCGAGGTTCCCGAACGCGCGCAGTGGATCCGCACGATGTTCGCGGAGTGGAACCGGATCCTGAACCACCTGATGTTCAGCGGCTCGTACCCGCTCGAGCTCGGGGCGATGACGCCCATCTTCTACGCGTTCCGCGAGCGGGAGGTGATCCAGGATCTGATGGAGTCCGCCACCGGCGCCCGGATGCACCACTCCTACTGTCGCGTCGGCGGCCTGAAGGACGACCTGCCGCGCGGGTTCCTGAAGCGTTCGGCCGAGGTCCTCGCGATCACGCGCAAGCGCATCCAGGAATACGAGACCCTGATCATGGGGAACGAGATCGTCTTCGCTCGTACGCGCAACGTCGGCGTGCTTCCTCCGGATATCGCGATCGCGTACGGGTGCTCGGGGCCCGTGCTGCAGGCGAGCGGCGTCGCGATGGATCCCCGCAAGGACGAGCCGTACGAGAAGTACGGCGAGGTCGAGTTCGAGGTTCCGGTCGCGACGGGCGGCGACTGCTACGACCGCCTGTGGGTGCTGATCGAGCGGATGAAGCAGTCGTGCGACATCATCGAGCAGTGCATGGACAGGCTGCCCCCGGGTCCGTACATCGCCGGCAAGCTGCCGAAGACGATGAAGCTCGACGGCGAGGTGTACGTGCGCACCGAGAACCCGCTCGGCCTGATGGGCTACTACCTCGTCGGCAACGGCAAGGAACAGCCGTACCGCCTGAAGATGCGGACCGCGTCCTTCTCGAACGTGAGCGTGATCCCCGCGATGCTGCCGGGCGCGCTGGTTCCTGACCTGGTCGCGATCCTGGGTTCGGTCTTCTTCGTCGTCGGCGACGTCGATCGATAGCCGTCCGCGCGAGATCTCCTCGCAACGGTGTGAGTCAGGCGAGCTCGGTCCGTCCGAGCCACGCCGGACGTGGGAGACCCTCGGACGCGAGGACGAGCCAATGGAGCCGTCCGAGCGCGGCGGGGTCGACCAGGAGCGACGCCGCGCTCCGCCCGCTCCACGCGCGCACCGCTTCGAGCCCTTCGCGCTCGTCCAGCAGCTGCCCCTGGCGCGTGAGCTCCTGGCGCGTCCACGCCTCGAAGCCGAGCGCCGCCAGCGCCTCGCGCTGCGAGATGGGGCCGAACGCCTGGAGGCCAAGGTCGTGCGCGGTCCGGGCCACGGCGCCGAAGTCGACGCCGACCGTGATGTCGGCTCCGCCGGGGTCGTCCAGCGGGTCCTCCACGAGGTGCTGGGCGCGGTAGCCGTGAACGTCGCCGCCCGTGGAACCCACGTCTCCGTAGTCGATCAGGAGCGCGTAGCCGGGAGCGAGGACGTGGCGCAGCGAGCCGATGAAGGCGTCGATCCCGTCGGGCACGATCGTCTCGGCCCCCGGCACCGCGGGCTCGCCGTCCCACGGGACCTCCACCTCGACGAGGCGGTCGCCGTCGAGGCCCACGCGGATCTCACGGTCGCCACGGATCCGGCGGAACGGGAGGTTGTCGAGCAGCTCGTTCGCGAGGACGACCTGGGCCGGGTCGGTGAGCGTCGTCGCGATGCGAACCCCGTCGATCGTCGCGAGCATCTCGCGAGCGCCCGGGCTGATCTCGATGCCCGTATACGCGACCTCGAGGTCCGAGAGCTCCTCGCGGAGCTGGCGGGCGAGCGTCCCGTCGCCGGCGCCGACCTCGGCGATGCGCAGCGGCGACGGCTCGCCGAGGTCCGCCGCCATCCCCCGGATCGCGCGGCCGACGAGCGTCCCGAACACGGGATGCACGTGCGGGCTCGTGACGAAGTCCCCTCGCGGGCCGACCGGCGGGCGGTCATAGAACCCTCCCGGTCCGTAGAGCGCCAGGGTCATGTACTCGCCGAACGGGATCGGCCCCCCCGAGCGGATCGCGGCGCGGATCGCGGCGGCGGGGTCCTCCGGCATCCGAGCAGTATGCCGGGACCTGGGAGGATACGGTCCGTGGCGGAGCAGATCCGGCGTGCGGCCTCGTTGATCGCGGGGCGCGACGGTGAGGAGGGCTTGGAGCTGCTCGTGCTCGAGCGGAGCGCGGCGAGCCGGTTCCTCCCGGGCTACGTGGCGTTCCCGGGTGGCGCGGTGGACCCCGACGACGCCGCGCTCGCGGCCGCCTGGTGGGGCACGCCCGGGGAGGCCGGCCGGGCGTGCGCGGTGCGCGAGCTCGCCGAGGAGGCCGGCCTCGTGATGAGCGATCCGGCCGTCGATGGGCTCGTCGAGATCGCCCACTGGATCGCGCCCGAGCAGGTGCCGGTCCGCTTCGATGCCCGGTACTACGCGGTGGCGATGCCGAGAGGGATCGAGCCGGTTCCCGACGGCGGCGAGACCGCGGCCGCGTGGTGGGAGTCGCCGACGGCGCTCCTCGAGGATTGGCGGGCGAAGGAACGCAAGCTGTTCTGGCCCACCTACTTCACGCTGATCCACCTGGCCGCTTGCGGATCCGTCGCCGAGCTGCTCGCGCTACGGATCGAGACGCGCGAGCCCGACGACGAGGAGCTCGAACGGCTCCCCCGAGACGTCTTCTGGCAGGACTGACCATGCTCAGGGTCGTGCGCGTGCTGGCTCCGAACCCGAGCATCCACACCCTCGAGGGGACGAACACCTGGATCGTCGGACACGATCCCGCCATCGTGATCGACCCCGGGCCCGACGACGTCCCAGGCCACCGGGACGAGGTGGCGCGGACCGCAGGCCCGGTGGGGGCCGTCCTCGTCACGCACGATCATCCGGACCACGCGCCTGGGGCCGCGGCGTTCGCGGCCCAAGTGGGCGCGCCGCTCTTCGCCTTCCGCCTGGCCGGCGCCGAGCACCTCCGCGACGGCCAGGTCATCGGCGTCGGCTCCGCGGCTCTCACCGTCGTCTTCACGCCGGGTCACACGTCCGACCATCTCGCGTTCTTCGAGCCGGAGACGCGCTCGCTCTTCTCCGGGGATGCGGTGGTCGGCCGCGGGACCAGCTTCATCGACCCGCCCGACGGCGATCTGGAACGGTACCTGCGCTCGCTCCACCGGATGCAGGAGCTCGCGCCGCGGACGATCTACCCGGGTCATGGACCGGTGGTGCTCGACGCGCCCGGGAAGCTGGCGGAGTACATCGCCCACCGGGCCGAACGCGAAGCGCAGGTCCTCGCCCAGGTCGCGGACGGCGAGCACACGATCGGGGAGATGGTGGCGTCGATCTACGCGGGCCATCCGCCCGACGTGCATCCGCTGGCGGCCCGTTCCGTGCTGGCGCATCTGCTCAAGCTCGAGGCGGAGGGCCGGGTGGAGCACGAGGGTTCGGGCGACGATGCGCGGTACCGGGCGGTGACCCCTCGGACCTGCGATCGATGCGGACGTCCGGTGAAGGGACGGGCCCGTCTCTGCGGATCCTGCAGCCTGGCCGTCCTGCAGGACACCGCCGGTCCCGCCTAGCCACGATCAGGCGCGCGCATCCGCAGATCGAGGCGATGCCGGACGCCCGGCTGGCCGAAGGCGGGCGCCGAGACCTCGCGTCGCTCGATCACGACGTAGCTCCCCGCGCCGGTCGGTCGCACGTCGCCACGCACGATGAGCATGCGCAGCGAGCGGTTCACGGTCTCGCGCGTCGAGCCGCACAGGAGCGCGAGCCGTTCCTGGCTGAGCCGGAGCGTGATCGCCGTTCCGCCGGTCGTGGGGCGGCCGAAACGCTCGGCGAGGTCCCGCAGCCGGGTCAGGAGCCGGGTCGGCACGTCGGTCCAGGCCAGGTCCGCCGCGAGCGACGCCGCGCGACGGGCGCGGGCAGCGAAGAGATCGGCGGCGTCGCTCGGAGCGATCGCCCCGAGCCGGCAGACCCGCAGGCTCCGCACGGTGCTGCCGCAGGGGACGCCCTCGGGCTCGCCGATCAGGTCGCCGGACCCGAGGATCCCGAGCGCCAGCTCCCGCCCCTCGGGCAGGACGATCGACTCCCACAGGGCCCCGGCCTGGACGCGCCACAGCGTGCCGCTAGCCTCGCCCTGGCTGGCCAGGACCGCGCCGGCGCGCACGGCGATCGTGAGGGGGAGCGGTTCGATGCGGCGCGGCAGGCTCGCCGACACGGCCACTCCTCGGGACGTTCCGGAGGGCGACCCTAGCGTCGGCCACCGACAGCGGAGTCGCCCGCGTCGCGCGCCCGGTGTCCTCCGCGGTAGGCTCCACGTCGCGCGGCCGCGGGCCGCTCCGTATCGACCGGTGGGAGGGTTCGCAGATGGCGACGAACAAGCAGCTGTTGGCGGCGCTCGCCGCCGTACCGCTGTTCGAGGGGCTCTCGAAGCGTCAGCTGAAGCAGATCGCCGACCTCGCCGAGATCGCGTCGTACATGGCGGGCGCCACCCTCGTGAAGGAGGGGGATCTCGGCGAGAGCTTCTTCGTGATCCTCAGCGGTGAGGCCAAGGTCAAGGTGCACGGCCGGACGGTGAACCGGGCGATCCCCGGCGATCACTTCGGCGAGATCTCGCTCCTGGACGGTGGGATGCGGACCGCGTCCGTCGTCTCGGAGACCCCGCTCACGGTGCTGATGATCTCGCGGCCGGCCTTCCAGAAGCTGCTGAGGAAGGACCCATCCCTGTCGATGCAGCTGCTGAAGTCGATGGCGCGCCTGGTCCGCCGCGTCGACCGCTCGCTCGCCGGGTAGCCTGCGAGGCGTGAAGGTCGAGTTCCACCTCCCCGACGCTCCCGACGACGTCTTGGTCATGGCCGAGTGGCGCGACGGCGACATCCTCGTCACGTCCGAAGACGAGACCCGGCGCGCGCGGGTCGAGAAGGCGTATCGTCGAACCCCGGTGATGATCGTCGACGACGCCTCGTATCGGCGCCTGGGCACGCGAGGCGAGGTCGTGATCCAGCCCGGCTCCCTCGAGTGGTTCCGCGCCGTCACGCAGAGCCGTGCCCAGTCCGAGACCGGCCTCGTGTCGCGTTCGGTTCCGAGCGTCCGTCGGGGCGGAGGCTACGACCCCGCCTCCGGCTACCGGCCGTTCGAAGAGCAGATCGAGCGCCTCACGCCCTGAGGGCCGCCGGTCGTGCCTCGACCGGCTACGCGCGGCTCGCCGAGCGTCGCCTCCGCACGCGCCGCGAGGGCCACCGGGTCCACCCCGACCGCAGCGAGGGTGCGCGGCACGGTTCCCTCCCTGGCGCCGAGCGCGCCGAGCAGGAGATGCGCCGGGAGGATCCTGCGATCGCCGCGCGTCTTGACGATCACCATGGTGTGCTCGATCGCGCGCTTGGCCGAGGCTCCCCAGCGCGGCTGACCCGCCGCGGGCAGCGGTCGGTCCACAACCCCGACCGCGACGACGCCGATCGCTTCGAGGCTCCGTCGACGTTCGGCGTCGAGCGCGTCACGGAGCCGGTCATGATCCAGGCCGGCCTCGGCGAGTACGCGCCCGGCCCCCGAGGTGGTCTGTCGTGACAGCGCGAGCAACAGGTGTTCGGCCTCGAGCCTGCTCGCCCCGAGGAGCCTGGCCTCTTCCCGGGCCTCCGCGACCACCGTGCCCGAGGTCTCGTCGAACCGCTCAAACATCGCGTCTCCTTCCGGTCTCGACCCCCGCCGCAGCGAGCCGCTTCGCGTACTTCTTGTGCACCGCCTGACGGGTGACGCCAAGGGCCTCGGCGATCCGACCCCAGGTCCACCCGGCACGCACCGCCCGCTCGACCTCGGCCGCCTCGAGGCGAGCGACGAGCTCGCGGAGCGCGACGACGGCGGCCAACCCGTCCCGGGGATCCTGCGGTCGTTGCTCCTCGTTCGGCATCGTCGAGCAACCATAGTTGACAACCGTGCAGGATGTCAATCTGAGTTGACACCCACCTCGCGCGTGCGCCCCAAGGGATCTTGGGGCGTCCACGCGGGAACGCCCCGGGCTCCGAGCGGACCCGTCCTCTAGGTCTGGAGGTTCATCGAAGGCAGAGATGGGGCTGCGGCGTGATCGGCCACCCACGCCTTCCCCGGTTCGCAGAAGGAACGGAAGTCGCAATAGGTGCACGCAGGTCCCGGCGTGGGTTCGAACCGCCCCGCCCCGATCGACGAGAGCGTCTCGGCGATCCGCGAGCGGACGGCCTGCGGATCCTCCATCGGGTGCGAGGCTTCCTCGGCGCTCGCGAGGTAGAGGTACGTGAGCGTCAGCTCGTCGGCGCGCTTGCCCCAGATCTCGGCGCACGCGAGGCCGTACACGTCGAGCTGGAGCCCGGCGATCGGGTCGTCCGAGGCGGGTCGCCGGCCTGTCTTCCAGTCGACGACCTCCCACGGTCCGGCCGGCTCGCCGAACACGGCGTCGATCCGCCCGCCCACCGTGAACGCGCCGAAGCGCAGCAGGAACGGCCGCTCCGTGTAGAGGGGGGTGCGCTCCGCGAACCGGCTCGCGAGGAACGCCTGCCGCAGGCGATCGACCTTGCCGGGCTCGCCGGCGAGCTCCTCGTACGTGAGGTCGGGCGGCTCCTCGAGGTCGATCAGCGCCGCCTGCCCGGCGGCGTGCCGTTCGATCCAGCGGTGCACCTCCGTCCCGATCCGGGCTGCCGGGCCGCTGAACCGCGGGAGCGGGCGGACCTGTGACCAGTAGAAGCGCTTCGGGCAGCGTGCGTAATCGATCACGCCGCTCGCGGAGACGGCCGTCGGCGATCCCCCGAGCTCGGTCGGCTCGCCCTCGGCCGCCTCTCGTTCGAGCAGGAACGCGGCGTGGTGCCGTCGCTCGGCGGCGAGGGCCTCGAACCGCTCGCGCTCGCGCGCGTCCAGGACCTCGACGAGCGACGGCTGCACCCCGCCCGCCTCGGCAGCCGCGCGCGCGGCGGGACGCCAGCCATCCGGGAACAGGCCGTCGGTCTCGTTCGGACGCGCGGGCTCCGGCCAGTCCCGCACGAACCGTTGGCGGTAGCCCAGGAGCGGGTTGTGCTCCTCGTCGATGTCCGCGCCCGGGTCCCAGCTCGCCTTGCGCGTCTCCGTCACCCAGTCCTTCAGCTCGCGCAGGAACGGACCGGCCTCCTTCGCTCGGATCGTCTCGCCGTACCAGTGGGCGCCGGTCACGAACAGCCGGCGCTTCGCTCGTGTCATCGCGACGTAGGCGGTCCGGCGTTCCTCGTAGAGCTCCTGCGCCTTGAGGGCCTCGCGGAAGTGCGACAACACGCCGTCGAACGCCGGCAGGATCGCCGCGTCGCCGCGGAGCTCGAAGTCGAGCGATTTCCCACGCTCGGCCGGGTTCTGCTGGATCGTCATGTTCGGGAGCAACCCCTTCGCCAGGCCCGGGACGAACACGTTGTCGAACTCGAGTCCCTTCGCGGTGTGGATCGTCATCACCTTCACCGAGTCCTCGTCCGACGGCTGGACCGGCGACCACTCGGGCTTGTCGAGGCGCTCGACCGTCTCGATGTAGTCGAGGAAGGCGCGGAGGGTCAGCTCGCCCTCGATCGGCTCGAACGCGTGCACCTCGTCGAGGAACGCGGCCAGGTTGCGCTTCGTCTCGGCCGCCGCGCGCGTGTCGACGTGTGCGTCGAGCTCGGACAGGAGGCCGGTCCGGCGGATGATCTCGCCCAGGAACTCGGCCACGGATCGGCCCGCCATCGCACGCAGCTCCCGGAGCTCGCGGCGACACGCCTCGAGCCGTTCGCGCCCCTCGTCCGAGAGGCCCTCGACCTCGTCGAGATGCTCGAGCGCCTCGGCGAACAAGAACGGGAGGGCCTCACCTTCGTCCTCGTCCTGGACCCGCATCTCGAAGTTGCGCCCCTTCGCGAGCGACGCGACGCGCGCGATGTCCTTGAAGCCGACGCGGTAGCGCGGCCCGAGGAGGATCCGGGCGAGGTCGATGCTGGCGAACGGGTCGTTCACGGCTCGGGCGTAGGCGAGGACCTCGACCACCGCGGGCATCCGGAGCAGGCCGGCGAGCCCTACGATCTCGACCGGGATCCCGCGTTCGCCGAACGCCTGCTGGATCGAGAAGAACAGGCGGCTGGTCCGGCAGAGCACGGCGCAGTCGGCCCAACGCGAGCCAACCCGGTGCAGCTGCAGGACGCGGTCAGCGATCCATTCGGCCTCGCGCCATTCGTCCGAGATGCGGGCGACGGTCACCTCGCCGTCGCCGTTCGCGGGCCAGGCGACGAGGCGCTTCTCTGGGTCCGGACGCTGGGCATCCGGCAGCTGTCCGATGATCACGTCGGCGGCTTCGAGGACGGTCGCGCCCGACCGGAAGTTCGTATACAGGGGCAGACGCGCCGAGGGCTCGCCGTCGGACCGCGGGAATCGCCGCGGGAACTCGAGCAGGTTGTAGAGGCTCGCGCCGCGCCACGCGTAGATGTTCTGGTCGGGATCGCCGACCGCGGTCACCGGGTGCCCGTCCCCGAAGATCGTCGCGAGGAGCCGAGCCTGGGTGATGTCGGTGTCCTGGTACTCGTCCAGCAACACCGCGCCGAAGCGCTGACGGTGCCCCTCGACGACGTCCGCGTGTCGCTCGGCGACCTGCAGCGCGAGCTCGATCTGATCGCCGAAGTCGATCACCCCGAGATCGCGCTTCAGGCGGCGGAACAGGCCCACCGCCTTCGCGAGCTCGATCCGCTCCTGGGTGGCTCGGAACGGCCGGGAGGACCGGACGTTCTCCAGCGCCTCCAACCGCTGTTCGCAGAAGGCGACGATCTCGTCGGGCGTCACGCGATGGTTCGTCGCCTGGTCCTCGAGCGTCAGGATCTGGTCGACGACCGTCGGCAGGCGTTCGCTCCGGACGTGCTCGAACGTCATCAGGTCGAGCACGCGGCCGCAGAGCTCGGTGCGCTGCGCCGCCGTCAGCACGCGCTGTCCGGGTTCGATCCCGACCAGCATCCCCGAGCGCTCGAGCAACCCGGCCGCGAACGCGTGGTAGTTCGCGATCTCGGGCTCCTCGCCCTCGGGGAGCTGCAGCCCCGAGAGCGCCTGGGCGACCCGGTGCCGGAGGTTGTCGGTCGCCTTCTTCGTGAACGTCAGGCACAAGACGTTGCCGGGCAGCACGCCGTCGTGCTCCGTGGCGACGCGACCCATGGCGGCGAGCGCCAGGTAGACGACGCGCGCGGCCATGACCGAGGTCTTGCCGGACCCGGCGCCGGCGACGAGGACGTACGGCTCGAGCGGCCAGGAGATCGCCGTCCACTGCTCCTCGGTCGGTGGATGGCCGCCCATCACGGCGACGATCTCGGGCGGGTAGGTCTTCGGGCCGGTCACGCCCGTGCCTCCGCGGGGCTCCTCGCCTCGTGCTCGGGTCGCTTCGGCGCGGACGCGTTCGCGAACACGGGGGCGCCCTCGGGATACAGGGGGCAGAGCGAGCGGAACTCGCAGAAGAAGCAGTCCGCCTGTGGGTTCGGCCGGTAGACCCCGTCCTCATCGAGCCTCTGGAGCTCGCCGATCAACGACGAGAGGCGCGCGCGCATCGCGTGCTGGTACTCCTCCTCACGCTCGCCGATGCCGACCTCCCACTCGCGCATCACGAGCTGGCCGGTCTTCCAATCTCCCTTGAGGAACGCGAGCTCGACGCCGGTGATCGGGCCGACATCGGCCACGTCGGGCGAGAGCAGCGCGGCCAGGTAGTAGATCCCGAGTTGGAGGCTCTCGTTCGCCCTCGGGGCGTAATCGGCGCTGCCGGTCTTGTAGTCGGTGATCCGCGTGCCGTACCCGAGCGGATCGGGTCCGATCCGATCGATGTAGCCGTTCACCGTGACGCCGTCGAAGTCGAACTCGAAGTGTCGCTCCGTGCCGACGGCGGGGTGGGCGGCGAACCGCTCCCACCAGTTCGGGAGCATCCGTTCCTTCGCGAGCCTGCGCCATGTCTCGGAGATCGCGGTTGCCGGGAACACTTCGGGGTTCCAGCGCGCGTCGATCTCGGCGACGAGCGCGTCCAGCGAGCGCGGGAGCTTGCCCAGCTCGCAGTCTTCGACGATCCGATGCACGACCGTGCCGACCCAAGCCTGGTATCCGACGGGCCGGCCGAGACCGAGCTCGGCCGCCAGCACGTACTGCAGCTCACAGTTCTCGAGCGTCGTGAGCTTGGAGTACGAGACGCGGAGTCGCTCGTGCAGCGGGGCGCCGGTATCGGTCCACCCCAGCTGGAACCACCAGCGCGCCGGGTCGACGCCGAGCGCGACCAGTCCCTCGAGCGCGGCGAGCCGGAGCGTCGTCGGCTCGTCCTGATCGGCGAGCGTCCGACGCCAGGTCGCCTCCGCCTCCCGGACCGAGACCGGCTCGTCGAACGGTCCGGCCGGGATCGACGTCCACGTCGCGCCGAGCTCTTCGGCGAACCGGGTCCGGGTCGTCCGCTCCTCGTCATCGGCATGGGCGTCGCTCGCGCACAGCACGACCCGATGCCGGGCGCGGCCGACCACCGATCGGAACAGGCGCCGTTCGTCCTCGAGCCGGGCCCGGTTGCGATCGGACCGGCTGATCGGCCCGTCCAGGGCTGCCAGGTCGAACATCGGCTCGGGCCGGGACAGGCTCGGGAAGTTCCCCTCGACCGCTCCTGCCACGAGGATCGTGTCGAACTCCTGGCCGACCGCGCCGTGGGCCGTGAGGACCCGGACCGCGTCGGGCCGGGTCCGCTCCCAGGGATCATGGCCCGGCCCGTGCTCGGCCGCGTCGAGGGTCTCGAGGAACGCCCGCGTGGACGGGTCGGCCGTCGCTCCCGCCTCGGCCACCACCTCGGCGAACGTCAGGACGGCGTCGAGCTCGCGACGCGCCTCGGCGCTCCGCTCGGCGGCGGCGACGAGACGGGCCGACGTCGGGAGCCGGGTCCACAGGATCCGGAACGCGACGTCCACCGATCGGTCGACCGTCGGCTCGGCCTCCGCGAACACCTCGCGCACCGCCTCGATCGACACGGCCTCGTCGGCCGACAGCCCGTCGGTGCGATCGAGCGCCTCCGCGATCGTGCCGGCGGCGGTCCGCGCGGAACGCATCACGCCGCGCGCGGACGCGGGCGAGAGCCCGACCAGGTCCGAGGTCAGGACGGACTCGATCGACGCCTCGCGTCCTTCCCGATCGGCGACGAGCCACCGCAGGGCAAGCACGTACGGGAACGTCGCCGGCTCGGCGGAGAGCGAGAGGCCGCGCTCGGGGACCGCGCGCGGAACCCGCGCATCGTCGAGCGCGCGCAGGAGGCTGCCGAGGTGCGGGCCCTGCCGCCGGACCACCACGCCGAGCTCACGCCACTCGACGCCCTCCTCCACGTGGAGCCGGCGGAGCTCGCGTGCGATCGCCGCATGCTCCTCGGAGGGGTGGGGAGCGATCCAGGCCTCGACCGTAGGTGGCGAGACGCTCCGATGATTCGTCTCCAGCTCGACCGTCTCGGCGCGCGTCCGCTCCGCGAACCGGTGGATCGGAACGTCGGTCGTCCCCTGGAACGAGAAGACGTGAGCGCCGGGGTCCCCGGCGACCACCAGGTCGGGGACCGCCAGCCCCTCGAGGATCGCCTCCGCGGCGAGGGTCACGTCCTGGTAGTCGTCGACCAACAGGTGGTCGAACAGCGGATCGCCTTCGCCGGCCACCGCGGCCGCGCGCTGCTGGAGGGCGGCGAAATCCACCTGGTCCTGGTCGTCGAGCCCGTCCTGGTAGCTCCGCAGGAAGCGCGCGAGCTCCCGCCATCCCGTGAGCCCCGCCTCCTCGCTCCGGGCCTCGATCGCGTCCGGCGTGAGCATCGCCTCCTGGGCGCGCAGCAGGAACTGCCGCACCTGGTCGGCGAAGCCTCGGAGCCCGAGGAGGTGTCCGTACGCCGGCCAGGCCGCGGGATCTTGATCCCGGAGCAGTTCCTGGACGCGGGCGAACTGGTCGGCCGCGGACAGGACGGTCGGCGGCTCGGCATAGCCGAGTCTCCGGTGACGCGCGGCGAGGATCCGCAGGGCGAGCCCCTGGATCGTCACGACCTGCAGGTCGGGCAGCGAGCCCTCCAGCCGCCCGAGCAGGGCGCCGCGCACGTCCTCGCGCGCGCGCCTCGAGCCAACGACGAACGCGGCCCGTTCGGGATCGGCGCCGCGCTCGAGCAGGTGGACGAACCGCTCGCGGAGGATCGCGGTCTTCCCCGTCCCGGCGGCGCCGAGCACGAGCAACGGTCCCGTCTCGTGGTCGAGGACGGCAGCCTGACGGGGATCGGGGGAGAGCTCGGGGGCCATCACCTGCGGATGCTACCCGCGCTCGCCGACAGCTCGGCCTCAGAGATCGGGGCGAGGCGGCACCGCGGGGACGGCCGCGGCCGCCGGGTCTTCGACGCGGCCCTGGACGACGCGCTGGTACCACCGCTCCACGTCCCCCGGTCCGAGCGCGCCGACGAGCGCGTCGCCGCGCATGACCAGGCCGTCCTTGCCGCCGAGCCACTCGAGCGCGTCGTCGAGCGGCTCGTCCGGCCCGACCACCGGGGTCTCGACGAGCGGGACGACGGCGTCGCGGGCCGGTCGCATCGGGTCCTCGGCGCCGACCTTCCGCGCGCTGGCCATCGAGACGGTCCCGAGCACGCGCCCCTGGTCGAGGACCGGGAACGCCTCATCGGTGCCGCGCAGGTAGTGATCGAGCGTCTGGGCGAGCGCCATGTCCGCAGGCACCGTCGCGGGCGGCGGGCGCATCGCGTCGGCGACCTTGCCGCCGCGGAGCTGGTCCTTCAGCGCGATCCGCCGGTCCATCCCGCGACCGGTCGCGATCAGGACGGCCGCGAGGTAGCCGAGGAACAGCCACCACGTGCTCCCGCGCGAGATCGAATAGAGGGCACCGACCCCTAGGAGCGTCCCCATCACGATCCCCGAGTAGCCGGCGACCTTCATCCCCTTCCGCCGGTCGCCGGTCGCGCCCCACACGGCCGCGAGGAGCACCCGTCCGCCGTCCAAGGGGAAGGCGGGAAGCGCGTTGAACACCGCGAAGATCGCGCTGATCCGGCCGAGGTAGCGGAACACGGCCGAGGCGACGCCGTCGGTCGCCAGATGAGCCCACCAGAACAACCCGGCCATCAACAGGGTCGCCAGGGGGCCGACGATCGAGACCAGGAACTCTCCGCGGGGGCCGCGCGCGTGGGCCTTCGTCTCCGTCGCACCGCCCCAGAAGAGCAGGGTGATCCCCGAGACCGGCAGACCCAGGCTCCGCGCCGCGATCGCGTGCGCCGCCTCGTGGACGAGGACGCTTCCGAAGAACAGGAGCGAGGCGAAGACGGCGAGCATCACCGCCTCGCGTTGCTCGACCCCGCCGCCGGAGAGCCAGGCGTACATGCTCCAGGTGTAGAGGAGCCCGATCCAGACCCACGACGAGCTCACGTACAGCGGGATCCCGCGGATCGTCGCCACCTTCCAGCGGTGACCGGTCATCATGGCGTTGAGCGTACCCCCGGTGCGGGCGCGAACCCTGTCCTCACTCCTCGAGGTGCAGGAGGTCTCCCAGCTCGCGCGCGTTGCGGACCGCGAAGTCGCGGTAGCAGTTGTTCATCAGGACGTGCGTCTCGCGGGTCGCTGCGGCGAGTCCCTCGATCCTCGGGACCCACTCGCCGAGCTCCGCCTGCTCGTAGTCGTAGCGGAACCGTTCGGACGCGGAGTCGCTCTTCGCCTCCCACGCATCGCGGTTGCGACCGTGGAACCGCACCATCGCGAGGTCGTCCGCCGTGGCCGCGGCGATCGGAGGGACGCTCGAGACGAACCCCTGCGGCATGTCGACGCACACGAACGGCAGGTTGCGCTCTTCGAGGAACGCCAGCGTCTCCTCCTGATTGTCCTCCCGCATCCAGCTCTGGTGCCGGAACTCCACCGCGATCCGGAAATCCGGAAGGCGTCCGACGCACTCCTCGATGTAGGTCTTGCTCTTCCTCGAGATCACGAACCACTGCGGGAACTGGAAGAGCACCGCGCCGAGCTTGCCCGCGGAGTGAAGCGGCATCAAGGCATCGCGGAACCGCTGCCAGACCTCGTCGACGGCGGCGTCGGGGAGCGTGTCGCGGTAGACGTTGCGCTTCGCGAGCATCTCGGGAGGGAGCGACGCCTTGATGTCGCCGTAGAGCGAGTCGACGCGCGTGGGGTGGTTGGTCAGCAACGAGTACGCCTTGATGTTGAACGTGAAGTCGGCGGGCGTCCGCTCGATCCACAGGACGGAGTTCTTCTCCGAGGGTGGGTAGTAGTAGGTGGAATCGACCTCGACCAAGGGGAAGCGCGACGCGTAGAACCTCAGCCTGGCCTCGGCCGTCTTCGTGCCGGGGGGGTAGAAGTCCCCGTCCTTGACGAGGGTGGGGTCGGTCCACGAGGACGTGCCGATCAAGATGCGGCCGCTGCTCACGGAGCGAGGCTACCCGCGGTGTCCGACGTCACGCGGGCGGGTCGTCGACCGGTGCGGGCGGCTCGCCTCCGCGGCCCTTCCGGTTCTTCCGGAAGACCGCGTCCTTCGCCTGGCCGAACTTCCGTTTCGCCGCCTCCAGCGTGCGACGGGCCCAGACGTACTCCGTCGCGAGGATCGCGAGGCCGAGGAAGATCAGCGCCCACCCCGGACCCGGCAGGATCAGCAGGACGATGCCGGCGAGGACCACCACGAACCCGACGACCGTTACGGCGATCCGCTTGCCGTTGCGACCGATGAAGCGCCCGACCGCCTTGACGGGCAGGAACGCGGGGTGGTGGTGCCACCGTCGCTCGAACGCGGGCTCGGTCGCGGCGAGCTCGGCGATCACCTCGCTGGCGTCGCGCTCTTCGGGGTCGTCGCCCCAGATCTCGTGCCGGCCGCGATGCTCTTCCATCGTGCGGTCGAGTCTCCCATGGAACGCGCTTGGCCGGAACCGCTAGTCGTCGTCCCCGCCGTGATCGTCCCCGGGCGGGTCGTCCGACCCGCCGCCACTCCCGGAGTGGTCGTCATCGGAGCCGCTTCCGCCCCCCGAGTCGTCGTCGCTCGACGGCGAGGCGCTGATGGGAGCCGAGGGCGACGCCGAGCCCGCGTGCGAAGGCGCCGACCCGGGTGACCCGGTGTGGCTCGGGTGCGGCGAGGCCCCTCCGTCCGCCGAGGGGGACGGGGCCGGAACGGCGGTCGGCGGCTCGCCGAGGGACCGGCCCGCCAGCGCGAACGCCCCGAGCGAGAGCACGATCGCGAGCGCCAGGCCACCGAGCCCCAGCAGGATGGTCCTAAGGGTCGTATTCACGTTCCCAGGCTAGAAGACCGGCGGATAAGGCCGGGTTAAGAGGGGGTCGCGCTTCGATCGGCCGGTGGGCGGATCGCCCGGTTCCCGCCCTCGGGATCGAAGGCCGGCGCCTCGGCGAGTCGGAACCGGGCCTCCACGACGGTTCCGCCATCGGCGGGCCGGCGGATCTCGATCGCGCCTCCGTTCGCCTCGGCGAGCTCCCGCGCGATCGCGAGCCCCAGGCCGGAACCGCCCTCGGGGGCGCCCGCGCCCCGATAGAAGCGCTCGGTCACCCGATCGAGGTCGGCCGCGGGGATCCCCGGCCCGTGGTCGCGGACCCAGAGGGAGGCGCGACCCTCGACCACGCCCGTCCCGATCGTGATGGGCCCGGGCGCGTACCTGATCGCGTTCTCGATGAGGTTGTCGAGGATCTGATCGACGTCGGTCTCGTCGGCCTCCGCGACCGCGGAGCCGACCTCGGCGTCGAGCGAGCTTTCCGCGGCCAGAGCGCGGTCACGGAAGCGTTCGATCGCGCGGACCGCCGCGCGCGCGAGGTCGGTGTCCGCGGAACGATCGCCGGCCTCGATCCGTCGGGCACTGACGAGGAGCCGGTCGACGATCGCGGCCAGCCGGTCGACCTCGTCGTCGGCGGCGTCGAGCTGCCGCTTCACGGGCGGTGTGGCATCGGCCGCCGCCGCCTCGAGCCGGAGCTTCATCCCGGTCAGCGGGGTACGGAGCTGATGCGACGCGTTCGCGACGAACTCCCGCTGCGCGGCGACCGAGCGTTCGACCCGATCGGCCATCTCGTCGAACGAGTGGGCCAGGTCCTCGATCTCGCTGGCGCCGCCGACGTCGCCCGCCCGCGCCTGGAGGTCGCCCTGCCCCAGACGCCGAGCCGTCGCTGCGAGCCGCGTGAGCGGGCGGCTGAACGATCCCGCGAGCGCGAACGCGATCACCAGCCCGGCGATCAGCCCGGCGCCGCCCAACGCGATCAACCCGATCGTCGTGCTCCGCACCGCGTCCGTCACGTCCTGCACGTTCTGCGTGATCCGCACCGCGCCCACGAGACCCTCGTCGAGGATCGGGGCGGCGGCGACCAGGATGTCGGCGTCCTCGGTCCGGCTGAACCGGATCCGCGCGTCGGCGGTGGGAGCGGCCGGATCGAGCGCGCTCGTCACCTCGGGTCGGAGTCCGTTCGCGTAGTCCTGGCCGACGTCCTCTCCATCGGAGTCGGCCAACACGATCCCATCGGCGTCCATCACGATCACGCGATCGCCGGTCTCGTCGGCGTACTGCACCGTGAGCCGCTCCAACCGACGCGGCTGCGTGAGCGTCTCCGCGCCGATGCCGGCCGCGATCGTCTGCGCGGTGAGCTTGGCCTGCGACTCGACCTCGGTGATCGTCCGCTGGCGCAGGTTGAAGGCGAGGGGCACCGTGAGCGCGACGATCACGGTCAGCAGGATGTAGGCGAAGGCGAGCACGAGGCGCGTGCGGACGGTCATCGACGCCTTCCGGTCAGCCATCGCGCGAGGGATCGGCCGGCCCGCCCAGCTCCTCCGGTGCCGCGAAACGGAAGCCGACCCCACGGATCGTGGTGATGTAGCGCGGGGATGCCTGATCGGCCTCGATCTTCTTGCGCAGCCAGGAGATGTGCACGTCGAGGGTCTTCGTGGGCCCGAACCAGTGCGGATCCCAGACCTCGTCCATGATCTCCTCGCGTCGGAGGACCTGCCCGGCGTTCGCCATCAGCAGGTGAAGCAGGTCGAACTCCTTGGCCGCCAGCTCGATCGGCACGTCGGACCTCATCAGGGTGCGCGAGGCAGGATCCAGTCGGAGCTCGCCGATCTGGATCGGGCCCTTGCGGGCCGCGGCCCGCCCCCGCCGCATGATCGCGCGCATGCGGGCGACCAATTCGCCGACGGAGAAGGGTTTGACCACGTAATCGTCGGCGCCGAGCTCGAGGCCGACGATGCGGTCGATCTCTTCGCCGCGCGCCGTGAGCATCACGATCGGCACATCGGAGCCCTTGCGGATCTGCCGGCAGAGGTCCCGGCCATCCCCGTCGGGGAGCATCACGTCGAGCAGGATCAGGTCGTGTGGGTTGCGCTCGAACGCCTCCGAGGCCGCGGACACCGTGCCGGTCACCTCGGGGTCGAACCCCTCCCGTCTCCAGATGCTCGGCGAGCGGCTCCGAGATCGCGCGTTCATCCTCCACGATGAGGATCCGCGGCTTCATGCCTCGATGCTAGCGTCGCGGCCAGAGTTTGACGTTCTGACCTGCTGCGATGCCTTGCGTCGTGTCGGTACCGTTCGCTAGAACTATCCGCCACTGAGCTCGACCTTCCCCGATCCGACGAGTGCGAGGGGAGGTCGGATGTCCGTAACAGCGTCGCGATCCAAGTTCCCTCTTGGGGCCGCCGCAACTACAGACGAAGAGCCGACACACTTGCGAGTGATCTTCGTCCTTGTGGGTGCTGCCGTACTTGCCCTACTGACCTTCGGCGTAACCCGCGAGTGGGAGTCGGTCAGCGGGCATCTTCTAGAGGCTGCTCTCTGGGTGGTGGTCGCGGCGGCCGGCGACTTGATGCCAGTTCGACTCTGGGGTTCGGTTAGCCTGAGTATGTCGCTTCCGGTGACGCTTGCCGCCGGGATGGTGCTGTCACCGATCGAGGCAGGTCTTGTTGCATTTGTGGCTGCCTTCGATCCTCGGGAGTTCACGCGGCCAGGTCACTATCGCTCGCGCCCTGTACAACCGAAGTCAAGTAGCCGTGAGCGTTGTTCTGGCTTCTCTCGTGTTCCAGAGACTCCACGGCGATGTCTCCGTGTGGCCAGAGGTTCTCCTTATCGGTTTGGTAGCTCTCGCCGTGGACTGGCTCGTCAACACCCTCCTCGTACTGGCGCCTCTCACATACATGATGCGGCTGTCAACGGTCGAGATCGCTCGCCGAGTGTGCGGCCGGTACCCGGTCCATCACGTGGTTGGTTACGTCTGCCTTGGTCTGCTTGCTGTCTTGCTTGGCACCGTTTGGTCATCAGCGGGCGGATGGGGGTTGGTGGCGTTCTTGATACCGCTCGGGCTTGCGCGGCAGGTGTTCCTACAAGGAAGGAATCTTGAAGAGGCGGGAGCCAGAATGGAGGCCAAGGATCTTGCCCTCGTGGCAGCAGCAGGCCAGACGCTTGACGAGCGCCGAGACGAGAGAATGGCAGTAGCAGGCGAGCTTCATGATGAGGTCCTCCCACCTCTCTTCAAGGTCCACCTCATGGGTCAAGTGCTTCGCCAGGACCTGAGCTCAGGTCGCCTGCTTGACCTGGATGACGACATCCCGGAATTGCTTGAGGCGACAGAAGCCGCTCAAGATGCGATTAGGTGTGTGGTCCGGGACCTTCGTCGATCTTCATTAGGGCCAGGAGGCCTTAACGCGACAATCGAAATCCTGGCCCGGCAGCTCGAGGCGAGTGGGTCAACGAAGTTCAGTCTTGACCTGGAGGACGTGGGTGGTTCAAGCGTGGTTCAGCTTCTTGCCTACCAGGTCGCGCGTGAGGCCATGAACAACGCAGCTCGTCATTCGCAAGCCGGAGAAGCGGTGGTGACGCTCCGGCGGGACGAAGCTCTCATCCGGGTGATCGTTGAAGATGACGGAGTGGGTTTCTCGGTCGCTACTGTGGATCGAGAGTCTCACTTCGGACTGCAGCTCATTCGGGAGCGAGTCGAGTCCGCGGGAGGAACCCTCTACGTTGATTCAGAGCTCGGGAGGGGCACTCGGGTCGTCGCTCAACTTCCTCCCGACATCATCTAGAGCCGCATCCGACGCCTCCGGACAGAACGAAAGACCCTCGAGTCCCGAGGGTCTCTCGCCGATGTGTCTGCTCTCGACCTCAGACCCTGAAGTGAGCGCCACCAGCAAGAGCAACGCTCAGCAAGGCACCAAGGGCAATCGCGATGCGCTTGAGAGTCTTCACGTTGCCTCCTTCGTCATCCACGAGCTTCCCCCTGTTGGGGGATGCACGAGTCGACTATCGGGGGAAGCCATGCGCCCGGCAAGGGGGATGTGGACCTACGACCAATGCTGTAGGCCGGGCACTTCCCGCCCGGCCTACTTTCAATCGTTGGTAGGCGCGTCCAAGATTCACGTATGTCGGAGACGGTTGTGACCACCAAGCGCCGAGTCGCGTTGGCGTCGTTTGAGGTCATCGTTGTACTTCCAACAGTCATCGCGGGCGCCTATTTGGCTCGCGAGAATGCGGAGGCCTTCGACGCAGCCGTGCTGGGTTGGATCGTAGTGGTCGCGCTCGTGGACCTGCTTCCGGTTCCAACCTTCAGAGGGCGGTTTCAACTCGCCATGGATTTCCCGCTGTTGATGATGGCTGCCTTCTACTACGAACCCATCGTTGCGGCCACTATCGCCTTCTTCGGGTCCTTTGACCTTCGGGAATTTCGGCGCGAGATCAGCCCGATGAACGCGTTGTTCAATCGCTGCCAAGTAACCCTCTCGGTGTTCGCTGCCGCCACTGTCTTTCACTCCGTCGCGACGATTGACTCGGCTGTCTGGCTCGCGATAGTTGCCGCCGTCCTCTCCGCCGTCGCGGATTACCTGGTCAATGCCAGTCTGGTCACCGCCTACGTGTCTATCCGGACTGGGCTCGCTCCACGGCAGGTGATTCGAGAAGTGAAGATTGGCAGCGCGACAGAGTTTCTTGTCAGCTACGTCGGGCTGGGCGTCCTCGGCCTGGTTCTCGCGGTCTTCTTCCAGACTCTTCGTTGGTGGTCTGTCATCGCGGTAATGGCTCCGCTCTTGTTCGCGCGGCAGATGTTCCTCCGGACGCAATCCCTCGAGGAGGCGCACAAGGAGCTCCAGGAACGTGAGCAGGTGTTGCGCTCCCTCTCGAACGCCATGGCAGAGGAGCGTGCCGACGAGCGGCAGAAGATCGCGGCGTACCTCCATGACGACCTGGCCCAGGTCCTGTTCCGCCTCTCGATCCAGGTCGACGTGGCACGCAAGCTTCTCGACAAGGGCGAGATCCCGGAGACGGCCGAGCAGCTGGAGAAGATCAAGGAGTCCAAGCAGGACACCTCGGATCGCATCCGGGCGTTGATCCGCGACCTGCATCGTTCGCCCTTGGGTGCGAAGGGTCTCGCCGAAGCGCTCGAGTCGTTCACCGACGAGGTGGGTCGCGACTCGGGCGTCACCTTCCACCATCACGTCGAGGACGTCGAGATGCCGGCACCGATCGCGCTGCTGATCTACCACATCGCCCGCGAGGGCGTGATGAACGCGCTCAAGCACGCGCACGCGACCGACATCTGGGTCACTGTCTCCGAGCGGGACGACGATCTGGAGCTCCAACTGCGGGACAACGGCCGGGGGTTCGACACGGCGGCACCGGGGCCGGAGGGGCACTTCGGGATGGCCATGATGCGCGAACGCGCCCAGGTCGGTGGCGGCCGGTTCGAGGCGGAGAGCGCGCCGGGTCAGGGCACGTCGATCACGATCCGGTTCCCGACCTCCCTCCTGCAGCAGGATCCGCAGCCGTCGGCGAACGGCTCCGACCAGGGAGCCGATATGCCAGAGGGGCATGCTTCCCCCGATACAGCCGCATCCACCGCGCCGGCGGCCGACGGTTCTCGCGGAACCGTCCACGTGTGACGATCACGACGAACCACGCGATCCCCGCGTAGAGCAGCACGTCGCCGATCGAGAGCACCACTCGGAACGGCGGTGGGATCGGGATCACGTCGCCGAGGAAGCGGAGCACGTCGTCCGCGGTCGCGACGTGGTGCTTCGCGGAGTCCTGCGGGAGGCGTACCGAGCCTCCCCCCGATGCGACCTCGACGGCATGAGCGCTCACCGGCATCCCTTGGTTCGGCAGGACGACGGCGAGGTTCAGCAGCAGCCCGGCAGCCATCAAGGTCGCGCCGGGGATGCGCCGGTTGACGGCGATGAACGCGAGCAGCACCACGTAGGAGGCGACGAGCATCGCCCATCCGATCGTCTCCGGTGACCCCCACGAGGCAGGGACGGGGATCGCCTGCAGCGCCACGCCGATCGGGGCGAGCCCCCACCAATGCAGCCGCATCCGCTCCCACGATCGGAACGAGCCCCCGAGGAGCAGGCCGACGGCGAGCGCGGCGAGCAGGACGATCAGGATCAACGGCATGGCGATGGGTTCCCCGGACCGACCGTATCGTCCGACGGGCGCCGGGCGAAGTCCAGGCTGGGCAGTGGACCTCGGGGACGAACGGGCTGAGCCCGGATCGGGCTCAGCCCGTTCGCTCGTTGCTCACTCGCGAGCGCTTCGGCCCCTCGAGGGGGCTCGTCCGGTCGACCACGCCGGAGCCTGCGAGGTCGGTGAGCTGGTTGGATTCTGCCGGTCGCCCGGCGAGGCCGGAGATGCAGGCACCTCCGGCGAGGGACGGCTCAGCAGCCAGTCACCTCGAGGGTCTCGAGCTGTCTATGCAAGCTGGACCACCTCCTCTCTCTCGTCCTGACATGGTGCCCTAGTCGTCGCGCTACGGCAACGACGTTTTCGGGCCCCGTGGGTCGGAGCGCGGATAGCATCCGCGCGTGGCCCGGATGGTCCCGTTCCCGATGCTCCCCACCGACAGCACGGCGGAGCGTCGTCTGTACGAGGGGTTCTTGGAGCAGCTCGACGAGACGTACGTCGTGTACCACAGCGTCGACTGGGTCCTCGCAGGCGGGATCCAAGGGGAGGCCGACTTCGTGATCGCGCATCCGGAGGCCGGCGTCCTGGTGCTGGAGGCCAAGGGCGGACGGATCGACTACGACCCCGCGCGACGGCGCTGGTCGCAGAGCGGTCGGAGCGGTTCGCACGATCTGGACGAGGATCCGTTCCATCAGGCGCGCGACGAGATGCACTCGCTCGTGCGGATCCTGGAGGCCCAGCCGGGGTGGGAACGGTGGCGACCGTCGTACGGCTACGGCGTGGCGTTCCCCGATGGTCGGTACGAGCGCGACGCGCACCCAGGCGCGCCCGCGAGGTGCGCGATCGACCGGGACGACATGGACCGGCTGGCCGCCCGCGTCGCGGAGGTGATGGCCGGGTGGTTCCGGCCCGGTCGGCGGTTCGGCGGCGAGGGGATGGACGCGGTCGCGATGGCCCTCGGGTACCGCGTCGAGATCCGTGCGCCGCTCAAGCTCGCGTTCGACGAGGAGGATCGACGGATCATCGAGCTCACGGACGAACAGGCGTACCTGCTGGCGTTCGTCCTGCACCGTCGGCGCGCCGCCGTGACCGGACCCGCCGGTTCCGGCAAGACGATCCTCGCGACCGAGATCGCCAAGCACCTCGCGCTCTCGGGGAAGCGGACCCTGCTCACCTGCTTCAACACGAAGCTCGCCGAGCATCTGCGCACCTCGACCGCCGGCACTCCGAACCTGCACGTCGTCCACTTCCACGGGCTCTGCGTCGAGCTCGCCCGTGAAGCGGGCATCGCGACCGAGCGGGATCCCGCCGCGGACGAGCGCATCTGGTTCGAGGAGCGCCTGCCCGAGGCTCTCGAGCAGGCGGCCCGGACGCTTGGCGCTCGGTTCGACGCGATCGTCGTCGACGAGGCCCAGGACTTCCGCGCGTGGTGGTGGCCGGCGCTGCTGGCCACCCATCGCGAGCCCGACGACGGTCCGCTCTACCTGTTCAGCGACGACGAGCAGAACCTGTACCGCGGCGATGCCCTGCCGGTCTCGCCCGAGGACGTCCTCCCCTCGCTCCCACACAACCTCCGCAACACCCGGCGGATCCACGAGTTCGTGTCGGTGTTCCACGACGTCCGCGACGCGCAGGGCAAGGGACCCGAGGGTCGCGAGGTCGAGATCCTGGACTACGCCGACGACGACGAGCTGGTGCGGCTGGTCGAGGTCGTGCTGCTGAACCTCGTGGAGGAGGAGTCGGTGCCGATCGACGACCTCGTCGTCCTCACGCCCGGCGGGAAGGACGTCAGCATCCTGTGGGCGCGGCGGCGGATCGGTCGTTTCACGTTGTCGGATCGTCCGGAGCCCGGGACGGTGCTGTGGTCGTCGGTGCATGCGTTCAAGGGCCTCGAGCGGCCCGTCGTGATCCTCGCCGAGCTCGCGATGGGTCACACGCGGGTGGACCTCGAGACCTTCGTGTACGCGGGGGGTTCCCGTGCGCGGAGCCACCTCATCGTGATCGCAGAGCGGGACGCCGCCCGCGCGCTCCGCGACCGGGTCCGCGCGACGTCCGCGTAGGTTGGCCGCCGACCTCGCGCGGGCACGCCCTACAGTGGGGTCGATGGCGCTCGAGCAAGACGTCGGCTACTTCGGACCGCGGAGCGTCTCGTGGCAGGTGCACCGCGAGGTGACCGTGCTGTTCGGTGGGGCCCGCGCGGTCCTGATGCAGGCGGCCCATCCGCTGGTGATCGCCGGCGCCCGGGACACGGGGTTCTACGAGCGCAACCCGTGGAAGCGCCTGCAGCGCACGCTGATCCTCACGTACACGATCACGTTCGGGACGAAGGCCCAGGCGTTGGCGGCCGCCGAGCGGATCAACGAGGTCCACGAGCGGATCTCGGGCGTCGACGAGGTGACCGGCCGTCCCTACGACGCGCTGGATCCCGCCCTCCTGCTGTGGGTGCACGCGTGCCTCGTCGACAGCGCGCTCCTGTTCGAGGAGCTCACGGTCGGCAGGCTCGACGACGCCGGGCGGCAGCGGTTCCACGAGGAACAGATGCTCGCCGCCGAGATGGTGCGGATCCCGCGAGACCTGATCCCGCCGACCGTGCCGGCGCTCCGGCGGTACATCGACGAGATGGTCTCGAGCCGCGAGCTCCTCGTCACGGATGCCGCGCGCCGTGTGGCCGACCTCTTCCGCGAGCCTCCCGCCGAGGCGGAGTGGCGCCCCGTCCTCAAGGGGGTGTCCCGGCTCGCGTTCGCGACCCTGCCGGAGGGCCTTCGGGGCGGGTTCGGCGTCTCGGTGGGTCCGGCCAAGCGCGGCGCGATGGCGGCGACGCTCGCCGCGACGCGCGCCGTCCGTCCCTTCCTGCCGCCGCGGTACCGCTTCATCGCGCCGTATCACGAGTGGCTCCTTCGTGAGCGCGGCGCGCCGACCCCCGGATCCGTGGAGGACGCGCGCCGGCGGGCGGGGATCCGTCTCGACGGCTGATGGATCGGGCCGTGCCAGACTCCGGGGATGGACGCCGGCGCCGTGCTGCTGGATATCGACGGGGTGCTGGTCACGTCGTGGGAGCCGATCCCGGGGGCGATCCGGGCGATCGAGCGGTTGCGCGAGCAGTCGGTTCCGTTCCGGCTGCTGACGAACACGACGACGCACACGCGCCGCGAGCTGGCCGCGACGCTCGACGCCGCCGGGTTCGACGTGACGCCGGATGAGATCCTCACGGCCGTCGTCGCGACCGGGTCGTACCTGCGGGCGCATCACCCGAGCGCCCGGGTGGCCCTGCTCTCGGACGGCGACCCGCGCGGGGACCTCGGAGGGATCAACCTCGTGGACCCGGGCGATCCGGCCGACGTCGTGGTGATGGGCGGGGCCTCGATGGACTTCACCTACCCCGCCCTCAACGGGGTGTTCCGGAGCCTGATGGACGGCGCGGCGCTCGTCGCGATGCATCGCAACCGGTACTGGCGGACCTCCGAGGGCCTGCAGCTCGACGCCGGGCCCTACGTCGCGGCGCTCGAGGTGGCAACCGGGGTGACGGCGACCGTCTGCGGGAAGCCCTCGCGGTCGTTCTTCGGGGCCGCGATCGACGATCTGGGCGTGCCCACCGAGAGCATCGTGATGGTCGGGGACGACGTCGCGAACGACGTGCTCGGCGCGCAGGCCGCCGGGATCCGCGGGGTCCTGGTCCGGACCGGGAAGTTCCGGCCGAGCGACCTGGAGCGCGACGATGGGACGCCGGACGCCGTGGTCGACTCGATCGCGGACCTGCCCTCGCTCCTGTGGGGAGGGGACTGACGGGTGTCGGATCGCACGCGCCACGCGCGGAACCTCTTCGCGGGCATCGCACCCCAGTACGAACGGATGGGCGCCGTGCTCTCGTTCGGTCAGGACGCCCGCTGGCGACGGGCGATGGTGTCGACGGTGAACGCGATCCCCGGCTCGACCGTGCTGGACGTGGCATCGGGGACCGGGCTCGTCGCCCGGGAGGTGGCCGTCCGCAAGCGGGTGCACGTCGTCGCGCTCGATCCCAGCGAGCCGATGCTCCGAGCGGGTGGGCCCGTGACCCGAGCGGCGGGGCTCGAGGGGCAGGTCCACCCGGTGATCGGCCGTGCCGAGACGCTGCCCTTCGCGGACGCGACCTTCGACGCGGTGATGTTCACGTACCTGCTCCGCTACGTCGACGATCCCGAGGCGACGATGCGGGAGCTCGCACGCGTGATCCGGCCCGGAGGGTCGCTCAGCTGCGTCGAGTTCCACGAGCCCGACACGGCCGTGTTGCGCGCCGGGTGGTGGGTCTACACGCGGTTCGCGATGCCGTTGTTGGGCGCCGCGGTCTCCCCGGCATGGGCACACACCGGACGGTTCCTAGGCCCGAGCATCGGTGCGTTCTATGCGCGCTCGCCGCTGCCCGAGCAGATCCGCTGGTGGCAGGCGGCCGGCCTTCGACACGTCCGCTCGCGCGTGCTGTCGCTCGGCGCGGGCATCGTGATCTGGGCGGTGAAGCCGGGGAAGCTCGGCGATGGCTGACGCCGACGAACGCCCGGCCTTCTACGCGCTCGCCGGCGGCGGGTGGCGCGACTATTGGACGCTGCTTCACCCGCCCTACACGGTGTGGCATCTCTCCTACGTGGTGATGGGTGCGGCGCTCGCGCCCGTCGTGCACGCCCGCTGGCTCGTCGAGACGCTGATCGCCTTCTTGCTGGCGATGGGGGTCGCGGCGCACGCGCTCGACGAGCTGCACGGTCGTCCGCTGGGGACGAGGATCCCGTCGGGCGTCCTGTGGGGGCTCGCCGTGGTCGGCTTGGGTGGGGCGGTCGCCCTGGGGATCGACGGCGCGCGCGAGGTCTCACCGTGGATCTGGGCGTTCATCGTCGTGGGCGTGTTCCTGGTGCTCGCCTACGACCTCGAGCTGTTCGGGGGGCGGATCCACTCGGACCTGTGGTTCGCGCTCGCGTGGGGGGCGTTCCCAGCGCTCACCGCGTCCTTCGCCCAGACCGCCGAGATCCGGCCCGAGGCGGTCGTGTTGGCGATCGCCTGCGCGGCGATCTCGATCGCGCAACGGGTGCTCTCGAGCCCCGTGCGCGAGCTCCGACGGCACGTCGCCGGGGTCCGGGGCACGATCGAGCTCCGCGACGGTTCCCGGCGGCCGCTCGACGCGGCGACCCTTCGTGCCGCGCCCGAGGCCGGGCTGCGATGGCTCTCGCTCGCGATGCCGCTGCTCGCCACGGCGATGCTGCTCGCGCGCGTCGGATGACCGCGGGACGACGGTGGATCGCGCCGCGCGATCGTACGGCGCAGCTAGTCTGAGACGGACTAGCCGGCCGAGACCACGTCGAGGATCTCGTCCGCGTACCGCTCCAGCTTGGTGCGGCCGATCCCCGGGATCGCGGCCAGGTCCGCCCGGTCCTTCGGCATCCGGTCCGCGATCCGGGCGAGCGTTCGGTCGTGGAACACGACGTACGCGGGGACGCCGTCCGCCTGCGCGCGCGATCGACGCCAGGCTCGCAGGCGCTCGAAGACCGGCCCGTCGCCGAGCGGTTCCACGGACGACGACGCCGACGACGCGCCGACGCCGCACGCTGCCCGGCTCGGCGTCGAGGCTTCGTCGTCCGGACGCCGAGCTCGGCCAGGAACGGGCTCGGCGCGGCCTTCCCGTCGATCGGCCACGTGAGGAACAGGAACCGGCGGGCACGGGTAAGGCCGACGTAGAGCAGCCGGCGCTCCTCGTCCGGGTCGGCCTTCGCCCGTCCGGAGCGGAAGGGCAGCTCCCCGTCCAGGAGGCGAGGGAGGAACACGGCCTCGAACTCGAGCCCCTTCGCCCGGTGGAACGTGAGCAGGTTCACGCCGCGTCCGCTGTGCTCCGTCGAGAAGCGGCGACCCAGCTCTTCCACGAACGCGGCCGCATCGCCGTCGGGATGCGAGCGGGCGAACTCGCCCGCGAGGGCCCGCAGCCGGGCGAGGTCCGACTGCCGCGTGACCTCCTCGTCTGCGTCGGGGCTCCCCTCGGGGTCGTACCCGAGCGCATCGGTGGCCGCGATCACCAGGTCCTCGACCGGCACGCCGGGCGCGACGCGGCGGAGTCGCTGCAGCGCCGCGCGCGGCCCCGGTCGGCGCAGGAACGAGCCGTCGCGCACCTGGTACGGGATCCCCGCGGCCGCGAAGGCCTCCTCGTACGGTTCGGAGCGCGCGTTGATCCGGTGCAGGACGGCGATCTCCTCGAGCGGGACCGCCTCGCCCCGGAGCGTCGTCACCGCCTGCACCACCGCGGCGACCTCCGCCGCCTCGTCGCCGACCGCGGCCGCCACCGGGTCGGGGCCGGGTGGTCGCGTGGCGACCAGGGTCTTGCGGAACCCGCCGAGGTGCGCCGCCAGCCCGTTCGCGAACGCGAGGACCTGCGGCGACGATCGATAGTTGCGCTCCAGGCGCACCACGGTCGCGCCGGGATACCGATCCGGGAACCCCAGCAGGTGCTCGGGCGAGGCGCCGGTGAACGTGTAGATCGTCTGGTAGTCGTCCCCGACCACGCACAGCTCGTCGCGTCCCCCGAGCCAGCGCTCGAGCAGCGCGGCCTGTAGCGGGTTCACGTCCTGGTACTCGTCGACCGTGAAGGCGTGGAAACGCGCGCGCACGGCCGTCGCCGCGGCGGGATACGTGTCGAACATCCGCACGGCGAGGCCCAGCATGTCCTCGAAGTCCATCCGACCGGTGGACGCCCTGCGTCGCTCGTACCCCTCGAAGACCCGGAGCATCAGCTCGGCCGGGATCGGCGGTTCATGGCCCGTGTGCGACAGCTCGGCGAGGTACCGGTCGGGATCGACCATCCGGTGCTTCGCCCATTCGATCTCGGCGGCGAGCTCCCGGCGGGGCAGGAAGCGATGGGGGGGCGGCAGGGCGTTCGCGAGCGAGGCGATCAGCGGGGCCTTGTGGTCGAGGACCTCGGGCAGCGGCGTTCCCGCGTGCCGTTCCCACAGGCCACGGAGCTGGGACAGGGCGGCCGCGTGGAACGTCCGCGCCTCCACCCCCGACACGCCGAGCCCCGCCAAACGATCTCGGAGCTCACCCGCGGCCTTCTCGGTGAACGTCACGGCGAGCACCTGCTCCGGTGGGAAGGCGCCGCTCGCCACCTGGTAGGCGATGCGCCGCGTGATCGTGGTGGTCTTGCCGGTGCCGGCGCCCGCGAGGATCGCCACCGGCCCGCGGACGGCGAGGGCCGCCCGGCGCTGTTCGTCGTTCAACCCGTCGAGGATCCGCGCGGCGTCCATCGTGCGACGGTACCCGGCGCGGGCGACAGTCGGCGCGCCGCTCACCCGAGCGTCGGGTAGCGCAGGGGGAGGCCGACGTCTCCGACGTCGGCCGTCATGATGCTCCACCCGCCGAGGCTCGCGACCGCGAGGCGGTCGCGAGCCTCCCCCACGAACGCGACGTTCGTCGGTTGGTTCAGCACGACCCCGTCGGGGTCCTCGGCCAAGACCTCGGGCGTTCCACCCGGCGGGATCCGGTAGATCCGGTCCGGTCGGTAGCAGCCGACGAACATCGTGCCGTCGACCGCGAGCGCGATCCCGTCCGGTTGGCTCCCCGGCAGCTCGACCGCGATCTCCGGCGCCCCGGCGGACCCGTCGTCGCGGACCGGGACGCGCGAGACGCAGCGGCCGTGCGACTCCACGACGTAGAGCCACGTCCCGTCTTCCGAGAGGCAGCAGCCGTTCGGGAACCGCGGGATCTCGCGGGACCAGACCTCGGCGACGCCCGCGGGGCTCACGCGGAGCACGACGCCGTCATCCTCCGCCCAGCCGCCGGAGTCGGTCACGTACAGCTCGCCGTCGTCGCCGAACGCGGCGAAGTTCGGCACCCGGAGCGGATCGTCGGCCGTCCCGAGCGTGTAGCTGGACACCTCGCCGGTCGCGGAGATGCGCGCGACCTGGGTGCGGCCGAAGTCACACGCGTAGACGTTGCCGTCGCCGTCGGCGACCACGCCGTAGAGGAAGCCGCCCGTGGACGCGACCTCGTCGACCGTGCCGTCCGGCGAGATCGCGTACACCTGACCGGCCTCGCCGCCGGCGAACACCCGGCCGTCCCGACCGGGCGCGATCCCCTCGGGGTGGTCGAGCCCACCGGCCAGCTCCGAGAACGCGGACAGATCCATCGTCAACCCCCCGCCGTCACCTGGTCGTCGAGGATCGCTGCCAACGGCGAGGCCGTCCTCGGTCCCGCAGCCGGGCCGCCGACGCGCAGCGTGACCACGTAGCTCCCACGCGTCCACGCCACCACGTACTGGAACGTGTCCTTCGTGCAGCCGTCGCAGATCCCGTGGCTGAACGCGACGCCGTCGTCCACCGCGTTCGGCGCCTCGGACGGCTCCGTCTGCGAGCCCAGCAGGTCCTCGCCGTGCGCGGCGAACCAGGCGAGGTACGCCGCGGCCCCGTCGGCGTCCCCGAACCGCAACACGCGCGCCACCACCTCGGTGAGCCGCCTCCGCCTGGCCGTGAACCGGCGCTCGAGCCCTGCCTCGAACCCGGCGTCGTCCAAGATCGTCTCGAGCTCGGCTGGGGCCAGCGCGTCCCGGGCGAGGACCTCGGCATCGAGGTCGGTCCGATGGACGACGTACCCCGGGAGGGTGCCGTCAGGCAGGCCGGGCAACCCCGTGGCCTGCGAGGCACTCGAAGCATCGTCGAGCGGCTCGGACGAGGGGTCACCGGTCGACGGCGCACAGCCGATCAGCAGGACGACGAGACCGACGACCACCGCGCGCACTCCCAGCCCTGACACCTCCCGGAGGTTCTGCTCGCGGGCACTACCCACGCGCCGGCAACCGGGGCATCATACGGGCGGGCGCTGGGCCCGTTCCGAGGGGGGGACACATGGCGAACGAGCGACAGCGGTTGACGACGGCCCGGTTCGGCCGGCGCGACTTCATGCGGTACGCGGGGGTGGCCGCTGGCGCGGGGATCCTGGCCGCGTGCAAGCAGGCGGATACGACCGGGACGGGCACGACCGGATCGACCGGCGCCACGGGTGCGACCGGCGCGGCGCGTCCCACGATCGACCAGGAGCCCGGCAGCCTCTCGGTGTCGGACTGGTCGGGGTACGGCAACGGCGACTACTACCCGGGCAAGGAGAAGACGTTCCTCTGGGGGAACTATGCGAACGCAACCGGGGACACGCCCGAGTTCACGCTGTTCGAGAACGACGATGCCGGCTTCACGAAGGTCGTCGCCGGCGCCCGCTACGACGTGATCCATCCGTGCGCCTACCGGTTCCGGGACTACGTGGACCTGGGCGTGATGCAGCCTTGGGACACGTCCCTGATCCCGAACTGGTCGAACCTGAACCCCACGCTCGAGGCGTTCGGTCAGATCGACGGCCAGCAGTACTTCGTCGTCGAGGACTGGGGGTTCATCGCGCCGCTGTACCGCAACGACAAGGTCGAGCCGGTCGAGGACTCCTGGAGCCTGCTCTGGGACGACCGCTACGAGAAGCGGATCTCGTGGATCAACACGCTCGAGATGCTCGTGATCGCCGGCTTCTACCATCAGGTGCCGGACCCCTGGACGATGACCGACGACGAGCTGGCACAGATGCGCGACTTCCTGATCTCGAAGAAGCACCTGGTGTCGTTCCTGTGGGACCAGTCGTACGACCTGTGGCTCTCGTTCAAGCGGGGCGACGTGTGGATCGGCTACTCGTGGCCGGACACGGTCGGCTACGCGACGACCGCGGGCATGGACGTGACGTACATGCAGCCGAAGGAGGGCCGGATCTCGTGGTCCTGCGGCCTGGGCCTGTTCAAGGACTCGCCGAACTACTACCACGCGCACGAGTACGCGGATTCGTGGTCGGACGTCAAGGCGCGCCGGGTTCCTCGAGGCCTACTACTACTACGGGCACGCGAACACCACGGTGGACCTCTCGACGCTGCCCCCTGCGATCGTCGAAGCGTTCAGCCTGGACGACCTCTCGATCCTCGAGGAGCCGAACTCGAACCCCGAGTCGTGGATCTCGCGGCGCGACGTGTACAGCCAGTACTGGAGCGAGGTTCTCGCCGGGTGAGCCACCCGACGCCACCGCGCCGGTAGGTCCGCGATGGAGCCGTCGGCGACCGATCGTCGCCAGCGTCGCTCGCGCGAGCGGGCCGTCACCGGCGGGCTGCTCGCGGGGCCGGTGCTCTGGCTCCTGCTGTTCTTCGTGGTGCCGGTGCTCTACGTCGCGGCGTACAGCGTCGGCGCCGTGAAGGTGTTCCCGACCGACACCGGGGTCGTCTCGCTGGACGACTGGCGGCGGTTCCTCGCCGGCGGCGTCTACCTGAGCCTGTTCTGGAAGTCGATCCGCATCTCGCTCACGGTCTCGGTCGTCGTGGTCCTGTTGTCGTATCCGGTCGGCTACTTCCTGGCGCTCTGCGTGAAGAAGCGCAAGTACGTACTGCTGCTGCTGATCATCGCGCCGTTCCTGACCAGCTACCTGTTGCGGGTCCTGGCCTGGAAGGTGATCCTCGGGGACTCCGGCGTGATCAACTCGTTCCTCGCCTCGATCCACGTCACGACGCCGGATCATCCGGTGAACTGGCTGCTCTACAGCCAGTTCTCGGTGCTGCTCGTCCTGGCGTACGTGTGGGTGCCGTTCGTCGCGCTCCCCATCTTCGTCTCGCTCGACAACCTCGATCGGAGCCTCCTGGAGGCCGCCGGCGACCTGGGTGCGAGCCGGTGGCGGACCTTCTGGCGCGTCACGTTCCCGCTCAGCCTGCCGGGCGTGATCGCCGCGTTCGTGTTCGTGTTCGTTCCGACGATCGGGGAGTTCGTCACGCCGCTCCTGGTCGGCGGGACCAGCGGGTACATGTACGGCAACGCGATCCAGGACCTGTTCACCCGCGGGCTCGACTGGCAGACGGGCTCGGTGCTCGCGATGTTCCTGCTGATCGTGGTGGCCGGGCTGATGGTGCTGTTCGGGCGGTTCGTGCAGGTCCGGAGCGTGACCTCGTGACCGGCGGGCGTTGACGGTGGACGCCGCGGCATCGAGGGGCGCGACCCGCCTGCTCCGGGTGTTCTTCGTGCTGCTGGTCGTGTTCCTGTACGCGCCGATCGCGATCCTCGCGCTGTTCTCGTTCAACGACGGCGACGTCGCGTTCCCGCTGGAGGGGTTCACCCTGCGGTGGTACGGGCGGTTCTTCTCGAACCCGCACCTGATCGCGGCGCTGCAGCGGAGCGCGATCGTGGCGACCGTCTCGAGCCTCGTGGCGGTCGCGCTCGGCGTCCTGGCGTCGTTCGCCCTGCTCCGTCATCGGTTCGTCGGGAAGTCGGCGACCTCGGCGCTCCTGTTCTCGCCCCTCGTGATCCCGTACCTCGTGTTCGGCATCTCGCTGCTGCTCATCTTCACGATCGTCGACCGCTTCCTGACCGAGACGGCGGGGGTCTACATCGGGCTGGGCCTGCACGCGGTGGTGATCGGACACGTCGTGGTGTCGCTGCCGTACGTGATCCTCACGATCATGCCGCTGCTCGAGCGGCTGAACGTCTCGCTCGAGGACGCCGCCCACGACCTGGGCGCGGGGACGTGGGCGACCTTCCGACGCATCACCCTCCCGTTGCTGATGCCGGCCCTGGTCTCGGCGTTCCTGATCGCCTTCACGCTCTCGTTCGACGAGTTCGCGATCGCCTCGTTCCTCGCGGGTTCCGAGCCCACGTGGCCCGTGTACCTGTTCGCGCAGCTCCGCGTCCCGAGCCAGCTGACCCAGCTGGTGGCCGTATCGTCGGTGATCCTGATCGCCTCGCTGCTGGTCGTCCTGGCGGCCGAGATCTTCCGCCGGTCCGTGGAACGGCGCTACGGCCCGGACTACGCGGCCCGCATCGTCTGATGCGTTCCGGCGGTCCGCGTTACCCTGGCCGCATGTCCCACGCCGCGACCATCGGCGAGCTGCGCGCCTCCGGGTACCGACATCGCAGCGTCAAGGAGGAGCTCCGCGAGAACCTGCTGGCCGGCCTCGCTCGCGGCGACGACCTGTTCCCTGGCCTCGTCGGCTTCGAGGACTCGGTCCTGCCGGCGCTCGAGCGCGGGATCCTCGCCGGACACGACCTGATCCTGCTGGGAGAACGCGGGCAGGCCAAGACGCGGCTGGTCCGCTCGATCGTGGCGCTGCTCGACGACCAGGTTCCCGCGGTCGAAGGCTGCGAGGTCAACGACGATCCGTTCCGCCCGATCTGCGGCCGGTGCCGGTCGCTGATCGACGAGCAGGGTGACGCCGTCCCGCTCCGATGGATCGCACGCGAGGACCGCTACGCCGAGAAGCTCGCGACGCCGGACACGAGCGTGGCCGACCTCATCGGCGACGTGGACCCGATCAAGGTCGCAGAGGGTCGGTACCTCGGGGACGAGCTCACGATCCACTACGGCCTGATCCCGCGTACGCATCGGGGGATCGTGGCGATCAACGAGCTTCCGGACCTACCCGAACGGATCCAGGTGTCGTTGTTCAACATCCTGGAGGAGCGCGACGTGCAGATCCGCGGCTACCGGATCCGCCTCCCGTTGGATCTGCTGCTGGTCGCAACCGCGAATCCCGACGACTACACGCATCGGGGACGGATCGTCTCGCCGCTCAAGGACCGGTTCGGAACCCAGGTCCGGACCCATTATCCGGAGGACCTCGGTGACGAGATCCGCGTGATGGACCAGGAGGCGCGTTCGGCGGCCGGGCCGATCCCGGTGCGCGTGCCGACGTTCATGAAGGAGGTCGTGGCCGCCCTCACGCATGAGCTCCGGCGCTCCCCGCACGTGAACCACCGGTCGGGCATCTCGGTCCGCTACTCGATCGGCAACCTGGAGACGCTCACGGCCGCGGCGGTCCGCCGCGCCGCCCGCGCCGGCGAGCCCGAGGCCGTTCCCCGGGTCTGCGACCTGCCGGCGGTGCTCGACTCGTCCGAGGGACGCGTGGAGTTCGACACGATCGAGGAGGGCCACGAGGGTGACATCCTCGGCCGCGCCGTGCGGACCGCCGAGCTTGAGGTGTTCCGGCGGCGCCTCTCCGGGTTCGACTTCGCACCGCTGCTCGCGCGCTTCGACGACGGGATGGTGGCCGAGACCTCCGACCTCACCCCGGCGGGGGATCTGCTCGCGCAGTTCGGAGACCTGCCGGGCTTGGCGAAGCTCCTGGATCGGCTCGGCGTCGAGGAGGAGAGCCCCGGCGTGGCCGCGTCGGCGCTCGAGTTCGCGCTGGACGGGCTGTACCTGTCGCGCCGGCTGAACCGGGACCGGTCGGAGGGGCGGATCCGGTACGAAGGGTCACCCGCCGCGTAGCATCCGCGCGGTGATCGATCTCCACGCCGTTATCGGGTACGCGGTCGTCGGGCTGTTCGCGGTCGGCTGGATCTGGGGGCTCGTCGCCTGGATCGCGAAGCGCGACGCGGGCCGCGGCTTCTGGATCTGGCTCGCGGTCGCACAGATAGTCGTCGGCCTCCAGGCGATCGTCGGTCTGGTCCTGTACCTGGGTGGGCACCGCGCCTCGACGTGGCTCCACTACGCGTACGGCATCTTCCCGGTGCTCGTCCTGGTGATCGCCCACCTCGTGGCGCGGGAGACGCGGCGGATGCGCCCATCGCCCCGGACGGGTCGGACGATGGCGCCATGGGTGCCCTTCGCCTGGGCGGCCTTCATCTGCTTCGGTCTCACGCTGCGCGGGCTGATGACCGGTCTCGGGATCGGCTGAGCTCCTTCCGTTCCGATCGCGCTCAAGACCGATCGGCCGGATGCCGACGCGTGGTGATGATGGACGCTGCCTCGGCTTCCCCCGACGGAGCGCGGGATGCCCTCGCCGACCTGACATCGGCCGTCGGCACCCTCGACCCGGTGAGTTTCTGGACCGTGCCGGCCGCGGCGGCCTCCTCCGGCGACCTCGTGATCGCGGGCGTGACCGGTGTCTTCCTGGTCGCCGCCTACGACCGGGAGGGGGTCCTGACCGTCGATCGCGGGAAGCCGCGGGTGGACGGGCGGCCGGTTCCCGGTCTGCGTGGGCTGCGGAAGGACGCGAAGCGGCTCGGCTCGACGCTGTCCGCCGCTCACGTGTTCGCGGACGTGGAAGCGGTCGTCTGCCTCACGAGGGCGACGGTCGGAGCCCCACGGACGACCGCCGGCGTCCGGATCGTCGGGCTGAGCGACCTCACGAAGGACCTGACCCGGCGTCCGAACCGGCTCCAGCACGCACGGGCTCAACGTGTGGCCCGAGCCCTCGGGATGCAGATCGCCGGTGACCAGCGCAGGCACTTCGTCGCCTGACCGTCCGAAGTAGGGCGAAAGTTCCGGCCCGAACGTGCCGATGCTTCCTGCGTCGGAACGCAAGGTCTGGCCGCTTCCGGGCGACCGTCGGAGATGGAAGGAGCACCACCGTGGGAACGATGCAGACGGGCCGGTCGTGGCACCGGCTTCCCCTCCCCAACATCGTCGCGGCGATGCTGCTGAGCGCGTTCATCGTCGGATACGTAGCACCGGCGGCGTTTGCGGTTCCCGGCAACGACGGCGACTTCGCCGTGTCGGTCGGTGCCAGCCCAGGCGGGGCCGTGAACGTGGGCACGAACGTGACGTACACGATCACCATCACCTACGATGCGACCTCGACGGCGCCAGACACGGCGGACCTCGCGTTCTCGATCCCCGCCGGGATGACGTACGTGAGCAACAACGCTTCCTGCACGGGTGGGGCCACGGTGAGCTGCGATGACCTCGGGCCCTTCGCGATCGGCGGGGATACGCTCGCTGTGCAGGTCGTGGCGACGGCCGCACAACCCGGAACGCACGACCTGACCGCAACGTTGTCGGATCTCGCGTTCGACCCCGACGGGGCAGCGGGCAACAACACGTTCACGATCCAGACGGTCGTGAACCCCGCGGCGAACCTCGCCCTTACGAAGTCCGCCGCGCCGACGACCGCCTTCGCGGGTCAGGACGTGACGTTCACGCTGACGACCCTGAACGGTGGACCGAGCACCGCCAACAACGTCACCGTCGTCGACACCCTCCCAGCGGGCCTGACCTTCAAGTCCTCCACGAGCGGCTGCACCGCCACGGGGCAAACCGTGAACTGCCCGCCGAGCGCCTCGCTCGCCAACGGCGCGAACGTCGTCCACAACATCGTGGCGACGGTCGCGCAGACCGCGACGGGATCCCTGCAGAACACCGCCTCGGTCAGCTCCGCGAACCCGTCGGCGACCTTCGATCCCGTTCGTCTCGAACAACACGGCGACCGCGACCGTGGCGATCGGGGCTGCCCCGGCTGAGCTGGCGATCGCCATCGCGGACGACCCCGATCCGGTGGGACCGGGCGGGGACCTGAGCTACACGATCACGCTGACCAGCACCGGGCCGAACGACGCGAACAACGTCGCGGTCACGTCGAGCGTGCCGGCAGAGACGACGTTCGTCTCGGCGGACAACGGGGGAATCGCTCAGCGGAAGCGCGGTCAACTGGACGATCCCGACGGTCGCGAAGAACGGCTCCTTCACGCTCAAGTACGTGGTCAACGTGAACGCGGACGTTACGGCCGATACCCTGAGCACGACCGCGACCCTCACCTACGGTGGCGACACGAAGCCGGCCGACAACACTGCCACCGCCGATACGGCGGTCGGAGCCGACGCCGACCTCGTGGTCGTGATCGCTGCCGACGACCTGAACCCCGGCAAGAGCGGGGCCGTGACGTTCACGATCGGCGTGGGGAACAGCGGTCCGAACGATGTCTCCGGCGTCGTGATCGAAGCGCACCTGCCGAAGGGCATCTCGTTCGACACCGCGACGGATCCCTCCTCGGCGATCGTCGCCCCGAACGCCTACGACCCTTCGACGGGGCGGTGGGACCCGATCGATCTCGTGGCGGGCGCCGCCGCGACGGTCACGCTCTCCGGCACGGTCACCACGTCCAACCAGGTGACGGTGACCGCTGACGCGAGCCTGCCGGCCGGCTTCTCCGACCCGACGCCAGCGAACGCGACCGACTCCGTCATCCTGAACCAGGCCGATGCGGGCGGCAACGGCGGCAATGGCGGTGGGACCGGTGGGACCGGGGGAACGGGCGGCACCGGCGGCACCGGCGGCACCGGTACGACCACCGACGACGGAACCGCGTTCACCGGGTTCACCGCCGCGCAGCTGATGCCGTGGCTCGTGTTCTTCGTGACCCTCGGGCTCGCGTCGATGGAGTTCGCGCGTCGCCGCGGCCACGTGCTGCCGGTCGGTTCCACCTACGGCTTCGAACCCTGGATCACCTGAGCTCGACCTGACCCGTCCGAGGGGCCGCGCCGAACGGCGCGGCCCCTCGTACGCTGGGGCCCGTGAGGTTCCGGTATTCGCGGTGGGACGGCACGCAGGACCCCTTCGGTCCCGAGATCGCCGCGGGGGACGTGCTCGACGAGCTCGCCGACGATCTGTTGATGGGCTCGGGCGCCGACGCCGCGCTCCGGCGGCTCCAGCGGCGCGGCATGCAGGGCCGCTCCTCCGGGCTCGACGCGCTCCGGCGACGCCTGGCCGAGCAACGACGCCGTGAGGAGCACCTCCTGAACCTCACCGGGCCCCTGGAGGAGATCCACGAGCGCCTAGGCGAGATCCTGGACCGGGAGCGATCCGCGCTGTCCTTCCGCGTCGAGGACGATGCCCGCATGCGCGAGGCGTTCCTGGACGACCTCCCGCCCGACGCCCCCGGCCAGATCCGTGAGCTGTCGGAGTACCGATTCGTCGACCCGGAAGCCGGGCGCCTGTTCGAGCAGCTGATGGCCGAGCTTCGCGAACAGGTCCTCGGGGCGCACTTCCGGTCGATGGCCGAGGGGATGCGGAGCGTGACGCCGGAGCAGCTCGGCCGCTTCCGAGACATGCTCGCCGACCTGAACGCCCTGATCGAGGGGCGTGAACGAGGCGAAGACACGCAGCCCGCGTTCGAGGACTTCATGCGTCGCCACGGGGACCTGTTCCCCGACGGGCCGAAGACCCTCGACGAGCTCCTGGAGAACCTGGCGCGCCGGATGGCGGCGATGAGCCGGCTGATGGCGTCGCTCTCGCCGGAGCAGCGGGCGGAGCTCCAGTCGCTCGCGGAGCAGGTGATGCAGGACATGGACCTCGCGTTCGAGATGGATCGCCTCGGTGCCAACCTCGCCTCGGCGTTCCCGGATCTCCCGTGGGGCGAGCCGGCGATGGGCGGCGGCGAGGGCGATCCGATGCCGCTCGCCGCGACGGTGGACGCGATGGAGCGCCTGCACGACTACGAAGACCTCGATCGAGCGCTCCGCGGTGACTACCCAGGCGCGGCGATCGAGGACGTGGACGAAGAGGCGCTCCGACGGACCCTCGGCGATCCGGCCGTGCGTGACCTCCGCCGGCTGAAGCAGATCGAACGCACGCTCGAGGAGGCCGGCCTGGTGCAGCGGCGCGGGGGCCGGCTCGAGGTCACGCCCCGGGGGGCCCGCAAGCTCGGGGAGCGGGCCCTCGTCCAGGTGTTCGAGGAGCTGCGACGCGACCGCGAGGGGACGCACGAGGCTCGGGAGGCCGGTGGGATGGCGGAGCCGACCGGCGCCACCCGGCCCTGGCGGTTCGGCGACCACGGGCAGATCTCGGTCCAGCGGACGGTGTTCAACGCGGTCGTCCGGTCCCGGCCGGGCGAACCCCTGCGGCTGGCACCCGATGACTTCGAGATGGTGGAGGCCGAGCAGCGCACCGAGACGGCGACCGCGCTGCTGCTCGACCTCTCCTTCTCGATGCCGCTGCGTGGCCACTTCGTGCACGCGAAGCGAATGGCGCTCGCCCTGCACGCCCTGATCGAGGGGCGGTACCCGCACGACACGCTCTACCTGGTCGGGTTCAGCGACTACGCGAGGCGGCTGCAGCCCGAGGATCTGGCCGCTCCCGGCTTCGAGCGGGTCTACGGCACGAACATGCAGCACGCGTTCCTGCTGGCCGGGCGACTGCTCGCCCAGCACCCGCGGGCCGCGCGCCAAGTGATCATGGTCACCGACGGCGAGCCCACGGCGCACTTAGAAGACGAACGCGCGGTCTTCTCGTGGCCTCCGGTGCCCGAGACGATCCGGCTCACCCTCGCCGAAGCGCTGCGGCTCTCCAAGGCCGGCGTCACGCTGAACGTCTTCATGCTGGAAGAGTCCGACGGGTTGATCCGGTTCATGGAGCGTCTCGCCCGGATGACGTCCGGGCGGGTGTTCCTGATGGATGATGAGCGCCTGGGCGACTTCGTCGTCCGCGACTACGTGAGGACCCGAGGGCGCTAGATGCGGCGGCTCGTCAAGCCGGCGGTGTGGACCGCCGTGTTCCTCGCGTGCGCGGGAGCCGGGGCCTACCTCGCCGCGCACACCGACCCGTTCCCGCCCGGCGTCGATCGCCCGACGGGAACGGGACCCACCGGCACCACCGGGCCGTCGCCGTCCCCGGAACCGATCTTCGAGCGGTGGACCGGGACGATGCGGACGGCATCCCGGCATGATCTGTACGTCGGTGGCTCGTGCCGGTCGCGTTGGCGCACCGAGCTCCGGTTCGCGATCGATCCGAGCGGCGCGGTCCAGGGCTCAGGGGTCGCATCCCCGGTGGGTGAGGCGTCCTGCGACTTCCCCGAGGCCCAGCAGCAGGCGCACCGGATCCGGATGACCGTGGTTGGGCGCCTGACCTCGACCGGGGTCCTGAGGATCACGTTCGACCATGTGACGCCGGCCCCCGCGGGGAGCACGGACCTCGGCGGGTTCCTCGTCTTCCTCCCCGCCGCGCGGCTCACCACCGGCACGGAGCAAGGTTCCACGGCCCAGCTCACGTTCGACCAACAACGGAGCGACGGGAACCGAGGGACGTTCGTCTTCGAGGGGTCGATGCGGCTCGGCTGTCGTTCCGGCTGCGGCGCGTGAGGCGCGAGCGCTACCCGACCCGATCCCACCAGAGCGTGACGATCGTCCGCTCCGGCGGGCCGACGTCCCAGCCATCTCCTGTCCGGCGGAGGCGGTCGCCCAGGGCCTCGGCCACCTCCTCGTCCCGTTCCGCGGGCAGGCAGAGGCGCCGCCGGACCGTGGCGATCGCGCCCTCGCGGGCGGCGAAGCCGCCGCCCCCCTCGTCCGCCGAGGGCGTGCGCTCGTCACGATGGACGTCGTACCCGAGCTCGCGCAGGACCGCTTCGGCGTCTCCGGCCGATGGCCCGGTGGGTCGCTCGAGCGCGTGGAAGCGGAGCCAGAGGTCACGCATCCAGTCGAGCGGGTGGTGCTCGGTCAGCTCGGCCACGACGCGGTGCCGCGCGTGCGCTTCCATCGCGCGGGCGAACGGCGCGAGGTCGGCCGTGTTGTAGAAGACGTGTCCGGCCACGACCACGTCGGCCGGCTCGACCCGGTCGGCCACGTCGGGCCAGCGTCCCTCGATCGCCTCGGCCCGTACGCCGGCGGTCGTCGCGTTCTCGACGAACCCCTCGAGCATGTCGGCCTGCGCGTCCACGCCGACGATCAGCCCCGCGCGCGACGCGAGCGGCAGGGAGGTCGCTCCACCGCCGACGCCGACGTCGAGCACGGCGCCGCCGGCGGGGAGGGCCTCCAGCGAACGCCGCGTGGTGGGCGTGTCCAGCTTCGCGCGCGCCGCCCCGCGCCGCCGGAAGCACTCGGAGGCGAACCCCCAGGGCGGCTCAGGCGCGGCGGCGATGATCGCCTCGGGGATCGCCCACGATCCCAGCTGCTCCCGCCACCGATCCGCGGCCCTCATCGGTTCACCGTTCCTCGTCGCCCGCCCCGGATGGATCCGTGGACGACGCTCCGCCACCGCCCGCCGCGCGGCGGATCTCGTCGCCGTGTTCGTCGAGCCGTGGGGGCGGGATCCGGGTCGGCATGAGTTCGCCGTCGATCCGCACGGGGTTCGCGACCAGCCGGAGCGGTCCATGGACCGGGTCGTCGACCTCCTGGAGCAGGCTGCGGCCCTCGGCGGAGGCGAACACCTCGTCCATCGCGAGGATCGGCGAGCACGGGATGCCCGCGCCGTCCAGCACTTCGATCCACGTCCCCGCAGGGCGTCGCTCGAACTCGGCTTGCATCAGTGGGATCAGCTCCGACCGATGCTCGACCCGCGCGCCGTTCGTGACGAACCGGGCGTCGCTCGCCCACTCGGGACGTCCGATCACCTCGCACGTCCGCGCGAAGAGGCGGTCGTTCCCGGCGGCCAGCACGAAGGGCCGGTCGCTCGCGCGGAAGACCTGGTACGGAACGATGTTCGGGTGCTCGTTCCCCATCCGACCGGGGACGACGCCGCCGATCAGGTAGTTGGCCGCCTGATTGACCATCGCCGCGACCGAGGCGTCGAACAGCGCGACCTCGACGTGGCGTCCGGAACCCGTGACATCTCGCTCCCGGACGGCGGCGAGGATCCCGATCGCGGCGTACAGGCCGGTGATCACGTCCAGCAGCGCGACGCCCGCCTTCACCGGCTCGCCGTCGCGCGGGCCGGTGACGCTCATGAGCCCGGAGAGCGCCTGCACGATGATGTCGTAGCCCGGGCGCGTCGCGGGGCCCGATGTGTCCGCGCCGAACGCGGTGAGCGAGCAGGTGACGAGGCGCGGACTGGCCCGCCGGAGCTCCCCGAGCTCGAGGCCGAACCGGTCCATCGACCCGGGCCGGAAGTTCTCGATGAGCACGTCCGAGCCGGACGCCAGGCGCCGGACGAGCTCCGCGCCCTCGGTCGTGGTGAGGTCGATCGCGATCGAGCGCTTGTTGCGGTTCAGCGACAAGAAGTAGGCGGCGTCGCCCCCGGCGAACGGCGGTCCCCAGTGGCGGGTGTCGTCTCCCTCGCCGGGTCGCTCGACCTTCACGACGTCGGCGCCGAGGTCGCCCAGGATCATCGTGCACAGCGGGCCTGCGAGGACGCGGGAGAGGTCGAGCACCCGCAGGCCGGCGAGGGGCGCCGGCGCCGAGGTCGGAGGCGTGCGGGGATCGTTGGCCGGGGGCGGCTCCATCGCGCCAGAGCCTCGCACGCGATGGGCTCGATGGCATCCGGAACGGGGATAGAAAAGCGGAACCGCCGAAACCCGAGGGCTCCAGCGGTTCCGAGGTATTTGTACCTCGGACGGACGCTCGCCGTCAACCCCGGGGACCCGATCTTGTCACTCTGATGTGGGGGCTCCGGTTGCGGCGGTGGCCCGACCTGCGGTTCTGCCATCGACAGCGCAGTCGTGATTGGGCGATGATTGGCCCGTGAACCCCGAGAGCCTCGAGCGGGCGAACGCGTTCCTGGCGGCCGTCGCCGCGCGCACGGAGGTCGGAGCCGTCCTCGAGGGAACCCCTGCCGAGCTCGGACGAGAGCTCGGGCTGCCCGATCCGCTCTCGACCGCGCGCGCCGTGCGTGCGTTGATCGCCCGACGCCGCCTCGAGCCCGCGGCCGGGTCCTACCGATTGCTCGATGCTCGGCCGCTCGAGCCGGGGGAGAAGGAATCGATCGCCCGGAGGCCGCGGCGGTCGGCGTCCCCCCGCTCGTCGACGCCGGCGGCGTCGACGCCGACCTATTCCGACGTAGGGCGAGCGGCGGTCGACCGGCTGGTCGAGCTCTCGCGGGAGGTCGCGACGCTGCGAGCGACTCAGCGGACCGCGCGGGAGGAAGCGCGGGCATCGCGCGAGGCCCGGGTCGAGGCGGAGAACCGCGCCGACGCGCTGGCCGCTCGACTGCGAGACCTGGAGACCCGGGCCGAGATGGCCGAGTCCAACCTCCGGACGCTGCTCGCGTCCGTCCGGGGACGCGAGGCCGCCCGCGACGCCGCGGTGGCGGACTCGGAGATGGAGGCGATCCTCGGGGTCCTGAAGGCCGGCGACGAGGACCCCGCGTCGGTCCCCGACGGCGCTCCCTGATCCGTCAGCGAGACCGCAGCTTCGGGTTGATCACCTCGTCGAGCGCGTACCCGCACATCGTGAAGGCGAGGACGACGAGGACGATCATCACGCCGGGCGGGATCAGCCACCACCAGTAGCCGGCGGAGAGCGCGCCCGCGCTGAACGATTCCGCGATCATGCCGCCCCACGAGATCCTCGTCGGGTCGCCCAGGCCCAACAGGGAGAGCGTCGTCTCGGACAGGATCGCGAGCGCCACGACGAGGATCGTGTTCGCGAAGATCACCGGGAACACGTTCGGCAGGATGTGGCGCGAGACGAGGTGCCAATGGCCGGCCCCCAGGGCACGCGAGCGTTCCACGTACGGGCGTTCCTTCACCGACAGGGTGTCGGCCCGCACGAGCCGTGCCGTGCCGGCCCAGGAGGTGATCCCGATCACGATGATGATGTTGAGGAGCGTAGGTCCGAGGACCGCGGCGAGCACGATCGCGAGCGCGACCCAGGGGATCACCAGGAACCAGTTCGTGAGTGCGTTCAGCACTCCGTCGGCCTTCCCGCCGAAGTAGCCGCCCGCGATGCCGATGGACGCGCCGATCACGATCGTCATCACGGTCGCGGCGAACCCGACGACGAGGGAAACCCTCGCCCCGTCGATCAGCAGCGCGAGTACGGGTCGCCCGAAGTTGTCGGTGCCGAGCACGTACGCGGGGGGCGGCTCGAACGGCTCCCCCGGAGCGGTGGAGGGGTCGACGTTCGCGGGATCGATCAGCATCGGACCGAACACCGCGAGGAGCACGAAGACGATCATGATCGCGAGACCGGTCATCCCCATCGGGCTCCGCCGGTAGGTATGCCACAGGCCCAGAAGTGAGCGCTTCCGGCGGACCCAGGCCGGGTTCCCGCCGCGCCGAGCGGGTTCGCCCTCGACGGGCGGCGGTCCGGCCTCGAGGCCCGTCGGTTCGAACGAACCCTTGGCCATCGGTCCTCGACCCGGCGGCTACCCCTCGCCGGCTGGCAGGGTCGCCGGTTGCAGGGGTGCGGCGTGGCAGGCGACCAGGTGCTGGGGCCCGAGCTCCATCGGGAGGATGTCCTCGCCCGTGCAGCGCGCCTCGATCCCGAGCTCGGCGGCGCGCCCGCTGGCGACGACCGGGCACCGGGGGTGGAAGCGGCAGCCGGGAGGGATCTTCGTGGGGTCGGGCGGCTCCCCCTGCAGGATCGGCCGCTCGATCCCGCCGGCCTCCGGGACGACGTCGAGGAGCGCCTTCGTGTAGGGATGCAGCGGTCGGAGCAAGACGTCCTCGGCCGGGCCGATCTCGACCATCCGCCCGAGGTACATCACGCCGACGCGGTCCGCCACGGTCCATGCGAGCCCGAGGTCGTGCGTGACGATGATGATCGTCAGGCCGAGATCATCCCGGAGTCGGAGCAGGAGCTCGAGGATCTCGCCGCGGACCGAGGCGTCCAGGTTCGACACCGGCTCGTCGGCGACGATCACCTCGGGTTCGAGGGCCAGGGCCCCGGCGATCACCACGCGCTGTCGCTGACCGCCCGAGATCTCGTGCGGGAAGAGGAGGAAGAACCGCTCCGGTGGGCGGAGCCCGGCCCGGGAGAGCGCGCGCGCGACGAGCTGTTCCTCGCTCTCTCCCTGTCCTCCTCGGTCCACGCCGTGGATCCGGAGCCCCTCCGCAACGATCTCGTAGATCGTCTTGCGGGGGTTCAACGTCCCGGTCGGGTCCTGGAAGATCATCTGGACGCGCCGCCGGTAGGCCTTGAGGTTGCGACCGAGGGGCTTTCCCTCGTGGAGGATCTGCCCGGAGTTCGGCGTCAACAGCCCCATGATCGCCCGGGCGGTGGTGGTCTTCCCGCAGCCCGACTCCCCGGCGATCGCCAGGACCTCGCCGCGGCGGACGTCGAAGCTCACCCCGTCGACCGCACGCGAGATCACGGCCTTCTTGCCGAACAACCCCTGGAAGACGCCCACGCGTCCGGCGAAGGACACGTGCAGGTCGCGGACCTCGAGGACCACGTCGCCCACGGGCCGCGGCTCGGCGGTGCGTGCCTCGGTGCTCATGTGGCGACCCCCTCGGGGGCGGGGGTCGACCGCCGCGGGTCGACCAACAGGCACGAAGCTCGACGGCCGGCCCCGGTCACGTACAGCTCGGGCTCGACCGTCGAGCAGTCGTCGAACGCGACCGGACAGCGGGGGTGGAACGAGCAACCGGCAGGGACGTTCGCGGGATCCGGAGGGTCGCCGCCGAGGCCCGACGGCTTTCCCCGGAACCGGCTGTCGCCGATCTCGGGGAACGCGGCGGCGAGCGCAACCGTGTAGGGGTGCTTCGGGTCGTGGAAGACCTCGGTGCCGGACCCCTCCTCGACCACCTTGCCCGCGTACATGATCGCGAGGCGGTCCGAGACCTCCACCAGGACCGAGAGGTCGTGGGTGATGAAGATCATCGAGAGCCCGAGCTCACGTTGCAGGTCCTTCATCAGGCGCAGCACCTGGGCCTGGACCATCACGTCCAACGCGGTGGTCGGCTCATCGGCGATCACCATGGAGGGGTTGCAGGCGAGCGCCATCGCGATCATGACGCGCTGCTTCTGTCCGCCCGAGAGCTCGTGCGGGAAGTCGTCCATCCGGCGCCGTGGCAGGCCGACCTGCTCGAGGAGGGCGCCGACCCGCGCCTGCGCTTCGCGTTCGCTGCCCTGTTGGTGGACCAGGATCGCCTCCGCGATCTGGTCGCCGACCTTGCGGACGGGGTTCATCGCGTGCATCGCGCCCTGGAAGACGATCGACGCGCCGGTCCACCGGACGGCCCGGAGTCGGCCCGGCCGCATCGCGAGCACGTCTTCCCCGTCGAGCAGGATCGTCCCCTCGACCTTGGCGGTCGCTGGGAGCAGGCGCAGGATCGCCGCCGCGATCGTCGACTTGCCGCACCCCGACTCGCCTGCGAGGCCGAGGACCTCGCCCTTCGCGACGTCGAGATCGACGCCGCGGACCGCCGGCACGCCGCCGCCCCGCGTCTGGTAGGTGATGCGGACGTCTCGGAGCTCCAGGACGCTCATCGTTCTCGGATCTTGGGGTTGATGATGTCGTCCAGGGCGAACCCGCACATCGTGAAGCCCAGCACGACCAGGACGATGCACACCCCGGGGGAGCCGATCCACCACCAGGCGCCGAGCGTGGTGGCACCGGCCTGGAACGCGTTCTCGAGGATCGATCCCCACGAGACCGCGGTGGGATCGCCGAGCCCCAGGAACGAGAGCGCGGTCTCGGACAGGATCGCGATCGCGATCACCAGGATCGTGTTCGCGAAGATCACCGGCATCACGTTGGGCAGGATGTGGCGGGTGATCATGTGCCAGTCGCCCCCGCCGAGAGCCCGCGCCCGCTCGACGTAGGGCCGCTCGCGGACCGAGAGGGCCTGGGCCCGGACCAGCCTGGCCGTCCCCGGCCACGACGTCAGGCCGATCACGAGGATGGTCGTCGAGAGTGAAGGTCCGATGATCGACGCCAGCACGATCGCGAGGGCCAGCCACGGGATGACCAGCCCGAAATCCGTGAACCGCATGAGCAGGGTGTCGGTCGTGCCCCCTCGGTAGCCCGCCACGATGCCCACCACCGCCCCGATCACCATCGTCATCGCGGCGGCGACCAGCCCCACCAGCAACGAGATCTTCGAGCCCTGGATCACGAGGGTGAGCACCGAGAGGCCGAAGTTGTCAGTGCCCAAGCGGGTACTCCCGCGACGGAGGCGCCAGGACCGGTCCGCTCGTCAGGGTCGGGTCGACGCCGCTCTGGTCGGAGAAGACCGCGAAGATCGCGACGCCGGCGAAGAAGATCAGGATCGCGAGGCCGATCATCCCCAACTTGTTGCGCCGGTACTGCTTCCAGAAGCGCCGGAACGCCTGTCGGCGCCGGGTCCGCCGGATCGCCCGGGGGCTGCGGAGCTCCGGCAGTTCCTCGGGCGGCTCTTCGTCGCGGAGGTTGGGATCGCCGCCGGGAGTGATGGGAGGCGCCTGCACCTATGCCTCCCGGACCCGCGGGTCGAAGTAGCCGTAGATCAGGTCGGCCGCGAGGTTCATGAGGATGACGGCCGCGCTCGCGAACAGGAAGCACACCTGGAGCATCGGATAGTCCTGCGCGTTCAGCGCGTCGTACGTCAAGCCGCCGAGTCCCTTGTAGCTGAAGACCACCTCGACCGTGATGGCGCCCCCCAGCACGAACCCGAACGAGAGCGCGATCAGCGTGATCGTCGGCAGCAGCGCGTTGCGGACCGCGTGCTTGTTCAGGACGTTCTTCTCACGGACGCCCTTCGCGCGCGCCGTCTGGATGTAGTCCTCGCCGAGCACGTCCAGGAGCGAGGACCGCATCACCAGGTAGTACTCGCCCAGGTACGCGAGCGTGAGCGTGAGCGCCGGCAGGAACAGGTGGTTCAGCACGTCGGCGATCGCCGCGAACCCCGTGTAGTCGGCGCCGACCGTCACCCGCCCGCTGTTCGGGAACCAGCCGAGCGTCGTCGAGAACAGCAGGATCAGCAGCATCCCCAGCCAGAACTCCGGCATCGAGTACAGGACCAGGGAGACCCCCATCGAGGCGTTGTCGAACGACTTGCCGCGTCGCCATCCCGCGCGGATCCCCATCCAGACGCCGATCACCACCGAGAAGATCGTCGAGACGCCCACCAGGAGCAGGGTCGGCCACATGAACTCGAAGAACACGCCGAGCGCCGACTCATCCGGACGCACGATGATCGACCGGCCGAAGTCCAGTCGGAGGATGTCACCCAGGTAGTCGACGAACTGGGCCGGGAGCGGCTTGTCCAGGCCGTACTGCTCCAGGAGCTCCTGTTGCTCCTGCTTGTCGATCTTCAGCCCCGACCCACGCGTCAGGTTCTTCACCGGGTCGGACGGGAGGATCCGGAACAGGAAGAAGTTGAAGACGAGGACGAAGAACAGGGTGAGGAGAGCCTGCAGGAGCTTCCGCAGGACGTAGCCTCGCCTCCCCACGTGCCCCCCTCCTGCTCAGGCGTCCGGACCCGGGCGTCAGGCGAGGTCCTCGTCGTCGCGGCGTCGTCGCATCAACACGATGACCAGGATCACCACCGCCACGACGGCGAGGATCGCGATCCACACGCCCGCCGAGATGCCGCCGCCGCTCGAGGTCGAGGTGCCGCCCCCCGCGATCGGCCTGACGTTCATGTACGAGTGCAGCCCGTACTGGTACAGGATCGAGCCGCCGTTCGCCGTCCGCGTCCGGGGCGGGCTGCGGGACGAACCCTTCCCAGCGGTCCGAGCGGTAGGCCTGGAGGTCGCTATCGTTCCACAGCACGATCTGGAACATGTCGTCGTACCAGATCTGCTGCATCTGCTGGATGATCTGCTGCCGCTCCTCCGGCGAGCTCGCGCTCTGCTGCTCCTTGTAGAGCTTGTCGTATTCGGGGTTCGACCAGCACGTGTCGCTCCAGACGCCGCACTGGTTGGTCGTGTACGTGGACAGGATGAAGTCGGGGTCCGGATCGGGCCCCCATCCCCACATCTGGACGTCGTAGTCGTTCGCGTACCAGACGTCGGTCATCTTCCCGACCGTGAGGACCTCGGGATCGGCCTTGATCCCGATCTGCGTTCAGCCACCCGGAGACCAGCTCGGCTGCCTTCACCCGGTCTTGGTTGTCGTTCGGCAGGACGAACCTCCACTCGAGGTTCTCGCCGCCCCCGGGCATGTTGCGGATCCCGTCGCCGTCGGTGTCGGCATACCCCGCGCCATCGAGCAGTTGGTTCGCCCCGTCGATGTCCCAGGCGATCGCGTCGGTGCCCGGGTCCCAATGCCAGAACGCCTGGGTGGGACCGACCGGCGTCGTGCCCGGCGATCCGTATCCCTTGAGCACGCGATCCACCAGCTGGTCCTTGTTGATCGGCCATCGCGACGGCCCGTCGAACGGCGATGTCCTTCACGGCCGGCTGCGGATCGGCGAGCGAGTTGGGCTGATGACAGTACTTCTGCACGAAGCACTGGTTGAAGGAGAAGTGGGAGAAGGTGAGGCCGGCGCCGACGTTGCGCGCGATGTTCGCGTCGCCTTGCAGGGAGTCGAAGAGATCGGCGGGGATCTGTTCGGCGAAGTCGATCGTCCCCTGCTTCAGCGCTTGGACCATCGTCTCGGTGTTCTGGAAGAACTGATAGATGACCCGGTCGATCGTCGGCTCCCCGGCGTAGGAATCCGGGATCTTCTCCATCGTCATCGACTCGCCCTTCTGCCAGTCGGTGAGCGTGAAGGGACCCGCCACGACGGGGTTCGGGTAGTTGTCGAACGACTTGATCGCCGTCTTATCGCCGAGCTGGCCCCAGATGTGCTCGGGGAGGATCGAGATCCAGGGCGGGACGAACGGCGCCACGCTCGGTCGCGTCGTCTTCCACACGAGCGTCGTGTCGTCAGGAGCGGTGATCGAGTCGACGTAGGGGAGGTAGTTCGTGAAGGCGGAGAAGTGGTCGTCCAGGATCAGGTTGTAGGTGAACGCGACATCGGCGGCGGTGATCGGCTCGCCGTCGCTCCAGGTGTACGCCGTCGCGGATCTTGATCGTGTAGGTGAGCCCGTCCGCCGAGATCCCGCCGTTGTCCGCCGTCGGCAGCTCGGCGGCCAGGCTCTGCTCGTCCGCCGTCGCCACCAACGAGTCCTTGTCGAAGTTGAACAGGAGCGGATACATCATGCTGAAGGCCTCGTACTCCTGCGTGAGGATCCCCTTCAGCGGGTTCATCGTGTTCGGCGGCTGCGTGTAACCGACGATGAGCGTGATGGGCTCGTCGCCTCCGTCGCTCGCGTCCTGCGCGAACGCCGTGCCGGCCAGGACGGCGGTGGCCAGGACGCCGATGGCCGTGATCGCGGCCACCGAGCGGGGCTTGATCCTCACGTTGCGCCTCCTCATGTCGTGGGCCCTCGCATGGGAGTACGAGGCCCATCGCGCCGACGGTTCGCGAGCGCGATGAGCGGGCCGTCCCCCTCCGGAAAGACCGTCGCCACGCGGCACCCAGCCACGACCCGCCCGACCGAGCGGTGGCTTGTATAGCACGGGCGCCGCGACCGGCGATAGGTGCCGGTCAGACCCGGAGCTCGGGGAGGTCGATCTCCTCGAAGTCGTGCTCGCAGGGGTTCCCGGCCGCGACCCACATGCGCCTGGCCTCGACGTCCGCGATCATCGAGAACATCACGGCGGAGGCCTCCTCGCCCTCCTCGGGATCCGGATGCAGGCAGATCGCCTGGGGAGCGGAGCGATGATCCCGCATGACCTCCATCAGGTCCTCGGGCGAGGCCGGCGGACGCTCGGCGAGCAGCTCGCGGAGCCGTCCCAGGCGCGCGCGGCTGCCCTCGGATGCATCCGGCGCCAGCTCCGCCAGCTCCGGATCCTCGTAGTGGTTCGTGTGGGGTCCGGGGGCGTCGATGACGGCGTGTCGCCGGCCGGACGTCTCGACGGTGAACGCGTCGCCTCCGGCGAACGCGTACACGTGGCCGTAGCCACCGGCACGCCCCGGCATCGCGGCCCGTGCGATCGCGTCGGCGCGGTCCCGCGCCTCGAGCGCGCTGCGCGACACCAGCACCCGGGGGACACCCACGCCGTCGTCCGATGCCGTGAGGGATCCGATCCCCTGGGCACCGCCGTGCGCGTTCAATCCCACCGCCGGAAGGCACGCGACGACGGTGGGTGACGCGACCGCGACGCGTCCGCTCTGCGGGACGTCGACCACGACGGCGACGTTGCCCAGGTCGCCGGCCAGCCAATGCTCGTTGTGCGCGAGGAGCGTCCCCCCCGGGGTCCGCACGGAGAGGCTCGAGCAGCGCTCGGTGATCGGCGGACGGACCGGGGCCTCGGCCGGCGGCTCATGGGGGTCATCGGTGGATCCCTCGGCCGGCGATCTCAGGTAGCCCTCCTTCCGCTGCAGGAACGCCAGCTCGCCCTCCGGGGACTCGAGGAGCGGCTCGAGCTCCTCGAACGCGTTGATCGAGAACAGCTCGAGGATCGGGACCATCGCGCCGATCGACATCCCCTTCAGCACGTCCATCGACTCCGGGAACGCCGTCTCGGCGGCGACGAGGTACGGCGTGAGGAGGTCCTGGAGCTCCTCCGACGTGATGCCGCGGCGCTCGAGGTACCGGTGGTAGAAGGTCACGGACGCCTGGAGGAGGTCCTCGAGCTCCTTGCCGATCTGGACGCCGCGGGTGAACCCGTCCCCGCGCGCCCGAACGACGCGGATCTCATCCACGCGGGGGGCTCCGATGGGTCGGTGGGTCTCCGTTCGGCAGCATGCTCGTCCCGCATCATCCCGTGGGGCTCAGTCGGATGCCAGCACGCGCTCCTCCACCTCGCGGACGAACGGCGTCTTGCCGTCCACGTACGACAAGACGTCGCGCGGGTGCGCCGACGCGAGCTCGCGCTTCAGCCGCTCGTAGGTGGCGGCGAGGGCAGGATCGGCGCGCAGCGCATCCCGGAAGGCGAGGTGACGCCGCTCCCAGCCACTGCCTGAGGGACAGACGTGGATCTGGTACGCGCGCTCTCCGTCCTCGTCACGGGAGAAGTACTCGTGCTCGTCGTCCCACGGGTCGAGCGCCCAGCGGTAGCCGATGCCCGTGAGCGGCTCGACGTACGCGGTCCGCGGGGTCATCGATGACACGGAGAGCTGGATATCGATCGTCGGCTTGGCCGCGAGCCCTGGGACCGAGGTCGAGCCCACATGCTCGATCCGCACGGCCAGCTCTGCAGGGAGGGCGGCCGCGATCCGCTCGGCCTCGGCGTCGAACGCAGCCGGCCAACCCGGATCCGGCTCGGCGATCGCGTACGAGCGACCGCGCCCCTCGTTCGCTCCGGGGCGCGCCTTGCTCCCGCGCACGTACGCGACCAGGGCGAGCGCGTCGAAGAGCGACTGCTGCTCGGCGTCGAGCCCCGCGGTCTCCTCCGGATGCCATTGGACGCCGAGCATCCACGGCGCGTTGGGGTCGTCGGGGTCGTTCGGAAGCTCGATCGCCTCGACCAGCCCGTCGGAAGCGTGTCCCGTCGCCAGCAACCCCTCGCCGACCCGCTCCACGCCCTGATGGTGGTGGGAGGAGCAAGGAAGTGGGCGGTCCGACTTCGTGCTCGCCGACAGACGGCTCCCGGGGACCGGCACGACCTCGTGCATCGTGATCTGGTCCTCGACCGGGACGCCGTGCTCGAGGAGCCCGTCGATCGCGGGGAGATGTTGCCGCAGCGTCCCGCCGAACGCGACGTTCATCACCTGCATCCCGCGACAGATGCACAAGGTCGGCATGGCGAGGCGATGGGCGGCGTGGAGCAGGGCGATCTCGAGCTCGTCGCGGTCGGGCTCGACCCCGTAGTCGTGTTCGAGGTCGGGCTCGGCGCCGTAGCGGGTCGGATCGACGTCTCCGCCGCCGACCAGCAGCAGCCCGTCGAACGGATCGAGGATCTCGTCCGGGTCGCCCGGCTCGCCGGGGGACACGATCAACGGGCGGACCTCGGCGCGGCGGAGCGCCTCGAGGTACGTCGCGGGGACCCCGTAGCCGCCTTCCGGCCAGCGTGGCACCCGGCCCGGAGCGAGGTGGTAGCCGACGACCGCGATCAGCGGCCGGTAGGACCTCAACGTGGATCCCGCCCCGTCATCGGCGACGAGTGTAGGCGCGACAGGTCCGGTCACGGGTTGACGGGTTTTGTCAGACAAACTAGCCTTCGCGCCGGATGAAGCGTCGGCTTTCCTTCGCGGTGCGGGATCAGCTCGCCGGACGGATCGCGTCCGGCGAGATCGCGGCCGGCAGCCGCCTGCCCCCCGAGCCGCAGCTCGCCGCCGACCTCGGCGTGTCCAGGGCGACCTTGCGCGAGGCGCTCCGTTCGCTCGAGGAGGACGGCCTCGTCACGCGGACCCGGGGAGCCGGCACGTACGCGACGAGCCGCCCGCGCCTGCGCAACAACCTGGACATCAACTTCGGCGTCTCCGAGGCGATCCGCGCCGCAGGCATGCGGCCGGGCACGGCATCGGCGACCGTCCGGACGGCGGCGGCCACGCTCGAGGAGGCCCAGGCGCTGGACCTGGAGGCGGGCGACACGGTCGTGGTCCTCGAGCGGGTGCGGACCGCCGACGACCGGCCGGTGGTCTGGTCGCGAGACGTGGTGCGCGCCACGCTGCTGCCGGCGGGGGCGCTCGAGCCTGCCGGTGACGTCTCCGTCTACGAGGTCCTGGCGCGAAGCGACGTCGCCGTCCAGCATGGGATCGTCACGGTCGAGCCCCAGACCGCGGACAAAGCGCTCGCGAAGCGCCTGCGGATCGATCCGGGCGCGCTCGTGCTCTACCTGCGTCAGGTCGACTACGACGCGTCGGGTGAGCCCGTGCTCCTGTCGCACGAGCATCACGTCGCGGACGCGTTCGAGTTCAGCGTGGTCCGTCGCGGACCGGGAGGGGGGACGGGATGAACATCGGCAAGACGATGCGGATGAAGCGCGTGATCGACCCGGCCGGGGTCTCGATCATCTGTGCCCTTGACCACGGCATGACGTCGCCACAGTTCCTCGAACCGCTCGCGGACATCACGTCTCGCGCGGCGGAGACCGTCGCCGGCGGGGCGAACGTGATCATGATGAGCAAGGGGATGATCCGGATCGCTCATCCCGCCTTCGCTCGCGAGACGTCGCTCGCGATGCTGCTCTCCGCGTCGGCGAACCCGGACGGGTCCCGGCCCGAGATCGTCCAGATCGGCGAGGTCGAGGAGGCGTTGCGCCTGGGTGCCGACGCGGTGGTGCTGTTCACGGCCCTCGGCGGCGAGACCGAGCCCGGGATGATGGACATCCTCGCCGCGGTCGGGCGGGAGTGCGAGGCGCTCGGCATGCCGTTCATCGCTGAGGCGGAGTTCCCGACGACGTATGCGTCGGTGGAGGAGCTGAAGGACCAGTACGGGTTCGAGTACCTGCGCCGGAACGTGCGCCTCTGCGCCGAGCTCGGCGCCGACATCGTCAAGACGAACTGGCCGGGCGACGCGGACGCCTTCGGGAAGCTGGTCGAGGCGACCTCGGGGATCCCGATGGTCCTAGCCGGCGGCTCGCGCCTGCAGGACCTGGAGCTGCTGACCCGGATGGAGCAGGCCATGGCGGCCGGAGCCGTCGGGTGCTCCGTCGGCCGGAACATCTTCATGCACGCCTCGCCCGAGGCCATCTCGCGCGCGCTCGCCCGCGTGATCCGCGAGCGCTGGACGGCCGAGAAGGCCTACGCCTCGCTGCAGGAGGAGTTGGCCGGATGAGGGCCGCGCGGATGACCGACGTCAACGCCATCGAGGTCGGCGACGTCGAGGAGCCGAAGCTCGACCCGCGAGGCGCGATCCTGAAGGTCGAGGCGTGCGGCATCTGCGGGACCGACGCGCGTACCTTCTTCAACGGCGATCCGAAGGCTCCGCCGCCGTGGGTCCTGGGGCACGAACCGGTCGGGACGCTGGTCGAAGTGGGTCCGGAGGCGGAGCTCCCGCCGGGCGTCTCCACCGGCGATCGCGTCTTCCTCGGATCGATCCTCACGTGCGGCGAATGTCGGTGGTGCACCGAGGGCTTCCAGAACCTGTGCGAGCACCACCTGCTGTACGGCTACGACCCGTTCCCCGGCGCCTACGCGGAGCTCGCGGGCGTGCCGCCGATCGCCACGAAGAACCTGATCCCCCTGCCCGAGGATCTGCCCTCGGACCTCGCGACCGTCGCGGACCCGTTCGCGTGCGCCCTGAACGGGATCGAGCAGCTCGACGTGCAGCTCGGCGACACGGTGATGATCCTCGGCACCGGGCCGATCGGGTGCTGGCAGGCCGTGATGGCGCGCGACCGAGGCGCCAGCCGGATCTGGATGACGGACGTGAGCCGCGAACGCCTCGATCTGGCGCTCGGCGTCGTCGGCCGGTTCATCGACGACGCGTGGGTCGCGGGCGAGGACAACGGCGTGCAGGACGTGCTGTCGCGCACCGACGGCGTCGGCGTCGAGCGGGTCAGCGTCGCGGCGCCGGCGAAGCCCGCCCAGCAGGCGGCGCTGGAGATGGCGGCCAAGCGCGCGCGGGTCGTGTACTTCGCGGGGCTCCCGAAGCACGACCCGGTGAGCCCGCTCGACATGAACCAGCTCCACTACAAGGAGCTGTCGATCCTGGGCGCGTACGGCGCGACCCATCGCCAGTACCGGATCACGATGGACTACCTGAACCGTCGGCGGGTGGACCTCGAGGGGGTCGTGACCCATCGTTTCTCGCTCGAGCACATCGCCGAGGCGTTCGAGACGATCCGCTCCGGCGCCGGGCTGAAGATGGTGATCCTCCCGTGACGGGTCCCTACGTGATCGGCTGCGACGTCGGCAGCCAGGGCACGAACGCGGCGCTGTACGCCGCCGACGGCACGCTGGCCGCATCCGCCTACGAGGGATACGACCTGTCGTACCCCCATCCGACCTGGGCGGAGCAGGATCCGGCCGCATGGGCCACGGCGCTCGAACGGACGGTCGGCAAGCTGGCCTCCGACGTGCCGGAGGGCCCGAGTGCCGTGAAGGGCATCTCGTTCGGCTCGCAGCTCGATGGCATGGTCGTGTGCGACGCGAACGGCCTGGCGCTGCGGCCGGCGATGATCTGGATGGACCGACGCGCCGAGGCGCAGGCCGCGGCGGTCGCCGAGCGGCTGTCACCCGAGGACTTCTATCGGCACGTCGGTGCGAACCTCGACTCCTCGCACGCCGCCTTCAAGGCGCTGTGGGTCCGCGACGAGGAGCCCGAGGTTTGGAAGGACGTCCGGATCCTGATGTCGCCGGGGACGTACGCGCTCCGCGCCGTCTCGGGCGTGACGGCGGTGGACTACTCCAACGCGTCGTCGCTGGCATTGCTGGATCCGCGCACCCGCACGTGGTCCGAGCCCGTGCTCGAAGCCACCGCGATCGATCCCTCGATGCTGCCGGAGCTCGGGGCCGGCACGCAGAGCGTCGGGACCGTCACGGGCGCGTTCGCCGATGCGACGGGCCTCTCGCCCGATACGGTCGTGGCGATCGGGTGCGGCGACGAGATGGCGGCCACGCTCGGCGCCGGGGTGTTCGCGCCCGGGGAGGTCTGCGACGTCGTGGGAACGGCCGAGCCGGTCTGCGCAGCCTCGGCCGAGCCGCGCGAGGATCCGACGATGCTCGTCGAGTGTCATCCGCACGCCGATCCGGACGCGTGGCTCCTCGAGAACCCCGGGTTCGTCTCGGGAGGGAACCTTCGGTGGTGGCGGGACACGTTCGCGCCGCTCGAGCGCGAGGCCGAGGCGCGCGGCAAGGGCGATGCGTACGACGCGCTGTCGCGAGAGGCGGCCGACGTGCCGGCCGGCGCCGAGGGCCTGGTCTTCCTCCCGTGCATGCAAGGCGCGATGGCGCCCGAGTGGAACGGCGCGGCTCGAGGCACGTTCTACGGCCTCACGCTCGCGCACACCCGGGCACACATGACGCGCGCGATCCTCGAGGGGAGCGCGTTCGGCCTTCGCGACATCCTCGAGGCGATGGTGGCGGCCGGGCTCGACGTCCGGCGCCTGACGATCGTCGGGGGCGGCGCGAAGGGGCCGCTGTGGCGGCAGATCAAGGCGGACGTGACCGGCTTGCCGGTGCGCGTGCCGACGAGCGTGGAGACCACGGCGACCGGGGCCGCGATCCTGGCGGCGGTCGGCTCCGGCGTGCACGCATCGGTCGCTGACGCCGTCGACGCGTTCGTGTCGTTCCAGCCGGACGAGCACGTCCCGGACCCCGCGCATCGCGAGGCGTACGACGAGGCGTACCGGCGCTACCGCGACGTGTACTTCGCCCTCAAGCCGGTGTTCGCGTCGGCCTGATGCCGAGGGGCGGAGCGGCGATCAGACCGCGCGGTCGTACCGGTCGCGCTCCCAGTCGGTCACGGTCTCGCGCCAGGCCTTGAGCTCCCAGGCGCGTGACGTGGCGAAGTAGTCGGAGAACTCGGTCCCGAGGGCGGTCCGCAGCCCCGCGTCCCCCTCGAACGCGTGGAGCGCCGACTCGAGCGAGCCCGGGAGCGCGGGCAGGTCCGCCCGCGCGTACGCGTCGCCCTCGACCGGGTCGGGCGGGACGGCGCCGCGCGAGATCCCGTCGGCGGCAGAAGCGGCGAGCGCCGCCAGGGCGAGGTACGGGTTCGCGTCCGCCCCCGGCCGTCGGCACTCGAAGCGCCAGAGCTCCGGCCGCGACGACCGGATCGCCCGGATCGCGCACGATCGGTTCTCGTGGCCCCACGTGGCGTTCACGGGCGCGAACCAGCCCGGGACGAGCCGCTTGTACGAGTTGACGGTCGGGTTCAGCAGCAGTGAGGCCGCGGGAAGGTGGTCGAGCACGCCGGCGATCGCGGCCGTGAAGACCTCGGGGAGCGGGTCCGTCGTCCCAGCCGCCGCGAAGGCGTTCGTCGCGCCGTTCCACAACGACAGGTGGATGTGCCCGCTCGAGCCTTCCTCGCCGGGCACCGTCTTGGCCAGGAAGCTCGCGCGCAGGTCCATCGACGCGGCGACCTGCTTCGTGGCGAACTTCACGAGCGCGGCGTCGTCGGCCGCCGCCATGCCGCGCGAGGCCTCGAGGTTCAGCTCCAGGAGCCCGGGGCCGGCCTCCGTGTGCACGGCGGAGAGCGCGACCCCCATCGCGTCGAGGGCGTCGGAGAGCTCCCGGATGAACCGCTCGTAGCGACCGATCTCGGCGAGGCTGTAGCTGATCCCGCTCGACATCGGCTCGCCATGGGCGTCCCAGATCCGCACCTCGTACTCGACCGCGGCGAGCGGTTCGTACCCGAGCGCGTCGAGCGACTCCAGCGTGTGCGCGTAGACCTCCCGGGACGCCAGCGTGCAGGGGGACCCGTCCGGCCAGCTCGGGGTCGCCAGGCAGACGGCCCACCCGGGGCGCCAGCGGAGGGGACGGAGCGTCGCGGGTTCCGGCCGCACGACGAGGTCCGCCGCGCCGGTCCGGATCCCGAATCGTTCGTAGTCGGCGATCGGCGTGTCGATCGGATCGAGGCCGAGGATCAGGTCCGTCATCACGGTGCCGTGCTCGACCGCGGACGCGAAGGCGTCCGCGCTGAGCGCCTTGCCGCGGATCGACCCGTTCATGTCGGGGATCCCGAGGAGGACCCGGTCGTGCTCGCTCACGCCGGGCCCCCGCGGCCCGGCGTGCCCTCGAGCCGGGCCGCGATCGCGCGCTCGACGTCACCGATCGCCGCCGCGAAGCGATCGATCATCTCGGCGAGCTCGGCGTCGGTGCTGGTGTACGCCGGTGCCAGCAGGACCTGATCGCCGACGTAGCCGTCGGCCTGCGGATGGGTCGACGTGACGAGCAGGTCGTGCGCGAACGCGGTGTCGTCGACCATGGCCGCGGCGTCGAGATCGACGGGCAGGAACGACGCCCCGTCGCGCGGATCCACGAGCTCGACCCCGAGCAGGAACCCGCGTCCCCGGACCTCCTTCACGATCGCCGATCCGGCGAGGGCGGCCTCCAGCTCGTCGCGGAGCGCCGGCCCGCGATCCGCGACGCGGTCGATCCACCCGCCGTCGTCCAGGAGATCGAGGACCTTCAGGCCCACGGCGGAGGGCAGCGGCGCGCCGTCCCACGTGTGGCCGAGGTCGAACTCCCGCGAGCCGTGATCCAGCGCGTCGTAGACGTGCTGCCGGCACAAGACGCCGCCGAGCGGCGCGTAGCCGGCGCCGAGCGCCTTCCCGATCGCCACGATGTCCGGCTCGATCGGGAGTTGGTGGGCGGCCAGCCACGTGCCGACCCGTCCCATGCCGGTCACGACCTCGTCGAAGCAGATCAGGAACCCGTGCGCGTCCCGGCGCTCGGCGAGCCCCTGCCAGAAGCGTTCGGGCGGCGAGTACGCCGGATGGGCCGCCGCGCCGACGGGCTCGCAGACGAAGGCGGCGATCGTCTCCGGGCCCGCCTCCTCGAGGAGGCGGTCGAGCTCGTGCAGCGCCGCCTCCCCGGTCGGATCGAACCGGTCGGTCGAGGGCGGGAGGTGCAGGTGGTCGGCGAGGTAGGGCTCGTACGGCGACCGCACCGTGGCCCGTCCCGACAGGGCCAGGGTCCCCATCGTCGATCCGTGGTACGCCTGTGCCGGCGAGATCACGCGCCAGCGATCCGTCTCACCGCGCTCCACGTGGTACAGGCGCGCGAGCTGCAGCGCCGTCTCGTTCGCCTCGGAGCCGCCGGAGACCAGCCGCACCCGCGCCATCTCCGGCGCGGCGACCTCCAACAGGCGGTCGGCGAGGACCTCCTGCGGCTCGCTCGTGAAGTGGTGGTTGTAGAAGTACGAGAGGCGCCCGGCCTGTTCGGCCGCCACCTCGACGACCTCGGGCACGCCGTGGCCCAGGCAGGTGACCATCGCCCCACCCGAGCAGGCGTCGAGGATCCGTCGCCCGTCGCCAGTCGTCAGCCAGACGCCGTCGCCGGCGACGATCTCCGGATAGGCGAGGTCGAGGAAGCGGGGGAAGACGCTCGTCGCGTCCGCTCCGATCGTGCCGGGCACCGCCTCAAGCCTCCGGCCTGTGGGCGGCGTCCGCCGGACGTCGAGCGATCCGCTCCAGGAAGCCGTCCAGCAGCCTCCAGGCGTTGCGCCGGCTCTCGCCGGCGATCCGGTGCGTCTCGGTCAGCAAGGCGTCGGGGTCGACGCCGTCCGCGTCGAGCTCGTGGCGGTAGACCCGGACCCACTCGTCCATGATCTCGGTCGTCACCTCCGGATGGAACTGCAGGCCGAGCGACCGGCCCGCGACGAACGCCTGGGGGCCGATGTCGGTCTCGGCGATCACGGTCGCGTCCGGCGGCAGCCGGAACGTGTCGAAGTGCCACTGGAACCAGGGGCCTTCCGGGATCAGCTCCGGGTCGGAGCTGCGCACCGGCAACCATCCGATCTCGGACTCCTCTGAGCGGTAGACCTCGCCGCCGAGCACCCGCGCCAGCATCTGGCCGCCGAAGCACAGCCCGAGCACCGGGACGTCGGCGTCCACCGCTCGGCGCATCAGCTCGGCCTCCCGTGGCACGAACGACTTCGTGTCGTCGAACGCCGCGAACTCGGAGCCGAGCGACACGACCAGGTCGTAGTCGGTGGGGTCCACCGCGCGATCGTCGAGGTCGATCCGGTACGTCTCGATGTCCGCCCCGCGTTCCCGGAGCCACTCGGTGACGTGTCCGGCCGGGGTCGGATCCTCATGCTGCAGGATCAGCGCTCGCAGCGGCTCGTCCCTGGGCTCCATCAGCTGCCTCCTTTCGTTGGCGCCGTGCCTGTGGAGAGCTCTTCGTCGACGGCCTCCGTGACCCGTCGGACGGCGTCGGCGAAGCGCGACACCATCTCGCCGAGCTCCTCGTCGGTCGCCACGAACGCGGGAGCGAACAGCGTCTGATCGCCCGCGTAGCCGTCGCGGGTCGGCTGCGTCGACAGCGTGATGAGTCCGGCGTCGAACGCGGCGCGGTCGATCCGTCCCCCCACGCGGAGCTCCGGCGGCAGGAAGGACGCACCGTCGCGCGGGTCGGCGTAGCGAACGCCGAGCAGGTACCCGTGGCCGAGCACCTCGTGGACGATCGGGATGCCCCGGAGCGCTCGTTCAAGCTCCTCACGCAGCGACCGGCCTCGCTCGTGCACGCGTTCGATGAGGCCTTCGGAACGGACCGCGTCCAGTACGGCCAGGCCGACCGCGCACGACAAGGGGGCGCCGTCCCAGGTGTGACCGAGGCTGAAGCGCCTCGAGCCTCGCGCGATCGCCTCGTACACCGGCTCGGCGCAGAGCACCGCCCCGATCGCCGCGTAGCCGCCGCCGAGGCCCTTCGCGGTCGCGATGATGTCGGGCGTGCACGCCGTGGCCGCGCCGGCGAACCATCGCCCGGTTCGGCCGACCCCGGTGACGATCTCGTCGAAGCAGACCAGGAACCCGTGTCGATCGCGGCGCTCGGCCAGGCCCTCCCAGAACCGCGCGGGCGGCGTGTAGCCGGGGAGCGCCGCCGCGCTCACCGGCTCGCAGAAGTAGGCCGAGACCGTGCCCGGCCCGGCCGCCTCGAGCGCCCGATCGAGCGCCTCCAGCGCCGCCTCGCCGGTCGGGTCGTGGGGCCACGTGCTGGGCGGGATGTGCAGGTGGGCGGGCAGATACGGTTCGAACGGCCGCTGCAGACCCGGCCGACCGGTCAGCGCGAGCGTCTCCATCGTCGGTCCGTGATACGCCTGGGCCGGCGAGATCACCTGCCAGCGCTCGGGTTCGCCGCGTTCCACGTGGTAGCTGCGCGCCAGCTGGATCGCCAGCTCGTTCGCGTCGGCGCCGCTCGTGACGAACCGGACCCGGCTGAAGCCGTCGGGCGCGACGTCGACCAGCTCGCGCGCGAGCCGCTCCTGGGCGGGGTTAGTGAGGCGCTCGTTGTGGACGTAGGCGAGGCGCTCGGCCTGGGCGCGGGCGGCGGCGACGATATCGTGACGACCGAGGCCGAGCGTGGCCGCCATCGAACCGCCGCTCATCGCGTCGAGGTACCGCCGGCCGTCCGCGTCTTCGATCCAGACGCCCTCGCCGCGGACCAGCACCGGGTAGGCGTGCCCGAGCTCGAGGGGGAGCACCCGCGTGCTCGCGCCGTCGATGGTGGTGCTGATCAGCGGCCTCCTCGGGTGGACGGCGACGGTCTGCTGGAGCGTAGGGGAACCCATCCTCGGCCGTCCAGGAGCGCCCGAGGCGCGCTGAGCCGTTGCGGGCCAGCGGTCCCCCGGGGTATACCCGGCACGACCTGGACCGTTGGGAGCCGGGATTGGTTGGCTCGTCCTCGATACTCCGCTGGTTGCCCGGCGCGGCGCGTGTCGCGCCGTGGCACCGGGCGGCCGGGCAGCAGTTCGACCACCTCTGTGGCGTGCACTGGGCGTCGATCCTGCTGACCGCCGACGGGGTCGCCGCCACGCCCGAAGCGCTGGCGGTCGAGGCCGGCACCACGGTACCGGCCGGTGGGTGGCAGGGAGCGCTGCCGCCGGGAGCGGAGCCGCGGCCGGTCCCTAGCGAGGCCGTCCCGGTCGCGCCGAGCCCGGACGCGTCGGGCACCTCGGTGCCCGGGCTCGCCGAGGCGGTGTCACGTGCGTCGGACGGCTCGCGGACCCTGGTGCCCCTGCGAGCGTCGTGGAACGCGGGGTGGGTCCGGTCGGTGATCGACCTCTGCGCCGCCGGCCCGGCCTGGGGGGCGGTGCCGCTGGCGAACGTCCGGACCGGGATGCTCTGGGGCTCGCGCCTCCCGCTGCTCGATGCGATCGCGTGGCTCGATGGCGACGACGCGGAGGCGCCCGCGCCGGACTGGGACGTCGGGCACTTCGTCACGATCGCGGGGCGGCTCGAGGGCACGGCACGCTCGCTCGTGATCGTCCGGGACAGCTATCCGAACCTCGGCTGGGACGGACATCACCTTCAACCGCCCGAAGCGCTCGGTGCCGCGCTGTCGCGGGGCGACGGTCGCGAGGGAGGCGTCGCCCTGTACGTGTCGGAGGCCGATCGCGCCGAGGTGGAGCGAGCGGCGAAGGAGGCCGGGTTCGAGATCGGGTTCTGGGACAACGGCACGCCATGGCCCGGGGTCGGGACGGAAGGAGCGGGACGATGAGCGACGTGCAAGAGATCCTCGCGCGCTGGCAGGAGGACGGGATCGGGTTCGTCCGCTTCGAGCTTCCCGACATGCACGGGATCTCCCGGTCGAAGACGATCCCGATCGCGCATGCCTCCGACTACGCGCAGCGCGGGCTCAACATGTACGGCGGCGCGAGCGTCCTGGATACCAGGTCCGACGTGGTCCCCGGGACGCTGTACCACGACGCGGTGGGCTACGCGGATCAGCTGCTCTTCCCCGATCCCGACTCGGCCGCGATCCTCCCCTGGGCGGATCGGACCGCGCGGCTCATCTGCGACGCGCGGTGGTACGACGGCGCGCCGCTCGCGGCCACGCCGCGTCACGTCTTCCGACGGGCGTTGGACAAGGCGCGCTCGATGGGGTTCGAGCCGGTGATCGGCTCGGAGTTCGAGTTCTACCTGCTGACCGGCGACACGCATGAGCGCCTGTTCGAGGGCTATCACATCTTCAACACGCTCCGGAACGACCACGTGCCGACGATCCGCCGGATCGTGGAGGAGATGCCCGACGTCGGCGTCGACATCATCACCGCCAATTGCGAGTACGCCGGGTCGCAATGGGAGATCAACTTCGCTCCCGGTCGCGGGCTGGCCGGGCCGGATCTCGCGTTCACGTTCAAGAACGGCGTGAAGGAGATCGCGAAGCAGGACGGGTTGCTGGCCACATTCATGACGAAGCCGTGGTCCGGTCACTCGGGGAGCGGTTGCCACACGCATCTCTCGCTCGTGGACGCGACCTCCGGGGAGAACGTGTTCGGCGACGCCGACGATCCGCAGGGGATGTCGGTCACCTGCCGTTCGTTCATCGCGGGGCTGCTGCGGTACGCGCGCACGATCGACGCGGTGATCGCACCCACCGTGAACTGTCTGCGCCGCAGGCGTCCTCACACGTTCAGCCCGTCGAACATCTCCTGGGGCATCGAGGATCGCTCGGCGCTGGTGCGGGTGAAGGCCGGGTCCGCCGAGAACAAACACATCGAGTACCGTGCCGCGTCGGCGCTGTCGAACCCGTACCTGGTGGGCGCCGCACTGATCCAGGCGGGGCTGCGCGGGATCGAGGACGGGCTTCCGATCCCCGACCCGTCCAAGCCGGGGATCCCGGCCGAGGACGACGGCGCGTTCGAGAAGCTCCCGACGGAGCTGGACGGGTCCCTCGACGCGCTCGAGGCGGGTGGAGTGGACTTCTTCGGCGAGGAGTTCGTCACCGCCTACGTCGCGATGCGCCGGTACGAGCTCTCCCGATTCAACGATCACGTGACCGACTGGGAGCGCACCGAGTACCTGGAGCTGTTCTGAGCGCGACCGGAGCCACGCGCGGTCGCCGCGATCGGGGCGAGGCCCCCGACGCCGCGAAGGACGCCGTGCGCCGGCTCGAAGCGCGCGGCGTGGAGGCGGTCGCGCTCGCGATGGTCGACAACGCGGGCGTCACGCTCGTGAAGTGCGTCCCGATCGACCGGTTCGAGGAGGCGGTCAGGTTCGGGATCGGGCTCTCCCCGGTGTTCACCGTGTTCCTCGTCGACGACCAGATCACGTCGTCGCCGGACATCGCGGGTCCGACCGGCGACACCCGGCTGATGCCGGATCCGCTCGCGGTCATGCCGCTCGCGGCGAGCCCGGGGTGGGCCATCGCGCCCGTGGATCAGCTCGATCAGGAGGGCGTGCCCTACCCGGCGTGCCCCCGAACGTTCGCTCGGCTCATGCTCCGGCGGCTCGACGCATTCGGGCTCGAGCTGCGGGGTGCCTACGAGCTCGAGTTCTTCCTCGGGAGGCGATCCCTGGACCCGGGCGACGCGGCGCTGGATCCGCCCCCCGCCCACGGTGGTCCCGCCTACAGCGCGATCGCGCTCGTCGACGTCGAGCCGTTCGCGACCGCCCTGCTCCGTGCCCTCGGGTCGCAGGGGACCGGCGCGATGCAGTTCCACCCGGAGTACTCGACGGGCCAGCTCGAGCTCTCGGTCCCGCACGGGACCGGCATCTCCATCGCCGACACCAACCTCGTCGTCCGACACACGATCCGGGCCGTCGCCCGCGACCACGGGTTCGCCGCCTCGTTCGCGCCGGTGGTGTTCGCCGGGCTCGTGGGGAACGGGCACCACGTGCACCTGAGCCTGTGGAACCGGCGGGGTCGCAACGTGTTCCACGGCGGCCGAGGGCCCGACGGCATGACCGCGGAGGCCGAGGCCTTCACGGCGGGCGTCCTGGCGTCGATGCCGGCGCTGACCGCCATCACCTGCCCGTCGGTCGCGAGCTATCAGCGCCTGCAGCCCCATCGCTGGAGCGGCCCGTGGGCGTGTTGGGGGAGGGAGAACCGCGAGGCCGCGCTGCGGTTCGTCACGGGGATGAAGGGCAGCCGTGCCCAGGCGGCGAACCTCGAGGTGAAGGCGATGGACGCCGCCGCGAACCCGTACCTCGCCCTCGGGGCGATCGTCGCGGCCGGGATCGATGGGCTCGAGCGCGGGCTGTCGCTGCCGGAGCCCGTGCTCGACGACCCCGCCTCGCTCACCGCGGCGCGCCGCCGGGCGATGGGCATCAGCCGGCTGCCGGCGTCGCTCGGTGCCGCGATCCGCGTGCTGGAGCGCTCGGACATGCTTCGCGGGGCGATGGGCGACGTCCTGTTCGACGCGTTCCTCGCGACGCGTCGTGGGGAGCGGGACGCGTTCGAGGGGAAGGATCCGGCCGACGTCGTGCGCGCGCATCGTTGGCGCTACTGAACGGAAGGGGGCAACCCGGATGGCGGAGGTGGATCTCTCGGGCGTGGAGATCGTCGATGCCCACACGCACCCCTACCGCCTCGAGGACCTGGTCGCTCGGGGCTCGGCGGGCTTCGACACGCGGCTGACGTTCCTCGGCGAGTCGTTCCATTCCTCGTCGCAGCTCCACGAGCGCCTCTGGCCGATGGCCGACGCGCTCACGGGCTCGACGGTGCTGGGACTGGCCCTGATCCGATGGCTCGCGCGCCACCTGGGATGCGAACCGACCCGCGAGGCCGTGACCGCCGCCCGGGAGGCGGCCGTACACGAAGACGCGACCGCGTATACGCGCGAGCTGCTTCGCGCCGCCGGGGTGGTCGCCGTCCTCTCCGACGAGGGCTACCCGCAGCCTCCGATCACGGCTCCGGAGTTCTCGGCGACGATCGGCGTGACGGTGCACCGGGTGGCCCGCCTCGAGCCGTGGATCGTCGACCGGCGCGAGGCGTCCTTCGACGATCTGGTCGCGGGGGTGGAGGCCGAGGCGACGGCCGCCGCATCGGACCCGAACTGCGTGGCGTTCAAGTCGATCGTCGCGTACCGGACGGGCCTGGACGTCGGCGACCCGTCGGCCTCGGACGCGACCGAGGCGCTCGAGCGCTGGCGCGCGGACGGCTGGCGGGAGACCCGCGAGCACGCGAAGCCGGTCCGCGACTTCCTGATCCGGCGCGCGCTCCGCGTCGCGCGATCGACGGACCGTCCCTTCCATTTCCACTGCGGCGGCGGCGACCCCGACATCAATCTGGCTCGGGCGTCGCCACGGGAGCTGTTCCCGCTCCTGCGCGACGTGCAGGACCAGCCGGTCGTCCTCGTGCATTCGGGGTACCCGTGGATCCGGGAGGCCGCCTACGTCGCGTCCGTGCTCCCCAACGTCTACCTCGAGCTCTCCGAGCTGATCCCGTGGGGATGGGGGCAGGTCGATTGGGGGCTCGAGATGCTCGTCGGCACGGTGCCGGCCGCGAAGCTCCTGTACGGCTCGGACGAGGCCGGCGACCCCGAGGCGTTCTGGGTCTCGGCGTTGCTCGCGCGGTCGTCCCTGGAGCGGGTCCTCGCGCGGTTCGTCGAGCGCGACTACGTGTCGCAGGCGCAGGCCGAGCGGCTCGGGAGGCTCGTCCTGGCCGACGCGTGCCGCGACCTGCACGGGCTCCGCTGATCCGGCAGGCTCGGGGGAAGGGGAGCCCGCCCGCCGGATGGCGGACGGGCTCCGAGGGCCGAGACCGGCCGCGTCAGCCGACGGGCGCCGCCGTGCCGGGTGGGAGGTCCTCCTTGATCTCCTGCTCCGCCGCACCCTCGGCGAGCAGCTGCTCGTCGGTCTTGCCGCGCCGCGTGCTCTGGGACACGAAGTAGATCACGATGCCGCTGATCACGGAGAACGCCGTGATCCCGATCATCCAGGCGTTCCACTCGGCGAGCGTCGGGAACCCGGTCGGGTACCACGACCCCACGAAGATGAACAGGACCGCCAGGACGTTGACGACGAACCCGACCGCGCCGCAGACGTAGAGCCACCCGACCGGGGCCCGGCGCGCCTCCTCGAACCGCGCGGGCTCCGCCCGCTTCGCGAAGAAGATGTCGAGGAACAACAGGGCCGTCGAGATGCACCACACGATCGTGACGCCGGCGTACAGCGCGTAGAAGACCTTGTACGGATCGCTCTCGCCGGCGCCAAGGATGAAGAAGACGAGGATCGCGATCAGGGTCGCGATCACGGTCTGCAGGGTGATCGCGTTCGCCGGCACCTTGTTCTTGTTCACCTTGCCGAACTGGTGGGGGAGGCGCTTCTCCATCCCCGACACGAAGAGGAGGCGTCCGAAGGAGTAGTTGTAGACGACGGCCACGGTGAGGAAGACCCACGTCATGATCAGCGAGACGAGGATGCCCGCCCATTCACCGATCCCGGTGGCGACCGTCTGCGCGCCGCCGGTCGTCCCGTTCGCCCCGCCCGCCTCGATCACGACCATGTTGCCCCACGTCGCCCAGAGGTAGGCGCCCATCACGATGAGGCTGCCCCACAGCAGGAACGTCCGGATCGCCTTCTCGCCACCCTTCACCTCGACGCCCATGTTCAGCGGCGTCTCGATCCCGAGCAGGGCCAGGATCGCGAACGAGAAGAACGTCAGGTTCGCGGGGAGCCCGAGCGCGAGCGTGTCGCCCTGGAACGGGTCCCACCCCGTTCCGAAGTCGGTCGAGGAGGGGTTGCCCTTGAGGAGCCACACGACGCCGGCCAGGCCGATCAGGAAGATCGCGGTCGCGTACGCGAAGAACTGGATGTTCACGTAGTTCTGGGTCACCCGCATCTTCAGGTACGACATCGTGGCGCTGAACCACAGGACGACCAGGACGACGATGCCGAGCTCCCAGTTCTTCGTCAGGATCGCGCAGGGCTCGCCGTTGCAGTCGAAGAACGACGCGGTCTGCTGGAGGAAGTTCGCCACGAGGATCCCGATGAAGACCATCGAGATGGGCCCCGGCCACCAGGCGACGAACCCGGCGAAGAACCCCCAGAACGGGCCGAGGACCTTGTGGGTCCACACGTACAGGGAGCCCTCTTCGGGGAACATCCGGCCGAGCTGGGCGGTGACGAACGCGCCGGTGACGAGGAACGTCGCGAAGGCGACGATCCAGAAGACGAAGACCGAGGGCCCGGCGAACTGCAGACCGGCGGCGTTGTTGATGAACAGGACGACCCCGACGAAGATCACGACCAGGTCGAACGGCCCGAGCGTCCTGGCGACGAGGACCGGCGCGACCTTCTCCGAGATCATCACGTTCTCGTCGGTCTGCGTGGCCATGCAGCACCCCCTCCCGAGCGGGGTCCGTGCCGGCCCTTTCAGGGCGGCGAAGCCCCGCGGATCCTGTCGCCGGATGCTGGCACAGCCCGCGGTGGCTGTCTAGACGAGGGTGACGACGTCCGCGAAGCGGCGGAACACCTCTCGGGCCTTCCGTTCCTGAGCGGGGAGGTACCGGTCGGCCTCGTCGAGCACCTGTTCGCTCGACTTCCCCCAGGCCCGGACGCCGTCCTCCCCGGCGGCCTCGAGCCACCGTTCGACCTCGGGCCGGTCGACCTCCAGGTGGAACTGCAGCCCCCAGGCCCGCTCGCCCACGCGGAAGGCCTGCAGGGGGACGTCGTCGCCCGTCGCGAGCAGGACGGATCCGTGGGGGAGCTCGAACGTGTCCTCGTGCCAGTGGAAGACCCGGTCGGCCTCCTCGAAGACGGACAGCAGTCGGTCGCCCGCGGCGTCGGGCGTGGGGTGCAGGGTCCGGAACCCGAACTCCCGCGTCCCGGCAGGGTGCACGGATCGGTCCAGTGCGCGCGCCAGCATCTGCGCGCCCAGGCAGATCCCGAGGTAGGGGATGCCGCGGTCGACGGCGCGGCGCACGTACGCACGTTCGTCGGCGAGGAACGGATGGCGATCGGTGGTGTCGACGTTCATCGCCCCGCCGAACAGCACGATGCCCGAGATCTCGTCGAGCGGGGGGAGCCGGTCCCCGTCGGTCGCCCGGTGCGTCAGGACCCCTCGACCGGCGTCGGCGAGGCTCGCGGGAGCGACCCCGAACGTCTCGTCGTCGTCGTGGCCGATCAGGAGGACGGGGCGCATCCGGGCGAGTCTACGGTGGCGGAGAACCGCCCCGGGCCACGAGGTAGGCGGCGGCGATCTCGCCGAGGCGTGCGTGGGTCGATCCGTACACGTCCCGGTCGGGCAGGTAGCGCTTCCGCGCCTTCACCACGCACGTGTAGTTCGGGTCGCAGACGTTCGCGAGGGGGCTCTCCGAGATCTGCGTGACGAGCTGATAGGCGTCGTACTTGTCCATCCCGTGTTCCTCGACGAGCCACATCACGAGGTCGGCGTGCGCGATCCGGAACGCGTCCTCGAGCGGCCGGGCCGAGCCCGTCGACATGATGTACTCGTCGTTCTCCAGTCGGGGCCAGGGCGTCATCCGGCCCTTGATGAGGTCGACGATCAGCACCGTGTCCATCGCGCCCTCCACGGCCACCCCGCAGGTCTCGCCCTCGCCCTGACGGTAGTGGCCGTCACCCAGCGAGAACAGCGCCCCCTCCACGTTGACGCCGAGGTAGCAGGTCGTCCCCGGCCGAACCTCCGGGCTGTCCATGTTCCCGCCCCACGGCCCGGGAACGAGCGCGAGCCGCACCTCGAGGTTCGCCGGCGCGACCCCGACGGTGCCGTGCATCGGTTCGAGGGGAAGGTCCGTCGTGTGGTCGCCCCGCCGGGCGCGATACCGAACGGTACGCGCGGCCCGATCCACCTCGTAGAGCCAGACGATCTCCTCGAGCGGGTCCTGCAGCGTCACGGTCGCGAGCGTGGACGTGAGGGCGCCGAAGAAGGGCACCGTGGTCGAGACGCCCCAGTCCCGCGACGGCTCGATCGACACGAACCGCAGCGCGATCGTGTCGCCCGGCTCGGCTCCCTCGACGAAGAACGGACCGGTCTGCGGGTTCAGGAACGGGAACCGGATCTTCTCCGAGACCAGGTCGTCGACGGTCCGCAGCAACCCCGTGAAGCAGTCGTCCGTCCACAGCTCGAGCACGTCGCCCGGCCGCACCGTCCGCACGGGCTCGGCCCCGCCGAACGTCCACACGTAGTCGTCGCGTTCGGGCCGGAACGAGACGACGTTCAGCTCGGCCATCTCCTGACCCTCCCTCGGCTCATCCCCGTTCGAAGTACCTGGCCAGCTCCCAGTCGGTGACCGTCTGGTTGTCGTAGATCGTCTGCTCCTGAACCGCGGTGTTCAGCAGATGCTCGAAGACGAAGTCACCGAACGCCTCGCGCGCCACCTTGCTCTTGCGGAACGTCTCGGCGGCCTCGTGGAGCGAGTAGGGGACCCGTGGGACGCGCTTGGCCTCGTAGGCGTTGCCCCGGAACATCTCCGGCGGCTCGACCTTGTTCTCGATCCCCCACAGTCCGGCCGCGATCGTCGCCGCGAACGCGAGGTAGGGGTTCGCGTCGGCACCCGGGATCCGGCATTCGACCCGGGCGCCCGTGTGCTCGCCGACCGTGCGGAACCCGCACGTCCGGTTGTCACGGCTCCACACGATCGCCGTCGGGGCCCACGAGCCGAGCTGGTACCGCTTGAACGAGTTGACGAACGGCGCGTACATCCAGGCCATCTCGCGTGCGCACGCCATGAGGCCGCCGAGGTACCAGCGGTAGGTGTCGCTCATGTGGTGCTCGCCCTTGGCGTCCCACATCAGGGACTTCTTCCCGGGCTTGTCCCAGACGCTCGAATGCAGGTGGCAGCTCGACCCCGCCTCGGCCATCGTCCACTTCGCCATGAACGTGACCGCGACGCCGTTGAGTTCCGCGATCTCCTTCACCCCGTGCTTGTAGAGCGCGTGATGATCGGCGTTGGACAGGGCGTCGGAGTACGTGATGTTCACCTCGTGCTGACCGCGGCCGAACTCACCCTTGCTGAACTCCACGGGGATCCCGGCGCCGAGCATCCCGTTGCGGATCTGCCGCAGCAGCCACTCGTCCCGGGTCGTCTGCAGCATGTGGTAGTCCATGATGTACGGGGAGCTCGGCCGCAGATCCCGGTAGCCGCGCTCCGCGGCCTCGCGGTAGGAGTCCTGGAACAGGTAGAACTCCAGCTCTGATCCCGTCTTGATCGTGAAGCCCGCCTTGCGGGCCCGCTCGATCTGGCGCTTCAGGATCGTCCGCGGAGCGACCTCGACCTCCTCGTCCTTGTCCTCTTCGTCGTAGATGTCGCAGATCACCATCACGGTCTTGTCGATCCACGGGCACCACCGCAGGGTGCTCATGTCGGGGACCATGCGGAAGTCGCCGTACCCCGTCTCCCAGCTCGCGTACTTGTAGCCGGGGAGCGGCTCCATCTCCATGTCGATCGCCAGCAGGTACAGGCAGGCGTGGAGGCCCTCCTCGCCCAGGATCTCCTCCAGGAAGAAGTGCGGGACGACGCGCTTGCCCATGAAGCGGCCCTGGAGGTCGGTGAACATGCACAAGACGGTGTCGACCTCGCCGGAATCGGCGAGCGCCGCGAGCTGTGCCGCGTCGATCCTGCCCTGGTTCATGTCGGCTCCCTCCCGTTCCCGTCGCGGACGCACGAACGCGGCGGTCCGGATGGACCGCCGCGTTCGGCGTTGCGGTGCACCTCGCCTCGGCTATCCAGTCGGAGCCGAAGGTGGCGTCGGCGTCGACGAACCGCCCGTCCCGCCCCGGAGGATGGATTCCTGCTCCTCGCGTGACGTCGAGAAGCCCGCCGCCTCCGGGATGCCGGCCTCGCCCCTCGTCAGGGCGAACTCCTCCTCCGGCGACAGCACGAGGCGGTGCCGCCCCGCGATCGCGAAGTACAGGACCCCGAGCACGTAGTAGATCGCCACGCCGTAGACGCCCGGCCGGTACGCCTCGTTCAGGAAGATGGCGATCAGCGAGATCGCCGCGAGGGCGCCCGCGATGACGGCACCGGGGACCCCCCACTTGCTCCGGTAGGGGCGCTCGATGTTCGGCATGTTGCGACGCAGCAGCACGAACGACGTCATCTGCATGATGTAGGAGATCACCGCCGCGAACACGGCCATGTTCAACAGCGCCGCCACGATCTGCGTGCCGAGCTCCTCCCGCTGGAGGAGGTAGACGAGGAGCGCGACCGCGTACCCGACGACCGCGCCGGCGATCAACGCGACGTGCGGCGTCTTCCGCGTGCCGTGCGTCGTCGAGAGCCACTTCGGGAAGTACCCAGCGCGCGACAGCGAATACGTGTTCCGCCCGTACGCGAAGATGATCGTGAAGAAGCTCGCCACCAGCCCGATCACGAACAGCAACCCGAGCAGCTCAGTAGCAGCCCCCTCGCCGAAGATCGCGTAGAGACCGTCGAGCAGCGGGAACCCGGACGCGCCGTAGAGGAAGGCGCCGCCCGGGAGCGCCGTGTTGAAGATCAGCACCAGGATCGCCGCGATCAGCAGCGTGTGCATCGCCCAGACGGAGCCCTTCGGCACGTCGCGCCGGGGGTCGAGCGACTCCTCGGCCGCGAGCGGAACTTCCTCGATCGCGAGGAAGAACCAGATCGCGAACGGGAGCGACTTGAAGATGCCGCTGATCCCGAACGGGAGCCAATCACCACCCCCTCCCGGGATCTCCGCACCGTCCGGCGAGATGTTCGTCCACAGCGAGAAGTCGAGCTTCCCCGAGAAGATGGCCGCGATGATGAAGAACACGAGGACGGCGATCGACAGGACCGTGATCGCCACCGTGAACCGCATCGTGGCCTCGATCCCGATGATGTTGATACCCACGAAGATGATGTAGAAGACCGCCCACCAGAACGGCAGGCTGTTCCACCACGGGCTGCCCGTGACGTCGAAGAGCCCGGCCGTGATCTCCTGCATCAGCAGTCCGATCGCGCCGACGACGACGGCGGGCGTGATCACGTACTCCATGTTCTCGGCGAGCCCGGTGAGGAACCCTCCCCAGGGACCCATCGCCGAGCGCGCGAACGAGTACGCGCCGCCCGTGTGTGGCAGTGCCGGGGACATCTCGGCGATCGAGTAGACGAGGCCGTAGTACATGACCGCCATGAGGGCCGCGGCGATCAGTAAGCCGCCGAACCCACCCGTCCCGAGCCCGAAGTTCCAGCCGTAATACTCGCCGGAGATGACCGCGCCGACCCCGAGCGCCCACAGACCCCAGACGCCCGCGTGACGACGCAACTTCCGTTGCTCGAAGTACTCGTCGCCTACCTCTTGGTAGGTGACCGAGCCGACCTTGCGTTCCTTATCCGACACCGGGATTCCCCCCTTCCCGCATCGCCTGCACGCAAGCAGCGCGGTGCGTATCAGGCCACAGGCGACGCTTGTCTGTCAAACGTCTAGCCGGGGGGCTGCAGGCGCCTGCGAACGTGCCGCTGGGGGATGGCGGCCAGGCACGCGAAGACGAGCGTGACCGTCACGGTGCGGGCGAACCCGGCCGCGTCGGCGACCGCTCGGAAGAGGGGTGCGGCGAGCACCACCCCGATGGTCACGACCGGTCCGATCCGCACCCGGAAGAGGACCTTGAGCAGGATCAAGGCCACGACCGCGATGACGACGGGCACGAAGTCCCACTCGCCGCCGGCGTCGAACGCCTGAGGTGGCCCGCCCAGTCCGAGCACGACGACATCCAACCTACCCCCGCGGGCCGATCGGTGCGGTGTCGGTTCGTCAGTCCTCGGGCGTCACGTACGCGGCCGTGATGCCGCCGTCCACGATCAGCGAGGCCCCGGTCATGAACGAGGAGTCGTCGCTCGCCAGGAACAGCGCAGCCTTCGCGAGCTCCTCCGCCCGCCCGAGGCGCCCCATCGGGATGTGGACGAGCCGTCGCTGCCGCCGGGCCGGGTCGGAGAGGAGCTCGGCGAGCAGGGGCGTGTCGATCGGCCCGGGGCAGAGCGCGTTGCAGCGGATCCCCTTCCGCGCGTACTCGACCGCGATCTCCCGCGTCATCGCGAGGACCGCCCCCTTCGACGCGGTGTAGGAGGTCTGGGACGTCGCCGCCCCCATCCACGCGACGAACGAGGCCACGTTGATGATCGAGCCGCCGCCGGAGTCGATCATCGCCGGGATCCCGTACTTGCAGCCGAACGCGACGCCTTTGACGTTGATCCCCAGGACCAGGTCCCAGGTCGCCTCGGTGTTCGTGTGCACGGAACCGTCGTCGTTCGGCATCACGCCGGCGTTGTTGTACAGGATGTCGAGCCCGCCGAAGGCCTCCACGGCGGCCGCCACCATGGCCTCGGCGTCCGCTTCCTTCGAGACGTCCGCGTGCACGTAGCGCGCCTCGCCCCCATCCCCACGGATCTCGGCCGCCGTCGCTTCCCCCGGCTCGTCGGCGACGTCCGTGAGCACGATCTTCGCCCCCTCGGACGCGAACAGCCGCGAGGCGACCTTGCCCATGCCGCTCGCGCCACCGGTGATGAGCGCGACCTTGCCTTCCAGACGCATCCTGTCCCTCCTCGGCGACGCGACGAACGACCCGCGAAGCGTACGCATCCAGCCGGGTGGCGTCCGCTTCCGGTCCAGCCGAGCGTTCCACTACGCTCGGTGCATCCAGGTGCGAAGGGGAGGGGACGTGACCGAGCTGTTGGTCCTGGCCGGGGAGCGCACGGCGGCCGCCGGCGGGGAGACGATGCAGGTGATCGAACCGGCCACGGCGGTGCCGATGGCCGAGGTCGCACGGGCCGGCCCGGAGGACGCCGACCGCGCCGTGGCCGTGGCCCTCGAAGCGTTCGAGACCGGTACGTGGCCACGGACGAGCGCGCGTGAGCGCGGCCGCGTCCTGACGAAGGCGTCGTTCCTGATCCGCGACCGACAGGAGGAGCTGGCTCGGCTCGAGGCCCGCAACGGCGGCAAGCCGATCGCGGCGGCCCGCGGGGAGATCGATCTGGTCGCCAACGTCTTCGAGTACTGGGGCGGGGCCGCGAACAAGATCTTCGGGGAGACGATCCCGATCGTCCCCCCCGGGATCGACGTGACCCTCCGCGAGCCGGTCGGCGTGTGTGTGCTGATCACCCCGTGGAACTTCCCGGCGGCGATCGGCTCGTGGAAGATCGCGCCGTCGCTCGCGTGCGGGAACACGGCCATCGTCAAGCCCGCGAGCCAGACGCCCCTGACGACCCTCGCGCTGGCGGACATCCTGCGAGAGGCGGGGCTCCCCGACGGGGCGCTCTCGGTCCTGCCGGGTCCGGGCGCGACCGTGGCCGGCGCCCTGATCGCCGATCCTCGGGTCTCGAAGATCGGCTTCACGGGCTCGACCGAGGTGGGGACGCGGGTGATGCAGGCCGCCGCGCCGAACATCACCCGGGTGTCGCTCGAGCTCGGCGGCAAGTCCGCGAACGTGATCTTCGCCGATGCGGATCTCGATGTCTGCGTCGAGAAGTCGGTGTGGTCGGTGTTCGACAACGCGGGCCAAGACTGCTGCGCGCGATCGCGAGCGTTCGTCCAGCGGCCGATCTACGACGAGTTCGTCGAGCGCTTCGCGAAGCGCACGGGCTCGATCGCCGTGGGGGAGCCCCTCGACGACGCCACGGAGATGGGTCCGCTGATCTCCGAGGATCAGCGGAAGACCTCGCTCGACTACCTGGGGATCGGGCTCGACGAGGGCGCCCGGCACGTGACCGGCGGGGACGTCCCCGACGGGTCCGGGTTCTTCATGAGGCCCGCCGTGCTCGCCGACGTGGACAACGGCTGGCGCGTCGCGCAGGAGGAGATCTTCGGCCCCGTGGCGTGCGTGATCCCCTTCGACGCCGAGGACGAGGCGATCCGCATGGCGAACGACTCGCCGTACGGTCTCTCGGGGTCGGTCTGGACACGGGACATCGGCCGGGCGATCCGCGTGTCGAAGGGGATCCGGACCGGCGTGATCAGCGTGAACTCCGCGTCGAGCGTGCACACCGAGGCCCCGTTCGGTGGGTACAAGCGCAGCGGGATGGGCCGCGAGATGGGCATGCACGCCGCGAACCTGTACACCGAGGTGAAGAACATCTACTTCTCCCAGGAGTGACGGGAGGGACGCGATGGGGTCGTGGCGTTCGGCGCTGAACGGCGACCCCCTCCCGTGGCTGCTCGAGCCCGACACGCCGGCGGTACGCCACCGTGCGCTCGTCCAACTGGTGGGCGAACCGGAGGACGCGCCGGTCGTCCGGCGGGCTCGCGCGGCCGCGATGCGCACCGCGCCGATCGCCTCGATCCTCGAGGCGCAGGATCCGGAGGGGTTCTGGGTGAAGCCCGGGAGCGGCTACTCGCCGAAGTACACGGGCACCGTGTGGTCCCTGATCTTCCTCGACCAGATGGGCGCGGATCCCGCCGACCGTCGGATCGCGCGCGCCTGCGGCTACGTCCTCGAGCACGCGCAGGCTCCGAACGGCGGCTTCGGCTGGCAGCCGACGAACAGCACCGTCGTCCACTGCCTGAACGGCAACCTGCTCCGCGCCCTGCTCGGGTTCGGATGGTTCGAGGACCCGAGGGTCCGGTCGGCGATCGAGTGGGAGGCGCGCGCGATCACCGGCGAGGGGTTCGAGGGCTATCACCCCTGGGCCACGTCCGCCCCCGGCTTCGGCTGCGGGATCAACGGGGGGCTGCCCTGCGGCTGGGGCGCGATCAAGGCGCTCCGGGGGTTGGCGCGCGTGCCGCCCAGGCGGCGGACCGCGGTGGTCCGGCTCGCGATCCGCGAAGGGACGGCGTTCCTGCTGTCGCGAGACCCCGCCGTGGCCGACTACCCGACGAACACCGCCGTGAGCCGCAACTGGTTCAGGCTGGGGTTCCCATCGGGATACGTGGCCGACGTGCTGCAGGACCTGGAGGTCCTCACCGAGCTCGGCCTGGCGCGCGATCCGCGGCTGCACCATGCGATCGAGCTCGTCCTCGCGAAGCAGGACGCACACGGCCGGTGGAGGAACGAGCACGCCTACCCGCGCAAGACCTGGGGGGAGATCGAACGCCAGGGCCGGCCGAGCAAGTGGGTGACGCTCCGAGCCTGCGCCGTCCTTCGGGCCGCCCTGCGATGACGGCGACCCGCCCTGACCGCGAAGAGGCGGGTGGGTAGACTCGGCCCATGGTGGAACTGCCCGAGGAGCTCCGGACCCGGCCCGAGCGTAAGCCGGGACAGGAGCCGACCGCGACCCTCACGCTCGACGCATACGGCCGGTTGCGGGCCGAGCTGGAGGGCCTCGAGACGGACGGGCGCGCTCACATGTCGGAGCGGCTCAAGGCCGCGCGCGAGCACGGTGACATCCGCGAGAACGCCGAGTACGACGCGGCGAAGAACGAGCAGGGTCTGATGGAGGCGCGGATCCGGACGCTCAAGCACATGCTCCGCGATCCCGAGATCGTCGAGGCTCCGGTCGACGCGGAGGCCGTGGGCCCGGGGATGCTCGTGACGCTCCGTCCGCTCGACGAGGACGACCCCGACGACGAGACGTACCTCCTGGCGAGCCACGCCGAGGAGAAGGCGCCCGGCGCGCGGACGATCACCACGTCGTCCCCGCTGGGGAAGGCGCTGATGGGCGCCGCCCCGGAACAGGAGATCCTGTACGAAGCCCCCGGTGGGAGCTTCCGCTACGTGGTCGTCGGGTTCGCGCCACATGTCGGATAACTAGTCCGTGACAGACTAGTGACCACGCACCGAGCGCGCATGACCCGGGAGGCACCGAAGGTCCGCGATATGCCGGCCCCGCGGAAGGCGGAGGGGGCCGCCGGCGGCGCGATGCAGCGGATCTTCAAGTGGCCGTACCGAGCGATCCTCGCGTTCCTGCTCTGGATCCGCGTCAAACCGTGGCAGCTGACCATGTTCTCCCTGGGCCTGAACGTGGTCGTCGGCTGGTTGATCATCGAGGGCGAGTGGTTCGTCGCCGGGTGGCTCCTGTTGGTCGCGGGCCTCTGCGACGTGTTCGACGGTTCGGTCGCTCGGCAGCGTGGCGAGGATCGTCGGTCCGGCGCGTTCATGGATTCCGTCCTGGACCGGGTCTCCGACGCGATCCTGTTCTCCTGCCTGTTCTGGTCGCTCGCGGCGTCGGGGGATCGCTTCGACGCCGCGCTCGCGCTCTCCACCCTGGTCATCAGCCTGGCGGTGAGCCATACGAGGGCCGAGGCGGAGGCGGTGGGGGTCTCGCTCACGGAGGGGTTCTTCCAACGCCTCGAGCGGTTCCTCGCGCTCATGATCGGGCTGCTCGTCCCCGGCGCGATGCAGCCGGTGCTGATCGCGCTCTCGGTCCTCGGCGGGATCACGCTCCTGCAACGCGCGTGGTCCGCGCTGCGTGACGCGCGGTGACCCGTGCGCCGATAGGGTGTCTCGCAACGACCTCGAGGAGGCGACCGAGATGGAGTACGTGCGCGTCGGAGCGTTGGCCGAGGTTCCCGAGGGCGAGGTGCGTGCCTACGACACCGCCGCGGGTCGCGTGTCGATCGCGCACGTGGAGCAGCGCGTGTTCGCGTTCGGCGACGAGTGCACGCACATGGGGTGTTCCCTCGCCGACGGGGAGTTCTCGGACCGGGAGGGGACGATCGAGTGTCCCTGCCACGGGAGCGTGTTCGACGTCGAGACCGGCGAGCCGGTCGACGGTCCGGCGCAGGATCCCGTTCCGGTCTACCCAGCGCGGGTGACCGAGGACGGCTGGGTCGAGGTCGGATCGGCGCCCGCCGGTGAGGAGGAGGCCGGCGCGTGAGGCTCGGCATGGTCGGCCTCGGCCGGATGGGCGGGAACATGACGGTCCGGCTGATCCGCGACGGTCACGAGGTCGTGGCGTTCGATCGCGATCCCGCGGCGGTCGAGGCCGCGGTCGAGGTGGGCGCCGATGGCGCGTCCTCGCTCGGTGAGCTGTGCGACGCGCTCTCGTCCCCCAAGGTCGTGTGGCTCATGGTTCCGGCGGGCGACATCACCGAGGCGACGATCCGCGAGCTGGGGGGCACCCTCTCGGACGGCGACGTGATCGTCGACGGTGGGAACTCGGACTGGCGCGACTCCCTGCGGCGCGCGGAGCAGCTCGCGGCAGGCGGGATCCGACTCCTCGACTGCGGGACGAGCGGCGGGATCTGGGGGCTCGAGGCCGGGTACTGCCTGATGGTGGGCGGTACGCACGAGGCCGTCGCCCTGGTCGAACCGGCGTTCCTCGCCCTCGCGGCCCAGGAGGGGTACGCCCACGTCGGGACGTCCGGCGCGGGGCACTTCACGAAGATGGTGCACAACGCGATCGAGTACGGGATGCTCGCCGCCTACGGCGAGGGGTTCGAGCTGCTCGCGAGCTCGACGTTCGCGATCGATCTCGAGCAGGTCTCCGGGGTCTGGCGCAACGGCAGCGTCGTCCGTTCCTGGTTGCTCGACCTGCTCCACGACGCGCTCGAGAAGGATCCCACCCTCGACCGCGTCGACGACTGGGTGGACGACTCGGGCGAGGGCCGCTGGGCGTTGCAGGCGGCGATGGACGAAGAGGTCCCCGCCCCGATCGCGGCGCTCGCGCTGTTCGCGCGCTTCGCCTCACGCCAGGACGCTTCGTTCAGCGCGAAGGTGATCGCCGCCCTGCGCAACGAGTTCGGTGGGCACGCGATCCATCCCGACGGGGGCTGACCGAGTGGGGATCCGGCCTCGGTCTGCGTCGCCGCAGGCGATCGTGATCTTCGGCGCGTCCGGAGACCTCACCCGGCGCAAGCTCCTTCCCGCGTTCTTCCACCTGTACCTCGAGGGGCTCCTGCCCGAGCGCTTCGCGATCGTCGGGTACGCGCGGACCGTGTTCACCGACGAGGGGTTCCGCGAGATGGCCCACGACGCGATGCTCGAGCACGGGAGGCACGCGCCGGCCGGCGAGGTCTGGGCGGACTTCGCCAAGCACCTGCGGTACGTGCCCGGGGAGTTCTCCGACCGCGGCGCGATGGATCACATCGTCGAAGAGCTCGCGGAGGTCGACGACGCGCACGGGACCGAGGGGAACCGCTTCTTCTACGCCGCCACCCCCGAGGCGGCCTATCCCGACATCGTGGAGCGGATCGGCGAGTCTGGTCTGGCGCCCGGTTCCCGGATCGTGTTCGAGAAGCCCTTCGGACACGACCTGCAGAGCGCCCAGCACCTGAACGCGGTCATCCATGAGGTCTTCCAGGAGTCGCAGGTCTTCCGGATCGACCACTACCTCGGCAAGGAGACGGTGCAGAACATCCTGGCGTTCCGGTTCGCGAACGGCCTGTTCGAGCCCGTGTGGAACCGCCGGTACCTCGACCACGTGCAGATCACGGCGGCCGAGTCGATCGGGATCGCGGGGCGCGGGGCGTTCTACGAGCAGACCGGCGCGATCCGGGACCTGATCTCGACCCACCTGTTCCAGATGATGACGTTCCTCGCGATGGAGCCGCCGGTTTCGTTCGACCCGAACCGCCTGCGGGACGAGACCGTGAAGGTCCTGCGATCGACGAACCTGTGCGACCCGCGCCGCGTCGTGCGCGGTCAGTACGAGGGCTACCGATCCGAGGAGGGCGTCTCGGACGGATCGACGGTCGAGACGTTCGCCGCGATGGAGATCGAGATCGACAACTGGCGGTGGGCGGGCGTCCCGTTCTACCTGCGGACCGGCAAGCGGCTGGCCGCGAAGGCCACGGAGATCACCCTCAAGTTCCGCAAGGTGCCGTTCAACGTCTTCAGGGGCAGCGACATGGATCTTCCGAAGCGTGACCACCTCACGATCCGGATCCAGCCGGACGAGGGGATGACGCTCGCGTTGAACGCGAAGCGGCCCGGGCCCGGGCTCGAGCTCGGCCGGGTCACGATGGACTTCGACTACGACCGCGAGTTCCCCACGCAGCGACTCTCGGACGCGTACGAGACGCTCCTGTTGGGCGCGATGGAGGGTGACCACACGTTGTTCCTTCGGGAGGACGACGTCGAGCGCGCGTGGGAACTGCTCCAGCCCGTCCTGGACCTCCCAGGCTCCCCCGAGCCCTACGCGCCTGGTTCGTGGGGTCCGGCGAGCGCCGAGGCGCTGATCGCGCCACGGCGCTGGCACGTGTCGGTCGCGGAGTGACCCGAGCTCCTACGGGATCGGGGTCGGTACCGGCGCCGGATCGGCGGCCCCGCCGCCGGTGCCCTCCGTATCGATCCCGTGCCACGGCGGGACCTTCACGGTCCGGTCGCCCGGCGTCCCCCCCAGCCTGATCTCGCGGAGCTCGACGTTGTTGTCGGTCCGCCCCTCGTGCAGCAGCCCGAGCGGGTTCGCCTCGACGGCGATGAAGTACGTGCCGTTCCGCAGGTCGGTGATGTTGAACGACTGCCCTGGCAACCCTTGGAAGTAGGTGTCGCCCCAGCCGACCGGCAGGACCTCGCGGACCCACAGCGCCGACGGCCCCGAACCGCAGTTCGAGCCGCCGAGCCCGATCGAGCCCGGGTTCCAGACCGCCCCAGGCGCCAGCAGGTCGATCGCGTCCGTCGGCGCGAGGCAGAACGCCTCCTTGCGGCTGACGATCGCGCTCGTCTTCGTCGCGTCGAGCAACGAGTACCTCGCGAACTGCATGAAGTGCCAGTGCTGGTGACCCTTCCGGGGGTCCCACATCATGTCGCCCACCGACGACTTCCCGACGACCTCGCCGGACGCGTCCGTGAAGTACTGGTAGGCGTCCATCATCTCCTCGCCGGAACGGCGGAAACCCTCGACCACCATGGGCGCCGGGCCCGCGTTCCACACGGTTGCCCCGAAGTCCAGGAAGTCTCCCTGTCGGCGGTGCTCCACCGTGATGCTCCAGGCCGGGAGCGCGACGAGGTCGGGCTCCACGTCCGCGGTGGGCTGCGGGAGCGTCGGGATCTCATCGGTGCCCGCCCGCGCGGATCGGCCGTTCGGGTGGTGAGGTCCGTCGCCCTCGCACGACGGCGGGCAGCTCCCGCCACCTCCGCCTGGTTGATCGGTGACGACCTCCACCCGCACCGTGGCCCTCGCGTCGGCGGCCGGGATCGCGAACATCGTGGCGTAGCGATCGGGGATCGAGATACGCACCGTGTACACGCCATCGGGCCCCTTGATCGGATCGCCGTAGTAGGCGGTCGCGTTCGTCGCCCACCCCTCGTCGATGCCCCAGACGGTTCCGAGCGTGAACGGTGAGCCGTAGCAGTACCCGACGTAGGTCGGGAGCTGCGGCCCCTCGTCGTTCACGCGAACCGCGCTCCCGGGGCAGAACGCGTGGTAGCGGTCCAGCACGACCTTCCCTCGCGGATCGGTGACGGTGAGATGGATGAACCGCCGCAGGCCGACGAGGCTGCGAGCCGATGAAGCGGGCAGCGCGATGTCACCACCCGCGGCGACGTGCTGCGTGACCTCCATGGGATGGTCGTAGTCGGGTCGCTCGATCCGGATCTCGAATGGGCCGCCCGTCGACGCGACGTAGACCCCGGCGTCCAGCCACGCGCGAGGGCCGTAACGCACGATCGTCACCGTCGGGTCGGCCGTGATCAGTCGCAGGGTCGGTCGCGTGTCGGCGGCCTGCGCCGGGGCGCTTGCGGTGGCGATCAGCGTCCCCAGCGTGATCAGCGCGACCGGCAGGGGGATCCAACGACGGGCTCGTGGCATGCGACCTCCTCGGATCAACCGTGGCTCGGGGACGATGCGCCCCGGCCCTCCGACTCCCCGCGGAGGTCCCAGGTTCCACATCCGTGGACGATGGTCCCACAGCGCTCCGCGTCCGCGGTCCGATCCCGGGACTGGCGTCCCGGCTCGTTCTCCGGATAGGCTCGCGGCCCCGACGACCACGCAGGAGGCGGTTCCCTATGACCGATGCGCGCACCCGGTTCGACCTCGGCCCCGAGGACCTTCCCACGGCGTGGTTCAACATCATGCCGGACCTCGCGCAGAAGATCGCGCCGCTCCCGCCGCTGAGCCCGATGACGAAGGAGCCGATCGGCCCCGACGACCTGGCGCCGCTGTTCCCGATGGCGCTGATCGGTCAGGAGGTCTCGACCGATCAGTGGATCGACATCCCCGGACCCGTCCTCGACATCTACCGCCTCTGGCGGACGACGCCGCTGTTCCGCGCCACGCAGGCTCGAGGAGGCGCTCGATACGCCGGCGCACATCTACTTCAAGTACGAGGGGGTGTCGCCCGCGGGGTCCCACAAGCCCAACACGGCGGTCCCGCAGGCCTACTACAACAAGGAGGCCGGGATCCGGCGGATCGCCACCGAGACCGGCGCCGGGCAGTGGGGATCGGCGATGGCGATGGCGTGCAACTTCTTCGGCCTCGAGTGCACGGTCTACATGGTGAAGGCCTCGTACGAGCAGAAGCCGTACCGCCGCGTGTTCATGGAGACGTTCGGGGCCGACGTGATCGCCTCGCCGTCGTCGCAGACGAACTCGGGCAAGGCGATCCTCGGCGAGCACCCGGACTCCACCGGCTCGCTCGGGATCGCGATCAGCGAGGCGGTGGAGGACGCGGCCACCCATGACGACACGAACTACGCGCTGGGCAGCGTCCTGGGGCACGTGCTGCTGCACCAGTCCGTGATCGGCCTCGAGGCCCAGCAGCAGATGGCGATGGCCGGCGAGGAGCCCGACGTGATCGTCGGCTGCGTGGGCGGCGGGTCGAACTACGCCGGGATCTCCTACCCGTTCATGGCGGAGAAGCTCCGCGGGGACAAGCCGGACCTGCGGTTCGTCGCGGCCGAGCCGGCGGCGTGCCCGACCTTGACCAAGGGGCGGTTCGCCTACGACTACGGCGACACGGCGCAGATCGCGCCGATCGTCCCGATGTACACGCTCGGCCACGGGTTCGTCCCGGCGCCGGTGCACGCCGGAGGCCTCCGGTACCACGGCGATGCGCCGTCGCTCTCGCTCCTGGTCCGCGACGGGTACATGGAGGCGAAGGCCTTCACGCAGAACCAGATCTTCGAGGCGGCCGTGCTGTTCGCGAAGACCCAGGGCATCCTCCCGGCGCCGGAGCCCGCGCACGCGATCAAGGCGACGATCGACGAGGCCATCGCGGCGAAGGAGGCGGGAGAGGAGCGCGTGATCCTGTTCAACCTCTGCGGCCACGGCCACTTCGACATGCAGGCCTACGACGACTACCTGAACGGCCGGCTGCCGGAGGTCGAATTCGAGCCGGCCGACGAGGAGGCCGCGCTCGCTGAGCTCCCGGAGGTGCCGATCCAGGTCTGAGCCCGAGTCGTCCGACCTCGGCTCACTCCGCGATCGTCTTGTCCGCGAGCTGGAACTCCTGCACGGCGAGCTCCATCGCCGCCCGGGCGAGGAGCTCGTAGCCGGTCGGCGTGAAGTGCAGCCCGTCCGGGGATCGGATCTCGATCACCTTGTTCCCGTCGTGCAGGTACGCCGTGTAGCCGCCCGAGGGCGTGGAGAACCGGCCCCACGTGTCGAGGAACGCGACGTCGGCCTCGTCCGCCGCGACGTCGTCGTAGATCCCGTTCAGGCGCTCCAGGATCTCCCAGCGCGCCTGGTCGCGGATCACCGGGAGCCCGACCCACACCACCCGCGACCCCCCGGACGTCGCGATCTGCGCGAAGTCGCGGACCCGCTCCTCGTAAGCATCCGCCCAGTCGAACGTGCCGATCGGCATCACGATCGGCCCCTGCGGGGACCGCAGGGACTGGCTGTCGTTCTCGCCGAGCATCACGACGACGAGGTCGGGCTTGAACCGATCGACGATCAGCCGCATCGTCGCCGGCCAGTTGAAGTAGTCCGGGCGCGAGAGCCCGGTGGAGATCTGCCCCTGCCGCGAGACGCGTACCAGGGACGGCTTCATCACGCGCTCCAGGTACGTGCCGAGCCCCGCGGCCAGGGAATCCCCGACGACCACGACGCGGAGCTTCTTCTTCGACGTGGGGACGCGGATCGGGCCGGTGGGCTTGGGGTCGCCCTGGTTCGGGCCCTCGGCGTCGTCGCCCGGCACGGTCGGGATCGGCTCGGGCGGCTCGACGATCCCGATCCCGGGCACCTCGGGATCGTCGCGACCGAGCGCGCGCACCACGGCGTCGGTCACCACGCTCAGCCGCAGGGCTTCCGAAACCGCGGAGACCGGGCCGAGGACGGCGAGCGAGACCGAGCGACGGGCGCCCTCGGGGGATGCCTCCGCCGACCGCTCGAGGCTCGGCGAGACCAGGAACGTCCAGAGCCCCAGGCACACCAGCATCGCGATCAGGACCCGCCCGGCCGGCATCGACCGGCGTTCCGGACGGCGATGCCGCTCCGGCCCCGCCGCCGGTCGCGGCTCGCTCCCCGTCGTTCGTCCCATCGATGCGTCCCTCAGAACTGGAAGTAGATGAAGGGGGCCACGCCCTGTGGCCCGAGCGTGGTGATCACGAAGAGCGACACGGCCCCAACGGCCCCCAGGCTAACGGGCCCGAGCGCGGCGACGCGCTCCTGCAGGTGCTCGGCGAGGGCGCGCGGCCAGAGCTGGGCCACGAGCATGAGCGCGATCGTGACCAGGATGAGCGGCGTGACCAGCTCGGTCGGCGTGCTCCAACCCCAGAGCAGGCGGCCGAGCATCTGCAGGGCGGTGGCGAGCGAGTCCGAGCGGAAGAAGACCCACCCGACGCACACGAGCTGGAACGTCACGAACCGCTGGACCCACACGTGGCCCGGCCTCGCGGGCTCCTCGGTCCCGCGCGCCGCCCGCCGACCCTCGCGGTAGTGGTGCACGCACAGGAGCACCCCGTAGTACGCGCCCCAGATCACGAACGTCCACGCCGCGCCGTGCCAGAGCCCGCCGAGGAGCATCGTGAGCATCAGGTTCACGTAGGTGCGCGTCGTTCCGCGGCGGTTACCCCCGAGGGGGATGTAGAGGTAGTCCCGGAGCCAGCGCGACAGGGTCATGTGCCATCGGCGCCAGAAGTCCTGGATCGAGACGGCGCTGTACGGACGGTCGAAGTTCTGCGGGAACCGGAAGCCCAGCAGGAGGGCGATCCCGATCGCGATGTCCGTGTAGCCGCTGAAGTCGGCGTAGATCACGATCGCGTACGCCCAGACCGCGACGATGACCTCGATCGCGCTGTGTCGAGAAGGATCGCCGAAGACCGGATCGACGATCGCGGTCGCGAGGAAGCTCGAGATCACCACCTTCTTGAAGAGCCCGCCGAAGATCAGCCATCCGGCGTTCGCGACGTCGATGTGCCGGGGGTCGCGGCGGACGTCGAGCTGCGGGATCAGCTCGTTCGGCCGGACGATCGGTCCCGCGACGAGGTGTGGGAAGAACGACAGGTACAAGAAGACGTCGATCCAACTCGCGGGCGTCGACTTGCCGCGTTCGATCTCCACGACGTACGCGATCGCCATGAACGTGTAGAAGCTGACCCCGATCGGCAGGATCACCTGGATCAGCGGCAGGCCGGCGTGGATCCCGAGCTCGCCCAGGGCGTTCGTCACGCTGAGGACGAAGAAGCCGTAGTACTTGAAGTAGGCGAGGGGCAGCAGCAGCGCGACGACGGCGAGGCCGGTCGCCCACCGCTTGCGGTGCGGGTCCGTCTGGCGCGCCACGGCCAGGCCACCGATCTGGGCGAGCGCGCTCACGCCCGCCAGGAGCCACACGAAGTGCCAGTCCCACCACGCGTAGAAGACGTAGCTCGCGCCGATCATGAAGAGCTTCCAGGGCAGGGGTCGCGGGTTCAGCAGCCAATGGCCCAGGAAGACCAGGCAGAAGAAGAGCGCGAAGTCGACGGTGGGGAAGAGCATCGCCCGCTGGATGCTAGACGAGCGGTCCTACGGTGTCGCCGTCGGGAGCGCGGATCAGAGCTGTCGGTGGTCCGAGAACGACGGCTCGTCCACGACCTCCGCGTCGGGTCGTTCCGTGTCGTCCGGGGCGAGGGGCGATCGCGTGGGGAGCGGGAGCGGCGGGAGCGTGGGAAGCGGCAGGCTCGGGAACGGCGACAGGGAATCGGCAGCGGAGACGCGTCGGGAGCGGCAGCGGCGAGATCGACGGGAGCGGCACCGGGAGCGGAACCCGGGCGAACGGGTCGGCGACGGCTCGGGCGTGCGGGTCGGCGACGGCTCCGGCGACGGCGTCTGGGACGGCGACGGCCCCGACGTAGGGAGACGGCGTCCCCGTCGGGGACGGTCGACGGGAACGGATCGCCGGGCGATGGGCGGGTGCGGGAGCGGGCGTCGTCGTCGGGAGTGGGGCCGGTGCGGGGGAGGGCCCGGTCGGCCCGCCCGGGTCGACGGTCGAGGCGGCGGTCGACGCCGCGGCGCGGCCCCGCATCGGTTCGCGATGATGTGTCGACGGCATCGATCGGTCCGACGGCGGCCAGCGCGGTGACGCCGGCGGCCACGGTCGCGACCGTCGCGCCCTGCGTCACGGCGGTCACGGACTGGAGCCCGACCTCCTGCAGCCGCCACATGAACGGGAGCTGGATCGCGAACGAGAGCGGCCCGGTCCGCCACAGCAGCTTGGGCAGCGAGATGCTCAGGAACGCGCGCACGATCTCCGGATCGAACTGACCACCGGCGCAGTCGGCCAGCTCGCGCCGGGCGGCCCACACGGCCATCGGCTTCTTGTACGAGCGGGCGGCGGTCATCGTGTCGTAGCAGTCGGCCACGGCGACGATCCGCCCGGCCAGCGAGATCCGATGACCGGCGATCCCGGCCGGGTAGCCCTTCCCGTCGAAGCGTTCGTGGTGCTCGACGATCGCGTCGCCACACGGACCGAGCCACGCGAGCAGCGGTCCCGCGATCCGCGCGCCCTGTTCGGGGTGGGCCTTGATCTTCTCCCACTCGCGATCGTCGAGCGAGCCCGGCTTGTTCAGGATCCGCGCGGAGACCGTGAGCTTGCCGATGTCGTGCAGCAGCGCGGCCCATCGCAGCCGGTAGCGATCGGCCGCCTGAAGCTCGAGCTCCTCGCCCAGCAGATCCGTGAACACGCGGACGCGCTCGGCGTGGCCCCGGGTGCGCCGGTCGTGCGACCGCAAGGCGACGCACAGGGACAGGATCTTCGCCGCGGTCCACGCCTCGTCCCCGGTCCCGTCGGCCAGCTGAGCTTCGAGCTTCCTGACGCTCCCGGCGGCCCGCGCGATCGCGAACCGCGACGGAGCTCGGTCGGGGAACAGCATCGAGAGCTTGAGCAGGGTCACGAGCGGCATCAGGCGTCGGGCGAGGCGCTCGACGGCGATCGCAGTGGTGACGGCGATCAGGAGCAGGGCGGCGGCCCAGGCCCACCGGGCCCAGACATCGTCCGGCGTCGAGACGACCCGTCGCAGGACGGTCGTCAGCGCCAGCGAGAGGAGGATCGGAACCAGGACCGCGAAGACGCGGATCGTCCACGCGAGCACCGGTCGCGCGTGCCAGACGTCGTCGTGCTGAGACCGTCCGTCGTCCACCGGTCGGTTATCGGCCGGCCGGGCGACGCCGTCGACGGTCAGGAGGGCAGAGATCGCGCGGCCGCGGCCTACGCCGTTCGTCGGGGTGGACGTCGAGCGGTCAGGTCACGGAGGCGAGCCGGCCCTCCAGGAACGCCCGCTCGCGCGGGTTCGAGGCGAGCTCCAGCGCGCGACGGTAGGCGTCCGCGGCCTCGGCGGGGCGGTCGAGGCGGCGCAGCAGGTCGGCCCGCGCCGAGTGGAACAGGTGGTAGCGGTCCAGGCTCGCGGCGAGCGCGTCGATCATCGGCAGGCCCGCCGCCGGACCGTCCGCCATCGCCACCGCGACCGCGCGGTTCAGGTCGACGACCGGCGAGGGCGCGACCGCCGCGAGCGCGCCGTACAGGCTCGCGATCCTCGCCCAGTCCGTGTCCTCGGGCCGCGGAGCCCCGGCGTGCACGGCCGCGATCGCGGCCTGCAGCCGGTAGGGCCCGGCCGCCTCGGCCGCCGGCATGCCGTCCAGCAGCGCCAGGCCCTCGTCGATCAGGTCGTGATCCCAGCGGGCGCGGTCCTGGTCCTCCAGCAGCACGAGGTCTCCGCTGTCGTCGGTCCGCGCCGCGTGGCGCGAGTGCTGCAACAGCTCGAGCGCCAGGAGGCCGAGCACCTCGGGCTCGCCCGGCAGGAGCCGGTCGATCACGCGGGTGAGCCAGATCGCCTCCTCGCAGAGCTCCTCGCGGAGCAGGTCCCCGGAGGTCGCGGCATATCCCTCGTTGAAGATCAGGTACACGACCGCCAGGACGCCGCCGAGCCGTTCGTCCAGGAGCTCCCGCGGCGGCACCCGGTAGGGGATCGCCGCGTCGCGGATCTTGCGCTTGGCGCGCACGAGGCGTTGCGCGATCGTCGGCTCGGCCGTCAGGAACGCGCGCGCGATCTCGCGCGTGGTGAGTCCACCGACCGTCCGGAGGGTGAGGGCCACGCGCGCGTCCATCGCCAGCGCGGGGTGGCAGCACGTGAAGATCAGCCGCAGGCGTTCGTCGGGGATCTCGTCCATCTCCTCGATCCGGAACTCCTCCAAGCGTCCGAGCGCCTCGACCTTTCGACGCCCCGTCTCCGCCCGCCGCAGCCGGTCGATCGCGCGGTTGCGGGCCGTGGTGACGATCCAGGCGCCGGGGTTCGCGGGCGTTCCGTCCCTCGGCCACCGTTCCAGCGCGGTGACGAACGCGTCCTGCACGGCCTCCTCGGCCAGGTCGAAGTCGCGCGTGACGCGGATCAGGGTCGCGACCGCCCGCCCCGACTCCTGCCGGAAGACCCGCTCGACGTCGTCGCGGGTCGGCGATCGGGTGTCCGGCCGGTCCGCCTTCACATGTCGATGATCGGGCGCACCTCGACCGTGCCGGTGCGGGCGGTCGGCACGCGCGCCGCCGCCTCGATCGCCTGGTCCAGGTGGTCGCACTCGATGATGTAGTAGCCGCCGAGCTGCTCCTTCGTCTCGGCGAAGGGACCGTCGGTGGTGAGCGTCTGGCCGTCCCGGACCTGGATCGCGGTCGCCTGGCCGGTGTCCGCGAGCTGGTCGCCGGCCCGGTACCAGTCCCGCTCCCGGAGCCACTCGGAGAACCTGCCGTACTCGGCCAGCTGGGCGCCGCGCTCTTCGTCGGACAGCGCGTCCCATCCGGCTTCGTCGGCGTAGATCATGATCATGTACCGCATCCCGCTGCCTCCTCCGCGCGGCCCGTGGCCGCTCCACCCTACCGACGAACGGAGGCGGCGGATATCGACCGGCCGGGGGCGGATCCGTCAGGCGTGGCGGACCGCGTAGGACCCGAAGTAGGCGCGCACGATCGGGATCAGGTTCACGACGTAGCCGCCCAGGGAGCAGCCGCGGCACCAGGCGGACGCCCGGATCGCCTCCGCCGTGACCTTCGCGCCGACACATGCGCGCAGGCCCTGCAGGATCGCGGCGTACCCGTATGACTCGGCGCCGCCCGTCAAGGTCTCTTCCGTTGCACGCAGGCCCTGCGTCAGCGTTCGGAAGTTCTGCACCCCGACCGAGTTGAAGGACATCGACCCGTGCATCCGATGAGTGGTCGCGAGCGGGTTCCAGCGGGCCTCGGTGAACTCGTTCGCCTGCCAGGCCACCATCACCACGAGGTTCTCCTGACACCGCGGGGCGCCGATGTGGTCGAGGAATCGCGCCGCCCAGTCCCCGAACGGGAGGGCGCCCGAGCGCCGCGCGATCCGTCGCTCGATCGCGTGGACGCGGGACGTCGCCACACCGTGCGCCTCGGCCAGCCGGGCGAGCTCCGCCTGCTGTGCCGCGAAGGCCGCGAGCAGCTCGGCGCGCCGGGCGTCGATCCGCGCCAGCAGCCGCACGCGCTCGGCCGTCGCGGCTTCGAGCTCGGCGGTGTTGGCGTCGAGCTCACGTGCCCGAGCGGCGACCTGCTCGGCCAGGTCCGCGTCGGCCTCCTGGAACCGTCCGAGCATCGCGGTGCGATCCATCAGATCGGCGAACGAGTCCGCCCCCAGCAGGTACGCGGCATCCGCACCGGGCCCCATCGCCATGAACGCCGACCGGGCACGGTCGGCGAGGCGTGCGCGCAGCTCGTCCAGCTCGGCCCCGGCATCCAGCAACGCGTGCTGGGAGCGGACCAGCCGGGCCTGGAGCCGGCCGAGCTCGTCCCGCGAGGTCTGCAGATCGGCGGCGAGCGCCAGGATCCGGAGCTGGAGCCGCCCGGCCTCGGTCTGCGCCGAGCCGATCGAAGCCTCGAGCCGGTCGGCCCGCTGCCGAGCCCGTTCCAGATCGGGCCGGGCGGTCGCCTCGAGCGACGACGAACCGACCAGCAGGACGACCGCGAGCGCGGCCGCGCGCGGCCACGACCGGGCTGCCAGACCCCTCGTACCCATGGAGGACCCATCGTCCCCCACGAACCGTGGCTTGACCGGGAGGCGCGGTCATCGATCCGCGGAAGTCGGAGGTGCTCGATCGGGTGCTCGTCGTCTACGTCAGGCACCTCGACAGGTCCGCGGCTGGATGGACGCCGCGTATCCTCACCCCGTGACCGAGATCGATCCGCTCGACGTCCTCGAGATCGACCGGCTCCTGTCCGATGAGGAGCGGCAGATCCAGGCGCTCGTGCGCGAGTGGGTCGGCGACAACGTCCTGCCGGGGATCGAGGATTGGTTCGAGCGCGGCGTCTTCCCGAAGGAGGTCGCCCCCGAGCTCGGGTCGCTCGGCCTGCTCGGGATGCACCTGGATGGCTACGGGTGCCTCGGCGCGAACGCGGTCTCGTACGGGCTCGCGTGCCTGGAGCTCGAGGCGGGCGACTCCGGGTTCCGCTCGTTCGTCTCGGTCCAAGGATCGCTCTGCATGTTCCCGATCCACCGGTTCGGGAGCGAGGAGCAGAAGCAGGAATGGCTGCCGCGGATGGCGGCGGGCGAGGCGATCGGCTGCTTCGGGCTGACCGAGCCGGACTTCGGCTCGGACCCGAACCACATGCGCACGTGGGCGAAGCGCGACGGCTCGGACTGGATCCTCTCCGGCACGAAGATGTGGATCACGAACGGCTCGATCGCCGACCTCGCGATCGTGTGGGGGCAGACCGACGACGGGATCCGCGGGTTCCTCGTGCCGACAGACACCCCCGGGTTCTCGGCGACCGACATCCACCGCAAGCTCTCGCTCCGCGCGTCCGTGACCTCAGAACTGGTGCTGGACGACGTGCGGCTGCCCGAGGATGCGGTCCTGCCCGGCGTCACCGGGATCAAGGGTCCGTTGTCGTGCCTGTCGGAGGCGCGGTTCGGGATCGTGTGGGGCACGATGGGCGCGGCGCGCGCGTGCTACGCGTGCGCACTCGACTACGCGAAGACGCGCGTGCAGTGGGGACGGCCGATCGCCGGGTTCCAGCTGACCCAGGAGAAGCTCGTGAACATGGCGCTGGAGCTGAACAAGGGCACGCTGCTCGCGCTGCACCTCGGGCGGATGAAGGGTCAGGGGCAGCTGCGCCCCGAGCATGTGAGCGTCGGCAAGCTGAACAACGTCCGCGAAGCTCTCGACATCGCGCGGACCGCTCGGTCGATCCTCGGCGCGAGCGGCATCACGCTCGAGTACCCGGTGATCCGCCACATGAACAACCTCGAGTCGGTCCTGACGTACGAGGGGACGAGCGAGATCCACACGCTGATCCTGGGCCAGGCCCTCACGGGCGAGCGCGCGTTCGACTAGGGCATCGCGGACATGCCCGAGCGCCGCTCGGCGTGCCGGTTCGTACGTCGGATCTCCCGGGAGGGGGGGTGCCCAGGGCTGCGTTGCCCGCCCGGTCGTGGCTCCTCCCGGCATCTGGTCCTGTCAGCGTGCGTCTGCACCAAGGTGTTCCCGCCCCGCCCGCCCCGTCAGATCGGTCCGATCGGGCCCCGTGCACAGATCCTCCTTGCGCGCGAACACGTACGTACGGGAAGCTGATGGTCGGGTCCGCTGGCGAGCAGCGGCCGTTCACGAGGGGGAGGGGCTCATGGATCGTTCGGTCCGTCGACGGACGCTCACGCTATTCGTCGCAGCGGCGACCGTGTTCGTCATGTTCCTGCCGAGCGCCGGCGCGCGCGGTGCCGCAACGCTCGACGTGCTCGCCGAGGGTCTCGACGGCCCTCGGGGCATCACGATCGGTGAGGACGGCACGATCTTCGTCGCCGAGTCCGGCGCCGGGGGAACGAACTGCAAGAAGATCCCGGGCTTCGGCAAGGCCTGCTTCGGGATGACCTCGAGCGTCACCGCGGTGGCGGAGGACGGCACGCTGACTACCCGCGTGAAGCTCCCGTCGGGCGCCGGCAAGGATGGGTTCGCGGCCACGGGAGGCGTCGACGTCGTGGAGGAGGACGGGACGTTCTACGTGGCGATGGGCGGTGCGCCGCCGAACGCGGCCGACGTCTTCGGACCGAAGGCGGGTTGGTTCAACCACCTCCTGACGGCCAACCCCCGCACGCCGGTGGCGAACCTCGGCAAGTACGAGGCCAACCACGATCCGGACGGGGGCGGGATCGATTCGAACCCGTACGCCGTCGCCCGCGTCGACGGGGGCACGTTGATCGCGGACGCCGGCGGCAACTCGCTGCTGTTCGTGGCCGACGGCTCCAGCAAGCCGAAACTCGTCGCGACGTTCCCGACCCAGGAGTTGGAGGATCCGGACGGCAACGTGATCCCCGCGCAGGCCGTGCCGAACAGCCTCACGGTCGGCCCGGACGGGGCCTACTACGTCGGGCAGCTCACCGGCTACCCGTTCACGCCGGGCTTCTCCCGCGTCTGGCGGATCGAACCGGGCACCCGGAAGGCGGCGTGTGATGCCGCGGCCACGACCGGCGCCTGCACGCTCTATGCCGACGGTCTGACCTCGATCATCGACATCGCGTTCGGTACCGACGGCAAGCTCTGGGTCCTGGAGATCGCGAAGAACGGGGTCGGCGCGATCGAGGGTGCGGAGGAGCCCACCGAGGAGGACATGACCGGGGCACTGCTGCGGATGGACGGCCCGGACACGTTCACCGAGATCGCCAGCGCCGGGCTCATCACCCCGGCCGGGCTCGCGATCTCGGACGAGGGCCGGATCTTCGTGACGAACTTCGGGATCTTCCCCGGCGAGGGTCAGGTCGTGGAGATCACCCCGTAGGAGCGGTGCGGCGGGGCGGCCCGATCCGGGCCGCCCCGCTCGCCGCTGGGACTAGGGGACGGCCGGGACGCCGGAACGCCGCTCGGCGTAGCGCCGACCCACCCACTGGAGCGGGAAGCACACGAGCCAGACGATCCGTGCGGCGGCCGGGTCGGCGACGGCCACGGGGATCGAGGCGAGGAACACGATCGAGACGATCAAGCCGCGGAAGACGTAGTACCGGCCGATCGTGGCGGGGAGCGGACCGGTGAACCCCCGGAGCCGCACCGTGTACCAGGTCAGTCCGGCGGATGCGAAGCCGGCGATCGCCAGCGACGTCGCGTAGAAGATCGTCGCGCCGACCTCATCACCGTGGTCGCCCATGATCGCGCTCGGGTAGGGGAGGAACGCGACACAGAAGAGCAGGACCAGGTTCACCAGGAGGAGGCCGTGGTCGTAGGCGCGGACGTAGCGGAACAGGCGATGGTGCCCGAGCCAGAACAGCGCGATCACCCAGAAGCTGATGACGAACGCGATGAACTTGCCGTTCTGGTGCGTCAGGAACGCCGCGGCGTTCACGCCCGGAGCGGGACGGGGGATGTCGAGTACGAGGAGCGTCATCGCGATCGCGAAGACCGCGTCGGAGAAGAAGACGAGCCGCTCGAGGGCCGCGGCCCCCGTCTCGATCCGTTCCCGCGGCGGTTCAGCGCTCATCGTCAGGTAGCCTTCCGGGCGAAGCCTAATGTCCACGATGCCGGAGGTTCGGATGTCCCGAGAGACCGATTGGGCCGTGTTCGAGAAGGCCGTGGAGGTGACGGCGTCCGCGGTCCGCGGGACGATGGGCGCCGCGGGCAGTCAATCGCCCTCCTACATCGGCGACGTGTTCCGCGAGATCTACCAGGCGCTCAAGGAGACGGCCGACGCGCTTCCGAAGCAGGAGACGAAGGCCGGGTTCTGACCTCAGCGAGGCATGACGTCCCGCATCGAGACGATGCCGACCACGGCTTCGCCGTCCACGATCGGGACGTGGCGGAACCCGCGCTCGAGCATCGTGGCGAGGACGTCCGCGGCGTCGGCGTCCGGCGATGCGGTCACCGGTTCCCGGGTCATCCGGTCGGAGACCTGGTGGCCCGCGGCGTCGAAGTCGGATCCGAGCGCCCGCAGGATGTCGCGCTCGGTGAAGATCCCGGCCAGCCGGCCCCCGTCCAGTACGAGGGCGGCCCCGACCTGATGGGTGCTCATCACGGTGGCCGCCTCGGCGACCGTCGCCGACGGCGGAACCGACACGAGCTCGGTGCTCATCACCTCGCGGATCGCGACCATGGCCCCCTCTCGGCTCAAGGCTAGCCCCGACGAGGCGGCGCGGGAAGCGCTCCTCGCGTGGTTCCGCACGGAGGGTCCTCGCTACCCGTGGCGCGAGACGCGGGACCCCTACGCCGTGCTCGTGTCGGAGTTCATGCTCCAGCAGACGCAGGCCGCGCGCGTGGCGGTGGCGCTGCCGCGGTTCCTCCGGCGCTTCCCCGACGTGCGTGCGCTGGCCCGGGCGACCCCCGCGGACGTGCTCCGCGCGTGGCAGGGCCTCGGCTACAACCGACGCGCCGTCCACCTGCACCGTGCGGCGCGCGCGATCGTCGAACGGCACGAGGACCGGGTACCGGCGGATCTCGCGTCCCTCGGATCCCTGCCCGGCATCGGCCCGTACACGGCGGCGGCGGTGGCGTCGATCGCGTTCGGCGTCCCGGTGGCGGCCGTCGACACGAACGTGCGCCGGGTGATCGGGCGACTCGCGCTCGCGCACGAGCCCGCGGACGCGCCCGCCGCCGCTATCGAACGCGCGGCGTCCATGTGGCTCGATCCCGACGCGCCCGGTGCGTGGAACCAGGCCGTGATGGATCTCGGTCGGTTCGTGTGCCGGCCGGTTCCTCGGTGTCAGGCGTGCCCCCTGGCCATGGCGTGCCGCTCGCGAGCGAGCGGACGCATCCCGACCAGACGCGCGACCCGTCGGCGCGTGGCTCATTCTGAGGCGTTCGCAGGGTCGACGCGCCAGGTCCGCGGCGGCATCGTCCGCGAGCTGGCGCGGCGGTCCTCCCCGGTCGGTCTGCCAACGATCGCCGCCGCCCTCGGTCTGCCGCGGGAACGCGTGAACCGGGCGGTCGCCGCCCTCGAGCGGGAGGGCCTGATCGAAGTCACCCCGTCCGGTCGGCTGCGCCTGCGGACGGCCGCCGGCGCCTGACCGCCTTGACGCGGATCCTCGTCCGGAGGTACCGTCCCGAGCGAGTGAGTATGAGAATCATTCTCAGCATGGGTTGCTCCTCGACCCGAGGGCGGGGTCGTGGGTAGCGCCGCCGAACCGCACCGAGCCGCCGAGGCCTCCACCGCCTCGGCCGCCCCGGTCCTGGAGGCGCACGACGTCCGGTTCGCGTACGCGCGGACGCCCGTGCTCGACGGCGTGAGCCTCGTCCGTCCGGCCCGGCGAGTTCGTCGCGCTCGTCGGCCCGAACGCCTCGGGGAAGTCGACGCTGCTGCCGCGTCCTGCTGGGCGCGCTGGAGCCGCAGGGCGGGTCGGTCTCGCTGTTCGGCGAGCCGCCCGCCGCGTTCGACGAGCGGTGGCGGCTCGGATACGTCCCGCAGCGACCTTCCTCGGCTCGGAGGTTCCGGCGACGGTGGGGGAGATGGTCGCCACGGGACGGCTCCAACGCGGCGGGTGGTGGCGGCGGCTCGGCCCCTCGGACCGCGACGCGGTCCGCCACGCGATCGCGTCGGTCGGGCTGGAGGACGAGGTCGACCGTCCGCTGAACGAGCTCTCCGGCGGCCAGCAGCAGCGCGCGTTCATCGCGCGGGCGTTCGCGAGCGAGCCGGAGCTGCTCGTGCTCGACGAGCCGATCGCCGGCGTCGACGCTGAGTCGCAGCGCCGGTTCCGAGACTCGCTCGTGCACCTGGTCGACGATCATGGGGCGGCGGTCCTGCTCGTCTCGCACGAGCTCTCGGCCGTGGCGCGAGACGTCGATCGGGTGGTCGTCCTCAAGCGGCGGGTGCTGTTCGACGGGCCGCCGTCCGAGCTCGCCGCGTCGCGGCGTGTCGCTCGGGATCCACGCGGAGGACCTGCCCGCTGTGGCTCGAGGGGCTGCGGTGATCGCGCCATCCCGCTCCCGTATCCGTTCGAGACCGCCGCGATGCAGCGTGCGCTCGTCGGCCTGCGTCGCCGTGGGCGTGTTCGCCCCGATGATCGGCACCTTCCTGGTGCAGAAGCGTCTGTCGCTGATCGGGGACGGCGTCGGGCACGTCGCCTTCGCGGGGATCGGCGCGGGGCTCCTGCTCGGGGTGTGGCCCGGTCTGGACGCGCGCTCGCGTTCGCGGTGGTCGGCTCCGTCGGCGTCGAGTTCCTGCGATCGCGGCGCAAGGCCTCCGGGCGACCTCGCGCTCGCGCTGTTCTTCTACACGGGGATCGCGCTCGGGGTCGTGTTCGCGAGCCGAGCCGGCGACCTGGACTACGAGACGTTGCCGTACCTGTTCGGAGACCCCACGTCGACGACGCTGGGCGGCCTCGCGACGATCCTCGGGCTGGGGTCTCGTCGTGACCGCCGGCGTGTGGGCGCTGCGCCGGGTGCTGTTCGCGGTCGTCACGGACGAGGATTGGTCCCGGGTCGCCGGGCTGCCCGTCGACGCGGATCGAGCATGCTGCTCGCGGTGCTCACGGCCGCCGTGATCGTCGCCGGGATGCGGGTCGTCGGGCTGCTGCTGATCGCGGCGCTCATGGTGCTCCCGGTCGCCTCGGCGCAGCTGCTGGCCCGGAGCTTCCGCGCGACGCTCCGGCTCTCCGTGGCCGTCGGCGCCGCCTCGGCGTTCGTCGGGCTGGTGTTCGGCCGGCTCCTACATCTGGCGCCCGGCGGGGCGATCGTCCTCGTGGCCGCCGCGATCTTCGCCGTGGTCGCGCTCGGTGCGCGGGCGGCGCGCTCCGCGTGTTCGAGTTCGAGGCGCACGCATGAGCGCGGTGCGCGAGCGTCCCGCACGACATCGTGGACGCGCGGCTACGCGGCGCCGGACAGCGGTACACGGCCCAGCGTCGCCGCTTGATCGAGCTCCTCGCCGGCGCCGGGCCCGCTGTCGATCTCCGAGATCCTGCGCGGCCGCCGAGGCCTTAAGCAGAGCTCCGTGTACCGGAACCTCGCGGTGCTGGAGCGGACCGGCGTCGTCGGCGTGTCCACGCCGACGACGGGTTCTCCCGCTACGAGCTGGCCGAGGAGCTCACCGGCCACCACCACCACTTGATCTGCTCGAACTGCGGACGCGTCGACGACGTCGCGTTCCCGCCGGCGTTCGAACGCTCGCTGGACCGGGCGCTCGACCGCTCGGCGGCGCGGGCGGGGTTCGCGACGGTCAGCCACCGGTTCGACGTGATCGGGCTGTGCCGGGACTGCGCCTGATCCGGATCTCCGCGCCGAGCCTGGAGCCGGGACGAGCCGGATCGCCTACGCCGTC
>CAVPJX010000005.1:0-340485 GCA_963705545.1 uncultured Actinomycetes bacterium
TCGGAGTAACCGGGCAGGACGCTCTGATCGGATGGCTCATACCGTTCGTTCGGCTTCGAGCGCGGGCTTTGCCCGCGCAATCGAATTCTTCGGGGAAGGCTTCGGAAGGGGGGCGGAGCCCCCCGAGTTGGCTATCGCTCTGGCAGTAGGCCCTCCGGCCGGCGGATCATCAGCGGCCGCGACGAGGAGGATGCCGGTACGGCGCTGCTGGGCGGCGGCCAGGCGCACGCCGGTCAAGAAGGGGATCACATCCTTGACGAAGCGGCTGCCCTTGAGCAGGCCGAGCAGCAGGACGGCGCCGAGGATGGCCCCGCGGTTGTTCCCGCTGCCGCCCAGGATGAGCGCGAGCCAGACGAAGAGTGTTTCCTGGGGAAGGAACATGTTGGGCTCGATGTACGCCAGATAGTGGCCGAACAGCACGCCCGCGAGGCCGGCGACGGCGGCGCCGATGACGAAGGCCTGGACCTTGAAGCGCACCACCGTCTTGCCGGCGACGGCCGCCACGGTCTCGTCCTCGCGGATCGCGCGCAGCACGCGACCGAACGGCGAGAGGCGCACGCGCTCGAGGATCAGGTAGACGAGCCCGACCGCGACGACGACGAGGCCCAGGTAGAAGAGGTCGTAGCGGGCCGGAATCCACCGCGTGGAGCGGGCGTGGGATGCCGGTGATGCCGTTGGCGCCGCGAGTCAGCCACGCCTCGTTCAGGAGGAACAGGCGCAAGACCTCGCCGAAGCCCAGCGTGACGATGGCGAGGTAGTCCTCGCGCAGCCTGAGGGCGGCGAGCGCCAGGCCGGCGCCCGCCACGGCGCTGATCCCGATGGCGGCGCTCCACGCGAGCGGGAACGCCACGCCAGACACCGTGAGCAGCCCCGACGTGCAGGCGCCGATCGCGAAGAAGGCGACCACGCCGAGGTTCACGAGGCCCGTGAGGCCCCACTGCACGTTGAGCCCGAGCGCCAGGAGCGCGCGGATGCCCACCAGGGTGGCGATGGCCGTGAGGTAGCCGGTCACGTCCGCGCGCCCATGAGCCCCTGCGGCCGGAGCAGCAGGGCCAGGAGGATGATCGCGTCCGTGAGGTAGCCGGTCACGTCCGCGCGCCCATGAGCCCCTGCGGCCGGAGCAGCAGGGCCAGGAGGATGATCGCGAAGCCGACCGCCGACTTGTACGTGGGCGGGATCGCGAGGGTGCTGACCTCCTCCACGATGCCGACGATGACCGCACCGAGGAGGGCGCCCGGGGCCGAGCCGATGCCGCCCAGGATCGCCGCCGCGAAGACGGCAATGATGAGGCCGGCGCCGAGAAGCGGGTCGATCGTCGTGTCCAGCCCGAGGAAGACCCCGGCGCCGCCGGCGAGCGCGCCACCGCCGAGCGTGGCGAGACCGACGATTCGTTCGGTTGGCAAGCCCTTGACGCGCGCCAGGAGCGGATCTGCCGCGCTCGCGCGCATGGCGATGCCGAGGCGCGTGCGCTCGAGGAAGGCCTGCACGAGCAGCATCAGGGCCACCGTGACGGCGAGGATCACGATCTGCTCCTGACCAACACGAAGCCCCTGCCACACCGCCGCGCGCGTCACCAGGACGTCGTAGCTCCGGTAGTCGTTACCCCAGATGAACCGGACGGCATTTTCGAGAAAGAACGCGACGCCGATCGACGCGATGGCCAGGGCGAAGGGCCGGCGGTCCCGCATGGGACGGAACACGACGCGGTCCACCGCCCAGGCGACGGCGCCCGTCACGGCGAGGGCCGAGAGCCAGGCCCACTCGATCCGCCACCCCCACCCGTGGTTCGCGGCAAACGCCGCGAAGGCGCCGACGGTGAGGTAGGTGCTCACCGCGAAGTTGGGAAAGCGGAGGAGTTTCCAGAGCAGGGAGAACGCGACGGACGGCAGGGCGAGGATGCCGCCGGTCACGAGACCGTTCCACAGGTACTGCAGGACGGCGGCGTCCGGTAGACGATGATGGACGCTTGCTCGAATCTTGCCCTGCCGGGCCTGGTAGACGCCGAATCGTTCCCCGCATCCCACAGACCTCTTCGGCTGTGGGTGATGGTCGCCTTTAGCGATCGGCCCCCGGAAGGTGCTCCCGCGCTACCGCCGATGCCGTGGGACGCTCAGCCGGCCACGCGGACCGACGTGACGGGCGCCAGGTGCTCGTGCACCGTGAACCAGGAGGCGCCGGCGTCGGCCGACCCGAACACCTCGCCGGACGTCGCCCCGAAGTACAGGCCCAGCGGCGAACCCCCGTCCAGGCCGAACGCCTGGCGGAGGATCGTCAGGTAGGCGTCCTCCTGCGGGAGCCCGTCGGAACGTGCGATCCAGGTGGCTCCGGCGTCGCGGGTCTCGTAGACGCGGAGCTTCCCGTCGGTCGTCACGCGATCCCGATCGGCCGTCAGCGGGATCACGTACGCGCTGTCGGGATCCGCGGGATCGACGACCATCGGGAACCCGAAGCCGGACGGCAGCCCGGCCGCGACATCCGTCCAGGACCCGCCGGCGTCGTCGGATCGGTACACGCTGCCGTGGAACTGCATGAACAGGCGCTCCGGCCGGGTCGGCGCCCGGTGCATGTTGTGGACGCAGAAGGCGTCGGTCGTCGCCTGCTCCTCCTCGGGCACGTACGGGGCGACGAGGCCCTCGTAGCCGGTGCGCCACGACCCGCCGCCGTCCTCGCTGATCCAGACGCCCGCCGCCGAGATCCCGATCGCGAGGCGCATCGGATCGCCGGGCCACGGGCAGATCGAGTGCAGGGCCAGGCCGCCCGCCCCCGGGTTCCAGCCCGGGCGCGCGGGTACGTCCCAGAGCGCGCGGTTGAGCTCCCACGTCTCGCCGCCGTCGGTGCTCTCGAACAACGCCGCCGGGGCGATACCGGCCCAGAGCTGGCCGTCGGCCTCCCCGGGCCGCACGATCCAGATCCGCTCGAGCGTGGCGTCGGGCTCATCCTCGGGGAACGCCGGCCCCTTCGCCTGCTGCCATTCCCCGGTCGGATCGTCCGTGTACATCAGGCGCGGGCCGTAGAACCCCGAGGTGACGGAGGCGAAGTACCGTCCCGAGCGCGGATCGCGCATCCCGTACTCGACGACGTCGCCGGGGAACGCGCGCGTCGAGATCTCGAACGCGGATCCAGGCTCGCCCTGCAGCACGAACAACCCCTTCTTGGTACCAACCAGCAGTTCGGTCATCGCATGGTCCTCCTTCGGGCCCCGCCCGAGATCGACGGCAGCACGTGGATGCGGTCGCGCGCGCCGACCGGCGCGTCCTCGCGCACCTTCTCCCCGTTGACGAAGACGTTGACGTGCGGCCGCACCCGTCCGTGCTCGTCGAGGATCCAGCCGACCACCTTGGGGAACCGGTCCTCGAGCGCGCGCAGGACCTCGCCGACCGAGTCGCCGGGGAGCTCGACCCGGTCGTTCCCGTCGGCCCGGTCCTTCAGCGGGGCCCGGAGCGTGACGACCGCCATCGGCCGGAGTCTAGGCTCGGGCCCCGACGTCCCGCCCGGCCCGACTTGCGGTTCCTTGCCCCGGAAGCGCAACCGGGAACGGTTGCGGGGCGGTCCGAGGGACCGCCCCGCCGACCGCTCGCCTAGGCGCAGAAGTCGCCCGGCGCGGACGTCTCGCAGAAGTTCCCGGCCAGCTCGTTCCCGGTCCCGCTGCCGTCCGTGAAGACGTCGTAGGGGCCGTTGCCGAAGACGAGGTTGTCGGTGATCACCGTGTCGCTGGGGGCCTCTCCACCCGTGAGCTCCTCCGCCGACAGCAACAGGATGCCACCCGAGTTGATCTCGGTGCCCTCGTTGTTGCGCACGATGTTCTGCGTGACGCTCGAGCCGCTCGCGCCGAGCAGCAGGATCCCACCGCCGGATAGGGCCGGTCCGTCATCGCTCGCCGGGCATGCCTTCGTGTTCACCGTGGCGCTGTTGAACTTGATCGTGACGTCCTCGACGCCGCCCTGTCCGTCGTCGAGGATCAGGATGCCCTCGCAGTTGCTGAACACGTGGTTCTGCTGGACGGTGACGCCGCTCGAGTGGCGCACGAAGATCCCGAAGGTGCTGTCCCACGAGTCGTTGTGCGTGATCTTCGCGCCCGCATCGGCCGAGTCACCCAGGTAGATCCCGGCCTCACCCGCCCCCCCCGTCCGGTTGTTGCGGATCACGGCGCCGAGCCCGTCGAAGCTCGCCAGGCCGTACTCGCCGTTGTCGTAGGCGGCGTTGCCGTCGAGGAGCAGGTCTTGGGTGCCGAAGGCGAAGACGCCCATGCCCGGCCATCCGAGGAACTGGATCCCGCTCACCACCACGTCTGAGACCCGATCCGTGACCTGGCCCTGGTCGTCGGCGGTGCCGAGGACGCAGACGCCCGACCCGCCGGAGTACTTCTTGCACTGCCCTCCGAGGTTCGTGGGCGGCCGAAGGACGGTGCCGCCGCCGAACCCGCCGGCGCCGCGAAGCGTGATGTCGTCCTTCTTGATCGTGATCGACTGCCGGTACGTACCCGGGAGCAGGATGATCGTGTCGCCCGGCTTCGCCGCGTTCACGGCGGCCTGGACCGACTCGTTGGGCCGCACGACCCAGGTCTTCGGCGCGCGGGCGCCCGCCGGGACGGCGATCGCGATCGCCCCCAGGACCATGGCCGCGACGATCGCCGTTCGGAGCATCCGCTGCATCGTTCCTCCCCTCGATCTGACGACGGGAGGCTACGACAGCCCACCCGGTTCGGCGATGGCCCCGGACGCTCCGGGAGCGGTCACGGTGCGGACCGTGACCTGAGAAGGGTCGCGGGCTGGGTCGGCGCGTGCGTCCGCCCACGCCTGTTGCGTCTCAGCGCAACGATACGCGGGGAGCGTCCGGCAGGGGGCGACAATCGCACGTGCCCAGCCGGGGCTACAGCTCACGCGCGCGCGTGCCGCGCGGCCGTTCGACGTGGTCGGACGGCCGCTCGATCGTCCGTTCGGGACCTCCCGCGTGGGCCCGGGCCGCCGCCGCGCTCGGCGCGCTGATCGCGATCCTCGTGCCGGCGCTCACGGCGGATGCGGCCGAGGCCCCGATCCCGACCAGCCCGTTCATGATCCAGACGAACGGGCCGAACGGCCTGGTCACCCTGGGGGACTGGTACACGTCGAACGTGGCCGGCGCCGGTGGCGGCTACCACTACGTCCGCTTCACGGTGCCGTGCGGGTGGCCGTCCGGGACGCCGGTGTACGTGGACCTGTTCAGCGCGGAGGAGAACCGGGTGGCGGGCGCCCTCGCTCAGTGGGAGGAGCCGAACGGCGCATACGACTCCACCCAGTTCGAGCTGTACGGGCCGGGGTCGGTCGTGGGACCGGGCTACGCGTCGCCCGCGCCGGGGGCCGGCATCCCGGGCTCCCGGGTCACGTTCCAGCCGGGGGCTCCCGGCGTCCCCGAGGCGTGGATCCGCTACCGGACGCTGGCCGCGCCGGTCGCGTGTGGGTCCTACGTGATCCGGTCGGAGGTGCTGGTCGCCGACCCCTTGAACCCGGGCGGCACCGGCGACGACCAGAACGGCTGGCGGGTGCGGGTCGGGACCGACGGCGACGCCGACCCGACGAACCCGCCCCCACCGAACGCCGACGACCCGGACGGAACCCCCGGGACGAACGACGAGATCACGATCGGCGTCGACCAGGCGAGCTTCCAGCAGGACACCGGAGCCCTCGCGTGCCAGACGTTCTACGAGTGGGTGAGCCCGGGTCAGCCATCGGTCGTGTTCCACAACTTCGACATGGACGGCAACACGCGGGTCCGGTACTACGCGCCCTCGGATGCCGGCTACGATCCGAACGCGCTCGCCGGGGGCACGCTCGGCACGCTCTCGGTCAACGGCGCCTGGAACGGCGGCACGCTCGCGAGCCGGGTCGGCGACACGATCGTGAACCCGGAGTCGGGCTGGTGGCGGGTGGTCACCTGCATCTCGACGCAGAACCAATTCATCCAGGAGGGCGAGGTCGGGCGGGCCGCGTACTACGTTCAGCCGCCGACCCCGGCGTTGCAGATCGCCAAGGACGACGGCCGGGCCACGATCGCTCCCGGCGAGACCACGACCTACACGATCGCCGTGGACGACGTCGCGGCCGGGGCCACGGCGGGCGCCGCGAACAACGTCGTCGTGACGGACACCCTGCCCGCGGGGGTCACCTACCTGGGATGCGGGGTCACGGATCCCGCCCAGGGCTCCTGGTCGTGTTCGGAGGCCGGCGGCGTCGTGACGTTCACGCAGACCGGTTGGATCGACGCGGGCGACGGCGCCTCGCTCACCGTGACGGTCCGCGTGGACCAGGGGACGGCCGGATCGATCACCGACACCGTGACGGCGACCTATACGGACCAGATCGGGAACCCGTTCGCGCCCGTGAGCGCCTCGGACACGGACACGATCGTGCCGTCGGCCGACCTGGAGCTCACGAAGGACGACGGGACCGCGACGGTCGTCGCGGGCACGTCGACGACGTACGCGGTCACGATCTCGAACCACGGGCCGACGGACGAGCCGGCCGGCGTGACGATCGACGATCCGATCCCCGTCGGCGTCACGGCGAGCGAGTCCGAGCCGGACTGCGCGATCGGCGGCGGGTCCTTCACGTGCACGACGTCCGCGCCGATCGCGGCCGGGGCCTCGGTCACGTATCAGCTCACCCTGAACGTCCCTCCCGGGTTCGCGGGCGCCAACCTGTCCAACACCGCCTCGATCACCTCGAGCCCGATCGCGGATCCCGATCCGACGAACGACGCGGACACCGACGTCGACGGCGTGTTGGTCTCGGCGGACCTGTCGATCGTGAAGACCGACTCGGCGGACCCGGTCGATGCGGGCGACGCCCTGGACTACACGCTCACCGTGACGAACCTCGGACCGTCGGACGCGGCGGGGCTCGCCGTGTCCGACGTCGTCCCGGCGGGGTTCTCGATCACTGGGGTGACATCGGGGGCCGGTACCTGCGGGTTCCTCGGGAACCTGGCGTCGTGCACGCGCCCGACGCTGGGCGCCGGCGCCACGTGGGTCATCACCGTCTCGGTCTTGGTCGACCCGGCGACACCCGGCGGCCTGTACACGGACTCCGCCGCCGTGACGTCGACGAGCCCGGATCCCGTGCCGGCGAACGACTCGGACTCGGAGGGCACGACCGTCACCCCGGCGGCCGATCTGGCGGTGACGAAGACCGACGGGGTGGCGACGGTGGCCGCCGGGACGTCGACGACGTACACGATCACGATCGCGAACCTGGGGCCGTCGATCGAGCCCGCGGGCGTCATCGTCTCGGATGCGATCCCGCCGAACACGACGCCCTCGGAGTCCGAGTCCGACTGCGCGATCGTCGCGGGCACGTTCACGTGCACGACGTCGGCGCCCCTCGCTCCCGGTGGGTCCGTCCAGTACCAACTGACGCTCTCGGTCTCGCCGGCGTACCCGAACCCGACGCTCGTCAACACGGCGAGCATCACGTCCACGCCGATCGTCGATCCGTTCCCGGCGAACGACTCGGCCACCGATACGGACACCGTCACGTCCTCCGCCGATCTGTCGATCACCAAGACCGACGCTCCGGATCCGGTCGTCGCGGGCTCACAGCTCACGTACACGTTGACCGTGGGGAACGCGGGGCCGGGCAGCGCGGCCGGGGTGACGGTGACGGACGCGTTGCCGGGAGGGGTGACGTTCGTCTCGGCGACCCCCTCGCAAGGCACCTGCTCGCAGGCCGGTGGGGCGGTCTCCTGCGCGATCGGCACGGTCGCGGTCGGCGCGACCGTCACCGTGACGGTCACGGTGACTCCCACCGTGCCCGGCACCATCACGAACGTCGCCACGGTGTCGGCCATCACGACCGATCCGGTCGCGGCGAACGACACCGACTCCGAGCCGACGCTCGTGATCGCGCAGCCCTTCGACCTTTCCGTCGTCAAGACCGATTCGACGGATCCGGTCCTGCCGGGCGATGCGTTCAGCTATTCGATCGTCGTCACGAACGCCGGTCCGGGCCAGGCGGCGAACGTCACGCTGAGCGACGCCGTTCCCTCGGCGCTCACGGTCTCCGGCGCGACGACCGCGGGCGGAGGGACGTGCTCGGTCGCGGCCAACGTCGTCACCTGTACGATCGCCTCGCTCCCGGCGAGCGCGACCTGGACGATCACGGTCTCCGTCCACGTTCCCGACACGGCGACCCCCGGCACCGTGACGAACACGGCCACGGTCGCGGCGGTCGGGGACTCGAACCCCACGAACGACGCGGCCAGCCAGACCACGACGATCGGGTCCGTGGCGGGGGAGGCCGACCTGTCGGTGACGAAGGCCGCCGACGATCCCACTCCCCAGGAAGGCCAGACCGTCGCCTACACCGTGGTGGTCTCGAACGCCGGACCGGACACCGCCACCGGCGTGGAGGTCACCGACCTGCTCCCGGTCGGGGTGACGTTCCTCTCGGCGAACGCGAGCCAGGGGTCGTACGACCCTGCCTCGGGCGTCTGGGACGTGGGAGACGTTCCGCCCGACGGCTCGGCCACGCTCGTGATCCGTGCCAGCGTCGATCCGGGGACCGCCGGAACGACGATCGTGAACGGCGCCGCCGTATCGGCGATGGATCAGGCCGATCCGACGCCGGACGACGATGCCGGCACGGCTCCGATCGACGTCGGCGGCAGTGGCGGCGGCTCGGGCGGCGGCGGCTCGGGCGGCGGCTCGGGCGGCGGCGGGGCCGGAACCGGCGGCACGGCGCTCACCGGGCTGCCCGGCGGCCGGACGACGTTCGCGTGGCTCTTCGCGCTCGCGCTGCTGGGCCTCGTGGCCCTCGTGTCCGCCCAGGAGCTGAGCAGGCGCGTCGCCGCTCCGATCGCGGCCGGTCCGGCGCCGACACCTCGGTTCCTCGCGGAGCCGTTCTTCTTCGCCGCGGAGGACACGGCGCTCCCGCAGCCACCGGAGGCGTCCACCCCTCGGTACCTCGCCGAGCCCTTCTGCTTCGTGGCCGGGGAGGAGGGGCGGACCGCGCACAGCGCCCGCCGGCGCGGTTAGGTTCGACCGAGCTCGGGATCGCGCGGTGGTCGTTGCGCGTACGCGACGCAGTCACGTAGTACGCTGTTGGTCTCGGGCATCCGCCCGGAGGACCCTGGTGGCTCATCCGAGCCCTCGCGCGCGCCACGCTCCTTCATCCGCTGTCGCGCCCCGAAGGGAAGCTCATTGACCACCACCCACGCACCACGGCGCCGTGCGCCCAGACCGAACGGCGCCTCTCGAAGCGAGGCGCCGCGCAAGGACCCGCAACGGAACGGCGCACCCCGGCCCGCCGGCGATCCGCAGGCGAACAGGCCGTCCGTCGGCTTCGAGGAGCTCGGTGTCTCGCGGCCCGTGGCCCAGGCGCTCGCGATGCGCGGCATCGCGGCGCCGTTCGCGATCCAATCCCTGGTCCTGCCCGACGCGCTCGCCGGGCGTGACGTCTTGGCCCGCTCGCGGACCGGCTCCGGCAAGACGCTCGCGTTCGCGCTGCCGATCGTCGAGCGCCTGCAGCCCGACGGGCGCGCGCCGAAGGCGCTGATCCTGGTGCCGACGCGCGAGCTGGCGAGCCAGGTCGCCGAGGAGTTCCGCGCGATCGCCGACGTGCGCCGGATGCAGATCGCGACCGTCTTCGGCGGCGTTGGCATGCAGGACCAGGCCAAGCGTGCGCGCCGCGCCGACGTCGTGATCGCGACGCCCGGGCGTTTGCTCGACCTGCTGGGCCGGCGGTTGCTCCGCCTCGACCGCGCGCGGATCTGCGTGCTGGACGAGGCCGACCGCATGCTCGACATGGGCTTCCTGCCGGACGTCCGCCGGATCCTCGAGCAGCTCCCGTCCGGACGCCAGACGATGCTGTTCTCGGCGACGCTCGACGGCGAGGTCGGCCGGCTGGCGCGGGAGTTCACGATCGAGCCGGTCCGCCACGAGATCGAGGACCCGCGCCCGGTCGTCACCGAGGCCGACCATCGCTTCATCGCGGTGGAGCACCAGCACAAGGTCGCCACGCTCGTGCGCGAGCTGGCCGCCGACCGCGGGCTCGCGCTCGTGTTCGTGCGGACCAAGCGCGGCGCCGACCGCCTGCAGCGCCGGCTCACGCAGGAGGGGTTCCGCGCGGGCTCGCTCCACGGCAACCTGTCGCAGCCGCAGCGCGACCGGGCGCTCGCGCGCTTCGCGCGCGGTCACACCGACGTGCTCGTCGCCACCGACGTCGCCGCCCGCGGCCTCGACCTCGAGCGCATCACGCACGTCGTGAACTTCGATCCGCCGGAGGACGGCAAGGCGTACGTGCACCGGGTCGGCCGCACCGCGCGCGCCGGCCGCGGGGGCGAGGGGATCACGTTCGTGATGCCCGACCAGCGCGCCGACGTCCGCCAGATCGCGAAGGAGCTCGACCTGCACGCCGAGTGGCGCACGGCTGGGTTCGGCGACGCGAGCGCCGTCGACCGCTCCGGCCCGGCGCGACCCCGACCCCAGCAGCGGCGGGCGCGCGGGAACCAGCGCCGCCGCTGACGAGTCGACTCAGCAGCGTCCCGGGTCACCCGCCGACGGCCCATAGCGTCCCCTCATCCGGAAGGGAAATCGGTCGCTCTGGGGATGGATGGCCGGCCGTCGGCCCGCTACCGTTCGCAGGGTCATCGCGGCGACGCCTCCCACCCGCCGCCGACGCCTCTCCCTCCCGGCTTCCCCGCGTGCGCTTCCCCGCGGACGACGAAGGACGGGATCGATGGACGACGTCGCGAGGGTGGTGCTCGCCCTGGAGGAGCACGACGTGGTCGAGGAGGTCATGCACTTCCTCGACCGGACGGGGCGGGCGCGCGTCGTCGGGACCGCCACCGACGACCGTCAGCTCGTCGAGGCGATCCGTCAGCTCGAGCCCGACGCGATCGTCGCGCAGCCCTCGCTGGTGGACGGCGCGGTCCGCGGACGACCGTGGCTCGCGGTCGAGACGCGCGAGTCGATCGCCGCGCTGCGCACGGCGATCGCCGCCGGGGCGCGCGGGTTCTTCCTGTGGCCGGGCGAGCGCGAGGCGCTCGCGGGCGCCGCCGCCGCGACGGTCGCGGGCGTCGATCGGCTCGAGCGCCGGGCCGTGGTGATCGGGATCCACGCATCCCGGGGCGGCGCAGGCGCGACGTTCGTCGCCACGCACCTCGCTCGCGCGTTCGCGCGTCGGGGATCGTCGGTGATCCTCGTCGACGCCGATCCCGTGTTCGGCGACGTCGGCGTGGCGCTCGGCGCTCCGACCGACGCGGGTCTCGTCGCGTCGGATGGGACGGACCCTGTTGAAGGCGAGGTCCCCCGGACCCTTGGAGACCTGCTCCCGCTGGGCGGCGAGATCGGCCCACGGCACCTGGAGCAGGTGCTCTGGGAGCATCCGGAGGCGTTCCGCATCCTGCTGGCCCCGCCGCCCGAGGACGTCACGCGGGTGAGCGCGGCGGACCTCGACGGGGCGGTCCGTGCGGCGGCGTCGTGCGCAGACGTCGTCCTCCTGCACCTGCCCCGTTCGCTCGGGGGATCGGACGGCGCCGTCGCCGCCACCGCCGATCGGCTGGTGGAGGTCCTCTCGCTCGACGTGCTGTCGTTCCGCGCCGCGACGCGTGCCCTCGACGCCGTGCGTCCGGCGGTGACGCCGGACCGGGTCGCGTTCGTCGTGAACCGCGCGTCGCGCGGCGAGATCGTCGCCGGGGACGTCGAGCGGGTCTTCGGCCGGGCGCCGCTCGCCGTGATCCCGTTCGACCGGGCGGTCGCGCGCGCCCAGGACCACGGGCGGCTGCTCCCGCCCCGCGGTCGGATCGCGCGGACCTTCGACCGCCTCGCGTCGCGGCTGACGGAGGAAGGATCGTGAACCGGGAGACGATGCGCCGGCAGCTGCGCGCCGAGCTGCGTCAGCGCGTCGACGCGCGCGGGCTGGCCTCAGCGCCGCGGACCGAGCGGCGGGTCCGCGTGCGCGAGGAGGCGCTCGACCTGTTGCGCGAGCACGGCGCGATCCTGCCGCAGCGCGAGCTCGCGCGCGTTGTGAACGAGGTTTCGGACGAGGTCGTCGGGTTCGGTCCGATCGAGTTCCTGCTGAAGGACCCGGACGTCACCGAGGTGATGGTGAACGGTCCCGACGACGTGTACGTGGAGCGGAAGGGGCGGATCGAAAGGGTGGAGGACGGCCTATTCGAGGGGGAGGAGGCCGTCCTCCATCTGATCGAACGGATCGTGGGCCCGTTGGGTCTTCGGGTCGACGAATCATCGCCTTGGGCGGATGCGCGACTGCCGGAGGGCAGCCGGGTCCATGCGATCGTGCCGCCCCTTTCGCTCCGCGGTCCCGCGCTCACGATCCGGACGTTCTCCCCGGTCCCCCTCACGGCCGCCGATCTGGTGACCGGCGGCACCCTCGGACCGCGGATGCTCCGGTTCCTCGAGGCCTGCGTGCGCGGACGGATGAACGTGATCGTCTCCGGCGGCGCCGGGACCGGGAAGACGACGCTGCTCGGCGTGCTGTCGGGCTTCATCCCCGACGACGAGCGGCTGATCACGATCGAGGACGCCGCCGAGCTGCGCCTGGCCAAGCCGCACGTCGTGGCGCTGGAGGCACGGCCGGCGAACGTCGAGGGCAAGGGCGAGGTGACGGTCCGGGATCTCGTCCGCAACGCCCTGCGGATGCGCCCCGACCGGATCATCGTCGGCGAGGTCCGCGGCGGCGAGGCGCTCGACATGCTGCAGGCGATGAACACGGGCCACGAGGGCTCGCTGTCGACGGCGCACGCGAACTCGGCTCGGCACCTGCTCTGGCGTCTCGAGACGATGGCGATGATGTCCGACGTCGACCTCCCGGCGGCGCACATCCGCAGCCAGGTCGCGGCTGCGATCGACGTCGTCGTGCATCTCGCTCGGCTGCGCGGGGGGCGTCGCGTGATCTGGGAGATCGCGGCGATCGAGGGGACGCGCCGCGCCGAGCCCGTCGTCACGCCGTTGTTCCGATTCCGGCCGCGCGTGGGGGCCGACGGGGTTCACGAAGGCGTGGGCACCGTTCCCGACCTCGCGTTCGTGCTCGGCGACCGGGGCGAGCCCCTCGACGACGGGGTGTTCGCGCCCGAGGAGGACGGGTGATCGGGCTCGTCCTCCTCGGGGGCCTGGTCGTGGCCTCGTGGACGGCGGTCGCGCTCGCGGTGCGAGCGCACGCGGCGAGCGGGATCGTGACGCGGGTGGGAGGCTCCGTCGTTCCGACCGTGTCCGCGCCGGTCGGCGAGTGGGTCCGTCGATGGCGCACCGGCTTCCTGGGGTCGCGGGTCGCCTGGAGCGGCGTCGCCGGTGCCGCCGGGTGGCTCGCCGGCGGACCGGTCGCCGGCCATCGTGGCCGCCCTGGCGGCGACCGCGGGGTTCACGATCGTCCGCCGACGGCGTGACCGCTCGTGGGCGTCGGCGATGGACGAGGGCATGGCCGATGCGGTGCGAGCGATCGCGGCCGGCCTCCGCGCCGGACTCTCCGTGCCGCAGGCGATCCGGTTCGCCGCGGGCGAGGCCGAGCCGCCGCTTTCCGGGTCCCTTGCGCGCGTCGTCGACGCCGCCGACGTCGGCGAGCCGCTCGAGCAGGCGATCCACCGGTGGGCGGCGGAAGCCGGCACCGACGACGCGCGCCTGGTGGAGGGGGTGCTGGGCCTGCATCGGCGCAGCGGCGGCGACCTCCCCCGCGTGCTGGACCGCGTCGCGGAGACCCTGCGTGAACGGCGGGCGGTGAGCCGCGAGGTGCGCGCGCTCACGGCACAGGCCCGCCTGTCGGGAGCGATCCTCGGCCTGTTGCCGATCGGGTTCTTCGCGTTCCTGTGGCTGACCTCGAGACGGGACATCGAGGGCGCGTTCCGGACCCCGATCGGCATCGCGTGCTTCGGGGTGGGGCTGGCCCTTGAGCTGCTCGCGTTCGTCTGGATCCGACGCCTCCTGGAGGTGCGATGACGGGCGGGTCGCCGGTCGTCGTCGCGGGTCTCGCGGCCGCAGGTGCGGTCACGTGTTGGATGGTGGGCGTCGTCCTGGCGCGCCGAGCCATCCCGCTGCGCCGAGCGATGACCGCGCCCAGCGCGCGTGGCGTGGTCGTCGCTCGGCGCACCCCCCTGGCCGCCCTGATGGTGACCGGACCGAGGCGCACGCTGCTCGCCGCCGCCGGCTTGGCGATCGGGATCGTGCTGCCCTGGCCCGGGCTCCTGCTCGCGCCGGTGCTCGCGGTCGTGGGGGCGAGGCTGCCGTCGATCCTTGCCGGCCGCGCGGCCACCCGGCACCGCGCGGCCCTCGACGCCGATGTGCCGCAACTGCTGGATCTGCTCGCGGCGGGGTCTTCGGCCGGGCTCTCGGCACAGCTCGCGCTCCGCCGAGCCGTCGATGCGATCGATGGCCCTCTGGCGACCGAGCTCACGACGGTGCTGTCGCGGGTGGACCTCGGCGCCCGATGGCGCGACGAGCTCGGCGAGCTGGTGGAACGGAGCGGCTCGTCGGATCTGCGACGCGCGGTGAGCGTCCTGTCGCGGACCGAGACGCTCGGCGTGTCGCTCGAAGAGAGCACCGCGGAGCTCGCGGCGACCGTCCGCGCGGCCCGCCGCGCCGCCGTCACCGAGCGGGCACGGACGGCGCCCGTCAAGATGCTGTTCCCGCTCGTGTTCCTCGTCCTCCCCGCCTTCCTCCTCCTCACGGTGGTGCCCGTCCTGCTCACCACCTTGCGGTCCATCCGTTGAGAGGAGGTGAACCATGCTGTTCCTGTACTCCCAGCTGCAGCGTGTCCGGGGGTGGCTCTCTCGAGACGAGGGCCAGACCACGGCGGAGTACGCGCTCGTGATCCTCGCGGCGGCGGCCGTCGCCATCGTCCTGATCGCGTGGGCGCACTCGTCGGGCCGGCTCCCGGCGTTCTTCGACCAGGTGATCGACGACGTGATCAGCGATGCCGACGCGGCGTGAGCCGAGCGGTCGGCGCGCCGGTGCCAAGGGAGAGCGCGGCACGGCCGCCGTCGAGTTCGCGCTGGTGCTGCCGCTGCTGCTGCGTGGTCGCGCTCGCGCTGGTCCAGGTCGGCCTGCTCGCCCGGGACCGGCTCCTGGTGGAGGCGGCGGCGCGCGCCGGGGCGCGCGCCGCCTCGGTCACGGCCGATCCGGCCGCGATCGCCGACGCGGCGGCGGCCGCGTCGGCGACCCTGGACCGCGCCGCGATGACGGTGGAGGTCGACGCGGACCGGGTCGCAGGGCGACCCGGTCACCGTGACCGTCGGCTACGCGTCGGCGGTGCGCGTGCCGCTGCTCGTGTGGCTGTTCGGCTCAGAGGTGTCGATGGAAGCGGCGGCGACGGATCGTCAGGAGTTCCCGTGATCGGCGAGCGCGGTCTGAGCGGCGAGCGTGGGTCCGTCACCGTCGTCGCGGCGGCCGTGATCGGGCTGGCGTTCGTCGTGACGCTGGGCGCGGCCGACCTCGGGCGGGTGCTCGTCGCGCGCTCGCAGGCGCGGACGGCCGCGGACGCCGCGGCCCTCGCGGCCGTGCAGGAGCTCGCGCTGCCGACCGGGCTGCTCCCCGCGGACGCCGCGGCCGACTACGCGGCGCGCAACGGCGCGGTCCTGACGGCGTGCATGTGCGAGCCCGCGACGTTCGAGGCGACCGTCGCGGTGTCCGTGGAGGTCGCCGGGATGCTGCTGATCCCGGGCACGCGTACCGTCACCGCGCGCGCTCGCGCGATCGTGAGCCCCCCGTCGCCCGTGCCGTCCCCCTCCCCGTCGCCATAGCGCTCAAGCGCTCCCCGCACACCCCCGCGACCCCATCTCGGCGATGGGGCTTTACGCGTCGGCCGAGATGCGGTTCCCTAGTACCGAGCCATGGCGACCACCCCCCTCCTCGCCGATCCGCCGGCCCTGTCCACGGAGCCGGTCCTCGGCTGGCGCGTGTGGCGGCTCCACGCCGGCCCCGACGGGCCGCGGCTGATGTCGGTCACGCGGCCGTACGTGTGGCCGGCCGCCGAGCCGATCCGCGCGAAGTGCGACATCCACTACGGGAGCCGGCCCACGCCCGACCTCCGCTGTACCTGCGGCGTCTACGCGGCCGCGAACCCCGACGACCTGTCGCGGGTGCAGGTCCTCGGCTCCGACGCGTCGGTCGTGGGGGCGATCGCGATGTGGGGGACCGTCGTCGAGCACACGCGCGGGGCTCGCTCGGCGTTCGCGTACCCGGCGCGGCTGCGCCTGGTGTGCGCGACGTGCCTGCGGCGCGGGCGCGGCGGCGTGGACGCGGCCGTCGTTCGGCGGACGGATTCCGAGCTGGTCGCGTGCTGCGCCCGACACGCGCCCCGCGATCGCTCAACGACCGTCCCGGCGGGGTCGGTGCAGGCGGCGCTGCTCGACACGTACGGCGTGGAGCTGATGCCGCTCGAGCGCGTCGCGCGGCAGCTCCGGCGTCCCGGGCCACGGACGCTCCTCACCCCGGGCAAGATCGGCCTCGGCCTCGGGCGGACGGTGTGGGGCCTGCTCGCGTTGGTCGTCCGCGGGACCGCGCTCGTGATGGCCGCGACGTGGATCCTCGTGCTGATCCTCGGGATCCTCGGCGTCCTGCCGGAGCCGACATGAACATCGGCGAGCCGAAGCACGTGCGCGAGATCGACCCGCTCGTCCTGCCGGTGCCCGAGACGATCCCGATGCCGGAGGAGGCGCCGTCGGAACCGGCCGAGGCGCCGGTCGAAGCTCCCTCGGAGGCGCCCGACGCGGTGCCGGTCGAGGAGCCGGCGGAGGCGCCGATCGACGAACCGGTCGGGTAGCCCCGCCGCATGCAGGTCGCCGAGGGGATCCACCGCCTGACGCAGGGCGTCGTCAACTTCTACCTCCTCGACGAGGGCGGCAAGCTCACGCTCGTCGACGCGGGCGCGCCCGGAGACTGGGTCGTGTTCACCGAGGCCGTCGCGTCGCTCGGGCGGACGCTCGACGACCTGGAGGCGGTGATCCTCACGCATGCGCACAGCGATCACACGGGGTTCGCGGAGCGGGCCCGGGTCGAGACCCACGCCGACGTCTGGATCCACCGCGACGACGAGGCGATGGCGCGTTCGGGCGCGAGGCCGAAGAACCAGGCGGGCGTCGGCCGGTACCTGCTGCGACCGGAGGCCTACCGGACGCTGTTCGGCCTGCTGCGCCGCAAGGGCCTGAAGGTCGTACCGATCCGGGAGGTCTCGGCGTTCGACGACGGCGAGGCGATCGACCTGCCGGGGCGACCCCGCGTCGTGCACGCGCCCGGCCACACCGCGGGGAGCTGCGCGATCCTGTTCGAGGCGCAGCGCGCGCTGGTGACCGGCGACGTGCTCGGCACGCGCAACCCGCTCACCGGCCGCGTCGGGCCGCAGATCGGGCCGGACGGCCTGAACCGCGACTCGGAGCAGGCGCTGCGCTCGCTCGATCGGCTCACCGACCTTCCGGCCGACCTGGTGCTGCCGGGCCACGGCGAACCCTGGACCGACGGGATCGCCGAGGCCGTCCGCCGGGCGAAGCTCGCCGGCCGGTCCTGACGCGACGTCAGTTCGCGCTCGTCGCCGATCCCGAGGCCGCGCCCTCGACGGCGTCGATCCAGGGCAGGTCTCCCGCGATGATCCGCACGGCGTCGATCGTCAGGTCCGCATCGCCCGGCGTACCGGCGACGAGGATCTCATCACCGGTCTGCACGCGGTCGCCGTCCGCGCCCGCGTCGCGCACGATCCGGATCGAGGTCGCGTCGGTCGTGTGGACCGTCACCGTGTTGCCGCGCACGCTCCGGACGACGATCGTCTCGCCGTCCACGCGGGTGACCGTCCCCGCCGTGACCGCCCATCCACCGGACGCCGCGCCGGTGCCGACGCCGCCCGAACCCGGCATCCCCGGGAAGGGCGCCGACCCGCCGATCCCCGGCAGCATCGCTCCGGGCATCCCGCTCCCCGGCATCATCGATCCGGGGGCGCGTGCGTCGCCGCGTTCCATCCAGCCGTGTCCGCGGTCGATCCCGGAGGCCGACGACCGCCCGGCGAACAGCCCGATCCCGAACGCCACGGTGCCGATCAGGAAGGCGCCGAGGACCAGGGTGAGCACCGGGAGCCCAGTCGGACGCGACCACCCGGACGCCGCAGGAGCCGGCGGTGCCGGCGGCGCGGGCACCTCGTCCTGGCTCGACGCGGTGGGTGTCGGCGGGATCGCGTCACCCGCCTCGTCCGGCGTCGTTCCTTCGTGCTCGTCGCTCATCGGATCGCTCCTTCCGTCTCGTCCGATCGTCCGCGCATCGGCCCGCCCCCGCATCGGCCGTTCGGACCGGGCGGGCGGCACCGACCGAAGCATCGGCCGTCGAGCTGAGGAACGGCTGGGAGCGATCAGCCGTCCTGCTGTCGAGAACGGGCCGGTCCGTTCGTCGTGTCGGTGAAGGTCCCGATCGAGGGCCCGGCGACGAGGAGGGAACGGATGGCGAAGTACCTCTTGCTGTACTCGGGGGGATCGATGCCCGAGACCGAGGCCGAGCAGGCCCAGGCCATGAAGGCCTGGGAGGCCTGGTTCACGGAGCTCGGCCCCGCGGTGGCCGACCAGGGCAACCCGTTCACGCCGGCGGCGAAGCGGATCACGGCCGGCCCGGCGATCGGCGACACCGCGGCGACCGCGAGCGGCTACTCGGTGCTCGAGGCGGACACGCTCGAGCAGGCCGCGAAGCTCGCGAGCGGCTGCCCGGTGCTCGGCGGCGGTGCCGAGATCACGGTGTTCGACACGATCGACCTGATGTGAGCTCGCCCGGCGCGGGGTGGGGCCGCTCGGCCCCCACCCCCGCGCCGCGCACCTCTCCGGGTCGCCGAGGCGAGCGGTCGAGGGTGACCGCGGGGCGCCGGGGGGGTAGAACGGAGGGGTGGTCGACCCTCCCCAGACGACGCCCGCGCACGTGCTGGTGCTCGCGGGCCTGCTGGCGCTCCCGCTCATCGGGCTGGTGTTGCTGTTGGCCGTCCCGTCGCTCGACGTGATGTGGGAGCACCATCCGTCCCACTTCTGGCTCGTTCTGGGGGTGGCGGCCGCCAGCGTGGTGCTGGCGATCCTCACGAGCGAGGCGGCCAGCCAACGCGGCGACTCGCGGCTGTTCCTGGTCTCGCTCGCGATGCTCGCGAGCGCCGGCTTCCTGGCGCTGCATGCGCTGGCGACGCCGGCGGTGCTGCTGTCTGAGCCCAATCAGGGCTTCGTGGTCGCCACGCCGGTCGGCCTGGTGATCGCCGCGTGTTTCGCGGCGGCGTCCGCTTCGGTCGGCGAGGGCGGGCGGGAGATCACGCTGGCGCAGCAGCGGTGGATCCGATCGGCGCTGCTGATCGTGATCGCCGGTTGGGCCATAGCGTCCTTCGCCGAGATCGATGTGCTTGCTCGGGCGCCGACCGAAGAGGCCCCGACCGTCCTGCGGTTCCTGGCGATCCCGGCTGTCGCGCTCTACGCCTACGCGGCGGTCCGGTACCTGCAGCTGTTCGCCGAGCGGCGTCGCATGTTGCCCCTCGCCGTCGCATCCGCGTTCGTCTTGCTCGCCGAGGCGATGATCGCGGTCGCGTTCGGCCGCAGCTGGCATGCCACGTGGTGGGAGTGGCACGTGCTGATGGCGATCGCCTTCGGCACGATCCTCGTCGCTGCGCGCGCAGGGTACCGGCGCGAGCGATCGGTGGCTGGCGCGTTCGGCGGCCTCTACCTGCAACGGACGCTCGAACGGATCGACCGGCGCCATTCGGACGCCCTCCGCGACCTTACGGAGGCGATCCGCCAGGACGCGCCGCTCACCCCGATCATCGACCGCCTGCGTTCGCAGGGCTTCACCGCGGAGGAGCTGACGGTCCTGGAGCGATCGGCGCGCGAGCTCTCGCGGGTCGACGAGCTCCTCCGCCGGTACGTGGGGCCGCGCTTCGCGGAGCGCTTGGCGGAGCAGCCCGAGCTTGGGCAGCTGGGCGGCCATGAGATCGACGTCACCGCCCTGTTCGCGGATCTCGCCGGGTTCACGAGCTTCTCGGAGGGGCGCTCCGCCGGCGAGGTGGTGGAGATGGTGAACGCGTACTGGGAGCGCGTCGTGCCGCTCGTGGTCGGCGACGAAGGCGGGCACATCGAGCGGTTCGCGGGCGACGCCGTGCTCGTCGTGTTCAACGCGCTCGAGGACCAGCCCGACCATCCGTTCCACGGATGCCGTGCCGCCCTCGCGATGCGCGCCGCCACCGAAGAGATCGCCGCTGCGCACCTCGGATGGCCGAGGTTCCGGATCGGGCTGAACACAGGACCGGCCGTCGTCGGGAACGTCGGCGCCGGCGAGCAGCGGAGCTTCTCGGCCCTCGGGGACACGACGAACGTGGCCGCCCGCGTGCAGGCGCAAGCGATGCCGGGTCAGATCCTCGTCGCCGCGGCAACCGTCGAACGGCTGGACGGGCGCCTCGCGACGCGATCCGTCGGCCCACTCGCTCTGAAGGGGAAGGCGGAGGCGGTCGAGGCGTTCGAGCTCGAGGGATAGCCCGCCCGCCGGGGCCTAGTCGAGCAGCGCGTCGAACGCGCGCAGCGAGACGGTCAGGCGCTCCGAGACCGTCGTCGCGAGCCAGCGATGCAGCGCGGCCGCGAGCTCGGGCCGGTCGGCCTCCAGCCGACCGATCGACGCGCCGGACAGGCGCAGCACCTCGCTCGGCGTCTCGGCCACGACGTCGGCCGTGCGGTTCGTCCCCGTGTAGAGCGCGACCTCGCCGACGACGACCCCGGGCAGCACGGTCCGCAGCCGCATCCGCGTGCCCTCCGGCGTCTCCAACTCCACCCGCAGCCGGCCCGAGGCCAGCACGAACAGGTCATCCGGCGCGTCGCCCTGCTGGATCAGGATCGAGCCCGCGGCGAGCGGGATCCGTTCGAGGTACTCGCCCAGGCCCGCGGGCATCCCGGCCGGCGCCTCGCCGTCGCTCGCGTCGCCCGCGGGCGCCGCCCCGCTCGCGGCCTCCTCGGCGAGCAGCCCGTCCTCGCAGCGCTCCAGGCCCCGGTCCAGGTCCGGCTCGAAGCGCAGGACGCCCGCCTCCTGCGCGACCTCGCCCTGCGCGAGCCGGTCGCGCACCGCGTCCCGCAGGCCGGTCAGGACCAGCTCGAACCCCTCCGCCCGCGCGATCCCCGCCGCCTTGCGCAGCGCCACGACCGCCGAGGAGTCCATCCCGCTCACCCGGCCCAGGTCCAGCACGAGGTAGCGCAGGTCGCCCGCCTCCGCGCGGCGGCGGATCCGCTCCAGCAGGCCGCTCGCCGTTCCGAAGAAGACGAACCCGTGCACGCGCAGGATCTGCACGCGCTCGGCCTGGGCGCGGAGCGCCGCCCGCTCGGCGGGACCCCGCTCGACGTTGCTGCGGAACGTGTCGCCGAACGCGACCTCGCGGACCAGCTCGATCTGGCTGTAGTTCACGACGAACAGCACGACGGAGAGCACCAGGCCGACGACGACGCCGGGCAGGAACCCCTTGCCGATGACCACGGCCAGGATCAGCAGGACCACGAGGTACTCGGACCGCGGCAAGGTCTTGCGCCGGTCCCAGACCCACTCGACGAGGAAGGCGAGGCCGAGGAACACCAGCACGCCGCCGACGAGCATGCGGGGGATCAGCTCGATCACCGCCGCGCCGAACACGACGGCGCCGAGCGGGACGAGCGACGCGATGAGCCCGGCGACCCGAGCGTCGACGCTCATGCGCTCCGCGAGGGCGGTCAGGCTGAGCGCGTGGTACCCGGGGATGCCCCCCAGCGCCCCGGAGATCACGTTGAGCGCTCCCGCGTCGCGGAGCTCCCGGTTCGTGTCGAGGTCCCGATGCAGCACGACCTCGCTCCCGCTGATGTTGAACAGGATGGCGAGGGCGGCGACGAGCACGGCGGTGGCGATCCCTGCCCACTGCCCGAGCACCGCCGACCAGTCCGCGCCGGTGATCGCGCGGAAGGTCCACGGCTGCCACAGACGCGCCGACTCGAACGGGCCCAGGAGCCATCGCCCCTCTCGCGCGCCGTCGATCCCGGAGCCCGTCACGAGCACGCCGATCGCGAACAGCGCGAGCCCGGCCACGAGCGCGATCGGGATGACCTGTGGCTTCTTCACGACCCGGACGGCGATGAGCAGGATCGCGCCGAACGCCAGGGCCGGGAGCCAGTGCTCGAGCGATCCGGGCGGACCAACGTCGTCGTGCAGGACCGGCCCACGCAGAGCCCGACGGTACGCAGGTGGACCTCCACGCCGGAGGCGACGTAGACGCCGCGGTTCAACAGGAGCCATCCGGTGCCCGCGAGGAAGCCGCCGACGACCGGGTACGGGACGTAGCGGACCAGGTTGCCCAGCCGGAAGGTCCCGAGGACCCAGAAGAGGACGCCGCACAGCACCGTCACGACCAGGGTCGCGGCGATCACGGTGAGGAAGACGTCGGGGGCCTCGTAATCCTTCAGGTGCGTGGCCTGGGCGACCTGTGAGATGGCGAGGGCCTTGGCGGCCGTCGTCTGGGCCACGATCCCCAGCACGACCGCCGCCGCGTCCTGCACGCTCCCGACCACGCCCCGGCGGCCCGCCCTCCATGCCAGGAAGGCGAGCGTGAGGGCGGCCGCGACGAGGTAGAGCCCGATCCCGTCGGGCAGGCGATCGGCGACGTAGCCGCCGAACACGAGGGTGGCGAAGGCGATCGCGAGGACCACCTCGACGGCACCGATGATCACGCCCGCGGCGAGCGTCGCGAACATCCCGGCGGTCCGTCGCTGCTCGGACACCCTCGCTCCCGTCATCGATCCATGAGGGCCCCGACGGCCCTCTGCGTCTGCGTCAGCCGCTCCGACACCGTCGTCGCCAGCCAGCGGTGCATCGCCGCGGCGAGCTCGGGCCGGTCGGCCTCCATCCGCTCGATCGCCACGCTCGTGAGGCGCAGCACCTCGCTCGGCGTCTCGGCCACGACGTCGGCCGTCCGGGCGGTCCCCGTGTAGAGCGCGATCTCGCCGACGACGACGCCGGGCAGCACGGTCCGCAGCCGGATCCGCGTGCCCTCCGGCGTCTGCCTCTCGATCCGCAGCCGACCCGACGCCAGCACGAACACGTCGTCGGGGGCCTCGCCCTGGCGGAGCAGGAACGCGCCTTCGGCGAGCGGCACACGCTCGAGGAACTCCTGGAGCCCCGCCGGCATCCCGGCGAGCGCGTCGAGTTCGCCAGCGGCTCCCGCGGGTGCCGCCCCGGCCGCGGCCGCCTCGGCGAGCAGGTCGTCCTCGCAGCGCTCCAGGCCGTGGTCCAGGTCCGGCGCGAAGCGCAGCACGCCCGCCTCCTCCAGGACCTCGCCACGCGCGAGCCGGTCGCGCAGCTGGTCCCGCAGGCCGGTGAGCACCAGCTCGAACCCATCCGCCCGCGCGATCCCCGTCGCCTTGTGGAGCGCGACCACGGCCGAGGCGTCCATCCCCGTGACGCGGCGCAGGTCGAGCACCAGGTAGCGCAGGCCGCCGGCCTCCGCGCGCCTGCGGATCCGCTCCAGCAATCCGCTCGCGGTCCCGAAGAACACGAACCCGTGCACGCGCAGGATCTGCACGCGGTCGGCCGCGGCGCGCAGGATCGCCCGCTCTGCCGGCGTACGGTCGACGTTGCTGCGGAACGTGTCGCCGAACGCGACCTCGCGCACGAGCTCGATCTGGCTGTAGTTCACGGCGAACAGCACGACCGCGAGGACGAGGCCGAGGACGACACCGGGGAGCAGGCCGCGCAGGGCGACCGCGGCGAGGATCAGGAGCATGATGAGGTACTCCGACAGCGGCAACCGCTTCCGCTCGTCGATCAACCATCGGACGAGGAACTCGAGCCCGACGAACACGAGGATCCCGCCGACGAGCATCCGCGGGATCAGCTCGACGGCGTCGACCCCGAAGGCAACCACGGCGAGGGGCACGAGCGCGCCCACGATGCCGGCCGGGCGCGCGTTCACCCCCATCTGCTGCACGAGGGCGGTCAGGCTGAGCGCGTGGTAGCCGGGGATCCCCCCGACGGCGCCCGAGAGCACGTTCGTGACGCCCGCGTCGCGCAGCTCCCGGTGCGCGTCCAGGTCACGCCGCAGGATCAGCTCGCTCCCGCTGACGTTCAGGAGCATCGCGACCGTGATGACGAACACCCCGGCCAGGATGACCGGAGCCTGCTTGAGCACGCCCAGCCAGTCCGCGCCGCCGATCGCGCGGAGCGTCCACGGCTGCCAGAAGGCCCCGGGGGCGAACGGTCCCATCAACCAGCGCCCGTCCCTCGCCGCGTCGATCGAGGACCCGGAGACGAGCACGCCGACGGCGAACGCCACGAGCGCGGCGCCGATCGCGATCGGGAGCACGAGGGGACGCTTGATCACGCGGGTCAGCACCAGGAGGAGCACGCCGAACGCGAGCGCGGGGAGCCAGCGCTTCAGCGGGTCGGCGGCGATGAGGTCGCCGATCGCCTCGAAGGAGACGACCGTGCTCGCCGACACGCCGATCCCGCCCTTCACCAGCAGCCACCCGGTACCCGCCAGGAACCCACCCACGACCGGGAACGGGACGTAGCGGACCAGGTACCCGAGCTTGAACGAGCCCAGTACCAGGAACGTGACCCCGGCGAGGACCGTGACGACGAGCGTCACCGCGATCACGGTCAGGAACGTGCGGTCCAGCCCCCCGAACGCTCCGATCGCGGTGCTCGTGGCCACGACCGCCAGCACGGCGGCCGCGGCGGCCTGCAGGCTCCCGACCACGCCACGCGCGCCGGCGCGCCAGGCGAGGAGCCCCAGGGTGAGCGCGGCGGCGGCCAGGTACAGGCCGATCCCGTCGCCGAGGTGGCCGGCCAGCAGGCCGCCGAACACGAGGGCCGCGAACGCGATCGCGAGGACGGTCTCGACCATCCCGAGGGCCACGCCGGCGACGATCGTGGCCGGCATGCCCCGGGATGGTCGCTGCTCGGACACGGTCCCCCTCCGTGAACCTCGACGCCAGGGGGACCTTATGCGGGGGGAGCGGGTCGGCGCTAGGCCGTCGCGATGTTGACTTAGCTAAGTTGGATGGACTAACGTGTGCTCGACATGGCGACCGCGGACGAGATCGAGCACCTCGAGGCCGTGAACGTGCACGAGGCGAAGACCCACCTCTCGCGCCTGCTGGAGCGGGTCGAGCGCGGGGAGGAGATCGTGATCGCGCGTGCTGGGAAGCCGGTGGCGAAGCTCGTCGCGATCGAGCCCGTCCGTCGCCGTCCCCTGGGGCTGTACAAGGGCCTCATCCATATGTCCGACGACTTCGATGAGCCGCTTCCGTGGCAGGTGTTCCCCGGGTTCCCGCTCGAGTGAGGGTCCTCCTCGACGCGCACGCCCTCCTGTGGTCCTCGGATGAGGTGGACCGTCTGCCGCGCTCGGTGTTCGAGCTCATCGAGGATCCGCGCAACCGGTTGGTCGTCAGCGTCGCGACGATCTGGGAGCTCACGATCAAGGCGCTGTCGGGCAGGCTGAGCCTGCCGAAGCCACCGGACGAGCACTTCGACGAGCACCTGGAGCGGTTCGGATGCGAGGTGTTGCCGGTCGAGCAGCGGCACGTCGCCGCGCTCGGGGAGTTGCCCGCGATCCACGGCGATCCGTTCGACCGGATGCTCGTCGCGCAGGCGCTCGTCGAGGACCTGGACGTGGTGACCGGCGACGAGGTGCTTCGGAGCTACCCGATCCGCACGATCTGGTGAGCTACCCGTCGGCCGCGGCGATCGCCTCGATCTCGGTGACCACGCGGTCGAGCTCGTCGATCAGGCGCGAGTCGAAGCCCTCGATGCCGCGGTAGGTGCCGACGAGCGTCCGGTAGTACCAGAGGGTGCCGTCCCGCTCGCCGGTGAAGCGCTCGAACATCTTCACGCCATCGCTCCGGAGGTCCATCAGGATCGAGCGCCCGTTGTGCACCTTGTCCGCGACCGAGACCAGGAGCGCGTCGGCCGGGGCCTCGGGCAGGTGCGCGACGTACGCCTCCTTCCGCGCCCGCCACGGCGGCTTCGGGTCCTCGGTGCTGTCGGTACAGGCGAGCACGATGTCGGCGACGGCGTCGCCGAAGCGCTCGCGGATCGCGGCGAGCGTGTCCAGGCCTCCTTGGTCCTCGACGGCGTCGTGCAGGAGCGCGGCGATCGCCTGCGTCTCGGAGCCGCCCTCCTCGATCACGAGCGAGGCGACCCCGAGCAGGTGCGAGACGTACGGGACGTCGGCGCCCTTGCGGGGCTGCTCACGGTGGAGGTCCGAGGCGTAGACGAGCGCGTCGTCGAACGCCTCACCGAGGAAGGTATCGGGCACGGCAGAAGGATACGGGACGCTCAGCGCTCCCACGGCACCGTCGCGACGGCGACCGGTTCGCTCACGCCCTTCAGCTCGACCTCGCGCACGTCGGTCCCGTCGACGCCGCCCTCCGTGAGCGTCTCGACGCTCGCGACGATCTCGCCCCCGCCCGCCAGCGCGGCCACGCGCGCGGCGACGTGCACGCCGACGCCGCTGTAGTCCTCGCCCCGGCGGTTCGCCATCGCCACGTGGACGCCGATCCGCACGGGCGGGGCGAAGCCGCTGTTCCGGCGGTGCTCGTCGAGCGCCCGCTGGATCGCGATCGCGCAGTCGATCCCGCGCGCGGCGGTGTCGAACGCGACGAAGAAGCCGTCGCCCGTGTGGTGCACGACCTCGCCCCCGCCCGCGGCGAACAACGCCCGGAGCGTGTCGTCGTGCCAGCGCAACAGCCGCTCCCACGGGGCGTCGCCCATCGCCTCGGCGAGGTTCGTCGAGCCGACGATGTCGGTGAACAGGAACGTCTTGCGCGTCGACACCGGTCCCGAGCGGCGCTCCTCGACCTCACGGATCGTCCGCTCGGCGGCGGCCACGTCGAGCGTCGCGCCCAGCTCCACGAACGCGTCGCGCGCCAGCCCGAGCTCGAGGTCGGCCGTCTCCTCCTCGCCGACGGCGCGGCACACCATCGAGAGCAGGACCCGGCAGCGCGCGACCTCGTACGGCGTCCCGACCTCGCGCCAACGCGCGATCGCGTTGCGGAGCTCCTTCGCCGCCTCGACGTGGTCGCCCTCCGCGAGCAGCACGCGGCCGAACGCCTCGTGGTGACGGGCTCGGAGCGCCGGCGACTCGTACGCCGGCAACAGCTCGTCCAGCTCCTCCGCCGCCCGGCGCGCGAGCGCCACGTCGCCCGCCGAGATCGCGATCTCGACCTGCGCCGGCAGCAAGCGGGTGCGCGTCCACCGGTCCCACGTCTGTTCGTCGAGCGCCGCGGTGATCGAGGTGAGCGCCGCGGCGCGCTTCCCCTCGGCCAGCCGGATCAGCGAGAGCGCCGGCTCCGGTGTGTGGCCGAGCGCGTGCGCCTGCCGCGCCGCCTCCTCGGCGCCGGCCAGGTCGCCCATCCGCAGCCGGATCTCGGCGATCGCGTAGAACCCGTCGCCGAGCGGGGGGATCGGCCCGAACGCCGCGATCTCGTCGGTCGCCTGCACCAGCTCGCGCTCGGCCCGCTCCCACTCGCCGCCGAGCGCCACGATCTCGGCGCGGTGGACGCGGCAGACGCCGGGGAACCCGCTCACCGAGCGGCGCTCGCACCAGCGCTGGGTCGCCTCGGTCCACTCGCTCGCGCGCTTGTAGTCGGAGAGGTCGCGGCAGGCCGAGATCATCATGCAGTACGTGATGCCGGTGACGATCGGCGACAGCTCGCCGTTGACGGCGCCGACCGTGGCCTCCTCGAGCAGGGCGAAGCCCTCGTCGACCTCGCCGATCCCGATCCGTAGGAACCCGATCTGCGTGAGCGCGAGCGCCTGCAGGTCGATGTCGCCCGTCCGGGTCCCGATCGCGAGCGCCTCCTCGCACAGCAGGATCGCCGCGTCGACGTCGCCGCTCATCCGCACGCCGTCGGCCCGGGCGAGCGCGAGGAAGCCGTGCGCCGGGCATTCGGGCAGCGTGTCCAGCAGCCGCTCGGCGCGCTTCATCCAGGCCGACGCGATCGAGCCCCGCCCCCGGTACCCGTGGTCCCGCGCGAGCTCCAAGGCGACGTACGCGGCGCGCGCGGGGTCGCCCTCGGCCTGGTAGGCGGAGAACGCCCGCTCCTCGACGTCCAGCATGACCTCCGAGTGCGCCGCGAAGAACGCGGCGGTGGCCAGGGCCTCCAGGTCGGCACCCGACAGCGGGCCCTGCTCGTCGGCGCGCGTGAACAGATCGAACGCCTCGTCCCAGGCGTGCCGCTCGAGCGCCTCGTGCGCGGCGGCGGGGAGATCCGAGGTTCCGAGGGACATCAGGGAACGATTCTGTCACCCCTGCCGGAGCGAGCCCGCCGGCGCCGCCTTCGACGGGTCCACGAACGGGATCGCGGCCGTGCGGCCTTTCAGCGGCCCGTGCTCCGACGCGATGTCGAGCTCGACGCCCGGCGCCGCCAGCTCGATCGGCACCCAGACGTAGCCGATGTTGCACTCCAGTTGCGGCGACCAGACGGCGTCGGTGACCTTCCCGACCTCCGTCCCGTCGTGGTGCACGGGCCAGAAGTCCGTGGGGTCGAACCCGATCGCGTCGCCGTCGATGTCGATCCCGACGAGCTTGCGGCTGACGCCCTCGCGGCGGATCCGCTCGAGCGCGTCCTTGCCGATGTAGTCCTGCGGCTGCTCCTCGACCAGGCGCTCCATCCCCATCAGCTCGAACGGGTTGTTCGCGAGCGTCATGTCCGAGCCGTAGTTGAAGATCCCCGCCTCCAGCCGCCGGATCATGCTGGGGATCGCGGGGCGGATCCCGAACGGCTCGCCCGCCGCGAGCACGGCGTCCCAGAGCTCGGTGCCGCGCGACGCGTCGAGGATGTTCACCTCGAACCCCGGCACCGCCGTGTAGCCGGTGCGGCTGATCAGCACCGGGATGCCGCCGGCGTCGAACCGCGCGCACCAGTAGTACTTCAGGTCGTAGATCGCGTCGCCGACCAGGCGCGCGAGCGTGTCCACCGAGCGCGGACCCTGCACCTGCATCGGGTACGCCTCGGGGTAGGAGACCTCGACGTCCATGCCGGCGGCCGTCGCGACGCCGAGCGCGTACAGGCCCGCGTCGGAGTCGGCGAGCTGCATCCACCACGTGTCCTCGTCCACGTGCAGCAGGACCGGGTCGTTCACGATGCCGCCGTCGGCCGCCGTCACGATCATGTACTTGCCCTGGCCGACCGCGCACGTCGTCAGGTCGCGGCACGTCAGCTTGTCGATCAGCCGGTCCGCGTCGGGGCCTTGCACCTGGACGGTCCGCTCGACGCCGACGTCGAAGATCACGACGTCGTTCACGAGGTGCCAGTACTCCTCGATCGGGTCGGCGAAGTACCCGGGCAGGTACATGTGGTTGTAGATGTCGTACGCGGTGCACCCGTCGCGGAGCGTCGCCTCGAAGAACGGCGAGCGCCGGTACCAGGGACCGAAGTACAGCGTGGTGGAGCCGGACGTGGTCATCGCGGGCGTTTCCGTGGACATGGGTTCCCTCCGGGTCGGCGTCGTGGAGACGGACCCTAGCCTGACCGTGGTTCGAACCCAGATCCTCTCCGCGGACGCGGGGTCCCTCGAGCAGGACGTCCCGTGCCTCGAGGCAGACGTCGAGGAGGAAGCATCCGAGCGGAGGGAGGAACACATGGCAGAGATGAAGAGCGAGACCCCGATCCTCGACCTGCTCGCGAGCATGACGGCCGACGTCGATCGAGGTGTCGAGCCTGGATCAGCGGACGTTGATGCTGGCGCGGCTCGCGGCGCTCGTCGCGATCGACGCGCCACCGGCCTCGTACCCGTGGTGAACCTCGGCGTCGCCGGCGAGGCGGGTGTCGACGAGGAGCAGGTCCGAGGCGTCCTCGCCGCCGTCGCACCGATCGTGGGCACACCGCGCGTCGTCGCGGCGACGGGCAACATCGCGCGTGCCCTCGGGATGGCGATCGAGATCGCCGACCTCGAGGACGAGTAGTCCACAGCCGTCACGCGTCACGCCAAGGGAGCACCCCGCAGGGGTGCTCCCTTGGCGTTCCGGGCCCGGTCCGGCTCCCTGGGCGACCTCTGTGACCCGTTGCGAGACGTCTCGCCGCGTCGGTGCTGGCCGCCCTGGTGGTCGGCTCGTGGGGCGGACGGACGATCGCGATCGCCGTCGCCGCCCGTCGAAGACCGGCTCGCGACCCGAGCGGCACGAGGCGTCTACCCGTACCGCTTCCCCCTGCGTCTCTGCGAGCGGGCGAGCTACGGACCGTCGCATCACGACTACCCGGCGACCGACATCTTCGCCCGCCGAGGGCATCGCGGGTGCTCGCGATGACGGACGGGGTCGTGGACGCCGTGAACCGCGTCGACCGATGGCGCCCCGAGGTCGATGCTCCCGCCACGCGCGGCGGGAAGTTCGTCAGCATCGTCGGCGACGACGGGGTGCGGTACTACACCTCGCACCTCGACTCGGTCACCCCGGGGCTCCATCACGGCGACCGGGTGTCGGTCGGGAGCACGCTGGGTCGGCTCGGCCAGACGGGCAACGCGCGCCTGAGCGTGCCGCACCTCCACTTCGGGATCTCGCATCCGACGGTGCCGGGCGACTGGGAGACGCGACGGGGCGAGGTCTGGCCGTACCGCTACCTCCGGGCGTGGTGCGCCGGTCGGGATGTGACCCCGGACCTGCCGTGAGGCCGCGGCGGTCCGAAGGCACGGCCGGTCGCCGGAGGCCCGGTAGCATCGAGGCATGACCCTCAAGCAGATCCTCGCGCTGGTCGGGCTCGCCCTGGCGCTGCTCAGCGCGTACAAGGCCCTGGACCGCGTGCGACGCGAGTTCGCCGCGTAGCTCCGGCCCGTCTCAGGAGCCCGGCGCTATCCCGATCCGCGCGTGATCCGGGTCCACAGGAACTCGTCGACCAGCCGCGCGGGCGAGCTCCGCGGGCGGCCGAGGGCACGGGGGAGCTCGTCCACGGGCACGCCGAGCCGCGACGAGAGCCCGAGCAGCGCGTCCCGTGACAGGGCCAGGTAGGTGGCGAACCCGTCCGCGTCCGCGTGCCGCCAACCGAACGCCGCGCGCATCGGCGCGTCCCAGGGCGGGACGGCCTGGGGCCGGAGCGCGTACAGCGCCTTCGAGGCCGCGGTGTCGCCGAACGTGACCGCGACGTCGCCCCGGCCGCTCGCCCGGATGGCGGCGTGACGCCGGGCGAGCGAGACGTACGCCCGGCCGATCCCGTCGAGCTGATCCGGCGTGAGCTCGGTCAGCGGGACGTCGATCGGCGGCAGCTCCCCGCCGGCTACGGTCCACCACCGCCGGAGCGCGTCGGAGGACCGGCGGGTGTCCTCGCGCCGCAGGTGCCGGCATCCCCACGCGCGCAGCCACACCAGGAGCGCCTCGCGGTGCGGCGCGCGGGCGAGGTCGATCGTGGGTCCGCACGCCGCGCGGAGCGCCTCCGTGCTCCGGTCGACGCCGCCGAACGCCGCGAACCGGCGCAGCGCCGCCTCGACCTCGTCGGCCGACAGGGAGTCACGGAGCTCCTCCAGGAGCGCGACGCCGGGTCGATCCACTAGGCCGACCCCTCGAGCAGGAACGTGCGCGGCGTCCGGATGCGCAGCGGGAGGTCGGTCCGCTCCATCGCCGTGCCGAAGTGGGTCCGGTCGCCGGTGACCAGCACCGCCGCGTGCAGGCTCCGTGCCGCCGCCAGGACGTGCGCGTCGCTCGCACCGACGACCTCGGCCGCCCACGCGAGGTGCTCGGACGGGTCGACGTCGGCCACGGCGACGATGGCCATGACGCCGTCGATCGCGCCCGCCGCCTCCGGCCGTTTCCGCAGCAGGTTCCGTTCCGCCTCCAGGGCGCAGACGCGGCTCGTCACGTAGCGGACGCGACCCCGTTCGGCCAGCTCGAGCATCAGCGCGAACGCCTCCCCGCCGAGCGCCATCGAGAACAGGACGTTCGCGTCGCAGAAGACGAGCGGCCCGGACGTCACGTGGCCCGGCGGGGGATCCGCCAGGCCTTCCGGGCGGCGCGCAGCTCCTCGTCGGTCATCCGGCCGCTCTCCTCGAACTCACGGATCCGGTCCTCGGTGTACGCCTCGACCTCGGTGAGCACCGTCGGCGTCAGGACGATCGCGCCGTCGACGATCCGGACCGTCAGCACGTCGCCCTCGGCCAGCCCCAGCTCACGACGGAGCGCCGCCGGCAGGGTCACGGTCCCGCGCCCGGAGAGCTGGGCCACCTCGTCGGCCATGTCGGATAGAGTATAGCTGAATTACGGAGATTCCGCTATCCCAGAGCCGACCGAACCAGAACGCCCGGCAGGTCCGCGAACCCCCGCGCATCGGCCGTGACCAGCGTCCGGCTCGGTCGCGAGCGCCGTCGCGGCGATGATCAGGTCGTGGGCGCCGCGAGGGCGACCCTGGCGTCGGGTCGCAGCGAGCAGGGTCGCGTGCGCCCGCGCCGTCTCGGCCGTGTAGTCCTCGACCGGAACGCTCTCGAGGAGGTCTCGGACGAGCGCCTCGCGTCGAGCTCGGCGGCGCACCGTCGCCAGCTCGACGCCCACCAGGAGTTCGGCCACCGTGATCGCGGCGATCGCGGCGTCATCGCCTCCCCCGACCGCGTCGCCGAGATCGCCCTGAGCCCGTTCGACCGAGATCAGGACCGTCGTGTCGAGGATCAGTCGGTCCATGGCCGGTCCTCGGGGACCAGGCTGGAGCGGAGGTCCGCCAACTCCTCGATCCAGGCGGCATCGACCCGGTGGCGGGCTAGAGCTCCTCCGCCACGGCCTTGCCGTTCGGCGTCGCGGTCGGGATCGAGCCGCGCGACGGGCCGGCCGTGACGCACGATCGAGAACGACTCGCCCGATGCTCGACGGCGTCGAGGACATCGCTGAACCGCCGAGCGGCCTCGGTCGCGGAGAGTTCCTTCACGCGAATCAGATTATCAGACTCCACGGTCTCACTGTCTGTGAGCGGGGTCAGCACGCCCGCGCTATCCGACCGGGACGGGCTCCTCGTCGCGCTCGGGATCCTCGACGGATTCCAGGCTCATCTTCGGCAGGATCCGGTCCAGCCAGCCCGGGAGCCACCAGTTCGCGTCGCCCAGGAGCACCATCGTGGCCGGCACCAGCACGATCCGGACGATCGTCGCGTCGATCAGCACCGCGACCGCCAGGCCGATGCCGAACATCTTCCCGACCGGGTCCGGCTGGATCACGAAGCTCAGGAACACCGCGATCATGATGAGCGCCGCGCTCGTGATCACGCGGGCCGTGGTGGAGATGCCGCCGACCACGCTCTCGACGTTCTTCCCGGTCTTCAGGTACTCCTCGCGGATGCGCGAGAGCAGGAAGACCTCGTAGTCCATCGAGAGCCCGAACAGGACCGCGAACATCATCATCGGCACGAAGCTGACGATCGGGATCAGCTGGTCGACGCCGATCAGGCTGCGGCCCCATCCCCACTGGAAGATCACGACGACCACCCCGTAGGCGGCGCTGATCGACAGCAGGTTGAGCACCGCCGCCTTGAGGGGGACCAGGATCGAGCGGAACACGACCATCAGCAGCAGGAACGACAGCAGGACGACCGCGCCGATGAACCAGGGCAGGGCGTTCCAGATCCGATCGGACAGGTCGATGAACGTCGCCGTCCCTCCGCCGACGTGGACCACCGCACCCTCCGGCGTGGCGCCCGGGATCGTGTCGGCCCGGAGGCGCCGCACCAGCTCGGTCGTCGCCTGATCCTGCGGCGACGTGGTGGGGATCACCTGGATGATCGCGGCATCGCCCGCCTCGTTCGGCTGGGGCGGGGTGACGGCCGCCACGCCCTCGGTCGCCGCGATCGCCGACGTCAGCCGATCGAGCTCCTGCAGCGCGGCCGGGTCGTCGATCTCGACCGCCAGCAGCAGCGGGCCGTTGAACCCCGGGCCGAAGCCCTCGGAGAGGAGGTCGTAGGCCAGACGACGCGTCTCCGAGGTGGGCGCCGTCCCGTCGTCGGGGAACCCGAGCTTCATCGAGAACAGCGGGATCGCGAGGACGACCAACACCGTGGCCGCGCCCACGAAGTAGCGCCACGGATGCCGCTCCACCTCGTGGCCCCACCGGGTCCACATGGTCGGCTTGGCCTCCAGCTCCTCCTCGGTCGTGCGCTTGCGGTGCACGCTCAGCTTGTCGATCGCGTTCCCGGCGAAGCCCAGGAACGCGGGCAGCAGCGTGATGGCCGCGACGACGGCCACCAGGACGACGATCGCGGCGGCGGTCGCCATCATGCCGACGAACGCGATCCCCGAGATCCACAGGCCGAGGAGGGCGATCGCGACGATGATGCCGGAGAACACCACGGCCTGGCCCGCCGTGGCGGTCGCGAGGCCGACCGAGTGCGAGGGGGTCATGCCCTCGTGCAGGTTCTGCCGGTAGCGCGTGACGATGAACAGGGCGTAGTCGATCCCGACGCCCAGCCCGATCATCGAGGCCAGGATCGTCGAGAACTCCGGCACGCTCGCGAACGCCGCCAGGATCAGGGTGAGGCCGGTCCCCGTGGCGAGGCCGATCACCGCCGTCCCGATCGGCAGGCCCATCGCGACCACGGAGCCGAACGCGATCAGCAGGATGATCATCGCGGCCAACAGGCCGATCAGCTCGGACGTGCCCGTCTCGGGCTGCGCCCCCCACGACGCGTACTCGCCGCCGATCTCGACGTCGAGGTCGGCGGAGCGGACGTCCTCGAGGACCGTCTGGAGCGCCTCGAACGGCTCGATGCCCAGATCGATCGCCGGTTCGTCGTAGGCGACCTGTCCGTACCCGATCGTGCCGTCGGCGGACAGCGCTCCCTCGGTCTCGAGCGGGTTCGTGACCGCGATCACGTGCGGCTGCCCCGCGATCGCGTCCAACGTGGACGTCACGGCATCCGCCTGCTCCTCGAGCGGCCCCCCGGTCGAGTGGAAGACGATGTAGGCCGAGGTCCCGGACGCCGCGGGGTACCGCTCGGCCAGCAGGTCGTAGGCGCGCTGCGACTCGGAGTCCGGCAGGTTGAAGTCGTCGCTGAACTGGCCGCCGAGCGCGCCGCCCACGACGAAGATCGCGACCACGGCGGCGATCCAGATCCCGAGGGTGCGCCAGCGGTGGCGCGCCGCCGCCTGGCCGAGCCGATAGAGGAACGAGCTCATGAGAGGTGGGCCTTTCGTCGGGCAGGACGGGAAGAGGCGACATCGTAGGCGAGATCCGGCGGGACGTGACCTCGGAGCTGCCCTGATCCGCAGGTAAGCCTGCGAATCTTGCCAGGATATGCAAACGTACCTGCATGGTCGACTGCGCCGGGCCGGCCGACCTGTGGGGGTTCGCGGCGGGCGAGCCGCCGAGCGGCCCGGATCACGATTGCGCGCCGGGGTGGCTTGCGTACACCCGCGAGCCGGACCGCTGGATCTGCTGGCACGCGGTTCCGGGAGAGACGCCGAACGTCCGCGCATGGACGTCCGCGGACGGGGAGTGGTTCGACGAGGATGGAGGCTGACGGATGAACATCGGCGAGCCGAAGCACGTGCGCGAGATCGAGCCGGTCGACGTGCCGGTGCCGGAGACGATCCCGGTGCCGGCCGAGGAGCCGGAGCGCGACCCCGTTCCCGCACCGGCGCGCGAGCCGGCCGAGGTCCCGGCGGGGTGAGGCGCCTCGCGCGCGGCGCGGCCGCGGCGTTGCTCGCCCTGTCGGCGGCGGCCTGCACGTCGTCGCCGTCGGGCGGACCCGGCGACACCGGCCCGATGGGGACGCTCCCGGCCGGCACCGGCGCCGTGCACCCGACCGGCGCGACGGGCTCGACCGGCGCGACGCCCGGCGAGCCCGGAACGGTCACCCGCGTCGTGGACGGCGACACCGTCTACGTCGAGTTCCGCGGTCGCGAGCTGGACGTGCGGCTGATCGGGATCGACACGCCGGAGGTCGACCCGTCGATCGGCGTCGAGTGCTTCGGCGACGAGGCGTCCGCGTTCACCGAGCGCGAGCTGGACGGGCGCGAGGTGAACCTCGAGTTCGACGTCGAGCGGCACGACCGATACGGGCGCGTGCTCGCGTACGTCTGGCTCGACGGCGAGCTCTTCAACGAGCGCCTGGTCGACGAGGGCTACGCGATCGTGACGACGTTCCCGCCGAACGTGCGGTACGTGGAGCGGTTCACCGCGGCGCAGGCGCGGGCGCGCGACGCCGGCCGCGGGCTGTGGGGCGCGTGCCCGGTCGACACGCCGCTGCCGGTCGTGGGCCAGGCGTGCGATCCGTCGTACCCGGACGTCTGCATCCCTCCGCCACCTCCGGACCTGGACTGCGCCGACGTCGTGTTCCGGTTCTTCGTGGTGAAGCCGCCCGACCCACATGGGTTCGACGGCAACCACGACGGTGTCGGCTGCGAGCTGACGTAGCCGACGGTGTCACACCCGGACGCTACGGTCTGGCTTCCGCGGGAGCTGGACGGTACACTTTGCACATCATGAAAGCGCCACAGCAGAAGGCTCCGCTCGAGGTCGGCGTCCGCGATCTCCGGGACCACTTGAGCGCCTGGCTGGAGCAGGTGAAGTCGGGTCAAGAGCTCGTCGTGACGGAACGCGGCCGAGCCGTGGCTCGCCTGATCCCGGCGTCTCGTCCGAGCCGACTCCAAGAGCTGATCGATCGCGGGACCGTCACGATGCCGCTGGAGCCGCGCGGGCCAGCTTCGTCGATCCCGAAGGTGCGGGCGCCGCGTATCGACATCGATGCGTTCATCCGCGATCAGCGCCGGTGATCGCGTACTTCGATACGTCCGCACTCGTGAAGCTGTTCTTGACCCACGAGGAGGGCTCTTCGTCAGCCGTCGACCTCTGGAACGCAGCCGATCTCGCGATCTCCTCGCGCATCATCTACCCGGAGGCCAGGGCGGCGCTCGCGGCGGTCCGGCGTGCGCAGCGTCTGACCTCGCAGGCGACCGATCGAGCGCGGCGGAGCCTCGACGCCGTCTTTCCACGGCTCATCGTCATCGAGCTCGACGACGAGGTCGCAGCTTCGGCCGGCGACGTGGCCGACCGCTTCGCGCTCCGCGCGAACGACGCGATCCATCTCGCATCCGCGCTCGCCCTCGGGGATCCGCGCCTCGTCCTGGTCACGTGGGACCGTGAGCTCGCCGCGGCCGCTCGCCGCGCCGAGCTCGCGATCGCGCCGTGAACGGCCTGGCCCCGATCCCTCGATCGCCTCGGGCGTAGCATCGGCGCATGGTGATCGACGTGGGCTCCGTCGCCGCGCCGGTCGACGGCGTGCAGATCCGCGGTCCGCACGCGCTCGTGTTCTACAAGGTGACGTGCGGGACGACGAAGCTGGCCGGGCCGCCGATCTCGCGGCTGGGCGACGCGTATCCGGGTGCCGTCACCGGCGTGGGGCAGGATCCTCCCGAGGCGCTGGCCGCGTTCGCCGCGACCTACGGCTGGCGGTTCCCGCAGGTGCCGGATCTGGCCCCGTACCCGGCCTCCGACGCCTACGGCATCGTCTCGGCGCCGACCGTCGTGGTGGTGGACGGCGAGGGCCGCGTCGCCGACGTCGTCGAGTCGTGGGACCGGGACGGGGTGAACCGCGCGTCGTCGACGCTCGCGGCGCTGCTGGACGCGGATCCGGCGATCGTCTCCGAGCCGGGCGACGGGCTCCCGGACTTCAAGCCCGGCTGAACGACACGCAACGTGCCGTCCGTGTGACGGCCGATGCCGTGTTCGGGGGTCACACCCCTGTGACCATCGTCACAGCCGGGCCCCCCGAAGGCCCCCTTCCTCCCGCCGGCCCGAAGTGGCACCATCCCGGGGTGGAAGCTCGCGGCACCACGGACGCCCTGCTCCTGGAGGCGCGCGCGAGCGCGGCCGATCACGCCTGGGACCGCGCCTGGGACGCGTTCGCCGCGACGGACGACGGTGCCCTGGACGCCGACGACCTGGACCGGTACGCGAAGGCCGCGTTCTGGACCGGACGCTCCGACCGCTCGATCGCGCTCCGCGAGGCCGCCTACGGCGCCTACCTGGACCGTGAGGACCCGACCCGAGCCGCGTTCTGCGCCCTGACGTTGCGGCGGGAGCACCTCGCGAACCTGCAGGATGCGGTCGCGGCCGGCTGGCTCCAGCGCGCCGAGCACCTCCTGGAGGGCCGGCCCGAGTCGTTCGCCGACTCGACGCCGGCCGACGGCTTCCTCGCGCTCGCGCACGCGGACGCGGCCCGGGCCCGGGGCGACTTCGCGCGGGCCCTGTCGATGGTCGATCGCGCGCGCGGGATCGCCGAGGGCTCGGGCGACCGCGATCTCCGCGCCTGGGCCACGATGCGCCGCGGCCAGTTCCTGGCGGACGAGGGCCGGCTGACGGAGGGCATCCGGCTGGTGGAGGAGGTGGCGGCGAGCGCAGCCGCCGGCGAGCTGGGCGATTACACGACCGGTGCCGTCTTCGCCAACGCGATGAGCCTGTGTCGCGACGTCGCGGACCATCGGCGGGGGATCGAGTGGTCGGACACCGCCGAGCGATGGCTGGAGCGGCAGCGGATCAAGGGGTTCCCCGGCATCCTGCGGACCAACCGAAGCGAGCTCCTGCGGATGCTCGGCGAGCTCGCGGCGGCCGAGCGCGAGGCCGCCCGAGCCTGCGAGGAGCTCGATGGGTTCAGCGTCGTGCACGCCGGCCTCGCGCAGCACGAGCTGGGCGAGGTCCGGCTCCGGCTCGGGGATCTCGACGGCGCCGAGACGGCGTTCGCGCGCGCCCAGGAGCTCGGCGAGGATCCGCAGCCGGGGCTCGCGTTGCTGCGGCTCGCGCGCGGGGACGGCACGGGCGCGCTCGTCTCGATCGGGCGGGGACTGCAGGGCGCCGCGTTCGACGCGTTCGCGCGCGCCCGGCTGCTGTCGGCGATGGCCGAGGTCGCGGGCGCCGCGAGCGACGGCGAGCGGGCGGCGGAGGCGCGGGACCGGCTCGATGAGCTCGTCGAGCGGATCCCGACACCGGCGGTGCGGGCCGCGGCCGCGTGGGCCGGTGGCGTGGCCGCGCTGCTGGAGGACGACGGCGAGGCGGCCTCCCGCCGCCTGCAGGAGGCCCGCGAGGGCTGGCGCGCCGTGTCGGCGCCGTACGAGACCGCGAAGGTCGAGGTCGCGCTCGCCGAGGCCGCCTTGCTGCGCGGCGACCCGGACGGCGCCGAGACCGATCTCCGATCGGCCCGCGACACGTTCGAACGGCTCGGGGCGTCGCTGGAGGCGCAGCGGGCGGCGGAGCGTGCCGGCCGGCTGCGCGGCGACGGCTCCCCGTCGCGGACCGTCCGGACGTTCGTGTTCACGGACATCGTGGATTCGACCTCGCTGCTCGGCCTGATCGGCGACGAAGCTTGGGACGACCTCCGCCGGTGGCACGACGAGACGCTGCGCGCGTCGTTCGACGAGTACGGCGGTGAGGAGATCGATCACGCGGGGGACGGCTTCTTCGTGGCCTTCCCCGATACGGCGTCGGCGCTCGCGTCCGCGATGGAGATCCAGCGCGGGCTCTTCGAGCATCGGCGCGCCCACGGGTTCGCGCCGCAGGTCCGGATCGGCGTGCACGCCACGGCCGCGACCCACCAGGGGGCGGACTACACGGGGATCGGCGTCCACACGGCCGCGAGGATCAGCGCCCTGGCGGGCCCCGGCGAGATCCTCGCGAGCGTCGCGACGCTCGAGGATCTCCCGGGCGTGCGGACGTCGGCGGTCCGCGCGGCCGAGCTGAAGGGGATCGCCGAGACCGTCGACGTCGTCGCGATCGAGTGGAGGGGGGAGTCCTCGTGAGCGAGGAGCGGCCCGGCGGTCCGCAACCCGACGACCTTGGGCTACCCGAGCGCGACCCCGACCACCTCCCCCCGCTGATCCGGCCGGCCGCCGACCGGATCGCGCGGATCCGGTCTACGATCCACACGAAGCTGCTGGTCGGCTTCCTGATCATCGCCGCGCTCCTGCTGGCGATGGGCGTCACGAGCATCCTCGTGATCCGGCAGATGAACGCGCGGGCGCACGAGCAGATCATGCTCCGCGACCAGAGTGACCTCGCGCGCCAGGCGATCTACGCGGTCACGGCGCAGAGCCACTTCCGCGCGATGGCGCTGATCACCCGCGACGGCTCCTACAACGACAAGATCGCGATCGCGAAGCAGGACTTCCGCACCGACCTCGCCGGCATCGAGGCGGTCGGCGGACCGGGCGTCGCCGAGAGCATCGAGCTGATGCGCTCGATCGACGATCGGTACGCGACCGCGGGCGAACAGGTGCTGGCCCTGTACGACGCGGGGGACTTCGATCAGGCGCTGGACCTGCACGTTTCGGCCGAGCACGCGATCTCGCACGAGATCGAGGACGAGCTGAACCGGCTGATCGGGGTGATCGAGGCGCGCGTCGACGCGAGCGCCGAGAGCCTCGCGTCGCTGCACCGGTTCCTGCTGTACGCCGTCGCGATCTTCTCGGGTCTCAGCCTGGTGGTCGCGCTCGGGCTGGGGGCGGCGTTGTCGTGGTCGATCATCCGGCCCGTGCGGAAGGTCGACCTCGCCCTCGCCCGGATCGCCGGCGGCGACTTCGGGGAACACGTCGAGGTGCCGAACCGCGACGAGTTCGGCCGTCTCACCGTCAACCTGAACCGCACGAGCGATCAGCTCGCGGAGCTGTACACGGACCTGTCGACCCTGAACGCGGGCCTGGAGCAGAAGGTCGATGAGCAGCTCGACCAGCTCCATCGCGCCGAGCAGCTCCGGCGGTACGTGGCGCCGCAGGTGGCCGACGCGCTGCTCGAGGGCGGCGCGCCCGTGAGCATGACGCCGAACCGACGCAACCTGACGATCCTGTTCGCGAACGTGCGCGGGTTCACGTCGCTCGCCGAGCGGCTGGAGCCCGAGGAGCTGATCGAGGGCCTGAACGAGCACTTCGCGGCGATGACCGAGGTGGTCTTCCGTCACGACGGCACGCTCGACAAGTACATCGGCGACGGGATCCTGGCGTTCTTCGGGGACCCGATCCCGTTCGAGGACCACGCCGAGCGGGCCGTCGCGTGCGCGCTCGAGATGCGCCAGCGCCTGCGGAGCCTCCGCACGCGATGGACGCTTCAGCGCGACGAGGAGCTGAACGTCGGGATCGGGATCAGCACCGGCTACGTCACGGTCGGCAACATCGGATCGGCGACCCGGACCGAGTACACGGTGATCGGCAACCACGTCCGGCTGGCGTCGCACCTGGCGCAGATCGCGGGTCCCGACCAGATCCTGATCTCCGACCCGACCCTCGCGGTGCCCGAGGTGCGCGAGCGCGTGCACGCGATCTCGCTGGAGGCGATCAGCCTGGAGGGGTTCCGGCAGCCGGTCGGCGTGTACGAGATCTCGGACCTGCCGGCGCCGCTCCGCCACCGGCTCTGACGGGCGCCGCGACCGAACGCGGCTACCCTCGGAGGCGCTGTGACCACGGACGAGCACGGACCGCTGCCCTTCGCGCCGATGGCCCTCGACGTCTACCGGGCCACCGGCGGCGTCGTCGGTCGGCCGGCCGAGCTGCAGGCGATCGCGCAGGAGCTGGCGACGGCCCGTGGCGGGCGGCTCGTCGGCCTCACCGTCGAGGGGGAGCCCGGGATCGGCAAGACGCGGCTCCTCGTCGCGGCGGCCGAGCGGGCGACGGCCGAGGGCTTCACCGCGATCGCCGTCACGGCCGACGAGGAGCTCCGCGGTCCGTTCCTGGTCGCCCGGTCGATCCTCGGGTCGCCCGAGGCCGCCCGGGCGGCGACCGACGAGCGGACCGCCGACGCGCTCGCGCGCTGCCTCGATCCGATGTCGGGACGGGACGACCCGGGGCTCGCCACGCTCACGCCCGACAGCCGTCTGCTCCGCACGTTCGACCTGGGCGCCGTCGCGTTCCGGGCCCTGGCCGCCGAACGACCGCTCGCCGTCTTGATCGACGACCTGCAGTGGTCGGACGAGGACAGCCTGCGCCTGCTGCGCTACGTGATCCGAACCGACGGCGCCAGCCCGCTCTTCCTGATGTTCGCGATCCGGCCCGAGGAGTTCGCGACGGTCACCGAGGCCGTGAACCTGCTCGCCGACATGGGTCGGATGGGCGTGATCCGGCGGCTCAAGCTCGACCGGTTCTCGCAGACGGAGACGCGCGAGTTCCTGGCCCAGGTGCTCGGCGGACCGATCGACCCGTCGGGCGCGGCGGTGATGCACGCGCAGGCCGAGGGCGTGCCGTTCATCGTCGAGGAGATGGCGTTCGCGTACCGCGAGGGCGGGATGATCCAGGAGATCGACGGCGTGTGGTCCCTGGCCGACAACGCCGAGCGGCTGGTGCCCTCGGCGGTGAAGACGCTGATCTCGCGGCGTGCGACGAAGCTCCCGGACGACACGAAGGCGCTCCTGGCGGTCGCGGCGATCCTCGGACGGCGGTTCAGCCTGAAGGACCTGCGCGAGGTCCAGCTCGGCGTGGACGGCGCGGCGCCGGGTCCCGAGGCGCTCGCCGAGATCCTGGCGCCGGCCGTCGCGGCGGGCCTGCTCGTCGAGCACGAGGAGGGGTCGGCCGCGGACTACAGCTTCCAACACGAGCAGGTGCGCGAGTTCGCGGCCGCGACGCTCACGTCGGCCGGGCGGCGCGCGATCCATGCGGCGATCGTCCGGCTGCTGCTCTCCGGTGAGCCCGCGGCCGCGAGCCTGCCCCTGATCGCCCTGCACGCGAAGGCGGCGGGGGATGCCGAGGTCTGCGTCCGGTTCTCGGTCGAGGCCAGCCGCAACGCGCTCGCCGCGAACGCGCCCGAGGAGGTCCTGCGCGTCGTCGAGCTCGCGCTGCCGCAGGCCTCGACCCCCGAGCAGCGCGTCGGCCTCCTGGACGCGCGCGACCGGGCGCTCGACATGCTGCGGCGTTCCACGGACCGGATGCAGGGGCTCGCCGAGCTCGCCGCCCTGGCCGAGGCGCTGGGCGATGCGCGCCTGGGGATCGACGTGCGGCTGCGCCGGGCGGCGGCGCTGCGGACCGCCGAGGAGCACGATCGCGCGGCGGAGCTCGCGCGCGAGGTGCGTGACCTGGCCGTGGAGCGCGGGGATCGCGAGGGCGAGCTGGCCGCGTGCCTGGAGCTCGGCCAGGACCTCCTGCGTGCCACCGTCGGCGAGTCCTTCACCCCGGCGGCGAAGGAGGTCGACCTGGACGGCGCGGAGGAGGCGTACCGGCGCGCGATGGAGCTGGCGCAGGAGCTCGGCGACCTCGCCGCGGAGGCGGCAGCGACCCGCGAGGTCGGCGTCGTGCACCTCGGCCGCGTCCGCGCGTGGTTCATCGAACAGGTCGAGCTCGGCCAGCACCTCCCGATCGCGCAGCGCGTGGCGGCGGGCGAGGTCCTGGAGGACGTCATGATGGAGCTGCCGATCGCGCCGGCGTTCATGGAGACGTTCGGGCTCCTCCACCGCGCGCTCGAGCTCTTCGAGCAGCTCGGGGACCGGCGCGGCGCGATGTCCACGATCATCTCGCTCGCCTACCTGAACTGGGGGGCCGACATCCACTTCGGCACGAACGCGGCCAAGCACATCGAGGAGATCCGCCGGCTCACCTCCAGGGCCAAGGCGTTCACGAACGAGAGCGAACGAGCCGCGTTCGAGGCGCAGATGCTCTACGGCTCGCACGTGTTCGGGCGCGCGAAGGTGATCCCCGACCTGGCGCTCGCGAAGGGGCGCGAGGCCCACCGCTACGCGAAGGAGATCGGCGACCCCAACCTCGAGTTCCTGGCGGCCGGCGGGACCGCGATGGTCCTCCTCGACCTCGGCGACCTCGCGGAGGCGAACGCATGGATCGACCGCGCAGCGGCGGTCGCCACCGGGCATCCGAGCCCGCTCCGCGCACGCCGGCTGGAGACCTGGCGCGGGATCGGGGATGCGGCGGCGGGCGACGTCGCGGGGATGCGGGCGCACCTGGAGCGCGCCGTGCAGCAGGCGGCCGACTCGGGCCTGCCCGCCGCGCGGTGCGAGGCGCTCGCCCGCCTGGCGGCCGGGTCCGCGCGCGTGGGGGTGCGCCTCGCCGACGAGGAGCTGATGGCGCTCGCGGAGCGGTCGGCCGCGGAGGCGACGGAGCTCTGCGGGACGCTCTCCGGTCACGCTCCCTGGGGCGCCCAGGCCGACGCGGCGCGCGCGCACGTCGCCCTCGCCCGCGGGCGCTCCGAGGAGGCGACGACGCTCGCGCGCTCGGCGATCGAGTCGCTGGAGGCCGCGAGGCACGAGGATCTGAACCTCGACGTCCTGCTCCCGTGCGCGCGGATCCTCATGCAGACCGGTGCCCCCGAGTGGGAGGAGAGCGTGCGCCCCTTCGTCCGATCCTCGCTCGCGATGATCGCGCAGCGCACGATGGACGAGGACGTGCGCGTCCGCTGGCTCCGTGGACCGCTCGGCGTCGAGATGGCCGAGCTCGCGGGGCCGATCGAGGCGGCCGCGACGCCCGGCGTCGGCGCCGACGAGCGCGCCGACGGTGACACGCTGCTGTTGCAGAGCATCGTGCAGGGCAAGACGAACGCCGAGATCGCCGGCGAGCTCGGGATCGACGAGCCGGCCGTGGCTCGGCGGCTCGGCGACCTGTACGTCACGATCGGCGCGTCGTCGCGCGCGGACGCCACCGCGATCGCGTTCCGGGAGCGGGTGCTGTGAGCGGGCGGGAGGACCGATGACGGTCCGGGCACGCGTGGACCGGCATCGCTGCATCGGCGCCGGGACGTGCATCACGATCGCCCCCACCGCGTTCGACTGGTACAAGGACGACTTCGCGAAGGTCGGCGTGGTGGACGCGTCGAGCGTGGAGGACGAGGTGCTGCGGGAGGCCGCGCTCGCCTGTCCGACCGGCGCGATCACGATCGAGGATGTGGAGGAGCTGCTGCCGTGGCAGCTCCGCGGCAAGGAGGGGCCCCGGCGCGTCGAGAAGACCTTCATGTTCACCGACATCGAGAGCTCGACGAACCTGGTCGAGGCCCTCGGCGACGAGGCGTGGCAGGGCGTCCTGCGCTGGCACAACGAGACGCTGCGGTCGCTGTTCGCCGAGCACAAGGGCGAGGAGGTCGTGTCGACCGGCGACGGGTTCTTCGTGGGGTTCGACTCGCCCGACGAGGCGCTCGCGTGCGCCGTCGCGATCCAGCGACGGCTGGCCGAGCACCGGCGCTCGGCGGGCTTCGCCCCGAAGGTGCGGATCGGCCTGCACGCGTCCGGCGCGACGCAGGTCGGCCGGGACTTCTCGGGCAAGGGCGTGCACGAGGCGGCGCGGATCGCGGCGCTCGCGGACGGCGACCAGATCGTGGCGAGCAGGGTGACGGCGGCCGACGGCCGGTACCCGGTGTCGGAACCGCGCACCGTGACGCTCCGGGGAACGTCGGAGCCGATCGAGATCGTCACGGTCGACTGGGACTAGTGGGGAACGACTACGACCTGGTGGTGATCGGCGGCGGCCCCGCGGGCGAGCGCGGGGCGGCCCAGGCCGCGTACTTCGGCAAGCGCGTCGCGATCGTCGAGCGGCAAGCCCGAACCCGGAGGCGCCGCCGTGCACACCGGCACGCTGCCCTCGAAGACCCTGCGCGAGACCGCCCTGTTCCTCTCGGCCTACCGTCAGCGGAACATGGACGGCGTGATCGTCGGGCTCGATCCCGAGCTCACGGTCACGCGGCTCCTCGAGCGCAAGGACGCGGTCCGCCACCTCGAGCTGGCACGGATCCACGCGAACCTCCAGCGACACGGGATCGAGCTGATCCACGGCGACGGGCGGGTCGTCGACGCGCACACGGTCGAGGTCACCTCGGGCGACGAGGTGGTGCGTCGCTCGGCCGAGGTGATCCTGGTCGCCACCGGATCCTCGCCTCACCATCCGGCCGGCATCCCGTACGACGACGGCGACGTCCACGACGCCGACGGGATCCTGCGGATCAACCGCCTGCCGCGATCGATGGCCGTGATCGGCGCGGGCGTGATCGGGTGCGAGTACGCCTGCATGTTCGCGGCGCTCGGCGTCGAGGTGCACCTGATCGACCCCCGCTCCGGCCTGCTGCCGTTCCTGGACCTCGAGATGGGGGAACGGCTCGCGGCGGCGATGCGATCGTTGGGCGTCCGGCTCCACCTGGAGCGCGAGCACGAGCGGATCGAGCGGGGCGCCGACGGCCTGACGTGCACGCTCTCCACGGGGGAGGTGCTCACGGTGGAGACGCTGATGGTGGCGGCGGGCCGTACGGGCAACACGGACGGCCTGGGGCTGCCCGAGGTCGGCGTCCAGGTCGACGGGCGCGGATACGTCCAGGTGGACGAGGACTTCCGTACCGCGGTCCCGAGCCTGTACGCGGCGGGCGACGTCGTCGGCTTCCCGGCGCTCGCGAGCGTGTCGATGGAGCAGGGACGCGTCGCCGTGTGCCACGCGTTCGGCTTCACGTACAAGCGGCAGGTGTCGGACCTGCTGCCGTACGGCGTCTACACGATCCCGGAGGTGAGCTGCGTCGGGCTCGGCGAGGACGAGGCGGCGCGCCGGGGTCTCGACGTCGTCGCCGGACGGGCCTTCTACCGCGACAACGTCCGCGGGCAGATCATGAACGACCGCGACGGCATGGTGAAGCTCGTCTTCGACCGGGCCACGCGCCGGTTGATCGGCTGCCACTGCATCGGCGAACGAGCGTCCGAGCTCGTCCACGTGGGGCAGGCGGTGATCGGGCTGAACGGGACGGTGGACACGTTCATCGAGATGGTCTTCAACCACCCGACGCTCGGCGAGACCTTCAAGTACGCGGCGTACGACGCGCTCGCCCAGCTCGGCCCGGCCTGACCGGCCGGGCTGGTCCGCCGTTCCCGAACGGCGCTAGGCTGCCGGAGAGCGACGCTCCAGGGAGGCACACATGACCGACGCGAAGCAGGCGTGGGGCGAGGTCGGCGAGAAGTTCTCCTCGTGGGGACGGCGGGTCGCCGACCGCTACCACGAGCAGGGGTCCGCGGGAACGGCGAAGGTCGACGCGGACGAGGCCGAGCGCGAGATGACGCGCGCGATGAAGGAGCTGTTCGACGAGTTGTCCAAGGGCGTGTCGGCCGTCGGCGCGACGCTCAAGGACCGCGAGGCGAACAAGGAGCTCTCCGACGCGGTGAGCGCGATCGGGGACGCGATCACCGCCACGGTCGGCGAGGCGACCGACGCGATCCGCTCGAAGGGCGGCACGCCCCCGTCACCACCGCCGCCCGCCGCCGGCCGACTGAGGCGGGATGCGGCCGCACGTTCTCGCCACGCGTGCGGCCGGCGGGGACACAGCTCCGTCCATGAATGTCTCGCGTCGCGTCCGACGACGGCTCGGTTGCCCTTTGCGCTCGAAGAACGCGAGCGCGTCTCGCGCCGCATCCTCAGCCTCAGCCGGCTTCCCGGCCATGCCGCAGGACGCGGGCGAGCACCATCCTCACTTCGCCCTGGCCTCCGGCCAGTCGGCCTCGTCGACCATCTGCACCGCTTCGTGGGCGAGCTGCTCCGCTTCGTCGAGCTCGCCGCGTGAAGCGAGCACCATCGCCTGCGCCGATCGTCCGACACCTGCGAAGCCAGGTCGTCCTCGGCGGCGACGCTCCGCGCGATCGTCGCGTACCCCTCGGCTTCGTCGAACCGACCGAGCGTGCAGAGGACGCGCGCCAGGTCCGCCGCGGCCGTCGATCTGATCCCCTCGTAGATCCATCTCCTCGACGATCTCGTAGCTCCGTCGGTGGCCCGCTCTGCGGCGATCGGCTCGCCGGCTCGATCTCCACGTCGGCGAGGGCCGCCTCGTAGATCGCGATCATGAGCCGCGTGCCGACGGTCTCGGCGATCTGGACGGCGAGCCCGGTAGGCGACGAGCCTCGTCGAACGAGCCCTCCCGCGCCTCGAACGTACCCACGGACGGCGAGGGCGGCCGTCTCGATCGGGCGACTGCGGGAGACGTCCTCGGATAGCGCGTCGAGCGTCGGAATCCCTCGTCCGGCTCGGTCGAGCCGAAGTTCTGCGGAGAGCAGCAGGACCGTCAGCGCGTCGGCGAGGAGCCGATCGTCGCTCACACGCGCGCGCATGTGCCAGCGCCTCTCGGCCCGCACGCTCTGCTCGATCGAACCGGCACGGCATGAACTCGAGGAACGCGAGCGTTCGTCCACGCGCGGCCAAGCCCGACCTCGTCGCCGAGCTCGTCGAACGCCGCGGATCGCCATCGCGATCTCGTCGCGGCACGTCGCCGTGGGACGCTTGGGGATCGACGTTGGTCTGGATCTCGGCGCGGCCGATGCGGGCGAGCCACTCGAGCGAGCGGTCGCCGGCGTCGGCCGCGAGACGCACCGCCTCGTCGAGCGCGGTGAACGCCGCGTGGGCATCGCCGGCTTCGCCGAGCGCCAAGCCGAGGTGGTACAGCGTCCCGCCCGCTCGGCGCCGTCGGGCGGGCCGACGGAGGGCTCGGCGCGAGAGAGGTCCACCGTGGCGGGGAAGTCGCCCCGGCGCGATGCCCGCCGCCCCGCCTTCGCGAGGCGGGCAGCCGCCCTCCGACCGATCTCGTCGGAACGCTCGTCCGCTGGGCCGAGCTGCGTCCGGTACGCGTAGGCTCGCTCGAGGTGGTATCCGACGATCTCCTCCTGCTCGACGACCGCTTCCCCGGCCACGCGCTCCAGCCAATCCGCGACGCGCTCGTGCAGCTCGGCGCGCCGCGTCTTCGCGATCGCGTCGTACGCTGAGTCACGGATCAGCAGATGCCGGAACCGGAACGCGTCTTCGCCCGGGAACGTGGTCGCGCTCGGGGTGGATCAGCTCCTTGCGGACGAGCGCCATCAGATCCGACGGCACGCGCTCGCGGACGTCCTCGGGCACGAGCTCGCGGACTGCGCCGACGAAGAAGTCCTTCCCGATGACCGCCGCCGCCTCGAGCACGGTGCGCTCCTCCGGTGTGAGGCGATCGAGGCGGGCGGCGAGCAACGCATGGATCGAGGGTGGAACGGTGACGTCGGACAGATCGCCGGCGACGCGCCACCGGCCATCGTCGCGGAACGACGAGTCCGTCGTCGATCAGCATCGCGAGGGTCTCCTCGACGAACAGCGGATTCCCCTCCGCCCGTCTCGACGATCCGCTGGGCGAGGTCCGTCGGCGACTCCGTCGAACCGAGGAGGTTCGCGACGAGCGTCGTCGGTCTGCTCCTCGCGTGAGCGGCTCGAGCGACACGGTCGCTGCGTTCAGCTTCCCGCCGCCCCACGAGGGGCGGACATCCAACAGATCGGCTCGCGACATGCACAGCAGCAGGATCGGCGAGCCCCGCGACCAGTCCGCGATGTGCTCGACCAGATCGAGGAACGTCGGCTCACCCCAGTGGATGTCGTCGAACACGAGGACGAGCGGACGCTCGCTCGCCGTGGCCTCGAAGAACCGGCGGATCGCCCAGAAGGTCTCCTCGCCCGCGGCCGACTCGGCCACGCCCATCAGCTGCGACACGTGGCGGCAGACGAGCTCCTGGTGCTCGTCGCTCTCGAGCAGCGCACACACCCTGGCCTCGACGACCTCCGGCGGATCGAAGTCGGCCAGTCCGGCGGCCTGCTTGATCGACCTCGACGACCGGGTAGTAGGTGAGGCCCTCGCCGTAGGGAAGGCACCGGCCCAGCAGGACGGTCGCTCCGTCGCCGAGGTCGGAGAGGAACTCCTGGACGAGACGGGACTTCCCGACGCCGGCAGATCCGAAGAGCGTGAAGAGTTGACAGCGCGCGTCCTCGACGACCGCCTCGTACGCCTGACGGAGTTGCGCGAGCTGCCGGTCTCGGCCGACCATCGGCGAGCCCGGGTGTCTCGGCTCGGTCGGGACGTCTCGAACGCCGAGGAGACGCCAGGCCGTGACGCGCCCGCCTTGCCCTTCACCTCGAGCGGCTCGACGGGTTCGACGTCCACCGCATCCCGTACGAGCCGGTAGGTCTCCTCGCCCAAGAGGATCTCGCCGGGCGGCGCGTGCTGCTCGAGCCGGGCCGCCACGTTCACGGCGTCGCCGGTCACGAGGGCGTGTCCCGCGGTCGGGTCCCCGGCGACGACCTCGCCGGTGTTCACGCCGATCCTCACGTCGATCCTGACGCCTCGGTCGCGCTCGAGCTCCTCGTTCAGGGCGGCGAGCGCCTCGCGCATCTCGACGACCGCACGTGCGGCGCGCAGCGCGTCGTCCTCGTGGAGCCGGGGGATCCCGAACACCGCCATCACCGCGTCGCCGATGTACTTCTCGACGGTCCCGCCGTGACGTTCGATCGCGCCGCGCATCGCGTCGAAGTAGCGCGACTGCACGTCGCGGAGCGACTCGGGATCCAGGCGTTCGCCGAGCGCGGTGGAGCCTGTGACGTCGCAGAACACGACCGTGACCGTCTTGCGGACCTCGTGCGCGGTGGCTGCCGGCGCGAGCGGCGACGCGCATGCCGGGCAGAAGGCGAAGTCGTCGGGGCTCTCGCGACCGCAGTTCGGACAGGTCAGCACGCGTCGAGCGTAGGGACCCGGACCCGGCGGCGCCAGGGGGAGGCTATCGTGAGCAGCGATGGCGTACGACGAGGAGCTCGCGGAGCGGGTCCGGGAGGCGCTCGCCGGCGTGAGGGGCGTCACCGAGATCCGGATGTTCGGCGGCCTCTGCTACACGGTCGACGGGAACATGGCGGTCGGCGTGAACGGCGACGACCTGATGGTGCGGATGGCGCCCGACGACGGCGACGCCGCGCTCGCCGAACCCGGGGCGCGACCGATGGACTTCACGAACCGGCCGATGCGCGGGTTCCTGTTCGTCGGCCCGGAGGGGACCGGGACCGATCGCGCCCTCCGGACCTGGGTCGGTCGGGGCGTCGCGTTCGCCTCGTCGCTCCCGCCGAAGAAGCCCAAGGCGAAGAAGCCGAAGAAGGCCTGAAGCCGACCGATGCCCGAGCCTCCACAGACCTGGCACTACGGCCTGATGGCGACGTGGTGGTCGGAGTTCAACCGGGACGGGCCCGAGATCGACTACTTCCGCTCCTTCATCGAAGGCGGCGGCGAACCCGCGCTCGACGTCGGCTGCGGGACCGGCCGGCTGCTCCTGCCGTACGTCCGGGCGGGGCTCGACGTGGACGGCTGTGACGTCTCCGCCGACATGATCGCCCGCTGCTCGGAGGTGGCCGCCCGTGAGGGGTTGTCGCCCACGCTCTCGGTCCAGGCGATGCACGAGCTCGACCTGCCTCGCCGGTACCGCACCATCATCGTCTGCGGCGCGTTCGGGCTGGCGAGCACCCGCGAGCAGGATCAGGGGACGCTGGCGCGGTTCCACGAGCACCTCGAGCCCGGTGGAACGCTGGTGCTCGACAACTGGGTTCCCTACTCGGATCCGGACCAGTGGCGGTACTGGCCGTCGGCGGCTCGCGCCTCGTTGCCGGAGCCGTTCGAACCGTCGACGACGGAGCGGCGTCGGGCGTCCGACGGAGCGGAGTACGCGCTGACGATCAGGGTCGTCGACGTCGATCCGCTGGAACAGCTCACCACCCTCGAGATGCACGCCGAGGAGTGGCGCGACGGCGGGATGGTGGCCGAGGAGGATCACGCGCTCACCGCGCGCTCGTACTTCCGGGACGAGCTCCTGATGATGCTCGAGCGCGCCGGGTTCGTCGACGTCGCGGTCCACGGTGGGTACACCCGGGACGATCCGACGACCGACGACGACGTCCTGGTCTTCGTGGCGAAGACCGCGGGGTAGCGATCGACGGAGCGACGGGGGTCGGCGACTCGACCCGCGGCGCCGGGGGGGCTAGTCTCGAGTGACCGGATCATCGGCGAGCGTGCCCGCATCGGAGCGAGCGATGGGTGCAGACCGGCCGGGTTCGAGCACCGCCGCGGAACCCTCGCGCCTGGACGCGCTCGTCGCCGCCACGCCCGACTCGCGCAACCGCTACGTCGACCTGATCCGCGTCGTCTCGATCGGGGTCGTGGTCCTCGGCCACTGGCTGATGGCGGTGCTGGGGTACGAGGGCGGCGAGTTCACCGGCGAGAACCTCCTCGAGATCCAGCCCGATCTCCAGATCCTGACGTGGGTCTTCCAGGTGATGCCGCTGTTCTTCATCGTGGGCGGCTTCACGAACGGCACGTCGTGGGTCTCGTCGCGTCGGCGCGGCGAGACGTACGCGCACTGGCTCCGCGCGAAGGCGGTGCGCCTGACCCGGCCGGCGCTCTGGTTCGTCGCGTTCTGGACGCTGCTGCCGGTCGCGGGCGTGGCGATCGGGCTGCTGCCGTCCGGCATCGCGCGCGTGGGCGGGCAGGAGGTCGCGCTGCCGCTGTGGTTCCTGGCCGTGTACCTCGTGTCGGTCGCATGCGTCCCGGCGCTGCACGCGCTCCACGAGCGCCTCGGCGTGTGGACCGTCGTCGCGCTCGCCGTCGTCGCGCTGGTGATCGACAACCTGCGGTTCGGCCTGGACGTGCCGCACGTCGGGCTCGTGAACTACCTGCTGGTCTGGGGCGCGGTCCTGGAGCTCGGGTTCCTGTGGGCTGAGGGGAAGCTCCGTGCCAGCACGTGGATCCCGTGGGCGATGGCGGCCGGGGGCCTGGCCACGATGGGCGTCCTGGTCGGATGGTTCGACTTCCCGGTGTCGATGATCGACCTGACCCATGGGATCCGGAACAACGTGCAGCCGCCGTCGATCGTGCTGCTGGCCTTGGCCGTGTGGCAATGCGGCGTGACGCTGCTGTTCGAGGACGCGGGCAACCGGTTCCTGCGGCGACCGCGCGCGTGGCGCAACGTGATCGTCGCGAACTCGATGGTGATGACGTTCTACCTGTGGAACATGAGCGCGGTCGTACTGGCGGCCGTGCTGTTGTTCCCGACCGGGATCGCGCCACAGCCCGAGCCGCTCACCACGACGTGGTGGCTGCTCCGACCGGCCTGGGTGCTGATCTGCGCGATCTGCCTGCTGCCGTTCCTGCTCGCGTTCCGGTGGGCGGAGCGTCCGGTGCCGGTGGGGGAGTCGTCGCTCGGCCCATCGGTCGCGCTGGTGCTGGGGGTGCTCGGGACGGCCGCGTCGGCGAGCGGCTTCGCGGTCCTGGCGGCGAACGCATTCCCGGTGCCGGGGGAGGAGCAGCTGTGGTTGACGAGCGGCGGCGTGGCGCTCGTCGCCGCGGGGGCGCTGTTGCTGCGGGTGGATCCGTTCGCGCCGCTGCGGAAGCCGTCGCCCGCAGGGTGACGCTCATCACCGCGGAAGGGTGTGCCCATATGCTAGTTCATATGCTATGGTCCGCGGCATGGCGCGCCGGCAGGTGCTGGTCCAGCTCGACGACGCGCTGGTCGCACGGCTCGATCGGGCGGCCGACGCGCTCGATCGCAACCGGAGCGAGCTGATCCGCGAGGCCCTGGGGGCGTACCTCGATGCCGCCCGCGAGGCCGCTTGGGACGCGCGCACGATCCGCGCGTACCTGGAGGTTCCGGAGGACCCGGCGAGGCTCGAGGCGTTCGGCCGGGTCGCCGCCTGGCCGGACTGAGCGTGCGGCGCGGCGAGCTCTACTGGGCGCGACTGCCCGCGCCGGTCGGCCGCGGACCGGTCCTGATCGTGACGAGGACCGCCGTGCTGGACGTGCGGACGTCGGTCACGGTGGCCCCCGTCACCCGGACCGTGCGCGGGATCGCGAGCGAGCTGCCGGTAGGACGGGACCACGGGCTGCGGGCGGCGTCGGTCGCCACGTGCGATTCCCTGCAGACGATCCCGAAAGCGCTCCTGGGACGCCGCGCCGCCGGGAGGCTGTCGCCGCCGGAGCTCGTCGAGCTCGACCGCGCGCTCCGGTACGCGCTCGGGATCGCGAGCTGAATCCCCGACCTCACCGGCCGGTCAGCGAGAAATGCATGTAGTCCTTGATCGAGTGCCAGTCGCCGCCCCACGACCACCCGATCGCGGCGAACGACCGCACGACCACGTCGTTCGCGCGGATCATGCCGCGCCGCCGCCGTGAGCGGTCGCGGTACGGTGCGGCCGCGCGGCGGAGCACCGTGCCGTCTCCCCGGACGTACGGGTTCTGCAGCGGGTTGATGTCGATCGCCCAGCCGTACGAGTGCTGTGAGAGCGAGCCGACGTTCTCCGTCGCCGGCCGGCAGTTGAACGCCGCGGTCACGTTGCGCGTGCTGAACCAGTCGATCGGGCGACGCGGCCGGTAGCGGGCGGGCAGCGCGATCTTCGCGATCCGGAACCGGGCGTCGAACAGCTGCGCGAACACCCAGCGCACGTCGGCCGCGACGCGTTCGTGCACGACGAGCGGCCCGCGGTGCACCTGGCCGTCGAACCCCCAGTAGTCGACGGTGACCGCGCGGAGGTCGTCGATCGCCACCGGGCAGCCCGGGTGCCAGTTCCGCCCGACGAGCTCGCGCCGCAGGGCCGGATCGATCCGCGCGATCGATCCGGAGTACGTCGGCTCGGGCTGCACCACGCGCGACGTCGAGATCGAGGCGACGGCCGGGCCGCCGACCACGAGCGCGTCCCCACCGGCGATCGCGATCGATCCGGGTCCGAGCTCCCGGCCCTCGATCGTGGCGCCGGGGCCCGACGCGCGGAGCCGCAGGGACGCCAGGCCGCTGGCGACCTCCACGTGGATCAGCCCGGGCTCCGGGAACGGCTGCGGCCGCAGGCCCCCGTAGTAGAACCCGAGGATCCGCCCGACGGACCAGCCGCGGCGCGCCTTGCCGTACGCGCCCCACTGGACCATCCCGGCGCCGTGGCCCCACCCGCGACCGGCGATCACGGCGGCGTCGTCCGCGGATCCGGCGGTCATCCAGCGGGACGGGATCGTGACCGGCATCCCCCCGGACGGGTAGCGGGCCGGACGCAGGCACGGCGCCCAGGTGTTCACCGCGTCGCGGAACGCGCTCCCGTCCAGGACGTGCTCGGCACCCGAGCCGTCGGTGACGGTCACGCTGGAGCCGTCTCCCGAGACCGCCGAGATCGCGCGTCCGCCCGACCACTCGCCGCCGCGCGTCAGGAACCTCGCCAGGTCGCGGAAGCCGATCCGGGTCGTCCAGCGAGAGAGCGGAGAGGCCCCGTCGTCGCGCTCGACGCGCGCGTTCAGGTACGGAAGCGGGGAACTCCCGAAGACGTCCTCGTTGGCGTACGTCCGGCCGTTCGACGTCGAGAAGTAGACGGTGTCGGCCGGCCGGTCGTCCCAGAGCAGGACCATGCCCGCCGTGCGGCGGACCGCGGCGTACCAGCGGGCGATCCCCGTCACCGGCGCCACCGGGATCCCCCGGTAGACCTGGCACGAGGTCGTCGAGCAGATCGGTGTGTCGAGGGTCTCGCCTTCCCGCCCGTCCCAGCCGGTCGTCGCCAGCGCGTAGCTCCGTGCGGCGATCGCCTGCGCCTCGAGCGCCGCGGTCGGCCACGTGGGCGGCACCTCCGCGATCCCTTCCAGGTACGCCTCGAACGGCAGCGTCACGATGAGCGAGAGCGTGCCGTCGTCCGCCAGGCGGACCGCCAGCTCGCCCGGGTAGCGCGCGAGCAGGCGCGGCTGCTCGAACCCGATGCAGCTCGAGTCGACGTGCGGGTACGCGCCGTGGACGAGGAACGAGCCCCCCACCGGCGCCTGCACGCTCACCCGGCCGCTCGCGCGGATCGGGTCCGGCGCGACGGACGGCGAAGCGGACCGCGCGGCGGACGGCGACGGCGGTCCCGAGAGCGTCGGGGACGCCCCGGTCGTGCCTGCGGGTGGCTCCGCGGGGGGCGACGAGGTGCACGCCGCCGCGAGCACGAGGACGATCGCGACGAGGGACCGTCCTGCGGGGCGTCTGAGCCGGTCGGTCACGGAGGCCACGCTAGCAACGACCGGCCGATCGGTGGCGCGGTTCCCCCGGGTCCGAAGGCCCTATCCTTCGAGCGATGCCGACGTCCGTGCTGATCCTGGGTGCTGGGTTCGGAGGGCTCGAGTGCGCCACGCGCCTATCCGAAGCGCTGGACGGCGAGGTCGAGATCACGCTGATCGATCGCGCCGATGCGTTCGTCTTCGGCTTCTCGAAGCTCGACGTCATGTTCGGCAAGCGGGCGATCGACGAGGTGCGCGCGCCGTACGCCACGCTCACGACCCCGGGCGTCCGGTTCAGGCAGGAGACGATCACCGCGATCGACCCCGAGGCCCGGCGGGTGACGACGGACCTCGACGCGTACGAGGCCGACCACCTCGTGATCGCGCTCGGGGCCGACTACGACGTCGACGCCACGCCTGGGCTGATCGAGGCGGGGAACGAGTTCTACTCCGTCGCGGGCGCGGAGGCGCTACGGAACGTGCTGCCCTCGTTCACGTCGGGGTCGGCGATCGTCGGGGTGTGCGGCGCGCCGTTCAAGTGCCCGCCGGCGCCGAGCGAGGCCGCGTTCCTGCTGGACGAGTACCTGCGTGATCGTGGACGCCGCGACACCGTGACGATCCACGTCGTGATGCCGTTCGGTGTCCCGATCCCGCCGTCGCCCGATACGTCGGCGGCGATCCTCTCGGCGTTCGCCGAGCGCGGCATCTCGTTCGTCGCGGATCGGCGGGTCGTCTCGCTCGACCCGAGCTCGCGCGAGGCGGTCCTGGACGACGGGCAACGGCTCCCCTTCGATCTGTTCCTCGGGATCCCGGTGCACCGGGCCCCGGCGGTGGTGGCGGACTCGGGGCTGACGGTCGACGGCTGGATCCCGGTCGACGCGCGCACGCTCGAGACGCGTTCCGCGGGTGTCTACGCCGTCGGCGATGTGACGAGCGTCGGGACGCCGAAGGCCGGGGTGTTCGCCGAGCGGCAGGGGATGGTGGTGGCGAACCACCTGATCGCCCGGATCCGCAGCGGCGAGGCCGAGGGCTACGACGGGACCGGCACCTGCTACATCGAGTTCGGCGACGACCAGGTGGCGCGCGTCGACGTGGACTTCTACGGGACGCCGGGCCGACCGACCGGGACGTTCGTCGCGCCGTCGGCGGAGGTGTTCGCGGAGAAGGCGACCTTCGGGTCGAGCCGCCGCGCGAGGTGGTTCGGACCCGGCGGCTGACGTTCCCGGCCGGCCCGCCTCAGGCGGGCATCTGGCTGCGGAGCTTGTAGTACGAGCGGGTGAGGAGACCCGCGGCCTCGTCGTCGGAGGGGTTCGCGATGATCTGCTTCAGCCACCGCTCCACCTCGTCCACCTCTTCGGGTGCGGCGCTGGCGGTGGAGGCCCGCACGTGACGCTTGCTCGGCACCATCGGCCCGAGCAGCCGCGCGGCCTCGGCCAGGTCGCCCGCCTGCAGCGAGGAGAGGGCAGCTTGGACCTGCTCGACCTTCACGGCCACGGGTGCGCGCGCCCCTTCACCCCGACAGCATGACAGGTCCGCTCACGCGACGGCTAACGCGCCGGAGCGGTCAGCGCGGAGACCAGGTCGCGACGACGCCGTCGGCGACGAGGACCGGCTCGGCGCCCGACTCGGCCGGCTGGATCCACACGCCGCTCGTCCCGGATTCGCTCTCGCCGGCGTAGACGAAGGCGCCGCCGTCGGGTGACCACAGGCGCATGCTCTGCGCGTACTGCTCGAAGAACTGGAGGTAGTCCCGGCTGAACTCGAGGCTCGGGACGAACCGCTCGGACGTGGTGAACGACGTCCCGTCCTCCCATACGCCCCAGCGGAACCAGATCCGCTCGTCCGTCAGCTCCGGCAGCAGGGACAGGAGCTTGCCGCCCGTCGGGCTCCAGAAGAAGGCCGGGGCGTAGTCGTCCGTCACCTGCTCGATCGCGCCGGTGCGGCGGTCGATCACCGAGAGCGGGACCACGATCGCGCGGTCTCGGATCACCTGGAAGGCGACGCGGCGGCCGTCCGGGCTCACGACGAAGGTGATCGTCCCGTCGAACCGCGCGAGGGTCTCGCTGCGGTCGGTGTCGCGCTCGCGCGCCACCAGTTGCTGCCCGTCGCCGGCCTCCGCCGCGTAGACGAAGGTGTTGCCGTCGGTCGTCCACACGGGCGCGGTGAACATCCCGGGACGGTCGGCGACGGAGGTCACGGTCCCGTCGACGCCGAGCCGGTCCAGCCGATCCGTCCCGACGTGCACGAGCAGCTGCTTCCCCGTGGGGTTCCACGAGAAGTAGAAGGGGCTGCCGGCGTCGATCGGGACGGCCCCGGCCCCTGCCTCCACGTCGATCAGGCCCAGCTCGATGTCGGCCACCGCCGAACCGCCCAGGTACACGACCCGCGACGACGTCGGGTCCCACGACAGGTAGAAGGGCGCGGCGGCGACGGGTGTCTCGGTGGGGCGCGTCCCGTCGGCCGACGTCGTCATGAGCGTCGCCGACGTCCCGCTGCCGCCGATCCGGACCCACGCGATCCGGGCTCCGTCGGGCGACCAGGTGGGCTGGCGCACGAAGATCGCGCCGGGGTCGGACTCGTCCAGGACGACCGGCTCGCCGGTGCCGTCGGCGTCGAACGTGGTGAGCGTCCCGTCCGCGTCGAGGACGGCGATCCGACCCGGCGCGCCCGGGATGCCGGACGCCTCGCGGGGAGCCGGTGCGGCGGGGGAGGCTCCGGTCTCCGGTCCGGGAGCCGCGCTCGGCGAGGGCAGGTCCCAGGGCGCCCCCGTGCATCCGACGAGCAGGAGCGCGATCGTGACCGGCGCGAGCGACCGGAAGCTGGCCCTCACCGGCGCCGCGCCGCCTGCACGCATCGTCCGTCGACCGTAGCCAGGCGTCGTCGAACTGACAAGGGAGCGCCGGGGATGCGGCCGGATGGCATCATCGGACGATGCCGGCTCCGAAGAAGCCCAAGGTGAGCAAGGCCGGCCGCACGAGTGCCGGGATCCTGCTGTGGCGACGCCGGAACGGTGATCGCATCGAGGTGCTGCTCGGCCATCCGGGCGGCCCGTACTTCGCGCGGAAGGACGACGGCGACTGGACCGTGCTCAAGGGGGAGTCGGAGCCCGGCGACGAGCTCACGGCGGTCGCACGACGGGAGTTCGCGGAGGAGACCGGATCCCCGCTCGACGACGACGCCGAGCTCGTGGAGCTGGGCGACATCCGCCAGGGCTCGGGCAAGGTGGTGTTCGCGTGGGCGGTCGAGGGCGATCTGGACGCATCGACCGCGGTGAGCAACACCTTCGAGATGGAGTGGCCGCCCCGGTCGGGGAAGACCCGGGAGTTCCCGGAGATCGATCGCGTGGAGTGGTTCGGCCTCCGGAAGGCGCGGGTGAAGATCAAAGCCGCGCAGGCGCCCTTCCTCGACCGTCTCGAGGCGGCGATCCGCTAGGGATCGATCAGCGCGCGAGGTGGTCGATCGGCGAACGATCGCCTGCCCGGCCGGCGATCGCGAAGGCGTACGCGACGAGCGCGACCGCCGCGAGGACGTGCCAGAGCGCGTGCCACTGGAACGCGCTCCCGGGATCGCACAGCGGGGATCCGGTGCGGCCGAGGAGGAACGCGACTCCGCCGAGGGTGATCGCGGTGAGGCCCAGCGAGCGGGCGACCCCGCTCCCGCGCAAGTGGGTCCCGGTCCGTGTGTCCCGCTCGCCCGGGGCTCGACGTTCGCGGGAGGAGGCGCCGACCTCCCCGACGACCGCGCCCGCGGCGAGCGTGCCGGCGACCGGGTCGGACGCACCCTGGATCGCCGCCAGGCCGAGCCCGACCGCGACCATGCCGGCCGCGAAGGCGCCGATCTCGATGGCCGGGCGCCACCGGAGCATCCGTGCGAGCGCGTGGATCGGGACGAACAACAGCACCGCCATGATCGCGACGTCGTGCGCCCACGCGGCCCACGACGGGTCGGGACCGTGGCGCGCGAAGCTCCCGACCGCGTTGGCGCCCACGGCCACCGCGAGGACGATCAGGGCGAAGCGGGTCGCGCGATCGCGTCGGAACGCGAGGATCAGGATCCAGGCTCCCGCGGCCAGGAACGCGAGGCTCGACAGCGCGTTCGCGGGTTGGCCGAGGAAGCCCGAGACGATCCGTTCGCAGTCCATAGGGGAGCCGCCATCATCCCAGGGCGTGCGCCGCGTTCGCTCGCTGGACTAGAGTGCCCACATGCCGGGCACGTGGTCGCTCACGAAGGAGCAGGCGGGGTACAAGCCCGCCCCGCGGCCCGAGGTGCGGTGCGACGCCTGCGCGTTCATGTTCCCGCGGACCTCGACCGGCACGTGCAAGTACGTGCGCGGCCTGATCAAGGCCTCGTACACCTGTAACGAGTTCGTGGCCCGGAAGCCCAGCTCCTAGCCTGCACGCCGGCCTTGCCGGGGTCGCGCCGCCCGCGCCCGCTCGCTACCATCCGGGAAGGAATCCCCGACCCGAGGGAGACGAGCCGCGATGACGATCGTGAAGGCCGCGCTGCTGCAGACCGACTGGTCCGGCGACCAGGCGTCGATGACCGACAAGCACGAGGAGGCCGCCCGCGAGGCCGCCGCGCAGGGCGCGCAGGTGATGTGCTTCCAGGAGCTCTTCTACGGACCGTACTTCTGCCAGGTGCAGGACGCCGAGTACTACAGCTACACGGAGCCGATCCCCGACGGGCCGACGACGCAGCGGTTCCAGTCGGTGGCGAAGGAGCTCGGGATGGTGATGGTCCTGCCGATGTACGAGATCGTGCAGGCGGGCCAGTACTACAACACCGCCGCCGTCATCGACGCCGACGGCACGTACCTCGGCAAGTATCGCAAGCAGCACATCCCACAGGTGAAGGGGTTCTGGGAGAAGTTCTACTTCGCGCCCGGGACCGGCGGATACCCGGTCTTCGAGACCGCGGTCGGCAGGGTGGGCGTGTACATCTGCTACGACCGGCACTTCCCGGAGGGCTGGCGGATGCTCGGGCTTCACGGTGCCGAGATCGTCTTCAACCCCTCGGCGACGCACCGCGGGTTGTCCGAGTACATCTGGCGCCTGGAGCAGCCGGCCGCCGCCGTCGCGAACATGTACTACGTAGGAGCCATCAACCGTGTGGGGATCGAGCCGCTCGGCGACGACGACTTCTACGGGCAGAGCTACTTCGTCGACCCCGAAGGGCAGTTCGTCGGTGAGCTGGGCGACGCGTACAAGCCCGAGCTGATCGTGCGCGACCTGGACCTGGACAAGATCAAGACCGTCCGCGACCGGTGGGCGTTCTACCGGGACCGGCGACCCGACGCCTACGACGATATCGTCGCGCGCTGAGCGATCGCGCGGCGCGCGAGCACGAGGGGAGGGCGCGGACGAGATGGACATCGGCGTGGTGCTGCAGACGACCCCGCCCGCCGCGCGCGTGATCGACCTGGCGGTCCGCGCCGAGACGTACGGCTTCAGCCATGTCTGGACGTTCGATTCCCACCTGCTGTGGGAGGAGCCCTTCCCGATCTACACCCAGATCCTCGCGAACACGCGCAACGTCGTCGTCGGTCCGATGGTCACGAACCCGCTGACGCGCGACTGGACGGTCACCGCGAGCCTGTTCGCCACCCTGAACGAGATGTTCGGCAACCGCACCGTGATCGGGATCGGGCGCGGCGACTCCGCCGTCCGCGTGATCAACGGCAAGCCCTCCACGCTCGCGTACCTCGGCGAGGCGATCCATGTGATCCGCGAGCTGGCGAACGGCCGCGAGGCCGCCTACAAAGGCTCGACGCTGCGGTTCCCGTGGGCGCCGAAGAGCCGCGTCGAGGTCTGGGCGGCCGGGTACGGCCCGAAGGCCCTGAAGCTGATCGGTGAGGTCGCGGACGGGTTCATCCTGCAGCTCGCGGACCCCGATATCGCCGCGTGGACGATCGGCGCGGTGCGGACGGCGGCGAGCGAGGCCGGCCGCGATCCCGACGCCCTCACGATGTGCGTCGCGGCCCCGGCGTACGTGACCGACGACCTGGATCACGCGCGCGAGCAGACCCGCTGGTTCGGCGGGATGGTGGGGAACCACGTCGCCGACATCGTCGCCCGCTACGGCGAGTCCTCCGAGGTCCCGGCCGCCCTCACCGACTACATCAAGGGTCGCGAAGGCTACGACTACAACGAGCACGGCCAGGCCGGGAACGTCCACACGGCGTTCGTCCCCGACGCGATCGTCGACCGGTTCTGCGTCCTCGGCCCGGTGCAGGAACACGTCCGGCGCCTCCTGGAGCTCCGCGATCTGGGCGTGCACCAGTTCGCCGTCTACCTGCAGCACGACGACAAGGACGGCACGTTGCAGGCCTACGGCGAGAAGGTGATCCCGGCGATCGCGGATCAGGTGCCGGCGAAGACGTGAGGACGCGCCGCGCCTGGATGTTCGTGCTGGCGATCGTCGGCGTGGCCGTCCTGTGGGAGCTCTACAAGCTGATCGGGCCGCAGGACGGCGGGCAGCTCTTCGGCCTGACGATCCTGCCGCGGGCGAACGACATCGCGATGCCGCACGTGTGGGAAATGCTCTCGCGCTACGGGGAGCCGGAGCGTCGCGGCTCGGACACGCCGATCCTGTTCACGGTGCTCGCGGGAGCGTGGTTCTCGTTCCGCCTCGCGTTCACGGGGTTCGTGCTGGGGACGGTGGTCGGGATCGGCCTCGCGATCCTGATGGCTCGCTACAAGGTCGTCGAGCGCGGGCTGCTGCCGTACCTCGTGATCAGCCAGACCGTGCCGCTGATCGCGCTCGCGCCCCTCGTCGTGTCCTGGGGCGGCAAGCTGCACGTCGGCGGGTTCGAGTGGCCGCGCTGGCTCTCGGCCGCGGTGCTGGGAGCCTTCCTCGCGTTCTTCCCGGTCGCGGTCGGGACGTTGAAGGGGCTCACGCACGCGCCGCAGCCGGCGTCGCTCGAGCTGATGGACTCCTTCGCGGCATCGTGGCGGCAGACCCTGTTCAAGCTGCGGTTCCCGGCGGCCGTGCCGTTCATGATCCCGGCCCTGAAGCTGGCCGCGACGGCGTCGGTGATCGGGGTCGTCGTGGCCGAGATCTCGACCGGCCTCGCGGGCGGGGTCGGCCGGCTCATCATCGAATACGCGCGCGAGGCGACGGGCGACCCGGCGAAGGTCTTCACCGCGGTGTTCGCCGCCGCGGCGCTCGGCCTCGTGATGGCGGGCCTCGTCGCGCTGATCGACCTCGCCACCGCGCGCCGCCGGCCGCCGCGGGAGGCGATCGCGTGAGCGACGCGCCCGGCCCTCCGGCGGCCGACGTGGCCACCGCGTCGGTCGAGATCCGCGGCCTCACGAAGACGTTCAACGCGGGGCAGCCGAACGCCGTCGACGCGCTGGTCGACATCGACCTCTCGATCGAGCCGGGCGCGTTCGTCTCGCTGATCGGACCGAGCGGCTGCGGCAAGTCGACCCAGCTCCGCCTGATCGCGAACCTGCTCGAGCCGACGACGGGCGACGTGCTGGTGAACGGGAAGCCGGCCCGGCAGGCGCGGCTGGACCAGGACTACGGGATGGCGTTCCAGCAGGCCGGGCTCTTCGAATGGCGGACCGTCGCGAAGAACGTCGAGCTGCCGCTCGAGCTGAAGGGGTGGGACAAGGACCGCCGCCGGTCCCGCGCCCTGGAGATGCTCGAGCTCGTGAAGCTGCCGGAGTTCGCCGAGCACCAGCCGTGGCAGCTCTCGGGCGGGATGCAGCAGCGGGTCGCGATCGCCCGGGCGCTCGCCGCGAACCCGCCCCTGCTGCTGATGGACGAGCCGTTCGGGGCCCTGGACGAGATGACGCGGGAGCACATGCAGGCCGAGCTGCTTCGGATCTGCGGCGAGACCGAGACGACCGTCGTCTTCGTGACGCACTCGATCCCCGAGGCGGTGTTCCTGTCGACGCGGGTCGTCGTGATGTCGCCGCGACCGGGGCGGATCAAGACGGCGATCGACGTCGACCTGGGGAGCGAGCGGACGGTCGACACCCGCGAGGATCCGGCGTTCTTCCGCAAGGTCACCGAGGTGCGCGAGGCGCTCCGCGGGATGGAGGTCACGGACCTGGACGAGGCGGTGCTCGAGCCGTGAGCAGCGCGGCGACGGTCGGAGCGCGGCGCGCACGCTCGAGACGCTCGGTCTGGTCGATCGTGTGGCCGCCGATCGTCTTCGGCCTGGGGTTCCTCGCGCTCTGGGAGCTGGCCGTGAAGGTGTTCGACTTCCAACCGTACTTCCTGCCGACGCCGAGCTCGATCTGGCAGGAGTTCGTCCAGAACCCGGGGCTGATCTGGGGGGCGACGAAGGTCTCGGGGCTGAACGCGCTGATCGGGCTGCTGGTGGGGACGGCGCTCGGCGTGGCGATCGCCTTCCTGTTGGGCCGGTTCCGGTTGCTGAACGACCTCGTGGCCCCGCTCGCGATCGCGCTGAACGCGGTGCCGATCTTCGTCCTGGTCGCGGTGTTCAACAACATGTTCTCGATCACGAGCGAGGTACCGCGGCGGCTGATGGTCACCCTCGTCGTCTACTTCATCGTGCTCGTGAACGTGGCGCGCGGGCTGCGCGAGGTCGCGCCCACCCAGCTCGAGCTGATGCGCTCCTACGCGGCGAGCGAGGTGGCGATCCTTCGGAAGGTGCGCGTGCCGAACGCGGTGCCGTACCTGTTCACGGCGCTGCGGATCGCGGCCCCGGCCGCGGTGATCACGGCGTTCGTCTCCGAGTACTTCGGTGGCTCCCAGAACGGCCTGGGGAGTCGGATCGTGGCGAGCATCTCGATCTCGAAGAACGCGACGGCCTGGGCCTACGTGCTGGGCGCGTGTCTGCTGGGGCTCGCGTTCTACCTGGTCGCGGTGGGGTTGGAGGTCCTCGCGACGCCCGGCGGCGCCGCGGCGCGGCGAGCCCGGAGAGATACGGCGTAGCGCGCTCCGCCTGGATGGGGCATGATGCCCGATCGGGTCTTCGGATCGACGGGGCGAGGGGTCGCCCCGAGGGGAGGGGGCAGCACATGAGGAAGGGGAACCGGATCCGGTTCGTGGTCGCCGGCGTGCTGACGCTGTCGCTCGTGGGCGCGGCGTGCAGCAGCGACGACGACGGTGGCGGCGACGCGACGGGCGGCGCGAGCGGCGGCGCCGAGGAGTGTGCGTCCGTCGACCAGGTGAAGCTCCAGCTGCAGTGGTTCATCCAGGCGCAGTTCGCGGGCTACTTCGCCGCACAGGAGAAGGGGTTCTACTCCGACCACTGCATGGAGGTCGAGATCCTCGAGGGCGGCGTCGACATCGTCCCGCAGCAGCAACTCGCGGACGGCGCGGTCGACTTCGCGCTGGCGTGGGTCCCGAAGGCGCTCGCGACCCGTGAGGCCGGCGCGAACATCGTGAACATCGCGCAGGTGTTCCAGCGTTCCGGCACGCTCCAGGTCTCGTTCAAGGATGCCGGCATCACGTCGGCCGCCGACTTCGCCGGGCACACGATCGGCAACTGGGGGTTCGGGAACGAGTACGAGATCTTCGCCGCGCTCGCGAACGAGGGTCTGGACCCGTCGACGGACGTCACCCTCGTGCAGCAGCAGTTCGACATGCTGGGCCTGCTGTCCGGGGACATCGACGCGGCCGAGGCGATGACCTACAACGAGTACGCGCAGGTGCTCGAGGCCGTGAACCCAGACACCGGCGAGCTCTACACGCCGGCGGACCTGAACGTGGTGTCGTACGAGGAAGAGGGCGTCGGGATGCTCCAGGACGCGATCTGGGCCGACGGCGAGCGCCTGGACACCGACGAGGCCTACATCGACCTCGCCGCCCGGTTCGTCGCCGCGTCGCTGCAGGGGTGGGCGTACTGCCGCGACAACGTCCAGGAGTGCACCGACATCGTGGTCGCGAAGGGCTCGAAGCTGGGCGCGAGCCACCAGCTCTGGCAGATGAACGAGATCAACAAGCTGATCTGGCCGGCCCCTGAGGGCGTCGGGTTCATCATCCAGGAGGACTGGGACCGCACCGTCGAGATCGCGATGAGCACGCCCAACCTCGAGGGCACGACGGTGCTGACGGCACCCCCGAGCGACGGGGCGTGGACGAACGACATCGTGTCGCTCGCGCTCGAAGACCTTCGGGAGCAAGGCGTCGACGTGACCGGTGAGAGCTATGCACCGATCGACGTGACGCTCCAAGAGGGCGGCGCGTAGCGGCGCGCCCGCGCGGAAGGGTTTCGCGCCTCCGGCGCGATCCCGCCTGAGGTCCGGCGGGAGGGGGCGGGCCGCCTTCGGCGGCCCGCCCCACCTCCTTTCGGAGCCAGGTGCGTGAGACGAGGAAGGTGCGGCATCACCCCGGCCGAGGGCGCCGAGGGTTCGCCCGAGGCCCGCATCGGTGCATGGGTTCGCGACCGGAACCGATGCACCGACGAGCTACCCTTCATCCATGGACACCACCGAGGACCTCTTCGCGGGTGCGCCGGAGGAGACGATCGGCCGACGTCTCCGGCGCCTTCGGGGCTGGAACGTCGTGCTCGGGATGCTCCACGCGGGCCAGGGTCTGGCGATCCTGCTGCTCGCGACCGACTTCACGATCCCGATCGTGACCCACTCGCTCACGGGTCCTCCGGGGTCGGCGTCCGAGACGATCGTACTGTTCGACCTCCGCGTCGCCTGGGCGGTTGCCGCGTTCCTGCTCCTGTCCGCCGTCGCGCATCTGCTGATCGCCTCACCGTGGCTCTATCCGCGGTACACCGCGATGCTGCGCCGGGGCCGCAACGACTACCGATGGATCGAGTACGCGCTCAGCGCCTCGCTGATGGCGGTCCTGATCGGCGTGTTGCCGGGCATCACCGACATCGCGGCCGTGATCGCCATCTTCGGGGTGAACGCCGCCATGATCCTCTTCGGCCTGTTGCAGGAGCGGTACGAGCGCCCCGGCGGCAGCCTCCTGCCGTTCTGGTTGGGGTGCATCGCCGGGGCCGTCCCCTGGCTGGCGATCGGCGTGTACCTCACGGGGATCGGCACCGATGTGAGCCCTCCCGGGTTCGTCTACGGGATCTTCGTGTCGCTGTTCCTGTTCTTCATGTCGTTCGCCGTGAACCAGTGGCTGCAGTACCGGAGGGTCGGGCCGTGGAGGGACTACCTGTACGGCGAGCGCGTCTACATGATCCTCAGCCTGGTGGCGAAGTCGGCCCTCGCGTGGCAGGTGTTCGCGGGGACGCTCGCCTCGAGCTGACGCCGATCGGTCGAGCCGCTCGAAGGACCGGCACCCCTAGCTCGCCGGCGACACGTTCTGGTTGCGCCGCAGGACGTTCGACGGATCGTAGCGCGCCTTGATCGCGGCCAGGCGATCCCACGTCGCCGAGGGATACGCGGCGTGCACGCGTCCCTCGCCCTCGTCGCCCAGGAAGCCGACGTAGGCGGCCGCGTCGTCGCCGGCGAGGGTGCGCAGCAACCCCTCGGCCCAGGACTCCTGCTCCGGGAGCTGCTCGGCGCGCTCGACCATGGCGGCGACGGTCACCATGAACCGCTTCCCGCGGTGCGCGAACGCGGTCGCGTCGGCGTGCACGCGCGCCATCGCGCCGCCGAGCGGGCGCAGCTGCGCCGCGCGCATCATCGCGGTCGAGCCCGCCAGGCGCTCGAGGATCGCCGCGCTCGCCGCCTCGTCGAGCGGCCGGTCCGTCAGGCTCGTGCGCGAGACCGCGACCGGGTGGTAACCCTCCTCCTGGGGCATGAACAGCTCCGGATACGTCATCGGTCGCAGGAAGTCCGCGATCGGGGTCGCGAGCGCGCGGAACGGCGCCAGCACGGCCTCGCCCGCCTCGGGATCGCCCGCGTACAGCAGGAACGCGAGCAGCACCGGCGTGCCGACCAGCTCCTCCGGGAGGAACGGCATCGGCGGCGCCGTCATCGCGTTCGCGATCGTCGACAGCTGCTCCGGCGCCGTCTCGGCCTCGGCGATGAACCCGGCGATCGTCTCCGGCGTGGCCGGCAGGATCAGGATCCCGCCGTTGACCGCCGGCAGCTCGTGCAGACGGAAGCGCAGGCGCGTTGCGACGGCGACGTTGCCCCCGCCCCCGCGGATCGCCCAGAACAGGTCGGGCTCGTGCTCGGCGTCGGTGCGGACGATCTCGCCGTCGCCGGTGACGACCTCCGCCTCCAGGAGCTGGTCGATCGTCATCCCGTGCGCGCGGACCAGGAATCCGATCCCGCCCGCCAACGTGATCCCGCCGACCCCGACCGAGGGCGTGTCGCCGAACCCGGTCGCCAGGCCGGCCTCGGCCGCCGCGGCCGTGTAGGCGCCGGTCGTGAGGCCTGGCCCGGCCCACACCGTGCGCCCCTCGGGGTCGAGCTCGAAGCCGTCCAGTCCCGACAGGTCCACGGTCAGGCCACCCTCCGAGACGCTCAGGCCCGCCGGGCTGTGGCCGCCGCTCTTGACCGCGAGCGGGAGGCCCGCGTCCCGCACCGCGATGACGGCCGCGGCCACGTCGGCGGCATCCGTCGCCCGGACGATCGCGTCCGGGCGGTGGTCGAACTGCCCGGCGAACAGCTGCCGCGCATCCTCGTAGCCGTCGTCGCCCCGCGCGAGGACCGGACCGGTGACGTCACCTCGCAGCCGGGCCAGGTCCACGTCCGGTCCCCCGATCGGTCGTGATGCCGTCATCCGATCACACCTCCCGTGTCGTCGTTCGCGTCCGCGCCCTCGCTGTCGTGCCGCGCCTTCAGGCCCTCGCGGGTGACGCGGTCCAGCGTCGCGAGCATCTCTCGCCAGCCCTCGCCGAAGCCGTCGCGGTCCTCGATCCGCTCGAACGGGCCTTGAAGGAACGTGACGAGCGTCTTGCCGTCGCGGTCCTCGAACGTGATCGTCATCTCGGTCTCGAGGGTCAGGTCCTCGGACGGCACGATCATGTGGTGCGTGAACACGAGCCGATGCGGGCGCTCGACCACCGTGAAGCGCCGGATCTCGGTGTCGGGCTCCTGGCCCTCGGCACCCATCTGGTACGTCGACGTGCCACCGACGCGCACGTCGGTCTCGGCGCGGTGGATCACCCAGCCCGGTTGCCCCTCGCCGTGGATCGCGGCCTGCAGGTCCGGATCGTTGAACGTGTCGAACACCACCTCCACCGGGGCGTCGATCAGTCGTTCGATGCGTAGCTCGTGGGTCATCTCCTTCTCCTCTCCAGGGTGGTCGGGTCGGAAACGTCGGGCGATCGGCCGGCGTCGCGCGCCTCGCGCGCGCGGCGCTCGACCAGGACCTCGAGCCGGTCCAGGCGCCGTTCCCACCGCTCACGGTGCAGCTCGATCCAGCGCGACGCGTCGTCCATCCGCTCCGGCGTCAGGCTCACCTCGCGCGTCCGGCCCTCCTTGCGGGTCGTGACCAGGTCGGCCTGCTCCAGGATGCGAACGTGCTTCAGCATCCCGGGGAGCGAGATCCCGTACGGGCGGGCGAGCTCGGTGATCGACGCGGGGGCGAGCGCCAGGCGATCCAGGACGTCGCGCCGGGTCGGATCGGCTAGCGCCGCGAACGTCCGATCGAGCGTTCGGTCGAGCGTCTGAGACTTAACCATCCGGTTCACTATGGCAACCCGGAGCCGGGGACGTCAACCTCGACGCCCCCGGCCCCGGGGATGGCCGTGCGCGGCGTCCGTCAGGCGATGTCGCGGCGCTGCATCGCGACCGTGCCGGCCGCCGTCGCGAGCGCCGCCCACGCCAGCAGGATCGCCGCGCCCGCGAGCGGTCCCGTGAACGACGCGTCCACGCCCGCGAGCGCGTTCGAGGCGTTCGCCGGCAGGAACCGCGCGACCGACGGGACCAGGTTCGCCAGCAGGCCCTCGCCGACCGTGATCACGATCAGCGAGCCCGCGATCGCCGCGACCTGTTGCCGGACGGCCGCGCCGACGCCGACGCCGACCGCCGCCCACAGCACGGCGAGCAGCAGGAGCCGGCCGAACCAGCCCAGGAGCGGGACGACCGAGCCGTGCAGCGAGCCGCCGCTCGCGAGCAGCCACGGGATCCCGATCGCGAACGCGACCGCGGCCGCCACGAGCGCGAACCCCACCGCAGCGCCGGCCGTCGCGAGGACCTTCGCGACCAGCACGCGCCGCCGGTCGGGATCGGCGAGCAGCGTCGGGACGATCGACCCGTGACGGAACTCGTCCGTGAACGACCGCAGCCCGAGCACCAGGACGAACAGCCACGCGATGCCGATCGGCACCGACAGGAACGGCGCGTCGCCGATCGTGGCCGCCATCTGGCCCGGCCTCGCGTCGAGCATCACGCTGACGACGCCGAGCGCCACGAGCGCCACGAGCCCCGCCAGCAGGCCCCACACGGTCCGCGTGGTCCGGAGCTTCCGCACCTCCGCCTCCAGCTGCCGCCTCATCGGATCTCCTCTCCGTACGTCAGGCGCAGGAACGCGTCCTCGAGCGTCGAGGTACCGTCGCGCGTCAGCTCCGCGACCGGCGCCTGGACCAGCAACCGGCCCTGGTGGATCACGATCGCCTGGTCGGCGATCAGCTGCATCTCGCCGAGCTGGTGGCTCGAGACCAGCACCGCCGCGCCGCCGGCCGCGATCGCCTGCAGCAGGTCGCGCAGCCAGCGGATCCCGAGCGGGTCCAGGCCGTTCGCCGGCTCGTCCAGGATCAGGATCGGCGGGTCGCCCAGGAGCGCGCCCGCCAGCGCGAGCCGCTGGCGCATCCCCAGCGAGTACTTCCCAGCCTTGCGGTCGGCGGCCGCCCGCAGGTCGACGAGCTCCAGCACCCCCTCGACCCGGCCGTCGTCGATCCCCGCCGCGGCCGCCAGCACCCGCAGGTGGTTCCGCCCGCTGCGCAGCGGGTGGAAGCTCTGGGTCTCCAGGACCGCGCCGACCGTCCGCGCTGGCTCGGCGAGATCGCGGTACGGCAGGCCGGCGATCGCGGTCGAGCCCGCCGTCGGCTCCGCGAGCCCCAGGATCGCCCGCAGCGTCGTGCTCTTGCCGGCGCCGTTCGGTCCGAGGAACCCCGTGACCTTCCCGGGCTCGACCGTGAACGTCAGGTCCTCGACCGCGGTCACGTCGCCGAACCGCTTCGTCAGCTCGCGGACCGCGATCGCGGGCGAGCCGATCCTCACCCCCATGACGGGAGCCCGATCGCCGCCCGCCTCCGTCGTCGTTCCCTGCATCGCCGCCTCCTCCGCGTCGGTGTCGCGATCGACGCTAGGGAGGCGACGAGCGCGGCGGCGTCGTCCGGGGGTGGCGTTCCCACGTCCTCCCGGGGGAGGACCGATCAAGCCGGGTCCGACCCGGGGTGGACGAGCCCGGACTCGTAGGCCACGACGACCGCCTGGGCGCGGTCGCGCAGGCCGAGCTTGTGCAGCACGCGGCCGACGTGCGTCTTCACGGTCGTCTCGGCGACGAACAGCTCGCGCGCGATCTCCCCGTTCGACAGGCCCCGGCCCATGCAGACGAGCACCTCGCGCTCGCGGTCGGTCAGCTCGGCCAGGGCGGCGGGCGGCGGGGGAGGATCGGGCCGCTGCGCGAACTCCTCGATCAGGCGGCGGGTCACCGACGGCGCCAGCAACGCGTCGCCGCCCGCGACGATCCGTACCGCGGCGACGAGCTCCTCGGGCGGGCGGTCCTTCAGCATGAACCCGCTCGCGCCGGCCCGCAGCGCCCGGTACACGTACTCGTCCAGGTCGAACATCGTCAGGATCAGCACGCGGGCTGAGGCGTCGTCCGCGGTGATCCGGCGCGTCGCCTCGATCCCGTCCATCGTCGGCATCCGCACGTCCATCACGACGACGTCCGGCCTCAGCTCGGCGCAGCGGCGGATCGCGTCCTCGCCGTCGATCGCCTCGCCGACGACCTCCAGGTCGTCCTGGGCGTCGAGGATCATGCGGAAGCCGCCGCGGATCAACGCCTGGTCGTCGGCGATCACGATCCGGATCGTCACGGCGTGGCCCCGTCCGGCGGGACCGGGAGGCGCGCCCGCACGACGAAGCCGCCGCCGGGCCTCGGCCCGGTCCAGAGCTCGCCGTGCAGGAAGCTCGCGCGCTCGCGCATGCCGATCAGCCCCACCCCGCCGTCGTCGGGCCCGACCGGGCCCGCGCCGTCGTCGGCGACCTCCACCTCGATCGCGTCGTGCTCGAACCGCACGCACACCCGGGCGTGCGCGCCCGCCCCCGCGTGCTTCAGCACGTTCGTCAGCGCCTCCTGCACGATGCGGTACGCGGACAGGTCCTGGGCCGCCGGGACGGGCCGCGGCGCGCCCTCGGTGACGAGCTCGACCGCGAGACCGGTCGCCCGCGTGCGCTCGAGGAGCTCGCCGAGCCGGTCCAGGCCCGGGCGCGGCGCCAGGGACGCCGCGTCCTCGCGCTCGACGTCCAGGAGCCGGCGCATCTCGGCCAGGCCGAGCCGGCCGGACTCCTCGATCGCGCGGAGCGCGCGCTCGGCCTCGGAGGGGTCCCGGCGGAGCACCGCCCGGGCGCCGCCCGCCTGCACCACCATCACGCCCATGCTGTGCGCCACCACGTCGTGCAGCTCCCGGGCGATCCGCGTCCGCTCGACCAGGACGGCCTCGCGGGCGGCCGCATCGCGGTCCCGCTCGAGCCGCCGACGCCGGTTCCACATGATCCGGCCGATGAGCAGGGGCAGCCCGACGTAGAACAGCACGCCCGTCGCCCACTCGACCCAGTTCCCGCCCCCCCGCGTCGCCTTCGCGGCCCCGATCTGCAGGGCGACGGCGGCCGCCGCGGCGAGCGCGATCGTGGCCCCCAGGCGCCACGTCCGCGGCCGGTACGCGGCGGCGGAGTAGGTCGCGACGACCAGCAAGACCCCGGGGGCGTCGCTCACGTAGCGGGCGGCGGCGTACACGAGGATCGAGCACGAGACCGCGATCGAGACGGCGAGCGGAGAACGCCGCCGCCGGTACAGGGCCAGACACGCGGCGACGAGCAGCGCGGCCCCGATCGTGTCCGCCGCGCGGACGCCCGCCTGCCCGTCGCCCATGTCGCTGAGCGCGTAGATCGAGAGCGTCAGCGCGAGCATCAGGCCCGCGACCACCGCGTCCCACAGCCTGGGGTCCAGGCCGAGCAGCCGCTCCCACGGGGTCCGTCGCTCCTGCATCGACCCGAACGGTATCCCGCCGGCGCGCCGCTGCCGTCCTCCTGCGGGAGGAGCCACCGGCCGTCGGGTTGGCGTTCCCGGGCGGTCGTGGCTACGGTCGCCCGATGCCGGACCCGCTCGACGTCGCGCGCGCGATCGCCGAGGACGTGCTGTTCCCCGCCGCGACGGCGACCGACGCGGCCGACCTGGTGCCAGTGGCGAACCTCGACGCCCTGGCCGCCGCCGGCTTCTACGGGATCGCGGTCCCCGCGGCGTACGGCGGGTTCGACCTGGACCTGGCGACGCAGCACCGCGTGGTCGAGACGCTCGCGTCCGGTTGCCTGACGACGACCTTCGTGTGGCTCCAGCACCGGAACCCGACGCGAGCGCTGGTAGCGACGGGGAACGAGGCGCTGCGGGACACCTGGCTGGCGCCGCTCGCCTCCGGCGAGCGGCGCGCGGGGATCGCCCTCGTGGGCAACCGGCCCGGGCCGCCGATCCTGCGCGCTGCGCGCGCGCGAGGCGGCCTGGTCCTCGAGGGCGACGCACCGTGGGTGAGCGGTTGGGGCCTGGTCGACGCCCTGCTCGTCACGGCGCGGGAGGACGACACGGTCGTCTCTGCGCTGATCGACGCGGTGGGGTCCGACGATCTGCGAGCCGAGCGGCTGCGGCTGGTGGGCGCGAACGCGAGCGGCACCGTGACGCTCCGGTTCGATCGCCACGCGGTGCCGTCCGATCGGATCGTCGCGGAGGAGCCGCACGCGACGGTGCTCGAACGCGACGCCACGGGCCTGCGCATGAATGGTTCGCTGGCGCTCGGGCTGATCGAACGCTGCTGCCGGCTGCTCGGCCCGAGCCGGCTGGACGACGAGCTGATCGCCGCGCGCGTCGCCCTGGACCGGGCCACGACCGACGGGCTACCGGCGGCTCGCGCCGGCGCGTGCGAGCTGGCGCTGCGGGCGGCCACCGCGCTCGCCGTCGCGCGAGGGAGCCGGTCGATCCTGGCCGGCGACCACGCGGAACGCCTGGTCCGCGAGGCGCTCTTCCTGCAGGTGTTCGGGTCGCGTCCGGCGATCAAGGCGTCGCTGCTGGAGCGGTTGCACGCCGATGACGGCGACAGGTGACGCATAGGCGCGACGGGGCCGTCAGCCGCGGAGGACGCGCACGGCGTCGGCCGCCTGGATCGTCAGGACGATGCCCACGATGAAGATCGCGGCGGCGGCGCCCAGCGGGAGCCACGCGCCGATCCGCGACTCGGTCCGACCGACCCACGTGCGTGCGTAGTGCGCGATCGTGCCCACCAGGACGAGCGACGCCGCGAGCCCCAGGCTGAAGACGACGACGAGCGTGATCCCGAGGGGGATGCGATCGGCGGCGATCGCCGCGAGCAGGACGATCACCGCGCTCGGCGACGGGATCAGCCCGCCCGAGGCGGCGACCGCCGCTAGGCTCGCCCGATCCGCGCCGCAGGCGTCCGGGGCCGGGTGCCGATGCCCTCGTCCAGTCGGGTGTCGGTGGCCGTTCGGGTGCGTGTGCCCGGCCCCGTGGCCGTCCGCCGCGCGCCGATGCTCGCGCCAGCGCACGACCAGCAGCACGGCGCCGACGACCAGCACGACGATCGCCGTCAGGAGCCGGAGCCCGCTGAACACGCGATCCGACGAGATCGTCTGCGACGCAGCGTAGGCGATCAGACCTAGCCCCACGACGGTCGCGCAGTGCATCAGCGCCACGCCGCCGCCTAGCCCGACCGCGTGCCGCAGGCGGATCGAGCCGCTCAGCGAGGACGCGGCCATGATCGTCTTGCCGTGGCCCGGCCCGAGCGCGTGGACGAAGCCGAACCCGAACGCCAGCAGGAGCAGGAGCCCCAGCGCTCGATCCGACGAGGTCGCCAGCAGGTCCGCGAACCCCCCGGAGCCGCCCGGCGACGACGATCCGGTGCCCGCGACCGTCGGTGATGCCGGCACGATGGGCGCGTCGGAGGGCTCGTAGTCGAAGCGTGCCTCTCGGACGTCCAGCGGCTGGTCCACGAGCTCCGCGGGGTACGCCTTGAGCTCGTCCGACACCGACGCGTCCGGCACCGTGCTCGCGACGATCGCGACGCCGGGCTCGGCCCGGACCGTGATCTCGCGCCAGCCGGGGCGCGTCGAGTAGTTCCCGTCCGTGAAGACGACCGCCCCCGCCTCGGGAGGCTCGCCGACGTAGCTGGCCTGCAGGTACAGGAGGTCGAGCCCGCCCTGCCCGGGCCGGAACCGGAGGGAGCTGTCCGTCAGCCGCAGCTCGACCGGGATCCCGTCCGCGACCATCGAGAGGTTCGTCAGGATCTGCTGCGACGCGCGGTCGGCCCAGCCGTCGCGCTCCGCGGCCGTGATCTCGCCGTCCTCGTCGAGGTCCATGCCGGGCTTCTGCTCCTGCGTCGAGATCTCGGCCATCTCGAGGACGTAGTCGACGCGGACGGCGCCGGGGGAGACGACGATCCCGCTGTAGAGGTTCAGCGTGAAGTTCCCGATCGGGTGCGCGAGCGCGCCGGACGCTCCCACGATGAGCCACACGGCGACGAGCGCCGTCGCGACGAGGATGCGGCTGATCCTCGCGCGTCTCCGAGCACCGAGCCCTGAACCGCCTCGCATCACCCCACCATCGGTGTCGGCGGGGTGATGCTCAAGCGGGTGCCGGAGGCGCCCGGCGTCCCCTCTCAGCCCGCCACCTGGTCCAGCCGCGCGTTGTCGAAGTTCGCCGTGAACGTCTTCGCCGCGTTGTCGCCGATCTGGACGCGGGCGAGCGGGACGGTCCCGGTGCTGCTGGAGAGGGTCCCGATCGGGTTGCCGTCCCGGTACAGCGTCCAGGTCGTGTTCGTCCCGACCGTCCCGCACAGCTCCACGTTGTGGAAGCCGGTGCCGAGCGCGGTGTTCGAGCTCGCCTGCTGGCCGGAGAAGTCCGACCGGATGAACAGGATGCCGTTCGCCGCGGCGTAGACCCGGATCATGGCCGTGTTGCCCGTACCGCGCAGCCGGAACAGGTCCACGGCGTTCGTGCCGTTGTTGGACAGGCTCACGTTCAGGCTGAAGCACGCCTGGTTCACGGGCGAGGCCAGGTCCCGGTACGCGAAGGCCGACAGGTTCGTCACCGCCGCCCGGCCGCTCGGCGCGGCCGGGGACCCGGTCGTGTTGTCGATCGTGATCCGGGTCACCGACGTCCACCCCGCGAGGTTCGCGAAGTCGTCCGAGAAGATCGCGGGCGGTGCGCCCGAGACCAGGATCGAGGCCGAGGCCTGGCTCATCGCGCTCGGCGGGTTCGGGACCGCGTCGACCGCGTCCACCGTATAGGTGTGGCTGGTCCCCGGCGTGAGCCCCGGGTCCATGAAGGTGAGCGAGGTCGTCTGCCCGATCGAGGTCGGGTTGCCGTCGCGGTAGATCCGGTACGTGATCGGTGGCGAGGCGTCCGTGGACGCCGTCCAGGAGATCTGGATCATTCCTGCGGACGGGCTCGATCCCGTGGGCTGCCCCGGCTGGGTCGGCGGGGTGGTGTCCGCCGGGGGACCCGAGACCAGGATCGAGGCCGAGGCCTGGCTCATCGCACTCGGGGCGTTCGGGACCGCGTCGACCGCGTCCACCGTGTAGGTGTGGCTGGTCCCCGGCGTGAGCCCCGGGTCCATGAAGGTGAGCGAGGTCGTCTGCCCGATCGCGGTCGGGTTGCCGTCGCGGTAGATCCGGTAGGTGATCGGCGGGGAGGCGTCCGTGGACGCCGTCCAGCTGATCTGGATCGTGCCGGCCGAGGGGCTCGAGCCGCTCGGCTGCCCGGGCTGGGTCGGCGGGGTGGTGTCGGCGGGCGGGCCGCCGCCCTCACCGGGCGCCTGGTCGAGCACCACGTGGTCGAAGTTCGCCGTGAACGTCTTCGCGGCCGTGTCGCCGATCTGGACCCGCCCGATCGGCGTGGTCCCGGTGTTCGCCGTCGGCACCGTGAGGATCGGGTTCCCGTCGCGGTACAGCGTCCACGAGGCCGACGTCCCGACGGTCCCGCACAGCTCCACGTTGTGGAACCCGGTCCCCAGGACGACACCGGAGGAAACGACCGTCCCGGTGACGTCGGAGCGGAACTGCAGGATCCCGGTGGTCGACACGAGGGCTCGGGACACCGCCCCGTTCGCCGCGGTCCGCAGCCGGAACAGGTCCACGGCGTTCGTCGCGTTGTTCGACAGGCTGACGTTCACGCTGAAGCAGACCTGGGTGAAGGTGCCGGTCAGGTCTCGGTAGGCGAACGCGGGCAACGCCGTCACGGCCGCGCGGCCGCTCGGGACCGCCGGGGATCCGGTCGTGTTGTCGATCGTGATCCGAGTGGCGGCGGTCCATCCTCCGAGGTTCGCGAAGTCATCGGAGAAGATCGCGGGAGGAGGCCCGCCCGAGACCAGGATCGAGGCCGAGGCCTGGCTCATCGCACCCGGGGCGTTCGGGACGGCGTCGACCGCGTCCACCGTGTAGGTGTGGCTGGTCCCCGGCGTGAGCCCCGGGTCCATGAAGGTGAGCGAGGTCGTCTGCCCGATCGAGGTCGGGTTGCCGTCGCGGTAGATCCGGTAGGTGATCGGTGGCGAGGCGTCCGTGGACGCCGTCCAGCTGATCTGGATCATGCCGGCCGACGGGCTCGATCCCGTGGGCTGCCCCGGCTGGGTCGGCGGGGTGGTGTCCGCCGGGGGACCCGAGACCAGGATCGAGGCCGAAGCCTGGCTCATCGTGCTCGGCGGGTTCGGGACCGCGTCGACCGCGTCCACCGTATAGGTGTGGCTGGTCCCCGGCGTGAGCCCCGGGTCCATGAAGGTGAGCGAGGTCGTCTGCCCGATCGAGGTCGGGTTGCCGTCGCGGTAGATCCGGTAGGTGATCGGCGGCGAGGCGTCCGTGGACGCCGTCCAGCTGATCTGGATCGTGCCGGCGGACGGGCTCGATCCCGTGGGCTGCCCCGGCTGGGTCGGCGGGGTGGTGTCCGCCGGGGGACCCGAGACCAGGATCGAGGCCGAGGCCGGCTCATCGTGCTCGGCGGGTTCGGGACCGCGTCGACCGCGTCCACCGTGTAGGTGTGGCTGGTCCCCGGCGTGAGCCCCGGGTCCATGAACGTGAGCGAGGTCGTCTGCCCGATCGAGGTCGGGTTGCCGTCGCGGTAGATCCGGTAGGTGATCGGCGGGGAGGCGTCCGTGGACGCCGTCCAGCTGATCTGGATCGTGCCGGCCGAGGGGCTCGATCCCGTGGGCTGCCCCGGCTGGGTCGGCGGGGTGGTGTCGGCGGGCGGGCCGCCCTCACCGGGCGCCTGGTCGAGCACCACGTGGTCGAAGTTCGCCGTGAAGGTCTTCGCGGCGTTGTCGCCCAGCTGCACGCGCGCGATCGGCGCCGTCCCGGTGCTGACGGTGAAGGCCGGACCGGCCTGCTGGCCGTCGCGGTACAGCGTCCAGGAGGTGGTCGTGCCGACCGTGCCACACAGCTCCACGTTGTGGAAGCCGGCTCCCAAGGCCACGCCGGAGCTCTGCTGGCTGCCGGCGAAGTCTGAGCGGATGAACAGCTGTCCGTTCGTCGCGACGTAGACCTTGATCAGCGCGCCGTTGTTCGCGCTGCGCAGGCGGAACAGGTCCACGGTGTTCGACGTGTTGTTCGACAGGCTCACGTTGAGGCTCAGGCAGGCCTGCGGCATCGCGGTCGTGAGGTCCCGGTTCCCGAACGCGGACTGGTTCGTCACGGCCGCGCGGGCGCTCGGCGCCGCCGGCGAGCCGGCCGCGTTGTCGAGCGTGAACCGGGTGACGGTCCAGGCCGAGAGGTTCGCGAAGTCCTCGACGAAGACCGGCGGCGCCCCGCCGCCCGAGATCGAAGCCGAGTCGGTCGCCGAAGCGCCGTTGGCCGTCCCGTCGTTCGGGGTCACCGTGACGACGATCGCGTCGCCCGCATCGCCGTTGCCCGCGACCGACAGGTCGAACGTGCTCGTCAGGCTCGACGAGTTCGAGGTCGTCTGACGGGTCACCCCGTTCACGGTCCACACGTAGGTCAGGGTGACCGTGTCCGCGTCAGCGTCCGCGCGGGTCGCCGTGGCGGTCAGCGTCGCGTTCGTGCCCGGCGCGTGGTCGTTCAGCGACACCGTCGCGGTCGGGGCGGTGTTCAGGATCGTCACGGGGGCCGAGGTCGAAGGTGCGGACGTCGCGGAGCCGTCGGAGGCCGTGACCCGCACGCGGATCGCGTCGCCCTCGTCCCCGTTGCCCCCGGTCGCGAGGTTCAGCGTCGGCGTCGTCGCACCCGCGATCTCGGTGCCGTTTCGCGTCCACTGGTAGGCCAGGGTGGGCGCCGGACCGTCCGGGTCGGAGGCGACGACCGTCACGGAGAGCGTGTCGTTCGTGCGCGGCGAAGCCTGGTCGATCACGACCGACGTGACCACCGGCGCGCCGTTCCCGACCGTCGCGGTGTCCGAGGCGGCGCTGCCGTTCGCGCTCCCGTCGTTCGGCGTCACGGTGACGACGACCGTGTCGCCGTTGCTCCCGTTGCCCGCGACCGAGAGGTCGAACGTGCTCGTCAGGCTCGACGAGTTCGTGGTCGTCTGGCGGGTGACGCCGTTCACGGTCCACACGTAGGTCAAGGTGACCGTGTCGCCGTCCGCGTCGGCGCGGGTGGCCGTCGCGGTCAGCGTCGCGCTCGTCCCCGGGTCGTGGTCGTCGAGCGAGACCGTCGCCGTGGGGTTCGAGTTCAGGATCGTCACGGGGCTGGAGGTGAGCGGCGCCGAGGTCGTCGATCCGTCGGAGGCGGTCGCGCGGACGCGGATCGTGTCGCCCTCGTCCCCGTTGCCGGCGACGCTCAGGTCGAGCGTCGCGGCGGTCTCGCCCGCGATGTCCGAGCCGTTCCGCGTCCACTGGTAGTCGAGGTCGACCGGGCTGCCGTCGGGGTCGTGGCCCGACGCGGACGCGGTGAGCACGTCGTTCGTCCTCGGGGCGCCCTGCTCGATCACGACGGAGTCCACGATCGGCGTGCTGTTGCCGACGATCGCCGTGTCCGAGGCCGCAGAGCCGTCGTCCGTCCCGTCGTTCGGCGTGACGGTCACGACGATCGTCTGCCCGTCGTCGCCGTGGCCCGGGGTCGCCAGGTTCAGGTTGTCGGTCAGGTCAGTGGTCGTCGTCGTCCGGACGGTGCTCCCGTTCACGGTCCACAGGTACGTCAGCGAGACCGCGTTGCCGTCGGCGTCGTTCCGCGTGGCCGTCGCGGTGAGCGTTCCGTTGGTCGTCGGCGCGTGCTCGTCCAACGAGACGGTGGCCGTCGGCGCCGTGTTGAGCACCGTGACCGGGTCGGAGGTCAGCGGGGCCGACGTGGCAGAGCCATCGGAGGCCGTCACCCGCACGCGGATCGCGTCATCCCGGTCCCCGTGGCCCGTCACCGACAGGTCGAGCGTCGCGGTGGTCGCCCCCGCGATGTCGTCACCGTTCCGGGTCCACTGGTACGCGAGGGTCGGTGTGCCGCCGTCGGGATCGTGCGCCGTGGCGGTCGCCGACAGGAGGTCGTCCGTCCGCGGCGTGGCCTGGTCGATCACGACCGAGTCCACGACCGGAGCCTCGTTCCCGACGGTGGCGCTGTCGGTCGCCGGGTCGCCTGCGTCCGTGCCGTCGTCGGGCGTGACCGTGACGACGACCAGCTCCCCGTTGTCGCCGTTGCCGGCGATCGAGAGGTCGAGGCTGTCGGTCAGCGACGAGGTGGTCGTCGTCCGGACCTGGCTCCCGTTCACGGTCCAGACGTAGGTGAGGTCGATGGCGTCGTCGTCCGCGTCGGCGTCCGTCGCCGTCGCGATGAGCGTGGCCGAGGTGGACGGCGAGTGGTCGTCCAGGGACACCGTCGCCGTCGGCGCCGTATTGAGCACCGTGACCGGGTCGGACGTCAGGGGGACGGAGGTGGTGGAGCCGTCGGAGGCCGTCACGCCGACCCGGATCAGGTCGTCACGGTCGCCGTTGCCGGCGACGGCCAGGTCGAGCGTCGCACCGGTCGCGCCGTCGATGTTCGTCCCGTTCCTCGTCCACTGGTAGGCGTAGGTCAGGTCGTCGCCGTCTGGGTCGTGCGAGGTGACGGTCGCCGAGAGGGTGGCGTCCGTCCGCGGGGTCGCCTGGTCGATCGTCACCGAGTCCACGACGGGAGCGCCGTTGCCCACGGTCGCGCTGTCGGCCGCCGAGCTGCCGTTCGCGGTGCCGTCGTTCGGCGTCACCGTGACGACGACCAGGTCGCCGTTGTCGCCGTTGCCGGCGACCGACAGGTCGAACGTGTCGGTGAGCTCGGTCGTCACGGTCGTCTGACGGGAGACGCCGTCCACCGTCCACAGGTACGTGAGGGTGACGCCGTCGCCGTCCGCGTCGTCGGCCGTCGCGGTGGCGGTCAGTGTCGCCCCCGTGCCCGGCGCGTCATCGTCGAGCGCCACGGTCGCGGTTGGGGCGGTGTTCGCGATCGCGACCGGGTCCGAGGTCGCCGGGGCGGAGGTGGCCGAGCCGTCCGAGACGGTCACGCGCACACGGATCAGGTCGCCCCGGTCGCCGTTCCCGGCCTCGGAGAGATCGAGCGTCGCATCCGTGGCACCGGCGATGTCCTCACCGTTGCGCGTCCACTGGTAGCTCGTGGTCAGGGGGTCGTTGTCGGCGTCGTGAGCGGTGACCGTCGCGGACAGGGTGTCGTCCGTCAGGGGGCTGCCCTGATCGATCACGACGGAGTCCACGACCGGCGCTGCGTTGCCCGACGGTCGCGCTGTCGGTGGCCGCGGTCCCGTCGACGGTCCCGTCGTTCGGCGTGACGCTGACCTCGATCGCGTCGCCGTTGCCGCCGTGGTTCGCGAGCGACAGGTCGAAGGTGTCCGTGAGCGATGACGTCGCCGCCGTCGTCTGACGAGTGGTGCCGTTCACTGTCCACACGTATGTCAGGGTGACCGTGTCGCCGTCGGCGTCGTTCCGCGTGGCGGTCGCCGTGAGCGTGGCGTTCGTGCCCGGCGCGTGGTCGTCCAGGGACACGGTGGCCGTCGGCGCCGTGTTGAGGATCGTGACGGGCGACGACGTGAGCGGCGCCGACGTCAGGCTCGCGTCCGACGCGGTCACGCGCAGCCGGATCTGGTCGCCCTTGTCGCCGTTGCCGGCGGTCGCCAGGTTGAGCGTGGCGCTCGTTGCGCCCGCGATGTCGACCCCGTTCTTCGTCCACTGGTAGGCGTAGGTGACGGGGTTGCTCTCGGCGTCGTGCGAGGTCACCGAGACGGAGAGCGTGTCGTTCGTCCGCGGCGTGGCGTGCTCGATCGTCGACCGAGTCCACGACGGGCGCGGTGTTCGGCGGCGTGAAGGTGGTCCCCGCGACCCACGTCGGCCCGTTGACGAGCGTGCCGCTCACCGTGGTACCGGTGCCGCCCGCGTTCAGCCAGAAGCCCTCGTTCAGGCCCCACCGGCCCAGGAGTCCCGCCTGACCGGTCGTGATCTCGGATCCCATCGCGCTCTGGATCTGCGCCTGTGTCCGGGCGACGTTCCAGATCCGGACCTCGTCGAGCTGGCCGGCGAATGCGCCCAGTGGCGCGTTGCTTGCTGTCGGGGACTGGTAGGCGACGCCGATACCGACTTTGTGGGCTGAGTCGGATCGGGGTGGCTGGTTGATCCCTGGGCTCGTCCCGTCGAGCGCTCCGTCGAGGTAGATGCGGAAGACGGAACCATCGTAGGTGACCGCCGCGTGATGCCACACGTTGCTGGTCACGACGGTGTTGGCGATGAACCCGTGGTTGGCACCGGGAGTGGCGCCCGTTGCTCCCTCCTCGAAGTCGGCAGCGAGCTTCCCGGACGCGTCGATGCCGAAGAAATAGTTGATGTCTTGCGTCGTTGCGTCGGCTTCCGAGCGCCCCTTCGTGATCAAAGGAACGACCGAAGTGAGCCCTGGCGGGCTTCCGCTCGTCTGCGCCGGGATCCCGGCGCCCGTCTTCTTGAACCAGAGCTCCAGCGTGAACTGCGCCGCGCCCAACGCTGTCGCGCTCGCCGGTCCGAGATCGATCTGGTCGTCGACACCATCGAGCTGGACGCCGTAGTTGCCGGCGGCCGGCGGGGCTTCCACAGGCGGCGCCCCGGCGGCCCAGGTCCCGCCACCGACGAGCGTGCCGTTGAGCGGGGCGGAACCGGCCGAGTTGGCGGCGCTCGTGCCCGCGCCCTCGTTCATCCCCCATCGCCCGATCAGGCCGTTCATCTGCGACACGATCTCGACGTTCATCGAGCTCTGGATCTGGGCCTGTGTTCGGGCCGTGCTCCAGATCCGGACCTCGTCGACCTGCCCCGCGAAGCGACCGGCCGTATTGTTGAGCGAGTCGTAGGCCGTGCCGACGGCCGGGATCTGCACCGAGTCCGCCGTCGGGACCAGGGTCGTGGCACGGCACGTCCCGTCGAGGACGCCGTCGAGGTAGAGGCAGAACTGCGAGCCGTTGAAGGTGGCGGCCGCGTGGTGCCACGCGTTCTGCGTGATCACGGTCGTGCCGAAGACCGGGTTGTTGTTGTTCGAGGCGAGCGTGCGGTCCTCGAAGTCGGCGGCGAGCGAGTTGGCTACCGTCCCCCCGCCGGTACCGGTGATCGTACTGATCCCCAAGATGTAGTTCGTGTCCTGCGTGGTGCCGTCGGCCTCCGATCGACCCTTCGAGATCAGCGGGACGATCGAGGTGGCACCGCCCGTCCCCGTCGATGCGGTGAGTCCTGTTCCCGTCCGCTTGAACCACAGTTCCAGGGTGAACTGGGACGCCCCCAGGCTTCCGGCGGGCCCCAGGGTGATCCCGTCGTCGGTCCCGTCGAGCTGGACGGCGTTGTTCGTGGCGGCGAGGGTCCCCACGGGCGCCCCGAAGACCCATGTCGCGCCGCCGACCAGCGTCGCGGTCGATCCCACCGAGGACGCGGCCGAGGTGCCTGAGCCCTCGTTCAGCCCCCAGCGACCGATCAGGCCGGTGCCGGAGGTGAGCTCCTGGTTCATGCTCGCCTGGATCTGGGCCTGTGTTCGGGCCGTGCTCCAGATCCGGACCTCGTCGACCTGCCCCGCGAAGCGACCGGCCGTATTGTTGAGCGAGTCGTAGGCCGTGCCGACGGCCGGGATCTGCACCGAGTCCGCCGTCGGGACCAGGGTCGTGGCACGGCACGTCCCGTCGAGGACGCCGTCGAGGTAGAGGCAGAACTGCGAGCCGTTGAAGGTGGCGGCCGCGTGGTGCCACGCGTTCTGCGTGATCACGGTCGTGCCGAAGACCGGGTTGTTGTTGTTCGAGGCGAGCGTGCGGTCCTCGAAGTCGGCGGCGAGCGAGTTGGCTACCGTCCCCCCGCCGGTACCGGTGATCGTACTGATCCCCAAGATGTAGTTCGTGTCCTGCGTGGTGCCGTCGGCCTCCGATCGACCCTTCGAGATCAGCGGGACGATCGAGGTGGCACCGCCCGTCCCCGTCGATGCGGTGAGTCCTGTTCCCGTCCGCTTGAACCACAGTTCCAGGGTGAACTGGGACGCCCCCAGGCTTCCGGCGGGCCCCAGGGTGATCCCGTCGTCGGTCCCGTCGAGCTGGACGGCGTTGTTCGTGGCGGCGTGCGCCGGCGTGGCGCCCAGCGGCAGGACGGTGGCGACGACGGCGACCGTCAGGAAGCCTCGCAAGAGGGTGCGGCGGATCGGGGAAGGGCGCATCCGGGGGCCTCCTAGGCGGTCAGCGCGTCATCGTCGGGGTCGTCGGTCCTCGCAGGTCATCCCTGCACCTGGTCCAGCCGGACCTGGTCGAAGTTCGCCGTGAAGGTCTTCGCGGCGTTGTCACCGATCTGGACGCGGGCGAGCGGGACGGTCCCGGTGCTACCGGTGAAGGTCCCGATCGGGTTGCCGTCCCGGTACAGCGTCCAGGTCGTGTTCGTCCCGACCGTCCCGCACAGCTCCACGTTGTGGAAGCCGGTGCCGAGCGCGGTGTTCGAGCTCGCCTGCACGCCAGAGAAGTCCGAACGGATGAACAGGATCCCGTTCGCCGCCGCGTATACCCGGATCATGGCCGTGTTGCCCGTACCTCGCAGCCGGAACAGGTCCACGGCGTTGGACGTGTTGTTGGACAGGCTCACGTTCAGGCTGAAGCACGCCTGGTTCACCGGCGAGGCCAGGTCCCGGTACGCGAAGGCCGACAGGTTCGTCACGGCCGCCCGGCCGCTCGGCGCGGCCGGAGACCCGGTCGTGTTGTCGATCGTGATCCGGGTGAACGACGTCCAGTTCGACAGGTCGCCGCTGGAGAAGTCGTCGGAGAAGATCGCCGGCGGCGCCCCTCCCGAGACCAGGATCGAGGCCGAGGCCTGGCTCATCTGACTCGGGGCGTTCGGGACCGCGTCGACCGCGTCCACCGTATAGGTGTGGCTGGTCCCGGGCGTGAGGCCTGGGTCCATGAACGTGAGCGAGGTCGTCTGTCCGATCGAGGTCGGGTTGCCGTCGCGGTAGATCCGGTAGGTGATCGGTGGGGACGCGTCCGTGGACGCCGTCCAGGAGATCTGGATCATCCCTGCGGACGGGCTCGATCCCGTGGGCTGCCCCGGCTGGGTCGGCGGGGTGGTGTCCGCCGGGGGACCCGAGACCAGGATCGAGGCCGAGGCCTGGCTCATCTGACTCGGCGGGTTCGGGACCGCGTCGACCGCGTCCACCGTATAGGTGTGGCTGGTCCCCGGCGTGAGGCCGGGTCCATGAACGTGAGCGAGGTCGTCTGTCCGATCGAGGTCGGGTTCCCGTCGCGGTAGATCCGGTAGGTGATCGGTGGGGACGCGTCCGTGGACGCCGTCCAGGAGATCTGGATCATCCCTGCGGACGGGCTCGATCCCGTGGGCTGCCCCGGCTGGGTCGGCGGGGTGGTGTCCGCCGGGGGACCCGAGACCAGGATCGAGGCCGAGGCCTGGCTCATCTGACTCGGCGGGTTCGGGACCGCGTCGACCGCGTCCACCGTGTACGTATGGCTGGTCCCCGGCGTGAGCGACGGATCGACGAACGTGAGCGAGGTCGTCTGCCCGATCGCGGTCGGGTTCCCGTCGCGGTAGATCCGGTAGGTGATCGGCGGGGACGCGTCCGTGGACGCCGTCCACGAGATCTGGATCATCCCTGCGGACGGGCTCGAGCCCGTGGGCTGCCCCGGCTGGGTCGGCGGGGTGGTGTCCGCCGGGGGACCCGAGACCAGGATCGAGGCCGAGGCCGCGCTCATCGTGCTCGGGCGCGTTCGGGATCGCGTCGACCGCGTCGACCCGGTACGTGTGGCTGGTGCCCGGCGTGAGGCCCGGGTCGGTGAACGTGAGCGAGGTCGTCTGCCCGATCGAGGTCGGGTTGCCGTCGCGGTAGATCCGGTAGGTGATCGGCGGGGAGGCGTCGGTCGATGCCGTCCAGCTGATCTGGATCGTGCCGGCCGAGGGGCTCGAGCCGGTCGGCTGCCCGGGCTGGGTCGGCGGGGTGGTGTCGGCGGGCGGGCCGCCGGCGTCGCCCGGCACCAGGTCCAGCCGGACCTGGTCGATGTTCATCGTGAACGTCTTCGCGGCCGTGTCGCCGATCTGGAGCCGCACGATCGGGGCCGTTCCGGTGTTGGCCGTCGGCACGGTCAGGATCGGGTTCCCGTCGCGGTACAGCGTCCATGAGGCCGACGTCCCGACGGTCCCGCAGAGCTCCACGTTGTGGAACCCGGTCCCGAGGGCCACGCCGGAGTTCGTCTGCGTCCCCGAGGCATCCGATCGGATGAACAGCTGGCCGTTCGCCGCGACGAAGACCTTGATCAACGCCCCGTTGTTGGCGCTCCGGAGACGGAACAGGTCCACGGCGTTCGACGTGTTGTTCGACAGCGACACGTTCAGGCTGGCGCAGATCTGGGTGTACGTCTGCGCCAGATCCTTCGTCGCCGACGCGCTTTGCGCGGTCACCTGGGCGCGTGCGCTGGGCGCGGCGGGGGACCCGGTCCCGGTGTCGATCGTGAGCCGGAGGAAGCTGTTCCAGTTCGTGAACCCACCGGAGGAGAAATCGTCCGCGAAGATCGGCGGCGCCGCCCCGGCGCTCACGGTCGCCGTGGCCGAGACTCCCGTGCCGTTCGCCGTGCCGTCGTTCGGCGTCACGGTCACGACGATCGTCTGCCCCGGATCACCGTTGCCGGCGACGGAGAGGTCGAGGGCATCGGTGAGCGCGGTCGTGACCGTCGTGCGAACGGGGGATCCGTTCACCGTCCACAGGTAGGTCAGCGTGACGGTGTCCCCGTCGGCGTCGGAGCGCGTCGCGGTCGCCGTGAGGGTCTGGTTCGTCGTGGGCGACGAGGAGCTGAGCGAGACGGTCGCCGTCGGAGCGCTGTTCACCACCGTGACAGGCGACGAGGTGACGGCGGGCGAGTTCGTTGTCCCGTCGTTCGCGGTCACGCGCACGCGGATCAGGTCGCCTTTGTCCCCGTTGTTCGCGGTTCGCCAGGTTCAGCGTCGCAGCCGTGGCGCCCGGGATGTCCGTCCCGTTGCGAGACCACTGGTATGCGTACATCAGCGGGTTCGCATCGACGTCGTGGGCCGTAACGGTCACCGTCAGCGTGTCCCCGGTGCGGCGGCGACGCTTGGTCGATCACGACCGAGTCGATGACCGGCGGGTTGTTCGGCCCCGCAGCCTGGCTGAACATCGCGAAGAGCAGCCGCGTGAGGCCTGAGACGGTCTCGAAGTCGCCGCCGATGTACAGGCGGTTGCTCGTCGCGAGCATCGCGACGACCCCCTGCGGACCGGAGTCGAGCGCGGTGGGTGTCCAGTCGTTGCGGAGCGCACCCGTCGGCGCGTCGAAGGCGGCGAGCCTCCGGTGCGTGACGCCGGCCATCGTGTCGAAGTGTCCTCCGGCGTAGACGATCCCGTTCATGTACTCCACGTCGTTCACGTCGCCGTCGGCCGCCCGGCTCCACTGCTGCGTCCCGGTGCTTAGGTCGTAGGCGATCACCGCGTTGTTGCCGACCCCCGCGGTCGCGACGAAGAGCTGGGCCGGACCGAGGGCTGCCCCGAACGTGGGGACCGGAGGCCGGTTCGCCCAGGGCAGGACTGCTCCGCTGGTCGGGTCGAGCGGCGTGAGGTAGGTGTTCGCGTTCCCGCCGATCGTGGTGAACCCGCCCGCCACGAACAGGCGGTTGTCCGGTGCCATCACCATGGCGCGGACCCTGCCGTTGGCGTTCGGGTTCCATCCGGTGACGAGGGTTCCATCGTTCGCGTTGAACGCTGCGAGCCTGTTGCGGGGCTGGGCCGACTGACCCTGCCCCGTGGCGAACTCGAACTGACCACCGAGGTAGACCCGGTCACCCGACGCGACGATCGCATCGGGGATCGGCGCTGACCGACGGCGTCCAGGCGAGCGGTGCTCCCGTGTTGGGGTTGATCGCGGCCAACCTCGTCCGAGCCTGACCGCCGATGAAGCGGAACTGCCCGCCCGCGTAGATCCTGGTCCCGTCGGGCGAGGCGGCCAGCGAGTACACGGGCCGATCGGCGCTCGGGTTCCAGGGCAGCACCTGCCCGGTGGTGGCATCCACGGCAGCGAGGTACTGACGCGGGAAGACCGTGCCGGTGGGGCTGGTCAACTGCGTGAAATCGCCACCTAGGTAGACGACGTTGCCGACGCGGACGATCGCGCGAACCGCCGTCCCGCCCACGTTGGCGGTGCTTTCCGGGGTCGCCGAGACGATCGGGATGTTCACGGTCGCCGAGGCCGACACCATCGTGCCGTTGCCGGTGCCGTCGTTCGGCGTCACCTCGACCGAGAGCGTGTCGCCGTTCGCCGGCGAGATCGTGCTCAGGTCGATCGTATCCGTCAGGCTCGAGGTGGCGGTGGTCGTCTTGCGAACCACACCGTTCAGCTTCCACACGTAGGTCAGCGTGGTCGTGTCGCCGTCCGCGTCGGAGCGCGTCGCCGTGGTCTGCACCACCTGGTTCGGGGCGACCGTCGTCGCCGGGCAGCACGACGGTCGCCGTCGGCAGCGAGTTCACGATCGTGACGGGCGCCGACAGTCACCGGAGCGCTGTTCGCGCCGCCGTCGTTCGCCACGACCTGCACGGCGATCTGGTCGCCCTTGTTGCCGTTGCCCGTCGCGCCCAGGTCCAGGCTCGAGGACGTGGCCCCGCCGAGCGGCGCGCCGTTGCGGAACCACTGGTACGCGTAGGTGACTGGGTCGTTGTTGACGTCGTGGCTCTGGACCGTGACGGTCAGCGTGTCGTTCGTCCGCGGGTTCGCCTGGTCGATCGTCACCGAGTCGACGACCGGGGGCGTGGGCGGCGGGACGTCGGTCGTGAAGCTCGAGGTCGGCGCCGGTCGTGCGTCTGCGAGCCGTCGCTCACGACCGCGTACCACTCGTACTCGCGTGGCCTGCTGCAAGCCGTTCCACTGGACCGTCGCGTGGTCGCCCGGAGTCCACGCCTGTGACCGAGCCGATCTGCGGTGAACGGCCTGCGGCCCGCCCATGTCCCAGTCGAGCGTGAACTGGTCGTCGGCGAGCGGCGTGTCGAACGAGTTCAGGGTCGGTGAGTACGTGTAGGCGTAGATCTTGTCCTCGGACGGCTTGAACGTGTAGTAGCGCAGGTACCCGTCTCCGCCGTTCGCGAAGTCCTGGTAGTCGGAGTTGAGCTGGAACACGGGCTCGCCGCAGCTGTTGTTGTCCGTCCGCCTGCCCTGCCCGTGGTAGTGGCCGTTGACGACCATGAAGATCTCGCAGTTCGGCGAGATCAGGCTGGTCCACACGGTCTGCGCGGACTGGCCGTCGGCCCGGCTGACCGGTGAGGAGCCCCGAGCGCCGGCGGCGTTCACGAACGCGTGCGTGCTGATGATCACGTGCCGGTTCGGGAACGCGTCGATCACGTTCTGCGCCCACTGCGTCGCGTACAGCGGCATGTCGTGCTCGAGGTGGATGATCAGGAAGTCCATCCCACCCGCGGAGAACAGCTCGAAGTTGTCCTTGTTCTGCCGGTCGTTGCCCCCGTCCGCGACGCCGTCGGTCGGGATCGCCCAGGTAGCCGCCGTACCAGGGGAAGCCCGTCGTACCGCGACGGCGGGAAGTACTGGTCGAAGAAGTGCGCGACGCTCGACGACCCGTTGTTGGCGAAGTCGTGGTTGCCGGTGTTGACGGCGTTCTTCACGCCGTTCGAGTCGAGGATCGCCTGGTTCGCTGAGGCTCGCTGGAACTCCGCCTCGACCGTGTCGAAGTTCTGGGTGATGTCGCCCAGGTGGGTGGCGAACACGGTGTTGAGGGAGTCCCTCGAGCTCACGATCCAGTTCATCTGGGCCGTGTAGATCGCGTTGCGCGTGGCAGGGATGTTCTCGCTAGTACCACTGCGTGTCGGGGATCGTCATCAGCGTGAAGTCCTGACCCGCTCCGGGGGCGCCAGCAGGACGTCCGAAGAAGGTGACGGTCAGGTCGTCGCTGTCGGGGTCGGTGACGGTGACGTCGAGTGTCGGCGGACGGGCGATGTCGGTGGCGCCGTTCAGTGGCGCGACCACGACCGGCGCGTCCGGGGCATCGCCGGGCGGCGTGAGCGGCGCGCCCGCCACCCAGCTGGTGCCGGCCGTGAGCGCCCCGTTCGGTCCGACCGAGGCGGTGGTCGTCGTGCCGGTCCCCTCGTTCAGCCCCCAGCGACCGATCAGGCCGGTCCCCGAGATGAGCTCTTGGTTCATCGTGGCCTGGATCTCGGCCTGGGTACGCGCGACGTTCCAGATCCGGACCTCGTCGACCTGACCGGCGAACGCCCCGTCGGGGTCGTTGGGTGGGATAGCGGTGGTGGAGTTCGTCGAGGTGCCGATCGCCGGGATCTGCGTCGAGTCGAAGCGCGGCGTGGCGGTCGTGGCCGTGCACGTGCCGTTGAGCACGCCGTCCAGGTACAGGCAGAACTGCGAGCCGTTGAACGTGACCGCGCCGTGGTGCCAGACGTTCATGCCGACGTTCGTCGTGCCGACGACCGGATGGTTCGAGCCGTTCGTCGTGTCCTCGAAGTCGGCCTCGAGCACGCCGCTGTCCCGATTGATCCCGAGGAAGTAGTTCGTGTCGATGTTCGAGCCGTCGTTCTCGGATCGGCCCTTCGTGATGAGGGGGACCGAGAGCGTGTTCCCTCCCGAGCCCGTCGACACGGCGACGCCGGTCCCGGTCCGCTTGAACCAGAGCTCGAGCGTGAACTCGCTGGCGCCGAGCGCTCCCGCGGAGCCGAGAAGGATCCCGTGGTCGTTCACGCCGTCGATCTGCACGCCGGTGTTGCCCGACGGGGGCGGCGGGGTCGTCAGGCCGGGCGCCCCCGCGACCCAGGTCGGACCGTTCACGAGCGTCGCGTTCGGTCCCACCGAGGCTGCGGCGCGAGGTGCCCGAGCCCTCGTTCAGGCCCCAGCGACCGATCAGCCCGGTGCCGGAGGTGAGCTCCTGGTTCATGCTCGCCTGGATCTGGGCCTGGGTGCGGGCCGATGTTCCAGATCCGCGACCTCGTCGACCTGGCCGGCGAAGAACCCCGCGGCCTGGTTGCCGCTGGCCGGGGAGTTGTAGGCGGTCCCGACCGCCGGGATCTGCACCGAGTCGAACGTCGGCACCAACGAGGTGGCGCGGCACGTCCCGTCTAGCGCGCCGTCGAGGTAGAGGCAGAACTGCGAGCCGTTGAAGGTCGCGGCCGCGTGGTGCCAGACGTTCTGCGTGATCGCGGTCGCGCCGAAGACCGGGCTGTTGTTGTTCGAGGCGAGCGTCCGATCCTCGAAGTCGGCCGCGAGCGAGTTGGCGACCGTCCCTCCACCGGCACCGGTGATCGTGCTGATCCCGAGCATGTAGTTCGTGTCCACGGTCGTGCCGTCGGACTCGGATCGACCCTTCGAGATCAGCGGGATGATCGAGGTGGCCCCTCCGGTCCCCGTCGACGCCGTCGCCCCGGTGCCCGTCCGGTTGAACCACAGCTCCAAGGTGAACTGGCTCGCGCCGAGCGAACCGGCGGCCCCGAGCTGGATCGCGTCGTCCGTACCGTCGAGCTGGACCCCGAGGTTCCCGGACGGTGGAGGGTTGAGCGCTGGCGCCCCCGCGACCCAGGTCGGACCGTTCACGAGCGTCGCGTTCGGTCCCACCGAGGCTGCGGCCGAGGTGCCCGAGCCCTCGTTCAGGCCCCAGCGACCGATCAGCCCGGTGCCGGAGGTGAGCTCCTGGTTCATGCTCGCCTGGATCTGGGCCTGGGTGCGGGCCGTGTTCCAGATCCGGACCTCGTCGACCTGGCCGGCGAAGAACCCCGCGGCCTGGTTGCCGCTGGCCGGGGAGTTGTAGGCGGTCCCGACCGCCGGGATCTGCACCGAGTCGAACGTCGGCACCAACGAGGTGGCGCGGCACGTCCCGTCTAGCGCGCCGTCGAGGTAGAGGCAGAACTGCGAGCCGTTGAAGGTCGCGGCCGCGTGGTGCCAGACGTTCTGCGTGATCGCGGTCGCGCCGAAGACCGGGCTGTTGTTGTTCGAGGCGAGCGTCCGATCCTCGAAGTCGGCCGCGAGCGAGTTGGCGACCGTCCCTCCACCGGCACCGGTGATCGTGCTGATCCCGAGCATGTAGTTCGTGTCCACGGTCGTGCCGTCGGACTCGGATCGACCCTTCGAGATCAGCGGGATGATCGAGGTGGCCCCTCCGGTCCCCGTCGACGCCGTCGCCCCGGTGCCCGTCCGGTTGAACCACAGCTCCAAGGTGAACTGGCTCGCGCCGAGCGAACCGGCGGCCCCGAGCTGGATCGCGTCGTCCGTACCGTCGAGCTGGACCGCCTGGTTGCCGGCTGCGAAGGCGCGGGGCCAGCGGCAGCATCGCGGCGATGACCGCGAGCGTGGCAAGCGTGGTTAGGACGGAACGGCCGTGATGCCGTGCCCTTCCTCGGTCACGCGATGCCCGGTGAGCAGAACGAGGGGCACGGGCTGACAGCATGCAGGTTGACCTCCTGGGCAGGAGCGGGGAAGACCCGCGCGCTGCGTTCGTCGTCGGGTTGTCGCCCGAGTGTTCCATCCCCCGTTGCCCGCCGCCTACGGACCAAAGCCGTAATCCGGATGCCGTTCGGCCTAAGGCCCGGCCGACGACCATCGGCGGGTTCTCGCGCCGCGGACCCTCGGGTCGAGTGCGGATCGCTCGCCCCTGGGAACCGCTGCTCATCTCCGAGCATCAAAGGACGATCTCGCGAAGGAGGAGACCCATGGCCCATCGCTCGCGTCTCGCCCGTCGGATCGCCCTCTCCACGTTCGTCGCGCTCCTGGTCCTCGTTCCGGCCGGGAGCGCGTTCGCGTGCGGCGGGCTCGTGACCCCGAACGGCACCGTCAGCCTGCTCCGCACGACGACGCTCGCCGCGTACCACCAGGGCGTCGAGCACTACGTCACGTCGTTCGAGTTCGCCGGAGCGGACGCGACGGAGGTCGGCTCGATCGTGCCGCTGCCGGGCGTCCCGACCGACGTGATCAAGGGCGGCGACTGGACGCTGCAGCGCCTGATCCTCGAGACACAGCCACAGCCGGCGGAGCGCGCCGTCGCGCTCGCGGCCGACAGCGCCGGCGGCGCGACCGTGATCCTCGAGACGAAGATCGACGCGCTCGACATCACGGTGCTCGAGGGCGGCGCCGACGACGTGGGGGCGTGGGCGAACGATCACGGATTCTTCCTGCCGCCCGACGCGCCCGAGGTGCTCGCGTTCTATGCGGAGCGCAGCCCGATCTTCATGGCCGTGAAGTTCGACGTCGGTCGCGCGAACGCGCAGAGCGTCCAGCAGGGCCAGGGGACGCCGGTCCACGTCGTGATCCCGACGCCGAACCCCTGGGTGCCGCTGCGCATCCTCGCGCTCGGGCGCGACGCGTCGGACCTGGTGCAGGCCGACGTCTACCTGTTGACGGACGTGCGTCCGGCCACCCTTCCCCTGGCCGATCTGGCGACCGGCGACGAGGGACAGCACGGCCTGATCCAGGAGGTCAGCGAGCCGGCATCGCCATCGCTGCTGGCCGACCTCCGCTCGGACCGCGGCATGGAGTGGCTCCCTGCCGACGACATGTGGCTGACGCAGATCCGGGTGAACGCGTTCGCGGGCGACCTGACCCACGACCTGGCGATCGACGCGAGCGGCTACGGCCAGCCGAATCCTTTCGCGGCGGGGCTCCGGATCCCGCAGCTGCCGGTCCCCGGCGCCCCGTTCCCGTCGGTGTTGCTCGCGGCCCTCGTCGCGGTCGCGGCCCTCGGCCTCGGGCTGGCGGTCGGTCGCCGGCGCGCCGCCGCGACGCGGGGCTGACGATGCTCCGACGCACGACCGCGCTCCGAGCCGCCGGCCTCGCCGCGATCCTCGCGGCCGTGGTCCTGGCCGGCGCCGGGAGCGCGGTCGCGTCGGGCTGGCTCGACGGCGGCCGGCAGGGCCCTCCGTCGCCGGCAACGGTCACGATCCGGATCCACTTCTCGCGGTTCGACCCCGAGGTCGTCGACGTGGCGCCCGGTCAGACGATCCGGTTCATCGTGGTGAACACCGACCCGATCGATCACGAGTTCATCGTGGGCGATGAGGGCGTGCAGCTGGCACACGAGCGCGGCACCGAGGCACACCATGCGCCGAGACCCGGGGAGATCTCGGTCCCCGCCGGCGAAACGGTCGTCACCACGTTGTCGTTCGATCGAGCCGGCGAGCCGCTGCTGTTCGGCTGCCACCTCCCCGGTCACTACGCCTTCGGGATGCGCGGTGAGATCCGCGTGGGCTGACGGACGTCCTCAGGCCTCGTGCCTGGCCAGCGGGACCGGGACCTGGTAGGGCACGTCGGGGTTCGGCGGGGGATCTCGCCACGGACGCGGCGTCGTCAGGCCGAGGAGGTCGTCCGGACGGACGGGGATCCGGTTCAGCTCGCGGCCCGTCGCGTCGCGGAGCGCGGCGACGATCGCCGCCGGGGCGACGATCAACGCGTGCTCGCCCACACCCTTCGCCCCGAACGGCACGTCGGGCTCCGGATCCTCGATCAGCTCCGAGACGACCGGCGGCATGTCCATGATGGTCGGGATCAGGTAGTCGGTGAACGACGCGTTCGCGATCGTGCCGTCGACGACCTGGAGCTCCTCCATCAGGGCGAACCCGACGCCCTGCGCCGTCGCTCCCTCGATCTGGCCGGCCACGGCCCGGGGGTTGAGGGCGCGGCCGACGTCCTGCGCGGCAGCGATCTGCACGACCCGGACCAGACCCAACTCCTCGTCGACCTCGACGACGGCCCGCTCGGCCGCGAAGGCGAACGCGACGTGGATGTCGCCCCGTCCGAGCGGATCGAACCCCGCGGTCGGCCGGTGGCGGAACGTCGCGGTCGCGACGAGCGGGGGGACGGCGTGGTCCGCGACGTCGCCGAGCGGCACTCCGTCGAGGAGGATGCGACCGTCCGCGAGCTCGAGGGACCCGGTCGCGGCCAACGCGAAAGCGTCTCGCGCCCGAGCCAGGAGCCGGTCGCGAACCTCCCGGCATGCCGCCTGGACCGCTCCGCCGGACATCATCGTCTGCCGGGAGGCCGAGCTCGACCCCGCGGAGCCGCCCGACGTGTCGGGCGGGAGCAGCTCGACCCGGTCGGTCCCGAGCTCCGTCCGGACGATCTGATCGAGGACCGTCGTCAGCCCCTGGCCGACCTCGACGGCCGCGGATCGCACCCGCGCCACGGTCACCCCATCCTCGTCGACCGCGAGCTCGACCGTCGCCTCGGCGCTGTCGTCGAACCCGTCGCTGTAGGCGAGGTTCTTGAAGCCCACGGCGAACCCGACGCCTCGCCGGACCCCCTCGCCCCGGCCGACGTTGCCGGATCCGCCCGGGAGCTCGAGGGGATCGCGGCCCACCGCCGGCTCGGCCGGTGGCTCGGGGACGGCGGCGCACCGGCGGATCACCTCCGCCACGGGCGCGCTGCCACGGAGCACCTGTCCGGTGGGCAACGTGCCGGCGGGCGCGAGCGCGTTGCGGAGCCGGAGCTCGACGGGATCGATGGACAGGGCCGCCGCCAGCCGATCCATCTGCGCCTCGTGCCCGAAGCAGACCTGGGTCGCGCCGAAGCCTCGCATCGCCCCGCAGGGTGGGTTGTTCGTGTAGACGGCCGTGCCGTCGATCCGGGCGTTGGGCACCCTGTACGGCCCACAGGCGAACGTGGACGCGTTCGCGATCACCGCGGTCGAGGACGAGGCGTAGGCCCCACCGTCGACCAGCAGGCGGACGTGCACGTTCACCAGGTGGCCCTCGTGGTCGGCGCCGTGCCGCATCCACATGCGCGCCGGATGGCGGTGCACGTGGCCGAGGAACGACTCGTGCCGGTCGTACGCGATCTTCACGGGGCGACGCGTCCGCAGTGCGAGGAGGCAGGCGTGCAGGTGCATGTGCAGGTCCTCGCGGCTGCCGAACGCGCCGCCGACGCCGGCGAGGTGGATCCGGACGAGCTCCTCCGGAAGGCCGAGGCACGGTGCGATCTGCGCGCGGTCCACGTGGAGCCACTGCGTGGCGACGTGGAGGTCGACGCCGCCGTCCTCGGCCGGGATCGCGATCCCGGCCTCGGGTCCCAACGCGGCCTGATCCTGCATCCCGGTCTCGTAGTAGCCCTCGACCCACACGTCGGCGGGCGCGTCCGGATCGCCGTGCTCGATGTGGACGTGGCGCAGCACGTTGCCCGTGGGATGCAGGGGCGCCGAGGACGCCTCCAGTGCGGCCTCCATGTCGAGGAGCGGCTCGAGGATCTCGTAGTCGACGCGGATCCGTTCGGCGGCGATCCTCGCCGTCTCGGGGTGGTCGGCCGCGAGGATCGCCACCGGCTCGCCGACGTAGCGGACGACGTCTTCGGCGAGGACGGGCTGGTCCGGGAGCTCGAGCCCGTACCGGCGGGTGCCCGGGACGTCGTCGGCGAGCATCAGCGCGCGGACGCCGGGGGTGGCGAGCGCCGCCGCGACGTCGATCGAGAGGATCCGGGCGGACGCGTGCGGGCTGCGGACCGTCCGACCGTGGAGCATCCCCTCGGCGCGGAGGTCGCTCGCGTACAGGAACGCGCCCCGGACCTTCGGGGTCCCGTCGATCCTGGGCGCCGAGACCCCGACGCCGTGTCCGACCCGGCCTCCCGTGCGGGTCCGGGTCGCGGTGGCCGCGCGCGCCGCGGCATCCGGACCTCGCGAGCCGCTCACCGAGGACCCCCCGGCGCCTCGACGAGTCCCGACGCCAGCCGGACGGCGTCGAGGATCTTCTCGTAGCCGGTGCACCGACAGAGGTTCCCGGAGAGCGCCTCACGGATCCGCCGGTCCGACGGCGACGGTTCCCGCTCGAGCAGGTCGGTCACGGCCACGATCAACCCCGGCGTGCAGAACCCGCATTGCACGGCCCCGGCGTCGACGAAGGCCTGCTGCACGGGGTGCAGGTCCTCATCCGTGCCGAGCCCCTCGACGGTGCGCACGTCGCTGCCGTCCGCCTGCGCGGCCAGGACGAGGCACGAGCACACGAGGTCGCCGTCGAGCCACACGGAGCACGACCCACATTCGCCCTCCTCGCACGCGTTCTTCGATCCCGGCAGGTCGAGCTCGTCGCGGAGCATCCCGAGCAGGCTCGCGCCCCCCCACACCTCCGCCTCGACGGGGCGACCGTTCACGTGCAGCCGCACCCACATCGCTAGCCCGCCCCCGTCGTCCGGTCGGCGAGCACCCATCGCAGCGCGCGTCCGGCCAGGACGCCGATCGCGTGGCGGCGATACGCGGACGTCCCGCGGAGGTCGTCGATCGGACTCGCCGCGCCGGCCGCGAGCTCGGCGAACCGCGTCACCATCGCTTCCGCGACCGGACGCGACGGGTCCGCCCATCCGCCCATATCCTCCAGCGCCGCCGCCGCGAAGGCCTCGGCGGCGTCGGCTCGCAGGACCGTCGGACCCACGCTGCCGAGGGCCAGTCGAACCGTGCGTTCGTCCTCGTCGAGCTGGAGGCAGAGGCTGCAGACCGAGATCACCATCGCGTTGCGCGGCCCAACCTTCGCGAAGACGCCCGGCCCCCTCGAGCGTCGCCAGCGCACGCCGAGGATCAGCTCATGGGGCTCGATCGTCGTTCGCTTGGGTCCGGCGAAGAACGAGCGCCATGCGACGGTGCGCCGGCGTCCGCCATCCGAGCCCAGTTCGATCGTCCCGTCCGAGGCCGCGATCACCGGCAGCAGGTCGCCGGCGGGCGACGCGGTCCCGACGTTGCCACCCACCGTTCCCCGGTTGCGGATCTGCGGCGATCCCACGGCGCGGGCGGCCTGCGACAGCGCTCGCGCTCGTCCGCGAGCTCGTCGAGGATCCGGGTATAGGTGACGCCCGCGCCCAGGACGAGCTCGTCGCCGCGCTCCCAGCGCCGCAGCTCATCGACGCGCGAGACGTCCAGGATCGCCGGGGGCCGCGCCGAACCCCCGTTGATCCCGACCATCACGTCCGTGCCGCCTGCGATCGGGACGGCGTCGGGTCGCCGCGCTTTCGCCGCGAGGGCTTCGTCGAGGGATCCAGCGCGCAGGACGTCCACGACCGAACCCTATCGTCGGGTGCGCGCGGCTAGTCGTTCGCCCGTCGGCGGCTCCGCGGCGCGAACCACCACGGTTCGAACCCCCGATCGTTCGGGTCGACGTCGGTGCCGGGCGGGACCAGCTCGTCGATCGCGTCGAGCGTGGCGTCGTCGAGGCGTACGTCCGCGCCGGCGAGGAGGTCTTCGAACTGAGCCGGTGTCCTCGGGCCGATGATCGTCGACGTCACGGCCGGGTGCGCCAGCGTGAACGCGATCGCGAGGTGGGTCATCGAGACGCCCGCTTCGGCCGCGACCTTCGCCAGACCCTCGACGATGTCGAGCTTGCGCTCGTTCTCGGGCCGCGACCGATCGAACTGCTTCGCGATCATGCCGCCGCGCTCCTTCGTGCGCGCGGCTCGCGCGTCGGGCGAATCGTCGAAGCGATCGCGACGGTACCGGCCGGTCAGCCATCCCCGGTCGAGCGGGCTCCACGTCAAGACGCCCATCCCGTAGCGCTGCGCCACCGGCAACACGTCGTGCTCGATGCCGCGCACGAGGATCGAGTACGGGGGCTGTTCGGTCCGGAAGCGGGACAGCCCGCGACGTTCGGCCACCCACTGCGCCTCGACGATCTGCCAGCCGGGGAACGTCGAGCACCCGAAGTAGCGGATCTTGCCCTGGCGCTGAAGATCGGTGAGCGCGCCCAGCGTCTCCTCGATGTCGGTCTCGGCTTCCGGCCGGTGCACCTGGTACAGGTCGACGTGGTCGGTCTGCAGGCGCAGGAGGCTCGCGTCGATCGCGCGGGCGATCCAGGTCCGCGAGTTCCCCCCCTCGTTCCGTCCGGGCCCCATCTCGCCGTGCACCTTCGTGGCGAGGACCACGTCGTCGCGACGGCCCTTGAGCGCCCGGCCGACGATCCGCTCGGACCCGCCGGAGGAGTAGACGTCGGCGGTGTCCACGAAGTTGATGCCGGCGTCGAGGGCGCGCTCGATGATGCGGACGCCGTTGTCCGGGTCCGGGTCCCCCCACGTGCCGAACATCATCGTGCCGAGGCAGTGGGTGCTGACCCGCAGGCCGGTGCCGCCGAGCGTCCGGTACTCCATCTGGTCCCTCCTCTTGGGGTCCTCGCATCGACGCTACCGCAGACGGTCTCCAAGGTCGGTGCGTAAGGTTCGTTGATGGCGTCGCCGAAGGAGCTCCTCGATGTGGCCGGCCGCGAGGTCGCCATCAGCAACCCGCAGAAGGTCTTCTTCCCCGAGACCGGCCACACGAAGCTCGACCTCGTGCGGTACTACCTCGCGATCGCCGAGGGCGCCCTGCGCGGCGTCGACGGGCGCCCGATGGCGCTCAAGCGCTTCGTCGACGGCGCCGCGGAACCGTCCTTCTTCCAGAAGCGCGCGCCGTCGTCGCGGCCCGACTGGATCGAGGTCGTCGAGCTGCGGTTCCCCTCGGGCCGGACCGCCCAAGAGGTGGTGGTCAGCGATGCGGCGCAGCTCGCGTGGATCGTGAACCTCGGATGCATCGACCTGAACCCGCATCCGGTCCGGGCCGACGACCTCGATCACCCCGACGAGCTCCGCGTCGATCTCGACCCCGTCCCGGGGATCGGGTGGCCCCAGATCCGCGACGTCGCGCTGACGGTGAAGGAGGTGCTCGACGACTTCGGTCTCGTCGGCTGGCCGAAGACGTCCGGCTCGCGTGGGATCCACGTCTACGCGCGGATCGAGCCTCGCTGGAGCTTCCCGGAGGTGCGGCGCGCCGCGCTCGCCTTGGCCCGGGAGGTCGAGCGTCGGGCTCCCGACCTCGCCACGAGCCGCTGGTGGAAGGAGGAGCGGCACGGCGTGTTCATCGACTACAACCAGAACGCGAAGGACCGCACCGTCGCGTCGGCGTACTCGATCCGCCCCACGCCCGACGCGCGCGTCTCGACCCCGCTCACGTGGGACGAGGTCCCCGACGCCGACCCCGCCGCCTTCACGATCGACACGGTGCCGGAGCGATACGCGCGGATCGGCGATCCCTCGGAGGGGATCGACGAGGCGGTCGGGTCCCTCGAGACCCTCCTCGAGCTCGCCGACCAGCACGAGGAGGCGGGGTTCGCCGACGCGCCCTGGCCGCCCAACTACGAGAAGCAGGCGAACGAGCCGGCGCGCGTGCAGCCCTCGAAGCGACGCACGTCGCGGGGACCGGTCGAGCCCGAGGGGGTGGTCCCGCCTCCGGCGCCCGGCAAGACCGCCGGTCCCACCGGTCGCCGCCGTTCTCGGATGCCGTTGATCGAGATCGCGCGGGCCGAGACCGAGGCGGAGGCGCGCGAGGGGCTCGAGCGATGGCGGGCGAAGCATGGGGAGGTGGCGGCACACCTCGAGCCGTCGGACGTGCTCGTCGACGCGATGCGAGGCCGGTTCACGGCCTGGTACCGGATCCGCATCAACCTCCGGCACGTGCCCGAGGACGAACGCCCCGCGCAGGAGGCGCTCGAGGTGGACTACGACCCGTGGTCCGAGTGGGGTGCGCAGCGACGGCCGGGTCCGGACGGGGACACCGGATAGGCGTCAGGTCGTGCGGAGCACGTAGTCCCCGGCGTCGTCGTTCCACTCGAGGCTGACGACGCCGTTCGCCTCGGCCGCGCGACAGAACTGCAGGAAGCCGCGGTAGCCGTAGCGCTTCTCGCTGAAGTCGGGCTGGATCTTGCGCAGCTGCGTCTTCAGCCCGGAGAGGAACACCTCGCCGTCGCGGGCCTGCAGGTCGGCCACGACCTGACGCAGCAGCCCGAAGCCCTCGGTCTCGCCCCCGCGCTGGGGGAGCGAGACGAGCGGGTCGCCCTTGGCCGCGCCCTCGGCGAGCTCGATCACGTTGCGGTCGGCCAGGTGACGCAGGAGTTCGCCGAACGCGCGGAACCCGTGGTCGGTCTCGCTGAACGTCGGATCCTTCCGCAGCAGCGCCCGCTTGACGGAGGACGCGAGCACCGGTCCACCCGTCGCCTGCTCGAGCCCGGCCACCGTGCGGGCGATCAGGACGGCGAGCTCGTCGGGGTTCCCCGGCCGGGCGGACCCACGCTCAGGGGTCTCGGTCTCCTCGTCGGCCTCCGCATCCGCGGGAGCCTCCTTCGCGGCGGTGCCTCGCCCGCCACGCGACCCCGACCGGGCGCGCGTGGAGGACGGCTCCGGCACGTCGACGCCCTCGAGCGTCTCGTAGAACAGGAACTCGTCACAAGCGGGCGGCAGCAGCGCGGAGGTCGACCCCTTGATACCGACGCCGATCACCCGCTTGTTCAGCTCGCGGAGCTTGTGGACGAGGGGCGTGAAGTCGCTGTCCCCGGTACAGATCACGAAGGTGGTGACGTAGTCGCGCTCGAACGCGAGCTCCAGCGCATCCACCGCGAGCTTGATGTCGGCGGCGTTCTTGCGCACCGCGCCCATCCGCTGCGGGATCTCGATCAGCTCGACGTGGCTCCGGGTGAGCATCCTCCGGTCTTCGTCGAAGTACGACCAGTCCGCGTACGCCTTGCGCGCGATCACGCGACCGCGTTCGGCGAGGGCGTCCAGCACGGGACGGAGGTCGAAGGTGAAGCCGCGCAGGCTCTCCCGGGCTCCGATCGCCAGGTTCTCGTAGTCGAGGAACAGGGCGATGCGTTCTTCTTCGGCGTCCACGGTCGGAGCCTAGCCCGGTGTCGGTCGCGCCGTGCGCATCCTGCGATGGCCGACGTCAGGACTTCGCGAGCGGGTGTCGGTACGAGGGGTCGCTGTGGAGCCAGCACCGAGTCGCGGCGTTGTAGGTCGACAGGACGGTGGCGCACCCCGCCGCCTCGCACGTTCGGCCCGCGGATGCCCGCGACGCGGCCTCCTTGCCCCGAACCGGGGGCCCGAACTGGACGTCTTTGCCGCTCGTCGAGGACATGATCGCTCCTTCCGCCGGCCCGAGGGCCTTCACGATCCGAGAGGCGGATGGGTGGATCGGCCACGACCCGTGACGACCCGTCGACCGCGCGACGCAGATCCTCGGGCAGGCACCCGAGACCACTAGCGTACCCCACCCCGGGTACGCTCGGTCCGGCGGAAAGGGTGAGGGCGTGGGACGCGAGGGTCGGCCGGATCAGGTGCTGCGTTCCACCGTGACGCTCCTCGGCTGGCCCGATGGCTCCGACGAGGACCTGACCGACGTGTTGGAGCGGGTCACCGGTGGCCGCGTCGACCTCGGCGAGGTGACGGTGCCGTACCCGGTCCTGCGGTTCGTTCTCGCCGAGGAGGCCGAGGACGCGCGGCGCCGGCTGCAGGCGGCCGGCGCGGAGGTCTCCGTCGAGGAGGCCTGGGTCGGGCGCGAGCAGGCGCGCGACCAGCGGGCGCGGCCGACGTGTCCCTCGTGCGGCTCGGTCCATACGCAGCCGTTCGCGCACGCGGGTCCGGCGGCGCGCGTGAACATGACGTGCACCGACTGCGGTCACCTGTTCCGCGATCGACGCGGCTGAGCTGGTCGCGCGGCTCAGCGCAGCTCGGCGAGCTCCTCCTGGGTGACCTGCTCGGGCAGCTTGCCGAGGATGATCATCGCCAGGACCTCGTCGGTCGTGACGTCGTCCTTGTTGACCGTCCCGACGAGACGGCCTTGCAGCATCACGCTGATCCGGTCGGACAGGTCGAACACGTCGTGGATGTCGTGGCTGATCAGGAAGATCCCGATCCCCTCGGCCTTCAGCTGTCGGATCAGGTCGCGCACCTGCGCCGTCTCGGCGGGCCCGAGCGCCGCGGTGGGCTCGTCCATGATCAGGATGCGCGCGTTGAAGTGGACGGCGCGGGCGATCGCGACCGATTGACGCTGCCCGCCCGACAGCGACTGGACCGGTGACACGAAGTTCTTGAACTTCGGATTCAACCGGTTCATCAGCTTGCGGGTCGCATCCTCCATCGCGCTCGCGTCGAGATTGCCGAACCGCGTCGTGATCTCGCGACCGAGGAAGACGTTCGCCGGCGCGTCGATGTTATCCGCCAGGGCGAGGGTCTGGTAGATCGTCTCGATCCCGAGGAGCTTCGCATCCCTCGGGTCGGTGATCGTGACCGGCTTGCCTTCGATCAGGATCTCGCCCGAGTCCGCCTTGTGCGCTCCGGAGAGCGTGCGGATCAGCGTGGTCTTGCCGGCCCCGTTGCCGCCGACGAGACCGACGACCTCGCCCGGGTACAGGTCGACCGTCACGTCGTCGACCGCGTGGACGCCACCGAAGGCCACGCGGATGTTCCGCAGCTCCGCGAGCGGGGCCCCCGTCCGTTCCGTCACTTCGTCGACCTCCGTCGCACGATCGTGTCCAGCGCCACCGCGAAGACGAGGACGATCCCCACGACGATGTCCTGGAGCGGCGCTTCGATCCCCATCAGGACCATGCCCGACACGAGCGACTGCATCACGAGCGCCCCGAGCACGGCCCCGGCGATCGTGCCGATCCCGCCTGCGAACGAAGTGCCGCCGATCACGGCGGCGGCGATCACGTTCAGTTCCATGCCCGGTGCCCGAGGCTGCTGACCGCCGCGTTCAGCCGCGCGATCTGCACCGCGCCGGCCAGCCCGACCAACAGGCCCATCAGAGTGAACGTCTTCACGATCGTGCGCTTGGTCTTGATGCCCGGCCAGCTCGGCCGCCTCGGGGTTACCTCCGATCCCGTACACGTAGCGCCCGAACCGTCGCCGGGTGGCGATGAACGTCATCACGACCGTCACGCTCAGCGCGATCAGGACCGGGATCGCCAGGCCGAGCGAGATGTCCTCGCCGGGCGCCGCGCCGCGCTGCTCGACGAGACCGGGTGGCAGGTAGTAGCGGTTCAGGTACCAGATCGCGAGCAGCACGGCGGCGCAGGCGACGACGCCGAGTGCGACCTCCGCCCACATCGGGCGGAGCCGGAACCCGTACCGCGCGCGTTGACGACGCCGCATCACCTGCAGCATCACGATGCCGACGCAGGCGAGGATGCCGACGACCCAGCTCAACGTGCCGCCGATCGTCCCCTCCGCGCCGCCCCCCAGCCGGCGGAAGAACGTGTCCATCGGCGCGATCGTCTGCCCGCTCGCGATCCACCAGGCCACGCCTCGCCAGACGAGGAAGCCTCCGAGGGTCACGATGAACGACGGGACCCCGACGTAGGCGACGATCGCACCCTGGAACGCGCCGATCGCCGCACCGAGGACCAGGCCGACGACGACCGCGATCACCCAGGTCAGGGGGTGGTCGAACCCGAGCCAATCCGGCAGCCAGTCGTGCTGGACGACGGCCATCACCATGCCGACCGCAGCCATCACCGCCCCGACGGATAGGTCGATGTTGCGGGTGACGATGATCAGGACCATCCCGGTCGCCATGATCGCGACGACCGAGGTCTGTACCGAGAGGTTCCACAGGTTCCGCGGGGTCAGGAACGTGTGGTGGGGGGTGATGAGCTGGAAGACGACCCAGATGATCGCCAGGGCCGCGAGCATGCCCGCGAGCCGCGCGTCGATCTCGGCCGATCGCAGCGCCGAGCGGATCGAGCGGGGCTCGCGTTCCTCCCGCTCGGGAGCCTGAGCCTCCGGCAACGGCTCGGCTGCGGAAACCTGGGTCTCAGCCACCCGTGGACATCCTACGCCGACCGGGGCCGGCGCCTCGCGCGGAGGTCACCCGTGCGAGGCGCCGGTCCAGCGGTCACGCGTATCGTCAGGATCGATCAGCCGCAGGCCGCCACGCTGCCCGGCTTGACTCCCTGGCAGAGCTCGTCGACCGAGATCCACCCCGCGTCGACCACGACGTCGAGGTTGTCCGGCGTGACCGCGATCGGCGTCAGCAGGATCGACGTCATCGAGTTCCCGCCGGGCGAGTCGAACTGCACGACCCCGGAGATGTCCGCGAGCGCGGTGCCCTGCGCGAGGGCGACCGCGGCCTCGCCGGCCGCCGTGCCGAGCTCCCGCGCGTCCTTCCACACCGACACCGTCTGCGTGCCGAGGGCGACGCGGTTCAGTGCGGCGAGGTCGCCGTCCTGTCCCGAGACCGCAACCTGACCGTCGAGACCTTGGGCGGCCAGCGCGGCGACAACGCCGCCCGCCATCCCGTCGTTGGACGCGACGACGGCCTGCACGTCGTTGTCGTTCTCCGTCAGGAACTGCTCCATGTTCGTCTGCGCGACGGCCGGGTCCCAGTTGTCCGTGTAGGACTCGCCGACGTTGACGATGTCACCGGCGGCGATCGCGTCGGCGAGGACCTCCTCCTGGCCCCCGCGCAGGAAGTCAGAGTTTGCGTCGGCGGCGTTCCCCTTGATGAAGACGTAGTTGCCCTTCGGGACCTGCGCCAAGACGGCCTCCGCCTGCATCCGCCCGACCTCGACGTTGTCGAACGTGATGTACAGCGCGCCCGGATCCTCGATCAACCGGTCGTACGCGATCACCGGGATGCCCTGCTCCAGTGCGCTCTGCACCCCTGGCAGGACCGCCTCGGCGTCCTGGGCGAGGACGATCAGCGCGTCGGCGCCCTGCGAGATCAGGTTCTCGATGTCGGTGAGCTGCTGCTCGGTCGAGGAACCGGCGTCCGTCGAGATGTACTCGGCTCCGCCCGCTTCCAAGGCCGCCTTGATCGCCGGCTCGTCCCACTTCGCCCAGCGCTCTTCGTTGTAGTTGTTCCAGGACATCCCGACGGTGATGCTCTCGCCGCCCGTCGCCCCCGACTCTGCTGTTGCTCCCGTCGTGCCGCCGCCCTCGTCGTCGCCGCCACAGGCGGCGAACAGCAAGGCGGACACGGCGAGTACGGCCCATAGCCGACGACTCAACGTATTCCCCCCCTTCCGATCGCGACGCAGGTGCGCCGCATCATCCTTCCCGAAGGACTACGCATCGATACGCCTCTCGGGCTTGCCGAACGGAGCCGATGCTGCCTCGGTCCTACCCGTAACCGGTGGAAGGCCCCTCCTCACCACCGAACGTCACGAGGTTGGCGGCACGATGACACAATCCGTCGGGGAGCGCAACAAATCGCAGACCCGCTCGGAGCCGTCCGGGACGAACCGCGTAGGGTCGGACATTGCGTGTCTCCGACACCCTCGGCTACCCTGCGATCCGGGTGGGGGACCCACGTTCGCTCCGCTGCGTGGCGGCCGGGTCATCTCGCCGCAGGCGTGCCCGATGATCGCGGACGAGGGGCATTTCGGTGGAGTCTCCAACAAATCACGAGACCGGCGCGGTCGGCGCCGAGCTGATCGGAGCCGACCTCGGACGCCGACGGGGCGTCGCAGCCGAGGAGCTCCGGCGACACAACCTTGAAGCCGTCCTCGAGCCGCTCCACCTCTCCGGACCCCTGTCGCGCTCGGAGCTCACCGCGATGACCGGGCTCAACCGCTCGACGGTCGCCGACCTCCTGGGCGAGCTCACGCGCCTCGGACTGATCGAGGAGCGGGCAGCGACGGTCGCCTCTGGCCCCGGTCGTCCCTCGCCGGTCGTCCACGTTCGGCCGGAGGGTGCGGCGGTGCTGGCGGTCGAGTTCGATGTCGACTCGGTCGCTGTGGCGACGGTCGGCCTAGGCGGGCACGTCTACAACCGGCTCCGCGTGGCGCGGCCTCGGAAGCGCCGCTCACCCGAGGAGTCGGTCCAGGACGTGGCCAGGCTGGCGGGACCGCTCCTCGATGCGATGCCCGCCTCGCACGTCCTGGTCGGCGTCGGCGCCGCCGTCGCCGGCATCACCCGGCGGTCCGACGGCTTCGTGCACCTCGCTCCGAACCTGGGTTGGCGGGACATCCCGCTCGCGCCGATGCTCGCGGCAGAGCTGGGATTGGGCGTTCCCGTCCTCGCCGCGAACGAGGCCGACCTCGGGGCGCTCGCGGAGCATCGGCGGGTCCGTCCGGACATCGGCAACCTGATCTATGTGTCCGGAGAGGTCGGGATCGGTACCGGAGTGATCGTGGACGGGAAGCCGCTGCTCGGCGCGGCCGGGTACGCGGGCGAGGCCGGGCACACGATCGTCAACCCCGGTGGGACCCGCTGCCGCTGTGGCGCGGTGGGCTGCTGGGAGACCGAGGCCGGCGAGGCCGCGTTGTTCCGCCGCGCCGGCGTCGGGGAGCGCGGGAACCTCGACGAGCTGGTGGACCGGGCCACCGCCGGCGATCGCGTCAGCCTGTCCGCGATCGCCGAGGTCGGGCGATGGCTCGGCATCGGGATCGGCGACCTGATCAACCTGTTCAACCCCGACCTCGTCGTCCTCGGGGGCCTGTATCACCACCTGTTCGGGTCGCTCGAGCCCGCGGTGCTCGAGGGGGCGCGATCGCGGCTCCTCGATGCCCCAGGCGAGATGGCGACGATCGCCCGCAGCGGGCTCGGCCCGGACGCTCCCTTGATCGGGGCCGCGGAGCTCGTCCTGTCCGGGGTGATCGCGGATCCCGCGGGCGCCGAGGCCCGCAGCGGCGGGCATCCGGCGGCGATCGGCGGATGACGGACGGATCGGACGGAGGGCCGGCGAGCGAGGCGCGCGGCGTGACGGGAGCCGACGGGGACCGACGGCGTTCCGGGGCGACCGTCTGGATCCTCCTCGGCGCCCTCGTCGGATCCCTGGCGACGATGGCGGCGCTCGCGATCGTCGCGACCGGCCTGATCGGCGGGGACGACGCCGCGTCCGCGACCGCGCCTCCGCGCTTCGTCGAGGAGGCCCAGGCCGCGGGGATCTCCCACGTCTACGACGGGGACTTCACGTATTTCGTCGGCGGTGGGGTCGCCGCGTTCGACTGCGATGAGGACGGGCGGTCGGATCTGTACTTCGCGGGCGGGACGGAGCGCGCAGCGCTGTACCGGAACGAGAGCCCGATCGGGGGCGCGTTGCGGTTCTCGCAGCTGCCGAACGCGGCGACCGATCTGCGTCACGTCGTTGGGGCCTACCCGCTCGACATCGATGGCGACGACCGGATCGACCTGGCGGTCCTGCGCCTCGGGGAGAACGTGCTCCTGCGCGGGCTCGGGGACTGCCGCTTCGTGCGCGCGAACGAGGCCTGGGGGTTCGACGGCGGCGACGCCTGGACCGCCGCGTTCAGCGCCGAGTGGGAGGGTGACGCGCGGTTGCCGACGCTCGCGTTCGGCAACTACCTGGATCGGCGCACGATCGGGGAGGTTCCGCGGTGCGCGGATAACGTGTTGGTGCGCCCGGGCTCGAGCGAACGGTACGCCGAGCCGACGCCGCTCGCCCCCGGGTACTGCACGCTCTCGATCCTGTTCAGCGACTGGGACCGCACCGGTCGCCGCGACCTGCGGATGACGAACGATCGCCACTACTACCTCGACGGGGAGGACCAGCTGTGGCGCATCGCGGACGGCGAGGCGCCACGGCTCTACACCCGAGCGGACGGGTGGCAGCACTTGGAGATCTGGGGGATGGGGATCGCGAGCTACGACCTCACCGGCGACGGGAAGCCCGAGGTGTTCCTGACGAGCCAGGGCGACAACAAGCTGCAGGCGCTCGTCGACGACGCCGCCGGACCGGACTACACGGACATCGCGCTCAGTCGTGGCGTCACCGCGCATCGGCCGTACGCGGGCGGCGACCCGCTCCCGTCGACGGCCTGGCACGCGGAGTTCCAGGACGTGAACAACGACGGGCTCGTCGACCTGTTCATCTCCAAGGGGAACGTCGAGGCGATGTCCGACTTCGCGTCGCGGGACCCGGACAACCTGCTGTTGGGTCAGGCGGACGGGACCTTCAGCGAGGTCGGTGCGGCCGCCGGCATCGCGACCTTCGTCCGGGGCCGGGGTGCCGCCCTGGTGGACCTGAACCTGGATGGGATGCTGGATCTGGTCCAGGTGAACCGGCGCGAGAACGTGAGCCTGTGGAGGAACGTCGGGTTGGGGACCGCGGCCGAACCGGCGCCGATGGACGGCTGGGTCGCCCTCCGGCTCGAGCAGCCGGGTCCGAACCGCGACGCGATCGGATCGTGGATAGAGGTGCGCGCGGGCGGCCGGGCGGCCGAACGGGAGGTCACGATCGGCGGCGGTCACGCGGGTGGGCAGCTCGGCTGGATCCACTTCGGTCTGGGCGACGCCGGCGCCGCCGAGATCCGCGTGCGGTGGCCCGACGGCGAGTTGGGGCCTTGGATGCGCCTGGCGGCCGACCGGTTCGCCGTGATCGAGCGGCTGGCGTCGGAGCCGCGGGTCTGGGTGCCTGCCGACGGGGAAGGGCCGGGCTGAGCGATGGCCGGGGCCCGTCTCGCACCGGTGACCCTGCCGGATGTCGGGATGCCCGAGGCGATGCCGGAGCTCCCGTCAGCGATCTACCCGGCGCGGCTCGAACGGCTCCGCGAGCGGATGCGCGAGGCGGGATACGACGCGCTCGTCGTCTACGCCGATCGTGAGCACAGCGCCAACCTCGCCTACCTTACCGGCTTCGATCCTCGTTTCGAGGAAGCGATGCTCGTGATCGGTGCTGCCGAAGAGCCCGCGATCCTGGTCGGCAACGAGTGCTTCGGCATGGCCGGCGCGGCGCCGCTCGCGATGCGTCGCCACCTGTTCCAGGATCTCAGCCTCCCGGGCCAGCCGCGCGACCGGTCCCAGCCGCTCACCGAGATCCTCGCCGAGGAAGGCATCCGCGACGGCGATCGCGTCGGCGTGGTGGGCTGGAAGGAGTACGCGGATCCAAGGACGATCGAGGTTCCGGCGTACCTGGTCGATGCCCTGCGGGGCGTCGATCCCTCCGGTCCGATCGAGAACGCCGCACATCTGTTGATCGGCGCCGCCGACGGTCTGCGGGTCCTCAACGAGGTGGAGCAGCTCGCGGCCTTCGAGGCCGCGAGCTGCCACACGTCGACGGGGGTGAGCCGGGTGCTCCACGGGCTGCGACCCGGCATCACCGAGCGGGAGGCGGTGCGGCTGCTCGATTGGAACGGCCGGCCGCTGTCGTGCCACCTGATGCTCACCGCCGGGGAGCGCGCGTCACTGGGGCTGCTGAGCCCCGGCGACCGTGTGATCGAGCGCGGCGACCGGTTCACGGTGGCGTACGGCATCTGGGGCGCGCTGAACTGCCGCGCGGGGTTCGTGGCGCAGGACGCCGGGGGAGCTCCCGGAGGCGGATCCGCGACTACGTCGAGCGGCTGGTCGCGCCCTACTTCGCGGCGATCGTCGAGTGGTACGAGGCGATCCACGTCGGGCAGACGGGCGGCGTGCTCCACGGCATCATCCAGCGGCACCTCGGTGATCCCTTCTTCGGCATCTTCCTGAACCCCGGGCACCAGATCCACCTCGACGAGTGGGTGAACTCACCGATCGCGCCGGGGTCCGACGATCCGGTTGCGCTCGGGCATGGCGTTGCAGGTCGACGTGATCCCGGCGACCGGCACCCCGTACTTCACGACGAACATCGAGGACGGCATCGCGTTGGCGGACGAGCCCCTGCGCGAGGAGTTCGCCGATCGGTATCCGGGGGCGTGGAGGCGCATCCGGGCGCGGCGCGCCTTCATGCGGGAGTCGCTCGGGATCGAGCTGCACCCGGACGTGCTGCCGTTCTCGAACATCCCGGCGTGGCTCCCGCCGTTCCTGCTCGCGCCCGACCGGGCCATGACGGTGGTTGGATAGCGGTAGACGATCGAGCGTCGGCGAGGTCCGACGACTGAGGGAGCGCCGGCGACGCCGGCCATCCAGAGAGCGCCGGCGACGCCGGCGACGGAGGTGAGGACGATGGCGTACGAACCGAAGTCCGAGCACCGCTTCTCGTTCGGCCTGTGGACCGTGGGGAACATCGGGATCGATCCGTTCGGCGAGCCGGTGCGCGAGGTCCTCTCGCCGGTCCAGCTCGTCGAGCTGCTGGCCGAGGTGGGCGCGTGGGGCGTGAACCTGCACGACAACGACCTCGTCCCGATCGACGCCACGGCGCACGAGCGCGACCAGATCGTGTCCGACTTCCAGAAGGCCCTCGACGCGACGGGGCTCGTCGTCCCGATGGCGACGACGAACCTCTTCCGCGACCCCGCGTTCCGCGACGGGGCGTTCACCGCGAACGATCCGCGCGTGCGCGCGCTGGCGATCCAGAAGACGATGCGCGCGATCGACCTCGGGGTTGAGCTCGGGGCGACGACGTACGTGTTCTGGGGCGGGCGCGAGGGTGTGGAGACGGACTCCTCGAAGGATCCGCTCACGGCGTTCCGGCGCTACACCGACGCGATGAACTTCCTCTGTGGGTACGTGAAGGATCAGGGGTACGACCTGCGGTTCGCCTTGGAGTCCAAGCCGAACGAGCCGCGCGGCGACATCTACCTGTCGACCACGGGCGCGATGCTCGCGTTCATCTCGACGCTCGAGCACTCCGAGATGGTCGGGGTGAACCCCGAGGTCGCCCACGAGCACATGGCCGGGCTGAACTTCACGCACCACGTCGCGCAGGCGTGGTCGATGGGCAAGCTGTTCCACATCGATCTCAACGACCAGATCCCCGGCCGCTACGACCAGGACCTGCGCTTCGGCTCGGCGAACCCGAAGGCGGCGTTCTTCCTGGTGAAGTTCCTCGAGGACGTGGGGTACGCGGGCAGCCGGCACTTCGACGCGCATGCGTACCGGACGTCGGACTACGAGGACGTGAAGGCGTTCGCGCGCGGCTGCATGCGGACGTACCTGATCCTGAAGGAGAAGGCGGAGCGCTGGAACGCCGACCCGGAGATCCAGGCGCTGGTCGCGCGGATCAACGATGACGACGGGACGACCGCCGCGGTCCTTGGGCCGTACACGGCCGACCGGGCGGCGGCCCTGCGCGAGCTCGCGCTGGACCGGCGTGCCCTCGGGGCCCGCGGGCAGCCGTACGAGGCGCTCGACCAGCTGACCGTGGACCTGCTCCTCGGGGCGCGGTGACGCTCGACGAGGTCGCGCTCCACGGGTACGCCGGCGTCCGCCTGCACGGGGGACGGAGCTCGGTCGTGGTGCTCACGTCGGCCGGCCCGCGGGTGCTCGGCCTGACCGGCTCCGGCGAGGACCTGTTCGCCTTGTTGCCGGGGGTGAGGCTCGAGGCACCGGGCGGGGAGCGGTTCGCGTTCGTCGGCGGGCATCGGTTGTGGGCGGCGCCCGAGGTCCCCGAGGTGACGTACCGCCCGGACGATCAGGCGTGCTCGGTCGTCGAGGTGGACGGCGGCGTCCGGGTGGAGGCGCCGGCCGACGGGGCAGGGCTCGTCAAGGCGATCGAGGTGCGCGCGTCGGGCGACGACTGGGTCGTCGACCACGCGATCCGCAACGCCTCGGACGTCGCGATCACGATCGCGCCGTGGGCGATCACTCAGCTCCGGCCCGGCGGGGTCGCGCGGCTGCCGCTCGGCGAGGTCGGCACCGGGCTCCAGGCCGATCGCGCCCTGGTCCTGTGGCCGTACACGAGGCTGGACGACCCGCGGGTCGCGATCGAGGCCGACGCGGTGCGGATCCACGCGGTGCCTGGCGCCGGCCCGTTCAAGGTCGGCGCGGCACCGGGGCACGGCCGCGTGTCGTACGAGCGCGCCGGGGAGCGCTTCGAGAAGCAGGTCGACGTCGATCCCGCGGCGACCTACGCCGACCGCGGCGCGGCGGTGCAGGTCTACCTGAACGACGCGTTCTGCGAGCTGGAGACGCTCGGGCCGCTCCGCGACGTGGAGCCGGGCGGCACGGTGGAGCACCGGGAGCGGTGGTCGCTCGCGCCGTCCGGGGAGGCCGCCCGATGAGCCTCGTGCTCGGCCTGGACGTCTCGACGACCGCGACGAAGGCCGTGCTGATGGACGCCGACGGCGCGGTGCGGGCCATCGGCTCGGTCGAGTACCCGTACGCCACGCCCCACCCGCTGTGGAGCGAGCAGGATCCCGACGCGTGGTGGGACGCGACGACGGGCGCGATCCGTGCGGCGCTCGACGGGGCCGGGGTGGGCGGCGACGCGGTCGAGGCGGTGGGCCTGTCGGGGCAGATGCACGGCCTGGTGACGCTGGACGCGTCCGACCGCGTCCTACGGCCCGCGATCCTCTGGAACGATCAGCGCACCGGCGCCGAATGCGACGAGATCCGCGAGGCGATCGGCCGCGAGCGCCTGATCCGGATCACCGGCAACGACGCGCTCACCGGGTTCACCGCGCCGAAGCTGCTGTGGGTCCGCCGCCACGAGCCGGACGTGTGGGACCGGATCGCGCACGTCCTGCTGCCGAAGGACCTCGTGCGGCTCCGGCTCACCGGTGACCACGCGGTCGACCGGGCCGACGGGGCCGGCACGATCCTGTTCGACCTGGCGGCGCGCGACTGGTCCGGCGAGATCGTCGACGCGCTCGGGATCGACCCCGCCTGGCTCCCCGCGACGTTCGAGGGGCCGGACGTGACGGGGACCGTGAGCGCGGCCGCCGCCGAGGCCACCGGCCTGCGCGCGGGGACGCCGGTCGTGGCGGGCGGGGGCGACCAGGCGGCGGCGGCCGTCGGCGTGGGATCGGTCGCGCCGGACGTCTCCTCCCTGTCGCTCGGAACCTCGGGCGTGATCTTCACGACCACCGAAGGCCCGACCGTGGAGCCCGAGGGCCGACTTCACGCGTTCTGCCACGCGGTCCCCGGGCGCTGGCACCTGATGGGGGTGATGCTCTCGGCCGCGGGCAGCCTTCGGTGGTTCCGCGACGCGTTCGCGCCGGCCGTGTCGTTCGAGGACCTGATGCGCGAGGCCGCGGGGGCGCCACCCGGGAGCGACGGCCTGTTGTTCCTGCCGTACCTCACCGGCGAGCGCACGCCGCACCCCGACCCGCTCGCGCGCGGCGCGTTCGTCGGGCTCACGGTCCATCACGCCCGAGCGCACCTGACGCGGGCCGTGCTGGAGGGCGTGGCCTTCGGGCTGCGGGACTCGCTCGAGCTGGTCCGCGCGATGGGCCTGGCCCCGTCGACCGAGATCCGGGCGACCGGCGGCGGCGTGCGGAGCGAGCTCTGGCGCCGGATCCTCGCGGACGTCCTGGGTGCCCGGATCGTCACGACCGAGACGGCCGAGGGCGCGGCCCAGGGCGCGGCAACGCTGGCGGCGGTCGGCGCCGGCTGGTTCCCGGCCGTCGAGGACGCGTGCCGCGCGGTCGTGCGCACCGGCGAGCCGGTCGAGCCGTCGGGTGACGACGGTCCCTACCCCGAGTCGTACGCGCGGTACCGGGAGCTCTACCCGGCGCTCGCGCCCACCTTTCACGCGACGGAGCTCGGCCGCTGAGCGCGGCCGGAGACCGGCATTCGCCTACGCGCCGACCCGGAAGAGCTCCTCGATCACCCGCAGGTTCGCGACGGAGTCGCTCGTGGGGATCGGCACCGGCGTGCCGTCCAGGACGGCGGCCGCGAAGCACTCGCCCTGGACCGTGTACGGGTCGGTCGGCTCGAACACGAGCTCCTCGGTGTCGGGCGAGACCGGCGGGTCGCCGCCCGCCGTGACGAACACGTTCGTCGGCCGGTCCGGCGGGATGTTGAACGGGATCCCGATCGCGATCCGTCCTTCGGTTCCGTAGACATGGACCCGCTGGTCGGTCTCGGTCCGCGTGGTCGACGTGAACGTCGCCACGCCGGTGGGGAAGTCGAGGATCGCCGACGTGAGCACGTCGATCCCCATCGCGGGGTCGCGGATCACCGATCCCTGGATCCGCACCGGCTCGGCGTCGAAGAGCATCCGCGACAGGTTCACGCAGTAGCAGCCGATGTCGAACAGGGCGCCGCCACCCGCGTCGAGCCGGTTGCGGATGTTGGCAGCGTCGTCGTTGAAGTACGAGAACCAGCTCTGGACTGCCCGCAGTTCGCCGATCCGGCCGGACGCGACGAGCTCGCGAACCGCCACCCAGCTCGGGTGCAGCCGGTACATGAACGCCTCCATCAGGACCACGCCGGCCTCCTCGCAGGCCGTGATCATCCGCTCGGCGTCCGCGACGGTCGTCGCCAGGGGCTTCTCGCACAGGACGTGCTTGCCCGCGCGCGCCGCGGCGATCGTCCACTCGGCGTGCAGGTGGTTCGGCAGCGGGTTGTAGACGGCGTCGACGCCGGGATCGGCCAGCAGCTCCTCGTACGAGCCGTGGCCGCGCGCGATCCCCAGGTTCGCGGCGGCCGCCTCGGCGCGCGCGCGGTCGCGGGATGCGATCGCGACGACCTCGACCCGGTCGGCCCGCTGCATCGCGGGCAGCACCTTGCGCAGCCCGATGTCGGCGGTGGACAGGACCCCGAACCGCAGCGGGTCGCTCATCCCCACGACCCTTCGGTGATCGGCCGGAACGCGACCTCGAGGATGCGATGGTTCCGCGGGCGGGTCAGCACGAAGAGCACGGTCTCGGCGACGTCGTCGGCGGTCATCATCCCGGCGAGCTCCGGCATGTCGCGGCGTGCGACCACGCCCCATCGCGAAGTCGGTCGCCACGCCGCCGGGGCAGACGTTCGTGCAGCGGATCCCCTGCGCGCGCAGCTCGTGGTCGAGCGCCCGCGTGAACCCGACCTGCGCGAACTTCGACGCGCAGTAGACGGCCTCGAACGGCAGCCCGCGACGCCCCGCCTCGGAGGCCAGCGTGACGATGTCGGCACCGTCGCTCCGCTGCAGGTACGGGAGCGCGGCGCGGACCGCGTAGAGCGTGCCCTTCACGTTGACGTCGATCATCTCCTCGAGGTGCGCGGGGTCGAGCTCGAGGAACGGTCCGTACGCGCCGACGCCCGCGTTCGCGACGAGGATGTCGATGCCGCCGAAGCGCTCGGCGACGCGTCCGGCGAACGCATCGACCTCCGCCGCGTCGCGGACGTCGCACGGTTCGGCGACGGCGTCCGCGATCCCCAGGTCGAGCCCGCGCCGCGACGCGAGCCCCAGGTGCACGCCGCGGTCCGCGAGCGACCGGGCCACGGCCGCTCCGATCCCGCCGCTCGCGCCGGTGACGAGCGCGACCCTGCCCTCCAGATCCATCATCACTGCCCCTCCTCGTTCGCGAACGGGTCACGCCGGGAGCGCGACCACGGTCCCAGCTCGTGAGCTCTCGCGCGCCGCCTCGAGCACCTCGAGGCCCTCGATCGCGTCATCGACGTCGACGGGTTCCGGGCCGCCGGTCCTCAGCGCATCGGCCATGCCTCGGTAGTACGCGGCGTAGTCCCCGGCTTCCGTTGGGACCGGTCGGCCGCCTGAGCGGTCGACGATCCGACCCCAGCGCTCTTCGGGCTCGGTGCCCCAGCCGGGGTCGGCCGGCGAACCGCCGGCCGCCAGCGCGTCCTCCTGGGGATCCAGTCCGAACTTCTCGAACGCGCCTCCGAGCCCCAGGACGCGGAAACGTGGCCCGCCGATCGCGGCCGTCGCGCTCGCCCACAGGTGGGACCGGACCCCGCTCGGATGGGCCAGCGCGACGAAGACGTCGTCGTCGATCTCGACGCCGGGTCGCCGCAGCTCGGTCTCGGCATAGACGTGGGTCGGCCGTCCGAAGAGCTGGATGGCCTGATCGACGAGGTGGCTGCCGAGGTCCCACAGGAGGCCACCGGCTTCGCCGAGAGCACCCCGCTCGCGCCAGCCGTCGTCGCGTTCCGGGCGCCAGCGCTCGAACCGCGACTCGAACCGGAAGACGGGCCCGAGGGCGCCATCGTCGAGCAGGCGCCTCACGGTCAGGAAGTCGCCGTCCCAGCGCCGGTTCTGGAACACGCTGAGCAGCAGTCCCCGCTCATCGGCGAGGGTCGCCAGGGCGCGACCCTCGTGGGCGGACGCGGCGAGCGGCTTGTCGACGACGACGGCGAGTCCCGCCTCAAGCCCGGCCGTCGCGAGCGGGACGTGGGCGACGTTCGGCGTGCAGACGATCACGAGGTCGTGCGCGCCCGCGTCGGCCCAGAGCGCCTCGGCGGTGTCGACGATCCGCGCGTCCGGGTAGCGCGCCGCCGCGCGCTCGCGCCGGCCGCGATCGCTCGTCACGATCGTGACGAGCTGCAGAGCGGGCTCCGCGTGGACGAGCGGCGCGTGGAAGACCTCGCCGCCCAGCCCGAACCCGATCAGCGCGACGCGGATCGGCGCGGACGGGTCGGTGAGCATCGGCAGAGCCTAGCGCTCCGCCCCGGCCGTCCGGACCCTCGCCCCTCAGCCCTGCGGACCGCCCGAGACGACCCAGCGGAACGCCTCGTCCTCCCGTTCCAGCCGTCGCTGCTCGCCGGCGAACGCGACCACCATCCCGACCCACGCGAGCGCGAACCCGACGCCCAGCGCGAACAGCCCGCCGACCTCGTAGATCCCGAGCACGATCGCGAGGAAGCCGAGCGCGAGGAGCGCGTTGCCCGCTCCGGTCCACGGATCGAACCGTCGGGTGCGGACCTCCGGACGCGGTTCCGTCTTCACGGCTACACGGGGATCCGGGCAAGCGCAGCGTCGAGCAGCTGCGAGGCCCGGGCCGTCGTGGGATCCTCGGCCGCGCCGGACCGCTCCTCTAGGAGCTGCCGCGCGCGGACGATCGCGACGCGCCGTTCCCCGGCCACGTCCAGCAACGTCGCCACCGCCAGGTCCGGATCGTCGTCGTCTCGCGCCACGTCGAGAGCCCGTTCGGCCACCGTCTCCGCCGTCGTCATGCCGTCCTCCTTCGTCCGTGTCGCCGCGCGGTCGGCGCGGCTCGTTGGCAGGCGATAGGCCGGAGACGGCCCGTCGCACGCGGACGGTGGATACGTCGGGGGGTTCGAGCGCCCGCCGAAGCGCCGGGCCGGCTACCGGCTGACCGAGGAGGGCGGGCCGCGGCGCGCGAGGCCGAACGACAGGGGCGCGAGCGACAGCAGGGACGCGGGGAAGCCTCCGTCCCCGACCGCGATCGGGGGGAACGACGTCGAGCTCGCGGCGGCGTCCGCCAGGCCCGGGAAGGCCCGCGGGGACCCGCCCCGCTCGTGGCGCGTCGAGGAGACCGGGCGATCCGAGGCGATCACGGCGAGCACGTCCACCCGCTCGATCGAGGGATGCGGCGAGCTGTGGACGATCGGGGCACCGGCGTCGGCCGGCCCCATCACCCAGCCGACCACCGACCAGGCGAGCATCGCGCAGACGACGACCGTCGCACCGCGCGAGGACACGGACCGCCCGAGCCGCATGGTCGAGCCTAGGCTCGGACCGATCGAGCCCGCAACCTCCCCCGACGGTCTCCGCAGGGACCCCGGGATCTCAGAGCGAGATCCGGCTCCGAGGCACGAACCGACCCTGCCCGGGGGCACCGTGGAACTCGCCGTCCTTGACGAGGACGTTGCCCCGCTGCAGCACGACCTCCGGCAACCCCCGGACCTTCCGGCCCTCGTACGCCGAGTAGTCGACCCGCATGTGGTGCGTCGACGCCGAGATCGTCCGTTCGACGTTCGGGTCGAACACGACGATGTCGGCGTCGAACCCGGGCGCGATCGTGCCCTTCTTCGGATACAGACCGAACATCCGCGCGGGGGCGGTCGCGACCAGTTCGACGAAGCGGTTCAGCCCGATGTGTCCGTTCGTCACGCCCTCGTACAGCAGCGTGAAGCGATCCTCGACCGAGGGGAGCCCGTTCGGGATCTTCGAGAAGTCGTCCTTGCCGAGCTCCTTCTGGCCCACGTAGTTGAACGGCGCGTGGTCCGTCGAGACCACCTGGAGGTCCCCGGCCTTCAGGCCGCTCCACAGCTCCTCCTGATGGTCGGCGGTCCGCAGCGGGGGCGAGCAGACGTACTTCGCGCCCTCGAAGCCGGGGCGGGCCATGTCGTCGATCGACAGGTACAGGTACTGCGGGCAGGTCTCCGCGAAGGCCGGCATCCCGCGGTCGCGCGCCTCGCGGACGGCGTTGAGCGCGTCGCGCGACGACAGGTGGACGATGTACGCAGGGGTGCCGGCGAGCTCCGCGAGCTTGAACACGCGGTGCACGGCCTCGCCCTCCATCACCGGCGGACGGGTCAGGCCGTGGTTCACCGGCGCGGTCTTCCCCTCGTCCAGGAACTGCCGCACGAGCACGTCGATCGGGCCGCCGTTCTCCGCGTGCATCATGATCAGCGCGCCCGAGTCGGCCGCCTGGCGCATCGCGCGGAAGATCGACGCGTCGTCGAGCATGAACACGCCCGGGTACGCCATGAAGAGCTTGAACGAGGTCACGCCCTCGCCGACGAGCTCGTCCATCTCCTTGAGGACCCCGTCGTTCACCTCGCGGACGATCACGTGGAAGCCGTAGTCCGTGGTCGCGTTCTTCGCCTTGTCGAACCATCGGTCCAACCCCTGACGCAGGCCCTCTCCGTAGTCCTGCAGCGCGAAGTCCACGATCGTCGTGGTGCCGCCGAACGCGGCCGCGCGGGTACCGGTCTCGAAATCGTCCGAGCAGAAGCTGCCCCCGAACGGGAGCTCCATGTGGGTGTGGACGTCGACGCCGCCGGGCATCACGTACTTGCCGGTCGCGTCGATCGTGACGTCGGCCTGCACCGACATCTCGACCCCGATCGCGGCGACCTTCTCGTCCTCGATCACGACGTCGGCCGGCGTCGTCTCGGTGGCGGTCACCACCGTCCCGCCGGAGATCAGCGTCCTCATCGGCCCCTCCCTCCTGCCAGGCTCGGTGGGTCAGCCTAGCGGAGCGGGCCCGTGAGGTCCGACGTTGGCAGGGACGCGGGATCGACCCCATCGGGGCGGCGATCGGTCCAAGCGGGGATCGCCTCACGCATCCTCAGCGGCGACGGCGAGCCTCGTGGATCCGAACCGTGCCGTCAGCCTCCCCGTCGGCGAAGGGGGATCCGCGCCCGCGCCCGGGAACGATGCCCAGCTCGACGAGCCGGTCCACGAACTCCACGGAGACGCCGGCTCGAACGGCCAGCTCTTCACGCGTCGCTCCGGCCATCGCTTCGTGATGCTAGTGGCTCATTCCGCACCGGTGCGCGTCCGCCCGGGGCGTCACGTCGAACCTGCCTATCCTTCGGGGATGAAGCCGAACGTCGAGCGGCTCGCGGAGGGAACGGCGTTCGTCGACGTCTCGGCGATGCGGGTCATCGACGTTTCCGGTTCCGACGCCCGCACCTGGCTGAACGATCTCGTCTCGGCCGACCTGAGCGATCTCGATCCGGGGAGCGCGCGTCCGACGTTGCTCCTCGCGCCGACCGGGGGGATCCGGGCGGCGTTCACCGTGGTCCCGGAGGAGGAAGCGCTCCTGCTGCTCCAGGACCCGTCCCAGCAGCCCTCGATCTCCGAGCTGCTGGCGCCCTACGTGCTGTCATCAGATGTCACCCTGGCCGATCGCACGGGCGAGCTCTCGATCTTCGCGTTCCCGGGCCTCGCGCGACCTCCGGAGGTCGCGGGGGCTCGCGCGTCGGCGCCGTCGGCATTGGGCGTGGGGTCCGATCTGCTCGCCCTCGGGTCGGAGCGCGACCGGATCGCGTCGGAGCTGGAAGAGCGCTTCGCGCGCGCGACCGACGACGACGCGGAGGCGTGGCGGATCGCGGCCGGGATCCCACGGGTCGGGGTCGATACGGCCGAGGGCGATCTACCGCAGGAGGCCGCGCTCGACGATTCGGTCGCGTTCGACAAGGGATGCTTCGTCGGGCAGGAGGCGGTCGCGAAGACCCGCAACCTCGGCCATCCGCGCCGGGTGCTCTTGCCGTTCACGGCCGAGGGTCAGGTCGGAGCCGGCGAGGCGGTGCGCGTCGACGACGAGGTCGTGGGCTCGATCACGAGCGCGGCGCGCCTCGCCGACGGCATCCACGGGCTGGCGCGGATCCGGTGGGCTGATCGCGCGCGCCCGCTCCGGACCGAGTCGGGCATCGCGCTCACCGTGCGGTAGTCCGGATCGTTCCGGGAACGCAGCGGCGAGGGCTCGAGGGGCTTCCGGCGCCCGACGGTCGCGTCCGCCAGACTGCCCCATCCCAGGAGCACCACGCGCGTGGCAGGATGCCGGCATGATCGATCTGAGCGTCCCTGACGGGTTCGGCCTCGGGGATCTGTCCACGCGGTGGGTGTTCGACCCGTTCGTCGTGCTGGCGATCGCGGCTTCGGCCTGGCTCTACGTGTCGGGCCTTCGGCGGCTCCGGACGTCGGGCCGACCGTTCCCTCGCCGGTGGGCGGCGTGCTGGCTCTTCGGCCTCGGTGCGATCGCGCTGGCCCTGGTGTCGCCGATCGATGCGTACGCGGACGCCTCGCTCTGGGTGCACATGGTGCAGCACCTGCTCCTGACGGTCGTCGCGCCGCCGTTGCTGGCGCTCGGCGCGCCGGTGACCCTCGCGCTGCGTGCCGCGAGCCCGGACGTGCGTCGGCGGTGGCTCGTGCCGGTCCTGCGCAGCCGCCCGGTCGCCGTGCTGGCGAACCCCGTCGTCGGGTGGGCGCTCTTCGTGGGCACGCCGTTCGCGATCCACTTCTCGCCGCTGTTCGACCTGGCGCTGCGGAACGACGCTGTGCACGCCGCGGAGCACGCGCTGTGGCTCGGAACGGCGCTCGTGTACTGGTGGCCGATCGTTGGCCGCGACCCGATGCCGCATCGGATGAGCTACCCGGCCCGCATGCTCTCGATGATCCTGACGATGCCGGCGACGTCCTTCGTCGCGGTGGCGCTGTACGGCGCGTCGGCCCCGCTCTACCCGACGTACGCCGGGTTACCGGAGCCGTGGGGCTCGCTCGCCCTGGGGTCGCAGCGCGTAGCCGCCGTGATCATGTGGGTCGTCGGGAACCTCGCGATGGTGCTGGCGATGTTGATCTGTGCGAGCGCCTGGCGGCGCGACGAGGAGCGCCGCGTCGCGAGCGCCGTCCTCGTCGCGGGCGCCTCCACGCCGGGCTGAGGTATACCTGGGTCTCCGGAACGAGCGATCGCCACGGGCGGGACGAGAGGAGCTGGGCGATGGAGCGGATCAACCACTGGATCGGCGGGAAGATCGTCGTGGGCGAGTCCGGCCGCACCGGCCCCGTGTTCGACCCGGCGACCGGCCGGCAGACGCACGAGGTGGACCTCGCGTCGGCCGAGGAGGTCGGCCAGGCCGTCGCGTCGGCGGCCGAGGCGTTCCCGGCCTGGCGCGCGACCTCGCTCAGCAAACGGGCCGAGGTCATGTTCCGGATCCACGACCTCGTCGAGGAGCACAAGGTCGAGCTCGCCCGGATCCTGACGGCGCAGCACGGGAAGGTGCTGTCCGACGCGGCCGGCGAGGTGCAGCGCGGCCTGGAGAACCTCGAGTACGCGACCGGCATCCCGAGCCTGATGCGCGGAGGGTTCTCCGAGCAGGTCTCGACCGGCGTCGACGTGTACTCGATCCGCCAGCCCCTCGGGGTCGTCGCCGGCATCACGCCGTTCAACTTCCCCGCGATGGTCCCGATGTGGATGTTCGCGAACGCGATCGCCTGCGGGAACACGTTCGTGCTGAAGCCCTCCGAGAAGGACCCCGGCGCCTCGATGCTGATCGCGGAGCTCCTGAAGGAGGCGGGCGTGCCCGACGGCGTGTTCAACGTCGTGCACGGGGACAAGGTGGCCGTCGATGCGATCCTCGAGCACCCGACGATCCAGGCGGTGTCCTTCGTCGGCTCGACGCCGATCGCGCGCTACATCTACGAGACCGGGACGAAGCACGGGAAGCGGGTCCAGGCGCTCGGCGGCGCGAAGAACCACATGATCGTGCTGCCCGACGCCGACCTCGACATGGCGGCCGACGCCGCGGTCTCGGCCGGGTACGGCAGCGCGGGCGAGCGCTGCATGGCGGTCTCCGCCCTGGTGGCGGTCGGCGGGATCGGAGACGAGCTCGTGCGGCGGATCGCCGAGCGCCTGCCGAACGTGAAGGTCGGCGGCGGCACCGAGCCCGAGGTCGAGATGGGACCGCTCGTGACGCGGGAGCACCGCGACAAGGTGGCGTCGTACCTCGACAGCGGCGCTGCGCAGGGCGCGACCGTCGTGCGCGACGGCCGCGAGGATCCCGTGTTCGACCGCGAGGGCTTCTTCCTGGGCGTATCGCTGCTCGATCACGTGACCCCCCAGATGGACGCGTACCGGGACGAGATCTTCGGGCCGGTCCTGTCGGTCGTGCGGGTCGATACCTACGACGAGGCCGTCCGTCTGGTGAACGAGAACCCCTACGGCAACGGCGTGGCGATCTTCACGCGCGACGGCGGCGCCGCGCGGCAGTTCCAGTTCGAGATCGAGGCGGGCATGGTCGGCGTGAACGTGCCGATCCCGGTGCCGGTCGCCTACTACTCGTTCGGCGGCTGGAAGTCGTCGCTCTTCGGCGACAACCACATGTACGGACCGGAGGGCGTGCATTTCTATACGCGCGGCAAGGTCGTCACCTCCCGCTGGCCCGACCCGTCCACGTCCACCGTGGACCTCGGCTTCCCGAGGACCCGATGAGCGAGCTTGAGGGGATCGCCGTGGACCGTGACGAGCTCCTGCGACGCGAGGCCGGCAACTGGGGAGCCCTCGAGGCGGCGATCGCGTCGGTGCCGGCCGATCGTCGGACCGAGGCCGGCGTCGTCCCGGGGTGGTCGGTCCGCGACCTGGTCTGGCACTGCGCCCGCTGGTCCGCGTACGTCGCCGACGTCCTCGCGTCCATCGCGGCCGGCACCTACCAGGACGACGAGCAGCCGGACGGTTGGTTCGAGGACCTGAACACGCGCTGGGCCTCCGAGGCGGCGACGGTCGAGTGGGAGACGGTCGAGGCGGAGATGCGGGCCGCCCGCGAGCGGGCGCGCGCCGCCTTCGAGGCGCTGCCCAAGGCCGATGCCGCCAGCGTCGAATGGTTCACCGACGAGACGGTGGACCATTACGCCGAGCACGCGGCCGAGATCGCCGCCTTCGCCCGCCGCGCCTGACGTTCCCGGCCCGCGGGTTCACGTCCGCGCGACGCCGGGCCCTATCCTGTCCTCGGCAACCCATCCGCAGGAGCGATCCCGATGCAGACCGAACGATCGACCGCACCGCACGTCCGCGACGACCAGGAGCCATGGCGACCGCGCCCCACCCTCGCCGGCGACGACTACACGAGCTGGGACGTCTACCAGCAGGAGCGAGAGCAGATCTGGTGGGGCGACTGGGTGTGCGCCGGCCGCGTCGCCGAGATCCCGGAGCCCGGCGACTACGTCGTGCGCGACATCGCCGGCGAGTCGGTGTTCGTCACCCGGAACGCCGACGGCGAGCTGCGCGGCTTCTACAACGTCTGCAGCCACCGCGGCACGAAGTTCGTGGATGACCTCGAGGGGACCGGCCACGTGAAGAAGGCCTTCGTCTGTCCCTACCACGCGTGGACGTACGACCTGAACGGCCTGCTGGTCGGCTCGCCGAACGTCAAGGAGGACGAGTCCTTCGATCGCGCCGCGTTCCCGCTGCACCCGGTCCACGTGGACAGCTACGCCGGGTTCCTGTTCGTGAACCTGACCACCGGGACGCCGCGACCGCTGATGGAAGCCCTCACCGACGGCGCCGAGACGATCACCGCGTTCGAGCGCTTCAAGATGGACGAGCTCCGTGTCGGCGTCCGGATCGTCTACGAGGTCGCGGCGAACTGGAAGATCGTCGTCGAGAACTACAACGAGTGCCTGCACTGCCCGCAGATCCACCCCGAGCTCGTCCAGGTCGTCCCGCTCTTCCGGTTCGGCGAGGTGTGGGACGAGGAGATCCGCGACGACGGCAACCGGATGGTCGAGGGCGCAACGAGCTTCACGATCAGCGGCGCGTCCGAGCTGCCGAAGTTCCCGGGCCTCGAGCCCGACGACTACGAGATGTACTACGGGACGTACGAGTTCCCGAACCTGATGCTGAACCTGCACCCGGACGCGGGCATGTACTACATCGGCTACCCGAAGGGCCCGAACCACACGCGGGTCGTGTCCGAGTACCTGTTCCGGCCGGAGACGATCGCCGGTCCCGACTTCAAGCCCGAGCCGGTCGTCGAGCTCTGGGACCTGATCTCGAAGCAGGATTGGGAGGTCTGCCAGCGCGCGCAGACCGGCGTCGGGTCCCGCGCGTTCACGACCGGCGTCTACCCGCGTCAGGACCGGTTCCTGTACTGGTTCAACGAGGAGTACCGGCTGGCGATGGGCCGCGAGCTGCTCGGCTGAGCGGGCGCCGATGACCGGCTTCACGTTCCTCGGCGTGCCGATCGACTCGGTCGGGCGCGCGGGCGGGACCGAGCACGGGCCGTCGAAGCTCCGCGAGCTCGGGCTCGCCGAGCTGATGGAGGCCGATGCCGGCGACCTCGACGTCCGGATCCGCGGCGAGGAGCGCGACCCCGAGACCGGCATCCTCGCCAGCGACGACGTGTTGGCCGTCACCACCGCGATCCGCGAGGCGACGGAGGCGTTGCTCCGCGCCGGCGACCGGCCGTTCCTGGTCGGCGGTTGCTGCACCGAGCTGGCCGGGGCCCTGGCGGCGGCGCGCGACGTGCTCGGGCGTACCGGGGTCGCGTACCTCGACGGGCATCTCGATCTCTCGGACGGTGAGACCTCCCCGACCGGCGAGGCCGCGGACATGCCGTTGTCGGTGGTGCTGGGCCTCGGCCCCGACGCCTGGGTCCAGGTGTGCGACGGGCCGTCGGCCCGCGCCGAGGACGTCGTCCCGATCGGCTACCGCGATCCCGACGAGGTCCCGACGTTCGAGCAGATCGCGCCGACGCTCGGCCCCGCGTTCCGCGCCGTCTCGAAGGACGACGTCATCGCGGAGGGGCCGGCCGCGGTCGGCGCCCGCGTGGCGTCCGAGCTGGCGGACGGCGCCCGCCGGTTCTGGCTGCACCTGGACGTGGACATCCTGGGCGAGGACGTGTTCCCGGCCACGGACTACCTGATGGCGGACGGGCTCGATCTGGTGCAGCTGGTCGAGCTGATGCGCCCGATCGCGGCATCGCCGGCGCTGATCGGCGTCTCGGTCGGCTGCTACAACCCCGAGAAGGACCCCGGCGACGCGTGTGGGCGCGCGCTCGTGGACGCCCTCGGCGCCGCCTTCACGCCCTAGATCCCCAGCCGCGACCGGACGTCGCCGATCGACCCGGCGTCGGGCATGCCCTCGCGGGCACCTGCGACGGTCGTGGAGATGCTCGCGTACAGGACCGCGTCGGCTACCGCCTCCTCGAGCGACGAGCCGTCGACGAGCCGGGCGGCCAGGACCCCGTTGAAGCAGTCGCCCGCTCCGGTCGTGTCGACCGCCGCCACGGCGGGGGCCGGCATCGTCCGGCCGGCGTTCCCATCGTGGATCATCGCGCCCTCGGGCCCCCGGGTTTCGACGACGACGACGCCGTCCGGCGGATCACCGATCGCGGCGAGTTCCCTCTCGTTCGGGGTCAGGTACGTCGCGTGGGCCACCAGGTCGCGTGCCCACGGCTGCCACGGCGCCGGGTTCAGCACGACCGGCACGCGCCGCTCGACCGCCCAGCCGGTCGCCGCCTCCAGCGTCGCGGGAGCCACTTCCAGGCTCGCGAGCAGCAGGTCGGGCCGCAGCGACTCGAGCGCGTCGATCACGTGCCCGGGCCCGAGCACGAGGTTGGCGCCGGGGGCCACCGAGATCTGGTTCTCGCCATCCGGGGCGACGGCGATCAGCGCGACCCCCGTCGGGGCGTCCGGCGTGACCAGCACGTGGTCCGTGCCAACCCCGTCGGCATGGAGGGCCTCCAGGGCCGAGAGACCGAGTGGCTCGTCGCCGATCGCGCCGAGCATCCAGGTCGCCGCGGGTCCGTCGTCCACGGAGCTGGGTCGCCGGGCCCGGGCCGCGGCGACGGCCTGGTTGCCACCCTTGCCGCCATGGTGACGGGCGAACGTCCCGCCGGTCACCGTCTCGCCGGCCTTCGGCAGGGGCGCGCCGGACACCACGAGGTCCACGTTGATCGCTCCCAGGATCGCGAGGATCGACCGAAGGCTGCTCATGGCTGCGACGCGACGAGGGAGCGGAGCCGCCCCAGGAACCGATCCAGGAAGGCGGCCTCGTCGACGTCGAGCGCCACCCGGGCGTTGTCATCCGGCCCCCAGGCACCTGCCCAGGGGGTTCCGCGCAGGTTCCGCAGGTCGGCGACGGTCGCGCCGCGGGTCCAGGTTCCGGTCGTCTCGACCTCGACGCGCGTCGGCACGAGCGTTGCCAACCCGGGATCGATCGCGATCGCGACCGCCAGCGGGTCGTGCATCGCCGCGCCTTGCCGGTCGCCCCAACGCTCGTAGAACTCGATGTAGAACGGCACGGCGTCACGGATGAAACGGCCGACCGGCGACGCTGGTGCCGGCGCGGTGACCGCCTCGACGTCCGCATGGGTCATCCGCACGCGCTCGGTGACGTCGAGGCCGGCGCAGATCGGGAGCTTCGTCTCCGCGGCGCCCGAGAAGGCACGGAACACGGTCGCGGCGGCGTCCGGGTCCCACCAGATGTTCGCCTCGGCGCTGGGCGTCGCGTTCCCCAGGTGGTCGAAGGCCCCGCCCATGATCGCGAACCCGCGCAGGAGCTCGGGCAGCCCCGGCTCTTCGGCGAGCGCCATCGCGACGTTCGTGAGCGGTCCCGTGGCGACCAGGAGGGTCTCGCCGGGTCGATCCCGGGCGCGTTCGACGATCGCCCGCGTGGCGCTCCGCTCCGAGGGGAGGCGAGCCGCGGCCGGCGGGTCCGCCCGTCCCAAGCCGCGCTCGCCGTGGACCGCCTCGGCCGGCGCGTACTCGCCGGACAGCGGATGCGCCGCGCCCCGCGCGACCTCGACATCGCCCCGTCCGGCAAGCTCCAGCACGGCGAGGGTGTTACGGACGACGTCGTCGAGTGGGACGTTGCCCATCACGCACGTCGCGGCGATCAGGTCGACCTCCGGCGACGCGACCGCGTACAGGAGCGCCATCGCGTCGTCCACGCCGGTATCGACGTCGAGGATCAACGGGATCGGCTCGGTCATCGACGCAGAAGGCTAGCGGGTCAACCGTTCCCCGATCGGACCGGCCGACCGCGGCCGGGCGGAGCGCCGCTCGCTCGACCCGGGCATCCGGGCTCAGCCGACGGGCGCCGGGATCGCGCCCAGCTGGATCGCCCAAGGTGAACGCGTCGTTCATGCCCCAGTGCTCGACGACCTTGCCGTCGACGAGGCGATAGACGCCCCACGCCTCGATGTCGAAGGCGTTGCCGTTGGGTCCGACGCCGAACGGTGGGAATCCACCGGTGTTCGTGCCCGTCACGCGGTTGCGCACGAACACCCGGTCGCCTCCCTCGATGATGGACAGGATCTCGACCTTGCGGTCAGGGAACGACCGCATCACGGCTTGGTGCGCCATCTTCGAACCCGCCAGGCCGGCCGGCAGGCCCTGGGTACCCGACTGGGCGTTGTCGAAGTCGTGTGCGAAGTACCGGTCCAGGTCGTCGAGCCGGCCGTCGTCCCAGGCCTCCTCGATCGCGCGGACCACGTCGGCGTTCGAAGCCATGCGTGCCACCTCCCGTACTCGAGCCCGTCGACCCGGGCGTCCTTCCCGTCACCCGAACGACGAACGAGCGAGGAGGTTCTCGACACCGCGGGGGTCCGGGGACGTTCGAGGGAGCGACGAGAACGGTGCCCGCCGGTCCGGCGAGCGACGATCGACGCGTCAGGCGGTGGCCGGCTCGAGCGCGAAGCCGATCAGCCGCGCGCCGACGGCCATGCACATCCGCTTCATCTCGGCCGGCGTCAGCTGCGAGTCGTTCATCAACACCTGGATCGCCAGGCCGTCGATCAGCGCGCCGATCTGCACGCCCAGTTCGTCCGCGTCGTCGCCGGCAGGGAACTCGCCCGACTCCCGGCCGCTACGCACGATCTCGGCGATCGATTGGCGCCAGCGCCGGTCCAGGACCTCGGCCTCCTTCGCGAGCGCCGGGTCGCGCAGCGCGCGCACCCAGATCTCGACCCACAGCGCCCACTCCTCGAGCCGCTCGAAGTCGGGGAGCAGGCCCGGGACCGAGAGGTCCACCAGGCGCTCGAAGCGCTCACGAGCGGTCGTGAGCCGGCGCAGATCGCGCGCCTGGGCCAGGTAGTACTTGTCGTTCGCGTAGGTCAGCGCCTCGAGGAGCAGGCGGTCCTTCGACTCGAAGTAGTACAGGATCAGCCCGGGGGAGACGCCGCAGCGCTCGGCGATGTCCTGGATCCGCGTCTCGGCCAGGCCGCGGTCGGTGATCACGCGGGCGGCCGCCTCCAGGATCTCCTGGTGGCGGTCCTTCGTCTGTCGCTGCCTCGTCGCCCGTGCCATGCACGCTCCTGAACGCCGTACAGGTCCGTGGCCCGAGGACGTCGTGCTCTCGAACCGTCGTTCAGGAACCGTACCAGCGTGAGCAGCGATGTCAAAGCCGCAGCCGGCATCCTCGGGTTTGACTGATGATTCAGATTCAGGGCATGATACGTGCCTTGGCCGCGGCCCGGAGGGCTCGGTTCGGCACGCGACGAACGACGGGGAGGGACGGATCGATGTCGACGAACGTGTACGACGCCATCGTGGTGGGCGGCGGGCACAACGGGCTCACGAGCGCCGCGTACTTCGCCCGCGCCGGCGCCCGCACGGTGGTGCTGGAGGCGCGGGACAAGACCGGCGGAGCCGCCGACACGAGCGCGCCGTTCCCGGACCACCCCGAGATCAAGGTCACGACCTACTCCTACGTGATGTCCCTGATGCCGCCGACGATCATCCGCGAGCTGAACCTCAAGCAGCACGGCTACGACGTCACGCCGTTCGGCCCGTACTACCAGGCCTTCCCGGACGGCCGCTCGATCACGGTCTACGCAGACGACGCGAAGAAGAGCCACGACTCGATCGCGCAGTTCTCGAAGAAGGATGCCGAAACCCTGCCGAAGTGGGAGGCGTGGATGAAGGGCGTCTCCGACGTCCTCGGGCCGCTCCTGCTGCAGGTCCCGCCGAAGGTGGGCTCGATGTCGTTCGGCGACCTGATCGCGAGCGCGCAGACCGCGTGGAAGATGCGCAGGCTCGGAACGCGCGGCGTGGCCGACGTGACCCGACTGTTCACGATGAGCGTGACCGATCTGCTGAACGACTGGTTCGAGTCGGACGCGATCAAGGCGATGCTCACGGTGAACGGCGTGATCGGGACCTGGGCCGGCCCCGACGAGCCCGGAACCGCGTACGTGATGCTGCACCACTCGATCGGCGACGTCGGCGATGGGCACCTCGGTTCGTGGGGGTTCCAGCAGGGTGGGATGGGCGCGGTCAGCGACTCGATCCGGCGCTCGGCCGAGTCCTTCGGCGCCGAGATCCGCACCGGCGCGAAGGTCAAGAAGATCCTCGTCCGCGGCGGCCGTGCCGTCGGCGTCGCGCTCGAGAACGGCGACGAGCTGCGCGCGCCCGTCGTCGTGAGCTGCATCCACCCGAAGATCGCGTTCCTGGATCTGGTCGACCGGCAGGAGCTGCCGGCCGACTTCGTCTGGGATATCGAGCGCTGGAAGACCCGCAGCGGCGTCGTGAAGGTGAACGTCGCGATGTCCGAGCTGCCGGACTTCATCGCGAACCCCGGCAAGGAGCAGCAGGACCACCACACGGGCTCCGTGGAGCTGTGCTTCAGCCCGCAGTATGCCGAGCGCGCGTTCCAGGACGCGCACATCGAGCGCAAGGCCGCGGTCGCGCCGTTCGTGGACGGGACGATCCCGACCACGCTCGACGAGCAGCTCGCGCCCGAGGGCGTGCACGTGTTCTCGATGTTCAGCCAGTGGGTGCCGGACGATTGGAACGTCGAGCCGCACCGCGACGAGCTCGAGCAGTACGCGGACCGGATCATCGACAGGTACACCGAGCTCGCCCCGAACTTCAAGTCGGCCGTGATCGACCGCCAGGTGATCGGCCCGTACGACATGGAGCAGGACCTCGGGCTGATCGGGGGGAACATCTTCCACGGGGAGCTGTCCGTCGACCAGCTGTTCCACATGCGCCCGGCGCCCGGCTACGCCGACTACCGCACGCCGATCAAGGGGCTGTACCACGGGTCGTGCGCCACCCACGCGGGCGGCGGCGTGAACGGGATCCCCGGCTGGCAGGCGTTCAACATGGCGAAGAAGGACAAGGCCGTCCGCTCGACGCGGTAGCCCGGCCGGTACCGTTGCCCGCGTGACGAACGACGCCGTCGCTGCGCGGCCGTCCCTCGAGCCCATGCTCGGGGCGCGGAGCGTCGCGGTCGTCGGTGCCTCCGTGAAGCCGGGGTCGCTCGGGGCCCAGATGATGGCCGAGCTCCGGCGAGGAGGCTTCGACGGCGCCGTCTACCCCGTGAACCCCGGCTACGAAGAGGTGGACGGGCGCCCGTGCTTCGCCTCGATCGCGGCCGTGCCGGAGCCGGTCGATCTCGCGATCCTCGGGGTCGCGAACGCCCGCATCGAGCAGGCCCTGACGGATGCGGTGGCCGCCGGCGCACGGAGCGCCGTCACGTTCTCATCGCTGCACGATCCCGACGCGGTGGCGAGCGGTGGGCCCTCGCTCGCGCAGCGTGTCGCGGGCATCGCCGTGGACGCAGGGATCCCCCTGTGCGGCGGCAACGGGATGGGGTTCCTGAACGTCCCCGGCCGGCTCCGCGCGACCGGGTTCGCCACGCCCGACGGCCTGCGCCAAGGTCCGGTGACCTTCGTCAGCCATTCGGGCTCGGCGTTCGCGGCGCTCGCGTTCAACGATCGGGGGATCGGGTTCGACCTGATCGTCTCGTCGGGGCAGGAGATCGTGACCGACGTCGCCGACTACGTCGTCCACGCGCTCGACCGCGGGACGACGCGTGTGATCGCGATGCTGATCGAGACCGTGCGCCGTCCCGAGGCGTTCCGCGCCGCGCTCGAGTTGGCCGCCGAGCGCGGCGTGCCGGTCCTGGCGCTGAAGGTCGGGCGGACCGACGTGGCGAAGGACATGGTGACCGCACACTCGGGCGCGCTCGCGGGGGAAGACGGCGCGTACGAGGCACTGTTCGACGTGTTCGGCGTGCACCGGGTGGCGACGCTCGACGAGATGGCCGACGCGATGGAGCTGTTCTCGTCGCCGCGGCGCGTCGCCGGCGGCTCGGGGATCGCCTCCGTCCACGACTCGGGCGGCGAGCGGGCGCTCTTCGTCGATATCGCGGCCGACGAGGGGGTTCCGTTCGCACGGATCTCGGACGCGACCACCGCGAGGATCCAGGGCGTCTTGGACCCGGGGCTCGTGGCCGCGAACCCGCTCGACGCGTGGGGGACCGGCATCGACGCCGACCGGATCTTCCGCGAGGCGTTCGCGGCGCTCGCCGACGATCCCGACGTCGCGGCGATGGCGTTCGTCGTGGATCTGACCCGCCAGGGCGAGCCGCACGACGAGGGATACCTGCGGATCGCGCGGGACGTGTTCGCCGCGACGGACGAGCCCTTCTGCGTCCTGTCGAACCTGGCGAGCGCCGTCGCGAACGACGAGGCGCACGTGCTCCGCGACGCCGGGATCCCGGTGCTCGAGGGCACGACGTCCGGACTGCGCGCGCTGGGTCATCTCCTGGCGGAGCGCGCGTTCCGGGATCGCGCGCCGGTCGTCCCGCCGCGGCCGGTCGCGGACGCGGTGCGGGAGCGATGGCGCGAGCGGTTGGCGACCGGCCGCGGCGTCACCGAGCTGGAAGGCCTCGCCTTGCTCGCCGACTACGGCGTGCCCACCACGCCGGCGCGCGCGGCCTCGACCCTGGGTGAGGCGGTCGAGGCGGCCGAGGCGATCGGGTTCCCGGTCGCGCTCAAGACGTCCGCGGGGGACGTGTCGCACAAGTCGGACGTGGGCGGCGTGCGCCTCGGGCTCGCCGACGGCGGTGCGGTCGACGCGGCGTACCGGGACGTCGCCGGACGGCTCGGGCCCGAGGTCGTCGTGGCGGCGATGGCGCCGCCGGGCGTGGAGATGGCGCTCGGGATCGCGCGGGATCCACAGTTCGGTCCGCTCGTGCTGGTCGCCGCCGGCGGAGTCCTCGTGGAGCTGCTCCGCGACCGGCGTCTCGCGTTCCCGCCGCTCGACGAGCCGGCCGCCCGTCGGATGATCGACGCGCTCCGCGTTCGGTCGCTCCTGGACGGGCTCCGGGGCGCGCAGCCGGCGGACGTCGGCGCCCTGGCGTCGGCGGTGAGCCGGCTGTCGCTCATCGCGAGCGACCTCGGCGACCTCCTCGTCGCCCTCGACGTGAACCCCGTGATCGTCTCGGCGGCGGGATGCGTCGCCGTCGACGCCCTCGTCCTGCCGCGCCGTCCCGGCTAGTCCCGGGTCACGCCCAGAACTTCCACCACGGCTTCTTCGCGGGAGGCGCCTCGCCGTGCTCGGCTGCCTCCGCGGCATGGGCCCGCTCGGCCTCCTCGGCCAGGTGCTCCTGGCGTGCGGCCTTGTCGATCTGCTCCTGCTCCGCCCTCCAGCGCTCGTTGCCCAGGTCCTGTCCGCCCGTGACCATCGTCCGTCCCCCTCGTCTCCGTTCCGGCCGACCCTACTCCGATAGGCTCGCGGCCGCAGCGGAGGGAGGAGGTTCGCGTGATCGCGAGGATCTGGCGGGGCGCCACGCGCGCCGAGGATGCCGATGCGTACGCCGCGTACATGGGCGCGACCGGCGGGGAGGCACTGGCGTCGACGCCGGGCAACCGCGGCGTCTACATGCTGCGCCGGGTCGAGGCCGACCGGGCGGAGTGGATCATGCTGTCGCTCTGGGAGTCCGAGGAGGCGGTGCGGGGGTTCGCGGGCGACGATATCTCCGTGGCGGTGTTCTATCCCGAGGACGATCGGTTCCTGATCGAGCGGGACCTGACGGTCGAGCACCTGGACGTCGTCGAGCGGTGGGGCGAGGTCGCCGCCCGGTAGTCTGACGCAGACTAGAAGGGTTCCTCGACCGGGTTCGTCCCCGCGGGCCAGCCCGGGTAGTCGTCCGGGTACTCGAACGGGTCGCCGTAGGTCTTCGCCTTCGCGGTCGTGATCGCCGGATCGCGGGGGGCCTTCGAGAAGTCGAAGACGTGCTCGAAGTTGTGGGTGTTCGCGATCCGCGGGGTCAGGTACTCGAGCCCCCAGTTGTCGGCGATGAACCGCAGGGGGGTGGAGAACTCCCCGGGCTCGTCGTCGATCACCCCGCGGCGCGTGTACGGCGAGATCGTCAGCAGCGGCACCCGGAACCCGAGCCCGACCTCGTCCACCACGGGCGGCATCACGCTGTCATAGAAGCCGCCCCATTCGTCCCAGGTGATGAAGATCGCGGTGTGCTCCCATAGGTCGCTCTGCATCACGCCGTTGACGATGTCGGTCAGCCAGTTGTGGGCGAAGGACGAGCTCGCGGGCGGGTGGTCCGACAGCGCGAAGTACGGGGTGACCCACGTGACGGCCGGGAGGTCGTTCGCCGCGATGTCGTCGAGCAGGCGATCGACCGAGAACGCGGCGTGCTCGTTCCACAGGTCCGTGTGGAACACGCCGTCGATCCCGTTGTACGCGTTCCAGAAGTAGCCGACGCCGCCCGGAGGGGCGGAGTAGAAGCGCCAGTCGACCCCGATCTCGGTCAGCTGCTCCCCGACGGTCTTGAACCGGAAGCACGTGTCGTGCTTCGAGAGGTTGCCCTTGCCGTCCTTCACCAGGACGAAGACGTCGTCCCCGAGCGCGTCGCAGCCCCAGCTCTTGAACTTGTACGCACCGTCGTCCTTCACCTGGGTCTCGATGTTCTCGGGGTTGTCGATGATCCCGCCCGACTGCCCGGCGATGAAGAAGAAGTGGTTCGGGTAGGAGGGCCCGAGGGCCGAGGCGAAGAAGTTGTCCGAGAGACCGAACTCGCGCGCCCAGAACCAGTAGTTCGGGAGCTGGTCCTCCTGGAACTGCGAGTACGACCACGGATCGCCGTACGCGCCGCCGGCGAACCCGTCGAGCTTGCCGCCGTTCAGGCAGTTCAGCGCCGCCGACCGGTCGTGCGGCAGGTCACCCGGGAGCCAGTCGGGGCAGCGGATCAGCTCGGTCTCCTCGCCCCACTTCACGCCGGTCGTCGTGCCGGTCACGCCGGGGAACCGCCCGAAGACGTTGTCGAAGCTGCGGTTCTCCATCATGACGTAGAGCACCCGCTTGATCGGCCACCGGGTGTCGACCGTCGTCGCCGCCGGCTCGAGGCGCGGGATCACCCTGCCGCCCGTGCAGCTGAACAGGACGCCGCCCGCGACGGCGACCGCGGAGCGTTCGAGGAAGCGACGCCGGCTGACCGGCTGGGGGTGCGCGGCGGCGCGCTCCTCGTGACGTGGGTGATCGGAAGGGGACATGCGGTGCATCAGTTCTACCAAGCCACACTGGCATCGGTACCCTCTGGTGGCCCTCGACATCGACCGGGAGTCACGCATGCGTAGGTTCCTCGCCCTGCTCGCCGTGGTCGCGGCGCTCGGCGTCGCGTGCACCAGGGAGACCGCCGAGGACCCGTTCGGGTCGGCGCCGCCGCCGTCCACGGACGCGACGAGCCCCTCGCCGACGCCGACAGCTTCGTCCTCGGTGCCCGAGGTCTCGCCTACGCCGCCGGCGATCCCGGACCCGCCGCTCCCCACGAGGGGACCGGCGTCCGAGACCTGCGTGAACGGCTGGGTCACGCCGCCGAGCGACTCCCGGGACTTCACCGATCCCCTCGGCCTGATCCGGCGCGCGACCGGGGTCGAGGGTGCGTTCGTCGTGGTGGACATGCGGCACTTCACCGGGCCTGAATCCCCACCGAGCGAGCAGGGCTACCTCAGTGACATCGAGCGTTGGTACATCAAGCTCTACGTCGAGGACGACCTGTCGTACCAGGGGAGGTTCCTGGTCGAGGCCCGTCGGTTCGGTCGTGGTCTCGTGGCCGTGGCCCCGTACGACACATCCGGGTTCCGTTCCCCGGACTGGCGGGCCTTCCAGTTCGACTCGGCGCACACCGGGCGTCGCCCGGTCCCGGGCCTCCCGGGCACGTGGTCGGGGATCGAGTACGACTTCGTGACGGGGGGCGAAGGGCTCACGATCCCGGGGCTCCCCGACGAGGTCCGTGGGTGCCTCGACGGGACCTGATCCCGACTCAAGTTCCCCCCGGTGAGCGGCCGAAGTTCTTCCTAGACCCGATGGTGGGGGGAACGAGCCATGGGCATCTACGAGAGTTCCGGTCAGACGCGGGATCCGCTCGGGATCCTCGCGCTCGCCGTCGGCGCGGTCGCCGCGGGCTGCGCCGTGGTCCTGTGGGCCTATCAGGCCGACCCGAACAGCGCGCTCGTGCGATCGGTCTCGTCGCATCTCGGCGCCGGCGCGCTCCTGGGCGACCGCCTGGTGATGGTCGCGCTGATCGCGGGCGCGGTCGCGGTGGGCCTCGGGGTGATCGCCTCGCTCGGCGGCCGTGCCAAGGGCACCGCCGTGGCGGCCCTCGTGCTGGGTGCGATCGGGCTGTCTTATCCGGTGCTGACCTCGCTCGACCTGATCCGGCGTCCGCTCGAGCGGACGTTCAGCTGAGCGGGCGCCGACGGAGCCGGCGCCGTCGGTCGCCGTTCAGCCGCGCCTCCAGACCTGCCACCATCGGCGGGCGGGGGTAGGCGCGCCGCCCGGCGCGCGGTTCGCGACATCCTGGAGCTCGCGGGTGATGCGTTCGTGCTCGGGTGCGTCGTCCCGGGGCGGCGGGGTCACGGCGGCGTCGTCCGGCGGTGCGGGCATTCGGGCTCCCTGTCGTGCGCGCGGGCGGAGGTGCGGACGATCCCACCCTACGGGACACCGGGCCACCCCACGTACCGGTCCGGTCCGCGTTTGCGGAGTTCGTTCGCGATCACGAGTCGCTGGATCTCGGACGTCCCCTCCCAGATCCGATCCACGCGGAGCTCGCGCCACAGGCGTTCCACCGGCTGCTCGCGCATGTACCCACGTCCACCGTGGATCTGCACCGCCCGATCGGCGACCCGCCCTGCGGTCTCGGAGCACACGAGCTTCACGGCCGACGCCGCCGCGTGCAGCGCCTTGCGCGACAGGTCGCCGCTCGCCGCTTCCCAGCACACCCGGTACAGCAGCGACTTCGCCGCCATCAGCTCGGCAGCCATGTCGGCGAGCGGGAACGAGACCGCCTGGAACGACGCGATCGGCTCGCCGAACTGGCGGCGCTCCTCGGCGAACGCGGTCGAGAGCTCGAGCAGGCGGGTCGCGGCGCCGACCGTGCGGGCGCCGATCATCAACCGTTCCTCGACGAACCAGTCCTTCGTGAGCTCGTACCCCTGGCCGACCTCGCCGAGCACGGCGTCCCCGCCGACCCGGACGCCCTCGAACGCGAAGATCGGATGCTCGAACACGAACGTGTGCGTGTACTTCGGCGTGCGGACCAGGCGGACGCCGGGCAGGTCCTTGTCGACGAGGAACACCGTCGGCTTCGCCGCGTCCCCCTCGACGTGCGCGTGCACGAGGAAGAAGTCCGCGACGTCGCCGGAGGTGACGTGCCACTTCTCGCCGTCGATCACCCAGCCGTCGGCGTCGCTTCGGGCGGTGGTCCTCACCATCGTGGGGTCGGACCCGGCGTCGGCCTCGGTGATCGCGTAGGCGTCGCGCCGCTCGCCGCGGCACGCCGGCCGGAGGTACCGCTCCTTCTGCGATCCGGTCCCCGACGCGAGCGGGATCGACGGGCGCCACGGCACGTCCCACAGCGCGTTCGTGAGCCGTCCCCACTGCTCCTCGACGAGCATCTGGCCGAACAGGTCGAGGCCCCGGCCGCCGTCCTCGGGCGCGTGGTTGATCGCGTGGAAGCCGCGGGCGAGGACCTCCGCCTTCGCCCGCCCGTGCTGCTCGGGCGTGAGGCCGTCGTTCGCCTCGCAGTCGCCCTCGAGCGGCAGCAGCACCTCGTCCGCGAGCGCGCGAGCGCGCCGTTGGAGGTCGAGCTGGTCGGCCGAGAGGCGCAGGTCCATCGGGCGTCGCTCCTGGGATAGGGTCCGCGCGAGTGTAGGCGCAGACCGGGAGGGAGCGGATGTCGAGGATCGTGTTCCGCGGCGGGCGCGTGTTCGACGGGAGCGGGGCGCCGCTCGCCGACGGCGACGTGGCGATCGAGGAAGGTCGGATCGCGGACGTCGGGCCCGGGCTCGACGGCGACGAGGCGGTCGAGTGCGCCGGGAAGGCCCTGCTCCCCGGGCTGTTCGACTGCCACGTCCACGTCGCGTTCCGGCACGAGGACCTGGACGAGTTGGCGGTGCTGCATCGCCCGTTCTCGTACGGGTTCTTCGCGATCCCCGAGACCCTTCGGATCACGCTCGCGCTCGGGATCACGAGCGTGCGCGACGCCTCCGGTGCCGACGCCGGTCTCCGGCAGGCGGTGGACGACGGGCTGCTCGTCGGGCCCCGGATGCAGGTGAGCGTGAACATGCTCTCGATGACCGGCGGGCACAACGACGACTGGCTACCGAGCGGGGGGCGCCTCTGGGCGCTCGAGTACCCGGGCATGCCACCCGGCGTGTGCGACGGCGTGGACGGCACGACGCGGAAGGTGCGGGAGATGGTCCGGGCCGGCGCGGACGTGATCAAGATCGCCTCCTCCGGCGGGTTCCTGTCGTCGTCGGACGATCCGCGGCAGCCCAACTTCTCGCAGGAAGAAGTGGACGCGATCGTCCGCGCGGCGCGGGATCTAGGCCGCTTGGTGATGTCGCACGCGCACGGCGCCGATGGGATCAAGCGGGCGATCCGTGCGGGCGTCCGGTCGATCGACCACGGCACGTACCTGGACGAGGAGGCCGCGGCGATGATGGCAGACGCCGGGACCTGGCTCGTGCCCACGCTCACCGCCGCCGACGCGGACGAGGAGATCCTGGAGCACCCCGGTGTGTCGGAGGCCGTGAAGGCGAAGTATCGGGAGCAGCTCGGGAGCCATCCCGAGCGGGCGGCGTTCCGTCTGGCCGCCGAGGCGGGCGTCCGAGTGGCGATGGGTACCGACTGCCCGGTCGCGCCGCACGGCACGAACCTGCGCGAGCTCGAGCTGATGGCGGAGAACGGGTTCACCCCCGAGCAGGCACTGCACGCCGCGACCGGAAGTGCGGCGGAGCTGATGGGCTGGAGCGATCGTCTCGGAACCCTGGAGCCGGGGAAGGTCGCGGACCTGGTGGTGGTCGACGGCGACCCGTTCGCGTTCTCGACGCTGAAGGATCGGATCGAGCAGGTCTGGAAGGACGGCGCCCGCGTGGTGCCGTTCGCGTCGGCGTAGCCCGACCGCGGCCTCGGTACGGACGCGGCCTCAGGCCAGGAGCCGGTCGAGGTGGACGGCCGCGTCGCGGCCGCTCGCGACGGCGCCCTCCATCCACCCCGCGCCGTGCTCGGCGATGTCGGATCCGGCGAACGCGAGGTGTCCTTCGGGCCGGCGGAGCTCCTCGAACACGTCCGACCCGACCGCCTGCCACCAATGGGCCGGGATCGCGAGCCACGTTCCCTTCGCGTACGGGTCCATGACCCAATCATGCCCGTCGCTCGTCAGCACGGTGGCTTCGGGGACGAACCGGCGGAGCGCATCTTGTACGACGGCACGGTCCGAGGGATCGATCCGTGCCGCCCCCGAGAATCCCATCACGAGCGAGCCCACAGACGTCTCCTTCAGCGACACGGCGGCCTGGATCGGCACGCCCCATCCCTGCGCCATGAACGACGCCGTCAGGCCCTCGACCACGGCGAGGGTCTTGACCGTGTCGCCAGCATGGCCGTCCTCGGCGAGATGTCGCTTCCAGCCGCGGAGCCCCGGATCGAACACGACGTCATCCCATACGTTCAGGGGGAGGGCGCATACCGCGGCTCGGGCATCGAGCGAGCCCCCACCGGCGAGGTCGATACGCACGGCCGTGGCATCGTGCGAGATACGCGAGACCGGCGATCCGAGACGGAGGTCGGCACCCACATCGCGAGCGATGGCATCGATCAGCGCGACCGTCCCGTCCGCGAACCGCTCGCCGGTCTGGTGGAAGGCCTCGTCGAACCGGTAGCCGCCCTCGGCGGCATCGAGGAGGAGTCCGAGCGCGGACATCCTCTCCGGCGACCCGCCGCCCATCGACGCGGCGTACATCAGGAGATAGGCCTGCGCCTCCGCCGGGATGCCGAGGGCCTCTACCCACCGGCTCACGGAGATGTCCAGGTCGCCGAGCCCTTCCTCCGTGCCGCCCTCCTCGATCCAGCGAGCCACCTGGTCGATCTGGCCGTCGACCGGCGCGAGGAGCGTCCGGAGCCGGTCGAGGTGGGCGGTCCCCTCGTGACGATCGCCATCGAACACCCAGATCGACCGGGCGGGCTCGATGTACGGTTCGACGGCGACGCCGTACCGGTGGATCTCGGCAGCGATCGCTGGCTGCGTCTCGCGGGAGAACCAGGTGCCGCCGTACTCGGCCATCACGCCGGTTCCGGGGATCTCGCGGTACCACGTCCGGCCTCCCAGGCGGTCGCGCGCCTCAACCAGGATCACGGATCGTCCGCGTTCGCGCAGGTCGCGCGCCGCGACGAGGCCCGCGAACCCACCCCCGATCACGACGACGTCGGCGTCCATCGTCGCGCAGCCTACGTTCCGGCGGCTCGGATCCGCGAGCCCGGTTGGCGGGCCTGAGCGCCCGGCCGCTACGCTCCCCGGCCATGAGCGCGAGCGAGCACGACGTCGTGATCGTCGGGGGTGGCCACAACGGGCTCGCGTGCGCCGCGTACCTCGCGAAGGGCGGGCTCGACGTCGCGGTGTTGGAGCGGCGATCGGTCGTGGGCGGCGCCGCCGTGACCGAGGAGCCCTGGCCCGGGTACCGCGTCTCGACGGCTTCCTACGTCGTGAGCCTGATGCCGGACCGGATCGTCGAGGAGCTCGAGCTGAAGCGGCACGGGTACGACGTCTCGATCATCACCCCCGACTACTTCGTGCCGTTCCCGGACGGAACCTCGCTCACCCTGTGGGGGAACGTCGCGCGCGACGTCGAGAGCATCGCCCGCCTGAGCCCGCACGACGCCGAGGCCTACGTGGCGTTCGATCGGTACTTCGAGCGGGTGGCCGATCTGCTGAAGGCCCTGCTGTTCGTGGTTCCGCCCAACCTGTCGATCCGCGAGATGCCGGCGTGGGCGCGCACGGCGGGCCGGTTCCGCAAGTGGAGCGGACGCGACGTCGCGGAGCTGGTCCGTCTGTTCACGATGAGCGCGAGCGACTTCCTGGACGAATGGTTCGAGGACGAGCGGGTGAAGGGCGCGCTCGCGACGCAGGCGATCATCGGGGCGTGGTGCGGCCCGATGACGCCGGGCTCCGCCTACGTCCTGATGCACCACTGGATCGGCGAGATCGACGGGCACTTCGGTGCGTGGGGGTGGGTGAAGGGCGGGATGGGCGGCGTTTCGGAGGCGATGCGCCGGTCCGCCGAGGCCGCGGGCGCCAGCGTCCGAACCGACGCGGACGTGCGTCACATCCTGGTGAACTCCTTCGGCCGGGCCGTCGGCGTCGAGCTCGACGACGGGACGCAGGTCCGGGCGAAGCGGGTCGTGTCGAACGCCCATCCGAAGACGACCTATCTGGACCTGGTCGGGGAGGAGCACCTCCCGGACCAGGTCGTCCGCGACATCCGGCGGTTCCGCACCCGCAGCGGTTCGATGAAGGTGCACCTGGCGATGTCGGGCCTGCCGGTCTTCCCGAGCTGGGGTCAGCCCGGGGATCCGTACAAAGGCCTGATCGCGACGTCGCCGTCGATCGAGTACCTCGAGCGGGCCTGGGACGACGCGAAGTACGGACGCGCGAGCGAGCATCCGTACACCGAGGTGGTCTTCCCGACCGCGCACGAGGACGGCCTCACGCCGGACGGGAAGCACCTCGTGATCGGCTTCAGCCAGTACGGGCCGTTCGAGCTCCGCGAGGGATCCTGGGACACCGAACGCGAGGCCTACGGTCGACGGGTGATCGGGGAGTTCGAGCGCTACGCCCCGGGGTTCGGTGACCTCGTGGAGGAGATGGAGGTGCTCGCGCCGCCCGACATCGAGGAGCGCTTCGGGCTCCTCGGGGGGAACATCATGCAGGGCGAGCTCACGCCGGACCAGATGTTCTCGATGCGCCCGATCCCCGGCTACGGGGACTACCGGACGCCGGTCGAGGGGCTGTACCTGTGCGGTGGCGGGACGCATCCGGGCGGCGGCGTCATGGGCGTGCCGGGTCGGAACGCCGCGAGCGTCGTGCTGCGCGACGCCCGGCGCGTCAGGATGGGGGAGCGCGCCCGCGGCCTCGTCGCGCGCGACGCCGGCGCCCGCCCGTGAACGCCGACGGCCCTCCGGGCTGGTGGGAGGGGTTCTTCGAGACGGGCCCTTGGCAGGAGGTCCAGCTCGGATGGTCCACGCTCGAGGATGCCGGCGAGCAGGCCGAGCGGGTGATCCGCGCGCTGTCGTTGGAGCGGGGCGAGCACGTGCTGGACGTGCCGTGCGGCGATGGACGCCTCGCGATCGAGCTCGCGGAGCGCGGGATCCGGGTGACGGGCCTGGACCTGACCGAGCGGTTCCTCGCGGCGGGGCGTGAGCGGGCTGCGGCACGCGGCGTGGAGATCGAGCTCCGCGCCGGCGACATGCGGGAGGCGCTCGGTGTCGAGGGGCTCGACGCCGCCGTGTGCTTCTGGGGCAGCTTCGGGTACTTCGATGACGACGGGAACCGGCGACAGGCCGCCGCCGTGTCCGGCGCGCTCCGGCCCGGCGGCCGCTACCTGATCGACACGGTGAGCCTCGAGTCGCTCGCGGCGCACTTCCGGCCGCGCAACTGGTTCGAGGCGGACGGCGTCACGGTCGTGATGGAGACGTCGATGAACCTGGGGGACGCGCGCGTCGAGACGACGTGGACCTTCCTGCGGCCCGGCGAGGCGCCGGTCGTGCGGCGATCGTCGATCCGCTGCTACACGCTCCACGAGCTCACCGACCTGCTCCGGGACGCCGGCTTCGTGGCGTTCACGGCGCTCGACGCCGAGCTCGAGCCGTTCGAGCTGGGCGCCGACCGACTCTGGCTCGTCGCGACGAAGGGCGAGGGATGATGCTGGCGGAGCTCGCGGGCGCGGTCCGCGAGCGCACGGTCGCGTCGGAGGAGCTCGTCCGTCGTTCGCTCGAGCGGATCGAACGGCTCGACGGGCCGGTCAACGCCGTCGTCGCGCTCCGTGCGGACGAGGCGCTCGCGGAGGCGCGTGCGCTCGATGCGCGCGGAGCCGGGGGGAGCGGCGGCGTCCTCGGTGCGCTCGCGGGGCTCCCGCTCTTGGTGAAGGACAACGAGGACGTCGCGGGGATGCGGACCACGTACGGCTCGCTCCTGTTCGCCGACGCGGCGCCCGCCACGACCGACGCCCTCGCGGTCGCGCGGCTGCGGGCGGCCGGCGCGATCGTGATCGGGAAGACGAACCTTCCCGAGCTCGCGTTCGAGGGATACACGGACAACCGGGTCTTCGGTCCGACCCGCAACCCCTGGTCCCCGGCATGGTCACCGGGCGGGTCGTCGGGTGGGTCGGGGGCCGCGCTCGCGATGGGCCTGGCCCCGCTCGCGACGGCGACGGACGGCGGCGGGTCGATCCGGATCCCCGCGGCCTTCTGTGGGCTCATCGGCCTGAAGCCCACGAACGGCCTCATCGCACGCGCCCCGATCCCGTCGTGGATCGACCTGTCGACGTCCGGTCCCATGGCGACGAGCGTCGCCGACGTCCGCCTGTTGCTCGAGGTGCTGCGGGGCCCATCCGCCGGCGACCCGGCGGCGCTGCCCGCGTGGACCCCGCGCGCCGACGCCCGGCCGTCGCGGATCCTCGCCGCGCCGCGCTTCGTCGACTACGGCCCGCTGCCCGCGGGGGTCGCCGCGTCCTTCGACGCGGCGCTCGCCGGGCTCGCGTCCGCGCTCGGCCTCCCGGTCGAACCGCTCGACGCGGCGCCGTTCGACGCGCTGTCGGACGACGACTGGTTCCTCCAATGCGCGGTCGAGGAGCTGACGTGGGTCGGGCGCGAACGGATCGAGCGTGAGGCCGACCGCCTGTCGCACGCGGCCGCGATCTTCCGGATCGGCGCCCGGGCCACGGTCGACGACTACCTCGCCGCCCGCCGCCGGCGTTTCGCCTACACGCGGATGCTGGACGAGCTGCTCGCGGGCGACGCCGTGATCGCGACCCCGACGATGTGCGTCGAGGGGTTCGACGCCGAAGGTCGGATGCCCGGCGCCGCGGATGCCGGCACGCCCGCCGATGCGTACAACACGCAGATCCAGAACCTGACCGGGCACCCGGCGATCTCGCTGCCGGCGGGGATCTCGGCGAACGGCGTGCCGTTCGGCCTGCAGCTCACGGGGCCGCGCTTCGCCGACGACGTGCTCCTCGGGATCGCCGGCCGCTGGGAGGCCGTACGGCCGTGGCCGCTCGCGGCGCCCGGCTACGAGCCGTTCGACCGCTGAGGCTCACCCGATCGCGAGATCGCGCCGCTCGAAGGCCCACACCGCGCCGACCACCGCGACCACGACGATCGCGAGCAGGGCCGCCAGGTGATCCGGAGCCACGCCGTTGCGCAGCGGGACGGACCCGTTCGCGTAGTAGAACGGCGACAGCACCTTCATCCACGCGGTCGCGTCGGCGAGCGGCGCGAGCCCGTTCAGCAGGAACGCGACGACCGCGACGGACGTCGTGAGGCCGATCGCGAGGCCCTTGCGCCCGCGCAGGCAGCCGACCGCGAGGGCGATCGCCCCGAACCCGAGCGCGAACACGTACTGGTGCAGCGTCGCGGCCAGCAGGTCCACGGGCGAGACCGTCAGCCCCACGGGGCGGCCCGTGGCGATCAGCCCCACGTACAGGACGGCCGCGAGCGCCGCCAGGCCGGTGGCGATCGCCCAGAACTTCTGTAGGACCACGGTCCGGCGCGTCACCGGCGTTGCGAGGAGCAGCTCGAGCGTGCCCTTCTCCTCTTCGCCGGCGATCGCGCGCGCGCCCGCGCCGATCGCGAAGACGAGGAAGACGATCGCGCCGTTCCCGGCGAAGACCTGGCTGTTCAGGTAGCCGATCGGCGAGGTGATGTCCGTCTCGGTCCCGATGAAGAGGTTGCGTAAGGACTCGGGGATCTGGTCCAGGTAGTCCTGCAGCTCGGTCGCGCTGTCCTTCAGGCTCGGGTAGAAGGCGATCGTGATCGCGATGAACAGCACGATCCCGATCGCCCACCACAGCAGCGCCCGTCGCTGTTCCCACAGCGACTTCCGGAAGACGTCACGGAGCATCGGACGGTCCTTCCGTGGGCGCCTCAGGCGCCTCGCCGAAGCCGCCGTAGAACGCGAGGAAGATCTCCTCCAGCGTCGGTTTCTCGCTGACGAGGTCGATGACGTGCGCGGCGGCGAGCGCCTTCACGAGCGGGTCCAGGCCGCCCACCACCCGGCAGCGCACGACGCTGCCGTCCACCACCAGGTCGCGGACCCCCTCGAGCGCTCGCAGCGCTGCGACCGGCGGATCGCCGGCGAAGCGCACCTCGACCGTCCGCACCGCCCGCTCGGTCAGGTCGCGGACGGCGGCCACCTCGACGATGCGACCCTCGCGGATGATCCCCACGCGGTCGCACATCCGCTCCACCTCGGGCAGGACGTGCGAGGAGAGCAGCACGGTCCGCCCTTGGTCGCGGACCTCGTCCACCATCTCGAAGAAGGTCCGCTGCACGAGCGGATCGAGCCCCTGCGTGGGCTCGTCGAGGATCAGCAGCTCCGGGCGGTGCATGAAGGCTTGGACCAGGGCGACCTTCTGGCGGTTGCCGTGGGACAGGCGATCGATCCGGATCGTCGGGTCCAGGTCGATCCGCTCGGCCAGGCGGTCGGCCTCGGTCCGGTCCGTGACGCCGCGGAGGTTGCCGAGGTACGCGAACAGCTCGTGGCCGGTCATCTTGTCGTACAGGGCCACGTCGCCGGGGACGAAGCCGACGCGCCCGTGGATCGCGGGCGCGTCCCGGTTCGCGTCCAGGTCGAAGATCCGTGCGCTCCCCGACGTCGGGCGGATGAAGTCGAGGAGGGTCCGGATCGTGGTCGTCTTGCCGGCCCCGTTCGGACCGAGGAAGCCGAAGACCTCGCCCGCCTCGACCTCGAACGAGACGTCCACGATGCCGCGACTGGTCCCGTACCACTTCGTGAGGCGATCGGTGGCGACGATGCTCACGTCGGCGCGTCCCCCGCCGGTCGTTCGGTCACGGGCCGAGGTTGTAGCCGAGGCGCCGCGGGAGCCTGGCCACGAAGTCCACGATCGGGCTGACCTCCTCGCCGCGGTCCTCCTGTTGGTCCTTGTGCCAGATCGCCTTGTTCGCCACGAACGCGCCGGGGGAGCGCACCGGCTCGGGCGGGAAGCGTAGCGGCGCCTCGGTCACGATGGGCAGCGAGAAGAGCTCCGGCTCGTCGACGGCGAGGGTCTTCGCGGCGAGGATCCGGCCGCCCAGGTGCGACGGGCCGACGCCGTTGCCCGTGTAGCCGAGGCCGTAGTGGACGTTGCCCTTCTCGAGCGAGCCGAAGAACGGCAGGTGATGACCGGCCACGTCGATCGGACCGCCCCATCCAGCCTCGATCGGCACGTCGGCGAACGTGGGGAGCATCCGCCGGAGGTCCTCGACGGCCACCGCCACGCCGCGCTCGTCCCACGCGAAGCGCGGCCCGATCCGCCGGGCCAGGCCTGGCTGGAGGCCGCCGACCCCGAACGCGATCCGGCCGTCTGGGGTCGTCCTCAGGTAGTGGAGCGCCGCACGGTGGTCCCACACCCCGACGCCGTTCGTCCAGTGGATCGCCTCGAGCCGCTCGGGGGCCGGAGCCGTGAGCGCGATGTAGCTGCCGCGGACCGTGAGCAGCCGATGGAAGCGCTTCCAGGTCGCCGCCCAGGCGTTCAGGGCGATCACGGCAGCCCCGGCCCGCACCTGCCCGCCGGGGGTCTCGACGATCGACGGCGAGCCCGCGCCGAAGCGCGTGACCGGCGTCCGTTCGAAGATCCGCACGCCTCGCTCCAGCAGGACGCGACGGAGCCCGCGCGCCAGGCGTGCCGGCTGCACGGTGGCGCCGTTCGGCGTGTAGACACCCCCGTGGACGGTCGGTGAATCGAGCATCGCGCGCGCGGTCTCGCGGTCGAGCACCCGGAAGAGGTCGTGCACGCCCAGCCGCTCGGCCGCCATGATCGTGCTCCCCCAGTACCCGATCTGCGCTTCCGAGCTCGCGACCCCCAGATCGCCGTCGGGACGGAACCACGCGTCGATCGCGTGGTCCTCGCAGAAGCGGCCGATCGCGCGGACGCTCTCCTCGCCCGCGTTGCACAGCGAGAGCGTGGACCCGTCGCCGAAGCGGCGGCAGAGTTCGGCCATCCCGCTCCACCAGCTGTTCACGAAGCCGCCGTTGCGACCGGACGGTCCGCCTCCGCAGATGTCCTGCTCCAGCAGGACGACATCGAGGTCGGGCTCGCGCTCTTTCAAGGACCACGCGGTCCACAAGCCGGTGTAGCCGCCGCCGAGGATCGCGACGTCCGCGGAGGTGTCGGCGCCGAGCGGCGGCGCCGGCTCGCCCGGGTCGGCGGCGAGCGCCTCGCGGAGCCACCAGCTCCGTCCGGCGTCGGTCGGGATGTCGGATCGCGTGACCATCGGCTCCTTCCGGTTGGTACCGTGGCGGGCCTCATCCTGCCACAGCCTCCGGGAGGTTCCGTTCCGACATGACCGGTTCCACCGATCGTCCCCGCAGCTGGGAGGTCACCGAGGGACCGGCGCGCGCACCCGCTCGCGCCATGCTCCGCGCGGTCGGGTTCTCCGAGGACGACTTCGGCAAACCGCAGGTGGGCGTCGCCTCGTCGTGGAACGAGGTGACCCCCTGCAACTACCACCTGGACAAGCTCGCGGCCCTCGCGAAGGAGGGCGTCCGGCAGGGCGGCGCGGTCCCCATCGAGTTCACCACGATCGCCGTCTCGGACGGGATCGCGATGGGTCACGAGGGGATGAAGGCCTCGTTGATCAGCCGCGAGGTGATCGCCGACTCGGTCGAGCTCGTGATGCACGCCGAACGGATGGACGGCCTCGTCGGGATCGCGGGCTGCGACAAGTCCGAGCCGGCGATGCTGATGGCGATGGCCCGACTCGACCTGCCGTCGGTCTACCTCTACGGCGGCACGATCCTGCCCGGCACCCACCGCGGGAAGGACATCACGATCCAGGACGTCTTCGAGGCGGTGGGATCGCACAGCCGCGGCTCGATGAGCGACGACGAACTGTTGGAGATCGAGCGGGCGGCATGTCCGACGACCGGCTCTTGCGCCGGGATGTACACGGCGAACACGATGGCAGCGGCCGCCGAGGCGCTCGGGATGTCGCTCCCGGGCGCGGCGTCCCCTCCCGCGGTGGACTACCGGCGCGAGGTGCTCGCGCGGGAGTCCGGGGTAGCCGTGGCGCGCCTGCTCCGCGAGGGCGGGCCGCGGCCGCGCGAGATCATCACGCGCGAGGCGCTCGAGAACGCGATCGCGGTCGTGATGGCGCTCGCGGGGTCGACCAACGCCGTGCTCCACCTGCTGGCGATCGCGCGCGAGGCCGGTGTGCCGCTCGAGCTCGACGACTTCGATCGGATCTCGCGCCGGGTCCCGCACCTCGTCGACGTTCGGCCGGCCGGCCGGTTCGTGATGTCGGATCTCGACCGGGTGGGCGGCGTGCCGGTGGTGATGAAGGAGCTGCTCGACGCCGGGCTGCTGCACGGCGACTGCGTCACCGTCACCGGGAAGACGATCGCGGAGAACCTCGCCGAGACCGCGCCGCCCGCTCCGGACGGCACGGTGGTCCGGCCGTTCGCGGACCCGATCCACCCCGAGGGCGGGACGGCGATCCTTCGCGGCTCGCTCGCCCCCGACGGGTCGGTGATGAAGATCGCCGGGGCCGCGAGCCTGAGGTTCCGCGGCCGCGCGCGGCCGTTCGACTCGGAGCACGAGGCGTTCGTCGCGTTGACCGAGGGGAAGATCGAGGCCGGCGACGTGATCGTGATCCGGTACGAGGGCCCGAAGGGATCGCCGGGTATGCCGGAGATGCTCGCGGTGACGGCCGCCGTGGCCGGCGCGGGGCTCGGGGCCGAGGTCGCGCTGATCACCGACGGCCGGTTCTCGGGCGCGACGAAGGGCTACAGCGTCGGTCACATCGCGCCCGAGGCGTTCGTCGGCGGGCCGATCGCCCTCGTCGCCGAGGGCGACACGATCGCGATCGACGCCGAGGCGCGCCGGATCGACCTCCAGGTGGACGAGGCCACGCTCGCCGAGCGTCGCACCGCGTGGCGTGCGCCCGAGCCGCGGTACACGTCCGGCGCGCTCGCGAAGTACGCGAAGCTCGTGTCCTCGGCCGACCACGGCGCGGTGACCGGATGAGCGGGAAGATCGCGACGCCGGCCGCGTTGCAGTGCCGGGCGTGCGGTCAGCAGTACCCCGTCGAACCGCTGACGATCTGCGAGGAGTGCTTCGGACCTCTCGAGCCCGCCTACGACCTGCAGTCCGTCGACGGCGACCTGTTCCGCAAGCAGGCCGAGGCCGGACCGGCGTCGCTCTGGCGGTACGAGCGGCTCCTCCCGGGCGGGCCCGGCGTGGAGCGAGTCGACCTGGGCGCCGGGTACACGCCGCTCCGCCGCGCGGACAACCTGGCCGAACGTCTCGGCCTCGAGCGCCTGTGGATCAAGGACGACTCGGTGAACCCGTCGAACTCGTTCAAGGACCGCGTCGTGTCGGTGGCGATCACGATGGCGCGGGCGTTCGGGTTCGAGGCCGTGTCGTGCGCGTCCACCGGCAACCTCGCGAACGCGACCGCCGCGCACGCCGCCAAGGCGCGGATGCCGGCCTACGTGTTCGTGCCGGACACGCTGGAGCGCGCGAAGATCCTGTCGACCGAGGCCTACGGCGCGAAGGTCGTCGCGGTTCGCGGCTCCTACGACGACGTGAACCGCCTGTGCTCCGAGGTCGCCGAGGCGCTGCCCTGGGCGTTCGTCAACGTGAACCTGCGCCCGTACTACGCCGAGGGATCGAAGTCGCTCGGGTTCGAGGCCGCCGAGCAGCTCGGCTGGCGACTCCCGGACCACGTCGTCGTCCCGATCGCGTCCGGGGCGCTCCACACGAAGATCCACCGCGCGTTCAGCGAGCTGATCGCGATCGGGGCCGTGGACGAGAAGCCGTATCGGGTCTCGGGCGCCCAGCCGGCCGGATGCGCGCCGGTGGCGACCGCGTTCGCCGAGGGCAGCGACGACGTGCGTCCGGTGAAGGCCGACACGATCGCGCGCTCGCTCGCGATCGGGACCCCGGCGGACGGCTACGAGGCGATCCGCGTGGCCCGCAAGACCGGCGGCGTTATCGAGGCCTGCGCGGAGGACGAGATCGTCGACGGGATCCAGCTGCTCGCCGAGACCGAAGGGGTGTTCACGGAGACGGCGGGCGGCGTCACGATCTCGGTCTTGAAGCAGCTCGCGGACCGCGGCGTGATCGCGCCCGACGAGGAGACCGTCGCCTTCATCACCGGCAACGGCTACAAGACGATCGACGCCCTAGAGGGTCGCCTCGAGCCCAGCTTCCACGTCGAGCCGGACCTGGACGCGTTCCTCGACGCGCTCGAGCGGTCCGGTTCCGCGACCGTCGGTTGACGAGGTTCCTCGTCGGTCGTCGCCGACCGTTGGGGAACGCCGATCGGAACGGGATGAACGACCTCTAGTCTGACTCAGACTAGAGGTCGTTCCCCGGAACGGCCGAGCCTACGGCTCGATGTTGAAGGTGAACGAGTAGCCGCCGTCCACCGCGTGGACGTCCATCGACCCGCGCGCCGTCACGTAGACCCCGGTCCCGCCGGTGATGGCGAACGTGCTGTCCTTCGTGTCGTAGAACGGGCCCTCGACGGTCAGCGAGCCGCCCTCGAGGTTCGTCGTCCACCGGCACTCCCACGAGCCCTTGCTGGGGTTGATCCGGACGCAGTCGCCGATGTCCGTGCCCACCTGGACGGCGTCGGCCTCGTCGTAGACCTTGTTGTGGAACGTCAGCAGGTCGCCGGCGGTATCTCCCGGCTTGCCGGTGTCGATCACCTTGTCGGTGTTCGCGTGCTCGATCACGACCAACGTCGTGGTCCGCCGCGCGTCCGCGCCGGCCTGCGCGACGAGCCCGGCGATCAACAGCGCGACGGCGGCGACCGCGACGGTCGTCATGGTCCGCTTCACGTGGCCCTCCCCTCGATCATGGACGGCCGAGTCTGCCATGCGCACGCCCGGCCTGCGAATCGGCGTTCGCGGAACGACGCGCGCGGATCGGCCGGGTGGTGGTCCGCTCGACCCACCTGCCCGCGGCTTGCGTTCCCGATCGGAAAGCAACAGACTCGCTCCCGTTCGTTCACGGCAACGCCTGGGGGATCGTTGGAGCAGCCGCTTCCTGCCGAACGTCAGCAGCGGATCCTGGAGCTGCTGCACGACCGGGGCGCCGTTCGCGTGTCGACGCTGGCGGATCGGCTCGGGGTTTCGGAGGTCACGGTCCGGAGGGATCTCGAGGAGCTGGAGCGGCACGGTCGGCTGGAGCGCACGCACGGAGGTGCGATCCCCGCGCGACGGATCGTGCATGAGCCGCCCTACGTCGAGGCGGTCTCGAGCCGGCCCGTCCAGAAGCGTCGGATCGGCCTGGCCGCAGCGCGCCTGATCGGGCCGGGGGAGACCGTGTTCCTGAACGGGGGCACGACGACGCTCGAGGTCATGCGGCACATGGACGCGCCTGGGACGCGGATCGTCACGAACCACGTTGGGGCTGCGCTCGAGGCCGCCGATCTGCACGTCGAGCTCCTGCTGATCGGAGGTGACTACCGATCGCCCTCGAACTCCTGCGTCGGTGACTTCGCGACCCAGGCCCTCCGACGCGTGTTCGCAGGGAGGTCGTTCATCGGCGTGGAAGGGGTGTCGCTGCGCTCTGGCTTGACGACCCCGGCTGCGCCCGAGGCCGAGGTCGCTCGGGTGATGATCGAACAGACCCGAGGACCCGTCATCGTCGTCGCGGATTCCTCGAAGGTCGGCACCGTCGCGGATTTCTCGATCGCACCGATCGAGGTCGCGGCGATGTTGATCACGGACGACGGCCTCGACGGCGACTACCGATCCGATCTGGCCGCGGCCGGGGTCGAGGTCGTGATCGCGGATGCCCGGGAAGCGGTCGCGAGCGTCGCTCACGGAGGGGTCGGCCGTGCAGAAGGCTGAGTTCGAGGCCGAGGCGGCGCGGTTGGTCGCGGCCGCCGCCGAGCGGGGCGTGACCATCCGCCTGCTGGGGGCGCTGGCGTTCGCGCACCGATGCCCCGGGCACACGTACCTCCAGGATGCGCTCGGCCGCGTGTACACGGATATCGACTTCGGGGGCTACGGCAAGCAGGCGCGGTCGATCCAGGCGTTCTTCGCCGAGCAGGGGTTCGCTGAGGACGCTGGGATCTACGTGGAATCGCAGGGCACGCGGCTGATCTTCGAGCACCCGGCGTCGAAGCTGCACGTCGATGTCTTCCTCGATCGGTTGGAGTTCTGCCATACGGTCGAGTGGAAGGGTCGTCTGGAGATCGACGACGCGACGATCCCGCTCGCCGAGATGCTGATGCAGAAGATGCAGATCGTGCAGATCAATGAGAAGGACCTGATCGACACGATCATGCTCCTGCTGGAGCACCCAGTGACCGACGACGACACAGGGGTCGACGCCGTCCTGGTGGCGCGGGTGTGCGCGAAGGACTGGGGCTGGTGGCGCACCTTGACGATGAACCTCGAGAAGGTGCGTCAGATGGCCGCGAGCTATCCTCAGCTCTCGGACGAGGACAAGCGCCGGGTCTCCGAACAGGTCGACACCCTCCTGGCCCGGATCGAGGCTGAGCCGAAGAGCCGGGGCTGGAGGATCCGCGCGAGGGTCGGCGACCGGAAGAAGTGGTACCGGGATGTCGGCGAGCTCGCGCCGACGGAGGCTCACTGATGCCGCTGTTCAAGAAGCGCGGTGCGGCCAAGGGGGAGCCCACCCGCCTGTTCTACGCGTGCGACATCCACGGCTCCGAACCGACGTACCGCAAGTTCCTGAACGCGGCGAAGTTCTACGAGGTGGACGCCCTCGTGTTCGGCGGCGACCTCATGGGCAAGCTCCTGATCCCGATGGTCCGCGACGCCGGAGGCACCTACCGTGCACGGCTACAGGGTCAGGATCACCACATCACCTCCGACGAGGAGATGGCCGCGTTCAAGAAGGTCCTGCAGACGCTCGGCTTCTACTGGCAGGAGATGGATCCCGAGGAGTATCAGGCGTACGAGGGTAACCAGGACCGGATCGATGATCTATTCGACGTGCTGGCGAAGGACCGCCTGAAGGAGTGGATCGCGCTCGCCGAGGAACGTCTGGGCGGAACCGACGTCCGGGTCTTCCTCTGCGGCGGGAACGACGATACGGACGAGGTCCTGTCCGCGATGGACGACCCCGGGCTCGATCGCGTGGTCAACGCTGAGAACCGGGCCGTCCCCGTCGATGACGAGCACGTGGTCGTCACGATCGGATACTCGACGCCGACGCCGTGGGAGACACCCCGCGAGCGGACCGAACCCGAGATCGCCGAGGCGATCGCCAAGGTGATGTCCGACGTCGAGGATCCGTCTCGCGCGGTCTTCAACTTCCACTGCCCGCCGCTCGACTCGAGCCTGGACACCTGCCTGAAGCTCGATGCATCGGTGTGGCCACCCACCCCGGTGATCCAGAACGGCCAGGCGATCTACTACGGAGCCGGGTCCCAGAGCGTCGCCGACGCCCTGACCGAGTTCCAGCCGACCGTCGGGTTGCACGGGCACATCCACGAGTCGCGCGGGGTGACGAACTACGGGCGGACGATGGCGTTCAACCCGGGGAGCGAGTACGGGGAGGGGGTGTTGCGGGGGCTGATCGTGGCGATCCGAGGGGGAGAGGTGGTCGGGCACCAGTTCACGTCCGGGTAGGCCCGGCCCGGCGACGCGGAGACCGAGAAGGGAGGGGGGATGGCAGAGGCTGTAGCTCCACAGGTCTTCACGCGACGTGCGTCCGGATTGGTCCGGGTCATGTCGCCGTACTCCGCGTTCATCTACAACATCCTGACGATGGGGGTGATCTTCCCCTGGGTGTACCTATGGGCGCCGACGGCGTTCCAGGGGTCGAACCTCGTCCTCGGGATCCTGTTCGCGTTCCTGTTCGAGCTGCCGATCGCGCTCGCCTACGTCTGGCTGGCGACGGCGCTGCCTCGTTCCGGAGGCGACTACGTGTTCCAGAGCCGCGTCTTCGGCGGGGGCTTCGGGTTCACGGTCGTGTTCGCGTTCTTCGTGCTGTGGATCCTGCAGTGGGTCGCGCTCTCGGGCTGGTTGCTCGCGACGCTCGGCCTGGCGCCGACCTTCATCGGCCTCGGCGTGACCACGGGGGTCGACGCGTTCACCGACTTCGGGACCTGGGCCGCGTCTTCGAACGGCATCATCATCATCAGCGTCCTGAACGCGCTGCTGGCGTTGGTCCTGCTGGTGACGGGGTTCAAGAACTACGTCCGGTTCCAGTACATCATGTGGTACGCGATCCTGATCTCGTTCGGGATCGTCCTGCTGCTGTTCCTGTTCACGAACCCGGAAACGGCGCACGCGAAGCTGGACGGGTTCGCGGCCGACGTCGACGGTGTGTCGGGCTTCTTCGCCACGGCGTCGGCGGCCGCTGCGGATGCAGGGGTGAACTTCACCCCGCCGTTCTGGCTGTTCGGCACGCTGATGGTCGCGCCGATCGCCTGGACGAGCCTGCAGTGGGCCACGTACTCCGTCGAACAGGGCGGCGAGATCAAGAACGCGCACGTGTTCCGCAACCAGCTGTTCATCATGGTTGGCTCGCTGATCGCGGTGGCAGGCGCCCTGATCCTGTTGGCGGTGGCGATGCAGAAGGGGATCGGCCAGGAGGGGATCCTGGTCGCCTCGTCCGGGTACTGGTACGGGGTCCCGGAGGCCACGATCGGCGGGAACTACCTGTTCCCGAACCTCATGGCGATGGGGCTCACGGGGAGCTGGGTGATCGTCCTGCTGATCGGGATCGGGTTCATCCTGAACGCGTTCCAGATCGTCTGTAACTGCTACATCGGGACGACGCGGATCATGGTGGCGCAGGGCCTGGACGGCCTGTTGCCCGACTGGTTCGCGCGGGTCCATCCGAGGTGGAAGACCCCGCTGAACGCGCATGTCGCGTACTTCATCGCGGCGCTGCCGGTGATCTGGGGCTTCAACAAGGTGAGCAGCTGGACCCGGTGGACGCTCGGCGTGACGTTCGCGAACGGGGCGGTGATGGTGCTCTCGGCGCTCGCGGCGGCGCTCTTGCCGTACCGGGCGAAGGCCCTGTACGAAGCGTCGCCGGGCGCGAAGTATCGGATCGGCAACACGCCGACGGTCACCGTGGTGGGGATCCTCGGGTTCCTGCTCGGCGGGTTCATGGTCGTGTCCTTCCTGTTCGTGAAGGACCTGGGCCTGGCGTTCTCGAACGATGCGTTGCCCTACTGGATCGTGATCGGGACGGCGGCCTTCGGGCTGATCGTGTACCTGATCATGCGATCCGTGCAGCGAAGCAAGGGCATCAAGGTCGAGTACGCGTTCCAGGAGATCCCGCCGGAGTAAGGCTCCGGAGGGACGGACCGTCGATGGGGCGGGGCTTCGGTCCCGCCCCATCGCGCGTCGGGAGGTCGGTGTGGATCGCGCGCGCGCCGTCGTGATCGGCGGCGGGATCACGGGTTGCAGCATCGCGTACCACCTAGCGGAGGCCGGGTGGACCGACGTGCTCCTGCTCGAGAAGGGTGAGCTCACGAGCGGCTCCACCGCACACGCGGCCGGTCTGGTCACGATGTTCAACCCCTCGCCCACGATGATGCGGTTCCGTCGCTACTCGATCGAGCTGTACGGGAAGCTCGGGGTGTTCGAGGCGGTCGGCAGCCTGCGGTTCGCGTCCAGCCGGGATCAGCTGTTGGAGCTGCGCCGGGGCGTGTCGCGCGCGAAGGGTATCGGGCTCGACGTCGAGCTGCTCTCGGCCTCGGAAGCCCGGGCTCTGATGCCCGCCGCGTCTTCGGACGAGCTGTACGGAGCGGTCTGGGTCCCGGGCGACGGCTTCCTCGACCCACACACCGCGACCTTCGCCTTGGCCGAGGCGGCGCGCACGATGGGCGCGACGATCCGGACCGGCGCCCGGGTGACCGCGATCGAGCTCGGGCGGAACCGGGAGGTCGTCGCGGTCCGGACGCGCGACGAGCGCGGCGCCGAGGAGCTCATCGAGACCGAGGTCGTGGTCAACGCTGCGGGGATCTGGGCGCCGCGGGTGGCGGCGATGGTCGGGGCGTTCGTCCCCTCGACGCCGGTCGACCACCAGCACGTCGCCCTGAAGGCGGTGACGGGGGCCGAGCTGCCGCCCGACATGCCGTGTTTCCGCGACCCGGACAACCTCGTGTACGGCAAGGCCGAGCACGGCGGGGTCGTCTTCGGCGGGTACGAGCCGGATCCCGTGGCCCGGTGGGTGGACGGCGCGCCCTGGGAGCACGGAGGACGTTCGCTCCCGCCGGACATGGGTCGCTTCGAACAGCTGATGCGCGGAGCCGCGCGACGGTTCGCGTTCGTGGCGGACGCGGAGATCGTCAAGCTCGTCTGTCATCCCGACGCCATGACGCCCGACGCGAACCCCTTGCTGGGGCCGATGCCCGGCGTCCGTGGGTTCTTCCTGGCGGCCGGGCTCTCGCTGAACGGCTTCGGGGGCGCCGGCGGGATCGGCAAGACGATCGCCGAGTGGGTCACGGCCGGCGACCCTGAGCTGGACGTGCTCGGGTATCGGGCGTGGCGGTTCGGGAGCGCGTACCGCGATCCGTCGTGGGCCGCCGAAACGGCGCGGGAGACCTACCGCTACTACTACCGGCTCCGCTACCCGTTCGATCAGGACGAGTGGGGGAGGCCGAAGCGGGAGAGCGCCCTGATGACGCGTCTGCAGGAGGCCGGGGCGGTCTTCGGCACGAAGAACGGCTGGGAGCGGGTGGAATACGTCGCGCCCGGCGAGGCGTGGCGGCGCGCCGGCGCCGACCAGCGCGCATGGGGTGGCTGGACCGAGCCGCCGTTCCTGGCGCGGGTCGCGGAGGAGCACCGCGCCGTCCGCGAGCGGGTCGGGCTGTTCGATCTCTCGTCGTTCGGCAAGATCGACGTCTCGGGCCCGGGGGCGCTCGCGCTGCTCGAGCGCGTCTCGGACAACCGGATCGACCGGGTCGAGGGGAGCGTGATCTACACGCAGTTCCTCGACCGGCGCGGCGGCATCGTCGCCGACCTGACGATCACCCGGCTGGGAGCGGAGCGCTTCCGGGTCGTGACCGGATCGGGGACCGTCGACGCCGATCTGGGCTGGCTTCGTGCGAACCTCCGGCCCGAGGACGGACCCGTCGAGCTACGTGACCGGAGCGAGGACCTCGCGGTGATCGGGCTGTGGGGACCCGCCGCTCGTGACGTCCTGAGACGCGTGACCGACGACGACGTATCCGACGAGGGGTTCCCGTTCCTGCGCGCTCGGAACCTGGACGTGAACGGGGCACCCGTCCTGGCCCAGCGCATCACGTACGTCGGCGAGCTGGGCTGGGAGCTCTACGTCGAGCCCTCGTGGGCGATCCCCGTGTGGGACCGGCTGTGGGACGCGGGCGCACCGCACGGGATCGCGGTCTGCGGCTACCGGGCGCTCGATGCCCTGCGGATCGAGAAGGGGTACCGCTACCTCGGCACCGACATGTCGATGCTCGACGATCCGTTCGAGGCGGGTCTGGACGCGTGCGTCAAGCTCGAGGGGCGCGACTTCGTCGGGCGCGACGCGCTCGTGGCCAGGGTCGGAGCGGGTGGGCCGTCACGACGCCTGCGCACGTTGGTGATCGGCGACGAGGATCCGGTGCTCGCGTACGGAGGCGAGGCCATCCTGTCTGGCGACGAGGTGGTCGGCCGGCTCCGGAGCGTCGCCTACGGGTTCACGGTCCGCCGGACGATCGGGTACGCCTACCTGCCGGTGGAGACGCCGGTCGGCGCGCGGTTCACGGTGGACGTCTTCGGCGACCGGGTCGAGGCCGAGGTCGCGGAGGATGCGCTCCACGACCCGGCCGGCTACCGGATCCGTGCCTGAGGGAGGTTCGGTGGGAACGGACATCGAGCAGGTGATCGGACGCGTGCGCGCCTGGCATGGGACCGAGGTCTCGGTCTCACCGCTCTCGGGCGGCCTGACGAACGAGAACTTCCTGGTCGTGGCCGACGGGACGCGCTACGTCGTGCGGATCCCCGGTCCGTCCACCGAGCTGCTCGCCGTCGACCGGGTGAACGAGCGCCACAACGCCGAGGCAGCGGCGACGACGGGCGTATCCCCGCGGATCGCCGAGTACCTCGAGGACCTGTCCGTGATGGTGCTCGAGTACATCGACGGCGAGACGATGTCGGGCCAACGGCTGCGTGAGCCGCAGATGCCGGCGCGGATCGCCGCGTCGCTCCGCACGCTGCACGCGGGCCCGCGGTTCCTGCAGGACTTCGACATGTTCCGGATCACCGAGCGCTACCTGGAGGTCGTCGACGCGCGCGACGTCCCGATCCCGGCAGGGTTCCGCGATCGGTTGGACACGCTCGGCGCGGTCGAGCGCGCACTCGCCGTGCATGCGAACCCGACGGTCCCGTGCCACAACGACCTGCTGGCCGAGAACTACATCGACGACGGACGCCAGCTCTGGATCATCGACTTCGAATACAGCGGGAACGACGACCCGTGCTTCGAGCTGGGGGACACGGCTCAGGAGTGCGCGTACGACGACGAGCTCCGCTCCGCGTTGTGCGCCGCCTACTTCGGGCGAGAGGACCCCGTGCAGCTCGCGCGGATGGATCTCTACGCGATGATGGCCGACGTCGGCTGGACGCTCTGGGCCGCGATCCAGGCGACGATCTCGACGATCGACTTCGACTTCTGGGGCTGGGCGGTCGAACGCTGGGACCGTGCGACGGCCGTGATGGACGGTGACCGGTTCGACGGCCTGATCCGGTCGGCCAGCTCGTGAGCGGACCCGACTCCGGCGGCGCCGGCGACGGTTGACGCATCCCGACCGGCGAAGGACGCTGACCGAGTCATGCGGATCGTCGCTACGCCCGAGGTGATCGAGCACGTCCGCGCCTCGGGCGGGCAGGTCTTCGTGTGGACGATGACGATGGCCTACGGCTATGGGGCGAACAACGTCTTCGTGCTCGAAGCGTCGACCGAGTCGCCGGGACCGGAACGCGAGTTCCTGCGGTTCGGCGGCGAGGGGATCGAGGTCCTGTACGACCCGGGCGAGCGCGGGACGCCCGAGGAGATGCACCTGGCGCTCGTTGGGCGGTTCCGCAAGCGCGTGGCCGCCTACTGGAACGGCAACAGCTTCGCCCAGGGGTAGGCGCTGGACGGTCCGGATCAGCGCGTCTCGAGCGACAAGGCGTCGACGACCGCGCCGGTCCCGGCCCGGCGCATCAGGTCCCACGCCTCGTCCGCGGGGCCGCGCCCTCGTTCCAGGCGATCGCGGATCCCGTCGAGCATGGGCTCCTCGTCGATCACGCGCGGATCCGTTCGCCCTTCGGATCCCATAGCGCCCGCGGACCCACCGACGCCGAGACCCGCTCGCCGAAGACCTCGACCTCGAGCTCGGTCCCGGGCACGGCCAGCTCGATCGGCAGGTACGCGAACGCGATCGACGCGCCGACCGCGTACCCGATCCCGCCCGAGGTGACGCGCGAGACCACGGTCCCGGCCGTGAACACCGGCTCGTTCCCCAGGGTCATCGCGCGGGGGTCCGCCAGCGTCAGGCACGACAAGGTGCGTGTCGGCCCCTCCAGGCGCCGCCGCTCGAGCGCCTCGTTCCCGATGAACCCCGGGACGTCCATGCGCACCGCGAACCCCAAGCCGGCCTCGAACGGGTCGTCCTCGGGCGTGAGGTCCGAGCTCCACGCCAAGTAGCCCTTCTCCAGCCGGAGCGCGTCGATCGCCCGGTAGCCGGCGGGGACGATCCCGTGGGGGGCGCCGGCCTCCATCAGCGTGTCCCACAAGCGGACGCCGTACTCGGTCGGTGCGTAGAGCTCCCACCCCAGCTCCCCGACGTACGTGACGCGGAGCGCGAGGCAGGGCACGTCGCCGACCACGCCCTCGCGCGCGGTCATGTAGGGGAACCCGACGTTCGTCAGGTCGAGCGGCGTGAGCGGCTGCAGGACATCGCGCGCCCGCGGTCCCCATAGGCCATAGCACGCGAAGGCCCCGGTCACGTCGCGCACGTCCACGCGCTCCCCGTCCCAGGACGCGAGCTGCTTGCGGATCCAGCCCAGATCGTGGTTGCCGAACGCGGTCCCGGTCACCAGACGGAAGCGGTCGTCGGCCAGGCGCGTCGCCGTCAGGTCGCACTCGATGCCGCCGCGCGTGTTCAGCATCTGGGTGTAGAGCACCGAGCCGGCCGGCCGGTCGACGTCGTTCGCGCAGAGGTGCTGCAGGAACGCGCACGCGCCGGGCCCGCTCACCTCGATCTTCGCGAAGCTCGACTCGTCGAACAACGCGACGCGCTCGCGCGTGGCGAGGTGCTCGGCGACGATCGCGGTGGACCAGTGCTCGCCGGCCCATCCGTGCGGCCGCCGCTCTTCGTGCGCGGCGTCCTCGTTGGATGCGAACCAGTTCGGTCGCTCCCAGCCGGACTTCTCACCGAACGACGCCCCGATGGCCTGCAGGCGAGGGTAGGCCGGCGCCGTCTTGAGCGGCCGGCCCGCCAGCCGTTCCTCGCCGGGGTAATGGATGTCGTAGTACGTCTCGTAGATCTCGTGCGCACGCGCGAGGGCGTACGGGCGCGAGCGGTACTGCGCGCCGAAGCGACGGATGTCCATCTTCCACAGGTCGACCTCCGGCTCGCCGTGCGCGATCCAGTCGGCCATGACCTTGCCGATCCCACCCGCGCCGGCGATCCCATGAGCGCAGAACCCAGCCGCCACGAAGAAGCCCCGCACGTCCGACTCGCCCAGGATGAACTCGCCGTCGGGCGTGAACGCCTCGGGGCCGTTGATCATCCGGACGACCTCGGCCTCGTGCAGGGCGGGCACCAGGCCGAACGCGCCCTCCGCCAGCTCCTCGAACCGCTCCCAGTCGTCGGGCAGGAGCGTGTGGTTGAAGTCCGCCGGTGGTCCTTCCTCCACGGCCCACGGGGCGGGGTGCCGTTCGTAGCCGCCGACGACCAGACCGCCTCCGGCCTCGCCGCGGAAGTACACGAGGCGATCCGGGTCGCGCATCGTCGGGAGCGCGGGCGTGACCCCTTCGATCGGCTTCGTCAGCAGGTACTGGTGGGCGAACGGCACGACCGGGACCTCGACGCCGGCGAGGCGCCCGATCTGGTTCGCGTACATCCCGCCGGCGTTCACCACGACGTCCGCCGAGATCGGCCCGTCCTCCGCGGTCGTGACCCCTCGGACCCGACCTCCGTCGACGTCGATCCCGCTCACGCGCGTGTTCGGCCGGACCTCCACGCCGCGGCGTTTCGCCCCCTCGGCGAGCGCCAGCGTCAGGTTCGTCGGATCCAGATGACCGTCGGTGGGCAGGAAGGCCGCCCCCTGCACGCCGATCGGATCGAACAAGGGGAAGAGGGTGAGGGCTTCGTCGGTCGAGAGCATCCGCAACGGCAGGCCGAACGTCTGGCCCCAGCCGGACAGGCGCTGGAGCTCCTGCATCCGCTCGGTGGACGAGGCCAGCCGGAGCGAGCCGACCTCGTGCCAGCCCGGATCGACACCGGTCTCGCCCGCGAGGTGCCGGTACAGCTCGACCGAGTACATCATCATCCGCGTGAGCGAGACGCTCGAGCGGAGCTGGCCTACCAGGCCGGCCGAGTGGAAGGTCGAGCCGCTCGTGAGCTCCGACCGGTCGAGCAGCAGCGTCTCGTGCCAGCCGAGCTCCGCCAGGTGGTACGCGATGCTGGCGCCGGCGACGCCGCCGCCGATCACGATCGCGCGGTAGCCGTCCACTACACGGGTCCCCGTACGGTGTCGAGCCAGGCCTCGAACGCCGGGTCTCCGGCGGACGTGAGGCACCGGTCGAAATGGGTGCCGGCGTACGCGACGTAGTCGACGTCGAGGGTCGAGATCGCCTGTTGCACCACTCCCCACATCGCCTCGCGGACGTCCGACACGATCCGCATCAACGCGAGCCGGGCGCGATGGCCGTCGTTGACCGAGCCGAGGTACAGGCGCAGCAGTGTCTCCTGCGCCTCGGGCGGGAGACCGTTGTTGATCGACAGATTGCCGAGGTCGAAGAAGGGGTCGCCCATCCCCGCGTACTCGTAGTCCACGATCCAGACGTGATCCCCGTCACGGAGGAAGTTGGCGTTCAGCAGGTCGTTGTGGCACGGGCGGAGCGACGGTGGAGCCGCCGCGAACGCCTCCTCGACCCGGCCGGCGATCGCATGGACCTCGTCCCATGCGGCCGGCGGCTCGACGCCGCGTGCCCGGGCCACCTCGGCGTACCCCTCCACCAGGCGGAACACGGGGAACGCGGACGGGATCGGCGGCATCCCGTGGATCGCCTTGATGGACCGCACAACGCTCGCCAGGACGTCCTCCCGCTGGAGGTCGGCCTCGGGGATCGGCGCTCCGGTCACGAACCGGGTCACGAGGCACGCGTGCTGCGGCAGGAACGCGACGACCTCCGGCCCGACGCCGGCCGCCGCCGCGGCGCGGCCCGCCAACTCCTCCGCCACCCGGTCCACGCCGAGCAGCTCCGTGTCTTTCCCGGCGAGCCGCACGACGAACGGCCGGCCGTCGACCTCGGCGCGGAAGTTGCGGTTCGTGATGCCCCCCGGGAGCGGCTCGACGATGACGTCGCGACCGGCCCATCCGGGCACGTCGACCAGGGCGGCCGCCAGTTGCGGGTCCGCTGCCCCTCGCACGGCCCGGACGCTATCCGCGGTTATCGATCTCGGTCAAGCGTGAACGGAACCGATCGATCGGATCGCGTCAGCCGATCAGCGGCAGACGCCGATCTAGCCTTCGCGGCCGACCACGAACCAGATCCCGTGGACCGGCTCGTCGCCGAGGTTCCACAACCGATGCGGCGTCGTCGAGTCGAACCCGATCGAGTCGCCGGGACCGAGCTTGTGCTGCTCGAACCCGAGCTGCAGCCCGAGGTGCCCGGAGAGGATGTACCCGTACTCGCGACCGGGGTGGCGCATCATCACGTCGTCCCCCGCCGAGGATCCGCCGACGTCGTAGATCACGTGCAGGAAGTCGACGTCTTCATGCAGGTGCGTGGTCAGCCGCTCCCAGCGGACCCCCGACGCGAGATCGATCACGTGCCGGTCGTCGGGATGCACCACCGGATCGTGACCGTTCGCGGCGTCCCGTGGCTCGGCATCCGGCGCGGAGACGGCCCCCACCTGGTCTCCGTGTCCTCGGAAGACGTCGTCGACCGACACCCCGAGCTCCGTCACGATCGCGTACAGGGTGCTCACCGAGGGCTTGGACTGGCCCGACTCGATCTGCGAGATCAGACTCGCCGATAGGCCGATCCGACGGGCGAGCTCACGCTGACTGATCCCGACTCGGTCACGCTCCTCCCGGAGCCTGGTCCCGATGTCTTCGAGCTCGCCGGCCATCCGCACCTCGCCTGCGTGGTCCGTTCGGATCGCGAAAGCAGCGCTCAGCGCCGTGAGCCTACCCGATGATCCTCGAGGTGTGCAGCCCTGCTGTTCGCGGAGACCCATCCGGTTGACCCGATTGCGGATGGCACCCGGGCCACGGCCGCCCTTGCCTGGCCAAGCGAGGTCGAGGTATGTAGTGTCCCTGAACGGTGAGGGGGACGCGTCCAACAGTGAGGGTGATCGGCGCGGGCCGGTCGCGCCCGGCGGCTCCGGAGCTCGGAGTGCGCGCGTGACGTCGAGGCTGCTGCTGAGCGGCGGCTGCGTCCTCACGCTGGGAGCCAAGACCCCGAACTTCGCACGCGCCGACCTGCTGATCGACGGTGGCGTGGTCGCGGAGGTCGGCAGAGGGATCCGAGCGCGCGACGCCGAGGTGGTGGACGCCACCGACACGATCGTGATGCCGGGCTTCGTCGACACCCACCGTCACGCATGGACGACGCTGTTCCGGAACATGGGGATCGGCGACGCTGGCGCCGCCGACACCGCGCGCGTCGACGAGCGGTACGGCCGGGACGATGTCTACGCCGCCACCCTGATCGGACTGCTGGGCGCTGCGGAGGCGGGCATCACCACGGTCGTCGACTGGTCCCCCCTCGCGGCCGACGGCGGGACCGTGGATGCGGCGTTACAGGCGCATGCGGATGCCGGGCTCCGCACGGTGTTCGTGCACGCGCCCCGTGAACGCCTCGAGGGTGCGGCCGCCACATCGCTGGAAGCCACCGTTCGATCCTTGACGGCGGGCGCGGGGCCGTCGACGAGGATCGCGTTCGGCTCCGTCGTCCCCGGCCCGGGCGACGATCGGATCGTGGACGCGTGGGCTCGGGCACGCGCGCTCGGCCTGCGCATCCACGCTCACGGGGACCGGCGGGCCCCGCTCGGCGGCGCGATCGCCGCGGCCGCGGCGCGCGGGCTGCTGGGCGAGGACGTCACGCTGATCCATCCGACCAACGTCGACGACGCGGACCTGGAGGCGATCGCGTCGTCGGGCGCGGCCGTGTCGCTCGCGCCGTCCAGCGAGATGGCCGGCGGTCGCGGGTCGCCGCCGATCCAGCAGCTGATCGATCGCGACATCCGGCTGGGGCTCGGGGTGGATGACGAACGGGTCACCCCGGGCGACCTCTTCGCGCAGATGCGGGAGACGATCTCGCTGCAGCACGCGACCGTGTTCGACAGGAAGCTCGCCGGGAAGGCGGGCGTCCCGAAGCTGATGAGCACGCGCGACGTGATCCGCTCCGCGACCGTCGACGGCGCGCGGGTGGCGGGGTTCGCGGGGGTGACCGGTGCGCTCGAGCCGGGGATGCAGGCGGACGTGGTCGTGCTCCGGACCGACCGGCCCAACGTCTTCCCGATCAACGATCCGATCGGCGCGGTCGTGTGGGGGATGGACACGTCGAACGTCGATTGGGTCCTCGTCGGCGGGCGCGTCGTGATGCGCAACGGGCTGCTCGAGGCGGACGTGGCGCGGGCCCGGAGCCTGGCGGAGCAGGCGTGGGCTCGGGTCACCGGCCCCGGCGACATGGTCGCTCAGGGGGGAGGGATGCGATGAGCGCGCCCGCGGCCCGGGCTCCGTCATCGGCGCTCACCACGTTCGTGGTCGCCTCCCGGTACCTGCCGGTCTACGTGGCGATCGCTCTGCTCATCGTGGTGGCGGCGATCTTCGCGCCGGACACGCTCAGCGGGCCGGCCCTCAGCTCGATCGCGCCGTTCGGCACGTTCCTCGCCCTCGCCGCTCTCGGCCAGATGCTCGTGATCATGACCGGCGGCATCGACCTCAGCGTGCCGGGGACCTTCACGCTCGCCGCCGCCATCACGGTCGGTGTGGGGTCGGCGAGCGACGAGAAGATCTGGACCGCGATCGGCGTCGCCCTCTTGGCGAGCGCGCTCGTCGGGCTGGTCAACGGGATCCTCGTGGGGGGTCTGGGGCTGAACGCCCTGATCGTCACCCTGGCGGTCGGGCAGATCGTGATGGGCCTCGCGATCCGCTACTACACCGGGGTCGCGATCCAGACGCCCGTCCCCGAGGGGCTTTCCGCGTGGACGTCGGCGCGGTTCCTCGGGGTGACGCGGACCTTCTGGATGGGGGTGATCGTCACCGTCGTGCTGATCGTGATCTTCCGATACACGACGCTCGGGCGCCGGTTCCAAGTCGTCGGGGCGAACCCGACCGCGTCGTGGATCGCCGGCCTCCGGGTGAACCTGAACCAGGTGACGGCCTACGTGGTCGCCGCCTCGCTGTACGGGATCGCCGGGATCCTCCTGGCGGCCTACCTGCGGACGATCAGCATCACGATCGGGGCCCCGTACCTGCTGGGCCCGATCGCCGCCGTGGTGATCGGCGGCGCCTCGCTCACCGGTGGACTGGCGAGCCCACTCTCCACCTGGGCCGCGGCGTTCTTCCTGGCCGGGCTCAATCAGATGATGCGCGTCATGGGGCTGCCGACGGCGTTGCAGTTCGTGGTGTTCGGCCTCGTCATCGTCGGCGGCATGTTGGTGTCGGGGGATCGGATCATCCGCGCGGTGGAGCAGGTGCTCCGGGAGCGGAAGCGGCCCGATCCCATGGACGGGCGGACCACGGCCGCTCCCGGCGACGGGACGACGTGAGGAAGGAGGGGGAGTTGACGGGTCCCACGAACCGGGACGGCAGGAGCAGATCGACCCAGGAGGGGAGGAACATGAAGCGGATCAAGATCGTCGGCATCGTCGCCGTGCTCGCCTTGATCGCGGCGGCGTGCGGTGGCGGTGATGACGAGGGCGGCACGACCACCGGCTCCACCGGTGGCGCGACCGCTGCAACGGGGGCCTCGGGGGCGAGCGGCGCTACCGGCGAATTGTCCGAGTACGGCGAGAGCACCGACGCCGACCCGGCTCTCGTGGAGAAGGCCCTCGGGCTGTCTCCCGAGGAGGTGAACGACGCGATCGTGCTCGCGTCGATCGCTCGCGCCAGCCAGGACCTCGACCAGGCCACGATCGACAAGGCGCTGGAGTGCTGGGCCGCGACCAAGTGCGACACGGGGAGCGGCGGGGACGTCGTCATGGGCTACGCCGACGGCGGAGGCCTCAACGTGTGGCGTCAGGTGACCCGCATGGAGGCGATCCTCCAAGCCCTCACGTACCCAGAGATCGGCACGATGATGTTCCGGGACGCGCAGTGGAACCCCGACCCGGCGGTGGCCGCGGGAGACATCGAGTTCCTGATCCAGGCCGGCGTCGACTTCATCATCGGCTACCCCGACCAGGGGACGAACATCGCCGATGCGATCCTCGATGCGAAGGCGGCCGGCATCCCCTACTCCACGTACTCTGCCGGCTGGGTCGGGCTCCCCGGCCAGGAGGGGGCGCTCGTCCCCGGTGAGGACTACCTGACCGTCGTCGGGGAGGACCTCTGCGCGCTCGGGAACAGCTTCGCCACGGTGATCAACGACGGGGTCGGTTCGGGCAAGGTCGGCCTGATGGGCGGCACGCCCGGGAACGCGCTGTCGCTCGGATGGCAGCAGTGCTACGAGCAGGCGCTCGACAGCTCGATCAAGACGCTCGGCCCCGCCGACACGTACTGGTCGAACGACGTCGCGTTGCAGACGATGAGCGGCTGGCTGTCCACGGACCCGGACATCGCCGGGTACGCCTACGAGTATGCGGACGGGTTGAACACCGGACTGCAGGCCTACGACGACCTGGGGATCCCGGTCCCCGCCCTGACGATGGCGCTGCGGACGGACGAGCAGACCCTGTTCTGCACCTGGAAGAAGATGAACAACCCGGACGTCCACATCTGGTACTCGGCGGGCGGCAACTTCCAGTCACGGACCGCTGTTACCGCGTCGATGATGTACCTGCAGGGCGCGGAGATCCCGCCGGAGATCGTCGTGCCGCACGTGATGCGTGAGATCACGGCCGACGACTGCAACCCGGACCGGGTGACCCCAACGGTGTCAGGCACCTCGTTGGTGCCGGACTCCGTGCTCGCCCTGATGTACCCGAACGGATGAGTGAGAGCGACCACCGAGGAGGGTCGACGACCGACGGGCTCGTACTCGAGCTGCACGGGGTCTCCCGGCAGTTCGGTGCGGTGCGAGCGCTGACCGACGTCAGCTTCGACTGCCGTGCCGGGGAGGTCCACGCGCTCGTGGGCGAGAACGGCTCGGGGAAGTCGACCCTCCTCGGGGTCGCGAGCGGATTCGTGGACCCCGATCGGGGCACGATCCGCATCGGAGGTGAACGCCTCCGCCGGGACTCGCCGGCGGAGGCGCGCAAGCTCGGGCTGGCGATGGCTTATCAGGACACCTCGCTGATCCTGGCCCAGCCGGTCAAGAACAACCTGTACCTGGCGGCGCCACCGGAGCAGCGACCGCCGTTCTGGCGCCGGAAGAAGTGGGCCCGGCGCGTCCTGCGGGAGTTCGACCTGGATCTCGAGCTGTTCCCCGACGCCTCGGCCGGGTTCCTGACCCTGGCCGAGCGGCAGCTCTTCGAGGTCGCCAAGGCGCTCGTGACCGATCCGAAGGTGCTGCTGCTCGACGAGCCAACGACCGCCCTGGGTCCGAACGAGGTCGAGGCGCTGCACCGGACGGTGGTCGCCTGCCGTCGGCGCGGGGTGGGGGTGGTGTACGTGAGCCACCGTCTCCCCGAGGTCCTGGAGGTCGCGGACCGGATCACCGTGTTGCGTGACGGGCGGAACCGGGGGACGTTCCTCGCGAGCGAGACGAGCGAAGCGGCGTTGGTCGATCTGATCGTCGGCCGTCCCTTCGAGGCGGCCTTCCCACCGCCCGCGCCCCAGGCCGGCGAGCCGCGCGAGGTGCTGGTCGTCGACGGTCTGCAGGGCCAGTCGTTCGGACCGGTCAGCTTCAGCCTGGAGGCCGGCGAGATCGTCGGCGTGGCGGGCGCCGAGGGTAACGGCCAGCCGCAGCTCTTCGATTGCCTGGCGGGTCGCCAACCGCCCAAGGCGGGCCGGGTCGCCGTGAACGGCAAGGACCTGATGCTGATCTCCACCCATGAGGCGGTGCGATCCGGGATCATGCTGCTGCCCGGCGATCGCAAGCACGAGGCGCTCATGCCGGTGCTCGGCGTTCGGGTCAACGCCACGGTCCAGACGCTCCGACGCTTCAGCGTGGTCGGCTTCCTCCGGCGTCGGACCGAGCGCCGGTCGGTCGAGGGGCTGATCGAGCGCCTCAAGATCCGCACGCCGTCGCTCGAGCAACCCGTGCAGTTCCTCTCGGGCGGCAACCAGCAGAAGGTCGCCGTGTCTCGCTCCTTCCTGCGGGAGCCGGCCGTCATCCTCGCGTACGAGCCGACCCAAGGCGTCGACGTCGGCTCCCGCTTCGACATCTACGAGGCCCTGCGTTCGCGGACCGACGCCGGCACGGCGCTGCTGGTGAAGTCGAGTGACCCACTCGAACTCGCCGGGTTCTGCGACCGCGTGCTGGTGATGTCCCGGGGCCAGATCATCGAGGAGATCCCCGGCGACGAGCTCGACGAGCATCGCATCGTCGAGGCGATCGTCCGAGGTCCCGGTCTCTCCAAGGCCGGACGCTCGCCGCTCGGCGTGGCGATGCCTAAGGCCCCCTCTTCGCAGGGCGCCACGTGAGCCGTCTCGACTCAGCCAGGCTCGCGGTCCGCAAGATCCTGCGGGATGCTCGGGACAAGAACAAGTGGCGGAAGATCGTGCGGTTCCGACTGTGGATGCCCGTGGTCCTGCAACTACTGCTGATCGCCGCGGTGATCCTGTACACGAACACCCGGTTCCCCGGGTTCATGAACCAGCGCAACGTCGAGAACGTGCTGTTCCTGGCGGTCCCGCTCGCGATCGTCGCGATGGGGCAGACGCACGCGCTGCTCGTCGGTTACCTGGACCTCTCCGTCGGCGCCATGGTCACGCTCGGCGTGGTGATCGCTTCATTCCTGATCGGTCCGGAGTCGACGACCGGGGAGATCATCGTCGGGGCCGGCGCGATCATCCTGGCGGGCGTGGCGCTCGGGCTCGTGAACGGTGGCGTGGTCCTCGGGTTCAAGATCCCCTCGATCATCGCCACGCTGGCGACGCTCAGCATCTTGAACGGGATCTCGCTCACGCTTCGAGAGACGCCGGGCGGGTCGATCGACCGCGCGTTCACGTCGTGGCTCTCCGCCGGGATCGGGCCCATCCCCCTGGCGTTCGTCGGGGTCGCGGCGGCGGCGATCGCCCTCGACTACTGGCTCCACGCGAGCGGCTCGGGACTGCAGTTGCGGGCGACCGGGTTCGATGAGCGATCGGCGAAGCGAGGCGGGGTGCGGACGACGTGGGTCCGTCTCCGCGCGATGGCGCTCTCCGCGGCGTTCGCCGCCGTCGCCTCGTTCTTCGTGATGGCTCGATCAGGGATCGGGAACGCGCAGATCGGCGACAGCTATGCCCTCGCGAGCATCACCGCCGCCGTGCTCGGCGGCGCCGCGCTCTCGGGCGGCCGCGCGACGTTCATCGGGGCGTCGGTCGCGTCGGTGCTCCTCGCGTTGATCCTCACCGCCCTCCCGTTCCTCGGGTTGTCCGCCGAGCACGGCCTGATGATCACGGGTGTCCTCGTGCTGCTGGGGATCGTGCTGTTCCAGCTGGGCGACATCAAGGAGCTCGTGAAGCGCAACTACAAGCGCGCCCGACGCCTGATGGTCGGCAGTCGTCCCCCGAAGGCGGCGGAGATCCCGGAGCTCTACCCGGCCGACGTCGACTTCTCGGTTCCCCCGACCGGCCGGACGCTCCTCCGTGGCGGCATCGTGCTCAGCCTGGATCCGCGCGTCGGCGACTTCCGGACCGGGGACGTCCTGATCGATGGGGGACGGATCGTGGAGGTCGGGCCGAGCCTGTCGGCCGCCGACGCCGACGTGATCGACGCGACGGGGATGATCGTGATGCCGGGGTTCGTCGATACCCACCGGCACATCTGGGAGGGCTTACTGCGGAACATCGGGACGGACGTCCCGCTCGAGGGGCGGTCGAGCTACATCTCGTTCGTGCTGCACAAGCTCGCGCCCGCGTTCCGGCCGGAGGATGCGTACATCGGCGACCTGATCTCGGCGCTGGGCGCGATCGACGCCGGCATCACGACCCTGCTCGACTGGTCACACATCCAGGGTTCGCCGGCCCACACCGACGCGGTGATCCAGGCGCTTCGGGACTCCGGCCTGCGCGCCGTCTTCGCCTACGGGTTCCCGTGGTGGGGCAAGTGGGAGGAGCGTCAGCCGAGCTGGTTCGTCCGCGCGGCGACCGAGTACTTCACCTCGAAGGACCAGATGCTCACCCTCGCGCTGGCGGCGCCGGGCCCCGAGTTCACCGACTTCGAGGTGTCCCGGGACCATTGGAAGCTCGCGCGCGAGGCGGACGCCCGGATCACGACCCACGTGGGCGTGGGGAGCTACGGCCTGGACGGCAAGGTCCAGGAGATGGGCGAGGCCGGGCTCCTCGGTCCCGATACGACGTACATCCATTGCACCACGCTGAACGACACCGAGATCCAGATGATCGTCGACACGGGCGGCACGGTCTCGCTCGCGTCGCCGGTCGAGATGATGATGGGCCACGGGATGCCCCCGATCCAGAAGTTCCTCGACCGGGGACTCGCGCCGAGCCTGTCCGTGGACGTCGAGACGAACGTGCCCGGCGACATGTTCAACCAGATGCGCTCGGTGCTCGCGCTGCAGCGGGCCACGGCCACGGCCGAGGAGAAGGCGCCGATGTCGACCGCGGACGTCCTGGCCTGCGCCACGATCGAGGGAGCCAAGGCGGTCGGGCTCGACGCGCGCGTTGGGACCCTGACCCCGGGCAAGCAGGCGGACGTGATCATGCTGCGGACCGACCGGTTGAACGTCACCCCGATGAACGACCCGGTCACCGCGGTCGTCGCCGGCATGGATACGGGCAACGTCGACACGGTCTTGATCGCCGGCCGGTTGATGAAGCGCAAGGGGGAGTTGCTCCACGTCGACTGGCCGGCGGTCAAGCGGATGGCCGCCGAGTCCCGGGACTTCGTCGTGGCGAAGTCCGGGTTCAAGGTGCCGAGTATCTGATGGTGAGGATGAAGTGACGCTGGACGCGACATCCATCGTGGCTGGACGCGCTCGGGTCGGGACCGACCGTGCGCGTGCGTGGGGAACCGGCGTATCATGCACCCCGCGACGGACCCGCACAGTGAGGCTGACCGGAAGCCGGTCGCCGCGCCCAGCCTCCGAGGAGAGAGGGGATCGCTGATGAGCATGGACGGGTTCCCGGTCGCGACCACCCCCGCCCCCGGCATCGCGGGCGTCGACTGGGAGGTTCGGGTCGACTTCGAGCGCCTGCGGACCTACCGGTTGGAGCGGACCCGACGAGCGCTCGCGGCGTCCGATCTGGGCGCGCTCCTGCTCTTCGAGACGAGCAACATCCGCTACGTCACCTCCACGCAGATCGGGTATTGGGCGTTCAACAAGGGCGAGCGCTATGCCCTCTTGACGCGCACCGGCCGTCCGCGCATCTTCGACTTCGGCTCCGCGGCGAAGGCTCACCGCCTCCAGCTCCCGCACCTGTACGACGAGACGAACTCGGTCGGCGGCAACACCGGGCTGCAGGGCGCGATCCATCCGCGCGTCGGGCTGCAGGCGCGCGCGGTTCAGGAGATCCGCTCGATCATGGCGGAGGAGGGTGTCGGCGACATGCCGCTCGGCGTCGACGTCGCCGAGACCTCGATCTTCCTCGAGCTGATGGAGGCCGGGATCACGGTCCGCGACGGTCAACAGGTGATGGCCGATGCACGGGAGATCAAGAGTCCCGACGAGATCATGTTGCTGACGCAGGCGTGCGCGATGGTCGACGGGGTCTATCAGGACATCTTCGAGGCACTGAAGCCGGGGGTGCGGGAGAGCGACATCGTGGCGCTGGCGCATGCTCGCCTGTTCGAGATGGGATCGGAGTTCGTCGAGGCGATCAACTCGATCGCCGGCGAACGATGCAGTCCGCACCCGCACGTCTTCACGGATCGCTTGATCCGACCGGGCGACCAGGCGTACTTCGACATCATCCACACGTTCAACGGCTACAAGACCTGCTACTACCGGACGTTCGTCGTCGGGCGGGCGACGACCGCCCAGCGCGACGCGTTCAAGCGGTCACGCGAGTGGATGGACTCGGCGATCGATCTCGTCAAGCCTGGGGTGTCGACGGACCAGATCGCCGCCGTCTGGCCGAAAGCCGAGGAGTTCGGGTTCTCAGACGAGATGGACGCGTTCGGGTTGCAGTTCGGTCACGGGGTCGGGGTGAGCCTGCACGAGCGGCCGATCATCACGAGGCTGAACTCCTTCGTGGATCCGCTGGAGGTCAAGGAGGGCATGCTCTTCGCCCTCGAGACGTACTGCCCCGCCGCCGACGGGCGCTCGGCGGCGCGGATCGAGGAAGAGGTCGTCGTCACGGCCGACGGGTGCCGCGTGATCACGCTGTTCCCGTGCGAAGAGCTGATGGTCGCGAACGAGTATTGAGGGTTCGACGATGACGGACACGACGACGGTCGCGGATCTCGACACCCGGCTCTCGATCTACCGGAAGATGCAGGAGGGCCGCCTGTTCGAGAAGCGGGCGCACGACCTGTTCCTCGAGGGGCTCGTGAAGGGGACCTCGCACCTGGGGATCGGCCAGGAGGCGGTCGCCGCAGGGTTCGCCGCCGCGATGCGGCCGGAGGACCTCGTCTTCTGCACCTACCGCGGTCACGTGCACACGCTGCTCCGCGGGGCGCCCATGGCCGCGCTGATGGCCGAGCTGCTGGGGCGTGCGACGGGGATCTGCGGGGGCAAGGGCGGCTCGATGCACCTGACCGACGTCTCCCACGGGGCGATGGGGTCCTACGCGATCGTCGGGGCGCACATGCCGATCGCGGCGGGGGCGGCCTGGGCGGCGAAGGCGCGCGGGACGGGTCAGGTCGCCGTCTGCTTCTTCGGCGACGGGACGACGAACATCGGGGCGTTCCACGAGGCGCTGAACCTGGCCGCCGTCTGGGAGCTGCCGGTCGTCTTCGTCTGCGAGAACAACCTCTACATGGAGTACACGGCGATCGGCGACGTCACCGCCGTGGAGCACCCCGCCGCCGACCGCGCGTCGGCCTACGGGCTCGAGCCGATCCTGATCGACGGGAACGACGCCGACGAGGTCCACGCCACGGCGGTCCGAACGATCGAGCGCGCACGCGCGGGCGAGGGCCCCTCGCTCGTCGAGGCGGTCACCTATCGGCACGGGGGCCACTCCCGCGCGGATCCCGGCAAGTACCGCCCGGACGAGGAGGTCGCCGACTGGCTCTCCCGCGACCCGATCCCGTTGTACGCCGAGCGGCTGATCGCCGCGGGCGCCGACGAGGATACGGTGCACGGCATCGACCGCGACGTGCAGGCGGCGGTCGATCGCGCGACCGACGAAGCCAAGCGGGCGCCCTTCCCCGACCCCGGCAGCCTCGAGACCGAGCTCTGGGCCGACGGAGGCTCCGCATGGCGGAACTGACGTATCGCGAGGCCGTCGCTCGTGCGATCGCGCAGGAGATGGAGCGAGATCCCACGGTCTACTTCCTCGGCGAGGACGTCGCGGCCGCGGGCGGCGTCTTCAAGACGACCGAGGGCCTGCTCGAACGCTTCGGCCCCGATCGCGTCCGCGACACGCCGATCAGCGAGCAGGCGATCATCGGTGCCGCGATGGGGGCGGCGATGAACGGGCTCCGGCCGATCGCCGAGCTGATGTTCAGCGACTTCTTCGCGGTCTGCTGGGACCTCGTCGCCAACCAGATCGCGAAGGCCCGGTACATGACGAACGGACAGGTCGAACTGCCGATCGTGATCCGGACGGCGAACGGCGGCGGGGTGCGCTTCGGCGCGCAGCACTCGCAGAGCGTGGAAAGCTGGATGATGGCGATCCCGGGGCTGAAGGTCGTGGTCCCATCGACGCCCGTCGACCTGATCGGCCTGATGGCGGCCGCGGTCCGCGACCCCGATCCGGTGATCGTCGTGGAGCCGAAGGTGCTGTACGCGACGAAGGGGGAGGTGCCCGACGGCGAGGTCGTGGACGAGCTAGGGGTGGCCCGGACCGTCCGCGCCGGCGAGGACGTGACGATCGTCGCCCTCGGCGCGATGGTGCCGAAGGCGGTCGAGGCGGCGGGACACCTGGCGCAGGAGGGCATCTCGGCCGAGGTGATCGACCTTCGGTCGCTGGTCCCGCTCGACGTGCGGTCGGTGCTCGGATCGGTCGAGCGGACGGGTCACCTGGTGACCGTCGAGGAGAACCCTCGCCTGTGCGGCTGGGGAGCGGAGGTCGCATCGATCGTCGCCGACGAGGGGTTCTACGCCCTCGACGGACCGATCGCCCGGGTGACGACGCCGCACCTCCCGCTCCCTGCGGCTGATGTGTTGGAGGACGCCGCGATCCCCTCGGTCGAGCGGATCGTCGAAGGCGTGCGGCGGGCGGTGGCGTAGTCAGAGCTGAGCGCGACGGGAGGCAAGCATGGCGGATCGCATCCTGCTCCGGGGTGGTCACGTGCTCTCGATCGATCCCACGATCGGCGACATCCCGGAGGGCGACGTCCTGATCGAGGGCGACACGATCGCCGACCTCGGCGTGGGCTTGTCGGCCGACGCCGAGGTGATCGACTGCACCGGGCACATCGTGATCCCCGGGTTCGTCGACACCCACCGGCACACGTGGGAGACGGCGATCCGGAGCTGCGCACCGAACGCGACCCTCGACGACTACTTCGTGGAGGTGTTGGACAGCTTCGCCCCGCTGTACCGGCCCGAGGATGTGTACGCGAGCAACCTCGCCGGCGCCCTCGAGTGCCTGAACGCCGGCATCACGACGCTGCTGGACTGGTCGCACATCAACAACACGCCCGAGCATCCCGACGCGGCGATCGAGGGGCTGCTGGAGGCCGGGATCCGCGCCGTCTACGCGTACGGCAGCGCGAACACCTCGCTCGCCGACTACTGGTTCAACAGCTCGATCGCGATCCCGCGCGACGACGTCCGGCGGATCCGCGACGTGTACATGTCCTCGAGCGACGGCCTGCTCACGATGGCGCTCGCGACGCGCGGGCCCGGGTTCACGCAGGACGACGTGGTCCGGGCGGAGTGGGGGATGGCTCGCGAGCTGGGGATCCCGATCACGACCCACTTCGCCATGGGCAAGCTCGCCGGTAAGTGGAGCATGGTGAAGCAGCTCGACGACCTGGGGCTGTTGGGCGACGACACGACGTACATCCACTCCTGCTACCTCAGCGACGAGGAGTGGGAGCTGGTGGCGCGCTCGAAGGGCAAGATCTCGATCGCCCCGCAGGTGGAGATGCAGATGGGCCACGGGTGGCCGCCGTTCATGAAGGCGCGTGCCCACGGCCTGCGTCCGTCGTTGTCGATCGACGTCGTCACGACGGTGCCCGGCGACATGTTCACGCAGATGCGGTGCGGCTTCGCAGAGGAGCGGTGGAGGTCGAACGACGGCGTGTGGGCGAGCGAGGAGCCGTTCCCCGCCGACGGCCTCACCGCGCGCGACATGCTGACGATGGCGACGCTCGACGGCGCGCACGTGGCGGGCCTGGAGGACCGGACCGGTTCGCTCACCCCGGGCAAGCAGGCCGACGTCGTCGTGATCGACGGGAAGGCGCCCGGGACCGCGCCGGTGATCGACCCGGTGGGGACCGTCGTGCTCGCCGCCGACGTCTCGAACGTCGACTCCGTGATCGTCGGGGGAAGGGTCCACAAGCGCAACGGGAAGCTCACCGGCGACTGGGCGTCGGCGCTCGCGAAGGTCCAGGCATCGAGCGACCACCTCCGAGAGGCGCTCGCCCGCGAGCAGGCCGAGGCGGGGTCGTGAGCTCCCGGCATCTCGTCCGCCGGGGAAGCGAACTCGAGCTGTCCACCCCGCCCCGCTCGACGGCCGAGGGGCTGCGTCGATGGTCGGTCGTCGACGAGGACACTGCGGGAGCGGTGCACACGGGGTTCGCGATCGTGGAGCTCGCCGCGGGTGGCCGGATCCCATGGCACGTGCACAGCTACGAGGACAGCCTGTACGTGCTGGAGGGCGCGGTCGTCGTCGATACGGGCGACGGCGCGCACCTGCTCCGCCCGGGTGACTACGGCGTGACCGCGGTCGGGGCTCCTCACGCGCTGCGCAACGTATCCGATGCCCCGGCGCGCTGGGCGCAGATGCTCGCGCCGCAGCCTCGCTCGCGGGTCGGCGGCGACACCTACGCGGTTCCCGGCCTGCCCGAGGGGGACCCGACGCCGATCGACGTCCGCGACCCACGGACACGCTCGTTCGGTCACATCGACCCGGCGAACATGGAGGTCGGCAAGCAGACGCAGGACATGCTCGCCGTCTCGGCCAGCATGCGGACGGCGCTCCTCGTCTACAGCGGGATCACCGTGAAGATGATGATCGACGCCGATCTCGGCTCGCACATGCTGACGATGTTCATGGTGCAGTACGAGCCGCGTGGCCTCGCCGGACGCCACGACCACGCGTACGAGGAGACGTATCTGATCCTCGAGGGCGAGGTCGACGCGGAGTTCGATGGCGAGCGTTACCACCTGGTCCCCGGGGACGTCGCCTGGGCGGGGGTGGGATGCGTCCACGCCTTCACGAACGCCGGGCCGGGGATCGTGCGGTGGCTCGAGACGCAGGCCCCGCAGCCTCCCGCGCGCCACTCGTACCGGTTCGCGCGCGACTGGGAGTACCTGGCCGAGCGGGCCTCGACGGAAGGATGAACGCGGATGGATGAGCACTCGGTCGTCGTCGTCGGGGGGACCCAAGGTCTGGGCCGCGACCTCGCGCGTCACTACGCCGAAGCGGGCCGGCGCGTCGTGATCACGGGGCGGGACGCCGAGCGCGCGGCCGGGGCCGCCGCGGGACTCGGGGGCGACGTCGGGAGCGCGGCGTTCGATCTGTCCGAGCCCTCGACGGTCGCGCCCGGGCTCGCCGGCATCGGCTCGGTCGACCGGCTCGCGCTCGCCGCCCTCGATCGAGACCTCAACAGCGTGGCCGAGTACGACGTCGCGAAGGCGATCCGTCTCGTCACCCTGAAGCTCGTCGGGTACACCGAGACGGTCCACTCGCTGCTCGATCGCCTCACCCCCGACGCCTCGATCGTGATCTACGGCGGGCTCGCGAAGGAGCGGCCCTACCCCGGCTCGACGACGATCACCACGATCAACCACGGCGTGGACGGGCTCGTGCGCACGATGGCGTTCGAGCTCCCGCCGATCCGGGTGAACGCGCTGCATCCGGGGATCGTCGCCGACACCCCCTTCTGGGCACCGAAGACGGAGGCCCTGGAGGCGACGCGTGCGAAGACGCCGACCGGACGTCTCGTCGAGATGCGCGACGTGACCGCCGCCGCGGTGTTCCTGCTCGAGAACCCTTCGATGCACGGGACCGAGCTCCGCATCGACGGGGGCTGGTCGCTCACATGACGACCCGCGTGGCCGTCCTCGGCGCCGGGAACATGGCCGGCGCCATGGTGGGGACGCTCCGCCGCGCCGGCTTGGACGTCATCGTGTGGAACCGGACGGCCGAGCGTGCCGAGGCGGTGGCCGGGGTCCACGGGGCGACGTCGGCCGCATCCGCAGCCGTGGCGATCGACGGCGCGGACGTGGTGCTCAGCAGCCTCGCCGACGACGCCGCCGTGCTGGCGACCTACCTCGGCGACGGAGGAGCGGCCGCCGCCTGCGGACCCGGTCAGGTCGTGCTGGAGATGAGCACGATCGCACCGGACACGGCCCTTCGGGTCGGCGAGGCGGTGCGAGCGACGGGTGCGGGGTTCCTCGACGCCCCCGTGTCGGGGAGCGTGCCCACCGTCGAGCGGGGCGAGCTCACGATCATGGCCGGCGGGGAGGGGGATGATCTGGAGCGGGCCCGCCCCGTGCTCGACGCGCTGGCCGCGAAGGTCTTCCACGTCGGCGCGCTCGGGGCGGGGGCGACGGTCAAGCTGGCCGTGAACGCGCTGGTGCACGCGATCGACGTCGGCCTGTCCGAGGCGCTCGTCCTCGCGGAGAAGGCGGGCGTCGAGCGTACCGCCGCCTACGACGTCTTCGCAGCGGGCGCCGCCGCCGCGCCGTTCGTCCTCTACAAGCGGCCGGCGTTCGAGCACCCGGACGACGCGCCCCTCACGTTCACGCTCGACCTCATGGCCAAGGACCTCGACCTGATCCTGTCGCTCGCCCGGGAGGTCCGCGCCCCGATGGGTCAGGCCGAGCGGAACCGCGAGCTGGTCGGACGCGCGCTCGAGGCCGGGTACGCCGGCCGCGACATGAGCGCCGTCGCCGCCTACCTCCGAACCGTCGACGCCGGCTGAACGCCGGCGCCAGGCGCGCGGCGTTCCGCTCGATCAGCAGGACGCGGCTCGGTGGCCCTGGTGCAGCAACGTCAGGTGGCATCCTCAACGTCGCGGTCTCGTCGGCTGTGAGGCGCCTCTCGGCCGGGCCCGGTCGGTCGGTCGGCCGGTCGGCGGTCACCCGTCCGCGGGTTGACAGCGTCCGGACCGCCCGTAGACTGGCACGACCATGTCGACCACCACGCTGTTCGGACGCAGCTCCCTCGTACTTATCGCGTAGGCGCGGGCGGGCCCAGGAGGCCTGCGCCGCGCCGGATGCCCCTCGGAGCCCCGAGGGGTTTTTTCTACCCCGGAACCAGGTGAACGGACCAGGGACGGTCCGAGAGGAGGACAGGACGATGCGGTACGAGTTCGAGCGGGACGGCACGGTCGTCGCGAGCGTGCTCTGGGAGGGTCCCGGCCAGGTCACGGTCGAGGCCGCCGAGCCCTCGGTGCGGGCCACGGTCGACCGCTACCTCTCCTCGGAGGTCGTCTACCTGGGATCGGGGTTCGACGTCGGCGATGAGCAGGAGGACGACGTCCTGCAGATGCGCCGCCGGGACTGGACCCCGTGGGAGTTCGAGCGGGCGTGCCGGAACCTCTCGCACCGCCTGTCCGCCAGCGTACGGCGGGTGGAGACCGGGCCCGTCGAGGAGCGCTCGGAGGAGGTGGCCGCGCGATGAAGGTCTCGGGCGCCCAGGCGCTGTTCAAGGCGCTCGAGGGCGAGGGCGTCGACCTGGTCTTCGGGATCCCCGGCGGCGCGATCCTCCCGGCGTACGACCCGCTCGTGGACTCGAGCGTCCGCCACGTGCTCTGCCGTCACGAGCAGGGGGCCGGTCACGCCGCGGAGGGGTACGCCTGGGCCACCGGCAAGGTCGGCGTCGCGATCGCCACGAGCGGTCCGGGCGGCTGCAACCTCGTGACCGCCCTCGCCGACGCGAAGATGGATTCGGTCCCGATGGTGGCGATCACCGGGCAGGTGCCGACCCCGGTGGTGGGCAACGATGCGTTCCAAGAGGCCGACATCACCGGGATCACGATGCCGGTGACGAAGCACAACATGCTGGTGAAGGATCCTGGCGACATCGCCACGGCGATCCGCGAGGCCTTCCACATCGCGCGCACCGGCCGTCCCGGCCCCGTCCTCGTCGACCTGCCGAAGGACGTACTGGTCAACGAGACCACGTGGTCGTGGCCCGACTCGGTCGATCTCCCCGGCTACCGGCCGACGACGAAGGGCAACCAGCGACAGGTGCACGAGGCCGTGAAGCTGATCCTCGCGGCGGAGCGTCCGGTGCTCTACGTGGGCGGCGGCGTGATCAAGGCGGAGGCGACGAAGGAGCTGTTCGAGCTCGCGACCGAGGGTCGTCTGCCGGTCGTCACGACGCTGATGGCGCGCGGCGCGTTCCCCGACTCCCACGAGCTCTGCCTCGGGATGCCGGGGATGCACGGCTGCTACACGGCGGTCACCGCGATGCAGAAGGCCGACCTGCTGGTCGCGATCGGCGCTCGGTTCGACGACCGCGTCACCGGCCAGCTCGCGACGTTCGCACCGGACGCGAAGATCGTGCACGTGGACATCGACCCGGCCGAGATCGGGAAGAACCGCGCCGCGGACGTTCCGATCGTCGGGGATTGCCGGGACGTCACGGCCAAGCTCGTGGCCGAGCTCCGCACGCGCCAGGGCGACGGCGCGCCGGACCGCTCGGCCTGGTTGGGTCAACTGGAGGCATGGAAGACCCAGCACCCGTACCGGTACGACCAGCAGCCGGACGGGCCGATCAAGCCCCAGTTCGCGATCGAGCGGCTGTACGAGGCCGCGGGTTCCGACGCGATCGTCGTGGCGGGGGTGGGCCAGCATCAGATGTGGGCATCGCAGTTCTGGCGGTTCGAGCGGCCGCGCTCCTGGATCAACTCGGGCGGTCTCGGGACGATGGGGTTCGCCGTGCCCGCGGCGCTCGGCGCGGCCGCCGGCAAGCCGGACGAGCGGGTCATCGCGATCGACGGCGACGGCTGCTTCCAGATGACGAGCCAGGAGCTCGCGACGTCGACGACCGAGAAGATCCCCTTCGTCACCGCGATCATCAACAACGGCTACCTGGGGATGGTCCGCCAGTGGCAGGAGCTCTTCTACGACGAACGCTATTCGCAGGTCTACCTGTCCCAGGACGTGCCCGACTACGTGAAGCTCGCCGAGGCGTACGGCGCGGTCGGGCTCCGCGCCGAGCATCCGGAGGAGGTCGATCCGGTGATCGAGAAGGCGCTGTCGATCACCGATCGAAGCGTGGTGATCGACTTCCGCTGCGACGACCGGGAGATGTGCTTCCCGATGGTTCCGGCGGGCGCCTCGAACGACGACATCATCCTCGGGCCCGAGGGACTGCGCCCGGCGGTCGATCCCGCGGAGGCTCCGATCGCATGAGCCTCCACACGCTGTCGGTCCTGGTCGAGGACAAGCCCGGGGTCCTGACCCGCGTCGCGGGCCTGTTCGCTGCGCGCGGGTTCAACATCGACTCGCTCGCGGTGGGCCCGACCGAAGCGGGCGGGATGTCGCGGATGACGATCGTCGTCAACGTCGAGTCCAAGCCGCTCGAGCAGGTCACGAAGCAGCTGAACAAGCTGGTCCACGTGATCAAGATCATCGAGCATGAGCCGCGCGAGACGGTCGAGCGCGAGCTGATGCTGGTGAAGGTCCGCGCCGAGGGCGAGGCGCGGGCGCGCGTCCTCGAGTTCTGCGACGTGTTCCGCGTTCGGGTGTCCGACGCCACGCATCACGCCCTCACGATCGAGGCGACCGGCTCCCCGGACAAGCTGAACGCGCTCCTGGAGCTGCTGTCGGACTTCGGGGTGGTCGAGCTCGCGCGGACGGGGCGGATCGCGCTCACGCGCGGCGACCGCGGGATCCGTGAGCGCACGCTGAAGGCCGCGAAGGCGGCGGGTGCCGAGGATCGGGGGGAGTGGACCGGCGGCGGCGTGTGATCCGCGACCCCGCGGCGGGTGCGATCTAGTCTGAAACGGACTACTGAACCGGGAAGGACGACCGAAGACATGGCGACGATCTACTTCGAGAAGGATACGGACGCGGGGGCGCTGGCGGGTCAACGGATCGCCGTCCTCGGGTTCGGCAGCCAGGGGCACGCGCACGCGTTGAACCTGCGGGACTCGGGGTTCGACGTGCGGGTCGGCCTCCGCGCGGGTTCGGCCTCCCGCAAGCAGGCCGAGGAGGCAGGCCTGCGAGTGGTCGACACGGCCGACGCGGTCGGGGAGGCCGACGTGGTGATGGTGCTGCTGCCCGACACGACGCATGCGTCCGTCTACGCCAGCGACATCGCGCCGAACCTGCGACCGGGCATGCTGTTGATGTTCGCGCACGGGTTCTCGATCCACTTCGGGACCGTCGTCCCGCCCGACGACGTGGACGTCGCGATGATCGCGCCGAAGGGGCCCGGTCACCTGGTGCGCCGGACCTACGAGCAGGGGATCGGCACGCCGGCCCTCGTCGCCGTGCACCAGGACATCACGAGCACGGCGCTCGGGCGCGCGCTCGCCTACGGAGCCGGGATCGGGAGCGCCCGTCCGGGGATCATCCGGACGACGTTCCAGGAGGAGACCGAGACGGATCTGTTCGGCGAACAGGCGGTCCTGTGCGGCGGTGTCAGCGAGCTGATCAAGGCCGGGTTCGACACGCTGGTGGAGGCCGGCTACCAGCCGGAGGCCGCGTACTTCGAATGCCTGCACGAGATGAAGCTGATCGTCGATCTCCTGTACGAGGGCGGGCTCTCGTGGATGCGCTACTCGATCTCCGACACCGCCGAGTACGGCGACTACACCCGCGGCAAGCGCGTGATCACCGACGAGACCCGTGCCGAGATGCGGCGGATCCTGGGCGAGATCCAGGACGGCACCTTCGCGAAGGAGTGGATCGGGGAGGCCGACGCCGGCTTCCCCGAGTTCCTCCGACTGCGTCAGGAGGCGCGCACGTCCCAGCTCGAGAGCGTGGGACGCGAACTGCGCCAGATGATGCCCTGGCTGGAGAGCGAGCGGAAGGTGCCACCGACATGAACGACGACGGCAACGTAGGCGAGGTACCCACGGTGGACGGCGACGTCGTCCGCATCTTCGACACCACCCTGCGCGACGGGGAGCAGGCTCCCGGGATCGCGCTCACCCGGTCCGAGAAGGTCGAGATCGCCGAGCAGCTCGCGCGCCTCGGCGTGGACGTCTTGGAGGCCGGGTTCCCGGTGTCGTCGGAGGGGGAGTTCGACGCGGTATCGGAGATCGCGTCCAGCGTGCACGGGCCCGTGATCGCGGCTCTGGCTCGCACGACGACCGGCGATATCGAGCGGGCCGCGCAGGCGCTCAAGGGCGCCGACCGGTGGCGGATCCACACGTTCATCTCGACATCCCAGATCCACATGCAGGACATGCTGCGGATGTCGCACCAGCAGGTGCTGGACGCGATCCGTGAGAACGTGACGCTCGCCGTCAGCTACACGGACGACGTCGAGTTCAGCGCGCAGGACGCCACGCGGACCGCGCTGGACTTCCTGCTCGAGTGCTTCCGCGTGGCGGTCGGATGCGGCGCGACCACGATCAACGTGCCGGACACCGTGGGGTACGCGACGCCGACGGAGTTCGGCGAGCTGGTCCGGATCGTCCGCGAGCGGACCCCGGAGCCCGTGACGATCTCGACCCACTGCCACAACGACCTCGGGCTCGCCGTGGCGAACTCCCTGGCCGGGATCGAGAACGGCGCGCGGCAGGTCGAGGTGGCCGTGAACGGGATCGGCGAGCGCGCGGGCAACTGCTCGCTCGAGGAGATCGCGATGATCGTGCGCACACGCGGCCAGGCGCTCGGGGTCCAGCACGGCCTGAACATCAAGGAGATCGTGCGGACCTCCCGGCTGGTCTCGATGACCACCGGGTACTCCGTCCAGCAGAACAAGGCCGTGGTCGGCGCGAGCGCGTTCGCGCACGAGAGCGGGATCCACCAGCACGGCGTGCTCTCCAACCGAGCGACCTACGAGATCATGGATCCGCTCGAGATCGGCCTGGAGGGCAACTCGCTCGTCCTCGGCAAGCACAGCGGCCGGCACGCGTTCGTCGACGCGTTGGACAAGCTCGGGCTGTCCGTGGATCCCGAGCGCGTCGACCGGGCATTCGCGCGCTTCAAGGAGCTCGCCGACCGGAAGATCCAGCTGAACGATCAGGATCTCGCCGCGATCGTGGGAGAGGAGCTGCGCTCCGGAGAGGAGGACGTTCTCGTCCTCGAGTCGCTCCAGGTCGGCGGCGGCACGCACCTGTCGCCCAGTGCAACGGTCCGGCTCCGCCGGGGCGATGAGCTGATCGAGGAGTCGGCGTTCGGCGACGGCATGATCGACGCCTCGTTCGGCGCGATCCAGCGGGCGGCCGGCGTGGAGGCTCAGCTCGTGAACTTCAACGTGTCGTCCGTGACCGGTGGATCCGACGCGTTAGGGGACGTGGTCGTGCAGCTCGAGATCGACGGGCGACGCGTCACCGGGCGCGGCGTCAGCGTGGACGTGGTCGAGGCGAGCGCTCGCGCCTACTTGGCCGCGATCAACCGGGCGTTGCAGGTCGCCGCCGCGAGCTCCTCGGACGCCCCCGAGGTCACGCCGTGACGCTCGGGATCGGCGTGATCCTCGGCGCTGGTCGGATCTGTGGGGTGTCGGGGCGAGCCCTACCCGCGCGCCGACCGCGCCGTCGGATCACGCGTGGGACCACGCCGTGACGTACCGGATCGGCGTGATCCCCGGCGACGGCACCGGCCCGGAGGTGGTGGCCGAGGCCCTGAAGGTGCTCGACGCGGTGCGCGACGGGTTCGACGTCGAGCTGACGACGTTCGACCTGGGCGGCGACCGGTACCTCCGCACCGGCGAGACGCTCCCGGACGACGAGCTCGAGCGGCTGCGCGGTCAGGACGCGATCCTGCTCGGCGCCGTCGGCCACCCCGACGTGAAGCCCGGGATCCTCGAGCGCGACCTCCTCCTCCGAGCGCGGTTCGAGCTCGACCAGTACGTGAACCTCCGGCCGGTGATCCGCTATCCGGGGGTGAAGACGCTCGTGCCGAGCCACGCCGAGGACGACGTGGACCTCGTGGTCGTCCGGGAGAACTCCGAGGGGTTGTACAGCGGGGCCGGCGGGTTCCACCGCAAAGGCACGCCGCACGAGGTCGCCGTCCAGGAGTCGATCAACACGCGGCACGGCGTCGAGCGGATCGTCCGATACGCGTTCGACCTGGCGAGGCAGCCCTCGCGCCGGCGGAAGGTGACGCTCGTCCACAAGACGAACGTCCTGACGTTCGCCGGCGACCTGTACCAGCGCGTCGTGAACGACGTGTCGGCCGAGTGCCCGGACGTCGAGTCGGACTACGTCCACGTGGACGCGTGCTGCATCTACCTGCTTGATCAGCCGTCCCGGTTCGACGTGATCGTCACCGACAACATGTTCGGCGACATCATCACGGACCTCGGCGCGATGATCCAAGGCGGGATGGGGATCGCCGCCGGGGGCAACATCAACCCCGAGGGGGTCTCGATGTTCGAGCCGATCGGGGGGACCGCCCCGGATCACGTCGGGAAGGGCACGATCAACCCGCTCGCCGCGATCGGCGCGTTGGAGATGCTGCTGCGCCAGCTCGGGGAGGAGCGCGCCGCCGGGCAGGTGGGCGCCGGGATCCGCCTGGCCACCTCGAAGATGGCCTCGATGCGGGCCGGCGAGATGGGATACACGACGTCCGAGGTCGGCGACCTCGTCGTCGAGGGGGGGACGGGCGCGTGAGGGCGCCGGACGCCGGGGCGGCCGGGCGCCGGGTCGAGCTGTACGACACGACGCTCCGCGACGGCGCCCAGCAGACGGGCCTGTCCTACTCGGTCGAGGACCGGCTGCGGATCCTCCACAAGATCGACCAGCTGGGCGTTCCGTACATCGAGGGCGGGTGGCCGGGCGCGAACCCCCGTGACACCGAGTTCTTCAAGCTCGCGACGAAGGAGACGCTGCAGCACGCGGCCCTCACGTCGTTCGGGATGACGCGCAAGGCCGGCGAGCGCGCCGAGGAGAGCGTCGTGCTCCGGGAGCTCCTGGACACGGGCACCGAGGTCGTGTGCATCGTCGGCAAGTCTTGGGACCTGCACGTCACCGAGGTCCTGCGCACCGAGCTCGACGAGGGCGTCGCGATGGTGCGTGACTCCGTGGCGTTCCTGCGTGCGCAGGACCGGCGCGTCTTCTTCGACGCGGAGCACTTCTTCGACGGGTACGTGAGCGACCCTGCGTTCGCGGTGCGGGTGCTCGAGGCGGCTCGGGACGCCGGAGCGGAACGGCTGGTGCTCTGCGACACGAACGGCGGGATGCTGCCGGCCGATGTCGCCCGGATCGTGAGGGACGTGGCCGGTCGGATGGAGACGCCGATCGGGATCCACGTCCACAACGACGCGGGTTGCGCGGTCGCGAACTCCCTGATCGCGGTCGAAGAGGGCGCGTTCCAGGTCCAGGGGGTGGTGAACGGCTACGGCGAGCGCACGGGCAACGCCGACCTGATCCCGATCGCGGCGAACCTCGTGCTGAAGATGGGGGCCGACTGCCTGCCGCCGGGGGCCGAGGCGCGGCTCACCGAGACGGCGCACTTCGTGGCGGAGGTCGCGAACCTCGCGCCGGACGCGCGCCAGCCGTACGCGGGCCGTTACGCGTTCACCCACAAGGCGGGCCTGCACGCGAGCGGCGTCGCCCGGATGGAGGACGCGTACGAGCACGTCCGTCCGGGCGCGGTCGGCAACCGCCGGGGCGTGGTCGCGAGCGACCTCGGGGGAGCGGCGACCCTGCGGATGAAGGCTACGGAGTTCGGGATCGACCTGCCCGAGGAGGCGATCGCCCGGCTCGTCACGGAGCTGAAGGACCGCGAGGCGCGCGGCTACACCTTCGAGGTGGCCGACGCGTCGCTCGAGCTGCTGATGCGCCGGGCGAGCGGGTGGGAGCAGTCGTTCTTCCGCGTCGAGAGCTATCGCGTCCACGTCGAGGAGCGCGTCGACGACGGCGAGCCGCCGCTCGCGGAGGCGACGGTCAAGGTCCGGACGAACGGGACGAGGCACATCGAGTCGGCGGAGGGCCACGGTCCCGTCGGCGCCTTGGACGACGCGCTCCGCAAGGCGCTCGAGAACGAATACCCGGCGCTCGCGGAGATGACGCTCGAGGACTTCCGCGTGCGGGTGCTCGACGAGACGCACGGCACCGGCGCGATCGTCCGCGTGCTGATCGACCTGTCGAACGGCGAACGGGAGTGGACCACGGTCGGCGTCTCGGAGAACATCATCGAGGCCTCGTGGGACGCGCTCGTCGACGGCTACCTGTACGGCCTGCTGCATCCCCGCGAGGATCGCGAGGCGTGACGTGGGCACCGTGACGATCCGCGACGCGTCGGTCGCGGACGCGCGGGAGATCGCGGAGCTGCACGTCGACGCGTGGCGGTGGGCCTACCGCGGTCTGATGCCCGATGCCGTCCTCGACGGGCTCTCGGTGGACGATCGAGAGGCGCGGTGGCGCGCCGAGCTGTCGGCGCCGCAGGCGGGCCAGGGGTGCCTGCTCGCCGGGAGCAGGGCAAGGTCGGTCGTCGGGTTCCTGAGCTTCGGCCCCCCCGAGGAGCCGGTCGCGGACGGCGATCTCGCAGAGGTGTACGCCCTCTACCTCGACCGAGCCGTGGTCGGGACCGGAGTCGGCCGCTCGCTGCTCGCAGCCGGCTCGAGCCGCCTCCGCGATGCCGGCTTCGCACGCGCGTTCCTGTGGGTCTTGGAGACGAACGAGCGTGCCCGGCGGTTCTACGAGCGGGCCGGCTGGGCATGGGACGGAAACACGAGCGCGCACCGCTACGACTGCGCGGAGCTCCCGATCGTGCGCTACGCCGCAGATCTCTGAGCCGCCGCCGGCACGGCCTCGCGCATCGCGATCGCCGCGATCGCGTCCTCGAGGTCGATCGCCGTGGACTTGTAGAGCCCGGACGAGACGATCGAGAACTCGATCCAGTCGCCGATCGTCCGGTTCCAGACCCAGCCGGACAGGGCGGAGATCTCGTCCAACGTGCCCGTCTTGGCCCGGACCCGCACGTGGAAGAGTCGGCCTTCGAGCGTGCCCTGACCCGACGTCGGGAGGGCGAAGCGGAGCTTCGAGGCCCAGTCACGGGTGCCGGTCGCCCACAGGAGCCTCACGATCCCCTGGGTCGTCACGCGGTTCGCGTAGGAGAGGCCTGACGCGTCGTGGTGCTCGAACGCGGGAGCGCCGTTCGCCGCCGTGAAGGCGTCGATCGCCGTCGCGCCGGACTCGATCGACCCGAGCCCGTTCGCCTCGAGGCCCAGGTACTTGCCGAGGACCTCCGCGTGGAAGTTCAGGGAGTCCGCGTCCATCCGCCGGAGCAGCTCGATCAGCGTCGCCGAGCGGATCGTGGCCACCTTCACGAGCGCGTCGGGCGCGGCGTCCATGCGGGCATCGCCCGCCACCGCGACGCCCAGGCGACGGAGCTCCCTGCGGAACCACGTTGCCCCGCGACGCTCGGGATCATCGATGTGGCTGCCGTTCGGACCGACGTTGCCGGCGAACGTGAGCGCCGTCGGGAACGGCACCTCGTCCGCCTGGAAGTAGTCCTTCCAGCCGATGGCCCACCAGTCCCGTTCGAACGGGCCCGTGTCGGCGACGATCGATCCGTCGACCCGCGTGATCCCAGCGGCGACCACCGCCTCGGCCAGCTCCGTGAGGCGCCCGCGGTCGATCTCCGGATCGCCGTTGCCGACGATCCACAGATCGCCCGCGACCACGCCGTCCACCGGGGTCGTGACGGCCATCGCGCGGGTCGCGATGCGACGCCCCGCCGGGAACCGGTCCAGGAGCGCCATCGAGAGCAGGAGCTTCTCGTTCGAGGCCGGGATCCGCGGCACGGTCGCGAGATGGCGGTACCAGTAGGTCCCGTCGTTCCCGATCGCGACCGACATCGCCCGGCCGCCGATCAAGCCATCGATGCGCGATCGCCAATCCCCCGGCTCGCCGGCTCGATGGGGCGGGGCGGGCATCGGCGTGCGCCGGGCCGCCGCGGGGATCGCCGCCCGGGCGGGCCCGGCCACGATCACGGCCGCCGCCACGGAGACGACGAGGACCAGGGAACGGGCGCGCATGGGCACCGATGGTAGAGAACGGGACCCCGGATGTCCGGTGGGGAGCCGCGGGTCTTCCTCGACCTGGGGCTCGGGGGATCTACAGGGGGTCAGCGCCGCCGGCGAGGACGTCGGCCTCGCGCTGCATGTCCGAGCGGTCGTCGAGCAGCCGATGCAGGGCTTCCTCCGCGAGGGGCCGTGAGAAGTAGAAGCCCTGCCCGTAGTCGCAATGGAGCTCCAGGAGACGCTCCAGCTGGTCGGCCCGCTCGATCCCCTCGGCAACCGGCTTCAGGTTCAGGATGCCGGCGAGCTCGATCACCGCGGCCGTGAGGGCCGAAGGCTCCCCGTCCTCGCTGACGCCGTCGATGAACGACTTGTCCACCTTCAGGATGTCCACGGGGAACCGGCGCACGTAGTTCAGCGAGGAGTACCCGGTCCCGAAGTCGTCGATCGCGAGCTGCACGCCGAGGGCCTTCAGCTCGTGGAGCCGGCCGATCGCGAGCTCCATGTCCTGCATCATCACGCTCTCGGTGATCTCGAGCGTCAGCGTCGCGGGGTCGAGGCCGGTCTCCTCGAGGATCGCGCTCACCTCGTCGACGATCTCGGGCCGTGCGACCTGGCGCGCCGAGAGGTTGACCGCCATGTGGAGCGGCGGCTCCATCGGGTAGCGGCGCTGGAGCCTGACCGCGTAGTGCGCGGCCTCGCCGAGCACCCATCGTCCGATCGGGACGATCAACCCGGTCTCCTCGGCGAGCGGGATGAACTCGAGTGGGGGCACGATCCCTCGGCGGGGGTGGTTCCAGCGGATCAGGGCCTCGACGCCGGAGACGCGCCCCGACCCGAGCTCGATCACGGGCTGGTAGTGCAGCACGAACTCCCCGTGCTCGAGCGCCCGCTGGAGGTCGGCCTTGAGCTCCAGCCGGCGGAGCGCCGTGTCGTGCATCTCCGGCTCGAACAGCTGGTACCGACCCTTGCCGGCCTCCTTCGCCATGTACATCGCGACGTCGGCGTTGCGCAGGAGCTCCTCCGCGGCCGTCCGCCCGTCCCCTTCGCCCTCCGAGATCGCGATCCCGACGCTCGTGCGGACGAACACCTCGGTCCCGTCCAGCTCGAACGGCGCGTCGAACGACCGGAGGATCCGCTCGGCGACGTCCGCCGCCTGGATCCCCTCGCCCGAGTCCTCGAGCAGGATCGCGAACTCGTCGCCGCCCAGGCGCGCGGCGGTGTCGGCGGCGCGCAGCGTCTGGCGCAGGCGCTCGCCCACCTCCGCCAGCAGCCGGTCGCCCGTCGCGTGCCCGAGCGAGTCGTTGATCGTCTTGAAGTCGTCCAGGTCCATGAACAGCACCGCCACCGGCCGTCGATCGCGCTCCTGCCACTCGATCGCGTGCCGGACCCGGTCGTGGAACAGCGCCCGGTTCGCCAGGTTCGTGATCGGGTCGTGGAACGCCTGGTGGGCCAGCTGCTCCTCGAAGGCCTTGCGCTCGCTGATGTCGCGGGTGTTCAGCACGATGCCCCTCACGTTCTCGTCGTGCAGCAGGTCGGTCCGCAGCGTCTCGACGTGTCGGTAGCGACCGTCGCGCGTGCGGACCTGGAAGGCCATCGTGACCCCGCTGGACTCGGCCGTCTGGGTGAGGAACGACAGGACCCGGGTCTTGTCCTCCGGGTGAACCAGCTCCGTGAACCGCGTGCCCTCGAGCTCCTCGGGCGGGAAGCCGAGGACGCCGGCGCTCGAGGGGCTCGCCCAACGGATCGTCGCGTCGGCGTCGATCATCGTGACCACGTCGGATGAGTTCTGCACGAGCGAGGCGAACCGCGCCTCGGACTGACGCAGCAGCAGGTCCTCGGTCAGGGCGGCGCTCTCCAGGGCGAGGGCCACTTGCGATGCGAGCGCCTGGAGGCTGTCGGCGACCGTGAGTGGCATCCCCTCGGGCGTACCCACGACGAGCATCCCGCGGAACTCGTCCCGGACGAACAGCGGCGTCACCTGGACGGAGCCGTCCTCCTCGCGCGGCAGCGCGAGGGGGTCGCGCAGGACGCTCTCGTACGTCTTGACCAGGTACCCGTCGCGATCCAGGAGGCGCTGCCGCTTCCATTCCTGCAGGAGCGTCAGCGGGAACCGGATGCCCCGCGCCTCGTCACGGCCGCCGGCCGCGGCGACCACGATCAGGTCCTCGCCCGGGCCGGCCGACGGGTCGACCTCGCAGAGCCGGACGCCCGATCCCGGCCCGGCGAGCGTGACGGCGGCCGTGATCGCGGCGGTGTGGATCTCCTCGGCGTTCGTGGCGGTCACGAGCGCGGCTCCGGCCTCGCGCAGGGCGCGCTCGCGCGCGGCGGCTTGTTCGTTCTTGCGCACCAATCCCGCCATCCTCGCGATCACGAGCAGGAAGAGCAGGATCGAGGAGCCCAGCACGACCAGGTCGTCGGCGCGCGCCGCCGCGCCCTCCGGGGTCTCGCTCGCGAGTTGCATCGTGAGGATCGCGTCGGTGACCGGGGCGATCAGCGAGACCGCCGCCAGCAGGACGAGCCGGCCCTTCGTGAGCGTGGATCCGCGCTCGGTCGAGCGCTCCGTGAGGGTCCGGGCGGACGGATGGAGCGCGGCGGCCCCCACGAGGAGGTAGAAGGCCGCCCACCCCGCCTCCAGGAAGCCGGTCGTGTTGTCGTACCCGCCGTGCAGCACCTTCCAGCCGTAGAGGCTGTCGGTGACGAACAGGGCGACGAGCCCGCCGAGCAGCAGGTAGAACGCCGGTGTGCGCTTGCCGGCACCGACCGCCAAGCGGACCGCCACCGTGATCAGCATCAGGTCCATCACCGGGTAGCCGATCGCGACGAGCTTCTGGAGCAAGGTGAGCGACGAGTCCCGTGTGTACGGCGCGATCAGGAAGACCCACGACAGCACGCCCACGCCGATCGCGACGATCAGGGAGTCGATCACTCCGTCGCGGTCGCGCCCCGGGCTCCGCCGGCGCACGAGCAGCAGGATCCCCGCGATCAGGCAGGGGTAGACCGACAGGTAGAACAGGTCGCCGATCGAGGGATAGGGCAGCTCGGTCCCGAAGAACCGCTCGTAGTTGTAGGTGATCACGTCGCCCAGCACGAACAGCGTCTGACCGGCGGCGATCAGGATCCACGGCAGGCGGTTGCCGGCGTCCCGACGGCGCAGCGAGAGGGAGATCACGATCGGGGAGGAGAGACCGATCGCGTTGAACAGGGCGCCCGAGCGGGCCCCGGGGACGAACAGGAACACCGCCGTCGCGGCGCAGCCCAGCGACAGGTACACGAGCCACGCTCGTCTCCTCATGGGGTGGGTATCGACCGCCCGCGACCCTTGCCTTAGCCGGCCGGAAGGCGATATCCCCAGGTCAGGAAGGCGAACCGATGGCGGTCGCCGCGACCACCGCCTCGCCTTCGGACCCCTCCGGCGGGTACATCGGGTGCTCGACCTCGACGGAGCGCATCCCCGGCAGGAACAGGAACGAGAGCGTCACGACGGCGCCCACCACCCCGGCGGCGACGAGGGTCTGTCGGGCCCCGATCGCCCCGGCGACCGGGCCCGTCAGTGCGAACGACAGGGGGAGCAGGCCGATCGACACGAACCAGTCCAGGCTGGAGACGCGTCCGAGCAGCCGTCCGGGGACCAGCCGCTGCTTCGTGGTGACCCACACGATCGTGCCGGCCGTCTCGAGGGCGTTGAACACGAGGCAGGCGACCATCGCCTGCCAGGCGAGGTTGGCCAGTCCATAGCCGGCGACGGCGAGCGTCGAGCCCGTCCAGGCCAGGTACATGAACGTGATGTAGCGACGAGGCGCGCCGCGGTGGCCCACGATCAGGGCGGCGGTGATCGAGCCGATGCCGCCCATCGCCAAGATGAATCCCAGGTCCGCGGCGCTCCCGCCGAGTTCGTTCTTCACCAGGAACGGCAGCAGGACCTCCTGCGGCCCGATGAAGACCAGGTACGCGAACGCGGCCGCGACGAGGGTCCCCCACAGCCACACCTGGGAGCGGACGTAGCGGAACCCCTCGCGCACGTCGGCGAACACCGAGGCCGGCTCCCTGGTCGAACGGGGGCGCGCCCGCATCAACAGCAGGGCCAGGATCGAGACGCCGAACGTCGCCGCGTCGGTCAGGAACGCGCCGCCCGGCCCCCACATCGCGATCAGGAAGCCACCGACCGCCGGCCCCGCCAGGCGCCACGCGGCCGGCCGCACGAACTGATCGATCGCGTTCGCCTTCGTGAGCTCGTCCCGTGGGACGAGATCGGGGACGATCGCGTCGAAGGCCGGGCCGAAGAAGGCGTTCCCGGCGCCGTAGAGCCCGGCGAGCACGACCACGTGCCAGAGCTCGAGATCCCCGGCGAGCGACAGGACGCCGAGCGTCCCCACCGCGATGCCGCGGACGGCGTCGGCCGCGATCATCACCCGCCGCCGCTCGAACCGGTCGCTGACCACCCCGCCGACGAGCAGGAGCACCAGATGCGGGATCGACATGGCGAGGCCCACGACCGACAGTGCGGTCGGCGCGTTCGAGAGCTCGTAGACCTGCCAGGCGAGGGTCACGATCGTGATGCCGTCGCCGAACAACGACACGGTCATCCCGATCCAGAGGAGCCGGAAGTCACGGTGGCGGAGCGGATCGAGCAGGCGACCGCTCACGGGTGCCCGACCCTCCGCCACGTCCGCCGTCCTCCTCGTCCGTTCGCGCCTCGTCAGGCGCCCGCCGTCGCGCTCGCCCGACCGTCCGCTGGCGCGGCGCCCTCGTCCGTCCCCCCGGGCAGGTGCACGCGGAACGATGCGCCGCCACCCTCGCGCTCCTCCACCCACGCACGGCCGCCGTGCAGCTCGGCGAAGCGGGCGACGAGCGAGAGTCCGATCCCGACGCCGGGGGAGTGCTTGATGACCTCGCTGCCCTGCCGGAACGGCTCGAAGATCGATTCGCGAAGCTCGGGGTCGATCCCCGGCCCCGCGTCCTCGATCGTCAGGAGCACGCCGTCCGGTCCTCCGGAGGCGCCGACCCAGATCGGGGTCTCGGCGGGCGTGTACCGGATCGCGTTCGTCACGAGGTTCTCGACGATCCGCTCGACCTGGGCCGGGTCCACGTGCGCGATCACGGGGGCCGTCGTCAGCATCTCGAGGCGGTGGTTCTCGCCGTTCGCCTCCTCGAGCACCGACTGGAGGATCCGGGTCACGTCGACGAAGTCGCGCTGCGGCTCCACGATCCCCCGGGAGATCCGATCCAGGTCCAACAGGTTCGTCAGCAGCCGGTGCAGCTTGCGGGCGTTCGACGCGATCCGGCCCACCAGGTCTCGGGAGTCCTCGGGGTCGAGATCGACGCCGTTCTCCAGCGTCAGGGCGCATCCGAGGATGCTCGTCAGGGGCGTCCGGAGGTCGTGCGAGACGGCCTGGAGGAACGAGTTCTGCATCTCGTGCAGCGATCGCAGCCTGGACGCCGCCTCCTTCTCGGTGTCGAGGGCCTGCACCAGGCGGGCCTCCGCCTGCTTCTGCTCGGTCACGTCGTACATCACGCCCTGCAGGTACATGGGGCGCCCGTCCTCGCCCTCGAGCGCTTCGGCCTCTTCGCGGATCCAGATCACGCGTCCGTTGCTGCCGACGATCCGGTACTCGCAGCGCATCCGACCCTCGCCGCTCTGGACCCGGAGCTCGGCGTCGAGGGCGGCCTGGCGATCCTCCGGCAGGATCCGCTCGCGCCAGAGCTCCGCCTGGTCCATCCACTCGGCGGCCGAGAACCCGAGGATCGACTCGATCTGCGGGCTGATGTAGCGCCAGGCGCCGTCGCGTCCGAACTCGGCGATGTAGACCACGGCGGGCAGCCCCTCGACGAGCGACCGATACTTCTCCTCCGCCTCGCGCAGGGCGCGTTCGGTCCGTCGGTACTTGCCGACGTCGACCATCAGCAGGTTCAGCCGCACCAACACCAGGACGAACAGGACCGCGGAGGCCCCGGCGAGGACCGGGACGTCCACGACGACGCCGCGCAAGCCCTGGACCGCGAGGACCGTCGGCGCGATCAGCGACGCCCCCGCCAGGAGCACCAAGCGGCGCTTCGTGTTCACGACCTCGCCCTCGGGGGTCGGCTCGTCCAGGCTCGCCATCGACGGGTGCAGGGCGGCCGCGGCCCACAGGAGGAAGAAGAACCCCCAGCCGAGCTCGAGCAGCCCGGTCGTGTTGTCGTAGCCGCCGTGGAGCAGGATCCAGGTGTAGATCGTGTCGGTGACGAAGACGACGGCGACCGACGCCGCCATCAGGAAGAACGCGGGCGATCGCTTCCCTCGCCCGACCGCGAGCCGGACGACGACCGCGAACAGGAACAGGTCCATCATCGGGTACGCGATCGCGGTGAGCTTCTCGATGAGGCGCAGGCTCTCGTCGTGCACGTACGGCGCCAGCAGGAACACCCAGGACAGCGTCCCGACCCCGATCGTCACGATCAGCGAGTCGATCAGGCTCGCGCGGTCGCTCCCCGGGCTGCGACGGCGGAGCATGAGCAGGAGACCGGCGATCAGGAACGGGTAGACCGAGAGGTACAGGAGGTCGCCGATCGAGGGGAACGGCGGCTCCGTGCCGAAGAACCGCTCGTAGTTGTAGGTGATCACGTCGCCCGAAACCCACAAGGCGAGGCCCGCCGCGACCAGGTACCACGCCAGCCGCTGGTGGGGGCGGTGCATCCGAACCCCGGCGAGGATCGCGACGACCGCGGAGACCCCGATCAGGTTGTAGAGCCACCCGACGCGGATCGCGTGCACGAAGACGAAGGCGGTGAGGATCAGCCCGCCCACGAGCAGGTAGAGCCACCAGGCCCGTTGCTTCATGTCCGTGGTATCGACGCGGGCCGGAACCGACCTTAGACGCCCGTCCGGGCCGCCATCCGCCGGAGGCGGAACCGGTCGCGCAGCCCTCCGAGCACGTCGATCGCGTGCTCGATCTCGTCGTCGGTGTTCGACGCGGTCACCTGGAGGCGGAACCCAACCTCGTGCTTCGGGACCAGGGGGTACGCGGCCATCGTGGCGTAGATCCCGTGATCGAACAGGTACCGTCCGACCTCGTCGATCTCGTCGTGATCGTGTAGCGGGACCTCGACGATCGGCAGGCCGGAGGTGTTGGGCGTGTCGATCCCGGCGGCTTCGAGTCCGTCGAGCAGCCGCCGGGTCTTCCGCCACAGGTCGGCCCGGATGCGGTCGCCGCGCCGTTCGTTCACGTCCAACCCGGCGATCGTCGTCGCGAGCGACGCGACCGGCGACGGGCCCGAGTACAGGTACGGGGGGGCCAGGACCTTGAGGGCGTCCTTCAGGCGCGTGGGAAGCGCGATGAACGCGAGCAGGGACGAGTAGGCCTTCGAGAACCCGCCGACCAGGACGACGTTCTCGTAGCCGACGTCCTGGTGCCGCAGGAGCGAGTTCCCGCGCATCCCGTAGGGGCTGGTCTCGTCGGGACGGCGCTCGCCGACCACCCCGAACCCGTGCGCATCGTCGACGTACAGGATCGCGTCGTGCTCCCGGGCGATCCGCGCGAACGCGGCCAGATCCGGGGCGTTGCCGGTCATCGAGTTCACGCCGTCCATCGCGATCAGGCGCGGGATCCCCGGGTCGCTCGCGCCGATGAGTTCCTCCAGGTGCGCCGGGTCGTCGTGGCGGAACCGCACCAGGTTCGCGCCGTGACCCGCGGCGGCCATCGCCCCGTCGTAGATCGTCTTGTGTGCCCGGCCGTCGAGGAAGATCGTGCCGTCCCCGACCAGCACCGGGATCACCGACAGGTGGATGTGGGTGATCGTCGGCAGGAGCAGGACGTCCTCGCACCCGAGCAGCTCGGTCATGCGCTCCTCGATCTCCGGATACAGGCGCGGGCTTCCCAGCAGGCGGGACCAGCTGGGGTGGGTGCCCCACCGGGCCAGGTACCCGGGGACCGCCGCCGCGATCTCCTCGTCGAGGTCGAACCCCAGGTAGTTGCAGGACGCGAAGTCGGCGAGCCATCGCTCGCCGATCCGGATCTGCCGGCCGATCTGCTCGTCGATCACGGCGTCGACCATGGGGTGCTCATGCTTCAGCCGCGTCAGGTCCGCGACCGCGGCCACCCAGCGGTCGAGCCATCCGTCGCCCTCGCGCCGTCGGGGCTTCTCGTTCGACGCCGGCTCCGGGTGCGCCCCGTTCCGCCGGCCGTCGAGGCCCGGGGACGGCGAGGGAGAACCGTTGCGATCCATGGCCTCCCATCGGCTGCCCGGGCGGTCCACTTGATGCACCGGAGGACCGAGGCCCACGGCCGGATGGGGGAGCGGGGGATGGCCCGTTCGAGGGGTGCCGGGCTGCGCCTTTCCCGAGGGGTCAGCGCTCGACGGCCGCGGGCGTCGGGTGCCTCTCGCGGAAGGCGCCCATGAACCTGACCAAGGCCTCGGCGCCCTCGAACGGCATCGCGTTGTAGAGGGACGCGCGGATCCCGCCGACGCTCCGGTGCCCCCGGAGCTCGATCAGCCCGGCCTCGGCCGCCGCTTCGGCGAACCGCGCATCGAGCGCCTGGTCGGGAAGACGGAACGTCACGTTCATCAGCGAACGGGACCCTGGGTCGGCGTGGCCCCGGTAGAACCCGTGGCTGCCGTCGATCGCTTCGTACACGACCCGGGCCTTCTCCCGGTTGGCCGCGGCTTGGGCGTCGAGGCCGCCCACCGGATCCCGGAGCCAGCGGGTCACGAGCATGAGGATCCAGATCGCGAACACCGGCGGCGTGTTGTGCAGGCTCCCGGACTCGACGTAGGTCCGGTAGTCGAGCATCGACGGGAGCCCGTCGGGGATCCGTCCGAGCAGGTCCTCGCGCACGATCGCCACGGTGACCCCGGCGGGTCCGGCGTTCTTCTGCGCGCCGGCGTAGAGCAGCCCATACCGGGAGAGGTCTACCGGGCGGCTGAGGAAGTCCGACGACGCGTCGCACACGAGCGGGACGCTCGGCGGACCCGCGGGTTCTGCGTCCCACTCCACCCCCTGGATCGTCTCGTTCGACGTGAAGTGCAGGTACGCGGCGCCCTCCGGCACCGTGTACTCCGCCGGGGCCGGCACGCGCCGATACCGCTCGTCCGCGCCGTCCCAGACGACGTGGACGTCCCCCTCCTTCCGCGCCTCCGCGACCGCCTTGGCCCCCCACGAGCCGGTGACGACGTAGGCCGCCGGCCGGCCGCCCCCGCGCAGCAGGTTCATCGCCGCCATCGAGAACTGCAACGTCGCCCCGCCCGGGCAGAACACGATTCGGTGGGTAGCCGGGACCGGAAGCAGGGCGCGCAGGTTGGCCTCGGCCTCGCCGATCACGTCGCGGAACCACGATCCGCGGTGCGAGACCTCGAGCGGTGAGGCGCCCACGCCGGGGAGCGAGAGCAGGTCGTCGCGGACCCGCTCGAGCACCGGCAGCGGCATCGTGCCGGGCCCGGCGGCGAAGTTGTACGCGCGGTCGACCATCGCGACCCCAGGGTATCGTTGCGGCCCCCCAAGGAGGCTCGCGATGACGTACAAGCGGATCCTGTTCGGCACGGACGGCTCGCCGAGCGCGCTGGAGGCCGGCACCGTCGCGGCCAAGCTCGCGCGGTCGGGCGGCGCCGAGCTCGTGATCGGCCACGTCTTCGAACGGGCCGGCGCGAACCCGGAGGCGCTCGTCGCCGGCGCCATCGAGGCCGCGACGGCCGCCGGGGTCCGGCGGGTAACCTCCGAGACCCGGGCCGGGCAGCCGGCCGAGGGCCTGATGGCGATCGCCGACGAACGCGACGTCGGGGTGATCGTCACGAGCGCCGGCCGAGGGAAGCGCTTCGGCTTGGGCCAGGTGGCGCACCGGCTCGCGCACCGGGCTCCGCGCGACGTCCTCCTGGTCGCGACCGCCCCCGAGACGGGCGACGCCCCGGCCTACCGACGGATCCTGATCGCGACGGACGGCTCGGCCACCGCCGATCGCGCGGCGCGGCGCGGGTTCGACCTGGCGGAGACGATGCAGGCGTCGGTCACCGTCGTGTTCGTCGGGCACCCGAAGACCGGCGAGCTCATCACCCAGGACACGGTGACGACCTTCGCCGGCGGCGTGCCGACGGAGGTAGACCTGCGGGAGGGGGCCCCGGCGGAACAGATCCTCGCCGGGGCCGCCGACGCCGACGCCGACCTGGTGATCGTCGGAAACAAGGGCATGACGGGCGCGAAGGGGTTCCTGCTCGGTTCGGTCCCCGCGGACGTGGCGGAGGGCTCCACCCGCGACCTGCTGATCGTGCGGACCGTGACGCAGACGGTCACCGAGCTGCGCCCCGGCGAGGGCGGGATCATCGAGCGTGCCGGCGAGAAGCTCGCCGCCTACGTCGCGGAGGACGGCTCGCTGAAGCTGATGAGCGCGAAGTGCACGCACATGGGGTGCACCGTCACCTGGAACCCGAGCGAGGGGACGTTCGACTGCCCGTGTCACGGGTCGCGGTTCGGACCGACCGGTGAGGTCGTCAACGGCCCCGCCGCCCGCCCGCTCCCTCCGGCGTAGGGCCGGCCGGCCGGTCCCGCGGCCCGTCGCCCCGGCGACCGTCCGTCAGACGCCGGGTTTGAACACCATCAGGTACAGGATGATGAGCAGGCCCACGCCGCCGATCGCGCTCACCGTGTTCGTGGCCGGTCCGCGCAGGATCTGACGAAGCTCCTCATCCGAGACCCGCGGGACGCCGGACGGCCGGACCTCACAGGCCGCCTTCACCCGCTCGAAATACGGCTTCGCGACCACGTACATCCCAACGGTGGTCAACAGCAGGACGAGGATCGAGACCCAGATCCACCAGTACGAGAACCACTGCCCCGAGATGCCGGCGAGGATGCCACCGACCAGGAGCAGCAGGAGCGAGACGTACATCGGGATCGTGGTCGATCCGGAGAAGGTGAGCAGGCCGAGGATGCGCCCGCGATCCAGGTCGACCAGGCGGACCTGGTACAGGACGTACATCGAGACGCCGTGGGAGGTCAGGAACCCGGCCACGCCGACGATGTGTAGGAGGACCCACCAGCGATACATCGCGGCGAACGATACCGCACGGTCGCGCCGTCACCGCGTGCGCGGGCGCCGGTGCGGCACGTTCGGCAGGTGTCCCTCGCGACGGTCCCCCCGGCGCAGGTGGGTGCGGTTCGGCAGGACGCCGAACCGCCCCGAGCGGCGGCCGACCTGGTGCCAGCCGTGGTCACGCACCCAGGAGACGAGCCCTCCTTGCGTCATCGGCCTCACCTCCCGATGCGACCCTACGCCCACCGTCCCCGGGTCGCCCGGGCCGAAGGTCCCGCTCGACCGCGGCCGCCGGCCCGTCGAGGCCTCGCCTCGTCGGTCAGCCGCGATCGAGCGGTCGTGTGAGGCAGGTCGGGCCGCCGTCGCCGTTCGTGGAGATCTCGGATCCTGCGTAGATGCGGACGTCGACGCCGGCGGCCTCCATCCGCCGCCTCGTCTCGGGGCTCCCGTCCAGCGCGAGCGCCACGCGCGGCGCCAGCGCCAGGACGTTCGGCCCCATGGTCGGGAACTCGTCCTGCGGGACCTCGACGATCCGGGTCCCCCGCGTCTCGAGGATCGCGAGCAGACGGACCGGCATCATCGGCAGGAAGGCGACCGCGAGGTCGACGTCGAGCGGCGAGAAGAACGACAGCAGGTGGAGGCACTCGTCCGGCCCACGGTAGTGCGGTAGGTCGAACGCAACGACGTCGACCGCGTCGCCGAGGATCGCCCGGAGCTGCGCGATCCCGTCGTCGTTCGTGCGGTAGCCGCGTCCGGCCAACAACGTCCGGGGGTCCAGCCAGCACAGGTCGCCGCCCTCCGCGCAGGCCGGTTCGGACATCCGCCCGCACCGCTCGATCCCGGTGCTCGCCAGGTCGGCGGCGGCGGCTTCCGGTTCGGTCCGGCGACCGGGCTTCCCGGGGCGCAAGACGATCGCCCCTGCGTCGGTCATCAGGATCGGGTCGTACACGTAGATCGCGTCGGGGTTCCTCGGTGTCGGCGTCGCGCCGATCACGACCTCCGCGCCGGCGCGCTCGAGCTCCGCCCGGAAGGCGGCGTGCTCGTCGGCGGCCCGGCCGGGATCGGGTTCGCGGTGCCATCCGAACGCACGCCAGGCTCGGAGGTCGTCGGCGACCGGTGGCCGGACGTACACGCGCCGCAACGGCGAGCTCTGATCCTGGATCGGCATCCGGGGCGTTACGGGTCCTCGTCCGTCGTCGGCGAGACGGGGAGGATCAGCAAGGGCGCGGGTTCGCGGTCCACGATGATCGGCTCGTCTCGAGCCGGGCGCGGCAGACCCGGGCCGGGGAGCACCCGAGCGAGCGAGCCCGATGCGCTGGGATGGTGGGCCATCGCGAGGTGATCGTCGGCGCCCGGCAACGGCAACGGGTGGACGGACGCACCCGCCGGCTCGGCGGCGTCGACCCCCAACGCCCTCTGGACGGCCGGCCCCAGTTCCCGGAGGATCTCGGCCGGCTCGACGCGCGCGTCGCCGCCGATCGGGATGACCTCGGAGGGCCAGACCAGGATCACCTTCGCGTCCGGATGCATCTCGCGCGCGACGACGACGGCCGTCGTGCCGATCCCGTCGTCGAGGATCACGGCGTCTGGACGATGGACCGCGAGCACCTGCACCAGCTGCACGGTGGTGGTCGCCTCGCCCACGACGTCGAGCCCCTCCCCCTCGAGCACGAACCGCAGGAGCCCGCGCCGGGCGGGGTCCCCCTCGCCCACCACCACGGTCGGACGGCGCTCGCCGGCGATCCCCTCCATGTCGGCGAGGGTATACCCCCGCGACCCGGCGGGCGACGGACCGAAGTCCCGGGGGCGCGCGAAGGACCTAGGGCCGCCGGCGGATCGCCGCGCGTGCGCTCGTTCGCGACCTAGCGCGGGCCGCGGTGGATCAGGAACGTCCCGTCGCCGACGATCCGGAGGGTCCCCTCGGCGCTGCCGGAGATCGCCCCATCGATGCGCAGTCGAACGCTGCCGTCGACCGTGAGGCGCACCGTGCCCGATCCGAGGATCCGCACGGCCCCGTGGTCGTTCACGTTGCGGACCACACCCTCTCCGGACACGTCGACGATGCCGCGGGCGACGATCCTCGCCGTGCCGTCCAGCCGCAGCACGATGTCGCCCGACGCCCGGATCCGCAGCGAGCCCTGCGCCTGGACCTCCACCACCCCCTCGTAGGTCCCGGGCTCGGTGAAGGTCCCTTCCGGCTGTTCCGGGAACCGGAAGTCGCCCACGTCGCCGAGCAGGCTCTGGATCCGAACCGTCCGCGGGCCCCCGAGCGTGAGGGCCAGCGCGAGCACCGCCAGGACCCCGACGATCGCGATCGCGGCCGCGAGCGTGGCCGTCCGGACCGAGCGGGGAGCGGCGGCCGCCGCGGCCGGCGCGGTGTAGGTCCATCGAGGCGCCTCCGCGGTCCGGATCGCCGGCGGGAACGTGGTCGCCGGCCCCGGGGGCTCGACGGTCGGTGATGTTCGGGTGACGGGCGTCGCAGGCGCCGCGGCCGGCCCGGTCTCCGCCCCGGTCGGCGACTCGAGCCCGCCGGGCTCCGGCTCCGGCACGACGATCACGTCCGGCACGGGAACCCTCGGTCGCTCCGGCGGCGGCATCGTGATCACCCCCCCCGATGCGCCGGTGACCCGCGCGACCGTCGAGCCCAGGGCTTGCATCACCTCGGACGGCTCCAAGCGAGCATCGGCGCCGACGGCCGTGACCCCGCGCGGCCACACGAGGATCAGCTTGGCCGCGGGCTGGACCTCGCGCAGCATCGCGACCGCCGTCGCATCGATCCCGTCGTCGAGGACGACGACGTCCGGCCGATGGATCGCCAGCTGCTGCGCGAGCTCCATCGTGGACGTGGCCTCCGCCACGACGTCGTACCCCTCGTTCTCCAGCACGAAGCGGAACAGCCCTCGTCGTGCCGGCTGTCCTTCGCCGACGAGCACGCGCACCCGCGGTTCCCTCATCCGTCGGGCAGCGTATCTCCGGGTCCCCCGATGGCTCGACGGGCGAACGGCCATGGACCCCCGCCGAAGGGCGGGGGTCCAAGGTCCCCGGCCCTAGGGACGCGGCGTCCTGGGAGACTCGAACGCATGGACGGCGCCGCGTTCCGCGCACTCGTCGCCCGGGCTCCGGTGCTCGCCGACGGCGGGATGGGCTCCACGCTCGCGGACGCGGGCGCCGACGCGGGAGCGTGCTTGGAGCGCTTGAACGTCGCGGATCCGGACCGCGTCGCGAACGTCCATCGAGGCTTCGTCGAGGCGGGGTCCCGCCTGGTACTCACGAACACCTTCGGAGCGAACCGATACCGCCTCGCCGTCCATGGCCTCTCGGATCGGGTCGCCGAGCTGAACCGAGCGGCGGTCGGGCTCGCGCGAGCGTCCGGCGCGCCACTCGTCGGCGGGTCGCTCGGGCCGCTGGGGATCCGGCTCGCCCCCTACGGCCGCGTGCAGCCCGACGACGCGCGGCGCGCCTATCGCGAACAGGCGGCCGCGCTCGCCGACGCGGGGGCCGATCTCCTCGCGATCGAGACGCAGGTCGACCTCCGTGAGATGGAGGAGGCCGTGGCCGGCGCGCGGGAGGCCGCGCCGGGGATCGCGATCGTCGTGACCGCGACGTTCTCGCGGGACGATCGCACGCTCCTCGGCTCCACCCCCGAGCAGGTGGCCGCGAGGCTCGCCGCGCTCGGGGTGGACGCGCTGGGGGTGAACTGCGGCGAAGGGCCGGAGCAGGCACTCCGCGTGATCCGCGCGATGCGTCTGACGGCGGCCGGCACGCCGCTCGTCGCCCGGCCGAACGCCGGTGGTCCAGCGCAGGTCGGCGGCCGGCTCGTGTACCCAGCGACCCCGGACTACGTCGCCGAACACCTCGAGGCCTCGGTCGCCTCGGGCGCGCGGCTCGTCGGCGGGTGTTGCGGGACGGGTCCCGCCCACACGGCGGCCGCCGCGGTGATCCTCGCCCGGCGTGCACCCGCCGAGGAGGCGGACCGGAAGCACTCGCAGCTCGTCGTCCTCGGCGAGCGATCGGCATCGGACCCCGAAGCCGCCGCCACCGTGGTGGCGGCACCGACGGGCCTGCAGGCGAAGCTCGCGCGCGGGGAGCACGTGGTCGCCGCCGAGCTGGAGCCCCCGCGCTCCTTCGCGGTAGGCCCTTCGATCGCGGCCGCCGAGACGCTCGCAGCGGCCGGAGCCGACGTGATCGACGTGGCGGACAGCCCGATGGCGAAGATGCGGATGAGCGCGTGGGCGGTGTGCCGGCTGATCCACGAACGTCTCGGGGCCGAGACCGTGCTGCACTTCCCGACGCGGGGCCGCAACCTCCTGCGCCTGCAGGGCGACCTCCTCGGAGCCCACGCGCTCGGGATCCGCAACCTCTTCGTGTGCGTGGGGGACCCCGTCACCGTCGGGGACTACCCACAGGGCTCGAACAACGTCGACGTGACCGCGACAGGGCTCCTGTCGCTGGTCACCGAGGGTTTCAACGCCGGCCGTGACCGGTCGGGAGCCCCGATCGGCGAGCCCACATCGTTCTTCGCCGGTGCGGCGGTGTCGCCCGGTGGGCCCGACCTCGATCGGGAGTCTCGCCTGCTCGCCCGGAAGGTGCGAGCCGGAGCCCGGTTCCTCCTGTCGCAACCGGTCTACGGGGCGGCGCCGATCCGGAGGCTCCGCGAGGCCTACGAACGCCTGGCGGGCGAGCCGCTGACGGTGCCGATCCTCGCCGGCGTCCTTCCCCTGCTCTCCGCGCGCCATGCCCGGTTCCTGCACAACGAGGTGCCGGGGATCGAGATCCCGCCGGACGCGATCGAGCGGCTCGCCTCGGCGGGCGACGGCGCCTCGCGGACGGGGATCGCGATGGCTCAGGCGCTGATCGGCGAGCTCGCCGCCGAAGGCGTGGCGGGGTTCTACGTGATGCCGCAGTTCGGTCGGTACGACCTGGCCGCCGAGGTCGTGGAGGCCGCGCGCGGCGCCGGCCGCTGATCCGATCCGTTCACCGGGAGGCAGGGAAGGGCGGCCGCGGAACTGACAGAATGGCGGCGGTGTCGGACACGGCGCAAGAGACCTCGAGCGGCGCGAGCGACCCCGAGGGGCCCGAGACCTCGGCGGCGAGTCACCGACCTACCCAACGATCGGACGGACGCTCGGCGCTCGAACCGCTCCTCGAGCTGATCGCGGAACGGGTGCCGCCCGAGCGTCGTGATGCGATCGGCGCGTTCGCCAAGGCGTACATGCGACGGCTCACCGACGAGGAGCTGGCGGCGACGCCTCTCGAGGAGCTGTTCGCGCTCGTGCGCTCCACGTTCGAGTTCGCGGACGGTCGCGGTCTGCACCCCTCGGTGGTCCGGGCCTTCACGCCCGACCTCACGGCCGACGGCTACATGGCGGTCGGCTCCGTCCTCGAGACGAGCACGGACGACTCGCCATTCCTGGTCGACTCGGTCACCGAGGAGCTCGCCGCGCGCGGCCTCGTGATCCGCCGCGTGCTCCATCCGGTGATCGGGACGGCGCGCGACGAGACGGGACGGATCGAGCGGATCCTGTCGGCGCGTGACGCTTCGCACCGAGAGTCGGTGATGCACTTCGAGCTCGATCGGCGCCTGAGCGAGCCGGAGCTCGCCGATCTCGCCGGGCGGATCGAGGAGGTCTTGCGGGACGTCCGACTGGTCGTGCGCGACTTCGAGCCGATGCAGGACCGGGTCCGGCACATGATCGAGCTCGCCCGGGTGGCGGCGGTCCGGTACTCGCCCCAGGAGGTCGGGGAGGCCGTCGACTTCCTCGACTGGCTGCTGCAGCTGAACTTCGTGTTCCTGGGGTACCGGGAGTACCAGCTCGCCGATGGTCCCGATGGGCGCACGATCCAGACGCTGGTCGGATCGGGGCTCGGGATCCTGTCCGACGTCAAGCGGTCGACGTTCGCCGAGGCGACGCCGCTCGACTCGCTCGAGCCACAGATCCGCCGCAGGATCGAGGATGGGGACCTGCTGGTCTTCTCCAAGACGAACGCGTACTCATCCGTGCACCGTCGCGCGCGGATGGACTACATCGGTGTGCGGATCGTCAACCCCGAGGGTGAGATCGTCGGCGAGGCCCGCCTGCTCGGGTTGTTCACGAGCAAGGCGTACATGGAGTCCGCGACGAAGACCCCGCTGCTGCATCACAAGTTCGAGCAGATCGTCCAGGCGGAGGACCTCATCCCCGGAGGACATGACCACAAGGCCGCCGTCACCCTCTTCGAATCGTTCCCGAAGGACGAGCTCTTCCAGGCATCCACGAGCGAACTCCGGCGGTTGCTCGTCGGCCTCCTCCAGCTCGAGCGGCACGGCGGGATCCGCGTGCTGGTGCGTCGCGACCTGTACGGGAGGAGCGTCTCGATCATCGTCGCCTTGCCGCGCGATCGGTTCAACGCCGCCCTGCGCAAGCGCCTGCAACAGCTGTTCATGGACCGCTTCCACGGCGAGACCGTCGACTACCATCTGTCGCTCGGCGAGACGCAGTCGGCACGGATCTTCTTCACGGTGCACGTGCCCCACGGCCTTCAGATCCCCGACGTCCCGTACGAAGAGCTCGAGGCCGAAGTGGAGCGGCTCGCGCGGACGTGGGAGGACGACCTGCGTGATGCGCTCATCGCCCGCGTCGGACCCGATCTCGGCATGGCGCTCGCCGAACGGTACTCGGGCCGGTTCCCCGACTACTACAAGTCCACGTTCGAGCACGAGTGGCCCCTCGTCGTTGACGACGTGCTGAAGCTCGAGGAGCTCGAGCGCTCCGAGGCCGGCTTCGTCGTGGGGATCGGCAATCAGGACGTCGGTGAACGCTTGACGCGGGTGAAGCTCTACAAGACCGGCGGCAAGGTGGACCTGTCGGCGTTCATGCCGATCCTCGAGGCGCTCGGCCTGCGCGTCGTGGAGGAGCTCCCGACCGGCCTGCTCGGGGAGGGGCGGATCTACGTCCACGATTTCGGGGTGCTGGACTCCCGTGGGGCGGTGCTCGATCTCGAGGAGAGCGCCGCCCGGGTCGAGGCGTGCATCTCGGCCGTCTGGCAGGGCCACGCCGAGTCCGACTCGTTGAACCGCCTCGTGGTGCTGGGCGGGCTGACGTGGGAACAGGTGGGGATCCTGCGGGCGATCCGGAAGTACCGGCAGCGGATCTCCACCCGGTTCACCGAGGCCTACCGCAACGACACCCTCGCCGAGCACCCGGTGATCGCGCAGATGCTCGTCGAGCTCTTCGAGAGGCGGTTCGATCCGGTCCAGGCCGCCGGTGACGAGGAGCTCGAGGCGATCCGAAGCCGGATCCTCGACGCGCTCACCCGCGTCTCGTCGCTGGATCAGGATCAGATCCTGCGCCACATGCTGGGGACGATCCGGGCGATCGTCCGCACGAACGCGTACCTGCCCGAGCGGAGCTACCTCTCGTTCAAGCTTCGTTCGGGCGAGGTCCCGGACATGGTGAAGCCCTTCCCGCTGTTCGAGATCTTCGTGTACTCCGCCGAGATGGAGGCGATCCACCTGCGCGCCGGTCTCGTCTCGCGGGGCGGGATCCGGTGGTCGGACCGGATGGAGGACTATCGGACCGAGGTCCTGGGCTTGATGAAGGCGCAGAAGGTGAAGAACGCCGTGATCGTTCCGGACGGTTCGAAGGGCGGCTTCATCCTGAAGCGGCCGACGGCGACGCCCGAGGAGCTGAAGGCCGAGGTCACGCGGCAATATCGGGCATTCATGCGCGGTCTCTTGGACCTGACGGACAACTACGTGGCCGGCGAGATCATGCACCCCGAAGGCGTGCGCGTGATGGACGGCGACGATCCGTACCTGGTGGTCGCGGCGGACAAGGGGACCGCAACCTTCTCCGACCTGGCGAATGCGATCGCCGACGAGCATGGGTATTGGCTGGGCGATGCCTTCGCGTCGGGCGGGAGCGCCGGTTACGACCACAAGAAGCTCGGCATCACCGCCCGGGGTGCCTGGGAGTCGGTCAAGCGCCATGCCCGCGAACTCGGGATCGACGTGATGACCACCCCGTTCACCGTGGTGGGGATCGGCGACATGTCCGGCGACGTGTTCGGCAACGGCATGCTCCTGTCGCCGATGACCAAGTTGGTCGCCGCCTTCGATCACCGCCATGTCTTCGTCGACCCTGATCCCGACCCGGCGATCTCGTTCGAGGAACGGCGTCGTCTCTTCGGGCTCCCGGGGTCGTCGTGGAACGACTACGACCGGTCGAAGCTCTCGGCGGGCGGTGACGTGATCGACCGGTCCGCCAAGAGCGTGTCGCCATCGACGGCGGTCCGGGCGGCGCTCGGGATCCCGGCGGACGCTCCGGCGGAGATGATGCCGACCGAGCTGATCCGAGCGATCCTCCAGGCGCCGGTCGACCTGCTTTGGAACGGCGGCATCGGGACGTACGTGAAAGCCTCGCGCGAATCGAACACCGACGTCGGGGACCGCGCCAACGACGCCGTCCGGATCGCCGGGAAGGACGTCCGTGCGCGGATGGTGGGCGAAGGAGGGAACCTCGGGTTCACGCAACGCGGGCGGATCGAATACGCGCAGGCCGGCGGGCGGATCAACACCGACTTCATCGATAACTCCGCCGGCGTGGACACGTCAGACCACGAGGTCAACTGGAAGGTCCTGTTGGGGCTCGCGATCGACCGCGGCGAGCTGACGATGGCAGAGCGGAACGAGGTCCTGCAGGCGTGCGCAGGCGACGTCGTCGAGCACGTGCTCTACGACAACTACCTCCAAGCACAGATCCTCTCGCAGGAGCTGGAGCGCTCGATCGAACGTCTCGAGGCGTACGAGGACCTGATGGAGCTCCTCGAGGGGGAGGGCGAGCTCGAACGCGAGGTCGAGTTCCTCCCGACCGGGGAGGAGATGGCCGAGCGTCGGGCGAAGGGCGAGGGCTTGACCCGGCCGGAGCTCGCCGTCCTGCTGGCCTACGCGAAGCGCTCGATCTACGCGGGGCTTCTCGAGTCGGACCTCCCGGACTCCGAGTACCTGGTCTCCGACCTTCGCGCGTACTTCTCGGTCCAGATGCAGGAGCGGTTCGGCGAACTGATCCTGGAGCATCCGCTGCGACGGGAGCTGGTGGCCACGATCGTCGCGAACGACGTCGTGAACTCGATGGGCATCACCTTCGTGTCGCGGATGATGACCGAGACCGGATCTCCGCTCGCGATCGTGGTCCGTGCCTACCGGATCGCCAGGGACGTGACGGGCGCCGTCGATCGCTGGGAGTCGATCGAGGCGCTGGATGGTTCGATCGATCCTGGCGTGCAGTCCGAGCTGATGGCCGGCGTGGACTGGCTCGTCGAGACGGCGTCCCGTTGGTACCTCGTCCAGGCGAGCAATCAGCGCTTGTCGGATGCCGTGGGGGATCAACGCGCGGCGTTCGCGGAGCTCTCGTCCGTGATCGACCGGATCGGGACGGACGCGTGGCGCGAGGAGCACGAGCATCGGGCCAAGCACATGATCGCCGCCGGCGTGCCCGAGGAGGTCGCGCGTCGCCACGCCTTCCAGGGGGAGCTGGTGCACGGCCCCGACATCATCGCGGTGGCCCACGCGACGGGCCGCTCGGTGCTCGAGGCCGCGCGTGCCTTCTTCGTGGTCGGGGAGCGCGTGGGGCTGGACTGGCTCGAGACCCAGCTGGAGTCGCTCCCGGTCGGCACGCAGTGGCAGCGATGGGCTGCCCGCGCCCTCGAGGACGACCTGTACCTCGTGCGGCGCCACCTGGTGGAGAAGGTGATCGTCGACTCTGGCGGGAGCGACGTGGACACGGCCGTCGACGACTTCTTCGCGCGACGGGCCGACGCGGTGACGCGGCTCGAGGCCTTCTCGCGGAGCCTGGCGGTGGATGGGGTGACGGACCTCGCCCAGTTCACGGTGGCGTTACGGCAGATCCGGACGCTGCTGAGCTGACCTTCGTTCCCTCAGGCCGTTCGGCCGCGTCGTCAGTTGTGCAGGTAGACCGTCACCCAATAGCGGCCGCTCGCGAACAAGATGCCGATCGCCGCGTGGCGCATCCGGGGGTCCAGCAGGTGCTCGCGCGTGTCCGCGTGGTTCAGCCAGGCGCGGACGTTGGCTTCGAGCGTGCTCCCGCGCGCCAGCTCCTCGGCCCAGATCGTTGCCCCGTAGGGCTCGACCAGGGCATCTATGTTCTCGGTCCGGAAGACGCGACGCTCGGCGATCATCGTGCGGGTATGGGCTAGCGCGTTCCGCGACAGGTTCCAGTTGAGCCGGAGCCGCGCGAGATGCGCATCCGCGCGCGCGTCGTTCATCAGCGAGAGGACCTGACGGCGCCATTGCTTCGGCCCGGCGTCCGCCGCTCGATCCGCCGGGCGCGCCATCACGAGCCCGGCACCGAGGCAGACGATCAGCGCGGCTCCGACCCCCGCTCGGACGATCCTGCGAACCCCACCCCGCGTGCCCATCGCTCAGAGCCTAGCGGGGCGGAGCACGAAGGGTCCACCGGCGGCTACGCCCTTGAGTCAGTTCGTGGCGACGGGCCCAGGGCGTTCGCCGATCGGGCGTCGTCAGTTGTGCAGGTCGAGCGTGACCCACAACCAGCCGTGCATCCTGACCACGCCGATCCCGATCCAGCGCAGACGCGGATCCACGAGGTGCTGGCGGTGCGGCGGGCTGGCCATCATGAGGGCGAGGATCCGGCTCAGGGTCCGCGCGACGCCCACGTTCTCGCCCCACACGGTCGCGCCGAACGGCTGGATGATGCTCGCGAGATCGGGGGTGTGGAACAGCTCCGCCCGGCGACCCATCGAGCGCGAGTGATCCCAGGACTCGGGTGAGAGCCGGTGGTTCAGCTGGATCTCGGGCAGGTTCCGAGCCGAACGCATCTCGTTGATCAACGCGAGCATCCGGACGCGGTACGGATCCGCCTTCGATCGTGTCTGCGCGTCGGCTCCATCGCGTGCGGACGCCGACGGCGCGAACGTCGCGAGGACGGCGACGAGGAGGGCGAACGCGATGGATACCTGCGCAGGAGCGGTTCGTTGGGTCCTGTGCATCCCGAGGACCCTACCCAGACGTGGAGGCGGGTCGCAAGTCGTCGGGCGCGTTTGTCTGACCAATCGAAGGATCAGAGCGGTGCGTCGTCGCGATCACACGATGTCGGCGCGTTCGACGACATCGCGGCGAGCCAGTGTGTGAGGAACGGTGCGATCAGCTTCGCCATCTCATCTTCGTGCGCCGGTTGGACGTGGACGCCGTCGGCGTTCAGCACGTCGTCGTCGACCGCACGGTTCCAGTCGGCGACCGTCGCGTTCATCGCGCCGGCGACCGTCGCCGCGATCACGTCGTTGTTCTCGACTGGGATCGCTCCCTCGGGCCCGTGGGTGTTCTGCCAGATCACGAGCGGCACGTCGCGGAGCGACGCGAGGATCTCGGCCGCGTTCGCGGCGAGGGCATCCGGCGACGCATCGTTCGTTCCGAGCTCGACGACGACGACGTCGGGTAGGGCCGCTGCCGCGAGGGGTGCGATCCCCACCCCGCTCGCCGAACCGCGCCCGATCTCCGCATCGAAGGTCAGTTCCCATCCGGGGAGCGCCTCCTCGATCCACGGTTGAGCACCGAGCGCGATCGAGTCGCCGATGAACCAGGCGGACGGGGGCGACGCGACGGGCTCGCGCGGGAGCGCGAGCCAACGCTCGAGCCGGCCGGGGGTCCGCACGAACAGGCGCGTGGGGTCGCCCGGGGCGGCGAGGGCCTGCACGTCGCCCGCCGAGCCGATCGGGCGAACGCCGGCCGGGAGCGCCGGCACGAGGACGGCGTAGCGTCCGCCGACGAACCGCCGTGCGCCGTCCTCCGATGCTCCGCTTCGCACGATGATCGGCGGGATCGTCGAGGCATCGCACGCGAACGCCAGCAGCTCGTCGGCGGGGATGCAGGATCCGTTCGGAGCGCGGAACGTGACGATCGCCGTTCCGGTGCCCGCGACGTCACACCCCTCGGCTCCCGCGATGGTTCCGGCGACGCCCGGGACGTCGACCGTGCGACCACCGCACGCCGCGGCGAGGACGCTGAACACCAGCACCGACGCCAACATGGCGCCGGGACGTCGGGACCACCGAGCGAGCGGCGCGCGTGTTCGGCGATCCACCTCGATCAGATCCGGTCGATCTCGAAGGGAGCCATGCGCGGCCCGAAGCGAGGGGCCGAGATCCCCGAGGCCTCCAGGATCCGCTGTACCCGTCCGCGATGGCCCCGATACGGCTCCAGCAGCTCCAACATGCGAGCGTCGTCGGCGCGGGCCTCACCCGCGAGCGCCCAGGCGACCAGGTTCGGCAGATGGTAGTCACCGACGGATACGGCGTCGCGGTCACCGAGCGCGAGGCGGGAGACCTCGGCCACGGTCCACGGGCCGATCCCCGCGATCGCCCGTAGCCGCGCTACCAGGGCCTCAGGCGAGGCGCCGCCCAGTGGATCGAGGCTCGTTCCCTCGCGGCAGACCCGTCGGATCAGGTCGGCGCGGCGCCGTTCGACGCCGAACGGGTGGAACGCGAACGAGCCGAGGGCCGCCACGCGCTCGGGGTCGGGGGGCAGCCGGAGCCCCTCGAAGGGTCCGGGCGCCGGTCCGCCCGTCGCCCACGCGAGGCGCGCGAACGCCCGGCGGGCCTGCCGGCCCGTCACCTTCTGTTCGAGGATCGCCGGGATCAGGGTCTGAACGATGTCGCCGGTCCGCGTGAGCCGAACCCCCCGCCTCCGACGCCAGGCTTCCTCGAGCACCGGGTGCACGGGGACGAACCCCGCGTCGTCGTCGAGCGCCCCGACCAGACCGGGCGCGGCGTCCAGGGCGAGCCCCGCCCCCGGCCCCCAGGCCTCGGCATCGACGGTCCGGGGTCCGCTCGACACGAGGTGCACGGTGGCCGGACCATCCGTCGTCCGCATGGTACGGACCGCCTCGCGACCCCGGATCCGGGTGGTGGGGTCGCCGGAGCCGCGCCGGAGCGGGAAGAGCGTGGCGGCCAGCTCGATGGGGTGCGGGCCGACGATCCTGCGGATCCGACCGGTACGGAACGGAGCGCCTGGCATCGCGCGCAGGCTAGCAGCGTAGGATAGAGGGCATGCCGGACAGCTTCGGGAAGCGTCAGCGTCGCGAGAGCAAGGAGCGCAAGGCCGCCTCGCGGGCCGAGCGCAAGCAGGCCCGCCGCGCGAATCCCGAGGCGTACCGAGGGTGGGAGGACGTCCCCGGCGCTGACGTACCGGCCGCCCCGACGGCCGGGGACGCTCCCGGAGCGGGTCCGGAGCCCGCCGGAGACCGGCCCAAGGCCGACCCCGCCGGCTAGCCGTCGGGCGCCGGGACCGTCCGGATCGACGGGAAGTACGGCGGGGCCTCCGGCGCCGCCGGCCGCCGGAACAACACGATCAACTCGTCCACCGGGAGGACCTCCACCGCGTAGGCGTCGAGCAGCCGCGCCTGGAGGACCGCGGGATCGATCCCCGCGGCGCGCGTACGCCGTCCGTCTGGGACCTCGATCCCACCTGCGTGGTCGGCACACAGGGGGTACAGGCGACGTCCGAAGGTGTGGACGACCTCCGGCGACCCCGTCCCCGGCTCGACCCAGGCGCAGATCGTGCAGACCAGGCGCAGCCGTTCCGGGTACGCGAACCGAGCGCGCCACCCTCGCTCGTGTTCGATCGTGCGCCCCCAGAGCGAGACCCGGCCCAGCACCGGGGGTGGCGGCCACGCGGGCCGCGTGCGGGCGACCAGTTCGAGCGTTCCGCTCGCGTAGATCCCGCATCGGCAATCGACGTCGGGGGCGTCGTGGCGCCGTCGACGTCCGGTGAGGATCCGGGGGACCGAGCAGCGGGCCTCGAGCGGCCGGCGCCGAGGCCAGGGGTCCGAGCCCGAGCCCGCCGGCCAGAGCACCGGACCGTCGTCCTCCGACAGGTTCCACACCCGCCAACCGACGATGGGCTCGGTTCCGTGCCCCTGGTCCATGGTCCGATGTTCCTACGGATCGAGCGATCGGGGGAGCGCGGATCGCCATCGGGTTGACGCCCTCGGCGCACGGTCGGAGATGATGCCGTGGATGACGCCGCCCGTGCCTCGCCCGTTCGACGAAACGAGGCGTGGTTCGATCGGTTCCTGATGCCTGAGGGAGGGGGGAGCCACCCGTGATGGGCGAGGTCGAGGCCGAGGTCGTCGAGGCGAAGGCGTTCGACCTTCACGGCGTCCGGTACCGCGATGTGACGGTCGCCTATCCGGACGGCAGCGTCGAGGAGGCGCGGCTGGGTCCCGAGGGCGCACCCGACGATCTGGCCGCTGGCGAGCCCGTGCTGGTCACGCGCGTCGCCCACATGATCGTGTCGATCCGCCGGGCGTAGCTCCCGCGCGCTCAGGCGGTCGGTCGGCTCCCGGCGAGCCACCATCACCCGCTCCCAGGACGTGACCGAGGGGTCGGCGTCGCTCCCTCAGGCCTCGGCTACCGGCTCGATGCGTCCGCTACGCACGTCGTAGACCCAGCCGGAGACGTCGACGTCCGGCGGCAGGAACGGGTTCGCACGGATCGTCGCGACGTCGTCGCGGACGCTCTGCTCGACGTCGGAGAACGGCATGAAGTCGATGTCGCGCGCGCTCCGTCCCGTGTCGGCCTCCAGCTTGGCCCACGCGTCCTCGTTCGTGAACGTCAGCATCCCGCAATCCGTGTGGTGGATCACCAGGAACTCGCGCGTGCCCAGGAACACCGAGGAGATGATCAGGGAGCGGAGCGCGTCGTCGGACGCGCGGCCCCCCGCGTTGCGGACCACGTGGGCGTCTCCGATCTCCAAGCCGAGGAAGCGTTCCGGATGCAGCCGCGCGTCGATGCAGGTGAGGACGGCGACGGGGCGGTTCGGTGGCAGTTGGGCGTCGGCCCGATCGAACGCCTCCGCGAACTCGTTGTTCGAGCTGACCAGTCGATCGATGCTTCCCATGTGGCGACCTCCTACGGGCGAGGGGGAGCGGATGCGGATGATAGACGCTCAGGTCGGCATCGCGTCTACCTTGGGCAGGGGGTGCCGCATCGTTCCGTTCATCGCACCTGCTCCTCGAGCCGTTCCAGGAGTTGCCGAGCGCCTTCGAGCGCGTGGAACTCCTCGACGTGTCGTCGCTTGTCTTCCTCAGTGGAGAAACGCGCGGTGAGCGTCACGTTGGTCGTGGGTCCGGCGCCCTCCATGTCGAACACCGACCGGAACGGGGCCAGGCCGAACCGCTCCGAACCCACGTTGGTGTAGACCAGCTGCCGGCGTTCCCGCACATGGTCGAAGACGTACACGTTCGGGTACTCGGTCCCGTCGGGACCATGCATCACCACGTCGAACCGTCCGCCCTCGCGGATGTCGAGCTCGTTGACCGTGCTGTGGAACCCCGCCGGCCCCCACCATCGAGCGATCTGCTCGGGGTCGTTCCACGCATCCCATACCCGTTCGACGGGTGCTTCGATCGCTCTCGTGACGGTCAATGTGTGCGCGTCGTCCACGTCGCATCCACTCCGGTCATCGTCGCTCCCCCATCACGGGTTCGACGACCGCGCCCTCGGTGGCGCGGGGCATCCTCGCTCGGGTCGGTGCCCCCGGGAGGAATCGGACCTCCGCACACGGTTTAGGAAACCGTTGCTCTATCCACTGAGCTACGGGGGCCGGCGCGCACATGCGGTCGATGGCCCGTGACGCCCAACGAGTCTAGCGAGGCGACCGCCATCGTCGTTGCCCGCGATCGCGACCCGCGTGAGAGCATCGTTGCATGCCTACGGTCCTCGTCGGCAGCCGCGAGGGACTCCACACGATCGGCGACGCCGGGCGGGTGGGGATGACGGAGCTCGAGGGCAGGTCCGTCACGTCGATCGTCCGTGACGGCCCGCAGCTCTGGGCGATCCTGGACCGCTCCGAGGTCTGGCACGCGCCCGACGGTGCGTGGCGGCACGTGGCGACCCTCGAGGGTCTCGCTGTCACCTGCTTGGCGATGACGGACGCGATCCACGTCGGCTCATCCGAGGCCCGCCTGTTCCGGCTCGTCGGGAGCACGCTCGAGCCCGTAGCAGCGTTCGACGCGGCGGAGGGACGGGACACGTGGTACACGCCGTGGGGCGGTCCGCCCGATACGCGGTCGCTCTCCGAGTGGGGTCCTGACGTCTACGTCAACGTGCACGTGGGCGGCATCCTGCACACCGAGGACGGGGGCGCGACGTGGAACCCGACGATCGACGTCGATGCCGACGTGCACCAGGTCGCGACCGCCGAGGGGCTCGTGCTCGCGGCGACGGCCGGCGGCCTCGCCACGAGTGTCGACCGTGGCGCCAGCTGGTCCGACCGAACCGAGGGCCTCGAGGCGCGGTACGCGCGCGCGGTGGCGGTGTGCGGCGATCGCGTCCTGCTCTCGACCTCGGACGGGCCGCGGGGAGGCCGCGCAGCCGTCTACCGAGCGCCGCTCGCAAGGGGATCGTTCACGCGATGCGTGGACGGCCTGCCCGGCTGGTTCGATGACAACATCGACACGGGCTGCCTCGACGCGCTGAACGACGGCTCGTACGCGGCGATCGGGACCGCTGAGGGAACCGTCTACGGCTCCGACGACGACGGGGAGTCGTGGAGCGAGCTGATCGCGGGCCTCCCCTCCGTGCAACACCTGCTCGTCGTGCCCGACGCGGCCGGTGACGCATAGCCTGGGGTCGATCGGGTACCGCACCCGATGAATCCGTCGCGAGACGAGGGAGGAGGACACGTGAACTTCAACAGCATCCTGATCGGGTCGGAGGATCCGCAGCGGCTCGTGGAGTACTTCAGCAAGCTCTTCGGCGCGCCGGGGTTCGAGGACGGCGGCTACGCCGGGTGGCAGATCGGGAGCGGCTACGTCACCGTCGGTCCGCACGACGAGGTGAAGGGCCCGAACCCGCAGCCCGGCCGGCTCCTGTGGAACATCGAGACCCCCGACGTGCAGGAGGAGTTCGAACGTCTGAAGGGCGCGGGGGCGATCGTCGTGCAGGAGCCGTACCACCCTGACGGGATGGAGGTCTCGGCCGAGATGTGGATCGCGACCCTCGCCGACCCGGACGACAACTACTTCCAGCTGATGAGCCCGATGTAGCGAGGGCGAAGGCCGCTAGCTCCGCCCCGCCTTCGCGAGCTCGGCCGTGATCGCGGGCACGACCGTCTTCAGGTCGCCGATCACGGCGTAGTCTGCGTGCCCCAGGATCGGGGCCTCGGGGTCGGTGTTGATGACCAGGATCTTCTTCGCGGCCTTACAGCCGACGATGTGCTGGATCGCGCCGCTGATCCCGCACGCGATGTAGAGGTCGGGCGCGATCCGCGCGCCGGTCTGGCCGACCTGTTGCGCGTGCGGACGCCACCCCAGGCTCGTCACGACGCGCGAGACGCCGACCGTGCCGCCGAGCGCCGCGGCCAGGGCGTCCAGGTCCGCGAACCCCTCGGCGCTGCCGACGCCGCGTCCGCCGCCGATGACCACCTTCGCGTCGCCGAGCGAGATCGTCCCGGCCTCCGGCGCCTCGCGACGGACCACCTGTACTCGGAGGTCGTTGTCCGAGAGCGCCGGCGTCACGTCGACGATGCTCGGTTCGCCTGACGCATCGGCGGCCTCGGCCGCCACCGCGTGCGGCGCGACCGTCAACAGCTTGATATCGCCGGCCAGGCGGGCGTCCTCGAGCAGGCTGCCGCCCCAGCGGAGCCGCGTGACCTCGTACGGATCTCCCGGCGTGACCTCGGTGCAGTTCGCGGCGAGCGCGTACCCGGTCTTCGCGGCGACGTGCGCCAGGACCTCGGCGCCGCGCTCGGCGCCGGCCGCGAGCACCGCCTGGGGCAGCGTGGCGTCGATCACGTCGACGATCCCCTGCGCCCACGCCGCCGGCGCGAACGCCCCGAGCCGGTCGTCCCAGACGCGGTGGACCGTCGTGACGCCGTAGACGCCGAGCGCGGCCACCGGCGCCCCCGGACCGACCACCACCGCCTCGAGCGGAACCCCGAGCGTCGTCGCCAGCCCGCGGCCGAACGTCAGCGCCTCGAGCGAGAGCCCATCTGGCTCCCCGTCCTCCAGGTCGACCCAGACGAGGATCATCGCTCGACCAGCCCCAGCCGCTGGAGCACGTCGACGACGGCCGGCGCGGCCTCCGGACCGGTCCCGAGCATCTCGACGTGGCTCGCCTCCTCGGGCGGCAGCGTCAGCCGGACGCGAGCGAGCTGCGCCTCACGTGGGACCGGCGTGCTCCGCTCGATATCGGCCTTCTTCGCGCGGAGCCGGCCCGGGACGGACGGGTAGCGGGGAAGGTTGATGCCCTCCTTCACCGTGAACACGGCGGGCAGCGAGACCTCGAAGATCTCCCACCCGCCCGATGCGGCCTCCCGTCGCGCGCTCGCCCGGCCGTCCGCGATCTCCAGGCCCTTGATCCCGGCGACGCACGGCATCCCGAGCGCGTGGGCGACGCGGATCCCGACCTGGTAGTCGCCGGTGTCCGCGGCCTCGTTGCCGAAGAGCAGGACGTCGTAGGGCCGGCCCGCCTCGGCGTCCGCCCGGACCGCGTCGACGATCGCGGCGGCGGTCGCGACCGGATCCCACTCTTCGCCGTCGGTCTCGAGAAGCACCGCGCGCTGCGCGCCGATCGCGATCGCGTCGCGGAGCTGTTCCGTCGCGACGTCGGCGCCGAGCGTGAGCACGGTCGCCGTGCCGCCGTGCGCCTCGACCAGGCGGACGGCTTCCTCGACCGCGCATTCCTCGTGCGGGCTCACGGTGAAGCCCAGGAACCGCGTGTCGATCGCCTGCCGATCGTCGGTGAGCGTGATCCGGCCGCCCGTGGCGGGCACGCGCTTCACGCAGACGAGGATCTCCACGCCCGTCAGGCCTTCATCCGGGCGTTGTCGGGGTCGAACAGCGGCGTGCTGCCCGCGACCGCGACCGTGACCGGGTACGTCTCGCCGAAGTACTCGACCGCGAGCTCGTTCCCGACGCGCGCGTGTCGCGGCGGGAGGTACGCCATCAGCAGGTGCTTGCCCACGGACGGGCCCGAGCCGGCGCTCGTCACGAACGACCGCGTCCCCGTGTCGTCGACGAGCGGCTCCCCGTCGCGCGTGGTGAACGGCTCGCGGCCCATCATGTAGCGCTTCACGCCGGTGGACGACGTGGGGTCGTCGACCGTCAGCGTGCAGAGCACGCGGACGGGGTCCTCGGTCCGCTGCTTCAGGTACGCGTCGCGGCCGACGAAGTCCGCGTCCTTCACGGTCGGCCGGGCCATGCCGGCCTGCACCAGGTCGTGCTCCAGATCGAGCTCGTTCCCGTGCGCCCGGTAGCCCTTCTCGAGCCGGCCGGTCACCGCGTACGCGCCGATCCCGACCGGGACGGCGCCGTGCTCCCGGCCCGCCTCCCACAGCAGGTCCCACAGCCGGGCGCCCTGCTCCATCGGGACGTACAGCTCCCAGCCGAGCTCGCCGACGTACGAGATCCGCGACGCGAGCACGCGCAGCGGCCCGATCGTGATCGTGCGGCACGTCGCGAACGGGAACCCAGCGTGCGACACGTCGTCGTCCGTCAGCGAGCCGACGAGCGCCCGCGCGGCCGGGCCCCAGACGCCGATCTTCGACCACGCCGACGTCACGTCGGCGAGCTGCGCGCTCCCGTCGTCCGGCAGGTGGTCGGCGATCCACTTCTTGTCGATCATCCCGGAGTGCCCGCCGGTGACGACCCGGAACGCGTTCGGGCCCAGGCGCATGATCGTGAGGTCCGCCCGGATGCCGCCCGCGGCGTTCAGGAACGGCGTGTAGACCACGCGGCCCACCGGGACGTCCATCTCGGCCACCGCGATGCCTTGCAGGGCAGTCATCGCGCCCGGGCCGGTGACGTCCAGGACCACGAAGGCCGAGAGGTCCACGAGGCCCGCGCGGTCCCGCATCGCAAGGTGCTCGGCGTTGATGATCGGCGACCACCAGCGCGACTCCCACTCGGCCTCGCGCGGCATCACGCGGTCGCCGTACTCGGCCAGCAGCGCCTCGTTCGAGGCGTACCAGTACGGGCGCTCCCACCCGACCGCTTCGAAGAACTCGGCGCCCAGCTCGCGCTCGCGATGGTTGAACGGGCCGAGCCGCACGTTGCGGTTCGACGACCACTGCTCCGTCGGGTGCACGATCCCGTAGGTCTTGTTGAAGCCCTCGTCGGCGCGGGCGACGACGTGCGTGCGCGTCGTCTGGTGCGCGTGGAAGCGCGCGATGTCCGACGCGTGCGGGTCGATCTCGGGCGTGCCGTCGGTCATCCACTCGGCGACGCAGCGGGCGATCCCCGGCGCCTCCTTGATCCAGATCGCGGCGGCGGACCACAGGCCGCGCACCTCGGGGGTCTCACCCAGGATCGGCATCCCGTCGGGCGTCAGCGAGAGCAGCCCGTTGATCGCGTGGCGGATCCCGACCCGCTCGTCGCCGAGGATTTCCGGGACGAGTTCGAGTCCCTGCTCCATCTGCAGGTCGAAGTCCTCCTGCGTGAAGGGCAGCTCGGTGGGGGAGAGCGCCGACTCCTCGATCGACGGGATGTCGTCGGGCTCCATCACGATCGTCCGGTGCGCGTACGAGCCGACCTCCAGGTCGCCGCCGTGCTGACGCTCGTACATGTTCGTGTCCATGTCGCGGACGATCGGGTAGCTGATCTCGCCGACCGTGTCCTCGAACAGCGGCACCGGTCCGACGCTGATCATCTGGTGCACCGCCGGCGTGAGCGGGATCGCCGCCCCCGCCATCCGCGCGATCCGCGGGCTCCACACGCCGCACGCGATCACGACGGTCTCGGCTCGGATGTCGCCGTCGACGGTGCGGACGCCGCGGACGCGCCCACCCTCGACGTCGATCCCCGTGATCTCGGTCCCGGCGATCGCGGTCAGCGCGCCGAGCTCGGCGGCCCGCTCGCGCATCAGCGTGCCCGCCCGTAACGAGTCGACGACGCCGACCCCCGGCGTGTGGAAGCCGCCCAGGATCACCGAGTCCTCGACGTACGGGACGAGCGCCTTCACCTCGGCCGGCGTGATCAGCTCGGACTCGATGCCCCACGAATGACTGGACGCCAGCCGGCGCTTCAGCTCCTCGATCCGCTCGGGCGTGCGCGCGACCTCGATCCCACCGCTCTGCGTGAAGACACCGAGGTCCTCGTACTGCCGCACGCTGTCGAGCGTGAAGTCGGTCATCTCCTTCGAGTGATCGACCAGGAAGATGAAGTTCGAGGCGTGGCCTGTCGACCCCCCCGGGTTCGGGAGCGGCCCCTTGTCCAGGAGCACGATGTCCGTCCAGCCGTGCAGCGCCAGCTGGTAGGCCATGCAGTTGCCGACGATGCCGGCGCCGATCACGACGACGTTCGCTTGCGAGGGCGGTGCGCTCATCGGGGCGGTCCCCTTCTCCGGGTCAGGGACGCATGATGACGGACGGACGACCGATCTGTCGCTCGGCGGTTTCGGACAGCGCAACGCTCGGGGACCGCGGGATGGACCGACGGGTCAGACGTGGCCGAGACCCTCGCGCGACGCGTCCGGCCCATCGCCGGCGAACAAGGGCCGGACGCCCGCTTCCAGCTCCAGCAGGAACCGCTTGCGGTCGAGGCCACCGCCGTAGCCGGCGAGCGAGCCGTCGCTCCCGATCACCCGGTGGCAGGGGACGACGATCGGGAGCGGGTTGCGCGCATTGGCCACCCCGACCGCGCGCGCGAGCCCGACGTCCCCGAGCGCCCGTGCGAGGTCCCCATACGAGCGGGTCTCCCCGTACGGGATCTCGAGCAGGAGGCGCCAGACGCAAAGGCGGAAGTCGTCGCCCCTGAACGCGAGCGGGAGGTCGAAGCGCGTCCGGGTGCCCGCGAAGTAGCCATCGAGCTGCTCGGCCGCTCGCTCGAATCCCGTCGACGTCGACCCGCCGATCTGGCGGGCCCGATCCGGAGGCAGCTCGCCCATCCAGATCCCCGCCAGGACGCCGTCGTCGTTCACGAGCGTCAGCTCGCCGATCGGTGATCCGATCGTGGTGTGCGTCCGCATGGAAGCTCGCCTCCGGGGATCCATCGATCATGAACGGTCCGGCGACCCGTTCTGTGAGACGCGAGGAGCCGGTTGGGTCGCGTCGGCCGCGGGGTCGTGCCTGGTCAGCCGGCGGGGGCGAGCATGATCGTCCACATCGTGGCGTTCGTGGCCGTCGCACCGGCGGTGGCGGTGAGTCCCCCGTAGGGCCCGGGCGGGACCGGGCCTCCACTGTCGGCCACCAGGCCTTTCACCGTTCCGCTGCCGGTCTGTGTGCCGTTCGCCCGGACCGTCACGCCTGGAGGCCCGGCGAGCAGCGCGCTCGAGGAGTCCTTGTGGGTCCAATACGACACCACCCAGGCGTTCGCGATGGACACGCTGACCACCGGGGTCGCGTGGACGGAACGGCCGGATGCGTCGATCGCCGCCGCGAAGCCGCCGATCGGATCGACCCCTGAGGTTCCTCGGTACGCGAGCAGGACGAGGTTGCCCTTCGACGTCGCGGAGACGTTGATCTGCACCACCCTTCCCGCATCACCTGGTCCCGCCACCTTGCGCCAGACGCGCGTGGTTGCGCCCGACATGGCGAGCGTGTTCAAGGGCTGCCAGCCCGTGACGCCCGTCGGTTCGGCGATCGCGGCGGCGGTGTTCGTCGCGAACAACAGGAGCAGACCGTCGCCCGCCTGCACGCCCGCCGGCACGGTCACGCCGTGGGTCGACGCGTTCGTGTTGGACGTCGCCGCGCCGACGAACGCGATCGCCGTCCCGGCTTCGCTGACGGTGACGACCCGACTCGCCTGGTCGGTCGCCCCGTCATCGTCGGTCACGGTGAGCGTCACGGTATAGGTGCCAGCGACTCCGAAAGGGTGCGTCACCTCCGCTCCGCTCTCGCTCGTCCCGTCCCCGAAGTTCCACGAGTGGTCGACGATCGATCCGTCCGCGTCGGTAGAGCCGGATCCATCCGCCGTGCAGGACAACCCCGAGCATTCGATGCTCAGGACCGCGGTGGGCTCCTGGTTCGTCGGCGGTGCGTTCGAGAGGCCGACGACCCGCTCGAGCGGGAGGAACTTGAAGTTCTGGTTGCCGCTCGGCGCAGGAGTCGTGTTGTTGTTGTCCTGGCAGATGAAGATCCCGTTCGGGAACGCCGGTCCGAGGTCGGCCGCCAGGGCATCGATCCCGTCCGTTCGCCCGCACCCGTCGACGGTCCCTGTCACGACGCGGAACTCCCGGATGAACGCGTTGTTCCCCTGGCGCTCGTACACCAGGTAGGAATTCAGCGTGTCGGAGGCGGCCTGCGACGACGCGATCAGGTACCCGGTCCCCCCCGGCTGATAGACGATCGTGAGCCCCTCCGCGTCGGGCCGGATGCGCCCACCGGCGGACATCACTCGGTCGACGGCGACCCGGGCGCCGGTCCCGGTGGGGGCCGAGGGCTCCGCGCCGTACTTCCAGATCGCCACGTCCTCCTCGCTGATGTACAGCGATCCGAGCCCGTCGTCGGCGACGCACCCCTCGACCTCGGTCCCGACGTCCCACTGCCGGACGATCGTCCCTTCCACGAGGCCGTCTCCGTCCGAATCGGTCAGGGCCAGCTGCGCGATCCGACCGTCCCGCGCGTTGACGAACACGTACACGCGGTCGTTGGCCGGGCTGCGATACAAGCAGATCCCTTCGCCCCCGATCGGTGACGGGATGCTCCCGGTACCGTTGTCGGTGACGTTGACGAGCTGGCGAGTCGCCGGGTCGATCCGGTACACGCGGATCCCGAGGCGGAAGGTGACGGCGATGTCGATCGTGCCGGTGCCGGTCACGAACCCGGTCCGGGTATCGACGTTGCCATAGAACCCGCCGGTGAGCCGCTGGATCCGGGCTCCTGACAGGTCGTAGACCTCGAGGGCCCCGAGCTTGTCGTTCCCGATCACGATCGAGCGGGACGGATTCGACGGGTTCCGCCAGATCGCCGGGTCGTCGGCGGCGTCGCCCGAGTGCGCGACCGGGGCGGTTTCGACCGTGGCCGTGGCATTGCCCGTCGGTTGGTCGACCGCCACGACGCCTGGGGCCAGCGTGACCGACGCGACCAGCAACACCAAGCCGACGCCCGCGAAGGCGAGCGACCGTCGCTGTCCCCGGCGCAGATCCACGATGGCACGCTCCCACGTGTCCGTCCGCAGCGTCAAGGGGCGGTGCGGCGCCGGGTGTCTCCTCGCTCGCGTATCGTGCCCAGGTCCGGTGACCGCAGGGGTTGCGACATGGCGTTCCGTGGATGGCCGGTGGAGGCGCTCGAGTTCTTCGAAGGGCTCGAGGTCGAGAACTCGAAGGCCTACTGGCAGCGGCACAAGCACGAGTACGACACCATCGTCCGGGGCCCGATGGAGGCGCTCCTCGCGGAGCTCGAACCCTCATGGGGGGCGGGCAAGATCTTCCGCCCGTACCGGGACGTTCGGTTCAGCGCCGACAAGTCGCCGTACAAGACGCACATCGGTGCCCTCGTGGGCGACGGCTACGTCCAGCTGAGCGCCGAGGGACTGGCAGCAGGGTCCGGGATGTGGGAGATGGCGACCGACCAGCTCGAGCGCTACCGAAGCGCCGTCGATGACGGGGGTTCGGGAACGGCCCTCGAGCGCATCGTGACCGATGCTCGCGACGCCGGGATCGAGGCCATGGGACACGGCGTGCTGAAGACCGCGCCGCGCGGATACGCGAGGGATCACGCGAGGATCGAGCTCCTCCGCAACAAGGGCCTGGTCACGTGGAAGGCCTGGCCGGCGGGCGCCTGGCTCGGGACGCGCCGGGCGAAGGATCGCATCGAAGGGTTCCTTCGGCTCTCGGAACCGCTGAACGGCTGGCTCCGAGAGCACGTCGGTCCGTCGGAGCTCCCCGAGGCCGATCGGCGGTAGCAGCGATGGAGACCTGGCTCGTCCTGTTGCGAGGGATCAACGTGGGCGGCAAGCGCCCCGTCCCGATGAGGGACCTCCGCGAAGCCTTCGTCGAGTTGGGCTACCGGGACCCGGTGTCCTACATCCAGAGCGGCAACGTGGTGGTCGGATCCGTTCGGACGAAAGGTCCGCGCACGGTCTCGACGCTCGAGCGTCGGCTCGAGGACGCGTTCGGTCACGACCTGCGGCTGGTCATCCGCGATCTCGACGAGGTCTCCGCGATCGTGCGCGGGATCCCGCAGTCCTGGGATCTGGCCGACGGGACGATGCGACACAACGTCATCTTCCTGACCGACCGGGTCGACGGCCGCGCGCTCGGTCCCACGCTGGCCACCGTTCCCGACATCGAGTCGCTCACGTGGGGACGCCGCGTGCTCTACTGGTCCGCTCCGTTCGAGACGATCACGCGGACGAGGATGGTGAAGCTCTCCGCCCACCCGGCCTACGCGGAGATGACGATCCGGAACCTCCGGACGACGCTGAAGGTCCACGCGCTCATGCGTTCGCACCCGAGCGTCGAGTGATCGCGTAGACCTCGTCGTTGAACCACACGGCGCCGTGGCGTCGGAGCACCTCCTGGGTCGCATCGAGGTACGCCCCCGACGCGACCGCCTCGGCGAGGCGTCGCTCGTCGATCTGCGCCACGTAGGTCGCCGCGCTCCACGCCGCCAAGACGGACGACGTCCCGATGTGCTCGGAGCGGGCGGAGGGCATCGCGTGCAGTTCGTACCGCAGGAAGGCCCGGTCGTCGTCGACGTCCTCCACGACCAGGTCGGCGTCGCTCGCGTCGTTCATCTGCCTCCGGGCCTCCTCGAGGATCTCGCGGCGTCCGTCCCGGAACGGGTCCTCGTCGGGCCAGACCCCGCGGACGATCTCGAGCCCTGGATCGTCCCCGTGCCCGTGAACCCCGATCATCCGGCCGCCCGCGGCCAGCGCGCGAGCGAGCGGAACGACGACGGTGCGCACCTTCCGCTCGACCGGCGTCCGGGCCCGGTAGACCTGGGATGCGATGACCAGGTCGTAGCCGCTCGGGGGCCGCTCCGCGGTCGGCAGGAGCGGGCGGACCAGGAACTCCCGGTCGCGCCGGTACAGGACCAGGACCGCGGGGCGCACGTAGACGGGGTTGCCGGTCCGCTCGCTGGTCCGGACGGCCCAGTCGTCGGCGAGCGCGCCGAAGAGCCCCCGGATCTGTTCGTGGTACGCGTGGGTCGTGGATCCCTCGAGCGCGACCTCCCGCCAGATCGGTTCCGAACCGGGGGCGTTCGGCGTCAGCCGAGCGACCTCTGAGAACGCCATGTTCGTCACGACGAACACCGTCTCCGGGTGTTCGAGGATCAGGTCGGGAAGGCGCGCCAGGCCCACCCGGACGTCCTCGATGCTGATCTCCTTGGCGACCGTGAGGAGCGGGACGTGGGGGAACGCATCGTGGAACCGCCGCATCACCCCGGCGAGCACCGACGCGTCGCCCATCCCCGCGTCGAGGATCCGGTACCCGGGCGGCTCGATCGCGGAACCGGGCAGCGCTCGACCGATCCGTTCGGCGACGACGGCCTTCTCGTTCGTCGTGGTGACGAACAGCAGGTACGCGGCGCGGGTGTCGAAGAATCGCGCGATCCCGTCGTCGGCCACGCGGCCACGCTAGCAGCGAGGGCTCGCCGCCCTCGCGAGCGAGGTCGGAGCCTTCGTCAGACCTGGCCGTCGGGCGCGGTGCCGATCGGCGAGGCGGGTCGGTAGCGGACCAGCTCCTCCCGGTCCGAGCCACCAGACACGCCGATCGCCAGGACGACGCCGACCCCGGGCGCGTAGAGCTTGTACTCGAGGACCTCGGGGGAGAGCGGCGTGAACTCCTTCGTCAGGAGCACGTCGTCGAAGTGGCCCGCGGGAACGCCCGCCTGCTCGTCGAGGCTGAGTACGGCCGCCCGGTCCTCCGCCTCCCCCGGGAGTGACTCCTGTCGATAGACCATCCCCACCTGCGGATCGGCGGGCACCACCACCCCCGGCTGGGCGCCTCCGACGCCGGCCTCCCACGAGCCCGCCGTACTGACGACGACGCCGTCTTCGTACTCACTCGTGTCCTCCCCGAGGTACCAGACGTTGCCGCACGCGTCCTGCGCGTACCAGTCCCACGTGTTCTCCACGAGCTGACCGTGCTCGCGGACCGCGTCGTGGACGACCACGGCCTGGATCCCGAGGATCTCCCTCGTTCGATCGGTGACGTGGACCCGGACCCGCTGCCGGCCTCCTATCGGATCGGTCTCCCGATAGATCCAGGTGGCCCCCGGGGTGATCGGCCAGTACGGGTTGTCGATCGGGCCGGCGAATCCGTCCGGATCGAGCGTCACAGGCTCGTCGCCCTGGGGGAGCGCGATCGGGCATGTCCCCGCCGACGTGATCCCGGTGAACCAGGGCGCGAGGGTCAGCGCGATCGCGGCGCTGGCCGCCACGATGATCCGCGGAGTCGTCCGTCGCATCGCCGCCTCCTGACGATCGGGTGCCGCGAGACGCACTCGCTTCCGGGAGCACCATCCGCTTCCCGCGGCCGTCCTGCAAACCTGCGGTCGGTGTGCACAGGGCGGGCGGTGCGGTGTCTCAGGTCGCGACGAACCGCGCTCCGGGCGACCACTCGGTCATCCCGGCCGGGCCGCGGAGCCGCGCGCGCACCCGGAAGGTCCCCGCATGACGGGGCGCGAGTTCCCCGTCCGGCTCGGTCACGCCCGTTCGCCACGGTCGCCACCGCTTGCCGGGCCGCCGGAGCTGGACGTCGAAGACGGATCCGCTGACAGCGCCTCCCGTGGCCCAGGTGATCACGAACGGTCGGCCGTACGGCTGCTCGTCCTTCGAGACCTCGACCATGACCCAGACGCGGCCGCGCATCGTCTCGTGCAGGGTGCAGACGTACCGGTACGTGCCGGCCGCCGCGAAGGCGTACGAGAAGCTCGTGCCATCCGGCGCGACGAGCCCCGAGTCGAACAGCGACATACCCGTCGCATCGGTCACGGTATGGGTGCGATCGCCGGTGAAGTCCCAGACCACGGTCCCTCCGGGCCCGGTCTCGACCGCCGACGGGAGGAAGTAGTCGTCCCGCGCGTCGACGTGCGCCTCGCCCCCGAGGGCCGCCCGTCCGGAACGGCGATCGCTCGCCGGCGCAGCGTCGGCGGGCGCCACCGACAGCACGGTCAGCCCCACCAGGATCGCCGCGATCGCGCGTGCGGACATCGTTCCCCTATCGGCGCCGGGGTCACGCATCTGCATCCGCCGACCGCGTCACATCGGCCACGGTGGCCCCGATGGCGGCGAGCAGGTCGGTCGCGAGCAGGTGCAGGTTCACGCCGCGAGCGCCGCCGCCGATCGCGACGCGATCGGCGTTCCCCACCGTCGCGTCGGCGACCACCGGCCACGCCGTTCGGGATCCGAACGGCGTGATCGCCCCCCGCTCGTACCCGGTGGCCTCCTTCGCCTCGTCGGCGTCGGGGAGCGACAGCCGGCTGACGCCGAGGTGGGCGCGGAGCTTCGGCCAGTCGATCTGCCGGCCGCCCGGCACGAGGACGAACACGTAGTCGTCCGCCCCCCGCCGGACCACGATCGTCCGCAGGAGCTGGCCGACCGCGATCCCCTGCAGGGCCGCGCTCTCCTCGACGGTGTTCGGGCGCTCGGTCCGGACGACATCGAAGGGCACCCCGAGGGCCGCAGCCGCGATCGTCCCCGGGGTCTCGTCCTCGCTCACGGCGTCAGTATCCTCGCGAGGTGCCGACCGTGAGGCTCGTGTTGATCCTGAGCGAGAACTGGACCCTCACGCCGGCGCGCGACCTCCGAGGTCTGGTCGACCTGGCGCGCCGGGCGGAAGACGTCGGGTTCGACGCCGTGATGGTCAGCGAGCACGTCGCGATGGGACCTGGGGCCGACGCGGATGGCGTGCCGGAGAACCCGCGCGACTACGCGCTCCCCGGCAACCAGGCCCCGTCGACGCCGTGGCCGGACGCGCTCACGCTGCTGTCGGCGGTGGCCGCCGTCACCTCACGTCTGCGCCTGGTGGCCGGCGCGATCATCCCGCCGCTCCGTCACCCCGTGCTGCTGGCGAAGCAGCTCGCCACGCTCGATCTCCTGTCCGAGGGACGGCTCGTGGTCCAGCCGACGGTGAGCTGGCACCGGGCGGAGTACGAGGCGCTGGGCGTCGACTTCGCCACGCGGGGAGCACGGCTCGACGAGCACCTGGAGGCGTGGCGTCTGCTCTGGGATCGCACGCCCGCGTCGTTCTCCGGCTCGCACTACCGGTTCGCCGACGTCTGGCTCGAGCCGAAGCCGTTCCGGGCCGGTGGCCCGACGCTCTGGTTCGGCGGCAGCAGCCTGCACGCCGCGCTCGTCCGTCGGATCGTCACGTACGGCGAGGGGTTCAACCCGCTCGGGACGCCGGATCCGGACGTACTCCCGCGGCTCGCCGACGCGATGGCCGGCGCGGGCCGGAGCCTCGACGAGTTGGAGCTCGTCGGCGGCACGAGGGGTCGCTTCCCCGACGCGATGAGCGTTGCCGATCTCGACGAGGCGCTCGCCGCGATCCCCGCGCAGGTCGAGCGCGGCGTCACGACGATCTGCATCAAGCCGTCGCAGTTCACGGACGACCCCGCGGAGGTCCCGGCCCTGCTCCGCCGGATCGTGGATCGGACCGCGGCATCGGTGGGGACGTGAGCGGGGAGCCGCTCGGCCGGCGCGTCCTCCACCTGATCCCCAAGCCGGTCGGGCAGTTCCTGGAGCACGCCCCCGAGATCCACCCGTTCACGCTCCGGTTCCTCGATCCCGCCGTCGAGCGCGAGCACGAGCGCGTCTACTTCCGCGACGTCCTGCCGTACATCCGGATCGCGAACGTGCTGGGCATCGCGTCCTGGGTCCTGCTGGGGATCCTCGCGGCGATCGAGCTCGAGCGGGACCAGGTCGCCGACCTGGTGATCCGGTATGGGATCGGGATCCCGCTGATCGCCATCAGCCTGGCGATGACGTATGCGTCCTGGTACCCGCGCTACTGGAAGGTCGCCGTCACCACCGTGATCGCGGTCTCTGCCGTCGTCTGGTCCTTCCACCGCGTCTACGTGGGCGAGGCGCGACCGTCCTGGAGCTGGGCGGGCATGATGCTGCTCCTCGCGTTCGCGTACATCCTGACCCGGCTCCCGTTCGTGTACGCGACCGCGTTGGGTGCGTTCGCGATCGTCTGCTTCAACGTCGTCGAGGTGCTGTTCGCGAACGAGCCGGACCCGTTCCATTTCCTGCTCTACGCCAACTTCTTCCTCGTGTCGTTCGCGATCGTCGGGATGGCCGCGTCCTACGGTCTCGAGCGATCGAGCCGGCTGCTGTACCTGCGCGAGCGGGAGCTGGAGCGAGCCCGCGCGCGGGCGGACGCCCTGCTCGAGAACACGCTCCCGCGTCCCGTCGTGGAGCGGTTGAAGGACCGGGACGAGGCACCGCAGGCGTCCCACCTCGCCGACGGCTTCGCGGAGGTCTCCGTCCTGTTCGCCGACCTCGTGCACTTCACGGAGCGGGCCGAGACGATCGCGCCCGAGCCGCTCGTGGTGATCCTCGACGAGGTGTTCACGCGCTTCGACGAGCTGACCGACCGGGTCGGGATGGAGAAGATCAAGACGGTCGGGGACGCGTACATGGCCGTCGCGGGTGCCCCAGAGCCTCGCCCTGATCACGCGGCGGCCGCAGCCGAGATGGCGCTCGGGATCGTGGAGGCGATGGACGGCGAGCGGTGGCCGAGCGGCGAACCGATCGAGGTCCGGGTCGGCATCGCCACGGGTCCAGTCGTCGCGGGCGTGATCGGTCGCCGGCGGTTCGCGTACGACCTGTGGGGCGACACCGTCAACCTCGCGAGCCGCCTCGAGTCGAGCGGAACCCCGGGGCGGATCCTCGTGTCGGAGGCGACGTTCGCGAAGTTGCGCGGCGCCTACCGGTTCAGCGACGTGTGCGTGCTGGACCTGAAGGGGAAGGGCCCGACGCCCGCGCGGTTCCTCGAGGGCCGGACGCGCGACGGCGACGGCGGCTCGGTGGCGGCCGGCCGCTGACGCCGCTCAGCCGAGCTCGACCGACCGGCGCGCGATCGTGCCGTGCTCGAACCCGTCCACGGGGAACCGCGCCGCGTCGCCTCGGGCCGCGCCGATCGCGACGAGCACCGGTCGATAGTGCTCCGCGCTCGGGTGATTGAGCAGCGGTTCCGGCGCCGCCTGACGCCACTCCTTCATCGCCAGGTCGTCGTGGCGCTCGATCGCGGTCGCGACCCACCCATCGAACGCCACCGCGTACTCCGGCGGCGGCACGTCGCCGGCCAGCACGGCGTGGCGCAGGTCATGGACGAGGTTGCCGGTCGCCAGGATGAAGACGCCCTCGTCGCGCAGCGGGGAGAGCTCGGCGCCGAGCTCGATGAGCTCGTCCTCGGACATCGTCATCGGCATCGAGATCTGCAGCACCGGAACGTCGGCCTCGGGGAACACGTGGATCAAGGGGACCCACGCGCCGTGGTCGATCGGGCGATCGGCTCGGGCGACCGCGACGTGCGGACCGAGCAGCTCCTCGACGCGGTCCGCGAGATCCGGGGCGCCCGGCGCCGGATACCGCAGGCGGTACATGAACTCCGGGAACCCCCAGAAGTCGTACAGGAGCTCGTCGTGGGGGCGGGTCCGCCCGATCGTCACCGGCGTGTCCTCCCAGTGCGCCGAGACGGTGAGGATCGCCTTCGGTGTCGGCAGCGAGCGGCCCCAGGCACGCCAGGGGGCGTTGCGCGCATCCATCGCCACGTTGAGCGGGTTGCCGTGTCCGATGAACCCGACCGGCATCCGCTGGCTGCGACTCGTCTCCATCGCGCCGCGCATCCCGCCGCTATCCCTCGCGGAGCGCCTGGTACGCGGGGAGGATCGCGCCTTGGATCGTCGCGAGCCGCTCGTCGAAGGGCAGGAAGGCCGACTTCATCGCGTCGATCGCGACGCGCTCCAGCTCGGACCAACCCCAACCGAAGGCTCCGACGAGCTGGGTCAGCTCCCGCGACAGCGACGTCGCGGACATCAGCCGGTTGTCCGTGTTCACCGTGACCCGGAACAGCAGCTCCGACAGCACGCCGATCGGGTGGTCGGCGATCGAGGCCGCCGCGCCCGAATGCACGTTGGACGTCGGACAGAGCTCGAGCGGGATCCGCTCGTCGCGGACGAGGGCGGCGAGGCGACCGAGCGCCGGCCGCCCGTCGTCGTCCGTCGTCAGGTCGTCGACGATGCGGACCCCGTGTCCGAGCCGTTCGGCGCCACAGAGCTGCACCGCCTCCCAGATCGACGGCAGCCCGAAGGCCTCGCCCGCGTGGATCGTGAGGTGGAAGTTCTCGCGGCGGACGTGTTCGAAGGCATCGAGGTGACGCGTCGGGGGGTGACCGGCCTCCGCGCCTGCGATATCGAAGCCGCAGACCTCCCGGTCGCGCCAGCGGACCGCGAGCTCCGCGATCTCGAGGCTCCGCGCCGCCGTCCGCATCGCGGTCAGGAGCGTCCGGATCCGGATCGCCCGGCCGGAGCCCGCCGCGGCCGCCTGACCCTGGGCGAAGCCGTCCTGCACCGCCTCGACCACCTCGTCCAGGGCCAGCCCACGCTCCAGGTGGAGCTCGGGGGCGAAGCGGACCTCGGCGTAGATCACGCCGTCGGCGGCGAGATCCTCGGCGCACTCGCGGGCAACGCGCGCGAGCGAGGCCGGCGTCTGCATCACGCCCACCGTGTGGGCGAACGTCTCGAGGTAGAGCACCAGGTCGCGCCGGCTCGCCCCGCGCGTCATCCAGGCGGCCAGCTCGTCGGCATCGCGGGTGGGGAGGGCGGCGTAGCCGGTCTCCTCGGCGAGCTCGACGATCGTGGCCGGTCGCAGGCCGCCGTCGAGGTGGTCGTGGAGCAGGACCTTCGGCGCGCGGACGATGTCGGATGGCGTGGGAACCGGCACGGCTCGGCATCATCGCACGACCGGTATGGGACGATGCCGAGATGGAGGTCGAGCGGCTGCGCGCGCTCCCGCTCTTCGGCGAGTTGGATCACCACGACCTCTCCGTCGTCGCGACGTGGGTCCGCGAGATCCAGCTGGATCCCGGTGAGCCGTTGGTTGAACAAGGTGGTCTCCCGCGGGACCTGGTGGTGATCGAGCGGGGGACCGTCGAGGTCCTCCGCGACGGTGCGCGCCTGGCGACGCTCGGCCCGGGCGACGTCGTCGGCGAGATGGGGCTCATCAAGCAGCGGCGAGCGATGGCGACGGTGCGCGCGATCGAGCCGGTCCGCGCCATCGCCCTCGCGCCGGAGCGGCTCGAGGAGATGTCGCAGCAGATGCCGGAGCTGACCGACCGGCTCCGAAGCATGGCGGCCGAGCGCGACCGGGCGAACGAGCCCTAGCCGGTGGGGAGGGCGAGGAGCCAGTCCGCGATCGGGTCGAACCCGGTGCGCAATAGGAACTGGTGCCCGCCGGACGCGACCTCGCGGGTCACGGCGTGCGGCAAGACCTCGGCCCACCGGGCCTGCGCCGAGAAGGGGACGGTCCGGTCGTCCAGCGCGTTGACGAGCAGCTGGGGGACGTCGGCCGCGATCGCGACCCGGATCGCGGAGAGCTCGCCGACGAGCGTGGGGTCGTAGATCGCCGCGTAGAGCGTGCGGGTCCGGCCGTGCAGCGTCTGGCGGCCGAAGTCGGCGGCGACGCCCGCCGGGTAGCCTCGCGCCACCCCGACCGGCACCGCGATCGCCGGCCAGGCGGCGCGCACGGCTCGCCCCGCGAACCGGAACGGGAGCGCCGGCCGGTGCTCCCGGCGGGCCCACCCCGGCCCGCCGTCTGCGCTCGGCCAGGGGGCGGCCGCGAGCGCGAGGCCCCGCAGACGCCCGGGGTTGCGGGCCGCCCAGATCGCGCCGAAGACCGCACCCAGCGAATGGCCGACGACCGTCACGGCTCCGCGATCGCCGGTCCGATCGAACGGATCGAGCGCGCCGTCGAGGTTCGCGAGCTGCATGGGGCGGTCGTACGTCGCGTGGGGCTTGTCCGACGCCCCGAACCCGGCGAGGTCGGGGGCGATCACGCGGTACCGATCGCCGACCCGTTCCGCGAGCCCCTGCCAGTACCGGCCGGATCCGCCGAGTCCGTGGATCGCGAGCACCGTCGGTCCCTCTCCTCCGACGTGCACGCGCATCCGGCCCCAAGGCCGCTCGACCCAGTGCCCCCGCAGCCGTGTCGAGCCGTGGGATCCGTCGTTCAGTGGCGCGGCTTCAGTCCCTCGTCGATCGCTTCGCAGAGATCCGTCTGTTGCCCCACGACGGTCTTGGACGATACGGCGAAGATCCCCGTCTTCGGGTCGTAGCTGCCCCTCATGAGCACCACGCCCGTGACCCACAGGAGGAAGGGACCGCCCGCGGCCTTGTCGTCGCCCCAGATCGCCCCCTGCCCGACCCACAGGATCGACGCCTCGCCGCCGTTGGGATCGGGGCGCACGGCGACCACGGAACGCTCCACGAGATCCATTGCGGTGGCGGCAACGCCGTCACCATCGGCCCCCGTGAACACGTCGGTCGTTCCCGTCTTGAGCGTCTGCAGCACCGTCCGGCCGCGGGCGTCCATCCAGGTCGTGAGCGTCCGCGGGTCGCGTTGATCCAGCAGATCGGTCAGAACCGTCGGATCCGTTGGATCGGGCACGCCGCAGAACGGCGACAGGTCGAGCTGCTTGTGACCCGGGATCTCCTCGACCAGGCGGGTGGCGAGGGCGGGCTGGACGCCGACGAAGAGCATGGCGACCAGGACGAGGGCGGTCGTGGTGAGGGTGCGTCGCATCGCTGGATCCTCCAAGGCGGGCCGCGTCGCCGGTCCCCACCGGCGATCCGGGGGTTCGCGGACCGAACCTAGGTTCTCACGCGAGGCCGCCCGGGGTCTACCGACCTTCGGCCGCGACCGAAGGTCAGGGGATCACCGAGAAGCCGTCGATCGTCACCTCGGCGCCCTTCGCCGCCGGGCGTGCCGTCCCGAGGACCACGATCTGCAGCGTGTGCGTCCCGAGCGGCAGGCCGTCGACCACGCGCTCCACGAGCGCCGGTGCGGCGGCGAAGTTGTCGACCGTCTTGACGAGCGCGCCGTCGATCCAGATCTCGGCCTTCCCCTTGAACGGCCCACGCGCGGTCCGCCAGCGCACGCCGCTCCCGTGGAACCGGAGGGTGGCGCTCGAGCGACCGAGGTCGCTCACGGCCGCGGTCCCGCCACCCACCTTCTGGGTCCGCCACGATCCGACGAACGGGGGCGTCCAGACCGTCTTGCCGCCGGCCCGGAACGCGTCGATCGCGACGAGCGCATCCGAGGCGGCGGGCGAACGCGCGCCGGTGGCGCGCACCGTGAGCGTGTGCGGGCCGGACGCGAGTCCGTGGAACGTCCGCTCGACCTTGAACCGCGGGGCGGGGGCGTACTGGTCGAACATGCCCTGCAGCCGGCCGTCGATCAGCACGATCGCCCGGCCGAACGTCGGGCCGGCGACCGTGATCCAGCTGACCTGGCGCCCCGTGAACGCATAGGAGGCGGTGGCTCCCTTGCCGCGTTGGACCGCGTACGACCCGCCGAACGCCCGGTCGGCCGAGACGGTCCGCCAGGCGTAACTGACCGCGGGGCTCGCCTGCTCGACCTCCGTCGGCATCGCGAACGGCTGCTCGGCCGGCGTCGCCGGGTTCCCGCTCCGGTCCACGACCGGAGGGACGCCCGCCGGGTTCACGGCCGCCGCGTAGCTCAGGCCGGGGACCAGCGGGTCGCTCGGGGCAACCACCGCGGTCACGAGCTTCCCGCCGCCGCAGTCCACCTCCTTCCCGGCCTTGGACCAGCAGGTGGTGGTGACCGGTACGCCGATCCCCGTATCGAGCTCGCGGATCGCGAGGTTCTCGGCGGTCACCCCTTGCACGATCTCGCTGAACGTGACCGTGACGGGGCCCACCACGCCGGTCGGCGTCGCGAGCTGGGCCACCGGGGCCGTCGTGTCCGGCGACGGCATCGTGTAGGGCGTCAGGTCCAGTCCGTCGAACCAGTCGCCGTCGACGCAGCCGACGATGCCGGGGATGCTCTCGCAGTTCGAGTACTGCCAGAACGTCCATCCGTACCCCTGCCAGTCGTTCGCGGGGACGCGTGGCGACGGCGTGTCCCAGTGGGCGACCCACAGCGTCGTGTAGCCGGCGTCGGCGACCGCGGTCGTGTCCCCCGTTCGGTTCAGCCACCCGTTCGGGCTCGTGTAGACGATCGGCCGGACCCCGGTCCGCTCATACACGCGGTCCAGCCATCCGATGATCCAGGTCGTCAGTTCCTCCTGCGAAAGGTCGCCCGAGCGCTCCAGGTCGAGGACCGGGAGGAGGTTCCCCTGGCCGAGCTGGGCGGTGTCGACGAAGTGGTCCGCTTCGGGGACGGGATCGAAGGGATGCAGGTCGGGCCGGGCGAAGTGGTAAGCACCGAAGACGATGCCGTTGGCCGTGGCGCCGGCGCGGTTCGTAGCGTAGGTGGGATCGACGTAGCCGGTGCCCTCGGTCGCCTTCTGGAAGGCGAAGCGGATCCCCGACGCCGCGACCTGCGTCCAGTCGATCTCGTGCTGGTAGTGGGAGACGTCGATCCCCGGGAGCGAGTCCGGCGGCGGGACGGCGCGAGGGTGCCCTCGACCGGAGCCAGCGTCGCCGGACGAGCCCGCGGTCCCGTCGGCGCGTGCCTGGGCGGCGGCGGGATCGTCGGCGCTCGCCGGGGAGCCGCTCGCGAGCGCGAACGTCGCGAGGACGGCGACCGCGGCGAGCGCGGCGGCGAGCAGGGAAGGTCGTCTGGGATCCGTCATGACGGGGTGGGGAAGCCGCTGAGTCTACCGACATCCAGCTGCCGGAGACCCGCTCGGTGGACCCGGCGGGCTAGCGGCCGCCGGCCGGCCCCGAGTCGGCGCGACGGGTCACCCTCACGCCCGGAACTCGAGGGCGCGCAGCCGCTCGACGCCCTCCTCGTCGCCGTCGACCTCGACGAGGGCCGCGCTTCGGCGCCCGTACGCGTACAGCAACAGCTCGATCGTGGGCCCCGTCAGGCGTACCGTCGGCCCGGCCACGGACGCGTGGATCGTGGCGCGACGCCCATCCGGCGTGGCGAACTCGACGCGCAGCGCTCGGTCGCCCCGGAAGGAAAGGGGGGCGAAGCGGGTGAGCCGCCGCCAGAGGCGCGCCTCGAGCGCCGGATCGAGGGTCCGCGCCTCCCACCCGGGCCGACCCCGACGCACGTCCTCGTGATGGACGGCGAGCTCGACGTCGTTCACGGCCTCGTCCAGGAACGGAAGCAGTCGCAACGGCCATGATGCGCGACCCACCCTCTCGGCGAGTGCCCGGTAGGACCGCCGATCGCGTTCCCCCCGCCGAACGTGGTCGGTCCACCGTCGTAGGGGAGCGATCCGGACGAGGAGGCTGAGATCCGCGTCGAGCCGGCGTTCGCGGATCACGACGTGCGCGGCCACGTCGGCGGCCGACCACCCCGCGCACAGGGTGGGCGCATCCGCCGGCGTGTCGAGCAGCGTCCACGAGAACGCCGCGCGCTCGGGCGGGACCACGCGTCTCGACATGCCCCCAGGCTACGCGGACCCGGTCGCACGACCGGCGCCGCCCGGCTGCTCACTCCGTCGCGGCCGCGGCCCACCACCGGCCGCGCCGCCGTCCGATCTCGAGGCCGTCGAGGTCGAACGTCGTCCGAAGGTTGGGCTCCGTGAGCGTCTCCTCGATCGATCCCGCGGCCACCAGCTCGGCGGCGCGCAGCAGGGCGGCGTGGGTCGCGGCGGGCGGGATCTCTTCCAGGTGGTGCGTCGCGATCAGCATCGCGGGCACCTTCGGCCCGGTGGCGGCCGCCTCGAGCGCCGCGATCAGCGCTTCGCGCGCCGGCAGGTCGAGGCCCGCGGCCGGCTCGTCGAGGATCAGCAGCTCGGGCTCGCCGGCCAGCGCGCGCGCCAGGAGCACCCGCTGTCGTTCCCCCTGGCTGAGGGTCGAGAAGGCCCGGTCGGCGAGGGGGTCGCAGCCGACGTCCGTCAGGCGAGCGAGAGCGACGCGACGATCCCGGTCGTCGTAGGCCTGCAACCACGTGACGAGCGACGAACGCCGCCCCGTGAGGACCACATCGATCGCCGTCATGCCGCCTGGCATCAGCTCGGTCAACGCGTGCGATCCGTGACCGATCCGCGGATGCAGCGCGCGGCTGTCGCCTCGGCCGAGCGTGGTCCCGAGGACGGTCGCTGCGCCCGACGACGGATAGCGGCGGGCTCCGGCCAGGCCGAGCAGGGTGGTCTTCCCGGAGCCGTTCGGGCCGAGGACCACCCACCGCTCCCCGGCGCGAACGACCAGGTCGATCGGTCCGAGGATCCGTCGGCCCTCGACCGCGATCACGGCGCGATCCAGCCGCACGACCTCCGGGACGAGCGTTGCGGCATCCATGGACGGGGCGGTCGCCCGATCGGCGCGCCCGAGAGCATCCGTCCGGTCCGGTTTCACCCGGCGCCCGCGCTGTCGAGCGCCGCCAACAGCCGCAGCGCGGGGCCGCGGAACCCGCGCTCGTCCGCCAGGGCCTTGAGCGCGTCGTCATCCCGCCCGCCCGCCCACACCTCGAGCGGTGCGTCGAGGTTGATCGGGACGAGCCGCTGCATCGTCTCGACGTAGTCACGTGCCTCGCGGAGCCGGGATCGGAGCGCGGGCTTGCCCTTGAGCGGCCCCGGCCGTGGCACGTCCGTCGCGGCATCCGCCAGCAGCTCTTCGAGCGAGGCGTACGTCTGGATCAGGGCGGCCGCCGTCTTCTCGCCGACCCCGTGAACGCCGGGGAGCGCGTCGGACGGATCGCCGCGGAGGATCGCGAACTCGGCGTACCGGTCGGCAGGGACCGTGTACTTCGCGAGCACCGCCGCCTCGTCGAGCTCCAGCAGCTCCGAGACGCCGCGGACCGTGAACAGGAGTCGCACCGACGGATCGCGCACGAGCTGGATCAGGTCGCGGTCGCCGCTCACCATCTCGATCAGGTCCGTGTCGCGCGCCTCGACCGCGAACGCGCCGATCGCGTCCTCGGCCTCCCATCCGGGAGCCTGGGCCTGCAGCATCCCGGTGAGGTCGAGCGCTCGCCGAAGCAGCACGAACTGCTCGGGGAGCCCCTCCGGGTCGGGGGGTCGGTTCGCCTTGTAGCCGGCGTAGAGATCGGTCCGTGCCGACGGGCGCCAATCGTGGTCGTAGACGTGAACGACCTCATCCGGACGCCGCGTCGCCACCAGGCGCGTGACCATGTCGAGGTATCCGTGGACCGCGCCGACGGGCGTGCCGTCCGGCGCCCGCACCAGGTCGCGGAGCGCGAAGAAGGCTCGGTACCCGAGGCTCGAGACGTCCAGGAGCAGACGATGCGTCACGGCCGGAGCCTAGCGACACGTGGCGGGGACGCGTCGGGCGGGTGGGGTAGGGTCTCGGCGTGCCCGTGGTGCACATCCGGTCGCTCGCCCCCGCCGGCGGTGACGTCGAGGTCGATGCGGCACTGACGTCCGTCGCCCGGGCGGTCGCGTCCGCGATCGGCGAGGAGCCCGCCGGCACGTGGTGCACGTTCACGACCGTCGACCGGATGACGCTCGGCGAGCGGTCGATCGTAGCGGACGGCCGGATCGTCTACGTCGACCTGTGGCTGCGCTCCCGAGGCGAGGACACCGATCGAGCGGCGCTGATCGCCGCCGCGCGGGCGGCTTCGGAGGGCTTCGGTGTCCCACGGGACGACGTGTGGGCGACCCTGCGACCCGTCGAGCCCGGCCGCGTGGTCGCCGGCGGCGAGCTCGTCGACGGCTGATCGTCTCGGGAAGGATCGGCTAGTCGCGGCCGTCCCCGCGGCGCTTCTTCGGGGTCAGCGACGTGCCGAGCTTCCCGATCCCCACGCACAGCAGCGCGACGAACGTCGTCAGGAGCATGACGGTCAGGAGCACGACCACCACGGGGTTGCCAGACCCGCCGTCGCCGATCGCCTTGACGAGCGCGTAGATCGCGACGGCCGCGAAGAACGCGAAGGCCACGAGGAAGGCGAGGCTCGCGAACCCGATCGCGGAGACGATCCCGATCGCGATCCCGATCGGGGCCCCCTCGTGCATCGGACCCGTGGCCCGCGGTCGCGCCGGCGATACCTCGAGCGCCTCGGGCTCAGTGGTCCCCGCGCTCGTCGCGCCGACCTCTGGCTCGGGCGTGCCCGCGTCGGTCCTTCCGTCCATGGCGCCAGCATCGCCGACCGCGCCCGGTCGCGTCCACCCGCCCGTTGGGGTAGAACCGACCCGTGAGGCAACAGGTCGCGTCGCTCGCGGCGCGGACGCCCGCTACGCGCGATCGCTACGTCGACTTCCTCCGGGCTGCGAGCATCCTCGCGGTCGTGGTCGGCCACTGGTTCATCGGGATCCTCTGGTGGCAGGACGGGCTCCTCTACATGACCAGCGCGATCGGTCTCACGTCCTACCTGTGGCTCGCCACCTGGTTCCTGCAGGTCATGCCGGTCTTCTTCTTCGTGGGCGGCTTCTCGAACCTCGTTGCGCTCGAAGCCGCGCATCGGCGAGGCGATTCCACCTGGTCGTTCATCCGGAGCCGCGAGGTCCGGTTGCTCCGACCCTCGCTCGTGTTCCTCGGCGTGTGGGCGGCCGTCGAGGTGACCCTGCATCTGGCGGACGTCGGCCGGGCGACCGGGCCGCCGCTGTGGGGCGACACGCGGTTGCTCCGGTGGAACCTGCCGCCGGGGGCCACGCTGCCCTTCGGGCCGCTGTGGTTCCTGGCCGTCTACGTCATCGTGGTCGCGATCAGCCCGGCCACGGTCTGGCTCCATCGCCGGTTCCGCCTGTGGGTGCCGGCCGCGATGATCGCCGGGACGATCGTCGTCGACGTGATCGCGTTCGGCTTCGGACACCCGATCGTCCGGTGGTTCAACGTGGCCTTCGTGCTGCTCCTGCCGCACCAGATCGGCCATTTCTACGCCGACGGCTCCCTGACGGCCCAGCCCCGCCGCACGTTCTGGCTCATGGCCGCCGCCGGCCTCGGCACCCTGGTACTGCTGACGAACCCGTGGGTCTTCCGCTGGTTCGGCGACGTCCGGTTCGAGTGGTTCCCCGGGATCGGCTACTACCCGAAGAGCCTGCTCGGCACCGACGTGGAGGCGATCTCGAACGCCTACCCGCCCACGGTGTGCTTCATGGCCGCGGGGATCTGGGCGATCGGGGCCGTGATGTTGCTGCGCCCATGGCTCAGCCGGTGGCTGCAGCGGGCGGGTCCGTGGGCCTTCACGGTCATGGTGAACGGTGTGATCATGACGCTGTTCCTGTGGCACATGACCGCCTACCTGCTGGCGATCCTGCTCCTGTGGCCGCTCGGGCTCGGACGGGAGCACGACTCGACGCCGGCGTGGTGGCTGCAGCGCGTCGTGTGGATCGCCGTCCCGGGGGCGATCTTGGTCGGGCTCGTGGCGGTCTTCGGTCGCTTCGAGCGGCCGAAGAGCGGCGGCGCGTCCGGCTGAGCGGACCCGAACGCGCGACGACCCGCGAGGTGTCGGCTCGCGGGCCATCGGCCTTGGGCAGTGGCGAGATGTCGCACCGTGCCGTGCGGTGCCGCCGCGGTGCTGGAGCGGCATCTCCGTCCCGCAAGTATCGCCCTCGGAGCCCGTCCGGTCCCTAGGCCGAATGGCGCTCGCGGGTCCGCCGAAGGTCGTATCTCCGCCGGTGGTAGCGTCCGCGACGGTGCAGCGACCGCACGATCCGTCACGTCAGGCCACGCTCGCGATCTGGTGCTCGGTCCTCGGTGTGCTGTTGGTCGCCCTCGTCGCGAGCGTCCCGGGATCGCCGCTGCAGCCGGTGCTCCCGGACGGGGTCGAGCCCTCGGGGCCGTTCGCGTGGTTCGCGAGGGCGATCGGGCTGGACGGGCTGAGCGATACCGGGCTCGCGATCGCAGGGGTGGTCGCGGTGGCGGCCGCGGCCGCGTCGTTCCTGGTCGTGCTGCGCGCGGCCTGGCAGGGCCGCGTGAGCGTGCGGTCCGTGATCGTGCTGACCGTCGCCTATCACCTCGTCGTCCTGACGCTCCCGCTGCTGTTCTCCCGGGACGTCTACTCCTACGCGTTCTACGGCCGGATCGCGGGGATCCACGGCGCGAACCCGTACGTGGCGACCCCGGCCGACTTCCCCGGCGATCCGTTGTCCCATCTCGTCGGGCCGAAGTGGCTCGACACGCCCGCGGTGTACGGGCCGCTGTTCACGGGCGCGTCCGCGCTCCTGTCGCGCTGGGTCGGATCCGTCGAGGGACTCGTCGCGACGTTCCGCGTGCTGGCGGTCGCGGCGAGCCTGGGCACCGTGGTGGCGGTCGTCGCCGCGTCCCGCCGCGCCTGGCCGATGCGGACCGCCTTCGCGGTCGCCGCGTTCGGGATGAACCCCGTGGTGCTGTTCCAGTCGGCGGCGAGCGGGCACAACGATCTGTGGGTCGCGCTCGGCATCGCGGCCGCCCTGTGGCTGCTGCTCGGCGGACGAGAGCTCGCGGCGGTGGCCGTCCTCGCGCTGGCGACGCTCGTCAAGGCGACGGCCGCGCTCCCGCTCCTCATCCTGATCGTCTGGAGCGTCGCGCGGCGTCCGGCGGGCGAGCGCCTGCGCGCGTTCGCCACGCGCGCGGGACTCGCGGCGGCGATCGGGCTGGTGGTCGCCGCGCCCTTCCTCCAGCGCCGCGATCCGACGCTCGGCATGCTGGAGCTCGCGGGCCATGAGGGGTGGCTCGCGCCGTCCCGGTTCTTCCGGCGCGTGCTCGACGCGGTATCGGGCGACGCGCTCGGCGTCGTCGCCCGTGTGACGTTCGCGATCCTGCTCGTCGTGAGCGTGGCCCTGCTGCTGCGGGCGGTGTGGCGCAGGGCTCCGAGGAGCGGACGGCCGGCGGATGCCGACGTCGTCGAGGTCGGGGCCGCCTGGGGGTGGTCATTGCTGCTGCTGATGCTGCTCGGGCCCGTCCTGCTGCCCTGGTACGTCGTATGGGCGCTCCCGCTCGCCTGGCTGCTGCCGCGCGTTCCCCGAGCGGTGCTGATCACGGTCTCGACGGCGCTCGCCGTGTCCCAATGGGCCGCCGAGCCGTCGCGGTTCCCCGGCGCCTACGACGTCAACGTCCTGGTCGGGCACTACGTCATCACGCCGGTCGTGGTCGGCGCGCTCGTCTGGCTGCTGGTCGACGGCCGCCGACGGCTACGCGCGGGCGCGGCGCTCGCCGATCGCCAGGGCGACGAACCCGCCGCCGCCCGCGACGAGCGCGACGACCGTCGCGCCGGCGCTCCCGGCGAGCGGTAGCCCGAGGCGCTCCAGGGCGATCCCGGCCAGGATCAGTGCCGCGACCCCGAACGCGGGGGCGAGCGCGATCGCCGTGGGACGATCCGCGATCGTCCAGCGGGACCAGCCGTACCCCGCGATCCACGCGAGTCCCAAGATCGCGAGCGCGGCGAGCGCGATGCCGGCCGGCGTCGAGGGCTCGAGCGGGTCGCGGACGGGACCGGCGTCCGCGAGCGCTCCCGGGACAGAGGAGAACACGCCCCGCGACCATCGCGTCAGGCGAGGATCGGCGTGGCCCGTCGAGGTCCGGTCGAACGGGACCACGACCAGCGCCAGCGGCTCCGGACCGTCGGTCGGGATGTCCGCCAGCGAGATCCGCGACAGCGCGTCGTACTCGGGCGCCCCCGTGACGGTCGGCCGCGCGTCCAGCAGGTTCGCAGGGGTCCCGACGTAGACGAAGACATCGCCCGCTCGATCGGGCGGGACGGCGGCACGGATCACGTTCGCGGCACGGGTGGCCAGGAACGTCGCCGTGGTGTCGTCGTCGTCGACCACGAAGACGAGCGGCGTCCCGGTCGGCATCCGGTCGGCGATCCGGGCCGCGGTCGTCACCCGGTCGACCTCGAGCGGCGTGACGAACGGCGCCTGCCGGCTCCAGGCGATCAGAGCCCCCGCGGCCATCGCGCCGGCCAGCGCCGTCACCGCCGCGATCGCGAGGATCTTCCGGGCCTCCAGTCGCCGCCACACCCAGGCGAGCCCGACGCCGGCCAGGATCGGGACCGGGAAGGCGAACGTGATCAGTCGGTCGGCCGGGTACCAGCCCGTGGCGAGCCCGATCGGCACCCCGGCGAGCATCGCGAGGCCCCATCCGATCAGGAATCGGGCCGTGAACCCGACGGTCCGCGTCCCACCCGGGACGGCGAGCGGGATCGCGACGAGCTGCACGTAGCGCGTCCAGCGATGGACGAACCGATCCAGGTAGGCCTCACGGAGCGACGACGTGAGCCCCGCGCGTCGCAGGAACGCGTCCTTCGAGGTATCGACCGCCAGGCGGGCCGGTCCCGCGAGCATCGACGCCAGGCCGGCGACGACCGCGCCAGCGGCCGCGACGGTCGCGATCACGATCCGCCGGGCGATCCCCTCGTCGCCGGGGTCGGCGGCTCGACGCGTCCAGACCGCGAGCGCCAGGAGGATCGCCACACCCACCAGGAAGAACTGCGGGTGCGCGAGGCCGCCGCCTGCCAGCAGGATCGCGACCGCGATCGGGGCGGCGCGCCGGTCCGCCGGCAGCGCGATCACCACACCGGTCGCGAGGAAGGTCAGGACGAACGCGAGGTTCGCCAGGTACCCCGCACCGAGGTGCACGGCGAACAGGCCCGCGAGGGCACCGGCCGCGATCCACGCTAGCCGAGCGGGGACGTCCCGCGTCCGTCCGCGCACGAGGACGGCGGCGGCCACGCCGATCGCCGCGCCGAGGGCCGCCTGCAGCCCGGCAGCGACCGCGACGACCGGAAGGTGGAGCGCGCCCGCGAGGCCGCCGATCAGGGCCGGGATCCCGGGGCGTTCCCCGACCAACGACAGGCCTTCCGAGGCCCCGACCCTCGCCCACCACAGGTAGACGGGCATGTCCGGACCCACGCCGAACCGGTAGCCATGCCTCGCGTACGGCCACAGCATCACGGCGAGCAGGACCGCGGCCAGGGATCCGAGCCACAGCAGATCGGTGCGCGTGCGACGTCGATCGACGGCCGGGTCCATGACGGCTGACGGTAGCGCGTCGGGTAGCATCGCCGTCGATGGTGGAGCGCGACCTGGCCGAGGAGGTCCTCCGCGTCGCGCGACGCCGGGGCGGATCGTTCGCCGAGCTGTTCGTCGAGGACACGTCGACCACGTCGATCCGGCTCGACGACGGCAAGGTCGAAGAGCTCACCACCGGGCACGACCGCGGGGCGGGCGTGCGCGTCTGCCGCGGGACCTCGTACGGCTACGCGTACTCCAACCGCCTCGACCGGATGGCCCTGCTCGATGCGGCCGAGGCGGCGTCGGCGGCGCTCGCCGACGGCGAACCGGCCTCGGTGCTCGACCTCACGGAGCGGAGACGCGACCCGGTCAATCGGGTCGAGCGACCGGCGGCGCTCGTGGCCGCCGGGGACAAGGTGGCCTGGCTCCGCGAGGTGGACGAAGTGGCCCGCGGCCGGAGCCCCGAGGTCGTCCAGGTGATCGGGGTGTACGGCGATTCGCTCCAACGCAAGACGATCGCGACCTCGGACGGCGCCTGGATCGAGGAGGAGCGTCCCCGGATCCGCCTCGTGGCGCAGGTGGTGGCGGCCCGCGACGGGAACATCCAGACCGGCTTCCATGGACCGGCCGCGTGCAGCGGCGTCGAGTTCATCGACCGGAACCCGCCGTCGTCCGTCGCCGAGGTTGCCGCTCGACGCGCGGTGACCATGTTGGACTCCGTCCCGGCACCGGCGGGCGAGATGACCGTCGTGCTCGCTCCCGGCATGGGCGGGGTGCTGTTCCACGAGGCGGTCGGCCATCCGCTCGAGTCCGACGCGGTGGACAAGGAGGTCAGCGTGTATCGAGGCCTCGTGGGGGAGCGCTGCTCGTCCGAGCTGATCGACGGCGTCGACGACGCGACCGTCCCGAACGGGTGGGGGTCGTTCTCGTACGACGACGAGGGGACGCCGTCCCAGCGGACCGTGCTGTTCACCGGCGGGGTGCTCCAGGGATGGCTCTACGACCGGCTCCGGGCCGAGAAGGACGACGCGCCTGCGACGGGCAACGGACGGCGCCAGTCCTACGCGCACCCGCCGATCCCGCGGATGACGAACACCTACATCCTGAACGGGGTGTCTGACCCCGCCGACGTCTTGTCCTCGACCGAGCGCGGCGTGTACGTGACCTCGCTGGGCGGGGGCCAGGTCAACCCGGCCACGGGCGACTTCGTCTTCGGGATCGCCGAGGGGTTCCTGCTCGAGCACGGCCGGGTGGGGGCGCCGATCCGCGGGGCGAACCTGATCGGGCGGGCGATCGACACGATGAGCGCCGTGGACGCGGTCGCGAACGACTTCGACACGTGGGAGGGCGTCTGCGGGAAGGACGGTCAGTCCGCCCCGGTCGGGAGCGGGTCGCCGACGCTCCGGATCTCGCGGCTCACCGTCGGAGGCACCGGTGGCTGATCCCGTCGACCTCACCGATCTGTGCGGGGCGGCCGTCGAGGCGGCCGAGGGCGATGAGGCCGTCGAGGCGTACGCCGAGGAGTCCCGCCACACCGAGGCGAGCGCGTTGCGCGGCGAGGTCGAGGGGCTCACGTTCGCCGAGTCGCGCGGGGTCGGGATCCGTCTGATCGCGGGCGGCCGGCTCGGGTACGCGTGGGCGGCCGATCCGACGCTCGAGGAGGTCCGGGCGGCGGTCGGACGGGCGCGCGAGAACGCCGCCTTCGCCGAGCCCGACGAGCACAACGTGCTGCCTGCGTCCGAGCCGGCCGAGCCGATGCCCGAGCTGTTCCGCGCGGACCAAGCGTCGATCGCGGCGGAACGGAAGGTGGCGATGGCCCTCGACCTGGAACGTCGCGCGGTTTCGGTCGACCCCCGCGCGACGAAGGTCGACATGGCGCAGATCGGCGACGCCGTGTCGCGTGCGGCGATCGCGTCGACGACGGGCGTCGCGGCCGAGTACGCGCGCACGGACGCCTGGTGCGTCTGCGTCGCGATCGCGAACGAGGGAACCGAGACCCAGACCGGCTTCTCCTTCTCGATCGCGCGGGGCGTCGACGAGCTGCCGTGGGGCGCGATCGCGGCGGAGTCGGTGCAGCGCGCCGTTCGCCTGCTCGGCGCCGAGAAGCCGGCGACCGTGCGGGTGCCGGTCCTGCTCGATCCGTTCGCCGCGATGTCGTTCCTCGGCGTCCTCGCCGGAGCGCTCTCGGCGGAGGCCGTCCAGAAGGGCCGGTCGCTGTTCGCGGCGATGCAGGGTCAGACGATCGGTTCGTCGCTCTTCACCCTCGTCGACGACGGGCGCGTGGCGGCCGGCCCCGCCGCGCGGCCGTTCGACGACGAGGGGGTCCCGTCGGGTCGCACCGAGCTGTTCACCGCGGGGACGTTGAACGGGTTCCTCCACGACACGTACACCGCGCATCGCGCGGGCGGCGGACAGCGATCCACGGGGAACGCGAAGCGGGCCGGATACCGCTCGGCGCCAGGCGTCGGCACGTCGAACTTCTTCGTCGAGGCCGGCGCGTCGCCGGTGCCGGAGCTGCTGGCGGCGGCCGAGGGCGGCGTGCTGATCCAGGACGTGAGCGGGGTGCACTCGGGCGCGAACCCGATCAGCGGCGAGTTCTCGGTGGGGGCGACCGGACTGCGGATCGCGGGCGGCGAGCTGGGCGAGCCGCTCCGGGAGATGACCGTGGCCTCCACGCTGCCCGAGATGCTCGCGGGGATCACGGGGGTCGGCGACGACCTGCGCTTCTTCTCCTCCGTGGGGACGCCGTCGATCCTGATCGGCGAGATGACGCTGGCGGGCGTCTAACGACGGCCGCCCACCCGCTCAGATCGTCGCGGAGCGAGCGCCGGTCGCGATCAGGGCGAAGCACAGCGCCGCAAGCCCCAGCCGGTACCACATGAAGATCGCGAAGCTGTGGCCGCGTAGGTACTTCAGGAGCCAGGCGATCACGACGAACCCGCTGATCGCGGATGAGACGAACCCCCAGAAGAACTCGCTCGCGTAACCCTGGAACCCGCCCTGCAGCAGGTCGAGCCCCTTGAAGAGCCCGGCGCCGGCGATGATCGGAAGCGAGAGCAGGAACGAGAAGCGGGCCGCGCTCTCCCGGTCGATGCCGATCGCCCGCGCCGCGGTCATCGTGATGCCGGACCGCGAGATCCCCGGCTGCAGCGCGAGCGCCTGCGCCGCACCCAACCCCAGGCCGGTGCGCGGGCCGATCGAGTCCAGCCCGCGGTCGCTTCGGGAGACGCGGTCCACGACGTAGATGACGACACCGAAGACGGCGAGCATCGTCGCGATCAGCCAGGGTTGACCGAGGTCCCGCTCGATCGTGTCCGCGAACAGCGCCCCGATGATCACGCCGGGGATCGTCCCGATCACGATCGCCCAGGCGAGGCGCTGATCCATGGTCGCGATCCGCCGCTCCCGGATCGACCCGAACCACGCGCGGACGTACCGGACGATGTCGTGCCGGAAGTAGATCACCGCCCCCAGCAGCGTGCCCATGTGCAGGGCAACGTCGAAGGTCTTGTTGAGCTCGGGGTTCGCCAGGATGGACCAGTCGAAGATCCAGGGTACGAGGATCAGGTGGCCGGAGCTGGAGACCGGCGCGTACTCGGTCGCACCCTGGACCAAGCCCAGGATGATGGCCTGCAGGATGCTCACGGGCGACGTCCTCGCGGTCGGGAGATCGCCGCATCCTAGCGGTCGACCGCCGTGACCCGGTGGAGATCTTCGGCGATCAGGCCGCGCTCGTGGCCGGCGGTTCGGGTGCCGCCACGATCGTCACCTCGAGCTGGGCGAACGTCTTCGCGTACGCGATCCGTTCGGCGTCCTCGGGCCCGACGAGCAGGACGAGCTGGACGCCGGCCGAGCTCGTCACGCCGGCGACCGCGTCGCCGGAGGACAGGACGCGCAGGACCTCCGCCGCCGTCACCACCGCCTGGGTGTAGGGGCGGCCCCCGCCGAAGGTCGCGAGCAGGTCCACGCGGTCGCCGGCTCGGACGATGCCCGAGGGGATCCCCGCCGGGACCACCACGGCCCGGAAGCCGGGCGGGACCACCGCCGCGACCGGGCCCGCCGCGGGCGAGGCGACCCGGCTCGCCGTCAGGACCTCGCCGGCCGCGACGCCGGCGGCGAGGACGCGCCCGTCGGCATCCGAAGGCGTCTCCATCGCTCCCGGGGGGACGAACGCGGCCGGCACCTCGCCGGCCTCGAGCATCGAGGGATCGAGGGTCGTTCCGCGCTCCAGATCCCGGGCGGCCATCACGACGGAGACGAGCGGGCCGACGTCGGGCCTCGTGGCCTCCAGGTTCGCCGCGTACCCGCGCATCGACACGAACGCGAGCGCGCCGCACGCGACCCCCGCGAGGAGCAGGATCTTGGCCCCGGTGGGCCAGCGACGTCGGAGCATGCGCGGACCCTAGGGGCGAGCGGGGTCCGTCGCCGTGACGCGGCTCACACCCTCGCCGCGACGCGGCCGCGGCACGTCTCAGTCGACGGGCCGCAGCCCGCCCTTCTTCTTCGGCTCGAGCAGCATCGAGCGGATCCGGAACTCCTCGAGGGCGTTCCGGCCGACGATCAGGGCGACGGCCTCGCGGATCCGATCGCCCACCTGCTCCGCGTCGTCGGTGCTCACGAACCGGAGCTCGACGGTCACCAGCTGCTTCGGGTTGGTCATGCCGGCAGGATACGGACGGTCGGCCCGCGCCGCGGCGCCGAGTGCGAGCCGGGCTCAGCCGAAGCTTGCCCCGTCCAGGGCGGTGGCGCACACGCAGTCCCGCTCGGCCGGCAGGGCGGGGATCACGGCGAACAGCAGCCCGCGGAGCTTCTCGTTGTTCTCGGTGAACACGCGGACCACCTCGTCGTTCGTGACGGGCGGAACGCCCTCGACGCCGACGTCGTAGTCCGTGATCAGCGAGATGTTCGCGTAGCAGAGCTCCATCTCGCGGGCGAGCACGCATTCGGGGTACTGGGTCATGTTGATGACCTCCCACCCGACCGACGCGAACCAGGCCGACTCGGCACGTGTCGAGAAGCGCGGGCCCTCGATCACGACGACGGTCCCGCGCTCGTGCAGCGGGATCCCCTGCTCGCGGCCGGCGGCGATCGTGACGTCGCGCATGACGGGGCAGTAGGGATCCGCGAACGTGATGTGGGTCGTGGTCGGCCCATCGAAGAACGTGTTCGGACGGTCCCGCGTTCGATCCACCATCTGATCGCAGATCACGAAGTCGCCCGGCTTCACCCGCGGCTGGAGCGATCCGCAGGCGTTCGGTCCGAGCACGCGCCCGACGCCGAGCTCCTTCATCGCCCACACGTTCGCCCGGTACGGGACGCGGTGCGGGGGGAACTCGTGGTTCAGGCCGTGGCGGGGCAGGAACGCCACCCGCCGCCCGCCGACGTCGCCGATCGTGATCGGAGCCGACGTCGGGCCGTACGGTGTGTCGAGGTGGACCTCCTCGAGCTGGTCGAGGAACCCATAGAAGCCGGAGCCGCCGAACACGCCGATCTCGGCCGCGGGGCTCACGACGAGGACTCCGGCTTCGGCGACGAGGCGGCCTTCTCGCTCGACGAGGAGCCGCCGGACGACGACCCCGAGGAGCCGCTCCCGCCGGACGAGGACGAACCGGTCGACCCGTCCGACGCGCCCGAGGCCTTCGATGGCGCGTCCTTCTTGGGCGAGCCCGAGTCGCCGGGCTTGGCCTGCTTCCCGTGGTCGGTGGCATAGAACCCGGAGCCCTTGAAGGAGATCGCCGGGGCCGCGAAGACCTTGCGGAGTTCCCCGCCGCATTCCGGGCAGATCGTGAGCGGGTCGTCGCTCATCGACTGCCACACGTCGAACCCGTGACCGCACTCCTTGCAGATGTACTCGTACGTGGGCATGACCGCTGAAGTGTACCGACGGCCCCGGCGAGGGCCGCCGTCGTCCCGCCTCGCGCCGATGCGAGCGGCCTAGGACCATCCCCTGGCCCGACGGCCGATGTATGTACCTGGGTCGCATGGGTACGGTCGTTCCGGTGGGTTCGCCCGTACACCCACCGGAGGCGCGAGATGGGTCTGGATCGACGGCCTACACTTCCTCCCGACGCGGAGGAGGGTTCCTTCATGAAGGTCACCAAGGCCGTGATCCCCGCGGCCGGCCTCGGCACGCGGTTCCTGCCGGCGACGAAGGCACAGCCGAAGGAGATGCTGCCGGTCGTCGACACCCCCGCGATCCAGTACGTGGTCGAGGAGGCCGCGCGCGCCGGTCTGGACGACGTCCTGATCGTCACCGGGCGCGGGAAGCGCTCGATCGAGGATCATTTCGATCGCTCCGTCGAGCTCGAGCGGTTCCTCGAGGCGAAGGGCAGCTTCGACGACCTGAAGATGGTCGAAGCGATCGCCGATGTCGCGGCGATCCACTACATCCGCCAGGGCGATCCGCTCGGGCTGGGACATGCGGTATCGGTGTCCGAGCCCCACGTCGACGGACAGCCGTTCGCCGTGCTCCTCGGGGACGACATCATCCATCCGTCGATGCCGTTGCTCGAGGAGATGCTCCGGGTCTACGAGCGGTACGGGCGCAGCGTGATCGCCGTGATGGAGGTCCCCCGCAAGGACATCGCGTTCTACGGGTGCATCGAGGCGGAGTTCGTCGACGAGTCGCTCGCGCGCGTCGTGTCGATCGTCGAGAAGCCGTCGCCGGACGAGGCGCCCTCGAACCTCGCCGTGATCGGGCGGTACCTGCTGACGCCGGACATCTTCGAGGCGCTCCGCCACACCGAGCCGGGTCGCGGCGGCGAGATCCAGCTGACCGACGCGATCAACCTCTTGGCGCGCGAGCAGGCGGTGTTCGCGTACCGGTTCGATCGGGGCCGCTACGACGTCGGGAACAAGCTCGACTACCTGAAGGCGACCGTCGAGTTCGCGATCGAGCGCGACGACGTGGGGCCGGACTTCCGCGACTGGCTCGGGCAGCTCGTCCAGCGGGAGAAGCTGGTCTGACCTTCGGTCGCTCGGGGCGTCACTATTCCGTTACGGACTACCGGCGACCGCCCGAGGGGGAATCCGGATCGCTCGTTAGACTGCCGGCATGGCCGACCGTGCGCACGTGCACGACCACGATTCCGGCGAGGGCTTGATGCCGGTCGCGGACGCCCAGGCGAAGGTGCTGGCCGCCGTGCATCCGTTGGCGCCGATCCAGCTCCCGCTGACCGAGGCCTTCGGGTGCGTCGCGGCCGAGGAGGTGCGGGCGCGCCAAGACCTGCCGGCGTTCGCGTCGTCGGCGATGGACGGGTTCGCGGTGCGGGTCTCGGATACCGCCGAGGCGTCGCCGTCATCGCCCGTCGAGCTCAAGATCGTCGGGCGCGCGATGATCGGACGGCAGCCCGAGGGCACGGTCGGCGGCGGCGAGGCGATCCGCATCGCGACCGGCGCCCCGATCCCGGCCGGGGCCGACGCGATCGTCCCGATCGAGAACGCGAAACCGATGGGCGAGACGGTGCAGATCCTCGAGGCGCCGGCGCCGGGGCGCCACATCCGGCCGGTCGGCGAGGACGTGAAGGAGGGTCAGGTCCTGATCCCCACCGGGAAGCGGCTCGGCGCTCCGGAGCTCGGCCTGCTGGCGAACGCCGGGTTCCCCAACCCTTCGGTGCATCCGCGTCCTCGGGTGATCGTGCTCTCGACGGGCGACGAGCTGATCCCGCCGACCGAAGAGCCCGCGTTCGGACAGGTCCGGGATTCCAACGCGTACACGATCTTCGGCGCGCTGAAGGAGGCGGGCGCGATGCCGATCCTCGCGGGGATCGTGCGCGACGACGTCGACGCGCTGAAGGAGCTGGTGCTGTCACACCTGATCCAGGCGGATGCCTTCGTCAGCTCGGGCGGCGTCTCGGTCGGAGAGCGCGACGTCGTGAAGGCTGCGTTCTTCCGGCGTGGCGACGTGGAGTTCTACAAGGTCGCGATGCAGCCCGGCATGCCGCAGGGGTTCGGACAGATCGAGGGCAAACCGTACTTCGGGCTGCCGGGCAACCCCGTGTCGGTGTTCGTCTCGCTCGAGCTGTTCGTGCGCCCGGCGGTACTCAAGATGTCGGGCCGGACCGAGCTCTTCCGTCCCGAGATCACGGCAACCCTCACCGCGGACGTCAGCGGCCCGAAGGGCAAGACGCAGTACGCGCGGGTGCGCGTCGAGCGCGGCGACGACGGGTGGACGGCCGCGCCGACCGGCGGGCGGGGGTCGAACCTCATCTCGACCGTGGCGCGCGCGAACGGCCTGGCGATCGTCCCGGCTGGGACCGAGACGGCGCCGGCCGGAACGCCGGTGCGCGTGATCGTGTTCCGCTCCGGGGAGGACTAGGCGGTGGTCGCGGGGCCCGCGAAGCCGGCCCGGATCGTCGAGGTCGGCGAGAAGGACGTGACCCGCCGCGAGGCGTCCGCCGAGTGCGTGCTGACGACCACCCCTGAGACGGTCGCGGCGCTCATCGCCGGCACCCGGAAGGGGAACCCGCTCGAGGCCGCGCGGATCGCCGGGGTGATGGGCGTGAAGCGGACGCCGGACCTGCTGCCGTTCTGTCATCCGATCGCCGTGACCGGCGCGGAGGTGCTCCTCGAGCCGGACGCCGACGCCGGCACGATCCGCGTCCAGACCACGGTCCGCGCGGTCGACCGGACCGGCGTCGAGATGGAGGCGCTGACGGCGGCCGCCGTGGCGGCGCTCAGCCTCTACGACACGACGAAGGAGTTCGACCGGGCGGCTCGGATCGACGGGCTGCGCCTGCTCGCGAAGTCGGGAGGCAAGTCCGGCGGCTACGTGGCCGGCTGACGAGGGGTCGCGGGAAGGTCAACCCGCGGCCGGCACGTCCGCCTCCGCAGCCGACGCGACCGCCCGGTCCATCAGGACCTCCGCGGCCACGATGTTCGACTCGGCGCCCGAGTTGCCGTTGAGGCGGCCCTCGTCGATCCCGTCGGCGACCCGGCCCCGCTCCTCGTCGTAGACGGGCGCCCCGGCCGTGTTCCGGCCCGAGAACCACGCGCGCGCGTCCTCCGCCAGCGACGACCATTCATCGTCCTCGCGCACCCGCGCGAGCCGGTCGAGCGAGAAGATCGCGCTCGACACATCGTAGGGCGACACGCTCGGACGATCGAAGCCGCCCTCCACGACCGGCACCAGCAGTTCCCGGGCGCTCGCCTCCGCGACACCGACCAAGCCCTCTTCACCGAGCAGCACCCCTGCGTCCGCCAGCACGCCCTCCTGGATGTGCGCCCACAGGTGCGGCGTCCCCGTCTCCTCGACCGAGTTCATCAGCACGCCGTCGATCCGGCATGTGGCCAGCTCCTGCGCCCACCCGTCGAGCACCGGCACCATCTTCGTCGCGCCGGTCCGGATCAGGCGGCGCGCCACCTCCATGTGCAAGGCGCGCACGTCCGGCGGCGCCGGCTTCTCGGCCGCGTGCGCGAAACCGTCGAGGAGCGCTCGCTCCGCGCGCTCGTCCTTGAACACGAGCCAGGCGTTCGACAGGCCGAGCAGCGCGCGCGCATGCCAGAAGTTCTCGCCGCGCACCGACGTCAGCCCCTCGTGGTTCTTCTCACCCTCCCAGCCGTAGACGAAGTTCACCCAACGGCCGTCGTCGTCCTGCATCCACAGGACGAACTCGAGCAGCCCGCGGGCCCAGCGCTCGATCGAGGGCAGCCGGGTTCGGAGCCAGACGTCGCAGACCACATCGAGCAGGCGTGCGGCGTCGTCCACGCAGGCCACGCCCTCGTAGCCCGACTCCTTCGCGTCCACGTGGCGGTCGAGCGCGTCGCCGTACACCGCCACGGCGAGCGCGCTCGGTCCCGCGGCCGGGAGCGGCCGGGTGAGGCGAGCCAGCTGACGCAACATGGTCGGAGAGGGTCTCAGAACGCCAAGGCGATGGACAGCGTCTAGAGGGATTCCAGGTTCGCCAGGATCTGGCTCACGTCGAACTCGGCGGCACACAGGGTCTCGTCGGCGGCGCCGTAGTACACGCGGATCCGCTTGCCGGCGTCGTCGAGGTTCACGTGTCCGGTGGGGAAGACGACATCGCGGAGGAACCCGTCGTGCTCGTACTCGACCTCGGGGGCGAGCAGCGGTCGCGGCGTGCGGGCGAGGACCTTCGCGGGATCGCCCGCGTCCAGGAGCATCGCGCCCATCCCGTACCGGTTGGCGCGGTCGGAGCCGTGGTACAGCTCGAGCCAGCCGCCGTCGACGCGGAACGGGACGCAGCTCGCGCCGATCCGCATCTCGTCCCACATCCCGGATCGCGGGAGCGCGACCGGCTGATGATCCCCCCAGGTGTCGAGGTCGGGCGAGGATGCCACCCAGATCCCGAGGACGCGTCCGAACGAGCCGGGCATCGGGCGGGTGAGGGCCACGTAGCGGCCCCCGATCTTCTCGGGGAAGATCACGACGTCCTTGACGTCGGGATCGAACATCACACCCTCGCGCTTGAAGCTGCGGAAGTCCGTCGTCGTCAGGCGGCTCGTCGTGATGCCGAGCCGGCTCACCGACACGTACGTGATGTGGTACACGCCGTCGATCAGCGTGACCCGCGGGTCCTCGATCCCGTACTCCTCCAGGCGCGAGGTCGGCACGATCGTCGGGTCCGGGTCGACGGCGAACAGCACGCCGTCCTCGCTCCGCGCGACGCGCAGGTGCGAGGTGTGGGAGAGGTAGTCGGTGAACTCCTCGTTCCCCGGCGCGAACCCGCCGGAGGCGTTGCGGTACCGGATCGTTCGGGGATCCGAGAGGTCCAGGCCGGGGAGGTCCCGCGGGACGTAGCCGATCCGGACCTGCGGCGGATCCTGCTCGGTGTCGAAGAACGCCATGCCGATCAGGCGCTCCCGCGAGATCCCCTCGGGCAGCGGCACCAGCTTGGGCTCGGCGCCGGTCAGGTCGACCATCTCGGCTCCGTCGGGCAGGTCTGTGGCCGGGCGGGGCCGCTCCGCGACCCGCACCAGCAGGACCGTCTCGTCGCCGACCTTCGCCACGCCCGGGTTGATCGTCGAGATCACCTCGAACCCCTCCTGCGACGGCGCGACGTCGCGAGGCGTGATGAGCGGGTTGCGCGAGAGACGCGCGGCGATCGGCACCGGCTCGCGGTGCGGCTCCTCCTTCTTCACCCGTCGGACCGGCGACGCGTCGATCAGCCCTTGCATCGTCTCGAGGAACTTCGCGCCGGTCTTCGGCCACGTGGCCTCGTTCGCGTAGGCGTAGGCGTTGCGCTCGAGCTTGCGCTTCAGCTCGGGATCCGACAGGACGGCGTTGATCGCCTCCGCGATGCTCTCGGGCGAGCGGAACTCGACCAGGAGCCCCCGCTCGTCGGCGAGCGCCTCGATCGCGTGCAGGTACGGCGTCGAAACGACGGCCTTCCCGGCGCCGAGCGCGTAGGAGAGCGTGCCGCTCGTGATCTGGTTCGGGTCGAGGTACGGCGTGACGTAGACGTCGCTCGCGAGGAGGTAGTCGATGATGTCCTTCTGCTCCAGGTACTGGTTCACGAACGCGACGTGGTCCGACATCCCCAGGCCGTCGACCATCGCGATCAGCCTGTTCCGGTAGGACTCGCCCTGGTGCTTCAGCAACTCCGGGTGCGTCTGCCCGGCGATCAGGTACAGCGCCTGCGGGTGGCCCTTCACGACGTAGGGCATCGCCTCGATCACGTACTCGAGGCCCTTGCCGGGGCCGACGAGGCCGAACGTCGAGATGATCTGGTGGCCGTCGAGGCCCATCTTGTCCTTGAGCTTGCGCCGGCCCTTCGGCTCGATGTGCGGCATCCCGTGCGGGATCACGGTCGTGGGCGTGCCGGTGACGCCGTAGACCTCGTCGAGGATCCGGACGGCGGTCTCGGCCATCACGACGAGGCCGTCGGCGGCGCCGGCGATCTCGCGGACGGCCTCTCGCACGGCCGGGCTCGGCTCGGGAAGGACCGTGTGCAGCGTGACGAGCACGGGCTTGCGCAGCGACTCGAGCATCGGGACGAGGTGGTCGACGTAGTTGCCCTCGATCCAGGTGTCGCCGTCCCAGCCCTCGTCGCGCCAGATCCCGTAGAGGCCGAACTCGTGTTGGATGCAGACCACGTCTGCGTTCGACGCGTTGATCGCGTGGGCGGCGGCGACGTAGCTCTCGGGCTTGCCCTGACGGATCCGCCATCGGACCTCGTTCCGGTAGGCCCGCACCACGTTGCGCTCGTCGATCGCCGCCACCCGCGCCTTCGTCCGGTCGTCGGCCTCGCGGACGGCGCCGATCAGGTCCGACGTGAACGTCGCGATCCCGCAGCGGCGCGGCGGGTACGTGGAAACGAAGGCGATCCGCATGACCTCCAACGTTATCGTCATCATCCGGCACGTCACGTAGGCCTTCCGGCCGTATCGCGCCGGACCCATCGGCTACCAGGCCCGACGGAACCCGAGATGGCGGGGAGGCGACGCGGAGGGGGCCACCGAGCGAATCACACGGATGTGCTTTCCCACCCCAGATGTGGCCGCTACGCTGCATGCCCAGCCTAGATGTTGTGCTGAACCGGGGTTCGACCGACAGGAGGCTGGGCGGTGGAGTGGCTACTCGTCGCCGCGTTAGGCATCATGTGGGCCGCGTTCTTGCTCCCGTCGGCGAACCGACGGGAGGCTAGGGCCTCGACGAGCGTCGAGGATTTCGAACGCAGGATGGAGCTCTTGGCGCAGGCGGAAGCACACGGCGGACCGGGACGGTGGATCATGACCCCTCGCAAGGGGGTCCGCTTCGTCGGTCCGTCGCAGCGCCAACGGGCCCGCGCCCGTGAGCGGCGCCGCCAGGTCTTCGCCCTCCTGCTCGAGGCGATCGGGCTCACCTTCCTGATCGGGCTGGTGCCGCCGCTGCGCCAGGTCGCCTGGGTCGTGTCGGGGATCCTCTTCGTGCTGCTGGTGCTGTACGTGTGGCTCCTGCTCACGATCAAGCACCGGGCCGCGCACCCGCACGACGTGGCCCGCGCGGCGCAGCCGCCCGCCCCCCGCGCGAACGCCCGCCCCGCCGCGACGGCGAGGCCGCGCTACGTGGCCGAGGGTCGCAGCACGTGGGCCCGGCCGACGTTCAACGGCCTGGGCTCGGTCGGCGAGGGGGACCGCGTGCACGTCGTGGTCATGCCCGCCGGCGAGGCCGCGTCGCGCGCCTGACGCCCGGGGATCCCCCGTGGACCTCGACGACCTCACGCGCGACCTCCACGAGCGCTTCGACGTCAAGAACGCCGCCCGCGAACGCGTCCTGCCCGCGTCGCGCCGATCGATCCGCGCGAGCGCGAACGCGATCCGGGCGATCCATCGCGGCGAGCTCGACCGGGCGCGCGAGCTGATCGTGACGTCGCGGGCGGCGATCGACGAGGGGGTCGAGGCGAGCGCGTCGACGCCTGAGGTCCGGTGGGCCGGCTACCTCGCGGACGCGGAGAAGGAGTACGCCGAGGCGAACGTCACGCTCGCGCTGGTGTCCGGCGAGGCGATCCCCCTGCCCGAGGACCTGTCCGTGGGGGACGCGCCGTACCTGAACGGCATCGCCGAAGCGATCGGCGAGGGACGCCGCCACATCCTCGACCTGCTGCGGACCGGCGGGGTCGCGCGCGCCGAGGAGGTGCTCCGCGAGCTCGAGGACCTGTACGCCGTGCTCGTGACGATCGACTACCCGGATGCGATCACCGGCAACCTCCGCCGATCCACCGACGTCGCGCGCTCGCTGATCGAGAAGACGCGCGGCGACCTGTCGATCGCGTTCGTCCAACGGGACCTGCACGACGCGCTCGATCGGCACGCGCGCGAGCTGCGGGGCGGGGACTGACATGCGGTTGCCCGGGATGGGACTGCCGGCGATGATCCGGCTCCCGTGAACGAGGTCCTCGACTTCCTGCGCCGATACCCGCCGTTCCGCGACCTCGACTCCCTGGATCTGGAACGGCTGGTGTCGGAGGTCGGCACCGAGTCGTATCCAGCCGGATCGCTCATCCTTCAGCAGTCATCGGCGCCGGCACACCACCTATACGTCGTTCGGCGTGGAGCCGTGGACCTACTGGACGAGGGGACCATCGTGGACCGTCTCGGTGAGGGCGAGGTCTTCGGGATCTCGGTCCTCTCCGGGCTCGGACCGGCGCTCTCGGTCCGCGCGCAGCTCCCCACTGAGTGCCTCCTGATCGAGGCCGCTCGGGCTCGGGAGCTGCTAGGTACTCAGGCGGGGCTCGCCTTCCTGGCGGCCACTGCGGCCCGTTGGAGGCAGCGAGCATCCTTCGAACGGCACGCCGGACGTGCGGCAGCAGTTGAAGCCCTCGTCGTTCGCATCGGCGATGCGAACGACGAGGAGGAGCTGGCGACGATCGCCACCGGTATCGGCCCAGCGGTCGGCTCCATGCTCGACGAACGGGTGGATCCGGTCGACATCGGCCACGCGGTCGGGTCGGTCCTCGACCGGCTCACGATGCGGTTGATCGAGCTCTACCTCCAGGCGGCCGGCGACCCCCCTTCGGCGTTCGCGTGGCTCGCGCTCGGGAGCGCTGCTCGGCACGAACAATCGGTGAACACCGATCAGGATCATGCGCTGGCGGCCGGCGACCTGGAGCGGGAAGGGTCCGCGTACTTCGCAGGGATGGCCGATGCCGTCACGAGCGGGCTGGCTGCGTGCGGGATCGCCCGGTGCAGCGGCGGCGTGATGGCCGAGAACCCCGCGTGGCGACGGACGACCGAGGGCTGGCGAGCCCGATTCGGCGAGTACGTCGCGGATCCATCGGCCATGGGTCCGCGCGTCGCGGGCATCGCGTTCGACTTTCGCCGCGTCGCAGGTCCACTGCAGGTCGAACGCGAGTTGGCAGAGGTCATCCGAGTAGCGAGGGATGACCGGGCGTTCATGCGAAGGCTCGCGAACACGGTGCTCGACCTCCGGGCTCCGATCTCGAGGCGTCTCGATATCGCCGTCGAGCGGGGCGGAGAACACGCCGGAACGCTCAACGTCAAGCACGCCGGGATCACGCCGATCACGAACCTGGCACGGTTCTGGGCGATCCAGGCAGGTTTGACGGAGAACCGCACGATCGAACGTCTCCGCGGTGCAGCGGCATTGGGGAGGATCTCGGATCGACTCGAGGATGATCTCGAGGAATCGTTCCGGCTGCTCTGGGGGATCCGCCTGGAGCACCACGTGACGCAGGTCGAGCAGGGAGTGCAACCCGACGATCACGTGGAGCCTGGATCTCTGCGCCCGATCCCGCGACGGTCGCTCGGCGAGGCGTTGCGCGTCATCGATGCGGCCCAATCGACGCTGCGAGCCCGCGAGGGTCGCCTCCGAGGACGGCGAGTCCGAGCTCCCGTTCGGACGGGCTGCTACGCTTGCTACGCTTCCCCTTCGGGGGTGTAGCTCAGCCCGGTAGAGCGCTGCCTTCGCACGGCAGAGGTCAGGGGTTCGAATCCCCTCACCTCCACGGAGAACCCACAGGTCGTGTTCCGTCCACCACGACCGTCGAACGGTCGCGGATCGACTCGCTCCTCCTGCCGGTCCGTCGTGCGATGCTTCTCGGCCATGAGTCGATCGCTTGGCCACCGCACTCCAGCAGCTCCCCAAGGTCGAGCTGCACTGTCATATCGAGGGAACGATGCGGGCCGCCACGCTCATCGATCTGGCCGGTCGCCACGGCATCGATCTGCCGTCCTCGGACCCGGCAGCCTTGTACCGCTACGACTCGCTCGACGGGTTCCTGAAGGTGTTCTGGCTCGTCCAATCGACCCTAGCCACCCGTGACGACTGGGCTCGGCTGGCGTATGAGAGCGTGATCGACGGTGCCGCTCATGGCTTGATGCATCGCGAGTCGTTCTTCACCCCGACCCGGCACCTCGAAGCGGGCCAAGACCTCGCTGACATCGTCGCGGGGTTGGACGAGGGTCTGGCCGCGGCCGAACGTGAAACCGGTGTGACGTGCCTCTTGATCGCCGACATGGATCGGGCCTTCGGGCCGGAGAAGGGCCTCGAGCAGGTGGAGCGACTCGTGGAGCTTCGCCGCGCAGGAGCACCCGGGATCGACCGGGTGATCGGCATCGGCATGGACTCCACCGAAACGGGGATCGATCCGACGACCTATCTCCCCGCGTACGAAGCGGCGCGCTCGGCCGGCTTCCGAACGACCGCTCACCAAGGTGAGAACTCGGGAGCGGATGCGGTCGTTGCAGCCCTCGATGTCCTTCGGGTCGAACGGATCGACCACGGCTACTCGATCCTCGGCGATCCGGATCTCGTGAGGAGGGTCGCGACCGACCGGATCCCGCTCACGGTCTGCCCCAACTCGAACGTCCGCATCGCGAACTCGTTCGAGCGGCTCGAGGATCACGTGTATCCCGAGCTCCGGGCGAACGGCGTTCTCGCCACGCTGAACACCGACGACCCTGCCCTTTCTGACCTCGACCTCGGGTACGAGTACGCATCGGTCGCGGCTGCCTTCGGGTGGGGCTGGGACGAGATGGTGTCGATCGCTCTCGACGGTGTCGAAGGATGCTGGCTCGACGACGACGACAAGGCGACGCTGCGTGATCGCGTTCGGAAGGCGGCGGTCGAGCTGGCTCCGTAGCCGACGCTAGCATCGCCCTCATCCACGCTGCCCCAGCTCGCGGTCTTCCTCGCTCAGGGTGCTACGTTCGGATGCTGTCCGGCGGACCCGGGCCAGAGCAGCTCGAACGTCTCGAGCACGACCTCCGTATCGTCGTCCGCCTCCGTGCCTTCACTCGCGAAGAACTCGATGTGGGCGCGGCGCCAGTGCTCGAGGCTCCGGTCGCCCTCTCCCTCGGTCCACGCATAGCCCTCGTCGACGTCGCCGAAGCGGCGGATCTCGACCTTCGTCGTCCGGATCACGCACAGCGGATCCTCGTTGCCGTCCAAGACCACCGAGAGGTCGCCTACCTTGGGGAGCGCCTCTCCCTCCTCGGCGTACTCGGCGAGCAGCGAGGTGCCGGCGCGCTTCGGTCCGTCGCGGACCAGCAGTCCCAACGCGGTCGCATCGCTGCCGAACGACCAGGCGGTGAACTCCCCGTCGATCCCGGTCGTCGCGACGAACGCCGCCCAGAAGGCGCGGATGCGCTCGTCCATCTCGGGACCTAGACCCTCGAAGGGTGGCGCGCCACCAGGTTGCGGGCGGCGAGCCAGACGTTGGACGGTTTCTCGGCCATCCGACGCATGAACCACGGGTACCAGTAGTCGCCGTAGGAGATCAGCACGCGCACCCGGTAGCCGGCGTCGTGCAGACGGTACTGCTGGTCGACGCGGATCCCGTACAGCATCTGCACCTCGAACGCGTCCTTCGGGACGCCGGCGTCCTCGATCCGGGTCAGCAGGTCGGTGTCGTGGGTCGCGAGCGCCAGCCGCCCGTGCCCCTCGCGTTCCGCGATCGTCGCGGAGATCCGCAGGAACGCCTCGTCGATCACGTCGTGATGCTGGAACGCGAGCCCGGGCGGTTCGCGGTACGCGCCCTTCACCAGGCGGATCGAGGGGTCGAGCGGTAGGAGCCGGATCACGTCGTCCCACGTCCGCTTCAGGTACGCCTGCAGGCAGATGCCGGTGTTCCCGTGGTCGGCCGCGAGCCGCGCGTACTGGTCGACGGTGTGCTGGACGAAGGCGGTCGACTCCATGTCGATCCAGATCCGGTTGCCCTTCACGGCGGCGTGCTCGGCCAGGCGCTCCAGGTTCCGGAAGGCGTGCTCTGGCGCGAGCTCCAGGCCCAGGTGCGTCGGCTTGATCGAGACCTCGGTGTCGCGACCGCCCTCGGCGATCCGGTCCAGCAGCTGGACGTAGTGGTCGGTGACCGCGTCGGCCTCGGCGAGGCTCGTCACGTTCTCGCCGAGGTACGTGAACGTCGTGGGGATCCCGTCGTCCGCCAGCAGACCCGCGGCGCCGAGCGCGTCGTCCATCGACTCGCCGGGCATGAACCGCCGGACGGTCGCCCGCACGAAGCCGAGGTTCGGCAGGTGCTGGCGCAGGGTCGGGTTCCCGGCGGCCCACAGCAACGCGCCTCGCATCGGATCCATCGGGCGGCAGCCTAGCGGGTCGTGCGAGGCGCGCTGCTACCCTCGCGCGCATCGAGCCCACCCGCATCGACGCAGGCACGAAGGGGTTCCCGGCGGTCGACGAGCCGGTGCCTCTGGACGCGGTCGCGGACCGCGGATGGACGCTCGCCGACCTGCAGCTCCCGGTCCTCGCGCTGCGCGAACGCGCGCTCGCCCACAACCTGGCGTTGATGGCCGAGTACTGCCGCGAGCACGACGTCGAACTGGCGCCGCACGGCAAGACGACGATGGCGCCGGCGCTCTGGCGGCGGCAGCTCGACGCCGGCGCCCGGGGCATCACGGCCGCGAACGCGACGCAGGCGCGCGCGATGCGCGCGGCCGGCGTGCCGCGGGTGCTGATCGCGAACGAGGTGGTCGACCCCGCGGCGGTCGCGTGGTTGGCGGCGGCGTCCGCCGATCCGACGTTCGCGATCGCGTGCTACGTGGACTCGCTGCGCGGGATCCAGTTGCTGGAGGCGGCGAGCTCCGCCGAGCACCCGATCGCGGTGCTCGTCGAGCTGGGCTCCGAGGGCGGACGGACCGGGTGCCGCTCCGATACCGGGGCCGCCGACCTCGCCACGCGCATCCGCGCGTCCTCCCGGCTCCGGCTGGCCGGCGTCTCCGGCTACGAGGGCGTGATCTGCCACGACCGCACGCCCGCGTGCCTGGACCGGGTGCGCGCGTTCCTCGATCGGCTGAACGGGCTCGCCCGCACCGTGCTCGCCGAGGGTCCGGCCGAGACCGGCGAGCCGTTCGTCGTGTCCGCCGGCGGGAGCGTCTTCTTCGACCTGGTCGTCGAGCGGCTCACCGGTCCGTGGCCGGGCGACGGTCCCCCGCAGGTGCTGCTCCGGTCGGGCTGCTACCTGACGCACGACCACGGCACGTACGAGCGGACGTCCCCGATGCCGGCGACCCTCGGCGAGCGGGGGTTCCAGCCGGCGCTCGAGCTCTGGAGCGCCGTGCTGTCGCGGCCCGAGCCGGGCCTCGCCCTCCTGGGGTTCGGCAAGCGCGATGCGCCGCACGACCTGGAGCTTCCGATGCCAACGGTGGCGCACGCTTCAGATGGCGCGAGCCGCGCGGTCGACGGCGCGCTGCGGGTCCGGGCGCTGAACGACCAGCACGCGTACGTGGAGGTCTCGGAGGGCTTCGTTCTGGAGCCCGGCGATGTGGTCGGTTGCGGCATCTCGCACCCGTGCACGGCGTTCGACAAGTGGCGCGTCCTGCCCGTGCTCGACGATGACGACCGCGTGATCGACGCCGTTGCGACGGTGTTCTAGGCGACGGCTCGCGCCCCCCGCGACGCCCTCCGCGGGGCCGGTCGCCGGTACGATGTGCGGATGCATGCCCGCCGCGGATCCGTTGCCTCGCTCGCCGTCTGCCTCGTCCTGGCGGTCGCCGGCGTCGGGGGAGCGACGATCCCGGCGAACGCCCAGACCACGGGCGTCACGCTCACCGCGTCCCCGGCCGAGGTGACGTTCGGCGCGACGGTGGGTCTGATCGCGACGGTCGATCCGGCCGTGGCCGGACAGGCGGTGGCGATCCTCGACGCCGACGCGCGGACGATCGCCAGCGGTGTGACGGGATCGGGAGGTCGCTTCCGCGCGACGATCGAGCCGCGCGCCGATCTCTCGCTCCACGCGACATCGGACGGGCTCGAGAGCGCGCCGGTCAGCGTGCGGGTCGACCCGGTCCTCACGGTCGAGACGGGGACCGCGATGCTCTACGGCGACCTGGCCGTGTCGGGACGGTTCCAGCCGGCACGACCGGGGGTCGAGGTGCGGATCCAGCTGGTGCGGTCCGGGTCGGTCGTCGCCACGAAGAAGGCACCGATGAGCGCGGGCGGCCGCTTCGCCACCGCCCTGCGGCTCTCCGAGCCCGGGACCTACCGAGTGAAGGCGTTCCTCGACGCCGACGACCTGCAGCCCGCCTCGAGCACGGCGGTCGTCGCGGTCCACGAGCTGCCCGACCTCGCCCTCGGGTCGCGCGGCGCGGCGGTGGAGGTGCTGGAGCGTCGATTGGTCGAGCTCCGCTACCACCTGCGGGGCGTCGACGATGTGTTCGACTTCCGCACCGCCGACGCCGTGATGGCCTTCAGCAAGGTGCAGCGGATGCCGCGCGTGCAGACCGTGACGTCGTCCGTGTGGCGGGCGCTCGCGCGACCGCGCTCGTTCGTGCCGCGCGATCGCAGCCAAGGGTTCCACATCGAGGTCGACCAGACGCGACAGGTGCTCGCGACCGTGCTCGACGGTCGGGTCGCGGCGATCTTCCATGTCTCCACCGGGAAGGCCTCCACGCCCACGCGCGACGGGACGTTCCACGTGTTCAGCAAGCTCGCCGGCTTCAGCCCGAAACGCCTGTACTACCCGAGCTTCTTCGACGGGGGGCGGGCGATCCACGGCTGGACCGACGTGCCGACCTACCCGGCGAGCCACGGGTGCGTGCGGGTTCCGTACTGGATCGCGATCTGGATCTTCGACCAGGCCGACTACGGCACCCCGGTGATCGTCTACCACTGAGCCCCCGGGCGCCTCTGGGGAGGTGCCGGCATGGTGACCGCGGCTTCAGCCAGCGGGTTCGCGGTGCCGATGTTCCTATCCGGCTCTCGAGCGAGGAGGAACCATGCGGGCGGACACGATCACGTACCCAGGGGTCGGCGTCGCGGTCGGCGGGCTGTTCGGCGCGCTGGGTGTGTTCGCCGATTGGTTCAGCTACACGGCGACGATCGCGGGCGGGCAGCTCACGATCGGGATCCCCGGCACCGAAGACTGGAGCGGCCGCTTCGCGGTGGTCGCGGGCTTCTCCGCCCTGCTGTTCGGCGGGGCGTACATCCTGCTGTCCGACCCGATCCTCCGCAAGGTGAGCGGCGTGGCGATGGCGGCCTCGTCGGCCGTCCTGCTCGTGATGTCGTTGTGGGGAGCCCTCCGGGTCGACGAGGTGGTGCCGAGCGTCGTGGCAGGCAGCGGCCTCGGCGACGTCCCGTTCACGGCCTCCATCGGCCCGGGGCTCGCGGTGTCGTTCGTCGGCGGCGTGCTGGCGTTCGTCAGCTCGTTCCTCGCGATCCGTCATCCCGGCGCCGAGACGGTCGAGGACGCCGCCGAAGTGCCGGTCGAGGCGGCCGTCGAGGCCGGCTGAGCGGAACGTCCCGGTAGGCTACGCCCCGCATGGGGCGGACCCGGGAGCTGCGACGACGCGTCTGGTGGGAACGTCCCGGGCTCGAGGTCCGGGACGGCCGCCTGACGATCGCCGGCCGCGACGCCGAGTCGATCGCGCGCGAGCACGGCACGCCCGTGTTCGCCCACGATCTGACGCGTGTCGAGGAACAGGCCCGGGCGCTCCAGGCGGCGCTCGCGGGCGCCAGCCTCGAGGGGCGCGTGCGCCTGGCGCTGAAGGCGCAGCGGGCACCGGAGCTGCTCGCGTACGTCCGAAGGCTCGGCCCGCCCGGTTCGGACGAGAGCGTCGGGATGGACGTCTGCTCGCCGCGGGAGGTGGAGTGGGCGCTCGCGCACGGCTGGGAACCTGCGGAGATCAGCTACACCGGCACGAACCTGTCCGACCGCGACGTCCGACGGATCCTCGCGCACGACGGCGTCCACCTGAACGTCGACCTCATCACGCAGATCGACCGGGTCGGCCGGGCGGCGCCGGGACGCACGATCGGGATCCGGGTGAACCCGCGCGGCGGCGCCGGGTTCGAGGGGGGCGAGCACACCCTGTACTCGGGTCCGCGTCCGACGAAGTTCGGGATCTTCCCCGAGCAGCTGGACGAGGCGCTCGGGGTCGCCGCGCGGCACGGCCTGACGATCGACACGGTCCACTGCCACGTCGGCGACGGCTACCTGAACGAGGGCCTGCCGGTCTTCGACACCGTGATCGGGCGCGTCGCCGAGATGACGCGGCACCTGCTCGACCGCGGCTGCCCGATCCGCGAGGTGAACACCGGCGGCGGGCTGGGCGTGCCGCAGCGGGCGGGCGACGAGCCGCTCGACCTGGCGGCCTGGGCGGAGATCCTCGGACGCCATCTCGGGCCGCTCGGCGTCGCGGTGGGGACCGAGCCCGGCGACTTCCTCGTGAAGGAGTGCGCGACGCTGCTCGCCGAGGTCGTCACCGTCGAGGATCGCGACGGCGTGCGCTTCGTCGGGCTCGATGTGGGTTGGAACGCGGCCGGGGAGCACTTCGTGTACCGCTCGCCCGTGGACGTCGTGCTCTGCCGGGCACCGGGGTCCCCGCCGAGCGGCGTCGTTACGTTCGCCGGCCACATCAACGAGGGCGACGACCTGTTCGGCGAGGAGGTGCCGTTCCCGGAGGTCGCGGAGGGCGATATCGTCGCCCTGCTGAACCTGGGGAGCTACAACGCGTCGATGACGTCGGAGCACTGCCTGCGCGAGCCGGCCGGATCGGTGTTCTTCGCGGAGCGGAACTGACCGGATGACCGAGGTCCAGCTCCCCGTCGCCGATCCGTGGTTCCGGGTTCGGGACGTCGGCGACGGGTTGACCGGCCTCGACGAGCCCCACGTCGACGCGCTGCTCCTGTCGAACGTCTGGGTTCTCCGCGGCCGGGAGCGCGCGCTGGTGGTCGACACCGCGAACGGGTTCGGCGACCTGGCGGCGGCGGTCAAGTCGCTCGTGGGCGACGTCCCGGTCGTCGCCGTGGCGACGCACGGCCATTTCGACCACGTGGGCGGGCTCGCGGGGTTCGAGGACCGTCGGTGCCACGCCGGCGACGCCGACGACGTCCGTTCGCCGTACCCGATGCGTGTGCGGCGTCGGGACTTCCCGCCGGATGCCGAGGACGAGTTCGCGGTCTACGGGCTGCCGGTCCCCGAGCTGCTGATCGACGCGTTGCCGGACGCCGCCTTCGACGTGGGCGGGTGGGTGAGCCCAGGGGCCGAGCCGAGCTCGTTCGTCGAGGACGGCGACGTCGTCGACCTGGGGGACCGAGCGTTCGTCGTGCTGCACGTCCCCGGCCACACGCCCGGGAGCGTCGCGCTGTGGGAGGCAGAGACCGGCCTGCTGTTCACGGGCGACATGCTCTACCTCGACGATCACCTGGAGTTCGAGGACCCGGACGCGGCGCGGTCCTCGCTCGCGCGGATGCGCGAGCTCGCCCCGCGCCGCGTCCTCCCCGGCCACGGGGAGCCGCTGGACGCCGATCGAGGCGCTCGGGATGATCGACCAGGAGCTCGCGCGGCTGGAGGCGGCGGCGAACTAGTCCGTCTCAGACTAGAGGCGAAGGGCGCAGATGGCCGCGTCCCGGCGAGCGGGGCTCCGCGGCCGTCGGCACCGCAGAGACCGCACGCGCCCGCCGGGACCACGCGGCCGTCCCGGCCCGCGATCGCTCGCGGACCGGGGGCTTCCCGCCGGGGCCCGACGCGATCGGAGAAGGGCTTGGAGCCTGCGGTCGGCAACGGGGAGCCACCCGAGGTATCGGCCGGGAGGGGGTCCCCGGCGCACCGACCGAAGGTCAGGTTCGGCTCGGCCGTTGGTCCTATGCCCGAGGCTATGCTCGCCCGCATGACCGACGCGGTGGTGCGGGCGGGCCGGCTGATCGACGTCGACGCGGGCGAGGTCCGCACGGGCGTCCGCCTGACGATCCGCGACGGGCTCGTCGCGGCCGTCGAGCCGGACGAGGGCCCGCTGCCCGAGGGCGCGACGGTCCACGACCTCACCGGACGCACGGTGCTGCCCGGCCTGCTGGACATGCACGCGCACATGATCGGCGAGCTCGAGGACGGCCACGGCTACGCCTCGCTCGTGATGCGGACCGCGGCGCAGGAGGCGATGACGGGGGTCCGCAACGCGCGCGACACCGTCCTGGCCGGCGTGACGACGGTCCGCGACGTGGGCACGTTCCGGGCGTTCGTCGACTGCGCGCTCCGCGACGCGATCGACGCCGGGATCACGATCGGCCCGCGGATGATGTGCGCGGGCGCGTTCGTCACGCCGCTCCGGCGGCGGCGGCGACGTCACCGGCCTGGCGCCCGACGTCGACGCGGTCGTCCCGCGCGACCTGCGGTTCGGCGTGTCCGACTCGCCGGACGAGGTCCGGGCGGCGGTGCGGCGGATCCTGCACGGCGGCGCCGACTTCATCAAGGTGATCGCCACGGGCGCGGTGCTGACCGAGGGCACGACGCCGGGCGCGCCGGAGTTCAGCGAGGCCGAGCTCCGCGCCGCCGTCGAGGAGGCCGCGCTGTACGGGACGCACGTCGCCGCGCACGCCCACGGCGCCGAGGGCATCAAGCGCGCGGTCCGCGCCGGCGTGCGCTCGATCGAGCACGGCTCGCTGATGGACGACGAGGCGATCGAGCTGATGGCCGACCGCGGCACGTACCTGGTCGCCGACATCTACGACGGCGACTGGATCGCCGAGGAGGGCGCGCGCGCCGGCTGGTCCGCCGAGGTGCTCCGCAAGAACGAGGAGACGACGCAGGCGCAGCGCGACGGCTTCGAGAAGTGCGTGAAGGCGGGCGTGAGGATCGCCTACGGCACCGACAGCGGCGTGTACCCGCACCGGTTCGTCTGCCGCCAGTTCGCGAAGATGGTGAAGCACGGCCTGACCGAGATGGCCGCGATCCAGAGCGCCACCCGCGTCGCCGCCGAGCTGATGGGCTGGTCCGACCGCGTCGGGTCGCTCGCGGTGGGCAAGCACGCGGACCTGGTCGCCGTCGACGGCGACCCGCTCGAGGACATCACGGTCCTCGAGGACATCGGCTTCGTGATGAAGGCCGGCGAGGTCTTGAAGGGGGTCTAGTCCTCGACGTCGGTCAAGACCGCGTCGAGGGTCTCCAGCAATAGGGCGGCCTCCTGCGCCGCGAGCACCAGCGGTGGGCGGATCTTCAGGACGTTGCCGTCGGGGCCCGTCGTGCCGATCAGGACGCCGCGCTCGCGCATCCCGTTCAGGATCGCGTCGGCGACGTCGGGCGCCGGCTCGCGCGTGTCGCGGTCACGCACGAGCTCGATGCCGAGCAGCAGGCCGGCGGAGCGGACGTCGCCGATCGCGTCGTGCCGCTCGGCGAGCGCGCGGACGCCGTCGGTGAGCCGCGTCGCCCATCGCCGCGGCGTTCGCGATCAGGTCCTCGCGCTCGATCACGTCGAGGACGGCGAGCGCCGCCTCGGCGGCGACGGGGTTGCCGCCGTACGTGCTGAAGAACTCGGTCTCGGCGGCGAACCGCTCGGCGATCTCGGCGCGCGTGATCACGGCGGCGACCGGGTGGCCGTTGCCCATCGGCTTGCCGAGCGTGACGAAGTCCGGCTCGAGCGCCGTGCACCTGGATAGCCCCACAGGCGCTGGCCGTTGCGGCCGTAGCCGACCTGGACCTCGTCGGCGACGTACAGGCCGCCGGCGGCGCGCACCCGCTCGACGACGTCGCGCAGGTAGCCGTCGGGCGGCGAGAACACGCCGTCGCTGATGAAGCCGGGGTCGATCATCACCATCGCGGGCTCCAGGCCGCGCTCGCGGAGCGAGGCGATCGCGACGTCGACCGACGCCGCGGCGTGCGCCGACCAGCCCTCGGCCTCGCGGAACGCGCCGCGGTACGGATCGGGCGGCGGGAACGTCGCGACGTGCGCCGGCCGGCCGGAGCCGAGCCACTCCTCGGGCGAGAGGTCCGACGTCGCGGCGGTCACGCCGTGGTACGCGAACGAGGTCACGATCGCCCCGCCGTGGCCGGTCGCGACCGTCGCCATCCGCCAGGCCAGGTCGTTCGCCTCGCTGCCGGAGTTCACGAACATCACGGTGTCGAGGCCCTCGGGCATCGAGGCGACGAGCCGCTCGGCCAGGTCGAGCGCGGAGCGGTGCAGGTAGCGGGTGTTCGTGTTCAGGAGCGCGGCCTGACGCGCGATCGCCTCGACCACGTGCGGGTGGCAGTGCCCGACGACCGGCACGTTGTTGTACGCGTCCAGGTACGAGCGGCCGTCGGCGTCGGTCATCCACGCGCCGCGCGCCAGCACCAGGTGCAGCGGCCGGTCGTACGTGAGCGGCGAGATCGCGGGGCCGAACAGCCGGCGACGGCGCTCGACCAGCTCCTCGATCGACGCGCCCGTCGCGACCGTCGTCGGCGCGCCGGTCGCGGCCGTCACCGCCTCGTGGATCCGGCGCTGGTACGCGGCATCCCCGAGCTCGTCCCAGAGCGTGAGCATCGTCCACACGCCCTCGGCCCAGCCGCCCAGGTACTCGGCGTTCTCGGGATACAGGGGCACGCGCCACGCCGAGATCACCGCGGTGGTCGTCCACCGCGTGAGCGAGCAGGTCGGGCAGGAGCGCGATCTCGTCGTCCTCGAGCGGCGTCACGCCGTGGAAGCCCTGCACGACGGCCTCGAGCGTCTCGAAGTGGTCGGGCCGCTCGCCCATCAGGGCCTCGACCGTCGACACCAGGTCGCAGACGGTCGCCGTGTAGGCGATGTCGCCGAAGTCGACGATGCCCGACAGGCGCTGGTCGTCGTCGAACAGGGCGTTGTCGGTCGTGAGGTCGTTGTGGATCACCTGCGCCCGCAGGCCCTCGAAGCGCGGCAGCACGCGCTCCTCGTAGCGGTCCAGCACGCGCGTCACGATCGCGCGCCGCACGGGGTCCTCGACGCGGTCGAGCAGCGGCCGGAGGTCCAGCGCGTACCGCAGGTTCCACAGCAGTGGGTTGTCGGCGGCCGGGTGGAAGAAGCCGCGGAGCGCCCGGCCCAGGCGCGCCGACGCGGCGCCGAACGCGGGCAGCCGGTCGAGCCGCAGGTCCGCGGGCTCCAGCGTCCGTCCGGTCAGGTGGGTGACCATCCGGACCGCGTGCTTGCGTCCGTCGGGGCCTTCGATCGTCCGCTGCGCCTCGCCCTCGATGGTCGGGACCACGCGCATCACCGGCAGGCCGGGGTCGGTGCGCGCCACGTGGAGCAGCGCCTGGGTCTGCAGGTCGACGATCGCCGGGTCCTCGGCCGCGTTCATGATCTTCAGCACGAACGACGTCCCCTCGCCCGTCTCGATCCGCAGGTTCTGGTCGCGCTCGCTGACCAGCGGGTGCGCGCTCCCGCGGACGCCGAACAGGTCCGCGGCCAGGCGCTCGGCCTCGCCCGTGGACAGCTGGGGCGGCGGCTCGTCCAGGGGATCGAGCGGGGCGGCGTGGGGCGTGTGGTCGGTCATGACGGCTCCCGGTCGGGAGGGCTGCATGCTAGCGGGCCGGCGGCCCCGTCTGGGAGCATGTCGGACGACGCGCGCAGGAGGGATCCGGATGAGCGAGCTGACCGCCGAGCAGATCGTCGAGCTGTCGAAGCGCTACACGCTGTACGACTGGCAGGCGCAGTCGAAGGCGACGCCCCTGCCCGTGGAGCGCGCCGAGGGCGTGTACTTCTACACGACGGACGGCACGCGCTACCTGGACTTCAACTCCCAGCTGATGGGCGTGAACATCGGCCACGGCGACAAGCGCGTGATCGACGCGGTCGTGAAGCAGGCCGAGAAGCTCCCCTACATCTCGCCCTTCATGGCCTACGAGGCGCGGGCGCAGCTCGGCCAGAAGCTCGCGGAGCTGTTCCCAGGCGACATCGAGAAGTCGTTCTTCACGCTCGGCGGCGCCGAGGCGAACGAGAACGCGATCCGGATCGCCAAGGCGTACACGGGCCGGCAGAAGGTGATGGTCCGCTACCGCTCGTACCACGGGGCGACGTACGCGACGATCAACCTGACGGGCGACCCCCGCCGCTGGGCGAACGAGAACCCGCCGATGGCCGGCATCGTGCGCGTGCTCGACCCGTACCACGGCGTGCAGCGCGGCTGGGACGACGTCGACGCCGCGCTCGCGAACCTCGAGGAGACGATCGAGCTCGAGGGTCCGTCGACGATCGCCGCGTTCCTCCTGGAGACCGTCCCCGGGACGAACGGCATCCTCGTGCCGCCGGACGGCTACCTGCAGGGCGTCCGCGAGCTCTGCTCCCGGCACGGGATCCTCTACGTCGCCGACGAGGTGATGTGCGGGTTCGGCCGGACGGGGGAGTGGTTCGCGGTGGACCACTGGGGGATCGAGCCGGACATCATCACGGCGGCGAAGGGCCTGACCTCGAGCTACCTGCCGCTCGGCGCGGTCGGGATCTCGCCGGCGATCGCGGCGCACTTCGAGGAGAACGTCTTCTACGGCGGGCTCACGTACAACTCGCATCCGCTCTCGGTCGCGGCGGCGCTGGCGGCGATCCAGGTGCTGGAGGACGACGACCTGATCGGCAACGCGAAGCGGCTGGACCCGGTGCTGCGCGCCCACCACGAGGCGCTCGCCGCGAAGCATCCGAGCGTGGGCGTCCACCGCAACCTCGGCCTGTTCGGGATCGTCGAGCTGGTGAAGAGCCGCGAGACGATGGAGCCGCTCTCGCCCTACAACCAGGTGAACGAGACGATGGCCGCGATCAACAAGGCGCTGCTGCTCGAAGGGCCTGTTCACGATGATCCGCTTCAACGGGATCATGACGAACCCGCCGCTGTCGATCACCGAGGAGCAGCTCGACGAGGGGTTCGCGATCATCGACGAGGTGCTGACCGAGGTCGCGGACCCGGCCGTCGCGGGGTAGCGGCTACGCCAGCAGGTGCCAGATCCGGGTCTCCCACTCGAGGCCCTCGGTGCCGGCCTCACGGTTGAAGTCGTCGCCGAAGCGATCGGTGGCGGCCATCATCGCGTCGTGCGACTCCCACTCCGAGAGGGTCGTGACCTCGTTCGGGTCGGACTCGCTCACGTAGGCGCGGTGGTTGTGGCCGCCGAGCTCCTCCATGATCGGCGCGAACTTCACCGCGGCGGCCTTGAACTTCTCCACGTCGGGCGCCTGCACCCGGAACTGGACGAGAACCATCGCGTTCCTCCCTCGGTCGACGGACGTCGCATCCTGGGCTCCGGGCGAGCGCCCGCGCAAGGGACCAGGGGTACGCTGGGGGCGATGATGAGCGCACCCGGGCGACCCGTGGCGGTGGTGCCGGCCCGACCGTCCCGGCTGGGACTCTCCGCCGCGGCGATCGCCGTGGCGGTCGATGTTGCTTACATCTGGATCATCGCCGCCCAGGGAGGTCCGACCGACGCCTCGCGTGTCGCGTTCGTCGCGGTCGCGATCGCGGCGGGGGCCGTGTGTTCGGGGATCGGGTCTACGCGTCCCAGCCCCCTCGCCCGTCTGCCGTGGCTCGGAGCGGCGACCGGCGCGCTGGTAGGGCTCGGCGTCCTCGGGCTCTTCTCGATCGGGCTCCCGCTCCTCGCGGCCGGGCTCCTGGCCGGGATGGCCTTGTTGACGACGTCCGGCTCGGCCGGCCTGGGCCATCCTCGGGAACGGACGCTGGCTGCAGTGTTCGGGTTCGCGGCGCCCGTCGTGCTCGTGGCCGGGATCGCGCTGACGTAGTCGGGCTAACGGCCGACCGGAGCGTCGGCCCAGCGCTCGGCCCAGATCCGCAGCTCCTTCATCACGCGTTCCAGGTCTCGCCCCTGATCGGTCAGGTGGTACTCGATCAGGACCGGCGTCGAGGGGGTGACGTCGCGGCGGATGATCCCGTCGGCCTCGAGCTCCTTCAGACGCTCCGAGAGCAGGGTGTCGGAGATCGGCGCCACGGCCTCCCGGAGCTCGGAGAAGCGGGCCTTGCCGTCGAGCAGGGCGAGGACGATCTGGGTGCTCCAGCGCTTGCCCAGCAGGTCCGCCGCACGCCGGACGTGCTGGCAGATCCCCTGTTCCTCGTGTACCTGCTCGGTCCGCATCGTCCCATCCTCGGCCCTCGACCCACCCGCGGCAACCGCCCTCGGTCGATTTCTCTGATATCGACAGTAACTCAGGAATACGGAGCAACTATTCCCGTGTTAGTGCCTACGTGAGCCCGGGGGAGGCCCGGGTGGAGCGAGGAGGAGGCACGGAGATGGCGCAGGCACTCAAGCAGTTCGAAGGGGTGGAGCTCCCGCCCGCCGGGACCTACACGATCGATCCGGCGCACACGTCGGTGGAGTTCGTGGTCCGGCACCTGCTCTCGAAGGCGCGTGGCCGGTTCACGTCGTTCAGCGGCCAGGCCGAGGTCGGCGAGACGCCCGAGACCAGCTCGGTCACCGTCGAGATCGACGCGGCGAGCGTCGACACGAACCAGGAGATGCGCGACAACCACCTGCGGAGCGGCGACTTCTTCCTGACGGAGGAGCACCCGACGATCACGTTCCGCAGCACCGGGATCCGTCCGACGGGCGGCAACACGTTCGCCCTGGACGGCGACCTCACGATCCGAGGCATCACGAAGCCGGTCACCCTCGACGCCGAGTTCGTCGGGACGGGTGCGACGATGGACGGAACCCCGATGCTCGGGTTCTCCGCGAAGACCACGGTCGACCGCGAGGACTGGGACATCACGTGGAACGCGGCCCTCGAGACCGGCGGGATGCTGCTCGGCAAGAAGGTCGACCTGGTGATCGACGTGGAGCTGCTGAAGGTCCAGTAAGGGGCCGCCGTTCGTTCGTCCGCCACCGGCCGACCCGGGTCCCGGGATCACGCGATCGGCCGCGGGCCGTTCGCGCCGGGCTCGTAGTCGATCAGCTCGAAGATCCGGTCGTACCGCACGACGACGTCGCCCGCGACCCAGAGGTCCGACGACCAGCCGCTCGCGAGGGACGTGTAGCCCCACCGGGTCGCCGCGAACGTCCCGACCGCGGTCTCGACGTCCTCGTCGCCGCGCCGCTCGTACCGCTGGCGATCGCTCGTGGGCTCCAGCGTGAACGGCTCGAGGAACACGACGTCGAGCTCGGTGGTCCCCGCGAGCCGCCGCGTCGTGATCAGGTTCGTCGCGGGCGTCAGGTAGTCGAGGTGCGCCTCGGGTCCGAACGCGAGCTCGACCGCGGCGCCGTCGCGCCAGCCGGTCAGGCGATCGTCGCGGCGCTCCAGGAGCAGGTCGTGCGCGCCGGTGTGGATCCGCACGCGGGCGATCCGCCAGTCGGCGTCGACCGCGACGTCGACGACCTCGCGGTGCCGACCGTGCTCGGTCGTGTCGACGTCGGAGAAGTAGCGCCAACCCATGGGACCGGGCGCGCAGCGGAACGACTCCGTCCCGACCGGGCGCCCGTCGTCGCCCAGGATCGTGTAGCGGCCGGTCGGCATCAGAAGGCGGAGGGCAGACCCAGGTCGCGCGCCAGGATCAGGCGGTGGATCTCGCTCGTGCCCTCGCCGATCTCGAGCACCTTCGCGTCGCGGTAGTAGCGGGCGACCGGCGACTCCTCGGAGAAGCCGTACGCGCCGTGGATCTGCACCGCCTCGCCCGCGCATCGCACGGCGGCCTCGCTCGCGGCGAGCTTCGCGATCGACGCCTCCGCGACGTGCGGCCGGCCCTGGTCCTTCAGCCACGCCGCGCGATAGGTGGCCAGCCGCGCCGTCTCGACCGCGACCCGCATGTCCGCGACCTTCGTCTGGATCGCCTGGTTCGCGCCGATCGGGCGGCCGAAGGCCTCGCGCTCGCCCGCGTACGCGACGGCGGCGTCCAGGCACGCCTGCGCCAGCCCGACCGCCAGCGCGGCTACGCCGATCCGCGCCCCGGTCAGGACCTCGAGGCATTGCGGGAACCCGCGGCCCCGCTCGCCGAGCAGGGCGTCGGCCGGGACGCGGCAGCCGTCGAACGCGACGCCGCGCGTGTCGCTCGCGTGCCAGCCGATCTTGCGGTACGGGGCGTCGACCGCGACGCCCGGCGCGTCGGCCGGGACCACGATCGTCGACAGGCCGGCGGGGCCGCCGCCGGGCTCGGTGGCCGCGGCCACGACGTGGAACGCGGTGATCGGCGTGCCGGCGTTCGTGATGAACGCCTTCGCGCCGTCGATCACCCAGCCGTCGTCCTCGAGCCTCGCGGTCGTGCGGGCGGCGGCGGCGTCGGAGCCGCCGCCGGGCTCGGTGAGCGCGAACGAGCCCAGGGTCTCGCCCCGCGCGAGCGGGGCGAGCCACCGCTCCTTCTGCTCCTCGGTCCCGAACCGGTCGATCATCGTGCCGGCCAGGCCGACGGCCGCCGAGAGCGTGATCCCGGCCGACTGATCCGCGCGCCCGATCTCCTCGATCGCGAGGCACATCGTCACCGCGTCCGCGTCCGACCCGCCGTAGCGCTCGGGGAACGGCAGCCCGAACAATCCCAGCTCGCCCATCCGCCGCACCACCTCGAGCGGGAAGCGCTCCTCTCGGTCGGCCTCGGCCGCCTGCGGCGCGACGACCTCCTGCGCGAACCCGCGGACGACGTCGCGGAACGCCGCCTGCTCCGGGCTCAGGTCGAAGTTCATGCCGGCCGGAACCCCTCCAGGTCGAGGATCGACCCGCTCCGCTGCGCCGCCGGACGCAGGACCGCCTCCACCCGCATCCCGATCGTCCACGTCGCCTCGCCGAGCAGGCGGTGCAGCAGCACCGTGTCGGCGCCGTCCAGCCGCACGAGGCCGAGCGGCTGCGGCTCGTCGAGATCCCGATCGTCCACGTCCACGTGCGCGACCGTGAACGACTCGAGCGTGCCGCCCGGCCCGCACTCCACCCCGGGACCGAGCGCCGCGAAGCAGCGCTCGCAGAAGATGCGCGCGGGCAGGTACGTCACCTCGCACGCGTCGCAGCGCGCGCCCAGGAACACGCCGCGCGTGCGCAGCGCCTCGAGGAACGCGGTGTTGCCCACGCCGGGCGTGTAGTGGAAGGCGACCGGCATCTCCCCACGGACCGAGCGCGCCACGTCAGGCCTCCCTCGGGCGGAAGTAGGCGATGTCGAGGATCGAGCCGGTGCGTTCCGCCGGCGGGCGGAAGACCGCCTCGACCGCCATCCCGATCGACGCGTCGGCGGGGTCGACCTCGCCGAGCTTGTGGAGGAACCCGCCCGAGCTCGCCCCGTCGAGCCGGATCACGGCGGGCAGCTCCGGGGGGTCGAGGGGCCGCATGTCCCAGCTGACGTGGCAGATCGAGAAGGTCTCGACCGTTCCGCTCGCGGGCACCTCGGTCCAGCGGTCCGTCGGCCGGAAGCATCGCTCGCAGAACTTGCGCGGCGGCACGAGCGTCCGCTCGCACGAGGCGCAGTACGTCGCCACGATCGTGCCCTCGCGCAGCCCCTCGAGGAACCCACCGATCGCCTCGCCGGCGTCCCAATCCCACTCGGCATCGAGCCGGTCCTCGACCGCCCCGACCGCCGATCGGAACTCCGCGTCCGAGAGCGCGGTCGGGCCGAGCGTCGTCGCGGGCGGCGTCGGGGCTCCGTCCCCGGTCGCCGCGCGGTCCACGCCCATCACGACGACGGTCCCGACCTGCATCAGGTCGCCCCACGCCTGCGCGACCCCGCGCTCCGGCGTCCCGGGGACCTGGCGCGCGCCGGCCTCCCCGCGGAGCTGCCAGAAGAGCTCCGCGATCTTCATCAGACCGGCCGCGGCGATCGGGTTGCCGACGCCGAGCAGTCCGCCGGACGGGCAGCACGGGAGGTCGCCGTCGCGCGCGGTGACCCCGTCGCGCGCGGCCTCGGGCGCCTTGCCCTTGTCGAACAGGAGCAGCCCCTCGAGGTGATGCAGCTCCTTGTAGTCGAACGGGTCGTACGGTTCGGCAACGTGGATCTGCTTGCGTGGCTCGGTGATGCCGGCCATGTCGTACGCCATGCGGGCGGCGTTCTCGACGTACTCGGGATAGACGAGATCGCGGTTCGTCCAGTACGAGGTGTCGAGGTTCCATCCGACGCCCTCGACCCAGACGGGCCGGTCGGTGATCCGCGCCGCGGCCTCTTCGCTCGCCATCACGATCGCGACGGCGCCGTCGCTGATCGGTGAGACGTCGAGCCGCTGCACGGGCCAGGCGAGCGTCTCGGACGCGAGCACGTCCTCGATCGTGATGTCCGCTTCGCCCAGCAGGGCGGCCGGGTGGTCGGCGGCGTTCCGCTTGTTCTTCACGGCGACCGCCGCGATGTCTCGCTTCTCGAGCCCGTAGGCGTGCATGTACCGATGCATCTCGAGCGCGAAGATCCACAGCAGGTTCGGCCCGAGCGGTCGTTCGATGATGTGGTCGAAGATCGTCAGGAACGCGCCCTGCGGATGCGGCTGCGTGGACGACATCTTCTCCTCGCAGACCACGAGGACCACGTCGGCCATGCCGGACGCGATCGTGTACCAGCCCTGGATCGGCGCGAAGACGCCGGTGCCGCCGCCGACGTAGGTCCGGATGAACGGCTTGCCCCACGCGCCGGCGCCGTCGGCGAGGTAGTCGCCCTTGCGGTGCACGCCGTCGAAGGCGTCGGGCGCCGTGCCGAGCGCCACCGCGTCGACGTCGGCGAGCGTCAGCTCGGCGCTGTCGAGGGCCGCCTTCGACGCCTGCCACGCGAGCTCCTTGCCGGTCTCCTGCGCGCGGCGGACGAACCGCGTCATGCCGGCGCCGACCACGGCGACCCGGCGCCCGGTCACCGGCATGTCCCCACGGATGTCACGACGCCGCCTCCAAGACGGCGACCGCCGCGGACGAGCTCGGCACGCCGCGCCACGACTGGGCGACCGCGCGTCGCGCGTTGCCCGCCCGCAGCCGCTCGACGCAGCCGAGCACGCGCGCCAGGCCGTTCGCCTCGTGCAGGTAGCCCTCGCCGAGCGCGCCACCGGAGGGGTTCACCGATGCCGGCGAGAGTCCGTCCAGCCCGAGGGCCTCCAGGTGCTGCAACTGCTTGTAGGCGAAGGTGTCGTCGACCTCCGCGAGATCGACATCGGCCGGGCCGGTATCCGCCTGATCGAACGCCATCCGCGCCGCGCGCTCGGCGGCGATCGCCGCGTCCCAGTCGCGGCTCTCGAGCGACGGCGCGTCCTGGCTCCACCCGACGCCGGTCACCCAGGCGACGGGCGTCGGCGCTTCCTCCTCGGCCGAGAGCACGACGACGATGCATCCGTCGGCGCTCGACGCGGCCTGCTCGCGCGTCAGCGGGTCGAACAGCGGCGTTGGATCCTGCACGTCCGCGAACCACGCGCGCGGGTTCTCCCGGGCGTGCTCGCGGTTGCGCTGCGCGACGGCGGCGCAGTGCTGGGGGAGGTGGCCGCTCACGTGCAGATAGCGCCGCATCTCCAGCCCCGCGACCGCGAGCGCGGAGAGCCCGAGCGGCCGGTTCAGCACCGGGTCCAAGCGCGAACCGGTCGACGCGTCCCTGCGCGACGACCTCCGAGGCTTTCGAGTGCGCCTCGATCGCCACCGTCCGCGCGATCCCGGAGCGGATCAGCATCACGCCCGTGGCGAGTGCGAACAACCCGTCGGCGGCGACGGTCTGCACCGGCCGCTGCACGGCGCCGAGCTGGTCGGGGACGTACTCGTCGAAGATGCTCGTCCCCTCCTGGAGGTCCTCCGAGGCACAGACGAACGAGTCGATCTGGGTCCGGGGGTCGACCTGCGCGTCCGCGTAGGCGTTGCGCGCGGCGTCGAACATGAGCTCCCTCGTGGACACCCCGGGGGTGGTGGGGGCGAAGCCGGAGAACCCGATCCCACGGATGCCCACGCGGCCGGCCATCGAGCTCCGTTCTACCATGCCCCGAGATGCCGGTCGTGTGGTCGCCGTCGCCGGAGTACGAGGAGCGGGCGAACGTCACCCGACTGATGCGCGCCCACGGGATCGAGACCTACGACGAGCTGCTCGCGCGCTCGATCGGCGACATCGCCTGGTTCTGGGACGCGGTCGTACGCGACCTCGGCCTGTCGTTCCTCGAGCCGTACGAGCGGGTGCTGGACACGTCGCGCGGCGTGCCGTGGACCACGTGGTTCACGGGGGGGAAGACGAACCTCGCCCACGCGTGCGTGGACGTCTGGTCGGAGCGGACGCCCGATGCCCCCGCCGTGGTGTGGGAGTCGGAGGACGGCGAGGTGCGCACGGTCTCGTACCACGAGCTCCGCGTGCTGACGGATCGGGTCGCCCACGGCCTGCGCGGGCTCGGGGTCCGCGAGCGGGACACGGTCGGCGTCTTCCTGCCGATGGCGCCGGAGACGGTCGCCGCCGTGATGGCCTGCGCGAAGCTCGGGGCGATCTTCGTGCCGATCTTCAGCGGGTTCGGACCCGACGCGGTCGCGACGCGGCTGGCCGACGCCGGCGCCCGGGTGCTGATCACCGCGGACGGGTCGCTCCGCAAGGGCCGGCCGGTTCCGATGGCCGAGGTCGCGCGCCGCGCCGCCGAGCTGGCCGGCTGCGTCGAGCGGATCGTCGTGTGGCCGCGGCTGGGCGCGCGAGCGGCGAGCGGTCTCCCGACCGACGTTCCCTGGGACGCGCTCCTGGGAACCTCGCCGGAGCCGTTCGCGACGGAGCCGCTCGACAGCGAGCACCCGCTCTTCATCGGCTACACGAGCGGGACGACCGGGCGGCCCAAGGGCGCGGTGCACGTGCACGCGGGCTTCCTCGTGAAGGTCGCGAGCGAGGTCGCGTACCAGGTCGACCTGCATCCGGACGAGACGCTGCACTGGGTGACCGACCTCGGCTGGATCATGGGGCCCTGGGAGATCGTGGGCGCGCTGGCGCTCGGCGCCACGGTCCTGCTGACCGAGGGCGCGCCGAACGTCCCCGGCCCCGACCGCCTCTGGGCCACGGTCGAGCGCCACCGGGTCACGACGCTCGGCGTGTCGCCGACGCTGATCCGCTCGCTGATCCCCTCCGGCGTCGAACCGGTGCGGGCGCACGACCGCTCGTCGCTGCGGATCCTCGCCTCGACCGGAGAGCCGTGGAACCCCGATCCGTGGATGTGGCTGTTCCGGGAGGTCGGCGAGGGCCGGTGCCCGATCATCAACCTCTCCGGTGGGACCGAGGTCGGCGCGTGCTTCCTCTCGCCCCTGCCGATCACGGAGCTGAAGCCGACGACGCTCCGCGGTCCGGCGCTGGGGATGGATCTGCAGGTCTGGGGCCCGGACGGCCGCCCGGTCGCCCCGGGCGAGGTCGGCGAGCTCGTGTGCCGGCAGCCCTGGCCGGCGATGACGCGCGGGATCTGGGGCGACGACGAGCGGTACCTCGACACGTACTGGCGTCGGTGGCCCGACGTCTGGGTCCACGGAGACTGGGCGAGCGTCGACGCGGACGGGTTCTGGTTCCTGCACGGCCGCAGCGACGACACGCTGTCGGTGGCCGGCAAGCGGCTCGGGCCGGCCGAGGTCGAGAGCGCCCTCGCGACGCACGCCGCGGTCGCCGAGTCGGCCGCCGTCGGCGTCCCGCATCCCGTCAAGGGCGAGGCGATCTGGTGCTTCGTCGCCCTCCGCCCCGGCGTCGAGCCGAGCGACGCGCTGGCCGCCGCGCTCACCGACGTCGTGGCCGACCACCTCGGGAGGTCGTTCGCCCCGGCGCGGGTGGTCTTCGTCGGCGAGCTGCCGAAGACCCGGTCGGCCAAGATCGTCCGCCGCGCGATCCGCGCGGCGGCCCTCGGCGAGGACCCGGGCGACCTCTCGAGCCTGGAGGACCCGGCGGCCGTCGACGCGATCCGGGCGGCCGTCGCGCCGCCGGCGTGATCGGCCCGCCCGCTCTGCCGCTAGGGTGGTCCCTCATGGCGGACAACGACGAGGAATCCAGACGGCAGCAGCTGAACCGCGAGCTGCTCGAGCTGCTGAACGAGCTCCGCGTCGCGCTCGCCGGCGTGACCGTCCTGTTCGCGTTCCTGCTGACGCTCCCGTTCACGTCGCGCTTCGAGAAGCTCGATGAGCTCCAGCAGAACACGCTGATCTTCGCGTTCTTCGCGGCTGCGTCCGCCGTGATCACCCTCGTGATGCCGACCGCGTTCCACCGGATCCGCTGGCGCCACGGCGACAAGGAGGCGCTCCTGCGCACGTCGAACCGCATGGCGCTGGTGGGCCTGGTGTGCTTGTCCGTCGCGCTCACCTCCGTCGTGCTCCTGTTCACGGAGCTCTTCTTCACCGAAGGCGTCGCGATCGCGATCACGGCGATCGTCGGGCTCGTGATCGCCGGGCTGTGGTTCGTGCTGCCGCTGGCCCGCTGGGCACGCGACGGCCTCGACGACCGGGACGACCACTGAGGTCCGGTCCTCCTAGACTGCGCGGACGATGCGGGTCGCGATCTGCCAGATGCGGTCGGGCGACGACGTCGAGGCGAACGTCGCCGAGGCCGAGCGGCTCCTGAACGAGGCGGCCGACGGAGGCGCCGACCTCGCGGCGCTCCCGGAGGTCTTCCCGTACCTCGGCCCGGCGTCCCGTCGCGCCGAGGTGGCCGAGCCGGTGCCGGGTCCCGTGACCGATCGCCTGGCCGCGGTGGCGGCCGCGCGGGGGATGTGGGTGCTCGGGGGCAGCGTCCTCGAGCGGGACGGCGAGCATGTGTTCAACACGTCGCCGCTGTTCGACCGGTCGGGCGAGCTCGTCGCGCGCTATCGCAAGATCCACCTGTTCGACGTGGAGCTGCCCGGGCAGCCGCCGTTCCGTGAGTCGGCCACCTTCACGCCCGGAGACCAACTGATCACGTTCGAGACGGACCAGGCACGTGTCGGGCTGTCGATCTGCTACGACCTGCGGTTCCCCGAGCTGTACCGGGGGCTGATGGCGCTCGGCGCAGAGGTGTTGCTGGTGCCGGCGCAGTTCCAGTTCGAGACCGGGAAGGACCACTGGCACGTCCTGCTGCGGGCCCGCGCGATCGAGGATCAGTGCTTCGTCGTGGCGGCGGGACAGTGGGGACCGTTCGGCGACGGCGAGGGCGGCCGACGCTCGTACGGGCACAGCCTGGTCGCCGACCCCTGGGGTCGGATCCTGGTCGAGGCGCCCGAGGAGGGTTCCGGGGTGTGGTTCGCCGACCTGGACCTGGGCGAGCTCCGGCGGATCCGCCAGCGGTTGCCCGCGTTGCAGCATCGCCGGCTCGGTCTCGTGTGCTGAGGATCGCGGCGTGACGCGACGATCGATCGACGGCGGGATCGAGCTGGACGACGATCGCGATCGGGTCGACGTCGACGCGGTGTTCGCCTTCCTCTCCGAGGAGGCGTACTGGGTCCCGGGCCGCTCCCGCGAGACGATCGAGCGGCTGATCCGGGAGTCGACGCGGGTGGTGGCCGCCTACGACGGCCGGACCCTCGTCGGGTTCTGCCGGGTCGTCTCGGACGGCTCCAGCGTGGCCTGGCTCGGAGACGTCTTCGTCGTGGCGTCGCACCGCGGCCTCGGGATCGCGACGGAGCTCGTCCGGGAGGCGGTCGAGGACCCGTACGTCCGCGACCTGCAGTGGTACCTGGGGACGCGCGACGCGCACGCGCTCTATCGGAAGTTCGGGTTCCGAGAGCCCGACGACGGCCGCACGATGGTGCGGTCGCGGGCCGTCTCACCGGAGGCCGGCGATGGGGTCGCATGAGACGTACGTCCGCGAGCTGTCGGACGCCACGGACCGCGACGCGTATCTGATCGAGCGCTCCGGCTTGCCGGGCCCCCGCGGCAACCTGGAGCTGCTCGACGCGGCCGCCGACGTCGCGGACGCGGCGGAGATCCGGCGGTGGGCGGCGATCGGCCCGGACGAGGCCGGGACGAACGAGCCGCGTGGGTTCCTGGCGATGTGCGGGGTGGCCGGGCTGGGTCGCCTCGCGGTCGAAGGCGATCGGGCCGCCGTCGGGGAGCTCCGGGTGCACGCGAACGATCCCCGCTGGCGCGTGCGCGAGGCCGTCGCGATCGCGCTGCAGCGGATCGGCGACGCCGACCTCGACGAGCTCTCCCGGATCGCGGAGGCCTGGTCGGACGGCACGGCCTACGAGCGGCGGGCGGCGGCCGCGGCGGTGGCGGAGCCGAGGTTGCTGCGGGACCCGGAGGCCGCCGCCCGTGCGGTGTCGCTCTTCGACCGGATCACCGCTTCCTTCGTCGCCGATCCTGGCGACCGGCGCAGCGACGAGCTCCGGACGCTCCGCAAGGCCCTCGGCTACGGCTGGAGCGTCGTGATCGTCGCCGACCCGTCGCACGGGAAGCGGGCGTTCGAACGGTGGCTCGGCTCGGACGATAACGACGTGCGATGGATCTGCCGCGAGAACCTGAAGAAGGCGAGGCTCGAGCGGCTGGACGCGACGTGGGTCCGGGACAGCCGAGACCGGCTCCTCTAGTCTGGGCCAGACTAGAGGTCCTCCGGGATGTCGATGTCCGGCGGGACGTCGGCATCCACCGGGACCTCCTCGACCCACTCGGGATGCGAGGCGGCGAGCAGTCGGGCCCCCACATCGCCGTGAAGGTGCCCGGCCTCGCCGTAGATCTCGCGCGACAGCAGCGACGGCCCCGGACCGTCCCGGTACGCCGCGCGCACGATCTGCATCCGCGTCGCGTGGAACCGATCGACCAACGCGCGGACGACCTCCGGCGTGACGCCGGGTTGGTCTGCCATCAGCACCACGGCGGCCTCGCTCTCGTCGTCGAGGGCGTGGATCGCGGCCGCGAGCGACGTCGCCTGGCCGTCGGCGAAGGAGGGGTTGTAGACGATCCGGCCGTCGTCGGGGAGCGTCACCGCCGCCGCGACCTTCACCGCGTCGTGGCCGGTGACCACGATCACCTCGTCGACGCCGGCGGCGGTCGAGCGCATCCACCGCGTGCTGGACCAGCGGCTTGCCGCCCAGGAGCGCGAGCTGCTTCGTGCCGCCGAACCGGGTTCCGGTCCCGGCCGCCAGCACGATCCCGGAGATCACCTCAGGAGGTCGGCGACTTCGGCGTCAGCTTGAACAGCCGGCGGAAGAACCCGGTGACCACGGCCCAGATCGCCGAGAGCCCCAGCCCGATCCCGCCGACGGGCTTCGCGGCGACGGGCGCGGGAGCCGGCGCGGTTTCCCCGGGCTCACCCGGCGCCGCGGTCGGAGCCTGCGACGCCTCGATCGACGCCTCCAGGCAGTCCGCGAACTGCTGCGTGAGCTTCTTCGAGATCTCGGGCAGCAGGCCGCGGGAGAGCTGCGCGGCCGCGCCGGTGAGGGTGATGTCGGCCTGCATCTTCACGGTGGTCTTCCCGTCGACGGGCGGCTCGAGCCAGGAGGTGACCTTCGCGGTCGCGGCGCCCTTGCCCTTCGACTCCATGCCCTTGGCCGAGAGCGTCACGCGGTGCGCCGCGTCGTCGCGTTCCTCCATCGTCACGGTGCCGGCGAACGAGAGGGAGACCGGGCCGAACTTCGCGTTGAGCTTGCCCTTCCAGTTCGTGTCGTCGACGACCTCGGTGAGCTCGGCGCCCGGCATGCACGGCGCGATCCGCTCGACGTCCAGCAGGTACTGCCACAGGAACCCGGGGTCGGCGGCGACGGTGAACTCGTTCTCGATCAGCATGGCGCGAGCTTACCCGCTGACCGCGAGGTACTTCGCCGGATCCGCCTCGAACGACTCCAGGCATCCGGCCGAGCAGAAGTAGAACGTCTGGCCCTCGTGCACGGTGCGGTACCGCGCGTCCGCCACGTCGACCGTCATCCCGCAGACGGGGTCGATCGCCTCGTGGCGCGCGGGCACCTCCGCCGGCGCGGCGACCTCGAGCTTGCCGGCCGCCTTCAGCTGGACGATCTCGGCCAGGACCGCGACGGCGATCTCGTCGGTCCCGACGTGACCGAGGTCGAGGCCCGCCGGGCCGTGCACCCGGGCGAGCGCGTCGTCCGAGATGCCGCGATCGCGCAGGTACCCGAGGACCGAGTCGACGCGCTTGCGCGATGCGACGAGGCCGACGTAGGCCGCGGGCGTCGACAGCGCCCGCTCCAGGGCATCCTCGTCGTAGTGCCCCTGCGTCGCGACGACGACGAACGACCGCTCGTCGACGTCCGAGAGGTCGAGCGAGGTCAGCACGCGGCCGGCGCCCGGGTGATCCGAGGGGTCGCCGCCGTCGTCGATCGCGAGGCTCCGCCAGCCCAGGCTCGCGGCGAGGGCGACGAGCGCCTTCGCCGCCGGCGAACGTCCGATCGCGACGAGCTGCGGTTGCGGCAGGACCGGTTCCACGTAGACCTCCAAGGCTCCTTCGCTCTGGCAGGCGATCGGCACGGTGACGACGCCCGTCGCGCGCGTGGCCCTCCAACTCCTCCGGCGGGCCGAGGAACAGCAGGGTCGGCTCGCCCCGTTCCAGGGCCTTGACGGCCTCCCGCACCACGGTCGGCTCGGCGCACGCCCCGCCCAGCCACCCGTGGACCTTGCGGTCCGGGGTGATCAGGGCGGTCGCGCCCTCCTTGCCGGACGACGGCGCGCGCCGCCACACGACGGTCGCCAGCACGAACGGCTCCCCCCGGGCCGACAGGTCGGCGGCCAGCCGGAGGACGTCGGGCCTCACGAGCCGCCCGCACCCCCGGCCTTCGCCGCCTCCATCGCCTCCCACACCTTCGCCGAGGTGACCGGCATGTCGATGTTCTTCACACCGGACGGCCACAGCGCGTCGATCACGGCGTTCACGTAGGCGGCGGGGGAGCCGACCGTGGCCGACTCGCCGACGCCCTTCGCGCCGATCGGGTGGTGCGGCGACGGCGTGACGGTCTCGCCCAGCTCGAACTTCGGCGTCTCCCACGCGGTGGGGATCAGGTAGTCCATGAAGTTCGTGCCGATCGCGTTGCCGACCTCGTCGAACGTGATCAGCTCCATCGCGGCGATCGCGTAGCCCTCGGTGAGCCCACCCTGGATCTGGCCCTCGACGATCATCGGGTTGATCCGCACGCCGCAGTCGTCGACCGCGACCATCCGCCGGACCTTCCACACGCCGGTGTCGGGGTCGACCTCGACCGCGACGACGTAGGTCCCGAACGGGAACGTCAGGTTCGGCGGGTCGTAGTAGTAGACGCCCTCGAGGCCCGCCTCCATGTCGTCGGGGAAGTTCGTGTACGCGGCGAACGCCACGTCCTGGATCGTCTTCACCTGGTCGGGCGCGCCCTTCACCGAGAACTTCCCGGCGTCGTACTCGATGTCCTCCTCGGACACCTCGAGGAGGTGCGCGGCGAGCTTCATCGCCTTCTCGCGGACGCGGCGGGCGACCATCGCGGTGGCCGCCCCGACCGTCGGGGTCGAGCGCGAGGCGTACGTTCCCAGCCCGTACGGCGTGTTGTCCGTGTCGCCGTGCATCACCTTGATGTCCTCTGGCTGGATCCCGAGCTCGCTCGACACGATCTGGGCGAACGTCGTCTCGTGGCCCTGCCCCTGGGTCTGCGAGCTGATCTTCAGGATCGCCTTGCCGGTCGGGTGGATCCGGAGCTCGGCGCCGTCGTTCATCTTCACGCCGATGATGTCGTAGTCCTTGGCGGGACCCGCGCCCGACGACCTCGGTGAACGACGCCATCCCGATCCCGAAGAGCTTGCCCTGCGCGCGCGCTTCGCTCCTGCTCCTTTCGCAGCTCGGCGTAGCCGATCATCTCGAGCGCCTTGTCCATGGCGCCTTGGTAGTCGCCGGAGTCGTAGACGAATCCCGTCGAGGACGTGTACGGGAACTGGTCCTTCTCGGATGAAGTTCTTCTTGCGGAGCTCGACCGGATCCATCCCCAGCTCGTAGGCGGCGTTCTGCACCAGTCGCTCGATCAGGTACGAGGCCTCGGTCACGCGGAACGAGCACCGGTAGGCGACGCCGCCGGGCGCCTTGTTCGTGTACGCGCCCTCGGCCGACACGTGGGTCGCCGGCAGGTCGTAGGACCCGCTCACGATGTGGAACAGACCCGACCTTGAACTTCGACGGCTGCGCGTCGGCGTAGAACGCGCCCTCGTCGGCCAGGAGCGAGGCCCGCAGGCCGAGCATCGTGCCGTCGTTCTTCAGCGCCAGCTCTCCGTGCATGTGGTAGTCGCGGGCGAACCCGGTCGAGATCAGGTTCTCGGAGCGGTCCTCGATCCACTTGACCGGATGGCCGAGCAGGAGCGATGCGGCCGTCGCCACGACGTAGCCCGGGTACACCGGCACCTTGTTCCCGAACCCGCCGCCGATGTCGGGCGAGATGATCGCGGATCTTCTCCTCGGGGAGGCCGGCGACCAGCGCGAAGACCGTGCGGATCGCGTGCGGGCGCCTGCGACGTCATGTAGATCGTCGCCTGTCCCGTCGCCGGGTCGATGTCGGCGATGCAGCCGCACGTCTCGAGCGGCGCCGGGTGGCAGCGCGGGTAGAACGTGTCGAGCGAGACGACCTTGTCGGCCTGCGGCGAACGCCGCGTCGGTCGCCTCCTTGTCGCCCGTCTCCCAGTGGTAGATGTGGTTGTCGTTCTGGCCTTCCTTGTCGGTCCGGATCACCGGGGCGCTCGGCCTCGAGCGCCTGCTGCGGCGTGGTGACCGGGTCGAGCGGCTCGTAGTCGACGTCGATCAGCTCGAGCGCGTCCTTGGCGATGTACGGGTCGGTCGCGATCACCGCCGCGACCTCCTGGCCCTGGAAGCGCACCTTGTCGGTCGCCAGGACGGCCTGCGTGTCGCCGGAGAGCGTCGGCATCCAGGCGAGGTTGTGCTGGGCCATCAGCTCGCCGGTGACGACCGCGATCACGCCGTCCAGCGCCTGCGGCCTTCGAGCCGTCGACGCTCGTTCAGGTTCGCGTGGGCGTACGGGCTGCGCAGGATCGCCATGTGGAGCATGCCCGGGCAGGTGGATGTCGTCGATGTAGTTGCCGGCGCCGCGGATGAATCGGTCGTCCTCGATGCGGCGGACGCTGTGTCCGAGTACCGCGGATCTCTTCGGTGTCTGCCATCTTGGTCGGGCTCCTTCCGCTCGGCGTTGGCCGTCAGGCGCGGACCGGCGGTCTGCGGCCTTCGCCTTGCGCCGCGGCCTGGATCGCCTTCACGATGTTCATGTAGCCGGTGCAGCGGCAGATGTGACCCGAGATCGCCCAGCGGACGTCGTCGTCGGTGGGCGTCGGGGTTCTTCTCGATCAGCGCGGAGCCGACGAGCATCATGCCCGGCGTGCAGAAGCCGCACTGGAGACCGTGCTCTTCCTTGAACGCGGCCTGGATCGGGTCGAGCCCGGCCGCGGTCCGGCCAGGCCCTCGACCGTCGTGATCGAGCGGCCGTCGGCCTGGACGCCGAACATCGTGCACGACTTCACCGGGGTGCCGTCCAGCAGCACGGTGCACGCGCCGCAGCTCGTCGTGTCGCACCCGATGTGCGTGCCCGTGAGGCCGAGGTCCTCGCGGATCACGTGCACCAGCAGCCGGCGCGGCTCGACGTCGACCGTGTGGCTCGGCGCCGTTGACGGTGATCGTGACTTCCATCGCGTCGTTCTCCTCTCGGGGTGCCGCGGCTCAGGCCGCGCCGGCCATCTCGGCGGCGCGGGCGAGGCCGCGCCGGACGTACACGTCGACCATGTGCCGCTTGTAGGCCGCGCTCCCGCGGACGTCGGTCGCCGGGTTCGAGGCCTCGGCCGCCAGGCGGCCGGCCTCGCGCGAACAGCTCCGCGGCTCGGCGCCGGCGCCGACGAGCGACGCCTCGGCGGCGGTCGCCTTGATGTTCGTGAGGCCGACCGACGTGAGGCCGATGCCGGCCGAGCCGATCGTGCCGTCGTCCATCGACAGGAAGACGGCGGCGGCGACCGTGGCGAAGTCGCCGACCTTGCGCTCGAGCTTCAGGTACGTCCCGCCGTAGCGCGCCCGCGGCGTCGGGACCTGGACCTCGGTGAGCAGCTCGTTCGGCGCGATCGAGGTCTGGAACGTGTCGACCAGGAACTCCCCGATCGGCACCTCGCGTTCGCCGTTCGCGCTCCGCAGCACGACGCTCGCGCCGAGCGCCAGCATCACCGAGCCCAGGTCGCCCGACCGGGTCGGCATGGGTGAGCGATCCGCCGATCGTGCCCGAGGTTGCGCACGAGCGGGTCGGCGATCTGCGGCGCCGCCGCGGCGATCGTCGGGTACCGAGCTGCGATCACGTCGGATCGGCCGCGAGCTGGTTGTGGCGCACGAGCGCGCCGATCCGCAGGCGCGCCGTCACGTTCCTCGATCCCGTCGAGGCCCGGGATCCGGTTGACGTCGATCAGATGCGCGGGCGCCGCGAACCGGAGCTTCATCAGCGGGATCAGGCTCTGGCCGCCGGCGAGGACCTTGGCGTCCTCACCGTGCGTCGCGAGGAGGTCGAGCGCCTCCTCGAGCGACGCCGGCCGGTGGTACTCGAAGCGCGCTGGCAGCATCGCGAACGCTCCCTTCTGGGCAGACGGCTGTGCGGAACGAGGCCGAACGATGCGTTTATCGCACGGGCGGCGAGAACGGGCAACCCACGGTGCGCGGCGCGGTTGCGGGGGAGTCATCCTCGGGGAAGGATGAGGATCATGGATCGCCCCGAGACGCGGTTCGCCTGGAACGGCGAGGCGGCCCTCGCCTACCAGGTGATCGGCGATGGCACGCCGGATCTCCTGTACCTCCAGGGGTGGGTGTCCAACGTCGAGCTCAACTGGGACCAGCCCGCGATGGCGCGTTTCCTGCGCGGCCTCGCGCGCGGGAGGCGGCTGATCGTGACCGACGCGAGAGGGAACGGGTGCTCGGAACGTGCCTCCCCCCACGACGTCTGGCCACTGGAGACGATCATGGAGGATGTCGCGGTGGTGTTGGATACGGTCGGCTCTCGCAAGGCAACGATCCTCGCGACCGATCAGCTCGGGTTCGTGGCCTGCATGTTCGCGGCGACCTACCCGGATCGCACAGCGGCCCTGGTGCTGTACCAGGCCGCAGCGAACTACCTCTGGTCAGAGGAAACGCCTTGGGAATGGACCGAGGATCGATTCGATGAGCAGGAGGATGCTCTGAGGGGTTGGGGAACCAGCGTCACCGCCGTCGAAGATCTCCAGGATCGCGATCCGTCCGTGGTCGGGGATCCGGCGTACGTCACCTGGTGGAATCGCTACGGGCTCCTTTCGGAGGCGCCGGGCTCGTCCGTCGCCACCGCCAGGAAATACATGCGGACCGATGTTCGCCCCATCCTGTCTTCGATCCACGTTCCGGTACTCGTGCTCGCGAGGCCGGACGCCCCGGACGAGTCTTGGACCCAATCGGCTCGCTTCCTAGCCGACCGGATCCCCGGGGCGAAGTTGGTCGAGCTCCCGGGCGTCGACACCTCCCTCTGGGTCGGTGACCAGGCGCCGGTCATCCGGGCGATCGAGGGGTTCCTGGGAGACGTCCGGCGCGAGGGCTCGGAGTTGGAGCGCGTGCTCGCCACGGTGCTCTTCACCGACATCGTCGGATCGACCGAGCGCTCGGCGGCGCTCGGCGATGAGGCTTGGCGCGAGCTGATCGAGCGGCATCACGCGGGTGTGCGAGCGCTCCTGGTTCGATTCCGCGGGCTGGAGGTCGACACGGCCGGGGACGGTTTCTACGCGACCTTCGATGGGCCGGCGCGGGCCATCCGGTGCGCACGAGCCATCGTCGACGAGGTGCGATCGCTGGGGATCGAGGTCAGGGCGGGCGTGCACACAGGTGAGTGCGAGACGATCGACGGCAAGGTGGGCGGACTCGCGGTTGCCATCGGCGCACGGGTCGGGGCAGCAGCCGGCCCATCGGAGGTGCTCGTCTCGGGGACCGTCCGGGATCTCGTGGTGGGCTCGGGGATCACGTTCGAGGAACGAGGGGAAGTCGAGCTCAAGGGGGTCCCCGGAACCTGGCGCCTCTTCGCTGTTGCGGGATAGGCGATTCAGCGGGCCTCGGCGCCCGGTCGCGGGCGGTCGTGGATGGGCCCCGGGCGCTCCTTCAGGAAGCCACCGAGCGGCCGCGCCGGAACGCGACGATCTCGGCGACGATCGACCCGGCGATCTCCTCCGGTCCTTCGCTGCCGAGGTCGAGGCCGGCCGGGCCGTGGATCCGGATCCGGTCCTCGTCCGTGACGTCGACGCCCTCCTCCGCGAGCTCTATCAGCAGGCGCTGGCTCCGCGCGGCGGGCCCGAGCATGCCCGAGGTACGCGACGGGGGAGGTAAGGAAGGAGCGCACGTACTCCTTGTCCCGCAGGAAGTTGTGCGTCATCACCACGACGAACGTCCGCTCGTCGACCGGGGCGATCTTCGCGGCGTCCTCGGGCCGCTCGACGTTGACGAACCCGGCCGCGCCAGGGAACCGCTCTTCGTTCAGGAACCCGGGGCGGTCGTCGACCACCACCGCGTTCCAGCCCAGGACCGAGGCGGCCTTCACCAGGGGGATCGCGTCGTGGCCGGCGCCGCAGATCAGCAGCCGGAGCGGCGGCTCGAGCACCTCGACGAACGCGCGGACGTCTCCCGGGAGCGTCCGGATCTCGGACGCGCGCTTCGCGAGCAGCTCCTGCGCCGCTTCGACCGCCGCGTCGTCGATCAGCGGCTCGCCGAGCGTCCCCTCGGCTCGTGCCGTCGGGCCTCACCACGAGCCGCGCGCCCGACGTCACACCGGCGCTCCCCGACTCGAGGACCGTGACGACGCAGATCGGGCGTTCTTCGTCGAGGGCCATGCGCAGCGCGCCGGTCACCTCGGCGGCCCGATCGGCCGGTTCGATGAACACCTCGATCGCGCCGTTGCAGCCGAGCCCGAGGCCCCAGACCTCGTCGTCGTCGGCGGTGAGGTCCCAGCCGGCGAGACGGGCGCGGCCCTCCTCCATCACGATCCGCGCCATGTCGGCGACGTCGGACTCGAGGCAGCCGCCGGAGAGGTTGCCGATCGGCGCTCCTTCCTCGGGGACGAGCAGGCGCGCGCCGGGTCGCCGGTAGGTGGAGCCGCGGACGGCGACGATCGTGGCGAGGGCCATCTTCTCGCCCTTCGCCGAGAGGGACTCGATCGCCTCGAGGACGTCGGAGAGCTCGCTCACGTCTCCGATGGTACGGCGGGGGACGACCGGGTAGCCTTCGGCCGACACCGGCAAGGAGGGGATCGATGTCCACCCCGGACGACGGGCGAGCACGCGGAGTGAAGGGCGGGGTCGCCCGCAGGTCGGTGGGCGGCGCGATCGCCGGCGGCGCGATCGGCGCCCTGGTGGGCGGGATCCTCGGCGGCGTGATCTTCGGCTGGACCAGCGGGTGGGAGCTCGTGTTCCTGTTCAGCGGGCTCGTCTTCGGGGTCCTCGTCGGCGCGTTCGTCGCGGGGATGTCGGGACTCGGGAACCCCGCGCCGGGGGACGAGCCCCGCAGCTGAGCACCGCCCCTCAGCCGCGTCGGTTCCGGTTCGCGCGTTCGGGGGGCGAGGACTACACTGCCGAGCCCTACCGATCCGCCAGGCACCTGGTACGGAAAAGGAGGGCCCCTGCCGTGACGCACGTCTCGGTCACCGTCAACGGGGAGTCCCGCGAGGCCGACGTCGAGCCCCGCACGCTCCTCGTGTACTTCCTCCGAGAGACCCTCGGGCTCACCGGCACCAACGTCGGCTGCGACACCTCGACCTGCGGCAGCTGCACCGTGCTGCTGGACGGGGAGTCCGTGAAGTCCTGCACGCTGCTCGCCGCGCAGGCCGACGGCCGGTCGGTCACCACGATCGAGGCGATGGCCTCGAACGGCGACCTGCATCCCTTGCAGGATGCCTTCCACCGCAACCACGGTCTGCAGTGCGGCTACTGCACGCCCGGCATGATCATGGCGGCGAAGAGCCTCCTCGACGAGAACCCGAACCCGACCGAGGAGCAGGTGCGCGAGGGCCTCGAGGGCAACCTCTGCCGCTGCACCGGCTACCAGAACATCGTGAAGTCGATCCTCGACGCCGCCGGTTCGATGAGCGGCGCGGAGGCCTGAGGGGAGGACCGATGGTCGCTACCGAGAGCTACGTCGGGTCGTCGGTTCCTCGCAAGGAGGACGCGAAGCTCATCACCGGCCAGGCCACCTACGTCGACAACCAGACGATGGCCGGCATGGTCTGGATGGAGATGGTCCGCCCGCCGTACGTCCATGCGAGGATCGACGGGATCGACACGTCGGCCGCCGTCGCGATGCCCGGGGTGATCGGCGTCTACACGGCCGCGGACCTGGAGGACGCGTTCCCCGCCGGCCTGCCGATGGTCTGGCCGATCACCGAGGACATCAAGATCCCGACGCACTGGCCGTTGACGAAGGACAGGATCCGGTTCGGCGGGGATGCCGTCGCCGTCGTGGTGGCCGAGAGCCGGGCACAGGCCGAGGATGCCGCCGAAGCGGTGGTCGTGCGGGCGAGCGAACTGCCGGTCGTGCTGGACCTCGAGGAGGCGGCGAAGGACGAGGTCGTGATCCACGAGGACCTCGGCACGAACAAGGTCGTGCACTGGAGCCACGGTGGCGCTGGCGACCAATCGGTGTTCGAAACCGCGCCGGTGATCGTGAGCCGACGGTACGAGCAACCCCGCCTCATCCCGAACGCGATCGAGCCCCGGGGGTGCTTGGCGTACGGGATCCCCGCGGCGGGGGAATTCACTCTGATCTCGGCGACGCAGATCCCGCACATCTGCCGCGTCGGTCTCTCGATCGCCACCGGCATCCCCCAGTCGAAGCTGCGGATCATCGCACCGGACGTCGGCGGCGGGTTCGGCTCGAAGCTGAACGTGTACGCCGAGGAGGCGCTCGCGCTGGCGCTCGCCCGCAAGCTCGGCCGTCCGATCAAGTGGATCGAGGATCGCGCGGAGAACTACGTCGCGACGATCCACGGCCGGGGCGTCCTGCACGACTGCACGCTCGCCGGCACCGAGGACGGGAAGATCCTCGGGATGAGGTTCGTGGAGCTCGCGGACATGGGCGCGTACTTCCAGCTGCTGACGCCGGGGATCCCCGAGCTCGGGGGTTGGGTGTACATGGGGCCGTACGACCCCGAGACCTACTGGTACGAGTTCACGGGCGTGATGACGAACGCGACCCCGACCGACGCGTACCGGGGTGCCGGCCGTCCGGAAGCCACCTACGTGATCGAGCGCCTCGTCGACGCGTACGCGCGCCGCATCGGGAAGGATCCGGCCGAGCTCCGCCGGATGAACCTGCACCCGCCGTTCCGCGAGGCGACGCCGTCGCTGATGGGCCTGAACCTCGACTCGGGGAACTACGCGGAGACCTTCGACCGGGCGATCGAGCTCTCCGAGTACGAGCAGTTCCGCAAGGAGCAGGCCGCACGGCGGGACTCGGGTGACACCAAGCAGATCGGGATCGGCCTGTCGACCTACATCGAGATGTGCGGGCTCGCACCCTCGAACATCCTGGGAGCGCTCCGCTACGTCGCGGGTGGGTGGGACGCCGCCGAGGTCGAGTGCCGGCCGGACGGCAAGGTCGTCGTGCGCACGGGGACCTCGCCGCACGGGCAGGGTCACGCCACCACGTGGTCGCAGATCGTGGCCGACGGGCTCGGGGTGTCGCCGGACGACGTGGAGGTGCTGAGTGGCGACACCGCGGTCTCCCGGATGGGCATGGACACCTACGGGTCCCGCTCGGTGTCGGTCGGCGGGGAGGCCCTGCGGCGCGCCGTGGAGCGGGTCCGCGAGAAGGCGCAGATGATCGCGGCGCACGAGCTCGAAGCGTCGGTCGACGACCTCGAGTGGTCGGAGGGCGCCTTCCGCGTGAAGGGTGCCCCGGACAAGGCCCGCACGATCCCCGAGCTGGCCGCCTCGGCCTGGACGGCACACGACCTGCCGGCCGACGTGGAGCCGATGCTCGAGGGGACCGCGGTCTTCGACCCGCCGAACTTCACCTGGCCGGCCGGGACGCACGTCTGCGTGGTCGAGGTGGACACGGAGACGGGCAAGACCGACATCCTGCGCTACGTGGCCGTCGACGACTGCGGCAACGTGATCAACCCGATGATCGTCGACGGGATGGTCCACGGCGGGGTGGCCCAAGGGATCGCCGAAGCCTTGTACGAGGAGGCCGTCTACGACGACCGTGGCAACCTGATGTCGTCGTCGATGACCCAGTACCTCGTCCCGTCGGCGGTGGAGATGCCCGCGTTCGTGCTCGACCGTACGGTCACGCCGTCCACCACGAACGGACTCGGTGTGAAGGGGATCGGCGAGGCGGGCACGATCGCCTCGCCTCCCGCCGTGATCAACGCCGTCGTCGACGCGGTCTCGCACCTCGGGGTCACCGACCTCCCGAAACCCGCCACGCCCGAGCGCGTGTGGCGAGCGATCCGCGACGCGCAAGGAGGTGGCGCATGATCCCGGCGCCGTTCGAGTACGCCCGAGCCGAGTCGCTCGACCACGCGATCGAGCTCCTCGGCTCGTCCGAGGACGCGAAGATCCTGGCCGGGGGGCACTCGCTGCTGCCGTTGATGAAGCTCCGCCTGGCCCGGCCGTCCCTGCTGGTGGATATCGGGCGCCTCTCGGACCTGTCGTACGTTCGAGAGGACGGCGACCACGTCGCGATCGGCGCGCTGACGCGTCACCACGACGTGGGGAACAGCGAGCTGCTCCGCGCTTCGGTCCCGATCGTGGCCGACGCCGCCGAGCAGATCGGCGACCCGCAGGTGCGTCACATGGGCACGATCGGCGGCTCCGTCGCGCACGCGGATCCCGCGTCCGACATGCCGACGGTGCTGGTGGCGCTCGAGGCCGACCTCGTAGCGACCGGCGCCGGCGGCGCGACCCGGACGATCGCGGCCGGCGACTTCTTCACCGGGCTGTTCGAGTCGGCGCTCGCGTCGAACGAGGTGCTGACCGAGATCCGCGTCCCGAAGACCGCCGGTGGATGGAGCTACCTGAAGTTCCACCGGCGCGCGATCGACTGGGCGCTCGTCGGCGTCGCCGCGGCCCGGTCGAACGGCAGCGTCCACGTGGCGCTCACGAACATGGGGGACCGGCCGCTCCGCGCCGCGGGGGTCGAGGAGGCGCTCGCCGGCGGGGCCGACCCGGCGGCGGCGTCGACACGGGCGGCGGAGGGGACGAGCCCGCCGTCGGACGCGTTCGGGAGCGCCGAGTACCGGCAGGAGCTCGCGAAGGTGCTGGTGCGCCGGGCGCTCGAGGAGGCGATGGGCTAGGCGTCGTCGCGGACGATGCGCACCACCACCTCCGCGGTCGGGTGACCGTTCGCCCGTTTCGACCGAGACCGCCGTCGCAGGACGACCGCGGCGAACGCCGTGCTGCCGAGGAGCAAGCCCGCCAGGGCCTTCGACGACCGGAGCGAGGCGGGCAGATGCGCCTCCAGCTCGCGCAGGTCAGCCTCGAGCTGACGCCGTCCTTCCTCGATCTCGGTCACCTTGCGATCTGCTGCTTCACCCATCGCGCGTCCTCCTTCAGGGTCTCCCGGGTCCGTTCGCCCGGGGACGGGGCGTTCCGCAGGGTGCGACGCCCGATCATGACGAGCAGCCCGGCGACCGCGAGCATCAGGACGGCCACGATCAGGATGGCCGCCCACACCGGGAGCACCAGCGCGAGCGCCGCCGCCCCGGCGGCCGCGATGAAGCCGATGGCGTACATCGCGACCACGGCCGCGGCGCCGAACATCCCCACGCCCTGCCCGCGGACGGACGCGGCCTCGACGGCCTCGATCTTGGCGAGCTCGACGTGCTTGCCGGCGAGCGTGCGGAACCCGCCGACGACCGACGCCACGATCACGCCGAACGGCCGCGGCTCGGCGATGCCGGCGGCGTTCCCGTTCCCTCCCTGAACGCTCACGTTCGGGTCCTCCCTCTCTCGATGACGCTCCCACCCTATGCCCCGGTCCCACCGGCAGGCTAGGCGGGACCGGGTCGCGATCGACGACGAGCGCATCCTTCCCTCCCGCGCGACGGCCCTCCCCGCAGGGGTGACAGCACGCCCTGCCATGTTGGTGTCCCCCTGTTCGCCGGATCTGGGCTCGCGGCCTATCGTGGCGCGCATGGGTCGAGGCTCCGTCGCCGGGTGGAAACAGCGCGGATGACGAGCGTCGCGACGATCGTCCCCTGGCAGGAGGACCTGGCGTCGTCCGCGCGGCGCGTCTCGGCGGTCACCGTCGCCGGGCTGGCGGCGGGCGCGGTGATCGGCGGGGTCGGGGGCCGCCTCGCGATGTTCGTGCTGCGGCTGACCTCGAGCGACTCCCTGCACGGTCTCGAGTCCGACGACGGCTTCGTGATGGGTCAGGTCAGCGGGGCCAGCCTCTTCCTGATCCTGTTCACCGGGGTCCTCGGGATCCTCGGCGCGCTCTTCTACCTCGGCGTGCGAGCGTGGCTCCCGGCCGGCTCACGGGCGGTTCTGGCTGGGATCTTCGGGGCCGCGGTCGGGGGCGCCGCCGTGGTCCATCCCGACGGGCTGGACTTCCGGCTGCTCGAGCCGCTCTGGCTCGCGGTCGCGCTCTTCGTCGCGCTGCCCGCGATCTACGGGGTCGCGATGAGCCTGCTCGTCGAGCGGGCGCTGCGGCGGGACGCCGAGGGAACGCTCGCCGGTGGACGGCTGTGGTTCCTGGGCCTGATCCCCTTCATCGCGCTCGGGCTCACCGGTCCGCCGGGCATCCTCATCCTCCTGCTCGTGGCTGGGGGATGGTGGCTCAACCGCTCCGTACCCGGGCTCGCCGCGCTCTGGCACTCCCCGGTCGTGGTGTGGATCGGGCGCGTTCTTCTGCTCGGACTCACGGCGTGGTCGTTCGTCGTGCTGTTCCGCGACGTGACGCAGATCCTCTGACCTCGCAGACCGGCCCTAGGCGATCGGGCGGAACCGCGCCGTGAAGTGGCGGAGCGACGGGGCCTGCTCGACGAGCTCGTAGGCGGGGAGCTCGGCGGCCCGCGCGGCCACCGAGGTGACGACCTCGATCACGTAGTCGACGTGGCTCTGCGTGTAGGTGCGGCGCGGGATCGCCAGCCGCACGAGGTCCATCGCCGCCGGGTGCTCGGTCCCGTCCGGCGCCCGTCCGAACATCACCGTCCCGATCTCGCAGCCCCGGATCCCGCCCGCCACGTACAGCTCCACCGCGAGCGCCTGCCCCGGGTAGCCGAGCGGCGGGATATGGGGGAGCAGCGCGCGGGCATCCAGGTACACGGCATGGCCGCCCGTCGGCTTCACGACCGGCACTCCGGCAAGGTCGAGCGCCTCGCCCAGATAGGCGGTGGATCGGATCCGGTAGCGCAGGTAGTCGGGATCGACGCACTCCTTCAGCCCCTGCGCGATCGCCTCCAGATCGCGGCCCGCGAGCCCGCCGTAGGTCGGGAACCCCTCCGTCAGGATCAGCAGGTTCCGGCAGCGCTCCGCGACGGCGTCGTCGTTCAGCGCGAGCCAGCCGCCGATGTTCGCGAGCGGGTCCTTCTTCGCGCTCATCGTCATGCCGTCGGCGAGCGCGGCCATCTCGCGGACGATGTCCGGGATCGGCGTGTCCTCGTAGCCCGGCTCGCGCGTGTGGATGAACCACGCGTTCTCGGCGAACCGGCACGCGTCCAGGAACAGCGGGACGCCGAACCGGTCGCAGAGCGCGCGGACGCCGCGCAGGTTCTCGAGCGAGACCGGCTGCCCGCCGCCGGAGTTGTTCGTGACGGTGACGAACACGACCGGGACGTCCGCGGCGCGCTCGGCCAGCAGCCCCTCGAGCGCGACGAGGTCCATGTTGCCCTTGAAGGGGTGCTCGTTCGCGGGCTCGCGCCCCTCGGGGATCACGAGGTCGACGGCCTCGGCGCCGGTCGCCTCGACGTTCGCACGCGTGGTGTCGAAGTGCGTGTTGTTCGGCACGACCTTCCCGGGTCCGGCGGTCGTGGAGAACAGGATCTTCTCGGCCGCGCGTCCCTGGTGGGTGGGGATCACGTGCCGGAACGGGAACAGCTCCTGGACGGCCTCCAGGAACACGAACCACGACGGCGACCCCGCGTAGCTCTCGTCGCCGTGCTGGATCGCCGCCCACTGGTCGCGGGACATCGCGCCGGTCCCCGAGTCCGTCAGCAGGTCGATCAGGACGTCGTCGGCATGCAGGTTGAACAGGTTGTAGCCGGCGTCCTCGATCGCGCGACGCCGCTCCTCGACCGTGGTGAGCTTGAGCGGCTCGACCGAGTGGATCCGGAACGGCTCGATGATCGTGCGGAACGCGTCCGGCATGGCGCGATGCTAGCCGAGCGGGTGGCCGGCCTTCGCGCGCGCCCGGGGTGTCCGTAGGATGGCCCGGAGGGAAGGAGCGAGGCATGGACGAGCAGCGGAACGACGGGACCGACGCCGAGACCTCCGACGAGGCGATCGCCCGGGGGTTGGTCGGATCGATCAAGGCCCGGGACGTCTCCCTCGAGATGGCCGCGGCGGGATTCGTGGCGGCGGAGGGGAACGTCTCGGTCCACAACGGCGGGTGCGGGCCGGTCTTCACGAACGGGAGCGTCACGATCACGAACGGGGGATGCGGCCCGACGATCGCCGCCGGCGACGTTTCGATCACGAACGGAGGCACGAAGGCGATCCTGGCGGCGGGCGACGCCCGGATCGGTCCGCGCGCGTTCGTCGGCCTGGTCGTCTCCCCCAGCGTCACCGTCGAGGAGGGTGGACAGGTCCTCTTCGGCTCGCGGGAGTCGCTCGCGTTCGGCATCGCCGCCGGCGTGGTGTTCGCGATCCTCTCGCGTCTGGGCCGCAGATAACGCTCGGCGCCGGCGCGCACCGCCGCCCGCGGGGGCGTGTCGGTCGGCCGTCGCTAGCATGGCCGGACATCCGAAGGGCGCGCGCAGGGAAGGGAGGCGACCGTGACGGGATCTCACCGACCACGACCTCGAGCAGGTCGACCGGGCGAACGACTCGGGCCGCACACCGGTGGTGATGGTCCACGGCCTGTGGCTGCTTCCGAGCAGCTGGGACCGGTGGGGCGAGGTCTTCGACGCCGCCGGCTACGCGCCCGTCGCGCTCGGGTGGCCGGACGACCCGAACACCGTCGAGGAGGCCAACCGGCACCCGGACGTGTTCGCGCACAAGACGGTCGGGGAGGTCGCTGACCACCTCGAGGACGCGATCGGCAAGCTCTCGAAGAAGCCCGCCGTCCTGGGCCACTCGTTCGGCGGGCTGCTCACTCAGATCCTGGCGGGTCGTGGCACCTCGGTGGCGTCGGTCGCGATCGACCCGGCCCCGTTCCGAGGCGTGCTCCCGCTCCCCATCTCGGCGCTGAAGTCCGCGTCGCCGGTGCTCCGCAACCCCGCGAATCGTGGCCGCGCGATCCCGCTGACCTACGACCAGTTCCGCTTCGCGTTCGCGAACGCCGTCAGCGAGGCGGAGGCCCACGAGCTCTACAACACCTACGCGGTCCCGGCAGCCGGCGTGCCGCTCTTCCAGGCGGCGTCCGCCAACCTGAACCCGTGGACCGAGGTGAAGGTCAAGACGAAGAACCCCGAGCGCGGCCCGCTGCTGATCATCAGCGGCGAGAAGGACAACACCGTGCCGTGGTCGATCGCGAACGCCTCGTTCAAGCGCCAGAAGCGGAACGCAGGCGTGACCGAGATCGTCGAGATGAAGGACCGCGGGCACTCGCTGACGATCGACCACGGGTGGCGCGAGGTCGCCGACACGGCGCTCGCGTTCATCCAACGGTTCGTGCAGCCCTGATCGGACGGTCGATGGAACCGGAACCCGAACCCGAGGGCTGCTGCTTCGACGAGTGGGCCATCGCGAACGCGAAGCGCGCCCGTCGGAAGGGTGTCGGGGCGGGGATCACGCGAGATCTGCTCGAGGCGCTCGGGTCTGAGCGCCTCGGCGGCAGGACCGTGCTGGACCTCGGGTGCGGCACGGGGGACTTCGCCTTGGCCGCGCTGGACCGAGGGGCGACGAGCGCCACGGGCGTCGACCTCGGGCCCGTCGCGGTCCGCGAGGCGGAGACGCTGGCGACCGAGCGTCAACTGCGGAGCCGCTCGCGGTTCGTCGTGGGTGATGCCGCCCGTGTCCGCCTGGATCGTCACGATGTAGTCGTCCTGAACCGGGTCCTGTGTTGCTACCCGGAGGTCGATGCCCTGCTGGAGAACTCGCTCTCGGTCGCCGATCACGTGTTCGCGTTCACCGCGCCCCCTTCGGGTGGTCCGGTCGGCGCGTACGCTCGTGCCCAGGCGAAGATCGGCAACGCGTGGTACCGCTTGCGAGACACGAAGTTCAAGGGATTCCGCGTCTTCATCCACGACCTGGACGCGGTCGACCGCCGGATCCGAGACGCGGGGTTCGACAGGGTCGTCGCCGCCCGGCGCAGGATCACGTGGCACCTGGCGGTCTACGAGCGGGCAGCGTGAGGGCGCGGCCGGCAGGACGTGATCGATGGGTCAGGTGATCGGGGAGTTCCTGCCGCTCGCGGTGGGGGTCGCGGGCAGCCCGATCCCGGTGATCGCGGTGATCCTGATGCTGTTCAGCGGGCGCGCGCGGCAGAACAGCCTCGCGTTCCTGGTCGGGTGGGTCGTGGGGATCGCCGCGACGCTCGGCATCCTGATCGCGATCGCCTCCGCGAACCTGTCGACGGGAGGCGAACCCTCGGAGACCGCATCGTGGATCAAGCTGATCCTCGGGGTGCTCCTTCTGCTGGCCGCGGTGAAGGAGTGGCGGGCGGTCCTCCGTTCCCGCCGTTGCGGGAAGGGAGGTTCGCCGCCCTCGGGTCAGCGCATGACCATCCGGCTCACGTACCCGCGGAGCGCGGTCCGCATGGACGGCGGGTCGCTCTCGCAAGCGGTCTCGGTCTCGGCGTCGCAGACGTCGGAACCGTCGCCTCCATCTGCTTCGTCGTTGCCCTCATCGCCGTAGAGCTCATCGTTCCCCGCGAGGCCGTGCAGGACGTCGTCTCCGTCGATCCCTCCCAGTAGGTTCGCCCCTGCGTCGCCGGTGATGGCGTCGTCGAAGAACGTGCCCCAGAGGTCCTCGAACCCGGTGAACGTATCTCCGTGCGAATCCGTCGCGGCGCCCAGGTCGATCGTCATCCCCGCCTCGGCGTGGAGGTTCCCGAGGAGGTCGACGCCCGGCCCACCGTCGAGATCGTCGGCCCCTTCTCCGCCGTCCACGACGTCGTCGCCGTCGCCGGCGTCGACCGTGTCCGATCCGTCGAACAAGCCAGTGAACTCATTGTCCTCAGCGTTGCCGGTCATCACGTCGTCGGCCCCAGAACCGGACGACCCCTCGATGGCGATCAACTGGTCCGAACCCTCGCCCGTCGCCGTCCCGTTCACGAGGTTGACCGTGATCGGTCCTGCGATCTCCTCGAATGGGGGGTAGTAGGTGCTGAAGAACAGGGAGTCGATGAAGTCCGACCCATCGCCTCCGTCGATCACGTCGTCGCCGAGTCCCCCGCTCATCCAGTCATGGCCGCCGAGCCCGCTCAACGTGTCGTTCCCGTCGGCCCCGAAGAGGGCGCCGTTCTCGTCCGTTCCGCTCAACATGTCGTCGAAAGGCCCACCGATCAGCCACTCCGTGTTGATCACCTGGTCGTTCCCGTGTCCGGTCACGGTGCCCGCGGCGAGGTCCCCGGCGATGGGTCCGGTCGCGTCCAGGTAGATCACCTCGTCGCCTCCCGGGTTGGATCCGCCGTCGACGTAGTCGTCGCCGGGTCCCGGGACGATCTGGTTGTAGGCCTTCTTGCCGCCGACCAGTCGGTCGTCGCCTTGGTCGCCGAACATCAGGTCCTGGCCCTTCCCGCCGAAGATCTGATCCGCTCCGGGGCCGCCGCACAGGAGATCCTTCCCGTCCAGACCTTTGATCGTGTCCTTCCCATCCAGGCCCGCGATCACGTCGCGCTTGCTCGTCCCGACGAGCACGTCGGCTCCGGCCGTTCCGACGATCGTGGTCTTCTCCCCGTAACAGCGTGGCTTCGCGGCCGTCGCGGGCAGAGCCAGCAGCGTGACGGTGATGAGCGAGGTTGCCACGACGATGGCGAGTGCCCGAGGTGCTGAGCTGCTGACCATGGAGCCCCCTCCCTTCCCCCCAAGGGGGGTGGCGGACCACAGCGGGCAGCTCACCGTATCTCTGCCTGCAAGGACGCGCAAACCTAACGGACTTCGGGGCGCTCCGAAGCGGTCCATCGCGAAGCCACCTGAACCTCGCGATCTTGACGCCTTCAGCGAAGTCCGCCTCGGTTCGGTGTTTGATGGACGGGAGCGGCTGCGTCACGGTGATCGGCCGCGGAGCCGAAGGGAGGAAGGCATGTCGCAACGATCGAGTTCGGCCGCGGTGGGTTGGACGATGTTCGCCGGGGTGATGATGATCCTGATCGGATCGTTCCACGCGATCGCCGGCCTGTCGGGCATCCTCAAGGACAACTTCTACGCGGTGACCCCCAACTACCTGTTCGAGTTCGACTCGACCACGTGGGGATGGATCCACCTGCTCGGCGGCATCATCGTCGTGCTCGCGGGACTCTTCGTCTTCAAGGGCGCGGTGTGGGCTCGGGCGGTGGGCGTGCTCGTCGCGGCGATCAGCGCGCTCGCGAACTTCGCCTGGATCCCGATCTACCCGCTCTGGTCGATCGTCATCATCGCGATCGACGTCGCCGTGATCTGGGCGCTCACGATCCACGGCCGCGACATCGCGATGGAGGTGTGACGCGGCCTGAAAGGCTAGCTGGCGGCCCCGACGAGGCGGGGCTCGACGCCGAGGGTGACGGGTCAGGTCACTTCGACCCGGCGGGCTCGGCTGATCGATGCCCTCGCTGGACTTCCGGGTCTCTCGGCGTGCGTCGGTCTATCCGTCGACGCGTTCGATCTCACTGATCTGCCAGCTCTTGTCGAAGAACGACTCCAGTGGGCTATACAGACGCACACACGCGAAGAACCCGCGCTCCGGGTCGGTCTGGATCCAGTTCCCGTCGACGACGCCCTCCGGCTTGGTCGGCGCGAAGTGCAGGGTCGTCGATCCGTCCGGGTTGCTCTCGGCCGCCGGCGTCGGATAGCTCTGGCTCCCCGCGCGCGGGAACCTCTGGGGGGTCTGCAGCATCGATCGTGTCTGGTTGTCGTACAGGGTCATGGACCAGAACCGCGCTTCCGGGATCTCTGGAGGGAGCGTCACTTCGTAGTGCGCGTTGCCTTCGAGATAGGCCCCTTTGGCGTCTTTGAACGCGACGAGGTATTGGGACCCGACCCCCGTCAGTCGCATGCACATGGCGGGCGTGATCCCGGTGTACCCGTAGAAGAACGTCGTGCGCGCGTGCAGCTTCCGCGAACCGGTCGCCGGGAACGGGACGATGCCCGCTGCGGTGACCATCGGAGGAGGCGTCTCGAAGTTGTACCCGCCCACGAAGAGCATCGCCGTCCATGCGGACCCCGGGTAGTACGCCATCCCCTTCCGTTCGCTGTCGAACATCACGGTCCGGGACATCGCCGTCCCGATCGCGGCCGCTTCCTCGAGGATCGCGTGCATCCTGGCGTCGGGTTCGAACTTCTCCCCCTTGACGATCCCGATGGCCTCGAACTGCCCCATGATCTCGGGATCGAGGAACCCCAACGGCTGCTCCTGGACCATCTCGTTCACCTGGTCGAAGAACCGCGCGTCCGTGAACGGGATCGTGTTGAACGCCTTGCCGCTTGCCTCGACGAACGTGGTCTCGGGGATGGGCGCGGCCTTGCCGCGCTTCACCTTCCCTTCCAACAGCGTCGCGATGGGGGTCCCGTACGCCCCCGGGGTGTATGGATAGACCTTCATCGTCCGCTTGATCAGGTCGGCCGTCGGCTTCGGGTCGCTGTCCTGCATGAACGCTCGTCCCAGGGCGAGCGCCCGGTTCGTCCGGGACCGGCCGAGATGGAACCCGCTGTCGGGAAGGTCGCCTTCGTATCCGGGTGGGAGGAGGAGGAACCTGCCTCCTTCGCCACGATCGGGACCGGCCAATCCGAAGTCCACCATCCAGTTGAACGCCATGTCGTCGAAGATCGCGAGGGCTTGCGGCGGGGTCTCCACCACCATCGGTCCCGAGCTCAGGTCGATGAACGTCAGGAAGTAGACCGTGTCGGCGTTCGCGGTCAGGAACAGCGACTCGGAACCCATCAGCTCGGAGAAGATCATCACCGCGTTGTCCTGCACCCCCGCGCTGAGGAAGCCCTGCCTGATGGCGTACGTCGAGGCGACTTGGTAGCCGTTCATGAACGCGTTCACGGCGTGCAGCAGGTCCAACTGGTCGTAGACGTTCGAGACGGTCTCCGGGGTCGGGGCCCCGTCCACGAAGGTCATCGTCCCGAGGCGCGTCTCGAGCCGATCGGGCACCCCCAGATCTGCTCGCCAGCTCGCGGCCTGGCCTGGCTGGGTCTGCGTCGCCATGGTCTCCTCCTCCCTCCGTCCGCGGCGATAGCGCGCGGCGCGGACGACAGACGTCGGGTGCTCCTCCCGGCGGATCATGGCCACCCACGCCGGAGGCGTCGTCATGCAGATCGCATGAATCCCACGCCGGGTCGCCCCACGGCGAACACCCTGCGCGACCAGGCCTCTCTGTAGAATCGGGTGACCGTGGTCGAGGACCCGTCCAGTTCTGGATCGCCCGTCGAGGTCGGCCGCTCGCTCTTCGACGCCAAGCTCTCCGTGCCCCCCGCTCGGACGAGCGCGGTGAGCCGGGACCCGCTGATCCGGACCGCTCGCTCCAGCGCGTGCCCCGTCGTCGCCGTGACCGCGCCGGCGGGCTACGGCAAGTCGACCCTGCTGGCCGAGTGGGCGCGGACCGAGGATCGCCCGGTCGCGTGGGTCTCGCTGGACGCCCTCGACGACGACCCCGCGGCCCTGTTGCTCCTGCTGGCGTCGGCTTACGGGCGGGTCACGCCCGGACGGCGACGGTCTGATCGCCGACATGGGCGGGCTCGGCCGATCCTCGTTGGGCCGGGCGGCGCCGCGCCTCGCCTCGGCGTTCCACGCGACGCCGACGCCGTTCGTGCTGATGCTGGACGACCTCCACGCCCTGCGGTCGCCGGATTGCCACGACGTGCTTGGGCGTCGTGATCGGCGGGATCCCGCCCGGCTCGCAGCTCGCCGCGAGCAGTCGGTCGGAGCAACCGCACGTGCCGCGGCTCCGCGCGGCGGGCGACGTGGTGGAGTTCACGGCCGGCGACCTGGCCATCGATGCGGCGGGCGCCAGGCAGATCTTCGCGGAGGCGCAGGTCGAGCTGGCTCCGGCTTCGGCCGAGACCGTGGTCGAACGTACCGAGGGTTGGCCGGCCGGTCTGTACCTCGCCGCGATGATCGCGGGGAAGAGCCGGGACGCGTTGGGCGACGCTCAGCGGCGAGGACCCCTTCGTCGCCGACTACCTGTACCGCGAGTCCCTGGTCGACCAACCCGAGGAGGTGCAGCGGTTCCTGCGGCGGACGGCCGTGGTCGATCAGCTCTCCGGTCCGCTCTGCGACGCGCTCCTCGAGGGGTCGGGCGGGCACGCGCGGCTCCGCGAGCTGGAGGCCACGAGCCTCTTCGTGATCCCCCTCGACCGCCGGCGTGCGTGGTATCGCTACCACGCGCTCTTCCGAGAGTTCCTGCTCGGTGAACTGCAGCGGACCGAACCCGAGATCGTCGAGAAGCTGCACCTGCGGGCCGCCGATTGGTACGAGTCGAACGGTTCACCTCAGCTGGCCGTAGAGCACCTGTTGGACACCCCCGAGCGGGAGCGATGCGTCAAGTTGGTGACGACGCTGGTTCTGCCCACGTACAGCTCCGGCCAGATGTCCACCGTCGAGCAGTGGCTCACGGCGCTGGGCGACGACAGCATCGAGGGGTATCCCCCGCTGGCGATCCTGGCGGGCTGGGTCGTCGACGTTGAACGGGCGCACCAAGGACGCCGAACGGTGGGCCGCCGTCGTCGAGGCCGCCTCGTGGGACGAGGTGCAGCTGGATGGTTCTGCATCGTTCACCTCGGCGCGCGCGATGCTGCGCGCCGCCATGTGTGCCTCGGGTCCCGAGCGGATGATGGCCGACGCACAGCTGGCGGTCGGAGAGGAGCCGCCGTGGAGTCCATGGCGGGATTCGGCGCTCTACCTGCTCGGCGAGGCGCAGCTGCTGGCCGGCGACAACGAGCAGGCGGCACTCTCGTTCGTCGAAGCGTCACGTCTCGGCGTCGAGCTGGGGAACACGGACACGGTCGTGGGAGGCGGATCGGAGCTTGCACTGATGGCGATGGACCGCGGGGATTGGCAAGCGGCGGCGGAGCCGTTGCAGCTGGCGCTCGCGACGATCGACGAGCATCGGATGGATGACTACGCCGTGTCCGGCGCTGACCTTCGCCTGTGCGGCCCGTCTCGCGTTGCATCGCGGCGACCTGGGGGACGCGAACCGTCAGCTCGGGCGGGCGATGCGAGCGCGGCCGGTGTGTACGTTCGCGCTGCCGTGGCTCGCCGTACGCCTGCTCCTCCAGATCGCCAAGGTGTACCTCGCCATGGCGGATGCGACTGCGGCTCGCCACCTGCTCCGCGAGATCGAGGACGTCCTCCTGCATCGGCCGAGCCTCGGTGTCCTGGTCGACGAAGTCTCCGGGTTGCGCGCCATGGCCGCGTCGAGCGCGCCGGCGGGAGCGACCGGCGTGTCGCCGCTCAGCCCGGCGGAGGTCCGGGTGCTTCCCTACCTCCAGACGCACCTCACGCTGCCGGAGATCGCTGAGCGGCTGTTCGTGTCGCACAACACGGTCCGATCGCAGGTCGGCTCGATCTATCGGAAGTTCGGCGTCTCGTCGCGGAGCGACGCGGTGCGACCACGCGACGTCGATCGGCCTGCTCGGCGCCTAACCGGCGCGGACCCGCGGAGGACGTGGCCTCCAGCGCTTCGTCGTCGAGGTCATAGCCAAGTGCGATCGCGAGGTTCGGGGCGGCGGCGACCACCCGGGGGAGGCCGACGACGCGCGTGATCGCGGCCAAGACCTCCACGATCTCCGCGGCGCTCGCGCCCGCGTTCACGGCGGCGTCGGCCGACGCCCCGAACGATGCCGGAGCGCCGCCCACGGCGACCAGGGCGGCGAGGCGAACGAGCGCCAGCGTCTTCGGATCGAGCTCGACCGCTCCTCCGACGTCGGATCGGCATCAGGTCTTCGGCCAGCTGCGCGTCGTTGATCGCGAGGCGTCGCAGCCGGTCGATGTAGTCCATGTTGGCGCCCCCAGTGCTCCGCCGTTCGATCGGTCCGCGACGTCGCCCCCTGCTATCGAGGACGCCCGCGAGCGGCGCGAACCGTGCTCGATCTTGCGTTCGGTCGTGACCGTAACCTCCCGCGCCACGTGACGTGTCATCCAGATCGGGTGAATCCGCACACCCGACCGCCCGGCGTTCACGTTCATGCCTTCTGCATGATGACCGGCGATCGCTCGCTCTCGGAACATCCGGTGGGATCGCAGGGATCCAGATGCGAGGTCCGAACGACCATCGAGCGCCCTGAAAGGGCGGAGGGGGCCGAAGCCGTATGTCTGGATAGCGGGATGCACCGATCCAGCCAACCGCGAGCAGCGCGGGGTCGAGCGGACGCCGGAGGCGTGCCACGAGCGGCAGCCTGCTGTCCGCAGCCCACGTGCCGAAGATCGGGGTCTGGGCGTGGAGCTTCGTGGGCGTGGTCGTGGCCACGATCATCATCGTCACCGCGCTGAGCGCGGTGAGCGAGATCGCGCTCCCGCTGCTGTTCGCGGCCGTGCTGGCGGTGATCTTCAAGCCGACGGCCGGCAGCCTCGAACGCCATGGGTACAAGCCGTCCCTCGCCGCCGGCCTGATCGTCCTGGGCCTGATCGTCGTGATGATCTTCGTCCTGGTCGGGACCGTCCGAGGCGTGGTCGACCAGACGGACGAGATCGGGTCGTCGGTCGACGCGGCGCTGGAGAACGCGTCCGAGGAGCTCGCGATCGATCAGGAAACGTTGGACGACGCTCGGACGGCCACGCAGGAAGCGGCCCCGATGGTCGCCGAGGGCTTCCTCACGAAGCTGGTGGAGGGCCTGAGCTCCGACGGTCGCCGTGGCCGGCGGCTCTCATCCTGGGGGCCCTGATCATGTACTACCTGCTCAAGGACGGCGGACGACTCCGACGCAACGTCGTCGCCCAGATCGACCCTTCGATCCGAGACGATGTCGACGACTTCATCGGCGACGCGTGCGGCATCCTGCGTGACTACGGACGCGGGCGCACGGCGATGTCCGCGATCGTCGCGGCGGTCGTGGGGTTGGCCAGCCTGCTGCTCGGCCTGCCGCTCGTGTTCACGATCGTCGTCGTGAACTTCATCGGCGGGTACATCCCGTACATCGGTGCCTTCCTCGGCGGAGGGCTGGCCGTGATCGTCGCGCTCGGCGAGGGCGGCCTGGGCATGGCGCTCATCATGCTCGTCGTGGTGCTCGCCTCGAACCTCCTCCTCGAGAACTTCGTGGAGCCCAAGGTGATGGGTCGAACGCTCGATATCCACCCGCTCGTCGTGCTGGTCGTCACGGCGCTCGGGGGGTTCCTGGCCGGGATCGTGGGCCTGATCTTGGCCGTGCCGTTCACGGTGATCGCGGGCAACGCGATCGGCCGCCTGCGCGCGCGCGGTTTCTTCGAGGTCGTGGCCGACCGGGCCCAGCCGGCGGTCAAGAGCATGCTCGAGTGAAACGTGCCCTTGATGGCGACGCGTTTCATGCCTTCTGTGTGATGACCGCGACGATGTGCGAGCTGGAGGATGACGAGGTGCCCGACCGGGCACCGAACGGGGAACGGGAAGGAGCACGGAGATGAGCAACGGGTCCGAAGACACCCCGATCCGAGATCTGCTGGCGGTCATGACGGCCGCCTCGATGGAGGCGTCGAACCTCGATGCGCAGAGCCTGATGCAGGTTCGCATCGCCGCACTCATCGCGGTCGACGCGCCGCCCGCCTCGTACCTGCTGAACCTGGCGGCCGCGGACGAGGCCGGGCTCGACGGGGAGACGGTCCGCGACGTCCTCGCGGCCGTCGCGCCGATCGTCGGAGCGCCTCGGGTCGCCTCCGCCGTGGGGAACATCGTCCGCGCGCTCGGGTTCGCGGAGCTGGTGGCCGAGGAGCTGGAGGTCGAGGAGGACGCCGAGCAGGGGTAACACGGGTCGAGTCGCTCGGGACCGTTCGCGTACGGTCCCGAGCGGTAGCACCTCTCGTCACGAGCCGGATGAAGGGGGGGAAGCTCATGTCGCAAGAGCCCGATTACGGTGCGGTGGGCTGGACGGCGTTCGCCGGCATCATGCTGATCCTGATCGGCTCGTTCCACGCGGTCGCGGGCTTGGCGGGCGTCGTCGAAGACGAGTTCTACGCGGTCACGCCGAACTACCTCTTCGCGTTCGACGCCACCACGTGGGGGTGGATCCACCTGATCGGCGGCGCGATCGTGGCGCTCGCGGGGCTGTCCGTGTTCAAGGGCGCGGTCTGGGCGAGGACGGTCGGTGTCATCGTGGCGGCGATCAGCGCGCTCGTCAGCTTCGCGTCGATCCCAACGCAACCGATCTGGTCGGTCATCGTCATCGCGATCGACGTCACGGTGATCTGGGCGCTCACGGCGCACGGGCGTGACATCGGGATGATCGCTCCGCCCGAAGCTCGTGGGTGACGCTCGATGGCCGAGGGCGCGAACGTGACGGGTCTCGCCGAGGGGAGCAGCGCGGCCGGCGGCCGGGCCGCGTCCCGTCGGTCCCGTCTGCAGCGGAGCTTCCTGTGGCGGGTGTGGCAGCGCCTGCTCGAGATCGAGTTCCTGGACCGCAGCATCGCGCTCGCGGGGAAGGCGTTCGTGTCCTTCTTCCCGCTGGTGATCGTGATCGCCGCGTTCGTACCCGAGCGGATCCGGTCGTCGATCCTGACCGCCGTGGTATCGCGGCTCGGCATGCAGGGCGACACGCTCACGGTCGCACGGGAGGCATTCGCGTCCTCGGATGACGTTCGACGGGCGACCGGGGCGCTCGGGCTCATCCTGACGATCCTGTTCGCGAGCTCGTTCACGACCGCGCTGGGGCGCGTGTACGTCCGCGCGTGGCGACGGCCGCCGACCGGCGTCGCCGCATACTGGCGTGGAGGGATCTGGCTGCTAGCGATGCTCGGGACCCTGGCGCTCATGGGCGCCCTGCGCGGTGTCCTCGGCGGAGGGCTCGGAACCGCCTCGTTCGTGGTCCTGTCGCTGCTGGTGAGCGCCGGCCTGTGGTGGTTCACCCCGTGGCTGCTGATGCGGGGCGAGGTCCGGGCTCGGGTGCTGCTGCCGACCGGCCTGGTCAGCGGCATCGCGCTGGCCGCGTACGCGGCGTCGGCCTCGATCTGGATGCCGAACGTGGTGACGGACAACGAGGATCAGTTCGGGATCTTCGGCATCGCGCTGGCGTTGGTGACCTGGTTCTCCGGCGCGGCGTTCTGCGTCCTGGTGGGCGCGTGCGCCGGCGCGGTCCTCGCCGAGGACGGCGGACGGTTGGGGAGGCTGAGCCGGGGGAGGGACCAGGGGACGCTGACGGCCGGGGCGCGGCCGTCGCTCCCGGCGCCCGCCTACGCCCCTGGGATCCGAGGCGCGGTGGAAGGGGCGGAGGAGCTGTGACGGCGCCCGGTGGCATAGGCTGCTCGCCGGCGCCCCGATCTCGGGTGGAGGGGGTCCGACGTGTCGGATGAGCTGAGCTCGGGAGCGCCGGCGTCCGACGCCGACCAGCGGTCCGACGACCTGCCGTCCCACGAACCCGACGGGTCGGACGCACCACCGCGGGCTCGGGGCGCGCGGCGGCTCGCCGGGTTCCGGGTCTTCTCCTCGGCATCGGACGCGCCGCGCTCGCGTCGTCCCACCGACGGCATCCTGCTCGGGCTGGCGGTCCTCGGTGGCGTCGCCCTCTCGATCTACGCGCCGGGTCCGACGGCGATCGACACGGCGGCCGCCGGCCTGGTCGCGCAGCTGCGGAACCTCGCGGGGTGGTTCTGGGAGGTGTCGTACGACCTGCTGATCATCTGGTCGCTCGGCCTGCTGCTGCTGAGCCTGTTCGCGCACGGGCGCAAGCGGCTGTTCCTCTACGAGGTGCTCGCGATCGGGGTCTCGCTCGGGTTCGCGATCCTCGCCGGCAGCCTGCATGGGATCGACGCGTCCACGAGCCTCTCGGGGATCCTCAACTCCGGGTCGCCCGCGATCTACCCGGCCACGCGCATCGCCCTGGCCACCGCGGTGATCGTCACTGCGTCACCCGACCTGGCTCGCCCGGTACGCCAGGTCGGACGGTGGCTGATCGCGATCGGGGCCGTGTCCGCCCTGGCGCTCGGCGCCGCCCTGCCGATCGGGATCCTCGCCGGGTTCCTGATCGGGTTCGGAACGGCCGCCCTCATCCACCTCCTCTTCGGCTCGCCCGGTGGCCGCCTCACCCTCGACCAGGTGACGGGGGTGCTCCACGAGCTGGGCGTCGAGGCCACGGCCACGCAGGACGCCCCGCTCCAGCCCCGGGGCGTGGCGCTCACCCTCGCCACCACCCCCGAGGGTCGGCCGTTGCTGGTGAAGCTCTTCGGCCGCGACGCCGCCGACGGCCAGCTCGTGGCGGCCACCTGGTACGCGATCTGGCATCGCGGCGCGAAACACGTTCGCACCGGCCGGCTCGAGCAGGTGGAGCACGAGGCGTTCGTCACGTTGGCGGCCGAACGGGAAGGCGTTCCGGTGATGCCCGTCGTAGCCGCGGGAGAGACGGACCAGAGCGATGCCATCCTGGTGATCGACGCGGACGGGCGGACGCTCGGTTCGCTCGCCGCGGACGACATCGACGACGAACTCCTGCGTGGCTATTGGGCGGCCCTCGGCGGCCTCCACGGGTTGGGCATCTCGCACGGCAACGTGGGCGCCGAGACGCTGATCGTCCGGTCCGATGGTTCGGCGGCGATCTCGGGCTTCGGGGCCGCCCAGGTCGCCGCGCCCGCCGGCACGCTCCGCACCGACCGCGCGCAGCTGCTCGTGACGTCCGCACTCGCGGCCGACACCGACCGCGCGGTCGCCGCCGCGTCCGACGTGCTCGGGGAGGACGGACTGGCGGAGGTGCTGCCGTTCCTGCAGCCGGCGGCGTTCGAACGCGATACGCGCAAGGCCCTGCACGACCAGCACCTGGACCTGAAGGCCCTGCGGGAGCAGATCGCGCATCGCACGCACAGCGAGATCCCGCCGCTCGAACCGCTGCAGCGCGTCACGTGGCGTTCGCTCCTGAAGCTCGCCGTGATCGGTTTCTTGGCGTACACCCTCATCTCCGCGTTCGCCGATATCGGCATCGACACGATCGTCGAGGAGTTCAAGGACGCCGAGTGGGGGTGGCTGCTCGCCGGCCTGATCCTGTCGCCCATCTCGCAGGTCCCACAGGCCTTCTCGACGATGGGGGCGACGATGCTGGAGATCCGATTCTCGCCGGTCCTCATGCTCCAGTACGGGGTCCAGTTCATCCAGCTCGCGATCCCCAGCTCGGCGGCCCGCCTGGCGCTGGAGGTCCGGTTCTGGGAGCGGGCCGGGGTCCCCAGCGCGGGGGCGGTCTCGATCGGCGCGATCGACAGCTTCAGCACCTTCGTGATCCAGATCCTGTTGATCGTGCTGATCCTGGCCTCGGGTCTGGTGAGCCTGGACCTCGCGTCGAGCTCGTCGGATCCCTCGGGCGACTCCTCGGGCTTCAACTGGCAGGCGTTGCTGATCGCGATCCTGTTGGTGGCCGTCGCGCTCGGGATCGCCTACCTCATGCCGAAGACCCGCGCGAAGCTCCATCACTTCGTGCAGACCGTGAAGGACAAGTGGGCGGACGCCAAGGAAGCCCTGGCGGTGCTCCGGAACCCGAAGAAGGTCGTGTTGCTCCTGGGGGGCAACCTGATCGCGCAGGTGATGCTCGCGATCATCCTGGGGATATGCCTCCGAGCCTTCGGACACTCCGCATCGCTGGCGTCGTTGATCCTCGTCAACACGTTCGTCAGCCTGTTCGCCGGCTTCATGCCGGTGCCGGGCGGGGTCGGTGTCGCCGAGGCGGGCTACACCGCCGGTCTGATCGCGATCGGGATCCCGGAGGGCGCCGCGACGTCGACCGCGCTCGCGTTCCGGCTCGTTACGTTCTACCTGCCACCGATCTGGGGCGCATGGGCGATGCGCTGGTTGAAGCAGCAGCAACAGCTGTGAGTCTGGCGGGGTTCGATGCTCAGCCGTCACCCATGTGCAACCCGACCCAGAGCAAGACGCGACGATGAAGGAGGAACGCGATGACCGAACCGTTGGTAGCCGATCTGGAGCCGCGGGAGCGTCGCCGGCTGATCGCGGCCTCGCTCCTGCGTGCGTTCCTGACGGCGGCCGTGCTCGTGGCCCTGTACTACCTGATGCCGGTCGACGGAGCCTGGCGCCTCTCCGCCTGGATGCGCGTGGCGGTCGGAGCGATCGTGTTCGTCGTCGTGGTCGTCTGGGAGATCCGTCGGGTCGTCCGATCCGACTATCCAGGTGTCCGGGCGATCGAGGCGCTGGCCATGACGGTGCCGCTGTTCCTGGTCCTGTTCGCGGCTACGTACTACTGGATGTCCGCGCTCAGCGCGGGGAGCTTCAGTCAGGAGGACCTCACCCGAACGGATGCGCTGTACCTGACGGTGACGATCTTCTCGACCGTGGGGTTCGGCGACATCTCTCCGGTCACCGAGGGAGCCAGATTGGTGGTCTCGGGCCAGATGATCCTGGACCTGCTGATCCTGGGGTTCGGGATCAACGCCTTCGTCAGCGCGGCTAAGGTGGGCCGGAAGCGGCAGTCGGAGAGCTCCGCCTCATCCTGACCAGGCGAGTTTCACCCCGATTGCGTGATGGCCCGACGCCACCGCCGAGGTTCGATAACGATGTAGCGAGCTGTCTAGGAGAGGGAGGGAAGGATGTCGCAGCGACCGAGCTCCGCCGCCGTGGGTTGGACGATGTTCGCGGGGGTGATGCTGATCCTGATCGGCGCGTTCCACGCGATCGCGGGCTTGTCGGGGATCATCAAGGACAACTTCTACGCGGTGACCCCCAACTACGTGTTCGAGTTCGACGCCACCACGTGGGGCTGGGTCCACCTGCTCGGCGGCATCATCGTCGTGCTCGCGGGGTTCTCCGTGTTCAGGGGCGCGGTGTGGGCGCGAACGGTCGGCGTGATCATCGCGGCGATCAGCGCGCTGGTGAACTTCGCCTGGATCCCGATCTACCCGATCTGGTCGATCGTCATCATCGCGATCGACGTCGCCATCATCTGGGCGCTCACCGCTCACGGCCGTGACATCACGATGGAGTAACGAGCGATGACGACGACCGCGAACAGGATCGACCATCCGAGCCTCGAGGAGCGCCGGTCACGCGGCAAGCGGCTGCGCGATCAGGTATCGCCTTCCGATCACGCGGGCTGGAAGCCTGCCAAGGATCGGCCCGACCCCGTGTCGCTGCTCGAGGAGCAGAACGCGCGGCGCGAGGCGGACCTGGTCCCCGTGCGACACGGGCGGATGATGGTCTCGCCGTTCACGTTCTACCGTGGTGCCGCGAAGATCATGGCGGCCGACCTGGCCGACACGCCGAGGGCCGGGCTGGATGTCCAGCTGTGCGGCGACGCGCACCTGTCGAACTTCGGCATCTTCGCGTCACCCGAGCGGCGGCTGATGTTCGACGTGAACGACTTCGACGAGACGCTCCCCGGGCCGTTCGAGTACGACGTCAAGCGGATGTCCGCCAGCTTCACGATCGCCGGGCGCAACAACGGGTTCAGCGAGGCGGACACGAAGGCGGTCACGCTGGAGTCCGTCCGCGCCTACCGGGAGGCGATGGCCAACTTCGCGGAGATGCGCACGATGGACCTGTGGTACGCGCACCTGTCCGAGGATGAGCTGATGGCCGGGATCAAGAACCTCTCCAAGTCCGGGGGCGGGTTGAGCAAGAAGGAGGCGAAGCAGGGGGAGAAGCGAGCCAAGGCGGTCGCCGCCAAGGCGCGCACGCGCGACAGCCTGCAGGCGTTGTCCAAGCTCGGCGAGAAGGTCGACGGCGCGTACCGGATCATCAGCCAGCCGCCGATCGTGATCCCGCTCCGGGAACTGCCGGCGACCGCGGAGCTGTCTCCGGACCAACTCCAGCACGTGATCCACGACCAGTTCCGCGCCTACCGGGGCACCTTGCAGAGCGATCGACGCCACCTGCTCGAGCGCTTCGAGATCATCGACGTCGCACGGAAGGTCGTCGGGGTCGGGAGCGTCGGGACGCGAGCGTTCATCGTCCTGCTCCAGGGTCGCGATGAAGGCGACCCGCTCTTCCTCCAGGTCAAGGAAGCCACCGCGTCGGTGCTCGAGGACCACCTCCCGAAGAGCCGGTTCAAGCAGCCCGGCGAGCGGGTGGTCCACGGCCAGCGGCTGATGCAGGCCGCGAGCGACATCTTCCTGGGCTGGACGAAGGGTGTGGAGGCGGATCGCCACCTGTACTGGCGGCAGCTCCGTGACATGAAGGCCTCGGCGGTCGTGGAGTCGATGCCGCCTGCGAACCTCGCCTTCTACGCGCGGGCGTGCGGCTGGACGCTCGCGCGGGCGCACGCGCGATCCGGGGACGCGGTCGCGATCGCGGCGTACCTCGGCAAGGGCGATGGCTTCGACCGGTCGCTCCAGGACTTCTCGGAGCGGTACGCGGATCAGAACGACCGGGACTTCGACGCCTTCCTCGGGGCGGTCCGCTCCGGGAGGCTGGAGGCGGTCGAGGGGATCTGACCGGCCGGGATCGCTGCGATCCCGAGGAAGGAGGAGCGCGATGAGCGAGAAGGACACGTTGGTCGTCCTGGGAGCGTCCTACGACCGCGTCGAGGACGCGGAGGCCGACTACGAGGCCGTGAAGGAGCTCTACCGGGAGGCCGGCGTCGGGCACGCGTTCGATGCGGCGGTCGTGGAGCGCGGCGATGACGGCAAGGTCAAGGTCGTGGACAAGCACGAGCAGTCCACGCGCCACGGCGCCTGGGTCGGATTGGCGATCGGCGCGGCCACCGCGATCTTCCCGGCGATCGGGCTGGGCGTCGGCGCGGCCGTGGGCGCCGGGATCGGCGCCGTCAGCGGGCACCTCAAGAACGGCATGAGCAACGACGACCTCCGGGAGCTCGGTGCCGTCCTGGACAAGGGCCAAGCCGGGCTGATCGTGCTGTACGCGACGAACATGGCCGACCAGATCGCTGCCAGCATCAAGGCGGAGAACCGCTACGTCTCGGACGCGATCGACGCAGACGCCGACGAGCTGGCGAAGCAGCTGCAGTCGGCCGGCGACGTTTGAAGAAGGGACACGTGATGGGACCGACCGACCCGGGACGCGAGATCGGGCACGCACCAGGCATCTCCGGGCAGCCGCGCTCCTCGCGGTCGTCGTCGGGTTGGTCGCCGCGAGCTGCAGCGGTGGTGGGGACGGTGGAGGCGATGCCCCGAGTCCGAGCCCGAGTCCCACGATGGCTCCCGGGTGCGCCGAGGTCACCGCGCTGAAGGACTCCCTCACGTCGTTGACCCAGGTCGATCCCTTGAGCGATGGGACGGACGCGCTGAAGGCCGCCGCCGACCAGGTCAGGACGGACCTGGACGCCGCCGCCTCGGCCGTCTCGTCCGAGCTGCAGCCCACGGTCGACGAGGTGAAGACCGCGTTCGACGGCCTGGAGACGGCGTTGGAGGGTGTGTCGTCCGGAGGAGGGCTCGGCGCCGCCGCGACGGCCGTGGGCACGTCGCTGTCACAGCTGGGCTCGGCCTTGACCGAGCTGACGGCGGGGGTCGGCCAGATCTGCTAGGTCGGGACCCCCGAGCGGCTCGCCGCGCGGCGATCACAACGGTTGCCCCTGGCGTCGCACAGGGTCTGCTCGCCCAGGTCGAACGCGGCCCGGCCGGCCTCGATGATGTCCATCGAGGACCAGTGCCGCCGACATGATGCAGTCGAGGGAGCCGCGCCTCACGCGGCTTCCGGATGAACCTTGAAGGAACCCTTCGGTGCGGGTCGCGGCGCCCTAACAAGTACGAACATGAGGGCCCCGACCCCGTGTGGCGCTCGAAGGTAGGATGCGACTCCGAGACCGAAGGAGACGCACGATGAGCGAGCCGTTCCGTGGTGTGGTCAACATCGACATCAAGGACTCGGTGCCGGATTGGGGTCCCTACACCCAGCCGATGGCTCCCGAGGGAGCCCCGAACATCCTGTACATCGTGCTCGACGACGTCGGGTTCTCCGCGATGGAGCCGTTCGGCGGGCTGATCGAGACGCCGAACATCAAGCGGATCGTCGACGACGGGCTCACCTACACGAGCTTCCACACGACCGCGCTCTGCTCGCCGACGCGCTCGTGCCTGATGACCGGGCGCAACCACACGTCGAACGGCATGGCCTGCATCACGGAGGCCACGTCGGGCTTCCCGAACGCGAACGGGCACATCCCGTTCGAGAACGCGAACATCGCGGAGGTGCTGAGCGAGCGCGGCTGGAACACCTACATCGTCGGCAAGTGGCACCTGTGCGCCGAGGACGAGATGAACCTCGCCTCGTCGAAGCGGCAGTGGCCGCTCGGCCGCGGGTTCGAGCGGTACTACGGCTTCCTCGGTGGCGAGACGAACCAGTGGTACCCGGACCTGATCCACGACAACCACCCGGTGGCGCCTCCCGACGTCCCCCGAGGAGGGCTACCACTTCTCGGTCGACATCACCGACAAGGCGATCGAGTTCATCCAGGACGCGAAGGCGATCGCGCCCGACAAGCCGTTCTTCCTCTACTACTGCCCGGGCGCCGCGCACGCACCGCACCACGCGCCGAAGGAGTGGGCCGACCGGTACAAGGGCGTCTTCGACATGGGCTACGAGGCCTACCGGGAGCTCGTGTTCAAGCGCCAGAAGGAGATGGGGCTCCTCCCCGACAGCGCCGAGCTGTCGCCGATCAACCCGCTCGCCGGTGCGACGAGCCACGACGGCAAGCCGTGGTCGAAGTTCGACGTGGTTCGGCCGTGGGACTCGCTCTCCGACGACGAGAAGCGCCTGTTCAGCCGGATGGCCGAGGTCTATGCCGGGTTCCTGAGCCACGCCGATCACCAGCTCGGGCGACTGCTCGACCACCTGGAGGCGAGCGGGCAGCTCGACAACACGATCGTCGTGCTGGTCTCCGACAACGGCGCCTCGGGTGAGGGCGGGCCGAACGGGTCCGTCAACGAGAACAAGTTCTTCAACGGGATCCCCGACACGATCGAGGAGAACCTCAAGCTCCTCGACGACCTCGGGAGCACGAAGACCTACAACCACTACCCGACCGGGTGGGCGTGGGCGTTCAACACGCCGTTCAAGATGTGGAAGCGGTACGCGAACTACGAGGGCGGCACCGCCGATCCGCTGATCGTGTCGTGGCCGAGCCGGATCAAGGACGGGGGATCGTTCCGTCGGCAGTACGCGCACGCGGTCGACATCGTGCCGACGCTGCTCGAGTGCGTCGGCGTCGAGATGCCGGACGTCGTGAACGGCTACACCCAGAACCCGATCGAGGGCGTCAGCCTCGGGTACAGCTTCGATGAGGCCGACGCGCCGACCCGGAAGGAGACGCAGTTCTACTCGATGCTCGGGACGCGGGCGATCTGGCACAAGGGATGGAAGGCCGTGACCGCCGTCCCCGCGGCTCCGGAATCGTGGGGCGACTTCCACCAGCAGAAGTGGGAGCTCTTCGACACGGAGGCCGATCCGAGCGAGTGCACCGATCTCTCGGAGAAGTACCCGGAGAAGCTGCAGGAGCTGATCGCGCTCTGGTGGACGGAGGCCGGCCGGCTCCAGGCGCTCCCGCTCGAGTCGCGGAGCGCGATCGAGATCCTTGGGCACCGAGCGCCCGCAGCTGGCGAAGCCGAAGAGCCAGTACGTCTACTTCCCCGGCGGCGCCGAGATCCCGGAGTCGGTCGCGCCCAACATCCGCAACCGCTCGTACACGATCGCGGCCGAGGTGGAGATCGAGACGCCCGAGGCCGGGGGCGTGCTGATCTCCCAGGGCTCGCGGTTCGGTGGCCACGCGCTCTACGTGAAGGACGGCAAGCTCAAGTACGCCTACAACTTCGTCGGCGAGCTGATCCAGGTCGTGGAGTCCGAGGAGACCGTCCCGACCGGGCACGTCTTCCTGTCGGCGTCCTTCGAGAAGCAGAGCGACGAGATGCCGACCCAGGGCACGCTCACGCTGCACATCCGGGACAAGGCGGTCGGGTCCGGGACGATCCGGACCCAGCCCGGCAAGTTCGGGCTGGGCGGCGGCGGGCTCGTCTTCGGACGCTCGGGAGCCGAGCCGGTCACCGACGACTACCCGGGCGAGCGACCGTGGTCGTTCACGGGCGGAACGATCAAGCGGGTCGTGATCGACGTGAGCGGCGACGCCTTCATCGACCTCGCGAAGGAGGCTGCGGCGGCCTTCGCCCGGCAGTAGCGACGCTACAGCAGGTCGTCGAGCGAGCGCTTCGGCGCCTCGGGCTTCGACAGGAGATCGTCGAGGGACGGAGCCGGGTGCTGCCGACGCTGTCTCGATCACCGCGTCGAGGTTCGGGCCCTCGGGATCTTCGGCTGCGGCCAGGAGCTCGTCGAGGCTCTTGCCAGGATCGCCCTTCAGGCGGATCCGGAGCGCGGCGAGGACCGCGGCGTGTGGCTCCGAGAGACCCTGCGACACCTTGATCTCGGTCAGGGCCTCCTCGGCTCGCTTCAGGAGTCGTTCGTCATCCCTGCGCCCGGGGTCGCCCGTGTCACCCATCGTCGTCATCCTCGGTGGTTCGTCCCGACCACGCTAGCAGCGCACGTCACCGGGTGCGCCGGCGACCGGATGTGATATGCAGAAGCGGAGCGCCGTTCGGCGCCGCGAGGGAGGACCGACATGCCAGCACCGCGTAGGGTCGCACGTCGCACCGCACGCCGCACCTCGAGAAGGATGGCCGGTTCCCAGCAGGCGGCTCCCCAGGAAGCGGCGCCCCAGGAGGCGGCGCCCCAGCAGGCACCGCCGCCTCCGGCGCCCGCCGCCACGCCGATGGACGATCAGACGGCCGAGCTGAAGCAGCTGGGCGAGCTCCACGCGCAGGGCATCCTGACCGACGAGGAGTTCGCGGCGAAGAAGAAGCAGATCCTCGGTCTCTGAGGTTCCGACATGACCGTGAGGAAGATCGAGCATCCGAGCGTCGACGAACGGAAGGCGCACGGCAAGGGATCGCGGACGAAGGCGCCGCTGGCCAGCCACACAGGGTTGGACCCCGGCGACCGACCGCCCCGATCCGGTCGCGTTGCTCGAGGAACAGAACGCGACCCGCGAGCCCGATCTGGTGCCGGTGCGCCACGGGCGGATGCTCGTCTCCCCGTTCACGTTCTACCGAGGGGCGGCCAAGATCATGGCCGCAGACCTCAAGGACACGCCGAGGGCCGGCCTCATCGCGCAGCTCTGCGGCGATGCGCACCTGTCGAACTTCGGGGTGTTCGCGTCTCCCGAGCGGGCGCTGCTGTTCGACCTGAACGACTTCGACGAGACGCTGCCGGGCCCGTTCGAGTACGACGTGAAGCGGATGTCCGCGAGCTTCACGATCGCGGCACGCAACAACGGCTTCACCAAGGCGGAGGCGCACGACGTGACGCTCGCGTCGGTGCGCGCCTACCGAGAGGCGATGGCCGGGTTCGCCGAGATGCGCACGATGGAGATCTGGTACGCGCGTCTGTCCGAACAAGAGCTGATGGCAGCGCTGGATAGCGCTGTCGGCGCCCAGAAGGGCAAGGCGCAGAAGAAGGAGGCGCAGGAGCGGAAGAAGGCGGCCGAGAAGGGCGCCCTGAAGGCCCGCACGCGCGATAGCCTGCAGGCGCTGTCCAAGCTCGCCGAGCACGTCGACGGCAACTACCGCATCGTCTCTCAGCCACCGATCGTGATCCCGGTGCGCGAGCTGAAGCTGCTGGCCGGGTTGTCCCCCGACGAGATCCAGCATCTGGTCCGCGAGCAGTTCCGGTCCTATCGGTCCACGCTGCAGGACGACCGACGTCACCTGTTGGAGCGCTTCCAGGTCATCGACGTCGCCCGCAAGGTCGTCGGGGTCGGGAGCGTCGGCACGCGCGCGTTCATCGTGCTCCTGCAGGGTCGCGATCAGGAGGACCCGCTCTTCCTGCAGGTGAAGGAGGCGACGACCTCGGTGCTCGAGGACCATCTGCCGAAGTCCCGCTACAAGCAGCACGGCGAGCGCGTCGTGCAGGGTCAGCGACTGATGCAGGCCGCGAGCGACATCTATCTGGGCTGGACCAAGGGGGTGGAGGCGAACCGCTGGCTCTACTGGCGCCAGCTGCGTGACATGAAGGCCTCGGCGGACGTGGAGTCGCTGCGGCCGTTCGGCCTCAACTTCTACGCCCGCCAATGCGGCTGGACGCTGGCCCGCGCTCACGCTCGATCGGGGGATGCGGTCGCGATCGCCGCCTATCTCGGCAAGAGCGACCGGTTCGACGGGTCGATCGCCGACTTCTCCGAGCGATACGCGGATCAGAACGAGCAGGACTATCGGGCCTTCGCCGAGGCCGTGAAGTCCGGACGGCTGGAAGCGATCGAGGGCGTCTGAGCCGAGATCGAGCCCAGAGCGTCGCCTAGATCCGCCTGCGGCCTCGCCCCGGTGTGACGGCCGCGGCCACCACGGCGGTCTTCGCGACCGGGGAGGGCCCCGGCGAGACGGCCTTCGCTACGACCGCGGTCTTCGCTACGGGTGCACCGACGACCCCGACACGTCCGACACGTCCTGGCCTGAGTGGCATCGTCATGCTCCTTCCGTCGCCATCGCTTCATCGGCCTCGATCGAGGCGATGATCGCCTGGATGGGGATCCGTCCGTTCGCGATCAGCTGGCCGCCCGAACGCCGCGCCGCCGCCGCGAACGGGGCCGCCCAGAGGTTCTCCCAGATCAGCACCCCCGCGGTACTGCCCGGCTCCATCGCAGCGGCGAGGTTCACGACGTCCTCCTCGGCCAGCAGTTCCGCCAGCTGGGCCTCGATCGCCTGCAGCTCACCGAGCTCCTCGACATCGGACAGCTCCATCGCTTCGACGGAACCGTCCTCGTCCTTGGTCAGGATCAGCACGTCGATCACGCGGATCGTCCCGGCGTCGACCAACGCGACCAGCTCCTTGGCCATCTCGCCCGTGAAGTTGCTCGCACCCGCCGGGAACTCCACGACGAGGTAGTCGACCGGGCCGAGCTCGTCCAGCGACCTGTCTGCCATCTCTGCTCCTCTCGTCCGTCGACCGAGTGTCTCACCCGGTGAGACCGTGTTGCCCTCACCGTGTCAGGTCTTCCGACGGTTCTGCCAGACTTGCGCGGCCGATGGAGCATGCCTCCGATCTCCACAGCGCAGGCCGGGAGCAGCTTCGAGGTGCGAGCGTTCCGCCGGTCCAGGCGCTCGCCTCGATGCCCGTCGACGACGTGCTGGACCTGCTGGGAACGACCCCGACCGGTCTCAGCGGACCGGAGGCCGAGGCCCGGCTCGGGTCCTTCGGCCCCAACGCCGTCAGGACCCACCATGCCGGTGCCCTCTCGGTGCTCATCCGCCAGTTCCGGAGCGCGTTGCTCATCCTGCTGATCGCGGCCGCCGCCGTCTCCGCGTTCGTGGGCGAGGGGACCGACGCGATCATCATCGGGGTCATCATCGGAGCGTCCGTGGGGCTGGGCTTCGTGAACGAGTACCGAGCCGAGCGCGCCGCCGAGGCGTTGCACTCGAGCATCCGGCAGTTGGTCACGGTGTTCCGCGAAGGAGTGCCGGCCCGTCTCGAGGTGACCCACCTGGTGCCGGGGGACGTCGTCCACCTCGATGTCGGGTCGATCGTGCCCGCCGACCTGCGCCTGATGAGTGCCAGCGGCCTCGAGTGCGATGAGTCGATCCTCACGGGGGAGTCGGTGCCCGCGGTCAAGTCGCCGGAACCGGCGAAGCCGGATGCAGCGCTCGCGGAGCTGAGCTCGTGCCTGTTCATGGGAACGGTCGTGGTGCAGGGCTCCTGTGACGCCGTCGTGGTCGCGACGGGACCACGCACGCAGTTCGGCGCGATCGCGATGGGACTGGGGGAGCGGCAGCCGCAGACCGAGTTCCAGGTGGGCCTGAGCCGGTTCTCGGTCCTGCTCGCGTGGGTCGGCGGTGCGCTCAGCCTGACGATCTTCGTCGTGAACCTCATCCTGGGCCGTCCGCTGATCGACGCCGTGCTGTTCTCCCTCGCGGTCGCGGTGGGGATCACGCCCCAGCTGCTCCCCGCCGTCGTCTCGACGAGCCTGGCTACGGGCTCGCGGCGGCTGGCCCAGAAGAAGGTCCTGGTGAAGCGCCTGGTCTGCATCGAGGACCTCGGCGACATCGATGTGCTCTTCACGGACAAGACCGGAACCCTCACCGAGGGCCACATCGCGTTCGGGCGAGCGATCGATCCGAGCGGAACGGATGATGACGATGTGTTGCTCCTCGGTCTCGTCTGCAACGAGGCCATCGTCTCGGGCGGGAAGCCGGTGGGTGGCAACCCCCTCGACGTCGCCCTGTGGGAGGCCCCTCGGTCCGCTTCGATGCCGACGGGGACCTTCGTCCGGGTGGGCCTCGCGCCGTTCGATCACGATCGCCGGCTGGCCTCGGTCCTCGTCGATCGCGACGGCCGCCGGTTGATCGTGACGAAAGGGGCGCCCGAGGCGCTCCTTTCGCGATGCGTCGACCTGAGCGCCGACGCGCGGGGGGCGGTGGATCGAGAGTTCGCGGCGGGGAACCGGGTCGTCGCCGTCGCCTCGCGCGACGGTGCCGGACTCGAGCGCATCTCGCCGGACGACGAGCACGACCTGCACCTGGCCGGCTACCTGGTGTTCTCCGACCCGCCGAAGGCGAGCGCGGGAGCGTCGATCGCCCGCCTCTCCGGGCTCGGCGTGACCGTCAAGATCGTGACAGGCGACAACGCCGTGGTCGCCGAGTCCGTCTGCCGCGGTCTCGGCGTCGTCTCCGAAGGCACGCTCACCGGCACCGACCTGGACGGCATGACCGAAGGCGAGCTCGCGGAGAAGGTCGGTGCGACGACGATCTTCGCTCGCGTCAGCCCGGAGCAGAAGGCGATGATCCTGCGGGCCCAGCGCGCGGCGGGGTCGGCCGTCGCCTTCCTCGGCGACGGCGTGAACGACGCGCTCGCCCTGCACCACGCCGACGTGGGCATCTCCGTCGACACCGCCACCGACGTGGCGAAGGACGCGGCCGACATCATCCTGCTCGAACGCGATCTCGACGTCCTCGCCGACGGCGTCGCGGAGGGGCGGCGCATCTTCGCGAACACGATCAAGTACGTCCTGATGGGCACGTCCTCGAACTTCGGCAACATGTTCAGCGTCACGGTGGCCGCCGCGTTCCTTCCCTTCCTGCCGATGCTTCCGTCCCAGATCCTGCTGAACAACCTGCTCTACGACGCCGGCCAGATGTCGATCCCGACGGACAACGTCGACGAGGAGCAGCTCGCTCGCCCCTCCCACTGGGATGTGGCGTTCATCCGTCGATTCATGATCCGCGTGGGACCGATCAGCTCGCTCTTCGACTTCGCGACCTTCGCGGTGATGCTCTGGGTGTTCGACGCCGGCCCGGCGCTGTTCCGGTCCGGTTGGTTCGTCGAGTCGCTCGCCACCCAGACCCTGGTCGTGTTCGTGATCCGGACCCGGCGGGTCCCGTTCTGGCGAAGCCGTCCCTCGATGCCGCTGCTCGTGTCGATGATCGCGGTCGTCACGATCGGTGCCCTGCTTCCCGGGTCTCCGCTCGGGCCGTCGCTCGGCTTCGCCCCGCTCCCCGTCGCGTTCTTCGGGGTGCTCGTGATCTTCGTCGTCGCCTACCTGGCGGCGGTGGAGGTGGGGAAGGTGTTCCTGTTCAAGACCTTGAGCGCGACGGCCCCCAGACCGCTACGGCGAGGCCCGTCACACCGCGTGCATCGCATCGCGACCCGGTGGAGCCATCACGAGCCGCTCCCGGAGTAGCTGCGGATCCGGGTCACACCTTGGTCACAGGGTCGCCGGCGCGGACCACGCCGCCCTCGACGACGCGGCAGTTCATGCCGCGCAGGCGCATCGCCTTGCCTTCGTCGGAGTTCACGAACGCGAGGGCCTCCGCCCCGTACCGTGCCGAGAACTTGGAGCACCCGGTGTGCGGCGTGCCGCTCACCTCGAGGAGGACCGTCCCCACCGTCAGTCGCGAACCTGCGGGGAGGTTGGCGAGGCTCAGGTCCATGTCGACGTAGAGCTGATCGCCCGCCAGCGGCCACCGGTCGACGTCGCCCGCCAACAGGGCGACGCAGCGGGCGTTCATGAGGGTGATCTCGGCCTCGGATGACGGATGCGGACGCGATCCCCACGAATCGCCTTCGAGCCCGGATCCAGGCATCACGCGTGCCTCCGCGACGACCTCTCGGCTGTCCACCGTCGGACGGCGAACGATCATCTCGACCGTGCCGTCATCACGCGGCGATCCTGCGATGTGAGCGAGCCCCTCCTGCAGTTCGCCCGTACCGAGCTGGCTCATGTGGCGGTCCTCCCACGCTTCGGGGACCGACACTGTACGCATCACCACGGGCAGGGACCGGGACCGAAGGTCCCTCGCCATACCAACTGACGGGCGAGGTCGTGGTCCTCCTGAACACGAACCGAGGCTGATGGGCTCGGCCCGTAGGCACCTCTAGGAGAACGGCTTCCCTCGTCAGGTCGTAGAGTCGAAGGTGCACACCACTCGACGGAAGGAGAGGGCCATGGCTGAGACCACCAGCGAACCGATCCTCGATCTGCTCACGGACATGACGGAGCGTTCGATCGAGGCATCGAACCTCGATGCGCAGACGCTGATGCTCGTGCGTCTGGCTGCGCTCGTCGCGGTCGATGCACCACCCGTGTCGTACCTGCTCAACCTCGGGGCCGCCAGCGAGGCGGGCATCCCTGAGGACCAGATCCGAGGCGTCCTGGCCGCCGTTGCTCCGATCGTCGGCACGGCGCGCGTCGCGTCGGCGACCGGGAACGTCGCGAGGGCGCTCGGGCTCGCGATCGAGCTCGGGGAGATGGAAGACTGACGTAGCGCAGCCGAGGCCGCTTCTCTCATCGCGGTCGTATGAGCCTCAGGCGGATCGGGGGTCGCCGATGAGCTTGTACCTGCTGCTCTACAGCGGCGGCAGCATGCCGGCGACCGAGGAAGCGACCGAGGCGATGACGGATGCCTGGGGCTCGTGGTTGGCGACGATCGGCGACGCGCTCGCGGACGGGAACCCCTTCACGCCCCATGCGAGGAGCGTCTCCCCCGAGGGAGTGGTCTCCGATGGTCCCGTCGGGCCGATGGCGTCCGGCTACTCCCTGATCAGGGCAGGATCCATGGACGAAGTCGTCGAGATGGCCAGGGACTGTCCGGCGAAGCTGAGCGGCGCCAGCATCTCGATCTTCGAGGTGAGGTAGCCGAGGCGAGCTGATCCCGGCGAGGGCGCCGGGCTCCGGCATGCCGGGCCTCTGTTCGCCCGCGGGCCTCGACGAGGGATACGGATGGGGTCACGCGAGCGGGCCCTTCAGGTAGATCCTGCCGATCGTTGGCCGGTAGCCGAACTCCTCGTTGAGGCGACGGATCGGCGCGTTCCGTTCATCGTTACGGGTGCGCAACTCCTCGTAGCCGTTCGCCTTGGCCCACGCGATCTGCGTCGCCTTCAGCGCGCGCGCGACGCCGCGGCCGCGCCAGGCGCGCTTGACCCCGGTGAGGTCGTGGTGCGCCGTCGTCGGCTGAGCCGCCGTGAGCGAGAACTTCGCGTAGCCGATCACCTCGTCACCGGCCAGCGCGATGAAGGTCGCCTCCGGCCGGTCGCCTGGGCCGCCCCGCATGTCATGCGCCAGCCAGTCGTCGAAGGACTCGACCTCTTCGCCCTCGCTTCCGGGGATGTCGGGCGCCGCCTCGAGCACGACCTCGTACATCCCGCGCGCGAGCTCGGGGCGCTCCGCCCACGTGACGATCTGGACGCCCTGGGGCGGCTCGACGTTCGGCGGCTCGATCCGCATCAGATCGAGCGAGACGCCCTTCTCATGACTCTCCTCGACGAACCCGCGGCGCTGCGCGAACGCGAGGCTCTCGGGGTCGTCGTCGGCCACGATCGTCTCGACGGTGTCGAGCCCACGCTCGCGGGCCCAGGCCGAGATGACCTCGTAGAGGCCGGTGCCGGCACCACGGCCCCGATGCTCGGGCAGCACGGTCACGACCGCGAAGACGAACCCGGGCCACTGCGGCTGGATCGCCCCGAGCGCGGAGCCGGCGACCACGCCGTCGACGCGGGCGAGCAGATCGACGTGATCGCGCAGGCTCGCCCGATAGGAACGCTCTTCGTCGATCCCGATCCGGTCGTGCGGCCAGACCGCGTTGTAGACGTCGAGCCCAAGCTGCTCGTCCGCCTCGTCCGCGTACGGGAGGATCTCGGCCACGCAGACACAGGCTATCCCGGCCCTAGCCCGCGCCGCCGATCGACTGATCCCCGTCTGGCTCGTCCTGGCCGGTTGGTCCTGGCGTTCCGGAGTCGGGTGGCCCCGGAAGACGAGCCGCGAGAGCGGGACGATGACACCGGATCTGAGGAGGTGAAGCATCATGCCGATCGCTGATCCCTCATTCGGTTGGCAGGAGGCCGCGACTGCTTTCGCCGTCATCTCGGTCGTCGCGTTCCTGGTGACGTGGGTCGTGACGGATCTCCTTCGCGTGTCGCGGACCCCCTACGTGGCGATCCTCTCGGTGGCGACGGCTGGCCTCGCGGCTGGCTATCTCGCTTGGTCGGGTACCTCCCTGGCCGAGCTCGTCACGTCGGGGTGGGGTTGGGGCGTCTTCGCCGGCGTGATCGTCGCCGCGGTGATGATGCCTCTCGTGCGACGTCTGCCCGCTCGACCTCGGGCTGAGGGTCCGCTGCTCGTCGGGCGGCTCGTCTGGGAGGGGGTCGTGTACGGGACCGCCGAGGCGATCCTGCTCGCGACCTTGCCGGTCCTGGCGGTCTGGCAGGGCGCCGAGGCCGCCGGTTGGACGGACACCGCCTGGGCGAAGGTGGGCTCGGGAGCGCTCGCCGTGTTCGGGGCGTTGTTCGTGATCACGGTGCACCATCTGGGATATCGGGAGTTCAGGACGAGGACCGCCCGGAAGATGCTGGCCGGTGCGCTGGTGGGCTGCGGCCTGCAGGCGTTGGCCTTCCTCCTGACGGGGAACGTGCTCGCTCCGGTCGTCGCGCACATCGGGCTGCACTGGCAGCTGACGCTCCGCGGGAACGAGATGCCGCCCGTGTCGGAGGCCCGGCCCGCGCCGCCCGGCGAGCCGCCGACGAAGGTCATCACGCGAGAGAAGGAGCTGGCCGCGTAGGAGCCCGGCCGAGGAAGGCCGCTTGAGCCGGCTTCACGACAGGGCATAGGGTCCGCGCATGGCCGTGTGCCCGTCGTGCGGTACCCAGAACCCGGATGGGTTCAACTTCTGCGGGAGGTGCGGCGCCAGGTTCGACGCCGGCCCGGCCCGCGAGGTCCGCAAGACCGTCACCGTGCTGTTCTGCGACCTGGTCGGCTCGACCACGCTCGCGGAGACCCATGACGTCGAGGTGCTGCGGCCCCTGTTGCGCGACTACTTCGAGCAGATGCGCGAAGCGGTCGAACGCCACGGCGGTGATGTGGAGAAGTTCATCGGCGACGCGGTCGTGGCCGTGTTCGGCCTACCGGTCGCCCACGAGGACGATGCCCTTCGCGCGGTCCGGGCCGGCATCGAGATGCAGGAGCGCCTGGCGGCTGCGAACGAGGACTCGCCGATCCCGCTCGCCGCCCGCGTCGGGATCACGACCGGTGAGGTGCTCGTGCCCGCGGATGGCACCCCGATCATCGGCGACGCGATGAACACGGCCTCGCGGCTGCAGGCCGAGGCCGAGCCGGGCGAGGTCTGGATCGGGGAGCCCACGTGCCGCCTGGTCCGCGACGACGTGGTCGCCGAGGCGGTCGAGCCCGTCCACGCCAAGGGCAAGGCCGAGCCGGTGGCGGCCTTCCGGGTGCTGCGGGTGCAACCCGTCGCCACACGCGCCGAGACGCCGCTGGTCGGACGCGACCGTCACCTGGCGGTGCTGGGCGAGGCGCTGCGCGATGCGATCGAGGCGCGTGCGCCGGTCCTCGTCACGATCCTGGCGCCGCCGGGGGTCGGGAAGTCTCGACTGGCCGCGGAGTTCCGTGAGGCGTCGGGGGACCTCGCGACGGTCCTCGTCGGGCAGACCCCCTCCTACGGCGACGGCGTCACGTTCGCGCCGTTGGTCGAGCTGTTGTCCGAGGCGGCGGGACGTCCCGGGGGAGAGGCCGAGGAGGTCGCCGAGAGGCTCCGCGAACGGCTTGTCGGTCAGCCGGACGCCGCCGCGGTGGGCGATCGGCTCGCGCAGCTCCTCGGCGTGGGTGAGGCGCTCGCCTCGGAGGCGTCCTGGGCGGTCCGGCGCCTGCTCGAGGTGGTCGCCGCCGAGCGGCCGCTCGTGGTGGTGCTCGAGGACCTGCACTGGGCGGAGGGGCCGATGCTCGACCTCGCCGACGCGGTCGCCGAGCGGATCCACGGCCAGGTGCTCTTCCTGTGCCTGGCTCGGCCCGAGTTCCTCGAGCAGCGGCCCGACCTGGGGCGCGGGGAAGCCCCGGGCGCTCACGACGACGCTCCCACCGCTGTCGGCGGTGGATGCGCGGCGGATGGCGGAGCATCTGCTCGGGTCGGCACCCGAGGCCGTCGTCGATCGCGTCTGCGAGGCCGCGGAGGGCAACCCGCTGTACCTGGAGCAGCTCACGGCGACGCTCGAGGATCAGGGCCTCGTCGCCGACGGGAGGTGGCTGGGAGCCGAGGACGCCACGGTCGAGATCCCCACGACCCTGCAGGCGCTGTTGGCCGCCAGGCTCGATCGACTCGAGCCGACGCCGCGCCTGGTGCTCGAACGGGCGTCGGTCGAGGGCCGTCGCTTCCGGCTCGCGGCGCTGCGGGCGCTCGCCCCCGAGTCGACGCCGAAGCGTTCGAGGCGGCGATCGACGCGCTCGAGCGACGCGGGTTGATCCAGCCCGAGGACGAGGCCGCGGGGACGTGGCGCTTCGCCCACGCCCTCGTGATGGAGGCGGCGTACCGCGGGCTCTCGAAGGAGCTGCGGGCCGACCTGCACGAGCGCCTCGCCGACTGGATGACGGACGAGGACGCCGAGCAGGCCGACGTCGACGAATCGGTCGCCCGTCAGCTCGAGCGGGCGCTCCACCTACGGGAGGAGCTCGGGGCGCGCGACGAGCGTTCGGCCGCCCTCGCCGAGCGTGCCGGCGAGCTGTTCGCGGGCGCCGGGTCCCGCGCGTTCACGGCGATGGACTACGTCTCGGCCCGCGACTTCCTGAGCCGGGCGGCGGCGCTGCTCCCCGAGGCCGCTCCTCGCCGCACGGAGATCCTCCCGAACCTGGGAGCCGCGCTCGCCGATTCGGGCCGCGTGGAGGAGAGCGACGCGCTGCTCGGGGAGGCCGTCCAGCTCGCCGGCGCCGCGGGGCTCGAGCGCGACGCGTTGCGGGCCTCGGTCCAGATCCTGTCGAACCGCGTCTACCGGTCGCAGACCGATGCGGAGATCGCAGCGGCTTCCGAGGAGGCCCAGAGCGCGCGTTCGCGGCGTTCGAGGCGGCGAGCGACGAGGTCGGGATGGCCGAGGCGGCGATCGTCGTCGACAACCTCGCCTACGTCCGCGCGCACTGCGAGGTCGCGACCCGGTGGGCGACCGAGGCGATGGTCCACGGGCTCGCGGCCGGCCGCCCCAGGGAGGCGATGCAGGGGGCCGGCGACCTGGTCGGGATCGCGATCGTGGGGCCGGTTCCGTTCACGCGCTTCGCGACCGACGCGCAGGAGCTGCTCGCCACCGGCGAGCCCGTCGCCGACGTGTGCGGGCACGCCCTGATGGCGGCGGCCGCGCTCGCCGCCGGGGACGACGACGCGTTCGACGCGCACGAGGCCCGGTGGCGGGAGGCGATCGATCGCCACGGGCTCGCCTGGCTCGGTGCGGCGCACGGGATGGAGTTCACGTTCGTCGAGGTGATCGTCGGCCGGGCGGAGTCCGCGGAGCGGCGCGTGCGGGAGGCGCTGCAGTTCTTCACGCAGATCGCGAACGTCTGGTACATGAACATCGCCGAGGGGCTCCTGTGCGAGGCGATCTACGCCCAAGACCGGCCGCGCGAGTTCCTGCGTCGCGCCGATGCGCTCGCGACCGCCACGCTCATGACCGACCGTCACCACCTGATCCGGCGTCAGGTGGTCCAGGCCTGGTCCCATCTGCTGCGCGGATCCGCCGTGGAGGCGGAGGCGTCGGCCCGGCGAGCGCTCAAGCTGCTCGCGACGACGGACCTGGTGCACGACCGGGTGAACGCCCTCTTGGCCCTCGCCGATGCGCTCGACGCGCGGGGGATGACCGAGGAGGCGTCGGCTGCCCGCCGCGACGCCATCTCGGTCCTTCGAGCCAAGGCGAACCTGGCCGCGGTGGCCCTGCTCGGCACCTGACGATCGGACGACTGTCCCGAGAAGTCTCAGGGAGGATGCTTCGCGGCTCGATCGCGAGCGCGCCGTCCGGTTCACCTCACGCCACCTCCACGACGACCTTTCCCTTGGCGTGACCCAGTTCCAGATAGGCGATCGCCGCGGGGATCTCGGCGAACGGATAGCGCCGATCGATCGCTGGGCGCACCTTGCCGTCCTCGATCAGGCCCGAAAGGAACTCGAGATCACCGGTTGCCACGTGCGCCTCGACCCTCGCGACATCCTTCCCTCCGCGGAGCGACACGCCCATCAGCTTGGCGATGCTGGTGAAGCCGGTAACGGCGGCCTTGCCGCCCGGAGCGAGCGCACGTTTGAGATCGGGAACCGATCGGTTCCCGACGGTGTCGAGGATGAGGTCGTAACGGTTCCCGCTGCTGACGAAGTCGGTCGTCGTGTAGTCGACGACGTGATCGGCCCCCAGCGAACGGACCAGCTCGACGTTGTCGGGGCTCGTCACGGCGGTCACCTCTGCCCCGGATGCCTTGGCGATCTGGACCGCGAAGGAACCGACTCCGCCGGAACCGCCGTTGATCAGCACCTTCTGCGCCGGGTCGATCTCTCCGTGGTGTCGAAGCCCCTGGAGTGCGGTCACGCCTGCCATCGGGACCGCGGCCGCCTCCTCGAACGACAGGTTGCCGGGCTTCGGCGCCATCACCTCCAACGGAACGGCGACGTACTCCGCGAAGCCCCCGTACCCGTGGTCCAACAGGTTGGCGTAGACCTCATCACCCGGCTCGTATCGGGTGACGCCACTGCCGACCGATTCAACCCGCCCGGCGACGTCGACGCCGAGGATCGGATGCTTCGGCCGCAGCCAGCCCAAGGCAGCACGTGAGAAGGAAGGCTTGGCGCGCATGGAGTGCCAGTCCGATGCATTGACGGATGCGCCCAGCACCTTCACCAGGACCTGACCGGCGTCTGGGACCGGCTTCGGCACCTCCGCCATCCTGAGTCCCTCTGGCGGTCCGTACTTCTCTCCCACGATCGCCTTCATGACTGAACCTCCCTAGGAGCGACGGGGCCCCGGCTGGAGACCGGGGCCCCGTTGCGTCGCCGCACGCGAACGATGGCTACATCGTCGCCGAGGCCGGTGACTCCAGCCCGGCGGTGATGGGAGACGGCTTGAACCCCTTGACGAGGAGGTAGATGCCGAGCGACAACTCCCAGAAGAACTCCGGGATCGTCGCGATGCCCTGGAGCGACCCACCACGCTCGGTCCAGTCGAACATGATGGCGATCCCCGACAGGATGATCAGGGGACCTCCGATCAGCCCAAGCATCGCCATGCCCCTCGGCACGAGGCCAGATCGGTACATCAGCCAACCCAAGATGATTCCGTTCCCGATACCGACCATGAAGCCAGGCCCGAGCAGGAACGCCCGATCGTAGACCGAGATGAACGCGTTGCCGAGATCGTTCGTGCCCGTGGCCTCCTGACGCATGAACAAGAACGTGAGCATGCTGATGACACCGATGGCGATGAACACGGATTCCATGACACGAGCGGTGACGTAGCTGAGAGCGCCCGCTTCGTTCTGTCGCTTCAGGATCGGAAAGAACACGGTGGCCGTGCCGATGTTGGCGACGATGACGATGAGTTCAAGGAGGGCCCCCAGGGCCACTTTCGAGGTGGGGTTGACACCGCCCCCGGTGATGAGGCTGGGGTCATCGCGCACCGGAGCGTAGAGGATGAAGTAGGCCGGGATGGACGCGACGAAGGTGATGATCCAGAGCCAGCCTGAGAGCGTCGCGATCTTCCTGAGGTTCACATGGATCTCCCTTCCATGAGAGAACAACGACTAGGCGGCGCGGTTCCGTTCGGCTACCTCCCCCCTCAATGGCATGGCCGCCACGGCCCGGACACGTCGGCATCGGCTGCACGACGAAGACGATTCGCGGGCGCGCGGCGGCATCTTCGCCGAAAGGTCCACTCCATGTCGAGAGGGGGACGACGTCGCTCACCGCCTGGCTTCGCGGCCGGCCCCGCCTCCGCCTCCTCTCCTGCGGGAGACCAGCCCGATCAGATGAGCACGTGCCGTTATCGGACCAGCCATCGACCGCTCTTTGACTGCGTCCGATGCGTCGAGCTATCGTCCGATGGCGATGCACGTCACTGAGATCTCCTCACCGCCGGCCCAGGTCGCGACCGCGGCCTGACCGAACGCAGCCGCAGGTTGCGGCTGCGTGTCCACGCGGCCTCCGACACCGTCCTGTTCGGCGTCCGGCCGTCAGGGAGAGGAGATCGTCATGAGCGGTTCGCTCTTGGAAGCGGCGTTCGCACACCACGTTTGGGCAACCTCGCGAGTGATCGATGCGTGTCTGGACCTCAACGTCGATGAGCTGGAGACCAGCGTCCCCGGCACGCGGGGACCGATGCTCGAAACGCTTCGCCATCTCGTCCTCAGCGACGCGTTCGACCTGTTCATCCTGAACGGTGATCGCGCCTTCGACATCGACGAAGAACATCTGTCGCTGTCCGAGGCTCGCGTCGTCGTCGAGCGCAACGGCTACGGATGGGCTGAGTACCTCTCGCGTCCGCTCGACCCCGACGAGATGGTGCACGAGGTCGACGAGACCGACGGGTACGAACGGTGGGCTCCCGTCGGATTCAGGCTCGCGGGGGTCCTGAACCACGGCACCGACCATCGCAGTCAGGTCTGCACAGCGCTCACGACCCTCGGTGTGCAACCGCCGCGGATCGATGTCTTCGACTTCGGGCTCGACGACGGGCCGGATCGTCGAGAAGATGCCCGACGCGTAGCGCACGACCGTAACGCCCTCGCAGGACGCGGAGCTGGACCTGGAACAGCCCGATAAGCGGGAGCCAAGACTCCCGCGAAGAGAAGCGCCGGTGACTGAACACGAGTCCCGGTACACTTCAGTCGAAGTTGTAGGTCCCCTGCCAGTGCCACAGGCCGTCCGCGTCGGTCGAGACGTCGACGTGGGCTCGGACCCGATGAACGACCCGGTTCCTCCTGCGAGGGACCACGCCGGTTCCCTTTTCGGCCGCGAGGTCGAGCACGACGTGGCCGGTCGCGGTGTTGCCCGGGCCCGCGTCGAGGACGATGTCGGTGTCCAGCGTACCCTCACCGGCCGCCTCTCGCTAGATCGACCCTCGCGCCGGGCCTCGATCTCGTCGAGGTTCGACGAGGTGTCGTGCAGAAGTCACCCGCCTGGCCCTTGTACTCCGAGCACTCCTTGGTCACGTGGGAGTCTTCCGCTCCGAGACATGGCGAGGCTCCTTCCGCCAAGCCGGCTCCGATGGGTTGACCATACGCTCGGTCTCGACGTTGCGCAACGCGCGGCGGGTTCGCCGAGGGCGTCGACGAGTGCGCCGCTTCCGCACGAAGATGACGAGACCGTAAGCGCTCTGCGGGGCGCGCCTCGAATCTGGCGGCCGGCGGCCGGCCGGATCGGGTGAGCGACTCGATGAGAAAGCCCGTTCGTGGATCGTCGGCGAGATCGTGTTGGTGTTCTTCATCGCTATCACCATCAACGGCCTCGCCGGATAGCCACAGGGCACGACCGGTCCCCGCGTCAGCCGTCTCTTCCGCGACTAGAGGGTGATCTCCGAGCCCGATACTACGTTCCCGTGGCTTTCCCTCGTGCTCTCCCCTCAGCTCTTTGACGGGAGAACAGATAGCGAGAATGAAACGCCGCAACCCGTAGACTCGGCCGTTGGCTTCCCTGGAGCAGACTGCGCCTCTGGTCGGCGTGCTGGTCGGGCCAATGAGCCATGTCGCCCACGCATCGCCGTGGCGTGCCTACAGTTCGGGTGGACGGCTTTGAAGAAGTAGGACGAGGATCAAGGACATGGCTGACACCTCGCCGATGGCAAGGCGTCCGACTTCGATGCCGTCGTGTCGACCACTGGGTCCGGCTCGACCACTCGTGGATGGATGATCCCTGGCTCGAGGCAGAGGATCGGACGCGTCCAACACGAACGTGCGTGACGCCAGCAGCCAGCCTCATGCTCGCCCTGCCATGGCGGCGCACGCGAGCCTCCGCACTGCTCCGATGGGTGGCCCAGGGACCGGGGTACTGGCTGAGCGGATGAGCACCGATCGATCGTCGACGACGGCAAGCGGAGCCGATGAGTGACATTGACGAACGACGGGCGTCCCGGAGCCCGCGCGTGTCGAGTCATCGGCTCCGAACGCTGATCGGTTCGAGGACGCGCGGGTCGTAACCGTCGTGCCGCTCACCGACGGCCTGTCGAACGTCACCTGTCGAGTGAAGCTCACCGACGCGCCGGTCGCGGCCACGGTGCTCCGGATCCAGCCACGCGCGGGTCTCGAGCCCTACAACATCCTACGGGAAGGCGAAGTGCTGAAGCCACCTCGCCGGCACGGCGGTGCCCCGGTGCCCCACGTGCTCGCCTCGGTCAGCGACCCACGCTTCTTCGGGGCACCGCTCCTCCTGCTCGGAGTCCATCGACGCAGCCCACATCCTACGCCCGGAGGCCGATCCGCCACGTTCACCGCCGACCTTCCCGCCTTCGCCGCGGCGGTCACCACGGTCAGCGCGATCGACTGGCGGGCGGCGGATCGGACTTTCTGGCGTACCCGGTTCGCCGGCCGGAAGGGTTCGAGGGCGAGGTCGAAGCCGTTGCGCGGCGCATGTCGGGGTTCGGTGCGCCGATGAGCCGTTGCTGAACCGGCACTGACGGCCTTGCTGGCGTCTACTCCGGCGCGGCCGACTGGCGTTGTGTCATGAAGACCCCAACCCATTCAACTACCTCTTCCGGGGCCAGCAGTTGGTCGGGGTCGTCGATTCGGAGCGGGCGCTAATCAGCGATCCTCGCTCAGATATCGGCCGACTGGTCTCGCTCTCGCATCTCAGGGGTACCGCGCCCTACGGCCCGCCGAGCGAGTACGTGTTCGTGAGCTGTACGAGGCATCCACCGGCGAGAGGCTCGAGAGCATCGGAGCTGTTCCGGGTGCACTGGCTGTTCCAGCTCGGCGTCGTGTATCACGGCTGGAAGGCCTCCGAACGGACCCGTCGTTCTCCTCGGCGCAGGTCGAGGACCTCCTGACCCGCTCTCTCGCGGAGTTGTGACGTGGCCGCCCGACAAGACGATGGGACCATCCAGCAGCCGCTACGGTCGGCCATCTGGTGGGGGGTCATGGTCGGTGCGGTCCAAGCCGCATCGCCACTCGGGTTCCGGTGGCTCGACCGGCGACTGTCTACGCGTTCGGCCTTGCCGTCATCGCGCCCGTCTACATCGGGTTCGCCGTGGCCGACGGGAGGCCGGTCGTCATCGCAGTCGAGTGCAGTGGTCGCTGGCCTGTTTCGTGGTCCTCGCTATGGCTGGCGTGACTGGGTCGGGCTTGGCTTCTCGTGATCGGGCTCGCAGGCCACGGCGTCAAGGACACGTGGCGGCGCCGGACCCACTACGTCGCCGGCACGCGGTGGTGGCCACCGTTCTGCGCTGCGGTGGACTGGGTCGTGGCCGCAATCATCGCGATCAAGATGATCGCGGGAGTCGATCTTCATCAGGTAGCGATGGAGCGACATAGGGGGAACGTGATCGGTACGCCACGGAAACGGATTTCACAGGGACGTTTTGTTCGCCACCGAAACCGCCGGCCTCGCCGATGCGTCGAGCCCTGAGCGTCATCCCACTCAACGCCGGCGATCGCCTCGACATACGCATCGGTGCCGTGCGCAAACGCCTCAATGAAGCCGTCGTGCGCATGCTCGCATACAACGGTTCGATTTCCGGGCCCACCTTGCATGTCAATCAGGGGTCGGAGATCACAGTGCAGGTGACGAACAACGGAGACATAAGGCGACCGTTCACTGGCACGGACTTCGACTGGAGAACCGCTACGACGGGGTCCCGCACGAAACACAGGCCCCCATCCCGATAGGAGGCACGTTCACCTACAAGGTTCAGTTTCCGGATGCCGGTTCTACTGGTACCACCCGCACATCCGGGAGGACTTCGGCTTGGAGATGGGGCTGTACGGGACGATCATCGTCGAGCCCGCCAACCCAGCGTATTGGCCCGCGGTGGATCGCCAACTGAGCATCACGCTTGACGACGTTCTGGTCGATCGGCCACATCGCCCCCTTCCACCGTTCCGGCCCCAACTACACCGCGATGGGGCGATTCGGCAACGTGATGCTGATCGACGGGTCGCCGAACTCTCGGGCGAGGCGGCCCCTGGGTGAGGTCGTACGCCTCTCTCCTCGTGAACACGGCGAACACACGGATCTTCAACGTCGCTGTCCGGGGCGCGCGGATGAAGCTGGTCGGAGGCGACAGCGGTCGCTACGAGCGAGAGACGTTCGTCGAGGAGGTGATGCTCGCCCCCTCGGAGCGGGCCGTCCTCGATGTGATGTTCGACACGCCAGGGGTGGCTCCGACTCGAGCACCGCACTCCCGGATCGCGTCTACGACCTCGGCGCGTTCACCGGTCGAAGGGAGCTCGAGCGCGTCTGCCGCAACATCATTCGAGTCTCTGCGTGTCGACCCCCAGCTGACCGCCGAGCATCAGTCAATCGATCCACGACATCGAACGACCGCCGGACAAGGTGCTCGCCTTCGTGGCCTCGATGCCGCTCCTGCACGGTGGTTGATCTTGCTCAGGCGACCTCTTACGCCTGCCCGATGCATCCGGAGGTCACGTC
>CAVPJX010000006.1:0-58470 GCA_963705545.1 uncultured Actinomycetes bacterium
AGGTACGGGTGGGAGGGCTGCGGGATCGCCTCGACGTCGCTCGCGTCCACCAGGATCTCGTTCCCCAGGGGGTACATGCGGCCGGTGATGCGCACCCAGTCGTCCGCCGAGAACCGGCCGGGGGGCACGTTCACCACGCGGACCTGAGCGCTGGTCGCGTCGGCGACGCAGCAGGTGATCACGTAGCGGGTCAACAGGATCTCGTCGGCCGGCGCGCCGTCCTCGCGCCAGACGAACCCCTCGAGCTCGATCTGCTCGCCGGCGCGGCGGCGGATCGCCGCCTGTCCCTCGTGCGTCGTCTGCGCGGCGGCGATGTCGATGAAGCTCAGCTGACCCGTCGCGATGTCGGACCCTGAGACGCTCACCCCGGCGCCGACGAAGCCCGCGCGGCGCGCGATCCCGAACGTCCCGAGCGTCGCCGGTGGCAGTGCGAGCACGAGTACGACCGGCAGGACGACCGCGCCGAGGACCCAGGTCTCCCTGCGCCGCAGGGGCTCCGAGCGTGACGTGCGCGCCGTGGCCAGTCGGCCGACCGCGGCGATCGTCAGCAGCGCGGCGCCGGTGGGGACGAGCCACGACGTCCGGCCCGACAGGTACAGCGTCCATCGCTGCGTGAGGGCGAGGAACCAGAACAGGCCGGCCCAGGCCGCGAGCACGACGGCGGCCGCGACGCGTGTCGGGCTCCACGCGACCCTCATCCGACGAACACCTCCAACCACAGCGTGCCGACCAGCGTGACCGCGAACGCGGTGACGACCAGCGTGCGAACGACGGAGCGGTGGTAGGTGCCCGCGTACAGCGCGACGAGCTTCAGGTCGACCATCGGACCGAACACCAGGAAGGCGAGCTGAGCCGAGGGTCCGAACCCGACGAACGACGCCGCGACGAACGCGTCGGACTCCGAGCACAGCGACATCAGGAACGCGAGGCCCATCATCGCGACGAGCGACAGCACCGGGAGGTCCGCCAGCCGCGAGACGATCGTCTGTGGCACGAACGTCTGCACGGCCGCGGCGATCGCGGCCCCGAGCACCAGGAACCGCATCATGAACAGGACGTCGCCGGTCAGGTGCCCGACGAACCGACGGCCGCGGGCCTCGTCCTCGTGCACGGCCTCCGCCTCGGCGTCCGACCGCGGTCGCAGCAGGTGCGCGGCGTTCGTCGCCCCGACCACCCAGCCGACGGCGATCGCGACGATCGCGCCCAGGGCGATCCGGCCGCCCACCATCACCCAGAGCGAGTCCCGGCCCCGGTACGCGACGTAGGTGGAGGCGATCACGACCGGGTTCAGGATCGGCGCCGCGAGCATGAAGGTGATCGCCGCGGACGGCGCGAGGCCCTTGCGGACCAACCGCCGCGCCACCGGCACCGAGCCGCACTCGCAGACCGGGAACGCGACGCCCGCCAACGCCGCGGCCGGCGCCTGGATCGGCCGCGGGCAGCCGGCCGATCCGCGCGAACGCGCTCGCCGGGACCAGCACCTCGATCGCCGCCGAGACGAACGCGCCGATCACGACGAACGGTGTGGCTTCGATCAGCAGCGAGCCGAAGACGATCAGCAGGTTCTGGAGCCAGGCCACGCTCGAGGGGTCGATCGCCCGGATCACGAGCGCGACCAGGATGAGCGCTACGGCGACCGGCGCCACCGTCCGGAGCGTGCCCTTCGGCCGGGTCGGCGTGAGCTTCGGGGCCGCGACGTCGACGGCCATCAGCAATACCTCGAGAAGGACACCGCGAACGCGGGGTACGCGTCGGCGAACAGTGGGGAGCCGTCGGCCTGCAGATCGAGGAGCGCCGTCGACACGTCGTCGGTCGTGATGCCGCTCGTCACCATCGCCGACCGGTCCAGGAAGAGGCCGCCCGACCCGGCGCGGGCGACGACGCCCGCGCCGAGCGCCGCCTCGACGTCCGCGGCGACCGTCGCGGCCGCGACGGTCGCCGCGGGGGCCCGGCCACCCGTGCCGGCGACCACGAAGGTCGCCGGCACGCCGCTCGCCCGCACCCGGGCGACGATCGCGGCCGTCTGGGCGTCCTGGTGCGCCACCGACCCTTCCAGCGCGACCCCGATCACGTCGGGCGTCGCGTCCGCCCCGTAGCCGTCGGCGAGCAACGCCGCGACCGATCGTGCCGCGTCCGCGGAGCCGACGATCCGGTCGTCGCGGTCGGCGCCCAGGTACCAATCGCCGCCGACCAGGCCGCGGTCGGTGGCTCGGCGCGCGACGATCGCCACCCGGGCCGCCTGGCCCGTCGCCTCGTCGAGGTCCTCGGCGAACGTCGACACGATCGACGGCGGCGCGGTGGGCGACCAGGCCTGGACGACCCGCCCGTGGTCGTCTCGGATCGTGGCCCCGACGATCCCGTGATCGGCGGGCAGCGCGCCGGTCCCGATCGTGGTGAGCACGGGAGCGGGGTCGAGCGGGAGGGATCCGGCCGACCCCGCGAGCGTCCCGGCGCCCGAGGCCCGGAGCGCGCGGAGCGTCGGCCAGGCATCCGGTTGGGCCTCGAGCGCCGCGGACCCGACCCCTTTCCACGCGATCAGCACGATCACGCGGGCGCGCTCAGAGGTCGCGACGCCCGGGATCGCATCACCCGACCGCACGTCCGGATGCGGCCTGCGGAACCCGGCGATCGGCTCGAGCGTCGGCGCGACCTGGTCCAGGCGCGTGCCGTCCGGGATCGCGCCCGGCCGGATCCCCGTGCCCGCGAACACGATCGGCACGCGCAGGTCGGGGAGGGCGGCCGACGGCCACGTCACACGGGCCCCCGGCACGACGGTCGCTACCGTGCTCGGGGGTCGGTCGCGGCCGACACGTCCGGCGATCGTCCGTCGCGGAACCCGGCGACGATCAGGTCCCGGACGTCGGCCGGGAGCGGACAGAAGGGGACGCGCGCCGTCGAGGCGTTCGCCTCGTCGCAGCTCTCGCCGACGCAGAGCGCCCGCAGGACGACCGCGGGCGCCGCCACCACGGCGAGTGCCACGAGCAGGACGGCGAGGCGTCGCCCGGAGCTCACCCCGACACCGTACCGCGGGCGAGGTTGTCACTCGCGGCGGGGGTCGTGTTCCCTAGTCGGCCATGACCCCCAGGCGGCTCGTCCTGCTCGCGCTGCTCCTCGCGCTGGTCGCGATCTCGCTGGCCCCCGCGCATCGGCAGTCGGCGCGCGCCGCCGAAGGCGATGAGGACCTGATCCAGCTCGCGTGCTCGCTCCCGCACGAGTGGCTCCTGCGGACCTGGCGCGGCTGGCGCCCCGACCGGGGAGCCCAGATCTCGTTCATCCCGATCGAGCCGAACTTCGTGGGGGCCGGCCTTCCGCACGTGGGCCCGTGGGACTACGTGCAGGACGTCCCGATGCTGTGGTACGGGCCGGGGTTCGTTCCGGCGCAGGGGACCGTGGATCGCCCCGTGACCAGCGCCGGCATCGCGCCGACCGTGGCTCGATTCCTCGACTTCGACGGCTTCACGGCCCCCGACGGGCAGCCGATGATCGAGGCGCTGCTGCCGGGAGACGGGGATCGCGAGCCGCCCCGGCTGATCGTGACGATGGTCTGGGACGCGGGCGGCATGAACGTGCTGGACACGCATGCCACGGCCCACCCGTACTTCGATTCCCTGATCCCGAAGGGCACGTCCTACACCGACGCCACGGTCGGGTCCTCGCCGACCAGCACGGCGCAGATCCACGCCACGATCGGGACCGGGGCCTTCCCGGATCAGCATGGCCTGGTCGGGCACCACCTCACGGTCGGCGGCAAGCTGACCACGCCCTGGAACGACGGCCCGGCGTTCCTGATCGAGCCGACGCTCGCCGACGTCTACGACCTCGCGATGGACAACGAACCGGTCGTCGGCATCGTCGGGACCGTGGACATCCATTTCGGCATGCTCGGCCACGGCTCCTTCTTCACGGGCGGTGACCGCGACATCGCCCTGACGCGGTCGGTGATCGGCGGCGACACGCTCACCGACGAGGGGTTCGAGTGGAACATCCCGCCGCGCGACGCCCCCTACTACGAGCTCGCCGGGTACGCGAACGACGTCCCCGGCTTCGAGCAGGACGTGCGGAAGGTCGACCAGGCCGACGGGCAGCTCGACGGGTTGTGGCGCGACAACTCGATCGACCAACTCCTGAAGGGCTTCGACACTCCGGCGCGCACGCCCTACCAGGAGCGCGTGATCGAGACGGTGATCGAGCACGAGGGGTTCGGGGCGGACGCGATGCCCGACCTGCTCTACCTGAACTTCAAGGAGATCGACTACATCAGCCACATCTGGGCCGTCGGCTCGCCGGAGATGAACGACGCCGTCGTCGTCCAGGACCTGGCGCTCCGCCGGTTCGTCGGGTTCCTGAACCGCACGGTCGGGAAGGGCAGGTGGGTGCTCGTCGTCACGGCCGACCACGGGGCGATGCCGCTTCCTGAGGACTCCGGCGGGTTCCAGATCTCGACGGCACCGATCGAGGCCGGGATCAACGAGCGGTTCGACACCGACGGCGACGACGTACCGATCGTGGACCTCGTCCAGCCGACCCAGGTGTTCCTCAACGTCGACGAGCTCGAGCAGAACGGCTCCACGGTGGCGGACGTGGCGCGGTACGTGATGACGCTGACGCAGGCGCAGACGGCGGGCGGCGGCACGAGCGTGAACCCGGCGACCGCGAACGACCTCGTCTTCCAGGCCGCGTTCCCGTCGGACCTGATGCCGCAGCTCCCATGCCTGCCCGAGGCCCGCGGGTAGTATCCGCGTCGGCATGACGGTCACCGACGTACCGCGCGCGGAGACGCGCGCCGACACCACTGAGGGCGGCGGCCGGCTCGGCTCCGGATGGGTCGTCGGAGGGCTCGCGGTCCTGCTGCTCCTGATCCTCAGCTGGCCGTTCCTGAAGGATCCGTCGCTCTCGGCGCCGACGCGCGACCCCGCTTGGTACACGTGGCGCGCGAACGTGATCATGGACTCCGACCCCGCCTCGGTCGTGGGCGAATGGGGTCCCGAAGGGCTGTTCGCCGGCGGCTACCGGGTGACGACGCCGCTCGCCGGTGCGCTCCTGCAGCGCGTGGCCGGGATCGACACCTACTCGTTCAGCGCCTTCCTCATGATCGGGATCCCGGTGCTCACCGCCCTCGCGCTCGGGATCGGCGCCTTCCGGAGCAGGCGCGACCCGATCGCGATCCTCGTCACGATGCTCGCCACGGTCGCCCTGTTCCTGACCACGCCCTACGTCGGCTACCTCGACAACATCACGGTCCTGTTCCTGCTCTCGCTCACCCTGCCGTTCCTGCACGACGCGCGGACCTCATGGGGCGCGCGATCCGCGCTCTTCCTGATCGGGGTCGCGGCGGCGTTCACGCACCCGACGACCTGCGTGATCTTCGGCGTGGTGCTGACGGCCGTGTTCGGCTGGCACTTCCTGACGAGCCGCTTCTCGCTCGGCTCGGCGCTGAAGTCGGACGGCCCGATGCTGATGTCGGTCGGCTTCGGGATGATCGCCGGTCTCGCGATGTGGATCGTGGGGATCTGGGGCCAGAGCGCGAGCCTCGCCGAGGCCGCCCTACCGCCGCCCTACACGAAGGCGTTCTTCACCGACCGGCTCGTCGAGTGGGTGGTCTCGCTCCAGCCGGTCGTGATCGTCCCGTTCATCGCGATCGCGATCGTGTCGACGATCTTGCTCGCGCGCCGTACCCGCGAGCCGGCGCACACCTACGACCTCGCTTCGATCGGCTGGCTGCTCGCCTTCGTCGGTGCGCTCAGCGTGTTCACGAGCGCCGTCGTTCCCTACTACCGGTTCATGAACGCCTCTGCGGCGCCGATGGCCCTCACCGGGCTCGGGGCGTTCGTCGCGATCCGCTGGTTCCTCCGCCTGCCGGGACGCGCGCGCATCGCCGGCATCCTCGGCGCGATCCTCGTCGTGGCATCGCTCGGATGGGTGCTCGTGGATGGCCTGCAGCATCGATGGGTCACCGAGAAGAACCAGTGGGCGAACCAGGACGTGCGCGCGTCGCTCACCGCGGTGCACGAGATCGTCGGCGATGCCGGCGAGCGCCCGATCGTGCTGGTCGTGAACTACAACGACGGCGACGACGAGACCGGCACGAACACCGCCTACGGCTGGGCGAAGACCTACACGAACGTCTTCCGCACGGGGCTCGACGGCGACGACGCGCGCCTGCAGGCGACCTTCCTCGGGACGGTGGAGGACCTCCGGGCCGGTCGCGCCACGGTCGGCCGGAGCGAGGGCTACACGGAGGCGGCCTCCCAGCACTTCGAGGAACTGCGGACGCGGATGGCGGACTACCCCGAGGACCCGCTCGTCTTCCTGATCGGTCAGTACTACGGCGGCCTGTGCAACGGCATCGAGGACTGCGACGAGGCGACGGAGCAGCAGCGCCTCGAGGAGACGACCGCGGATGCCATCGAGGTCGGCCCCGACACCTACGTGCTTGACGGGTGACGGCTTCTTCGCGCCGTCGGACGCGTCGGTCGCGGCTGCGCAGGAGGCCTCGCAGGCCGAGGCGGCCCGCCTCGAGGACCACCCGGGGCCGCTCGCCGATCCTATGCATACGATCCTCGTGCTCCTCGGCCTGGCCGCGCTGGCGGTGGTACCGGGGCTGATCGCTGCCCCTTGGTTCGAGCTGCGCGGCGCGGCCACCCGGATCGCCCTGGTGCCGGCGATGTCGATCGTGCTGACGCTGCTCTCCGGGATCGCGGTCCTGGCGGTCTGGCGCGGTCCCGCTGACGACGGCGAAGGCGTGGACCGTGGTCGGCGTCGACGATCGGCGGTCGCCGCCGCCCTGCGGCTCGGCGCCCCGGCCCTGCTGCGCGTGCTGAACAGCTTCGGCGGGTTCTTCAACAACCTGTTCTCGGTGTTCTCGAACCGCGACTACGCCGTGCTGATGGGCGTCCAGTTCCTGGCCCAGGCCGGCCAGGGCGTCGTCCAGGGCGCGATCGCGAAGTCGATCGCGTTCGGCGGCCAGGAGGGCTTCGACATCCAGACCGTGCCGTCGGCGAACTACCTGCTCAAGGTCGTGCTCGCGCTCTACGTGCCGTACATGCTGATCTCGCCGTTCATCGGGGTCTTCATCGACCGATTCGAGCGGCGCCGCGTCGCGTGGTGGGCGAACTCGATCGCCGCGGTGCTCGTCGCCGTCGTCGCGGTCGTGGTGGTCTTGCCGCTCGGGTCCGGGACCAGCGAAGGGAGGTTCGGGGCGACGGCGGGTCTGATCGTGGGGCTCCTGGTCGTGCAGTCCGTGGCGCGGATCGTCCTGGCGATCAAGTCGGCCGCGATCCCGGACGTGCTGGCCGGCAGGGACCTCATGCAGGGCAACGGTCTGTCTCAAGCTGGCGGCGGGCTGCTGCAGATCGTCGGCATCGCGTTCGGCGGCGTGGCGGCAGGGATCCTCCCGCCGTGGATCGTCGTCGTGGTCGGCGCCGGCGTGCTGGTGATCGCCGCGCTCGTCTCGCGGCAGATGCATCGGGTCGAGACGACCCCACACCACACGTCGTTCGCGCGCGAGGCGTCGGCGGTCGTGCACAACATCGTCGCGGGGCTGAAGGAGCTCGCGGCCCGGCCGGCGGCGGCCCTCGGCCTGTCCGGGTTCCAGATGCTCCGCTATCAGTTCTGGGGGTTCGTGCTGTTCACGTGGGCCCTCTACGGCAAGAACCTGGTGAAGGGCGGCGACGCCGACACCCTCTCGCTGGTCCTGTCGGGCGTCGGCGGGATGCTCGGCGGCGCGCTCGGCGTCGTGGTCGCGCAGAAGCTGAAGGATCGCGTCGCACCCGTCCGGATCCTGCTCGTCTCGATGCTGGCGCTGGGGGCCGGCGTGATCGTGTTCGGCTCGCTCGTCTCGGTGCCCGGGTTCGCAGCCCTGCTGTTCCTCGGCTTCTTCACCTTCTTCACGGGCAAGATCTCGGCGGACACGATCGTCCAGCAGACGATGCCCGACGACTTCCGCGGCCGGGCGTTCGCCCTGTTCGACATCGCCTACAACCTGGGCTACATCATCCCCGCGCTGATCCTGTCGCTCGTGTGGATCGAGGACGACGCCGCGCGCACGCGGGCGATCCTGATCGTCTCGGGCGTGGTGTTCCTGGGCCTGACGCTGCTCCTGATCGCGTGGTCGCGCCGGATCCGCGATCAGTTCGCGCCGCAAGACGATCTTGTCGAGACCACGCCCTAGCTCGGGGCGTCGCCGGCCGGCCGGACGATCTCGCGCTCGAACTCGGGGAAGTAGCGACCGATCTGGCTCACGTCGAACGACGGCAGGATCTGCTCCTTCAGCTCGCGGGCCAGCAGGAACGCGAAGCACGCCTCGATGAACGACTCGGGGGTCGCGTACCGACCGGCCAGTCGCTCGAAGTCCGTCCGTGAGAGCGTCACGTCGTGCCGGCTCCGGCTCCCGTCGTCGTCGATGACCACGACCCGGAACCGGGACAGGAACTGCTCGACGTCGGACCGATCGACCTCGATCGTCGTCAAGGGTGCGGGCCTCCCTCGTGACCGGTGCGTGACGTCGGCGCATCGTACCCTCTCCCGCACCCCGCTCGAGAGGTTCGAGATGCCGGAGATCGTGACGAAGGACGCCGAGCTGCACGTCGAGGTCGACGGCAGCGGTGTGCCCGTCACCGTGGTCGCGCACGGGCTCACGAACTCATGCCGTGAGCTCTCGGCGTTCACGCCCTTCCTGGATGGGACGGCGGTGCGGTTCGACTTCCGCGGGCACGGGCGTTCGAGCGTCCCGGACGCCGGCTCGTACGGGTTCCGAGACTTCGCGGACGACCTGGACGCCGTCGCCGCGGCGTACGGTGCGACGCGTGCCATCGGGACCTCGCTCGGGGCCGGTGCGATCACGAACCTCGTCGCCCGCGAGCCGGACCGGTTCGAGAAGCTCGTGTTGCTGCTCCCCGCCGCCCTCGACGTGCCGCTCGGCGACCACGCGAACTACGATCGGATCGCCGCGCTATTGGAGACCCTCGATCGGGACGAGGCGATCGAGGCGATCCTCTCGGAGGGCGAACGGGCGGCGGCGTACGAGCGCGCGCCGTGGCTCCGCGAGCTCGACCTGCTGCTCTGGCAGGACATGAACCCCGTCGGCGTCGCACGGGCGATCCGCGAGGTGGTGCGTGACGTGGCGTTGCCGGACCGCCAGGCGCTCTGCGCGGTCGAGGCCCCGACGCTGATCATCGCCCGCGAGGGCGACGGGATCCATCCGGTCGAGCTCGCGCACGTCCTGGTCGACCTGATGCCGAGGGCGGAGCTGATCGTGCTCGGCGGCGAGCGGGAGCTGCTGGCCGCGATCCCCGAACTGGTGGAGCGCACGCGGTCGTTCCTGGAGGGCCGGGCATGAGCGACCGGCCGGCTCCGTCACGCCGGGCCACCGACCGCCGGGGCGAGCTGGCCGGCTCGCTCGCGAGCGTCGCGATGGCCGTGCTGTTCGCGTTCGTCGTGATCTTCGGCAAGGAGGTCCAGGCCGGGAACCTCCCGTTCGTGATGCTGGCGTTCCGGTTCGGGTGCCAGTCGATCCTGCTGTTCGGCGCGCTCCTGCTGCTCCGCCGACCGCTCGTACCCGTTCCCGGCGAACGACTGGCGCTCGGCGTCGCCGGCTCGATCGGCTATGGGTCGGAGGCGGCCTTCTACTTCACCGCGCTCAACCACGGGAGCGCGGCGGCGGTCACCCTGCTCTTCTACACGTATCCCGTCTGGGTGATGCTCGTCACGATCGCCCTCGACCGGAAGGCGCCGCAGCGCGCGCTCTTCCTCGCCCTCGGCCTCGCGATCGCCGGGAGCGCGCTCGTGATCCTCGGCAGCGGCACCGCCCAGATCGAGGGCATCGGCATCCTGCTCGCCCTCTGCACCTCGCTCGCGTACACGTCCTACCTGGTCGGGACGGATCGGCACGTGAAGGCGACGGACCCGCTCACCGCCGCGACCTGGCTCGGCGTCGGCGCCTGCGTGGCGAACGTCGTCTACGCGTTCGCGTTCGACGCGACGACGCTCCCGGCGGCCGGCGATTGGTGGCTGATCGGGGCGATGGCGCTGTTCTCCGCCGGCGCGTTCGCCGGGATGCTCGCCGGGCTGCAGCTCGTGGGCGCCGTCCGCAACGCGATCATCGGCGTGCTCGAGCCGCTGACGGTCGCGGTGCTCGCGTACCTGTTCCTGGACGAGCCGGTCACCGCCGCCGTCGCGGCGGGTGGCGCGCTGATCCTCGGCGGCGCCGTCCTGGCGATGTTGGTCCGCACGACCCACACGGTGGAGCCGGTCGTCTGAGTGGTCCGCCCGCCCGTCGCTCGCCGGGCGTCGTGCGGTACCGTGCCGCGATGACCGACGAGCTCTTCTCGGAGGACGCGTACCTCGTCTCGACGGACGCGAACGTGGCCGAGACCCGGCCGGACGGTGTCGTGTTGGACCGGACCGTCTTCTACGCCCGCAGCGGCGGACAGCCCGGCGACGTCGGGGTGATCCGCTGGAACGGCGGCGAGGTCCGCGTCGTCGACACCGTGAAGCGCGACGGAGCACTGCTGCACGTCGTCGAGGAGGGCGCCGCCCTTCCCGCCGCCGGGACGGCGGTCGTCGCCGAGATCGACTGGGAACGACGTCACCGGCTGATGCGCACGCACACCGCGTTGCACGCGCTCTCGGGGATCGTGTTCCGCGGCTGGGACGCGAAGGTGACCGGCGGGAGCATGGACGACGGCGGCACCGCCCGGATGGACTTCGAGCTCGACGCGATCAGCCAGGAGTTCGGCAAGGAGGTCGAGCGGCGTCTGAACGAAGCGCTCGCCGAGGACCGGCCGGTCCACGTGGGGTTCCTGCCGCGAGCCGAGGCGCTCGCCGACCCCGACCTGATCCGAACGAAGGTGAGCCTGATCCCCGAGCACGTCGACCCGATCCGCGTGATCGACATCGAGGGGATCGACAAGCAGGCCGACGGCGGCACGCACGTCCGCCGGACCTCCGAGGTCGGCGAGGTCCGCGTCGTGAAGACCGAGTCGAAAGGCAAGGCCTTCAAGCGCATGCGGATCGAGCTCGTCGACCCGTAAGCCCTCAGCCGCCGAGGAGTGCGGCCAGCGCGGCGATCAAGAGGTATGCACCCATCCCTCCCAGCACGAGCATCAGCCGGAGCTGCTTCGGGATCGGCGATCCGCCCGCAGACGAAGTACAGGATCGGCCCCAGGAACGGCACCAGCAGGACGACCGCCATCCACCGGGCCCGGTGCGGGATCGCGGCGGCCTCCTGCCGGATCAGGTCCCACAGCGCGATCGACACCCACGCCGCGTACAGGACGAACGGCAGCAGGTATCCATACAGACCCACGATCAGGCTCCACCACGAGGTGGCGAGCGGGATGCCGAACACGGTCACCTCCTGACGGATCTCGGGCCCGGGGGCCGGGCGGATGTCGGCGACGGCTCGCACCCGGAACGGCTGTGGGACCGACTCCTCGGGGATCGCGGGCTGCGGCGGCGCCTCGAGCGGCGACGCCATCTGCGGCTGCTTGGGCGGCTCGGGCTGGTCGCGCCAGTCGCCGTGCGGGAACGCGCCGTCCAGCGCGTCCAGGAACCGGATCCCCAGGTTCACGGTGGGCGCCGGGTCGCCGCCGCCCACGCCGGAAAGCGACGGCCCGTCGCACGGATACAAGGTCTGGATCGCCGGCGGTAGGCTCGTCCGTGCGTCGTTGCCCTCGAAGCAGTTGCCGGGGCTCGCCGGCGCGCCCATCGCCAGGTCCGCTCGCCCGGTGCGGCGCACGACGTTGTCGAGCACCTCGTTGTCTCCGGTGACCCACAGGTTCGCATCGAGGTTCGGCAGCAGCGCGATCCCGTACCCGGCGTGATCCTCGACCAGGTTGCCCACGATCGCGTTCCCCACGCCGCCCGCGATCAAGATCCCCGTGCCGTACGTCGGGTACTCGAGGTCCTTCGTGTCGGCCGTCTCCGAGTTGTTGTCGTGGACGTAGTTGCCTGCGATCAGCGTGTCCCGCTGCGGTGGATAGGCCTCGGAGTCGAGCGTGTTCGGCACGATGCCCGACAGGTTGCGGCGCCACTCGCTGTTCACGATCGCGAGGTCGCCGCCCGCGTTCGTCCCGCTGTAGCCCATCGCGTTGTGCTCGGCGAGCACGTCCGTGATCACCGCGTGGCATGGGTCGCACTGCCCGATGTAGAAGCCCGAGTCGGGCGACCCGCTCGCGTACGAGTGATCGAACTGTCCCCAGACCGAGTCGAACGCGTACAAGCCGTAGTCGCCGTTGCTCCACGCGGTCAGGTAGGAGCCGCGGTACCCGAACACGCTCGTCCACTGGAACCCGTTCAGGACGAAGTGGTGCGCGGTGAGGTTCTCGATCGAGACGCCGTCCGCCTCGATCACGTGGATCCCGTTCGGCAGGACGCCCTGCCCGTCCAGGACCGTGCGGTTACGGTCCTCGCCGCGGATCGTGAGGTAGGGGGTCGTGACGACGACCGACTCCGCGTAGGTCCCGGGCGCGATCAGCACCATCCCGCCCGGCTCCGCGTGGTCGACGGCCTCCTGGATCGTGGCGTAGTCGTCCGGGACGCGGATCGTGTCGGCGAACCCCCCGGGGACCGGCTCCCTGCCGGGGCCGACGTCGCCGGCGGCGCCCGGGAGCGGCGCGTCCCCCACGAGGACGATCCCGGTCATCCCGACGCCCGGGGCTCCGTGGTAGCGGCAGAAGTACGGGTAGGCGCCGGGCTCGTCGAAGGTTCGCTCGTACTCCGCCTCCGGCTGCAGGTCGCCCGAGTCGAACGAGCCGTCGTCGGCCGTCACCGTGTGCGGACTGCGTCCCTGCATCGTCCACTCGACCGTCGTGCCGGGTTCGACCCGCACGACCTGCGGGTCGAACGCGTTGTCGATCGCGACGACCTCCGCGCCGTAGGGTTGGGCGGTCGCGATGAGCGCCGGGCCGAGCGCGACGGTCGCGAGGATCGCGACGGCGATGAGGCGGCGCATCGGCGGGACCCTAGCACTTCGGTACCGTGGGACCGCGATGGGTGCCGAGCGACTGACCAGCCTCGATGCGAGCTTCCTCTACCTCGAGACGTCCTCGCGCCACATGCACGTCGCGGGGGTCTCGGTGCTGGCTCCCCGCGCGGACGGTCCGCTCACGTACGAGCACGTCGAGCGGGTCGTCCGGGCGAGGATCCACCTCGCCCCGAGGCTGCGCCAGCGGGTGCTGCCGGTGCCGTTCCATCTCGACCGTCCGCTGTGGGTGGACGACGAGCGGTTCGACCTCGACTTCCACGTGCGCCGGGCGGCGATCCCGTCGCCCGGCGGCCGGTTCCAGCTCGAGCGCGCCGTCGGCCGGGTCCTCTCGCGCCCCCTGGATCGTTCGAAACCGCTGTGGGAGCTCTACGTGTACGAGGGTCTCGAGGATGGTCACACGGCGGTGCTGATGAAGGTGCACCATGCGCTCGCGGATGGGATCTCCGGGATGTTGATCGCGTCGGCGCTGTTCGACCTCTCCGAGGATGCCGAGATCGACGAACCGCCGGCATGGGAGCCCGACCGCGGACCGTCGGAGGCGGAGCTCGTCTTCGGCGCCGCGGCCGACGTGGTGAGCCACCCCATCGAAGCGCTCGTCAGGATCGCGCAGGCCCCGCGACGCTCGATGGAGGTCGTCGCCGAGTCCCTCGAGAGCCTCCGGACGATCGTCGGGATGGGGGCGGCTCCCGCCGGTCCCTTCGACGCGAAGGTCGGACCGAACCGCCGCTTCGCCACGTGCGAGGTGCCGTTCGAGCGGGTCCGCGCCGCCAAGCGTGAGCTCGGCGGCACGGTGAACGACGTGGTGCTGGCCGCGGTCGCGGGGGGGCTGCACGACGTCCTCGGATCGCGGGGGGAGTCGACTCGGGGGCGCGTCCTGCGCGTGATGGTCCCGGTGTCGGTCCGGTCGCGTGGCCAGGCAGGCGACGTGGGCAACCGTGTCGCCCCAGCGTTCATCGACCTGCCGGTGGGCCGGATGACGCCCGCCACGCGCGTGCGCCGCATCCGGCGGGCCACCGCGGAGCTCAAGGCGTCGGCGATGGCCGTGGGGGCCGACTCGATCATCGCGCTCGGCGCCTATGCTCCGCCGGCGCTACACGCGACGGCCGCTCGGCTCGTCTCTCGTGGCCACTGGTTCAACCTGGTCGTGTCCAACATCCCGGCGCCGCAGGTGCCGATGTACCTGGCCGGAGCCCGGTTGCTCGCGAACTACCCGGCGATGCCGCTCGGGGAGGATTCGGGGCTCTCGATCGCCTGTACGAGCCTCGGCGGGACGATGGCCTTCGGGCTCACGGCGGACTGGGATGCCGTGCCCGACATCGGGTTGCTTGCGGCGGGCATCGACCGGTCGTTGCGGGCGATGGGATCTTGAGCCTGCGCGGACGGCCGGCCGTGCGTACCCTCGGTCTGGGGCTGGCGCTCCTCGCGGTGTCGTCGGTCGTACCGGTCACCGGCTCCGCGGGCGCGACCACCCCCCGATCGGTCACGCTCCGCGAGTGCCCGTCGATCCCCCACGCGCGCTGCGGGCGCGTCGAGGTCCCGCTCGATCCGCGGGTCCCCGAGCTCGGTACCACCTCGATCGGGTTCGTCCTGTATCCGCCACGTCACGACGACCTGCCCCCCCTCGGCACGATCGTGGCGGTCGAGGGCGGTCCGGGTTACTCGACGATCGCGAGCCGTTGGTGGTACCGCGATCTCTATCGATCCCTGCTCGGTCGTCGCCAGCTCCTGCTGATGGACGTGCGCGGGACCGGACGGTCGGGCGCGATCGACTGTCCGGCGCTGCAGTCGTACGTCGGATCGTGGAAGCGGAACGTCGCCACGTGCGGCCGCCAGCTCGGTCCGCTCTCGGAGCGCTACGGATCGGCGTTCGGGGCGGACGACCTGGTGGCCGTCCTCGACGCGCTCGAGATCGATCGCGTCGATCTCTACGGCGATTCGTACGGGACGTTCCTCGCGCAGACGTTCGCCGTGCGCCATCCGGACCGCGTGCGGACCGTCACGCTCGACGGCGCGTACCCGATCGACGCGACCGATCCGTGGTGGCGGGACACGAACCGCGCGATCGTCGACGCGTTCACCCGGCTGTGCGAGCGGGACCCATGGTGCCGGGGACGGTCCGGCGACCCGATCGCGCGGATCGAGCGGCTCGCCGATCGGCTGCGTGCCCGGCCGGTGAACGGCCGGGCGTTCGACGCGGACGGCCGCTCGCATGCGGTCCGGCTCTCGGTCGGCGCGGTGATCGGGCTCGTCACCGGCGCCGCCACGAGCCAGACGATCTACCGAGAGCTCGACGCGGCCGCCCGCGCGTTCCTCCGAGGTCACGACCCCGATCCGATCCCGCTGATGCGACTCGTCGCCGAGAACGACTGGCACTGGGGGGCCGGCGACGTCCATGTCTACTCGGAGGGCCTCGCCACCGCGACCGGATGCAACGACTATCCCCAGGTCTGGGACATCCGGGCGTCGCTCGACGAACGGCCATCCCTGTACGAAGCCGCGCTCGAAGACCTGCGCCGCGACGATCCACGGGCGTTCGCGCCGTTCACGGTCGACGACTGGGTGCGGTCGTTCTCGTCCGACGTCACGTCGTGCATCCGATGGCCGGTCCCCGAGATGCACGTGCCGCCGATGCCGCCCGGTGGCGACTACCCGGACGTTCCCGTCCTGGTCCTCGACGGAGAGTTCGACTCGCTGACCTCGCCGGAAGGGGCTCGTGCCGTGGCCGGCCGGTTCCCGAACGCGACGTTCGTCGAGGTGGCGAACTCCTTGCACGTGACCGCGCTCGGCGATCTGCGCGGGTGCATCGAGGGCCTCGCGCTCGGGTTCGTCCGGACGACCGAGATCGGCGATACGACGTGCGCGGAGGGGTACCCCCCGATCCGCATGGCGGTGTCGTTCCCTCGGACGGCCGACCAGCTCGGGCCTCCCTCGCCGCGACGCGTCGCGACGATCGCCGTGCAGAGCGTCGGCGACGTCCTCGCCCGGTGGTGGTCGATGGGGACCACCGAAGGGGTCGGCCTCCGCGGCGGCCGGTTCGTGACCGGGGGTTACCGGACGCCGACCTTCCACTTGCGGGGGATCCGGTGGGTGCAGGACGTGGCCGTCTCCGGCGTGGTCCGGTGGGATCGGCCCACCGGCCGCATCCGCGCGTTCGTGCGCCTCGCCGGGCACGGAGCGCCCGCCTCCAGGGTCCGCGTCGCTTGGAACACGTGGCGCCCCGAGGTCCCGGCATCGGTGACCGGCTCGGTCGGGGGCGTGGCCGTCTCCCTCGCCGTGCCGACGCCCTAGCCGCTCAGCGCCGCTCCTCGGCGAGCCACGCCGCGACCTCCGAGAGCCATCGGCCCGGGTCCTCCATCTGCGGCACGTGTCCCAGATCGGGGAAGATCCGTCCGCGCCAGGCGGGGTAGCGCGCCAGCGTCGCCTCGGCGAACGCGGCCGGCACGAGCCGATCACGGCGGCCGTGCAGGACGAGGACGGGGCAGCGGACGCCGTCGAGGGCGCGTCGGGCCACGTCCGGCCGGCGCCCCAGCCGAAGGAGCGAGCGCGCGGCCTCGACGTAGGCCCGCGGCCCGTCGGGCACGACCTGGCGCTCGCGGATCAGCTCGACGTTCATCCGGACGATCTCGGGCGGGATCCGGCGCGGGTCGGCCGTGGTCAGCCAGAAGGCCATCCGCACCACGCGCTCGGGATCGACGCGCCGGACGCGAGCGCCGACGAACCGCTCGCCGATCCCGGGCGTGTCGTACATCGCGAACGCGCCCACCACCGCCGGATGCGGCCAGCCGCCCCGCGCCCACGGGAACACCGACGCGGTCAGGATCAGCCGATGGATCCGATCGGGCTCCACGGCGGCCTGAAGGATGCCGATCGCCCCACCCATCGAGTTGCCGACCAGGATCACGCGTCCCGAACCCAGCTCGCCGATGAACCGCGAGAGCAGCCGTCGCTGGTCCATCAGGCCGGCGCCGCGTCCGTCGAGCGGCGACCAGCCGAAGCCGGGGAGGTCCAGGGCGAGCACCCGACCGAGGCCCGACAGTCCGGGCGCCACCTGGACCCAGTTGAGGTGGGAACCTCCCGAGGCCGTGGACCAGGACGAACGACGTCTCCGCGGGGCCGTCCCAGACGCGGTAGGCCACGGGGCCGTCGAGGTCGAGCGATCCGGCGTTCGGGGAGTTCGAGCGGCACGTGGTGAGCGTACCGGCCGCTCACGTAGAGTCATCCGGGGTCGGAACAATCGGACCGCCCCGCGGCGTTGAGCGGGGGAGAAGGGGTGAACCCGTGGCGCGCTCGGAGGCGAACCAGCAGGTAGATGTGGCCGAACAGGTGGGGACGACGGGGGACTTCACAGGACCTTCACAGCCCCCCAGCTTTACAAAGCGACCGGAACCCGCCTTACCATACGGTCGAGCGGCTGCCAAGGCGTCTGTTCGTGCGCGCCTGCACCCCGGCCGCCACCCAGAGGAACCGAGTTTCCCGAGGACCGGAAACGCTGCCCCGACGGCAGACCGGCCTCGAGGAGGAGCGTGATACGAAGTGCCCGAACCAGCGCGTCCCCTAGGGACCGACGACGCCGACGACCTGCGCCTCTACCTCGAGGCGGCGGCCCGCGAGCCGCTGCTCACGAAGGAGGAGGAGGTCGAGCTCGCCATGACGATCGAGGCGGGCAAGGACGGCGAGGAGCGACTCCGCGCCGGCCGTCTGCGTTCCGAGAAGAGCATCGCGAAGGCCCGCCGAGAGGTCCGTGAGGCCGAGGCGGCGCGTCAGCGATTCATCATGGCCAACCTGCGCCTCGTCGTGTCCGTGGCCCGCAAGTACCAGGGACAGGGCCTCCCGCTCCTCGACCTGATCCAGGAGGGCAACATCGGCCTGATGCGCGCGGTCGAGCTGTTCGACTGGCGTCGCGGGTTCAAGTTCTCCACCTACGCGACGTGGTGGATCCGCCAGGGGATCACGCGCGCGATCGCCGATCGCTCGCGCTCGATCCGTCTGCCCGTCCACATCCACGATCGCCTGCGCAAGCTGAACCGCACGCGGTTCCAGTTCGCGCAGTCGATGGGTCGCGAGCCCAGCCGCGAGGAGCTGGCGAAGGCGCTCGACACCACGGTCGAGGAGATCGACGACCTGACCGAGATGGGGCGCCGCGAGCCCCTGTCGCTGCAGTCCCCCGTGGGCGAGGATACCGAGCTCGGCGACCTGATCGAGGAGGTCGACTCCGACGCCGCGTTCAACGAGGTCGAGGACGCGTTGCTCCGCGAGGAGATCGGCGACGCCGTCGACCGCGTCCTGGACGAGCGCGAGCGCCACGTCGTGGCCCTGCGCTACGGGCTGGAGAACGGCCAGCCGCTGTCGCTGCGGGAGACCGGGAAGGTGCTCGGGCTCTCCGGCGAGCGGGTGCGCCTGATCGAGCGCGAGGCGCTGCGGAAGCTGCGCGACTCGAACCTGATCAGCGCCGTCGCGATGGGCTGAGGCTCAGCACGGAGGAACGTCGAAGGGGCCGGCCCGAAGGGCCGGCCCCTTCGCGTTGGGCGGTTCGGCGTGTGCACGCGCTACGATGCGTTCGCATCCGAGTCGGGAGGGCTGCATGCATGCGTCCCGGATCCCGATGCCCGCCGAAGGTCCTCGATCGACGCCGCCCGTCCGTCGCTGGTTCCGGACCGCGTTCCTGCTCACGCTGAGCCTCGCCGCCGCCGGCTGCACCGGCGACGGCGACGCGACGGGTCCCGAGGATGGTGCCGCCGAGCGCGGCGGCACCCTCGAGCTCACCATGTTCGCGGAGGACTTCTCTGCGGGCGGCGAACACACCGTCACGTTCGATCCCGCGCTCGAGACGACCCCGCAAGGCGTGGAGCTGCTCCGATGCTGCCTGGTGCGCACGCTCATGACGTACGACCCCCGGAGCGGCGGAGGGGGCCTCGTGCCCGATCTGGCGTCATCGCCTCCAACCATCTCGCAGGATGGACTGACCTGGACGTTCCGGCTCCGCGCCGGCCTCCACTACGCCCCACCGCTCGCTGAGGTCCCGATCACGAGCCACGACTTCGTCCGCGCGCTGACCCGGGCCGCAGCGCAGACACCGGATGCGCGTCTCCCCGGCTACTTCACGGCGATCGCCGGGTTCCGCGAGGTCCGGGACGGCACGGCGGCGACGATCACGGGGTTGGAGACGCCGAACGTTCGAACGCTCGTGCTGCATCTCGCTGAACCGACCGGCGATCTGGCCGACCGCCTGGCGCTGCCGGCGGCCGGGCCGATGCCTCAGCAGGTGGCCGCGCTCCTCGCGGCCACGGGGCCTGACCTCGACTACGGCGAGTACCTGGTCTCGTCGGGCCCATACATGTTCGAGGGGGCTCCCGACGAACGTTTGGATCCGGCGGCGCCCGTTCCGGGGCTGCGTCTCTCATCGCCCTCGTCGATCACGCTGGTCCGCAACACGTCCTGGGACCCGGCGCTGGATCCGACGCGGCCGGCCTACGTCGACGGGATCCACATCGCGGTCGGTGGGGACACCGACACCAACGCTGCGCTGGTGGATCGCGGCCAGGCGGATCTCCAGTTCGAGGGTGGCACGTCCACACCACCAGCGATGCTCGAACGGTACGCCGCCGACCCCGAGCTCCTGGATCGACTCGTGGAATGGGATCAGGCCTCCGTGTGGGCCGCGACGATGAACCTCGCCGTCCCACCGTTCGACGATGTGCACGTCCGGCGAGCCGTCGCCTATGCGACCAACACCCGTGATCTGGTCCAGGATGCCCTGAGGTTCGAGGGGTCATCGGGCACGATCGCGACCGGGCAGACCGCCAGGCACATCGCGCCCGATGCCACCGAGGCGGATCTCCTGAAGGATTTCGATCCCTTCCCTGGTCGGGCGGGGCCCGAGCGACGGGCCAAGGCGTTGCAGCAGATGAAGCTCTCGGCGTACGAGACCGACCGGGACGGACACTGCGTCGATCCCGTCTGCGCGGACGTCGCGATCTACGCCGGTGGCTCTCCCGCTGCGAGGGCGATCGCAGACACGTTGCGCCTTGATCTCCATCCGATCGGGATCGAGCTCGTGACGCATCCCGTGTCGGACGGCACGGGGGCGACCCTCCCCGGCACGACGCATGCGCCGCTGTTCGTGACGCTCACGTGGGTCGCGGACTATCCGAACGCATCGACCCTGTTCCTGCCGCTGCTCTCGGGAGCGGCCATCGACCCGTTGGCGAACCCGAATCCTTCGCTCCTGGGCGCCACGCCGGCGACGCTCCGCCGGTTGGGCTACGACGTCACGACGGTGCCGACGATCGACGATCGGATCGACACGTGCCTCCCGCTGACCGGCGACGAACAGACGGCCTGCTGGGCGCTCCTCGACAAGTACGTGATGCTTGAGATCGTGCCGTGGGTGCCGTTCTTCACCGGGACGTACTCGGCCATCGTCTCTTCGCGGCTCCGCTCCGTTCGCGCCGATCCTCTCTCACAGATCCCCGCGCTCGATCAGGTGTGGCTCGATCGGTCGACGTCGACCTCGCCGTCCTGAGCGATCGCTTCGATCAGGGGCCAGCGAGCGAGGCCCAGGTCCACTCACCGCCGACGACGTCGAGGATCGGCTCCGGCGCATCCCATGACCCGGTCGGGTGACCGGACGGGTCCAGATGCACGAGGGTGGAGCCACCGCGCGTCACGACCCAGGAGCCGTCGGGGACCAAGGCGAGTTGGGTGGGGGAGGCGAGCGCATCTTGGGTCCGCCGACGCTCGCCGTCGGGCTCGAACACGGAGACGATCCCGGCGTGCTCGATCGACACCCACAGGCCCGCGTCGTCGCCGGCCAGATCGCTCGGCCGGCAGGTCTGGCCGCTCATCGGGCAGTACAGCGGGATGGGGTTCGGGTCGAGCCCGTCCTCGGGATCGATCCGCGTGAGCGATGGGGGGAGGAGGGCGTTGAGGACCCAGATCGCGTCCGAGGCGGCGGCGATCTGGATCGGCCCCGCGCCCGCCGGAAGGGCGATCGGTTCGCCGATCGGGTCACCGCTGTCGGGGTCGATCCGCACGACGGACTCGTCGATCGTGTCCAGCACCCAGAGTGAGTCGAAGGCGAAGACGGCGTCGACGGGTCCGTGGGACCTCCTGATGGGACTTCCGTCGCCGCCGATCCGCGTCACGGTGCCGCCGAACGGATCGATGACCCATGCGTTCCCGTCCCCCGCGGTGAGCGCGTACGGCATGCCACTGGCGGAGACGGTGTGCTCCTCCCCCGAGCGGGTGTCGAGCCGCGTCACGGTCCGTGCGCTCCGGTCGGCGATCCACAGGATCGGGCCGTCCATCGCCATCGCCGACGGCGTGCCGTCGAACGGGAACCGGTCGAGCACGCCCTTCCCGTCCGGTGAGAGCCGGACGACCTCTGCCGTGGACCCATCCCCGCGTCCGTTCCCGTCGCCGTCGATGATCACGGCGACGGTCCCGGCCACCAGGAGGGTCACGAGCAGGACCCCGCCGACGACGAGCGACGCTCGGCGCCGCCGCTGCAAGGTCGGAGCCGGCGCCCCGGCTTCCGCTCGCGTCTCCCCAGCGACCGTCGCCGAGCCGACGTCCGCGACCGGGGATGCTCGCAGGACCGGCCGCTCGATCCGGAGCTCCGGGTCCTGGTTCAAGACGCGGCGGTACAGGTCCTGCAGGTCCTGCGACGGGTCGATCCCGAGCTCGTCCGCCAAGGTGGAGCGAGCCTCTTCGTACGCTCGGAGCGCCTCCGCCTGACGACCCTCGCGGTAGAGCGCGACCATCAGGAACCCGCGGAGCCGCTCGCGGAGCGGGTGCTCCTCGACGAGCGAGCGGAGCTGCGGGACCAGATCCGGATCGCCCCGAGCGAGCTCGACCTCGACCAGGTCTTCGACGGCCGCGATCCGCAGCTCGTTCAGACGCGCGGCGTCCGCGCGCGCGAACGATTCGGAGACCAGGTCCGCGAGGGCCGGGCCACGCCAGAGCGAGATCGCGTCGCGCAGGCTCGCAGCCGCGTCGTCGAGGCGGCCCTCCTCCCGGGCGACTCGGGCCCCGGCGAGGTGTTCCTCGAAGCGATCGAGGTCCCGGTGGCCCCGGGGGACGAGCAGCTCATAGCCCGGCTGCCGGGTCGCCAGGACATCACGCCCGTCGTCGCCGAGCGCCTTGCGCAGACGTGAGACGTAGACGTGCACCAGGTGGTCGGCGGTGTCGGGCGGGTCCTCGGGCCAGAGCTCGTCGATCAGCCGCTCGGCGGAGACCAGCTCGTTCGCGCGGAGCGTGAGCGTCGCCAGGAGGGCGCGCTGCTGCCGGCCGCCGAGCGAGAGCGGCTCGCCGTCGCGATGCACCTCGAACGGACCGAGGATCCGGAAGTCGAGCATGGGTCAGCCTTGGGTTCCCGCGGGCGGTGCCGACGGTATCACCCCAGGTCGCGCACCGTGAGACGTCCCCGATCGCCCGACCGTGAGCGGCGGTTGAGAGGTGCTCGACCCCACGCTGAGGGCTCGAGCGTGAGCTGTGCTCATGAACGGGCGCAACCACCTCGGGACGACGGCGAACGTCGGGTCTCACCCGGTCGCGGCGCGGGGGCTACGCCGTGCGCGTCGGCTGGCCCTCTGGTGCAGCGTCGCGGCGATCGCCGCCACCTGCGCCAGGGCGGAAGCGTCCTCGACCGATCCGATCGAGCGACCCTTCGCGACCGCGACCGCGGAGGTCGTGGATCCAGGCCGTTCCGACGTCGTCGTGATCCTCACCGACGATCAGCGGTTCGACTCCCTGTTCGCGATGCCTCAGGTGGAGCGCCTGCTGGCGGCCGAGGGCGTCACGTTCGACCAGGCCATCGTGTCGAACTCGCTCTGCTGCCCGTCGCGGGCCTCGATCCTGACCGGCGGGCTGTCGCACACGCACGGTGTCTACACGAACGTCTACGCGGATTGGAGCCCGTACGGCGCCTGGCCGGCCTTCCACGCCAACGGGGACGAGGACGGGACGATCGCGGTCGCGCTGCACGACGCGGGCTACCGCACCGCGTTGTTCGGCAAGTACCTGAACGAGTTCCCGGGGAACGAGGCGCCACCGGGCTGGGATCGGTTCGGAGCGTTCGTGAACGGGCAGGGCGGCGGGTACTACGACTACGACCTCTTCCGACAGGACGAGGACGGACGACGCAGGGTGAGCTACGGCTCCGACCCGCGGGACTACTCGACCGACGTCCTGGCCGACGACGCGGTTGCGTTCCTCCGGTCCGTCGACCGTGACGAACCGCTCTTCCTGTACTTCGCGCCGTTCGCGCCGCACTCGGCGATCGTGCCGGCGCCTGAGGACATCGGCACCTGGGCCGGACACCGGCAGGCGTTGCCGCCGAGCTTCGACGAGACGGACGTCTCGGACAAGCCCGACTACATCCGGGAGCGGCGTGCGCTCAGCGAGAGCTTCGCCCGCCAGAAGTACGAGCTCGCGTACGAGGCGCTCCAGGCCGTGGACCGCGCGGTGGGACGGATCGTGGCCGAGCTCAGGTCTACGGGGCGGCTGCGCACGACCTTGATCGTGTTCGCGTCCGACAACGGCATCGCGGTCGGCGATCACCGGTGGGACTACAAGCTCACCCCGTACGAGGAGTCGATCCACGTCCCGCTCGTGATCCGCTACGACCCGATCACGGACGCACGGGCGGGGACCCGGACGGACGCGCTCGTCTCGAACATCGACCTCGCGCCGACGATCGCGCAGGTGGCCGGCATCCCGTTCTCCGGCGTCGGCCGGGTAGACGGCGTGTCCCTCGTCCCGCTCCTCGACGGGACCGATCGACGCGTGCGTAGCGGCCTCCTGCTGGAGCACGTGGACTACCCGGGCCACTACCACGTCCCGTCGTACTGCGGGCTGCGCACGCCCGGATGGACCTACGTCCGGTACTCGGGCGGAGCCGAGGAGCTGTACGACCTCTCCGCCGATCCCTACGAACTGCGGAACCTGGCCGGGACGGCGTCGCCGGTGCTGCAGCGGCTGCGCGAGCGGACCGACACCCTCTGCCGGCCCCGACCTCCGGAGTTCCGATGGGACTGAGCGGCGTGGGGCGCCGGACCGTACCGATCGTGCTCGCCGTCGCCGGCCTGGCGCTCGCGGCGGCCATCGTGGGTCCGCCCGGTCGCGCGGGAACGGCGAGGTCCGGAGGGTCGGTGTCATCCGCCTCGGCGTCGCGAGCGGCTCCCGGGATCGAGACGATCGAGCACCTGATCTTCGTGGTGCAGGAGAACCGCTCGTTCGATCACTACTTCGGGACGTTCCCGGGCGCCGACGGGATCCCGCGGCGTCCGGACGGATCCTTCGACGTCTGCGTCCCCGACCCCGCGGCCGGCGGGATCTGCCGGCGTCCGTACCACGACATGGACACCTTCGATCAGGGCGGTCCGCACACGCAACCGGCGTCGCGGATCAGCGTCGACGGCGGCCGGATGGACGGGTTCATCCGGGCCTTCCGCCGGTGGCCGGGGCCGTGCCGCGATCCCCGATGGTCATCCGAGTGCGCGCTGGCGACTTCCGGACCGAACGGGACCCCGGACGCGATGGGCTTCCACACGGCGCGCGAGATCCCGAACTACTGGGCCTACGCGCGCCGGTACCTCCTGCAGGATCGGATGTTCGCGCCGACGGACTCGTGGACGCTGCCCTCGCACCTCTTCCTCGTATCGGGCTGGGCGGCCACCTGCACGGATCTCCGCGACCCATCATCGTGCCGCTCGGACCTGGAGTTCCCGGGCGGGATGTGGGCGGATCACGGCACGATCTGGACGCCGGTGATGGGTCCGCCGCGACCCTACATCTGGGCGCCCATCACGTGGCTCCTGCACCGGGCCGGCGTCAGCTGGGCGTACTACGTCGGGCCGGACACGTGCGTCGCCCCGCCGTGTCCGCACACGGAGTCGCACGAGATCACCAACGTCGTGCAGAACCCCCTGCCGGGGTTCCCAGCCGTGGTCCGGAGCCACGAGCTCCGGAACGTGCGCTCGAACCTCGACTACTTCGCGGCGGCGAGCGACGGGGCGCTCCCCGCGGTGTCGTGGGTGATGCCGATGATGGGGGAGAGCGAGCACCCGCCCACCGACATCGACCCCGGCCAGGCCTGGGTGACGCGCGTCGTGAACGCGGCGATGGAAGGGCCGGACTGGCTGCACACCGCGATCTTCCTGACGTGGGACGACTGGGGCGGCTTCTACGATCACGTGCGCCCGCCTCGGGTGGACGAGAACGGGTACGGCCTCCGGGTACCCGGCATCGTCATCAGTCCCTGGGTCCGTCCCGGGATCGACCACCAGACCCTGTCGTTCGACGCCTTCCTGAAGGCGATCGAGGACCGGTTCCTGTCCGGCCGGCGTCTCGACGGGTGGAACTGGGGATGGCCCGACGCCCGGCCGACCACGCGGGAGGACGCCCCCGGGTTGGGCGATCTCTGGGACGAGTTCGACTTCACCCAGGAACCGTTGCCGCCGTTGATCCTGGATCCCACCCCCGGCGGCTGATCGGACGGCCGCGGGCTACGCGCCGGCGAGGGCGCGGGCACGTTCGACCTGCTCGTCGATCGCGGCGCCGATCCGCGGCAGGAACCCGGCCTGTTCCGATCCGTCCGCGGGCGGCAGGAGCGGTGGACCGTAGGAGAAGGCGAGGGTCGGTCGGAGCGGCCGACGGAAGGTCAGGCCGCTCTTCGGCCAGCGGACCTGGGTCCCCCAGATCCCGACGGGGATCACCGGTGCGCCGGTGGGGATCGCGATGCGCGCCACGCCGCTCCGGATCCGCTGCAGCTCCCGAACGCCGTCGTCGTTGACCCGTCCCTCGGGCGCGATCGAGGCGAGCGCGCCCGCGCTGACCGTGCGGATCGCCTCATCGAGCGCGTGCTCGTCGCCCTCGCCGCGCCGGATCGGGATCTGCTCGAAGCGCCGCAACACCCAACCGAAGAACACGCGCCGGAAGGACTCGGCCGCGACGAGGGAGCGCGACTCGCGTTGCGCGGCGCGCGCGGTCGCGATCGCGAGGACCGGTCCGTCGAGCACGCTGACGTGGTTGAACGCGAGGATCCCGGGGCCGCGAGCCGGGACGTGCTCGATGCCCTCGATCCGGACGCGGAACAGCAGGTGCATCAGCGCGGCGGTGATCGCCGAGCCCACACGCCACCAGCCGTTCAGCTCGGACCCGCGCACGGCCGGGGATGCTATCCATCGTCGACCGACTCTGCGACCCCACCCGTCGGAGCGGTGCGCCTGCTGAACGCGCGACGGTCGCCTGGTACGGTCTCCCGCCGTGGAGCCAGCCGAGCTCAGACGCATCGCCGAGACGCGATACCAAGCGTTCGTCGACGAGCTTCGCGCCATGGTGGACGTCGACTGCGGCTCGTACACGCCCGACGGCGTCAACCGGATCGCCGATCGGTGCGAGGACCGGTTCCGGGCCGGCGGGTGGTCCGTCGATCGACGGCCGCACGTGCCAGGATCCGGCGAAGCCCAGCTCGGGGACCTGGTGATCGGCTCGCTGGAGGGTGCGGGCGGGCCCGCGGTCCTGCTGGTCGGGCACACGGATACGGTCTTCGACGAGGGAACGGCTCGCCGAACGACCGTTCCGGATCGAGGACGGTCGCGCGCTCGGACCGGGGGTCTCGGACATGAAGGGCGGTCTCCTGGTCGGCTTCACCGCCGTGGAGGTCCTGCAGGAGGCGGGCTTCGATCGGTTCGGGCGGATCACGTACGTGTGCAACCCGGACGAGGAGATCGGATCGCCGTTCTCGGGGCCGGTGATCCGCGAGATGGCGCCGGGGTTCGACGCGGCGCTCGTGCTCGAGGGGGCGCGCGAGAACGGCGACATCGTCTCCGCGCGCAAGGGCATCACCGACTACGTGATCGCGATCCGAGGCCGCGCCGCGCACGCCGGGGTCGAGCCCGAGCGCGGACGCAGCGCGGTGCTCGAGGCGGCCCACAAGACGATCGCGCTCCAGGCGTTGAACGGTCGGTGGCCGGGCGTGACGATCAACGTCGGCGTGATCCAGGGCGGGACCCGGACCAACGTCGTCGCCGAACGCTGCGAGCTCCACGTGGACCTGCGCTCGCCCGAGGCGGCCACGCTGGACGCGGCGGCGGACGAGGTCGAGCGGATCTGCGCCGCGAGCGACGTGCCGGACGTCTCCACGACGGTGCACGCGAACGGCTGGCACCGTCCGATGGAGAAGGGGGAAGGCGGGGCCCGGCTCACGCGGATCGCCTCCGAGGTGGCGGACGCCCTGGGGTTCTCGGTCCGCGACGCCGCTACGGGTGGGGCCTCGGATGCGAACACGACCTCCGCGGCCGGAACCCCAACGATCGACGGCCTCGGCCCGGTCGGCGGCGACGATCACTCCCCGTCGGAATGGCTCGATCTCTCGAGCATCGTGCCCCGCGTGTCGCTGCTGGCCGGGATCCTCACCCGGATCTGACGGGCGCCCTCAGGCGACGATCGCGAGGGCGCTTACGCCGGCCACGATCGCCGCGACGCCCGCGACCTGGATCCGCCGCAGGCGCTCGCCGAACAGGAAGTGCGCAGCGATCGCGGAGAACGCCGCGAACTGCGACCCGAGGACCGAGGCGACGCCGATCGAGTGGCGCGCCCCGACGGCGAACGACCAGTACCCCGCGACCTCGGCGAGCCCGGCGGCCGCGACCAGCGGGGCGGTCGGGCGGGTGATGCGGATCCGTCGCGCGACCGCGAGCGGGGCCGTCAGCACCAGGACGCCGAGCAGCCGGGCCGGAAGCACCAGCCAGGCGAGATCGACGTCGCCGCTCACGCGGCCAGCCGCGTAGAGGCCGATCCCGAACGCGACGGCCGCGCCGACCGAGAGCGCCACGCTCGGTCCGGTGCGGACCGGACGGCCCCCGTCATCGCCCTCCATCGCGGCGAGGACCACGCCGGTCGCGATCACGGCGAGGCACAGCGCGGTGCCCGCCGAGGTGGGCTCCCCGGCGGCGGCGGCGATCACGGCCGTCACGGCGCCCTCGGTGGACGCGATCGGAGCGACGACCCCGACCTTGCCGATGCGCACGGCCTGGTACTCGAGCAGCAGGCCGATCACGTTCCCGGCCCCCGCCACGAGCAGCCAGGGGCGCGCCGCGCCGGCGGGGGAGGTGGCCACGATCGCGAAGGGAACGACGACGACGAACCCGATCAGCATCACCCAGGCGAGGGTCTGCGCCGGCCCGATCAGGCGGCTGGAGCGGGACGCCGTGAGCGTGGTGATCGTCCAGCAGCAAGCGGCCCCCAGGCCGCCGAGGATCGCGATCACCTGGGGATCAGACGCCGGCGGTCACGGGACGCGGCACGTCGATCGCCCGCCCAGTCGACGGGTCGAAGTAGTGGAACCGATCCGGGTCGATGCCGATCGTGATCCGGTCGCCGGGCCGGACCTTCGTCCGCGCGTCCACGCGAGCGCAGAAGCGCACCTTCGCCTGCGTATCCGCGATCAGGGGGATCGTGTCCTCATCGTTCTCGTCGCTCGCCGCAGCGATCGTGTCCTCGGTCAGGACGGGAGGCGCGTCGATCGGGAAGATCACGTTCACCTCGGAACCCAGCTCCTCGGTGATCTCGGCCTCGACCTCGATCGTGGGGAAGCGATCGCCGGTCCAGACGGCCATGTCCTCGAGGTCCGACGGCCGGATCCCCAGGATCAGCGGCTCGCCGGCGTAGGACGAGAGGTCGTGCTGCTCGCTGATCGGCAACCGGAAGCCGCCGAACGCGAGCGCGCCATCCGACACGGTGGCCTCCACCAGGTTCATGGGTGGCGAGCCGATGAACGCCGCGACGAACAGGTTCGTCGGTCGGCGGTAGAGATCCTGCGGCGTGGCGACCTGCTGCAGGATGCCGTCCCGCAGGACCGCGACGCGCTGGCCCAAGGTCATCGCTTCGACCTGATCGTGCGTGACGTAGAGCGTCGTCGTGCCGAGCCGCTCATGCAGTCGCTGGAGCTCCGCGCGCATCTGGACCCGGAGCTTCGCGTCGAGGTTCGACAGCGGCTCGTCCATCAGGAAGGCTTGCGGTTCGCGGACCATCGCCCGCCCGATCGCGACGCGCTGGCGCTGCCCGCCCGACAGCTCGGCGGGCTTGCGCTTCATCAGGGGGTCGAGACCGAGGATCTTCGCCACGTCGCCGACCCGCCGCCGGAGCTCGTCCTTCGGCATCTTCGACAGCCGCAGTCCGAAGCCGAGGTTCTGCTCGACGTCCATGTGCGGGTAGAGCGCGTAGTTCTGGAAGACCATCGCGATGTCGCGACGTTTCGGCGGCAGGTCCGTGACCTGCCGGCCGCCGATGTAGATCTCGCCGGCGGTGACATCTTCGAGCCCCGCCACGATCCGCAGGATCGTCGACTTGCCGCACCCGGACGGCCCGACCAGCACCATGAACTCGCCGTCGCCGATCTCGAGCGAGACGCTGTTGACGGCGATCACGTCGTTGCCGAAGACCTTGGTCACCTGATCCAGCACGATGTCGGCCATCGCGTCATGGCTCCTTCCGGTTCGCGGGAGTGTGTCCACCCAGACGTTCATGGGTCAAGGCTCGTCGGACGCGCGCATGCGCGGCGCGCGGCGCATCCAGGCGATCGAGCCCCATCAGTGCGGCCCCGATCACCGGCGGATCCTTCATGATCTGCGTCCGGGAAGACGGGGCCACGGCGCGCAGCCCGTCGTCGATCCGCCGGAAGAAGCGTTCGTCCCGGTTGCGAAAGATCCCGCCGCCGAGCACCACGTCCGCGTCGAGGCGGGTCATCCGCAACCGTCGCATCGCGGTGCCGGCCATCGTTGCGATCTCGTCCGCTTGCCGGTCCACGAGGTCGCGCGCGATCCGATCCCCCCGAACGGCGGCCCGGAACACGATCGGCGCCAGCTCGGCGAGCCGCTCCTCCTCGAGCCGGCCCAGGTACACGGCCTCCGTCAATTGCCGCGGGCGTCGCAGGCCGAAGTGGCGGCGGGACCAGTTGCTCCAGGATCGTGGGGTCCCCGCGCCCGTCCTCGGCACGGATCGCGTACCAGGCAGCCAGCGCGCCGAGATCGTTCGCGCCACCCCAGTCCCCCGAGATCGGACCGACGGCCGGGAAGCGCGTGATGCGGCCGTTCGGTGCCACGGCCGAGCAGTTCGTCCCGAAACCACAGACGACGGCGACGCCCCAGGGACGGTCGGTTCCCGCTCTGAGGACGGCGAACGTGTCGTTGCGGAGCACCACCTCGCTCGCCCATCCGCTCGCCGTGATCCAGCGCATCAGGCGCCGGTCGTCCGACGGGAGGTCGGCGCCGGCCAGGCAGAAGACGCCCAGGTCGGCCGTCGGCATCCGCTCGGGGTCGAGGCCGGCGCGCTGCGCCGCACGGGCGATCGCCACCCCGACCGAACGGAGGTGCCGCTCCTCCACGGCGGGTGAGACCCAGGTGCGCATCTCGTGGCCGTCGGCGCTGCGCGTTCGGGCCGCTCCGAGGACCGTCCCGTCGCGCCGCAGCAGGACGGCGTCGGTCTTGGAACCGCCTCCGTCCACGGCGAGGATCGCGGGCCGCTTCACGGAAGCGACCCCAGCTCGTCGATCGTGACCGCGCTCACCCCGATCGCGGCGAGCCCGGTCAGCAAGGGCGCGACCGCCTCCGCCGTGCCGCCCGGCCAGGTGTGCAGCAGGACGACCGCGCCTTCGCCGTGGGCGTCGATCCCTGCGAGCGCGTCCGCAGCGATCGACGGCCCGTCGCGGTGCGGCTCCCAATCCTCCAGCTCGACGTGCCACCCGACCTCGCGGTACCCGAGGTCGCCGAGGACCGCGAGCACCCGCTCGTCCGCATGGCCCGCGCCGAACGGGCAACGGAACCACGGACGCGGATCGACGCCCGTCGTCGCGACGATCGCGTCGGCGCCGTCGCGGAGGTCTTCGCGGATCCCGTCGTCGGAGAGCAGCGGCATCCGCGCGTGGTAGTGCGAGTGATGGCCGATCAGGTGCCCGTCCTCGCCGATCCGTCGCGCGAGCGCCGGCTGGGATTCGGCCCATCGCCCCTGGACGAAGAAGGTGGCCCGCACCGCCTCGGCTGCCAGCGCGTCGAGGATCGTCTCGATCGCGCCCGGAGGGCACCAGGATCGGTCGGGGTGCTCCGCGTCGAACGTGAGCGCGACGCGGATCGGCGGGCCCCCGCCCCCGGGATCATTCAACGGTCGTCACCTTCGATGCCCGGTAGTAGGCGCCGGGGGCGCGACCGTGGGCGAGAGCGAGCTTCCAGGCGAGGAGCTGTGCCGGAACGATCGACACCGCGGGCGCGATCGGCCCGTCGATCGCCCCGAGGTCGAGGCCATCGGCCCCGGGCGGTGCCTCGTGCCCGGCCGTGATCGCGAGCACGCGCGGCTCCGTCGCCGTGGAGCTCCGCGGCGAACCGCAGATCGAGGTCCACGGTCTCGGGTTCGGTCGCGATCATCATCACGGCGAGGTCGGGGCCGACGAGCTCCAGCGGGCCGTGTCGGAACTGCGCGGTCTCGAGCGACTCGACGGGGATCCCGACTGCCTCCTTCAGCGTGAGCGCGCCCATCTCCGCGGCCGCCCGGGCGGGACCGCGTGCCAGGATCATCAGGCGATCGCGCGGTCCGCCGTGCCAGCGGCCGAGCCGGTCCGGCAGGGTCTCGTCGGCGAGCAGCCGCTCGATCGCGCCGGCGACCGCCTCCGACTCCTCGGCGGTGCGCTCCATCACGAGCGCGCGGTCCGAGCCGGCGAGCACGCGGGCGATCGCGGCGACCGTCACGAGGGACGCCGCGAACGTCATCGTCGACGGCCCGGTCTCCTCGCCCGCCCGCGTGTCGATCGCCACGTCCGCGAGCGACGCCAAGGTGTTGCCCAGGCCGTTCGTCACGCCGATCAGCCGGCCGCCGTCCGGGGCGCGCGACGAGGTCCCGGACCAGGCGGACGATCTCGGCGCTCTCGCCGGACTGCGAGACCGCGATCAGGGTCGTCCCGGTCCGAAGCATCGCCGAGCGGAAGTGGAGCAGCTCCGCGGCGTCCACCTGCACCGCGGGCACGCCGGCCCGCGGCGAGCTCGACGATCGCCGGGTAGCAGGCGTCGTACGAGCTCCCCATCCCGGCGAACACGAGCGACGTGTCGCGGGCGAGGTCCCGGACACCGCTCCAGCTCCGGAGCCTGCTCGGCGAGCGCGCCCGCGGCGCGACGGCAGCGCGTCCGGCTGGCCCGCGATCTCGGCCATGAAAGGGTCAGGAAAGTTTCCTAACGATTTCATCGTCCGGAGTGTACGATGCCGAGCCATGGGTGTGAAGGTCGCCGTCATCGGAGGCGGCAGCACCTACACGCCCGAGCTCGTCGAGGGGTTCGTCACCCGCGGCGACCGTCTCGCCGGTCGATCGAGCTGGTCCTCCTCGACATCGACGCCGAGCGGCTCGCGGTCGTCGGCGGGCTCGCGGAGCGGATGATGCGCCGGGTCGGCTGGGCGGGGCGAGCTCCGCCTGACGGGCGACCGCGACGAGGCGCTCGAGGGCGCGGACTTCGTGATCGTCCAGCTCCGCGTCGGCGGGCAGGCGGCGCGCCTGCTCGACGAGACGATCCCGCTGCGGTTCGGCTGCATCGGCCAGGAGACGACCGGTCCGGGCGGGTTCGCGAAGGCGCTGCGCACCGTGCCCGTGGTGCTCGAGCTCGCGGAGCAGACCGCGCGCCGCGGCGCGCCCGGCGCGTGGTTCGTCGACTTCACGAACCCGACCGGCCTCGTGACCCAGGCGCTGCTGGACGACGGCCACCGCGCGATCGGGCTGTGCAACGTCGCGATCGGGTTCCAGCGGCGGTTCGCCGCGACGCTTCGGCGTCGAGCCCGAGCGCGTGCAGCTCGAGCACGTCGGGCTGAACCACCTGTCGTGGGAGCGGGCCGTGCGCGTCGACGGCGTCGACCGGCTGCCCGAGCTCCTCGACTCGCGGGCTCGACGAGGTCGAGCAGGAGACCGAGGATGCCCGCCGAGCTGGTCCGGGCGCTCGGGGCGATCCCTTCCTACTACCTGCACTACTACTACCTGACCGGTCGAGGTCGCTCGAGGCACCAACGGACCGGACGCACGCGCGCCGAGGAGGTCATGGAGATCGAGGCGGGCCTGCTCGAGCTCTACCGCGATCCGGCGCTCGACACCAAGCCGAAGCTGCTCGAGGAGCGCGGCGGCGCCTTCTACGCGACGCCGCGGCCGCGCTGATCGCGTCGCTGCACGCCGGAACCGGCGACGTCCAGGTCGTGAACGTCCGCAACGACGGGGCGATCGCGAACCTCGCGCCGGACGACGTCGTCGAGGTCTCGGCCACCGTCGACCGCGACGGCGCGCATCCGCATCGCGGTCGCGATCCGCTCGCGCCCGAGATGCTCGGGCTGGTCCAGCACGCGAAGGCGTACGAGCGGCTGACGATCGAGGCCGCGCGTTACCGGCAACCGAACGACGGCGCTCAAGGCGCTGATGGCGAACCCGCTCGTGCGCGACTACGACGTCGCCGCGCCCCTGCTCGACGCGCTCCTCGAGGCGAACCGCGCGCACCTGCCGCGGTTCTTCCCGACCGGCTGACGGCCGCCCGCACCGGTCGGCCCGGCGTCAGCCCTCGGGGAGCTCGTCCGCGTGGCGCTGGAGCTTCTCGAGCGCCTCGATCGCGTCCTCGACCCCCTGCGGTCCCGCGCGGAACACGTTCTCGTCCAGGTAGACGGACTCGCGCAGGCCCGCCGCCTCGGCCACCGGGAACGACATCTTCGCCGGGTCGAGGCGGTCGGCGTGCTCCACCGCGACCGGCAAGCGCGAGAGCGACGGCTGGAAGAGGTCGTAGCGGCTCATCGGCTCGTACCCGGTCCAGGCGCCGACGCCCTCGGCCTCGAGCGCGTCGCAGATCACCTCGTGGGTCCGGCCGGCGAACGCCTCCGGGTCGATCGCGACGATGTAGCGGTAGAAGCTCCAGCGCGTGATCCGCGTCGTCGTGCTCGAGGACCCGGACGCCCGGGCACCCCGCCGCACCAGCTCCTCGAACCGAGCCCCGTTCTCGGCGCGGGCGCTCCTGCTGGGCCGGGAACCGGTCCATCGCGACCTCGAGCAAGCGCGGCGTGCAGCTCGCCGAGCCGGTAGTTCGCGCCGAACGTGTACTCCTTCTCGTCGGGGTCCTTCGGCCGTCCGCAGTCGATCGAGCGAGTGCGCCAGCCGGGCCAGGCGGTCGTCGTTCGTCAGGAGCGTCCCGCCCTCGCCCGCGGTCATGATCTTCGAGGACTGATGGCTGAACGAGCCGAAGTCGCCGATGCAGCCGGCGCCCTCGGTCGCGCCACCGCTGCCCGTGCGCGTGCGCGCAGTCCTCGACGATCGCGAGCGAGTGTTCCGCGCGCGATCTCGCCGATCCGGTCCATGTCGGCCATCTGATGCCCGAGGTGCACCGGCATGATCGCGCGCGTCCGGGACGTGATCGCCGCCTCGGTCTGTTCCGGATCGATCGTCCAGGTCTCGGGCGTCACGTCGACGAACACCGGGAGGGCGCCGGCGGCCATCGGGGCGTAGGCGGTGGCGGAGAAGGTCAAGGCGGGAACGATGACCTCGTCGCCCCACCCGATCCCGAGCGCCTTCAGCGCGACCTCCATCGTCACGGTGCCGTTCGACATCAGGATCCCGTGTCTCGCGCCCTGGTACGCGGCGAACCGCTCCTCGAACGCGGCCGCGTTCGGCCCGGGCTCGGGAACCCTCCCCACTGGCCGCTGCGGACGACGGCTTCGACGACGGCGACGTCCTCGTCGTCGCCCTTCGGCCAATCGGGGTACGGCTCCGTCCGCACCGGGGGGCCGCCGTTGATCGCGAGTGGGCTCATCGGTCGCTCCTTCCATCGGGTTCCTGGCGGGCTGCTACGGTCCCGCGCCGTGGGGACGCGGATCTGCATCGTCGGCGGGGGGTCCGCCTACATGCCGGGGATCGCGTTCGCGTTCGCGCACCTCGGCGAGCGGTTCGCCGGCGCGACCCTGGTGCTGCAGGACCTCGACGGGGAGGCCCTGGAGCTGCAGCGGCGCCTGTCGGGGGGGATCCTCCGGTCGCGGGGCGCCGGGGACGTCCGCGTGGAGGCGCAGCGGGATCGGCTGCGGGCGTTCGAGGGTGCCGACCTGGTCCTGACGACCTTCCGGCCGGGCGGGATGGCGGCGCGACACCTCGACGAGGAGATCGCGATCCGGCACGGGGTGCTCGGCCAGGAGACGGCCGGGCCGGGCGGCTTCGCGATGGCGCTGCGGTCGGTCCCGATCGTGCTCGAGATCGTCGACGACGTGCGGCGCGTGGCGAACGACGGATGCATCGTCCTGAACTACACGAACCCCGTCCAGATCGTCGCCGAGGCGGTGATGCGCTTCGGCCCGGACGTTCCGTTCGTGGCGCTGTGCGATCAGACGGCCGGCGAGATCCGCTGGCTCGCCCGGTTGCTCGACGTCGACCCGGGCTCGATCGAGATCGACACGGCGGGCACGAACCACCTGACGTTCACCCGGGCGGTCCGGGTCGACGGCGTCGATCAGACCGGGCGCGTCTGGGAGCTCCTGGACGCGATCCCGCTCGAGGACCTCGAGGACGACGCGCACCGCCGCACGGTCCGGCTCTTCCGGGAGCTCCGGCGCATCCCGAGCGAGTACCTGCAGTACTTCGCCTTCCACGACGACATCCTCGCGGAACAGCGGGCGGCCGGCCGGACCCGCGCCCAGGAGATCATCGCGATCATGCCGGCGGTGCTCGAGAGCTACCGGCGCCGAAGCCGACCGGCCGGATCCCCATCCGAGCATGCTCAGGGCGAGCGAGGAGCACGGTGACTTCGCGGTGTCGCTGATGGCGGCGATCCGATCGGGGGAGCAGGCCAGGTTCATCCTGAACCTGCCGAACGCCGGGCACGGTCGACGATCTCCCGGACGGCGCGATCGTCGAGGCGCCGGCGCGCGTCCGGGGCTCGACGTTCGAGCCGATCCCGCAGGGGCCGCTGCCGGAGGGTGTCATCGGGCTCGTGCGGCAGGTCGCGGACCACGCGCGTCTGACCGCGGAGGCGGCGGTGACCGGCGATCGGGAGCTCGCCGTCCGCGCGTTGGCGCTCCACCCGCTGGTCGCGTCCACGGCGAAGGCCCGGGCGCTCGTGGACGACTACCTCATCGCGCACGCGTCGCAGCTCCCCCGGTTCGGGGCGTAGGATCCGCGCCGGTCACGCGGGGACCGGACGGGAACCCCATCGTGTCACCGATCGCCGACGCGACCCCCGCGCCGCAGGCCGTCCCACGCCGCAACGCGTCCGCGACCGGGAGGCCGGCGAGCCTCGCGTCGAGGTAGCCCGCCGTGAACGCGTCACCGGCCCCCACCGGGTCGACGTCGGGAACGGGCTCGGGGACGTGCTCGTGCCAGATGCCCGCTCGGTCGAGGGCCGCCGCCCCTCGCGCGCCGGCCTTCACGACCACCTCGGCCGGCCCCAGGGCCCGGCAGGCCTCCGCGAGCTCGGCCCCGTCCAGGTCGCCGGCGAGCCGGCGGAGCTCCTGCTCCCCGCCGATCAGCAGATCGGCGCGCGCCACCAGAGGTCTGATCAGCTCGACCGCCCGGTCCGAGCCGGCGAGGCCCGGGCGCAGGTTCGGGTCGACGACCCGGATGCCGCCCGCCAGGTCGAGGAGCCGCTCGGCCGCGCGCGCGGGCCCCTCGCCGATCAGCGCCGTGATCCCGCTGACGAAGACGGCCGCGGCCGCGCCGACCGGCACACCCTCGAGATCGTCCGGAGAAGCGGCGCTCGCGGCGGAGCCGGCTCGGTCGTAGCGAAGCGTGCCGTCGGTGCTCCGGATCATGAGGCCGGTCGGGCGGTCCGGGTCGCGCTGCGCGAACCGGAGATCGACGCCGGCGCCGGTGAGGCCGTTCACGACGAGGTCGCCGAAGCCGTCGGTCCCCAGGCGGCCCACCCAGGCGGCCCGCCGGCCGAGCCGGGCGAGCCCCACGCAGACGTTGCTCTCGGCCCCGCCGTGGGTTGCGTGAAAGGACGTCGTCGTGGCGATCGGTCCGTCGGCGACGAGCGACACCATCGTCTCGCCGAGCGCGATCAGGTCGTAGGCGTCCCCCCCTGCGGTCGTGCGCTCCTCCCTCCATCGGCGCGGTCCGCCGGATCCCGCCGTCGTGGCTTGACTCGGGCCGAAGCGGGAGCGTAGCATCCGCGCGAATAGTTAGGAAAGTTTCCTTTGAGCTGGGAGGGCGCGCCGTCACCGATCCGGATCGCTCCGCCGTGGCCGGGACCCCGAGCCTGCTGCGCGCCATCAACGAACGGACCGTCCTCGAAGGTGTCCGGCGGCTGGGTCCCGTCAGCCGCGCGCAGATCGCTCGGATGACCGCGCTCTCGAAGCCCACCGTGTCGCAAGCGCTCGCAGCGTTGCTGGATGCCGGGCTCGTCCGCGAGGCGGGTCGCTCGAGCGGCGGGAAGGGACCCACCGCGATCCTGTACGAGCTGAACCCGCGAGCAGGGTGGGTCGTCGGGATCGACGTGGGCCGCGACTGGGTCCGCGCGGCGATCGCGGACGTGACCGGCGGGTTCGTCGCCCGCCGCGACGAACGCGCGAAGGTCCGCAGCGCTCGCACGCTGATCGCCCAGATCGGTGCGATCGCCCACGGCCTCGCGAAGGACGCCGGGATCGGATGGCGGCAGGTCACGGTCGCCGCCGTCGGAAGTCCAGGGGTGTTCGACCAGGAGCACGGGCAGGTGGAGCTGGCGTACAGCCTGCCGGGCTGGGGACGTCAGGGCATCGTCGAGATGGTGCGCGAGGAGCTCGGGACCAAGGTCGTCTTCGAGAACGACGTGAACCTCGCCGCGCTCGGGGAGCGGTGGCACGGGCTCGGCAAGGACGTCGACGACTTCGTCTACCTGCACCTCGGGACCGGCGTCGGCATGGGCCTGATCCTGAACGGCGAGCTCTACCGCGGCAGCCGGGGCGCCGCGGGGGAGGTCGCCTACCTCCCGCTCGCGGGGACGGACATCAGGGGCTCCGACAGCCTGCGGCGCGGCCCGCTCGACGCGGCGGCGAGCGCCTCCGGCATCGTGGAGGCCGCGCGACGCGCAGGGGTCGAGGCGCCGCTCACGGCGAAGAAGGTGTTCGCGGAGGCCCGGCGGGGGGACCGCAAGGCGGCGCGGGTCGTCGCGGCCGAGGCAGAACGGATCGCGCTCGCCGTGGCGGCGGTGGCGTCCGTCGTCGACCCGGAGCTGGTGATCCTGGGCGGCGGGATCGGTGGGAACGGTGACCTGCTGCTCGAACCCGTCCGGGCTCGCCTGCAGGCGATCTCGCCGTTCCATCCGCGGATCGAGACGTCGGTCCTGCGAGAGGAGGCCACGCTGTACGGGTCTGTCTCGATGGCGCTGCAGGCCGCCCAAGACCAGCTGTTCGCACGGGGGGAGATGCCGGCGTGACCGATCTTGGCGGACGCGTCCGGTCGTACGAGTCAGGGAGAGGGCCGGAGCTCCGGCTCCGCGAAGGGAGGCGCACGATGAAGCGATGGTTGGTGACCGTGGCGGTGTTCGGTCTGGTCGCCGCCGCCTGTACGGCGGGAGGCGGCGAAGAGGAGGCGCCGTCGCCGATCGACACGGCGAGCTCCGCGTCCAACGAGCCGGTCACGCTCGAGATCTGGGGTGCCTGGACCGGCCGCGAGCTGAAGCAGTTCAATCAGATCTTCGACGGGTTCACCGAGCAGTACCCGTGGATCACCGTCGAGAGCAAGGGTGGGGTGAACGACCAGAAGATCATCGCCTCGATCAACAGCGGGAGTCCGCCCGACGTCGTGCTCTCCTTCACACTGGACAACGTCGGTCAGTTCTGCGAATCGGGCGCGTGGCAGGACCTCAACCCGTACATCGAGCAGAGCGGGTTCGACGTCGGCCAGTTCCCAGCCTCGGTCGAGGCGTACACGAGCTTCGCGGGGAGCCGGTGCGCGTTCCCGTTCCTCACCGACGCCTACGGCCTGTACTACAACACGGACATGTTCGACGAGGCCGGGATCACCGAGCCGCCGCAGACGCTCACCGAGCTGCAGGAAGACGCGAAGAAGCTGACGGTCTTCGCGGCGGACGGCTCGATCGAGCGCGCAGGGTTCGTGCCGTGGTTGAGCTACTACGAGATGAGCGTGCCGAACATCGCCAACATCTTCGGGGCCCGTTGGTACGACGATGAGGTCACGGTCTCAGCGGTCGACACCGACCCGCAGTGGAAGGCCGCCTTCGAGTGGCAGAAGCAGTTCATCGCCGACGTGTACGGCGATGGCGACTTCGCCACGGGGAGCAGCAAGCTCGAGCGTTTCGTGGCCGGCGCCGGAGATGAGTTCTCGACCGCGAACGACTTCGAGACCGGGCGGACCGCGATGAACCTGGACGGCGAGTGGCGGACGGCCTTCATCGCCGATGAGGTTCCCGACCTCCCGTACGCCACCGCGCCGTTCCCGCTGCCCGACGATCAGGCCGACCAGTACGGACGCGGGCAGATCGGCGGCACGATCATCGGGATCCCGCGCGGCGCGCCGCACGAGGCGGAGGCTTGGCTCCTGCTGTCGTTCATGGCGACCGACACGGACACGCTCGTGTACATGGCGAACAACGTCCGGAACGTTCCGACGACGTTCGATGCGCTCAGCTCGCCGGACCTGGACGTCACGCCGCAGTTCCAGACGTTCCTGGACATCTTCGCGAACGAGAACTCGCACTACAAAGAGCCGTCCGCGATCGGCGCAGCGGATCAGAACATCGTCCAGCAGTTCGCGGGGGACTGGCAGGCGGGCGACCAGTCCGACCTGAACGCCGGGCTCCAGAGCTCAGCGCAGCAGATCAACGATCAGCTCGCCCAGGCGGCGATCTAGCGGGGGTCGATGGCCTCGACCATCACCTCCGCGCCGCACGTCGGGCCGTACGCCGAGGCCGCCGCCGTTCCGCGGCGGCCTCGGCGGCGCGACGTGAAGCACGGGCTCACGGTGCTGCTGTTCATGTCGCCGTGGATCCTCGGGTTCCTCGGGCTGATCCTGTACCCGATGATCTCGAGCCTGTACTTCTCGTTCACGAAGTACAGCCTCCTCGAGCAGCCGGTCTGGATCGGGCTACAGAACTACACCTTCATGTTCACGAAGGATCCGATGTTCTGGCTCGCGTTCCGAAACACGGTCTGGATCATCCTGATCGGGGTCCCGCTGCGGATCGTGTTCGGCATCCTCACCGCGTGGCTCCTCACGCTTCCCCGGTCCGGGTCCCGCACGTATCGGACGCTGTACTTCCTGCCCTCGATGGCCCCTCCGGCGGCCGCGGCCCTCGCGTTCGTGCTGGTGTTCCAGCCGGAGTTCGGACCGGTGAACCAGATCCTGCGCGACCTCGGCGTGCAGGACCCCCCGCTGTGGTTCTACGCGCCCGAGACCGCGAAGTGGGGCCTCGTGATCCTCGGACTGTGGGGGATCGGCGACGCGATGATCATCTTCCTCGCCGGCCTGCTGGACGTGCCCCGCCAGCTCTACGAGGCGGCCGAGATCGAGGGCGCGAACGGCCGGCAGAAGTTCCGGTTCGTCACGCTGCCGATGATCAGCCCGGTGATCTTCTTCTCGCTCGTGATCGGCGTGATCTACGGGTTCCAGCTGTTCACGGCGGCGTACGCCGCGAGCCTGGCGACGTCCGGCAGCACCGTGACGGACGCGGCGTCGTCGCTCGGCGCTCCACAGGGCTCGATGCTCTTCTACTCGATCTACCTCTACCAACAGGGGTTCCAGGACTTCCGGATGGGCTACGCGTCGGCGATGGCCTGGGTGCTGTTCCTGATCACGATGCTGTGCACGCTGCTGATCATCCGCGGCTCCCGCCGCTGGGTGCACTATCAAGGGGGCTTCCGGTGAGCGTCGTCGACGAGCCCGCGCAAGCAGAACGTCCCGTCGGCGTCGGTCTGCTCACGCTCGATCGGATCGACCGGCGCGGCGTTCCGCCCGCCGTTCGTCGGAAGCGGTTCCTGCGCACCGTGGCCGATCACGCGATCCTGATCGCGTTCGCGGTGATGTTCCTGGCACCGTTCGTGTTCATCGTGCTCACGTCGCTGATGACCGACGAACAGGCCGTGACCCCGTCGTTCTGGCCGGACCCGTTCGTGTGGTCGAACTACGCGGAGGTCTTCGAGCGGATCCCGTTCCTCACCTACTTCTGGAACACGCTGCAGATCGCTCTGCTCTCGACCCTCGGGATCCTGCTCTCGTGCATCCCCGTCGCGTACGCGCTCGCCCGGATGCGCTGGCGTGGCCGGCAGGTCGCCTTCATCCTGGTGCTCTCGACGATCATGTTGCCGGTCCAGGTAACGATCGTGCCCTTGTACGTGGTCTGGGTCCGCCTGGGCCAGATCGGGCACCTCACCCCGCTGATCCTGCCGAGCTTCCTCGGCGACGCGTTCTCCATCTTCCTCCTCCGCCAGTTCTTCCTGACGATCCCCGACGAGATGTCCGACGCTGCTCGCGTCGACGGCGCGAGCGAGTGGCAGATCATGACGCGGGTGATCATCCCGCTCGCGAAGCCGGCGATCGCGGCCGTGGCCCTGTTCAACTTCATCTATAACTGGAACGACCTCTTCGCGCCGCTGCTGTTCCTGGGCGAGAACACGAAGCTCTGGACGCTGCAGATCGCCCTCACCGAGTTCCAGCAACGACACGGCACCGAGTGGAACCTCACGATGGCGGCGTCTGTGATGATCATCGTGCCGATGATCGTGCTGTTCTTCCTCGCCCAGAAGGCCTTCGTCGAGGGCGTAACGCTCACCGGCGTGAAGGGCTAGCGAGTCGCGAGGACCTATCCTTCTCGCGAGGAGCGGGGAGGGGTCGGTGACGAGGGTCGCGCTGTTCGGCTCCGGGTGGATCCAGGACTTCCACGCCCGCGGGGTGGTCGCCCACCCGGATGGGGAGCTGATCGCGGTCACGAACCATCGCGAGGAGAGCGGCCGCGTGCTGGCGGATCGGTACGCGATCGCCCGGGTGACGACGGACTGGCAGGAACTCGCCGGCGATCCGGACGTCGACGCCGCGATCGTCGCGACGCCGAACGCCCTGCACGCGCCACAGGCGGTCGCGCTCCTGCGGGCCGGGAAGCACGTGCTGGTCGAGAAGCCGATGGCGACCTCGGTGGCGGAGTGCGACGCGATGCTCGAGGCCCGGCGGCGTCGAGCGGTGCATCCCTGATGGTCGCGCACTGCTGGCGGTTCCACGACGACGTGATCGCGATGCGGGAGCGGATCGTCGCCGGGCGAGCTCGGCGACGATCGTGAAGACCCGCGGGTACGGCGTCCATGCGGCGTGGGGTCCGAGCGGCTGGTTCACCGACCCCGCGCTCGCAGGGGGCGGGGCGCTCGTCGACATGGGGGTCCACGCGATCGACACCGCCCGGTTCCTGCTGGGCGATCCCGAGCCCGCGCGCGTGTGCGCGACCGTCGGCACCCGGTACGCGCGCGGCCGCTACATCGTCGACGACGACGCGGTCCTGCTGATCACGTGGTCGAACGGGACGAACTCGGTCGTCGAGTCCGGATGGTGGCAGCCGCACCTCGGGGGTCGGGAGGCCGACACCGAGCTGTACGGGACGGGCGGGTATGCGCGGATCTGGCCGCCGGGGCCGGACCCGCCGGGGACGACGGACCACGGAGCCTGCAGCCGATGTACACGGCGCAGGTCGCCGCGTTCCTGGACGCGATCGCGGCGGGGCGGCCGCCCCGCCCGAGCGGCGAGGACGGGCGCGTCGTGATGCGGGTCGTGGAGGACGCGTACCGATCGGCGGGAGGCGACGGGTGACGGTCGTGCTGGGCGTGGACGGCGGCGGCCGGAACACGCATGTCGTGGTGGCCGACGCGTCGGGCTCGCTCCTGGGGATGGGCTTCGCCGGCGGCTCGAACTGGGAGATCGTGGGCCTCACGGGCGCCTTGGCCAACATCGCGTCGGCATCCGATGCAGCGCTCGGCGAGGCGGGGGTAGCGCGCGCGGACCTGGACGCGTCGGCCTTCGGCCTGGCCGGGATCGACTGGCCGAAGGACGTGGAACGGCTCGAGGACGGGATCGTCCCGCTCGGGTTCGGCGGGCCGCGCCGGCTCGTGAACGATGCGTTCGTCGCGCTGCGGGCCGGATCACCGCAGGCCTGGGGGGTGGTGGTGATCGCCGGGACGGGGACGATCGCCGCCGGCCGGAACCCGGCGGGCGAGGAGTTCCGCACCCTCGGGCAGGGCCGCGTGTTCGGCGACTTCGGCAGCGAGTTCGACGTCTCCGAGCTGGCCGTGCGGGCGGTCGCCGACGCGTTCACGGGACGCGGGCCGTCGACGATGCTGACCGATCTGCTCTGCGACCGGACCGGCGCGCCGACGTCGATCGATCTCCTCGAGCGGATCGCTCGCGCCGATACGCGCCTGCGGTCGCCGGAGGTGGCGAACATGGCGCCGCTCGTCCTTCAGGCGACCGAGGCGGGCGACCTGGTCGCCCGGGGGATCTTGGAGGAGATCGGTCAGGCGCTCGGCGAGACCGCCGGGCTCGTGGGGTCCCGGCTGGGGATGCTCGACCTCGACTTCCCGGTCGTGCTCGCCGGGGGACTGTTCCGCACGCCGAACCGCTACCTGCTGGACCAGCTGGAGCTCGGCGTCCGGCGCGCCGCGCCGCTCGCGCACATGATGTTGCTGGAGGCGCCGCCGGTGGTCGGGTCCGTGCTGATCGCGCTCGAGCTCGCGTCCTCGACGATCGTCGCGGGCGTCGGGCACGTGCTCGCGTCCGCCGTGAACCGTCGCCTGCACGACGCCCCTAGATGAAGCCGAGCGGGCCCGATCAGCGCGGCCCGGAGAGCGCGTCGATCGTGGCGCGCGCCACCATCTCGTGCCGCATGCGGAGTTCGGCGTACACGAGGACCTCGTCGTCGGGAGCCGTCTCCCGCCGTTCGACCGGGTCCAGCACCTCGCGGTCCAGGTCGACCCCCGCCGCCCGGCCCGCGAGGAGCGCCGCACCGACCGACGCCGCCTCGCCGTGGCGATGCGACACCACCGGGCGGCTCGTGACGCCGGAGAGCACGCGGCGCCACAGGGGCATCGCCGCTCCGCCGCCCGCCAGCGCGAGCTCGACGGCGTCCGGCGCCGAGCGCTCCAGGCAGCGCGCCGCGTCGAACGCCACCCCCTCCACGATCGCCCGCGCCAGGTGCGCCGGCCCGTGGTGCGGCGCGAGGCCCGTGAAGGTCATGCCGACCCGCGACTCCCACCAGGGGGCGCGCGCGCCGGAGAGCCACGGCAGGGCGAGGAGCCCGTCGGCCCCGGGGTGGATCCGCTCGGACTCGGCGGCGAGCGAGACGGAGTTCGCCTGCGTGAGCTCGGCGACCCAGGCGAGCGCGGCCCCGGCCGAGGAGAGCCCGGCCTCCATCACGTAGCCCGAGATCGCCCCGCGCGTGACGAGCACTCCCTTGGACGGCGGCGGCACGTGCGGGACGGGGATCGAGACGCCGGCCGTCGTGCCCCATGAGACCATCGGTCGCGCGAGCGAGGCATCCACGCCGAGGATCTCGCACGCGCGGTCCCCGGCCCCGACGACCACCGGGGTCCCGGGGTCGACCCCGAGCGCGACCGAGGGCTCCTCGAGCGACGCGCCCACGACGGCGGTCGACGCCTCGAGGTCGGGCAGTAGGTCGCCGCCCTCGAGCCGCGCGCCGTCGATCGCGATCAGGCCGCTGCGCGAGGCCATCGACGGGTCCGTGACGGCTCGCCCCGTCAACAGCAGGACCACGAGGTCGCGCGGCGTCAGGATCCATCGCGCCTGCTCGAGGCGCTCCGGCTCGTGCGCCCGGATCCAGGCGAGTCGGGCCGCGGTGCACGCCGGATCCGGTACCACACCGGTCAGGACCTCGAACTCGTCGCCCAGGCGCTCCGCCTCCTCGACCGCGCGCCGATCCTGACGCGCGATCGCCGATCCGATCGGATCCCCGCCCGGCCCCACCGGGACCAGGGCCTCGCGCTGACCGGAGAACCCGATCACGCTCGCGCGCTTGCGATCGTTCGCGGGGAGCCGCTTGCACGCCGAGACCGTCGAGGTCCACCACGCGCCGGGATCCTGTTCGGCCCACCCCGGTCGCGGCGTGCGGGTCGTGATCGGCGCGCGCGCGATCGCCACGAGGCCGTCCGGCGCCCACAGGGCGGCCTTCGTCGCGCTCGAGCCGAGGTCGATCGTCATCACCAACGCGTCGTCCACCGGTGCTCCCACGATCGGGGTCTGGTCGGGACGGTAGCCTTATCGGCTCCCGACCGCCACGACGTGGAGCGGCCGGCCGAAGGCCGTTCGGAACCGGTCGGCGAGCCGGCGCGGTCGCCAGCCGGGAGGCACGGGCGCGACGACGACGAACGCGCCCGGATGCCACGAGGTGGAGAGCTCGGCCGCGACCCCGGGCGGGATCCGCCGGTTCAGCTCGTCCGAGAGGGCGAGCACCGCGGCCGCGCGCAACACGGCGGGCCGCTCGTCGACCGGCACGAGGCGGGCGTAGGGACCGAGCCGGGCGTCGTCGTCCGCCTGCCGGAGGATGCCCGTCAAGACGGCGAGCGACCCGTGGCTGAAGCCCGCCAGGTCCGAGGCGGTCGCGATCATCGCCGCGTGCTCGAACCGCTGGTAGTAGTCGATCGCCCGCCCGACGTCGAGGAGCCGCGCGGCGTGCTCCAGCATCTCCCGGGTGTGGTCGCGCGCCTCCGGCTCGAGGCTCTCGAGGAGGCGGGCGGCGATGCTCGCACGACGCTCCGCCGTCTTCGGATCCCACGTCGCGAACCGCGCGGCGAGGGTCGCGAGCGAGATCGCGCGGACGAACCGCGGCGGCGGGATCACCCCGCCGCCCTCCGCCAGCGCGAGGCCCTCGCGGAGGCCGCGGCTCGACACGACGACCCGCGTCCCCTCGAGGTGCCGGAGCACCTCTCGGATCGCGAGCGCGCCGCCGAGGACCGAGTCCGCGCGGTCGGGGTTCAGCCCGGGGATCTGGGCCCGTCGCTTCATCGACCGCGCGGCGAACTCGGCGATCAAGGCGTCCAGCCGCTCGGCCGTCAGGACGTAGCCGTGGAGCAGGTGGAGCGGATGCTCGGTCCGGCGCATGTCCACCTTCGCGAGGTTGCGCACCGTTCCGCCGATCCCGACGAGGTCCTCGCCGTCGACCAGCGGTCGGACGCCGCCGGCCGTGAGCTCCGCGGCGACGTGCTTGCGGAGCTTGCGCAGCTCGGGGTCGGTCGGGGGATCCTTCACGAGGAACCGGTCCGACAGGCGGAGGGAGCCGAGCTCGAAGCTCCACGAGGCATCGAGGATCCGCTCGCGGAAGCGCGTGAGCTCGGCGCTCCCGCCCCCGACGTCGAGGGTGGCGCCCGAGGTGACCGGCAGATCGTGCACGGCGCCCAGGAACCCCAGCCGCGCCTCCGTGTCGCCGTCGATCACCTCGAGCGGGATCCCGAGCGCGCGCGAGTGCTCGAGCAGCGCCGGACCGTCCTCGGCGTCGCGCACGGCCGAGGTCGCGACCGCGATCATCCGGGTCGCGCCCGCGCCGTCCGCCACGGCCCGGAAGTCGCGCAGCGCCTCGATCGTGCGATCGATCGCCTCCGGGCCCAGCTCGCCCCCGTCGCGGAGCTCGCGCGCGAGGCGGAGCGGTGCGCGCGCGTCCTCGATGACGTCGAGGTGCTCTCCCTCGCGCAGGCGGAACACGATCATCCGGGCGGAGTTCGACCCGACATCCAGCACCGCGAAGGGCCGGTCGTCCGGGCGCGGCAGGTGTGCCTGGGCCACGGGCGGATGCTCGCACACTCCTCGGCGCCGGCCCAGCCGCCGCTCCGTGGTGAGCTAGCATCGCGCGACCGTCGAGGGGAGGCCGATGCCGGGACGCCGAACGCCGCTGATGCAGGCGATGCGTGCCGCCGCCGACGTCCACCGGGCCGTGGGCGGGGATCGCCCGGTGTCGTTCGACGAGGCGATCGCGATCCACGAGCGCCTGGTCTCGCGGCGGCGCCTGCTGCAGGCGGGAGGTGCGATCGCCGCCGCCGCGTTCGTCCCGCCGCTCCGCCGCCCGCCGCGGCGCGGGGCGACGGATCCGCGGATCGTGATCGTCGGCGCGGGGCTCGCCGGGCTCTCGTGCGCGTTCGAGCTGTCGCAGCACGGGCTCGCGTCCGACGTGTACGAGGCGCGCGACCGGGTCGGTGGCCGTTGCTGGACCGCGCGTGGGCTCGCGGACGGTCAGGTCGCCGAGCACGGCGGCGAGTTCGTCGACACCCGCCACCATCAGCTCCGCCGTCTGATCGCCACGCTCGGGCTGGAGCTCGAGGACCTGTTCGCGGCCTACGACGACGAGGCCCCGACGTCCGGGCTGCTCGTGCTCGACGGCGCGGTCCGCACGCCGAGCGTCGTCTACGACGACATCGACCTCGTGATCCGGCGACTGGCGCGGGTCGCGGACCGGATCGGCCCGTACCGCTTCGGCCAGGCGGGACCGCAGGCGCGCGCGTTCGACCGGATGACGATGCAGGCGTGGATCGACCGGCACGTGCCGGGGGGGAGCGGATCGTTGCTGGGACGGGCGATGGACGTGAGCCTGACCGGGCTCTGGGGCATCGATCCGGTCGACACCTCAGCGATCACGCTGATCGACACCTACATCACGCCGTACCCGGGCGGGGCGGCCGACGAGCGCTACCACGTCCGCGGGGGCAACGATCAGGTGCCGACGCTGCTCGCCGAACGACTCCCCGCCGGCTCGATCCATCTGGAGGCGCCGCTCCGCGCCGCGGCGGAGCGCGCCGACGGCACGTTCGGGCTCACGTTCGACGGCGTGGCCGGCGAGGTGGTGGCCGACGTGCTCGTGCTGACGCTCCCGTTCACCGCGCTCCGCGAGGTCGACCTCTCGGGCGTCTCGTTGACGCGGAAGCGACGGCGTTCGATCGAGGAGCTGGGGATGGGCACGAACGCGAAGGTGCTGCTGCGGTTCGACCGCCGGCCCACCGAGCTCACGACCCCGTCGGGCCGCGCGTGGAACGGCTACTTCCTCGCCGACGATCCCCGGGGGGAGAGTTGGGACTCCTCCCTGGGCCAGCCAGGGTCCGCCGGGCTGCTGACCGTGTACACGGGCGGCGCCCGAGGGGCGTCGTACGCCACGACGGTCCCGCACGGCCCGGCCCCCGCTCCGGTGGTGGACGAGGCGCTCGGGTTCCTCGATCGATGGATGCCTGGGTCGTCCGCGGCCTACGCGGGGAACGCCTGGCTCGACTCATGGGTCAACGACCCCTGGGTCCGGGGCTCGTACGCGGCCTTCCTCCCGGGTCAGTGGACGGGGTACTTCGGCTACCTGGGCCTCCCCGCCGGGAACGTGCACTTCGCCGGCGAGCACACCTCGACGTACAGCCAGGGGTACCTGAACGGCGGCGTCGAGTCGGGGCTGCGCGCCGCGCGCGAGGTGCTCCGGGACGCGGGGCGCGTCTAGCCGGGTCCTACGCGGTCCGCGGCGGCGGCGGGATGTCGATCACCGCGGGCGCCTGCTGGCTCCGCTCCCAGTCCCGGATCAGCTCGGCGAGCTTGATCAGCAGGGCCGCGCCGCCCGTGATCTCGACGAGCTTCCCGATGGGTGAGGCCCGGAGCCAGGGCAGGCGCATCACGAGCGGGATCGACAGGATCAGGCCCGTCCCGACGATGCGGCGCAGCCGGCGTCCGCCGGGCGAGTCGAGGAACTCGAGCAGCTCCTCGCTCGTGGTGTCGATCCGATCCGCGATCTCCTGGAGGCGTTCGTTCATCGGTGTCTACGGTACCCGCTCCCTCGGGACCGACACGACGATCGGGGCGATGCTCCCGGCGCTGGCGTCCCTTCGAGGGCGGGCTACCTGGCACTGCACGGCCCGTGCTGCCCGACGCACGCTCGAGCCGGAGGCGAGGCATGAGCCAGCGCGACGCGTCCACCCGTTCCTGGTCCATGAGGCGGTCGCCGTGATCGAACCGGTGGACGCTCCCCGCTTCGCGGATCGACCGGGCACCCGTCTCGCGTGACGGCTGGATCAACCTCAAGACGGTCCTGATCGCCGGCATCATCGCGTCGCACGCCCTGATGGGGTACGCGACCTTCGGTAGCTGGACCTATCAGGACTTCCAGGAGGTGACGCTCTCGGACGCCTTCGAGAAGGTCTACGCGCTCCTGTTCGTCGTGCTCGGCGGGCTCTTCCTGATGGCGCTTGTTCTTCCTGATCTCCGGGCTGCTCACGCGAGGACTCGCTCGCGCGGAAGGGGCGCGACGCGGTTCGTCTCCGATCGGCTCCTGCGCCTCGGCATGCCGCTTCGCGGTCTACACCCTGCTGGTCTGGCCGCTCCTCGAATACGCGCTCTTCGGACCGCTCCAGCACCGCGGCTTCTGGGACTCGGTCACGGACTCCGACCCGGTCCTCGACAACGGCCCGATGTGGTTCGTCGGCGTGCTGCTGCTCTTCTCGGTCGTCCTGGCCGCGTGGCGGAGGCGGTTCCCGCCATCGCCGCCGTCGGACGAGCCGCTCCGCGGGTCTCACCTCGTCGCGCTGGCGCTCGTCGTCGGCGTCGTGACGTTCGGCCTGCGGATCGTCCTCCCCGTCGACTCGAACCAGCCGTTGAACCTGCACGTGTGGGGGTGGCCCGAGTACGTCGCGATGTTCGGTCTCGGCGCGGTGGCGGCCCGACGCGGGTGGCTCCGGCCGGTGCCTCGCACGCTCGCGCGGCGGTGCGGGATCGCCACGGTCGCCGCCACGCTCGCGATCGCGATCGTCGCCGTGAGCACCGACCTCCGGGGCCTCGAGCAGGCTGTGTACTTCGGGGGGTTGGGGGTCCCGGCGCTCGTCTGGGCCTTGGCCGAGGGTGTGCTCGCCGTCGCGGGTCCGATCTGGGTGCTCGCCTTCGTCCAACGTCATCTGAACGGCACGGGATCGTTGCGGGGAGCGATGGCTCGCGGCTCCTACCTCGCGTTCATGCTGCAAGGTCCGGTGTTGGTGGCGCTGGCGCTGCTGCTGCGGCCGATCGATCTGCCGGGCGACGTCAAGGCTCTGCTGGTCGCGACGCTCGGGATCGCGGGGTCGTTCGGGCTCGCCTGGCCGCTCGTCACGAGGACGGCGCTCGGCCGCATCGTGTGAACGCTTGACCGCGAACCACGACCGGCCCGGATCGTGACTCATGGGGGTGAGGTGTGGAGTCACGCGGACTCCACGCTCCCCTCCCCGTTCTCTCCTCGCGGAGGCGGACGGGAATCGAACCCGCCTGGGAGCTCGCGCCCCCACAACGGTGTTGAAGACCGCGGGGCCCACCAGGAACCCTGACGCCTCCGCTCGGCAGGATACCCAGCCGTCTTACCGAACCCTTAGCCGAACGTTGCCCCGGTCCTGTCGGCCGGTCCGCCAGCCTCACCGTAGTACCCGTGACGACCCGCCCCGATCGGCGGCCGGGCGTCGCGGACGGAGGGAGGATCCGATGAGGACACGGACGAAGGTGGCGGTCATGGCGCTCGCGGCCACGATGCTCCTGGCGGTGGCGCCTGCGGCGCACGCTGGTGGCACGGAGGTGATCCGCCAGGGCAGCTGCAGCGCCTCGAGCGATTGGAAGCTGAAGATCAAGCCGGACAACAGCCGGCTCGAGCTCGAGTTCGAGGTCGACTCGAACGTCGCGGGGCAGACCTGGAACGTGGCGATCCGCCAGAACGGCAGCCGGATCTTCAACGGGTCACGCGTGACGCAGGGTCCGAGCGGATCGTTCGAGCTGCGGCGTCGCCCCGCGGACACCGCGGGCGCGGATCGGTTCGTCGCGCGCGCGACGAACCCTGGCACCGGCGAGATCTGTGTGGGGCGGGCCTCGCTCTGAGCCTTCCGTGGGGGCGGCGCGCCGCGGGCGCGCCGCCCCCACGCGCGCGAACGGGGTCAGCGCGCCCTCGCCCCCACGACGTTCGTCGTGGGGATCTCCATCGTCGACATCCGGGTGACGGCCCCGGCGATCAGGTCGGCCGCGGCCTCGTAGGGGACCCGATCCGTGTTGATCACGACGTGGTAGTTGAGGGGGCTCTCGATGTCCTGCTCGAAGTACTTCCGCACGTACCGCTCACGCCGGAGGTCCTCGGTTCGGACGTACTCGGCGGCATCCGCCTGGTCCAGGTGCTTGTACGCCACGACGTGCTTCACGCGAACGGGCACCGATCCGATCAAGCGGACGTGGTAGGCACGATCGAGGTCGCGCGTGATCACGTTCGCGCCCCTTCCGATCAGGACGACGTTGCCCATCTGCGCCAGCTTCAGGATCGTCTCGGACGTCTTGCGGACGAGGGTCCAGGACGAGGGCCGGAGCCCGAAGAGCTGGTCCAGCGTGTCGGACGTCTCGGAGACGCGATCCTCCGGCATGAAGCGTGCCAGGGTCGCCGGCAGGTGGTGGTCCTCGAGCACGGTCGCGACCAGGTCGCGATCGACGATCGTCCACGGCTCGCCGGACCAGGCGCCCAGCCTCGAGATCAGCTCCTCGGCCACGACGTGCGAGCCGGCCCCGGCCTGCCGGGAGATCGTGACCACCGGGCGACGCTCCGAGGGTCGACCCGCCGACCCAGGCGTCGGTTGCATCTGGGCCTCGATGTAGTGGAGGTACCGGTCGAGGGTGACCGATCCGGTCATCCTGCTCACCTCCTTCGCTCCTTCGTCTCCACGCTACGGTGGCGTGCCGGGACCGGGGAGGTCCACACGACCCGGGGTCGCCGGGACGCTCGGTCGGGGCGGCGGACGCCGCCCTCACACCTGCGCGTAGCGGAAGCAGCGCGTCTCGTGGTCGTTGACCATCCCGGTCGCCTGCATGAACGCGTAGCAGACGGTCGGTCCCACGAAGCGGAAGCCGCGGCGCTTCAGGTCCTTCGACATGAGGCGCGACTCGGCGGTCTCGGCGGGGAGCTCCTCGATCGAGCGCCAGCGGTTGCGGATCGGGGCCCCGCCGACGAACGTCCACAGGTAGGCGTCGAGCGACCCGAACTCGGCGCGCACGTCGAGGATCGCGCGCGCGTTCGCGACCGTCGAGGCGACCTTGAGGCGGTTCCGCACGATGCCGGGATCGAGCAGGAGCCGCTCGACCTTCCGGCCGTCGAACCGTGCGACGCGATCCACGTCGAACCCGGCGAACGCGCGCCGGTAGCCGTCGCGCTTGTCGAGGATCGTCTTCCACGACAGACCGGCTTGGGCGCCCTCGAGGGTGAGCATCTCGAACAGGTGCCGGTCGTCGTGGGAGGGTACCCCCCACTCCTCGTCGTGGTACGCGAGCATGCGCGCGTCGGTCGTCCCCCCGGCCCAGTCGCACCGTCTCGTGGCCATCGCCGCACGCTACCGCGTCGGACCGACACGAGCGGCGGAGCTCCACGGGGACCGTTCGGGGCGGGACTAGACTGGACTAGTCCGAGACAGACTAGAGGAGGAGCCGACGATGGCGGTGTCGAAGGTGGAGGTCGTGGTGCTCGGTCTGCTGGCCGAGGAGTCGATGCACGGCTACGACCTGATCGAGCGGGCGCGCGAGCGCGGGATGGGCTGCTGGGCGGAGGTCGGGAAGGCGTCGATCTACCAGGCGTTGCACCGGCTGGAGCGCGCCGGGGCGATCGTGGGGCGTTCCCAGGAGGGGCCAGAGGGGCCTGATCGGCGCGTGTACCGCATCAGCGGAACCGGCCGGCGACGCTTGAGGGCCGGACTGGCCGAGCGGTTCGAGACCCTCGCGCCGTACGAGACCGACGGCGGCCTCGCGCTGGGGTTCGTCCATCTGCTCCCGGCTGCCGACGCCCGGCGTGCCGTCGACGCGCGTGAGCGGGCGATCCGGGCCCTCCTCGACGCCGTCGCGGCGGAGCGCGCGGGCATGGCCGACGCCGGCGGTGCCGGGTGGACGGTCGCCGACGCGATGCTCGACCGGCAGGCGGCACTCGCGAAGGCGGAGCTCACCTGGATCAAGGGGTTCCGGTCCGCGCTCGGCAGGCTCCGTCGCTGACCGGCCGGGAGCGAGAGGTGATGGTCAAGCGGGGGCGGTCCGGCGCCGAGGGTTCGGTCAGGGGCCGACCGTAGGATGGGATGAGGATGGAAGCGGCGTTCTTCGACCTCGACAAGACGATCATCTCTCGGTCGTCCTCGCTCGCGCTGTCCCGGCCCCTGTACCGGGCGGGGATGGTCTCGCGCGGCCAGCTCCTGCGCGGCGCGTACGCCCAGCTCGTGTACCTGTTGGTCGGCGCCGACGAGGACAAGATGGAGCGCCTGAAGGAAGGCATGCTCGCGCTCACGAAGGGATGGGATCGCTCACAGGTGGAGCGGCTCGTGCAGGACGTGCTGCTCGACGTGATCGACCCGTACGTCTACCAGGAGGCGCTGGACCTGATGGAGCTGCACCGCAGCGAGGGCCGGCGTCTGTACATCGTCTCGTCGTCGCCCGAGGAGATCGTTCGCCCGCTCGCGCGCCACTTCGGCGTCTCCGGCGTGATCGCGACGCAGGCGCAGGTGGGTGACGACGGGCGGTACACCGGAGAGCTCTCGTTCTACGCCTACGGCGAGCAGAAGGCCGGGGCGATCCGCTCCCTCGCGGCGCGGGTCGGCGTGGACCTCGAGCGCTCGTACGCCTACACGGACTCGATCACCGACCTGCCGATGCTCGAGGCGGTCGGGCATCCGGTCGCGGTCAACCCCGACAAGGAGCTGCGGAAGGTCGCCGAGGAGCGGGAGTGGCAGATCCGCGACTTCCGTGCGCCGGTCCGGCTCCGCACGAAGATCGCGAGCACCGCCGCGCAGCCGAAGGCCCAGGTGGCGGCCGGTGCGGTCGCCGCGGTGGCGATCGGCGGCGTCCTCGTGTGGGTGGCGCTCCGGTCACGCGCGAAGGGGCCCCGTTTGCGCGGCTGAGTGGCCGGGTGTACGGTCGAGGTGATCCTTCGGGATCGCGAGGGGAGCAGAACCCACGCGCGAGTCACGCCGCGGGAGGCATGCTCAGGCCCCGGGTGGCGGAGCCGCCGGCGCCCGAGCACGTGCAGACAGCGCTTGATACCTGCTCCCCTCGTCTACGGGCCAGCGCCACCCGTCGGATCAGGTCTTCGGCGCCGGTCGCAGGTACTCGAAGTGCATCCCGTCGGGGACGATCCATCCCCCGCCCCAGGTGAACCCCCACCGCTCCATCAGCGCGACGAGCTGCGCGTCCTGCGACGGCGGGCGGGCGAACGGGTTCGTGTCCGCGTTGACGTCGATCGCGATCCCCCACGAGTGGTGCGAGATCGATGCCGACGGCGAGCTCAGGACGTTGCGCGCCGCGAAGCATCCGGCGAACGCATGGATCGTGGATGCGAGGCCGTCCTGCTCGAGCTCATCCATCGCGCCGCGGAGCTGTGGGATCAACTTGCGGTGACACGTGACCTCACCGAGGACCGGCACGGTCGTCGTGACGATCTTCTTGTCCACCCAACGGGGGTCGATCTGGATCGCGCCGGGGTCCGCGGGGTCCGGGTACCCGCTCCACTCGCCGAAGCGCGCCTTGATGATCGAGGGCGGCAGGACCGCGTCGCCCATCCGCAGGTACCGCGCCTGGCCGGGCGCACGGACCTGCGCGGTCCGGTACAGCAGGTCGGGGGGGAGCAGCCGGACCAGCCGCTCGCGCAGGCCGCCCGCGGAGGGATGACGATCGGCGGCCGGGAGCAACAGGAGGTAGCGCTCCTGCTCGATCCCGATCGCGGCTCCGGTCGCACGATCGACCACGAGCTCGGCCGCGCCGACCTGCTGGTCCGGCAGCACGCCGACGATCGTGACCTGGAAGCCGTCCTGGAACTCCATCCGTCCGCCCGGCCCGAGCTCGCGGAGCTTCGCGGATGTCTCGCCGAGGAGCCCCTCGCCCGGCTGGAGATCGGCGACCGTGGCCCGAGCCTCGGGAGGCAGCATCGCGGCGTACCCCGCCGGGTCGATCGCCGCCGCGTCGATCGGGATCATGTAGGGCGCGTCGGGCCGATCGACGAAGCTCCCGTCGGCCTCGTAGGAGGCGACCATCCACGCGGTGTCCTCGGCGACCGCCGTGACCTGATCGATCCCCGCCATCTTCGCCGCGCGCCCGGCGAAGCTGGGTGGGAGGCCACCCGGGACCCAGGCGAGGTACGCGGCGATCGGCGGTGGCGGCTCGGGGCCCGGCGAGCCGGAGGGCGAGACCGAGGGCGTCGCCGGCTCATCCTCACCGGCTCCGGCGCGATCGAGCAGCGCCGCGAACAGGCTCCCCGTCACGAAGACGGCGAGGAACGCGGCGATGCCGGCCACGATCGCGCGGCGCACGGTGTTCCCTCCTGATCCCCTCGGCCGAACCGAGTCTAGGCCGGAGCGCCCGCGTGATGCGAGGCAGCGCTCGGCGTCAGCCGAGCGCTGCCGGGTGCTCGAGCCGATCGGCGAGGCGCTCGGCCCGGTCGGCCGCATCGAGCGGCCGCCCGCCCGAGACCTCGGCCGCGATCGCAAGCAGCTCGCGCGTCACGGCGTCGTGCACACGTGTGCCGGAGCGCCGCACGAGGGGGTCGAGCCGGCCGATCGCCAGGTCGAGCCGCGACATCGCCCGCGCGAGCGGGTTCCGCCGCTCACGGTGGTCCTGGAGGGAGATCACCTGTGCCATGTCGCGACCCTAGCGACGAGGTCTGACACGGGTCGGCTCGGTCGGACCTGGTCGCAGGTCAGGTCAGGTCAGGTCAGGTCAGGTCAGGTCAGGCGACCGTCCACGTTCGGCCGACCTCGATCGAGGCGTTCTTCGCGCGGTCGACCACGTAGGCGGAGAAGCTGTGCTCGCCGGTGCTGAGACCTGCGTACGAGGGATGGGGTCCGCACGCAACGTACGGTGAACCGTCGAGCGAACAGAAGTAGGCGACGGGCTCGTTCGCCCCGATATCGAATCGTGCTTCGTGCGACGTGGTCGTCACGCCCTGCTCCGGCGACCCTGACAGGACCAGTCCCGGCGCGATCGCGTCGACGGTCCAGCGGAACGCGACCTGCTCGGAACGGTTCATGGCGGCGTCGAGCGCGAGCGCCAGGAACCGGTGCTTGCCCGTCCGCGAGCGAGGTCATCTGCGCCGCGGTGAAGCACGGCATCCATGGGTCCGAGTCCAGCCGGCAGAGGAAGAACGCGGGCGAGGCATCCGACCAGAGATCGAACACGGGTTCTCGGTCCGAAGAGTACGGTTGAGGACTCCCCTTGATGCTTACGGCAGGGCGCTGCCGATCCACCTCCCAGATGTACCGCGTCTCCGATCCGTTCCCGGATCGGTCGGCCGCCGTGATCGTCAGCGTATGGAGGCCCGGACGCATGCGATCGGCGTGAAAGGTTCCGGAGACGCAGCTGGATGCCTGCGCTCCGTCGATCGAGCAGCGGACGGTTCCTGAGGCCCCCTCGTCGAGGATGAAACGGAAGTCGGCCCGGTCGGATCGGGTCGAGACCGCAGGCGCGTCGAGGAACGTCACGACGGGTCCCGAGTCATCCACCCGGAAAGACCACGCCGCCGCTGGGTCCGAGACCTTACCCGTCGACGGATCTCGAGCGAGGATCTCGAACGTGTAGTCCCCTTCCTCGAGATCGGCGAACGTCACGCCCTCCTGGGGACACGACTCCCACGATCCCTCGTCGTCGAGGGATGTGAGTCGGCAGACGAACGCCTCGGTCGCCGGAACGCTCGTGTACGTGAAGGTCGCGGTCCGGTCCTGGACGACGACCGCCGGATGCGTCCGCAGGGTGATGGCCGGCCCTCCGCGTGTTGCGACGGTGAACTCTCGAGCCGCGGGTGTGGGATCGGGATGACCCGCGCCGTCGGATCCGGCGACCTCGAACCGGTACCTTCCGTCTTCGAGATCGGAGTACGTGATGGACTCGCCCTGGCAAGGCTCCCAGGCTCCGGCTCGTCCATCCCGAGTGAGTCGGCACCGGTACTCGGCGGTGAGGGATGGCGAGAAGTACCGGAAGGTCGCGACCCGAGTGTCGAGGGGACCAGGCCCGGCCGCGATCGTCGTGACCGCGGCGGTCCGAGTGAGCGACGCGATCCTGCCGGCCATCCTGTGAGCCATCGCGAGCGCTCGCTTGTTCCCGAAGCTCCGCCTCGCGCCTAGCAGGTTCCGCAGCTCCTTAGGGTCCCGGTCGAGGTCGACCAACTGCGTCGAACCGTCGTCGTACTTGACGTACTTGTACCGGGGGGTCACGAGCCCCACGAATCCAGGGGTGTTCGTGTTCCCGCCCTCATAGAGCAGGCCCGAGCAGTCGAGCTGACCGCGGTTCACACCTCGACAGTGCTCGAGGAGCGCGGCATCCCTGATGCTCCGGCGATCCTTGCTCACGAGCGGCAAGAACGATCGGCCGTCGGCGCCCCAGGGAAAGCCGGCGAGGCCGGCGATCGTCGGTGCGATGTCGACGTTCTGCACGAGAGCGTTCGTCGCGAAGGCCTGAGCCGGCGAGAGGGCGGCCGGGTACCGCACGACCATCGGTACCCGCATCGCTTCTTCCCAGGCATCGGTCTTCCCGAACCGGCGGTGCTCGCCGTAGAGGAAGCCGTTGTCGGAGATGTAGATCACCATCGTGTTCTGCTCGCGTCCCCCGAGCGCGTTCAAGAGCTCGGACACGGCATCGTCGAAGGATCGCGTGGCGTGAGCCATCGCGACGTATCGGTCGTCCGACTTCAAGATCTCGTCTTCCGTGAGCGGCGGCCTCCGAGAGAACCGCGGTGCGTTCTCCGTGAGGGTGTTCGAGTCGAACGCTCGCCCGCGAGGCGGTGACACATCCATCGATGCGTAGCGTGGGTCGTCGGCGGGGAGGTGGGGGGTGGTTGGGGTGTAGAGCGCGAGGAAGGGCCGATCGTCCGGGGTGCTCCGGATGTCGTCCGCAAGGATCGACCCGAGGACGTCGGGTTGATATCCGAAGAGGGTCCGCCACGAGCCGTTCACGTTCACCATCGGATCCTTCAGGGAGTTGCTCGAAGGCTCGTGTGATACGACGCACGCCCACTCGTCGAACTCAGGACGTGGTTCGCAGGAGTTCCAGCTGTTGAGGTACTTGCCCGCCAGGTAGGTCCGGTACCCGGCATCCTTCGCAGCCTCGACGATCGTCGGACGCGTGAGCGGGACGTCGTTGTCGTCCACCCCGGTGTTGTGCTCGTAGAGACCGGTGAGGATCTCCGCCCGGGAGGGACAGCAGAGCGATGTGTTGACGTAGGCACGCTTGAAGAGGACCCCCCGGTCGACGAGCTGCTTGTAGACGGACGGCATCAGCTTGCGGGAGAAGGTCGACCAGGCCTGATCGTCGCTCACGATCACGAGGATGTTCGGACGCGATGGCGCGGCGGCTGCGGAGGCCCCGGCGACGGACGGTGCGTCGGCGGCGTCGGCGGTCCCCGTGAGCGGCATGACGACGAGCAGCGCTAGAGCGCTGATCGTACCGACGGCGCGCTTCGTTCCCCGCATCCCACAGACCTCTTCGGCTGTGGGTGATGGTCGCCTTTAGCGATGGGCCCCCGGAAGGTGCTCCCGCGCTACCGCCGATGCCG
>CAVPJX010000007.1:0-19253 GCA_963705545.1 uncultured Actinomycetes bacterium
ACGGAACTGTTCGAGGAAGGCGAGCAGGATGCGACCGCCGTTCTCGGAGCGGGCGAAGTCGCCCTGCGAGAAGCTGTGGCGGTCCCGCGAGAACGCGAGCGTCTGCTTGCCGTTGAGCGTGTAGGTCCCCGGCTCGAAGCTCGCGCCGGAGTTGTAGTCGTCCATCGAGAACGGGATGTCGATCGTCAGGCCGCCGAGCTCGTCGACGAGGTCCGTGATCCCCCAGAACGTGGTGATCGCCCAGTAGTCGATCGTGAGCCCGGACAGGGACTCCACGGTCTCGATCAGCAGGTCCGGCCCGCCCGCAACGAGCGAGGAGTTGATCTTCGAGGTGCCGACGCCGGGGATCGGGACCCACGAGTCGCGGGGGATCCCCACGATCGACGCCTTGTGGTTCTCGGGGTTGATCGAGACGACATGGATCGAGTCGGCGAGGGAGTGCATCACGTCGTCGCCCTCGCGGGCGCCGCTGCCGATCATCAGGATCACGATGGGGTCGCCCGACCGCGACGGGGCGAACCCCGCATGCGCCTTGCCGATCAGGATGCCGGTCTGCGCGGACGCGGGCCCGGCGAGCCCGATCAGCGACGCTGCGGCCACCACGCTGGCGAGGGTCCAGGCCACCAGGCCTGCAGCGAGGAACCGCAGGCGCCGGCTCACGACGGCTCCGCCGATGGGGTCGCCGAGGTGCCCGGGGTCGCCGAGGTGCTTTGGGTCTGCTCCTCGTCGTCGCGCTGCACGTGGAACGCCACGATCCGCCACTCGCCGTCGATCTGGCGGAACGTGAACTGCCCGTTGCTCTGCATCAGGACGTCGGGCCCGGCGTCCTTGCCGCGGCCCGTCGCCCGGAAGATCACCACCGCCACGACGGAGAAGGGCTCGTCCTGGTGGTTCAGCAGCACCTTCGTCTTCAGCTCGGCGAAGCCGGGCTCGATTTCGGCGAAGGCGTCGCCTGCGCCCGTGCCCGCTGTCAGCACCGCCGCGTTCGCCTGCGCCTCGGCGGAAGCCGTGCCTTCGAACAACGGCCAGACCTCGTCGTAGGCCCCCGCCTGCCAGTTGTCGACGTCGAAGAACGCCTCCAGGTAGAGCGTGTCCATGAGGGCCGCGATCTCGTCCGCGGCCGGCTCGGCCTGAGACTTCAGCTCCTCGGGCGTGACGTCGGGACGGGTCGGTACGGCTAGGACCTTCGTCGTCTCGAACGCGAACTCCGGCGTCACGGGACCTTCGTCCCCGCCGATCCCCGGGATGATCCCGGCGGCGCCGTCGCCACCACCCGTGAGGACCACCACGACGACGCCGATCACGAGGACGGCGATGATCCCGCCGACGATGAGGGCGGGCTTGCGTGAGGAGCGGCTGACGTGACGGCCTTCGGACAAACCGCCGTTCAGGGTACGGGGGGGTCGGAGGCCCAACAACCATCCCCGCGTTGCGAAGTCGTGGCGGACGCCTCGGGCGACCGGTGGGGTAGGCTGCGCTCGGCGTGCCGGGAAGCCTGGTCGGCCCGAGCGAGGGGTTCGCTCGGTAGGAGGAGACCCATGACCGGCCGGCGCCCTGAGGACCGACGCGACCCGACGGCGGACGTCGTCGTCCGGTCCCCGTTCAGCCGTCGCGACACCGTGGTCTCCCGCCGCGTCCTGCGTCCCCTGCAGGAGTTCCTGCAGACCTCGACGGCGAGCGCCGTGCTGCTCCTCGCAGCCGTGGTCGTCGCGCTGCTCTGGGCGAACTCGCCGTGGGGCGATTCGTACGAGCGGCTCTGGACGACGGAGGTCTCGATCCACGTCGGGGGTTGGTCCCTGACCGACGATCTCCGTCACTGGGTCGACGACGGGCTGATGACGATCTTCTTCCTGGTCGTCGGCCTCGAGATCAAGAGGGAGCTCACGACCGGCGAGCTCCGCGAGTGGCGCGCCGCGGCCGTCCCCGCCGTCGCAGCGGTAGGCGGGATGGCGGTCCCCGCGCTGGTCTTCCTGGCGCTGAACGCCGGGACCGCCGCCGAGCGGGGGTGGGGGATCCCGATGGCCACCGACATCGCCTTCGCCCTCGGCGCGTTGACGCTCGCCGCGGCCTACGCGCCGTCGCCGCTCAAGCCCCTGCTCCTGACGCTCGCGATCGTGGACGACATCGGTGCGATCGTGGTGATCGCCCTGTTCTATTCGTCCGGGGTATCGCTCGGCCCGCTCGTCGTCGCGCTCGCGATCGTGCTCGCGATCGTCGGCCTCCAACGGATCCACGTCCGCGCTGCCCTTCCCTACATCATCCTCGGGGTCGGCCTCTGGTACGCGATGCTGCGGGCGGGGGTCCACCCGACGATCGCGGGCGTCGTGCTCGGGCTGTTGACGCCGGCGTATCCCTTCCAGCGGTCGGCGGCGGTGAGCCAGGAGGCGCGCCGGACGGCGGACGAGACCAGCGACCGGCCGGAGCCGCCCGACGCCGATGCGTACCTGTGGCTCCGGCTCTCCTGGCTGTCGAAGGAGGCCGTCTCGCCCCTCGCCCGCGTCGAGCACGTCTTGCTGCCGTGGTCGAGCTTCGTGATCCTTCCGATCTTCGCCCTGGCGAACGCCGGCGTGGAGCTCTCGTGGTCGGCGCTCGCCGACGTCGTCACCACGCCGTTCGGGCTCGGCATCTTCCTCGGGCTCGTGATCGGGAAACTGATCGGCGTGCTGGCCGGGTCCTTCGTCGCGGTTCGCTCACGGCTGGGCGTGCTCGCCCCCGAGGTCGGGTGGGGTGACCTCGCGGGGATGGGGGCGACCGCCGGGATCGGATTCACGGTCGCGCTGTTCATCGCCGGCCTCGCGTTCAGAGGCGGCGAGGAGCTGGCGGTGGCGAAGGTCTCGATCCTGGTGGCCTCGACGGTCGCGGCCGCGCTCGGCTACGTGCTGCTGCGCCTCTCGCCGAGTCCTCGACGCGGAACGAGCACGTGAGCGCTCAGGGCGTCGCAGGCATCGCCCGACGTGGTCGGTGGGCGTGGAGTCTGCCCAGGTCAGGCGCGCAGACCCTTCCCTATACTGCTCGGGTTCCGGCCCGCCGGGACGGCTGAGGGGAACTCCCACTTCCACGTTCGAGGAGGGTGCATGCACGGCGTCCTGGCCCAGGAAGGCGGTCCGATCGAGGCCGTCTTCGGATCGTTCGAGACGACGATGCTCTGGCTGATCCTGGGCATCTCGCTGCTCGCCCTGGTCTTCGCGTACTACCTGGTCCGGGAGGTGCTGGCCGCACCCGAGGGCACGGAGAAGATGAAGGAGATCGCCCGGGCGATCCAGGAGGGCGCGAAGGCGTACCTGAGCCGTCAGTTCCGGACCCTCGCCGTCTTCCTGGCGCTGCTGACCGTCGCGTTGTTCTTCATCCTGCCGGTCCCGGAGAACGCGGAGCACTCGGAGTTCGCGCTCCGGTTCGGCCGCTCGGCCGCCTTCATCCTGGGCGCGGGGTTCTCGGCGCTCACGGGCTACGTCGGGATGTGGCTCGCGGTCCGCGCGAACGTCCGCACGGCGAACGCGGCCCGCGAGTCGGGACTGCGCCAGGCGATGCGGATCGCCTTCCGCGCAGGCGGTGTCGCCGGGATGTTCACGGTCGGGCTCGGCCTGTTCGGCGCGACCGCGATCCTGCTGATCTTCCAGGGCGACGCCACGAGCGTGCTGGTCGGCTTCGGCTTCGGCGGCGCGCTCCTCGCGATGTTCATGCGGGTCGGCGGCGGGATCTTCACGAAGGCGGCCGACGTCGGCGCCGACCTCGTCGGCAAGATCGAGCAGGGGATCCCCGAGGACGACCCGCGCAACGCCGCCACGATCGCCGACAACGTGGGCGACAACGTGGGCGACTGCGCGGGGATGGCCGCCGACCTGTTCGAGTCGTACGAGGTCACGCTGGTCGCCTCGCTGATCCTCGGGGCCGCGGCGTTCGCCGACACCCCTCAGGGCGCGATCGTCGGCGTGATGTTCCCGCTGTTCGTCCGGGCGGTCGGCGTGGTCACGTCGATCGTCGGGATCCTCGCGGTCTCGCCGCGCTCCGAGGACGAGCACGGGATGCGGGCGATCAACCGCGGGTTCTTCCTGTCCGCCTTGATCTCGGCGGCCGCCGTGTTCGTGATCTCGAAGGTCTACATGGACAGCTGGGCGCCGGCGATCGCGGTCTCGATCGGCCTGGTGCTGGCGAGCGTGATCCAGGTGCTGACGCAGTACTACACCGACACGAAGTACAAGCCGGTCCAGGAGATCGCCGAGGCCACCGTCACAGGGCCGGCCACGACGATCCTGTCCGGGTTCTCGAGCGGCATGGAGTCGACCGTATGGTCGGCGCTCGTGATCGCGGGCGCCATGATCTGCTCCTTCCTGCTCGGGGACTCGGTCGCCGAGAGCGTCTACTTCATCGCCCTCACCGGGATGGGGTTGCTCACCACGGTCGGCGTGATCGTCTCGATGGACACGTTCGGGCCCGTGTCCGACAACGCGCAGGGCATCGCGGAGATGTCGGGCGAGTTCGAGGGCCGCCCCGCCGAGATCCTCGGCGGCCTGGACGCGATCGGGAACTCGACGAAGGCCATCACGAAGGGGATGGCGATCGCGACCGCGGTGATCGCGGCGACGTCGTTGTTCAGCTCATTCGAGGAGGCCCTGAAGGAGGCCGGCGCGTCGGTCTTCGACATCCGGATCAACCATCCGGAGGTGTTGGTCGGCCTCCTGGCCGGCGGGACGATCGCGTTCCTGTTCTCCTCGCTCGCGATCCGGGCCGTCGGCCGCGCGGCGCAACAGGTCGTGGTCGAGGTCCGCAACCAGTTCCGGGACCACCCCGGGATCATGGACTACACCGAGAAGCCGGACTACAGCCGCGTCGTGGACATCTGCACCAAGACCTCGCTCCGCGAGCTGACGACCCCCGGCCTGCTGGCGGTCCTGTCCCCGATCATCGCGGGGTTCCTGCTGAAGGAGGAGTCGCTCGGCGCGTTCCTGGCCGGGGCGATCGTCACCGGGCAACTCCTCGCCGTGATGCTGTCCAACTCCGGCGGCGCGTGGGACAACGCGAAGAAGTACATCGAGGAGGGCCACTACGGCGGCAAGGGCAGCGACAGCCACAAGGCGGCGGTGATCGGCGACACGGTCGGCGACCCGTTCAAGGACACGGCCGGGCCGGCGCTGAACCCGTTGATCAAGGTGATGAACCTGGTGGCGCTCCTGATCGCGCCGGTCGTGGTCGAGCACGCCGGGGACACGGGCCTCCGACTCGCGGTCGGGCTGATCGCGGCGGCGGTCCTGGCGACGTCGATCTACATCTCCAAGACGCGGAAGTCCGACCTGGACCTGTCCGGCGCGGACGCCGCCACGACGTCCGCTTCGTAGCCCTGATGGGCTGGCTCCGCCGCCGCCTCGATCGGCTGACCGAGAGCGATGAGTCGCGCCTCGCGGCGGAGACGAAGGAGTGGGCCGACACGATCTCGGGCTCCGTTCGGATCGCGGATGCGCCGCTGCGCCGTCAGGTGAAGATCGCCGGCGTGATCCGGCGGATGACGGTCTTCCCCATGGCCGGCAAGGAGGCGCTCGAGGCGCTGATCTCCGACGGGACCGGCGAGGCCGTTATCACCTTCATGGGCCGGAGGGGGATCGGGGGCCTCACGCTCGGCTCGCGCGTGGTGGTCGAGGGCGTGCTCGGCGAGCAGCGGGGCGTGGTCAAGATGCTGAACCCCCGGCTCGAGTTCAGCGGCTGACCCCGTCCTCAACCCCCCGGGCGAGCTCGACGTCGGTGGAGGGCTGCCGCGCGATCACGTGGATGTCGATGTTCTGGGCTCGCCGGATCAACCGCGAGACGAACGAGCCGCGGATCAGCTCCTGCCATCGGGGCTTGAGCGGTTCGCCGATCACGATCTGGGTCACGAACCGCTGGTAGGCGAATGCGAGGATGCCGTCGACCGGATCCTCGCTCCGGATCACTTCGAACGTCCCTCCCAGATCGCGGGTCAGCCGCTCGACCGGGGTGATCCAGCTGTCGTGCGGGGTCTGGTCGCCCTCGCGGGAGTGGACGACGATGAACTCGCCGCGGGCACGCTGGGCGATCCGCGCTCCACGGCGCACGAGCGGCTCGGCGAGCTCGGGGCGCGAGACGCAGACGAGGACGCGCTCGCGCGTCTCGGGGGTGAGGGATCCCGACCAGCGCTCGAGCAGCGTGTCGTCGACCTGGTTCGCGACCCGCATCAACGCGAGCTCGCGAAGCGCCGTCAGGTTCTCCGTGGTGAAGAACCGACGGAGCGCAAGCTCGGCCTTGCGCTGATCCGGATAGACGTTGCCGTGGATCATCCGTCGCCGGAGGGCGTGCGGAGACATGTCCACCAGCTCGACCTGATCCGCGAGGTCCACGAGCCAGTCGGGCACGGTCTCGCGCTGCCGGATCCCGGTCACGTTGGCGATCACGTCGTTCAGGCTCTCGATGTGCTGCACGTTCAAGGTGGAGATCACCTCGATCCCCTCCGCCAGGAGATCGATCACGTCCTCCCATCGCTTCGCGCGGCGGCTCCCCGGGATGTTCGTGTGCGCGAGCTCGTCGACGATCGCGACCTCGGGGTGTCGCTCGATCAGTCCTTCCGCGTCGAGCTCGTCGAACGTCGCCCCTCGGTACTCGATCCGCTTCGGCGGGAAGCGCTCCAGCGATTCCAGCATCCGGGCGGTGTTCTGCCGTCCGTACGTCTCCGCGCACCCGACGACGACATCGGTCCCACGGTCCACGCGCCGATGGGCCTCGCCGAGCATCGCGTAGGTCTTGCCGACGCCGGGGGCGGCGCCGAGGTAGATCCTGAGCGGCGCGCCCTTCCGGGTCTCGGCGTCGGCCCGGGTGAGGGTCGGGCTTGCGACGGCGACGGCGACCTCGCGACCGGTGAGCGACTCGATCGATTCGGTGCCGGTGGCGTCGCCGGCGGCGCCCTCATCGCTCATGCCGTGAGTATGCGACAGCGGTAGGCCGTTACGAGGTCGCGCGGTCTGGGTCGCCGACCGGCTCGGACCCGGTCGGGCGCAGGGTCCACCGGTAGCCGACCCCGGGCTCGGTCACGACCACGGCCGGGTGGGACGGGTCCGGCTCGATCTTCTTGCGGAGCTGACTCACGAAGACACGCAGGACGTCGACGTCGTCGCCGTAGCCGGATCCCCAGACGGTCTCGAGCAGCCATCGTTGCGTCAGCAATTTCCCGGGGTGGTGCGCGAGCGTCTCCAGCAGGGCCCATTCGGTACGGGTCAGGTGGACCGGATCGCCGTCGCGCAGGACGCTCCGGTTCTCCAGGTCGATCGCGACGCCGTCGCGCTCGAACCGGAGCGCTCCCTGATCCGCTCGAGGCTCGGCGCGCCGCAGCAACGCGCGGATCCGGGCAAGGAACTCATCGATCCCGAACGGCTTCGTGAGGTAGTCGTCCGCGCCCAGGTCGAGCGCCGTGACCTTGTCTCCCTCGTCCTCCCTGACCGAGAGGATCAGGATCGGGACGTCTGACCACGATCGGACCCGGCGACACACCTCGAGCCCGCCCATCACGGGCATGTTGAGATCGAGGACGATCAGGTTCGGCATGAACGACTCGGCCTCTGCCAGGCCCTGTTCCCCGTCCGACGCGGTCGCGACCGTGTACCCGCGGGCCCCGAGCGCTCGCTGGAGCGCACGGCGGATCTGGTCCTCGTCGTCCACCACCAGGACGCGGGTCCCCTTCACGTTCGGTCCTCGGTCGCCTTCGGGAGCGCGAACGCCAGGGTGGCCCCGCCGCCCGGCGTCTCCTCCACCCAGATCTCGCCGTCCATCAGGTCGATGTATCCCTTGCTGATCGCGAGTCCGAGCCCGTTGCCCAGCTTGGGGTTCCGCTCGTCGAGGTCGAAGAAGGGGTAGAAGAGCTGTTCCCGCGCGCTCGACGGGATGCCCGGGCCGTGATCGATGATCCGGACCGTCACCCGGCGGTCCTCGGGGGTCGTGGTCACCTCGATCCGGTCGGCGCCGGTCTCCAGGCTCGCCCGCACCGCGTTCCCCAGCAGGTTGGCGACCACCCGGTCCAGGAACACCGGGTCGGCCAGGACGAACGGCGGCTCTCGACGCAACCGGACGTCGACCCGAGGACGCTGCGCCGTGCTCTTCACCGGACCGGTGCAGGACGGCAGGAACTCGTTCAGGTCGACGGACTCGACCCGAGCCTTGAGGAGCCCGGCGTCGATCCGCGACATGTCGAGGAGATCCGCGATCAGGGCGTTCAGGCGGTCGGTCTCGCGATCGATCGTCTCGAGGACCTCGCGGGTGTCCTCCGGCGTTCGGTCGACCTCCGGATCCATCAGGTCCGTCACCGACGCCTTGATCGCGGCCAGCGGGCTCCGCAGATCGTGGGAGACCGCCGCCAACAGCGAGCGGCGCATCCCCTCTCCCTGCCGGTAGACCTCCGCCTCCGTGGCGGAACGCAGGAGGCGATCGCGCTCGAGGACCAGGGCGAGCTGGTCGCAGAACGACCGCAGGATGCGGCTCTCCGCCGCCGAGAGCGGAGGCCGCTCTCCCAGCAGGACCACCAGTCCGAGGTTCCGGTGGCCGACGTTCAGCGGCAGACGCGCGGGAGGGGATCCCGGCGACCTCGGGTCCCAGTCGGGACTGACATCAACGGTGTCCTCCCCGACCACGACCACGCGCTCCAGGCCACGGAAGCCGCCGTCGCCTTGAACGAAGAGGCCGCCCGCGTCGAACGCGAAGAGCTTCACGACGCGGTCGAGGAGCGTCGCGTACGTCTCGGTCCCCGGTCCCATCCCGACCAGGTCGCTCGAGAGGCCCTGGAGGGCGAGGAGCTCTCGTTCGCGCTCCTCCGCGGCCTCGGCTCGCTGGCGGGTCCGGGCGAGGAGCGCCGAGATCGTCAGCGAGAGGCCGAGGAAGACGAACAAGGCGATGACGTCCTCGCCCTCGTGGATCGCGAACGTCCCATACGGCGGGATGAACAGGAAGTTGAACGCGGCGAACCCGATCAGTGAGCCCACGGCGCCGGGTCCGAAGCCACCCACCGCGGCGGAGACCACGGCCACGAGCAGGAACGTGAACCCGACCGAGTGGAGGGAGAGGTCCTCGCGCAGCGGCAGCAGGATGGCGATCGCGACGGCGTTCGCGCCGACCGCGAGCGTGTAGCCGGCCACCCGCCGCCGCGCGCCCGGCGGACTCATCAGGCCGCGGATCGAATCCGCCGCCGGCGGGTCGATCCGGTGAACGTCGGTCCCGCCCGAGGCCGGCTCCTCGTTCCCCGAGCGTCCCGGACCCCCGTCCATGCCGCAAGTGTGGCAGCCCGGACGTCCTGCGGGGGAGGTCAGGGGGGTCCTTTAGAGGTCCCGAAGGTCCCGGGGCCGTTCGCTCACGGGGTCCTCATGTCGGGGACGTACGTTGGCTCCGTGACGTCCCGTGGAGGTTGCCCGAGATGATCGACGTGGTCCTGATCGTGTTGACCTGCGTTGCGTTCGCGCTGGCGTTCGCACTCGTGAGGGGGTTCGAGCGGCTATGACCCTGAGTGACGTCCTGATGCTGATCCTGTCCGTCGCGATGCTCGGTTACCTCGTGTACGCCCTGATCCGTCCCGAACGGTTCTAGCCATGGCGACCATCATCGTCTACGCGATCCTGCTGATCCTGATCACGCCACCGCTCGGCGCGTTCATGTACCGCGTCTACACGCGGGAGCGGTACGGACGCATCGAGAACGTGATCTACCGTGTGATCGGCGTCGATCCCACGCTCGAGCAGTCCTGGCGCCGGTACGCCACGGGGGTCCTGTGGTTCAGCGTGATCGGGATGCTGCTGCTCTACGCGCTGCTCCGGCTGCAGTCCTCGCTCCCGCTGAACCCGACCGACATGCCGGCCGTCGACAAGTACGTGGCCTTCAACACGGCCTCCAGCTTCGTCACGAACACGAACTGGCAGGCGTACGGCGGCGAGTTCACGATGAGCTACCTGAGCCAGATGCTCGGGCTGACGTTCCAGAACTTCGTGTCGGCCGCCGTCGGGATGGCCGTTCTGGTGGCGATGATCCGCGGCTTCACGCGCAACAAACGCGAGGAGCTCGGGAACTTCTGGCGCGACCTGGTCCGCGGCACCGTCTACATCCTGCTGCCGCTCGCGGCGATCATGGCCGTGCTGCTGATCAGCCAGGGTGTCGTGCAGACGCTCGCGAACTCCCAGGCCGCGACCGGGATCCAGGGCTTCGAGCAGCTCCTCGCCCGTGGCCCCGTCGCCAGCCAGATCGCGATCAAGCAGCTGGGCACGAACGGCGGCGGCTTCTTCAACGTGAACTCCGCGCACCCGTTCGAGGGCGGTGGGCCATTGAGCAACTTCCTCGAGATGTTCGCGATCCTCGCGATCCCCGCGGCCCTCACGTACACGTTCGGCAAGATGGTCGGGAACGTGAAGCAGGGCTGGGTCCTGTTCGCCACGATGTTCGTCCTGATGGTCGGCGGCCTGCTCCTGACGGTGCCGGCCGAGCAGAGCTCCTCCGGCGCGATGCGCGCCGCGGGGATCGCCGCCTCCGAGCCGAACATGGAAGGCAAGGAGGTCCGGATCGGCCCCGAGGAGTCGGCGCTGTGGGCGGTGACGACCACGGACGCGTCGAACGGCAGCGTGAACTCGATGCACGACTCGTACCGGCCGCTCGGCGGCATCGCGCCGATGTTCAACATGGCGATCGGCGAGGTCATCTTCGGCGGCGTCGGGAGCGGCCTGTACGGGATGATCTTCTACGTCGTGATCGCCGTGTTCATCGGCGGCCTGATGATCGGACGAACGCCCGAGTACCTCGGCAAGAAGATCGGCGCCCGCGAGGTGAAGTACTCCGTGATCGCGGTGCTCGTGCCGTTCCTCTTCCTCCTGGCCTTGACGGCCGTTGGCTCGGTGATCCCCGCGGGTACCGACGCGCGCCTGAACCAGGGGCCGCACGGCTTCAGCGAGATCTTCTACGCGTTCCTCTCGCAGGGGAACAACAACGGATCGGCGTTCGCCGGGTTGACCGCCAGCGGTCCGTTCTACGCGATCGGCGGCGGCCTGCTGATGATCGTCGTCCGCTTCGTCCCCCTGCTCGCGGCGCTCGCCCTGGCGGGCAGCGTCGCCCGCGAGGGCATCGTCCCCGAGACGGAGGGGACGCTCCACACCGACACCCGACTGTTCGTGGTCCTGCTGGTTTTCGTGATCCTCGTGATCGGCGCGCTCACGTTCCTCCCCGGCCTGGCGCTGGGTCCGATCGTCGAGCACCTCCTGCAGGACCAAGGGAGGCTCTTCTGATGGGTTCGACGATGACGTCGCGCAACGACGATCCGGGCCACACCCACTTCGAGCACGGGGCCGTGAACGCGCGGCCGCTGTTCGATGGACCGATCGTGAAGCGGGCGATCTGGGACAGCCTGCTGAAGCTCAACCCCCGGACGCTGCTCAAGAACCCGGTGATCTTCGTGGTCGAGGTCGTCTCGGTCGCGGTGACGATCCGCGTGATCGCCGACATCGTGAACGGTGGCCCGGTGGCCTTCGATACGGCGATCACCCTGGGACTGTGGTTCACGGTCCTGTTCGCGAACTTCGCCGAGGCGATGGCGGAAGGCCGCGGGAAGGCCCAGGCGGAGACCCTCCGCAAGACCCGCAAGGACCTCATGGCTCGGCGACTGCTCTCGGATGGACGCGAGGAGACGGTGCCGGCGACCCAGCTGCACAAGGGCGACCTCGTGATGGTCTCCGTCGGGGAGCTGATCCCGGGCGATGGCGACATCGTCGAGGGGATCGCCTCGGTGGACGAGTCGGCGATCACCGGCGAGTCGGCTCCCGTGATCCGCGAGTCGGGCGGAGACCGGTCGGCCGTGACGGGGGGCACGAAGGTGCTCTCCGACTGGATCAAGGTGGAGATCACGGCCGAGCCCGGCCAGTCCTTCATCGACCGGATGATCGAGCTGGTCGAAGGCGCCAGCCGCCAGAAGACCCCGAACGAGATCGCCCTGTCGATCCTGCTCGCCAAGTTCACGATCATCTTCCTGATCGTCTGCGTGGCGCTGCAGCCGATGGCGATCTACGCGGGCGGCCGGGTCTCCGATGCCGTCCTGATCGCCCTGTTCGTCTGCCTGATCCCGACGACGATCGGTGGGCTCCTGTCCGCGATCGGGATCGCCGGGATGGACCGCCTGGTCCAGCGGAACGTGCTCGCGATGAGCGGCCGGGCGGTCGAGGCCGCCGGCGACGTCTCGACGCTCCTGCTGGACAAGACCGGGACGATCACCCTGGGCAACCGCCAGGCCGTGGCGTTCTACCCCGCGCCCGGGCTCGACGAGCAGGAGTTCGCCGAGACCGCGCAGATCGCGTCGCTCGCCGACGAGACGCCCGAGGGACGCTCGATCGTCGTGCTCGCGAAGGAGCGATACGGCGTGCGGGAGCACGACCTGATGGAGATGCGGGCGTCGTTCGTCCCCTTCACCGCACAGACCCGGATGAGCGGGATCGACTTCGACGGCGTCGAGGTCCGCAAGGGCGCGGTGGACGCGATCGTGAACTGGTCGGGCCGGGACCTGCCTCCGGAGCTGGAGGCGGAGGTCGAGCGGATCGCGAACGCCGGCGGCACCCCCCTCGCCGTCGCGCGTGATCGCGTTCCGCTCGGCGTGATCGAGCTGAAGGACATCATCAAGGAAGGGCTGGTCGAGCGCTTCGCCCAGCTGCGGACGATGGGGATCCGCACCGTGATGATCACCGGTGACAACGTGCTGACCGCGGCCGCGATCGCACGCGAGTCCGGGGTCGACGACTTCCTGGCCGAGGCGACGCCGGAGGCCAAGATGGACCTCATCAAGCACGAGCAGGAGGGCGGCAAGCTCGTGGCGATGACCGGCGACGGCACGAACGACGCGCCGGCGCTCGCCCAGGCCGACGTGGGCGTGGCCATGAACACGGGCACGGCCGCGGCCAAGGAGGCCGGCAACATGGTCGACCTCGACTCGAACCCGACGAAGCTGATGTCGATCGTGGAGATCGGCAAGCAGCTCCTGATCACGCGCGGGTCGCTCACGACGTTCTCGATCGCGAACGACGTCGCGAAGTACTTCGCGATCATCCCCGCGATGTTCATCGGGACCTATCCGGTGCTCGACGAGCTCAACGTGATGAACCTGAGCACGCCGGAGTCCGCGATCCTGTCCGCGGTGATCTTCAACGCCCTGATCATCGTGGCGCTCGTGCCGCTCGCGCTGCGCGGCGTCCGCTACCGGCCGGTCGGGGCCGACGCGCTCCTGCGCCGGAACCTCCTGATCTACGGGTTGGGAGGCATCATCGTGCCGTTCATCGGCATCAAGCTGATCGACATGTTCCTGGGGTTGGTGAACTTCCCATGATGAAGAACGCGGTTCGGGCCTTGCTGGCGACGATCGTGTTGGCGCTCTTGACCGGGCTGGCGTATCCGCTGGTGATCACCGGCGTCGCGCAGGTAGGGATGAGCGCCAAGGCGGACGGTTCCCTGGTGACGCGCGATGGCCAGGTCGTGGGGAGCTCCTCGATCGGGCAGCTGTGGGACGGTGAGGAGTGGTTCCACGGGCGGCCGTCGGCGGTCGACTACGACGCGTCCACCTCGTCCGGCTCGAACCTGGGACCGACGTCCCAGGACCTGGCGGATCTGGTCACCGAGCGTGTGCAGGCGATCCTCGACCTGGAGGGGCCGTATCACCCCGACCTGACCGCCGCGGAGATCCCGGCCGATCTGGTCACGGCGTCCGGCAGCGGGATGGACCCCGACATCTCGGTCGCCTCGGCGGAGCTGCAGGCCGCTCGCATCGCCCAGGTCCGCGGGCTCTCGCTCGACGAGGTCATGGGGCTGATCGACAAGCAAACGGAGGATCGGGTCCTCGGCTTCCTCGGCGAACCACGGGTCAACGTGCTCGAGCTGAACCTCGCGCTCGACGCGATGGCGTGAAGCGGGCGTAAGGTCCCCCCGTGGGCGCCGATCCCTCCTCGCTGGAGCCCGAGGTTCGCCGATACCTCGCGGCTTCGCCGATGCGCAGCGTGGCCGGGTACCTCCTCGCCACGCTCGGGACGGTCGCCGTCATCGTGTGCCTGCTGCCGCTCCGAGACGACATCACCGCGCTCTCGGAGGGGTTCATCTTCCTGTTCCTGGTGATCGCGACGGTGGTCGTGGGCGGCCTCGGGCCCGGGCTCGTCGCGTCCGTCGCCGCGTTCTTGGGCTTCAACTTCTTCTTCATCCCGCCCTATGGCACGTTCCGGATCGGCAAGGGCGAGGACGTGGCCGTCCTCTGCGTCTTCCTGGCGCTCGCCGTGCTGATCTCGGTGCTGATCGCCTGGGCGCGCGCCCGGGCTGACGCGGCCGAGGCGCGCGAGCGGGAGCTCCGCACGCAACAGGAGCTCAGTCGGCTCCTGGTCGAGCCGCGCCCCGGGAGCGAGGGCTACGGGATGATCCTGCAAGCCGTGGTCGGACGCTTCGGTTTCACGGATGGCGCGCTGTTCGTCCAGCCGTACGGAGACCTCAGCGGCCTCGAGGAGGCGGCGACGGCGAACGCCGAGCCGGGGTCGATCCCGATGGCTGGGGATGCCGACGGGGTCGAGCGGCTGTCACTGTCGGTGGGTCGACGCAACCTCGGGCTCGTGGTCCTGCGGGGGACGCGCGCGCCCCTCACGCCGGCCGAACGCCGGATCCTCGCGGCGTTCACGAACCAGCTCGCGCTCCTGCTCGAGCGGGACCGCGTGATCCGGGCGGCCGTGGAGGCTCAGCGAGCCGCAGGGAAGCCGGCGGGCGTCCTGCCGCGGCCGCCGGACGTCGGCCCGTAAGGCTGATCAGATGCTACCGGCGCCGCCGAGCTGATCGCCGCCGGGCGTCCCGCCCGGCATGCCCGGCCCGACGACGGCCTCGCGGAGCGCTCGCTCGGACTCGGCCGAGCTCAGGGCCACGACCTCGTCACCGGGTGCGAAGACCGACTCTGGCTGCGGGATCACGACGTGCCCCTCGCGGAGCATCGCCACGATCGCGGAGTCCGGCGGCAACCGGAGCTCGTACAGGGGTCGCCCGACGGAGGGCGATCCCTCGGGGAGCGTCATCTCGACGATGGAGATCCGTCCGCCCTCCAGGCGGATCAACCGGACCAGATCGCCCACCGTGACGGCCTCCTCGACCATCGCGGTCAGGATGTGGGGCGGCGACACGGCGGCGTCGATACCCCACTGCTCCGTGAAGAGCCATTCGTTCTTCGGGTGGTTGACTCGGGCCAGTACGCGGGGGACCGCGAACTCGGTCTTCGCGAGGAGCGAGGTCACGAGGTTGTCCTCGTCGTCCCCGGTCGCGGCGACCACGACGTCTGCCGACGAGAGATCGGCGCTCTCGAGGACCCAGGGCTCGCACGCGTCACCGAGCATCACGTTGACCTTCGGCGCCCAGGCGATCAGGCGTTCGACCTCCTCGCGGTTCTGCTCGATCAACGTGACCACGTGTCCCCGGTCGGCCAGATCCACCGCGAGGTGCCGGCCCACCGCCCCGCCACCGGTGACGACGACGCGCATCAGGCGTGGTCCCCGCTCGGCGGGGCGAGCTGATCGTCGAGCAGCTCCATCCCGTCCTTGGCCAGGATCACCCCGAGGAAGTCGCCGGCCTGCAGCACGCTGTCCTCGACGGGGATGAACCCACCGCCGCCCCGGGAGACCGAGGCCACCAGCAGCTTGCCCGGGATGTTGAGCGAGGAGGCCGACTTGCCCACCAGGTGCGCTGGCACCGGGATCCGCATCCGCACGAGGTCTCCTCCGCCGAGGCTCTCGCGGACCTCCTCGCGGTCGTGGAACAGCATGAGCTCGATCTGTTTCACGCCCCAGCGCACCGTGGCGACGGTCGGGATGTTCAGCCGCTCGTAGATCTCGGCGCGGCGAGGATCGTAGATCCGGGCGATCACCCGGGGGACGTGGTAGTGCTCGAGCGCGACGCGGGCGGAGACGATGTTCGAGTTGTCGCCGCTGGAGACGGCGACGAAGGCGTCCGCCTCCTTGATCCCCGCCTCCTCCAGGATGTCGCGGTCGAACCCGAGACCGACGAACGTCTTGGCCGAGAAGCCCGGAGGGATCCGGTCGAACGCCTCACGGCGCTTGTCGATGATCGCGACGTCGTGACCTTCGTCGCAGAGCTTGACCGTCAGCTCTGCGCCCACGCGCCCACAGCCCATGATGATCACGCGCACGGGGGCTAAGGGTAGCCGGTCCGAGGGTGCGCGGCCACGACGCCTCGCTACGATAGCCGTCGTGTCCACACCCGCACCGACCGGGGTGCGCACCGGGGGGTTCCTGAAGCGCCTGCTGGTCGGGCGCGCCCTCGCCTCGCACAAGGCCGAGCACCAGCTGCTCCCCAAGTTCCTGGCGCTGCCGGTGTTCTCGTCCGACCCGCTCTCATCGGTGGCCTACGCGACCGAGGAGATGATGCTGGTGCTGATCACGGCCGGCACCGCCGCGCTCGCGTACAAGATGCCGCTCGCGATCGGGATCGCGCTCCTGCTGATCGTCGTGGTGACCTCGTACCGACAGACGGTCAAGGCCTACCCGCGCGGAGGCGGCTCGTACATCGTCGCTCGCGAGAACCTCGGGACGATCCCGGGGCTCGTCGCGGCCGCGGCGATCCTCACGGACTACGCGCTGACGGTCGCGGTCAGCATCACGGCGGGAACGGTCGCGATCACCTCGGCGCTCCCGCGCCTCGGCGAGCACCGCGTCCTGATGGCGGTCGGGCTGGTGCTCCTCGTGACGCTCGCGAACCTGCGGGGCGTGAAGGAGGCGGGCACCCTGTTCGCGGTCCCGACGTACGGGTTCGTCGCGATCGTCGGGTTCACGATCCTGATCGGACTGGTCGAGTGCGTCGACGGCACGTGCCCCGAGGCGCCGACCGCCCATCTCCCGATCGAGGCGACGGCCACCCTGTCGTTGTTCCTGCTCTTGCGCGCGTTCTCCTCCGGTGCCACGGCCCTCACGGGGGTAGAGGCGATCGCGGACGGCGTCCAGGCGTTCCGACGACCGCAAGCCCGCAACGCCGCCACGACGCTCGCGCTGATGGCGATGATCGCGGTGTCGATGTTCATCGGCATCACGTTGCTCGCCCAGCTGTTCCACGTGCGGATCGACGAGGAGATCGCCGCGTCGCAGTCGGTCCTGTCCCAGATCGGCGAGACGGTGTACGGGCGCGGCCTTGGGTTCATCCTTCTGCAGATCTTCACGGCGGGCATCCTGATCCTCGCGGCGAACACGGCGTTCCAGGACTTCCCGCGGCTGTCCTCGATCCTCGCGCGCGATCGGTTCATGCCATCGCAGTTCCGCAACCGCGGCGACCGCCTGGTGTTCTCGAACGGCGTCGTGGTGCTGGCCGCCATCGCGTGCGTGTTGATCTGGGTGTTCGATGCCGAGCTCACGCGCCTGATCCAGCTCTACGTCGTGGGCGTGTTCACGGCGTTCACGCTGTCGCAGACCGGGATGGTCCGACGCTGGTTCCGCCTGAAGGGCGAGCGCTGGCGGTCGCGGGCGGTGATCAACGGGATCGGGGCCGTGACGACCGGGGTCGTGCTCGTGATCGTCACGATCACGAAGTTCCGGGGTGGGGCGTGGATCGTGATCGTCGCGATCCCGATCATCGTGCTCCTGTTCCTGTCCGTGCACCACCACTACGCGATCGTGAACGAGCTCTTGCGGGCGCGACGTCTGTCCGGCACCGCGCGAGCCGAGACCACCTTCGTACTGCTGGTACCCGACCTGGGACCGGCGACGCTGGAGGCGATCGGGTACCTACGGGCGATCCGTCCCGAGCGGCTCGAGGCGTGGTTCGTCGGGCCGCCGAGCATGCACCGCGCCACCGTGACGCTCTGGGCGGGCGTGGCGCCGCGTCTGGGCGAGCTCCGGCCGGCTGGACGGCGCGGACAAGCACCTCGTCCGTGAGGTGCGCGCGCTGATCCGTGGCCGTGAGCGACCGCGGGAGAGCTACACCGCCGTCGTGATCCCGGAGACCCTGCATGGCAAGCGCTGGTTCCAGTTCCTGACCCAACGGCGAGCCCTCCTGCTGAAGGGCTCGCTGCTGTTCGAGCCGGGCGTCGTGGTCACCGACGTCCCGTTCGTTCCCGAGCTCGAGGAGGTCCGTGGCGGCCGTGCCCTCGAACCGGAGCGGAGCGTCGTGCTGATCCCGGTCTCTGGGGTCCACGACGCCACCGTGCGGGCGGTCTCGTACGCGAGCTCGCTGCACCCCGCCGCGATCCAGGCGATGTTCTTCGTGACCGATCCCGAAGAGGTCGGTCCCGTGATCGAGGCCTGGCACGAGCGCGAGCTCGGCATCCCGCTCGTGATCACGGAGGCACCCTTCCGTGACATCGACCGGCCACTGCTGGATGAGGTCCGCGCGAACACGAAGCGCGGCGACACCGTGGTCACCGTCGTGCTGCCCGAGCTGGTGCCCCGGCACTGGTGGGAGAACCTGCTCCACAACCAGACGGCGTTCGCGATCAAGCGGCTGCTGCTCTTCGAACCGGGGGTCGTCGTCTCGAGCGTGCCGTTCCACCTGCGGGAGCCGGAGGCGCCGGACGGGGAGGGCTTGGTCGCGCCCGCCGGGAGCCGCGGGACGTAGCATCAACGCCCATGAGTCGGTCCGCCACCCATCCCGCGCCGACCACGAGCGTCGCGAAGCGCATCCTCGTCGGTCGCGCCGTGGAGAGCGCGCGGCTCGAGCACACCCTGCTCCCGAAGATCCTGGCGCTGCCGGTCTTCTCCTCCGACGCCTTGTCGTCGGTCGCCTACGCCACCGAGGAGATCCTGCTGGTCCTGCTGATGGCGAGCGCCACGGCGAAGTGGCTGGCGTTCCCGATCGCGATCGCGATCTCGACGCTGATGGTCATCGTGATCGCGTCGTACCGGCAGACCGTGCGCGCGTACCCGAACGGCGGCGGCGCGCTACATCGTCAGCCGGGAGAACCTGGGCGAGTACCCGGGGCTGATCGCCGCCTCGGCGCTCCTCGTCGACTACATGATGACGGTCGTCGTCTCGACGGTGGCAGGCGTCGTGGCGATCACCTCGGCCGTTCCCTCCCTCAGCTCACACAAGGTGATGCTCGCGATCGGGTTCGTGGTGCTGATCACCCTCGCGAACCTCCGCGGCGTGAAGGAGTCGGGCACATTCTTCGCGGTGCCCACCTACGGGTTCATCGTCGCGATCTTCATCATGGTGTCGCTCGGGCTCTGGCGATGCGTGGGTGGGTGCCCCCCGGCCGCCGAGGTCGAGCCGATCCCCGGCCTCGCGGCGACGGA
>CAVPJX010000008.1:0-18994 GCA_963705545.1 uncultured Actinomycetes bacterium
GAGCTGCCAGAGCTCCTCGCGGATCGCGTAGAAGCGTCGCAGGAGCGGCTCGTCTGGACCTGCGAGGATCAGCCCGCCGTACTCGACCGACGCGACGCCGACCACCCCGCCGGGCTTCAACACACGCCGGATCTCGCGCAGGCCCTCGACCGGACGCTCGAGGGTCTCGAGCATCGAGTGGGCGAGGCACGCGTCGAACCGGTCGTCGGGGAGGTCGAGCGCGTAGACGTCGCCGACGCGGAACTCGACGTTGTCGATCCCGAGCGCCTCCGCGTACGCGCGTGCGTCGTCGAACTCGTCCTCCGGATCCACGCCCAGGAGGCTCCGTACGTGATGCGCCAAGCCAAGCGAGATCGTCCCGGGCCCGCACCCGACATCCAAGAGGTCGGCCTCAGGCGCCAGGTGGGGGAGGAGGAAGTCCGCGTAGACGGCGGCGCTCCGCTGGGCCATCGCCTCTTCGAACGACATGGCCACCCACTCTAGGAGGCCGGGACCGCCGGGGGGCCGGCGCGGATGACCGGGGTCTACTCGCCCCAGCCGGGCCAGGGGTCGCGGAGCTCCGGCAGGGTCTGCCAGTACTCGCGCAGATCGGCGCAGAGGCCCTGGTCGTCGAACCGCATCAGCAGGCAGCCGGGGAGCGTCAGCGGCTCGCCGCCCGCCAGCATCCGGGTCCAGAACTCGACGATCACCCGGTCGCCCTCGATCACGGGCGATCCCATCCAGACCCTCACGTGGGACTGCACCGCGGTGACGGTCCGCCAGTAGTCCTCGACGCCCGCCCGGCCCTGGTGTGGTTCCTCGAAGATGTTCGAGCGGTAGGACGCGTCCTCGGCGAACAGCGCCCCGGCGGCCGCGGCGTCGGCGGTCTCCCAGGCGATGCGGTACGCCTCGCTCCAGGCGTTGACCTGCTCCGTCGTCGGCATGGGTCGTCCACCTCCCGTTGGGGTTCGCGTATGAGGTCCGCAGCCTAGCGTCGCTTCGGCGGCCGGACGAGCGGACCCGTGTCAACCGGTTGACGCGGATCGCGGAGCGTCATGGTCCTCCCTGCGCAGCGTCGTCGACGAGCAAGCTCTGGTCGACGTGGAGCCGCGCCAGGATCCAGCGGACCGGGAACGGCAGCGCCGGGTGGCCGGGCATCGCGACGATCCGCGGGTTCGCGAACCGGCGCGTCCGGCCGCCGGTGGCGAGATCGGCCTCTCCCGACGCCAGGACGTTGCGGACCCAGTCACCCACGCCGTAGGTCAGCGGGAGCTCCCATCCGCCGGGTCGACGGAACGCGTTCACCGGCGTCCGGTACTCGCGGCCGCTCTTCCGCCCGCGGTGGATCACCACGCCGAACCCCGGCAGCCGCGCCGCGAACGGCATCGTGACGTGGTTCGTAACCACGCGGTTGAACCGGGCGAGCGCGCGCGGCAGCGGCACACCCTCGACGGTACCCGGGCATAGGGTGGAGCCGCTATCAGCTCAGGAGGCGATGGGTGGAACGGAGCGATCCGTCGTACAAGGGCCAGGCCGGATACAACCCCTTCCTCCTGGCGATCTACGACGTGTGGGTCTTGAAGTTCATGACCCGGGCCGTCTGGAAGACCTCGGTCCCTTCGGGGGTCGAGCAGTACCGGCGGCACCTGGGCCAGCGACACCTCGACGTGGGTCCCGGCACCGGGTACTTCATCGCCGAGGCCGCACCGCCCGCGGGGACGCGGATCACCCTCCTCGACCCGAACCGCCACGTCCTGGAGCACGCATCGCGGCGGTTGGCGTCCTACGCGCCGACGACCGTCGAGGCCGACGTGATGAAGCCGCTCCCCGTCGAGGGACCGTTCGACTCCGCGGCGCTCAGCTTCGTGCTGCACTGCCTGCGCGACCCGATGTCGAACAAGGCGACGGCGGTCCGCAACATCGCGGACGTCCTCACGCCCGACGGCGTGTTCTTCGGCGGGACGGTCCTGGGCATCGGCGCGTCGCACACGCGCTCGGCCCGCGCCTTCCTTGGGCGGCCAACAAGCAGGGCGGCTTCGACAACCTCGGGGACACGGTCGACGGCCTGCAGGAGATCCTGGACGCGTCGTTCCGCGACGTGGAGATCCAGGTCTCCGGCTCGAGCGCGCTGTTCTCGGCGACCGGCCCCCGAGGCTGAGGCGCACCCGGCGCTCAGGCGGCCGCCATCGACGGGGCGCCGGCCCGGACCCCGCGCGATCGCCGCCGAGCTGCTTCACGATCCATCGCGCGTCGCGGGCGACGCCGGGGATCACGTCCGACCCGGAGGCGAACTGGAACGGGAGCCCGACGAAGTACAGACCGGGCTCGCTGGTCGCGACGCCGCGCTCGTGCATCGGAGCTCCGTCCTCGCCGAAGATCGGCAGGTCGATCCAGGACAGGTCGTGGCGGAAGCCGACGCACCACACGACGTTCGCGACGTCCTCGAGCACGCGACCGCCCTCGACCACCGGCTTGCCGTCGCGGACGCCGACGGTCCTGGGCACGTTCTCGACGCCGGCCGCGGCGAGCCACTTCGGCTTCACGCGCACGAGCGGGTCGCCCTTCGCCATCTGCTTCGCGATCACCTTGCGGCCGATCGGGTTGCGGAGCGTGAACACGTGCACGCCCAGGAACCGGATCACGTGGAACACGACGTTGCGCGCGACCCAGCCGTCGATGTCCGGGGGGATGTGCCCGCTGGCCGTGCCGGATTGCATCGTCGGGTGGGTCTTCGCGACCTCGAGCGCGATGTCGCCGCCCGAGTTCCCGACCCCGACCACCAGGACGCGACCGTCGCGGAGCTGCGAGGGGTTCCGGTACGCGCTCGAGTGCAGCTGGACGATCGACGGGTCGAGCTCCGACGCGAACACCGGGATCCGCGCGATCCCGGTGCGCGCCCGACGCCACCACGACGTCGGCGGCCTCGAACGTGACGTCGCCCGCGGTCACGAGGTAGCGGTCGCCGTCGCGTCGCACGCCGTCGACGCGCACCCCCAGCCGGACCGGCAACCGGAACCGAGCCGCGTACGCCTCGAGGTAGTCCGCGAACGCGTCCTTCGTCGGGCACCTCGAGTCCTTCGACGCGGAACGGCATCCCGTCGAGCGAGCACGCGTACGCCGGGGTGAACAGGCGGAGCGAGTCGTACCGCTGGCGCCAGTTGTCCCCGACGCGCGCGTTCCCGTCCAGGATCACGAACGACCGTCCCGCGCGCTGCAGGTGGTACCCCGTCACCAGGCCGGCCTGGCCGGCGCCGATCACGACCGTGTCGAAGCGCTCCGTCCGCATCGCCTGCTCCTTCCGTCGGTGGTGCTCCATCACGGGCGACGCTAGGGCTGGGGCGGACAGGGCGCATCGACGGAACCCACCAACCTGCGGATCGGGGAGTGTGGTGCGAACGCACCAGCGGGGGCGGGTCAGGTTAGGCCGTGCTCGAACGCGTACGCGGTCGCCGCGGAGCGGGAGGAGACCCCGAGCTTCGCGTACAGGTTCTGCAGGTGCCGGCCCACGGTGTGCTCGCTGATGACGAGCTCCACCGCGATGTCGCGGTTCGTCTTGCCGGACGCCACGAGCCGGAGCACCTCGGCCTCCCGGGCGGTGAGCCCGTCGGCAACGCGTCGGCGTCGCCGAGGAGCGCGGCGACCTCGGCGTTATCCCGGACCGCGCCCAACCGCTCGAAGCCCGCGAGCGCCGCCCGGAGCTCGAGCGTCGCGCCGTCCTCGTCGCCGGCGGCGCGCAGCGCGCGGGCGAAGTCGACCCGCGCGCGCGACGCCTCGTACGGCAGGCGCAGCTCCTGCCATCCCGCGCAGGCCTCCCGGAGACGAGCCAGCGCCTCGGGGACGTCGCCGTCCGCGAGCGCGACCGACCCGGCGGCCTCGGCCGCCTGCGCGGTGAAGGCCGGCGTGCCGGTCTCGCCGCCGATCCGATCGAGCTCGTCCGCCGACGCCCGCGCCTCGTCGACCGCACCGCCGGCGAGGGCGATCTCCACGTCCGCCGCCAGCAGCCGCACCCGGTGCGGGCGACGGGCATCGGCCGCACCGAGCGCCGCGGCGATCGCGTTGCGGGCGGCGTCGAGCTTCCCCTGGGCGAGCCGCAGGAGCGCGAGCCCGGGCTGGGGTTCTCCCCCAGCTCGTGGGCGCGGCCGTACGCGGCCTCGGCGCCGGCCAGGTCGCCCCGGCGCCGGCGGATCTCGGCCAGCTGCAGGAACGCCGCCGCCGCGATCCCCGGCTCCACGACCATCAGCTCGTCGCAGGCGCGCTCGGCCTCCGCCTCGGCCTCGGGCCACGCGCCGCGCAGGCGCGCCACCTCGGCCCGGTTCGCCCGGCACATCCCCGGGTAGGGCGAGTCCGGCGGGATCGTCGCGCACCACGCCGCCGCTGCGTCGCTCCACTCGCCGGCGCGTCGCAGGTCGCCGATCGCCAGGCACGCCGAGAGCAGGCTGCAGTAGATGATCCCCGTGAAGTACGGCCCGACCTCGCCCGCGATGGTGGAGGCCATCGCCTCGTCGAGCAGCGCGAGCCCCTCCCGGACACGGCCGGCATCGATCAACGCGCGCCCCTGCGTGTGGATCGCCATCGCGATCAGCTCGGGATCACCGGTCTCGCGTCCGATCCGAACCGCGTCGTCGATCCGGGCGAGCGCGCCCTCGAGATCGCCGGTGTTCAACGCGACGGTCGCCTCGAGCATCGCGAGGAACCCGTGTTCGCGGCCCGGCGCGAGCTCCGCAGCGTGCCGTTGAGCGCGCATCAGGAACCCGCTCCCACGGCGGGCTCGCCGCGGATGAAGTGCTCGATCGCGAGCCGTGCCGCCGTCCACCCTGCCGAGGCGTCGTTCCCCTCAGCGTCGTAGGCCGCGTACGCGTCCATGCGGATCTGCAGGGCTTCTGGGAGCTTCGAGCACCACCAGGCCGCGTCCGCGAAGGCCTCGAGGTCGGCCCCGGTCATGACCGCGCGGTCCGCCTCACCGAACGCGGCGTACGCGGCGGCCCAGTCCTGGCGAGTCATCGCCTCGCGGGCCCGACCGATCGCGGTCTCCGGCGTCGCTACCCCCTGGGGTTCGTGCGGACCCAGCCTAGAGGACGGGTCGTCCACAGGAGCCGGCGACCCCTCGACGCTCACGCGCCGGACGCTCGCTTGACGATGGCGATGGTCAAAGGGTAGACGGAGGTCCCGGATCCTCCGGTCCGGGGTCGAGCAACGGCGCTGGAACCACGAAAGGGGAGGGATCCGGGATGGGTTCGCGTGCACGTCGAACGGTCGTTGCGGCGGTCACGGTCGCGATCGGGGCGTCGAGCCTCGCGACCCTGAGGCCGGCCCTTGCCACGTATCCGGGGACCATGGGCCGCATCGCCTTCGCGGCGTACGTGCCGTCGCTCGGGCGCGAGCAGATCTTCACGATGAACCCGGATGGGAGCGACCGGATGATGCTCACCCACTCCCGGCGCGGCGACAGCATCAACCCCGCGTGGTCGGCGGACGGGACGCAGGTGATCTTCGAGCGCGACTTCGCGCGCTCCGCGGACATCTTCGTCGTGAACGCGGACGGCACCGACCCGCACCGCGTCACCCGCTTCCGGTACAGCGGCGCGCCCTTCTTCTCACCGGACGGTGCGACGGTGGTCTTCGCTCACGAAGACCCCGGCACGCATCACAACGGGATCTGGATCGCGAACACCGACGGGACCGGCGACCCCGAACTCGTGATCGACGACCAGCATCGCACCGCGTTCCTGGCGTTCCCCCAGTACTCCCCGGACGGCACCCAGATCACCTTCACCCGATACGGGCGCGGCGGCCGGTCGGCGATCTTCACGGTGAACCTCGACGGCTCGGACCTCCGCCGACTGACGGATTGGGACCTGGGTGCAGCCGCCGCCAGCTACAGGCCGGACGGTTCGATGCTGGCGTTCAACTCGTTCTCCGAAAGCGTCCTGGGCGGCTCGGGCAACATCTACGTCGTGCGTCCGGACGGAACCGGGTTGACCCAGCTCACGCACAACGACGACGGCGGCGCGACGAACGCGTTCGGTCCGTCGTGGTCACCGGACGGCACGCGGATCGTCTTCGCGCAGAACGGCGAGGTCTACACGATGGATCCCGACGGGACGGACGTCACGCAGGTCACGGACGGGCCGCTCGGCGAGCACAACACGGACTGGGGCTCGCACCCCTAGCGGCGTGTGCCGGCGGAACCGTGACGGGGCTCACACGGCTGGACCGGATCTCGTCAGCAGGTTGACACGGCGTCCCTTCGTGAACGGCGCCTCATGTCAACCGGCTGACACGTCGGCGTCAGCCTGTTGACCAGCGGCTGACGCCCCTCACGGACGTCGGCTAAGTCAGAGCCGGTCGCAGGATCGACGCCACGTGACGTCGTCGCCGAGCAACAGGTGATCCGGGGTCACGTGGAACGGGCGCTCGGGAGCCTCGGTCATCAGCTCCGGCGGCGTTGCGGCCGTCATCCGATGGAGCACAACGCCCGACGCGGTCCCGTCCGCGATCGTCGCCTCCTGCAGCTCCCACGTCCCGAAGTAGGCGGTATGAGGCTGATCCGAGGACGCGTCGGGCGCGACCTGGATCGAGAGCGACCCGGAAGGGTGATAGACGATCAGCCCGCGGACGCCAGGTCCGTAGGTGTCGGTCCACTCGACGGCAGGTTCGTCCCGGTCCTGGAACGCGCGGACGGCCCAGGCGCCGGTCAGGAGCGCCGCGGCCTCCTCGAGGCTCACGTCGTGGCCCGCTACTCGATGTAGCCGAGGCCGCGGAGATGCTCCTCCATCTCGTCGGCCTCGGTGTCGGTGACCACGGTGTTGTCCATGCCGGGGATCACGACGCCCTGGGTCGACGGCTTCTCGGTGGCCTCGCGCTCGGTGAGCGACGCGCCCGACCCCACCACCTCGTGCAGGATCCGGCCGGTCGGCTTCACCGCGGCGGGCGCGTCCAGCGCCGCCAGGATCGTCGGCGCCATGTCGATCAGCGCCGGCGGCGGTCTCGAACGGCCTCACGTTCGGTCCGACCGCCACGATCGTCCCCTCGATCCGGTGGTCGCCGCTCACCCAGTCGGCGTCCTCGATCGCGGACTTCGCGTGGGTCAGCGAGTAGCCCTCGGCCGGCTCCATCAGGATGTCGGGCGCCGATCCGGCATACTTGCCCTTGAAGATCTCCTCGCGCCGGTAGATCGCCCTCACCGGCGTGCGCCCCGTCTTCGGGTCGACGAACGAGCCCAGCCGGTCCATCACCTCGTCGCGGACCTTCTCGTAGTCCCCCGGGTCGACGATCCCGTCCACGTCGCGCCCGGCGAGGTTGATCGACACGCCCTCGCCGGTCGAGCGGATCGTCGTGTAGGCCTTCGTCTTCGACCAGTTCACCGACTGGGGCAGCTAGACCTTCCCGTGCAGGCCGAGCATGTCGTAGACCTTGCGCGCCACCTTGCGCATCGGGCCCCACTGCATCGGACCCATCACGATGTTCGAGGCCGAGAACTCCAGGTACCCGAACTTCTTCAGCAGGTGGTCCATGTGCAGCGCGCGCGTGCAGCTCTGGAACCCGTGGTCCGAGATGAACAGGATCACGTCGTCCTCGCGCGCGCGGGACACGAACGCGCCGATCGCGTCGTCGAGCTGCCGGTAGACGTCGGCGACCTTGCGCCCGATCGCCGTGTCGCGGTTCTTCGCGGTGTCGGGGTGGTCGGGCGCGACGTAGTTCGACAGGCAGTGCTGCGTGCGGTCCACGCTCACCCAGACCGTGGCGAACAGGTCCCACTCGGTCTCGTCCATCAGGAACGTCGAGGCCGCGATCCGCTTGCCGGTGACGTCGAGCGCCTCGTCCAGGTACGCGTCGGCGCGGTTGCGGTACGTGGTCCAGCTCATCCCGTTGATCGGCCACTCCAGGCCGGCCTTCGCGAGCGTCTCGGGCAGGTCGGCCGGGTGGGTGAACGTGCGGTTCTTCGGCAGGACGCCGCCGGCGGCCAGGTGCCCGCTGATCGCGGGCGGCGGGAACGTGAGCGGCACGTCCAGCAGCAGCTGCTGCTTGCCGGCCGCGGTCAGGTCGTCCAGGAACGTCCGCGCCTTGATGCTCTTGTAGGTGACCGGGAACTGCTTGTGGGTGCCCGGGACCGTCTCGAGGATGTCGTAGACGCCGTGGTCCACCGGGTCGACGCCGGTCAGGAAGCTCGGCCACGCCGACCAGCTGTGCGTGGGCACGGTGGAGCGCAGGACGTCCTTCTGCCCCCGGTCGATCAGGGCCTGCAGGTTCGGCAGGGCGCCCTGCTCGAGCAGGGGGTCGAGGATGCGCCAGTCGGCGCCGTCCCACGCGATCAGGATGACTCTGGACATGCGGAAGAGACCTCTCTATCGGGTTCGAAGCAGTCCGAGTCTAGCGAAACCGCCTGAGTGCACTGTCACCGCCGACCTCCTGGACTACGTGACGAAGTCGCCGCGACCCGACGGTGACTGTCCCGACGCTACGAGCTCGACGCGGAACAGCCGCCAGGGACCGGGCACGCCCTTGAGCTCGTGCTCGCCGGCGTCCTCGAACCGGAGGCCCGGAGCCGGCGACCAGGTCCCGGACGGTGCTCGACACGAGGACCTCGACGGGTCCGGCGAGCGCGCCGATCCGGGCGCCGATGTGCACCGCCAGGCCGCGGACGGCGTCGCCGACCAGCTCGAGCTCGCCGGTGTGGACGCCGGCGCGGACCTCGATCCCCAGCTCGCGGACGCTCTCGGCGATCGCCTGAGCGCACCGCACGGCGCGCGCCGGACCGTCGAACGTGGCGAGGAACCCGTCGCCCGCCGTGTCGATCTCGCGGCCGCGGAAGCGTTCGAGCTCGGCGCGGACCCGTTCGTGGTGCGCGGTGATCAGCTCGCTCCAGCGCCGATCGCCTAGCTCGGCCGCGCGCTCGGTGGAGCCGACGATGTCGGTGAACAGGACGGTCGCCAGGACCCGGTCGACGTCGGGGGCGTGCCGCCGGCCCGTGAGGAAGTGCTCGACCTCGTCCAGGACGTCGTCCTGGGTCGCGGTCCAGGGGGCGGTGTCGCCGCCGGGGAGCTCGACGAACCGGGCGCCGGGGATCCGATCCGCCACGTCGCGCCCGGCCCGGACGACCTCGACCTGGTCGTCGACGCGATGCAGGACGAGCGTCGGCACCGCGATCGTCGGAAGGATCGGACGGACGTCGATCTGGTGCCACAGGCGCTCGAGCGCCTCGGCGGAGTTGGGGCTGGCCGCCTGCCGCATGAAGCGCGCCCACCAGGCCACGTGCTGCTCGTCTCCCGCCATCGAGGGCTGGAACACGGGGACGATCCGCTCCGCGTACGCCCGGGTGCCCCACCCGTCGGCGAGCTCACGCAGGTAGGCGTCCCACTCGTCCTCGCCCCACTGCCACGGGTAGTCGTCGGACGCCGCTCCCGACGCGGCCACCGCGTACAGCGCGAGCGCGCTGACGCGGTCCGGGTACGTCGCGGTGAAGAGGGCGCACAGGCACCCGGCGTCGGAGAAGCCGAAGAGCGCCGGCCGCTCGGCGCCGACGGCGTCCAGGACGACGAGCAGGTCGTCCATCAGCACCTCGAGCGGCGGCAGGTCGGACGGCGAGAGGCGATCCGACAGGCCGGTGCCGCGCCGGTCCATGAAGATCAGGCGCGAGAAGGACGCGAGCCGCCGCAGGAACCGCGCGTAGTGCGGGCTCTCCCACGCGATCTCGATGTTGTTCACGAACGCCGGCAGGAACACGAGGTCGATCGGGCCCTCGCCCACCACCTGGTAGGCCAGGGACACGTCCCCGTTGCGCGCGTACTGGATCTCCGGCACCTGCGGCATCCGCGCATCCTTGACCGCGCCGGCCCGCGGAAGCAACCCGCCTCACCGACCGATCAGGGCCTCACCACCCCGCCGATCGAGTCCCTGCTCGCCACCAGAGCTGCTCAAACCGGGCTCGGTACCGTGCAACGCATGCCCATCAAGCTCGAGAACGTCGGCATCGCTGTCCGCGACCTCGAAGCGACGATCGCCTTCTTCACCGACCTCGGTCTGACCGTCCTCGGCCGTGACACGGTCAGCGGCGAGTGGACCGACACCGCCGTCGGCCTCGACGGCAACCACGCCAACATCGCGATGCTCCAGACGCCAGACGGCAACGGTCGCCTCGAGCTCTTCGAGTACATCCACCCCGACGCGATCGAGACGGAGCCCACCCGGCCCAACGAGATCGGCATGCACCGCGTCGCCTTCTCGGTCGACGACATCGACGAGGCCCTCGAGATCGCCGCGAGGCACGGCTGCCACCCGCTGCGCGGCGTGGCGACCTACGAGGACGTCTACAAGCTGACGTACGTCCGCGGTCCCAGCGGCATCATCGTGATGCTCGCCGAGGAGCTGAAGAAGAACTCCGATCCATGAAGCTGCTCCTGACGTCCGCCGGCATCAAGAACACGAGCATCCGCGACGCGCTGGTCGAGCTCCTGGGCAAGCCGATCGCCGACGCCGACGCGCTCTGCATCCCCACCGCGGCGTACGGGCACCCCCAGCTCGGTCCCGACGCGGCGTGGCGGTTCGTCAGCGGACAGGAGCCCAGGACCCCCATGACCGAGCTGGGTTGGAAGTCCCTGGGGGTGCTGGAGCTCACCGCGCTGCCCAGCATCGGCGAGGAACGCTGGGTCCCCTGGGTCCGGGAGACCGACGTCCTGCTGGTCAACGGCGGCGACCCCCTGTACCTGTGTCACTGGATGCGGGAGTCGGGGCTGGCGGATCTCCTGCCGTCGCTGCCCGAGACGGTCTGGGTGGGGCTGAGCGCCGGGAGCCTGGTGATGACCCCGCGGGTCGGGGAGGAGTTCGTCGGGTGGGAGCCGCCCACCGGTGACGACGGCGCGCTGGGCGTCGTGGACTTCTCGATCTTCCCGCACGTGGATCACGAGCTCCTGCCGGACAACACGATGGCCGCCGCGGAACGATGGGCGGCCGGGATCGCGGGTCCGGCGTACGCGATCGACGACGAGACCGCCATCCGGGTGATCGACGGCACCGTCGACGTCGTCTCCGAGGGGCACTGGAGGCTGTTCACCCCCAGCCCGTGACGATCGCGGCTCCGCCCGATCTCGCTAGCGTTAGCCCGCGGTGCGTCCTTCCAGGTGAGCCTTGATGTTGGCGAGGTCTCGGTGAAGGCCCTTCGGGATGTCCTCGAGAGCTTCCAGCTCGTGACCTTCGCCAAGAAGGTCGGCTCGACGATCTCGGCGCTCTTGGTCAGCGTCGTCGACGCGCCGTCGCCGGCGAGCGAGAACCGATGACGGGCGAGTCCGAGCGCTCCCTTGGACTCCCAGGCGAACGCGCTGCCGGGTGAGACCTCCGTGATGGTGCTCTGCTCGCGTTGCGTTCCGAACTGCTTCGCCGTCGTGGAGAACACGCTGCCGACGGCCACGGGCCCTTCGGTCGTCTTCGTCACCTCGAGGCCGTCGCCCGACCACTCGGCGTGTCGAGGGAAATCGGCGACGTAGTCGTACACGTGACCGATCGGTGCGTCGATCGAGATCTGATCCTCGAAACGCTTCACGATGTCCCCCTGTCATGGCCGCGACTCGATGTCGGAGGGTAGTGCGACCATCAGTCGGTGTCGAACGAAGGCACGATCCTGCACGCGGACGCCGACTCCTTCTACGCGTCGGTCGAGCAGCGGGACGACCCGAGCCTGAGAGGCCGCCCCGTCATCGTGGGCGGCGGCGTGGTGCTGGCGGCCAGCTACGAGGCCAAGGCGTACGGCGTGCGCACGCCGATGGGCCACGTCCAGGCGCTCCGGCTGTGCCCGGAGGCGATCGTCGTCTCGCCGCGCATGGAGGCCTACAGCGCGGCGAGCAAGGCGATGTTCGAGGTCGTTCAACGACACGACGCCGTTCGTCGAAGGGCTGTCGATCGACGAGGCGTTCCTGGAGGTCGGCGGGCTGCGGAAGATCTCGGGAACGCCGACGGAGATCGCGGTCCGCCTGCGCGAGAGGTCCGCGAGAAGGTCGGCCTGCCGATCACCGTGGGCGTGGCCCGGACGAAGTTCCTCGCCAAGGTGGCGAGCGGGGTCGCGAAGCCGGACGGTCTGTTGGTCGTCCCGATCGACGGCGAGCTGGCGTTCCTGCACCCGCTGCCGGTCGAGCGTCTGTGGGGGGTGGGACCGGTGACCGCGGACAAGCTCCGCGAGCGCTCGATCACCACGGTGGCGGAGGTCGCCCGGCTCGGTGAACCGGCCCTGGTGCGGATCCTCGGCCGCGCCTCGGGGCGTCACCTCCACGCGCTCGCGCACAACCGGGATCCCCGGCGGGTCGACATCGGCCGCCGGCGCCGCTCGATCGGGACCCAGCGCGCGCTCGGCCGACGACCGAGATCACCGGAGACGCTCGACGCCGACCTCATCGCGCTGGTGGATCGCCTGACGCGCAGGCTGCGAGCGGCGCACCGGGTCTGCCGCACGGTCGTGCTCCGCCTCCGGTTCGACGACTTCACGCGAGCGACGCGGTCGCACACGATCCCCGAGGCGACGGCCGATACCGCGACGTTGCTCGCGGCCGAGCGAGCGCTGCTCGTGGCGGCGCTGCCGATGATCCGGGATCAGGGCATCACGCTGATCGGCATCAGCTTCACCAACCTCCACGACGACGGGGCGATCCAGCTCGCGTTGCCGTTCGACGGCTGGCACGGATCGTCGATCGACGCCACGCTCGACACGGTGCGTGACCGGTTCGGATCGTCGGCCATCACGCGCGGCGTCCTCCTCGGGCGCCGCGAGGGCCTTCGGGTTCCGCTCCTCCCTGACTAGCGGTCGAGCGGAACGGCGGTCCTTACAACTGGCGGACGGGCATCGGCGGAGGCGGCGCCGAGAAGTCCATCGGGTGGATGTCCTCGATCGATGTCCTGAACCACGTGTCGAACTCGTTGTCCGACGCGGCCAACTTGCCGAGGAACGTCTCCGCCCCCGGACCATCGATCACGACGACCGCGAGGTCGGAGCCGTCCGGATTCGCCTGGTGCCATGAGGCGTGCGTGGTCAGTCCCAGCCGCTGGTTCATGTCGTCGAACTCCGCCTTACGGGGTCCGGTCAGCTCGCCGCACCACGACTCCCAGGTCTCGAGCTTGCCCGGCTTGATCGGTACCGCCATCGCTTCCATCAGGGATCGCTCCTCGCGTCTCGACTGCTGCGCACACTACTCGGTTCACGCCGAGCTCCCCCGGCGGGATCCACGCCGCGCGACCGACGCTGTCGATCCAGGCGCGTCGGTGTCATCCGGCCCAGCGCTCACGCGACCAGCGCCTGCAACGTGACGGTGGTCACGGCCGGTCACGAGATCAGCGGCTAGGGTGGCTGGGGGGTCGTTACATCAGTTCGAGAGAGTGATGTAGCCTATGACCGTGAAGCGGCTCCAGATCATGATCGACGAGGACCTCGACCAGATCCTCGATCGGATGGCCGTCGACGAGAAGACGTCGAAGGCGGCCCTGATCCGTCGGTTCGTGCGGGAACGGGTCGCTCCCCTCCCGCCGATCCAGGACGACGCGCTCTGGGAACTGGTCGGTGACATCAGCGTCGAGCCCGCGTCGGTGGACGACGTCGTCTACCCGCGGTGATCTTCGTCGACTCCTCGTTCTGGATCGGCTTGGTGAACGACCGGGACGCCCGTCATGCGGAGGCGACCGACCTCCTGGGAACCGTAGGGACGCAGCTCGTCACCTCGAACCACGTGCTGGGCGAGTCGTGGACGTGGATCCGGCGGCGAGCCGGCCACGCCGACGCCGTCCGGTTCCTGGACCGTATCGAGGCGTCGCCACGGCTCCGGGTCGTCCACGTGGACGACGAGCTCGAGGGACGCGCGTGGACGTGGCTCCGCAGGCACGACGAGCGCGAGTACTCGTTCGTCGACGCGACGAGCTTCGCGCTGATGCGCTCGATGAAGATCAAGGACGCGCTCGCGTTCGACGGCGACTTCAGCGCCGCCGGCTTCCGCGAGCTCCGGCCGTAGCTCACCCTTCACGTCGGACCGTGTACAACCGGACCGGGCCCGAGATCCCCTTCAGCTCCACGGGGCCGATCTCCGCGTACGACACGGGCGCGGACCCTGCGACGTCGACCACGGCCCTGGCTGACGACCACCTCGCCGGCTCCCGCGTGGCCGGCGACCCGCGAGGCGATGTTTCACCGTCCCGCCGTAGTAGTCGCCCTTATCGGCCCACGGCCCGGCACAGACGCCAGCGGTCGGGGCGGGTCGGGCCGATCACGAAGAGCTGATGGACCTCAGCTCGGCGCTGCGATCTGGATCAGGTTGCCGCACGTGTCGTCGAAGACGGCCGTCGTGACCGGGCCCATCTCGGCCGGCTCTTGCGTGAACCGCACGCCGAGGCCGCGGAGGCGTTCGAACTCGACGTGCACGTCGTCGACCGCGAAGGACGTGAACGGGATGCCGTCAGCCACGAGCGCTTCCTTGAACGGCGCGACGGCCGGATGGGTGCTCGGCTCCAGCACGAGTTCGGTGCCGTCCGGATCGCCGGGCGACACGACCGTCAGCCAGCGCGCGTCACCGAGCGGGATCTCGGTCTTCTTCCGGAACCCCAGGATCTCGGTGTAGAAGGCGAGCGCCTCGTCCTGGTCGTCCACGAACACGGACGTGAGGTGGATCACTCATCGCTGCACTCCTCTCACTCGTTCAGACGCCACCGCTCGACGATCGCCTTGAGCGGCTCGCGGTCGAGCGTGTGGAACTTGTACCGACCCTCGCGACGCGTCCGGACGAGACCGGCCGCCTCGAGCACGTCGAGGTGCTGCGAGACCGCCTGTCGCGACGACGCCAGTCCGTGCTTCATCGCCAGACGCGAGCAGATCTCGAAGAGGGTCTGCCCGTCGCGCTCGAGCAGCTCGTCGATGATGGCCTCCTCGTCGGGTCGGCGATCGCCCGGTAGAGGTCGGCCACGGGCCGGATGCATAGGCAAGCCGCTGCTTGCCTGTCAAGGCAGCGGGCATCATGTCGCGATGCCGAACCTGCTCGCGGGGCTCGCGTCGCTGCTGTGGGGCACCGCCGACTTCCTGGGCGGGATCGGCGTCAAGGGCCGCAGCGTCCTGGCGTTCCTCACGCTGACCCAGCTCACGGGACTGACGGTCGTCGCGGTGCTGCTGATCGCGTTCCCGGCCGATCCGACCGGGGCGGATCTGACGGTGGGCGTGGTCTCCGGCGCCTTGACGGTGGTGCTCGCCGCCTCCCTGTACCGGAGCCTGGCGCTCGGGCCGATGAACGTAGCGGCGCCGCTCTCGGCGGTCGTGGGCGCGGCCGTTCCCGTCGCGTTCGGATTCGTGACGGGCGAGCGGCCGGGCACGCTCGCGATCCTCGGCATCGCCGTCGGCCTGGTGGGGATCGCCCTGGTGAGCACGACGAAGGCGGAGGAACAGGCGCGCGTCGCCCCGATCACGCTCGTGCTCGCCACGACCGCCGGCCTGATGATCGGGATCGTCAACATCCTGTTCGCGCAGACGTCCACCGACTCGGGTCTGTGGCCGTTCGCGATGACGAAGCTCGTCGCGTTCGTGGTCGTGGGGATCGCGTTCCTCGTGGTCCGTCGCCGCAGCGGCGTGCGCCTCGGCGGCCCGGCGCTCCCGGTCGCTGCCGGGCGTTGCGGACGCCGGCGCCACGATGTCGCTGTTGCTCGCGCTCCAACGTGGGTCGCTGATCCTGGTCAGCATCCTGGGCGGGCTGTTCCCGGTCGTGACGGTGGTGCTGGCCCGGGCGTTCCTGAGAGAGCCGATGACGCGCTGGCAGCTCGTCGGACTCGCGGCGGCGGTCGTCGCGGTGATCCTGCTGACGGTCTGAACGCCACGACGCGGCTATCCGAGGACGCGATACAGGCGCCAGCGGTCGCGGACCGTGCCTCACGGAACTACGAGAGCCGAGACGGCGGGCCTAGTGCGAGGGACAGCCTAGCGATCAACGTTCCGCCTCTATCCGTCGACCCAGTGGCGAGGCACGTGGCCGGGGCCGGAGTAGTCGTCCAGCACCAGCGGCTGGAGAGCCGGGGCGATCACCGGATCGGCGCGGCCACTCGTCCGCCCGAGCTCGAACCCCAACAGGAGCCCCACCACGAGCGCCGCGGCGACCACCGCGACGCGCCACGCCGGCAGCGCCGACCGCCCGGCCCCGATCGTCCCCTCGATCGTGCTCATCGCTCCGAACCTCCCTCACGGTCGCGCGTGCGGCGCCGTAACGGGGTCGACGGTAGGGACCGCCGAGCCCGCCCGAATCGGGGATGGACCCTAGGGATGACCCGGAACCTCAAGAACCGGTCTGATCCGACCCGGTGCCCGCCGACCCTGGGCTCAGGACGCGGCGCAGGTCCCGCCGGGAGGCGATCCCGAGCTTGTGGTAGGCGCGCGACAGGTTGGCCTCGACGGTCTTGACGCTCACGAACAACGCGTCCGCGACCTCCTGATTCGTCAGGCCCTCCATCGCGAGCTCCGCCGTCCGTCGCTCGGTCGGGGTGAGCTCACCGGGCGCGGTCGGGGCACCACCGACGCGCGCGAGTTCGGCGCGTGCGCGGTCCGCCCACAGGGGGGCGCCGAGCCGCTCGAAGATGCGGAGCGCCTGGTCGAGGCTCGTACGGGCCGCGCGCCGACGCTTGGCCCGGCGCTCGACCTCCCCCTTCACGAGGAACGTGCGCCCGAGCTCGAACGGCTGCGCCACTCCGATCGTGCTCCGCGACGGCCAGGTCGAGCGAGGCGATCGCCGCGTCCTGGTCCCCGCGGGCCGCCGCGATGAGCCCACGGCACCGCGCGATCGTCGCGCGGGCCCACGGACGATCGTCCGATCGCTTCCGGCCGGCCAACCGATCGAGCACGTCCTCGGCCTCGTCCAGGCGACCGAGCATGACGAGGGCCTCGATGTCGTCGGGGAGGCACGGGATGACCCCCGGTTCGGCCGGACTCATCCGGTCCAGGTACGCGACCACCGGAGCGAGGTGCGCGTGCGCCCCCTCGTGATCGGCGAGGGACAGATCCAGGAAGCCGAGCACCGCCCGGTTCCAGTTGGCGTTGAACGTGTCGTCGTTCGCCCCGGCCAAGTGCACGCCGTCCGCCGCCATCGATCTCGCGAGCTCCACCTCTCCGAGGTGGGCGGCGGCGTACGCCTGGTTGAACAGGACCACGTGGCTCTGCGTCGCCGTCTGGCCGGACTCGAAGACGGTCTCCATGGCCTCGGCGGCGTGGTCGGCCGCGATCCGCCAGCGTCCCGCGCGGCACTCCAGCTCGGCCAGGTAGCACAGCACCTCCTGGCGGACCGTGTACATCGCGAGGCGCTCGTACTCGGCTAGCTCACGCTCGAACTCGACGCGTGCCGCGTCGAGCGACCCGGACCACATCAGCTGGAGTCCCAGGATGGATCGGGGCGTCGTGTACACCGACGCCTCGGTCCACGACCCGCCGGCCATCCCGACGTCCTGGAGCTCGATCGCCTCCGAGAGCGCGGCGTCCGCCGAACCCCCCGAGAGGAACTCGACGATCGCGAACACCGCGAGGGCATCGGCCCGGGTCGCCGCGTCCTCAACGCCACCCGCGTGGTCGACGGACCGTCGTGCGTGCTCCGCCGCAGACGTGAGCTCCCCCTGGTAGATGTCGACCCAGGCGATCACCATGTGGATGCCGCTCAGCAGGGCGTCGTCGCCGGCCGCCTCGGGCATCGCGCGCACGAGCGGCTCCCGCACGCCGCGTTCGAGGTTCATCCAGCTCATCGACGACAACCGGAACAGGATCTTCGCGCGCTCTGGCCCCGGGGGCGATGCCTCGATCGCCTCGTGCAGCAGGGCGATCGCCGTGGAGGCGTCGCCGGCGTCGAACCCGTACTCGGACGCCTCGAGCGTCCGGCGGCGGATCTCCCCGTGGTCCTCGGAGGGCGTGAGCTTCAGGGCCAGGTGCGCGAGCTCCGCGGCCGCGTCCGGAGCCCCCCGCGCCCGCGCATGGCGGGCCGCCTCGTCGAGGGCCAGCGCGACGTCGCGATCCGGCTCGTCGATCGCGTGGGCAAGGTGACGGGCTCGCTCCTCGGGATCGGACACGAGATCGGCCAGGCGACCGTGGATCACGCGCCTCGCGTGGGCCGTCGCACCCGCGTAGACGGTCGACGCGAGCAGCGGGTGCGTGAAGCGGATCGATCCGCCCTCCCGCACGATCACGCCGGCCCCCTCGGCGTCGATCAAGCCCTGCTCCGAGCCATCCCTGCTGCCCAGCGCGGCGGCGAGGACGAGGCTCTCGGTCGGTCGCGTCGTCGCCGCGACCGGGAGGAGCACGGCCGCGGCGGACGGAGCGAGGGCGCCGATCCGCGCGTTCAGCAGCTGATGCAGATCCTCGGGGACGGGCAGGGGTTCACCCGCGTCCGGCCACGTGTCGCGCCGGAGCAGCGCCCGAGCGATCTCCAGCGCGTAGAACGGGTTCCCGTTCGACACGTCCTCCAATCGGACCACGAGCGGACGCGGAAGGTCCGCGCCGAGATGCCGGCGGACGAGGGCGGCCACGTCCCTCACCCCCATCGGCCCGACGTGCACGCGCCGCGCGACGGTCTCGGGAAGCGCCTGGGCGAGCTCGGTCGGGATCGCCAGCCCGCTCCTCGCCGTGGCGAGGATCCCGACCGGCTCGGACGTCAGCCGGCGGATCGCGTAGCCCAGCACGCGAGCCGACGAGTGGTCGATCCACTGGATGTCGTCGATCGCGATGACGACCGCCCCGGCCGTCGCCAGGGAGCGGACGACGCCCAGCGTGGCCATCGACACGGCCTGCTGGTCGGGAGACGCGCCCTCCGCATCGGCGCGCAGCAGCGCCGCCTCGATCGCCCGGCGCTGCGGCACCGGCAGCTCGGGGAGCAGACCGTCGAGCACCGCGTCGAACAGGTCGGCGAGCGCCGCGTACGAGAACCCGGTCTCCGCCTCGACCGGACGCGTGGTGAGCACCTCGAACCCCGCGGCACGCGCGCGCTCGCACGCATCGCGCCACACCGTGGTCTTGCCGATGCCCGCCTCGCCCTCGAAG
>CAVPJX010000009.1:0-21356 GCA_963705545.1 uncultured Actinomycetes bacterium
CTGCGGCCCTGGGCCACGGCGCTCAGGATGATCCGAGCGCGTCGATCCGATCGCGGTGCGCGTGGCGATCACCACGTTCCCCTTCGCTTCGAAGATCGCGAGCACGCGCCGGAGCTGCTCGAGCGCGTCGTCGAGACGCCCCGCCGCTTCGTACACCTCCGCGAGGGTGCCGTGCGCGTCCGCGATCGTGTCCACGAAGTCGATCGGCTCGGTCATCGCCACGGCTTCTTCTCCCTGGTCACCGGACGGGACACACGTGGCCTTCCGCGACGAAGTCGACTGGTACGAGGAGGCAACCGACGGGTCGAGCGATCCGACCCGGATGCCGCCGTGGACCGTCGAGGAGTGGCGGAGCGCCCGCTGAGCGCGCCGGGCCCGATGCCCTCCGGCTCCAGCCGCCCGGCTTCCAGCCGAGCGCACGGCCCCACGCGAACGCGGCGAACGCGTCGGGCGCTTCCGACCAGACGTTCCACGCGCGCTCCATCGCGTCGAGCTCGACGGTGGTCGCCAGCCCGAGGCGCAGCGCGGCTTCTGCGTACTCGTCGTCGCGGCAGTCCTCTGCGCGGCCAAGGCCGAACGAGCGCACGCCCTCGCGCGTCCCGTAGCTCAGGTACATCGTCGAGGCCTGGATCCGCTCGAAGCCCGCCTGGTGCAGCAGGCCCCGGAGGGCTCGCCCTCGATACGGGTCGAGGCCCCACGCACGCCAGAGCTCCTCGCGGATCGCGTAGAAGCGGCGTAGCAGGGGCTCGTCAGGCCCGGCCACGATGAAGCCGCCGTACTCCACGGACGCGACGCCGACGATGCCGCTCGGCTTCAGCACGCGATGGATCTCGCGCAGGCCGTCGACCGGACGCTCGAGGGTCTCGAGCATCGAGTGGGCGAGGCACGCATCGAACCCATCGTCGGGCAGGTCCAGCTCGTAGACGTCGCCGACGCGGAACGCCACGTTGTCGATCCCCAGCGCATCGGCGTAAGCCCGGGCGTCGTCGAACTCGTCCTCGGCGTCGACGCCGATCAGGCTCCGGACGTGGTGCGCCAACCCCAGCGAGATCGTGCCCGGCCCGCACCCCACGTCCAGGAGGTCCGTGTCAGGTGTCAGGAACGGGATCAGGAAGTCGGCGTAGACCCCTGCGCTCCGTTGCGCGATGCGCTGCTCGAACGACACGGGGGCGGAGTGTAGGGGGTCGCGCCCCAGCGCAACGGCCACCGATGTGACCGCGGGTTCTCCGTCTACGTCCCCCAGCCCGGCCAGGGATCGCGGAGCTCGGGCAGCGTCTGCCAGTACTCGCGCAGGTCGGTGCACAGGCCGTCGTCATCGAACCGCATCAGCAGGCAGCCGGGAAGCGTGAGCGGCTCGCCGCCGGCCAGCATCCGGGTCCAGAACTCGACCTGGACGCGGTCGCCGTCGATCACCGGCTCGCCCATCCAGACCTTCACGTCGGACTGGACCGCGCACACGGTCCGCCAGTACTCCTCGACGCCAGCGCGGCCGCGGTGCGGCTCCTCGAAGATGTTCGAGCGGTAGTTCGCGTCCTCGGTGAAGAGCGCGCCGGCAGCGACGTCGTCGCCGGTCTCCCACGCGACGCGGTAGGCCTCGCTCCACGCCCTGACCTGCTCCGTCGTCGGCATCCGCTGACCCCCGTTCGTCCCAGTGCGCGGAGGCTAGCGCGTAGGACCGTGCCCGGAGCGGTCCGTCAGGGTACGGTCGCGGGCAGGGATGGCGACCTCCGGCCGACACCGCCCGATCCACCACCGACGCCGGAACCCGTGGCGTTGGATCCTCGTCGTGGTGCTCGTCGCGGTCGTCGCGGGGGGCGTGGCGGTCGCGATCACTCGGCCGCCGTGGCTGGAGTCGCTCACGACCACGACGATCGGGGTCGACCTCACGCCGCCCGAAGTTCCGCCGTGCCCGTCGGCGCAGCTGGGGTTCGGCTCGACGCTCGGCTCGGTCGCGTGGGTCGACGCGGGCACGCTGCACCTGCTGGACCTGGACACGTGCGACGAGCGCATCCTGGTCGCCTCGGGCGCAGAGCCACCGGTCCGGTTCAGCCACGACGGGACGTGGGTGGCGTTCGGCGACGGCGCGATCGTCCCGGCCGAGGGCGGCGACGTGCAACGCCCGCTCGGGCCGCTCCCGACCTGGGACTGGTCGCCGACCGCGAACACGCTCGCGGGGGCGCGGCCGGAGGGCGGCCTGGGCGTCGGCGGCCCGGACCACCCGACGGTGGAACTGCTGGGCGCGAAGGAACGCGTCGGGTCGGTCGCGTTCGCGCCGGACGGCCGGCAGGTCGCGGTCGACCTAGGCGACGATCGTGTGGCGGTCGTCGACGCGGCCGACGGGGCGATGCGCACGATCTATGACGTCTCCTCGGGGACGAACGCGCCGCCGCGGGTCGCCGGCTGGACGCCTGACGGACGCTGGGTCCTGTTCTTCTCGCGGTTCCAGGGGCGTACCGCCGTGCCGCTGAACGCCGCACCGGCCGACGGCGGCGACTGGGTCAACGTGTTCGACCCCGTCCTGCCGCACGACGACTACCTGAGCTGGTGCGGTCGGAAGCGCTTGGCCCTGGCGGGCGGCGCGGAGTCGACGCCGAGCCTGGGCAACCAGGTGCTGGTGTCCGGCCCGCCCGACTGGGGGTTCCGCAACCTGTCCGAGGACTTCAGCCGGAGCTGGTTCTGGCCGGCGTGCTCGCCCGACGGCCGTTGGATCGTCACGACCGTCACGCCGGCCCACACGGAGTCCCCGCCGGGCCACGGCCTGCGGACCCTGTGGCTGCTCACCACCGACGGCTCCGAGCGCCGGCGCATGACCGGCAAGGCGAACGCGGCGTTCGAGACGCCGGGGTGGTCGGCCGACGGGCGGTTCGTGCTGGCGGTCCGGCGAGGCGTCGGCCCGGCCGACCCCGGGAGCCTCGTGCTGTTCCGGTTCGACCCCGCGACCGGCAAGACGACGCGCGCCGACGAGCCGATCGCGGACCTGGGGCCTGCCGGGGGCGAGCCCGGGCACGCAGACTGGTCGGACCGCCTGGACTGGTACCGACCGTAGCGCCGGACCTTCGCCCGGCTTATCGTTCGGAGTCCACCGTCCGGAGGGGGCTCGCGATGGGCTGGGACTACTCGTTCGCCGAGGCGACCGACGTGCTGGAGGAGGAGCTGCTGAAGCTCCTCGACGTCTTCGACGGGCTCTCCGACGACGACTGGAGCGCGTCCACCCGCCTGGAGCCGCTCGACGCGACGCTCGAGCACTGGACCGTGTTCGAGCTGGCCGGCCACTTCGACATCTCGATCGGCCTGACGCGGATGTTGATCGCGGACCCGTCGGACGGCCAGCCCGGGCGCGATCGCGTGAGCTTCTTCATCTTCCCGCGCTCGGAGGTGGCGCCGGTCGTCTACGACTACGCGTACACGATGGTCCAGGGCAAGACACCGGCCGACATGCCGGCGACGCTCCGCGAGACGTTCACGAAGACGATCTCGGAGGCTCGCGCGAAACCACCGGAGCTCGTCGGCTCCGGGTACTACGCGCTGATGGAGCTGGGCGAGTTCGTGCCGAGCCGCGTCGTCGAGGCGGTCGTGCACGGCTTCGACCTGACCGACGCGCTGGGACGCGACACGATCGCCGGCGAACGCGCGGTGCGGATCACCGCGGGGATCCTCGACGAGCTGCTCGCGCGTCGGACCGTCGCCGGGCGCCCGAGCGACCTGGGCGACGACCTCGCGTGGGTGCGCGCGGCCTCGGGCCGGGCGGAGCACGACGATCCGCGGCTGCCGCTGATCGGCTAGCCGTCGACCAGCAGGCTCCGGTCGACGCGGAGCCGCGTCAGGATCCACCGGACCGGGAACGGCAGCGCCGGGTGGCCCGGCATCGCCACGATCCGCGGGTGCGTGATCCGATGCGTCCGGCCGCGCGTGATCAGCTCGGCTTCGCCCGCCACCTGCACGTTCCTCACCCAGTCCCCCACGCGGTACGTCAGGGGGAGCTCCCAGCCGCTGGGCCGACGGAAGGCGTTCACCGGCGTCCGATATGACCGACCGCTCTTCCGCCCGCGGTGGAGGACCACCGCGAACCCGGGCAGCCGCTCGGCGAACGGCGGCGTGATGCGGTTCGTCACGACGCGGTTGAAGCGGGCGAGCGACCGCGGCAGCGGCACGTCAGGACGTGGGCTCGGTCTCGATCACGCGCCCGTCCTGCCAGCCGTAGTCCCACACGTCGATCAGCGGGGGCTCGACGCCGAGCGATGTGAGCGCGGTGCAGATCTGGCTGCGGTGATCGGTCCCGTGGTGCACGACCTGCGCGAGCCGGATGCTCACCGGCGCCTCGGTGCTGGAGCCATCGTCGCGGTGGCGGGTCAGCCGCTGGCCGGGGTCGAGCTCTCCGGCCAGCAGCTCCGACCACGCCTCGCCGAAGCGCACCATCGTGGCCCGCAGCTCGTCCAGGTCCATCGCGTCCTCGTCGATCGGCGCGACCTCCCCCTCCGTGAGCACGAACAGGTACGAGCCGTCGGCGCCGACCAGGTGCCGCATCGTGTCGAGGATCGAGCCGTACGTGCCCGGCACCGTCGTGTCGAGCCGTTCCGGCGGCAGCTCGCGGCACACGTCCATCAGGGTCAGCGTGGCCCACACGTGGTGGCCGAAGGCGTCCTGGAGCACGGTCGGCGTCGTCATGGGCGCACCGTAGCAGCGCGGTCCGACGCTCGCCGGCCGGTGGCGCCGATCTTCGCCGCCGCGTAGCGTCCACCCGAGCGTTCACCAGGGGGCCACGGGATGGAACGGAACGATCCGTCGTACAAGGGCCAAGCCGGGTACAACCGCTTCCTCCTGGCGATCTACGACGTGTGGGTCCTGAAGTTCATGACCCGGGCTGTCTGGAAGACCTCGGTCCCTTCGGGGGTCGAGCAGTACCGGCGGCACCTGGGCCCGCGGCACCTCGACGTGGGTCCCGGCACCGGATACTTCATCGCCGAGGCCGCGCCGCCCGCGGGGACCCGGATCACCCTCCTCGACCCGAACCCCACCGTCCTGCAGCACGCCTCGCGGCGGCTCGCGCCGTACGCGCCGACGACCGTCGAGGCCGACGTGATGAAGCCGCTCCCCGTCGAGGGACCGTTCGACTCCGCGGCGCTCAGCTTCGTGCTGCACTGCCTGCGCGAGCCGATGTCGAACAAGGCGACGGCGGTCCGCAACATCGCCGACGTCCTCACGCCCGACGGCGTGCTCTTCGGCGGGACGGTCCTGGGCACCGGCGCGCCGCACACGCGCTCGGCGCGGGCCTTCCTGTGGGCGGCCAACAAGCAGGGCGGCTTCGACAACCGCGGGGACACGGTCGACGGCCTTCGCAGGCGATCCTGGACGCGTCGTTCCGCGATGTGGAGATCCAGGTCTCGGGCTCGAGCGCCCTGTTCACCGCGACCGGCCCCCGAGGCTGAGGCGCACCGGCGGCTCAGGCGGCCGCCATCGACGGGGCGCCGAGCCCGGACCTCGCGCGACCGCCGCGCCAGCTGCTTCACGATCTATCGTACGTCGCGACCGACGCCGGGGATCACGTCCGACCCGGAGGCGAACTGGAACGGGAGCCCGACGAAGTACAGACCGGGCTCGCTGGTCACGACGCCGCGCTCGTGCATCGGAGCTCCGTCCTCGCCGAAGATCGGCAGGTCGATGAAGGACAGGTCGTGGCGGAACCCGACGCACCACACGACGTTGGCGACGTCGTCCAGCACCCGACCGCCCTCGACCACCGGCTTGCCGTCGCCGACGCCCACGGTCCTCGGCACGTTCTCGACGCCCGCCGCGGCGAGCCACTTCGGCTTCACGCGCACGAGCGGGTCGCCCTTCGCCATCTGCTTCGCGATCACCTTGCGGCCGATCGGGTTGCGGAGCGTGAACACGTGCACGCCCAGGAACCGGATCACGTGGAACACGATGTTGCGCGCGACCCAGCCGTCGATGTCCGGGGGGATGTGGCCGCTGGGCGCGCCGGACTGCATCGTCGGGTGGGTCTTCGCGACCTCGAGCGCGATGTCGCCGCCCGAGTTCCCGACCCCAACCACCAGGACGCGACCGTCGCGGAGCTGCGAGGGGTTGCGATAGGCGCTGGAGTGGAGCTGGACGATCGACGGATCGAGCTCCGACGCGAACACCGGGATCCGCGGTTCGCGGTGGGCGCCCGAGGCGATCACGACGTCGGCGGCCTCGAACGTGGCGTCGCCCGCGGTCACGAGATAGCGGTCGCCGTCGCGCCGCACGCCGTCGACGCGCACCCCCAGCCGGAGCGGCAGCCGGAACCGCGCCGCGTACGCCTCGAGGTAGTCCGCGAACGCGTCCTTCGTCGGGCACGTCGAGTCCTTCGACGGGAACGCCATCCCGTCGAGCGAGCACGCGTACGCGGGGGTGAACAGGCGCAGCGAGTCGTACCGCTGGCGCCAGTTGTCCCCGACGCGGGCGTTCGCGTCCAGGATCACGAACGACCGTCCCGCGCGCTGCAGGTGGTATCCCGTCACCAGGCCGGCCTGGCCGGCGCCGATCACGACCGTGTCGAAGCGCTCCGTGCGCATGGCGTCTCCCTCCGTCGGGGCAAGTGGACAGGGCGACGCTAGGGCTGGGGCGGAACAGGGCGCATCGACGGAACCCACCAACCTGCGGAACGGGGCGTGTGGTGCGAACGCACCATGCGGGGATCGGGTCAGGTCAGCCCGTGCTCGAACGCGTACGCGGTCGCCGCGGAGCGGGAGGAGACCCCGAGCTTCGCGTAGAGGTTCTGCAGGTGCCGGCCCACGGTGTGCTCGCTGATCACGAGCTCCACCGCGATGTCGCGGTTCGTCTTGCCGGAGGCCACGAGCCGGAGCACCTCGGCCTCCCGGGAGGTGAGCCCGGCCGGCAACGCCTCGGGCTCGCCCAGGAGCGGGGTGACCTCGGCGATATCCCGGACCGCGCCCAACCGGTCGAAGCCCGCGAGCGCCGCCCGGAGCTCGAGCGTCGCGCCGTCCTCGTCGCCGGCGGCGCGCAGCGCGCGGGCGAAGTCGACCCGCGCGCGCGACGCCTCGTACGGCAGGCGCAGCTCCTGCCATCCCGCGCAGGCCTCCCGGAGACGAGCCAGCGCCTCGGGGACGTCGCCGTCCGCGAGCGCGACCGATCCGGCGGCCTCGGCCGCCTGCGCGGTGAAGGCCGGCGTCCCCGTCTCGCCGGCGATCCGGCCGAGCTCGTCAGCCGACGCCCGCGCCTCGTCGACCGCGCCGCCGGCGAGGGCGATCTCCACGTCCGCCGCCAGCAGCCGCACCCGGTGCGGGCGACGGGCATCGGCCGCACCGAGCGCCGCGGCGATCGCGTTGCGGGCGGCGTCGAGCTTCCCCTGGGCGAGCCGCAGGAGCGCGAGCCCGGGCTGGGGATCCTCCCCCAGCTCGTGGGCGCGACCGTACGCGGCCTCGGCGCGGGCGAGGTCGCCCCGGCGCCGGCGGATCTCGGCCAGCTGCAGGAACGCCGCCGCCGCGATCCCCGGCTCCACGACCATCAGCTCGTCGCAGGCGCGCTCGGCCTCCGCCTCGGCCTCGGGCCACGCGCCGCGCAGGCGCGCCACCTCGGCCCGGTTCGCCCGGCACATCCCCGGGTAGGGCGAGTCCGGCGGGATCGTCGCGCACCACGCCGCCGCTGCGTCGCTCCACTCGCCGGCGCGTCGCAGGTCGCCGATCGCCAGGCACGCCGAGAGCAGGCTGCAGTAGATGATCCCCGTGAAGTACGGCCCGACCTCGCCCGCGATGGTGGAGGCCATCGCCTCGTCGAGCAGCGCGAGGCCCTCCCGGACGCGGCCGGCATCGATCAACGCGCGCCCCTGCGTGTGGATCGCCATCGCGATCAGCTCGGGATCACCGGTCTCGCGTCCGATCCGAACCGCGTCGTCGATCCGGGCGAGCGCGCCCTCGAGATCGCCGGTGTTCAACGCGACGGTCGCCTCGAGCATCGCCAGGAACCCATGTTCGCGGCCCGGCGCGAGCTCCGCAGCGTGCCGTTGAGCGCGCATCAGGAACCCGCTCCCCACGGCGGGCTCGCCGCGGATGAAGTGCTCGATCGCGAGCCGCGCCGCCGTCCACCCTGCCGAGGCGTCGTTCCCCTCGGCGTCGTAGGCCGCGTACGCGTCCATGCGGATCTGCAGGGCCTCTGGGAGCTTCGAGCACCACCAGGCCGCGTCCGCGAAGGCCTCGAGGTCGGCCCCGGTCATGGCCGCGCCGTCCGCCTCACCGAACGCGGCGTACGCGGCGGCCCAGTCCTGGCGAGTCATCGCCTCGCGGGCCCGACCGATCGCGGTCTCCGGCGTCGCTACCCCCTGGGGTTCGTGCGGACCCAGCCTAGAGGACCGTCCCTCGGTCGACGGCTCAGGCGATCCAGTCGGGGAACACGCCGCCCGGCACCCCGGGGACGTCGAGGCGTCGCGGGCCTTGGGTCGGTTCCCGATCCCGCCGGCAGGTGTCCTCCATGGCATCGTCACGGGACGACAGCGTGGCCGACGCACCCGCGTGCTGGGATGGAGGGTGTGACGAGGCGCGTGCGGTGGTTCGCGACGATCGCGGTCATGCTGGGTCTCGCCGCGACCGTCTTCGCGATCCAGCTCCGCACGTGGCATGGGCGCGGATCGTGGATCGGCGAGCCGACCCGCAAGGTCCTGATCGCCACCTGGCTGGAGTCCGAGCTCTGGGTCGATCCGGTGCTCCTGACGTTCGGCCTCACGACGGTCGTCGTCGCCATCGTCCTGCTCGTGCTCGCGCCGCGGCTGACCGGTCGATCGCGGATGGGCTACCGCACGACGCGGTAGAGACGCCACCGGTCCGGGATGCCCTTCAGCTCGTGCTCGCCCGCGTCCTCGAACGCGAGGCCCGACCCGACGACGAGATCTTTGACCGTCGAGGACACGAGGACCTCGGAGGCTCCGGCCAGCGCGGCCACGCGCGCCCCGATATGGACGGCGATCCCTCGGACCTGGTCCCCCGCGAGCTCGACCTCGCCGGTGTGGCAGCCCGCGCGGATCTCCAGCCCGAGCTCCCTCACCGCACCACCGATCGCCTGGGCGCAGCGCACCGCCCGGGCGGGACCGTCGAACGTCGCGAAGAGCCCGTCGCCGGCCGAATCGACGAAGCGACCCCGGTGGAACTCGACCGCTTTCCGCGCGAGGTCGTCGTGCCTCGCCAGGAGGTCCTTCCACGCCGCATCGCCCAGCTCGGCGGCCCGCTCGGTCGAGCCGACGATGTCGGTGAACAGGACGGTGGACAGGACGCGATCGACGGGTGGGAGCGGCCGAGACCCCGTGACGAACTCCTCGATCTCGTCCAGGACCCGCGACCAATCCTGCCGCTCGCTCGGGAAGTGCGTCGCGCCCGGATACTCGAACAGATCGGCTCCGGGGATGCGCTCGGCCAGGTACCGCGCCCCCTCGATCGGTGACACCGGATCGTCCGTCGCGTTGATGATCAGCGTCGGCACGGCGATCGTCGGCAGGATGTCCCGGATGTCGATCTGCATGTTCATCCGCTCAAGGGCGGCTATCGAGGCCGGGCTCGCGCCGGCCCGGACGTAGCGGATGAGCTCCTCGACCTCGTCGGGGCCGGCCTCGTCCCCGAGCCCGAACCCCCAGCCCCGGACGTAGCTCTCGGTCACCCCGTGCGTCGCCAGATCGTCGATGAGCCGTTCGTACTCCTCCTGGGGGATGCCCCAGGGCATCTCAGGCTCGCGGACCCAGCGCGCCTGCCCGCCCCACACGATCAGGGCGCGGGTGCGATCCGGGTAGGTGGCGGCGAACAGACACGCCATGGCGCCACCCTCGGACGCACCGAAGATCACCGCGAGGTCGCTCCCCGATGCGTCCATCACCGCCCGGATGTCGTCCGTGCGCTCTTCGAGCGTCGCTGCGTCCGTCACGCGGTCCGACATCCCCGTCCCGCGCTTGTCGAACCGGATCAGCCGGCTGAACGCGTGGAACCGCTCCATGTACCAGCGGTCGAATGGAGCATCCCAATCGATCTCGAGGTCGAGGTGCGACACGGTCCCGGGCGCGCTGACGACGTCGACCGGTCCGGATCCGGACACCTGGTAGGCGATGCTGACGTCGTCGCTCCGCGCGTAGTGGGTCTCGGGACGATCCACGTCCGCATCCTGGTCCCGAACGGGCCAGAGCCGCAACCGGACGCGGCGACCGGTGCTGGCCGATCGCGGTGTCCGGCGTCGCTACCCCCTCGCGGTTCGTGCGAGCGTCAGCCCAGAGGACCGGGTCGTTCACAGGAGCCGGCGACCCCTCGACGCTCACGCGCCGGACGCTCGCTTGACGACGACGATGGTCAAAGGGTAGACGGAGGTCCCGGATCCTCCGGTCCGGGGTAGAGCACGTCGCGGAAGCACGAGGGGAGGGGATCCGGGATGGGTTCGCGTGCACGTCGAACGGTCGTTGCGGCGGTCACGGTCGCGATCGGGGCGTCGAGCCTCGCGACCCTGAGGCCGGCCCTCGCCACGTATCCGGGGACCATGGGCCGCATCGCCTTCGCGGCGTACGTGCCGTCGCTCGGGCGCGAGCAGATCTTCACGATGAACCCGGATGGGAGCGACCGGATGATGCTCACCCACTCCCGGCGCGGCGACAGCATCAACCCCGCGTGGTCGGCGGACGGGACGCAGGTGATCTTCGAGCGCGACTTCGCGCGCTCCGCGGACATCTTCGTCGTGAACGCGGACGGCACCGACCCGCACCGCGTCACCCGCTTCCGGTACAGCGGCGCGCCCTTCTTCTCGCCGGACGGTGCGACGGTGGTCTTCGCCCACGAAGACCCCGGCACGCATCACAACGGGATCTGGATCGCGAACACGGACGGGACCGGCGACCCCGAACTCGTGATCGACGACCAGCATCGCACGGCGTTCCTGGCGTTCCCCCAGTACTCCCCGGACGGCACCCAGATCACCTTCACCCGGTACGGGCGCGGCGGCCGGTCGGCGATCTTCACGGTCAACCTCGACGGCTCGGACCTCCGCCGGCTGACGGACTGGGACCTGGGTGCGGCCGCCGCCAGCTACAGGCCGGACGGTTCGATGCTGGCGTTCAACTCGTTCTCCGAAAGCGTCCTGGGCGGCTCGGGCAACATCTACGTCGTGCGTCCGGACGGGACCGGGTTGACCCAGCTCACGCACAACGACGACGGCGGCGCGACGAACGCGTTCGGTCCGTCGTGGTCACCGGACGGCACGCGGATCGTCTTCGCGCAGAACGGCGAGGTCTACACGATGGATCCCGATGGGACGGACGTCACGCAGGTGACGGACGGGCCGCTCGGCGAGCACAACACGGACTGGGGCTCGCACCCCTAGCGGCGTGTGCCGGCGGAACCGTGACGGGGCTCACACGGCTGGACCGGATCTCGTCAGCAGGTTGACACGGCGTCCCTTCGTGAACGGCGCCTCATGTCAACCGGCTGACACGTCGGCGTCAGCCTGTTGACCAGCGGCTGACGCCCCCTCACGGACGTCGGCTAAGTCAGAGCCGGTCGCAGGATCGACGCCACGTGACGTCGTCGCCGAGCAACAGGTGATCCGGGGTCACGTGGAACGGGCGCTCGGGAGCCTCGGTCATCAGCTCCGGCGGCGTTGCGGCCGTCATCCGATGGAGCACAACGCCCGACGCGGTCCCGTCCGCGATCGTCGCCTCCTGCAGCTCCCACGTCCCGAAGTAGGCGGTATAAGGCTGATCCGAGGACGCGTCGGGCGCGACCTGGATCGAGAGCGACCCGGAAGGGTGATAGACGATCAGCCCGCGGACGCCAGGTCCGTAGGTGTCGGTCCACTCGACGGCAGGTTCGTCCCGGTCCTGGAACGCGCGGACGGCCCAGGCGCCGGTCAGGAGCGCCGCGGCCTCCTCGAGGCTCACGTCGAGGCCCGCTACTCGATGTAGCCGAGGCCGCGGAGATGCTCCTCCATCTCGTCGGCCTCGGTGTCGGTGACCACGGTGTTGTCCATGCCGGGGATCACGACGCCCTGGGTCGACGGCTTCTCGGTTGTCTCGCGCTCGGTGAGCGACACTCCCGACCCCACTACTTCGTGCAGGATCCGGCCGGTCGGCTTCACCGCGGCGGGCGCGTCCAGCGCCGCCAGGATCGTCGGGGCCATGTCGATCAACGCCGGCGGGGTCTCGAACGGCCTCACGTTCGGCCCGACCGCCACGATCGTCCCCTCGATCCGGTGGTCGCCGGACACCCAGTCGGCGTCCTCGATCGCGGACTTCGCGTGGGTGAGCGAGTAGCCCTCGGCCGGCTCCATCAGGATGTCGGGCGCCGATCCGGCATACTTGCCCTTGAAGATCTCCTCGCGCCGGTAGATCGCCCTCACCGGCGTGCGCCCCGTCTTCGGGTCGACGAACGAGCCCAGCCGGTCCATCACCTCGTCGCGGACCTTCTCGTAGTCCCCCGGGTCGACGATCCCGTCCACGTCGCGCCCGGCGAGGTTGATCGACACGCCCTCGCCGGTCGAGCGGATCGTCGTGTAGGCCTTCGTCTTCGACCAGTTCACCGACTGGGGCAGGCTCACCTTCCCGTGCAGGCCGAGCGCGTCGTAGACCTTGCGCGCCACCTTGCGCATCGGGCCCCACTGCATCGGACCCATCACGATGTTCGAGGCCGAGAACTCCAGGTATCCGAACTTCTTCAGCAGGTGATCCATGTGCAGCGCGCGCGTGCAGCTCTGGAACCCGTGGTCCGAGATGAACAGGATCACGTCGTCCTCGCGCGCGCGGGACACGAACGCGCCGATCGCGTCGTCGAGCTGCCGGTAGACGTCGGCGACCTTGCGCCCGATCGCCGTGTCGCGGTTCTTCGCGGTGTCGGGGTGGTCGGGCGCGACGTAGTTCGACAGGCAGTGCTGCGTGCGGTCCACGCTCACCCAGACCGTGGCGAACAGGTCCCACTCGGTCTCGTCCATCAGGAACGTCGAGGCCGCGATCCGCTTGCCGGTGACGTCGAGCGCCTCGTCCAGGTACGCGTCGGCGCGGTTGCGGTACGTGGTCCAGCTCATCCCGTTGATCGGCCACTCCAGGCCGGCCTTCGCGAGCGTCTCGGGCAGGTCGGCCGGGTGGGTGAACGTGCGGTTCTTCGGCAGGACGCCGCCGGCGGCCAGGTGCCCGCTGATCGCGGGCGGCGGGAACGTGAGCGGCACGTCCAGCAGCAGCTGCTGCTTGCCGGCCGCGGTCAGGTCGTCCAGGAACGTCCGCGCCTTGATGCTCTTGTAGGTGACGGGGAACTGCTTGTGGGTGCCCGGGACCGTCTCGAGGATGTCGTAGACGCCGTGGTCCACAGGGTCGACGCCGGTCAGGAAGCTCGGCCACGCCGACCAGCTGTGCGTGGGCACGGTGGAGCGCAGGACGTCCTTCTGCCCCCGGTCGATCAGGGCCTGCAGGTTCGGCAGGGCGCCCTGCTCGAGCAGGGGGTCGAGGATGCGCCAGTCGGCGCCGTCCCACGCGATCAGGATGACTCTGGACATGCGGATACACCTCTCGGTCGGCCAGGTCAAAGAGTCTATTGGTGTCTGCAGTCTCAGTCAGACGGTGGACGAGATCTAGTGAACGGCCGAACAACGCGGTGCCGGGGGGCCGGCCCTAGAGGCCGACCTCGACGGCTACAGCTCGACGCGGAACAACCGCCAAGGGCCCGGCACACCCTTGAGCTCGTGTTCGCCGGCGTCCTCGAACCGGAGGCCTGAGCCGGCGACCAGGTCCCGGACGGTGCTCGAGACGAGGACCTCGCCGGGGCCGGCGAGCGCGCCGATCCGGGCGCCGATGTGCACGGCCAGGCCGCGGACCTCGTCGCCGGCCAGCTCGAGCTCGCCCGTGTGAACGCCGGCGCGGACCTCGATCCCCAGCTCGCGGACGCTCTCGGCGATCGCCTGACCGCACCGCACGGCGCGCGCGGGCCCGTCGAACGTGGCGAGGAACCCGTCGCCCGTCTTGTCGATCTCGCGGCCGCGGAAGCGCTCGAGCTCGCGACGGACGCGCTCGTGGTGCGCGGACAGGAGCTCGCTCCAGGCCCGGTCCCCGATCCGGGCCGCGTGCTCGGTGGAGCCGACGATGTCGGTGAACAGGACGGTCGCCAGGACCCGGTCGACGTCGGGGGCGTGCCGCCGGCCCGTGAGGAAGTGCTCGACCTCGTCCAGGACGTCGTCCTGGGTCGCGGTCCAGGGGGCGGTGTCGCCGCCGGGAAGCTCGACGAACCGGGCGCCGGGGATCCGTTCCGCCACGTCGCGCCCGGCCTGGACGACCTCGACCTGGTCGTCGACGCGATGCAGGACGAGCGTCGGCACCGCGATCGTCGGCAGGATCGGACGGACGTCGATCTGGTGCCACAGGCGCTCGAGCGCCTCGGCGGAGTTGGGGCTGGCCGCCTGCCGCATGAAGCGCGCCCACCAGGCCACGTGCTGCTCGTCCCCCGCCATCGCGGGCTGGAACACGGGGACGATCCGCTCCGCGTACGCCTGCGTGCCCCACCCGTCGGCGAGCTCGCGCAGGTAGGCGTCCCACTCGTCCTCGCCCCACTGCCAAGGGTAGTCGTCGGACGCCACTCCCGATGCGGCCACCGCGTACAGCGCGAGCGCGCTGACGCGATCCGGGTACGTCGCGGTGAAGAGGGCGCACAGGCACCCGGCATCGGAGAAGCCGAAGAGCGCCGGCCGCTCGGCGCCGACGGCGTCCAGGACGACGAGGAGGTCGTCCATCAGCACCTCGAGCGGCGGCAGGTCCGACGGCGAGAGGCGGTCCGACAGGCCGGTGCCGCGCCGGTCCATGAAGATCAAGCGCGAGAAGGACGCGAGCCGCCGCAGGAACCGCGCGTAGTGCGGGCTCTCCCACGCGATCTCGATGTTGTTCACGAACGCCGGAAGGAAGACGAGGTCGATCGGCCCCTCGCCCACCACCTGGTAAGCGAGAGACACGTCCCCGTTACGCGTGTACTGGATCTCCGGCACCTGCGGCATCCGGTGCATCCTTCACCCGCCCCCATCGGGGAGCAACCCGTCAGCGGCGCGTCCAGGGTGCAGAGTTGTCTCCCGAGGCAGCTAGGCTCCGGCATCATGAGGTTGCTGCTGACGTCCGCCGGCATCAAGAACACGAGCATCCGCGACGCGCTCGTCGGTCTCCTGGGCAAGCCGATCGCCGACGCCGACGCGCTCTGCATCCCCACCGCGGCGTACGGGCACCCCCAGCTCGGTCCCGACGCGGCGTGGCGGTTCGTCAGCGGACAGGAACCCAGGACACCCATGACCGAGCTGGGTTGGAGGTCCCTGGGGATGCTGGAGCTCACCGCGCTGCCCAGCATCGGCGAGGAACGCTGGGTCCCCTGGGTCAGGGAGACCGACGTCCTGCTGGTCAACGGCGGCGACCCCTTGTACCTGTGCCACTGGATGCGGGAGTCGGGGCTGGCGGATCTCCTGCCGTCGCTGCGCGAGACGGTGTGGGCGGGGATCAGCGCCGGGAGCCTGGTGATGACCCCTCGTGTCGGGGAGGACTTCGTCGGGTGGAAGCCGCCCACCGGTGACGACAGCGCGCTGGGCGTCGTCGACTTCTCGATCTTCCCGCACGTGGATCACGAGCTCCTGCCGGACAACACGATGGCCGCCGCGGAGCGATGGGCGGCCGGGATCGCCGGTCCGGCGTACGCGATCGACGACGAGACCGCCATCACGGTGGCCGACGGCACCGTCGACGTCGTCTCCGAGGGGCACTGGAAGCTGTTCACCCCCAGCCCGTAAACAACGGAGCGGCGAAGACGCGGCGAAGCTCCTGCGTGATCCGATCGGCGAGGACGACCTCCATGAAGTTCGGTGCGTCGACCCGAGCGATCAGTTCGTCACGCGGTAGAGATGCCAGCGGTCGGGCACGCCTTTCAGCTCGTGCTCGCCCGCATCCTCGAACGTGAGTCCCGACCCGGCGGTCAGGTCCTTCACGGTCGACGTGGCCCACACCTCGCCCGCACCGGCCATCGTCGCCACGCGGGCGCCGATGTGCACCGCGAGCCCACGGACTTGATCGCCGTCGAGCTCCACCTCGCCCGTGTGGCAACCGGCGCGCACCTCCAGGCCGAGCGGCCGGACCGCCTCCGCGATGCTCCGCGCGCACCGGACGGCGCGCGCCGGCCCGTCGAACCGGGCGAGCAGGCCGTCGCCGGCGGAGTCCACGAAGACGCCGTGGAACCGCTCGAGCTCGGCCTTCGCGCGCGCGTCGTGCGCGGCGATCAGCTCTTTCCACCGAGCGTCGCCCACCTTCGCCGCCAGCTCCGTCGAGCCGACGACGTCCGTGAACATGACCGTGGCGAGCACTGAGTCCAGGCCGACCGGGGGGCGCTCCGCGCCCACGAACCGGCGGATCGCGTCGTGCATCGGCGGCAGGTCCTCGAACTCCATCGTGTTGCCCGGCAGGAGATAGGTCTCGGTGCGTTGCATCCGGTCAGCGATGTAGGCGAGCAGATCGCGCTCGTCGGCGTGGGTCAATAGCAGCATCGGCGCCTGGACGGCCGGGAGCACGTCGCGGACGTCGGTCTCGAGCCAGATCCGGGCGAGTTCCTTCGCCACATCGGGCGTGCAGGTCCGCCGGCTCACGCGCGCCAGGAAGCGGATGTAGCTCTCCGTGCTCCACGCGCCGCCGAGCACGTCGGCGTTCAACGCGACGTAGTCCCGCGCCCAGCCCTCGGTCCCCCACCGTTCCAGGAGCGCCTGCTCCTCGACCAGGTAGCCGTCGTCGACGCCCCATGGGTACTTCTCGTCCGAGGTCGAGCTGGGGATCGGGAGCACCCACACGAGCGCCTGGACGCGCTCGGGCTGCGTGGCAGCCAGCAGCACGTTCGGAGCGCCGGACTCCAGGAACCCGCCGAAGACGGCCGCCTCGACCCCCTCGGCGTCGAGGACCGCGAGCGTGTCCTGCACCTGGACCTCCAGGCTGCCTGGCGCCACGTTGCGGCTCGACAGGCCGGTGCCTCTGCGGTCGTAGATGATCACGCGAGCGAACGCCGCCAATCCCTCGTGCCACGCGAGCTCCTGCGGCGAGTCCCACAGCTGGTCGACCAGGGCGAAGGAGTCCTCCTGCCAGAAGAGCACGGTGGGACCTTCACCGAGCACCTGGTACGCGAGGTAGGCGCCGTCGGCGGCGCGCGCGAACCGGACGTCGGGGCGTTCCATCAGCCGGCGGACCGGTCGGTCACGCCGCGAAGCGTACTTCGGGGCAGCGGTTGGGTTCGGCCATGGACGCGGCGATGGCCACTCCTGGAAACCTGCGGAGCGTCCGATGTCGGAGGGTGCTGCGAGCATCCGTTCGTGTCGAACGAGGGCACGATCCTGCACGCCGACGCCGACTCCTTCTACGCGTCGGTGGAGCAGCGAGACGACCCGAGCCTGAAAGGCCGGCCCGTCATCGTGGGCGGCGGCGTGGTGCTCGCGGCCAGCTACGAGGCCAAGGCGTTCGGCGTGCGCACGCCGATGGGCCAGGTCCAGGCACTCCGGCTCTGCCCTGAGGCCATCGTCGTCCCGCCACGAATGGAGGCCTACAGCGCGGCCAGCAAGGCGATGTTCGCGGTGTTCAACGACACGACGCCGTTCGTCGAGGGGCTGTCGATCGACGAGGCGTTCCTGGAGGTCGGGGGGCTGCGGCGCATCGCGGGCACGTCCACGGAGATCGCGGTGCGCCTGCGCGGCGAGGTCCTTGCGACGGTCGGCCTGCCGATCACCGTGGGCGTGGCCAGGACGAAGTTCCTCGCCAAGGTGGCGAGCGGGGTCGCGAAGCCGGACGGCCTACTGGTCGTTCCGATCGACGGCGAGCTCGCGTTCCTCCATCCGCTACCGGTCGAGCGCCTCTGGGGGGTGGGGGAGGTGACCGCGCGGAAGCTCCGCGAGCGCTCGATCACGACCGTGGCGGACGTGGCCCAACTCGGTGAAGCCGCCCTGGTAGGGATCCTCGGCCGGGCCGCCGGCCGTCACCTCCACGCGCTCGCGCACAACCGGGATCCTCGGCGGGTCGACGTCGGCCGCCGGCGCCGGTCGATCGGGACCCAACGGGCGCTCGGCCGAAGACCGAGGTCACCCGAGACGCTCGACGCCGACCTCATCGCGCTGGTGGATCGCCTGGCGCGCAGGCTGCGAGCGGCGCACCGCGTCTGCCGCACGGTCGTGCTCCGCCTCCGGTTCGACGACCTCACCCGCGCGACGCGGTCGCACACCCTGCCCGAGGCCACGGCCGATACCGCAACGTTGCTCACCGCCGAGCGAGTCCTGCTCGCGGCGGCCCTGCCGATGATCCGGGATCAGGGCATCACGCTGATCGGCGTCAGCTTCACCAACCTCCACGACGACGAGGCGATCCAGCTCGCGTTGCCGTTCGATGCTTGGCTCGGATCGTCGATCGACGTCACGCTCGACACGGTGCGAGATCGCTTCGGATCGTCGGCCATCACGCGCGGCGTCCTCCTCGGGCGCCGCGAGGGTCTCCGGGTTCCGCTCCTCCCTGACTAGCGGTCGAGCGAAACGATCGCCCCCTACAACTGGCGGACGGGCATCGGCGGAGGCGGCGCCGAGAAGTCCATCGGGTGGATGTCCTCGATCGATGTCCGGAACCACGTGTCGAACTCGTTGTCCGACGTGGCCAGCTTGCCGAGGAACGTCTCCGCCCCCGGACCATCGATCACGACGACCGCCAGGTCGGAGCCGTCCGGGTTCGCCTGGTGCCAGGAGGCGTGGGTGGTCAGCCCGAGTCGCTGGTTCATGTCATCGAACTCCGCCTTGCGCGCTCCGGTCAGCTCGCCGCACCACGACTTCCACGTCTCGAGCTTGCCCGGCTTGATCGGTACCGCCATCGCTTCCATCAGGTAACGCTCCTCGCGTCTCGACTGCTGTGCACACTACTCGGTTGACGCCGAGCTCCCGCGGTGGGATCCGCGCCGCGCGGCCGACGCCGTCGATCCAGCGTATCGGTGCCGGGGGCTAGGCCACGGTCGGAGGTTCCTCGACCCCGGCGCCCTGGCTTCGCGTTCACCTTACGCTGAACGAAAGCCCGACCTTCGGAGTGCCCTGCCTACCGTATCCGTTCGCGTGCTCGTTCCGGGCAATCGTCGAGGCTGACCTGCCCCAGACGGAGCGTGGTGGTCGCGTCCGCGTGAGTTGCGCCATCCCCCGCGATCCATCTCGTCGACAGCCGGGTGTCGAGGCTCGACTCGCTGAAGTACCCACAGAAGTAGGGGCCGGGGTCGAACGTGATGTCGAGGATCCCTGGGGCGAGCCGCGTGACAGGAGCCCGCTCACAACAATTCGACCCGTAGTCTCCCCAGGAGAAGACGATCCTTCCATGCGCGCGCCGGAGGAGGTACCCCGTGGCCACGGGTTGGATCTCGACCCGTACGTTGAGATCCGTCCTCGCGGTCCACGGGAGGGCGGCATGGCGGAAGTCATCGTAGAACGAGAGCGTGAGATGCACATCACCGCTCGACGTGAAGGCAGCCCCGTACCACCGGATGTCGAATGGCCCTTCGACGTCGTCCGGGTCCCAGTCGCTCCCCGCGATCGCCGGCGACGGGACGATCACGAGCGACAGGATCAGGAACCCCAGGGTCGGAAACATGATCACCGACCCGCTCGTCCCTCTCATCTGATCGACACCCCGATCGGATAGCGGCCGGACGTCGATCAGAGTGCCCTGAGGCATCCGCAGCGTCAAGGCATCCCCTTTCGGCGCACGACGCCGCGACCATCGTGGCCCAGAGGCCGTTTAGCGAGCCATCGCTGCGATCTGGAGCAGGTTGCCGCACGTGTCGTCGAAGACGGCCGTCGTGACCGGACCCATCTCGGCCGGCTCCTGCGTGAACCGCACGCCCAGGCCGCGGAGGCGCTCGAACTCGGCGTCCACGTCGTCGACCGCGAAGGACGTGAACGGGATGCCGTCGGCCACGAGCGCCTCCTTGAACGGCGCGACGGCCGGGTGGGTGCTCGGCTCCAGCACGAGCTCGGTGCCATCCGGGTCGCCGGGCGACACGACCGTCAGCCAGCGCGCGTCACCGAGCGGGATCTCGGTCTTCTTCCGGAACCCCAGGATCTCGGTGTAGAAGGCGAGCGCCACGTCCTGGTCGTCCACGAAGACGGATGCGAGGTGGATCCTCATCGCTGCACTCCTCTCACTCGTTCAGCTTCCAACGCTCGACGATCGCCTTCAGCGGCTCGCGGTCGAGGGTGTGGAACTTGTACCGACCCTCGCGACGCGTCCGGACGAGACCGGCCGCCTCGAGCACGTCGAGGTGCTGCGAGACCGCCTGTCGCGACGACGCCATCCCGTGCTTCATCGCCAACCGCGAGCAGATCTCGAAGAGGGTCTGCCCGTCGCGCTCGAGCAGCTCGTCGATGATGGCTCTCCTCGTCGGGTCGGCGATCGCCCGATAGAGGTCGGCCACGGGCCGGAGCATAGGCAAGTCACTACTTGCCTGTCAAGGCAGCGGGCATCATGTCGCGATGCCGAACCTGCTCGCGGGGCTCGCGTCGCTGCTGTGGGGCACCTCCGACTTCCTGGGCGGGATCGGCGTCAAGGGCCGCAGCGTCCTGGCGTTCCTCACGCTGACCCAGCTCACGGGACTGACGGTCGTCGCGGTGCTGCTGATCGCGTTCCCGGCCGATCCGACCGCGGCGGATCTGACGGTGGGCGTGGTCTCCGGCGCCTTGACGGTGGTGCTCGCGGGTTCCCTGTACCGGAGCCTGGCGCTCGGGCCGATGAACGTAGCGGCGCCGCTCTCGGCGGTCGTGGGCGCGGCCGTTCCCGTCGCGTTCGGACTCGTGACGGGCGAGCGACCGGGCACGCTCGCGATCCTCGGCATCGCCGTCGGCCTGGTGGGGATCGCCCTGGTGAGCATGACGAAGGCGGAGGAACAGGCGCGCGTCGCCCCGATCACGCTCGTGCTCGCCACGACCGCCGGCCTGATGATCGGGATCGTCAACATCCTGTTCGCGCAGACGTCCACCGACTCGGGTCTATGGCCGTTCGCGATGACGAAGCTCGTCGCGTTCGTGGTCGTGGGGATCGCGTTCCTCGTGGTCCGTCGCCGCAGCGGCGTGCGCCTCGGCGGCCCGGCGCTCCCGGTCGCTGCTGGCGTCGCGGACGCCGGCGCCACGATGTCGCTGTTGCTCGCGCTCCAACGTGGGTCGCTGATCCTAGTCAGCATCCTGGGCGGGCTGTTCCCGGTCGTGACGGTGGTGCTGGCCCGGGCGTTCCTGAGAGAGCCGATGACGCGCTGGCAGCTCGTCGGACTCGCGGCGGCGGTCGTCGCGGTGATCCTGCTGACGGTCTGAACGCCACGACGCGGCTATCCGAGGATGCGATACAG